>NZ_JAGTXM010000001.1 GCF_018252635.1 Citrobacter amalonaticus
CGAGTGCGGTCTGATAACAGAATTTGCCTGGCGGCCGTAGCGCGGTGGTCCCACCTGACCCCATGCCGAACTCAGAAGTGAAACGCCGTAGCGCCGATGGTAGTGTGGGGTCTCCCCATGYGAGAGTAGGGAACTGCCAGGCATCAAACAGTGAAAAAGCCCATCCTGACGGATGGGCTTTTTTGCGTCTGTAGTAAGCCTGTGACAGGTGCGGATAAGCGCAGCGCCATCATGCAGAACGCCGGATGGCGGCTTCGCCTTATCCGGCCTACAGTCAGAACGAGGCACCCTGATAACGTAAATGCAATAACGGATACGGCTGCCCAGGATCGTCGACCTCTGCGCGCCCCGTCACCCTGAATCCCATCTTCTTATAGAAACCAACGGCTTGTTCATTCTGCTCGTTCACGTTAGTCGTCAACGCGGGCGCTAGCGAAAGCGCATGCTCAATCAATAACTTACCCACGCCACAGCCCCGAATATAGGGATCAACAAACAGCGCATCCATATGATCTCCAGTGAGCAACATAAACGCGACGGGCTCATCCTGCTCATTAGCTGCAACCCATAAAGGGGCTTCGGGTAAAAATGAGCGGACCAGTTCCTCCAGCTTGATGCGGTACTCTTTAGACAGAAAATCATGCGTAGCGTCGACCGAACGACACCAGATCGCAATCAGTTTTTCTCCTTCATCATGCCGGGATCGGCGTATGTTAATAACCATATTCTCTCCTTTTCGTTATGCTTATATTCTAACGTATCCGTCGTCGTGAAACTTTCTCACCTTTAACATGCAGGCTCGACATTGCCGTGATTTCTGGGTATCTTCAGCTATCTGGATGTCTAAACGTTTAAACGTATGTAGTGAGGTTATCAGGTTATGCCGATTCGCGTGCTGGACGAGCTGCCCGCCGTCAATTTCTTACGTGAGGAAAACGTCTTTGTCATGACGACTTCCCGCGCTTCAGGTCAGGAAATTCGTCCGCTAAAGGTACTTATCCTCAATCTGATGCCGAAGAAAATCGAAACGGAAAATCAGTTTCTACGCCTGCTGTCGAACTCTCCACTACAGGTGGATATTCAACTTCTGCGCATTGATGCTCGTGAATCGCGTAATACACCAGCCGAGCATCTGAACAACTTTTACTGTAACTTTGAGGATATCTGCGATCAGAACTTCGATGGCCTGATCGTCACCGGTGCGCCGTTGGGTCTGGTAGAGTTTAATGACGTTGCCTATTGGCCACAGATCAAACAGGTGCTGGAATGGGCGAAAGATCATGTCACCTCAACGCTGTTTGTCTGTTGGGCGGTTCAGGCCGCACTCAATATTCTTTACGGTATTCCGAAGCAGACCCGCACTGATAAACTCTCTGGCGTTTATGAGCATCATATTCTTCACCCTCATGCGCTGTTGACGCGGGGTTTTGATGATTCGTTCCTGGCCCCGCATTCACGCTATGCTGACTTTCCGGCTGCGCTGATTCGTGATTACACCGATCTTGAGATCCTCGCAGAGACTGAGAATGGTGATGCCTATCTGTTTGCCAGTAAAGATAAACGCATTGCGTTTGTTACGGGCCATCCGGAATATGACGCTAACACGTTAGGCAGCGAATATTTCCGCGATGTGGAAGCGGGATTAAACCCCGACGTCCCGTACAATTATTTCCCGAAAAACGATCCTCAAAACAAACCTCGTGCCACCTGGCGAAGTCACGGCAATTTGCTATTCACCAACTGGCTCAACTATTACGTTTACCAGATCACGCCATATGATCTGCGTCACATGAATCCTACGCTGGATTAATCGTCTATCGCTGACGATCCTAAAGCGTTTCAGCATAGTGAATCAGGCACCTTCGGGTGCCTTTTTTATTTCCGAAATACACTTCAACTTGTGATTAAACTTTATTTTTATTGTTATCAATAAGTTAATTGATAATTAAATTAAAAATGGAAATTGTTTTTGATTTTGGTTTTTAAATGAGTAGTCTTAGTTGTGCTGAACGAAAAGCGCACAACGATCCTTCGTTCGCATTGGGAAGGCTTTGTTATCAATGACGAGGAGTTACAGAATGAATCAACAGGCAACGACTACCGATGAATTGATCTTTACCAGGCCCTATGGTGAGCCGGAAGAGCAGATTCTGACCGATGAGGCGGTTGAATTTCTCACTGAACTGGTGGCGCGCTTTACGGCGAAGCGTAATAAGCTGCTCGCGGCTCGTATTCAGCAGCAGCAGGATATCGACAACGGTATATTGCCTGATTTTATTTCGGAAACAGCTTCCATTCGAAATGGTGAGTGGAAGATTCGCGGTATCCCGGAGGATTTACAGGATCGTCGGGTCGAAATCACCGGGCCGGTTGAGCGCAAGATGGTCATCAATGCGTTGAACGCAAATGTGAAGGTTTTTATGGCCGATTTCGAAGATTCGCTGGCACCGGAATGGAGCAAAGTGATCGACGGGCATATCAACCTGCGTGACGCGGTTAACGGTACCATCAGCTACACCAATGAAGCTGGAAAAATTTATCAGCTGAAGCCCGATCCGGCATTACTGATTTGCCGTGTGCGTGGTCTGCATTTGCCGGAAAAACATGTCACCTGGTGCGGTGAAGCGATCCCCGGCAGCCTGTTCGACTTTGCCCTCTATTTTTTCCATAACTACAAAGCGTTGCTTGCCAAAGGCAGTGGTCCCTATTTCTACCTGCCAAAAACGCAGGCGTGGCAGGAAGCGGCCTGGTGGAGTGAAGTCTTCAGCTATACCGAAGATCGTTTCAATCTGTCGCGCGGCACGATTAAAGCCACGCTGCTGATTGAAACCCTGCCGGCCGTATTCCAGATGGACGAAATCCTGCACGCGCTGCGTGACCATATTGTCGGTCTGAACTGCGGCCGCTGGGATTACATTTTCAGCTATATCAAAACGCTGAAGAATCATCCGGATCGCGTTCTGCCGGACCGCCAGGTGGTGACGATGGATAAGCCCTTCCTTAGCGCCTATTCGCGTCTGCTGATTAAAACCTGTCACAAACGCGGCGCCTTCGCGATGGGGGGGATGGCGGCATTCATCCCGAGCAAAGACGCTGAACGCAATAATCAGGTACTCAGCAAGGTGAAAGCGGATAAAGCGCTGGAAGCCAATAACGGCCACGACGGCACGTGGATTGCGCATCCGGGGCTGGCGGATACCGCGATGGCAGTCTTCAACGAGGTACTCGGCGAGAACAAAAACCAGCTGTTTGTGACCCGTGATGACGATGCGCCGATTACAGCGGAACAACTACTGGCACCGTGTGAAGGCGAGCGTACGGAAGAGGGGATGCGCGCCAATATTCGCGTTGCGGTGCAGTACATCGAGGCGTGGATCTCCGGTAACGGCTGTGTGCCAATTTACGGTCTGATGGAAGATGCGGCGACGGCGGAAATTTCCCGTACGTCAATCTGGCAGTGGATCCATCATGAGAAAACCCTGAGCAACGGTAAACCGGTCACTAAGGCGCTGTTCCGCCAGATGTTGGCTGAAGAGATGCGCGTCATCCAGGACGAACTGGGTGAACACCGCTACAGCAGCGGCCGTTTTGACGATGCCGCGCGCCTGATGGAACAAATCACCACCTCTGACGACTTAATCGATTTCCTGACATTGCCAGGCTACCGCCTGCTGGCGTAAATGCCCAGGCTATTTTGTTCGCCATTTTGGCCCCGGGCAGGGCTCAAAATCCTCACGTACTATAAGTACGCTCCGGATTTTGCGCGGCTTCCCGTGACCAAACTGCCTTCACCAATAACGCCTGGGAAGCCAGGAGAATAATATGGAGCATCTGCACATGAAAACCCGTACCCAACAAATCGAAGAATTACAGAAAGAGTGGACACAACCGCGCTGGGAAGGCATCCGTCGCCCGTACAGCGCGGAGGACGTGGTGAAATTACGCGGCTCGGTTAACCCGGAATGCACGCTGGCGCAGCTGGGCGCGGCCAAAATGTGGCGTCTGCTGCACGGCGAATCGAAAAAAGGCTACGTCAACAGCCTCGGCGCGTTAACTGGCGGTCAGGCGTTACAGCAGGCGAAAGCGGGTATCGAAGCCGTTTATCTCTCGGGCTGGCAGGTCGCGGCCGATGCGAACCTGGCGTCCAGCATGTATCCGGATCAATCGCTCTACCCGGCGAACTCTGTTCCGGCAGTGGTGGATCGGATCAACAATACCTTCCGCCGTGCGGATCAGATCCAGTGGTCCAGCGGTATCGAACCCAACGATCCGCGCTATGTGGATTACTTCCTGCCGATCGTGGCTGATGCTGAGGCTGGATTTGGTGGCGTACTGAATGCGTTTGAGCTGATGAAATCGATGATTGAGGCCGGTGCAGCGGCTGTTCACTTCGAAGATCAGCTGGCCTCGGTGAAGAAATGTGGTCATATGGGCGGCAAAGTGCTGGTGCCAACTCAGGAAGCAATTCAGAAACTGGTGGCGGCGCGTCTGGCGGCAGACGTCATGGGGGTACCGACGCTGGTGATCGCCCGTACCGATGCGGATGCAGCGGATCTGATCACCTCCGACTGTGACCCGTACGACAGCGAATTTATTACCGGCGAGCGCACCAGTGAAGGGTTCTTTCGTACGCATGCCGGCATTGAGCAGGCGATCAGCCGTGGTCTGGCTTACGCTCCGTATGCCGACCTGGTCTGGTGTGAAACCTCCACGCCGGATCTGGAGCTGGCGAAGCGTTTTGCCGATGCTATTCACGCGAAGTATCCGGGCAAACTGCTGGCTTACAACTGTTCACCGTCGTTCAACTGGCAGAAAAATCTGGACGATAAGACCATCGCCAGCTTCCAGCAGCAGTTGTCGGATATGGGCTACAAGTACCAGTTCATCACCCTCGCGGGGATCCACAGCATGTGGTTCAACATGTTCGACCTCGCGCACTCCTATGCGCAGGGTGAAGGCATGCGCCACTACGTTGAGAAGGTTCAGCAGCCAGAATTTGCGGCGGCTAAAGACGGTTACACCTTCGTATCCCATCAGCAGGAAGTGGGGACAGGCTACTTCGATAAAGTCACCACCATCATTCAGGGCGGCACTTCCTCGGTGACCGCGCTGACCGGCTCGACTGAAGAATCGCAGTTTTGATTAATGCCCGGTGGCGCTGCGCTTACCGGGCCTACGAAAGGATGTAGGTCGGATACGCGAATGCGCAATCCGGCATGACGTTGTGCTGGATGGGGAGATGCGATGACGCGTGGCCTGGAGTTACTGATTGCTCAGACGATTTTGCAAGGTTTCGACGCCCAGTATGGTCGATTTCTGGAAGTGACCTCCGGTGCGCAACAGCGCTTTGAACTGGCCGACTGGCATGCCGTACAGCAGGCGATGAAAAGCCGTATTCACCTCTACGATCACCACGTGGGTCTGGTGGTGGAACAACTGCGCTGCATCACTGGCGGCAAAAGTACCGACGCGGCATTCTTGCTGCGTGTAAAAGAGCATTACACCGGGCTCCTGCCGGATTACCCGCGCTTCGAGATTGCGGAGAGCTTTTTTAACTCCGTCTACTGTCGGTTATTTGACCACCGCTCGCTCACTCCCGAGCGGCTCTTTATTTTTAGCTCCCAGCCGGAACGCCGTTTTCGGACGATCCCACGTCCGCTGGCAAAAGATTTCTTCCCCGATCACGGCTGGGAGCCGCTGCTTACCCGCATGCTCAGCGATCTACCGCTACGCCTGCCGTGGCAGAACAAAGGGCGCGATATTCGCTACATCATTGCACATCTGTGTGAAACCTTTGGCGAGGAGATGTTGCAACACTGCCATCTACAGGTGGCTAACGAACTGTTTTATCGCAATAAAGCCGCCTGGCTGGTCGGAAAACTCATCACGCCGACGGCGACGCTGCCTTTTTTACTGCCTATCCATCGCACCGATGACGGCGAGCTGTTTGTCGATACCTGCCTGACCACCACGGCAGAAGCCAGTATCGTGTTCGGTTTCGCTCGCTCCTATTTCATGGTGTACGCGCCGCTGCCCGCTGCGCTGGTGGAATGGCTGCGCGAGATCCTGCCCGGAAAAACCACCGCCGAGTTGTATATGGCGATTGGCTGTCAGAAACATGCGAAGACCGAGAGCTATCGCGAATATCTGTTGTATCTGCGCAGTTGCGATGAGCCATTCATTGAAGCGCCGGGCATACGCGGCATGGTGATGCTGGTCTTTACGCTGCCGGGCTTCGACCGGGTTTTTAAAATTATTAAAGATAAGTTCGCGCCACAAAAAGAGATGTCTGAGGCGCACGTGCGCGCCTGTTATCAACTGGTAAAAGAACACGATCGCGTGGGACGCATGGCGGATACTCAGGAGTTCGAAAATTTCGTGCTCGATAAACGTCAGATCGATCCGGCGCTGATGACGCTGTTGCTTGAGGAAGTGCCGGAAAAAATTACCGATCTTGGCGAGCAGATTGTCATCAGCCATCTCTATATTGAACGGCGGATGGTGCCACTGAATATCTGGCTTGAACAGGTGGAAGGCCAGCAACTACGGGATGCGATTGAAGAGTATGGCAACGCGATCCGCCAGCTTGCCGCCGCCAATATTTTCCCCGGCGACATGCTGTTCAAAAACTTTGGCGTCACTCGCCATGGTCGCGTGGTGTTCTACGATTACGATGAAATCTGCTACATGACAGAAGTGAATTTCCGCCATATTCCGCCGCCGCGCTACCCGGAAGATGAACTATCGGGTGAACCATGGTACAGCGTGTCGCCGGGCGATGTGTTTCCTGAGGAGTTTCGCCACTGGCTGTGCGCCGACCCGCGAATCGGGCCGCTGTTTGAGGAGATGCACGCCGACCTCTTCAGCGCAGACTATTGGCGCGGCCTACAGACGCGTATTCGGGAAGGGCATGTGGAAGACGTTTACGCCTATCGCCGTCGTCAGCGCTTCAGTGTGCGTTATGAAACCGACCGTAGGCCGGATAAGGCGCTTGCGCCGCCATCCGGCAATGTGCGCCGATCTGCCTGATGGCGCTACGCTTATCAGGCCTACCGAATCCCGCCGTATGCCAGCGTGACTTCTTTCGCCGCCTTGATCACCATCGCGCCAAACTCCGTCACGCGGTCGTCGGTGATACGCGAAATCGGGCCAGAAATAGAGATTGCCGCGAACGGCTCGCGGTGTTCATCATAAATGCATGACGCCACGCAGCGCAGACCGAGCGCGTGTTCCTCATCATCAAAGGAATAACCGCGTTTGCGGGTCTGGGCGAGATCGTCCTTCAGATGAAGCGGGGAGACCAGCGTCGCGTGGGTGTAAGCATATAACCCTTTGCGGTGCAGCAATTGCGTCACCTGTTCTTCACTCAACTGCGATAAAAACGCTTTGCCCGCGCCGGAGGCGTGCATTGGCAGCTTACCGCCAATCGGGGCCGACATGCGCATCAGTTGGGTACACTGTACCTGGTCAATGATAATTGCCTGATGGTCACTCTGATCCAACACCGCCAGATTCACCGTTTCACCGGAATCTTCCATTAGTTTGCGCAGGATAGGGTGGACGATCGCCAGCAAATTACGGCTCTGTAAAAAGCTGCTACCAACGATGAATGCGTGCGCGCCTATCGCCCAGTGCCCAAGATCGCCCACCTGCCGCACAAAGCCCTGCTGTTGCATGGTAGTTAGTAAACGGTGGGTAGTGGAATTTGGCAGGCCTGCCTGCTGTGCCAGTTCGGTCAACGCCACGCTGCCGTTGGATTCTGCTATCCATTCCAGCAGTTTCAATCCACGGGTTAACGACTGAACCTGTCCGGCGGCGGGGGCGGTTGTCGTGGCGGGTTTTCTGCCGCGTTTGGCGGGAACGGGTGCAACCATAGCGGACTCCTTTTCTGTATCGTGGAAATCATTTTCGTTTTATTCAATTATAATGCAAGTAGTCTTGTACTGATCGGATGAGTGAAGCTGAACATGTCTCATGTTGCCCGTTGTTCTCTTTTCCGCCTCTCAGGTTTATGCCAGTATGACCTGTTGAGTTTTATTCGGTCTGGTTGAGCGTTGGCGGGAGCAAGTGTGAGCAGCAAAGTTGAACAACTGCGTGCGCAGTTAAATGAACGTATTCTGGTGCTGGACGGCGGCATGGGCACGATGATCCAGAGCTACCGTCTGAGTGAAGAGGATTTCCGTGGTGAACGCTTTGCCGACTGGCCCTGCGATCTGAAAGGCAACAATGACCTGCTGGTGCTGAGTAAGCCAGAGGTGATCGCCGCCATTCACAACGCGTACTTTGACGCGGGCGCGGACATCATTGAAACCAACACCTTCAACTCCACCCCTATTGCGATGGCGGATTACCAGATGGAATCCCTGTCGGCAGAGATCAACTTTGCCGCCGCGAAACTGGCACGCGCCTGTGCCGATGAGTGGACCGCACGTACCCCGGAAAAACCGCGCTATGTTGCGGGCGTTCTTGGCCCAACCAACCGGACCGCATCGATCTCGCCGGATGTGAATGACCCGGCATTCCGTAATATTACCTTTGATCAGCTGGTGGCCGCTTACCGCGAATCCACCAAAGCGCTGGTGGAAGGCGGCAGTGACCTGATTTTAATTGAAACGGTCTTTGATACGCTGAACGCGAAAGCGGCGATTTTCGCGGTTAAAGAAGAGCTGGAAGCGCTGGGCGTCGACCTGCCGATTATGATTTCCGGTACCATCACTGATGCTTCAGGCCGTACGCTTTCCGGGCAGACGACAGAGGCGTTTTATAACTCCCTGCGCCATGCCGAACCCCTCACCTTTGGTCTCAACTGTGCGCTGGGGCCGGATGAACTGCGCCAGTATGTGCAGGAACTGTCCCGCATTGCTGAATGCTATGTGACTGCGCACCCGAATGCCGGATTGCCCAACGCCTTTGGTGAATACGATCTGGATGCCGATACGATGGCGGGTCAGATCCGTGAATGGGCCGAAGCGGGGTTTCTGAATATCGTCGGCGGCTGCTGTGGCACCACGCCTGCACACATTGCGGCGATGAGCCGCGCGGTGGAAGGATTGCCTCCGCGCCAGTTGCCGGAAATCCCGGTCGCCTGCCGTCTGTCTGGCCTTGAGCCGCTCAATATCGGTGATGACAGCCTGTTTGTGAACGTCGGCGAACGGACCAACGTCACCGGCTCCGCCAAATTTAAGCGCCTGATCAAAGAAGAAAAATACAGCGAAGCGCTGGATGTTGCCCGTCAGCAGGTCGAAAGTGGCGCGCAGATTATTGATATCAACATGGATGAAGGGATGCTCGACGCCGAAGCGGCGATGGTGCGTTTCCTCAACCTGATCGCTGGTGAGCCGGACATTGCCCGCGTACCGATCATGATCGACTCCTCAAAATGGGAAGTCATCGAAAAAGGGCTAAAGTGCATCCAGGGGAAAGGCATTGTTAACTCCATCTCGATGAAAGAGGGCGTTGAGATCTTCACCCATCATGCGAAGCTGCTGCGTCGCTATGGTGCGGCAGTGGTGGTGATGGCCTTTGATGAACAGGGCCAGGCGGATACCCGCGCGCGTAAAATCGAGATTTGCCGTCGGGCGTACAAGATCCTCACTGAAGAGGTGGGTTTCCCACCAGAAGACATCATTTTCGACCCGAATATTTTCGCAGTAGCAACCGGGATCGACGAGCACAACAACTACGCGCAGGACTTTATCGGCGCCTGTGAAGACATCAAACGCGAACTGCCGCATGCGCTGATCTCCGGCGGCGTGTCCAACGTTTCGTTCTCGTTTCGTGGAAACGATCCGGTGCGTGAAGCGATTCATGCGGTTTTCCTTTACTACGCCATCCGCAACGGCATGGACATGGGGATTGTTAACGCCGGTCAACTGGCGATATACGACGATCTTCCCGCAGAGCTGCGGGATGCGGTAGAGGATGTGATCCTCAACCGGCGTGATGATGGCACCGAGCGACTGCTGGAGCTGGCGGAGAGATATCGCGGCAGCAAGACCGATGAGACGGCTAACGCTCAACTGGCGGAGTGGCGCACCTGGGAGGTCAATAAACGCCTCGAATATTCTCTGGTCAAAGGTATCACCGAGTTTATCGAGCAGGACACCGAAGAAGCGCGCCAGCAGGCCACCCGACCGATCGAGGTTATCGAAGGGCCACTGATGGACGGCATGAACGTAGTCGGCGACCTGTTTGGCGAAGGAAAAATGTTCCTGCCGCAGGTGGTGAAATCCGCCCGCGTAATGAAACAGGCGGTGGCGTATCTGGAGCCGTTTATTGAAGCCAGCAAAGAGAAAGGCTCCAGCAATGGCAAAATGGTGATCGCCACCGTGAAGGGCGATGTCCACGATATCGGCAAGAACATCGTTGGCGTGGTCCTGCAATGTAACAACTACGAAATCGTCGATCTGGGCGTGATGGTGCCTGCGGAGAAAATCCTCCGAACCGCGAAAGAGGTGAATGCGGATCTGATAGGCCTTTCTGGGCTGATTACCCCGTCGCTGGACGAAATGGTCAACGTGGCGAAAGAGATGGAACGTCAGGGCTTCACCATTCCGTTGCTGATTGGCGGTGCAACGACGTCGAAAGCGCATACGGCGGTGAAAATCGAACAGAACTACAGCGGTCCGACGGTATACGTGCAGAACGCTTCGCGCACCGTCGGTGTGGTTGCCGCGTTGCTTTCTGATACTCAGCGCGATGATTTCGTCGCCCGTACCCGTAAAGAGTATGAAACCGTGCGCATCCAGCATGGGCGTAAGAAACCGCGCACGCCGCCGGTGACGCTTGCCGCCGCACGTGAAAACGATCTGGCATTCGACTGGGAAAGCTATACCCCGCCAGTGGCGCATCGTCTGGGGGTGCAGGAGGTTGAAGCCAGCATCGAAACGCTGCGTAATTACATTGACTGGACGCCGTTCTTTATGACCTGGTCGCTGGCCGGGAAATATCCGCGCATTCTGGAAGATGAGGTGGTCGGCGTTGAGGCGCAGCGTCTGTTCAACGATGCCAACGACATGCTGGATAAACTGAGCGCGGAGAAGGCGCTGAATCCGCGCGGCGTGGTGGGGCTGTTCCCGGCAAATCGCGTGGGCGATGATATAGAAATCTATCGTGACGAAACGCGAACGCATGTGTTGACGGTCAGTCATCATCTGCGACAGCAGACTGAAAAAGTGGGCTTTGCTAACTACTGCCTGTCTGACTTTGTCGCGCCGAAGCTCTCCGGTAAAGCGGACTACATCGGAGCTTTTGCGGTGACCGGCGGTCTGGAGGAAGACGCGCTGGCGGATGCGTTTGAAGCGCAGCACGATGATTACAATAAAATCATGGTGAAAGCGCTAGCCGACCGTCTGGCGGAAGCCTTCGCGGAATACCTGCATGAGCGTGTGCGTAAAGTATACTGGGGTTACGCTCCAAACGAGAATCTCAGTAATGAGGAACTGATCCGCGAAAACTACCAGGGCATTCGCCCGGCGCCAGGGTATCCGGCCTGCCCGGAGCACACCGAGAAAGGCACCATCTGGCAGTTGCTGGAAGTGGAAAAACATACCGGTATGAAGCTCACAGAGTCTTACGCCATGTGGCCTGGCGCATCGGTCTCCGGCTGGTATTTCAGCCATCCGGACAGTAAGTACTACGCAGTGGCGCAGATTCAGCGCGATCAGGTAGAAGACTACGCGTTCCGTAAAGGGATGAGCGTTTCTGAAGTTGAACGCTGGCTGGCCCCAAATCTGGGTTATGATGCTGATTAATTCATAAAATTGTCATCTTTCCTTACAACTAACAGGGTGCTTACCGGGCACCCTGTCTCTTTCTTGCGTTTAAACCCTTATACTGGAAGAAGGCTCATGAGCGTGGCTTGCCGGTTGGCGGCGTAAACGTCTTAATCCGCCTGCCGGGATTCTTTGTAGGCCTGATGAGCGCAGCGTCATCAGGCATGATACCGACGCGATGAGTCTCGGGAACCTATAACAATAAGGAGTACCTGATTCCGTGCTAACTCTGCTCCACCTGCTTTCTGCTGTCGCCCTGTTGGTCTGGGGAACCCACATTGTACGTACTGGCGTGATGCGCGTCTTCGGTGCTCGCCTGCGTACCGTGCTTAGCCGTAGCGTTGAAAAAAAACCACTCGCCTTCTGCGCGGGGATTGGCGTCACTGCGCTGGTGCAGAGCAGTAACGCCACTACCATGCTGGTGACCTCGTTTGTTGCCCAGGATCTTGTCGCGCTGACGCCTGCGCTGGTGATTGTGCTCGGTGCTGATGTGGGGACCGCGCTGATGGCGCGTATTCTCACCTTCGATTTATCGTGGCTGTCGCCGCTGCTGATTTTTATCGGCGTGATCTTCTTCCTCGGCCGTAAACAGTCACGCGCCGGACAGCTGGGGCGCGTGGGGATAGGTCTGGGACTGATCCTGCTGGCGCTGGAGCTGATTGTCCAGGCTGTCACGCCTATAACACAGGCCAACGGCGTGCAGGTGATTTTTGCCTCGCTGACCGGCGATATCATGCTGGATGCGTTAATTGGCGCGATGTTCGCGATCATCAGTTACTCCAGCCTCGCGGCGGTGCTGTTAACGGCCACCCTGACGGCGGCGGGAATCATCTCCTTCCCGGTGGCGCTGTGTCTGGTGATTGGCGCCAACCTCGGTTCTGGCCTGCTGGCAATGCTCAACAACAGCGCAGCCAATGCCGCTGCCCGTCGCGTAGCGCTTGGCAGTCTGCTGTTCAAGCTGGTGGGCAGCCTGATTATTCTGCCGTTTGTCCATCCACTGGCGAATCTGATGGATGAACTGCCGCTGGCGAAATCGGAGCTGGTTATCTATTTCCATGTCTTCTACAACCTGGTGCGCTGCCTGGCCATGATTCCCTTTGCCGAGCCGATGGCGCGTTTCTGTAAGCGCATCATCCGTGACGAGCCGGAGCTGGATGCGCATCTCAAGCCAAAACACCTGGACGTGAGTGCGCTGGATACGCCGACCCTTGCGCTGGCCAATGCCGCCCGCGAGGCGCTGCGCATCGGTGATGCGATGGAACAGATGATGGAAGGGCTGAAGAAGGTCATGCACGGCGAGCCCCGTGAAGAGAAAGAGCTGCGCAAAATAGCGGATGACATCAACGTACTCTACACCGCCATCAAGCTCTATCTGGCGCGAATGCCGAAAGAGGAACTGGCGGAAGAGGAGTCGCGCCGCTGGGCGGAGATCATCGAGATGTCGCTCAATCTTGAACAGGCATCGGACATTGTGGAGCGCATGGGCAGCGAAATTGCTGACAAGTCGCTGGCGGCACGGCGGGCATTTTCGATTGAAGGATTAAAAGAACTGGATGCGCTCTACGACCAACTGCTCAGTAATCTGCAACTGGCGATGTCGGTATTCTTCTCCGGCGACGTGGCCAGCGCCCGGCGATTGCGTCGCAGCAAACATCGTTTCCGGATCCTGAATCGTCGTTACTCGCATGCGCACGTTGATCGTCTTCATCAGCAGAACGTACAAAGCATCGAAACCAGTTCTCTGCATCTGGGGTTATTGGGCGATATGCAGCGGCTGAACTCGTTGTTTTGTTCCGTGGCTTACAGCGTGCTGGAACAGCCGGATGAGGACGATGAACGGGAGTACTGATGATAATGAATGCCGGATCCGGCCTACGGGGAAGTAGGTCGGATAAGGCGAAGCCGCCATCCGGCATCAGACAACAAATCAACTAAAAGCAGTGTCCCGCTTCCAGCGACACTGCGTCTTTACCGGCCTGGAACACATACGTGGTGTTCGGGCCGCCAAGCACTGCCTGACCTTTGCTCACGTTAATCCAGTTCCCTTCCGGCAGACCGATCACCGTCAGCTCTGGCGCGACAACCAGCAGTTCGCGAATACGCTGTTCGCGCGTTTCGCCTTTATGGCCTTCCGGCAGTGCGTTGGTGAAATGCGGGTTAATCTGCAGCGGGAACAGGCCCAGCGCGTCGAAACCTTTTGGATCGACAATCGGCATGTCGTTGGTAGTGCGAATGGTCTGGCAGGCGAGGTTCGCTCCTGCACTCCAGCCGATGTACAACGCACCGCGTTTAACCACGTCAACAATCGGTGCCAGCAACCCGCGTTCACGACTCTCTTTCAGCAACTGAAAAGTATTGCCGCCGCCAACAATGACCACTTCTGCATTTTCAATTGCCGCCAGCGGATCGGCGACGCTATGAATGCCCACCACCTTGACGCCCATGGGGGCGAATATTGCGGCTGTTTTTTCCGTGTATTCATCCCAGGTTTGCGTCACGCCTGCGAACGGAATAAATACCGCCGTACGGCGACCATTCAATTGTTCCGCAATCAGCGGCAGCGCATGTTCCATCCAGCCTTTACCTGGCAGCGTCGAGTTACTCAATAAAAGCAGTTCCATCTTTTACTCCATGAAATCAGAAAATTACAAAACGCGATAATGCTACCACTGTCGGAATAGCGACTTACTGACATGGCTCACTATGTTGAAAGGGGGAAACAGCAATTTATAACCTAACGGCTAGCTTAATTTCAGCTACATTTTATGTTTTAAAGGAGAACTATTCTTAGATACGATTTATTCTCAATTTTCATATTTTTGTAACTAAATATGTCAAATAAAAGACATTGATTTACGTAACCCACTGAAATATAGGATTTTTACCAAAGTATTGATTTTGTGTATCTTTTTGTTTTCCCTATAATCCACAAGGTAAATTCCGAAAAAAAGATCGATTGCAACGATCGATATCTCGTTAGTGATAGCAATAATCTATTAATTATTGTCTATCGATCAGGTTTGACAATCAATTTTGCTCATGTACTATTCGGGTTGAATCAATATTATATCGACAATAACAGTGTAGGGGCGCTGGACAATGTCAGCATAATAATCTCGCCGGAAAGCGGACTTCCCTCATGAGAATAAATATATAAGGCTGTCCAGGATATAGGGAGGATAATCTGTATGACAATGGAATATGTAAAAAAGTGCCGTATTGCCAGTTGGCCTGAAAATGATTTTTATTTTTCCAGAGGAATTTCTGTTCTGGCCAGGAGATTAATTAATTCTCATTCCGACTCAGGCTATCTGTTTATTCATCTTAATAACTACACGTTAAAGAATTTCTTTCAATCGTTCTCTCAATTAAGTAAGAGCGGTTATCAGTTAATTATTATTTCCAGCCAGCGCCTCATGCCCCTGGCCTTTTTCTGGCACCTGAAATGCCAGGCGGTCAGCGCTATTTTTGAATCGCGTTGTTCGGTGAGTGATGTTATTCGCGGTCTGGACACGGTGGCGATGGGGCGTCAAATCGTATGGTCATTCCCTGGCCCTGCCTGCCGACTCTCTTCGAGGGACGTTCTGCTTCTGCGACACTACCTTGAAGGCGGCAGTATGAGTTACTTACAAGAGAAACACGGTCGCGCCTATTCTACCCTGCAAGGATGGAAAACCACTGTGGCGCGGAAATTTAAAGTAAGAAAACTTGAACATCTCCTTATTCTGAACTGAATAACACACTTAAAAATACGTTTTCTTATCTTCTGACAGTGTGTGAAATAGTCACACGCTGGACAGGAGTGCTCGTTAAATATGGATTATATTAATTATGGATTTCGATATGAAACGCGTCTTTTACCATGCTTTTTTCCCTGCATTATGCTTGACGGCGTCCCCGCTTGCGGCAGCAGAAACGCTGCCGACGCCTTATCCACCGGTACAAACTACCACGATGCCGGACAACTTGCTGTTGAATCCGGACTATACCAATCACTGGGATTGGGTGAAAGAAACGTGGGAAAAAGGCTATCCCAGTTTTTCGATAAAAGATAAAAAGTATATTGCTAACCAGGAAATCGTACTTCTGAACCCTGCTTTTTCTAAGCAGGTCGTGACGTTATTAAATGAGTCTTACAGTTATAATAATACTTTAAATTCCGTCCAGCTCAATATCGGTGACGGATTGTACAATGCGGCCGGTTCTGAAGCGGTGAATACCACGGTGAAAGGGGAATACACCAATAGCAAAGGGAATATCGAAACCGGTGTCTTACAGCTGAATAGTGGTGGCAAAGCCTTCCATACGCGGGTTGAAAATAACGGTGCCCTCACGCTGAATGGCGATTCCGAAGCCTATGACACAGTGGTAACAACAGGCGGAAGACAGACTGTGGGGGGGCGTGGGTATGCCCAAGCGAATCTCATTGATGGCGGTACACAGGAGCTTTCTGTCACCAGCACCGCGCTGGTTGAAGATACGATTGTGCAAAATGGTGGTCAGCAGATCATTTATAACGGCACGGCGAAAAACTCTCATATTGGCGCGGGCAGTTATCAGTTGGCCAGCGGTCTGGCTCTGGACACGTTCCTGTATAACGGCGCATTCCAGCAGGTTTATAGCGGAAAAGGCGCAGAATATGTCGCTGACCGGGATACCACTGTCTATGCGGGCGCACGACAAACGATTACCACCGGCATTTCAGAAAATGCGCAGGTTTATGGTACGCAGGTGATCAGTGGCGTAGACGGTCAATGGAACGGTGGAGACTGGATTTCCGACAGCAATTCAAAAGTGCGCGTCAACGGACAGCAGGCGAAGAATGCCACTATTCATGCCGGTGGTTTGCAACGTATTCAAACCGGTAATGCGGACGGGACGCAGGTCTACGGCACGCAACTGGTTAATGGTCAGAAAGGCGGTTGGTCTGGCGGAAACTGGGTTGAGCAGGATGGCTGGACGGGCGGTGATCGCGCCAACGCGACCAACACAACCGTGCACGCTGGTGGCCTCCAGCAGCTAGCCTGGTACGGCGAAGCCAGTAACACAATCGTGGATGGTGGACGCCAGGAGGTGCTCGCGCGGGGACATATTTCAAACACAACGCTTCGCAATGGCGGGAGCAGCCTGATTGCCTATGGCGGTTATTCAACTGACGCGCTGACAGTAGAAGACGGGACGCTGACGATGGAAGGAGGAAGCGTTCACGACTGGACAGGAAATCTGGGTAAGGGCGCCTGGGCTGCCGCCGTGGACTTACAAAGCCCCTCTTCGGTTCTCTATCTGAAACACAATGCGGACACCGCTGAGTCCGTCGCGACGATTAAAGCTTTAACGAACAATGGTGTCGTCAGTTTTAGCGCGCCAGAGGGACACGTTGCGGGGCAGTTTAACCGTCTGGAACTCACGACGCTTGAAGGGAACGGTACTTTCGTCATGAACACCAATTTATCTGGTGGAATGGGCGATTTTCTGAACGTTTCTGAATCTGTCAGCGGGCAATTTAACGTCACGGTTCGGGATTCTGGAAGTGAGTTACGTAGCCGTACTGCTGCGCCTTACCATCTGATTTATGCAAACGGGAGTGCGGCAGATACCTTTGCGATGACAAACGGCAGTGTCGATCTTGGTGCATATAAATACTATCTGGTGCATGGCGCTGACAGCGACAAAGACAACTGGTATCTGTCGCCGCAGGCGAATACGCCAGAGCCAGGTCCCGATCCTGAGCCAGGCCCGGGGCCTTCTCCGAATCCGGAACCGGAGGTAAAACCGGATTTATCAGAAAGCGCTAAAGCAGTAATTGCCATGGCGAATGTGACCCCTACCTTATGGGACGCTGAGCTGACAACGCTGCGGACACGTCTGGGTGAAATTCGTCAGATGCGTGACCATGAAAATGGCGCATGGGGTAAATACATTAGTAGCCGGTACCGGGTGTCTACAGAGCACGTAGGTTATCGTCAGGATGTAAATGGTGTGATGTTTGGCGGTGATACACGTTTTGAGCTGGAAGACAGCGCGTTGATTGTGGGGAGTATGGCTTCTTATACGCGTGCGGATCTCGACGCATCCAGCACCAACGGCAAAGCCGACAGTTATGGGATCGGGCTGTATACGACCTGGTTACACGACAGCGGTTATTACCTTGATGGTGTATTAAAAGCCAACTATTTCCGTACTGAGAATAACCCTTACTTCAACGGTGGGCGCACCCATGCAAAAGATAACACCGTTGGTGGTGGTTTGTCCGTCGAGGCCGGGAAGCATATCGCGCTGGAGAGCTGGTTTGTTGAACCGTACATTCAGGCCTCGTGGTTTATGGGGGACAAAACCCATTACAAACTCGACAGCGGTATGTCGGTTAATGCGGATGCGACCCGCTCCCTGAAAGGGGAAACGGGGTTAACCTTCGGTAAAAATGTGACGCTGGCAGACGGGACAATGTTACAGCCTTATGCGAGACTGGCCGTTCGTCATGAGTTTATGAAGAATAACGATGTCGTTATTAACCACACCGAGAAGTTTACCAACGATCTGTCTGGCACCAGCGGGAAATACGGCCTGGGGATGACAGCAAAACTGAACGACAGATGGTCCGCCTGGGGAGAGGTAAGCTACGAAAAAGGTCAACATATCGAGACGCCTTATAGTGGCCAACTGGGCTTCCGCTACAGTTTCTGACCGTTCTGTTTAAGCGTTAATGAAAGCCCGTGCATCCTGCGCGGGCTTAATTATTGCAAAAGAACCTGTCCGTAGACGTATCTCCTTAAGAGAGGATCGCGCCCTGAACAGGCTAAGCGCCAGGAGCTGACACGGAGAGCAAACCTAAAATTCTCCGGGTCAGTTCTTCCTCGTCGCCCGCCTGAGTCGGGTGGTTGAACCTGACGAGGGGAGCAGAGCTTCTGGTTTGCTCATAAGCGTTTTCAAGCAAGCCGGGTTCACTACTCATGCTGTTTATCACCGTGGATAACACATTGATCGCCACCTGAGAGGCACGCAGGTCAAAGGTCAGCTCATCAATGGCTTTCTCAAGGATTTCAATGCGTTCATTTAAATCAGTCATTTGCACTCCTGATTGTCGGTAAAATACTGCACTTAAGGGGAGCCTTTTGCCTTAGCGGCCAATGCCTGCGTCAACGTTCTCCTGTAAGAGGTGGCGGCACATCACTGGCTATAACGTCCCGGTTCCGCCGTCAGAACACCAGACCTGCCCGGAGGTATAGCTATTCTCCGGAGCCGCCAGGGTGACATACAATGGGGCAATCTCAACGGGCTGACCAGGACGACCGAGCGGCGCATTGGCTCCAAATTGCTCGATTTTCTCCTGTGGCTGACCGCCACAACACTGCAAAACCGTCCAGTAAGGACCTGGGGCAACGGCATTTACCCGGATCCCTTTCGATGCCAGTTGTTTTGCCAGCGATTTCGTAAAAGCTACGATCGCTGCTTTCGTCTGCGCATAGTCAAGCAGGATCTCGCTGGGCTCATAGGCCTGCACCGAGGAGGTATTGATAATCACGCTACCCGCCTGAAGGTGGGGAATTGCCGCTTTCGTAATCCAGAACATGGCATAGACATTGGTCTTGAATGTAGCATCAAAGGCCTCGGTGGTGAGCTCTTCAATCGACTCACAGAATTGCTGGCGCCCGGCGTTGTTAACCAGGATATCCAGACCGCCTAAAGACTCTGCGGCCTGACTGACCAGTTGCTGGCAAAACGATTCATCACGAATATCCCCGGGAAGCGCTACGGCTTTTCTTCCGGCTTTTTTAATCAGTGCGACGACCTCGCGAGCATCTTCTTCTTCAGCGGGAAGATAATTGATTGCCACATCCGCCCCTTCGCGGGCGTAAGCAATTGCCACCGCCCGGCCAATCCCCGAGTCTCCTCCGGTAATTAACACTCTTTTGCCGTTAAGCCGACCGCTGCCCTGGTAGCTTTCTTCACCATGGTCAGGGCGTGGTTGCATTTTCCCGGCAAGTCCCGGAAAAGGTTGTTTTTGGTGTGGAAAAGGCGGAGCGGGAAAACGTGCTGAATTCGTTTTATTTGTTTCCGATTTCCCATTATATTTGTCAGCCATTCAGTCACCTCTCATTATTTTCTCATCAGAGCTATTAAGCGTAGAACAAAATTGACGACCTGTGTCTTAATTACTCTGCAGGGGCTAAATTTACTTTGCACGATCGCCTGAGTAATGAGATTTATCCTGGTTTAATTGTGGTGTTTTTAATTCTTTATTATGTCAGTACGTTAGTCTTTCTCTTTGCAAAATAAGGTGAAAAATAAACGAGGCGGTATTTTTCTTAATTTGTTGAAAATTAAAGCAACCTGCTAAGACAGCAAACGGGTATTCAATTTGACTAAACGCAGATAACCACTAACGTTAAGCACTGAACAACGATGGATACGAAATGAAATTCGTATCTGACTGACACAACCGATATATGAGGTGATATATGGCAGAGCATCGTGGTGGTTCCGGTAATTTCGCTGAAGACCGAGATAAAGCATCTGAAGCGGGCCGCAAAGGTGGTCAGCATAGCGGTGGAAACTTTAAAAACGATCCGCAACGTGCGTCTGAAGCAGGTAAGAAAGGTGGCCAGAACAGCCACAGTGGCGGTCGCAAATCTGATAATTCCTGATGGTTAACGTCAGATTCATCTTTTAGTTAAAAGGGTGCCCTGCGGGTCTGTTCAGGACTCGCAGATATTACTCTCTCTCACAATCGAGACGTTTGAGTATAAAACATTGGCGATATTTTTATACGTCGATTCTTAATCTTATATCGTAAGGGATCATCATTTAACTCACCAAAAACTAAGGTCAGTGGCTTTGCCAGGCAGAAACCTTTTCCACTAAAACCGCCAGACTATAACAGACCGCTTTTTCAATGACATCCTGACACCCACCAGAAAAAAGTTCCCGCCTGGTCAACGTTTGCCCACGGAAACTCCATGCGAACCAGACCGTACCGGCTGGTGTGCCATCTTCTCCACCGTCCGGTCCCGCATATCCGCTAATGGCAATACTGATATCTGTTCCGGCACGCAGTCGTGCGCCTTCTGCCATTTCCCTGACCGTCTGCTCACTCACGGCGGTATATTTTTCCAGCGTGGTGGCTTGTACACCCAGCATTTTCTGTTTTGCGCTGTCACTGAAAGTCACGATGCCAATATCATAAAATGCAGCCGTATCCGACTCGGCGCAGAGCGCGGCAGCGAGGTTACCACCCGTGCAGGATTCCGCCGTTGTTAAGGATAAACCGCGGTCGATAAAGATATTGGCGATTTGTTTTGTTAACTCACCAATGGTTTTGGTTTCGTTGTACGCTGGATGGTTCATTACATTCCCCTTAATCATTATCAGGGATAACAGAAATATGGCCATTACGCTCCAGAATAGCATATTTAATTTGACCTGCTTCTGTAATCCCCTGATTTTGCCGCGCAGCCACCAAAATATCGTCGAGAGAAATATCAACCATTTTCATTTTCTCTAGTAAAGGTACTCCTTTTTCAAGGAGAATAACGGGTGAACCGTCAAGTGCAGATTCAGCGCCATTTATCTTTTTTTTCATCATGCCGAACACCATATCGACCACAACCAACGTGACAATGGTAATCATGGAGCCGGTTACGGAAAAATCATTACCCAGTAATGCCTGCTGAGTCGCTTCGCTGATAATCAGCAATAAAATCAGGTCGAAACTGGTCATTTGTAACAATGCCCGACGCCCCACAATTTTAAAGACGACCAGTAAAATAAGATAAATGGCTAACGCCCTGAGCACCATTTCCATACTGACCTCCTACGGATAGATAAACTGTCTGAATTGTATTTCAGGCTCACTGTTTAACTGAAGTACACTCTGTGCGCTCCCGGGTTTTACTGGCGTAATCTGTAACCAAATAGATGGGTTATGCTGACTTTCTTCTGTGTGATAAACCAGATAGAGGTTATCTCCTTCGCTATACATGCTATCAGGTTGCGGCCAGATATTATCTGTTTCATAAAAGGTAGTGAAATCTCCGCCAAGTCGGAAAACACTTTTCCCCGAATGGTGAGAAGTGGATGAAATTTTTAAGGTAAACGGTGTTTGCAATCGATTAAAACGCTCAAAATGCAATATCACATTACCTGTTTTATTTTTTATCAGGTTCTCACTAAGATAACCGCCAGAAAAAACGCCAGCCAGCGCCATGACGATAATACAGAGTAAAACAGCCAATCCAACCTTATTAAAAACGAATTCGAGCCTCAGGAAACGCCGACTCTCTTCAATTCCGGGTATTTTGGTGTTTTCTCTGGCCATTGCTTAACCTCGCCGTTTCGCTTGTATTTTGCCAGCCAAATGATTCTTAAGGATATTGTCTTTTAAGACACTTCCCGTTTGCCAGATTAAGGAATAGCAACCAGACTTAATAAGTCAAGTTGACGATGAAATGAGGGCAATATGAAATTATCCGTCGCACCCCTTTTATGGTGTTTTGTAATTCCTGCGGTTTTTGCGGACGATAATGGTGGGTTAAAAAAAGATACGGCACCGCCACCGCCACATGCGCTGGATGATGGGTACCGGGGTACCGAAGATGCCCGCATCATGACGGTCCAACAAGCCAAAACCATGCATGACGGTGCTACCATCTCATTGCGCGGCAACCTTATTGACGATCGGGGTGGAGATAAATTTGTTTTCCGGGACAAAACCGGCAGTATCCATACCCTTATTCCGCTTTCTGTCTTCGATGGGCGCACGGTAAAACCCGATCAAATGATCAGCATCAACGGCAGTCTGGACACGAAAACACAACCGCCTGTGGTACGCGTTGACCGAATTCAGAAGTAGTTTCACTCACCCTTGTACAGCGGATTACGTAAATGTTGAGACAAATCAGAGCGCCCCTCGGCGCTCTTTTTCTACCTTCTTATCCGCCCCGGGCGAATGCAGCGGCTTCAACAATCAGCGCGTCATCCGGGCGAACGCCGGTGTACATCGCGAACTGCTCGACGGCCTGCAACGCTATCACTTCCGCGCCGCTGATGGTTTTTTTCCCCAGCTTGTGCGCCAGCGTAATCACCGGTGTTTCCGGCGGCAGGGCGACGACATCGAAAACCACGCTGGCGCTGGCAACCATGGCTTCGCTGTACGCCAGTTCATCGCTCTCTTTACCGCCGGCCATGCCAACGGGCGTGACGTTAACCAGAATGTCACAGGCAATGCCTTCCGGTAGCGGTTGCCACTGAAAACCATACTGTTTCGACAGCGCCGGGCCGCTGTCCCGGTTACGAGCAGCGACGATTACATCGCGAAAACCGGCGTCGCGAAAGGCGGCAATCACCGCTTTCCCCATCCCGCCGCTGCCGCGAATCATCACCCGCGCAGCGGTATCGAGCTGGTGGCTGGCAATCAGGCTTTTTACCGCAATGTAGTCGGTGTTGTAGCCCGTCAGCCTGCCGTCGTCATTGACGATGGTATTGACGGAATCAATAACTTTCGCCGACGGATCGACAGCGTCGAGAAACGGCATACAGCTCTCTTTAAACGGCATCGAGACCGCGCAGCCACGAATGCCTAATGCGCGAACCCCTTTCACCGCCGCTTCAATATCCTGGGTGGTGAACGCTTTGTAGATGAAATTTAAACCCAGCTTTTCATACAGATAGTTATGAAAGCGGGTACCAAAGTTACCGGGCCGACCGGCAAGCGACATGCATAACTGGGTGTCGCGATTAATCATGTTAAATCTCCTCGGCGTGCGACAGTAAATACTGTTCGGCTTCCTTAGACCAAATCCCGTGATGGCGTTCCAGAATAGCGCACAGCGCGGGATCGTCAATCTGGCTGAGGGCGGTTAACGGTAACGCTTTCCCGGTATAGACCAGCTTTTTACCGCCGCCCACTTTCGGCAACTCCAGCGTGGTTTCACCTGCGGCATTCAGCCCAAGAATGTGTGTGACCACTTTAGCGGCCTGCACTTTCTTCTCTTCTATCAGTTTGACCGCCGCGCGCATATCGTCGGTATTCCCGCCCGAGGTACCCACATAGTGCGTGAAGGCGTAATGCACGTCGTAGAAGTTGATCGGGGCGCTGAACTGCTTGTCCTGCGGGCCGGCAAAGAAATTCATGCAGCCGTCCGGGGCAAGGAGGGAAGAGGCCAGGGTAACCAGTTGTTCGTTCGGTACGAAAACAAAAATATCATCAAAGCCGTGGCCGCCGGTCAGCGCCATCAGCGTGTCGTACGCGGCATCCTGTGCGTGCAGGTAGTGGATAAGCGTCTGCGGTTCAGAAGGATAGTGTTGACGGGCATAGCTTAGCTTATCGTGATTAGTATCGGTCACCACCAGTAGCGCCGGATTGACTGGGCCGTGCAGCGCGTAGTCGATCGCCAGCAGCCCCATCGGTCCCGTCCCGCCGAGGATCAGTGTGCGGCCCTGCGGGCGGATCCCCATGTTGTGGTTATAGGTACCTTCCTGCAGGTGATAGTTGGCGTTGAACGCGCCGATCACGCAGGAGAGCGGTTCAACCAGCGATCCTTCAAAGTACGTTTCGCCTTCATAAGCCAGCAGACAGTCCTGTTCCATCACCACATTGGGGATCACGACGTGTGTGGCTTCACCGCCCACCCATGGGAAGGAGTAACCGGGGCAATCCGGGCGATCTGCCAATTGCAGATTCGCCTGAATCACGTAGCGCTGACCGGGTTGAAACTTGTGCTGCCACTTTTTCCCCACGGCAATAATATCGCCGCAGAACTCATGTCCGATGATGATCGGGTGGGTTGCCACATCGTCTGGTACCTTTTTATGATCCTCACCCAGGTTGGCCTCTTTCCAGGAGGAGAGGCACAGGCTGTCGGTGACCACGGTTGCCAGAATTTCATCGTCCTGCATCTGGGGAAGTTCGAACGTTTCCAGGCGCAGATCGCGTTTGCCATAAAGGCGCAGAGCTGTCGTTAACATATATTCCACCTCATGTTGAGCGATAGCCCCGGCTTACCGCCGGGGCGAAAAAATCAGGACAGGAAGCCCAGTGCGTTGCCGATAATCCCCAAACCAAACAGGGCAAAGATCAGCCAGACCGGGTTAATTTTCTTGTTGAGCAGACGTACCATCAGCATCGTCAGACCCAGCGCCAGCAGGCCGGGACAGAGCTGGTCGAGGATGTTCTGCACGGTCATCGTGACGGTACCGCCGTCCGCGCCAGGCGTTTGCGATACCACCAGTGGCACGTTGATGCTGGTCCACTTAGTAACCAGCACTCCCATCACAAACAGGCCGAGAATCGATGCGCCTTCGGTCAGTTTTTGCAGCAGATTGCCGCCCATATCGCTGACGATGTTGACTCCTTTATTGAAGCCAATTTGCAGGCCGTACCACTTCATCGCCAGACGGACCGCGTTGAAAATAAAGAAGAACAGCAGCGGGCCGAGAACATTGCCGGACAACGCCAGCGACGCGCCGAGCGCGGCGGTGATCGGCCGCAGCGTGCCCCAGACCAGCGGATCGCCGACGCCCGCCAGCGGCCCCATCAGACCGACTTTAATGCCGTTGATGGCGCCATCGTCAATCTCCGCCCCGTTCGCACGCGCCTCTTCCATGGCGGCGGTCACGCCAATCACCGGCCCGCACACCGCGGGGGTGGTATTGAAGAACACCAGATGACGTTTGAGTGCCGCTACCTGATCTTCTTTCAGTGGATACAGGCGCTTGATGGCGGGGATCATGTCGTAGCAAAAGCCCAGTCCATGAATACGTTCAAAGTTGAAAGACGCCTGCTGCAGGTTGGAGCGAACAAACATGCTAAACAGGTCAGATTTGGTCAGTTTTTTCTGTTCCATGATGGGCTCCGTTAGTCATCAAGCTGGTCAAGAGCGGTGGTGGAGAGGGTTTGAGACTGCGGTTCGGCTTTACGCCACTGCGGGTTCAACTGGATGTAGACCAGCGCAATAATCGCACCGACGCCGCCAAAGGCCAGCAGGCTCAGGTCGAGGTAACCACCGGCGATAAAACCGAGGAAGAAGAAGGGCATCAGGTATTTCACGCCCATCATGCGTAGCACCATGGCGTAACCGACCACCACGATAAAGCCACCGGCAATCTGCAGGCCGCGAGTAACGAATTCCGGGATGGCATTCAGCATATTGCTGACCATATCGGCACTGACAAACAGCGAGACAATTAACGCCGGGATGGCGACGCGCAGCGCCTGGACGCCCAGCGCCGAAACGTGGAGGATGTCGATGGTACGAAAACGCGCGTCTTCTGCGGCCTTATCCGCCGCATGCTGGAACACCACGGTGATGGTACGGGCAAAGACCGTCAGAACCTGGCCTGCTGCCGCCACCGGCAGTGCGATAGCGATACCGGTGGCGATGCTCTGCTGGCCGACGATCACCAGAATGGCGGAGATAATACTGGCGAGGGCGGAGTCCGGAGACTGCGCGGCACCGACGTTCATCCAGCCAAGCGCGATCAGCTCAAGCGTCCCTCCGAGCATCACCCCGGTTTTTAAATCACCGAGGATCAGACCGATAACCGTACAGGCAATGAGCGGGCGGTGAGTCTGAAATTCATCCAGCACGCTGCCCATTCCGGCAATACAGGAAAATATAAATATGGCGATAATTTGTAGAGTACTGATTTCCATAATGGGTTACCTTGAAGTGTAAATATCCCTGCCTGTTAAAGCATTTACACGCCGTCCTTCCGGCTGCCTCTTTGTTGGCAGAATTACTCGTCTCATCCATGAGACTTGCCCTTACGGACCGTCGCTTCGCAACCAGAATGACTATGTGTAATAAAACCAGGCGTTTTATTTATTCAGCGAACGACAGTTCTTTTATTTTTTCAAGAATATTAATGGAGGGATCGGAGGCGACCACGCGTAAATCCAGAGTTACGCCGAATTTATCCAGCTCACGAAACGCATTAATATCATCATCATCTAAGGATACGGCTTTGGTTAATTGTTTTTTACCTGGTCGCCAGGCCATGCCGCCTATATTTAAGGTGGCAATTTTCACTCCCTGCTTGACCATCGCCAGCGCGTCTTGTGGACGAGTAAATAAATAAAATACGGTTTCGTCCTGATATTGTGGGTTATGATAAACCGCGACGGCTTTTTCGATATTCACCACGTTGACCTTCATCCCCGGCGGGGCGGCCTGGCGTAATAATGTCCGGCGTACTTCATCATCATAAACCTCGTCATTACAGATAATAATCCGCTGGGCATTTGCCACCTTCGACCAGACGGTGGTGACCTGACCGTGGATCAGGCGGTCATCAATACGGGCAAGGGTAATATTCATCAGAAATCCTCTTCGGTCGTTTCCAGATGCTGCCAGACCACGCAGGTTTGTTGTGCAATGGTCGTCAGGTGTTCGCACAGTTCATCCACATTCATACTGCTCTGGTTATCAACCAGTTCCAGCGCCAGCGGCAGGGAAAGCCCGCTGATCACCCGGATGGCCGGGTTACGCATCGCAAGCGTTGCTGCGGCGTTCCACGGACTGCCGCACTGTAAATCGACGGCAATCAGCCATTCACTATTGGTGTGAGTGCTCACTAACTTTTCTAACTTTGCGGCGATGTCGCTGGCGTTCTCTCCGGGGATAAAGGCTACCGCCTCAACGTTGGCGTCACCGTAGACCATCTGCACCGATTCCAGCATGGCGCAGGCCAGATTGCCGTGAGCACAGAAGATTGCATTTACCATAACGCCTCCTCAGCCTCGCGTTTTTCCGCCCGCGATGTTAGTGGTTACTCCGGTAATATAGCTGGCACGTTCAGACAGAAGATAACAAACGAAATCAGCAACTTCGGTCAAACGTCCCGAGCGACCAATCGGAATCGCGTTCTTGCTGTAGCCTTCGCGCAGTTGATCAACGGTGATATTGCGGGTCCAGGCCAGCGCCTCTTCATATTCCGGCGTGCGCAGTCCGGTTTTTTCCAGGATCCCGGGAGCAATGCCGACCACGCGAATGCCGTGTTTGCCCAGCTCTTTTGACCAGGAACGGGTGAAGCTATTCAGCGCCGCCTTCGTTGCGGCATAGCAGCTCTGGCCTTCTGATCCTTCCAGCCCGCTTTCAGAAGAGACGTTGACGATAACGCCGTTACGCTGTTTCATCATCTGGCGCGCCACTGCCTGAGACATTAAAAACACGCCTTTCTGGTTGATATTGACCATTTTTTCAAACGCGGCTTCGTTTAATTCATACTTTCCTGCTGGCGCTTTTTCATCAACCAACAGGCGGGGAAAGTTAACGCCAGCGTTATTGACCAGACCGTCAATACGACCAAAGCGCTGGATGATTTCATCCACAGTGTGATTGACTTCTTTGGCGCTGGAAATATCTGTTGGCCAGAAGTGATAGCTGTTATTGCCTTCCTGTTTTGCATCGCCGCCGTGAATATCCGCCATCTGTACATTCGCGCCTTGTGCTAATAATTCTTCGACAATGGCTAAGCCAATTCCGGATGCGCCGCCGGTTACAATAATGACTTTGTCCTGTAGATTTAACCACGTTTGCATAATTAACTCCCAATTTCAGAGAAGGGGATCCTGCATAAAATAAATTACGTCAGGATCAAGTTGAATATATTTACTTCAACAACAATTCAGCGGTATGGCTGTTAGTGACTAAACCATTAATATATTTCCCGCGTAATGCGCCGAGAATACCGCTGAGCTTTTCTTCACCCATGGCGATACCGATGGAATAACGCGCCTGCTTTAATTTGTTGGTTTCGATGGAGAGCGTTTTTTCACTCATAGTGGTCTCCACCGTCACGCCGTTGATATCGTAAAAGCGCGAGCAAATGTCTCCGGCAACCTGACGGGCATGCAGGTCGTCACTCTCTTCGCTGCCATAAAAGGCATGCCAGTTTGCGCCGTCGCGAATGGCCGGAGAACCGATCCCCACCAGTGCAACATCGAGATTCTCCCAGTAGGCAGAAATCGACTTAAAGTGCTGGGACTGCATAATACCGTTGCGAATCAATGGGTTTTCCAGCAGTGCCGGAAAATCAGCCAAGTGTGATTCGCCTTTCAGCTTTGCCGCTGCGCCGTAGGTGAGCGTATTGACATGATAACGGCTCTCGAGCTTCCCGGACGGTCCGCCGATGATTGGCACGCAGATCAGCTGGCGTGACTGGCTGGCAGGCGACAACCCTTCGACCAGCGCACGCACCGCACGTCCCCAGGAAAAACCAATGATATCGCCGGGCTCCAGTAAACGTTCCAGCAACTGCGCGCCATGCACGCCCATCATTGCAAGTTGTTCCTCTTCCTGCTCGTTGTCGCAGGTGATCACCACCGCCTCTTTGAGGCCGAATCGTTGTTTGAGCTGCTGTTCCAGCCACAGGTTTTCGTTGTAGTCGTAGTTGATGGCAATAGTGACGATGCCCTGTTCGCGACCACGTTTCAGCAGACGGCTGATAGTCGTGCGATAAATCCCCAGTTCACGGGCGATCTGCGCTTGTGTCATATCCTGTTCATAATAGAGCTGCGCTATTTTTACGATCAGGCGGATATCATCACTGTTTTCCGTCATCATCTGTAGACTCCTGCACATTTGTGCAAATCACCAACCAACCTTCTTGATCCGATATAACCTGATAAGAGCAGGAGTTCAAAGCGATTTTCTCTTCTTTCCTCGTCCAGAACTGGCGATTAATGTTGCACATATGATGTGGCGGGTGATCGTTGTTGGCACAGATGTGCATACAATCCTAATAGCTTGATTCTGCTGATTTTCGTTCAACAAAATTGCACGTAAAGATCGGCGACACTTTTGTGTCAAAAGGTGTGACAGATCACAAATAGCGCAGTGGTCATTCTGCACGATTATTTTTTATCGCCAGCAAGGTAGGGTATATTCCGCATTCAAAGGAGAAATTATGCTGCCCGACTCATCATCCATTCGACTCAACAAATACATCAGTGAAAGCGGTATCTGCTCGCGTCGCGAAGCGGATCGCTTCATCGAGCAAGGGAACGTCTTCATCAATGGCAAACGCGCCACCATTGGTGACCAGGTGATGCCTGGCGACATCGTGAAGGTGAATGGTCGGTTGATTGAGCCGCGCGAAGCGGAAGATCTGGTCTTTATCGCGCTGAACAAACCGGTGGGGATCGTGAGCACCACTGAAGACAGCGAACGCGACAACATCGTTGATTTCGTTAACCACAGCAAACGTGTATTCCCGATTGGCCGTCTGGATAAAGACTCCCAGGGGCTGATCTTCCTGACCAACCACGGCGATCTGGTGAATAAGATCCTGCGTGCCGGTAACGATCACGAAAAAGAGTATCTGGTGACGGTCGACAAACCGGTCACGGATGAATTTATTCGTGGAATGGGGGCGGGCGTACCGATTCTCGGCACCGTTACCAAAAAATGCAAGGTGAAGAAAGAAGCGCCGTTTGTTTTCCGAATTACCCTGATTCAGGGGCTGAACCGGCAGATTCGCCGCATGTGCGAACATTTCGGTTATGAAGTGACGAAGCTTGAACGTACACGCATCATGAACGTGGGTCTCTCCGGCTTGCCGCTGGGTGAATGGCGTGATCTGACGGATGATGAGCTGATTACGCTGTTCAAGCTTATCGAAAACTCGTCTTCAGAAGCGAAACCAAAGACGAAAGCGAAGCCGAAAACGGCGGGAATCAAGCGCCCGGTGGTGAAAATCGAAAAGACGGCGGAGAAAGAGAAATCACGCCCGGCGGCAAACGGTAAACGCTTTACCTCGCCGGGGCGCAAGAAGAAAGGTCGTTAACGTCTGCCGCGCGTTGGCGTATTCGCGGACCAGGAAAAAGAGGCTTCCGCATCCGGTTTATAAGCCTGCTTTTTCTTCAACTGGCGGGCTTTTTTGGCCTCGGCTTCGCGCAAGACCATCAGCTTATCAATGTACTCTTTCTTCACGCTGTTGGTTTCTGCATTGGTCAACTGACGACCATGCGCGATACGGGCGCGATCCAGCAACGTTTTCAGTTCGCGCTGTTCGCGTTCGGTCATCTCTTTTTGGGTAATGCGGGGGAGTGCCATACGGGTGCCCTCTGTCTGCCTGGTGATTTCAGTGTACGGCAATACGCCGCGGGCGGATAGCGCTCAGTCAGCAATACGCAGTTTTCCTGCGAAATCCTGTTGTGTATAACCCGTTGTTTTAAAGCCTTTATCCGTGATGATGTAATCAATCTCTTTGAGCGTGGCGATACACATCACACCGTCCTGACCAAATTTAGTATGGTCGGCGAGGATCACCGATTTTTTACTCATCGCAATCATCGCTTTGGCAACGTAGGCCTCGTCAAAGCTCTTCACAAGTACCCCATGCTGTGACGAAATGCCGCCCGCACCGATAAAGCAAATATCGGCGTGAATCGCATTAATCTGCTGGCACACCGAGACGCCCAGATTGGCGCGGAAATGGTAATCGTATTCGCCACCTAAGACATAAACTCGCGCCTGGAGATTATGCTCTTTTATTTTATCGGCAATTAAGGCGGAATTGGTAATAACGGAAAAGGCGAGAGGGGGTAAGTGTTCGGCAAGAATAAGATTCGTGGTACATGAATCGATAAATAGCGTATCGCGCTCGCTGACCATTCCCGCGGCCACTTTGGCAATCGCCATTTTTTCTTCGCGATGTGCATCGATTCTTGCGCCAAATGCATCTTCCTGAACAACCTGTTTTTTGACCGCGCCACCGTGAATTTTGGTGAGTTGACCTTCAGACTCCAGTAAAGAAAGATCGCGGCGAATGGTTTCCGAGGTCACATTCAGCGTTTCGGATAATTTAATAACGGTCACTTCACCGAATTTGTTTAATTCATCAAGAATATGTTTTCTTCTTTTAATCGGGTTCATTATTTTCCGCCAGGGTCGAACTTTGCCGCATGGTAACTGGATGCTCAAAGCAACGCAACCACTCCAGCGCACAGACGATACCCTCATCATCATTCGTGGTCGTCACATACCGGGCCTGACGTTTTACACTCTCTGGCGCGTTGCCCATCGCGATGCCGAACCCGGCAACGGTAAGCATGCTGATATCATTCTGCTGATCGCCAATGGCGGCAATCTCTGCCGGGGACGTGTTTAATTGTCGGGCGATTTCAGCGAGCGCGTAGCCTTTATTTATTTCGCCACGTTGAATATCGATATAATTCCCACCAGTGATTGTCGCCTTATAGTCATTGGGTAACTGGCGATTTATTTCCCGACAGAGATTTTCGATCCGGGCGTGTTCTGCAACCAGCGTAATTTTAAATATATCGTGACGCTCAACGATATTCCCTGGTGCGGCACTAATAAGTGGTAACTCAAATAAACTGGCTTCGTAGGTGGTCCACGGGACGATAAGACGATCGTAGCGATGATAAATCGCTTGCGCAGTAAAAAAATGGTGAGGATAACGGGACAGCGAAATATGTCGGTCAATCTCTCTGAGATCCATCCGGGTAAGGGCCGCAGAATGCAAAATGCGTTGCGACGTCAGTTCAAGGATCTGTCCTCCGTTGAAGCCCGCGCACCAGTCAAACAACGTCTCTACCTGCTGCTGCTGTAACAGGCGCGCCATTGAGGAGACCGGTCTGGCGGAACAGGCGGCCAGCAGACCGCCGCGCTGGCGAAATTCAGCCAGCGCCTGACGTGTGCGTGGCGTGATTGTCTTATGCGACGTCAGCAATGTTCCATCCAGATCGGTAACCAGTAGCATTATTGTTCTCTGTCGTCAGGCATGGGCGATAAATGGCGTTACGGCCTCTTTGGCGGCGTTGCAAACCATATTGTCGATTGCTGTGCCGACGACCAGAATATTGACCCCGGTGTCCTTAAACGCTTTGGCATTGGCGAGGTTAATGCCTCCCTCCGCCAGTGTCGGGACATCCACCGCGCCAACCAGCGCCCGAAGACGGTCTTTAATCATCTGCGGGATATCGCCTGCCGCCACGCCTTCATAGCTCATGCCGGTCATCAAGCCGATCATATCGACGCCAATCTCCTGCATGCGCTTCGCTACGCTGGCGACCTCTTCCGGGGTGCGTGCCGGAATGCCGAAGGTATGCAGGTCATCCGGGTGACCAATGTAGGCATCGACGGTTAGCCCATACTGATGGGCGAGGTTGACGATGTCCTGTAGGTCGTCCCAGTCAGATTTATGGGTATGCAAACCGTCGGCCCCGGCGCGGGCAATTTCCAGAATCTCCGTTTCAGTGAGCGGGACGGGCAGCGTTTCGGTAAATCCGCCCGCAATGCCTACGGTGATGAAGATGTCGTCCGGCACCACATTACGTACGCCGTGTACCGCTTCAGCCATCTGACCGTTGGTGATTTCGTGACGGATTTGCTCCGCCGCGTGCATGTTGCTCACCCCTTTGTGACCGCGCGCCAGCGCCAGCGCAGGATGGTTCGGCTCCAGTAGTTTCACGCCAGCCTCGCAGACCGCTTTTGCCAGGCGCGCATCGTCGCCGGTGATCCCCGTGCTGAGGATGGTTTGCCCGCCGTGCAGCGCGATGGCATCTTTCACTTTCTGTAACGCTTTGGCGCGTTTTTTATTCATATCGCCTTTAAACATGGTGTACCTCTGGTGTTGGTGCATTTATTAACGGACAGACGTTACCGATTCACTCTGAACGACAGCCTTAAAACGGTTCGCTACGATGGTGGTGATACAGGTCATGATCATCACAGTGGCCATCACGATCGCCATCTGTAGCGCATTGCTGGATAAGAATGGTGAGGCGAACGCCGGAACGTAAGCCACTCCTTTGACGTTAAAAAAGCCGAGCATCATGCCGCCCATTCCCGCCCAGAAAATGGCGGAACCAAAGACGATTTTGTTGGCGAACATGAAGGGGTAGGCGGATTCCACGAAGGTCCCGAAGCCCAGGTTGATAAGCAGACCCGGAGTAGCAACGGCCGCTTCACTTTTTTCACGTGGCGCGATGACGTTAGCCAGGTTGATGCCGGCAGCGACCATCACCAGACCAACCATGTCCACGGCACCGAGGAAGCTGACGCCGGATTTTTCCATCTCCAGTAGAACCAGCGGCAGGATGACCGCGTGATAGACGCCGCCCAGAATAGCAGGCCAGATCACCAGACCGGCCAGCAGCCCGGCAAGAATGGGACTGAATGCCAGCGTGCTTTCGATAGCCAGTTTGATGTAGTTACCTGCGGAGAGCGCCAGCGGGCTTAGTAGGTAGTGCATGATCAAACCGGCAGCCAGACCCGAAATCCCGCCAGCGACGATGTTGACGGTGGTCATCGGGAAGCGCCAGTTCAGGCACAGTTCAAACAACCAACGCACAAAAATCCCGGCCATCAGACCGCCGATGATCCCTCCGATCAGGCCACCTTCAACGGAAAGCACCCCGGCGACGACCCCGGCCACAATAGAGACTTCATCGAGTTCGGAAATTTGTTTTGCCGCCAGCACAGCAACCAGCACCGGCAGGCCTTTCAGCAGGATTTCAAAGATATCGTTGAGTTTTTCCAGTCCCGGAATGTGGCTCAGGGCGAGAACGATCGCCATCGCGATAAAGCCCGGCAGTGCAGGGATCATGATGCTGCGGATGTTAAAACGCTTAAGCAGACTCTTTCCGGAACCGCCTTGTGCAGGTGATGCGCTGCCCAATTGAGGCTTGTACTTAATGCCCCAGTATTTACACAGCGAGGCGACGAAGGAGACCGCGCGGGTACGGCTGGTAGTGCCGGTAGTGCCTGAGGTTGCGACGACATTGGCGCCCTTTGCGGCGACCAGTGCCATCGAGGTGCCGCCGGTGCCAACGATAGGGGTTTTCATCTCCACGGCGGCATCAAAAACGGCCTGGTTGGCTTTTGCCGGATCGGCGCTCATCACCACGATCCCGTCGATCTCGCCGCTGCGGATCATCCCGGCTATCTGACGATCGCTCTCAACGACGGAGGCATTCACCTCAGAGAGTTTTCCCTGAAAGATGCGCTGTGGTTTTGTGTTGTTTTCTGTGGTTAAGGCATAGACGGCTGCGGGGGTGTCAGGTTTGGCGACATCCATTGACGCCTCGGCTGCAATGAACTGTACCGCAGCGACAGTGACACCCGCGGCGTCGCACTGCTGATAAATCTCCTGGAGTAACTTCTCTGGCTCAGCGCCACCCAGGTTGTAGAGGTTGCCTCCACTGCTTCCAATAATCGCAATTTTTTTCATAGCGGCCTCAAAGGTAGGGTAAAGGGTTATCTGTGTTGTAGTAGAATCATATTCCCAATCAAAACAAAATAAAGCAACATGAAAAAATGGAGATTAAAGAATGATGCAATGAAGAAATTTATATAATCACATGAAAGTAAAGTGATTTTTATTATTTTTGTTTTGTGTTGTTGTTTGTTGTTTTGTGATGAGGTTCAAATACTGCCACTGGGAGTGAGGCACAGGGAGAAGGAATAACACGGAAAGCGCCTCGCAGATTACGTTTTCCTTATGTGACGACACGTCTTGTCTGAATTAGTTTACCCGCGCAGAGATGATGCGCTTATGTTTTTACTCATCAGGCGCGTATAAAATTTTATACAAGGATGTGGTATGCTACTCAATAAGCGGGTACGTAACTCTGTCACCTGGATCGGGAATTCTTTCGAAGACTTGCGCGCTTTCCCGCCTGAGGTACGTAAAAATGCAGGGTATCAACTACATCGCGTCCAGATGGGATTAGAAGCTGCTGACTGGAAACCGATGCCGGAAATTGGACATGGCGTTGAAGAGATCCGCTTGCGACATGAATCTGGAGCGTATCGGATTATCTATCTTGCCCGCGTTGAAGATGCTGTCTATGTGCTGCACTGTTTTAGTAAGAAAACGCAGCGGACTTCCAGGCTGGATAAACACATTGCGCAGGTTCGCTTTCAGGCGGTCTGGCAGGAACACAGGAGTCGTCAATGAGTCACGTAGTGGATACTAAAATTCGTCATGTCACTTCTGCACAAGCCAATATTTTCTCTGAATTAGGCTTTGATGACGCTGAAGCAAAACAACTTCAGCAAGATGCAGAACGTGAAGTGGAGCAACTCATCCAACTCAAGCAACAGCTTATGCAGGAGATCGCTGTCTGGATTGACGAAAAGCACATGAAACAGTCAGAGGCTGCGGTGAGGTTAAATATCTCGCGACCACGGGTTTCCGATGTTGTTAACCAGAAAACGAATAAATTCACCCTGGATGCCCTGGTCATGATGCTGGCGAAGTTAGGGAAACCGGTGACTGTGCAGGTGGGTTAGGCCCGGTTTGTTGCGATACCGGGCCTGTGCCTTTAACTCTCTTTCACCGTATTCCGTTGCTCATCAATCGGCTTACCGGACCAGTAGCCAGCCAGCAGGGAGCCGGAAAGGTTGTGCCAGACAGAGAACAGTGCGCCAGGCAATGCGGCGAGCGGGCCAAAGTAGATTTTACCCAGTGCCGCAGCGAGACCCGAGTTTTGCATCCCAACCTCGATCGCCAGCGTGCGGCAGGTTGACTCGTCAAAACCAAACAGACGGCCGCCCCAGTAGCCGCCGAGCAGACCGATGGTGTTGTGCAGGATCACCGCGATAATCACCACGAAGCCGACGGACGCGATATGCGCAGCGGAACCCGCAACCACCGCACTGATAATCGCCAGAATGCAAACCATCGAAAACGCGGGCAGGTAAGGTTCAACTACCTTCACTACGCGCGGGAACAGGTGGTGGATCACCAGGCCCATGGCAATTGGGATCACTACAATCTGTAAAATACTGAGTAGCATGCCCATCACATCCACCTGAATATGCGCATCGACATACAAACGTGTTAGCAGCGGCGTAGCGACCACGCCCACCAGCGTGGAAACCGATGAGATTGTCACCGAGAGCGCAACATCGCCTTTCGCCAGATAGATCATGACGTTAGATGCTGTGCCGCTGGCAACGCTGCCAACCAACACCATACCGGCTGAGAGTTCCGGTGGCATATTAAATGCCATCGCCAGTATCCAGGCCGCCAGTGGCATCACCAGATAATGCAGAAAGATCCCTGCGGCAACTGGCGCAGGACGCGAAAGCACGCGTTTAAAATCATCCACTTTCAGGTGGACGCCCATACCGAACATAATCAGCATCAACAATGTGGTCACCCACGGACCGACAGGCGTAAAGGTGGATGGCGTGTAATAGGCAATAACGGAGAGCAGCAGCGCCCATAACGGGAACAGCCTGGTGAGAGTGGCGAGCATGTTGTTTTCCTTGCACAAATGTTGTGTTTGCTTGTTATAAACAGGTCAGGATCGTGCCTGACCATAGTTATTTTTTATCGTGTGAAGGGATATTATTCAAACAAATTATGCTCATGTTCTGACTTTGAGATTTTCCCAGCTCAGGCCAAACCGTGTCAGGTACTTACGCAGTCGGTCGGCATCGTTGGGATTGGCTTTCTTTTGTCGGGAGATGGCGAAGAGTTCACGTCCGGCTTCGGACAACGATGCGCTGCGGCGACAGACCTCAAGCACGGTTTCCAGTTGGCGGCGGTCAAAGAGGTCAAGCTCCCTCTCCAGCTCCGGTTGCAACGTTGCCTCTCCCCAACTCTCCTGCAAAAGCGCAATCTCTTCGTCGACGAGGGCCAGCGTGATACGCCCTTGCTCGGCCAGCGTTGCCATTCGTGCGACGGAGGAGCTCAGCTCGCGGAAATTGCCACGCCACTGCGCCTGGGGTGAGCAGGCAAATGCCAGATAGCGTTCTCGCGCCTCTTTATCAAAACGAATCTGATTCTGTCGGCTGCGAGAGAAGCGTTGCAGCTCATACTCCACGTTAGGGGCGATGTCTTCACGCCGCTGTGCAAGGCCGGGCAGAGCAAAGCGCCACATGTTTATCCGTGCGTAGAGATCTTCGCGAAAACGCCCTTCGGCGACCCACTGCGGCATATCGCGATGGGTCCCGGCTATCAACTGGAAGTCACTGTGTACCTCTTTATCTGAGCCAAACGGGAAGAAGGTTTTTTCCTCGATCGCTTTCAACAGCATGGCCTGTTCATCCAGCCCCAGTTCCGCGATCTCATCCAGAAACAACACCCCGCCGTCGGCTTCGCGTAACAGCCCGGTTCGCGACGACAGAGCGCCCGTAAACGCGCCTTTTACATGACCAAACAGTGTCGACATGGCGTTATCGCCGCGCAACGTCGCGCAGTTCACTGCCACCAGTTTTCCGCCTACCAGATGGCGCGACTGGCGAAGCTGGAAAATCCGTTTGGCGAGGAAGGATTTCCCCGCGCCGGTGGGGCCGGTGAGCAGGATAGGATCGCCAGAGCGCAAGGCTACGCGCTCAATACGGTCAATCAGTTTGTTGAACGTGGCATTGCGCGTATCGATACCGGCTTTGAGAAAGGAAACGGACTGCTGCTGCTCACGCTGAAAGCGACTGGTGAGCGTGGCATAACGGCTTAAATCAAGATCGATCACCGAACAGGTGCCAGCGGCAACATCCTCTTGCGGCGCTCCCTTCGGCGCAGGTCCGGTTTGCAGCAGGCTGGCCGGCAGATAGCGGGCTTCCGTCAGCAGGAACCAGCAAATTTGCGCCACATGGGTGCCGGTGGTGATGTGTACCAGATACTCTTCATTCTCGGTATCGAAGGAGTAGTGAGTGGCAAAGTCGAGAAACGCGGCGTAGACCTCTTCAAAATCCCACGGATCGCTAATGGGGATAGCATGTGGGCGAACCTGAGTATGCGGGGAGAGCAGGTTGATATCCTCCTCCAGTTGCTTACACATTCCGGCGTCGCGTGGCTGGTGGATAAGCTCCAGCCGATCGACCGGGAAATCCGGCTGTTGACACAGTCCGACCGTGGGTCGCCATTTCTTGAGCCGGTTTGCCCGCTTGCCGCGTTTATCCAGCACCGTGCCCAGCACGCCAATCACCACCCGCCGCTTTTTCATGGTTTATCCCAAAAGATAAATATCGATATTGAAAGATAAAAAATACGGAAGGTATCTGCAATCACCATTATTGGCGATAAAAATTAATCCATTATTAATCAGATAATTAAAAATTAATTTTGTCTTTTTTTCGTTCTGGCACGCTTCTGGCAATAACACTCTCGTCAACACGTTGAAAGCGCAGGGGGTTAAACCCCGCCGGCACGTCAGGAACGGCAGCGGCTGTTTTCCGGAGGTGTTCCGTCAACCGATGACACCTGAACAATGGGTTCGATTCCCGATTCATTTTCCCAATGAAACTGGTTGTTAATCATAGAAATAAAAACGGGTACTGCGCAGTCAGCAGGCCCAAAAACAGGTTGCCGGTCACGATGCCGCGCCGCAGGCAAAAGGGAATTCCCCTGCAGCCTCGCCTCCACACCCGCACCTGACTTTGATAAGGAAAAGAGAAAAATGACGAAGAAAATCACTATCCGCAAAGGACAATTAGGCCTGTTAGCAAAAAACGGCGACTACTATCAGGTTCTGAAGGCAGGTGAACACCGTCTGCCGTGGTTCAATACGCCAGAGGTGCTGGTAGTTAATCTGGACGGCAGCGAAGTGCCGGAAGCGCTGGCGAATTATTTACGCCGCTTTCAGCCAGACTGGGTAACGCATTATACCCTGGCCGTTGATCTTAACGACAGCGAAGCGGGGGCGTTATACATGAACGAGGTGTTGCAGGAGATCCTGCCGCCGTCAACGCGCCGTTTGTACTGGCAGGCCGACGACGCCTTGAAACTGGTACGGATGGATACGCGTCAGGTTCAGGTGCCTGCAGAGGTCATGAATGCGGTTCTGCAACCGCGACGTAGCGGTACGGTAAAAGGTCGGGAAGCAATGCTTACCGTACAGGCTCCGGCCTGGCATGCGGGGGTATTGAAAATTGACGGCGAGACGCAGGCATTGCTGCCGCCGGGTCTGACGGCGTACTGGAAAGTAAATCATCTGGTTGACGCTGAAGTGGTAGATACCCGTTTGCAGGTACTGGAAGTGAGCGGTCAGGAAATTTTGACCAAAGATAAGGTCAACCTGCGCCTGAACCTGGCGGCGAACTGGCGTTACAGCGATGTGTTGCAGGCCTTTGCGCAGCTCACTAAACCGCTCGACCATCTGTACCGTGAACTGCAGTTTGCGCTACGTGAGGCCGTCGGGACGCGCACGCTCGATGAACTGCTGGAAGATAAGCAGGTGATTGATGACGTAGTCAGCGCACAGGTGAAAGACCGCATGGCGCCCTATGGCATCGACGTGGCCTCGCTGGGCGTGAAGGACATCGTGTTGCCGGGGGATATGAAGACGATACTGTCCCGTCTGGTTGAAGCGGAAAAATCGGCGCAGGCCAACGTGATCCGCCGTCGTGAAGAAACGGCTGCGACGCGCTCGTTGTTAAATACGGCAAAAGTGATGGAAAACAACCCGGTGGCACTGCGCTTAAAAGAGCTGGAAACGCTTGAAAGAGTGGCGGAGCGTATCGATAAAATCTCGGTATTCGTTGGCCTGGACCAGGTTCTGCACGGCTTAGTGAACATTAAAGGATAAGAAACATGGCACATAATGACTATGCGCTGCTGACGTCGCAGAACGCGGCGCCAGTGAAAATGTGGACGCACGGCGTCCCGGTGGAACCTGAGGCGCAACAGCAATTGCTGAACACGGCGAAGATGCCGTTCATTTTTAAGCATCTGGCGGTGATGCCGGATGTGCATCTGGGGAAAGGGTCAACGATTGGCAGCGTGATCCCGACCAAAGGGGCGATTATTCCGGCGGCGGTGGGGGTGGACATCGGCTGCGGGATGATTGCGGTGCGTACCTCGCTGCTGGCAGGCGATCTGCCGGATAACCTCAGCGGGTTGCGGAGCGCAATTGAGCAGGCCGTTCCACACGGACGTACCAATACGCGCTCCCGTCGCGATAAAGGGGCGTGGGACACGCCGCCAGAGGAGGTGAGTACTCACTGGGGGACACTGGCACCGCGCTTTAAGCGCCTGACTGACAAGTATCCCTCGCTGTTGAAAACCAATAACCATCAGCATCTGGGAACGTTGGGAACCGGTAATCACTTCATTGAGGTTTGTCTGGATGAGCAGCAGCGTGTCTGGGTGATGTTGCACAGCGGTTCGCGTGGCGTAGGGAATGCCATCGGCAACGTGTTTATCACGCTGGCACAGCAGGATATGCAGCAGCATATCGCGAATCTCCCGGACCGAAACCTGGCCTATTTTCAGGAAGGGAGTCGGCACTATAACGACTACATCGACGCGGTGGAATGGGCGCAGGATTTTGCCCGACAAAACCGGGAGGTGATGATGTCTCGTGTGCTGGCCGCGCTGTCGCGTAGCGTGAGTAAACCGTTTCTCACCCAGCAGGAAGCGGTGAATTGCCACCATAACTACGTGCAAAAAGAGCGCCACTTTGGTGAAGAGGTGCTGGTAACCCGTAAAGGCGCTGTTTCCGCACAGAAGGGTCAGATGGGGATTATCCCGGGGTCGATGGGGGCGAAAAGCTTCATCGTGCGTGGATTGGGGAATGAAGAGAGCTTCTGCTCCTGCAGCCATGGGGCGGGAAGAACCATGAGCCGAACGGCGGCTAAAAAACGTTTTACCGTCGCGGATCAGATCCGGGCGACGGCCCACGTTGAATGCCGAAAGGACAGCGAGGTGATCGATGAAATTCCGATGGCCTACAAAGACATCGATGCCGTAATGGCGGCACAGTCTTCGCTGGTGGAGATCGTGCATACGCTACGGCAGGTGGTGTGTGTAAAAGGATGAAATAAGATGACGAAAAATGCAGTGAGTGCCGCAATGCGCGAACGGGTCACGCGGCAACTCAAAGAGATAGAAACCCGCTACGGCGTCAGGGTGCTGTATGCCTGTGAATCGGGGAGCCGCGGCTGGGGATTTGCCTCGCCGGATAGCGATTACGATGTGCGGTTTTTGTATGTTCATCCGCCACAGTGGTATCTGCGGGTCGAGGCACCGCGGGACGTGATCGAACTGCCGATTGACGACGAACTGGACGTGTGTGGCTGGGAGTGGCGTAAAGCGCTGGGTCTGCTGAAGGGTGCTAACCCGACGCTAATCGAGTGGCTGGATTCTCCGGTGATTTATCAGCAGGATGATGCCACGATCGGCGCGCTTAAAGCGATGATACCGCAATGGTTTTCTCCGCTTCGCGCTCGCTGGCACTACTACTCGATGGCGCGAAAAAACTTTCGCGGCTATTTACAGGGGGAAGCGGTGCGCCTGAAAAAATACTTCTACGTCCTGCGTCCGCTGTTGGCGGTGCGTTGGGTCGAAGCGGGGAAAGGCGTTCCGCCCATGCGTTTTGCCGAACTGCTGGCGGGAAGCGATTTGGATGCGCCGTTACGTCAGGAAATAGATGAACTGCTGGCGCGCAAACAGCGTGCGGGAGAGGCGGAATATGGCCCGCGTCGCCCGCTGCTACATGCGTTTATCCATACTGAACTGGCGCGAGGCGAAATCCCGCCCACGCTGCCAGATAGCCGGGAAGGCGATGTGAAGGCACTGGATCGACTGTTGTATGAGACGGTGATGTCGTGACCGTGTTGCCCGATGTGCCCGATGACGCTCACGCTTATCGGGCCTACAACGTCCGGCATTCAGGCCGGTCTCACTCAAACAAATTCTGGTGCAGCTTCTGCACCACCTGTTCTGCCTCGGTGCCAGGCACCAGGAAACAGAGGTTATGGCTGGAGGCACCGTAGCAAATCATGCGGATATTGAACGGCTCCAGCACGCCGAACACCTCTTTGCCGACGCCGCAGGCTTTCGACAAATCGTTACCAATCAGCGCGACCAGCGCAAGACCCTCTTCCACTTCCACCCGACACAAAGCCGACAGCTCCATAAGCAGGGATTGTGTCAGCAGCGTGTCGCCGGTGGAGGTGGAACCGGTAGTGTCCAACGTCAGCGCTACGCTCACTTCCGAGGTGGTAATCAAATCTACGGAGATATTATGGCGTGCCAGAATGCCGAACACTTCAGCCAGGAAACCGCGCGAGTGCAGCATATTCAGGCTGTGCAGGGTCAGCAGCGTCTGCTTACGACGCAGCGCCAGTGCCCGAAACAGCGGTGGATTCTCGGTTTTGTTGCAGACCAGCGTGCCCCCCGCTTTCGGGTCTTTACTGGAGCCGACGAAGACCGGAATATCGCTGCGCACAGCAGGCAGTAACGTCGCCGGGTGCAAGACTTTCGCACCAAAGGTAGCCATTTCCGCAGCCTCTTCAAAGGCGATTTCATCAATGCGTTGCGCCGCAGGCACCACACGCGGGTCGGTGGTATAAATGCCAGGAACGTCCGTCCAGATATCGACACGCGCCGCATGGAGCGCTTCGGCCAGCAGGGCTGCCGTGTAGTCGCTGCCGCCACGTCCGAGCGTCGTTGTACGCCCTTTACTTTCGCTGCCAATAAACCCCTGAGTGATCACCAGTCCTTCGCTCAAACGTGGCATCAGTTGCAGCGTTGCCAGTTCAGCCAGCGCGGCGACGTCCGGTTCGGCACGGCCAAAGCGATCGTTGGTACGCATCACTTTACGCACATCGAACCACTGCGCCTGAACGTTACGCTCGCGCAGAATTTCAACAAACAGCAGGGTGGACATCAGCTCGCCGTGGCTGACCAGTTCATCCGTCAGCGCGGTAGAGGTGGCTAATGAGGCTGCTTCCGCCAGGGTAGTGATATTTTCCAGCAGACGTTCGATCTCTTCACGAATCACGTTCGGATAGCGCAGACGCTCCAGGATATCGAACTGAATTTGGCGGATGGCATCGAGCTTCTCAAAGCGGGCCTGGGGTTCGAGTCCTTCTGCCAGCGCAACCAGCAGGTTGGTGATGCCTGCGGAAGCGGAAAGCACGACTAAACGCACGTTTGCATCGGAAAGCACCACGTCGGCGCTGCGGTTCATGGCATCAAAATCGGCGACGCTGGTACCGCCAAATTTGGAAACAACGATTTCTGTCATAACAACCTCGTGTCAGGGAGTGAGAAAGCGACCTGGGCACAAAGGCAGAACAGAAACCGGTGCAGGCGCAAATACCGTATTTATAAATAAAATGTGCAGACGACACTGTCAACGCCGGGATTATGCGGATTTTTCATGCTGGCAAGTGGCTGAGTAACCGTACTTATAACAACGCTGTTTTTTCACTGTATTTGACCGGGACCAGGGCAACGGCACTAAAACAATCACACTTTTCTGTGACTGGCGTTACAATCGATCCCAGTCACAATTCTCAAATCAGAAGAGTATTGCTAATGAAAAACATCAATCCAACGCAGACCTCTGCCTGGCAGGCACTACAAAAACACTTTGACGACATGAAGGACGTTACCCTCGCGGATCTGTTCGCGAAAGACAGCGATCGCTTCAATAAATTCTCCGCAACGTTTGACGATCTGATGCTGGTGGATTATTCCAAAAACCGCATCACCGAAGAGACGCTGGCGAAACTGCAGGATCTGGCGAAAGAGACCGATCTGGCGGGCGCTATCAAGTCCATGTTCTCCGGCGAGAAGATCAACCGTACTGAAGATCGTGCTGTGCTGCATGTGGCGCTGCGTAACCGTAGCAATACCCCAATTATCGTGGACGGCAAAGATGTCATGCCGGAAGTCAACGCGGTGCTGGAGAAGATGAAATCCTTCTCTGAAGCCATTATTTCGGGTCAGTGGAAAGGTTATACCGGTAAAGCGATCACTGACGTGGTCAACATCGGTATCGGCGGCTCCGATCTCGGCCCGTTCATGGTGACCGAAGCGCTGCGTCCGTACAAAAACCACCTGAATATGCACTTTGTTTCTAACGTTGACGGTACCCATATCGCCGAAGTGTTGAAGAAAGTGAATCCGGAAACCACCCTGTTCCTCGTGGCGTCCAAGACTTTCACCACGCAGGAGACCATGACTAACGCTCACAGCGCGCGTGACTGGTTCCTGAAATCCGCCGGTGATGAAAAACATGTTGCGAAACACTTCGCTGCGCTGTCTACCAATGCGAAAGCAGTCGGTGAGTTCGGTATCGATACCGCCAACATGTTCGAGTTCTGGGACTGGGTGGGGGGACGTTACTCGCTGTGGTCAGCGATTGGTCTGTCGATTATCCTGTCTGTCGGTTACGACAACTTTGTGCAACTGCTGTCCGGTGCGCATGCGATGGATAAGCACTTCTCGACCACGCCGCTGGAGAACAACCTGCCGGTGCTGCTGGCGCTGATTGGTATCTGGTACAACAATTTCTTTGGTGCCGAAACCGAAGCTATCCTGCCGTACGACCAGTATATGCACCGTTTCGCGGCCTATTTTCAGCAGGGCAACATGGAATCCAACGGGAAATACGTTGACCGTAACGGCAACCCGGTGGATTACCAGACGGGCCCGATCATCTGGGGTGAACCGGGCACCAACGGTCAGCACGCGTTCTATCAGCTGATTCATCAGGGAACCAAAATGGTTCCGTGTGACTTTATCGCACCGGCGATTACCCATAACCCGCTGTCCGATCACCATCCGAAGCTGCTGTCTAACTTCTTCGCGCAGACCGAAGCGCTGGCGTTCGGGAAATCCCGCGAAGTGGTTGAACAGGAATACCGCGATCAGGGTAAAGATCCGGCTCAGCTTGACCACGTTGTGCCGTTCAAAGTGTTTGAAGGCAACCGCCCAACTAACTCTATCCTGCTGCGTGAAATTACCCCGTTTAGCCTGGGGGCGCTGATCGCGCTGTATGAGCACAAAATCTTTACTCAGGGCATCATCCTGAACATCTTTACCTTCGACCAGTGGGGCGTGGAGCTGGGTAAACAGCTGGCAAACCGTATTCTGCCGGAGCTGAAAGATGATAAAGCGATCGAGAGCCACGATAGCTCAACTAACGGACTGATTAATCGTTATAAATCCTGGCGTTAATCTGGCGCCGTGCCGGATGGCGACACTAATGCGTCTTATCCGGCCTGGTCTCTGCCGTAGGCCTGATTAGCGAAGTGTCAACAGGCGCATTAATAATGAAAAGAGCCGATATTATTATCGGCTCTTTTTATGAGATAATTCCGGTTGTCCGTGTGGTTTCCCTTAATCTTATATTGAGCTTATTCCTAAAATAATAAATAACCTTAAAATAACCCTGTGTTATTTTAGGAAAATACGGATCGGTTGATTACTGATAAAAATCATAACATATTGATTTAGATATTTATTATATTTTCAGATAAAACCAATCATCCAGCAAAAGTCCAATTATCCTAAAACTGCCTCGCTATTTCCCCCTGCCGTAATTCGCATGCTTTAGTTGTGTATACTCGATCCCGCCCGAAATGCTTTTGGGTAAATCTCCATTCATTCAATGAAGGGAAATTGTTATGAAAAAAGTTCTGTATGGCATTTTTGCCATATCTGCGCTTGCGGCGAGTTCTGTCTATGCAGCCCCTGTTCAGGTGGGTGAAGCGGCAGGGTCGGCAGCAACGTCGGTGTCGGCGGGTAGCTCCTCGGCATCCAGCGTGAGCACCGTAAGTTCGGCGGTGGGTGTCGCTCTCGCGGCAACTGGCGGCGGTGACGGTTCCAATACCGGGACTACCACCACCACGACCACCAGTACCCAGTAAGAACGGTACATTTAATCCTAACCACACTTCGGTGTGGTTATTTTGCCCCTCTGGAGAAGAGTCGTGAAGCGACCTGCACTCATATTACTTTGCCTGCTGTTACAGGCGTGCTCAGCCACTACAAAGCAACTGGGCAATTCGCTGTGGGACAGTTTGTTTGGCACGCCCGGCGTACAGCTAACGGACGATGATATTCAAAACATGCCCTACGCCAGCCAGTACATGCAGCTCAATGGCGGGCCGCAGCTGTTTGTGGTGCTCGCTTTCGCAGAGAACGGGCAGCAGAAATGGGTGACGCAGGATCAGGCCACTCTCGTAACCCAGCATGGTCGTCTGGTGAAAACGCTGCTGGGCGGCGACAACCTTATCGACGTGAATAATCTCGCAGATGACCCGCTGAGCACACCGAATCAGATCGTCGACGGCGCTACCTGGACCCGCACGATGGGTTGGACGGAATACAAGCAGGTGCGCTATGCCACCGCGCGCTCTGTCTTTACATGGGATGGCAACGACACGGTAAACGTCGGCAGTGAAGAGACCCCGGTTCGCGTGCTGGATGAAGCCATCACAACCGATCAGGCGCGCTGGCATAACCGTTACTGGATCGATAGCGAAGGGCAAATCCGCCAGTCGGAGCAGTATCTGGGCGCGAACTTTTTCCCGGTGAAAACCACGCTGATTAAGGCGGCAAAATCATGATGAAACAGACTATTGCGGCGCTGCTCCTCAGCCTGAGCGCGTCATCTGTTTTTGCCGCCGGGACCATTAAGGTTTTTAGCGCCGGGAGCACAGAGCCGAAAACGCTTACCGGCGCAGAGCATCTTATCGATCTGGTGGGGCAGCCCAGACTGGCGAACAGCTGGTGGCCGGGCGCGGTGATCGCTGAAGAGAAAGCGACGGTGAAAGCGCAGAGCCAACAGCAGGCGTTGCTGGGGCGTCTGGCGGCGTTAAGCGCCAACGCGAGCGGAGAGGATGCCGCCGCGATCAACGCGCTGCGCCAGCAAGTTCAGGCGCTGAAAGTGACCGGTCGACAACTGGTGAATCTCGATCCGGACATGGTGCGGGTCAGCGAGCGCGGCAACCCGCCATTGCAGGGCAACTATACGCTGTGGGTCGGCGGGCAACCGACGGACGTTACGCTCTTTGGTCTGATAAGCCGTCCCGGAAAGCAGCCGTTTATGCCCGGGCGCGACGTCGTCAGCTATCTCGACGGACAAGACCGACTCAGCGGCGCTGACCGCAGCTATGCATGGATTGTTTATCCCGATGGCCGTACGCAGAAAGTCCCGGTGGCTTACTGGAATAAACGTCACGTCGAGCCGATGCCGGGCAGCATCATTTTTGTCGGGCTGGACGATTCTCTCTGGAGCAGCGAACCGGACGCGCTGAACGTCGACATTCTTCACACCCTGACGCAGCGGATACCTCAATAATGAAAAAAACATATCTGCTCAGCTTACTGGCGCTGGGCATCAGCGCAGCCTGCCATGCCGAAACGTATCCGGCGCCGATTGGGCCCTCCCAGTCAGATTTTGGCGGCGTGGGATTATTACAGACCCCAACCGCGCGCATGGCGCGTGAAGGGGAGTTGAGCCTCAACTATCGCGATAACGATCAGTATCGTTACTACTCCGCCTCCGTGCAGCTTTTCCCCTGGCTGGAAACCACGCTGCGCTACACCGACGTGCGGACGAAAAAATACAGCAGCGTCGAATCGTTTTCCGGCGATCAAACCTACAAAGATAAAGCGTTCGATCTGAAGTTACGCCTGTGGGAAGAGAGCTATTGGATGCCGCAGGTGTCGGTCGGTGCGCGGGATATCGGCGGGACCGGTCTGTTTGATGCGGAATATCTGGTTGCGAGTAAAGCCTGGGGACCGTTTGATTTCTCACTCGGCCTCGGCTGGGGCTATCTGGGAACCAGCGGAAACGTGAGTAATCCGCTCTGTTCATACAGTGATAAATATTGCTATCGCGATAACAGCTATAAGCAGGCCGGCTCCATTGACGGCAGCCAGATGTTCCATGGTCCGGCGTCGCTGTTTGGCGGTGTTGAGTACCAGACGCCGTGGCAGCCGCTGCGGTTGAAACTGGAATATGAGGGCAACAACTACCAGCAGGATTTTGCCGGTAAGCTGGAACAGAAAAGCAAGTTTAACGTCGGCGCCATTTACCGCGTCACCGATTGGGCCGACGTTAACCTCAGCTACGAACGTGGTAACACTTTTATGTTTGGGGTGACGCTACGGACCAATTTCAACGACTTGCGACCATCGTATAACGATAATGCACGCCCGAAATACCAGCCGCAGCCGCAGGACGCGATCCTTCAACACTCGGTGGTGGCGAACCAGTTGACGCTGTTGAAATACAACGCCGGACTGGCCGATCCGCAGATTCAGGTGAAAGGCGACACGCTATACGTGACCGGCGAACAGGTGAAATACCGCGACTCGCGTGAAGGTATTGAACGGGCGAATCGGATCGTGATGAACGATCTGCCAGAGGGGATCCGCACGATCCGCGTGACGGAAAACCGTCTCAACCTGCCGCAGGTGACTACAGAAACGGATGTCAGCAGCCTGAAACGCCATCTGGAAGGCGAACCGCTGGGACAGGAAACGCCGCTGGCGCAACAACGGCTTGAGCCGATAGTGCCGGAAAGTACCGAACAGGGCTGGTATATCGACAAGTCGCGCTTCGACTTCCACCTCGATCCGGTGTTGAACCAGTCCGTGGGGGGGCCGGAAAATTTCTACATGTACCAGTTAGGTGTGATGGCGGCAGCGGATCTGTGGGTCACCGATCATTTGCTGACCACCGGCAGCCTGTTTGGCAACCTCGCTAATAACTACGATAAATTCAACTATACCAATCCGCCGAACGATTCGAAGCTGCCGCGAGTACGTACCCGCGTGCGTGAATACGTGCAGAACGACGTTTACGTGAACAACCTACAGGCCAACTACTTCCAGTACTTTGGCAACGGTTTCTATGGTCAGGCTTACGGGGGTTACCTTGAAACCATGTACGGCGGGGCGGGTGCAGAAGTGTTGTACCGTCCGGTCGACAGCAACTGGGCGTTTGGTCTGGATGCCAACTACGTGAAACAACGTGACTGGCGTAGCGCGCAGGACATGATGAAATTCACCGACTACAGCGTGAAGACGGGACACCTGACGGCCTACTGGACGCCGTCATTCGCCCAGGACGTGCTGGTGAAAGCAAGCGTCGGTCAATATCTGGCGGGAGATAAAGGCGGCACGCTGGATATCTCTAAACGCTTCGACAGCGGCGTGGTGGTGGGCGGTTACGCCACGCTTACCAACGTCTCGCCGGATGAGTACGGCGAAGGGGATTTCACCAAAGGCGTCTACGTCTCGATTCCGCTGGATCTCTTCTCGACCGGCCCGACCCGCAGCCGTGCGGCCATCGGCTGGACGCCGCTAACGCGTGATGGGGGTCAGCAGCTCGGACGTAAATTCCAGTTGTATGACATGACCAGCGATAAAAGCGTGAATTTCCGCTAAGGTTGTTTTGCCGGATGGCGCTGCGCTTATCCGGCCTACATTCCCGTAGGCCCGGTAAGCGAAGCGCCACCGGGCGATTCTTCTGGTTTGCACAAAACATAAACAAAAAATATAGATCTCCGTCACATTTTTGCGTTATACAGGAACCTCACCACTGAGAAAGAGGTGCTGTTATGACGTCATTACCTCGTCCGCGCGTGGAGTTTATCTCCACGATCCTACAGACCGTGTTGAACCTTGGGCTGTTGAGTCTGGGCCTGATCCTGGTCGTATTCCTTGGTAAAGAGACGCTGCATCTGGCTGATGTGCTCTTCGCACCGGAACAAGCCAGCAAGTATGAGCTGGTGGAAGGGCTGGTTGTCTACTTTCTCTATTTCGAATTTATCGCGCTGATTGTGAAGTATTTTCAGTCAGGCTTTCACTTTCCGCTGCGCTATTTTATCTATATCGGGATCACCGCGATTGTCCGGCTGATCATTGTCGATCATAAATCCCCTCTTGATGTGCTGATCTATTCGGCGGCGATCCTGTTGCTGGTGATCACGCTCTGGATGTGTAATTCGAAACGCTTAAAGCGCGAGTAGATCGGATAAGGCAATGTGTGTCGTGGTTGCCTGATGGCGCTGCGCTTATCAGGCCTACAATGGGCTGGAGCGCGAATAAAAAGTAAGCAGGCCGGATAAGGTAACGCCGCCATCCGGCAGACAAAAAAAGGCGCTCCGTGGAGCGCCAAATTACAGTCACAAGTTGGATAAAAACACGTTGAGGGTGCAGTGGCATTACAGGTACTTCGATGAAACTTATCCTTTGACTCCGCCCGCCGTCAGGCCGTTGACCAGCCAGCGCTGCGCCAGCAGGAAGACCAGGGTGATTGGAATCGCAGACAGGACGGCGGCTGCGGCAAAATCGCCCCACAGATAGTTTTGTGGGTTGAGGTACTGCTGCATCCCGACCGCCAGGGTGTAGCTGTCCACATCACGCAGTAACAGTGAGGCAACCGGTACTTCGGTAATGGCGGCAATGAACGACAGAATAAAGACCACCGCCAGAATCGGTACCGACAGTGGCAACAGCACCAGGCGGAACGCCTGCCACGGGGTTGCCCCATCCAGCGCCGCCGCCTCTTCCAGCGAGCCGTCGATGGTTTCGAAATAGCCCTTGATGGTCCATACATGCAGCGCGATACCGCCAAGATAGGCGAAGATCACGCCACCGTGGGTGTTCAGACCAATAAACGGAATGTACTGGCCGAGGCGATCGAACAACGCGTACAACGCGACCAGCGACAGCACCGCCGGGAACATCTGGAAAATCAGCATCCCTTTGAGCAGCGTGGCTTTGCCGGGGAAGCGCATACGGGCAAAGGCGTAGGCACAGGTGGTCGACAACGCCACGATACCAATCGCGGTAATGCCAGCGATTTTCACCGAGTTCCACAGCCATAACAGAACCGGGAAGGGGGGCGGCGTGACGCGGCCATCAGCGTGTTCAACGCTAAAGCCCAGCGCCAGCCGCCAGTGCTCCCAGGAGATTTTTTCCGGGATCAGGCTCCCGGTAGCAAAGTTACCTTCACGCAGCGAGATGGCGATAACCATCAGCAGCGGGAACATGATCGCCGCGATAAACATCAGCAGCAGCAGGTGCGTGATAAAGAGGCGCAACTTTTGAGATTTCGGTTGGACCATTGCCATTTGTCGAGCCCTCCTTAGTCAAATTTCATGCGTGTGGCTTTCAGATTTACGATGGCCAGCGCACCGACCAGCAGGAAGATCAGCGTGGCGATTGCCGCCGCCAGACCGAAGTCCTGACCGCCGCCGCCTTCAAAGGCGATGCGATAGGTGTAGCTCACTAACAGGTCGGTATACCCGGCAGGCGTGGTCGTTCCGAGACGGTCCGGACCGCCGTTGGTCAACAGTTGAATCAGCACGAAGTTGTTGAAGTTAAAGGCGAAGCTGGCGATCATCAGCGGCGTCAGCGGCTTAATCAGCAGCGGGAGCGTAATCTTAAAGAAGTTCTGGAACGGACCGGCGCCATCCATTGCCGACGCTTCGTACAGGTCGTCCGGAATCGCTTTCAGCAGGCCCATGCACAGGATCATCATGTACGGATAGCCCAGCCAGGTGTTGACGATAATAATCATCGACCGTGCGGTGGTCGGGTCGCTGAACCATGCCGGTTTGATGCCAAACAGCGCGCTTAGCATCATGTTGATCTCCCCAAAGCTCTGATTGAACAGCCCTTTGAAGATCAGAATCGAAATAAACGACGGCACGGCGTAGGGCAGGATCAGCAGGACGCGGTAAATCGCTTTCCCTTTCAGCGATTCCCACTGAACGAGACACGCCAGCACCATCCCTACCGCCACGGTCAGGATGACGGTGAGCACCGAGAACACCACGGTCCAGACGAAGATAGCGAAGAACGGCTTCTGGATCCCTTCGTCGGTAAAGACGCGGGTAAAGTTATCCCAGCCGATGGTGACGGTGTAGCCCGGACTGAGCTTCTCGTCACCCCATTTCCCGTCTGCATTGATAGACTGGTAATAGCCGATGCCGTTATTGGGACGGTATTTCACGCCGCTCTGATTGTTAGTCAGCATACCGTCATCGGCGAGCGTGTACAGCGGCTGCGTACCGGAGAACTGGCGCAGCGAACTCATGATCACTTTGCTGTCATCGGGCAGTACGGCGGTGATCTGGTTCAGCGCCTGGCGATTCTGGGTGATGATGCGCAGCGTCGCGCGTTCACCTTCCGGCAGGGCGTTCGTTTCTTTCAGCGCCAGCTTTTGTTCGCCGCCAAATGTAAAGGCGTCGGAGAGGTAATTCTTACCCGTTTCACCGTCGGTGAGGGCCAGTTGCCACTCTTCACCGGCCGGATACAGCCCAAAGTTGTAGGATTTGCCCGCCTGATAAGAGCGGTCCATCAGCACCTGTTGGGCGCGTTCGAAAGTGAGCTGATTGGTACTGCTGTAGTTGGTAAAGGCAATGGCGATGGTGCAAATTAGCGGAAACAGAACGAACAGTCCCATACCGGCCATGCCAGGATAAACGTAGCGCCAGGCGTAGGTCTTACGGTTGGCAAAAATGTACAGGCCAGCAGAGCTTAAAATCAGCGTCATGATGGCGAACAGATATTCCCCTTGTGCATACATTAAAACGACAAGGTAACCCACCAGCAGGCCCAGCAGTCCGATCGCGGACCACTTCAGCATGTCGCTCTGCCACCAGTGACTCTTTTTAACGGCATCCATGGGGATCTTCCTCTACAGCAATAAAACTTTACGACCGGAGATATGCCTGATGGCGCTGCGCTTATCAGGCCTACAGCAAGTTGTAGGCCGGATAAGGCATGTATGCCGCCATCCGGCACATACTCAACAGCATTACTTAGTGATACGGCCCTGCGCGTCTTTCAGAGCAGCGTCAACCGTCTGGCGACCGCTGGCGGCGTTAATGACCGCCGTACGCACGGCGTACCAGAAAGCAGACATCTGCGGGATGTTCGGCATGATTTCGCCTTTCTGCGCGTTATCCATGGTGGCCGCGATGCGTGGGTCTTTCGCTAACTGTTCCTGATAGGATTTCAGCGCTACGGCACCCAGCGGTTTGTCCTTGTTAACTTCTTCCAGACCCTGATCGGTTAACAGGTAGTTTTCAAGGAACTCTTTCGCCAGTTCTTTATTTGGGCTGGCAGCGTTAATACCGGCACTCAGCACGCCAACGAACGGTTTAGACGGTTTGCCTTTGAAGGTCGGCAGCAGGGTGACGCCATAGTTCACTTTGCTCTTGTCGATGTTCGTCCAGGCCCACGGACCGTTGATGGTCATCGCGGTGTCGCCTTTGTTAAAGGCCGCTTCGGCGATGGAGTAATCGGTGTCCGCGTTCATGTGTTTGTTCTTGATGAGGTCAACCAGGAAGCCCAGACCCGCTTTCGCACCCGCGCTGTCGACGCCCACATCTTTCACATCGTACTTGCCGTTTTCAAACTTGAATGCGTAACCGCCGTCGGCAGCAATCAGCGGCCAGGTGAAGTACGGTTCTTGCAGGTTGAACATCAGGGCGCTCTTACCTTTCGCCTTCAGCGTTTTATCCAGCGCAGGGATTTCTTCCCAGGTCTTCGGCGGGTTTGGTACCAGGTCTTTGTTGTAAATCAGCGACAGTGCTTCTACCGCGATGGGGTAGGCGATCAGCTTGCCGTTGTAACGTACCGCATCCCAGGTGAACGGGTAGAGTTTGTCCTGGAACGTTTTTTCCGGGGTGATTTCAGCCAGCAGGCCAGACTGTGCGTAACCGCCAAAACGATCGTGCGCCCAGAAAATGATGTCCGGACCGTCACCGGTTGCTGCGACCTGCGGGAATTTCTCTTCCAGCTTGTCCGGGTGCTCGATAGTCACTTTGATACCGGTGTCTTTCTCGAATTTTTTACCCACTTCGGCCAGGCCGTTATAGCCTTTGTCGCCGTTAATCCAGATAACCAGTTTACCTTCTTCAATTTTGGCCAGAGCCGGTGCGGAAATCATCATTGCTGCGAGGGCGGACAATGCGAAAACGCGTGCGCCAGTCTTGATCTTCATATCTGCCATCCTTTTGGTGATGTGCTCGTGGTAAGACGTCAGTGGTTCAACGTGACTCAGTCTCCTTATTTGACATCCTCTTTCCATCCTCCTTACCCCTACGCCCCACCCGCTCTTTATGTGATCTGTGTTGCAGAAATGTGAGTAATGCGTACTGGCGCACATAAAAACGGACTCATTTTTGCGGGTAACATCACGAAATTCCCCGATGTCCCCCGGCCTGGGTCGCAGACTTCCTTCTCTCATCCTCCCGACTCCTCCCCCATAAAAAAGCCGGGGGGTGGAGGATTCACGCACGCCGTGAATCCCGCATAGTCGGGCCATCATGAATGTTGCTGTCAATGACAGGTTGTAACGAAGGGAGAAGGCATGGCGAGCGTACAGCTGCGAAATGTAACGAAAGCCTGGGGTGACGTGGTGGTATCGAAAGATATCAATCTCGACATTCACGAAGGGGAATTCGTAGTGTTTGTTGGACCGTCAGGCTGCGGCAAATCGACCCTGCTCCGTATGATTGCCGGACTTGAAACGATTACCAGCGGAGACCTCTATATTGGGGAAACCCGCATGAACGATATCCCCCCCGCGGAACGTGGCGTCGGTATGGTCTTTCAGTCCTACGCGCTCTATCCCCATTTATCCGTTGCCGAAAATATGTCGTTTGGCCTGAAACTGGCGGGCGCTAAAAAAGAGGTGATGAATCAGCGTGTTAATCAGGTTGCAGAAGTCCTGCAACTGGCGCATCTGCTGGAGCGCAAACCGAAAGCACTTTCGGGAGGACAGCGTCAGCGCGTGGCGATTGGCCGTACGCTGGTGGCGGAACCGCGCGTGTTCCTGCTCGATGAACCCCTCTCTAACCTTGATGCCGCGCTGCGCGTGCAGATGCGTATCGAAATCTCCCGTCTGCATAAGCGCCTTGGGCGCACGATGATTTACGTCACCCACGACCAGGTCGAAGCGATGACGCTGGCCGACAAAATTGTGGTGCTGGATGCGGGTCGCGTCGCGCAGGTGGGTAAGCCGCTGGAACTGTACCACTACCCGGCAGACCGCTTCGTCGCGGGCTTTATTGGTTCACCGAAGATGAACTTCCTGCCGGTGAAAGTCACCGCGACCGCCATCGACCAGGTGCAGGTGGAATTGCCGAACCGTCAGCACGTCTGGCTGCCGGTCGAAAGCCGTGATGTACAGGTTGGCGTAAACATGTCGCTGGGTATTCGTCCTGAACATCTGCTGCCCAGTGATATCGCCGATGTCACGCTGGAAGGCGAGGTTCAGGTCGTCGAACAGCTTGGTCACGAAACCCAGATTCATATCCAGATCCCCGCCATTCGTCAGAACCTGGTGTACCGCCAGAACGACGTGGTGTTGGTAGAAGAGGGCGCCACATTCGCTATTGGCCTGCCGCCAGAACGTTGTCATCTGTTCCGTGAAGATGGCACCGCATGTCGTCGGTTGCATAAAGAGCCAGGCGTTTAAGGTGTCCCATTAAAAAAAGCGCAAAGCCCTACGGTGAAGCGTTCAAAGAAAAGCAATGATCTCAGGAGATAGAATGATGATTACTCTGCGCAAACTCCCCCTGGCGGTTGCCGTCGCAGCAGGCATTATGTCTGTTCAGGCAATGGCAGTGGATTTCCATGGTTATGCTCGTTCCGGTATCGGCTGGACGGGTAGTGGCGGCGAACAACAATGTTTCCAGGCAACAGGTGCTCAAAGTAAATACCGTCTTGGTAACGAATGTGAAACTTACGCGGAACTGAAACTGGGCCAGGAAGTGTGGAAAGAGGGTGATAAGAGCTTCTATTTTGACACCAACGTTGCCTACTCTGTAGCACAGCAGAATGACTGGGAAGCCACCGACCCGGCATTCCGCGAAGCGAACGTGCAGGGTAAAAACCTGATCGACTGGCTGCCGGGCTCCACCATCTGGGCGGGTAAGCGCTTCTATCAGCGTCATGACGTTCATATGATCGACTTCTACTACTGGGATATCTCAGGTCCTGGTGCCGGTATCGAAAACATCGATCTGGGCTTCGGCAAATTGTCTCTGGCCGCAACCCGCTCACAGGAAGCTGGCGGATCTTATATCTTCAGCAGCAATGATATCTACGACCGTTACAAAGACACGGCGAACGACGTGTTCGACGTGCGTTTAGCCGGGCTGGAAACCAACCCGGACGGCGTGCTGGAGCTGGGTGTTGACTACGGTCGTGCGAACAAAACTGACGGTTACAGCTATGCCGACGGCGCCACCAAAGACGGCTGGATGTTCACCGCTGAACATACCCAGAGCATGCTGAAAGGCTACAACAAGTTTGTGGTTCAGTACGCCACCGATGCAATGACCACCCAGGGTAAAGGGATCCCACAGGGTTCCTTCACGGGTAACAGCTACAACCCGGATACGGAAATTGGTGTCGTTAACAACGAAATCAACAACAACGGTTCTCTGGTGCGTATCCTCGACCACGGTGCAATCTCTCTGGGCGACCGTTGGGATCTGATGTACGTCGGTATGTATCAGGATATCGACCGTGACGACGACAACGGTACCCGCTGGTGGACCGTGGGTGTGCGTCCGATGTTCAAATGGACGCCAATCATGAGCACCCTGATGGAAGTCGGTTACGACAACGTGAAGTCTCAGCGCACTAACGACACCAACAATCAGTACAAAATCACCCTGGCACAACAGTGGCAGGCAGGCGACAGCATCTGGTCTCGTCCGGCTATCCGTGTCTTCGCAACCTACGCGAAGTGGGATGAGAAATGGGGTTACGACAACGGTATCGCCTATAAAGATACCAGCGCGCATACCTTCAGCCGTGGTGACAACGATGAGTGGTCATTCGGTGCTCAGATGGAAATCTGGTGGTAATCCAGCACTACCCTGACGTAAAGAGGGGCGAAAGCCCCTCTCAAACTGCAGTAATGCCCGATGGCGCAAGCTTATCGGGCCTACGGCGCCAGTTTGTAGGCCGGATAAGACGTCGTCGCCATCCGGCATAATCTGGTTTAGCGCGCTATTGCCTGGCCACCGCTGAACCCACGCTTTCTGAGGTGATAACAATGAAAATGAAGAAAAGTCTCGTCGCCCTTTGTTTATCCGCAGGGTTATTTGCCAGTGCGCCGGGCATCAGCCTGGCCGATGTTAACTATGTGCCGCAAAATACCAGCGCTGCGCCGACGATTCCGACGGCTGCACTTCAGCAGTTAACCTGGACGCCGGTTGACCAGTCCAATACGCAAACGACGCAGCTTTCGACTGGCGGTCAGCGTCTTGACGTGGCCGGCATTTCCGGTCCGGTTGCCGCGTACAGTGTGCCAGCGAACATCGGGGAGCTAAACATAACGCTCTCCAGCGAAGTGAACAAACAAACCAGCGTCTTTGCGCCCAACGTCCTGATTCTTGATCAGAACATGACGCCTTCTGCGTTCTTCCCGAGCAGCTATTTCACCTACCAGGAGCCGGGCGTGATGAGTGCGGATCGTCTGGAAGGGGTGATGCGCCTGACGCCAGCGCTGGGCCAGCAGAAACTCTATGTTCTGGTCTTTACGACCGAGAAAGATCTCCAGCAGACCACCAAATTGCTTGATCCAGCGAAAGCCTATGCCAAAGGCGTGGGCAACTCGGTTCCGGATATTCCGGATCCGATCGCCCGTCATACCACGGATGGAGTGCTGAAGCTGAAAGTGAAAACCAGCAGCAGTTCCAGCGTGCTGGTCGGGCCACTGTTTGGGTCTTCCGGCCCTGGTCCGGTGACGGTGGGTAATACCGCCGCGCCTGCGCCGACCTATGCTGCACCGGTTGCCGCGCCGGTGGTTGCTCCTGCGCCCGCGAAGAAAAGCGAGCCGATGTTGAACGACACCGAAAGCTACTTTAACAAAGCGATTAAAGACGCCGTTGCCAAAGGCGACGTTGATAAAGCGCTGAAACTGCTTGATGAAGCTGAACGTCTGGGATCAACATCTGCCCGTTCCACCTTTATCAGCAGTGTAAAAGGCAAGGGGTAATCTTCTCCCCACATTGCTGATTTGCACCAACTGGTGCGTCATCTGGCGCACCTTTTTTTTAGCATTTCCTGCGACTTGTTACACTTTTGTTGCGCAACAGATCACTTAATTAGGTTTCCATCTTCCGTAAGCGCTTTTCTGCGATACAATGCCTTTCAGTTATGAAACGGAGAGTCAGGCATGTCACACCCCGCGTTAACGCAACTGCGTGCGCTGCGCTATTTTGAAGAGATTCCCGCCCTGGATCCAGAACAGCTCGACTGGCTGCTACTGGAAGATTCCATGACAAAACGTTTTGAGCAACAGGGAAAACGGGTCACTGTGACTCTGATCAGGGAGGGATTTGTCGGTCAAAATGAGGTGAAGGAAGAGCTGACTCGACTGCCAAAAGAATCCCGCTACTGGCTGCGTGAAATCCTGTTATGTGCCGATGATGTACCCTGGCTGGCTGGACGTACCGTGGTGCCTGAATCCACGCTGTCTGGTCCTGAACTGGCCTTACAAAACTTAGGCAAAACCCCGCTGGGGCGTTATCTGTTTACATCATCGACGTTGACCCGAGATTTTATTGAGATTGGTTGTGATGCCGGGTTGTGGGGACGCCGTTCCCGCCTGCGACTGAGCGGTAAGCCGCTGATGTTGACCGAACTATTTTTACCCGCATCACCGTTGTACTAAGAGGAAAATAAAATGGAGTGGAGTCTGACGCAAAATAAGCTGCTGGCGTTTCACCGCTTGATGCGTACGGATAAGCCCATCGGCGCCTTACTGCTGCTCTGGCCGACGCTGTGGGCACTGTGGGTGGCGACTCCTGGCGTCCCTCAATGGTGGATCCTGGCGGTGTTTGTCGCCGGGGTCTGGCTGATGCGTGCCGCCGGATGCGTGGTCAATGACTATGCCGATCGGAAATTCGACGGGCACGTTAAACGCACGGCGAACCGCCCGTTGCCCAGCGGCGCGGTGACGGAGAAAGAGGCCCGGACGCTGTTTGTCGTACTGGTGGTGCTCTCTTTTCTGCTGGTGCTGACGCTCAATACCATGACCATTCTGCTGTCGATTGCGGCACTGGCCCTGGCGTGGGTCTATCCGTTTATGAAGCGCTACACCCATCTGCCGCAGGTAGTGCTGGGGGCGGCGTTTGGCTGGTCGATCCCGATGGCTTTCGCGGCGGTGAGCGAGTCGGTACCGTTGAGTTGCTGGCTGATGTTTCTGGCCAATATCCTGTGGGCGGTGGCTTACGACACGCAGTATGCGATGGTGGACCGCGATGACGATCTGAAAATCGGCATAAAATCGACGGCTATCCTGTTTGGCGAACATGACAAGCTGATTATCGGTATCTTGCAGGTGGCAGTGCTGGCGCTGATGGCCTTGATTGGCTGGCTGAACGGCCTGGGGCTGGGTTATTACTGGTCTGTGCTGGTCGCTGGCGCGCTGTTTGTGTACCAGCAGAAGCTGATTGCCAACCGCGAACGCGAAGCCTGCTTTAAAGCGTTTATGAACAATAACTACGTGGGGCTGGTGCTGTTTATTGGTCTGGCGATGAGTTACTGGCATTTATAAAACATCTTGCCCGATGGCGCTGCGCTTTACCAAACCGTAAGCTGATGTAGGCCGGATAAGGCGGAACGCCGCCATCCGGCAATCTGACATAAAAAAGCCGGTCATGTGGACTGACCCCATAAAGTTGGACAGTTCATGTTGACCGGCTTTTTCTTTACTCGCTCTGCGTTGCGCTCTCGATGGTGAGGCGTACATCTGACGTAATGAGTTCCGCCAGCATCTGATACACCTTCATCGTTTCGCCCGGTTCCGCATCGCCGGTATCGCTGATATAACCTTCATCCCGCAACGTCAGCACCAGTGAGCTGAACACCGCTTTATCGAAGAATTCCGGCGCGTTGATACCGTGGAGCACGGAAAGACGCTGCGCTACGGTGCGGCTTTCTTTCTCCAGCGTCCCGCGGTTGATCGACGGGTTGGCACTCAGCAGCCAGAAGGTGATGGCATAACGCTGCAGCGTTTCGCGCGCCCCGGCCGCCAGCAGTTGCAATGTGCGGGAGTGCGCCGGGTTGATATGCAGCTCGTCATCCTGAACGGTAATCAACCCCTGACGCTGCATTTCAGCCGCCAGCGCGTCAATGACACCCGCCAGCTCGTCGCGTTCCCAACGCAGGAACAGCTCGGCTTTCAGCATCGGATAGAGCACGTCAACATGCTGCAGCAACGCGTCACGAGAAATATGACGATGCTGGGTGACGATCGCTGCCATCAGCGACGGCAACACCAGCATATGCGCGATGTTATTGCGGTAGTAGGTCATCAGCACCGCCTGCTCACGCGGCAGAATGATGATATCGCCAATGGTATCCTTCTCGACTTCGAACTTGTTCATTTGCAACGCGTGATCGATTAGATCGCTGGCGCTGACAGATGGCACGGTCGAATCAGAGGAATATGGCACATTGCGCATCAGATCCAGGTAACAATTGAGCTGCTCGGTCAACTGTTCGCGGGTTAGCGAACGCTGGCGTGAGGCTAACAGCGCGGTGCAGCACAGGTTCATGGCGTTTGCCGCACCCGCGTTGTTGATACGTACCATCAGTTCAGCCGCAATCCCGTTCACCGTCGGCGTCAGCCAGGCCGGACGCACCGCTTCGATCGGATCGATAGATTCGCGCCACTCCGGTACATGGTGATTCAGATACGTCATCAATGGCATCGGCTCGCCAAAGTTCACGTAGCCCTGACCGAGATTACGCAGCTTGCTCAGGCCACGCAGCATCTGTGGCAGACTTTCTTTCTCTTTGGTCGCGCCGCGCAGCTCTTTGGCATAGGTTCCCACTTCCATCACGTGCTCGTAACCGATGTAAATGGGCACCAGGGTGATCGGACGGGTGCCGCCGCGCAGCATCGCCTGGATAGTCATCGACAACGTGCCGGTTTTCGGGTCCAGCAAACGGCCGGTACGGGAACGGCCGCCTTCAACAAAGTATTCAACCGAGTAGCCGCGGCTGAACAGTTCACCCAGATATTCACGGAAGACGGTGGAATAGAGCTTATTGCCCTTAAAGGTACGACGAATGAAGAACGCGCCCAAGCGGCGGAAGATCGGGCCGGCTGGCCAGAAGTTCAGGTTTATACCGGCCGCGATATGCGGCGGCACCAGCCCCTGGTGATAGAGCACGTAAGAGAGCAACAGATAGTCCATGTGGCTGCGGTGGCAGGGAACATAAACAATTTCGTGCCCGTCGTGCGCCAGTTGGCGAACGCGTTCCGCGTTGTGAACGTTAATTCCCTGATAGAGCCGGTTCCAGGTGAAACCCAGAATACGGTCAGTCAGGCGAATCATCTCGTAAGAGAAGTTGGCGGCGATCTCTTCCATCAGCGCAATGGCGTTTTGCTGCGCCTTTTCGTGAGAGATCTTCTTGCTGCGCGCTTCGTCTTCTACCGCGCGGGCAATCGCTTTGGACGCCAGCAGCTTGTTGAAAAGATCCTGACGCGCAGGTAAACGCGGCCCCACCGCGGCCAGACGCTGACGGGCGAAGTGCATACGCGCGACGCGAGCCAGTTTCTGCGCAATGGTCTTATCCGTACCGTGTTCATCGGCCATGCGGCGCAGAGAAACAGAAGGTGAGAAGCGCACAAAGCTGTCGCGTCCTAGCCAGGAGACAGCAAAGAATTTCTGAATGCCGTTAAGCATACGCAGCGGCGGATTCACTTCGCCTTTCTCGCGGCCCGGCGCGCGACCAAACATCACCGATACCGGCACCATTTGCACATCCAGATCCGGATTGCTGCGATGCAGGTCGAGATAGTTATGGAACAGCTTAATGGACTCTTCTTTCGGCGTGTAATAGGTGAAAACACGCGGTCCGCCGTGAATGAACACATAGCGTGGCAGCAATGTGCCGTCGATCTCCAACGGTTCTAACGGGTCGGGGAGATCGTGCGCCAGACATTGTGCGCGCAGCGTCAGCAAGTCCGCTTTGGAGTTGTACGGTAAAACGTACATAATTGGACGAGAGGTATCGAGTCCCAGTTCCGGGGCAGGATCTGCCGGAATAGACTTGCTTTTTACCAGTACGCTTAATGGTAAATTCAGGATTTTATAGTAAATTCGTGGCCAGCCGGACATAAACGATGTAAAGCCTCTGGTTAATAATGCAATTGCGTTGCAAGGATATCAGAAAGTCATGTGAATTTCTGGTGTATCCCGTCATACTTCGCGCCGCGTTGCCTTAACTCGAATCACATGAGTTAACAAGACAATGTCATTGACGCCAATAATGCAAAAAGGTTCTTTTAATGGCTAATAATACCACTGGATTCACCCGAATTATCAAAGCTGCAGGCTATTCCTGGAAAGGTTTTCGCGCCGCGTGGATTAACGAGGCCGCGTTCCGTCAGGAGAGCGTGGCGGTTCTGCTGGCTGTGGCCATTGCCTGCTGGCTGGACGTGGATGCCATTACGCGCGTTCTGCTGATCGGCTCTGTTATGCTGGTCATGATTGTTGAAATTCTGAACAGCGCCATCGAGGCCGTGGTGGACCGTATTGGTTCTGACTATCACGAACTTTCTGGTCGCGCAAAAGATATGGGATCGGCGGCGGTGCTGCTCGCAATCATTATTGCGCTGATCACCTGGGGCATTCTGCTGTGGGCGCATTTTGGTTAAGGTTTTACGACCCCGCTTCCATAACAGATTAAAACTCTTGTTGAATGTGCAGTTTGTGGTTCCAAAATCACGTTTAGCTGTATATACTCACAGCATAACTGTATATACACCCAGGGGGCGGAATGAAAGCGTTAACGGCCAGGCAACAAGAGGTGTTTGATCTCATTCGGGATCACATCAGCCAGACAGGTATGCCACCGACGCGTGCGGAGATTGCACAGCGTTTGGGGTTCCGTTCCCCAAACGCGGCTGAAGAACACCTGAAAGCGCTGGCGCGTAAAGGGGCGATTGAAATCGTCTCCGGTGCTTCTCGCGGCATTCGACTGCTGCAGGAAGAAGAGGAAGGTTTACCGCTCATAGGTCGCGTTGCGGCGGGCGAACCGCTGCTGGCGCAACAACACATCGAAGGCCATTATCAGGTAGATCCGTCGCTGTTTAAACCGAGCGCCGACTTCCTGTTGCGCGTCAGCGGGATGTCGATGAAAGACATCGGCATTATGGATGGCGATCTGCTGGCGGTACACAAAACCCAGGACGTGCGTAACGGCCAGGTGGTTGTGGCGCGTATCGACGATGAAGTGACGGTCAAGCGCCTGAAAAAACAGGGCAACAAAGTTGAGTTGCTGCCCGAAAACAGCGAATTTAAACCTATCCTGGTTGACCTTCGCGAACAGAATTTCACCATCGAAGGATTGGCCGTTGGCGTCATCCGTAACGGTGAATGGCTGTAGTATTCCTGTAGGCCGGATAAGGCGTTTACGTCGTTATCCGGCACTCTCACCACTCTCGCTATGACCTCTTCTCAGGTTCGTCCCATGCCGTTTTTTGCTTCTGCTGACAAAGCGCTCTGGCGTCTCGCCTTACCGATGATTTTCTCCAATATCACCGTTCCGCTGCTGGGACTGGTGGATACGGCAGTCATTGGTCATCTTGACAGCCCCGTTTATCTCGGCGGCGTGGCGGTAGGCGCAACCGCAACCAGCTTTCTGTTCATGCTCCTGCTCTTTTTACGGATGAGTACGACCGGGATGACAGCGCAGGCGTACGGTGCGAAGAATCCTCAGGCGCTGGCGCGGGCGCTGGTACAACCGCTGATGCTGGCAGTGGGGGCGGGCGCGTTAATCGCGCTCTTTCGCACGCCGATTATCGATCTGGCGCTGCACATCGTCGGCGGCAGTGAAGCCGTGCTCGAACAAGCTCGTCGATTTTTGACGATTCGCTGGTTGAGTGCGCCAGCATCGCTGGCGAATTTGGTCCTGCTTGGCTGGTTGCTGGGCGTTCAGTACGCGCGTGCGCCGGTTATCCTGCTGGTTGTCGGCAATATCCTGAATATTGTGCTCGACCTCTGGTTGGTTATGGGGCTGCACTTGAACGTGCAGGGAGCTGCTCTGGCAACGGTAATTGCGGAATATGCGACGCTGCTGCTCGGTTTGTTGATGGTGCGTAAGGTGCTGCGCCTGCGTGGCGTCTCGCTCGCTATGCTCAGGCAGGCCTGGCGCGGAAACCTTCGTCGCCTTCTGGCGCTCAATCGCGACATTATGCTGCGCTCGCTGTTGCTGCAACTCTGTTTTGGCGCCATCACCGTGCTGGGGGCGAGACTGGGTGGCGATATCATCGCCGTTAATGCCGTGTTGATGACGCTGCTGACGTTTACGGCCTATGCGCTCGATGGTTTTGCCTACGCCGTGGAAGCGCATTCCGGTCAGGCCTATGGCGCACGCGACGGCGGTCAGTTGCTGGACGTCTGGCACGCAGCGTGCCGCCAGTCAGGTATCGTCGCACTGCTGTTCTCACTGGTCTATCTGCTCGCGGGCGAACAGATCGTCGCGCTGCTGACATCTTTGCCGCAAATCCAACAACTGGCCGATCGCTATCTGCTCTGGCAGGTAATTTTGCCGTTGGTTGGCGTCTGGTGTTATCTGCTGGATGGTATGTTTATCGGCGCAACGCGGGCGGCTGAAATGCGTAACAGCATGGCGGTCGCAGCTGCCGGGTTTGCACTGACGCTGCTGGCGCTCCCCGTGTTGGGTAATCATGGTTTGTGGCTGGCGCTGGCGGTTTTCCTGGCCTTGCGCGGACTGTCATTAGCCTGGATCTGGCGGCGGCACTGGCGGAACGGAACCTGGTTTGCTCCTCTGTGATGGTTAAAGATTCTGAATAGTGAATTGAACCCAGAATCTATGACTACACTTAATCTCACGTCCAGCAGAAAACGAACGCAGTTGGGCGGTTTACTCTCACTATTCACAGCCTAATTAAAGAGGACTTTATGATGAATAAAGACGAAGCCGGCGGTAACTGGAAGCAGTTCAAAGGTAAAGTGAAAGAGCAGTGGGGCAAACTGACCGATGACGATATGACGGTCATTGAAGGTAAGCGTGATCAACTGGTCGGTAAGATTCAGGAACGTTATGGTTACGCGAAAGACCAGGCGGAGAAAGAGGTCGATAGCTGGGAAAAACGCAACGACTATCGCTGGTAATCCCTCTTACCCGTGAGTACAAGGATGTACACCCCCTCTGTTTGCTTCGGGCGGCATAGCATGCCGCCCACCCCCTTAACGAGGTTTCTTTTTTACCTGAATTGAATGATCGTGCTGGCACTCGCCAGGGTGACGACAGGCTTCCACTTCCACGCAGGCTGAACATAATCCGTGTGCTTCAATGACATTGTGGCGCAGGGCAAATCCCATCTTCGCCGCCAGCGTATGCATAATGTCTTCCACGCCTTCCGCACACTCTTCTTTTACCGCGCCACAGCGGTCGCAGATAAACATCGCGGAAGTATGCGTTGGCTGATCGAACAGGTAGCACAATACGTAGCTGTTGGTGGATTCAACCTTATGGACAAACCCTTGTTCAAGCAGAAAATCGAGTGCGCGATAGACTGTCGGCGGCTTGGCCTGCGGTTCGGATTCACGCAGTAAGTCGAGCAGATCGTAAGCGCTAATCGCGCCTTCCTGCAGGCTCATTAGTCGCAGCACTTCGAGGCGCTGCGGGGTCAGGCGCACATTGCGTTGCGCGCACAGTTTTTCAGCTTGCGCCAGCAACTCTTGCGTTGTGGTCTTTTCCATTGGGCACCTCGGATCGCGTGGAGTAAGAAAACCCTCACTTTATCATGTTATGGGAGAAACGCCGAGTTCCAGGCCGGAACGTTAAATCGCTCGCGAATCTTTCACTGATTTACAAACTCTTCTATATATATTGAGGCATATCACAAAAATAAACGCCCCGGCGATAAAGGGACAGGGGCAAATAAGGCGGGTTTATCCTTGTTAATCACAGCAATGCTCCAGCTCTGTCCGGTTGATACTGGCAGAGACAATTTTCACCTGCGAATAAAATGGGCTTACTGTGAATAAAAATGTGAATGTTTTGGTGGTGGCGATAACGGGCTCGCTGTTGGCGTCTCAAACGGCGAGTGCCGCGAATTCCTGGACAGAGGCGCGCAATGACGCGATGGGCGGAACGGGCGTGGCATCGGCAAATTATGGCAGCGGTGTTCTCATCAACCCGGCCTTGTTGGCGAAGTCGCAGCCGGAGGATGACATTACGGTGATCTTCCCGGCTATCGGCGCACAGATTTCCGACAAGGATAATCTGCGCGATAAGATTGATGATGTCACTGATGACGTTAACAACTACCGTCGCGCTCTGGACAATATCAACCCTCTCGATCTCTTTGTTCCCGGCAGCGCAGGCTATCGGCAGGTGTCAAATGCCGCGGGCGATCTGGCAAACCAGCTTGAATCTCTGAAAGGGAAAACGGCGAGCGCGAAAGCCGGGGGCGGGCTTGCGGTCAGCATTCCAAACGACGTGCTGGCCGTGGCCTTTGTGGCGAAAGCCAACGCCCGCGCCCGCGTGAGCTCCTCTATCGATCAAAGCGACATCGACACGCTACGCGGCGTTGAAGCGGTGCCATCCAGCATCCTGGCGGTGGATCCCGATAACCTGAAGTCAAAAGGGTTTGGCCGTGCTGCCATTGTCTCTGATTACGGTGTGGCGGTAGCGAGGCAGTTCAACCTGGGCGGCATACCGGTCTCGGTTGGCGTGACGCCGAAGCTGCAAAAAACCTGGCTCTATAACTACACGGTCTCGATATACGATTTCAACAGCGACGACATCAATAGCAGCCGTTATCGCAACGATGATACCGGCTTTAACGTGGATGCAGGTCTGGCCGCAGACTTTGGTGAACACTGGACGGTTGGTCTGAGCGGGCAAAACCTGTTCTCTCGCGATATCGACACAAAAGAGGTGGCGGGCGTTCGTGATACTTACCAGATTCGCCCGCTGGTCACCGCCGGCGTGGCGTGGCAAAACGATCTGCTGACGCTGAGCGCCGATGGTGATCTAACCGAAACCAAAGGCTTCAAAAGCGAGGAAAACTCACAGTATGTCGGCGTTGGCGCGGAAGTCCGACCGCTCGACTGGCTGGCCGTCCGCGCCGGTTATCGTGCTGACGTGAAGGACAATGACAGCAATGTCTTCACTGGCGGCGTTGGGTTTGCCCCGTTCAATCGCGTACATCTTGATTTGATGGGACTGTACGGAGAGGACGAAACCTGGGGCGCAGGCGCGCAGGTCAGCGTGACGTTCTGATGAGGATGGCGGGGCATTATACCCCGTCTTTCAGCCATGAGCCGCTTTGGTAAGCGTATCGTTAATCCATTGATTTACACTTTTCCCGGAGACTTCGGCTGCGATGTTAATCGCCGAATGCACCTCCGGAGAAATACGCAGACTGATCTTTCCACTTGCCGGGCGCAGAGGTTCCCTGCCTTGTTCAGCACAGTAAGAAAGGTAATCGTCGACCGCTTCTTCGAATGCATTGCGAAGATCGGTAACGTTGTCGGCATGGAAGCCAATCACATCACGTATACCGGCGACATGCCCGACGAAGCACAGATCTTCGTCACTGTAATCAATTTTGGCGGCATAGCCCTTGTAAGTCATGGTGTTCATGGGGTCACTCCTACTGTGATAAGAAAGGCCATAGCATCCTTGACCTGATAAACTTTGGCTTCCTTTTCAGGATGTGGGCGATGAAAAGAGGCCACAACCTGATTGATTTCAAATCTGACACGGGATCCGTTTCCCTCTGTGACCTTTGCACCTAAGGCAACAAACAGCGCCTCAATTTTTCGCCATTCCAGCGCCGCAGGCGTAGGCAGGGAGAAAATCTGCTGTAATGTTTTTTGGTGTCTGGCGCTTAATGATGTCATATCAGTGCCGTTTCCTTGTGAGTATAATGCCCACCATGACAATTAGATGATATCATTTTTTGATAGCACAGCAAGGTGAATCGTATCCCTTTTCTGCCTGTGCTATAGTAGCGCCCCCAATTCACCGGATGCTCAAAAAATCACCATGCCACCAGAATCACAAACTGCCTTTCCGGCCCACCGTTTTTCCATCGCGCCGATGCTCGACTGGACGGACAGACACTGTCGCTACTTCCTGCGCTTGCTGTCTCGCCAGACGCTGCTCTATACCGAAATGGTAACGACGGGGGCGATTATTCATGGCAAAGGAGATTATCTGGCGTACAGCGAAGAAGAGCATCCGGTCGCTCTGCAACTGGGCGGCAGCGATCCGGCTGCGCTGGCGCACTGTGCGAAGCTGGCGCAAGCGCGTGGTTATGATGAGATCAACCTCAACGTCGGTTGTCCGTCCGATCGCGTACAAAACGGTATGTTTGGCGCCTGTCTGATGGGCAATGCGCAACTGGTCGCAGATTGTGTGAAGGCGATGCGTGACGTGGTGTCGATTCCGGTGACGGTGAAAACCCGCATTGGTATTGATGATCGGGACAGCTACGAATTTCTTTGCGATTTCATCAATACAGTGTCCGGTCACGGTGAGTGCGAGATGTTCATCATCCATGCCCGTAAGGCCTGGCTTTCCGGATTAAGTCCGAAGGAAAACCGTGAGATCCCGCCGCTGGATTATCCGCGCGTTTATCAGTTGAAACGCGACTTCCCACAGTTGACGATGTCTATCAACGGGGGGATTAAATCGCTGGAAGAGGCGAAGGCGCATCTCGAACATATGGACGGTGTGATGGTGGGTCGCGAGGCTTATCAGAATCCGGGTATCCTGGCTTCTGTTGATCGCGAAATATTTGGCTCTTCGACCGCTGATGCCGATCCGGTTGCGGTGGTGCGGGCGATGTATCCCTATATCGAACGCGAACTGAGTCAGGGCACGTATCTTGGTCACATTACGCGGCATATGCTGGGGCTGTTCCAGGGGATCCCCGGGGCGCGCCAGTGGCGTCGCTACCTGAGCGAAAACGCCCATAAGGCCGGTGCCGATATCAATGTGCTGGAGCATGCGCTGAAGCTGGTAGCCGACAAGCGTTAGATTTTCGCTAAAAGTTAGTCAATTTCACCACGCCCTGCAAAAGTTTGCCGGGCGTTTTGTTGATAAATCAATAAATTAACGTTGGCATGATTTTTGTAATGGTTTGAGCAGGAATTCATTATGGGAGAGCATCATGCTGGAACTACTCTTTGTGCTTGGCTTCTTTATCATGTTGATGGTCACCGGCGTCTCGCTGTTGGGCATTCTGGCCGCGCTGATTGTCGCCGCGTTCGTGATGTTCCTTGGCGGGATGTTTGCACTGATGATCAAGCTGTTGCCGTGGCTGCTGCTGGCTGTTGCGGTGGTGTGGGTGATTAAGGCGATTAAGCCGCCAAAAATCCCACAATATCAGCGCAATAACCGTTGGCGTTACTAAAGATGTGAGGGATGCGTCACAACCTGTGATTTTGGCGTCAGAACCAAATAGGAATTGGCTACTGGATCTGTCAGTATTGCGCGACTAACAGATTCATCGAGCTGTACCCTACATACAGCCGAACTAAAAAAGAAAGGGCTTCCCAATGGGAAGCCCAATTTCTTTCTCCCCGTCATAATTAAAGCTGCAGGTGTGTTGGCTGCTGTCACTCACCCCAGTCACTTACTTCAGTAAACTCCTGGGGATATCTGAGGGACATCCTTGTCCCTCACCAAAGGCAGCCTGTGGCTGTTCAAATTCGTTCCTGACGAATTTGTCATTCCATTGCCGCCTTCCTGCAACTTGAATTATTTAGGGGAGCCTGGCAATTAAGGAATCAGCAAACTGGAGCCCTGCGTCGCCCGACTCTCCAGTACTTCATGCGCGCGCCGTGCCTCTTTCAACGGATATTTCTGACTGTCTGCCACATCCACTTTGATCACGCCGCTGGCAATCAACGAAAACAGTTCGTTGCTGGCTTCGGTCAACTCTTCCGCGTTGGTGATATAGCCCTGAAGAGAAGGCCGCGTAGCGTACAGCGACCCTTTCTGATTCAAAATCCCCAGGTTTACGCCGGTCACCGGGCCTGACGCGTTGCCAAAGCTAACCATCAGACCACGACGTTGCAGACAGTCCAGTGAGGCTTCCCAGGTATCCTTACCGACTGAGTCATATACCACACGGACTTTTTTACCGCCGGTTATCTCTTTTACACGCTCAACAATGTTCTCTTCGCGATAGTTAATTACCTGCCATGCGCCGGCATCCCGCGCCCGCTGCGCCTTTTGTGCGCTGCCGACGGTGCCAATCAGTTTCGCGCCCAGCGCTTTTGCCCACTGACAGGCAATCAGTCCAACGCCGCCGGCGGCCGCGTGGAACAGGAACGGTTCGTCGGGCTTGATTTCGTATGTTTTGCGCAGCAGATAAAAAACGGTCAGCCCTTTCAGGAAGGACGCAGCGGCCTGCTCATAAGAGATGGCGTCAGGCAGGATTGCCGCTTTATCTGCCGGTACGTTGTGGACGGAACTGTAGGCGCCGAGTGCGGATTGCGCATACACCACGCGATCGCCCACGTTAATATGGCTGACGCCGCTGCCCACTTTACTGACGACGCCAGCCGCTTCGGTGCCTAAACCGCTGGGCAGCGCGGGAGGCGGATAGAGCCCACTGCGAATATAGGTATCAATAAAGTTAATGCCGATCGCTTTGTTTTCGACCTGGATTTCGTTCGCCGCCGGATCGGTGGGGGAAAAGTCCACGGCCTGAAGCACGTCAGGGCCACCATGCTTGTGAAATTCAATTCGTGTTGCCATGATTTCTCCAGTATCATCGGAAGATTAGCGTCAATTCACTTTTATCTCGGTAACTCCATTCACTATGGCAGGAAATAAACCCTTCAACAAACAACAGACTGATGTCCGTGACCGCGACCCACAGGTTGCCGGACTGAAAGTACCGCCGCACTCGATTGAAGCGGAACAGTCGGTGTTGGGCGGTTTGATGCTGGATAACGAGCGCTGGGACGATGTCGCCGAGCGGGTGGTGGCGGAAGACTTTTATACCCGCCCCCATCGCCACATCTTCACCGAGATGGGGCGGTTGCAGGAAACCGGCAGTCCGATTGACCTGATTACGCTCGCGGAATCGCTGGAGCGCCAGGGACAACTGGACAGCGTCGGCGGCTTTGCGTATCTGGCTGAACTCTCCAAAAATACGCCAAGTGCGGCGAATATCAGCGCGTATGCGGACATCGTTCGCGAACGAGCAGTGGTGCGTGACATGATTGCCGTCGCCCATGAAATTGCCGATGCAGGGTTTGATCCGCAGGGGCGCACCAGTGAGGATTTGCTCGATCTGGCCGAGTCCCGCGTCTTTAAAATCGCGGAAAGCCGCGCTAATAAAGACGAGGGCCCGAAAAACATTGCCGATGTGCTTGACGCCACCGTGGCGCGTATCGAGCAACTGTTCCAGCAGCCGCACGATGGGGTAACGGGTGTTAACACTGGCTATGACGATCTCAATAAAAAGACCGCTGGCTTGCAGCCGTCGGATCTGATTATCGTCGCGGCGCGTCCGTCGATGGGTAAAACCACCTTTGCGATGAACCTCGTCGAAAATGCGGCGATGTTGCAGGATAAACCGGTTCTAATCTTCAGTCTCGAGATGCCTTCTGAGCAGATTATGATGCGTTCTCTGGCCTCGCTGTCCCGCGTGGATCAGACCCGTATTCGTACCGGGCAACTGGATGATGAGGACTGGGCGCGTATTTCCGGCACGATGGGCATTCTGCTGGAAAAACGTAATATTTATATCGATGATTCCTCCGGCCTGACGCCAACGGAAGTGCGCTCCCGCGCACGCCGTATCGCCCGTGAACACGGTGGCATCGGGCTGATTATGATCGACTACCTGCAACTGATGCGCGTGCCGTCGCTGTCTGACAACCGTACGCTGGAGATTGCTGAAATTTCCCGCTCGCTGAAAGCGCTGGCGAAGGAACTCCATGTGCCGGTTGTGGCGTTATCGCAGCTTAACCGCTCGCTGGAACAACGCGCCGATAAGCGTCCGGTCAACTCCGACCTGCGTGAATCAGGCTCCATCGAACAGGATGCCGACTTGATCATGTTTATCTACCGTGACGAGGTATATCACGAGAACAGCGATCTAAAAGGTATTGCGGAAATCATCATTGGTAAGCAGCGTAACGGCCCCATCGGGACGGTGCGACTGACCTTTAACGGACAATGGTCGCGCTTTGATAATTATGCGGGACCTCAGTACGACGACGAGTAAATTTCCTTCACCCTTCACGCCGCAGGTGCGTTGACTGCGCTCGCTCACCCCGGTCACTTAGTTAACTAAGCTCCCGGGGATTCGCGGGCTTGTCGCCTTCCTGCAACGCGAATGGTTTTGGAAATTCTTTTTTTAATGAAGGAATGATAATGCAAGCGGCAACTGTAGTGATTAACCGCCGCGCTCTGCGACACAACCTGCAACGTCTGCGTGAGCTGGCACCTGCCAGTAAGCTGGTTGCGGTCGTGAAAGCGAACGCCTACGGACACGGTCTGTTAGAGACCGCGCGAACGCTCCCTGATGCTGACGCTTTTGGCGTGGCGCGGCTTGAAGAAGCGCTGCGTTTGCGCTCGGGTGGGATCACGCAACCCATCCTGCTGCTGGAAGGCTTTTTTGAGGCGTCCGATCTGCCCACCATTTCCGCGCAGCGCCTGCATACGGCGGTTCATAACCTGGAACAACTGGCCGCGCTGGAAGCCGCCGAACTGGATGAGCCGGTGACGGTGTGGATGAAGCTTGATACCGGTATGCATCGTCTGGGCGTGCTTCCCGAAGAAGCTAACGCCTTCTGGCAGCGGCTGACGCAATGCAAAAACGTGCGTCAACCGGTGAATATCGTTAGTCATTTTGCCCGAGCGGATGAGCCGGAATGTGGCGCAACCGAAAAGCAGCTTGATGTATTCAATACTTTTTGCGAAGGCAAGCCGGGGCAGCGTTCTATCGCTGCATCCGGTGGGATTCTGTTGTGGCCGCAGTCGCATTTCGACTGGGTTCGTCCGGGCATTATTCTCTACGGCGTGTCGCCGCTGGAAAGCCAGTCCACAGGGGCTGATTTCGGCTGTCAGCCGGTGATGTCGCTGACCTCCAGTCTGATCGCCGTGCGCGAGCACAAAGCAGGCGAGCCGGTGGGCTATGGCGGAACGTGGATCAGCGAACGAGATACGCGTCTTGGCGTCGTGGCGATGGGCTATGGCGATGGTTATCCCCGCGCTGCGCCATCCGGTACGCCAGTACTGGTGAATGGTCGCGAAGTGCCGATTGTTGGTCGTGTGGCGATGGATATGATTTGTGTCGATCTTGGGCCGCAGGCGACTGACCAGGCCGGTGACCCGGTGATTTTATGGGGGGACGGTCTCCCGGTTGAACGCATTGCGGTGATGACTAAAGTTAGCGCTTACGAACTGATTACTCGCCTGACGTCGCGGGTGGCGATGAAGTACGTAGATTAAGTCCGCCGGATCCTGCCGGATGGCGCTACGCTTATCCGGCCTACAAGATGTGCCGGGATGCTGGATAGCGCTACGCTTATCCGGCCTACAAGATGTGCCGGGATGCTGGATAGCGCTACGCTTATCCGGCCTACAAGATGTGTCGGGATGCTGGATAGCGCTACGCTTATCCGGCTTACAGCATTTACCCTATATCGCGCACTGACCGTAGGCCGGATGAGGCGTTTACGCCGCCATCCGGCAATATTCCCACCAGGCGCTCGATCTTCCTCTCAATCCGGTTTATTGTGTCTTAACCCCTGCCTGTAAACCTGGAGAACCATCGAGTGTTTCAAAAAGTTGACGCCTACGCTGGCGACCCGATTCTGTCACTCATGGAGCGGTTCAAAGAAGACCCGCGCAGTGACAAAGTGAATCTGAGTATCGGTCTGTATTACAACGAAGACGGGATCATCCCACAGTTGAAAGCCGTGGCGGAAGCCGAAGCGCGTCTTAACGCGCAGCCGCACGGTGCCTCGCTGTATCTGCCGATGGAAGGGTTGAATACCTATCGTCATACTATCGCACCATTACTGTTTGGGGCTGACCATCCGGTTCTCCGGCAGCAACGTGTGGCGACGATCCAGACATTGGGCGGCTCTGGTGCGCTGAAAGTGGGTGCCGATTTCCTCAAGCGCTATTTCCCGGATTCCGGCGTGTGGGTCAGCGACCCGACGTGGGAAAACCATATCGCGATTTTTGAAGGGGCGGGTTTTAACGTCAGCACGTATCCCTGGTACGACAATGCCACCAACGGCGTGCGCTTCAACGATCTGCTGGCAACCCTGAAAACGCTGCCTGCGCGCAGTATCGTCCTGCTGCATCCTTGCTGCCACAACCCGACCGGTGCAGATTTAACGCACGCGCAGTGGGATGCGGTTATTGAGATCCTGAAAGCGGGCGATCTGATCCCGTTCCTCGACATTGCTTATCAGGGATTTGGTGCCGGTATGGACGATGATGCCTATGCTATCCGCGCGATGGCCAGCGCCGGACTGCCTGCACTGGTCAGCAACTCGTTCTCGAAAATCTTCTCTCTGTATGGCGAGCGTGTTGGCGGGCTTTCTGTCGTCTGTGAAGATGCAACTACCGCAGGTCGCGTGCTGGGGCAACTGAAGGCGACCGTACGCCGTAACTACTCCAGCCCGCCGAACTTTGGGGGGCAGGTGGTCGCGATGGTGCTCGGCGACGACGCGCTAAAAACCAGTTGGTTGGCGGAAGTGGAGGCAATGCGCACCCGCATTCTGGCCATGCGTCAGGAGCTGGTTAACGTGCTAACCGCCACGATTCCTGGGCGAAGTTTCGACTATCTACTGCAACAGCGCGGCATGTTCAGCTATACCGGACTGAGCGCGGCTCAGGTCGATCGCCTGCGCGACGAGTTTGGCGTCTATCTGATCGCCAGCGGGCGTATGTGCGTGGCTGGATTGAACTCAGCTAACGTTCAGCGCGTTGCTAAGGCCTTTGCTGCGGTCATGTAATCTGTAAGCCGGATAAGGTGGTATGCCACCTTATCCTGTCTCCCCATTAACATGCCCATGCTTATGTGATCCTGCTCCTTTTCCGGGACAAAACCGCAGAAAATCCTTCCTTTCACCTGCCGTCAGGGTTATGGTCAGAGAGTTTTTTGAACAGTCGGTCTAATAAAATGATAACTAAATGACTTAACAGGGAAAAATATGCGAAGGCTCACACTGGCGCTGAGCGCCATCTGCTTGTTATTCACCTTAAACCATCCCGCCAGCGCGCTGGCCTCTTCTCCTTCTCCGCTGAATCCTGGCACTAACGTTGCGAAACTCGCGGAACAGGCCCCTATTCACTGGGTTTCCGTCGCGCAGATCGAAAACACGCTGACCGGTCGTCCGCCAATGGCTGTCGGTTTTGACATTGATGACACCGTGCTATTTTCTAGTCCTGGCTTCTGGCGCGGAAAGAAAACCTGGTCTCCGGACAGCGAAACGTATCTGAATAACCCGGCATTCTGGGAGAAAATGAACAACGGCTGGGATGAGTTCAGTATTCCAAAAGAGGTCGCGCGTCAGCTAATCGACATGCACGTCCGTCGTGGCGACAGCATCTTTTTTATCACCGGCCGTTCACCGACCAAAACCGAAACCGTATCGAAAACATTGGCAGATAACTTCCACATTCCCGCGGCAAATATGAATCCGGTGATTTTTGCCGGCGATAAGTCCGGTCAGAACACCAAAACGCAGTGGTTGCAGGATAAAAATATCCGCATGTTCTATGGCGACTCGGATAACGACATCACCGCCGCGCGTGATGCGGGCATTCGTGGGATCCGTATTCTGCGCGCCTCAAACTCGACCTACAGACCGTTACCGCAGGCTGGCGCGTATGGTGAAGAGGTGATTATAAACTCGGAGTATTAACAGGCAGGTCGGCATTTGTTGTTTTTTTAAACAAAATTGACCTGCCAGCTTTTACCTTTTGCTGTCTTGCTGCACACTGAGTATACCCGTCATACTTCAAGCTGCTTATGCGTTGGCTGCACCCGCTCACCCCGGTCACTTACTCAAGTAAGCTCCCGGGGACTCACAGGTTTGCCGCCTTTAAGCAACTCGAATTATTTTGGGTATAGATGACATTTCAGTGGAGCATCACGCTTGCAAGGGGAATCATGATGACCAATTCGGAGTTACTGCAATACTGCATGGCGAAAATCGGCGCGGAGCAGAGTGTGCACAGTGACTGGAAAGCCACACAAATCAAAGTTGAAGATGTGCTCTTTGCCATGGTGAAAGAGGTGGATGATCGCCCGGCGGTATCTCTGAAAACCAGCCCCGAACTGGCGGAATTGTTACGCCAGAAGCACAGCGATGTGCGTCCGAGCCGACATCTTAATAAGGCACACTGGAGCACCGTCTACCTCGACGGCTCGCTGCCGGATTCACAAATCTATTATCTGGTTGATGCGTCGTACCAACAGGCCGTCAATACCCTACCGGAAGAGAAACGCAAACAGTTGCAATGAACAACGCCGTTCACATCTTCACATGAACGGCGTTTTGCGTTTTACAGCATCGGTTTGAGGAAGCGAGCAGTATGTGATGCTTCACATTCCGCCACGGTCTCAGGCGTACCGGAGACGAGGATTTCCCCTCCGCCGCTACCGCCTTCAGGGCCCAGGTCGACGATCCAGTCCGCCGTTTTGATGACGTCCAGGTTGTGCTCAATCACCACGATGGTGTTCCCCTGGTCGCGTAACTGATGGAGCACGTCCAGCAACTGCTGAATATCGGCGAAGTGCAGACCGGTGGTCGGTTCATCCAGAATATAGAGCGTTTGACCGGTACCGCGTTTCGACAGTTCGCGTGCGAGCTTCACGCGCTGCGCTTCACCGCCGGAAAGCGTCGTCGCCGACTGACCGAGACGAATGTAGGTCAGACCGACGTCCATCAGGGTTTGCAGCTTACGCGCCAGCGCCGGGACGGCATCAAAGAATTCACGCGCTTCTTCGATAGTCATATCCAGCACTTCGTGGATGGTTTTGCCCTTGTACTTAATCTCCAGCGTTTCGCGATTATAGCGCTTGCCTTTGCACTGGTCGCACGGCACGTAAATATCCGGCAGAAAGTGCATTTCGACTTTAATCACGCCATCGCCCTGGCAGGCTTCGCAACGCCCGCCGCGAACGTTAAAGCTGAAACGCCCCGGCGTATAGCCGCGCGAGCGCGACTCCGGCACGCCGGCAAACAGTTCTCGCACCGGCGTAAACACCCCGGTATAGGTCGCCGGGTTGGAACGCGGCGTCCGGCCAATCGGGCTCTGATCGATGTCGATCACTTTGTCGAAATGCTCCAGCCCTTGCACGTCGCGATACGGTGCCGGTTCGGCGATCGTCGCGCCGTTCAACTGACGTTGAGCAATCGGGAACAGCGTATCGTTGATCAACGTTGATTTACCAGAACCCGACACGCCGGTGATGCAGGTAAACAGTCCTACCGGCAGTGTCAACGTCACGTCTTTCAGGTTGTTGCCGCGCGCGCCGGTCAGTTTCAGCACTTTTTCCGGGTTCGCCGGGACGCGCTGTTTAGGCACTTCAATTTTGCGTTTGCCGCTCATGTACTGGCCGGTCAGGGACTCCGGCACCGCCATAATCGCTTCCAGCGGACCTTCGGCAACCACTTCGCCGCCGTGGACGCCGGCGCCCGGACCAATATCAATCACGTGATCGGCGGCGCGAATCGCATCTTCATCGTGCTCCACCACAATCACGGTATTGCCGAGATTGCGCAGGTGGATCAGCGTTCCCAGCAGACGTTCGTTATCGCGCTGGTGAAGGCCGATGGACGGTTCATCCAGTACGTACATCACGCCGACCAGACCGGCACCAATCTGGCTTGCCAGACGAATACGCTGGGCTTCACCACCGGAGAGCGTTTCCGCGGAACGGGACAGCGTCAGGTAGTTGAGGCCAACGTTGACCAGGAACTTGAGGCGGTCGCCAATCTCTTTGAGGATTTTCTCTGCAATCTTCGCCCGTTGACCGGCGAGTTTTAGATTGTTGAAGAAGTCCATTGCATGGCCGATGCTCATGTCGGAGATGGTTGGCAGCGGCGTATTCTCAACGAAGACGTGGCGCGCTTCGCGACGCAGACGGGTTCCTTCACAGCTGGCGCACGGGCGGTTGCTGATGAACTTGGCGAGTTCTTCACGTACGGCACTGGATTCCGTCTCTTTATAGCGGCGTTCCATATTGTGCAGTACGCCTTCAAACGGATGGCGGCGCACGGAAGTGTCGCCACGATCGTTCATATATTTGAATTCAATATTCTCTTTGCCGGAACCATACAGCACCACTTTGTGTACGTTCGCACTCAGGCTGGCCCACGGGGCTTCAACATCAAACTTATAGTGCTCCGCCAGCGATTTCAGCATCTGGAAGTAATAGAAATTGCGGCGGTCCCAGCCGCGGATGGCCCCACCCGCCAGCGACAGCTCAGGGTTCTGGATCACGCGATCGGGGTCGAAATATTGCTGTACGCCGAGCCCATCGCAGGTCGGGCAGGCGCCCGCCGGGTTGTTAAAGGAGAACAGGCGCGGTTCCAGTTCGCGCATGCTGTAGCCGCAGATCGGGCAAGCAAAGTTGGCGGAAAAGAGCAGTTCTTCTGCTTTTTCGTCGTCCATATCGGCCACCACTGCCGTCCCGCCGGAAAGCTCGAGCGCGGTCTCAAACGATTCCGCCAGACGGGTGCTGAGATCGTCACGCACTTTGAAACGATCGATCACCACCTCGATGGTGTGTTTCTTCTGCAGTTCCAGCTTTGGCGGATCGGAGAGGTCACATACTTCGCCATCAATACGGGCGCGGATATAACCCTGGCTTGCCAGGTTTTCCAGCGTTTTGGTGTGCTCGCCCTTACGCTCTTTAATCACCGGCGCCAGCAGCATCAGGCGCTTGCCTTCTGGTTGCGACAGGACATTATCCACCATCTGGCTTACGGTCTGCGCCGCCAGCGGAACATCGTGATCCGGGCAGCGCGGTTCGCCAACGCGGGCAAACAGCAGACGCAGGTAGTCGTGGATCTCGGTGATGGTGCCGACCGTGGAGCGCGGGTTATGGGACGTCGATTTCTGTTCAATCGAGATGGCGGGAGACAGCCCCTCAATATGATCGACATCCGGCTTTTCCATTAGCGACAGAAACTGACGCGCATAGGCAGAAAGGGATTCAACGTAACGACGCTGCCCTTCGGCATACAAGGTGTCGAAAGCGAGCGAGGATTTGCCAGACCCCGAAAGCCCTGTCACGACAATGAGTTTGTCGCGGGGGATGACGAGGTTGATGTTTTTGAGATTATGGGTGCGGGCGCCCCGAACTTCGATCTTATCCATTCACCTTTCCCGGATTAAACGCTTTTTTGCCCGGCGCAGCAGGGTGCCACCGGCGATCACAAACGGTTAATTATGACACAATAAAACCTGAATGGATATACAGTATTGGAATGCAAAACGCAGAGTCTTATGTAACAATGTCCGGCTGAAGTTGTTTCGCGGAATCCGCGTCGCAACGTAGTAAAATCGCTATTGGTAATGCTACAATCGCGCGTTTACACTTATTAAGAAACGTTTTCAGGAGACTCGATCATGGCCAGCAGAGGCGTAAATAAGGTTATTCTCGTGGGTAATCTGGGCCAGGACCCGGAAGTACGCTACATGCCGAATGGTGGCGCAGTCGCCAACATTACGCTGGCTACTTCCGAATCCTGGCGTGACAAGCAGACCGGCGAGATGAAAGAGCAGACGGAATGGCACCGTGTTGTGCTGTTCGGCAAACTGGCGGAAGTGGCTAGCGAATATCTGCGTAAAGGTTCTCAGGTCTACATTGAAGGTCAGTTGCGTACCCGCAAATGGACCGATCAGTCCGGCGTTGAGAAATACACCACGGAAGTGGTAGTGAACGTTGGCGGTACCATGCAGATGCTGGGTGGTCGTCAGGGTGGCGGCGCACCGGCAGGCGGTCAGCAGCAGGGTGGTTGGGGTCAGCCTCAGCAGCCACAGGGTGGAAATCAGTTCAGCGGCGGCGCGCAGTCTCGTCCGCAGCAGCAGTCTGCTCCGGCTGCGCCGTCTAACGAGCCGCCGATGGATTTCGATGACGATATTCCGTTCTGATCACGTCAGTTTAGCGTTGCGCTAAATGAAAATAGAAAAGCCTCGTTTTTGGACGGGGCTTTTTTTATATATCTGCAAAGAAAAAATAATAACCGAATAAACGGCCAGTTATTTTCGAAAAATTAAAATTCGGATAATTCAAATGCTAATTTATTTGTATAAAATATGACTGTTGTATTTATGGTTATATAAGTTAACGTAAAGAAATGTAAGTTCGCACATTTAAAATATTGACAACTGAATGTGGCATTCAAAATAATATATTTTGTTATCAATTCGCCACTAATATAAGTGTGTTGCTCATTCCTTCTGTTAATGAGGTATTGATAATCGCATCGATTTTTTAAATATGTTTTGTTGGAGTTGTATATGTATCAATGGAAGATTAATTCAACATTATTAGTGCCTTTAGCACTGTCAGTCAGTATTAGTCATATTCTTTATTCTGGAAATGCATTTGCTCAAAAATATGAACTCAATTTTATCGGTAAATCGGCCGATAAAGGGATAAGCATCAAGGATACGATTACACAGGATAATCAGTATGACTTCGCAGTAAAGGTTGACAACCCCGATCTCCCGGAGGGTAATGGGCTAGAGGTTCGTATCGGTAATGTCACCGCCGCACAGGCGGGTGCTTATGCAATCGGTGATTACAAGGTCACTATCGATGGCAAAACGCAGATGGAGCATCCCGCAGGATTAGCCTTCTTTGGTCTTTCTGTAGAGGGTAAAGAATCTCGCGTCTCTGTGGATAATTTTACGCTTAACAATACATTCTTAGTTGGTTCGAAATACAACCATAATAATACGGCGCTTTACTCTGGCAGCGGGTCTACTATAGATTTAAACGGGAGCGTTTATATTCGTTCCATCATTGAACACACGGAAGAAGGCAAAGACGCAACCGTTGCAAATAACGGTTTATATGCCCGCGGTGTAGGTTCTACCATTACAGCTAACGGCGGTAATGTTTATATCAATACGTATGCCAGTAACTTTAAGGAACTACTCGAAAATAATATGGGTTATCCTTCCGGCTCATCGAAAAGTGATGCTGTGAGTGCAAAAGATGGCGGAACGGTGAACATTAACCAGTCTGGTAAAAATCAGGTCAATATTTTAGGCAACCTCGATTTTGGCGAAAAGATGTATCCTAACACCAGCCAGATGAATATTACGCTGAACGGTGCGGATTCTTACTGGCACGGCCATGAAGCCAACATACTGGACGAAAATACCGGGAAATGGACCGGTAATCTCAATCTGACGCTGATGAATAATGCGCACTGGATCCCGGATGGTAAAGACGCGGAGATCAGCGCCATCACGCTCAAAGATGGTGGGATCATCAACCTGCACGGCTTTAACCTGCATACCAACCAGAGCGTCAATGAAACCGTGAAAATTCACGATCTGCGCGGTAACAACGGTATTTTCCTGATTGACGTTAACACCTCGAAAACCGATGACCGGCGGCGTAACGGCAGCGACTTCATCGAAGTGGTGAAGAGCAGCACTGGTGGTACCCATGCGATTGAAGCACTGAACATCAATAAGCTTGTCGATCTGAAAGAAGATCTGTGGGTGGCTGATGCGGCAAACAACGTGAAGTTTGAAGCCTACGACAACATCGATATCACTAACGAGTACGTTTACGATTATAAACCGCTGCTGCGTTCCGATATTCGCGAAGGCGATCCGGCGAGCCAGTACGGCACGAACTGGTATATTACCGGGGTTTCCACCAAAGCCAGCGCCGGTAGCCATACCGCTATTGCGAATGCCAGCGTGAACTATGCTGCGGCAACCGCTCGCCTCGAAATCGACAGCCTGAATAAGCGACTGGGTGAGTTGCGTAACGATCAGCAGAAAAATGGACTGTGGATGCGCTACAAAGGTGGTGAGCTGGAAAGCGATAAAGGCAGCTATTTCAAAACGCAGTATCACTTCTGGCAACTGGGTTACGACAACAAAGAGGAAGGGGAAAACGCCATCTGGACTCGCGGTCTTGCTGCACATTACATGAAGGGCAATTCTGATTTTGACTATGGTTCCGGCGATAACAAGAGCTTCGGCGGATCGCTCTACAGCGCATGGAATCGTCCTGAGAAACAGGATTACCTCGATCTTGTTTTAAAATACAGCCATCACGACAGCGATTTTGACTATTGGAACGTGTATGGCATCAGCGGTAAGGGCGACACCAGCACCTGGTCCCTCAGCGCCAGTGCGGAATATGGTCGTGAATTTACTGTCGGAAAAACGTCTTTTATCGAACCACAGGCACAACTGGTTTACACTTATCTTGATGACGCACGATACACCACCAGTAGTGGGCTGAAGGTCCATCAGAAAGAGATTGATAGCCTGATTGGTCGTGCTGGCCTGCGGATGGGGCACCGCTTTGAGGATCGCCCTAACAGCGATGTTTACCTGAAAGTGGACTGGCTGCATGAATTTGCTGGCGACCGTGATGTTACGGTACGTGGTAAAGACGCCACGCTAAAAGTAAATGAAGGCGGTAGCGACAACTGGATCAACTACGGTATTGGCACCAACATCCAACTGACTCAGGAAAATAACTCCCGTCTATATCTGGATCTGGAAAAATCTGCTGGCGGAGATATTGATACCAACTGGCAGGTGAATGCGGGTTTCCGGTTTGAGTGGTAATCCCGTGATTAATTAAGTCGTAACCCAAGCGCCCGGCGAATTTCTCCGGGCGTTTTTGTCAGTTTATCTCCCACAAAGTAAATAAACTTACATACTTTTCAATAAGATAATTAAATTGCGTGTGATCAAGTCATAACGACGATTATCGGTTATCCTGCGTTCGCAACTTTCACCCACCAAGACTGAACCTTGCCGGGCTTTTCAGGGAAACACGATCAGCCTGTCAGCGAACATAAGGAAATTAGAATGAACAAAGCCATTTTAATGCCGGTTGATATTCTGGCGATGGACCTTTCTGACAAAGCGATTGCCTGGGCCGATCACATGCTCAATAAAGAAGAGGGCGTTCTGCATCTGCTGCATGTTTTCCCTAAGCTGCACGCGTCGCCAATTCGCGGCTTTGCTTCGGATATCAAAAAATACGAAGAGTACATGACCAACGATGCACAGGAGAAAATGCTCGCGCTGGCGAGAAAATTCAAAACGCCGTTGGAGAGAATTCGCTTTGAAGTCCGTCACGGCAATATTCGTGATGAGGTAAATGACGCAGCGGCGGCGCATAATGTTGAAATGATTATTATCGGCTCACGCAAGCCCGGGATTGCCACTCATCTGCTGGGTTCGGCGGCTGCTAATATTTTGCGTTACGCAAAGGTGCCGGTCATGGTTGTTCGTTAATCCGTCATCGTAAACGAAAAGCCTCCCATTTTGGGAGGCTTTTTTATTGCCGGATACCGCCGGTTATTTCCGGCGGAATTTGCGGGTGAGGGGTTTCTCTATCTCAACAATGAAGAACAGCGCGATGCCAATGGCAAAGGTGATTCCCCAGTAGCGCAGCGGCAGGGCTTCAGTACCAAACAACATCTGCAGGAACGGCACGTAGATAATCGCCAACTGCAGCAACAGCAGAATACCGCTGACCAGCCAGATACCTTTATTCATCAACAGACCGCGACCCAGCGAGAAGCCATCGGAAACGCGGCAGTTAAGCATGTATACCCACTGCGCCGTCACCAGCGTTTGCAACAGGACCGTACGAATGAATTCCGGGCTGTGGCCGCGTGGTTGCAGCCAGGCTTCCAGCATAAAGGCGCAGGCGGCAATCAGCGTACCAACAAAACCTACGCGCCAGATAGCAAAGCCATCCATCACGTTTTCATTACTTTGACGCGGTGGGCGGCGCATGATGTTGCGCTCACCGGCTTCAAACGCCAGACCGAATGACAGCGTGGCGGAGGTCGCCATGTTCATCCACAGGATCAGCACTGGTGTCAGCGGGATCAGATTGCCCGCCAGCAGCGCAATGATGATCAGCAGACCCTGTGCCAGGTTCGTGGGCATGATAAACAGAATGGTTTTCTTCAGGTTGTCATAGACGCGACGCCCTTCCTGTACCGCGCTGGCGATGGTTGCGAAGTTATCATCCGTCAGCACCATGTCAGCGGCTTCTTTTGTTACTTCGGTGCCTTTAATGCCCATCGCAATGCCTACGTCGGCCTGCTTCAGCGCTGGCGCATCATTGACGCCATCCCCGGTCATGCCGACGATTTCGCCTTTATCTTGCAGGGCTTTGACCAGACGCAGCTTATGCTCCGGGCTGGTACGGGCAAAGATATCGTAGGTAATGGCGGCTTCGGCGAGTTCAGCCTCATCCATCTGCTCGAGCTCATAGCCCGTCACTGCGTGTGTGCTGTTATGAATGCCCAACATGCCACCGATGCTCATGGCGGTTTGCGGGTGATCGCCGGTGATCATTTTGACCCGGATCCCGGCCTGCTGACAGGCGCCGATCGCCGCAATGGCTTCCGGGCGTGGTGGGTCCATCATCCCGGCGATGCCGAGGAAAATGAGCCCCTCGCTCAGGCAGTCATGGGTTAGCGCATTGGCGTCGGCACGCGTGGGTTTCCAGGCGGCGGCCACCATCCGCAGGCCTTCTTTGGCATAACGGGCAATTTCGGCCTCCCAGTACGGCTGGGTAAAGGCTTCTGTACCGTTTGCGGTTTGCTGCAACTGACAGAGTGTAAACAGCACATCCGGCGCTCCGGTCACCAGCACGCGCTCGTCGTTGCCGATGCGATAATGTGTCGCCATATATTTGTACTGCGAATCGAACGGGATTTTACTGCGCAGTTCGCTTTCAATGGCTGGCAGCATCGCTTTCGCGGCCAGCACTTTCAGCGCCCCTTCGGTTGGCCCACCGGTAATTCCCCAGTGACCCTGTTCATCGCGAATCAGTTGGCTGTCGTTGCACAGGTCGATCGTGCGCAGATAGCTTTCGAGCAGGCTTCCTGGCGCAATCTCTGCCAGCGTGCCGTTTTCCTCGACCTGAATCTCGCCGGTTGGCTCATAGCTGTTACCCTGCACGCGGTAATTTTTATCTGCCGTGATGATGGCTTTGACCGTCATCTCGTTCATGGTCAGGGTGCCGGTTTTATCAGAACAGATCACCGACATAGCACCCAGTGTTTCAACGGTAGGCAGTTTACGGATGATGGCGTGTTTGCGGGCCATGGTCTGTACGCCCAGCGACAGAATAATTGAAATAATCGCCGGTAAACCTTCCGGAACCGCCGCAACGGCCAGGCTGATTAATGAAAGCAGTAGTTCGCCCATCGGCATATCGCGCAGCAGCAGGCTGAAGATAAACAACCCAACCATCATGGCGAGAATGAGGGAGAAAATTGCTTTGCCGAGTTTATCCATCTGCACCAGCAGCGGCGTGCGATGCTTCTCGATCCCGGTCATCATCTGGTTAATATGACCCAGTTCCGTCGCTTCCCCGGTGGCAATCACCACGCCTAGTCCGGCCCCGGCGCTGATGGTGGTGCCAGAGAACACCAGGTTCTTGCGATCGCCCAGCGGTAGTTCGCCTGTCAGCGCTTCTGCCGTTTTGTCCACAACGGTAGATTCACCGGTCAGGATGGCTTCTTCAACCCGCAAGTTATGGGCTTCCAGGACGCGAAGATCGGCGGGGATGCGGTCGCCCGCGCGCAGTACCACGATATCGCCAACGACCAGATCGGTCGTCGCGACCGTATCGTGTTGTCCGTTACGGATCACGACGGCGGAAGCGGAGAGCATATGGCGGATGCTTTTCAGCGATTTTTCCGCGTTGTTTTCCTGAATGTGGCCAATCAGGGCGTTGATCACCGCGACGCCAAGGATGACGGCAGTATCTACCCAATGCCCCATCACGGCCGTGAGGGCCGCTGCAGCGATCAGGACGTAGATCAGGACATCGTGAAAATGGGCCAGAAAGCGTAGCCAGGCGGGTTTGCCGGCTTTTTCCGGTAGTGCGTTAAGGCCATCCCTGGCGAGACGTGCGCTGGCTTCATTGTGAGTCAGCCCGGAAGGTTGGCTCTGCTGATTTTTCAGAACCTCCTCAACGGTTAGCTGGTACGGCTTTTTTCCAGCGCATGGCGCAGAATGGAGACGATTGTTGTTCGGCATTCTGGTCAAAGTAAATTTCCTCAAAGAATAAAATTTTAATATTTTGAAACACACGCATACTATTTGAATAATGCTTTATGATGTTTGATATTAATCAATGGTGTTTCGGTAAATATTATTTTATCTTTGAGTGAAGATGATATTTCCCCTTGTTTTTTATGAGGGTAAATGGAAGTGTAAATTTAGGAAAGGAGGTGTGTATGTTTGGTGTTTATAATGCTAAAAGATTGATTTTATTGATTATGTTTGCAATCGCTGTTGCGGCGCTTAGCGGTATTTCAACCTACTTCTTTGTAAAGTATCTGGGATGAGAATAATAAAAAATAGTCTTCCTTACATAACTTTTAAATCCTGAATAATAATGACATTAGGGAGATCGGCGTCAACGGGAAATATATTCTAAAGAGCAGTCTGTTGAATAAATGGACCACGCCAGATAAATGAATAATCGGTGCGAGCCTGGCGAAATCGGAGGCGGGGCGAGCGTGTCTGCAACTGACATAGACGGGATTATCTGGAAACAATAAAAAGCCTCCCTCAGGGAGGCCCGGGTGTACTCAGGTCAATACCATTGGCCATTCCGGCGGTGTCTGGCTCATCACTTCAACCATGACAGATTCAATGTTGCTCCAGATGGCGGAGAGATCCATCAGGGTGATGCCGAGTAACCCCGTCGCAAACCAGCAGGCGGCGACAACCCCGAGTGCACTGCTGATCACAGCCAGACCAATGTAATCTGAGCGACGAAAACGAATATTCAATGTGCTGGCTAAAAACATGAGCACAGCGCTCAGCAGTTGCCAGCGGAGAAGAACCACGCCAGTGGTTAGGGTAGCCATGAAATATTTCCTCTGAAAATAGCAGGTGCCCTGGACAGCGCGGCGTTTTCACGGGAGGCGTGGCACACTCTGGCTATCGATGGGCATTCACATCAATACCGAATGAAACGTTGTTTTTGTTTCATAATATTTGTGAACTATATCACGGTTAAGTGGCCGCTCGCCAGCCTGTCACGCTCTTTTTTGCTCGCTTTATAACCATGATTAAAATGTGGTTATTGAGTCGACAACCTATACGCTTTCATGGTGGGGCAGTCGATAAGCGCGACGTAATGAAGATGTATTGGTTTTACCTTTTTGTATTGTTAAAAAATAAGCATCTGAAGAAATTTAGCTTAATTTCATTTTGCGAATGAGCCAACAAAACTTTCATAAAACACTACCCCTTTCGGAGAGTGGATTACCCTTAATAAAATTAATCGTCACTGTAGGTTTGCTTTACGGTCGAATATTATCACCATCCTGCAATATCAGACTTTTACTAATAAAAGTCTGTTGCTAATATCGATAGATTCATGCAACGTAATCACCTGTGTGATTTAGCATCCTGCCTTGATGATAACAGGCATATAAAATGCAGGGATATAGGGCTGAAATGAATCATCGGGCGCGACGCAAGATGCTGAGGTTCCTCGGGATAATCATGGTGGTTTTGCTCCCCGTGATGCTGGCGCTATGGTTTGCTCGCCTGCAAGCCACCTCACAAACCAGTAAACAGTTGAGTACGTTTGCCCATCTGGCTTTAGATAAAACAGAACTGGTCGTTTTGCAGGCGGATTTAGCCCGCGACGCTGCTGAACAGTATCAGGGGCAAACATGTACGCCTGCGCATCGGCAACGAATGTTGAATATTATTCGTGGGCGCCTTTATATCAACGAGTTAATTTATGCACAGGGCGATCGTTTTTTATGCTCTACGGTAATGACACCTTCGGTACCCTATATTATGCCGACGGCAGACTATAAACGAAAACCCAACATCTCTATTTATTACTTTCGCGATACGCCTTTTTTTACCGGTTATAAAATGACGTATATGCAACGTGGAAACTATGTCGCGGTGATCAATCCGCTGTCATATAGCGAAGTGATGTCCGAAGACCCCGAGCTGGCCTGGGGGGTATATGACACCGTGACCAATACTTTTTTTTCCGTCAGCGAGCAGGCATGGGTGGCCCAACTGTTGCCATTGGTTCAGCGTAATCAATTTGTTTTCCAGCAGGACAATCGCTTTTATACCATCACCCACTCGGATAAACGGCCCATTGCCGTGATTGTATCGACCTCGATGCATCGGTTTTATCAGAACCTGTATCAGCAGTTGCTGATCACCCTTCCGCTGGCGGTCATCAGCAGCATTCTGTTGTTAATGTTCTGGTCGCGGGCGCGTCGGCAGTACTACTCGCCGCGTCGTATGCTCCAGCGCGCGCTTAAGCAACGCCAGCTCTGCCTGCACTATCAGCCGATCATTGATATCAAAAACGAGAAATGCGTGGGGGCAGAAGCGCTGCTGCGCTGGCCGGGCTGCAAGGATCAGGTCATGAGTCCGGCCGAGTTCATCCCGCTGGCGGAAAAAGAGGGGATGATCGCACAGATTACCGACTACGTGGTGGAAGAAGTGTTTAGCGATTTGGGGGCGTTTCTGGCTGAAAACCCGCAGTTGTATATCTCTATCAACCTTTCTGCGTCGGATTTTCACTCTTCACGACTAATTGCCATGATTGCGGATAAAGTGCGTGAACATGGCGTTCTTGCGCAACAAATTAAGGTAGAGGTGACCGAACGAGGATTTATCGATGTGCCGAAAACCACGCCGGTGATCCAGGCATTTCGTCAGGCTGGTTATGAGGTGGCGATAGATGATTTCGGCACCGGCTACTCTAACCTGCACAACCTCTATTCACTGAACGTCGATATTCTCAAGATCGACAAATCCTTTATCGATACGCTGACCACTAACAGTACCAGCCATCTGATTGCGGAACATATCATTGAGATGGCGCAAAGCCTGCGTCTTAAAACCATCGCAGAAGGCGTGGAAACGGCAGATCAGGTGAGCTGGTTGCTTAAACGCGGGGTGCAGTACTGCCAGGGGTGGCACTTCGCCAGGGCGCTGCCACCGCAGGACTTCATTCACTGGTTGCAACAGCCGCCCGCACTCCTGATGCAGCGCGGACAGTAATACTACAGGCGGTGGCGGTAGTCGCTGGGGGTACGATCAAATTCCCGGCGAAAGACGCGGGAGAATGTTTGCTGCGACACATAGCCTAAATCCATCGCAATATCGAATATTGGTCGTTCAGTGTTGCGCAGTTCGACGGCGGCCAGCAGCAGCCGGCGCTGACGGATATAGTCGCCCAACGTCTGGCGCATCACCGTGCGGAACATCCTCTGTAAATACCACTTTGAATAGCCTGATTTTTTCGCGACCACATCAATGTTCAGCGGTTGGTCGATATGTTCATCAATCCATTCAATCAGGGTTTGAATAATTTGCTGATGGGACATATTGCTGCCTCCTTCTCAGTGTTCGATTCGTCTTTTGTCTGCGGGCGAGTATAATTCCTCAAGTTAACTTGAGGTAAAGCGATTTATGGAAAAGAAATTACCCCGTATAAAAGCGATGCTCACGCCGGGCGAAGTGGCAAAGCGCAGCGGCGTGGCGGTTTCCGCACTGCATTTTTATGAAAGCAAAGGGTTGATCAGCAGTATCCGCAACAGCGGCAATCAGCGCAGATACCGGCGTGACGTGCTGCGTTATGTTGCAATCATCAAGATTGCCCAGCGGATCGGCATTCCGCTGGCGACTATCAGCGAAGCGCTGGGCGTGCTGCCGGAAGGGCATACCCTCAGCGCTAAAGAGTGGAAGCAACTCTCCTCGCAATGGCGTGATGAACTTGACCGGCGCATCCATACGCTGGTGGCGCTGCGTGACGAACTGGACGGTTGCATCGGTTGTGGCTGCCTGTCGCGTAAAGACTGTCCGTTGCGTAACCCCGGAGACCGGCTGGGCGAAGAGGGCACGGGAGCGCGTTTGCTGGAAGATGAACAAAACTAAAGCGCCGCAAGGGCGCTTTAGTTTGTTTTCCGGTCTTTGTCTTTCACTCTATCCCGCTGGTTCACGGGAGGGTTTCCCCCGACGTCAACACCCCTCATTCGAGCACGTGGTGGAGGTTCCGGTTTGTGTTGATATTGTAAGTGTAAGCCGCATCATCCCATTTGCCAGTGAATCTGACGATTTTTTAGGCGAATTTTTTTCGTCATCTCCCATAATTTACTGGAGTGAGTAAGAGGCAATAACGGGAGAACATCATGCTGACGGCGCATCTCTTTGTGACCGAAACGGGCAAAACAGGTTATCGGATTGCGCATTGACGATAACGTTTGCGCATCAGTTGGTGATTTCTTCAGCGTTAGCGCAAGAAATGAGTAAAAAGCGGCAAAGTTCAGTTGAAAATCCCCATATGATCGCTGGATAATCGTTTGCTTTTTTTTACAACCCGTTTTTTATGCGCGGAGCTAAACGTTTGCTTTTTGCGACACCCCTTTTTGTCGCGATCAGAGCACAGGGAGTTGACGTTGCGCTGGCAGTGGATTGTCCACCACGCATAAGAACGAATAATAAACTCTCAGGGGATGTTTTCTATGTCTACGCCTTCAGCGCGTACCGGCGGTTCGCTCGACGCCTGGTTTAAAATTTCACAACGTGGAAGCACTGTCCGTCAGGAAGTGGTGGCAGGTTTAACAACGTTTCTGGCGATGGTGTACTCTGTTATCGTCGTGCCTGGCATGCTGGGCAAAGCGGGTTTCCCACCCGCGGCGGTGTTCGTCGCGACCTGTCTGGTGGCCGGTCTGGGTTCTATCGTCATGGGACTGTGGGCCAACCTGCCACTGGCGATTGGTTGCGCCATCTCTCTGACCGCCTTCACCGCGTTCAGTTTGGTACTGGGCCAGCAGATTAGCGTACCGGTCGCACTGGGTGCGGTATTCCTGATGGGGGTGCTGTTTACCATTATCTCCGCAACCGGGATCCGTAGCTGGATCCTGCGCAATTTACCGCAGGGCATCGCGCACGGTACCGGCATCGGTATCGGTCTGTTTTTACTGCTGATCGCGGCGAATGGCGTGGGCCTGGTCATTAAGAACCCACTCGATGGTCTGCCAGTAGCGCTCGGCCACTTCGCCACCTTCCCGGTGATTATGTCGCTGGTGGGGCTGGCGGTGATTATCGGTCTGGAGAAACTGAAAGTGCCGGGTGGCATTCTGCTGACCATTATTGGCATTTCGATCGTCGGCCTGATTTTCGATCCTGCGGTGAAATTCTCCGGCATTTTCGCCATGCCATCTCTGAGCGATGAAACCGGTAAATCGCTGATTGGCAGCCTGGATATCATGGGCGCGCTGAACCCGGTTGTTCTGCCAAGCGTTCTGGCGCTGGTAATGACTGCCGTGTTTGATGCCACTGGCACCATCCGTGCCGTGGCGGGTCAGGCGAATCTACTGGATAAAGACGGGCAGATTATTGATGGCGGTAAGGCGCTGACCACGGACTCCCTGAGCAGCGTATTCTCAGGTCTGGTGGGCGCTGCGCCGGCAGCGGTCTACATCGAATCGGCAGCCGGTACGGCAGCAGGCGGTAAAACCGGTCTGACCGCCATCACCGTCGGTGTGCTGTTCCTGCTGATCCTGTTCCTTTCTCCGCTCTCATACCTCGTTCCGGTATATGCAACGGCGCCTGCGCTGATGTACGTCGGTCTACTGATGCTCAGCAACGTGGCGAAAATCGATTTTGCTGACTTTGTTGATGCGATGGCGGGTCTGGTGACGGCGGTATTCATTGTACTGACCTGTAACATCGTGACCGGCATCATGATTGGTTTTGCCACGCTGGTGATTGGTCGCGTGGTGTCGGGTGAGTGGCGCAAGCTGAATATCGGTACCGTGGTGATCGCCGTGGCGCTGGTGGCATTCTATGCTGGCGGCTGGGCCATTTGATTCCGAAAGGGATTCCGAAAACGGGTGGCTTTTGCCACCCGTTTTTATTTTCAGCACACACTCGTTGTCTTTTGCGATACTCTGAGAAAGGTAAAATCGAGGCACGACGCCTCTCAAACACATAAGAAACATCGCAAACAGGGAACGCATGGAAATCTTCTTCACAATACTCATCATGACCCTTGTGGTCTCGCTGTCTGGGGTATTTACGCGCGTATTGCCCTTCCAGCTCCCCTTACCCCTCATGCAGATTGCTATCGGTGCGCTGTTGGCGTGGCCCACGTTTGGTCTGCACGTAGAATTTGACCCCGAACTGTTTCTGGTTCTGTTTATCCCGCCGCTGCTGTTTGCTGATGGCTGGAAGACGCCGACGCGAGAATTCCTTGAACATGGGCGAGAGATTTTCGGTCTGGCGCTGGCGTTGGTGCTGGTCACCGTGGTCGGGATTGGTTTTCTGATTTACTGGCTGGTGCCGGGCATTCCGTTGATCCCGGCCTTTGCGCTGGCCGCCGTGCTCTCGCCAACCGATGCGGTTGCGCTTTCCGGAATTGTTGGTGAAGGGCGGATCCCGAAGAAGATTATGGGCATCCTGCAGGGTGAGGCGCTGATGAATGATGCCTCCGGTCTGGTATCACTGAAATTTGCCGTTGCTGTTGCGATGGGCACGATGGTGTTTACCGTCGGCGGCGCGACGGTGGAATTCTTTAAGGTGGCGATCGGCGGTATTCTCGCGGGCTTTGTGGTCAGTTGGCTTTACGGTCGCTCGCTGCGCTTTCTCAGCCGCTGGGGCGGTGATGAGCCCGCGACGCAAATCGTCCTGCTGTTCCTGCTGCCGTTCGCATCCTACCTGATCGCAGAACACATCGGCGTCTCCGGGATCCTCGCGGCGGTAGCCGCCGGGATGACCATCACCCGCTCCGGGGTGATGCGCCGTGCGCCGCTGGCGATGCGTCTGCGCGCCAACAGCACCTGGGCGATGCTCGAGTTTGTGTTTAACGGGATGGTCTTCTTGCTGTTGGGCCTGCAACTACCGGGGATTCTCGAGTCGTCGCTGGTGGCCGCAGAGGCCGATCCGAACGTAGAAATCTGGATGCTGTTTACCGATATCATTCTGATTTATGTGGCGCTGATGCTGGTGCGTTTCGGCTGGCTGTGGACGATGAAAAACTTCAGTATGCGTTTCCTGAAAAAGAAACCGATGGAGTTTGGTTCCTGGACGACACGGGAAATTTTGATCGCCTCCTTCGCGGGCGTTCGCGGGGCCATCACCCTGGCGGGTGTCCTGTCTATCCCGCTGCTGCTGCCGGATGGCAACGTCTTCCCGGCGCGCTACGAACTGGTCTTCCTGGCCGCTGGCGTGATTCTGTTCTCGCTGTTTGTCGGCGTTGTGATGCTGCCGATTCTACTGCAACATCTGGAAGTGGCCGATCATTCTCAGCAACTAAAAGAGGAGCGAATTGCCCGCGCGGCGACGGCGGAAGTGGCGATTGTCGCGATCCAGAAAATGGAAGAGCGTCTGGCGGCGGATGCCGAAGAGAACATCGATAATCAGCTTCTGACCGAGGTGAGTTCCCGCGTCATCGGTAACCTGCGGCGTCGTGCTGACGGGCGTAACGATGTTGAGAGTTCACTGCAGGAAGAAAATCTTGAACGCCGCTTCCGCCTCGCGGCGCTGCGTTCAGAACGAGCGGAGCTATATCACCTGCGCGCCACGCGTGAAATCAGCAATGAAACGCTGCAAAAACTACTGCACGATCTCGATCTGCTGGAAGCGTTGTTGATCGAAAATCAGTAAGACCCACGTGTTGCCTGATGGCGCTGCGCTTATCAGGCCTACGGTTCGTGCATTTCGTAGGTCGGATAAGGCGTTGGTCCGATGCCTGATGGCTCATGCTTTTCGTAGGCCGGATAAGGCGTTAGCCGTCATCCGGCGGTACGATGCTTATCGGTCAACAGAGGTTAACCAAAAACCTTCGCAGCATGATAACCACGCTTTGGCGCTGTGGGAGAGATAGACCCCCTCGCGCCAAATCATCCCTAACTCCCAGCGTAACTCACTTTCAAGCGGGAGCCAGCGCAGCGTATTTTTGTCCAGTCGTTCGCAAATGGGCTCCGGCAGAATGGCAATCCCCACGCCCGCCTGCACCATTGCGGCAAGAAAGTCCCACTGTCCGCTGCGTACCGCGATACGCGGCTTCACGTCATGCTCGTTGAACAACTGCATTAACTGGCGGCTCAGGGCAAAATCTTCGTTGTAGATTAACAGCGGATGCTCGGCCAGCGCTTCTGGCGACACCGACTGACAGGTGGTCCACTGGCCGGAGCGTGGCACCAGCACGCAGAGAGGGTGGCTGAATACCGGTAACGTCGCCAGACCGCACTCTTCCTCTACGGGCAGTGCGGTCATCGCGACATCCAGTTCACCATTCATCACCGCCTGCTGCACCGTCAGCCCGCCAAACTCGGAAACCTTAAGCTCCACGCCGGGGTAGCGTTGGCGAAACAGACCGATCGGTCCGGCCATCAGCATGCCGACCATCGGCGGGATGCCAAGGCGCAGCAGCCCTTTATTAAGATGGTTAATATCGCCCAGTTCGGCTTCCAGTTGACGAAACTCAGCCAGAATCGCCAGCCCACGTTCAAATACCACGCGACCGGTATCGGTGAGCAACAGCTTGCGACCGTCGCGGATTAGCAGTGTACAGTTCAGCTCATCTTCGAGATTTTTCAACATCTTGCTGATGGTCGGTTGGGTGACAAAGAGCTTTTCCGCTGCGCGGGTGAAGCTCTGTTGGCGCACCACTTCAACAAAATAACGCAGCGTTCTGATATCCATGAGTATTCCTTCCGACTATGCCTGTAATGATTTTAATTCATTTCAGTCATCGGCAGGGGCTCTCTATACTGGCGTTCCGTATTATTTTTCAGGATGTTCCCTCATGGCTGTGGCGATAAGCCGCGTTACGCCTGCCGTTTTGCAACGACTCCAGGTTCCGGTTCAGGTACTGCTGTATGCAGGTTTGTTTATCGTTGCGCAATATCTTGTCTCCTGGCTGCATCTCCCGTTACCGGCCAATCTGGTGGGGATGGTGCTGATGCTGGCGCTGATTGTCTGTCGCATCCTGCCGCTGAGCTGGGTTCGTGCCGGGGCGCGCTGGCTACTGGCGGAGATGCTGTTGTTCTTTGTTCCGGCGGTGGTGGCGGTGGTGAACTATGCCCATCTGCTACTGGTGGACGGCTGGCGGATTTTTTCGGTCATTGCGATCAGTACGCTGATGGTGCTCGGTGCCACAGCATGGGTAGTGGATAAAGTTTATCGTTATGAAATCAGCAGGTTAAACCGTGACTAATCTCCAGCTCAGTGTGCTCTGTCTGGCGATGACGCTGGTTATCTATTTCGCCAATAAACGTCTGTATCGCCGTTTTCGGAAGCTGCCGTTGATGCCGTTGGTACTCACTCCCGCCTTGCTGGTGATGCTGCTGGTGTTTGGTCATATCTCCTGGCAAAGCTACATCGGTGAATCTCACTGGCTGTTGTGGCTGCTTGGCCCGGCAACGATCGCCTTTGCGGTGCCGGTTTACGACAATGTCGACATTATCAAACGCCACTGGATGTCGCTGACCGCAGGCGTGGTGACGGCGACGGTGGTCGCGGTGACCAGTTCCGTCTGGCTGGCGCGTTTATTTACCCTGCCGGACGAAATTCAGCGCAGCCTGGCGGTGCGTTCGGTGACCACGCCGTTTGCCCTGGCGGCGGCTGAACCGCTGGGTGGGCAGCCGGATTTAGTGGCGCTGTTTGTGGTGGTGACTGGCGTCTTTGGTATGGCGGTCGGTGATGCGCTGTTTTTACGTCTGTCGATTCGTGAAGGGATGGCGAAAGGCGCGGGATTTGGCGCGGCGTCGCACGGCGCGGGGACGGCGCGCTCGTATGAGCTTGGTCAGCAGGAGGGCGTGGTTGCCAGCCTGGTGATGATGCTTTCTGGGGTGGTGATGGTATTGGTCGCCCCGCTGGTGGCGAGGCTGATGTTCTGAGAAAGGCTCCCCGGTCAGGGCGACCGGGGAACAGCGTGTTGATTAGTGGGCGCGGCCTTGCTCGACCCCGAAGCCCGTCTGGGAACGGATAAACTGAGCACGGAACTGCTCGCGCTCACGGTTCCCTTCTGCCGAGTTATCGGTGGCAGAGAAGAACCAAATCCCAAGGAATGCTACGGTAATGGAGAACAGCGCCGGGTATTCATACGGGAAGATAGCCTTTTCGTGACCGAGGATTTGTACCCAAATGGTGGGGCCAAGAACCATCAGCACCACGGCAGTCAGCAGACCCAACCAGCCACCCAACATCGCGCCACGCGTGGTCAGTTTCGACCAGTACATGGAAAGCAGGATGATCGGGAAGTTACAGCTTGCAGCGATTGCAAACGCCAGACCCACCATGAAGGCGATGTTCTGATTCTCGAACAGCACGCCGAGAATAATGGCGATGACGCCCAGCACCAGCACGGTGATTTTCGACACCCGCAACTCTTCACGTTCGGTCGCCCCTTTACGGAACACGTTCGCGTAGAGATCGTGAGAAACGGCGGATGCGCCTGCCAGCGTCAGACCGGCGACGACCGCCAGAATGGTGGCGAACGCCACGGCGGAAATAAAGCCGAGGAACAGGTTGCCGCCCACCGCATTTGCCAGGTGTACCGCCGCCATATTGTTACCGCCAATCAATGCGCCCGCCGCGTCTTTATACGCCGGATTCGCGCCAACCAGCATAATGGCGCCGAAGCCAATGATGAAGGTCAGGATGTAGAAGTAACCCATAAAACCGGTGGCGTAGAACACGCTCTTACGCGCTTCGCGGGCATCGCTCACCGTGAAGAAGCGCATCAGAATATGCGGCAGGCCTGCCGTACCAAACATCAGGCCGAGACCCAGTGAGAGCGCGGAGATCGGGTCTTTCACCAGTCCGCCCGGACTCATGATCGCCGAGCCTTTCGGGTGGACCGCCATCGCTTCGGTGAACAGATTATTGAAGCTAAAGCCGACGTGCTTCATCACCATGAAGGCCATAAAGCTGGCGCCGAACAGCAGCAGCACGGCTTTGATGATCTGCACCCACGTGGTTGCCAGCATGCCGCCGAACAGCACGTACATCATCATCAGTACACCGACCAGCACCACCGCGATGTGGTAGTTCAGGCCGAACAGCAGTTCAATCAGTTTGCCTGCGCCGACCATTTGCGCGATCAGATAAAGGGCAACCACTACCAGTGAACCACAGGCCGACAGAATGCGGATCGGCCCTTGCTTCAGGCGATAGGAGGCCACATCGGCAAAGGTGTAGCGACCGAGATTACGCAGACGTTCGGCGATCAGGAACAGGATGATCGGCCAACCGACGAGGAAGCCCAGCGAGTAGATCAAACCGTCATAGCCGGAGGTAAACACTAGCGCGGAGATCCCGAGGAATGACGCTGCCGACATGTAATCGCCCGCAATCGCCAGTCCGTTCTGGAAGCCGGTGATATTCCCGCCCGCCGTATAGTAGTCGCTGCGTGAACGTACGCGTTTTGACGCCCAGTACGTAATGCCGAGCGTAAACACGACGAAAATCAGGAACATGACAATAGCCTGCCAGTTAGTTGGCTGGCGTTGTACTACACCGCTAATGGCATCCGCCGCGTTGGCAGCGAAGGGTAGTGTGGCGGCAAGCGCCGTCAGGACTCTCTTCATGATGCGTTAACCTCGCGCAGTACTGCATTGTTCAGACGGTCGAATTCGCCGTTCGCCCGCCAGATATAGATACCGGTCAGAATGAAGGAGGTCAGAATCACCCCCACGCCAATCGGAATACCCCGGGTGACGCTGGTTCCCTCGTGAAGCGGGGTTCCCAGCCAGCCAGGCGCAAAAGCAATCAGTAGAATAAAGCTGATATAGACCACCAGCATGATGATCGACAGTATCGTGGCAAACCGTTGCCTTTTTTCAACTAACTCCCTGAAACGCGCACTGTCTTCTATCCGCTGATAAATGGTGTCATTCATCACAGAGTCTCCAGAGGCCCTCTGCGTCTTTCATATTGCAGGCATGGCTTAGCTGCTGCCGCCTTCCTGCAACACGAAATCCTTTGAGGGGGGTTTTATATTTTCCCTCCCGTTCAGGGGAGGGGTAGGGTAGGTTCGGTAGGCCCGATAAGCAGCGCGCCATCGGGCATTTCACGGTTATGGTTATGATGGCATCGCGATGGCCTGTTTCTCTTCGAGCAGTTTCTCTACCACGCCAGGATCGGCGAGGGTCGACGTATCGCCCAGATTGCTGGTATCCCCCGCCGCGATCTTGCGCAAAATACGGCGCATGATTTTGCCGGAACGGGTTTTCGGCAGTGAGTCGGTCCAGTGCAGCACGTCCGGCGTCGCCAGCGGGCCAATCTCTTTACGTACCCAGTTGCGCACGTCGGCGTACAGCTCTGGGGATGGCTCTTCGCCGTGATTCAGCGTCACATAGGCATAAATCGCCTGTCCCTTGATGTTGTGCGGAATGCCGACCACCGCCGCTTCGGCAATCTTCGGATGCGCCACCAGCGCGGATTCAATCTCCGCCGTGCCCAGACGGTGACCGGAGACGTTCAGCACGTCGTCAACGCGGCCGGTGATCCAGTAGTAACCGTCTTCATCACGACGAGCGCCGTCGCCGCTGAAATACATGTTTTTAAAGGTTGAGAAGTAGGTTTGCTCAAAGCGTTCGTGATCGCCGAACAGCGTACGCGCCTGTCCCGGCCAGGAGTCGGTGATCACCAGGTTGCCTTCGGTGGCCCCTTCCTGCGGATTGCCTTCGTTATCCACTAGCGCAGGCTGCACGCCGAAGAATGGACGGGTGGCGGAACCCGCTTTCAGTTCGGTCGCGCCCGGCAGCGGGGTGATCATGAAGCCACCGGTTTCGGTCTGCCACCAGGTATCCACCACCGGGCATTTTTCGTTACCGATCTTCTTCCAGTACCACTCCCACGCTTCCGGGTTGATGGGCTCGCCAACCGATCCCAGAATGCGCAGCGATGAGCGGTCTGTGCCCTCTATCGCCTTATCGCCTTCCGCCATCAGGGCGCGGATCGCCGTCGGCGCGGTATAGAGAATGTTGACCTTATGCTTATCCACCACCTGGCTCATGCGCGCCGGGGTTGGCCAGTTCGGCACCCCTTCAAACATCAGCGTGGTCGCACCGCAGGCCAACGGGCCATACAGCAGGTAGCTGTGCCCGGTGACCCAACCCACATCGGCGGTACACCAGTAGATATCGCCCGGATGGTAGTCAAACACATACTTAAAGGTTGTTGCCGCATACACCAGATAGCCGCCGGTGGTGTGCAGCACGCCCTTCGGTTTACCAGTGGAGCCCGAGGTATACAGGATAAATAGCGGATCTTCGGCGTTCATCTCTGCGGGTTGATGTTCAGCACTGGCTTTTTCAATCAGATCGCTCCACCACAGGTCACGACCTTCCTGCCATTCGATATTGCCGCCAGTGCGCTTGAGCACAACCACATGCTCGATGGTTTTCACGTTCGGGTTTTTCAGCGCATCGTCGACGTTTTTCTTCAGTGGAATGCTACGACCGGCGCGCACGCCTTCGTCAGCGGTGATCACCAGCTTCGAACTGGAATCAATGATGCGTCCGGCGACCGCTTCCGGCGAAAATCCGCCAAAAATCACCGAGTGCACAGCGCCAATGCGGGCGCAGGCCAGCATGGCGACAGCAGCTTCTGGCACCATAGGCATATAGATTGCCACCACATCGCCTTTTTTAATGCCCAGATCCTGCAAGGTATTGGCGAAACGGCAGACATCGCGATGCAGTTCGCGATACGTGATGTGTTTGCTCTGCGAGGCGTCATCGCCTTCCCAGATGATGGCGGTGCGATCGCCATTTTCTTGCAGGTGGCGGTCGAGACAGTTGGCCGCCAGGTTCAGCGTACCGTCCTCATACCATTTAATGGACACATTGCCTGGCGCGAAAGAGGTGTTCTTCACTTTCTGGTACGGCGTGATCCAGTCCAGAATTTTTCCCTGCTCGCCCCAGAAGGTATCTGGCTCGTTAATAGATTGTTGGTACTTCGCTTCGTACTGCTCCGGATTTATCAGGCAACGATCCGCAATGTTTGCGGGAATAGCGTGTTTGTGAATTTGGCTCATGGCTTTTGTTCTCCTTGTAGGATGTTAATAATATGTCTCACAAACGTTAAATGTAGGGGCTTTGACAGTTTTGTTTAGGTTTTGCGCGACAGATCACGCAATACAGGAATTGTGCAAATTAACGGCAATACGTTTTTTGAAGGAAACCAACAAAAGTTGATAAAATCTTTCCGTTACAGAGGGTTATGTTAATTTTTCACGAATGGTGATTGAGGTCGTAAAAGGGGAAAGGAGTAGTGAAAAAACGACCGGACTAACTCTAAAGTGGTATTTTACATACACTTACAATTGATTAAAGACAACATTTTCAGTGTGGTTTTTTGTTACATCTAGATTAGGGCAATGTCATGGCGGTGTGTGTGGTTATCGTCATGGATAGAATAAAAAAGAACCGTCATTGAACGCAATGGCGCAATCTGGATGAGACCTCTATGGCAAGGATTACACGACGCGCACGCCGTTTCTTCAGCCTGATCGTACCGCTGTTTTTCATTTCTGCGGTTTATGCTGAGCAAACGCCCGAACCCGCAAAGACTGTTACCGTTGAAGCGAAGAATGAAGTCTTCGCCCCTCAACATCCCGATCAATATCTCTCATGGAAAGCGACCTCAGAACAAGCAAAGCGTGAAGACGCATTAGCAGAAGATCCCCGCCTGGTGATCCTGTGGGCGGGATATCCGTTTTCCCGTGATTACAACAAACCGCGTGGGCACGCCTATGCAGTGACCGATGTGCGTGAAACCTTGCGTACTGGTGCCCCAAAAACTGCTGAAGACGGCCCATTGCCGATGGCTTGCTGGAGTTGTAAAAGCCCGGACGTAGCGCGTCTGATCCAGAAAGACGGTGAAGACGGTTACTTCCACGGCATGTGGGCACGTGGCGGTCCGGAAGTTGTTAACAACCTGGGTTGTGGCGATTGCCACAACACGGCGTCACCTGACTTCGCGAAAGGCAAACCTGAGTTGACGTTGTCTCGTCCGTACGCCGAACGTGCGATGGAGACCATCGGCAAACCATTTGATAAAGCCGGTCGTTTCGACCAGCAGTCGATGGTTTGCGCCCAGTGTCACGTGGAATACCACTTTGATGGCAAAAACAAAGCCGTCAAGTTCCCGTGGGATGACGGCATGAAAGTCGAAGATATGGAGAAATACTATGACGCCATTACTTTCGCTGACTGGACCAACTCGCTGTCAAAAACGCCGATGCTGAAAGCGCAGCATCCGGAATATGAAACCTGGAGCGTGGGTATTCACGGTAAAAACAATGTGACCTGCATTGACTGTCATATGCCGAAAGTGCAGAACGCCGAAGGCAAACTCTATACCGATCATAAGATTGGCAACCCGTTTGACAACTTCCCGCAAACCTGTGCGAACTGCCATACCCAGGATAAGGCCTCCCTGCAAAATGTGGTCGCTGAGCGTAAGAAGGCGATCAATGGGCTGAAAATCAAGGTTGAAGATCAACTGGTGCGTGCTCACTTCGAAGCGAAGGCGGCCTGGGATGCGGGCGCAACGGAAGCAGAAATGAAGCCGATTCTGAGCGATATCCGTCACGCACAGTGGCGCTGGGATCTGGCCATTGCCTCTCACGGTATCCATATGCACGCCCCGGAAGAAGGTTTGCGGATGTTAGGCATCGCGATGGACAAAGCCGCTGATGCCCGGACTAAGCTGGCGCGTCTGCTGGCAACCAAAGGCATCACCCATGAAATCGCGATTCCGGATATCTCCACCAAAGAGAAAGCCCAGGCGGCCATTGGTCTGAACATGCAGCAGATTAACGCCGATAAACAGGACTTTATCAAAACGGTGATCCCTCAGTGGGAAGAGCAGGCGCGTAAAAACGGTTTGTTAAGCCAATAACCTCAATTTGCCGGATGACAGCGCAAGCGCTTTATCCGGCCTACAGAAGTCGTGTAGGCCAGATAAGCGTAGCGCCATCAGGCATTATGCAACGGAGTGAATATGAGCGTATTCCGTTCGTTATTAACTGCTGGGGTGCTGGCGTCAGGTCTTTTATGGAGCCTGAGTGGGATAACCGCCACGCCAACGCCGCAGGAGTCTGAACGCTGGACGGTCACCCAACAGCGTAGCCCGGATGCCGCGTGTCTGGACTGTCACAAGCCGGATACCGAAGGGATGCATGGAAAGCATGCGTCCGTGACCAATCCGAACAATAAACTGCCGGTTACTTGTACCAACTGTCATGGCAAGCCATCGCCTCAGCATCGTGAAGGGGCGAAGGATGTGATGCGCTTTAACGAGCCGATGTACAACGTGGAGCAGCAGAACAGCGTTTGTCTGTCCTGTCATTTGCCTGAGCAGTTGCAAAAAGCGTTCTGGCCGCACGATGTCCACGTGACGAAAGTGGCCTGCGCCAGTTGTCACTCACTGCATCCGAAGCAAGACACGATGCAGACGTTAAGCGATAAAGGACGAGTTAAGATTTGCGTCGATTGCCACAGCGATCAGCGTAACAACCCGAACTTTAATCCGGCGTCTGTTCCTTTGCTTAAGGAGCATCCATGAGTTGCTCTCGTCGCCAGTTCATCACCGGCGTCGGCGCGCTGGTGGCCGTCAGCGGTACAGCAGGACGCGTGGTGGCGAAAACGTTGAATATCAACGGCGTGCGATATGGCATGGTGCATGATGAATCATTATGCATCGGCTGTACCGCCTGTATGGATGCCTGTCGGGAAGTCAACAACGTGCCGGAAGGCGTGTCGCGACTCACCATCATACGTAGCGAACCGCTGGGCACATTTCCGGATGTGAAGTACCGCTTCTTCCGCCATTCGTGCCAGCACTGCGATCACGCGCCGTGCGTTGACGTCTGCCCGACCGGGGCGTCGTATCGCGATGCCGCCAATGGCATTGTGGATGTGAACCCGGATCTCTGTGTCGGCTGCCAGTACTGCATTGCGGCGTGTCCGTATCGCGTACGCTTTATCCATCCGGTCACGAAAACGGCGGATAAATGCGATTTCTGCCGTAAAACAAACCTGAAAGCGGGCAAACTGCCGGCCTGCGTCGAGTCCTGCCCGACGAAGGCGCTGACGTTTGGCAATCTGGACGATCCTGACAGCGATATTTCCCGGCTGTTGCGACAGAAAACCACTTATCGCTACAAGCTGGCGCTGGGTACCAAACCGAAGGTCTACCGCGTTCCCTTTAAATATGGGGAGGTGAGCCAATGACAAATGCATCTGCTTTCCACTTTGAATCACTGGTGTGGGACTGGCCCATCGCTATCTATCTGTTTCTGATTGGTATTTCTGCCGGACTGGTGACGCTCTCCATCCTGCTGCGCCGTTACCATCCGGAGGCGGGCGGAGCGGACAGTACGCTGCTGCGCACCACGCTGGTGGTGGGGCCGGGGGCGATTATTTTCGGCCTGTTGATTCTGATCTTCCACCTGACGCGTCCCTGGACCTTCTGGAAGCTGATGTTCCACTACAGCTTTACGTCGGTGATGTCGATGGGGGTTTTACTGTTTCAGTTGTATATGGTCGTGCTGATTCTGTGGCTGGCCATCATCTTTCAAAAAGAGGTGATGGTCCTGCAACAGCGTTGGTTCCCCCGTCTGGGACTAGTGCAGAAGGTGCTGACGCTATTAACGCCGTTCAACCGTGGGCTAGAAACGCTGATGCTGGTGCTGGCGGTATTGCTGGGTGCCTATACCGGTTTCCTGCTTTCGGTACTGAAATCCTATCCGTTCCTGAATAACCCGATCCTGCCAGTGCTGTTCCTGTTTTCCGGGATCTCCTCCGGTGCGGCGGTGGCGCTGATCGCGATGGCATTACGTCAGCGTGGTAATCCGCATAGTACCGAGGCGCATTTTATTCACCGGGTGGAAACGCCGGTGGTGTGGCTGGAGATCTTCCTGCTGGCCGCCTTCTTTGTGGGGTTGGCGCTGGGTGATGACGGCAAAATGCGCGCCTTGTCGGCGGCGTTGGGGGGCGGTTTCTGGACCTGGTGGTTCTGGATAGGTGTTGCGGGGCTGGGATTGATTGTGCCGATGCTGCTCAAGCCCTGGGCCAGTCGCCATTCAACCTTTCATGGTGTGCTGGCGGTATGTGGCGCCAGCCTGACGGGCGTACTGTTACTGCGCTTTTTCATTCTCTATGCGGGGCAGCTAACCGTAGCGTAAGGTGATTTCTGGACGTACTCCTTCCTGAAGCCGGTTTTCTGGCGCTGTTATTCAGTCTTGGGGTCAACGTGTTGACCCCGCTTGCCGTACTGGCAGGTGAACGCCTGCGCTGGCAGGGCATAATGCGTCTGGCGAGCGTGGGCGTCTGGACGCAATTTGCGTGCCTGTTGCTCGCCTTCTTGATTCTGGTGTTCTGCTTTCTGACCAGTGATTTCTCGGTTATCTATGTGGCACAACACAGCCACAGCCTGCTGTCGTGGGGACTCAAACTGGCGGCGGTGTGGGGCGGTCATGAAGGGTCGCTGCTGCTGTGGGTGCTCTTTCTGTCCGGCTGGAGCGCGCTGTTTGCCTGGCGTTATCGCCGCGAATCTGATCCTCTGTTTACGTTCACGCTCAGTGTACTCTCGCTAATCACGGCGTTACTGCTGCTGTTTGTGGTGTTCTGGTCCGATCCGTTTGTCCGTATCTTTCCGCCAGCGATTGAAGGGCGCGATCTCAACCCGATGTTGCAACATCTAGGGCTGATCCTCCATCCGCCGTTGCTGTATCTGGGGTATGGCGGTTTGATGGTTGCCGCCGGCGTGGCGCTGGCCTCGCTGTTGCGCGGCGATTTCACGAAGATGACGGCCTGGGTGTGCTGGCGCTGGGCGCTACCCGGTTGGTGTGCGCTGACGGCTGGCATCATTCTCGGCTCATGGTGGGCCTATTGCGAACTGGGGTGGGGCGGCTGGTGGTTCTGGGACCCGGTAGAAAACGCGTCTTTATTACCCTGGCTTTCTGCCAGTGCGCTACTGCACAGCCTGTATATGTCGCGTGAACGCGGTATTTTCCGCCACTGGTCGTTACTGCTGGCGATTGTCACGCTGATCCTCTCTTTGCTGGGAACGTTGATTGTCCGTTCCGGTATTCTCGTTTCCGTACACGCTTTTGCGCTGGATAACGTGCGCGCCGTGCCGTTGTTTGCCCTCTTTACCATTATGAGTCTGGCCGCACTCGGCTTGTACGGCTGGCGGGCGCGGGCTAATCAACAGGCCATACGTCTGGGCGGCTGGTCGCGCGAAATGTTGATTCTGGCGGCGCTGCTGCTCTTTTGCGCGGTGCTGTTGATCGTACTGATTGGTACGCTCTACCCAATGATTTATGGCCTGTTGGGGTGGGGGCGACTGTCGGTAGGCGCGCCGTATTTCAATCGTGCCACCTTGCCGTTTGGCTTGCTGATGTTGGTGGTGATCGTGATCACGATGGTCAGGCGCCGGAAGGGGGCCGTGCACCGTCAGTTTCCGGCGCTGTTGGCGCACGCGGGCGTGCTGGTTTTTGCCGCGGGGATCCTCTTCTCCAGCGGCAGTCGCCAGGAGATAAGCCTCAACCTGAGTCCAGGTCAGCAGGTTGAACTGGCGGGGTATACCTTCCGCTTTGAACGGCTGGATCTGGCCGCGAAAGGGAACTACACCACCGAAAAGGCGCTGATTACGCTGTGGCAGGGCGATAAACAAACAGGCACCCTGACGCCCGAGCGGCGCTTTTATTCCGCTCGCCGCCAACAGATGATGGAGCCTGGCATCCGCTGGGATCTGCTTCATGACTGGTATGCGGTGATGGGTGAAAAAACGGGCGAGGAACGGTATGCCATGCGCCTGTATGTGCAAAGCGGTGTGCGCTGGATTTGGGGCGGGGGGCTGTTAATGATTGCCGGGGCGCTGCTCAGCGGCTGGCGGGGGAGAAAACGCGATGCGTAGTCTTATCTGTAATGTGCCGGATGGCGGCGCACACGCCTTATCCGGCCTACGATTTCAGCGCGTCCCAGGCCTGGTAAGCGCAGCGGCGTCAGGCACGATCGTGGCGTTTATCTTACTGTGGGTTATCTCTTTTTCCGCTCATGCTCAGGTGGTCGATACCTGGGCTTTTGACAATCCGCAGCAACAGGAAAAAGCGCTGTCGATCGCCAGCCAACTGCGCTGTCCGCAGTGCCAGAATCAAAACTTGCTGGAATCCAATGCGCCGGTTGCGGTCAGCATGCGCCACCAGGTCTATACGATGGTGGCAGAAGGGAAAGATGAAGCTGAAATCACCGCCTGGATGACCGCGCGGTACGGTGACTTTGTCCGCTATAACCCGCCTCTCACCGGGCAGACGCTGCTGCTGTGGGCGCTGCCATGCTTGTTATTATTGCTGGTAGGCGGCGTGCTCTGGCGGGCCAGTACGCGGCAGCGTAAAGAGGAGGGCAAACCATGAGCCTGTCCGCACGCTCAGATGCATCTTCCCGTCCCTTGCCGGTGAAGTGGCTGGCGCTGGGCGTTGGGGTGATGATCATCGTTTGTCTCAGTGGCTATCTGCTGTCGCCAAAATGGCAGGCCGTACGAGACGAACAACGACGTCTGGCCGATCCGCTGCATGAATTTGCAGAGACCGCGACGCCGGAGGCCCAACTGATAGCGCTGCAAAAACTGATTCGCGCCAACCCGCAGGACAGCGAAAAGTGGGCGCTGCTCGGCGAGTATTATCTGTGGCGCAATGATTACGATAATGCGCTGCTGGCTTATCGTCAGGCTCTGCGTAGCCGTGGGGAGAATGCGGAGATCTATTCGGCGCTGGCGACCGTGCTCTACTACCAGGCTGGGCAGCACATGACGCCGGCGACCCGCAAAATGATTGATAAGGCGCTGGCGCTGGATGCTTCGGAAGTTACCGCGCTGATGCTACTGGCGTCGGATGCATTTATGCAGGCGGATTACAAACAGGCGATTGCGCAGTGGCAAAAAGTCCTGGATTTGAATTCACCGCGGGTGAATCGTGCGCAGCTGATTGACTCGATTAACATGGCAAAGTTGTTACAGAATCGGCAGAAATAGTTTTGTGCTTTAGGGAATTTATCTGTTTAAAAAACAAGCAAGTGAACCTCGCGGTCAAAATAATTCCTGATGGTTATAATTCAAAAATACAGATTTAAAAATCTTTCCATAACAAATAGTTATGCAATGTAATCCCGATAAATTCGCGTTATTATGCATTAATTCAGCGAAAAGCCCTGTTCTTAAAGGGTTGCGTAATATGCCCTGCAAATGGTACTGATTATGCGCGTTAAAAAACTCTACAAACCAACGCAACACAATTCATACCCTTTCAGTATGTAACTATTCCTGTTTTTTAACCGGAGTAGTGTTCCATTGAGGAAGTCCGTCGTTATGAAAAGTTTTAAACTCAGCCTGGCCTGGCAGATCCTGATTGCCATGGTGCTGGGCATTTTACTCGGCAGCTATCTGCACTATCACAGCGACAGCCGCGAGTGGCTGATTGCAAACCTGCTCTCTCCGGCAGGGGATATCTTTATCCATCTGATCAAAATGATCGTAGTGCCGATTGTGATCTCCACGCTGATTGTCGGGATTGCCGGCGTCGGCGATGCGAAACAACTGGGACGTATTGGCGCGAAAACCATTCTTTATTTCGAAGTGATCACGACCATCGCCATTATCCTCGGGATTACGCTGGCGAATGTGTTCCAGCCGGGTTCCGGCATTGATATGTCGCAACTGGCGACCGTGGACATTTCGAAATACCAGAACACGACGGCAGAGGTGCAGAGCCACGCGCATGGCCTGATGGGCACCATTCTGTCTCTGGTACCGACTAATGTCATCGCGTCGATGGCGAAAGGCGACATGCTGCCAATCATCTTCTTCTCGGTACTGTTTGGTCTGGGGCTCTCCTCTCTGCCGGCAACGCATCGTGAGCCGCTGGTGACGGTGTTCCGCTCTATTTCTGAAACCATGTTTAAAGTCACGCATATGGTGATGCGCTATGCACCGGTCGGGGTGTTCGCGCTGATCGCCGTGACCGTGGCGAACTTCGGTTTTGCCTCGCTGTGGCCCTTGGCGAAGCTGGTGCTGTTGGTTCACTTCGCGATCCTGTTCTTCGCGCTGGTGGTGCTGGGTATCGTCGCGCGTATTTGCGGGCTGAGTATCTGGATCCTGATCCGCATTCTGAAAGACGAACTGATTCTGGCGTACTCCACCGCCAGCTCTGAAAGCGTGCTGCCGCGTATTATCGAGAAGATGGAAGCCTATGGCGCGCCAGCCTCAATCACCAGCTTTGTGGTGCCGACCGGCTATTCGTTTAACCTCGACGGCTCGACCCTGTACCAGAGTATTGCGGCGATCTTCATCGCGCAGTTGTACGGTATCGACCTGTCGCTGTGGCAGGAAATCGTGCTGGTGCTGACGCTGATGGTGACCTCAAAAGGGATCGCGGGCGTACCGGGCGTTTCTTTTGTGGTACTGCTGGCCACGCTTGGCAGTGTCGGTATTCCACTGGAAGGTCTGGCCTTTATCGCCGGTGTTGACCGTATTCTCGACATGGCGCGTACGGCGTTGAACGTGGTGGGGAATGCGCTGGCGGTACTGGTTATCGCCAAATGGGAACACAAGTTTGATCGCAAAAAAGCGTTGGCGTATGAGCGCGAAGTACTGGGTAAATTCGAGAAGACCGCCCAGTAACGGTTAACTGGTTGCCGGATGGCGGCTTCGCCTTATCCGGCCTACGAGTCGGTATCGCTTGTGCCGGATGGCGGCTTCGCCTTATTCGGCCTACGAGTCGGTATCGCTTGTGCCGGATGGCGGCTTCGCCTTATTCGGCCTACGAGTCGGTATCGCTTGTGCCGGATGGTGGCTTCGCCTTATTCGGCCTACGGGCCGGTATCGCTTGTAGGCCTGATAAGCAAAGCGCCATCAGGCAATCTGAGTCAGCCGTTCGTTAATCGGTCAAACTCCTCGCAGCCGGTATCGAAGCCTTCGGTACAGCTCAGATTCAACCAGTGCAGCGCCTTCTGTTTATTCTTCTCAATAAAGCCCTGTTCACCGTTCAGAAACATCATTCCCGCCCAGTATTCGGAATACCCGGTACGGGAGATGGCGGAACTGCGCTTGAAGTACCAGGTCGCTTTATCATCATCAGCCTGAATGCCGACGCCGTTGGCATAAATCAGGCCGAGCAACATCTGCGCATCCACAGCAACATCGCTCTCCAGATTTTCAGAGGCGTTTTGCAGCAGAGAAATGGCTTTGGGGTAATCGGGTTTTCCGGCCTGAGTATTGACCAGAATGCGTGCCAGCGTAATTTCCCCCGCTTTACTACCTGCCCGGGCGGCCTTTTCCGCCAGCATTTTCGCTTCCGGGTAGTCCAGACTGACCGGGTTAGTGATTTTAATCTGCGCCAGCAGCGCACAGGCATCCGCATCGCCATTGTCGGCGGATTTCTGTGCCCAGTATTCGGCTTTGCTCAAATCGCCGAAGCTAAACCAGCTGTCAGCGAGGTAATATTGCGCGCGTTTGTCACCTGCCTCTGCGGCCTGCAAATACTGGCTTCCTGGCTCAGGATTGGCAGCACGGGCAAAGAATGTCATCAATAACATCAATGCAAGAAGTGGTTTCATTATTAAGTTTTAATTAGGGTACGGAATCGACAGTATAAAGAGATCCTATGGATAAAAAAACAGCCTCCGGGGTGGAGGCTGTTGAGATGCATCAACGTTGTGGTTAGCCCATTGCGGTTTCGCGCAGGCGGGCCTTCAGCTTGTTGTACTCATCAATCACGTACTGCTCGGCGGCGGACTGATTGGCAATCGGCTCCACGCGCACGGCGCAATACTTGTACTCCGGCGTTTTGGTAATCGGGCTTAAGTTCTCGGTCACCAGCTCGTTACAGGCGCCAATCCACCACTGGTAGGTCATATAAATCGCCCCTTTGTTCGGGCGTTCGCTGACCTGCGCGCGGGTGATAATTTTGCCTTTTCGCGAATGAACCCAGACCAGCGCTTCATCTTCAATGCCCAGACGCGCCGCGTCGGCCGCATTGATTTGCGCATAGCCCGGTTCGTCTGCCAGCGCGGCCAGAGCCGCACAGTTACCGGTCATCGAACGACAGGAGTAGTGACCGACTTCACGCACCGTCGACAGCACCATTGGGTATTCGTCGGTGAGTTTATCGATCGGCGCGACCCAGTCGCAGGTGAAGAACTGTGCCATGCCGTTCGGGGTATCAAATTTCTCTTTAAAGAGATAAGACGTCCCCTGGTCGGCGTCCGACGTATCGCGGCAAGGCCACTGGATGTAGCCCAGTTCGCCCATTTTCTCGTAAGTTGCACCGTAGAAATCCGGGCACAGATGACGCAACTCATCCCAGATCTCCTGGGTGTTGTTGTAGTGCATCGGATACCCCATACGGGTGGCGATCTCACTGATGATTTGCCAGTCGGTTTTCAGATCCCACTTCGGCTCAACGGCTTTAAAGAAGCGCTGGAAGCCACGGTCAGCGGCGGTAAAGACCCCTTCATGCTCGCCCCACGACGTTGACGGTAAAATCACATCCGCCGCCGACGCGGTTTTGGTCATAAAGATGTCCTGCACGATGACCAGTTCCAGATCCTCAAAGCCTTTGCGCACCGCAGAGAGTTCCGCATCGGTTTGCAACGGATCTTCACCCATGATGTACGCCGCACGCACTTCGCCATGCGCCGCACGGTGCGGCAGCTCGCTGATGCGATAGCCGGTGTGCGCAGGCAGGCTGTCCACGCCCCAGGCTTTGGCGAATTTCTCGCGGTTAGCCGGATCTTTCACATACTGATAGCCCGGATAGGTATCCGGTAGCGCACCCATATCGCACGCGCCCTGAACGTTGTTCTGGCCACGTACCGGGTTAACGCCCACGCTGGGCTTACCGAGGTTGCCGGTCAGCATCGCGAGGCTGGTCAGTGAACGCACGGTTTCCACACCCTGATAGAACTGAGTGACGCCCATGCCCCACAGGATGGTCGCGCTTTTCGCACCGGCATACATCCGCGCCGCCTGGCGAATTTCACTCGCGCTAACGCCAGTGATGTCCTCAACGGATGCAGGCGTGTAGCCTTCGACGATCTTACGGTACTCCTCAAAGCCTTCCGTACGCGAGGCGACAAACGCCTGGTCGTATAGGTTTTCTTCAATAATGACATGGCCTATCGCGTTCAATAGCGCGATATTCGAGCCGTTTCGCAGTGCGATGTGCATGTCGGCAATGCGCGCAGTTTCAATTTTGCGCGGATCGCAGACGATAATTTTCGCCCCGTTACGTTTCGCGTTAATCACGTGATTCGCCACAATCGGGTGGGAATCCGCCGGGTTGTAGCCGAAGATAAACACGAGATCGGTGTTATCAATTTCGTTAATTGCGTTACTCATTGCGCCGTTACCGACCGACTGGTGCAGACCTGCAACCGATGGGCCGTGTCAGACGCGAGCGCAGCAGTCAACGTTATTGGTACCAATAACGGCGCGCGCAAATTTTTGCATGATGTAGTTAGTTTCATTCCCGGTGCCACGAGACGAGCCGGTCGTCTGGATGGCATCAGGGCCGTATTTCGCTTTGATGGCGCTCAGGCGTTCTGCGACGTAGTTCAGCGCTTCATCCCAGGAAACAGATTCCAGCTTGCCGCCACGCTGGCGACGAATCATAGGGGTTTTCAGGCGCGGGGTCAGGATCTGGGTATCGTTAATAAAATCCCAGCCGTAATAGCCCTTCAGACACAGAGTACCCTGATTGGTTTTCCCCTGCGCCGCCTCAGCCCGGACGATTTTGCCGTTATCGACCACCAGGTTGATCTTGCAACCTGATGCGCAATACGGGCAAACCGTGACGACTTTTTTCATCGGTCTCGCTCCAGTTAATCAAATCGCGCATACACGCTTGTCGCCCTGAGTATGCATCTTTTATGCCACATTTTAATTGGGGGCTTTCCCTGATATTACGGGTAATTTTTGGACAAAACCCTGACGAAAAACAGGCTGTCGTCATATTTGACGTGACGATTTCCCGTGAATGACAACACATTGCCCTGCGCAACGGCGGGGCCGCGCTGGCCGAATTTGAGATTCCTCCTCTGGTTGCATCTGCTGGTGTTAACTAACGTAGAAACCGTCCCCTTTTGAGGCTGGTTTTATGAAACGCACCCTGACGCTCTTTTTATTCAGCCTGCTGTCGCTGGCGACCGTGCCGGCACAGGCCGATATCATTGATGATGCCATCGGCAACATTCAGCAGGCGATCAACGATGCCTATAAGCCTGACAGCGATAGCGGGCGGGATTACGAGGATTCGCGTGACGACAGGTGGCAGAACGAAATGAGCGACGATCGACGCAGACAGTATGATGACCGTCGCCGTCAGTTTGAGGACCGTCGACGTCAACTGGACGAACGCCAGCGCCAGCTCGACCGCGAGCGCCGTCAACTGGAAGACGAAGAGCGCAGGATGGAAGAGGATTACGAGCGTTAATCCACGACAATTTGCATCCCGTCATAGCCCGCTTCAAATCCGTCCGGGAGCGGGTTATCCATCAGCCAGACATCGAATGAGTGGCTGATATGCGTGAGGATTACCTGCGGGCAGCGAATCACCGCATTGAGCGCTATCACGGTGGTTAAGTCACAGTGATTACGCGGCGGTTGGGGACGCGGCGGATGGCTACAATCGATGACGATAACCTGCGGCCGATTGTTGAGCAGAAAGGTGAGCGTTTTATCGGGCAGTCCGGCGGTGTCAGACAGCCATGCCACGCGGCTGTGCGCAGTTTCCAGAAGATAACCCAACGTCAGCTTTGAGTGGTTCAGCGGTAGCGGTGTCACCTGCAATCCCTGTAACGAAAACACCACAAACGGCTCGACGGTGTGGCTAAAGTCGAGAATGCCAGGATGCTTAAACAGATCGTCGCAACCCTGTTCGTCCGCCGGGCCGTACACCGGGATGGACGCACCGACGCCCCAGCGCAGCGGAAACAATCCCTGTACGTGATCCATATGGTAGTGGGTGAGTAAAAACTGTCGGAAGCTGCCCGCCGGCCAGTCGTCCATCAGGTGCGATATACCCGCATCCAGCAGCGTCACCGTATTGTTGAATTTGACCACGCCGCTACACGGGCGTCGGCGATACTGTTCCTGCAGGCGTGCGCGACGACAGGCGGCGCAGTCGCAGCCAAACGCGGGTACTCCTTGCGCACCGCCGGTGCCGCTTAGCGTGATGCTCAGACTCATCGTGATTCCCCTTGTCGTATCGTGCCGGATGGCGGCGCGAGCGTCTTCTCCGGCCTGCGTATCTCACAATGCTTTTGTGAAGCGAAAATGGCTCTGTTCGTAGCCTTCGCGCTGATAAAAACGGTGGGCGTCATGGCGTTTCACGCTGGTGGACAGCTCGGTCATCTCCGCCCCCGCTTCACGGGCTTCCTGTTCCGCCCACGCCAGTAACTGGCTGCCGATTTTCAGCCCCCGCGCCTGCGGCATCACTACCAGTTCCTGAATCTCGCCAATCCAGTTGGCGTGATGTAAATGATACTGCAGATGCAGACCAATCAACCCAACCGCCTGGCCCTCAAGCAGCGCTAACTGATAGCGCAGTCGGGTATCCTGCAAATTGGCGGTGAACCCGGCGCGAAAGGCCGGGTAATCAAACCGGGTTTGCTTCAGTTCGCAGATGAGCGCGTACACGGCCTCGGTGTCTTGTGCCGTGGCGCGACGAAGTTCACAGGCAGACATGGCGTGGCTCCTTGCGTCCCATTAACGATAGCAGCGAGTCGACGGACTGGTGCAAACTGCCGTCGTTATTAAGCATATGGCAGTCAAACGGGGCATAGCGGGCCGCGCGTTCAAGACGGGCGGCGATCTCCGTTTCGCTCTCCCGCCCGCGCGCCTGTAAGCGCTGGCGTAAAATCGCAGGAGAAACCTGCAAGCAGACCGGCAGCAGTGCCGTACCGTAGCGCGCCTGCGCCTGAGGAAGATGTGCGCGTGAGCCGTTGACCACCACGTCGAAGCCGCCGTTGAGCCAGAGATCGATCTCAATGCCAACACCATAATAAAAGCCGTTAGCATGCCAGCTTAGCGCCAGCAGATTATGCCCGGCACGAGTGAAAAACTCCTGCTCGCTGAGGGCAACATGATTCTCGCTCCCGGCATTCGCCGCGCGGGTAATATAACGATGCGCCACCAGCAGTTGCGCATGTTCCTGCTGACGGAGTTCTGTCAGCAAACTGTCCTTTCCAGAGCCGGACGGCCCCATCAGCCAGATCAGTTTTCCCATACTCAGAACACCCTCTTTCCCTGGCGCCAGACGTGGTCGATGTGGATGTGATCGCCTTTACGGTGCGCCAGTACCAGATCGGCACGTTTCCCTTCGGCGATCGTACCGCGATCGCTAAGACTGAGCGCCCGCGCCGGATTAGCGGTCACCAGGCTGATCGCCTGTGGCAGAGTGAAGCGGTTGGTCGCATCGTCTGCGACGCGAAACGCGGCATCCAGCAGGCTGGCGGGGTAGTAATCCGACGAGAGGATATCCAGCAACCCCAGTTCTGCCAGCGTGTGCGCCGCAACGTTGCCGGAATGAGAGCCGCCGCGCACGATGTTTGGCGCGCCCATCAGCACGTTCATGCCGTGCCGACGTGAGGCCTCTGCGGCTTCGAACGTGGTGGGAAATTCGGCGATGACGCTGCCAAGCTGATGAGATTCCTGTACATGCCCGGAGGTGGCGTCATCGTGGCTTGCCAGCGCAATGTTGCGTTCGCGGCACAGTTGCGCGATAGCGGTCCGGTTGGGCTGCGACCAGCGTGCCGCCAGCGCCAGTTGTTCTTCTTCGTACCGCGCCATCTGTTCATCGGTCAGTGAATACTTGCCCTGATAATATTCACGATACTTCTCGCGGTTGGCGAACTGGCGCTGGCCCGGCGAGTGATCCATCAGCGAAACCAGCGTGACCGGTTCACGGCTGACCAGCTTCTCGAACAGCGGCAGTGTGGTGTGGTGCGGCAGTTCGCAGCGCAGATGCAGGCGATGCTCGGCGCGGTTCACCCCACGCTTTTGCGTCTCCTCCACGGCGTTGATCATTTTCTCCAGGTTTTCCAGACGATCGCCGCCGTCGCGGACATCGCCAATCGCCACCGCGTCCAGCACGGTGGTGATACCGCTGGCGACCATCAGTGCATCGTGACTGCTCATCGCGGAATGGGCGGGCCAGTCCACCTTCGGTCGCGGGGTAAAGAATTTGTCGAGATTATCGGTATGCAACTCGATCAGCCCCGGCAGCAGCCAACCGCCTTCGCCATCCAGCGCTTCGGGAAGACGGCTCTGACTTTGTGTAAAGGCGCGAATCACGCCATCCTGCATTTCCAGCGATCCCTGTACCACTTCATCTTCCAGCACCAGCTTTACATTGTTGATAATCATGGTGTTGTTCCCATCAGGTGCAAACGATCCGCCACGCGGTCGCGCACAGTTTGATCGTGAAAAATGCCGACAATGGCCGCACCGCGCGCTTTCGCCTCTTCAATCAGCGCCACCACGGCGGCACTGTTTTTGGCATCCAGCGACGCGGTCGGTTCGTCGAGCAACAGAATCGGGTAATCAACGATAAATCCGCGCGCGATATTGACACGCTGTTGTTCACCGCCGGAAAAGGTTGACGGGGCGAGATGCCACAGGCGTTCCGGTACGTTCAGGCGGGTCAGCAGACTTGCGGCTTTGGCGGCGCACGCCTCACGCGATACACCGAGATCCAGTAGCGGCTGCATCACCACATCCAGCGCGGAGATCCGCGGGATCACCCGCAAAAACTGGCTCACCCAGCCGATCGTGGTGCGGCGGACTTCCAGTACTTTGCGCGCCGGGGCCTGCACCAGATCCACCCATTCGTCGTGATGGCGAATGTGGATATGCCCTTCGTCGGGCAGATAATTGGCATACAGCGAACGCAGCAGCGTGGATTTCCCGCTGCCGGAGTGGCCATGTAAAACGATACATTCACCGTTTTTGACTTCCAGCGAGGCATTTTGTAGCACCGGCAGGCGCACGCCGTTTTGCTGGTGGAGCACAAAGGTTTTACTGACGTTTTCAACGCGGATCGCGTTCATTTTTAGCCTCTTTAAGCATTTGTGCATTCGATTGCCTGATGGCGCTTTGCTTATCAGGCCTACAAGCGATACCGACCCGTATGCCGGATAAGGCGCAGCCGCCATCCGGCATACGATGTTTAATTTTGCAATACCGACGACACCAGCAACTGGGTATACGGATGGTGCGGATCGTCGAGCACGCGATCGGTTAATCCACTTTCCACCACCTGGCCCTGTTTCATCACCAACAGACGATCCGCCAGCAGGCGCGCCACGCCTAAATCGTGGGTGACAATGATCACCGCCAGATCCAGTTCCACCACCAGCCCGCGCAGCAAATCCAGCAACTTCGCCTGGACGGAGACGTCGAGGCCGCCGGTCGGCTCATCCATAAACACCAGCTTCGGGTGGGTGACGAGATTGCGAGCGATTTGCAGACGCTGCTGCATGCCGCCGGAAAAGGTGGTCGGTAGATCGTCGATACGTGAAGCCGGAATCTCGACCTCCTCCAGCCAGCGCTGGGCGGTAGCACGGATCTCGCCGTAGTGGCGCGCGCCGGTCGCCATCAGGCGTTCGCCGATATTGCCGCCTGCCGAAACCTGACGACGCAGGCCGTCCAGCGGATGTTGATGCACCACGCCCCAATCGGTGCGCAACAGGCGGCGGCGGTCGGCCTCGCTCATGGCGTACAGCGAACGGTTCTGATACTGAATCTCGCCTGACTGCGGTATCAGGCGCGAGGAGATGGATTTCAGCAGGGTGGTTTTACCGGAACCCGACTCCCCGACAATGCCCAGCACTTCGCCAGGCCACAGGTCAAAAGAGACATCGCTGAAGCCTTTGCCCGGCGCGTAGAGATGGGTCAGGTTATTAACCGAAAGCAGCGGTTGCGTCATTGGCTGAGTGCCTCGCTCTGTTGGCGGCAGTAGTCGGTGTCGGAGCAGACAAACATGCGTTTGCCGGTGTCATCGAGTACCACTTCATCAAGATAACTGTGTGTTGAACCGCAGATGGCGCAGGGCTCATCCCAGGTTTGTACGCTGAATGGATGATCGTCGAAGTCGAGGCTTTCCACGCGGGTGTACGGCGGCACGGCGTAGATGCGCTTTTCGCGTCCCGCGCCAAACAACTGAAGGGCGGGCATCATGTCCATCTTCGGGTTATCGAATTTCGGGATCGGCGAGGGGTCCATCACATAGCGGCCATTCACCTTCACCGGGTAGGCGTAGGTGGTGGCGATATGGCCGAAGCGGGCGATATCTTCATACAGCTTCACCTGCATGATCCCGTACTCCTCCAGCGCGTGCATGGTGCGGGTTTCGGTTTCGCGTGGTTCGATAAAACGCAGCGGCTCGGGGATCGGCACCTGGAAGATCAGGATCTGATCTTCCGTCAGCGGCGTTTCCGGGATCCGGTGACGGGTCTGGATAAGCGTAGCGTCTTCCGTGCGTTCGGTGGTATTGACCCCGCTGACGCGTTTGAAGAAGTTGCGGATCGATACGGCGTTGGTCGTGTCATCCGCGCCTTGATCGATTACCTTCAGCACGTCCGGTTCACCTATTACGCTGGCGGTGATCTGGATCCCACCGGTGCCCCAGCCGTAGGGCATCGGCATTTCGCGGCCACCAAACGGCACCTGATAGCCGGGGATCGCCACTGCTTTAAGGATTGCGCGACGGATCATTCGTTTGGTCTGCTCATCGAGATAAGCGAAGTTGTAGCCGGAGAGGTTAGTGGTCACGGGTAGCCTCCTGTTGCAGGCGTTTGAGCAACTCCAGCTCGGCCTGGAAATCGACGTAGTGGGGGAGCTTGAGGTGCGAAACAAAACCCGCCGCCTCGACGTTATCCGCGTGCGCCAGCACGAATTCTTCGTCCTGCGCCGGTCCCGTGACCGTTTCATCGTAGTCGGGTGCCTGTAGGGCGCGGTCCACCAGCGCCATTGCCATCGCTTTGCGTTCGCTCATGCCGAACACCAGTCCGTAGCCGCGGGTAAAATGAGGGGCGTCGTTGTCCGGGACGACAAAACCGTTGACCATTTCACATTCGGTCATCAGCAGTTCGCCGACGTTGACCGCAAATCCCAGCTCTTCCGGTACCGTTTCCAGCGCAACGTAGCCACTACGGATTTCGGCCGCGAACGGGTGATTGCGCCCGTAGCCGCGTTGGGTGGAGTAGGCCAGCGCCAACAGATAGCCCTCATCACCGCGCATCAGCTGTTGCAGGCGCGAGGCGCGGGAACAGGGGTAAACCGGCGGCGTGCGGGTGATGTCATCCGGGGTGGCACCGTTATCTTCTTCGGGCTTCGCCAGTCCCTGGTTTGCCAGCAGCGAAAAGACGTGCGGGGCGGCGTCCTGCGTACTTTCTGCTGTCCGCAGCGGCGGTGTTTCGCCATTTGCCAGCAGCGTAAAATCGAGCAGACGATGGGTGTAGTCGTAGGTTGGCCCTAACAGCTGTCCGCCCGGAATATCTTTATAAACGGCGGAGATGCGGCGTTCCAGGCGCATTTCCGCGCTGTTCACAGGCTCACTCACCGCCAGCTTTGCCAGCGTGGTGCGATAGGCGCGCAGCAGAAAAATGGCTTCGACGTTATCGCCGCTGGCCTGCTTGAGCGCCAGCGCCGCCAGTTCGCGATCGGCAATACCGCCTTCGGTCATGACGCGATCGACAGCCAGATTCATCTGCTGTTCTATCTGCGCCACGCTCAGTTCGACAACGGCAGCATCGCCCCGGCGTCGCTGCTCCTGTAACGCGTGGGCGTTGGCTATCGCCTTTTCACCCCCTTTGACGGCGACGTACATCAGCATACCTCCACATGGGTGGTTCGCGGGATAGCCAGCAGCCGTTCGCCGCAGGTGAGGATAAGGTCAACACCCAGAGGGAATGGATGCGGACGTTCGGTAAGTTCGTGGATCAGGCACTCTGGCAACTGTGGTGCGATCATTCGCTCTTCGGCGATGCCTGCGCCGGTCAGGCGTAACATCCGCCCGCCGCTCAGGCTGGAGACCTGCACGATAAGCGTGGCGCTGGTCTCCGGCGCGACGGCAGAACCGGCAGAAAGGGCATTAAGCTGTTCGCTGCTGATGCGCTCGTCGGCCACGGCAAAGGTCGCCAGTTGGGGCTGTTCGACCATCGGCGCGTTGGTGTGAAAACGCAGGTTCTGGCTGGCGATATCATTATTCATCGCAGGCGACAGCCAGACCGGTGTATCGCCGTCGACCAGCGTCAGCAGAACGCTGGTGGTTGCCAGATTCAACGGCTGCCAGCCGTGTTTCAGTTGATGCAGGGCAACAATCACCCCCGGTTCGCTCATCGCTTTCAGCAGGCGGCGAAAGCTTTGTTGAGCGTCGTGGACGGGCAGGGTAAAGGCGGTCTGTAGGGTCATTCGTTATCTCCGCGTACCAGCGTAAAGAAGTCTACCCGGCTGGCGTTGACTTCGGCGCGGCGGGCGGTGATTTCCGCCTCCCGTTCTGCCTCCAGCGGGCTAATTAAGGTTTCCATGAGATTCTGGAAATGCGTCTGTTCCTGCAGTAAGGCGTCGATGACGGCGCATTGCTCGGCGTGGTGTTTGTTGCGTCCCAGCAGGTAGCTGTAGCCCAGCGTGCCGCTTTTCAGGCGTACGACCGCGCGGGTCAGCGTGGTGTCTCCGGCAAAGAAGCGGTTGCCGGTGCCGCCCATGCGCGCCTGAATTTGCATCAGCCCGGTTTCCGGGGCGCGAATCAGTTCATATTCCGGAGTCAGTTTAAGCGCCTGGAGTCGCGCATTCAGGGCATCGGCCTTACTGTAAGCCAGCGCGCGCATCCAGCGCTGGCGGGTGGCGGTATCGAAATGCATTCAATGCTCCATAGTGAATTCGATCATGTCGGCGCGGGTCAGGCTGACGGAGTACTCCATCGCACGTTCTTCGCCTTCACGGTGGTTCAGGGTGCGCACGCAGAGCAGCGGCGCCATGTTGGGGATTTCCAGAATCTTGCACTCTTTCGCCTGCGCACGGCGGGCGCTGATGCGTGTCTGGGTGCGCTTGAGCGTGAGGCCGGACTGCTCGCGCAAATAGTCGTGCAGCGAGCCGTGGTTAAAGCCTTGCAGCAGCGGCCAGAGGGTGAGATCGGAAAAGTAATGGTCAATCAGACACAGGGCGATACCGTTGACACGCCGCAGGGTGCGCAGATGAATGACGTTGTCGCCCTCCTGCACGCTGAGCGCATCGGCAACGTGACGGGAGGCCGGGCGCAGTACCGCCAGCAGTTTTTCGCTGGTGGGATGGCTGCCCTGATCCAATAGGTTCTGACTAAAGCGCGCCTGGGCGTTAAGCGGATAGTCGAACGGGCGCATCAACACCAGTACGCCGACGCCCTGACGACGCTGGACCCAGCCGCGCTCAACCAACTGGTCGATGGCGCGGCGCAGGGTATGGCGATTAACCTCATAATGCGCGGCAAGCTGATGCTCGGCGGGCAGGTAATCACCGCAGCGGTAGTGTTGACGTAGCTCCTGCTCAAGTCTCGCGGCAATCTCCTGATAACGCGTCGGATAACTGGTCGGATGTGTAGACAAGTGCATAGCAATCAATGCCTCGCTAATCAGATAAAGTGCTTACGTAAACGCTGGGAGAGAAAATCCAGCAGGCTGACGGTCACGATGATCAACACCATCAGGGCACAGGTTTGCTGGAACTGAAAACCGCGAATCGCTTCCCACAACGTGACGCCAATGCCGCCTGCCCCCACCATCCCGACGACGGTTGCCGAACGGACGTTGGATTCAAAGCGATACAGCGAGTAGGAGATCAGCAGCGGCATCACCTGGGGCAGCACGCCGTAAAGAATCTCTTCGATTTTGTTAGCGCCGGTGGCGCGAATACCTTCAACCGGACCAGGTTCAATGGCTTCCACCGCTTCGGACAGCAGTTTGGAGAGCACGCCGGTGGTGTGGATAAACAGCGCCATGACGCCGGCAAACGGACCGAGGCCGACAGCGACCACGAACAGCATCGCAAACACCATTTCGTTGATGGCGCGGCAGGCGTCCATCGCCCTTCGCATCGGCTGGTAGATCCACCAGGGCACGAGGTTATCGGCGCACATCAGGCCGAAGGGAATGGAGAGGATCACCGCCAGCGCGGTACCCCAGACGGCGATTTGCAGGGTCACCGCCATTTCGCCGAGGTAGTCCTGCCACTGGCTAAAATCGGGGGGAAAAAAGTCGGCGGCGAAGGTCGCCATGTTGCCAGAGTCCTGAATCAACGTGAGTGGGGCCATTTCGGCGCCTTTCCACGACACGACCAGAACGGCGAGCAGAATGGCCCAACTTACGAGCGAGAACCAACTGCGCTTTGGCGGGGCAACGGTGATGGTTTGCATGTTTAGCTCCGTATAAACGTGTGTTTGCGTTGTAGGCCAGCGCCATCCGGCATTTGCAGAGGGTGATTGCCGGATGGCGGTGCAAGCACCTTATCCGGCCTACAATCCGGCCTACGGGTTACTGCACCGCTTTGTTCACGCTGGTCATGGCGCTGAGCGCCGCGGTCAGACGGTCAAGATCGTCCAGTTGCGCTTTAATCGCGGACGATTTAGTGGTCTTCTCTTCGGCGTTCAGTCCCTTGTTGTCCTGCACGCTCTGCATCTCTTTAAACAGCGCGAGCTGGCGAATCGGCACCAGTTGCAGATCGCTGGAGGCGCGGAACGGCGCCCAGCCCAGGCGTTCCAGCACGGTTTTCTCTTCTGGCGTTTTGCCGTAGTTCATGAAGAAGTCGTACACCTTGTCCTTGGTGGCTTCGGAGAGGTTCTTACGCCAGACGATCGGATCGCCCGGGATCAGCGGCGATTTCCAGATCACCTTCAGCGCTTTCAGTTTGTCCGGCGCGGACGTTTTCAGCTTATCGAGGTTCTCGGTGTTGTTGGTGGCGACATCCACCTGCTTGTTGGCGACCGCGAGGGCATTAGTTTCATGACCGGCGTTGACGGTGCGTTTGAAGTCGCTGGCGGCAATATTGTTTTTCGCGAAGACGTAATAACCCGGAACGAGATAGCCGGAGGTGGAGTTAGGATCGCCGTTACCGAAGGTGAGATCTTTGCGTTTGGCGATCAGCTCGTCGAGGTTGTTGATCGGGCTGTCCTTGTTGACGATTAACACGCTCCAGTAACCCGGCGATCCATCGGCGGCGACAGTTTGCGCGAAGACCTGTCCGTTAGCACGATCCACCGCTTCCATTGCCGACAGGTTGCCGTACCAGGCAATATCGACTTTATTAAAGCGCATGCCCTGGATGATCCCGGCGTAGTCCGGGGCGAAGAAGGCGTTCACTTTCACGCCCAGCTTCTTCTCCATATCCTTCAGGAACGGGTCCCATTGGGGTTTCAGGTTTTGCTGTGATTCGGTCGAAATAATGCCAAAGTTCAGCGCGTTTTCCTGCTCTTCGGCATAAGCCGGGCTTAATAACGTACTGAGGCTGAACATGCTGGTAAAGGCCAGTGCGGCAACAGTTCTGTAACTCATTTCCATTCCTCACTTTGTTCCAGGCTATTTCACTTGCCAGCCTGAATTCGGGCAGTGCTCAAAATCCTCACGTACTACGTCTACGCTCCGGTTTTTCCGCGCTGGCCGCCTTCAGTCTGTCTGCGCCAATAACGCCTGGTCTTTTTGAATTAAGCAGCCTGCGCGTTCTGTTCGACGCGGTTCATACTGCGGTAGAGATGGTCAAATCGTTCGTTATCAAACAGCTGGCTGCTTCCGTCATAGAAAACGTGTCCCTGACGCAGTGCGACAATGCGTTCGCAGTAGCGCAAGGCATAATCCACCTGATGCAGTGTGACGACGACGGTAATGCCGTCGGTCTGGTTGATGTCGCGCAGGGTGTCCATCACGATGCGCGCCGATTCCGGGTCCAGTGAGGCAATCGGTTCGTCGGCAAGGATCACTTTGGCCTGTTGCATCAGCGCCCGGGCGATGGCCACGCGCTGCTGCTGACCGCCGGAGAGCGTTGAGACGCGTTGATACGCAAAGTGCGCCATCCCGACGCGGGTCAGTGCCTGGAGCGCGCGCTGTTTTTGCTCTGCGCTAAACCAGCTAAAACAGGTGCGCCAGAACGGCGTACTGCCAAGCGCGCCAATCAGCACGTTCTCCAGCACCGTCAGGCGAGTCACCAGATTGAACTGCTGGAAGATGTAACCGGTATGCGCGCGGCTCTTGCGGATATCGCGCGCCAGTCGACCTTCATGCTGAACGGTGCGACCCAGCAGCTCGACGCGGCTGCCTGCGGATTTATCACCGCTAATCAAGCCGCTCAGATGACGTAAAAGAGTGGATTTGCCGGAGCCAGACGGCCCAAGCAGAGCCACCATTTCACCGGAACCGATGTTCAGATCAACCGCATGTAGCGCCTGATGCTGATTGAACGTTTTGGAGAGTTTCTCGACGCGAATAATCGTTTCCATGATGCGGCCTCTCTAAAAAAAGTGGCCCCATCGTGGCGGATTAATATGACGTTTGGGTTAAGGGGACGTTACCTGCCGATGAAGAGTTAAGGTGAGTTTGATGACAGGACGGGAGGCACGCCTCCCGTGAGGTTATTCGGTTGGCTGGGGCTGTTTGACGACATTGATCATCCACGGCACGCCGTAACGATCGCTGACTTTGCCAAAGCCATGCGCCCAGAAGGTTTCCTGCCAGTCCATTTCGATTTGACCCTCAGCGGCGAGATTATCAAACCAGCGCTTCCCTTCGTCGACATTTTGCGTGTCGAGAACCAGCGTGAATCCAGAATAGTGGGCTTTGTCGGAAGAAATGGCATCACTCATCATGATGTCGCTATTGGCAATACGTACGTTGGCGTGAGCAATCGCGGTATCAGGAAACGTCATGCCAGACGGGCAACCGTCTTCGCTGTCCTGCGCCGATTTGGGCATTTCACCGAAGCTGATTTTATACAGGAGTTCTGCATCCAACGTTTTGTGATAATACGCGATGGCGTCAGCGCAGTTTCCGGCAAAAGAGATGTAGGGACTTAACGGCATAATCTTTACCTCAGGTAAGAGAAGCCAGTTAAGTGTAGTTACCTCAGGCCCGGTAAGCGAAGCGCTACCGGGCAATTTACATCAGTTCTTTTTCACGAATTCTGATTTCAGCTTCATCGGGCCAAAGCCATCAATTTTGCAATCGATGTTGTGGTCGCCTTCCACCAGACGAATGTTTTTCACTTTCGTGCCGATTTTCAGCATCGAGGAGCTGCCTTTGACTTTCAGATCTTTCACGACGGTGACGCTGTCGCCGTCAGCCAGCAGATTACCGTTGGCATCTTTAACGATCGGAGCGTCGTCTTCATGCGCCGGTTCTGCATCGTTCCATTCATGAGCGCATTCCGGGCAGATGTACATGCCGTTATCTTCGTATGTGTATTCGGAGTTGCATTGTGGGCAGTGGGGTAATGACATGTCGATTTCCTCAAAAGTCAGCAAGGGCAAACGCGCCCAAAAAATGGCAGATTGCCGAAAAAGGACGCAATTATACACAAAATCCTTAACGTTGTCGGGACTACTCCGTTTTTAAGGTAAATACCGTACTGTGACCGCAACCTGTCTGCCAGACAAAAAAACGCGCTAATATTTTTAAGGGAAATTGCTACCGTTTGTTATTTGAGATAAGGTGACGAGAAATATTTGAAATAATTGGCTGGTCGAGTTTCAGTTAAGGGTCGATTACATCATCTCTCCCCTTATTTTTGGTAGGTGTAATTAATCAGGGTTGGTCTGGTTTTTTATAAAACTGAACTACGCTTTTTACTTTCTCATGTTAATGAACATTATTCAAAAATAACAGTTGAAACAATAAGTTAATTAAGATTGGTAGATTAATTTATAAATTCCTTTTTCCATACGTAATTATTAAAGCCGAATATTCACTAATAAACGAAACGGCTAAATAAAAGCAATAAGAATTTGCGTTAAGGAAACATTTTTTATGTACACACAGACAATATATGAATTGAGCCAGGAAGCGGAACGCTTGCTGATGCTCTCTTTAGAGCATCTGAAGACCGTAAAAAAAATGCCAACGGCTACTCTGGAGGGGGGGGCCGCATTAAAGAGTGAGGATGACCGCAACGTTCAGGCCATGCATTTCAGCTCCCGGGGAGGGGAGGCCCAGCAGGCCACGTTAAGCAATGAGTTGCGAAAAATCTCGCGGCTGGAAATGGTACTGGCGATTGTCGGCACCATGAAGGCGGGCAAATCGACGACGATCAATGCCATTGTCGGGACAGAAGTGCTGCCCAATCGCAACCGTCCGATGACCGCGCTGCCAACGCTGATCCGCCATACGCCCGGTCAGAAAGAACCGGTGTTGCATTTTTCCCACGTCGCGCCCATCGATGCGCTGATGAAGACCCTGCAAAAGAGCATGCATGCCTGCGATCGACAGAATCTGACGCAGGTGCTGGAAATTGATAAAGATATGAATGGCCTCATGCAGCGCATCGAAAGAGGGGAAGCGTTCGAGCGCCACTATCTCGGCGCACAGCCAATCTTTCACTGCCTGAAAAGCCTTAACGATTTGGTGCGTCTGTCGAAAGCGCTGGACGTGGATTTTCCCTTTTCAGCCTATGCGGCGATTGAGCATATTCCGGTGATTGAGGTGGAATTTGTTCACCTGGCGGGGCTGGAGAACTATCCGGGTCAACTGACGTTACTGGATACGCCCGGGCCAAATGAAGCCGGGCAGCCGCATCTGCAAAAAATGCTCAATGAACAACTGGCGCGCGCCTCCGCTGTGCTGGCGGTAATGGATTATACGCAGTTGAAATCCATTTCCGATGAAGAGGTGCGTCAGGCCATCGCCGCGGTAGGAAAATCGGTGCCGTTGTATGCGCTGGTGAATAAATTCGACCAGAAAGATCGCAACAGCGATGATGAAGAGCAGGTGAGAGCGCTGATTTCCGGCACCCTGATGAAGGGCTGTATTCATCCGGCGCAAATTTATCCGGTCTCCTCGATGTGGGGATATCTGGCCAATCGGGCGCGCCATGAGCTGGCCAATCACGGTCATCTGCCGGATCACGAAGAGCAGCGCTGGGTACAGGACTTTGCTGAAGCCGCGCTGGGGCGGCGCTGGCGAAGCGCCGATTTGGATGATATTGAACACCTGCGCCATGCGGCGGATTTGCTGTGGGAAGACTCGCTGTTCGAACAGCCGATCCGGACCTTAATTCATGCCGCCTATGCGAATGCGTCACTGTATGCACTGCGTTCCGCCTCGCATAAATTGTTGAATTATGCCCATAGCGCACGCGAATATCTGGAGTTCCGCTATCACTGTCTGACGGTGACCTTTGACACGCTGCAGCAAAATATCGTGCGTCTGGAAGCGGATATGCAGCAACTGAAGGTGAGCCAGGATAGCGTCAGCGATGAAATCCACCATGAGGTCGGGCTGGCGCTGACGTCGGCTAACGGTTTCCTCAACCAGCAACAGGCCACGATCTTGCGCAACATCGAGACCTTTTTCAGTCGCGAACAGCTCCTGAAACTGTCGCGTGGCGATAGCTGGTCGCCGCTGCCGCAGGCGGGGCTTGACGGAGAGATGCTGGTGCTGCACGACGAAGCGCAAGCGCAGGTGATCCTCAGCAAGCTACGTTCCGCCTGTGAGGGCGTCCTGCTGGCGGCGCAGGAAAACATCAGTCGCGATCTGGCGATGCGTTTTGAACAGCTGGAAGCCACGCTCAGCCGGTCGCTGAACGAAGCGATGCGCCCTATCGAAATGCGGGTGAAAGAGGAGCTGAGTCATGCGGGATTTCGCCCCCGGATCCGTTTTCCGGCCTTTCACTCCTCTATGTTTAATTTCACGACGCACCAGTTATTCAGCGATGCGATTGCCCAGCAGGACCGCGTCGAAAGCGATGAACCACGTGTGAGCGGGGTGCGTGAAACATTCTCCCGTTGGCTGAACCAGCCGAACTGGAGCTGGAATGATGAGGTCGAAGCGAAGACACGCTATCTGATAGATATCAATGCGCTGCATCAGAGCCTGGTGGAGTACGTCAGCCACTTCTGCCAACAAATTCGTAAAGCTTTAGCCGCGCAGGTCGATGTTTCAGTTACGGCGGGTATGGCAACGTTTTTTGCCGATTTCTCATTGTGCCTGGCGGGATTGCAGGAGAGCCTGCGCGAAAGTTTACTGGTTCGTCAGCAGAATGAATCGGCTGTTCAGAGTCTGAGTCAGCAGTTGCAGCACAGTATTGCCGCGACTGCCTGGATTTATGAGGACTCCCGTCTGCTCCGTGACGACATTCAAACCCTTTTTGTGGCCGAACACACATGACAAACGCGTTACTGGAAGGCCCCGGACGGACGCTGGAGTGTATCCACCCGAAGTTTATGGTCGATCTGGTTCAGGGAGAAGAACCGAAACGGGCAGGCGATACTCTGCAACAGCAGCAGTTTCGCGAGCGCCTGACGCAGGAGATTCTGTCCCAGACGCAGCTGCGGGCGTGGGCGATGGCCGGGATGTTCAACGAACATCTGATGATGCGCCTGAAGCTGGTGGAAAAGCTGGCGGGTATGCTCGACCCGGGCCACCTGGCGCTGACGCGGATCTCCGCGCGACTCCAGGCGCTACAACAGATGGATCTCTCTCGCGGGCCATCCATCCCAGGACTGGCTCAGCAACTTACCACTCTCAGCGAGTGGTTTTGCCAGCGCAGTGCCTGGAAGGAGAAGGCGCTGAGCCAGCGTGGCCTCACGGTCCAGGCCGGGGAACACAGTGAACAGGTGTTTACCCGCTGGCTGGCGGGGGCTTATGAAGGATGGTCGCTGCCGGGGCGTTGTTTCATTGCGCTCGAAGAGTTGCGGTGGGGAGCGTTTGGCGATGCCTGCCGTCTGGCGAATCCGGACGTGGCGGTGATGCTGAAAGATAATCTCCGGGCGATGGCGACAAACTACCTGGCCCATAGTATCAATGCCGCGCCGACGACGCGTCACTATTATCATCAGTGGTTGAGTGCCAGCGCGACCGCCGGTTCAGGCGAATACAGTAATATGCTGAGCTGGCTGGGAGACTGGTGTGAGGCGGATAAACATCCGGTGTGCTGGTCTGTGACACAGCGCTGGCAGACGGTTGCGCTGGGTATGCCGCGACTCTGTTCGGCAAAGCGACTGGTGGATGCGATGGTTGAAGAGGTGTTTCCGCCCTCTCCCCTCAGGTTTTGAGAGGAGAGGGCTGATGATCAGTGGTTTGCGGATTCCGCTGTCGTTTCTTCCGCCGCCGCAGGCGCCGGAAGCCTGGCGAAGCGTTTGGCGTAGAGCGCGGTAATAATCGGCACCAGAATCGCCGTGACCACGACGCTGGCGGCGACCAGCGCCGTCGCGGAGGCGGCGACCGGTTCAAACGCCGGGTTGATTTGCGCGATAATCACCGGGTTGGCAACGGCGGCACCTGCCGCAGAGGACGCCGCGACACCTGCTGTACCATTACCACCACCGATCACACGGTCAGCAATAATCAGCGGAATACCGGTGATAACAATCACCGCCACACCCAACAGGATGCCCAGCAGACCGGTATCTACAATTACGCCTAGGTTAATGGTGTTACCCAGCGCAAAGCCGAAGAACGGAATCAGTACCGGCGTTGCTTTGCTGAAGAACGCACGCAGATCGTGGTCAAGGTTGCCCAGCGTGAAGCCTACCAGGAACGGCAGTACCGCGCCGATAAAGTGATGCGGCTCAAAGGAACCCAGACCCGCAGCGCCCAGAATCACCATCGTCATCAGCGGACCGGATTCCAGGGACATCAGAACGAACGCGCCGGACTCTTCTTTCGTCCCATACTGATTCATCAGGCTGGCATACAGACCGCCGTTGGTCATATCCATCGCGGACACAATCGCCAGCACGGAAAGACCGGCAAAGAAACCGGTCTGAATACCGGTATCCGGAATAAACGAGGCGGCAATCATTGCCACTGCCCACGCCACGGCAATTTTGGTAATCACCAGCGTGCCGGATTTACGCAGGACCGTACCTGTCGCGCGTAAATCAATCGATGCACCAATACAGAAGAACCACACAGCAAGAATCGGTACCGTGCCGGTAATCATGCCTTTTGTAAAGGAACCAAAATAAGCACCGGTATTCGGCGCCAGGGTATTTACAACCGCACCCAGCAGCAATGGAATCAACATCATCCCACCAGGGATGCGTTCAATGGTGGCTTTAATTCTCATAAATGTCCTCACTTCTTGCCCGTGGAACATACGGACAAGGTGGCAAAAATATTAAAATTCAGAAGGTTGCATCTAACCAGAAGGCAGGAAAGTCTGCGTTCTCTTTATGTTTTCGTAGCGATAGCACTTTGTATCGGCGCTTTTCGCTTCCCGGTGGTATTACATCGACTATTATCTTGCATTCATTGGAATGCTGATTCAATCAAAACGAAACAGTGTTTTAGTTATCTTTGTCACATAATCAATGTAAACATTCCAGCGCGATCTGAATATTTAAAATTACCGTAAAGAAGTTGTGAAAAATGAGAGGGTATTACCTGGCAGAATAATAATCACAGCAGTGACTTTTTATAAAGTAAGCGCAACAAAATAGAGATCGAAAACGTAAAAAAGAACAACTCTGCGCTTTAAAAAAAGAGACTCAGGATCACCTTATTTACCTCCGTTGACGAAACCCAAACATATATGTGAAGTTGATCACAATTTTAAACACTGGTAGGGTAGATAGCTCATTAACCGCCCAAATCAGGCGTCAACAGGTTCGGTTGTACAGGCCTTAACCAGTCCGTGTAAGTAAACCTGCTACGCTTGTTACAGGAGTTGCGTCTGAGCAACCCCGCGCTCGACGGTGACGTTCGCGCTCAGTGCGCCAATGCAGTCGATATGCCGCGAGACAGGGCTTAGTCTACGAGGACAGCTATGCTGAAAAGGAAAAAAGTAAAACCGATTACGCTTCGCGACGTCACGATTATCGATGACGGTAAATTGAGAAAAGCGATTACCGCCGCGTCGTTGGGTAACGCGATGGAGTGGTTTGATTTTGGGGTATATGGGTTTGTTGCCTACGCATTAGGTAAAGTGTTCTTTCCGGGGGCTGACCCCAGCGTGCAGATGATTGCCGCCCTTGCTACTTTCTCTGTTCCCTTTCTGATTCGTCCGCTCGGTGGTTTGTTCTTCGGTATGCTCGGTGATAAATATGGTCGCCAGAAGATCCTTGCCATTACCATTGTGATTATGTCGATCAGTACCTTCTGTATCGGCCTGATACCGTCTTACGCCTCGATAGGCATCTGGGCACCGATCCTGCTGCTGTTGTGTAAAATGGCACAGGGCTTCTCCGTCGGCGGTGAGTACACGGGCGCGTCGATCTTTGTGGCCGAATATTCCCCGGACCGTAAACGCGGTTTTATGGGAAGCTGGCTGGATTTCGGCTCTATTGCCGGGTTTGTGCTGGGTGCGGGCGTTGTAGTCCTGATCTCGACAGTGGTCGGAGAAGAGAACTTCCTGGAATGGGGCTGGCGTATTCCGTTCTTTATCGCCCTGCCGTTAGGGATAATTGGACTCTATCTGCGTCATGCGCTGGAAGAGACGCCGGCGTTCCAGCAGCACGTCGATAAACTGGAACAGGGCGACCGCGAAGGGTTGCAGGACGGACCGAAAGTCTCCTTTAAAGAGATTGCCACTAAGCACTGGCGCAGCCTGCTGGCCTGTATTGGTCTGGTGATTGCTACCAACGTCACCTACTACATGCTGTTGACCTATATGCCGAGCTATCTGTCGCATAACCTGCATTACTCTGAAGATCACGGCGTGCTGATTATCATCGCTATTATGATCGGGATGCTGTTTGTCCAGCCGGTGATGGGACTGCTGAGTGACCGTTTTGGTCGTCGTCCGTTCGTGATCATGGGTAGCATCGCGCTGTTTGCGCTGGCAATTCCGGCCTTCATTCTGATTAACAGCAATATCATCGGCCTGATTTTTGCTGGTCTGCTGATGCTGGCGGTGATCCTCAACTGCTTCACCGGGGTAATGGCTTCTTCATTACCGGCTATGTTCCCGACCCACATTCGTTACAGTGCGCTGGCGGCGGCATTTAATATTTCTGTACTGATTGCGGGTCTGACGCCAACGCTGGCGGCCTGGCTGGTGGAAAGCTCGCAGAATCTGATGATGCCGGCTTACTACCTGATGGTTATCGCGGTGATTGGTTTCATCACGGGGATCACCATGAAAGAGACTGCGAATCAGCCGCTGAAAGGGGCAACGCCTGCCGCCTCGGATATTCAGGAAGCGAAAGAAATTCTCGGTGAGCACTACGATAATATCGAGCAGAAAATTGAGGATATCGATCAGGAGATTGCGGATCTGCAGGCGAAGCGTACGCGCCTGGTGCAGCAGCATCCGCGGATTGACGAGTAAAGCTTAAGGTTTGCTTAATCTCTGGCTGGCACACTCTCTTCCATACCCTGGAGGAGAGTGTGATGAAACAACGTATTTATGAAAGTGTAACGACCATGTTCAGTGTACTGATTGTCAGTAGCTTCCTGTACATTTGGGTTTCAACTTACTAAACCTTTTTCAACCGCACCGAGGCGCGAGTTCCGGTTGTTCCACTGCGATTTTGCAGGAAAAACTGGCCGTGGTGCAGCTGCGTAATGCGGCTGACGATACTTAACCCCAGACCGATTCCGCCGTAACGGCTGTCCATGCGGACGAAGGCTTTGCTGAGTTCGCCACACTTGCTCTCATCGATCCCCGGTCCTTCATCTTCTACCGCCATTGTTATTGTTGCTTCGTCATCGACATTTAGCGTAATGGCGATGGTGGTGCCTTCCGGACTGTAGCGATGAGCATTTTCCACCAGATTACGCAGCAGCATTCGCAGCAGCGTCGCGTCGCCCTGCACGGTGGCATCGTCCTGGCTGTCGGGCAGCAGTAGCGTCTGTTCGCGCTGTTCCAGCATCGTGCTCAGTTCATCGTAAGACGGCAGGATCACATCTTCCAGCAATCTGACCTGTTGATAATTTCCCGATGAAAAAGACTGACCCACGCGCGCGAGTTGTAAAAGCTGCGAGACGCTGTCCATCATTTGATCAAGACGACCCAGCAGCGGCGCGACATCCACGTTATGCGCTTTTGACAGCAGTTCCAGATGCAAACGGACGCCCGATAACGGCGTTCGCAGTTCGTGCGCCACGTCGGCGGTAAACAGACGTTCATTCTCGATGGTCGTGGTCAGTCGATTAACCAACTGGTTGAGCGCTGAAACGACCGCTTCAATTTCGACCGTTGAGCTGTGAATTTCGATAGGGGAGAGGTTATCCGCCGTGCGGGTCTCTAACTCTTGCTGCAGATTGGCGAGCGGACGGGTGATGCGGCGAACGGCCTGATAGCAAATGAACAGCGTTAACCCCACCATAAACACGCTGGGGACGATCAGGCTGGCGACCGCCTCGCGGATTTCATGCATGATGTGGCGATCGTTATTGCGGTTATCCCGCAGCGCCTGTTCAAAGAGCTGGATCTGCTCGGTGCTTTCATGCCAGAGCCAGAAAGTGCTGATAAGCTGGAAAACCAGCAAAATCATGCCGATGGTGATCATCAGCCGCCGACGCAGCGTCATAGGCTGGCGTAGAAAACGCTTTAGATTCAATTAGCTTTCCTCAGTCGCCGTTGCCACCAGCATGTAACCAAAGCCGCGCACGGTACGAATACGGGATTTTCCCACTTTATCGCGCAGGTTATGGATATGCACTTCCAGGGTATTGGTGGACGGTTCGTTATCCCAGTTATAGATATCGTTATAGAGAATTTCCCGATGTACCGGGCTTCCCGATTTCAGCATCAGACGTGACAGCAGCGCATACTCTTTAGGGGTGAGAATTAACTCTTCTCCCGCTTTCCACACCTGTCGACGGCCCATGTTCAGCGTCAGGTTACCGACCACCAGCTCACTCTCGCCCTGGTTATTGTGACGACGCAGCAGCGCACGGATGCGGGCGTGCAACTCTTCCAGCGCAAAAGGTTTCACCAGATAGTCATCGGCTCCGACGTCCAGCCCGGAAATCTTATCGCCGAGCGTGTCACGAGCGGTAAGGATCAGCACCGGCAGGGTATATTTTTTCTGCCGGATGCGGGTAAGAAAGTGCAGACCATCTTCGTCAGGCAGACCGAGATCCAGCACCACCAGACTGTAATGACCGGTCTCCAGGCATTGCTCTGCCGCGCGTGCGGTCGAGACGCCATCGCAGGCGTATCCTTCGGTTTGCGCCGCCAGAATCAGGCCCTGCAAAAGCAGCGTATCGTCTTCAACAATCAGTATTTTCATTGCGTGGTTCTCCTGCAGGGCTGCAGAATATCATCTGCGGCCTGATATTGCGTGGTCTGAACGCCGGTCAGTCCCAGCATGGTCGAGAAAAGATTGTCCTGCGAGTAATCCTGAGTACGCGCCTGTTTTTGCAGGCAACTGGCATCAACCTGATAGCGCTGCTGATAATCCTCTGACAGCCACAGCAGCATCGGCACATGCTTCTGAGCGTCTGGCGCAACAGCATACGGCAGACCGTGCAGATAAACGCCGTTTTCACCCAACGACTCGCCGTGGTCGGAAAGATAGACCAGACTGGTGGTGAATTTGTCCTGATGCGTTTTCAGAAGATTAATTGTTTTATCAACAATATAGTCGACATACAGTACGGTATTATCATACGTGTTCACTAATTGTTCCTGTGAACAGGTCTGGATTTCATTGGTATTGCAGGTAGGGGTAAATTTCCTGAACTGCGGCGGGTAGCGGTTGTAATAGGTCGGGCCGTGGCTGCCTATGGTATGCAGCACGATCACTCCGTCACCTTGCAGGTTGTTGATGTACTCTTCCAGACCGTGGAACAGAACCTCGTCATAGCATTCGCCGTCGATGCATTCCCCTTGCAGGTTTAACGCCGTCATATTCTGATGCGGCACGCGGTCACACGCGCCTTTACAGCCGCCGTCGTTGTCGTTCCACAGCACATTAATGCCCGCGCGCTGGATAATATCGAGCATCCCTTCCTGATGTTGCGCCAGCTCTTCATCGTAATGTTTGCGCGGCATGTTGGAGAACATGCACGGCACAGACACCGCCGTGGCCGTACCGCAGGACGTGGTGTGCGGGAAGTAGACCACATTGTCTTTTGCCAGCAGCGGGTTGGTTTCGCGAGAGTAACCGCCGAGCGAGAAGTTCTCACCACGCGACGTTTCACCGACGATCAAGATGGTCAGGTTTTTACGCTTTTCTTGCTGCATCAATGGATTGCGATGAGCATCCTCACCGATACGCACCAGCGGCAGGTGCGCGAGGCGCTGATGGGAGTACCATGACCAACTGGCGACAATGCCGTTAGACGGGCTGAGGGCTTTGACCAGTTCTTTATTGTTGCGAAACAGCGAGGCGTAATCTTTATAGAAAAAGGCCGCCACCAGCACGATCAATAGTACGGACACCAGCACGTTGGCAGCACGATACAGCACGCTGCGCAGGACGGGCAGGGTCGGTTTGATTTTGATCCAGCAGGCGATGACTGCCGCCACAATGCCGCTCAGGCCGAGCGTTAGCAACATTTGCGGCGTCATCAGGGCGAACGTTTCGGCAGGCGTAGTATCCACCATATTGGCAATCATCGAGCGGTCGATAATGATGCCGTAGGTCATGATGAAGTACTGCGCCGACGCACCCATCACAATAAACAGGCAGGCCAGCGGTTTGTTCAGCCACAGGAAAGAGGCCAGCGTCAGGACAATATTCATGACGCTAAAGGCCACCACCGGCATCGACAAGAAGACCAGCACATTACGCAGGGAATCCAGCGGCAGAGCCTGCACAACCTGCTTGTAGAACGCGATGTTCAGACAAACCGACAGATAGAATGAAACCAGTAGTAACCAGGCCAACAGGCTGAGAAGGGGTCTTTTGACAATGCGCTTTAACATGCTGGAGCTTCCGTAGACTAAGTAGCGCAGATCCTCGCAGAGTATAATTAAGCCAACCTTAAGAACTTAAGGTTGGCTTAACGGGGGAAAAGGACGGGGTTAGTTACGGTTAACCGGCGCATCCAGCGGGAAGGGGTTTTTGTGGATCCGGTTATAGTTCAGGGCGTACAGCGCGGTGATGATCATCAGGGTCACGAATGACCACATTACCTCTTTCGCGCCGGAACCCACCACTGCCCAGATGCAGTAAATAAAGGCCACAAAGGTTATCAGCAGATAGAGCGGACGCGCTTTGCCGAAGTGTCCGTGACCGAGCAACAGCAGCGCGGCGCAAGTGTACAGATATGGCACCAGCGTAAAGATGACGGACACGGAAGAGACGAGACCAAACTCTTTCGCGGCGTTTGGCGACATACTGCTGAACTGGAAGATAGTCATCAGAATACCGACGATAATCAGCCCGGCAACCGGCGTACCCGCTTTATTCACGCGGGCAAAAATGGGGGGGAACAGGCCGTCATCGGCGGCGGCTTTTGCGGTCTGTCCAGCCAGCAGCGTCCAGCCGCCAAGCGAACCTAAGCAACCTGCCGCCGCGCAGAAGGAGACAATCGCGCCGGCGGTATTACCCAGCGCCATGCGCGCCGCGTCACCGAACGGTGAAGCGGAGACGCGCAGCGCGGCGTTGGGGATCATCCCCATAATGGCGGTCGTGGAGAGCACGTAGCACACGGCTGCAATCAGCACCCCGCCAATGGTGGCAATCGGCACGTTGCGTTTCGGGTTTTTGACCACGCCTGCCGCTACCGAGGCGCTTTCGACCCCGATAAATGACCACAGCGTTACGTTCAGGGTGCTCTGAATCGCGCCGAAGGTGTTCATACCGCTCACGTTCCAGGCCGCCATATAGGTTTCGCCACGGAACCAGAACCAGCCAAACACCGCGATACCGACGATGGGGACCAGCGCCAGCACGGTGGCGACGGCCTGAACGCGGGTGATCATTTTTGGACCGACAATATTAAGCAGAACAAAAATCCACAGCACTACGACGCAGGTCAGCGTCAGCACCAGCGGATCTTTCAGAATGGGGAAGAAGTAGCTCAGGTAACCGACGCCGATAACAACCATCGCGATGTTACCGATCCAGCAGGCCAGCCAGTACAACACGTTGGTTTGATAACCGAGGAACGGCCCAAAACAACGGCGCGCATATGCGTAAGAACCGCCGGGACTGGGATCTAAGGACGACATTTTTGCGTAGACCATCGACAGCGCCAGCGCGCCGATAATCGTGACTAACCATCCGTAGATTGCAATCCCGCCGGTGGCGGCCAGGTTCGCAGGCAGCAGGAAAACCCCTGAACCCATGATATTCCCCGACACCATTAAGGTGACGGGGATTAAGCCCACTTTGTGGGCATCAGCATCCGAGGACATAAATAAACTCCTGAAAGGAACAATAAATGATGTCTCATAATACGCCTTCAGAGAGCGGTTGAATTATGTCCGGCGCGGGTTATCGCCAATGCTGATATTATCGTGGCTCATTGTAAAACGTTCAAAAATCACGCTACTGCACGGTCTTTAAACTGGCTGACATAATGCAGTGGAGTCATGCCATAATACTCTTTGAAAACAGAGATAAAGTAAGATGTACTGTTATAACCACACAGTTCGGAGACCTGGGATATATTCTTGCCATCCATCAGAAGTTGATTAACGGCGTAGCGCATCCGACAGGTGGTGATGATTTGACTGTAGCTGGTATTTTCGCTCTTTAGCTTTTTTTTCAGTAGGCTTGGACTAAGACATAAACAACTGGCGACCTGGTTAAGATTCCACGCTTTATGAATGTCACTCTCGATAATATGGTAAACGCTGTCGCTGACGCGGCTTCGCAGCATATACATCAGCAGGGACAAAAACTTCTTACTGTCGAGAAAGCGGGATAACACGGCGAACAACAGGCAGCGTGTACGTTCTTCTTCGCCAGGACTGTCGGTATGGGCAATGCTGTGTTGTGCAGCAACCCGGAAGACATCGGGGGTCACACACTCAGCGGTTAATACCGGGGAGGAACTCCGTTGCCAGAGTGGAATATTTGAAAGATCTTTATTTAAAAATCGAAGATAATCTTTAATTATATCTCGGCTAATATGTGCGACCAGTGCGTTATTAATTGATGAGATGTCGATGATATTGTTTTCACAGGCGATGAGTGCCATATGATTCGCTTTTAAATTGATAGCCTCTTTACCGTTTACCCGTAGCCAAACGTCTTTTTCGGTTAACACGACAATGCAAGGATTATTGCTGAAAACTCTCATACCCTAACTCCCGAATATGAACATAAAATATCCTTTCTCGCCAAAGGGGAGAGATAAAGCAGATATTTTGATTTGTATGACGAATGAGGTCAGCATTAAAATAATGGTTTTGTCTGGAAATACAATAGGCGTCAGATAATTGCTATGTACAAAAATTTTTACGCGGTGGAAACCATGCATGATTGAATAAAAAAAGCGCGGGGAGCACCCGCGCAAAAAGGTATGACAGTGTTAGATTTTTTCAGCAATACTCAGGCAACGCTCGTCATAACCCTACGGCCAAAACCAGGCTGCGTCAGGGTGGCCATGTCATGACGCAGTCGTCGGAATAGATTTACGCTTTCACGCACATCACGTGATAGACGCCATCAATGATTTCAGTTCCTTCGGTTTCATGTTCGAAGCCAGGGAAGTGATGATCCCAGGACTGCAGGGCGCGGAGATAGCCTACCTGCGGACTGTTTTCATCACCGAAATTCTCGCCGGAGAGCAGCATCGGAATTCCCGGCGGGTAGGGGATGACGGAGTTCGCGGCGATACGTCCCGGCAAGTTCTCAATCGCCACCATTTCAATGTTGTCGTTAACGATCGCGTTATAGGCCTCACGCGGCGTGATCTCGGCAACCGGCAAGCCGGAATAGGCGGCGTTCAGCTGCGCGCCAGGATTGTTTTCACGCAACCAGGTGAACATCTGATCGCCCAGATCGTGAATCCCCATGTTGGCATAGGTTTCAGGATGGGCTTCCACCAGTTCTGGCATAACCTGCACCAGCGGGGTATTGGCATCGTAGTGATGTTTGAAGGAACACAGGGTGTTGATCAAGGTTCCCCATTTCCCACGTGTGATACCCATTGAGAACAGAAACATGATCTGAAAATCGGTGGTACGGGTCGGTACAATACCATGACGTCCAAGCCAGGCGGTGACCAGCGCGGCAGGAACCCCTGTTTCTTCCAGTTCACCGTCATCACCCATACCCGGTGCGAGGATACTCACCTTGATCGGATCGAGCATGCTCCAGTTATCGGGCAAGTCCTTAAAGCCGTGCCAGGATTCACCTGGGCGCATCACCCAGCAGTTCTGGTCCGTTGCCAGCAGTTTTGCCGGTGCATCAGCAAAATCGAAAGTTTCACCGGTCTGCGGATCGGTGACCACCTCTTTGTTCCACGGTTTGAAGAACCAGTCACCGTCGGCGCTGAACTCCTTATACAGACGCGCCATGGCCTGGCGGAAATCGATGGCTTCGTCGATCACCTCCTGAGTCAGCGACAGGCCGCTGTTGCCGTCCATCATGGACACCGCCACGTCGTTGGATGCGCAGATGGCATACAGTGGCGAAGTGGTGGCATGCATCATGTACGCCTGATTAAAGCGGGAGAAATTCACCGCGCCGCGGCCTTCACGAACATGGATGTATGAGGCCTGAGAAAGTGCGTTCAGCAGTTTGTGCGTGGAGTGGGTGGCAAAAACGGTAGGTCCGCTGTGATCGCCCGGTTCACCGCGCATCGCATAGTGGTCGGCGTAAATCGGATTAAAGCGGGCGTAGCCGTACCAGGCTTCGTCGAAGTGGATGCGGTCGGTGGTTTGCGCCAGTAACGCCTGTGCGGATTTCGCGTTGTAGCAGACACCATCATAGGTACAGTTGGTCACCACGCTATAAGACGGCTTTTGCCCCACTTTATCTTTGGTCTGTGGGCTTTCGCTGATTTTTTTCTGCAGGGCTTCCGGCTGCATTTCCTGCGGGTAGATAGGCCCGATGATGCCGTAGCGGTTGCGGCTCGGCACCATATACACCGGTTTTGCACCGGTCAGGATCAACCCCTGCTCGATTGATTTATGGCAGTTACGATCCAGTACCACCACATCGTTATCGGTCATACAGGCCTGCATAATGGTGCGGTTGGAGCCGGAGGTCCCGACCACCACAGACCAGGAACGATCTGCGCCAAATACCCGTGCGGCGTATTTTTCACTTTCCCCAAAGGCGCCGGTGTGATCGAGCAGAGAGCCCAGCGATGCGCGTTCAATCCCCATGTCGCTACGGAACAGGTTTTCGCCGTAATAGTCATGATAGAAGCGACCGGCAGGCGTTTTGGTAAAACCAACACCGCCCTGGTGGCCTGGAGCAGCCCAGGAGTACTCGTGAATATCGCTGTATTTCATCAGCGCACTGAACAGCGGCGGCAACAACTGCTGACGATAACGGGTCATCGCGGCGACGGCGCGTCCGGCGATAAAGTCAGCGGTGTCTTCAAGGATCCAGGCGAACTCATCGACAAGCTCCAGCATATCGCGGTCCAGCGAGGCGGTGGCTTTCTCTCTGTCACCTAACAGAAAAACCGGCACGTTTTGCTGGCGCTCATGAAGCTTACCGATCAGTTCTCTGACGTTTTGATGTTCATCAGGCTGTTCCATTTGATAGCTGAACATCAGGCAATCAATGGCTTCGTTTGCCGACAGGATGGCGTAGCCGTCGTCGAAAGACGTGGACTTAATGACGGTAATATTTTGCCGACTTAAGGCGTCTGCCAGACGTTCCACGGCCTTGCCAACCCAGGTGTCCTGATGCAGAAATTCACTTTCAACAATTAATACTTTCATCATCTTTTACCCGGTTGTGAAGGAATCTGTGATGCGGGCAAGTATTATCCTGACTAAATAAGGTGTAAAGAGGGCGAAAATTGGCGGGGTTTCTAAAATAATTTTTATTAAACAATAAGTTAATATGATTTTTTAGACGTTTTTTGCCGCGGTTTATCGACAGCTGAACTATTTTTTGAGCTGATAGTGATATTACGCATTACCCAACCATTTGCCGACGCTGTTGGCTCAACTTACGGTATTGTTGGGGCGACATACCGACATATTTGCTGAAGGTGCTGTAAAAGCGGCTACTGGAGCGGAAGCCTGCTGTCAGCGCCACGTCGAGAATGGTTTTATCGGTATCGCTGAGCAGGGCGCGAACGTGATTAATCCGCATGGCGGTGATGTATTGCTTCAGGGTCAGTTGCATCACGCGTTGAAATATCCCCATCGCATAGTTGGCATTGAGTTTCACATGGTCAGCGACGTCATTGATGGTAAGTGCCTGATCGTAATGATCGGCAATGAATCCCAACATCTGGCTGACGTAAAACTGCGCGTGACGAGAAACGCTATTCTTATGCGTGCGTGAGGTTTTGTTGAGCAAAATCGGCTGCCAGCCGGAAAGGCTAAAGCGCTTTAGCATCAGGCCGATTTCATCGATCGCCAGTTGACGGATTTGTTCGTTCGGGCTGTTTGTCTCCTGCTGCCAGCGCAAAACTTCAAAGGTGCTGAGCTGTTGGGTAGCCAGGGATTTTATCACCATGCCGTGTGTGACATGGTTGATAAGCTCCCGATCCAGGGGCCAGGAGAGAAACAGGTGCATCGGCAAACTGAAAATCGCCATCTGCCGGCAGTTGCCAGGACGGGTCAGTTGATGCGGCGTACAGGCCCAGAACATTGTGATATGCCCTTGTTTTATCTGCACCACCTCATTGTTGATCAAATACTCCACATCACCATCAAAGGGAACATTCACCTCGACCTGACCGTGCCAGTGGCTGGCGGCCATCGCATGCGGCGGGCGTAGCTCAATATCCATCCGTTGATATTCAGAGTAGAGCGACAGTGGACTGCGCGTCTGTTTTTCATCACCGTTGCACATATGCGGGTCGGGTGGGAGAAAGGGGATTGGTTGCGTGCTCATCATCACTCCGTTTCCTGAATTGTCAGAATCATGCCAGCTTTACGGGGTCAGAACCGGGAATTCGGGCACAAAACCGACGGTTGTGATGAATAATAGACCTTGCAACCGCCCGAATGCTCTGCTTTTCAGGCCATTTTATCCCAAAAGCTCAGATCGACATGCTGCCAGCAGAAGATCTGAGCTTTCGGGAATGCTCATCGGGGAAGACGGAGGTTTTCACTCAGATCGCGTGCCACCATGAATCTGTCCACTACTGTTCTGGAGAGTCATGATGACAGCCCCCAAAATTACTTTTATCGGCGCCGGTTCAACGATATTCGTGAAAAATATCCTCGGCGATGTCTTTCACCGCAAGGCGCTGAAGTCGGCACATGTTGCCCTGATGGATATTGATGAGACGCGCCTTGAAGAGTCGCACGTCGTTGTTCGTAAGCTCATGGATTCTGCCGGTGCGTCCGGTCATATTACCTGTCACACCGATCAAAAAGCCGCGCTACAGGATGCTGATTTCGTGGTGGTTGCCTTCCAGATTGGTGGCTACGAGCCCTGCACAGTGACCGATTTTGAGGTGTGTAAGCGCCATGGTCTGGAACAGACGATTGCCGACACGCTCGGCCCTGGCGGTATTATGCGCGCGCTGCGCACCATCCCGCACCTGTGGCAGATCTGCGAAGACATAACGCAGGTCTGCCCAAACGCCACGATGTTGAATTACGTCAACCCGATGGCAATGAACACCTGGGCGATGTATGCCCGCTATCCGCACATTAAACAGGTGGGTCTTTGCCACTCCGTACAGGGAACGGCGGAAGAGTTGGCGCGCGATCTGAACATTGATCCTGCTTCTTTGCGTTATCGCTGTGCCGGGATCAACCATATGGCGTTCTATCTTGAACTGGAACGTAAAGCTGCCGATGGCACGTATGTGAATCTCTACCCGGAACTGGTGGCAGCCTACGACGCCGGGCAGGCGCCGAAGCCCAACATTCACGGCAACGAGCGCTGTCAGAATATTGTGCGTTACGAGATGTTCAAAAAGCTGGGCTATTTCGTCACCGAGTCCTCGGAACACTTTGCCGAATACACGCCGTGGTTTATTAAACCTGGCCGCGATGACCTTATTGAGCGTTACAAGGTGCCGCTGGATGAGTACCCGAAACGCTGTGTGGAGCAACTGGCAAACTGGCATAAAGAGCTGGAAGAGTACAAAACCGCGGAGCGTATCGATATTCAACCGTCACGTGAATATGCCAGCACTATTATGAATGCCATCTGGACGGGTGAACCGAGCGTGATTTATGGCAATGTGCGTAACGACGCGCTGATCGACAACCTGCCGCAGGGCAGTTGCGTGGAAGTGGCCTGTCTGGTGGATGCAAACGGTATTCAGCCAACCAAAGTGGGGACGATTCCGTCACATCTGGCGGCGATGATGCAGACCAATATCAACGTACAGACGCTATTGACCGAAGCCATCCTGACGGAAAATCGCGATCGCGTTTACCACGCGGCCATGATGGACCCGCATACGGCGGCGGTATTGGGCATTGAGGAAATCTATGCGCTGGTGGATGACCTGATCGCCGCACACGGCGATTGGCTACCGGCCTGGTTGCACCGTTAATCGTCCATTTTGCCGGGTAGCAAACCCGGCGTTACCCCTTTCTAATAACAGAAGGCGGGCGCTGGTAACAGCGACCCGATACCCTATGAGCATCTCTCTGACAACAAAACTAAGTTACGGATTCGGTGCGTTTGGTAAGGATTTCGCCATCGGCATCGTCTACATGTACCTGATGTATTACTACACCGATGTCGTCGGACTCTCGGTTGGCGTCGTCGGCACACTGTTTCTGGTGGCACGAATCTGGGATGCGATTAACGACCCGATTATGGGATGGATTGTTAACGCCACGCGTTCGCGGTGGGGAAAATTCAAACCCTGGATACTCATCGGTACGTTGACGAACTCACTGGTGTTGTTCCTGCTCTTTAGCGCTCACCTGTTTGAAGGCACTACGCAGGTGGTTTTTGTTTGCGTGACCTACATTCTGTGGGGCATGACCTATACCATTATGGATATTCCATTCTGGTCTCTGGTGCCGACCATCACACTTGATAAACGTGAACGCGAGCAACTGGTGCCCTTTCCACGTTTCTTCGCCAGTCTGGCAGGATTTGTCACTGCCGGAGTGACGCTGCCGTTTGTGAATATGGTCGGCGGTGAGGATCGTGGGTTCGGTTTCCAGATGTTCACGCTGGTGCTGATTGTGTTCTTTATTGCTTCAACAATCGTGACATTGCGCAATGTGCATGAGGTGTTCTCATCTGACAGCCATGCGACGGCAGACAGTTCACGGCTGACGCTTAAATCGATTGTGGGTCTGATCTATAAAAACGATCAGCTTTCCTGTCTGCTGGGAATGGCGCTGGCCTACAACATAGCGTCTAACATCATTAATGGATTCGCAATCTATTACTTCACGTATGTCATTGGGGATGCAGATCTTTTCCCGTATTACCTGTCTTATGCCGGCGCGGCGAACCTGCTGACGCTGATTTTCTTCCCCCGACTGGTGAAGATGTGGTCTCGTCGCCTCCTGTGGGCGGGGGCGTCGGTGTTGCCTGTGGTGAGCTGCGGGGGACTATTTGCCATGGCGTTAGCGGGTTATCACAACGCGCCACTGATTGTGCTCGTGGGGATTTTCCTCAATGTGGGAACCGCGCTTTTTTGGGTATTACAGGTCATTATGGTGGCGGATACGGTTGATTATGGTGAGTATAAGCTCAACGTGCGTTGCGAAAGTATTGCCTATTCCGTACAGACGATGGTGGTGAAAGGCGGTTCTGCGTTTGCCGCGTTTTTTATCGCTGTGGTGCTGGGGGTTATCGGTTATACCCCAAACGTCGCGCAATCAGCGCAAACTCTCCAGGGCATGCAGTTCATCATGATTGCTCTGCCGACGCTGTTTTTCATCGTGACGCTGATTCTCTATTTCCGCTACTACCGCCTGAACGGCGATACATTGCGTAAGATCCAGATTCACCTGTTGGATAAGTATCGCAAAGTGCCGAAGCCCCTCTTGCAACCGGAAACACCTGCAATACCGGTTAGCGCGACTGGTGATGTGAAGGCGTAATCATGGAATGGATTTCGCTGATAGGCTATCTGGCGGCGTGTCTGACCACGCTCTCTTTTTTGCCACAGGCGATCAAAGTCATCACCACCCGTAATACACAGGGGATTTCCGGTCTGATGTACGTCATGTTTGTCTGTGGCTTAGTGATGTGGTTGATTTACGGATTACTCATTGAGGACACCGCGGTTAGCATGGCGAATTTCCTGACGCTGGTGTTCGCCTTGCCGATTCTGGTGATCAAACTTCGCAGGGGATAGCGCTACTTGCATTGAGGGGATAATAAGTGGCCCGGGGGGATCACCGGACTGCTTTCAAACGTTGAGAGCAGTCCGGTGCCGGGCCGAAGAGGTTATTTCGCGCAATTAGCGCATTGCTTGTTCACAATCTGCTGGAAGAAATCGTTGCCTTTGTCATCGACCAGGATGAACGCCGGGAAATCTTCCACTTCAATTTTCCAGATCGCTTCCATACCCAGTTCCGGATACTCAACGCATTCCAGATGCTTGATACTCTGCTGCGCCAGGACCGCTGCCGGGCCGCCAATGCTGCCCAGATAGAACCCGCCGTGTTTCTGGCAGGCATCGGTCACCTGCTGGCTGCGGTTGCCTTTTGCCAACATGATCATGCTACCGCCGTGCGATTGCAGCAGATCGACGTAGGAGTCCATGCGGCCTGCGGTGGTCGGCCCTAATGAGCCTGACGGATAGCCCGCCGGTGTTTTCGCCGGACCGGCGTAGTAGATCGGGTGATCTTTAATGTACTGCGGCAACCCTTCGCCAGATTCGATACGCTCTTTCAGCTTCGCATGAGCAATATCGCGACCGACGATAATGGTTCCGGTCAGCGACAGACGGGTTGAAACCGGGTACTGCGAAAGCTGTGCCAGGATCTCTTTCATCGGGCGGTTGAGGTCAACGTGAACCACATTGCCTTCACCGGCCTGACGCAACGCTTCCGGGATGTACTGGCCTGGGTTATGCTCCAGTTTTTCGATCCAGATCCCTTCGCGGTTGATTTTGGCCTTGATGTTACGATCCGCCGAGCAGGAAACGCCCATGCCGACAGGGCAGGAGGCACCGTGACGCGGCAGACGGATCACGCGGATATCGTGGGCGAAATATTTGCCGCCAAACTGCGCGCCGAGGCCCAGTTTTTGTGCCTCTTCCAGCAGTTCCTGTTCCAGTTGTGTATCACGGAACGCCTGACCGTGTTCGTTACCGGTGACAGGCAGCGCATCGTAGTAGTGCGTGCTGGCGAGCTTCACGGTTTTCAGCGTGCTTTCTGCGGAAGTGCCGCCAATCACAAAGGCGATATGGTAAGGCGGGCAGGCTGCTGTTCCCAGCGTCCGCATCTTCTCAACGAGGAAGTTTTTCAGCTTGCCCGGGGTGAGCAGCGCTTTGGTTTCCTGGTACAGGTAAGTTTTGTTGGCGGAACCGCCGCCTTTCGCTACGCACAGGAATTTATACTCATCACCATCGACGGTGTAGAGGTCGATCTGTGCCGGCAAGTTGGTACCGGTATTCACCTCTTTGTACATATCCAGCGCGGCGTTTTGCGAGTAGCGAAGATTGTCTTCGATATAGGTGTTGTACACCCCTTTCGACAGCGCCGCTTCATCTCCGCCACCGGTCCAGACACGCTGGCCTTTTTTCCCCATGATAATGGCCGTACCGGTATCCTGACAGGTTGGCAGAATGCCTTTGGCGGCGATTTCGGAGTTTCTCAGGAATTGCAGGGCGACGTATTTATCGTTTTCGCTGGCTTCGGGGTCATGAAGAATGGAGGCGACTTGTTGCTGATGTTCGGGGCGGAGCATGAAGGAGGCATCGTGAAAGGCTTGTTGCGCCAGCAGCGTCAGGGCTTGCGGCTCAACCTTCAGTATAGATTCACCTTCAAACTCACTCACGCTGACATAATCGGAAGTGAGAAGGTAGTACTCTGTTTCGTCTTTCCCCATCGGGAAAGGTGCCTGATAGAAGAACGCTTTATTTGACATGTGCTTCCAGCCTATTGATTTCTTTTAATATCATAAGTGACGTACCGCCCGATGACGGGCGGTACGCGGGAGACCTTTACAGGAATCCGTACATGGCAGCGAAGATCCAGCCAAAGACGCAGGAGACGCTCACGCCAATCAAACCCGGGAGAATAAAGCTGTGGTTGATGACGAAGCGACCAATGCGGGTGGTACCAGAACGGTCAAACTGAATCGCCGCCAGATCGCTCGGATAGGTCGGCAGAATATAGTAGCCGTAGCACGCCGGGGCAGACGCCACGATGTAGGCCGGGTCAACGCCAATCGCCAGCGCGACCGGAACGATAGCCGCCAGCGCCGCTGCCTGAGAGTTAACGAATTTAGACACCAGCAGCAGAACAATCGCATAGGCCCACGGATACTCTTTCACCATGTTGCCCAGCACACCTTCGATTTCTGTCATGTGCGCGCCGAACATGGTTTCCGCCATCCAGGCGATACCGTACACCGCCACAATGGCGATCATACCTGAACGGAAAACTTCGTTTTTAGAGATTGAAGCGGGATTGGTCTTGGTCAGGATAATAATCAGCGCACCGGTCAGCAGCATGAACATCTGGATAACCAGCACCATCGACAGCGCTTTGCCACCGAATGAAGGGCGCAGTTCAGAGAAGGCACCCAGGATAGCGACGACAGCAATTGCGGCAAGGAAGATCCACATCGCCAGCCAGTTGCTTTTCGGCAGCTTTTTGTCCAGCAGCGTAGCGGTGTCGCCATACACGTAGTGATGGTTTTCCGGTACGGAGATGAATTTCTGGAAGTCTTCATCTTTATCCAGATCTTTACCACGGAACCAGCTGAAAATACCGATAGCCAGAATACCAATCAGCGTTGACGGGATAGTGATCGCCAGCAGGTCGAGGAATTCGAGGTGTTTGCCTTCAAACGTCACGTTACCCAGCATGGCAACCAGAGAAACCACCGCGACCGATACCGGGCTTGCGATAATCCCCATTTGCGCGCCAATGGAGCTGGCGGCCATAGGACGTTCCGGGCGGATGTTGTTTTTAATTGCGACGTCGTAAATGATTGGCAGGATCGTGTAGACCACGTGGCCGGTACCGCAGAGGATGGTCAGGGTACAGGTCACGAACGGGGCAACGATAGAGACATATTTCGGGTTGCGGCGCAGCAGTCTCTCTGCGATCTGCAACATTACATCCAGGCCGCCTGAGGCCTGTAGGGTTGCCGATGCTGCCACCACGGCGATGATGACCAGCATGACGTCAACCGGTGGTTTACCCGGCTGGAGGTGGAAAACGAAGACCAGAATGACCAGGCCGATACCGCCTAACAAACCCAGCGCGATACCGCCCTTTCTGGCACCATAAAACAAACATATTAATATTATGAGAAGTTGTATACTAAATAGCATTTATTTACCCTCGCGATAAAACCAGTCAATTTTGATAAATGGATCACAGCCATGTTCTGTTTTTTGTGTTGTGGGCGCAGAGCCTGGCTAATATTTGTTTCGTCTGAAAGTGTGATTAATTTCTAAACATCGAATAAAAGTTTTTCATAAGGACAAGAAAACTCTTATCGTTTTTTTCAGGCTGTTTTCAGAGAGCACGACTCTCTGGCGATGGGTAGTGTTGAAAAAGGAGAGCAGAGGCAGGTTCGGGCTATTTTTGTATCTTTATGAAAAACATGAACATATCATCTGCTCACAGAGTGTGCTTATCCTTAAGATGTAGCATGAGCTCCGTTGCTACCGTTTATCGTTTTTGTTAATCCATCCGGTTATTTCCGGACTACTCCTTTGTGATTAAAAATACACACTCTGCGCAGGGGATAATACTTTATTAACTTTTGTTAGCGTTTTTGAAATTAAAAACAATTGAATGTCGGATAATAATAACGCATTGAAAAATGTGGGATGATGCAATTATATTTGATCTGGCACAATTTCGGGATTTTCAAACAGTAACCTTAACCTTTTTATTTTTTCATTATTGTAATAATTGTTACCAATATATAACGAAATAACGCAAGGCTAAGATTTATCTTCTACTGACAATATTGCTTAAGTAAAGAATAATGTTCTGCCTGAATACGGTAGCGGTAAACTGGCCTGCCCGTAACGCCATAATGAATACTGGTGACCAGAATATGGCAGTTAACCAGCCAGATGAGGTATTTGCGGCAGGAAACTCGGGAGATATTCACCGCATTCGCCAGCTCATCGGTTGAGAACTCATAATCCTGATGCGCATCGATCCACTGACACAACGTGCGCAGCGTTTGTGGCGTCAACCCTTTCGGCAGGCGGCGGGTGTCCTGCTCACTGGACGTATTACCGTGAATCAGTTGGTCCAGCTCTGACTGCTCATAATACTGATGCTTGTCCATGTCCCTTTTCTTTTGCAGCCAGCTGGTGAGGGCTTCCTCAAACCGCGAGGCCTGAAACGGCTTGATTAAGTAATCCACGACGCCATAGTGCAGCGAATCCTTAATCGTCATGGCATCAGCGGCAGAAGAGATGACAATAACATCGCTTTTGCAGCCGGCGGCATGCAGAAGCGGGAGCAGGTCCAGCCCATTCTCTTTCTGCATATAAATATCCAGCAAGATAAGGTCAATCTGAATATCGCTATGGAAAATAACCTCTTTGGCTTTTTCCAGCGTGGAGGCGGTTCCGCAGCACTGAAAACCGGGGATCTGTGCGACATAGCGGCGGTTTAACTCCGCGACCATGGCGTCGTCATCGATAATAAAGACATTGATCATGTGCTGGTCCTCTCCCCATCCCAGGGTATTTGTACAAAAAATTGTGTGAAAACGCCAGGTTCGGATTCCACAAAAATATTGCCACCAAGACTTTCAACTTGTTGTTTAACAAGCGCTAAACCGACGCCGCGTCCAGTTCCTTTAGACGAGACGCCTTTCTCAAAAATAGCATCAAGGCGGTGAGGTTCAATGCCGGGACCATCGTCATTCACTTCACAATGTAGCCAACCATTGCGATAGTATAAGGAGACGCTGATTTCACCTCCTGACTGCTGCGCTAACGCGTCGATCGCGTTTTCAATCAGATTTCCGAGTGTGGTAATCAATACCGCAATCTGATCTTCATTGCCGCTGTCCGGTACCTGGCTGTCATGACTAATCAGCAGTTTATGCCCGGAATCAGACGTGCGATTAATCTTACTGAGTAAAAAGCCTGCAATCACCGGCGATTTAATTTTGCCTAACAGTGAGCCAATCTCTTCCTGATAGTTGTTCGCCGTCTTAATAATATACTCTTCAAGTTGCTTATAACTCTTCAGATGCAACAATCCCAGAATCACATGTAATTTATTCATGAATTCGTGGGATCGTTCACGGAGTGAGTCGGCGTAGTTCACCATGCCATCGAGTCGCTGCATCAGCTGACGCACTTCTGTCTTGTCCCTGAAGGTGGAGATCGCGCCAATGATGTTGCCGTTACTGCGTACCGGAACGGTGTTAATGAGCAGCAGCCGATCCTTAATGTTGATCTCTTCGTCGCGGTGCGGCGTGCCATCGCGCAACACTTCGCTGAGATCCACCACCTGCGACCAGGCGTGGCTGAGCGTGGAAAACTGGGGATCGTCCTGAGACTTGCGGTAGTTCAGTAACTCCTGGGCGGCCTCGTTGATTAACGTCACTTCGCCTTTGTCGTCAACGGCAATGACCCCTTCTTTGATCGACTGTAGCATCGCCTGGCGCTGTTCAAACAGGGTGGAAATCTCATATGGCTCCAGGCCAAACAGGATGCGTTTGAGCACTTTCACCAATACCCAGGTCCCCAGCAGGCCAACCAGCACGCCAAAAAGTACGGACCAGATGATACTGCCGCGACTGTTGTTAATCTGTTCGGTCACCCGACTCAGTTCCAGACCGATCGCCACCACTCCAATCTGGCGGTGATTATCGTCATAAATGGGCGTGAAGACACGTAGCGCCTGAGCGAGGAAGCCCCGGTTGATAGCGATATTTTCTTTGCCATCTAACGCCCGCAAAATATCGTCGCCTTTAAATGGCTGCCCGATGCGTTGGGCTTCCGGGTGGGAATAGCGCAGACTTTTCATGTCGGTCACGACGATGAACAGCATGTCGTTGCGCTTGCGGACCGCTTCGGCAATGGCCTGAATTCCGCTCTCCTCCGGCTTTTTCATCAGCCCCCGACGGATCTCCGGCGAATCTGCCAGCGTTCGGGCCACCGCCAGCGCTTTGTTTGCCAGCGCGTCACGCGTCATATGGCTGATTTGTGAGAAATAAATGAGATGGACCACCAGCAACACAGAAAACAACACGGCGCTGACCATCAGGATCACCGTCGTGCCGAGTTTCATCGGCCGTTTACGCAACTTGCGGTAGGGCAGGGAGTAGCTCATGGGGATCCCGGGTTTACAATTCGTGTGGGTATTATCCCTATTGGGACACGTAATTCAAAGGTGGCAGGGAAATTCACCGGAGCAGGTACACAATTATCGGATAATTATTGCGCGTACCAGGTCAGCAACCTGCGGCAATGTAATCGCCGTTAGCGCTAATCGGGATCACCGTTAAGAACAGGATCGTGGCAAAAAGAATCAGTACCACGCCACCGATAATTCTGGCCGCAGGCGCCAGCCATTTCAGGGCTGGATGCCCTGTGCCAAACCAGGAAAGCGTCTGATTGCGGGCATAGCGCACTGCCAGAGACAGCCCCATGATCGACAGCGCGGTGCCAAAGGACATGGTCATCACCGCCGCCATGCCCCAGGTGACGATGCCAAGGGCGTTAGAAAAAAGCAGGATCATGATCGCGCCGCTGCATGGCCGTGCGCCGATAGCAAGAATCACCCCCAGCCGGGTTTTCCAGTTGCCGTCCACCCGCATCTGCCCGACGCCGTGATGCCCGCAGCCACACTTCTCGTCATGGCTGTGCAAGGGAGTGAATCGGGTGAAGGTCATCGGGCGTAAGGATTTAAGTGCCTGATAAATGAGAAACGCGCCGAATCCGGCGATCAGCACAGCGCTGATTTTTTCAACGTACCATCGGCTGGTGCTCAAATCACCGGATGCCAGGTTAAAGCCAATCGCGAGGATAAACACAAACAGAATCGCGCTGATCCCCTGCATCAGGCTGCCGATAAAAGGCACAACACGTGAGGCCAGCAGGCTCTCCTTATTGGTGCTCAGATAGGTCGTTACGATGAACTTTCCGTGTCCCGGTCCGATAGCATGCAGCACACCGTATAGAAAGGCTCCCGTCAGTAACCAGAAACCCCCGCTGTATTGATGATTATTCAACTGCAACAGGTACATCACCAGATAACGATGCAGCGTGATTTGCGTCGCCAGACACCACTGAATAAATGCCCCCCAGTGCAGATGCAGGGTATAGCCGATCCCAAACAGTATCAGGGTCAGGAGTCCTGCCAGCGACAGGTGCAGAGAGTGAGGGCGTCCGGGTGCGATCATAATTCAGTCTGACAATGGGGATGATGAATAAGTATAGCCTGATTAAGGGCAGAGCCCATCGCACTGAGTTGACTTCTTCTTTTTTACATAACAAATAATTATATTATCGATAAATTATCATGGAAAGTTAATATGATATTGACCTCCAGCAATATCACTTTCGTCGAGGGATAATCTTTTTGTGCACGCCACGAACATAAGAATTTTATGACGCTTGCCTGTGGGGATATATAATCGAAATATATTTAAGTATACAATGCTTATGCTGTCGTTGTTCTATTTTTATCTCTTGTTTGTTTCCAAAAATGTCATCTTCCGTTAAATCACTGCTTTTTATCAGCTGATAAATGATAAGAATGTCATGGTTTTTCCACTGTATTTTTCCATAAAAGCTCGTTTGATCATAATCAACCATCAACCGTGTTTAGCCCATTATGATTACTTATTAATAATAACTATGGATGCAATGTGAGAAATAACGATGGAAATAAAAAAGTGGCTAAACACAACGCTGTCCCGACGGGATGCGGTGACAGGCACCGCAAAAATAGGTGCCGCCGTTGCGCTCAGTAACGCGATTACGTTGCCTTTCTCTGCCACCGCGCAGGCCGAAACGACCGCCGCGCCAACGCAGGGCGGCACTGGCGAAACCGTTCGCCACAGTGCCTGTCTGGTCAACTGTGGCAGCCGTTGCCCGTTGAAAGTGATCGTTAAAGATGACCGTATTGTGCGTATTGAACCGGAAGACGCAAAAGACGATGCGGTATTTGGCGAACACCAGATTCGTCCGTGTTTGCGCGGTCGTTCCAGTCGCTGGCGCGTATATAGTCCGGATCGGATTAAATATCCGATGAAACGCGTAGGGAAACGTGGTGAAGGCAAATTCAAACGAATTTCCTGGGACGAAGCGACAGCATTTATCGCTGCAGAATTAAAACGCGTGACGGAAAAATATGGTCGTGAGGCCATTTATTATAATTATCAGTCGGGCGCTTATTATCATACCCAGGGCACGCCTGCCTGGAAACGTCTGCTGAATCTCACCGGCGGCTATTTAAATTATCATAACACCTATTCCACGGCGCAAATTGCCACCGCAACGCCTTACACCCACGGCGCGTATGTCGGGAGCCACTTTACGCAAATCGCCCATTCCGATCTGGTGGTGCTGTTTGGACTGAATTTGTCTGAAACGCGCATGTCCGGCGGTGGACAGGTGGAAGAGTTACGCCGCGCGCTGGAAACCTCAAAGGCGCGGGTGATTATTATCGATCCGCGTTATACCGACTCGGTGGTGACCGAGCATGCCGAGTGGCTGCCGATTCGCCCGACGACCGATGCCGCGCTGGTGGCCGGTATCGCACACACGTTGATTACTGAACAGTTGATCAATGAAGCCGAGGTGAATAAATACTGCGTGGGTTATGACAGCAGCACGCTGCCCGAAGGCGCTGCGCCGAATGCCAGCTATAAAGACTACGTGACCGGCAAAGGCGATGACGGCATCGCTAAAACGCCGGAGTGGGCGGCTGAGATCACCGGTATTCCGGCGACGCGCATTCGCCAACTGGCGCGTGAAATTGCCTCGGCCCGAGCCTGTTACATTTGCCAGGGTTGGGGGCCGCAGCGTCACGCCAACGGCGAGCAAACCGTGCGCGCCATTCAGACGTTGCCCGCACTGACGGGCCATTTTGGCCTGCCGGGAACCAACAACGGTAACTGGCCGTATGGCACCCCGTATGGCGTACCGCTGTTACCGATTTTGACCAACCCGATCAAGACCTCCATTCCTTGCTATCTCTGGACCGATGCGATTCAACGGCCGGAGGTCATGACGGCCACTACGATGGGTGTGAAAGGGGCGGACAAACTGAAAACCGGCATTAAGCTGTTCTTCAACCAGGCCGGTAACACACTATTGAACCAGCACGGTGAAACCAACCGCACGCGCAAAATTCTCGCGGATGACAGTTTGTGCGAAACCATTATCGTCATTGAAAACCACATGACGCCGAGCGCGAAGTACGCCGATCTCCTGCTGCCGGAAACCAGCTATCTCGAAGCGGAAGATCTGGTGGACAGTTCCTATGCCGCGGGCTCTCACAACTACATGATTGCCCTCCAGAAAACGGTCACGCCGATGTGGGAAGTGCGTAGCACCTACGATATCTGTGCCGATATCGCCGGGCATCTGGGGCTGCGTGAGCAGTATACCGAAGGGCGGACGCAGGCGCAGTGGGCAGAAATGCACTATCAGCAGATCCGCGAAAAACGTCCGTACCTGCCGGAATGGCCAGTGGCGAAAGAGATGGGGGTTATCGACCAGCGCATCGCGACAGACAAACAGAGTCTGGCGTTTGCTGATTTCCGTGCCGACGCCGTGGCGAATCCGTTGACCACGCCGTCCGGCAAGATTGAGATTTACTCGCAGGCGCTGGCCGATCTCGCGAAAGCGTGGACGCTGCCGGAAGGCGATCGCATCCCGGCGGTACCGGAGTTCTGCGCGGTGACAGAGTCGCATCTGAACAAAGCGCTGACCGCGAAGTATCCGCTGCAGTTAAGCGGTTTTCACACCAAAGGTCATACCCACTCAACCTATACCAACGTGCTGATGCTGCATGAAGCGGTACCGGATGAAGTGTGGATCAACCCGATAGACGCCAGCGCGCGTCAGCTGAACTCTGGCGATCTGGTGCATGTGTTCAACGATCGTGGCGTGGTGGCGATTCCCTGCAAGGTGACTCAGCGCATTCTCCCGGGCGTGGTGGCGATGCCACAGGGGGCGTGGACCCGTCTGGACAGTAACGGTGTGGACGTTGGCGGGTGCATCAACACCCTGACCAGTCATCTGCCGTCGCCGTTGGCGAAAGGGAACCCGCAGCATACCAACCTGGTTGAAATCAAACGCGCTTAAGGAGTGATCCGCAATGAAACAGTATGGCTTTTATGTTGACTCCTCGCGCTGCTCAGGCTGTAAAACCTGCCAGGTCAGCTGTAAGGATAATAAAGATCTGGACGTCGGTCCGAAATTCCGCCGCGTCTATGAATACGGCGGCGGAAGCTGGGTGAAAGAAGGGGGGAGCTGGCACAACGACACTTTTACCTACTACCTCTCTATCGCCTGTAACCACTGTGATGACCCAGTCTGCGTATCAGGCTGCCCGACCGGCGCGATGCACAAGCGTGAAGAAGACGGTCTGGTACTGGTCAATGACAGCGTCTGTGTCGGTTGCCGCTATTGTGAAATGCGCTGCCCGTATGGCGCGCCGCAGTTTGATGCTAAGGCCAAAGTTATGCGCAAATGCGACGGTTGTCTTGACCGACTGGAGCAAAATCTGCGACCCATCTGTGTGGATTCCTGTCCGCAGCGCGCGCTGGATTTCGGCCCTATCGATGAACTGCGCGCGAAGTACGGCAGCGAGAACGAAATTGCGCCGCTGCCCGCCGCGTCGTTTACCCATCCTAACCTCATCATTAAGCCACATCCGAAGGCCAAACCTACGGGCGATAAGGAAGGGGCCATTATGAACATGGGGGAGGTGCGCCATGCATGAGTTACCGCTGGTCTTTTTTACCGTCTTTACCCAAAGCGCAGTCGGCGCATTTATTCTGCTGCTGATTGGCGGCACTCTGGGACAGATCGAGGCGCGACGGATGGCCATCGGCCTGTTCTCCGTTATGTGTCTGTTTGGGGTTGGGATACTGCTGGGGATTATCCACGTCGGGCAACCGCTGCGTGCGCTGAATATGCTGTTACGCGTGGGGCATTCGCCGATGAGCAACGAAATTGTGCTGTCGGCAGTATTTGCTACGCTCGGCGGGCTGGGTTCTCTCGGTCTGCTGCTGAACCGTGGCGCGACCGCGCTGTGTAAAGCGCTGGTGTGGCTGGCTGCGGTGGTGGGCGTAGTCTTTATACTCGCGATCCCGCAAATCTATCAGTTGCCGACGGTGGTCACCTGGCGCACCTCGTATACGACGGTGATGATGGTACTGACGCCGCTGATTGGCGGGGGCATTCTGGCCGGCCTGTTCGGGCTGCGTCTGGGCCTGCTGGTGAGCGTGCTGGCAATCCTCGCCAGCTTCTGTCTGCGACCTGGCTATATTTCGACGTTGATGAGTGCCGATGATGTTTTAACCGCTGCGCAAACCAACTGGTTTACCGCCCAGGCCGTACTGTTGGCACTGGGGGTTATTGGCGTAGTGGTGTGGGCCCGACTCAAAACAAACGTTGCTGTTCTGGCGACAGCGGCGCTGGTGGTTATTGCCGCGGAGTTAGTGGGCAGGATTGCGTTCTACAATTTGTGGACGCTGCCGATGTAACCTGTGAGCGGCCTCGGCCGCTCTTTTTCCGTAGTCGTCGTAAGCCTGATAAGGCGTCAGCCGCCATCAGGCACGTTCAGGAGTATTTAGAGATGTCGTCTCTTGCCGTATTACCCCGTATCCTCGGTGCCCTGTTTTACTACTCTCCCGGGCGACCGGAAGTGAAAGCGCTGTTCGACTGTCTGCCTGCGTTGCCGGAGCTTTACCCATGGCGCGATCCCGCCCGGGTAACGCAATTGTGCGAATCATGGCCGTTGCCGGATGAAGAATCGCTTATCTGGCAATTTTCCGTGCTGTTCGAGGGACAGGGGGATATGCCCGCCCCGCCCTGGGGTTCCGTCTGGCTCGAGCGTGATAATCTGCTGATGGGCGATACAACTGCGGCATACCGGGCGTTTTTACAGTCTCAGGGCATGGTATTTGACTCACGTCAGAGCGAACCCGAAGATCAGTTTGGCCTGATGCTGTTAGCCTGCAGCGCGCTGCAGGAAGCGGGCAACGACGCGGCGGTGGATCAGTTATTCGAAGTGCATCTGCTGCCGTGGGGATATCGCTATCTGGAACGCGTGCAGGAGAGCGCGGTGAGCCCGTTCTATACGCGTCTTGCCGCCGTAACGGCGTGTTATCTGCAGGAGTCGGAGCAGCAGCGCGCGTTGCAACCGGCGGTGAAAAGGCTGTACTTCGGATGAACAAGTCAGAGAAATATTATCAGGCGCTGATGACGCATCGGCACGTGAGTCGGCGCGGACTGTTTCGCGCGTTTGTCAGCGCAGCAAAGCACACTGCGCCGGAGAAGATATCGACGACTCAACTCGCGCATCCATTGCCACCGGGAGCGGTGCCTGATGCGCAGTTCATTGCGCAATGCACCCGCTGCAATCAGTGTATCGATGCCTGCCCGATGGGGATCCTGAACCGTCATGAAGACGGCTATCCGCAACTGGCGATTGAGTATGCCAGTTGCGATGGTTGTGGGGCGTGTATTGCCGCATGCCCGAGCGACGCGCTGTGTGTACAGGATCGATTTGATACGGGCCTGCGCCCGACGTTCAGTTCTGCCTGCGTTAATCCGGTACGTTCGTGCAACCAGTGTATTGAGGCGTGCCCTGAACTGGCCTGTACCATCGGCGCGATGGGGATCCCCGAGCTGAACAGCGAGCGCTGTACTGGCTGTGGCGAATGCCGGGTGCAATGCGGCGCTGATGCCGTTAGCCTGAGTTAACCCGCTGGATTTGCGAGACGCCTTCCCGCTTTGATGTTACTGGCGACCTTGAAAGATTTGCAGACAAGTCGTTCATACTGACCGTAGAGCTAAATATCCAATAATTTCCTGAATAACTATTTTGTTTCCGGTATTATCGGGAATTATCTTAATCGTTTTGCTGTCTTTCTAATTTATTTTCCTAAAAAACCATCGCGTATTTAGGATTAATCACACGGCCTTGCGAGATATAAATCCACCTTTCCTTTTCCTGCGAGTTAAGAATGCGTATCTATTCCATAGCAAATGTAGTGCTTTGTGTGGAAATTTTGATTTGGTAGCATTTTTATCAGTTCGAAGGAGTGGCAATAATTAATATTATTCCATTTTTAATTATTGTCAGGACATTTCCAGAACAAAACCAAGAGTTGATTACAGCAGAACGGAATAACGAATGCGACGTGATGACTCTTTATTTCTCAGGATATTGGTACAAACAGGAAATTGTTATGAAAATGAATAAAGTTGCTATGGCTGTTGCTTTCACCGCTGCTCTGGGTTCCATGTCTGTTTTAGCTGACACAACGAACGGTGTGATTGAATTCCAGGGTGAACTGGTGAATACCGCTTGTGGTCTGGCGCCTGGTTCAAGCCCGGTGACCGTTGATTTTGGTCAGATTCCTGTTTCTGCGCTGGCTAACGGTGCGCGCGCCGGAAACGTACACCAGAATATCGAACTGCAGCACTGCGACATCACTGTAGCGCAAACGGCAGAAGTGACTTATACCCCGACCAGCACCAACCCAACTGACGCCACTCTGGCGGCCTTCACTTCCGGCACCGCGTCTGGTGCGGGTATCGGCCTGCGTGACAGCGCCAGCCAGGATGTAGCGTGGGGTACGGCAACCACACCTGTACAACTGGTTAACGGTACCAACACCATTCCGTTTGTTGCCTACGTGAAAGCAGAAAGCGCAAGCGCAACCGTGACTGCAGGTTCTTTCCAGTCAACGGTTAACTTCGAGATTGCTTACCAGTAATCCACCCGACGTTCTGAGTGCGGGAGTTATCCCGCACTTTTCAAATCAGGGATCGTACCAGGGAGGGACAACGTGAAAATAAACAATATGCTCCTCGTCGCAGTCTATTTTTGCGCTCTGGTTGGGTCGGCTTCGGTTTCAGCCTCCACCGTCACGCCGGGTAAATTAGCGATGAGCGGTGAACTGATTGAGGCGGGATGTAGCCTTGACCCGAACAGTCGGGATATCGAGGTTGAGTTTGGCGATGTTTCCGCCAGCCTGATTAATCGCAATGATGAAGGCAATATTACGCGGCCAGTATTGGTTCGTCTGACAGGATGTTCCGTGGTGAAGCGGGGCAACGATGGTTCACTTTATCCCTATGCGTCGGTCACTTTTATGGGCAATGCGGCGGCATCCGATCCCACGACATTATTAGTCAGTGGTGACGCCGATGGATTTGGTATTCGTCTACGTGACAGTCATGGGGGAATATTAACGCTGGGTCAACCCTCTCCGGGATATGAACTGAGCGAGACTGATAACGTTTTAAAATTTTCCGCATCGCTGGTACCGGTTCAAAAATATATAAAAGCGGGCGAGTTTACTGCCGTTGCGCAGTTTTTTATGGATTACCACTAACAGCATAACAATAACGTAGCGGGACGCAGGCCGTTTTTAACGGATTTATTCGGGACGAAAATCATGTCGGCAAAATTAAATACCCATCTAACGATCATTGCTCTTCTGGTAATGCATAGCTGCTATGCGCCGTCGGCCAGTGCCGAGGAGAGCGTTGAATTTAATACCGATGTCCTGGATGCTGCGGATCGCACGCAGATTGACCTGTCGCGCTTTGCGACCGACAACTATGTCACCCCTGGCGATTATCTGCTGGATATCCGTATTAACGGTCAGCCTGTCGGCCAGGAGAAAATTCGTTATATCGATGCCCCCGAAGGCAAGCGCACATTGCCTTGCATCAGTGGCGACCTGCTGGACAAACTGGCGCTGAAAGATGAGGCCCGCGCGCAGGTCACTCAACTCTATGAGAATTGCTACTCGCTGCAAAGTCTGCCGGGGTCAAAACTGAGCAACTATGCCGGCGTGCTTGAAATTACCGTGCCGCAGGCGTGGATGAAGTATAACGATCCCAACTGGACGCCGCCTGAACGCTGGGATGAAGGGATTGCGGGTCTGCTGTTCGATTACAGCCTCAACGGGCAACTCACTCGCCAGTTCAATGGTCAGGAAAACTACAGTGCGGTTTCAGGCTACGGCCAGGCGGGGGCGAACATCGGCGGCTGGCGTCTGCGTGGTGAATACCAGACCAGCTATTACAGTCAGAACCATCAATTCGATTTCGACTGGAACCAGATCTACGCCTACCGTCCCTTGCCGATGATCGCGGCGAAACTGACGTTGGGTGAGATCTACCTGAATTCGCAGGTTTTCGATACCGTGCGTTTTACCGGGGTCAATCTTGCCAGCGATGAGCGGATGCTGCCACCGGCGTTACAGGGCTATGCGCCTGAAATTCATGGTATCGCCCGTACCAACGCCAAAGTGACCGTCAGCCAGAGTGGGCGCGTTATTTATGAAACCACGGTGCCTGCCGGACCGTTCAATATTCAGGATTTGCGCAGCTCAGTGCGCGGTACGCTTGATGTACGCGTTGAAGAGCAGGACGGTTCGGTCTCCACTTTCCAGGTGAACACCGCCAACATTCCGTATCTCACGCGTCCGGGCTACGTTCGTTACAACATCTCAGGCGGTACGCCGTCCCGTTACAACCATAAAATGCAGGGCCCCACGTTCCTTTCCGGTGATTTTTCCTGGGGGGTCAGTAACGCGTGGTCGCTGTATGGCGGCTTACAGTCTTCTGGTGAAGAGTACACCGCGGCTTCACTGGGTATCGGGCGCGATCTCTACGCGTTTGGCGCTATTTCCGTTGATGCCACCGAGTCATGGAGCCGTGAGCCTGACGGCAACCGTCTGAAAGGGACCTCCTACAAGCTGAGTTACGCTAAAACCTTCGACGAATACAACAGCTCCATTACCTTCGCGGGCTACCGTTTCTCGCAGGAAGATTTCCGCTCAATGTCGCAATACCTCGATGAACGTTACCAGGGATACAACCATCTGGGGCGCGAAAAAGAGCTCTATACCATCACCGGGAATAAAACGTTCTGGGCTGGCGAAGCAGGGAAGGCGACGACCGTCTTTCTCACCTGGACGCACCAGAACTACTGGGATAAGCGCAGCCAGGATCGCTACGGCATGTCGGTGGGGCGTTCTTTCCGCATCGGCGATATCAGCGGTATCACCGCCAACCTTTCCGCTTACCGTACCGATTACAAAGGGCGCAAAGACGATTCGATCTCCTTCTCTCTGTCGGTGCCGATTGGCGACAACAAATGGGCAGGGCTGGATATTCAGACCAACAACGGCAAAACCAGTCCGATGGCGTCTTACACCGACAACAGTGATTACAACAACTTGTGGCGTATACGAGCGGGTGCCAGTCAGAGCGGTAACGCCAGCGTTGACGGCTATTACCAGCATCGTTCGCAACTGGCAGAAATTAATACCAACGCCAGCTATCAGCAGAACCAGTACATGGCGCTGAGTACGACCCTGCGCGGAGGCTTCACGGCAACCCGCCACGGCGCAGCGATGCATAACAGCGGCGCAACGATCAACACGGCGCGCGTCATGGTGGATACCAATGGCATTGGCGGTGTTCCGCTCAACGGCAAGAAGTCGCGGACTAACGGCTACGGCATTGCCGTGGTGCCGGATGTGGTGAGCTACAACAGTTTTGACACCCGCGTGGATGTCGATGCGATGGACAGCGACATCGAGCCGTCAAAGGCCATCAGCACGACAACCCTGACGGAAGGCGCGATTGGCTATCAGGCCTTCGGCATGGCGAAGGGGATGAAGATGATGGGGACACTACGCCTCGCGGATGGCAGCGTCCCGCCATTCGGCGCGGAAATTTACAACACCGACGGCGTAAGCGTCGCCATGGTGCTGGAAGACGGGCAAGCCTGGCTTGCGGGGGTCAATGCGAACGAAACGCTGAACGTGATGTGGGGCGGTAAGCAGCAATGTCAGGTAACGATCCCGTCAGGCGCAAACAACGGATCTGCGAACACGCTTCTGCCGTGTCGTTAATCCCGACAGAACGGTTATCTCACTGTAATAAAAGGCCAAAAATGAGCAAGAAAAGACATAACGGATATCTGATGGCGGCGTGGGTGCTGAGCATGATTGGCGGCTACGCGCAGGCGGGGGTCTCTCTGGATCGGACCCGCGTCATTATTACGGAGAAAGAGGCCTCGTCGAGTGCCAATCTGTCCAACACCAGCCCGGATATTCCTTTCCTCGCCCAGTCGTGGGTTGAGGATGAAAAGGGTAACAAGATTACCTCGCCGCTGATTGTGTTACCGCCGCTACAGCGAATCAACGGGGGACAGAAAGGGATCGCGCGCGTCACCAAAACCGCCGGGATTGAAAAACTGCCGCAGGACAGAGAGAGCCTGTTCTACCTCAATGTCCGGGAGATCCCGCCGAAGCCGGATAAACCGAACACGCTGCAACTGGCCATGCAGTCGCGCATCAAGCTGTTTTACCGCCCGGCGGCGGTGATCCCGAAGAGCCGGAGTGAAGTCTGGCAGGACCAGGTGGTGTTCCATAAAAACGGCAGCCAGATGACCGTACAAAACCCAACGCCCTACTACGTCACGATCCTTGGGCTGTCCAAAGGTGCCGGACAGAAGATCACCCAATTTCCAGGGATCATGATCGCACCCAAATCGAGCCAGCAGTTTGCGGTGACAGACGGGAGCGTCAGCCAGTTCTCCATGATGTACGTGAACGATTATGGCGGACACCCGGAGTTGAAGTTTCGTTGCGATGGCAACACGTGCAAAGCGCTTCCACCGGCGCAGCAGGGCTAACCAGGAGGAACCTGACAATGCAAAACCCTTTATCCACTGTGGCCCTCTTCGCGATGGGCGTGGCATTTCAGTGCGGGGCGGATGTGCCAGCGCAGCCACAGCATAGCGCGCAGGAACATGTCAGCGAAGATAGCGGCATTGTCCGGTTTCACGGTTCTGTTTTTGCTTCCCCCTGTGTACTGATGACGCAAGGGCGCATTCAGGACGTCGAGATGGGCGAGATCAGCGCGCAGAACTTTCGTCAGGCGGGCGATCGCAGCGAGCCGGTACGCTTTAAATTGCATCTGAAGGACTGCCTGAAAGGGGCGTCGCAATCGCGAGGGAGTCTGGCTTCCAGAACCACCGGGAATGACTGGCGTGCCTATAGCACCGGGGAGCAGGCGGTGCAACTGACGTTTGTGGGTGAATCCGATCTGAATAACGGGCAGCTATTACGCACCAGCGGTACAACTCAGGGGGCAGGTGTGCGCCTGCTCGATAAGGACGGGAATGCGCTGGATGTCGGTCAGACTCATGCTCCCTGGTTAGTGAATTCTGGTGACAGTGAGCTGAATTTTATGGCGGCACTGGAATCCACCGGTTTGCATGTGAGCGCGGGCGACTTTAGCAGCCTGGTTCGCCTGAAGATGGAGTATTTGTAATGAAGATCTCAGGTCTGTTTCGCCGCAAATGGCCAGTCTTACTGGCGCTCAGCACGCTCGGCTTGCCCGGCGCGGCGTGGTCCGTGGTGGACGGTGAAATTGAACCGGTGAATGGGACCTATGACTATCTGATTAATATTAATAATCATGATATTACCTCCAACCAGGCAGGCGCGACCATCACCGACGAGTTTAATCTGGCAGGGATGTTCCAGGGACGCGCGTACTGCTCGCAGCCGATGAACAATCAGCCGGTCTATTACATGGCGCAAGCGACGTTAACGCAGTCCGGAATGACGCCGGGTTACCTCAAGCTCAATGACTACATGGACGTTAAAATTGAGATCTACATTGGTGGCAACCTGCAAGATTATAAAACCGTACCGTTTGATAACGTCTCAAACGACGCGCCACAGAACTTCTGCAACGTTCCCAGCACCATTCTGCAAAACCAATTCACTTCCGGCGCGAAGGGAAAGGTGACCTTTATGATCACCAAACCCATCATTAACGGGGTGAACTTACAGGGATCTGAAATCGCCAAACTGTTTGGTCGCCTGGGGCCGGGCGCAATGGGGCAAACCCCACTGTCGCGCATCACCATTGCCTCCGGTGTCATTACCGTACCGGATAAATGTATCGTCAATCAGGGAACGCCGATCGTTGTCGACTTCGGCAACATACCGGGGAACGGTAACCGGCTGAACGGCACCAATTACAGCCAGAACGTGCCGATTCATGTGAAGTGCGAGGGCGGCAGTTTTGCTCAGGGCGCACTGAATATCAAGCTGGGGATCCAGCAGGCCAATCCGGCGTTTGATGACGGCAAATACCTGAGCACGCAGGGAACAACGGATCGTTCTGAGCTGGGTATTGCGCTGCGTGATCGCCAGGGTAACCCGGTGGTGCCCAACACCTTCTATAACGTGCCGGGGTTTGCCAATAACGAAGGCGACTGGAACCTGACTGCCGCACCGGTGGCGAAATATGTCACCTCCGTCATTCCGGAAGGCGAGTTCCATGCATCCGCAACGGTTGTGGCTGAATTCCAGTAAGGAGGGAATATGCATCGCATAACAATGATCTTTGCCTGTTTATTGACGACGTTCGCTCCGGCTCCGGTGTGGGCACTGGGGGAGTTGCTGGGCGGCGATCTCAGTTTCACCGGCGTGGTGATGGCTTACCCGTGCAGCATTGCGCCCGATTCAGAACGCGTGCCGGTCGATTTTGGGAAAATATCGACAAAATCATTGTATATCAACGGGAAAACCGTACCGGTTCCATTCACGATCAAATTAGAGGATTGCTCACCCGGCGTCTTTAATTCCGTCACGGTGACGTTCAGCGGTATTGCCAACGGCAATCTGGCGGACCGACTGGCGATCAGCGCCACGTCACCCGGCAACGCGGGCGGCGTGGGGATCGGCCTTCTGGAAGAGGACGATACGCCTGTGCGCCTGAATGTGGCGACCCGTCCGGCTGCGATCGGCGATACCATTTTACGGCTTAACTTTCAGGCGTTTGTGGAAGCCGAGCCGGATGCTTTAGCTAACGGTACCTTGACTACCGGGCCTTTTACCGCCACGGCAAATTACACATTGAACTATCAGTAGCGTCATCAAAAGGATATTGAGGCATGGTGTATCAGTGCTTTCTTTATAATAAAGATCTCTTTTTTTCGCAGGGAATTAAAACAGTGATTGCCAGTTTGCTCGCGGAGCAGACGGACGTTTTATACTCCTTAACGGATGATTACACGCAATTGATCAGTCAGTTACAGACGCCTGTTAATGACGACTGTTGCTTGTGGATCCTCTGCGATTTGGACAGCCTGCCGCGTGAGCGGATCCGTGCGCTGCAACTTATGAATAATTTCTATCAGCGTGAAAACAAGAATCTGATCATTTTATTAAGCGAGCACAACATGCCGCTGTTTTTCACGCTTTATGCGCTCTTGCCAAATGCTCACTGGTTATTGAAAAGTGAAAATCTCGCCAATACTACCCCTTTTTTTCAGGAGTTATTGGATAAACGACGTAAGGGATGCTGCTTTAGCTATTCATTGGTGAATTACACCCGCAAAAGACTGCACTGCCGGGACGTGAATTATACGATTTCCGGCAATGAGTGGTGGCTGATGGAAGAGATATTTAAAGGGAAATCGCTGTCGCAGATTTCCTGCGAGGTGAATATCGATGTCCGACGCCTGAGCTATATCAAGCGGCACTTAATGAAGCGACTCAATATCAGAAACAACATTGCGTTATTCACGGTATTCAAGGGAATTATGCCGTGACCCGTGAAACGTCTTTTCGGCAGTAATACTTGCCGAACGATCGGTGCAAGTGATTGCACTCAATTAAACCCTAAGTAAGGAAAACAGAGATGAAAAAATTAACGGCGTTCGAAGTGGCTAACGTTGTGGGCGGAACCTGCAAAACCTGCGAAACAACGTATCAGAACGTTACCATTGGAGGGGTGACCTCTTGTAAAGAACTGACAACCTGTACTGATAAGCACGGCAGCACCACTTCAATGAAAGATGCAGATGCCAGCAAGTGTGGTGGCGTTCCGAACCGCTACTAATTGGCTATAGCCTGGAGGTGCCCGCGCCTCCAGGTTTATTATTTCCGCTGCGAGAATATTATGGCGACCCAATTTAAACGCATCACCATTATCAGCTATTCGCTGTGTTTAATCGTTATCTCTTCGCTGATGACGGTGCTTTGTTACCACATTTTTGTTTTTAATACCTTTGCCACGGATAACTCACAAACACAGGCTTTTCGTGAAGTCAGCGCAGAACAAATTGCGAATAGCCCGATCAAAGAAGAACGCAGTATTATCGAAGTGATGTCGTATGGTTGCCATTATTGTGCGGCAAACGAAGATAATCTGGCTGAGTTTTCCCGCACCCTGCCGCCCGGTAGTTCATTGACTTCGATTCATATCACCAGTGAGAACAGCGGCCTTGCTGCTTACGCGCCGATTTTCGCCACCCTGGAAGAGATGGGGATTGAAAAGAATATTCGTGAAAGCGCCTATAACGCCGTGATTACCCGCAATATCAATCTCACCGATGAGAAAGTGCTCAATGCCTGGCTGGTAAAAAACAATATTGATGCGGATAAATTTAACGCCCTGCGCCAGAGTGACGCGGTCAAAAATCGTCTCAGCACAATGGCGGCCATTACCGCGCACTATGACATTAATGCGACGCCGATGTTTATTATCAATAAACGCTATGTGGTGGCCCAGGACAGCGAATTTCCTCAATTTGCGCAGCGCATGCTGCAATTGCTTAAAGAGGATAAATAACCCCGGTGGTCAGATTTTTTATTCTCTGGAGCGTATTTAGTTTTAAAAACAGTGCGGGATGGCTGTATGACGCGAGACGTCATTTTTCTCAGGGAACGCTGATTTTGCTGCGAAAAATGGTGCGATGTCTGCCGCTGCCCGTATTACTGACCGTGGCGAAAGGACTCTGCGCGCTACGGCTGTTGGGGCGCTCATTTCGTTTACGTCATGCGGTGGCAAACGAAAACACCCGTTGCCTGATCGGCCAAAAAGGCCGGGTGGACGCGGCCTGGATCGCCGTGCGCCGCCGCCTGCTGGAAGAAGCCGCAACCTGGGGACAAAACCCGGTACTGCTCCAGCAGATCCGCGCCTGTGCGGCTGAACTCGATGCGGTGGTCAGACCGTTGCATCAGCAGAACATACCTTACATTCTGGCACCGTTACATACGGTCTCCGACGTGCTGGCTGCGATGGTCGGCGCCTGCGTCACGCCGGGTAAAGCCTGCGTGGTTGTCTCTTCCAGCGCTGAACTCTATAACGCGCAGACCCGCGCGCTGGGGGGGATCGACCTCTCTTATTGTTCCATCCATCAGCAGAACAAAACGCTGGCTGGCAGTCTGATGGAGCTCATCACTGATGTTGCCACCGGGCAGCAGAACATGATTATTTTCCCCGATATCTCGCCGGACTATACCCTGCAAGCCGAAGGGGCGCTGGCGGCAAAACTGCCATGTCGTTTATTCGACCGCTGCGCGAAGTTACACAATGGCGTGGTGCGCCTTTCCGGGGTGATTGCGGCGCAGGTAGTGTTTTATCACCTCAGCTATGACAACGGTTTGCACATCCATATTCATCCGCCGGTGAGCAGTCAGAACGTCGCCCGCGAGCTGCCTGACATTATTGAATCCACTCTGCGTGAATACCCGCAGGAGTGGCTCCTTTGGCACAGCCATTCTCTCTTCTTTATTAATCACTGATGATAAAAATGACGACCACGATCCCGAATCTGATCTTTCAGGAAGAGACCAACGAGTGCGGCCTGGCGTGCGTGGCGATGCTGGCACAGACGCAGGGACAGCCCGTTTCGCTGGCAACATTGCGCGAGTGGTTTCCGGCCTCTGACCACGGAACCTCAATGGATACGCTGATGCGTATCCTGGCGCGACTGGGCATTGCGACAACGCCAGTGCTGTTTGAACACGATGAACTGAGCTCCCTGCCGCTGCCGGCCATTTTGCATTACGGCGCAAGTCACTACGTCCTGTTGGCCTGGCGCAAAGGCAACCACGTGTGCGTGATGAACCCGGCGATTGGTGAGCAGTGGCTGCCGTTTGCCGCGCTTAAGCAGGAGATCAGCGGCTATGCGCTGATTGTGGAACCTGAGCAGGCGTTTGCCGCAGACCCTGATTTACCGTTGTCAACAACCGCGGAGACCGCGCCGCAGGCGATGAGTATGCAGGAGACGGCGGCGGTGCCAGGGATCTATCGGCTGATGCTGCTGACCTTCCTCGTCTCGCTGACGCTGTTTCTGATGCCGACGATGGTGAGCAACGCCATTAACCAGGCCTTCTCCAGCGTGGCGAACAGCGACTTTCCCTACGGCTGGTTTATCCTGGCGTTTGTCGCCTCCTCACTGATGGCGCTGGGCGTACGGGTGATTAGCGAACGTTTTATCAAACGCTTTGTGCTGATCCACAGCGGCGTGGGGTTTTCTCGCCTGCTCCGCAACCCGCTGCGTTTTTTTGAAAAACGGGCGCCGGGGGAGATCTTCAGCCGCTTCACGGCCTGGCAGATTGGTCTGCTGCAAAAGATTGAACTGGATAATGGTCTGCGATCCGACTGGGTGATCTGTACGATCGCGCTGGCGATCATGTTCTGGATTGCGCCCGTGCTGGCGGCGATCTCCGCCGTCGGCGTCACGGTAATGGGGATCATCAGCGTCTGGGCGGTGATCCGCGACCGTTGGTTCACCCAGCAACTGCAACTGAAAAGCGCCACCCTGAACGATTTTTTCATGGAGACCATTCAGGGCATTTTGACCGTTAAAACCGCCGGACTGGAAGGACAGCGCCAGGGACAGTTCGCGGGTTTCAGTCGCGATCTGTTTTCGTGTCTGCAACGCCAGAAGATTTACCAGCAGGTGAAAGAGGGACTGTATCAGCTCACCGGGAGCCTGGAAATGGTGGTGTTTATGCTGGTGGTATTGCCGATGGTGCACAGCAAACTGATCTCATTGGGCGATTTTTTTGCCTATAGCTTCCTGCGGCAAATATTCACCTCCTACGTCACGCGGATCTTCTACGCCATCATCCAGAAATCTCAGTTGAATGTGATCGACACCCGCGCCCATGCGCTGTTTGCGCCACGGGACGAGGCGGCACCTGCTTCGCTGGCGGCGCAGCTTCCCGTCGATACGGTGCCGGATCTGACGTTTGCGTCGTTGTGCTACGGCTACGATCCCGCAAGGCCAGTGTTGTCGTCGGCTTCGCTGTCGCTGCGCGCGGGTGAGCAGATTGCAATTGTCGGTGAATCGGGTGCGGGTAAGAGCACCTTATTGCGTCTGATTGCCGGACTCTTTTCTCCGCAGGCGGGGGGCTGCTATGCCGCTGACACGGCGCTTACGGCGCCACAGCTGGCGCAGTTTGTCTGCCTGCAAAGTCAGGAGGACATTCTGTTTAATGCCTCAGTTCGCGAAAACATTACGTTGTTCGATGCGCACTACCGCGAACGCGACCGTGGGCGGATTGAGGCATTGCTGGATTCCCTCGCGCTGGGCGAGGTGGTACGTGGATTACCGGGCGGTATTGACGCCCTGATCCGCGAAAGTCACGCGGCGCTGTCGCTCGGCCAGCGTCAGCGGTTATTGCTGGCGCGCGCGCTGTACAGTTCCCGTCCGGTGTTATTGCTCGATGAACCGACTGCCAATCTTGATGACGATACGGCGGCCATTGTGATGGAAGCGATTCACGCGCATTGCCAGAAAGCCGGTAAGTCACTGATTGTGGTTACCCACAGCGATGCGATTCTGTCGCGTTTTCAGCGGGTTTATCAATTGACTGATGGCAAACTCAGCCCGCTGGAGGTCAACGTATGACGCCGAAATCGCGTTGGCTACTGATTGGCGGTGGTCTGGCGCTGGCCGTCGCGGTGAGTGCCACATGGGCGACGCTGGCGTCGCCTTCGCCGCAGGAGAGTTTACCGCTGGAGACCATTGGTACGGGCAATATCGAAAAGGTGGTGCTGGTGACGGGGGTGTTGAAACCGGCGGTGCAGGTTAACGTCGGCGCGCAGGTTAACGGACAACTGCGCAAGCTGTACGTGCGCCAGGGCGAAAAGGTGCGGAAAGGACAACTGCTGGCGGAAATTGACCCCACTTTGCAGGAGTCAGATCTCAACAATACGCGCGCGCAGCTGGCCAGTGCGAAAGCGCAAAAGCTGTCGGCGCAGGCGACGCTGTTACGTTATCGCCAGGAACTGAACCGCCAGCGCATGATGTTGCGTGACGGCTCTGCCGTGCGCAGTGAATACGAGCAGGCGAAAGCGCAATACGATGCGCAGGTGCAGCAAATTGACGTGAGCGACGCGCAGATTGTGCAGGCGGAGATGGCGGTGAAAACGGCGCAGGCCAACCTCAGCTATACCCGTATTGTGGCGCCTATCGACGGCGAAGTGCTGGGCATTGTCACCCGGGAAGGGCAGACCATCGTCTCCTCGCAAACGGCGCCGACCATTCTGGTGCTGGCAGATCTCGACACCATGCAGGTTCAAACACGCATTTCTGAAGCTGACGTGCAAAAAATCCATCCCGGTCAGCCGCTGCGCTTCTATGTCATCGCGAATCCGAATAAACGCTACGCCAGTACGATGGGCTTCGTACAGCCTGCGCCGCTGGAAGCGCTGGAAGCGCCCGGCGAGGGCAGCAGGGGCGGCAATCAACAGGCGATGGCGGTGTACTACACCGGCACCTTTGAAGTACCTAACGCCGGGCGCGAGCTTAAAACGTCGATGACGGCGCAGGTATTCATTCAGATTGCCGAAGCAAAGAATGTATTGCGCGTGCCGGTCGCGGCGCTCGGGCAGGCGCTGGACACTGAGCGCTACACCATCACTACGGTAGAAGACGGGAAAACGCGCACCCGCACGATCCGCATTGGGATCAACGACCGACAGTACGCCGAAGTGCTGGAGGGATTGCAGGCTGGCGATCGCGTGGTGCTGGCGCAGGACACGGTGCGAGGATAGCGGATGGAACCGATTATCGTTTTACGCCAGGTTTGCCGGACATTCAGCGCGGGAAGCGAGACGCTTGCGGTGCTAAGCGACATTTCATTGACCATCCACAGCGGTGAGATGGTAGCGATTGTCGGCGCCTCTGGTTCAGGGAAGTCCACGCTGATGAACATTATCGGTTGCCTGGACAAGCCTTCTTCCGGCGAGGTGTTAATCAACGGTACGCCGGTGCACGACGCTGACAGTTTGCACCTGGCCGATCTGCGCAGCCGCTATCTGGGGTTTATATTCCAGCGCTATCACCTGATGCCGTATCTGACGGCGGAAGAGAACATCGCCATTCCTGCGCTGTACACCGCGATGTCAGAGCCAGAACGCACTGCGCGAACCCAGCGTCTTGCACGTCAGCTTGGCCTGGAAAACCGACTCCAGCACCGTCCCGCCCAACTCTCTGGCGGGCAACAGCAGCGAGTGAGCATCTGTCGGGCGCTGATCAACGGTGCGCATATTATCCTTGCGGATGAGCCCACCGGCGCGCTCGACAGCGTCAGCGGCAAGGCGCTAATGGATGTGCTTCACCAGCTGCATGCGGCGGGGCATACGGTCATCATCGTCACCCACGATCGCGACGTTGCCCGGCAGGCACAGCGAATGATTGAGATCAGTGACGGGCGAATTATTCGCGACGTTCAGCACGCCGCCGTTCGCCGTCCGATTGCGTTGCCGGCGCAGGATAATGGACGTGCCTCGCTGGGACGCCGTCTTCATGAGGCAGTCCGTATGGCCTGGCGTTCGCTGCTCGGGCACCGGATGCGCGCGTTTCTCTCCATGTTGGGGATCATTATCGGCATTGCGTCGGTGGTGTCGTCGATGGCGGTAGGCGAAGGCGCACGGCAGGCGATCATGAGCGAGATTGGCAAACTGGGAAGCACCACGCTGGAGATCTATCCCGGCACGGGGTGGGGCAGTAAGCGTCCCGATATGGAGCGCGCATTGTCGATGGATGATGTGCGCAGTTTGCAGGCGCTGCCGTGGATCATGGGCGTCTCGCCGGTGGTCAGCAGTACAACGCTCGCGGTTCGCAAAGGGCTCGACTCCTCTATGATGCTCTCTGGGGTTTCTCAGGACTTTTTCGCTCTTCAAGGGCTGCGTTTTGTGCAGGGAAATGGCTTTACCGCGCGCGACGTCGCGGAAGGCGAACCGGTGTTGATTCTCGATGAAACCGGGCGCGATACGCTGTTCCCCGGTGGAGAAAATCCGCTTGATGAGATTGTTCAGATAGGCGGCGCGCCGTGGCGGGTGATCGGCGTGGCGACACGTCCCGGCCCGAAAGTGGTGGGCGGATTTATGGCCGCCTGGGTTCCACATACGTCATTACAGCAGCGACTCACCGGCGAAAAACCGTTGGAATCGTTGATTCTGCGTTTTCTGCCGCCGCTGGAACCGCATGAGGCGGCTCAGCGGGCGGAACGTCATCTGCTGCGGGAACATGGCAGGAAGGACTTCTTTATCCAGACGGACGATCAACTGGCGAACGCGCTGCAAAAGACCTCTGACTCTATGTCGCTGTTGATCACCGCCATTGCAGCGATCTCCTTACTGGTAGGCGGCGTCGGGGTGATGAACATCATGCTGGTGTCGGTAACCGAACGGACCCATGAAATTGGCATCCGCTTATCCGTTGGCGCGCGTCCCTCGGACATCATGAACCAGTTTCTGATTGAGGCCGTGATGATCTGCGCCCTTGGTGGGCTGCTCGGGGTGCTCGGGTCGTGGGTGGCGGGACATCTTTTCGCCTTTGCAACCGATGCGTTCTCCATGGTGTTCACCGCGTTTCCGGTGCTGATGGCCTGTGGGTTTTCTGCCCTGATCGGCCTGACATTTGGCTATTTCCCGGCGCGCAGAGCGGCTCGCCTCAACCCAACTGAGGCGCTGGCTCGCGAATGAAAAGACGGCTTGTATTGCCCGCACTTTTATTGCTTGCGGGGTGTAGCTCACTGACCCGTAGCGACTATCAGCGTCCGCTGCTGTCATTGCCCGCTCTATGGCAACCTGCTACCGACAACGTGTCGGAATATGGCTGGCAGCGTTTTGGCGATCCCCGGCTGTCGCGGGTGATTGAACAGGTGCTGGAAAGCAATAACGATCTCGCTGCGGCGGCCATCACCGTGCAACAGGCGCGTGTGGCTGCGGGGTTGACGGACACCAATATGACTCCCGATGTGGCGGTCAGCGGTTCAGCCAGTAACAGCAAAAACGTGCGTCGGGGAACCTCCGCGCAGGAAAACTACAGCAGCGGCATCACCATCACCTGGGAACTGGATCTGTGGGGGAAACTGGCGCGAATTCGTGAACAAAGTGAATGGGAAGCGGTGGCGAGCGAGCAGGATTACCATGCGACGGTACTCACTACGATGGGGACTACCGCCCAGCTTTACTGGCGTATCGCGCTGTATAACCAGCAGATTCGCAATCAGCGTGACGGTCTGGCGATCTCGCAACAGACCGTGCAGCAGGTGCAGTCATGGTTTAACGCCGGGAAGGTTAGCCAACTTGATGTGTTGCAGTCGCAGCAGTCTTTGTTGGAACGAGAGAATCAGTGGCGAACGCTGGTTCAGCAGCGCCAGAACACGCGCAATGCGCTGGCACTGTTGCTCAACAGACCGGCAGAGCAACATGCGGATGAATCGCCTGCGCTGGATGTCAACCAGCAGGTGCCGATTGCGCAAAAAACACCGCTGCGGGTGATCGCGCAGCGGCCTGACATTCAGGCCGCCGAGTCTCGCCTGCGCGCAGCCCTTGCGGGTTACGACGCCTCACGGCTGCAGTTTTATCCCGCGCTTTCTCTGGATGCCTCATTGAATGCCGGCAGCCAGATCTTCAGCCAATGGTTCAGCGATCCGATCCGCTCGATTGGCAGCGCGCTGACGCTGCCATTTATCCAGTGGAACACCCAACAGCTCACCGTGAAACAGGCGGATCTCGCGGTAAAACAGGCGGCAATAACCTTCCGCTCGACGGCCTACGCCGCGCTCGCCGAAGTAGATGAAGCGATGGAAAACCGCGTGAGTGCTGATGAACAGCGTGCACGACTTCACCAGTCGTTGGCCCTCAGCCAGCGACGTTTAACCCTGACGGAAAGCCGCTATCGCGCGGGCGCCGTGGATTTTCAGACGCTGTTGAACGCGCAGGACGATCTGTTGACGACAGAGAACTCCCTCGCACAAACCCAATACGACTACCTCTACGCCACGTTGCAGCTCTGGCTGGCGCAAGGGGGTGGCGAAACGCAATACAGGATGATGCAACATGAAGCTGAATAATGAAGTTAAGCGGGTCGTCGTTACCGGGTATGGCGCCGTAACCCCGCTTGGGGCGTCGGCTGATGAGAGCTGGCAGGCGATAATGGATAACCGGCTGGGTTATCGCTATGTCGATAAAACGGCATTGAATATCAACACCCATTTTCTCGGGCTAGTGGATAACGAACCGAGCCTTGCAGGGGTTCCTGCGATTATTCGCCGTCGGCTGCCGCGTTTTGCCCGGCTGACCGTCGGCGCGGCGCGTCAGGCGATAACGATGGCTTTTGGCCTCAGGCCGCCACAGGAGTACTACAGCACGCTCGATTGTGGCGTGATCATGGGGACCGGCTGGGGGGGACTGGACGAAAGCTACGACGCACAAAGTGAATTTGCAAGCACGGGTGTCGCCTCGCCGTTTAACTGTTTTTATTCGATGCCCAGCGTCACCACCGCGGCATGCAGCCAGTTCTGGGGGCTCAATGGCTATCAGAATACGGTCATTGCCGCCTGCGCGACGGGGACGATCGCCATTGGCGACGCTTACGAGGTGATTCGCAGCGGCAGGGCGAAGATGATGCTGGCCGGTGCTGGAGAGTCTCTCACCAGCCACTGCGCGGTGTGGAACATTGACGTGCTGGGCGCGCTGAGCAAGGAGTCATCGGATCCGCAGCGCGCCAGTTGTCCGTTCAGCGCCCATCGTAGCGGCTTTGTGCTGTCGGAAGGGGCGGCGGTGCTGTGCCTGGAAGAGCGAGAAGGGGCGCTGGCGCGCGGCGCTACCATTCTCGGCGAGATTACAGGCTACGCCAACTTCTCTGATGCCTGGGATTTCACTTCACCGGCGGAAGACTGTCTTGCCCGCGTGCAAACTATTACCCACGCGCTGCAACAGGCGGAACTGAAACCGGAGCAACTCGACTACATCAACGCGCACGGTACCTCCACGCCGCTGAACGATATCAATGAAACGCAGTCGCTAAAAATGGCGTTGGGGGACGCGGTGTGGTCCATTCCGGTTTCCAGTACAAAATCGTACTCCGGGCACTTAATCTCCGCGGCGGGCACCTTCGAGAGCATCGTCTGTTTGCAGGCGATTGCCAACGGCATTATCCCCGCAACGGCGAATTTCCAGCAGGCGGATGAGTGCTGCGATCTGGATTATGTGGTTGAAGGCCATCGTCCGGGCAATGTTCGTCGCACGCTGAACCTGAGCTTCGGCTTTGGTGGCGCGAATGCGGCGTTGATTCTGGAGAAGCACGTATGATGCCTCTCCATTACAATCAACAGGATGCCCGACGCTGGGCCGCGTTTTCGGGCGATTACAATCCGGTGCATTTTGACGAGGCGTGGGTGAAAGCGCGGGGGGGACGCGGGCTCAGCGTGCATGGGATGCGTGCCTTGCTGGACGTAAAACGGTTTATCAGCCCACCGGTCGACGACGCACCGTATCTGAAATGTACTGTGCGTCTGCGCCGACCGCTGTGGCGGGATACCGCCTATCGCCTGATGCGCGATATGAATAAGCGTGTTGCGGCGTCAGTGCGCGAATTCTCTGCCGAAGAGGCCTGCCTTTCCTGTCAGCTCACGCCAGAAAAACACCTACCGCTTATTGACGGCGAAAGCCAGCGCGTGCTGGATTCTTCGGCGCTGGCCGCGTTGCATCAGACGTTCATGCCGCTGCTTCCTGACGCCCAACAGTGGCATTTTCTCGACGCCCTGTTGTTTCGCCATCTTCTTCAGGATACGGCGTTGTTACGCCAGCAGGCCATTGCCACCCTGCTGCCGGCGTGTCGGACGCTGGATGCGCTGTTTGCTCTCTTCCCTGTCGTACAGACCCATCAGGAAGTCATTTTCGACAGCCATCTGTTGGCTCCCTGGCGAGCAGAGTCGTTACCGGAAAAGCTTGAGATCGACACGTTGCCTGCCCTGGTGGTCGGCGACCTTGCGAGTGGCGCGGTAGTGGTGCGAATTGCCGCACGAACCTGTTATCAACATCACTACATTAGCAATGCCGTGACGCTGAAAGTCGGCGCACTGACAAAAGGAAAATCGAATGAACCAGCATGAAATAATCTACGACAAAATCAGTGAAATGATCTGTGACGCAAAGGACCTGACGCCCGATGCTCTGACGCCAGAGACGACGCTGCCCGAGCTGGAGCTGGACAGTCTCGACTACGTTGAGCTGATGGTGCTGGCGAAGCGTGAATTTAACGTCACGCTTAACCCCGAGATGTTCATGAAAAATCCCACCATGACGCTTCGCGAACTCAGCCAGCGCATTGCGCAAGAAATGGCAGGTTGATATGGCAAAGAAATGGATGCTCATCACCGGCGGCAGTCGTGGGATCGGCCAGGCGTTGGTGAGTCACTTATTGCCCGAGTGGAACATCGTCTTTACCGGTCGTAACGAGGTCGGTATCGCTCGCACGCTGGACATCGCGCAAAGCCAGAGTACGTCGACCTGGGTGAAAGGATTTCGCTGTGACGGCAGCGATGAGGCCAGCGTTGAGCAGTTAGCTATATCGCTGCTTGATACCTATGGCCCGCCGGCCGCCATCATCCATAACGCTGGCATGACGAATGATGCGCTGCACATCCACCAGAAAGCGCGCGACTGGCAAGAGGTGCTGGGAAACAATCTGGTTGCGGTGGTGAACTGGAATCGTCTCCTGCTGCCTGCCATGATGACCCAGGGCAGCGGATCTATCGTGTTTATGTCGTCCGTGACGGCCATTAAAGGCAATAGCGGGCAGACGGCCTATGCCGCCAGCAAAGCGGCGATGATTGGCCTGACGCGTTCGCTGGCGCGAGAAGTGGGGCGCTTTGGTATTCGGGTTAACTGTCTGGCTCCGGGACTGATTGAAGGCGAAATGGTGGAGGCCATTCCGGAAGCCCGATTGAAAGCGATGCGGCAGAATATTCCGCTGCGCCGTCTCGGGCGCACGCAGGATGTTGCTCGTGCGGTCTCGTTTCTGGTCGGGGAAGGGAGTCGCTATCTCACCGGCCAGACGCTGGTGCTGGATGGTGGTTTGTCCGCCTGAGAAGGAGAAACCGCGAGGACGACGTCTCGCGGTTCAGGACAGGCTGAGTCGGTTTATTCTCTGGACCAGGGCGCGTCGCTCTTTGACGGACTCCTGAAAGATCTGCAATAAAGCCCCACTGTTTTGGCGCACAATGACTGCCAGTTCGGGGGTGATTTCTGCGGTTTCCCCTACGCGCGCTTTGAATTCTGACGACAAAGTGACGCCCTGCAGCAATGATGCCAGCCAGATGCTGGCTTTCAGAATCCTCACCTCTGGAGGATGCGTCGCTTTGGCAATCACCGCCTTTTGGATCTGGCACCAGCGGGCAATATCCCGAATGGCTTCAATAGGATAGAGTTCATCCCAGACGGCATTATCTTCCCCGGTATGCGCTGGCGCGGCGCACAGCGCCAGAGACGTCAGGTTGTGGAGTAAGCCTCCTATTTCGATTTTCAGGCACTGAACCGGAGGGATCCCCATTTCTCTGGCCAGAAAACCGGATATACGTCCCACGACCAGGGAGTGCTGGACGCCGTTCTGACTGAACCCATCAATAATAAACGCCAGCATGGTGGCAATATCGCGAAAGTTATGCAAAGAGATAGAGTCGTTATGGATGCGGGGGATATCCTGAATGTAATCATCGAACTCTGTGGATTTAATTTTTAACCAGAAGTGCTCGCAGTTTGCTATTTTTCTGAATGCGTTAATAAACTCGGGGTTATACAAGATGTGTTCGCCGCCAACAATTATATTAATAATTTCATCTTTAACCGATATTATATCGCTGGAGCGGTAATGAGCGATTAAAACATCCAGACGATCTGCCAGATATATGACATGGCTCTCTTTGGGCACTTTTTCCCCGTTAATGTGGTCGCCTTTTCCATTGTCCCAATGGGTGTGGTGATAGCGGACAATGGGACTTAACGGGGTCAATAAAGGGACGCTGGCCAGTAATTCAGCGCCTACGGCCGCGTGGTCATTGAGTTCATTGTCATAATAGCTGAGGGGCTGAAGACGCGACTCTTCGTTTAACCCTCCAATATCATGAAGCAGCGCCGCCAGCAGGGTTTTCCTGCACTGTGCAGGCGTGAACCGGGATTCCCGGGCCAGGTGCCAGGCAATAAATGCCGTTCTGACATGATGCAGGTTAAGCCTGGGGTTAATCATGTCTATTATTTTTGAGATGCAAGCCAGTGATTCTATTAATTTTATATTCATATAATGAGCAATTTAACTTTCGCTGTGCTTCATGAAAGAAAACCACGCAACTTAATCTCGTTTGCAACCATATTGCGGGAATGCGTGGTTACCAAATAGTATGACATTTTTATTGATTTTTTTTAGAAAAATTATTTTATCGTTCGAGCCTTTACCAAATAACAAACTATTAGCAATCTCATCATCAACATTGTCAGTATTATCATGTATGGTTTTGACACTTATTATCTTATACAGATTCGCATTAGCATTGTACGTTTCATATTTCATTTTGAGCGTCCGCGAGATTAAATACTTTTTTTCATTATGTGTGAGAAGGCCATCAATATTGACAAGAAGTTGCTCGTCCGTCATGTGAGCAAAAATTAACCCTTCGGCCTGAATGTTGTCGCCGTTGATACTCTGAATGACAGAAAATTGTGACTCGCAAGAGAAAACCGGAGCCCGGGTGAAACAGTAAACTGCGCCAATCAATAAGAGACCGACACAGCTCAAAAGCAAGAGAGCTTGTTTAGGCATTATTTTTTTCTCTGTAATAAAAACTCATGCAACTGTCTTTATCACATTTGATCAGGAGCAATTGTACAGTATCGCCCAGGGTACCTTTTACCTGCTGCTTGTAAATGTACAACTCCTTTTGCTGTGAACAATCGAATGGTTGCGGGACATAAGCAAAACTTTTTGTCACCTCTCGCAACGAGAGTGATGAGGGCATAAAAATGACGCACTGGCCCTTAATCATTTTTTGTATATCGGTGTCGGCCCTGAATGACTCGGGATTTATTATGAGCAGGAGAAAGGCGATTGCCAGGGCGATAATGCGGGTAAACCGCTTAAGACCGGGGTTTTGCAGTTTAACGGGTTGTTCCTCAGGCTCCTTTTCTTCGAGAAATGGCGTTCGATACTCACGATCGTTATTGATAATGGCATCTTCTGCTATTTTGAAGCCAATACGGGGAACCGTGACAATGATTTCTTTTGCGACACCCAGATCGTTCAGGTTTCTACGCAATGTCGAGATATATTGATTTAGATTACTATTTGACGCTCTGGCACCATATTTATCAAAAACGGCCTGAAAGATTTCATTTCTCGAAAGGATATCACCGTGGTGATTGAGTAATTCTGCCAGCAGGCGCGCAGAGGTTTGGGATAATTCAACGCAATCCCCAGTCAACAGGTTTACGAGGGACGCATCCTCTGTGTCAAAAGTGATAAATCCCTCAATGTCGAACCTCATGTTCATCTCCACCCTAAACCTTGCTTTTCTCTAACATACAGTTTTATTTTAATAAAAAGGTGTAAATGTTAGATAAAAATCCTGAATTTACTTTCATCTCAAGCTAATGTTGCTGGTTGACACAGGGGAACGCATACTGCTAACACCTTCAAAATCCAGGAGTCTGCAATGAAACTCTCGCTGTGTGCATATAACCCGGGTGCAGTACATCCAGGCTACAACGTACCTCATGACAATCTGCAGAGATTAGCTGCGGAAATGGGTATAAGTGATCTGACGATGATCAGGGATCCGGAACAAGTTTTTATTCTCAATCTATTAAAAGATCACTGTACACAAGGACTGTCTACCAGAGAGCTTGCCGATCTGTGTGGCGTTTCAATTTATAAAGTCAGACACTTACTTCTTCCGCTGGAGAAATATGGTCAGGTTATAAGAGATAAAATGCAAAAACATCATCAGTGGTTTTTGTCAAAGGACTCTACAGATATTGATTGGTATTCTAACAAGGGGTATTTTCATTTGCAACAATGACCGGAAAGTCAATTAGATAACACTGAGAATATGGAGAATACTGTTTATTATCTCGCGAACTATTAGGAAAAATCCCAATAAAACTTTAATATTCTCACGCCAGTACTATTGTCTTTTGCATTGTACATAGATAGCGTCCGGCCCGTTTTTACCGGTAAGAACTCGAGTAATACTTAACACTTTTTAATGGTGTATTACATTTGTGGTTAGTTTGCTTATCGGATGCCCGTGAAACATAGTGTCAACGGGCAATGATTTTTCGTTCATGTTCTTTATACCCGGGTAGCGATTTTTCATCCGACGCTGCCAGATCACAGCACAGACAACGTGCTTTCGTGTTGGCGAGGTTATACGTGGCTACGGATGCCGCACTCAATACGTTGACCGATAAAAGTATACCGGAATGGGTAATCTCCTTTAATAATCCAAAATATGACCACATTAAAATAGTAAACAAGGTCAAATACAGTATTGAAGCACCATTGATCCAAGCCAGTACGCTTTTCTGGGGGGATATTGTCATCAATATTGAATCCTTTAGATAGCATCATCACAGCCCTTACCATAAATCAAACATTCACTATCGGCACATAAATCCGATAGTGATACTGATGCACTTTAATGATTAGGGCTTTGTTCATCCTATGAAGCCTGGCCACAGCATTCAGTGAAACTGAACAATTTATTAGCCATTCTTAATTTATATCATTGAAAACTAATAGGTATTTTTATGGTTTTAATATTGACTTAAATCAATTTACGATCATGTTATTCACAATTTCCTGTGAATTTCACATGTCGCGACATAAATGTTCGTTTGTGGTGCTTTCGACAGGTTGTTTTGCTGATGTCTCAGTACTATCTGCTATCATGGTTTAGATGAATATTCTTAGTATTTCCATTATTCAGAGTAAAAGATCGGTAAATTTGATATTAAGCCGATCATTATTCTATTATCTCGTATTGGAATGGTAGTGTGAAAAGTAAACACAGCGATAAACCGAGGGATGATGAGATGGCTGACAGCTTCCAGAATGAAGTGCCTAAGGCACGTATTAATCTAAAACTTGACCTGCATACGGGGGGAGCAAGCAAGAAAACGGAACTCCCCCTGAAATTACTTGTTGCGGGTGATTTCAGTAATGGCCAGGAATCCGCGCCATTATCTGAGCGTAAAAAAGTTAACCTGAACAAAAATAACTTCGACGCAGTCCTTTCTGAATATTCCCCAAAAGTAAATCTTACCGTTAAAAATACCCTTGCAGGTGACGGGAGCGAAGACAACATCAGTCTGACATTCCAGAACATGAAGGATTTTTCTCCAGAGCAGGTCTCCCGGCAAATACCGCAGCTGAAGGCCATGCTTTCCATGCGTAATTTACTGCGCGATTTAAAGGCGAATCTGCTGGATAACCAGGCTTTCCGAAAAGAACTGGAAAAAATTCTGCTCGACCCCGCATTAAGCGCCGAACTCAGAGACGAACTCTCAGCCCTGGCTCCCAAACAGCCATAACGGTCACGATGTTTAACGGATAAATAAGGAAGATGTTGATGTCTGTAAATAATGAGAATGTCACGGGTGGCGAGAGCGTGGTCCTTGAGCGTCCTGCTGCAGGTGGGGTTTATGCGTCCCTGTTTGAAAAAATCAATCTGAACCCTGTCACTGAGTTGAGTGCACTGGATATCTGGCAGGACGCGCAGGCGATGTCAGATGCGACTGCGGATGAACGCTTAACGGCCGGAATGCAGGTGTTTCTCGAATGCCTGAAAAAATCGGGCTCAAAAGTGGAGAAACTCGACAAAAATCTAATTGACCACCATATCGCGGAGCTGGATTACCAGATCAGCCGTCAGCTTGATGCGGTGATGCACCATGAAGAGTTTCAGGCGGTGGAAAGTCTTTGGCGCGGCGTGAAATCACTGGTCGATAAAACTGATTTTCGCCAGAACGTGAAAGTTGAACTTCTGGATATTTCTAAAGAAGACCTGCGTCAGGACTTTGAAGACAGCCCGGAAATCATCCAGAGTGGTTTGTACAAACACACCTACATTGATGAGTATGACACACCGGGCGGTGAGCCCATTGCTACGCTGATTTCCGCTTACGAGTTTGATGCGTCTGCACAGGACGTGGCCCTGTTGCGCAATATTTCGAAGGTGTCTGCTGCAGCGCACATGCCGTTTATCGGCTCTGCCGGCCCGAAATTCTTCCTGAAAGACACCATGGAAGATGTGGCGGCGATAAAAGACATTGGTAACTACTTTGACCGTGCTGAGTACATCAAGTGGAAATCTTTCCGCGAAACGGATGATTCCCGCTATATCGGTCTGGTGATGCCGCGTGTATTGGGTCGTCTGCCGTATGGTCCGGACACCGTACCGGTTCGTAGTTTCAATTACGTCGAAGAAGTGAAAGGCCCGGATCATGACAAATACCTGTGGACCAACGCCTCGTTTGCCTTTGCGTCTAACATGGTACGCAGCTTCATCAATAATGGCTGGTGTGTACAAATTCGCGGTCCGCAGGCGGGTGGCGCCGTTCAGGACCTGCCAATCCATCTGTACGATCTGGGCACCGGCAACCAGGTGAAGATACCGTCTGAAGTGATGATCCCGGAAACCCGCGAATTTGAATTTGCGAACCTGGGCTTTATTCCATTAAGTTACTATAAAAACAGAGATTACTCCTGTTTCTTTAGCGCCAATTCCACCCAAAAACCCGCGCTTTACGATACCGCCGATGCAACGGCCAACAGCCGCATCAATGCGCGTTTGCCATACATCTTCCTGCTGTCCCGTATCGCGCACTACCTGAAGCTGATCCAGCGTGAAAACATCGGCACTACCAAGGATCGCCGCCTGCTGGAGCTGGAGCTGAATACCTGGGTTCGCAGTCTGGTGACGGAAATGACCGATCCAGGTGACGAGCTGCAAGCCTCTCATCCGCTGCGTGATGCGAAAGTGGTGGTGGAAGATATCGAAGATAACCCGGGCTTCTTCCGCGTGAAGCTGTATGCGATCCCGCATTTCCAGGTGGAAGGGATGGACGTCAACCTGTCGCTGGTTTCCCAGATGCCAAAAGCCAAATCGTAAGGCAGGGGGAAAATCAGGGATGAAGATTTATCGTCCATTATGGGAGGACGGGGCCGCGCTGGCCCCGCAACAGTTCCAGCAGCAGGACCGCTGGAACGCACATATTGCTGATACGATCGCAGGGATGGGGATTTCCCATCCCTGGGGCGTGGTAAATGTCGAGTTTGATGACGCCACCCTGGCGTTGTCACGCCTGAATGCCACCCGTATGGTGGTGCGTTTCCAGGATGGCACAATTGTTGATACGACACTGGCAGATAATCTTCCACCGGTCTGTGATTTGTCAGTCGCAAGCGGCTCTGGCGCCATTGAGGTGCTTGTGGCATTGCCGCTACTGAGCGCCAGTGGCGGTAATCTGGACAATGGTCAGGACAGTGAACGGCCGCGTCGCTGGAAAGCTGAGCGCGTCGTGGTCCAGGAGCTGGCCGGGTATGAAAGCGGTGAACTGGCCATTCTGCGTAATGCCATCACCCTTCGTTTGTCCATCCAGGAAAATACCGCGTATTTGACCTGTCCGGTTGCCCGCCTGACACGTAACGTCCAGGGGCAGTGGTGCCGTGACCCGTCCTTTATCCCGCCTATGCTTTCGGTTTCTGCCTGCCCTGCGCTTGTCGCTGAACTGGGAGACCTGCTGGTTCGTCTGCAGGCACGTCGCCGGCGCCTGATGGCGATGCGTCGCGAAAGCAACGAACGTCTGGCCGATTTTGCGGTGGCCGATGTCTCTCTGTTCTGGCTGCTCAATGCCCTGAATAGCGCCGAGCCGGTACTGGCCGAACTGCTGCAGACCCCGGGACGTCACCCTGAATTGCTGTACCGGGAACTGAGCCGACTTGCCGGCAGCCTGCTGACGTTTTCACTGGAGCACGATGCCGGTGACATTCCTGCTTATCAGCATGATGCGCCTGAACGCGTGTTTCCGCCGTTGCTCACACTGCTCGATAAGCTGCTGGAAGCGAGCCTGCCGTCACGGGTGGTGAGTATCCATCTGGAGCATCAGGATCAGATCTGGAAAGGTGCCCTGCACGATGCGCGCCTGCGCGAAGGGGCGGATTTCTACCTCTCCGTACGCTCCTCCATGCCGAACCATGAGCTTCAGACGAAATTCCCGCAGCTGTGTAAAGCGGGCAGCTTTGAAGATGTTTCGGATGTGGTGAATGTGGCCCTGAGCGGGATGGTTATCAAGCCGCTGACCCATGTGCCGGCCGCTATCCCGTTACGCCTTGAGAACCAGTATTTCTCGCTGGATCTGAGTAGTGAGGCAGCGCGGGCGATGCTGGAAGCGGGAAGCTGCACCTTCTATACCCCACGCTCGCTGGGGGATGTGAAACTTGAACTCTTTGCGGTGCTGCGCACATGAATAAATCCAGTCTCAGTCAGATCGAACAGATTTTCTACCCCGGATGGTTAATGGTCAGTCAGCTACGTGGTGGGCAGGAAGTCCGGGACGGGGAAGTTCTTTATCGCCGGGCCTGTCGTCTGGTTCAGGACGCACGAACGGCGCTTTCGGATGCAGGTTACAGCGACATCAGCCGCGACCATATGGTGTATGCCCTGTGTGCCTTGCTTGATGAGAGCGTGATGAACCGGGGAACGACCGATGATGGTTACCTGACCTGGCGTCGTGATCCACTGCAGGCCCATTTCTTCGGTACCCTGAACGCCGGTGAGGATCTTTGGGAGCGGATTCGCAATTTGCTGAAAGAGCCCGCACCGGACATGGCCATACTGACCTGTATGTACCGTACCCTGCAACTGGGGTTTGTCGGCCAGTACCGTGAGCAGGATGACGAGCATCGTGAAGATGTGATGCGTGCTCTGGGGGAACGGGTGCCTGCCTTTACGCTTGCCCAGGATGCACCGGTTGTCGTTAGAGCCTCCCGCCTGCGCAGTGGCCGCCGCTTGTACTGGCTTTCCTGGATTGTCGGGTCGGCGGTACTGGCTGCGCTGTGGTTTATTCTCTCCTCCTCCCTCACCGAACTGGTGAGCCAGACGGTCAGGCCGGGGTAAACGATGCGTGATGTTTACCGGAGTCTGTTAACCGCGCTTACGGGCATACTGTCGCTGTGGCTCATCCTGGGATTCTGGCCACTGTCCACGGGCAGCCGTGTGGCACTCAGCCTGCTGGTTGTGCTGGTGTCCGGGGTGATGCTCTGGCGTCAGCGCCGGGCTTCTCAGGCACGGGCGACCGCTGTCCGGGAAATTGTGGATGAAAATCTGCCGCCGGAAGATTTTCAGGGTGCGGTGATCCTCGTCTGTGGCGATAACGCCCCACTGTTTGTGTCCGGCTCCCGTCACCGGGAAACCCGGCAGGGCTGGTATCTGTGGGTGAAGGATGCGGAGCAGTTGCCACTCCTGGCACAACACCTGAGCCTGGCGCGCCCGGCCCTGGTATCGCAAATCTCCGTCATGCTGGCGATGGTGCCTGAGCTGCACACATCCGGTGATGATTTAACCCAGTCTCTACGAGGCTGGCAGCGAGCAGTCTTACAGTGCCGCACGGCATTCGGCACGACCCCTCCGCTGTGGACCGTGACCTGGGTATCACCGCCGGCAGCCTGTGCTGACGCGGAGCCGGTCTGGTTTACAACGGTCAACAACCGGGCAGGCATTCAGGTGTATCAGCCCGGACGGGGTAATTTGTCACTGACTGACTGGATTCGTGAGACGGATGCTGCAGAACGGTTCTCCCGTCTGAGTCAGGGACTGTGGCTGGATAGTCTGCTTGCCTGGCAGAATACCGCTGTAAATGACCTGCTGTCGGTACGTCAGGGGGAACTGCCTGCTCTGAAGCCGTGCGTGCAGGGGCTGTGCATGGTGCCGGTGAACGGTGTCGTCGGTAACCTCTGGCAACAACACATCACCTCCGTGACCGCGCTGCCACCGGATGCCGCGGTGGCCTCCGAACCACTGCCGCTGCCAGAACTGCTGCTGCCGGCGTTGCCGCGCCGACGTGGCGTCAGCCGCAGAATGGTGTTCTGGCGTTACGCCGGATTACTGGGCGGGATTTTCCTCGCGCTGGCGATGCTGGCGTCGTGGGTGAACAACCAGCGGTTGATCCGCAATATCGGCGACCATCTTGCCTTATACCACCACCTCACTGGTACACCGGTTGCACCGAAACTTCGTGCCCAGCAGCGACTGCGGGCCGACGGCGCGTTGCTGGATGACTGGCAGCGTCGCGGGGAGCCACTGCGTTATCGTCTGGGGCTGTATCAAGGGCTACGCCTGATTCCGCCCGTTGAGGCTGCCGTCAGTGACTGGGCTCCACCACCGCCCCCGCCGCCCATCATTAAAAAAATCATTCAGGGACCGAAAACCATTCGCCTCGACAGCATGTCGCTGTTCGATTCGGGTAAATACGACCTCAAACCCGGCTCCACCAAAATGCTGGTTAATTCTTTGGTCGGCGTTAAGGCGAAGCCGGGCTGGCTGATTGTGGTGGCTGGCCACACGGATAACACCGGCAATCCAGAACGGAACCAGACGCTGTCTCTGAAACGTGCCGAAGCGGTGCGCGACTGGATGCGTGACACCGGTGATGTACCGGAAAGCTGTTTTGCGGTGCAGGGCTATGGCGAGAGCCGTCCGATCGCAACCAATGACACCCCGGATGGGCGTACGCTCAACCGCCGTGTCGAAATCAGTCTGGTACCGCAGGCCAATGCCTGTCAGATACCGGGCCAACCCAAAGCGTCATCGCAGGATGATGGCGCATCACAATACAATGGAGAGTAATTCCATGGCAATTCCAGTTTATCTTTGGCTGAAAGACGACGGCGGCGCGGATATCAAGGGTTCTGTTGACGTTCAGGACCGTGAAGGCAGCATCGAGGTTGTCGCTCAGAAGCATAACCTGTACATCCCGACCGATAACAACACCGGTAAGCTGACCGGTACCCGTATCCACACGCCGTTCCTGTTCACCAAGGAAATAGACTCCTCCAGCCCGTACCTTTACAAGGCGGTGACCACCGGTCAGACCCTGAAATCCGCTGAGTTCAAATGGTACAAAATCAACGACGCGGGTCAGGAAGTGGAGTACTTCAACACGAAGTTAGAAAACGTGAAAGTAGTGAAAGTGAATCCGGTGATGCACGACATCAAGGATCCTTCTTTCGAGAAACACAACCACCTCGAGCAGATTGAACTGCGTTACGAAAAAATCACCTGGACCTACAAAGACGGCAACATCATTCATTCCGATTCCTGGAACGAACGCGCCACCGCGTAAGCCTGATGCGGACAGGGCCCTGTCCGCAATTTTTTGCTGAGCGTCGGTTAACACGGGCGCTGCGCAAAGAATCACACAATCTGCCTGCCTGACCTGATGCGCTTTGGGTTCCTGATGAACAGGGAACAGCGAAGGGCGGTAGCGTGCCCGGGAATCATCAAGAGAGAGAAAAATGGAAAACTCAGCCGTCCTGTTACGTCGCCTTAATCCTTACTGCGCCCGCGCGCTGGAAGGCGCCGCGTCCCTGTGTCAGACCCGTGCGCATGCGGAAATTCTGCCGGAGCACTGGTTGCTGAAGCTGCTGGAGCAGGGGGAAGGCGACCTCACGGTGCTGGCGCGCCGCTACGAGTGGGATATGGACGGCATGTGGCAAGCGCTGCTGGGCTGGCTGGACGGGCTTCCGCGTTCGGTGCGCAGCCGCCCACAACTGGCAAATTCTCTCAACACGCTGCTGAAGCAGGCATGGATGGCAGCGTCATTGCAGGGTGAGGAACAAATCCGCAGTCTGCATCTGATGATGGCGCTGATTGAGAGCCCGAAGCTTATCCACTGCGATGGTCTGTGGCCGCTGCTGACATTAGGTCAGAGCCAGCTTGAGCGCCTGCGTCTGCTGCTCGATGCACAGTCCGACGAACGCCCGGAGATGCAGCAGGAAGCGGAACTGGCACAGAGCCATAGCGGGGATGTGGAATTTGTCGGTCGCCCGGTCTGTGCGGATATGAAGGAAGGTGAACTCAATCCGGCGCTGCAGAATGCGCTGGATAAATTCACCCTCGACGTCACCGCCAAAGCGAAAGAGGGCAAAATCGACCCGGTCTTCGGCCGCGACACCGAAATTCGCCAGATGGTGGATATTCTCTCCCGTCGTCGCAAGAACAACCCGATTCTGGTCGGCGAACCGGGTGTCGGTAAAACGGCCCTGGTTGAAGGCCTGGCGCTGCGTATAGCAGAGGGCAACGTGCCTGAATCTCTCAAGCCAGTCATCCTGCGTACCCTTGACCTCGGCCTGCTGCAGGCGGGTGCAGGTGTGAAAGGCGAATTTGAACAGCGCCTGAAAAACGTCATTGATGCGGTACAACAGTCGCCGGTACCGATTTTGCTGTTTATCGATGAAGCGCATACCATTATCGGTGCAGGCAACCAGGCTGGCGGCGCCGATGCCGCTAACCTGCTGAAACCGGCCCTGGCGCGTGGCGAACTGCGTACCATCGCAGCCACCACCTGGTCTGAATACAAACAATACTTCGAGCGCGACGCTGCGCTGGAGCGCCGCTTCCAGATGGTGAAAGTGGACGAGCCGGATGACGACACGGCGTGTCTGATGCTGCGAGGCCTGAAATCCCGCTATGCCGAACACCACAACGTGCATATCACCGACGACGCGGTTCGTGCGGCGGTCACGCTTTCCCGCCGCTATCTGACTGGTCGCCAGCTACCGGATAAGGCGGTAGATTTACTTGATACCGCCAGCGCCCGCGTGCGCATGAGCCTTGATACGGTGCCGGAACAGTTGACCCGCATCCGCGCGCAGATGACGTCGCTGGAAATGGAGAAGCAGGCGCTGCTGGAAGATATTGCGGTGAGTAATCATTCACACGGTGAACGCCTGACGGCCATCGAACGGGAAGAGAACGCGCTGATTGTGGAACTCGACGAACTGGAAACCCGGTACGGAGAAGAGCTCACACTTACCGAAAAGCTGCTGGAAAGCCGCCAGGATATTTCCCGCCAGAGTGAAACACACGCGCTGCAACAGGAGCTCAGTCAAATACAGCACAGCAACCCGCTGCTCTCCGTTGATGTGGACGTGCGCACTGTGGCCACCGTGATTGCAGACTGGACGGGTGTGCCGCTGTCGTCACTGATGAAAGATGAGCAGACCGAACTGCTGACGCTGGAAAACGAAATCGGCAAACGCGTGGTGGGCCAGGACACTGCCCTGAACGCCATCGCTCAGCGCCTGCGCGCCGCGAAAACCGGGCTGACGTCCGAGAACGGCCCGCAGGGCGTGTTCCTGCTGGTTGGCCCGAGCGGGGTGGGCAAAACTGAAACCGCGCTGGCGCTGGCCGACGTGATGTATGGTGGCGAAAAATCCTTAATCGCCATCAACCTGTCGGAATACCAGGAGCCGCATACCGTTTCCCAACTGAAAGGCTCGCCTCCGGGCTATGTTGGCTACGGTCAGGGCGGCATTCTGACCGAAGCGGTGCGCCAGCGCCCGTACAGCGTGGTACTGCTCGATGAAGTGGAAAAGGCACACCGCGACGTGATGAACCTGTTCTATCAGGTGTTCGACCGAGGTTTTATGCGCGATGGCGAAGGGCGCGAAATCGACTTCCGTAACACCGTCATTCTGATGACCTCCAATCTCGGCAGTGACCATCTGATGCAGCTGCTGGATGAAAACCCGGAAGCCACCGAAGCAGACCTGCACGAACTGCTGCGCCCGATTTTGCGCGATCACTTCCAGCCGGCACTGCTCGCCCGCTTCCAGACTGTGATTTATCGTCCGTTAGCAGAAGCTGCCATGCGCACCATCGTGGAAATGAAGCTTTCGCAGGTTTGCAAGCGCTTACATCGTCACTACGGCCTGACCACGCAGATTGACGAGAGCCTCTACGACGCACTGACCGCCGCCTGTCTGCTGCCGGATACTGGCGCGCGCAACGTCGACAGTCTGCTCAATCAACAAATTCTGCCGGTGCTGAGCCAGCTGCTGCTGACCCACATGGCCGCCAGACAAAAACCACAATCGCTATGCCTTAGCTGGAGTGAGGAAGAAGGGATTGGGCTGGAATTTTCAGGCGCGACTGAACGCTAATCCGGAGGCAGGGAATGACCATTCATGATGCCAGCAAGAAGAAAAAGAAGGACGACAAGAATCAGGACGACGATTCCGTCAGAAAACTGACCGCTGGGGAAGTCGCCTTAGCCAGAACGGTATTCGGTAACCGGATCGATTATGAGAAGGTGAAAATTCATCATGGCAGTTATCTGCCGTTTAATGCACAGGATGCCAATACGGCAATGACGCCAAATGGTGAAATATATTTCATTAATCAGTACCGGGATGATTTTTCACAGTCGACGTATTCGCTTCAACATATGTTTATTCACGAAATGAGTCATGTCTGGCAGCGTGAAAAAGGAATGAATGTTATTGGAAGAGGGCTTGTGAGCTGGCTTGTCAGTTATCGCTATACGCTTGATGGTCGCCTGCTGAGTGACTATCCGATGGAGCAGCAGGCACAGATTATTGCCGATAATTTTGTTTTACAGACATTTGGCTATGAAATCTGGTGGCACCTTGAAAATAAAAAATATCCCGATATTACGCTTGATGGTGACACGTCTGAGGCGGTAATACGCGAAGGGTATAAAAATTCTCTGAGAGGTTTCCCATGGTAAGCGTGAGCCATTTTCGAAAAATTATCTTTATCGTTTCATTAGGCATGTCTTCGGTAGTCCTGACAGGGTGCCCAGGGCCTGGCGACAGAATGAGCCTGGATGAAACTGCACAGGTGAGCAGGCAGGGTAATGACGTCTGCATGAGTATTAATGATGCGCGAGATTATCAGCCTGCAGACATGGGGATCAATCTTCGGGGAACGCCGCCTGGAGAGAAAAAATTCAACTTCTCGCCAGGACTTAAGATTGTTGATGGTGCATTGTGCATTCCTCCGTCTTACCACCATTTCATGGATGGTAATAAATACATTATTGAATTCGTGCTTCATTCAGCAAGCAACAAAGATGAACCCCGGAATTTCGTTGTCGGTATAGGTGTTAATAAAACCCAAGTATATAACTTTCCTTTGACCGATCGCGAAATATCAAGGCCATATGGCTCGATTGAAGTCTCTGAATAGTGTCCCGGTATAACGCCATGAAGGTTTTTATCTTTTTAACTTTAGTGGTTGCGGGAGTGCTGTTTCTTCCGGATACGTGTTTTTACACATTTGTTAAGCGCTTTACCCCCATTAGCGGCGACGGCGAATACGGCATGAATAATTTTGAAATGACCGTTTTGCTGATGAAAACCCTCGCCTGTACCCTCGGGGCTGGAGCCGTAATCACGCTTTTTCGTACTCGCTGAGCACCCTGATTAAACCTGTTACTTGCCCGTCGGCAAGAAAGTCATGGACTGCAGGTTATCCCATGGAGTCAATATCATGAGTCTGACAGATACGCTTAAGAACACCCTGTCTGCGCTAACTGAAGGCGGGCTGAACCGCTATCGCCTGGATATTCCGTCCTGCACAGCTTCACTGGATGTGGAAGAGTTTAACGGTAAGGAGTTCATGAGTGAGCTCTACTACTACGACGTTATCTTTACCAGCAGCGATCAGAATATCAGTTCAGCGCAATTGTTGACCAAACCTGCCACACTGACCATGGGAACCGGGCCTCTGATGGGGTTGACCGGGCAGAAAGTGGTGCATGGCGTGGTGACGCATTTTAAGCGTATCAGTGGCTCACGTGACCAGGCGACGTACCAGATTATTATTGAGCCGTTCCTGTCTTTGCTGCGTAAGCAATTCCGTACCCACCGCTTTTTCGTCAACAAATCGGTCCCGGAAGTGGTGGCAGAGGTGCTCACGGAGCATGGTCTGAAAGGCTGGGAGTATGAGTTCACCCTCAAAGCCGACTATCCAAAGCGGGAACAGATTAACCAGTATCAGGAAAGTGACCTGGCGTTTATTGAACGCCTGCTGGCCGAAGTGGGGATATTTTACTTCTTCACTCTGCAGCCCGACACCCGGACTGAAGTGGTGCACTTTGCGGACAAGCAAAGCGCCTGGACGTTCGGTAAAACGCTGCCGCTCAACAGCCCGTCGGGGACGAATGATAATGCGGTGGATTCAGTGTGGGGCATCAACGTCCGGCACAATGTGGTGGAGCGTTCGGTTACCGCCAGTGATTATAACCACCGGGAGGCGCAGAACATCCTGACGTCCGTTCCGGCGGACATGACCCGCGGCGATGGTGAGGGGATTACCTATGGTGACGTTTATCACTACCGCCCGCGTCACCTTGAGCGAGGCGACAAAATTAACCCGACGGCAGAAACCGGTAACTTTTGGGCGCGCCTGGAGCATGAGCGCTTCCTGTCCACCCAGACCACGGTGACCGGCAGCAGTACCGACTATACCCTCGGTCCGGCCCAGGTGCTGACCATCACCGAAACGGCCATACCGCCGACGTTACCCCGTGAAACGGAAAATGGCGTCGTCATTACCCGCACGGGCTATATAGCCAGCCGTAAAGATGCCCTGCTTGTGACGTGGGAAGGGATGCCTTACTACGAGAACCGCTGCTGGCGTCCGGAGCTCAAAAAGCGCCCGGTGGTCAGCGGCACCCTGATGGCGCGCGTGACCAGCGCCAAGGATAACGATATCTACGCCTGGCAGGATGCTTCCGGCATGTACCGGGTGAAGTTTGATGCTGACCGCGACGATAAACGCCAGGGCATGGAAAGCATGCCGGTGCGTTTTGCCAAACCTTACGGTGGTGACAAGTACGGCTTCCACTTTCCGCTGATACAGGGTACTGAAGTCGCCATTGCCTTCCATGAAGGCGATCCGGATCGTCCGTATATTGCTCATGCCCTCCACGACTCCCGCCATGTTGACCATGTCACTGAACTAAACAGCACGCGTAACGTTATCCGTACAGCCGGCCTGAACAAGCTGCGGATGGAAGATAAGCGCGGCGAGGAGCACGTTAAGATCAGTACCGAATACGGGGGCAAGACGCAGCTTAATTTAGGTCATAATGTAGACGCATCCAGGAAACTTCGCGGCGAAGGTGCAGAGCTTCGTACTGACCGACACGTTTCCATTCGCGGTGGGGCTGGGGTATTTATCACAGCAGATAAGCAAACACTCGCCGGGGACAAGATGCTCTCCATGAAGGAGGCCATTGCCCAACTGGAAAATGCTCTGACGATTGCAAAAAGTTTGTCATCTGCTGCTGAAGGGGCCGATGCCCTTCCAGCAGATACTGCGAGTCAGCAGACTCTTAACGCAGCTCTCAAAGAGCTCGCTAAACCGGGGATCATATTGAATGCGCCTGAAGGGGTGAGTATCACCAGTCCTCAGGCTGTGCGTGTAGCTTCTGGTGCAGCCAGTGTAGGGATCATGTCCCAGCAAAATACTGATATCAGCGCGCTCAAGCGCTTTACTGTGGCTGCGGGTGAAGCAGTGAGTATGCTGGCCCGAAAAGCCGGAATGAAACTTTTTGCCGCTAAGGGAAAAATTGAAATTCAGGCACAGGATGATGCGCTTGAGGCTATTGCGAAAAAAGACGTCACGGTGACCAGTGTGGAAGGCAAAGTAGTCATCACGGGTGCAACAGAGCTGGTTGTTAACTGTGACGGTGCATTTATGAAGCTGGCAGGTGGAAATATGGAGCTCGGGGCCCCGGGCAATATTTTACTGAAGTGTGCCAACGTTCAGAAAATGGGAAGTGCGGATTATGACGCACCTAAACCGGAACTTCCGCAAGGGTATAGCGAGAACTTTGTTGCACAAGATAAGGAATCTGGCGATATCCTGGCTAACACGCGATACCGGATAACCACTGCTGATGGTTCTGTTTATGAAGGGCGCACTGATAGCGAAGGTAAGACGGCTGAAATATTCGGTGCGGCAAAAAGCAAAATCAATATTGAACTGCTCGGTGGCTAATTCAGGGAGTTAGAAAATGACCAAAGGTACGCAGCAAAGTAGTCTGGATAACGTGAGTAAAAACACTGTTGTTGAGGGAGAAATCGGGCCTCAGGTTTATTTTCATCCGGGCAGTGCAACGTTACTTTGCGTTGATGCAAAAGATAACCGCTTACTCATACAGGAACAGCTGAAAATGACAGCGTTGCTGGAAAATCAGAAGAAAGCGCAGATTGCTCTGGATGAACTCAATTTCGAAATGTTGACTCAGGCAGGCAAACAACCGCAACGTGCTTATGACAGCAAACTTCAGAGTACCTATCAACAACTCAATGACGCTAACGAAAAATTAAAGGCAGAACTTAAAAGTCTGACTGCAAAGGTTCCCGAGGGGGAATTGCTTGATGAGAATTCAAAGGGTTCAGCTATCGGTCTTATGGAGTTGATTCCTCTTCAGAAGACTACCGGATTCAAGAGTACTTATGTCCGCTCCGATAAAATTCGCAGTCACTGGCGGAAGTACAAGCTCAGTGAGGTCGATAAGGAAAGCGGTGAGGCCAGCTTCATTAAATATACAGATAAAGAAGTTACTGGCGTTGATGCTAATGGGAATGAAACGAAAAAAACAGTTCGCTCGGGGAAAATTGATACCGAAGAGTTAAAAAAGCAATTAAAAGAAGCGTCGGTCAGTCTTAAGTTTGAAGATGAACTAATAGAAGACAGTAATGTTGTGCTTACTGACTGGGCGAAAAAAATGAATAAAGGGCTCACATGGCCCAAAGAAAATGATAAGCCCGACGATGAGTCTACTTATCATCAATATGTCGACATCAGCGCACAAGCTCAACTGATGCGATATAGCCAGGGGGCCGGGTTGTCTGCTGAATTTAACCCTTTAGAAAAGAAAGCCTCCGCGAAGATGGAAGGCCATTCAAGTTTTGCATTGGGTGAGGCAAAAGCGTCCGCTGAGCTTTTTATTCCCGATCGACTTGGTATTGCATTGTTGTTTCCTGCCAAAGCAACTGCGGGTGTAGCAGGTGGTGTCTGTAATATGGGGGCTATTCGTTACACGATTAATGCGGTGTTATCCGGTAACGCCGGGGCAAGCCTGGGGATTGAGCTGGGTGTAGAAGCCGATTTTAGTGGCGAAATGGCAAAGGGCTATGGAATTAAGGGAAGCCCGGCACGCCTGATTCCACCGCCACCACCTGGTCAGAGGCAGATTAATTTGACCCTTCCCCAGCCGGATGTTCAGGCAGGGGGGGAAATTGGCGCTTTTGCTGGTGTTCAGGCAGGAGGGAATGTCAGCGGTGCTATTGAATGGTTTGATCCACATCCCGATGATGGCAAGAAAAATGTTCAAGACAGTAACAAGCAAATTGTGAATAAAGAGGCGAAGTTTACTGCGATTGCCAAACTGACTCTTGGGGTAACTGCACAGGCTGGGGCAGGAGGGACTGCAGTTTTCTACGTAACATATATTAACAGCCGCTTCAGAATATATTGCAAAGCCGCTCTTTGCTGGGGTGTTGGTGCTAAAGGGTCTTTAGGCTTTGAAGTTGACGGTAATTCATTTGCGGCATTTATGAAAAGCTTTATGTATATGCTAAGAAATGTGGATTATCAGAAGTTAGAGCAAATGATGGAAGGTGATTCATTTCGTACTTTATGTGCAATCCCATTAATTATGGCTGCTCAAGGTATTCAAACTGGAGAGGCGATGCTTAAAAATATGGCTGCAACATTACAGCGTCTTGAAAAAGATATTCAAGATGAAAGTAAGCGAGTCAATTTAATGAACAGCATTTATGACAATCCCGACCAGTTAAAGTATACTCCTCCTGAAACAAAAGGTGCAGTTATAGCAATGCTGATTGATGTTAACTGGGCTGATTGGTTGGATCCTAGAAATCAAAATAACGACTTCTTTTCAGTAAATAGCTGGAAATTTGGGCCGTTGAAAAAAAGAAAGCAAACTATTTTCAAAGCACTTAAATGGGTACAAAGTAAGGCTGATTATAGTAATGTGATGCAACATCTTACTTTGTCCCCCGGTGAATCAAAAGGGAATAAAGAATATAATGAAAAAGATGTTGTTAAGTTTTTAGGTATTGGTGAGCGAAATTTATTTTTCTATACTAATTATGGCGAGAAATTGACTCTGTTATATAATCGGTTGCCTTTATCGGTTAGCCCAGATGAGCCCTTTAAACCCATTCCTGAGAACGAGATGTTGGAATTGCTGGCTATGATTGATGATCAACATCCAGCCGATACTATGCTTGCGTGATGTAATAACTAAGGACTTAATATGAACAGAATTATATCGACTACTGTGTTGGTATTGCTACTGACTGGCTGTGATTCCGCAAATTCTTCTGATGGCATTGAAATTACAAAGAGCCTTGTTGATAAGTCAATGTCAAATATGGTGCCTGTTCATGGTGGCAATTTTTTAATGGGGGATTTTGGTCCGTTAGTGGGCGATAAAATACCTTTCAGCATACAGCAAGATGATAAGAGATTACACAAGATTGTTTTGAGTGATTTTGAGATATCTAAATTTAAAGTTACTAATGAAGATTTTAATAAATATTTAATAGCTGTACGGAAGGACAAACCACCGTTAGACGTAATGGCAAAACGTCATCCATCACTTAAAAAAGGAGATTACCCAGCAGGTGTGATCTGGCAGGAAGCCAAGAATTATTGTATGTGGCTTGGTGAAAAATCAGGAAAAAAGGTTGATTTGCCTACAGAAGCCCAATGGGAATATGCTGCAAGATCTCGAGGGGAATATCATCCTTTTGCGACCAATAATGGTAAGTTTGAACCAGGAGTAAACTTACCCAGCCAAGACGAATTAGATAAATATACTGATGGACTTGGACTTCCCGTATATCCTGTAGGTAAGTATCCTCCAAATGGTTTAGGGCTCTACGATATGGGTTTAAGTGGCTCTGAATGGACTAATGACTGGTATTCAAAAGATTATTATTCAATCTCACCAGAAAAAGATCCTCAAGGACCAAAACAAGGAACAGAAAAAGTTTTACGTGGGTATGTCGGTGGCGATCGTCAATATGCATTAACTATGTTCAGGCAGTCATCCCCTCCGATACCTGATGGAGTGGATGACTATAAAAAATATGGTGTCAGTCAAACGTATGTTTTTCGATGTGTAGTTAACGAATAATTGTTAATGGTATCTGTTATTTTCATTATTTAATGGCTTGTTGCAATTTTGTCAATCGATTTGCGAAACACTGTATGGCATCTTTTTAAAGGATAGGTATGTGAAAAAAATAATTATTCTTCTCGCTTTCACTCTTGCCGCCTGTGACAACTCCTCCAAAAAATCAGAGCTAGCCAGTAAGTTAGTTGAAAAATCAATCTCAAATATGGTCGCTGTTAAAGGCGGAGAGTTTATGATGGGCGACTTTGGTCCTCTGGTTGGTGAGCATATACCTTATAGTATTCAGCAAGATGATAAGAAATTACATAAAGTGATGCTTAGCAACTTTATGATATCGAAATATAAGGTAACGAATAAAGACTACAATGCGTATCTTGAAATAACCGGTAAAAAACGACCGCCTATTAGTTCTTTTACCAAAGACTATCCGCTGCTGCTTGGAGATGATTACTCGGCGATCGCGACGTGGCAGCAGGCAAAAGATTATTGCTTATGGCTTGGAGAGCACTCAGGCAAAAAAGTTGATTTACCTACCGAAGCTCAATGGGAGTATGCCGCACGTTCAGAAGGCAAATATTTACCCTTTGCAACTGATAATGGAAAGATTGAGCGTGGCAGAAATTATCCAACTTATGATGAGTTAGATAAATATACTGGTGGGTTAGGGCTTCCAATTTATCCAGTAGGTAAATATCCACCAAATCCTTTGGGCCTTTATGATATGGGATTAAGTGGAAAAGAATGGACCAATGACTGGTATTCATTAGATTACTATTCACATTCTCCAGTCAAAAATCCTCAGGGGCCAGCAAAAGGAGAAAAGAAAGTTCTACGCGGAGCTGTTGGTGGGGATGACCAATATGCGTTAACGATGTTCAGGCAATCTTCACCACCAAGTCCAAAATCAGAAGACGATCATGATTATGACGATGGTGTTTTTCGGTGTGTAGTTAACGACTAGATAAAATGGATTTATGTATGAAATTAACACTCCCTAAAGTTCTTGTTGTTTTTTGTACATTGCTTTTTTCATTAAATTCTCTTGCGAGTAACCAGTATTATCTTGTTAGAGATATTAAGAACCTCAATCTGTACTTATGGGATGGTCCAGATGTTAAAGATCGAATGCTAATTGGATACAATTTATCCGGCGGCATGGATTTCAATGCGACTACCGGGGTTATCTGTGGTGGGGTAGGTGGAGCAAGTCATTATCTATGGGCTGCTGACGTTAAGTCCGGGGTTAAGAGAATACAGTTTCGACCGAGAGATGTGTACTCCAACGTTGCCCCCATGAATAATGTTATCATTTCTTCAAGTGATGGCCATTGTATCTTTACTGACGGGAATGGTTTTTATTCTTACAACATTGACACCCCTGTATCCAGAATCATGTTTTCCGGGGCAGCAAGCAAAGCCTCAGAGAAAGCTCACCGAGTTTTCTTTAACGATAAAAATAATGTAACCATTGCTCTTTTTGATAAGCACTTTTCTCTTTTATCAAAGAGCATGAAGGGTAATAAGCTGACAGTGGTCCATTTTCCAAAAAGCATAAATTATTCACTTAAATCACTTGGCGATTTTGCCTCTCTTTCTGATAATGGAGACACTTTATACACAACTGCATCTGTTGAAGATAATGATGGGTATGGGTTCTCTGCGATATTGTCAATTAATGTGCAGAGTGGAAATGTTAATAATATTTTATTGCCTTATTTGGATGGGGTTAAGTATAAAGTAAAACAATTTTATATTGTTGATGGTGGGCATGAAATTGCACTGCTTCTTGAGGGAAAAGCAAAGCCTGCATGGTATGTTTACACAGTGAATGCTGCATCAGGAAATAATTCTGAAAGCAGCAGTGATAACTACAAATTACTTTTTAATAAATACGATGCAGGATTAGAGACTGTACAATACCCAGCCGGTGATGACTACTTTTATTCCGTGACTACAGATAAGGGATATTTAATAAAAATAGATCTTTCTGGTGGTTTTAATGTCACCTCCTTTGATGTTAAAGGTGAAATGAATGGTGCGGTTACGGTTTCGCACGGTGATGCTGCTTATCCGTTTGTAGAACCCAAACTATCCAGCCCAAAGAAAGGTGGTGCTGTGAAAGTGCTGGGTGATTATATGGTTTGTAAGGATTTGAATAACTCTCCTGACGAAAAGAACTGTGGCTCGGCAAGAACTGGTGTTGATGCCATTGTTCTGGAAATAAGAACTATTGAATCTCAGCAATTTGTGAAGATATCGGCAGAGAAAGATCCGACTCTGGTTTTCTGGACGGTTATTGAAAATGTACAGCCAGTCAATTAATTACTTTTTTATAGCAAAAGGAAGATTGTCATGTCCAAAGGATTCATATTACTCGGTGATAAAACTACACATGGGGGGCAGGTGCTTTCAGCGTCATCGACCATGATTGTTAATGGTAAAAAGGTTGCACTGATCGGAGACAAAGTTAGCTGTCCGAAAGAAGGACATGGTGTTAATACCATTATTGAAGGTTCGCCTGAATGGTCTTCAGACGGTAAAGCGATTGCTGTGGATGGTTGCCGCTGTGAATGTGGTTGCCAGCTGATATCCAGCGCGCCGGACTGTGTAATAGGATAACTAATGAGCTGGGAGCGTCAGAAATCAACGGTATCCAGGAAGCCTGAAGAGCCTTCCTTTGTTCTTTGGCTTATGTTGGGAGTTGTTGCAGTTGTAGGGAGTGTGATGCTGTTCGTCCTGCATGCTAATAAGCTTTCAGGGCCTTTACAGGCATTCAATATTTGGGTCGTCACAGCAAGCCCCATAGTTTTCTGGTTTTTCTTCCTTTGCCTGCGGGCTTGGGTCTTCAATAGTGCATTTGATAAGCACGAGTTCGAGGCTAATGAGGCTGATTACGCCCAGCAACAATGGACTGAATGGGCCGGGAGAAACATTGCAGTGCTCCATAGCAGTGTCATTTTTCCGGAGGCTCTGACGCCATCTCGCTTTTTGCAGGCCTCAGCAGAGCAGATGCAGCACACAACTTTGACGCGGCATTTTCATCACCCAGCTCAAGAAAATTTCTTCTCACAACTACTTGAATGTGCGAGTGATGCCCTGGCCAGGGTTCCATCAGACTTACCCCTTAATGCCTCTTTGCTGACGGATTTGCAGGAAGATCCCCTGAAACTGCAGGACGAATTTGCAAAGGCCTGGCAGGGCACAGTTCCTTTGCACCCTGTCCCTGCTTTGAATATACAGGCCGCAAAGACCTTTATATGGCTGGAAGAACGGATCAAATCGCCAACACTGGATGTGGATCTTATTCTGGTGCATCAGACTCAGGGGAAAGGGCGTTACAGCGACATCCTGGCCTCTTTGTTGCTGACATCAGATGATGTTGCCACTAAATATCAACTTACACATGATGCCTGCCTGCTACGACCAATGTCGTTAGATATGGTTCATATCGGTCAATCATTGGATACGTTTTTCTCGACGCAAACTCAGGCCTGTGCCACCGCCAGTATTGTCGGCGACAGAGTGGAATGGGGTAATGCATTTTCTGATTTGCTCGCAGCGACACAAGATTATGGCGGTCACTGGAAACCTGAACAACTCCACTGGCTGGAACAATATGCCGGGCTTAGCGGCCCCTTTTCTCCATGGATAATGGCCGCAGTAGCCAGCGATATCGTGAATATACAAAAAGCCGACTGTCTGATGCTTTCTACAGATGGTGAGCGGAAATTTATTAATACAGTGCAAACAGGGAACCGAAACGATGACAACGGGTGATTCAGCATGGCGTGGAGGCTGGGGAAGACTGGGTTTCTCCGCGCTTTTGGCAGGGGGGATTGCCTGGGGTATCTGGCACTTCGGAGACCAGATGGGGTTGCATACCCCATTTCTAAAAGGGCTGGTCATTGCCTGTGCCCTGATTTTATTGATGATGCTGCGCCATGGCAAAACCATCACGCTCGCTATTAAACAGGGCTGGCATCGTTTTCAGGCAAAGCGCCAAAACGTGCTGCCAGCCGATGAAGGCCGCGTCAGGCAGACCGCACCACGCAACGTCACCGTCGACACCATCCGTGCAGCCATGCGCAAACTCTACGGCCGACGCTGGGGGCGTAAAACGCGCATCCTGCTGATAACAGGTACTTCCGCTGAGGTTGAGCAACTGACCCCAGGTCTGACAGGCCAGCTCTGGCAGGAAGATCGCGGCACACTGTTGCTGTGGGGCGGTGACCTCAATACACCAGCAGACAGTGCCTGGCTGACCGCGCTGCTCAAACTTCGCCGCCGTCCGGTAGATGGTCTGGTGTGGGTTACCTCCGCTTTTGATCAGCTCTCAGCACCTGGGCTGGAGCTGCCGCTGCCGGTACCGTCTGAAAGCACCATGGACTCCCTGTCTCATGCTATCAGCGCACGTATGGAAACGCTTGGCTGGAAACTTCCGCTGTATGTCTGGTCCCTGCATCCGCGCGCCGGTAAGCCGGAAGGGCGCATTACGCAGGCGACCGGCTGCCTGCTGCCCGCCGGATGTCGTACTGAGGGACTGGCAGAGCAACTCGCTGCCCTGACGCCGGATTTGACTTCACAGGGTCTGCTGCAGACCTGCGGCGAGGTGAAACATAACTTCCTGCTGGCGCTTGCCGACCAACTTATTCGTGAACCGGAGAGCGTGACTGCACCGCTGTCGGTGATGCTCAATCCGTACCGCCCGCTGCCGCTGGCCGGCGTGGTGTTCAGTCAGCCCTCAGCCGGTGCTGAACGTGCCGTGCCGCACCACTGGGGCATGGATAAGCGCTGGGATGTTCTGCCTGAATCCGTCCGGGCGCTTCCTGCCGGGCTGCGTCCGCGTAAACCGGGCATTCCATGGCGCAAAGTATTTGCGTCAGTTGTCGCCCTGGTGATGGTGGGCTGGGCTGTGTGGATGAGCATCGCGTATGTCACCAACCGCAGCCAGATAGACGGTGCGAATGCCCAGGTCACTCTTGTTGCCCGACAGAATCAGCCCCTGGAACAGCGTCTGCACGCGCTGTCTGAACTGCAGAAAACGCTGGCTCGTCTGCAGTACCGTGCTGAGCACGGTGTGCCATGGTATGAGCAGGCTGGACTGAGTCAGAATAACGCCCTGCTGGCCGCACTCTGGCCACGCTATCAGGACAGCGCCTTGCCGCTGCTACGTGATGCGGCTGCAAACCATCTTCAGACCCAACTCAATGCCTTTAATGCGCTGCCGCCGGACAGTCCGCTGCGTGAGCAGATGGCAAAAGCGGCCTATGACCAGCTCAAGCTCTACCTGATGCTGGCGCGTCCGGAGCATATGGATGCCGCATGGTTCAGCTCTGCGTTGTTGCAGGAGTGGCCGAAGCGTGACGGCGTGAAAGGCGGTGTCTGGCAAGGAATGGCCTCGTCACTGCTGTCGTTCTATGGCGCACAGCTGGTTGCGCATCCGGAGTGGAAGCTCCGTGCCGATGAGGACATGGTTAGCCAGGCGCGTTCGCTGCTGGTTCGCCTGATGGGCGTACGCAACAGTGAAGCTACCCTGTACCAGAAGATGCTCTCTGAGGTGGCGCACCTGTATGTCGACATGCGCCTTGAAGATATGACCGGTGATACCGACGCCGCTCGCCTGTTCAGTACCACAGAGGTCGTGCCGGGGATGTTCACCCGTCAGGCATGGGAGCAAGCCGTGCAGCCTGCGATAGAGAACATGGTGAAGGCGCGCAGGGACGAACTCGACTGGGTGCTCACGGACAGTAAGCGTCAGGTGAATAAACAGGATGAAGCCTCCCCGGAAGTGCTGAAAAATCGCCTGACGGAACGTTACTTTGCTGATTTTGGTGGTGCCTGGCTTGAGTTTCTCAACAGCTTGCGGCTTCGCCAGGCTGCTACGCTGTCGGATTCCATTGACCAACTGACCCTGATGGCCGACGTGCGTCAGTCACCTCTGGTGGCGCTGATGAACACCCTGAATGTGCAGGGGCGTACCGGGCAAACCGGGGACGCTATTTCGGATTCTCTGGTCAAATCAGCGAAGAATCTGCTGGGTGGTGATAGCCAGGATGCCATTGACCAGAACGCAGGTACGCACGGCCCGCTGGATGCGACCTTCGGTCCGGTGCTGGCGCTGATGGACAAGAACCGCATGGGTGCACAGGATCAAAGTCTGCAGTCGTTCCTGACCCGCGTGACCCAGGTACGCCTGCGCCTGCAGCAGGTGACCAATGCCGCCGACCCGCAGGCAATGACCCAGACCATCGCCCAGACCGTATTCCAGGGCAAAGCCGTGGATCTGACCGAAACCCGTGACTACGGCAGCCTGATTGCCGCCGGTCTGGGACAGGAGTGGAGTGGTTTTGGTCGCACCGTGTTCGTGAACCCGATGGAGCAGGCCTGGCATCAGGTGCTGACACCGGCGGCAGACAGCCTGAATGCCCAGTGGCAACAGGCGGTGGTTGCTGAGTGGAATTCCGCATTTGGTGGGCGCTATCCGTTCAACGAATCCAGCAGCGACGTCTCCCTGCCACTGCTGGCTAAATACCTCAACGCGGATTCCGGGCGTATCGCCCAGTTCCTGCAGACCCGCCTCAAAGGCGTGCTGCATAAGGAAGGTAACCGCTGGGTACCGGACAGTATCAATTCGCAGGGGCTCGTTTTTAACCCGGCCTTTCTTAATGCCATCAACACCCTGAGTTACATCTCGGATGTAGCCTTCACCGAAGGCAATGCCGGGATGAATTTCGAGTTGCGTCCAGGTACCGCCGATGGCGTGATGCAGACCGATATGATTATCGACAGCCAGAAGCTGACTTATGTCAACCAGATGCCTGCATGGAAGCGCTTTACCTGGCCTGCGGATACGGAAGCACCCGGGGCAAACCTGAGCTGGATTAGCACTCAGGCGGGCACCCGCCAGTACGCCGATATTCCCGGTAGCTGGGGCTGGATACGCCTGCTGGATCACGCCACCGTCAATGCTTACCCGGGAGTCGGCAGCAGTTACAGCCTGTCCTGGAAAGCACAGGATGGGCGCACCCTCAATTACACCCTGCGTACTGAAGCCGGCGAGGGCCCGCTGGCGCTGCTGAAATTGCGTAATTTTCGTCTGCCGGAGACCATCTTCAGTACCACCGGCGTCGCACCGTCAGACACGGTGGCAGATATGGTCAGTGACGAGGGGGATGCCTATTAATGAGCACACTCAATACATTACTCAGCGCCTGCCAGACTGAACAGGAATCACTGCTTGCCGCCACCCGTGAACGGGTGGCGCAGTGGGATAACTGGCTACAACCGCTTTCTGGCTCATCGCCTGTTGGAGTGGATCCTGGCTATGACGATGACTTCCAGCAGATTCGCGAGGAAATTAATAAGCTCTCTGGCGCCAACACGGAGCTTATTTGCCAGTATGCAGAAAAGATTCTAACCACTGTCGCCAAAGATATTCGTGTGGCAACCTGGTACTGCTGGGCGAAGCTGCACCGTGAAGGCGAGCAGGGACTGGCGGAAGGCCTTGAACTGTTGGCCGGGTTGATAGAACGTTTCGGCGCGCAACTTCATCCACAGCGTGACCGCAGCCGTAAGGCGGCAATGGAATGGCTGGCCGGGTCGCGTATGAGTGACTCTCTTTCCCTGTACCCGGAAGTGGTCAGGATCGATGCGATGCGTACCACCGGGGCACTGCTGTTGATAGCAGAACTGACCAAAAATGAGCCCGATGAAACCCGTCCGGAACTTAATGCCCTGTACGGCGCGCTGGATAGTCGTCTGCAGAAAGCAGGCGGCGTGGATGCGGTCGTGCCGCAGAACGCCAGTACCAGTGACGCACCTCCCCCGGCGAGCCACAGCGATGCCCCGGACATCGGGCGTATCACCTCCGGTCAGGATTTACTGGCCCAGGCCCGCACCCTCTCCGAATACCTGCGCGAACAGCCCGATGGCTGGCTGTCAGCGCACCATCTGATGAAAAGCCTGCGCCACGATACCCTGCGGACCATTCCGGCCCCGGATGCCCAGGGCCGTACCCGCATCGAACCGCCCAGAGCAGACCAGCGGGCGTTACTTAAACGGCTCTACTTGCAACAGAACTGGACTGAAATGCTGGAAACGGCCGACAGTACATTTTCTCGTGGCGCCAATCACCTGTGGCTGGATTTGCAGTGGTATATCCACCAGTCCCTGACGAAATCCGGCCAGGAGACGCTGGCTGACATTGTCGCGGCTGACCTGAAAGGGCTGTTGTCTCGCTTGTCGGGGCTGGAGACGCTGGCGTTCAGTGACGGTACCCCGTTTGCGGACGAAGTGACGCTGAACTGGATCCAGCAGAGCGTGCTGGAGACTACAGGCGGGTGGGGTAATGACCCGCCATCAGCCCCGGTAACTGCCGGTAACGACGACATCCTGGCACTGGAGCCAGAAGCTGTGACGCTGGCGGACAGCGAAGGCCCGGATGCGGCGCTGGGCTGGTTACAGAATCGCCCTGGCGTCACCACGGCGCGTCAGAAGTGGCTGCTGCGCCTGGTGATGGGACGCATTGCAGAGCAGTACGGTAAAAATGAGCTGGCGATGCACCTGTTTTCTGAACTGGGCGCTCGAGCTGGTGAGGTTACTCTCACGGACTGGGAGCCAGAACTGTTGTTTGAGGTACAGGCCCGTCATCTGAAACTGCTCAGACTGAAAGCCGTTCGCAGTGAGGCTGATAAGGTGCGCCTTACACCAGCAATGGACCAGCTACTCGCTGGGTTGATCGCAGTCGATCCTGCCCGTGCCGCCGTGCTTTGCGGTTAAATCCACAGGAACAGAAATAAATGGAAGATTTGACCCTGCGTTATTACGACGCGGAAATGCGCTATCTGCGTGAAGCGGCGAAAGAATTCGCCCAGACCCATCCCGATCGCGCAGCGATGCTCGATCTGGATAAAGCCGGTACACCCGATCCCTATGTTGAACGTCTGTTTGAAGGCTTTGCTTTCTCTATGGGACGGCTGCGGGAAAAGATTGACGACGACCTGCCGGAGCTGACCGAAGGGCTGGTCAGCATGCTCTGGCCACATTATCTGCGCACCATTCCGTCGCTCTCGCTGGTGGCTCTGACCCCGGCGCTGCATGCCATGAAAATGGTGGAAGTGGTGCCGGCGGGCCTTGAGATTTATTCTCGTCCGGTTGGGCCGAAGAACACCGTCTGTCGTTACCGCACCACCCAGGAGGTGATGCTCAAGCCTCTGAATATCTCAGGGGTGACCATGACCACTGAGCCTGATGGTCGCTCGCTGCTGCGGATGCGCTTTGCCTGCAGCACGCAGGCGGACTGGTCCAGTGCTGACCTCAGCCGCCTGAGCCTGTATCTCGGGGCGGATGCGCCGATCAGCAGCCAACTGCATCTGATGCTGACGAAACGGCAGGCGGCTCTGTACATGCGTCTGCCGGGACAGACCGACCGTATTCGACTGGACGGGTATTTTTCCCCGGGCGGATTTGCGGAGGAAGACGGACTCTGGCCGAAAGGCGATACCGCCTTCAGCGGCTACCGGCTGCTGCTGGAGTACTTCACCTTCCGGGAGAAGTTTATGTTTGTCCACCTCAACGGCCTGGATGGCATTACACCGCCTGCCGGAGCGGAGTATTTCGACATTGAAGTCGTGTTCAGCACACCGTGGCCGTCTGACCTGCCGGTCACCGATGATGCCGTTCGACTGCACTGCGTGCCGGTCATTAATCTGTTCACCCTGGAAGCAGACCCGCTCACCATCTCGGGGCTTGAAAGTGAGTACCTGCTACGCCCCAAACGACTACAGGACGGACATACCGAGATTTATTCGGTGGATACAGTCACCGGCTCAAACCGGACCAGTGATGCCGAATACGTCCCGTTCAGTAGCTTCCGCCACAAGGGCGGGATGATGCGCCGTCATGCGCCGCCCCGGTATTACCACACTCGTGTAAAGCGCAGCGTGACCGGGTTGTATGACACCTGGCTTATCCTTGGGGGGCACCAGTGGGAAGAGGACCGCCTGTTTGAGCGTGAAGCTGTCTCGCTGCAAATCACAGGCACCAACGGTCAGTTACCACGTCGGGCGTTGCAAAGCACACTGCTGGACCGCTGTGAGCAGGTGGTGGATACGCAGTTGACGGTGCGCAACCTCTGCAAGCCCACGCTGCCGGTATACCCGCCTGCGGAAGACCGTTTCCACTGGCGGGTGTTGAGTCACCTGGGTTCCGGGTTCCTGAATATGATGAGTACTGCTGAAGTACTGCGTGGAACGCTGGCGCTCTATAACTGGCAGGAAGACGAGCTGAATACCCGACGCCTGGAGGCTATTCAGCATGTAACGCATCACCGCCTGCAGCGATTTGAACAGGGCTATCTGCTACGGGGCCTGGATATTGAAGTCACCCTCGACAGCAACGGGTTTACGGGGGAGGGCGATATCCACCTGTTTGGTGAAATGCTTAACCGCTTCTTCGCACTCTATGCCGACATGAACCAGTTCAACCAGCTCACCCTCATCGTACAGCCAGAAGGAAAATGCATCCGGTGGAAAGAGAATCACAGTCCACGCCTGCCCGGCTGATGGTGCAGCTACGGCAGCATCTGCCGTACATGAACTTTTATCGCTTCTGTCAGTTACTGGAGCAGAGCCAGCCAGATAAACCGGTCACTGGCAGTACCTGGCAGGTGCGACAGGAGCCGGTGCGCTTTCGTCCACATCCGGGGATGGGATTCCCGGCTTCTGAAATCAAAGGAGCTGAGCCGCCTGAGCATCCGCACCTGCCGCCCACGGTGCGCGTCACCTTTATGGGGCTTTACGGGGTAGAGTCGCCGCTACCGACGCACTATATCGATGACATCGCCCAGCGGCGCGAAGGGTATGAAGCCACGGCGGATTTCCTTGATATCTTCAACCACCGGTTGATTGCCCAGTACTACCGCATCTGGCGGAAATACTCGTACCCGGCGACCTTCGAAGAAGGCGGCAGGGACAAAACGTCGCAGTACCTGCTGGGCCTGGCAGGACTCGGCATCAACGGCTGTACGGACAGCATCGCCGCCCCCGCGTCACGCTTTCTGGCCCTGCTGCCGGTGATGCTATTACCAGGGCGGACTGCAGAAGGCATGGCCTCGCTGGTGCGTCTGCTGGCACCCAATACGCATGCGAAAATATGGCACCACGACAAGCGCCGTGTGCCGCTGAAGAAACCTCTGACCATGAGCGTGCGCCAGCCTGTCGCCCTGGCAAACCGTCCGGTGATGGGCAACTATGCCACCGACGTGAATAGCCAGGTACTGATGCGCCTGACCACCACCGACCCGGTTGAAGTGCAGGGCTGGCTGCCCGATGGCGAGCTGCACACGGACCTGATGGCACTGCTGCATGTCTATCTCGGCTCACGCCTCGATGTGCGGTTACAGCTGTGTGTGGATCGTAGTCTGCTGCCTGACGCGACCATGAGCAGTAAACCTAAAGTCTGGGCAGTGCAACTGGGCCGCACTGCCGTGATGCGACCACTGAATGCGGCTAAGACCGCATCACACCCCAAAACAATCACCATTAATCTGGGCCGCTATGAGCGGATACAGGAAAATATTCACCGCAGGGAGACCGATGAAGATGGCGATTACCGCTGGTAAAATCCCTCTGGCTGCGCTGGCCGCCGGTATCACATTGATGCTGGCTGGCTGTGGGCTGACTCAGAGCATCACGGACGGCACTGTCGCCGTCACCAAATCCATTTTTTATAAACAGGTGAAAACCCTGCATCTCGACATTCGCGCCCGTGAGGCAGTAAACCACAATGCGGGCGGGGTGGCGCTGTCCACCGTCGTACGCATCTACCAGCTTAAAGACCGCAAAACATTCGATACGACGGACTATCCATCACTGTTTAAAGCTGACAGTCAGGCGATTAAGGCGGACCTGGTGGCAGAGAAAGACATTCGCCTGCAGCCGGGAGGCGCGGTGATGGTCGATATGCCAATGGAGGAGGGAGTGCAGTATGTGGCTGTGGCTGGCATGTTTATGTCGCCGGACCAGGAGCGCAACACCTGGCGGATTGTCCTTTCCCGTGATGAACTCGATCCGGATAAAGCCCGCGTCATCGAGGCGGGGAACAACCAGCTGACCTTGCAGGCACTGAAAGATGAGTGAATCATCCCGCCCTTCGTTGTATGAAACGCTCTACGGCAACTTTAGTGGTGGCCTCGACCTGCATCAGGTCAGCGAGCAAAACCAGGTGATTTTGTCGGTGCTGGATAATATGCAGCGTATTCTCAACAGCCGTGCAGGTGCGCTGGCTCATCTGCCGGACTATGGTTTGCCCGATATGACCAAAATCCTGCAGGGGATGCCGGGCACGGCCCATGAGCTGATGGGAACCCTGTCTGCTGTTCTGCTCAAATATGAGTCACGTCTGAAAAAAATAGCCGTTGTCCTGCTGGAGCAGGACGTCCCCGGTGAACTGCGCTATGCCATTGACGCTGAGTTGAAGGGGGTCGGTCTGGTGCGTTACGGCACCGAATTTATGCCCGAAGGACGGGTACTACTGCGACACATGAAACAGCAGCAGTATCTGGATCCGCGGCACCCGGTTTAAATTCTCTTTTCTCCTGAGCAAGAATCTCCATGATAACCCAGTCTGAACGACATCTGCGTACCGGGGGCGACCCGCGTGCGCTTGCTGATTACACCCTGCTGCGTGATGAACTGAATAAACTGACCCATCCCGCGCGCCCGGATGTGAACTGGCCGCAGGTGGAAAACCGGGCCCTTGCCCTGTTTGAACATAATGGTGTTGAATTACAGACGGCGTCCTGGTATACCCTGGCGCGGACTCATATTGCCAGTATTGATGGTCTGAATGAAGGGCTGGCCATCCTGAATGCGCTGGTTGCGCATCAGTGGGCGGTGATGTGGCCGCCGCAGACCCATGCGCGCGTAGAAATTCTCAGTGGGCTGAGTCAGCGTCTGCAGAAGGTTTTTCGCACCCTGACGCTGGCTCACCACAATCTGCCGGCCCTGTATCAGGGTGAAAAGCTGCTGACTACCCTGAATGATGCACTGGGACGGCGCGAGCTGAAACAGTCCTGCCAACTGGAAGGACTTCGTCGCCAGTTGTTCCAGGCGGTGACCCGTCTTGAAAACAGTACCCCGCAGGAAGATATCACTTCCTCACTGACGCTTCCGCCTCAGGCGCTGGTAGCCGCACCGCCCGTGTCCGAGAGCCGACTGGTCTATGTCGTCCTCCCTGAACCGGAAGTGCGGGTCGATGTGATGCATGCGCCGCCGCCAGCGGTAGCGAAATGGCCGCTGTTTACCAGTGGTATGCTGACGGCCTTTGTCATCAGCGCCCTGTCGGTATGGGGCTGGCAGATTGTTCATCAGGAAGATGATACCCGCCGGGCGCTGCGGGCTTCTGTGGCTGCATTACCGGCTCCGCTGATTGCAGAGCAGATGCTCGTATTAAAGCAGAGCGGATCGCTGGCAGAAGGCGAAGCCTGGCTGAAGCAGGCTTCAGCGCAACTGGACAGTGTGGCGGCACTTCCCCCGGACTGGCACCTGCACTACGGGGGACAGATTATCGCCCAGGCGCAAACGCTGTGGCCGGATGAGCCACAGGTCCGGCAGATGCAAAGTCGCTGGCGGCAACTGATGGCGGAGAACACCCTGCCGGAAAGCTCGCTGACGGGCTGGCACCAGGGGATGGAGCGGTTACAGGCGCTGACCGATAAACTCAACGCGCTGGATAAACAGAAAGGGAAGTACATTACCGTCAGCGAACTGAAATCCACGGTTTATGAGATGATGAACCTGTTTCGTCAGACTGAACCGCTGGAAGAGCAGCTTTATCTGCTGCGTCATTCTGAAAATACGCCTCAGCGACAGCAGCAAATCCGTCAGGCAGAGCAGCATCTGCGCGCGCAGATTTATACGCTAATGCAGGAGAATAATGCCACCGGGAGTGCCGGTCAGGAGCCGCAGGACCTGAAGGATGCCAGATAATAAGCAGCCGTCCCGAAATCATCAGCCCCTCTGGACAGTGAAAGAGCTGGCCTTTCTCGAAAAGCACTATGGCAGGTTTCCGACGAAGGCGATTGTGCATGTGCTGGGGAGATGTTGCAACCGATGTGGCTAAGACAACCAGAAATCTACAGAATCCCAGAAAGCAAAAAACCAGCCTTGAGGCTGGTTTTTCTAAATTTTGGTGCCCGGACTCGGAATCGAACCAAGGACACGGGGATTTTCAATCCCCTGCTCTACCGACTGAGCTATCCGGGCAACGGGGCGCATTAAACCGTAATCATGCCCGCCAGTCAATCAAATTTAGGGGAAAACTGTTCAATCGCTTAAGTTTGCGGCAATCTGTGCCTTTCTGCTTTCATTTAGGTCAATGCACCCCCCTGGCGGCACTGGGCAAAGCGCAGAATATCTTCTGCCAGACGATGCGCTGTCTCTACGTCCGCATGGCTGCGATTGACCAGCATGCGGCTCAGACAGCCTTCCAGCACCAGTTCCATCTGTTTGGCCACCATCGCCGGATCGTCAATCTCCAGTGTGGTCAGCAGTTCGTGAGTAAAGTCGTGCGCCGCGCTTTTCTGCTGATCCGCCAGTTGATGAATCGGGTGTGACGGATCGGGATAAAACGTGCAGGCGGCGATGAACAGACAGCCTGGGTAGCGGTTATTACTGACGCACTCTGCCAGCGCAGCGTAGCGGGCAAGCAGCTTTTGCTCGGCACTCAGGGAGTCGTCCAGCAACAGCTGGCGACGCCAGATATCCACTTGCTGGCTGAGATAGCGCAGCGCGTCATACAGAATGGCCTCTTTGTCCGGCCAGAAACGCTGCATTTCATCAAGCGGATAATCAACGCGCTCGGCCACCATCTCCAGCGTGGTGTTCGCAATCCCATGGTTCTCGAGTAATTTTAGGGCTTCTCCCAGGACATCTTCACGTTGCACGGTCATTCCTCCGTCTTTACCTCTGAAAGTGTCGCTCACGGTTGGCGATCGCGCAAATGCGCACTAAACGTCGCCGCATCCATAAACCCTGTTACCCGCGCCTGCGGGTGTTCCTTTCCTTGTACATCAAAGAACAGGATGGTTGGCAGTCCTAACACCTGCAAATGCTTTAACAGCGCCACGTCCTGCGCATTATTGGCGGTGACGTTCGCCTGTAACAGTACCGTATCCCCCAGCACCTGTTTTACCTGTGGGTGGCTGAAGGTGTACTTTTCAAACTCTTTACAGGCGACACACCAGTCGGCGTACAGGTCCAGCATCACCGGTTTGCCTTTCGCCTTGGCCAGCGCCTGATTGAGTTCTTCCACGCTTGCCACCGGTTTGAAGTCCAGATGCGCCTGCGCCTGGGTTGTCGTCGTGCCAAACGCCCAGTCCTGCAACGGACGTACGCTGACCAGCGCCGCCGCCAGCAGGATTATCTGCACGATGCGCATCCCGCTACGCGTTGCTTGCAGGCTGGTGATAAACGCCCAGCCAAAGAAGGCCACGCCCAGCAGTGACCACAGTCGTAAGCCCCACGTATCGCCGATGATGCGCTCCAGTAAAAAGACCGGCAGCGCGAGGATAACAAAGCCAAATGCCGTTTTAACCTGCGCCATCCACGGCCCGCTTTTCGGCAGCAGACGGTTACCAAAGACGGTGACCAGCATCAGCGGCAGCCCCATCCCCAGGGCGTAAAGATATAGCGTACCGCCGCCGAGCCACAGGTTCCCGCTCTGGGCAATGTACAACAAGATGGCACTTAGCGGTGCCGTTGTACACGGCGAACAAATCAGCCCGGCAATGGCACCCATAACAAAAACGCCGCCCGCCGATCCTCCCTGCTGACGATTACTCATCAGCGTGAGGCGCGTTTGCAGGGACGATGGCAATTGCAGGGTGAACAGGCCGAACATTGACAACGCGAGCAGGGTAAAGATCACTGCCAGACCGATTAAAACATACGGATGTTGAAGGGCCGCCTGGAACTGCAATCCGGCGGCGGCGACCACCAGACCCAGCGCAGTGTAGGTCAGCGCCATCCCCTGCACATAGATGAACGTCAGCAGCAGCGCTCGCCCGGTAGAAAGACGCTGTTTACCGCCAAGCACAATGCCGGAAATAAGCGGATACATCGGCAGTACGCAGGGGGTAAAGGCGATGCCAATACCGATCAGCAGCGCCCACAGGGCGGAAAAGGGGAGCTGGGCTGGTGCGTGTTCTGGTTGCGGTTGCTGTGTTGCTGCTGACGCCGCTGGTTGCGGTTCCGCGCTGGCGGTCACTTCGCTTAGCGGCACGGTTTTGCTTTCCGGCGGATAGCAGAAGCCCGCATCGGCACAGCCCTGGTACGTTACCGTCAGCGTCGCACCTGACTGCGCCTGGTTGATGGTCACCGGGATGGTGAGCGTATTGCGGTAGATTTCGCTTTTTCCGTAGAACTCATCTTCATGCCAGACACCCGCCGGCAGAGTGACTTCCGCGATGTCCGCCTGAGCAGGGGTAATAACGATCTGCTTGCGATACAGGTAATACCCGTCTTTCACCAGCCAGGTGAGATTCAGATCGTGTTGGTTTTGCTGAAAGTCAAAGGCAAAGGCCTGATCAGCAGGGACAAAATTCGAGCGCCCCGGCGCGTCGAAAAGTCCGGCAAAAGTCGATGTGCTGCAAAAAAGCAGGATCAGCGTAAGGATGCGTTGAGCCATGAGCGATAATCACTGTCTCCGTGGGTAACGGGTAAAACCAGAAGTTCAGGCGTTTGATAAGGATGGTGAGACTTCAGGCAATCAAGCAAGGCGTCCTGATGCGACACCGACGTTTTCAGGATCATCTGGACTTCGTATTCCTGCTCCAGCTTCCCTTCCCAGTAATACAGTGAGGTGGCGCCTGGAATAATCGTCGCGCATGCCGCCAGCTTCTCCGCCAGCACTTTGGCCGCCAGATCCTGGGCGGTAGCTTCATCCGGCGCGGTGCAGAGCACGACAACGGCATCGGGGATGGACATATCCTGACTGCTAACATCAAGCATAAACACCTCGAAAGAACAGAATGACCCGCGAAAGAGTGGTCACTATACAACGGACGAGGGAAGGATGTTAGACAAAGGGAGGGGAAATGCGGGGCGTGAATACGCCCCGCAGGTCATACTTACAGCATGAAGCTGCCCAGCAGGAAGCCGAAGCAGACCGCCAGTAACACGCCCAGCGTCCCCGGGATGAAGAACGGGTGGTTAAAGACAAATTTACCGATACGCGTAGTGCCGGTGTCATCCATCTGTACCGCTGCAACCAGCGTTGGGTAAGTTGGCAGAATGAACAGACCTGAAACCGCAGCGAAAGACGCAACGGCAGTCAGCGGAGAAACGTTCAGTGCCAGTGCCATCGGCATCAGTGCTTTAGCGGTTGCTGCCTGAGAGTACAGCAGCGCAGAAGCAAAGAAGAAGATGACGGCCAGCAGCCACGGATGGCCCTGAATCACTTCACCTGCAGTGTCTTTGATCCAGTCAATGTTGTGAGACACAAAAGTGTCACCCAGCCATGCAACGCCCAGGATACAAATACAGGCGCTCATACCGGCTTTGAAGGTGCTGGAGTTGAGGATGGCGTCAGTTTCCACTTTGCACAGGATAGTGGTCAGCGTCGCGACGCTCAGCATGATGATCAGGATAGCGTTCGTGGTGTTCATCAGCGGTTTCTCAACCAGACCGAGGCTCGGGCTGTTGATAATCGCATAAACAACTACGCACACTACGCCCAGCAGGAACAGCCAGACGGAGCTTTTTGCCATTGGTTTGATTTCGATCTGCTTCTCACCGCGCAGCTCAATCAAACCCTCTTCCAGACGCTTGCGGTACACCGGATCGTCAGAGAGTTTGGAGTTGAACAGCATGGTCACGAGGAAGGACATCACCAGCACTGCCAGCAGCGTGGACGGTATGACCACGGACAGCAGGTGGATGTAGCTGATGCCATGACCTTCCATGACCGAAGACATGTATACGACCGCAGCAGAGATAGGCGATGCGGTGATCGCTATCTGAGCGGAAACCACGGCGGTGGAGAGCGGACGGCAAGGCTTAATGCCCTGTTCCTTCGCCACTTCAGCGATAACCGGCAGCGTCGCCAGGGAGATGTTCCCGGTGCCTGCAAAGATAGTCAGGAAATAGGTCACGATCGGTGCAAGGATCGTGATGTATTTTGGATTCCGACGCAGCAGTTTTTCTGTCTGGTTAACCAGATAGTCCAGACCGCCCGCCACCTGCATCGCAGAGATAGCAGCAATAACCGCCATGATGATGGAAATCACATCGAACGGAATGTTACCCGGTTTTACGCCGATAGCGGCAAGAACCAGAACACCCAGTCCACCTGCAAATCCAATCCCGATGCCCCCAAGTCTGGCGCCCAAAAAGATTGCCAGCAAAACAATGATAAGTTCGACAACTATCATATTAGCCTTCCTTGTTGTTTAACAAGTTGATATTAAATTGTTGTTATTAAGTAACTTCTAATAAGAAAAAAGGCACGTCATCTGACGTGCCCTCCTTGGTACTACCCTGTACGATTACTGTTCGTTTTCATCAGTATAGCGTTTTGCTTTATAAGCCGGGTGCATCAGGTTCTGTGCGGAGAAAATATCGTCCAGCTCAGCTTCAGTCAACAGACCGCGCTCCAGCACCACTTCACGAACGCTCTTACCGGTTTCGGCGCAAATCTTACCAACGATGTCGCCGTTGTGGTGGCCGATGAACGGGTTGAGGTAGGTGACGATGCCGATAGAGTTGTAGACATACCCTTCGCACACTTCTTTGTTAGCAGTAATACCGTTAACACATTTCTCCAGCAGGTTGTAGCAGGCGTTGCTGAGGATGTGAATGGATTCAAACATCGCCTGACCAATCACTGGCTCCATTACGTTCAACTGCAGCTGACCCGCTTCAGAGGCCATGGTGACGGTGATGTCGTTACCGATGACTTTGAAGCACACCTGGTTGACGACTTCCGGTACAACCGGGTTCACTTTTGCTGGCATGATAGAAGAGCCCGCCTGCAGTTCCGGCAGGTTGATCTCGTTCAGGCCAGCACGAGGGCCAGAGGAGAGCAAGCGCAGGTCGTTACAGATTTTGGACATCTTCACAGCCAGACGTTTCAGCGCGCCATGCACCATAACGTAAGCGCCGCAGTCAGAGGTCGCTTCGATCAGGTCTTCAGCCGGTACGCAGGCAAAGCCGGTCACTTCCGCCAGTTTCTGTACTGCCAGCGGAGAGTACTCTTTAGGGGTATTCAGACCGGTACCGATAGCCGTTGCGCCGAGGTTAACCTCCAGCAGCAGTTCAGCGGTACGTTCGATGTTTTTCACTTCTTCTTTCAGCAGTACGCTGAAAGCGCGGAATTCCTGACCCAGGGTCATCGGAACCGCATCCTGCAACTGGGTACGACCCATTTTCAGGATGTCCTGGAACTCGACAGCTTTACGCTCAAAGCCTTCACGCAGTTGGTTGATGGCGTCGACCAGTTTAACGATAGAAGCGTAAACGGCGATGCGGAAACCGGTTGGATAGGCGTCGTTAGTAGACTGACATTTGTTCACGTGGTCGTTCGGGTTCAGGTACTGATATTCACCTTTCTGGTGACCCATCAGCTCCAGCCCGATATTGGCCAGCACTTCGTTGGTATTCATGTTGACGGAGGTGCCTGCACCGCCCTGGTAAACGTCTACCGGGAACTGGTCCATGCATTTGCCGTTATTCAGGACTTCATCACATGCGGCAATGATGGCATTCGCTACACTCTTAGGGATGGTTTGCAACTCTTTGTTTGCCAGCGCAGCTGCCTTCTTAACCATTACCATGCCGCGCACAAACTCAGGGATGTCACTGATTTTGTTATTGCTGATGTAGAAGTTTTCAATCGCTCTCAGAGTGTGAACACCATAGTAGGCTTCGGCTGGAACTTCCCTGGTACCCAACAGATCTTCTTCGATACGAATGTTGTTTAACATGTGAACCTTCTTTATTTAAAGCTGCCAATGAATGCACTAAACACACAGAATATATGTGGTTTCGATTGTTTCTTGACCGACGATTATCCCCTACATCGGTCTGGTCAACGAGATCATATTCTGCTTCAGAAATTGTGCCGTAATCTGGATCACTTTAAGTGTGGTAAATTACTCCTTAATTATTATTTTGTGAAATAGGTCACCGCTTTAGGATTAACTCTAAAAATAAGTGCGTAAACAGCTTGAAATTTTGTGAACTATCCCTATATCCGACTAATGCGAATCGCAACTATTTTCGGACCGACGTGCGCATCACGGCGGTCGTTTGAGGAGAACCCTTTTGCGCTGGATACCGTTACTTGCAGTCTTTCTCTATGTTTATATTGAGATTTCTATCTTCATCCAGGTCGCCCATGTGATGGGTGTACTGATGACGCTTATCCTGGTGATCTTTACCTCAGTCATTGGGATGTCGCTGGTACGCAATCAGGGATTTAAGAACTTTTTGTTGATGCAGCAGAAAATGGCGGCAGGAGAGAGCCCTGCTGAAGAGATGATTAAGAGTGTGTCGCTGATCATCGCGGGGTTGTTACTGTTGTTGCCGGGCTTTTTCACCGACTTCCTCGGTCTTCTTCTTCTATTACCGCCTGTGCAGAAGCACCTGACGATGAAGCTGCTGCCGCATTTGCGTTTTTCCCGGATGCCGGGTGGTGGCTTTAGCGCCGGAACTGGCGGTGGCGACACCTTTGATGGCGAGTTCCAGCGCAAAGATGACGAGCGTGACCGTATTGAGCATAAAGACGATCGTCGCGACTGATGCCCGTCGGCCCGGCAAGCGTAAGCGCCACCGGGCATTTTCGTAGCACCGGCTTATAAGTGATGTTTAACCTTTTTTCGTTGTGGCAAAAACAGCCACAGGATCGCCAGCATAATCAGCGCATACAGACTCTTCCAGCCGATCATCGCCAGTAACAGTAGGCATAATAATCCACCCATCAGCGCCAGCGCGCGATACCGACCTTTCAACAGGCGACATCCTGCCAGCATGCACAACAGGTAGATCATGATAAAGATGCCATTGGCGTAGACGATGAGCGCATCGAGATTGATCTCTAACGCATAAATGCACAGGGTACTGAGCACGCAACAGCCCAGCACGGCATTGAGCGCGTTACGGGGAATATGGCGAGAGGAGAGCTGGGCCAGATAATGATCTGGTTTGTACTGTGCCTGTGACCACACCAGACGGGCAAAACTCTGTATATAAATGTTGAGACTGGCAAAGCAGGCCAGATAACCGATCACACAGGCCACCCACAACGCCTGAACGCCAAACAATTGCACGACGATTTCCGGTAACGAGGCCGCCGCCGCCATCGTTTCACCATAGGCGTCAAAGTGCAGAACCACAACGGTGCAGGCCCAATAGACCGAACCGGCCAGCAGCAGGCCAATCATCAGCGCGCGTGGGAAATCACGCTCCGGGTTTTTAAACTCAGAGGCCAGATGGGCGAAGGCTTCGAGACCGACGAAACACCAAAACATCACCGACAGGGCAGAGAACAGTCCTGACATCTCAATATCGCCTGGGGCAGGGAACGGAATTTCTGCCGGTTTGAGGTCGCCTGCCCACCAGATAGCGATAATCAACGCCACGATCAAGGCGGCAATGATGGTTTGCAGATTGGCGCTAGAGCTGGCGCCGCGCGAACCGATAAACCACACCAGCGCCAGGGTGCCAAGCTCAGCCAGCAAAAGCTGCCAGCCGTGCCAGCCAAACATCGCCTGACCAAAACCGGCGGCAATGTGTAGCGCAGCAGGAAGTCCCACAGGAATGACGGACAGAAATAGCCAGCCGGTGACCCGTTCCAGATGAGACCCAAACGCCATGCCGACGAAATGCGCCACGCCGCCCGCGCTGGGATAGTGGCGGCCCAGCAGAGCAAAAACAATCGCGACGGGAAAAACCAGAACAATCAAAATCGGCCATGCCCACAGGCTGTTGTTGCCTGCCACCAGCGCCGCCAGGGCTGGAACGGCAAACACGCCTGTTCCGAGTAAAGAAGTCGACAACAGGCCAATACCCTGAGCCAGTCCCAGCTCTTGTTTCAGTCCACTCATGAGTTGTTATCCGTTTGCGCCTGAATTCCAGGCAACTGCGCAGATTTTCGATGGTATCACAATCAGATTTGCTTATGACGTCGGCGATTAAATAGGCGAGAAATGTGAGGTAAGTAGGGTTTTTACAGGATTTTTGCCTGAAGAAAATTTTTTTTCACATTGCCCCTTGAAGGGGCAAAACCCCATCCCCATCTCTCTGGTCACTAGCCGGGAACCTTAACGGGCCGGCGTCACCCATAACTGATAAAGACCTTCTCAAAGGAGAGCTATCAATGAGTATTCGTCCGTTACATGATCGCGTGATCGTTAAACGTAAAGAAGTTGAGTCCAAATCTGCTGGCGGCATCGTTCTGACCGGTTCTGCAGCGGGTAAATCAACTCGTGGCGAAATCATCGCTGTCGGTAAGGGTCGCATCCTGGATAACGGTACCGTGCAACCGCTGGATGTGAAAGTCGGCGACATCGTGATTTTCAACGATGGTTACGGTGTGAAATCTGAGAAGATCGACAATGAAGAAGTGTTGATCATGTCTGAAAGCGACATTCTGGCAATTGTTGAAGCGTAATCCGCGAACGACTCTGAACATACGAATTTAAGGGAAAGAGAAAATGGCAGCTAAAGACGTAAAATTCGGTAACGACGCTCGTGTGAAAATGCTGCGCGGCGTAAACGTACTGGCAGACGCAGTGAAAGTCACCCTCGGCCCGAAAGGCCGTAACGTCGTTCTGGACAAATCCTTCGGTGCACCGACTATCACTAAAGATGGTGTTTCCGTAGCACGTGAAATCGAACTGGAAGACAAGTTCGAAAACATGGGTGCGCAGATGGTGAAAGAAGTCGCCTCTAAAGCGAACGACGCTGCAGGTGACGGTACCACCACCGCGACCGTACTGGCTCAGTCCATCATCACTGAAGGTCTGAAAGCCGTTGCTGCGGGTATGAACCCGATGGATCTGAAGCGTGGTATCGACAAAGCGGTTGCGGCTGCGGTTGAAGAACTGAAAGCGCTGTCCGTACCGTGCTCCGACTCTAAAGCCATTGCTCAGGTAGGTACCATCTCCGCTAACTCCGACGAAACTGTTGGTAAACTGATCGCGGAAGCGATGGACAAAGTCGGTAAAGAAGGCGTGATCACCGTTGAGGACGGTACTGGTCTGCAGGACGAACTGGACGTGGTTGAAGGTATGCAGTTCGATCGTGGCTACCTGTCTCCGTACTTCATCAACAAGCCGGAAACTGGCGCAGTAGAACTGGAAAGCCCGTTCATCCTGCTGGCTGACAAGAAAATCTCTAACATCCGCGAAATGCTGCCGGTTCTGGAAGCCGTTGCGAAAGCAGGCAAACCGCTGCTGATCATCGCTGAAGATGTGGAAGGCGAAGCGCTGGCAACTCTGGTGGTTAACACCATGCGTGGCATCGTGAAAGTGGCTGCGGTTAAAGCACCTGGCTTCGGCGATCGTCGTAAAGCGATGTTGCAGGATATCGCGACTCTGACTGGCGGTACCGTGATCTCTGAAGAGATCGGTATGGAGCTGGAAAAAGCAACGCTGGAAGACCTGGGTCAGGCAAAACGCGTTGTGATCAACAAAGACACCACCACCATCATTGATGGCGTGGGTGACGAAGCGGCAATCCAGGGTCGTGTGACTCAGATTCGTCAGCAGATCGAAGAAGCAACGTCTGACTACGACCGTGAAAAACTGCAGGAGCGCGTAGCGAAACTGGCAGGCGGCGTGGCAGTCATCAAAGTCGGTGCAGCGACCGAAGTTGAAATGAAAGAGAAGAAAGCCCGCGTTGAAGATGCCCTGCACGCGACCCGTGCTGCGGTAGAAGAAGGCGTGGTTGCAGGTGGTGGTGTGGCGCTGATTCGCGTTGCCTCCAAAATCGCTGGCCTGAAAGGTCAGAACGAAGATCAGAACGTCGGTATCAAAGTTGCGCTGCGCGCAATGGAATCTCCGCTGCGTCAGATCGTTCTGAACTGCGGCGAAGAACCGTCTGTTGTCGCTAACACCGTGAAAGCGGGCGACGGTAACTACGGTTACAACGCAGCGACAGAAGAATACGGTAACATGATCGACATGGGTATCCTGGATCCAACCAAAGTAACCCGTTCTGCTCTGCAGTACGCGGCTTCTGTGGCTGGCCTGATGATCACCACCGAGTGCATGGTGACCGACCTGCCGAAAGGCGATGCGCCTGACTTAGGTGCTGCTGGTGGTATGGGCGGCATGGGTGGTATGGGCGGTATGATGTAATCGCCTACACCCTGCATCCTTCAGGCTGCAGATGCGTTGGCTGCATTCGCGAACCCCAGTCACTTACTTGTGTAAGCTCCTGGGGATTCACGAACTTGCCGCCTTCCTGCAACCAGAATGATTTGGGTGTTCATCGCCCAGAAATGAGAAACCCCCGGGCAGAAATGTTCGGGGGTTTTTCTTTTGGTCATCTTTTTAGTATAAGATTTAGTGACGGACAAAACGTCCAGCTCATTGATTATGGGGAATAACATGCACGTGAAATATTTAGCAGGGATCGTCGGTGCCGCGCTACTGATGGCGGGATGTAGCTCCAGCAACGAATTGAGTTCCGCAGGACAAAGCGTTCGTTTTGTTGAAGACAAACCTGGCGCTGAATGTCAGTTGATTGGCACGGCCACCGGGAAGCAAAGCAATTGGCTTTCAGGTCAGCACGGAGAAGAGGGCGGTTCTATGCGTGGTGCGGCAAATGACCTGCGCAACCAGGCGGCAGCCATGGGCGGCAACGTGATTTATGGCGTCAGCAGCCCGAGCCAGGGCATGTTATCCAGCTTTGTCCCGACCGCCAGTGAGATGATTGGTCAGGTTTATAAGTGCCCTAACTAATAGGCTTTGTGGTTCAGACTCTTCCTCTTATCAGGCCGGTGCTCATGCGCCTCCAGGCCTGATAAGCGCAGCGCCGTCAGGCGTGCTGGGTCGTGGTGTGAAAGGACTGAGTCCGTAAATGATGCAGTGCGCGCAGGCATTGCTCCTGGGTCAGCGTTTGTGCTTTATCCGCCGTCAGCGTTCTGACAAAGACCTGACACGGTTTACCTGCCAGCTTTTTCAGCCTCGGGCTAAAGTCGAGTAAACGACGGGAGATGGCTTGCGCTTCTTTATTGCCCGATGGAACGCGGGTTTTCACGACAGCGCCACTGAGCTGTTCCTTTCCTGCTTCATCCGTAAAACGATAAAGCACCGCAAGATAATGGGTGAAAAGCGCGTGTTTCCAGTCAGGCTGTGCGTAAGCGTCATATTCCAGCCGCTCATGGTCCAGGCAGTCCGCCTCATACAGCGGCAAAAAATCCAACAACGAGGAGAGCCGCAGTATCAGTTCCCGCATGCCGGCATTCTCTATTGCTCGAATAATGGCATATACCAGCACCTCAATCTGTAATTCGTTCACCCGCAGGATGCAGGTATTACTGTCGTGAAGCGTGAAGGTCAGTGTGATGTTGTCGTCATTCCCGTCGATTAAGGTGACGGCAGTAACGCGGCGATGAATGTCCGCATATCGAAGTTCGTCTTCCACTATCACAGGAATGTTTTCCTGCATTTTCCTGCTGATACTGTCGCGCGCTTTTTCGTAGTACTGACGTTTAGCGGCGTTAAGTTGCTGCTTCTGATACAGACGACTTTCTACGGCGATCAGGAGATCGCGTAATTCCAGCGCGGGCAGAAAAAACAGCGACTCCTTGCTCTTCGGTTCTTTAATTTTCAGCGCCAGTGCGATGAATTCGTTAGCTTTACGGATAACACCCGTATTCACTCCTTTGATACTAATAGCCATGGCAGCTCTCCCTCACCAGTGATAAATTCCGTGATTGGTTGTGGCTTATATGTATGATTTTTAAACGTATAGGTCACAATGTGTCGCTAAAATAGCATACAGGGCAGGGGATCCGGGGGTTTTGGTGGGTAGGTGTCCGCAAACGGACACCTTATTGCAAGGTCATTGTTGACGCAGTTGTAAATCCAGTGGCGTTTTACTCGGCTCGCCGCCAATTTCCCGCGCCAGTTTGGGCACCATATAACCTGACACCAGCGTGAGCAGTTCGCGCATGATCTGGCGGGCGTCATCGTCCGCCACCATGAAATGCGCCGCGCCCTGGACTTTATCCAGCACATGCAGGTAATAGGGCATAACGCCCGCATCAAACAACGCATTACTGAGGTTTGCCAGCGTCTGCGCGTTATCATTGACGCCACGCAGCAGGACGCTTTGATTGAGCAGCGCAACGCCTGCAACGCGCAGTTTTGCCATCGCTTGTCGAAACGCGGCATCGATCTCGTTAGCGTGGTTAATGTGATTCACCAGCAGGATCTGCAGCGACGAACGCGTGAAGCGGGCAATCAGTCCCTCCGTAATCCTCGCAGGGATGACGATGGGCAGGCGACTGTGAATACGCAGGCGTTTGATATGGGAAATGGCTTCCAGTTGCGTGAGCAGCCAGTCCAGTTCATGATCTTTAGCCATCAGCGGATCGCCGCCGGAAAAAATGATCTCATCCAGCTCGGTATGCGCGCTAATGTAGTCCAGTGCCACCTGCCAGTTTCGCTTATTTCCCTGATTTTCGGCATACGGGAAGTGGCGTCGGAAGCAATAGCGACAATTTACCGCACAGCCGCCTTTTACCAACAGCAGCGCCCGGTTGCGGTATTTATGCAGCAAACCCGGCACAACGCTGTGCTGTTCCTCAAGGGGATCGGTGGAGAAACCCGGTGCGGCGATAAACTCGTCTTGTGAGGTAAGTACCTGACGTAAAAGCGGATCGTCAGGATTACCTTTTTCCATACGCGAGATAAATGCACGCGGCACACGCAAGGCGAACAGGCGTTTGGCGTCGCGTCCGGCCAACAGTTTTTCATCTGCGTCTATATTCAAAAGACGCAGGAGTTCATCGGGATTGGTCACAACATCGGCAAGTTGCGATAACCAATCTTCTCTGGATGGGGTATTTAGGGTTACAATATGCGCCATTTTGTGGCTTAGCTACCAGTTAACAATTTTCAGAGGGCCTTATGGCAACGTACTATAGCAACGATTTTCGTGCTGGTCTTAAAATCATGTTGGACGGCGAACCTTATGCGGTTGAAGCCAGCGAATTCGTTAAACCAGGTAAAGGTCAGGCTTTTGCGCGCGTGAAACTGCGTCGCCTGCTGACCGGTACTCGCGTTGAGAAAACCTTCAAGTCAACTGACTCTGCTGAAGGTGCTGACGTTGTAGATATGAACCTGACTTACCTGTACAACGACGGTGAGTTCTGGCATTTCATGAACAACGAAACCTTCGAACAGCTGTCCGCAGATGCTAAAGCGATTGGCGACAGCGAAAAATGGCTGCTGGACCAGGCTGAGTGCATCGTGACCCTGTGGAACGGTCAGCCTATCTCCGTGACGCCGCCGAACTTTGTTGAACTGGAAGTCGTTGATACCGATCCGGGTCTGAAAGGCGATACCGCAGGTACAGGCGGTAAGCCGGCAACGCTGTCTACTGGCGCAGTCGTTAAAGTGCCTCTGTTCGTTCAGATTGGCGAAGTGATTAAAGTGGATACGCGTTCAGGCGAATACGTCTCCCGCGTTAAATAATCCGCGTATTCTTATTGTATGGTGCAGCGTTTTGCTGCGCCATTATTTCTCCAGGGCAGGAATGATGAAACGTCTTCTCGGTCTTGTAACACTGGCTCTTCTCACCGCCTCGCTGCTGGCAGGCTGCAATACCGCTCGCGGCTTTGGTGAGGATATTAAGCATCTCGGCAATTCCATTTCCCACGCTGCCAGCTAATTTCTTCTTGTCGTCCTAAAAAGCGTCTATCTCCCGGCATTATTCGGGATCTTGTCTATGATTAAGTGGCACTACACTAATAACTCTGGCTAGAAAAGGAAGACGTTATGGTTAAGAAGACAATTGCAGCGATCTTATCTGTATTGGTACTCTCCTCCGTGTTAACTGCATGCAATACCACGCGTGGCGTGGGTGAGGATATTTCCGATGGCGGTAACGCCATTTCGGGCGCAGCAACAAAAGCTCAGCAGTAGCTCTCTGAACGGTACGACCGTGTTGTCGTGCCGTTAATTTTTCAGCTCAACCGGTGTCAGAAACGGTGAAAAACGATTATCCATATGTAGCTTCATGCGGATATTGCGTTTGTAGGTATAAACCGTTTTGCCATGAATGCTGAGCGCACAAGCAATCGCGTTGTTACTTGCCCCTTCCATCCACATCGTCAGCACTTTCTCTTCCTGTGGCGTAAGTAGCGTCGAGGCATTGCCGGGCGCTTCGGATACCGAACCGCTCAGCAGGGCGCTGTGGATATTTTCTGCCAGCACCGCCAGAGAGACCTGCTTGGTTAATGACGCACAGACCGGGTAGCGCAGCGTCTCTACCATCACGCCTCCTGACTCCAGTAATATCAACGGACTGCCGCCGCAGGCGAGGAAGAATGGGGCAATGGACTGGGGCGACAGCGTGTCGTTGAGAAAACCGTATAAGTCTGCGATGACCAGGTGAGGTTTCCATTGCTGGATGTGCTCTTTAACCAGTAAGAGATTATTGAGGCCAGAGACCAGAAACGACGCATTAAAGAGTTCGGAATGATTGAGCCATGCCTCGATCCCTGTGCGGGTGAAGTGGCAACGGTCAATCACTAATATTTTTAACATAGCGTTTTCGCATTCAGAAGTAAGGCAATTGGCTTCCTGACTTCAGAAAGCGTCCCATCATAGAGAAGTCGGATGAGTGCTGAATGCGCAAAATACGCTGCGAAATGCGCCTAATTCAACCTTTTAGGCGTGGAACGCTAAAAAGGTTGAAATTCGCCGCCGCTCGGGCAAGAATGTTTTTTCCACCTTCAGCGTTGCAGGACGACCTGTTCACGCTTCTTTCATCGGGGACGGCCCCATTTCTCTGGAGCCTGATATGTCCTGGATAATCTTATTAATCGCCGGTCTGCTTGAAGTAGTTTGGGCTGTAGGTCTCAAATATACCCACGGTTTTAGTCGTTTGACGCCGAGTATCATCACCATTGCCGCGATGATCGTCAGTATGGCGCTCCTGGCGTGGGCAATGAAAACGCTGCCCGTGGGCACTGCGTATGCCGTGTGGACCGGGATTGGCGCCGTCGGTGCCGCCATCACCGGTATTTTGCTGCTGGGTGAATCGGCCAATCCCATGCGTCTGGCAAGTCTGGCGCTAATCGTCGTCGGTATTATCGGTCTGAAATTAAGCACCCACTAATCGCCGGGTTGCTTTACCCAGATTAGCTTACTGACATCAAACCCTCCCCGGGTCGCGACCGCCAGCATCTGCTGCTTTATTTCGTCAGAAAGGGTTGGCGTGCGTGAGAGTATCCACAGGTAGTCGCGATCCGGTCCGCAAACCAGCGCGTGTCGGTACTCTCTGTCGAGCGCGATAACGTTATAGCCACCGTAGAACGGGCCGAAGAAAGAGACTTTCAGCGCGGCACGACTGGGGTCGCCGGTAAAATACGCTTTGCCCTCGCTTTTCTGCCACATCGCTCTGTCCGGATTCCAGCCTTTATTGATCACAGTGAGACCGCCGTCTTCGCGCAAACTGTAGGTTGCCGTGACCTTTTCCAGTCCCCGTTCAAAGCGGTGATCAAAGCGGGCAATTTCGTACCAGGTTCCGAGATAGCGTTTTGCATCGAAATTATTCACCACGGTGACGCCCTGTGGCGGGGTTGGGGTACTACAGGAGACCACCAGAAATGCAGCCGTCACAGCGGCAACAATGGGGAGCAGGCGCATAGGTTTATCCTTAGGGTGTTTTTCCTAAGTGTAGAACCTGAGGGAGAAAAAAAACGGTGGGGATGAAAAAACGCCCTCTTATCATCAGACAAGAGGGCGGATTGCTTTAGACAGACAGAATGCCAATCGCCGTAACGACGGTCAGGATGGCAGCCAGACCGTAGAACACCCATTTGCCAGCCGGCACGTGGATTTTCAGATCATGCATCGCATGGTGCATACGGTGTAAGCCACACCACAGCGGCAGGACAATCATCAGGAACAGGAATGCGCGGCCGATGAAGCTCTGAGCAAATGCCAGTACGCGCTCATAGCTGAAGGCATCAGGAACAAAGCCCAGCGGCAGCATAATGCCTACCAGCAGGATCATCACTGGCGCAATGATTGCGCTCCACATACCGCCTGCACCAAACAGGCCCCAGAATACGGGTTCGTCAGAACGTTTTGGATTTGGATTAATCATCCCGGACTCCTTACCAGAACAGGGCAACAAACAGTATGACTACGGTCGCTACCACAGTAACCGCCCAGAGACCTTTGATGATCGGCTCTGGCCCCATTTTTTCGTCTTTTACGATGATGTTGGCGGCTTTCGGCGCTAGCTCAAACCAGGTTTTGGTGTGCAGCAGCGCTGCCGCCAGGGCGATCACGTTGAGGATCACCACCACCGGGTTTTGCAGGAAACCGACGAAGCCCGCCCAGGATTCCACGCCATGTTTCAGCGCGAACAGACCGAAAATCAGTTCAATGCTGAACCAGACTGCCGGAACGGCTGTGCCTTCGCGCAGCATGTAAAAGCGATAAAACGGCAATTTTTTCCACCAGGTGGACGTCATCGGCCGCACATAGGCTTTGCGTTTAGTCGTCATGTTGCACTCCTTAGCGTGGTTTCAGGGTGGCGATAAGAAAGTCTTTCGAACTTTCCACTTTACCCTGCTGAATGGCAGCCGCCGGATCGACGTGCTTCGGACAAACTTCGGAGCAATAGCCCACGAAAGTACAGGTCCATACGCCGTTCGGGCTGTTCAACTGTGCCATACGCTCCTTCTTACCGTGGTCGCGGCTGTCTTCGTTGTAACGATGCGCCAGGGTAATCGCAGCCGGTCCAATGAACTCAGGGTTCAGGCCGAACTGCGGACATGCGGCATAGCACAGACCACAGTTGATGCAACCAGAGAACTGGTGATACTTCGCCATTTGCGCCGGGGTCTGGGTGTTTGGACCTTGATCCGGCGTACGTGGGTTACCAATAATGTACGGCTTAATCGCTTCCAGACTTTCGATAAAGTGCGTCATATCGACGACCAGATCGCGCTCAATCGGGAAGTTACCCAGTGCTTCAACCTTAAGACCGCTGGTGTAATCACGCAGGAAGGTTTTGCACGCCAGTTTTGGTACATTGTTGACCATCATGCCGCAAGAGCCACAGATCGCCATACGGCAGGACCAGCGATAGCTCAGGTCGGGTGCCAGGTTATCTTTGATGTAGCCCAAAGCGTCCAGCAGTGACGTTGTTTCATCATAAGGCACTTCATAGAAAGCACTGTGCGGCGCGGTGTCGGTCTCAGGGTTATAGCGCACCACCTCAACTTTCAGGTTTTTCATCTCAGCCATTACGCCTTCTCCTTCTTATCGGCTGCTTCCGCTTCCGCACCGTAAACACGTTTTGCAGGCGGCAGCGTGGTGATTTTCACGTCGCTATAGTCGAGGCGAGTCGTGCCATCAGCATCGCGGAAGGCGAGAGTATGTTTGAGGAAGTTGACGTCGTCACGCTCGGTGCAACCTTCGTCCAGACGTTGGTGAGCGCCACGTGATTCCTTACGGGCCAGCGCGGAGTGCGCCATACATTCAGCAACGTTCAGGCCATGACCCAGCTCAATGGTGTACAGCAGGTCGGTGTTGAATACGCTGGAGGTATCGGTGATACGAACGCGCTTGAAGCGCTCTTGCAACTCAGCCAGCTTGTCCACGGTTTTCTGCATGAGTTCCGGCGTACGGTAGATACCGCAACCTTCTTCCATGGAGATCCCCATTTCGTCGCGGATCTTCGACCAGTTCTCGTTACCTTCCTGGTTAACCAGGTCTTTCAGACGCTGTTCAACGCCTGCAACCTGTGCGTCGAGCGCAGCGTCGTTTGCGGTGCCCGCTGTTGATGCACGCTCCATCGCTTGCTCACCTGCCAGACGGCCAAAGACCACCAGTTCAGCCAGCGAGTTGGAACCCAGACGGTTTGCACCATGCAGACCGACAGAAGAACATTCGCCAACGGCAAACAGCCCTTTGATGCGGGTTTCGCAGTTCTGATCGGTTTCGATACCGCCCATGGTGTAGTGCGCGGTCGGACGAACCGGAATCGGCTCTTTCACCGGATCGACACCCACGTAAGCTTTTGCCAGTTCACAGATGAACGGCAGACGTTCCAGCAGCTTCTTCTCACCCAGGTGACGCAGGTCAAGGTAAACCACATCGCCACGCGGCGTGGAGATCGTGTTACCTTTACGCCATTCGTGCCAGAAGGCCTGAGAAACTTTGTCGCGCGGACCCAGTTCCATGTATTTATTTTTCGGCTCGCCCAGCGGTGTTTCCGGACCCATGCCGTAATCCTGCAGATAACGGTAGCCGTTTTTGTTGACCAGGATACCGCCTTCACCACGGCAACCTTCGGTCATCAGGATACCGGAACCCGGCAGGCCGGTCGGGTGATACTGAACAAATTCCATATCACGCAACGGAACGCCGTGGCTGAGTGCCATACCCATACCGTCACCGGTTACGATACCGCCGTTGGTGTTATAGCGATACACACGGCCTGCGCCGCCTGTTGCCATCACCACCGCGTTAGCACGGATCTGCACCAGCGTGCCTTCCATCATGTTCATCGCCACCAGGCCGCGAGCATGACCATCATCGACCAGGATATCCAGTACAAAGTGTTCGTCAAAGCGTTGGATCTGTGGGAACTGCAAAGAAGTCTGGAACAGGGTGTGCAGCATATGGAAGCCGGTTTTATCTGCGGCAAACCAGGTGCGCTCAATTTTCATCCCGCCGAAGCGACGAACGTTGACGCTACCGTCTTCGCGGCGACTCCACGGGCAGCCCCATTGTTCCAGTTGGGTCATCTCGGTAGGACAGTGGTGGACAAAATAATCCACGACATCCTGTTCACACAGCCAGTCTCCGCCCGCTACCGTATCGTGAAAATGGTAGTCGAAGCTGTCATGATCCTGGGCGACAGCGGCTGAGCCCCCTTCGGCAGCAACGGTGTGACTGCGCATCGGGTACACTTTTGAAATCAGTGCGATTTTCGCATTAGGATTTGCCTGCGCTGCGGCAATTGCAGCGCGTAATCCCGCGCCACCGGCGCCTATAATGGCAAGATCGGCTTGAAAGGTTTGCACGACATTCCTCCAGATTATTGTAATTTCGCCACCACAAATCTCGTAAAAGAGCCTGAAAAAGGTGTGTAGCGAACGTGTTTCCACTGCTCCTTTATAGGTACAACAGTATAGTCGTTGCTATGTGTGGGAAATTTGACGTGTTCGATTTTTTTAGCGTGTCAAAGGGGCGAATTATCATTGATTTTGATTAATTTAATTACTAAACCATCCCTCGGCGCTTTTTTAACCCTTCAGCCGTGCTTGAGTATTCCTGAGCAAAATTTGTTTCATTGCGTCGTTACGAGTAGACTTCGTGCCCTTGTCTTAAACTGGAGAAAGAACCATGAGCGAAACGGCAACCTGGCAGCCGAGCGCGTCCATACCTAACCTGTTAAAACGCGCGGCAATTATGACGGAAATTCGTCGTTTCTTTGCCGATCGCGGAGTGCTGGAGGTTGAGACGCCCTGCATGAGCCAGGCGACGGTCACAGACATTCATCTGTTCCCGTTCGAAACGCGTTTCGTCGGCCCCGGTCATTCGCAGGGAATGAACCTCTATTTAATGACCAGTCCGGAATACCACATGAAACGTCTGCTGGTGGCAGGGTGTGGTCCGGTCTTTCAGTTGTGCCGTAGCTTCCGTAATGAAGAGATGGGACGTCATCATAACCCTGAGTTCACCATGCTCGAGTGGTATCGTCCACATTACGACATGTACCGATTGATGAACGAAGTGGATGATCTGCTACAGCAGGTGCTGGAATGCCCGGCGGCGGAAAGCCTCTCTTATCAGCAGGCGTTCCAGCGTCATCTGGAGATTGACCCGCTCTCGGCGGATAAAACGCAACTGCGGGAAGTTGCCGCGAAGCTCGAGTTAAGTAACATTGCGGATACCGAAGAAGATCGCGATACCTTACTGCAACTGCTGTTTACGATGGGCGTTGAACCGCATATTGGCAAAGAGAAACCCACGTTCGTGTATCACTTTCCGGCAAGTCAGGCATCCCTGGCGCAGATCAGCACGGAAGATCATCGCGTGGCGGAACGTTTTGAGGTTTACTTCAAAGGCATTGAGTTGGCGAATGGTTTCCACGAACTGACAGATGCGCGTGAACAGCAGCAACGTTTTGAACAAGACAATCGTAAGCGTGCCGCGCGTGGATTGCCACAGCAGCCTATCGATAACAATCTGATCGAGGCATTGAAGGTCGGAATGCCGGACTGCTCAGGTGTTGCGCTGGGTGTGGATCGTCTGGTGATGCTGGCGCTGGGCGCAGAAAGCCTCGCGGAAGTGATTGCTTTTACGGTGGACAGAGCCTGATTAGCCGGGTTCCTTAATACCGCGTTCTCGCTTATATATCCATATCATTTATAGATTATCGTTGTTCTATAAATGATATGGCTGATGATTTTCCGATATTATCTTCTTTGGGAGAAGGATCTCATTCGGGAAGAAATGTGAGATAGTATTTTGTTTATTTTATTAAATAAATGGAATGCTGTTATGGATAACTTGATTTTTTGTAAGGTTGATGAGTATGGCTTCCCGCATTGGGATGGTTTCGATGCTTTTCGTTGGTTTGTATTGCCTACGGATTGGGACTTTATAACCGGCGACGCATATCTCTGGGTGTATAAAACGGCATGGCTTATACATCACCGTGATGTTATTAAGCAGTATGCTAAAGAAGCCGAAATTCCGGAGTTGCTGTTGGCCGGTGTTGCTGTATCTGAAGTGGGCGGGATGCCAGAACGATTTAAAGGAATTGGGGTGTTGCAAGCAAAACAAGTTATTGATGAGATTGTCAGAGAGAAAAATAAATATTCCAATAAAACGTCTGTTGGCTCTATCGCTATTCAATTAGGTGTCGCAGCTCAAACACTAGGTATTGACCCTACTACGCTGGACCACTTTCAACAATTTCGACTTGCTCAATGTTTATTAAACAATGATTTCAACATTCGCGTGGTTGCTTTCCATTTGCGAGATTTAATTCTCTATGATAATCCCGGTGCCAATACGGCTATTCTTACTGACGAGCAAATTATACTAGCTGCATCTCGTTATAATAGAGGAGTTCAACGAAGCTCCGGGGATATAATAAATTCAACCCATGACCCGATAGGTGCTAAAACGCGTGAATACAGTGACTATGGGCGTCATCTTCTTCAAAAAAAACAAACCATTTTGAAGATATTGGAGGAAAGGTAAATGAACTGGAAGGTGTTCACCTTAGGATTTATTTGGTTTTGGTTGTCTATTTTTTGGATTGTGTTTTGTTCAGTTCAGGATAAAGAATGGTGGATAGGTGATGGTGACATAAAAAACATTTGTGATCTAATGAATTATATTGAAAATGATGATACACGAGATGTTGGATACTTCTTTTCTCTCCCTGTTTTTTTTCCGGCAATCTATGCCATTCTGATTAAAAAAAAGCGCTACTGGTTTATTTATGTCGTGACATTGGCTGTAACGGGGTACTGGTTATGGCAATTTGTCATCCGCTATCACTGGTGTTTTTAAATCAGAAGCCTCCCTCTGCAAGAGAAGGCTTCTGATCTGCCTTACAAACTCCCCGCCGGACGACTTCTTCTGCCGGCAGAACTAAGCGTTTTTCCTGTTTGTCTACCATTTAAACTCTCCAGACGCATCTGGAAAGGCGGGAACGGCATATCGATACCGTGCTCGCGGAAGCCCGCCAGAATCAACTGATGAATTTCATGGCGCAGTGGCATACGGTGACCCATCTCAGCGGCGTAGATACGCAGTTCAAAGATCTGGATCCCCTGTTGCAGATCCACCAGGAAGACTTCCGGTGCCGGGTTGTCGATCACCAGCGAACAGCGATGCGCGGCGGTGAGCAGGATCTGCGTCACCTCCTCGCTGTTCACATCGGACGGGGCCGGAATGGTCAGCACTACACGCGTCACAGAATCGGACAGCGACCAGTTGATGAACTGCTCGGTGATAAACGCTTTGTTCGGCACGATGATCTCTTTGCGGTCCCAGTCGCTGATGGTGGTGGCGCGGGTATTGATTTTCGTAACGCTGCCGGTCAGATCGCGAATGGTTACCGTATCGCCAATACGAATCGGTTTTTCAAACAGGATGATCAGGCCGGAGATAAAGTTGGCGAAGATTTCCTGCAAGCCAAAGCCCAGACCGACGCCGAGAGCCGCCACCAGCCATTGCAGTTTCGACCACTCAATCCCGATCATCGAGAAACCTACCAGACCGCCAATCAGCATCAGCAGGTACTTGGTGATGGTGGTAATGGCGTAGCCGGTACCCGGCGTGAGATCGAGGTGTTGTAGCAATGCCAGTTCGAGAAGTGCAGGCAGATTACGCACCAACTGGGTGGTGATGATAAACACCAGAATCGCAATCAGCACCGCGCCCAGCGTAATCGGCTCTAAGCTTTCAACACCTTGCACCGTCGAGGTGACGTCCCACAGTGAGATATTTTCGAGGAAGCCGAATGCGGAGTGAATTTCCGACCATAGCACAATGACCGACAGCAGGGCGATCAGCATCAGGATGGATCGCACCAGACGGAGCGACTGGGCGCTGATGGCATCAAGATCGACTTCACTCTCATCCACGTCGATAGCCCCTTCCAGACTGGTCGAATGGGCCGGTTCTTCTTCGCCACGGGCACGCTGGGCCAGCATTTCCGCGCGACGGTGCTTGGCGCGGTCAAAGGCCAGTCTGCGGCGCTGAATCAGCATCCAGCGGCGAATGACGTGGTAAATGACCAGCAGCAGGAACCAGATCGCGACGGAGGTTTCCAGGCGCGCCAGCAGCGCCTGTGACGTCGCCAGATAACCCACGGCAGCCGCCAGTATTGCCACCACCGGCGCGCCGATCATCAGGTTCCACAGCATGCTGTTAACAATGTTGTCGCCGCTGCCCTCTTTATCGAGATAGAGTGGAATACCGGCTTTTTTCAGGCTCAGGGTGACCAGCGCCAGCGCGCCGCAAATCAGAATAAAGCACAGGCGGCCGAGCGAGCCGGAGAACTCCCGATCGTTCAGGTTATCGAACATGATAAGCGCCATAATCAATGGCACGATAAGCCCAATACTCATCAGATAATAACGCATCGCACGCGACACGCGTTCGCGCGGCCAGCCGAAGTGGGCGATAAACAGGCCATTTGGCCGGGCAAACGCCGCACAAATCATGACCACCCACAGCAGCGGTACCGTCGCGGTGACGCCATCGCCGATTGCGACGGCAAGGGGATAAGGCCAGGCTTCGCGTAGCCCATACCCCAGCGTCATCCACAGCACTGGCAGCGGCGAGGCCACCAGTATCGACCAGAACACGGTACGCAGCGTGAGCCAGAAGTGATCCTGCGTCACTTTGCCCACTCTGGCGGCGGAACGCTCCAGAAAACGGGTGAAGTGGCGACGCGAGTAGATGCTGAAACCGACCAGAATCAGCGCGCCAAACAGTGGCAGCAGGGTTTCTCTGCTGGTCAGCATCATCACGCTGGCCTGACCTAACTGGCTGAAAGTGTCGAGTGAGATCAGCCGACGGAGATCCTGCACAATATCTATCGGCCAGGAGAACGACATCGGGCGAACGTCAGAGGTCCAGAACAGATAGCGGTGGGTTGCTTCGTTCACCTCTTTTAGCGCATCCTCAAGCTGGCTATTGGAGACTTTCAGTTTGGTCAGTTCGAGGATCAGCGTGTCGCCACCCTGTAACAGCGAATTCAGCAGCTCGCGTTGAGTGCGCAGTTGCGCTTCAAGAATACGGTTTTGCTCCGCGGTGAGCGGTTGTCCGTCCGCCTGATGGAGCTGGCGCAGCTGAGGCTGCTTGTTGAGCTGGTCTTCATAGCGTAGGCGCTGGACGCGCAGTTGCGCCATTTCAGTATCCAGTTGCTGGGGTTTGGGCATTTCCGGCAGACGTGCCACCTGGGCGCGTAACGCTTCGCCCAACAGGTTAGACGAACCTAACCATTGCGATTGTTCACGCAGCGTCGTCAACGCCTGACGTACCTGTTGGGTCTGGCTGGTGGCCTGACGCTGTTGAGACGCGACGAGATCCATGCGCTGCGCCTGCTGGTTCAGTGCGGCCGACAGTTCCCGGTTCACTTTGAACTGGGCGACAATATCCGGTGGTAAATCAGCGCTGTTCTCTGCCAGTAACTCGGTGCTTTCCAGCGCCTGTTCGGCTTCACGCTGGCGCTGGCTGTTGAGCTGGTTGCGCAGTGCCTGTAAATACGCATCCAGTTGCTGGCTCTGTTTTTCCGCCAGTTCGGATCGCAGACGCGCCAGTTCCTGACGGTTATTGGCCGAAAGCTGCGCCAGTTCCAGCTCATCAACCTGGGCTTTCAGGCGAGCCGATTCTGCCTGCATGCTGAAATTTTGCGCCTGGTTGAGCGGGCTATTGCCGGTAGCGGTGCCGATACGGCGTTCGATTTCGTTAAGCTGTCGGCGGGCGTCGGTTTGCTGCTGGGGAAGCTGGCTCAGCGAGTCGGCAATCTCACGAGCGCGCTCTTGCTCCTGCTGGGCCTGACGGCTCTTTTCCAGCAACTGGCTGCTGACCTGGAGAATCTCCTGATTCAACGCATCAGTAGTCATACCCGGCGAAACGCTGCGGGGTTCATCGCGCAGGCTGGTTAACTGTGCGCGCAGGCTGGCGGACATTTTTGGGAAATTATCGATAACCTGCTGATATTGCTGTGTACGCTCGAGTGAACCTTTACGCTCTTCGAGCGCATTCAACGCCGACTGAAGGGCTTCGACGACTTCGGGCTGGGCAGGCTTTGCGGATTTCGCCTGCTCCAGTTCCTGGGTGATTTGTTTGGCATCGGGGGCGGTTGCAGCGTACGCCCCCAGGCTGAGGCACCAGGCCATCAGAAACGCGATAATCAGGCGCACAGCAACGTCCTTCTGCGATTAGGTTTCGTTTTTCTTATCATCAACCAGCGGGCTGGCGTCGTGTTCTGCCTGGATTTCTGCCTCTGGCAAAGGCGCAGGTTCTGCATCCGGTGCGACGAAGGTTTCTGTAGAAATCGCCAGCGGCTGACCTATTTTGGTCACTGAGAGGCTTTCAAGCTGCTCGACCAGATTCACTTTGCCTGGCGCAAACAGGTTGATCACCGTGGAACCGAGTTTGAAGCGGCCCATTTCCTGACCCTTTAGCAGCGCTACGGAGCCTTCGCTTTCCCCGGCAGGCCAGGTCCAGCGTTTGATCACCCCTTCACGCGGCGGCGTAATGGTTCCCGCCCAGACGGTTTCGATACTGCCAACAATCGTAGCACCGACCAGAATTTGCGCCATTGGACCGAACTCCGTATCGAACAGGCAGATAACACGTTCATTACGGGCAAACAGGTTCGGGACGTTCTGAGCGGTCAGATGGTTCACCGAGAACAGATCGCCCGGAACATAGATCATCTCACGCAGAATACCGTTGCACGGCATATGCACGCGGTGGTAATCGCGCGGTGACAAATAGGTGGTCACAAACGAGCCGTTACGAAACAGATCCGCCATCAGGTAGTTGCCAGCCAGTAGGGCTTCCAGGCTGTAGTTGTGGCCTTTGGCCTGCAGGATCTTATCTTCTTCGATAGCGCCTAACTGACTGATGACGCCGTCAGCCGGCATAACCAGCACATTCGGATCGGTATTCAGCGGGCGAACGTCGTCACGCAGAGGGCGGACAAAGAAATCATTGAATGAGCGATAGCTGGCGGTATCCGGCTTCTGCGCTTCTTTCATATCGACCTTGTAGTACTTCACGAACAGATCGATAACCAGTTTAGTCAGCCATCCCGCTCGTTTGCTCGCGCCCCAGCCCGCCAGGCGAGTGAGCCATAGTTTCGGCAGAATGTATTGTAGCGAAAGTTTAAATGAGTTTAACAAGGTAGCCTCCAGGCTATTGTTTTGTCGTTCCTGACCCGGCGTTCACGCCGGATCCTGAAAAAGGGGGACGATTCTAACGATGCTTAGCTTAGTTGTCAGTCATCGGTATCAGAAAAGTTTTTACGCGTTTTTACCTGCGACATACTTTCGAGAATACGGTGATAATTTTCGAAACGCGTTTCCGCAATTTTCCCGTCCTCTACGGCGGCACGGATGGCGCAGCCAGGGTCAGCGTCGTGTTTACAGTCACGATATTTGCACAGTCCCAGATAGTCATGAAATTCGACAAAGCCATGGGTGATTTGTTCCGGCTCCAGGTGCCACAAACCGAACTCACGCACGCCAGGGGAATCAATGACATCGCCGCCATGCGGGAAATGATAGAGGCGGGCAGCGGTAGTGGTGTGCTGTCCCAGACCGGAGTTGTCGGAAACATCGTTGGTAAGAATGGCTTCCTGCAACCCCAGCAGCGCGTTGAGCAGACTGGATTTACCGACGCCGGACTGGCCGGCAAAGATGCTGATACGTCCGGTCAGCGCTTCTTCCAACGGTTTAAGGCCATCCTGAGTATGGCTGGAGACCATCAGCACGCGATAGCCGATGTTGCGATAGATATCCATCTGCTCATTCACAAACGCCAGGCTTTCGTCATCCAGCAGATCGATTTTGTTGAGTACGATGATCGGTTCAACCTGCAGCGTTTTGCAGGCCACCAGATACCTGTCGATAATATTCAGCGACAGCTCCGGTAAGATCGCGGAGACAATGACAATCTGGTCGATGTTAGCGGCAATGGGTTTTACGCCATCGTAAAAGTCCGGACGCGTCAGTACCGAGGTACGCTCATGTACCGCTTCGACGATTCCTTTGACGTTGACGCCTTCTGCCGCCGCTTTGCCGGGACGCCAGACCACTCGGTCGCCGGTTACCAGCGAGCGGATCGTCCGGCGAATGTTACAGCGGTGAATTTCACCGTCTGCAGATTCGACGTCGGCATGCATGCCAAAACGGCTAATGACGATACCTTCAGCGGTCTCGCCAAACAGGTTGTCATCGTAGTCCGGCTTCTCCTTAGACGTTTTAAGTCGACGCTGGTGATTAGCGTTCACGCGGCGCTGTTGGCCTTTGGAGAGTTTATTTTTACTCAATCGTACTGGCTCCTGGTCGCCCATGTGGGGCAAAACATCTATGATACACACAATTCTAGATGAGAGTAGTCACACTGAATGTGACGCATGAGGGGTGGAAAATAGCATGAGTGCCAATGAAAACAACCTGATTTGGATTGATCTTGAGATGACCGGTCTGGATCCCGAGCGCGATCGCATAATTGAAATCGCCACGCTGGTCACCGATGCCAACCTGAATATTCTGGCTGAAGGGCCGACCATCGCTGTTCATCAGTCCGATGAACAACTGGCGCTGATGGATGACTGGAACGTGCGTACCCATACCGGCAGTGGGCTGGTGGAACGTGTAAAGGCGAGCACGATGGGCGATCGCGAAGCGGAACTGGCGACACTTGAATTTTTGAAAGCGTGGGTGCCGGCGGGTAAGTCACCGATCTGCGGCAACAGCATTGGGCAAGATCGCCGCTTTTTGTTTAAGTACATGCCGGAACTGGAAGCGTATTTCCACTACCGTTATCTGGATGTGAGTACTTTGAAAGAACTGGCGCGTCGCTGGAAACCCGAAATTCTGGACGGTTTGAGCAAGGAGGGATCACATAAGGCGATGGACGATATCCGTGAGTCGGTGGCGGAGCTGGCCTATTACCGTGAGAACTTTATAAAGTTGTAAGTTTGTAACGTGGCAGGCTTGCACTGTCGGGCTTTTGTCGCTAAATTGTGCAGCCTGCCGATTAATTAATCATTTGAACCTGATTTCAAAAAAATCGCTTTTAGAGGGGTTGCAGGCGGGAAGATTTCTCGTATAATGCGCCTCCCGTAACGACAGAGAATTACACGTTACGACAGCAACAAATTTGCGGGAATAGCTCAGTTGGTAGAGCACGACCTTGCCAAGGTCGGGGTCGCGAGTTCGAGTCTCGTTTCCCGCTCCAAAATTTGAAAGTGCTTATCTGTCAGGCACAGACACACCCAATCGCAGAATTTCGAAGTGCGACAGCAGTTTGAAAGACGAAGATTAAGCGGGAATAGCTCAGTTGGTAGAGCACGACCTTGCCAAGGTCGGGGTCGCGAGTTCGAGTCTCGTTTCCCGCTCCAAAATTTGAAAGTGCTTCTTAGCACGGACCACCCAATCGCAGGATTTCGAATTGCGACAGCAGTTTGAAAGACGAAGATTATGCGGGAATAGCTCAGTTGGTAGAGCACGACCTTGCCAAGGTCGGGGTCGCGAGTTCGAGTCTCGTTTCCCGCTCCAAATTCTTATCTCCAGAAAATCAACCACAGTGCATTTATGCGTTGGGGTCGTTTTGTTTTACATCTGTCACACTCTTGTGAACAGAGTTATCCACAGCTTGAGATTTTTCTTCGAAATATTCAGATACTTCGCCAGGTGAATAGTTTCTCTATAACTATCTGAATTAACACTTAAAACTAAGATTTCAAATTGTTAATGGGATCACTTGACGATTTTCTCGTTCTTGAATAGCAATGTGTTTTTATTTTTATTCACAGCCTGTGGAAGATTCAGGCATCCCGCGGTAATCCCTTCTCGATCGCGTTGACCAGTCGTCTTTGTTTTGGTGATTGCACGTCGACCACGCAGGCGTTTCGCTTCGCAATTTGCTGCGCGACGGCCCATTCAATATGCTCATCAAGAAGTGGGTGCTCACCCCTGCGGCTTTCCAGCGCGGAAAGGACGTCGTCGCTCCAGGGGGCATTGCCAAGTGCCACCGCTATATTACGCAGCCAGCGCAGATGACCAATACGACGAATGGCTGAACCTTCCGTGACTTTTAGGAACCAGGCTTCATTCCTGGCGAACAGCTCAATTAACTCGGGCGCATGAAGTGGCTTACGTGGGCTGAAATCATCTTCATCGGTTAATTGCGAGTAGCGATTCCATGGGCAAATCAACTGGCAGTCATCACAACCGTAGATCCTATTGCCCATGAGTGGCCGCAATGCTTCTGGGATTGCGCCTTCCAGTTCGATGGTGAGGTAGGAGATGCAGCGGCGCGCATCCACCGTGTAAGGGGCGACAATCGCACCGGTCGGGCAGGTGGTGATGCAGGCGACGCATTTCCCACATCCTTCGGCCATGGGAGCGTCAACCGGCAGGGGTAAATCAATCAGTAATTCACCGAGAAAGAAAAACGATCCGGCTTCGCGGTTCAGGATGAGTGAGTGCTTACCTGTCCATCCAAGACCCGCTTTTTCCGCCAATGGGCGCTCAAGTATGGGCGCAGAGTCAACAAAAGGTCTAAAATTCAGCGAGGCACAGTGCTGCTGAATCCTCTCACCCAGCTTTTTGAGGCGGTTTCGCACAAGTTTATGGTAGTCGCGGCCCAGGGCGTAGCGGCTGATATAACCCTGCGTGGGATTTTTCAGCGTACTGGCAAACGCGGCGTGGGCGGGGAGATAATTCATGCGCACGCTGATGACGCGAAGCGTGCCGGGCAGCAGTTCATGGGGACGCGCGCGCATCATACCGTGGCGCGCCATCCAGTCCATTTCGCCGTGGTATTGTTTGTCCAGCCACGCCTGCAGTTTGGGTTCGGACTCGCTCAGGTCAGTATCGGTAATACCGACCTGCTGAAAGCCCAGTTCCAGCCCCCACTGCTTAATGTTTTGCGCTAACTGATTGAGATCGAGGGGCTCTGACATGACGGACCATACAATGAAGAAAAACCCCATCAGTATACCACACTCCATCTGGCCCGCCGATGACATCAGGCGGCTGGAGCGAGAAGCCGCTGACACGCTGGGACTCACGCTGTTCGAACTGATGTTGCGGGCAGGCGAGGCGGTGTTTGACGTAGCGCGCGAGTCCCGGCCTTATGCCCGACGCTGGTTGGTGCTCTGCGGTCACGGTAATAACGGTGGCGATGGCTATGTGGTGGCGAGACTGGCGAAAGCGGCAGGGATTCTGGTGACCTTGATAGCGCAGGAGAGCGACAAGCCGCTTCCCGAGGAGGCCGCACAGGCGCGGGAAGCCTGGCTGAATGCGGGAGGCGTGGTTCATTCCCCGGCGATCGCCTGGCCGGAAAATATTGACCTGATTATTGATGCGCTGCTGGGGACCGGGTTAACCCAGGCGCCGCGCGAACCGCTGTCTGAAATAATCGAACGGGCAAACGCCCACCCTGCGCCTGTTGTCTCGATAGATATACCTTCCGGATTGCTGGCACAAACGGGCGCGACGCCCGGCGCGGTGATCAGGGCCGAACGCACGGTTACCTTTATCGTCCTGAAACCGGGCCTGCTGACAGGAAAAGCCCGTGATGTGACCGGGCGCCTTCATTTTAATTCGCTGGGACTGGACGACTGGCTGGCAGGACAGGACGCGCCGGTTCGACGCTATGACGCCTCGCAACTTGCGTCCTGGCTCTCTCCACGCCGTGCAACGTCGCATAAAGGCGATCACGGGCGACTGGTGGTGATCGGCGGCGATCACGGCACGGCGGGCGCGATTCGGCTGGCGGGGGAAGCGGCGCTGCGCGCCGGAGCGGGACTGGTGCGCGTGCTGACGCGCCGCGAGAATATCGGTCCACTGCTGACCGCTCGCCCCGAACTGATGGTGCATGAACTGACGCCGCAGTCCCTTGACGAAAGCCTCGAATGGGCGGATGTCATCATCATCGGTCCTGGCCTTGGGCAGGCGGAGTGGGGAAAAAAAGCCCTGCAAAAAGTTGAGAATTTTCGTAAACCGATGGTCTGGGACGCCGATGCGTTGAACCTGCTGGCAATCAACCCCGATAAACGTCACAATCGTGTCATCACACCGCATCCGGGAGAAGCCGCGCGGTTACTGGGGTGTTCTGTCGCAGAAATTGAAAGCGATCGCTTACATTCTGCACAGCGTCTGGTAAAACGTTACGGAGGCGTTGCGGTGTTGAAAGGGGCGGGAACGGTGATTGCCGCACAACCGGGGTCGTTGGGAATTGCCGATGTCGGAAACGCGGGCATGGCCAGTGGCGGCATGGGCGATGTGCTCTCCGGTATTATTGGCGCATTGCTCGGACAGAAGCTTACCCCGTATGATGCAGCCTGTGCTGGCTGCGTGGTTCACGGTGCGGCGGCCGATGTTCTGGCGGCATGCACCGGCATGCGTGGCATGTTGGCAACCGACCTTTTTTCCACGCTACAGCGTATTGTTAACCCTGATGTGATTGACGTTTATCATGATGAATCGAGTAATTCCGCTACCTGACGAACAGGCAACATTAGACCTGGGACAACGGGTAGCCCACGCCTGCAATGGCGCAACCGTGATCTATCTCTACGGTGATTTAGGCGCGGGTAAAACCACCTTCAGTCGGGGATTCCTGCAGGCGTTAGGCCATTCCGGTAATGTAAAAAGTCCAACCTATACGCTGGTCGAACCCTATTCTCTCGATAACCTGATGGTCTATCACTTCGACCTGTATCGTCTTGCCGATCCCGAGGAGCTCGAATTTATGGGGATCCGCGATTATTTTGCCAACGATGCCATTTGCCTGGTGGAATGGCCACAACAGGGTAAAGGTGTACTCCCGGACCCGGATGTCGAAATACACATAGATTACCAGGCGCAAGGTCGAGAGGCGCGCATCCGTGCTGTCTCCTCATCAGGTGATTCGTTGCTGGCGCGTTTAGCCGGTTAACCTTAAAGGTGGCGGGATGATTTATCGCATCAGAAATGGGTTGGTGGCCATGCTGGTTCTGCTGTGCGCGCAGGCCGGGGCTGCCAGCCTCTCCGATATACAAGTCTCTAACGGCGATCGGCAGGCGCGTATCACGCTCAGCTTCATTGGCGATCCTGATTATGCCTTTTCCCATGAAGGCAAACGTACCGTTGCGCTGGATATTAAACAAACGGGGGTCATTCAGGGGCTTCCGCTGAGGTTTAGCGGTAACAACCTGGTGAAGACCATTCGTTCCGGCACGGCGAAAGATCCACAGTCGCTACGACTGATGGTGGATTTAACCGAAAACGGGAAAACCGAGGCGGTAAAACGGCAGAATGGCGGAAACTACACGGTGGTCTTTACCATTAACGCCGATACGCCTCCGCCGCCACCTGCTCCTGTCGTTGCGAAACGCGTGGAAACGCCGGTAGTGACGCCGCGTCCGAGTGAACCTGCGCGAAATCCGTTTAAAACCAGTAACGATCGCACCACCGTCGTGACCAGTAGCAATACGGCGACGCGCCCTGCGGCCAGGGCGACATCCGGCAATGGTGACAAAGTGGTGATCGCCATTGATGCCGGGCACGGTGGGCAGGACCCCGGCGCGATCGGTCCCGGCGGTACGCGAGAGAAAAATGTCACCATCGCGGTGGCCCGTAAACTGCGCACACTGCTTAATGACGATCCGATGTTTAAAGGCGTGTTAACCCGTGATGGAGATTATTTTATCTCTGTAATGGGGCGCTCTGACGTGGCGCGTAAGCAAAACGCCAACTTTCTGGTATCGATTCACGCCGATGCCGCACCCAATCGTAGCGCTACCGGAGCCTCCGTGTGGGTGCTGTCGAACCGGCGGGCCAATAGCGAAATGGCGAACTGGCTTGAAGAACATGAAAAACAGTCGGAGCTATTGGGCGGCGCGGGGGATGTGCTGGCAAACAGCCAGGCCGATCCATACCTAAGCCAGGCGGTGCTGGATTTGCAGTTCGGCCATTCCCAACGCGTAGGGTATGATGTGGCAACCAACATGTTGGGCCAGCTAGAACGGATTGGGTCACTGCATAAACGACGCCCTGAGCATGCCAGCCTGGGCGTTCTGCGTTCGCCGGATATTCCGTCGGTGCTGGTGGAAACCGGGTTTATCAGTAATCACAGTGAAGAACGTCTGTTGGCGAGCGATGCGTATCAGCAGCAGTTGGCCGATGCGATTTACAAAGGACTGCGTAACTACTTCCAGGCGCATCCGATGCAGTCTGCCCCGCAGGGAAGTGCGGCGCAAACCGCGAGCGCCGCGACGCCGGGTGAGTCGTTGATCAACTAAGGAATTAGCATGCCGATTCAGGTGTTACCGCCACAACTGGCGAACCAGATTGCCGCAGGTGAGGTGGTTGAACGACCTGCATCGGTGGTCAAAGAGCTGGTGGAAAACAGCATTGATGCCGGGGCGACGCGTATCGACATTGATATCGAACGCGGCGGCGCGAAGCTGATTCGCATCCGTGACAATGGTTGCGGGATCAAGAAGGACGAACTGGCGCTGGCGCTGGCGCGACATGCCACCAGTAAAATAGCGTCGCTTGACGATCTGGAAGCGATCATCAGCCTCGGTTTTCGCGGCGAAGCGCTGGCGAGTATCAGTTCGGTATCTCGCCTGACCCTCACGTCACGCCCTGCAGAGCAGCAGGAAGCCTGGCAAGCCTACGCCGAAGGGCGCGACATGGATGTGACGGTCAAACCGGCCGCCCATCCGGTGGGCACTACGCTGGAAGTGCTTGATCTGTTCTACAACACGCCCGCCCGGCGCAAGTTTATGCGCACCGAGAAAACTGAATTCAACCATATTGACGAGATCATCCGGCGCATTGCGTTGGCGCGTTTTGATGTAACGATCAATTTGACGCACAACGGCAAAATGGTGCGGCAGTATCGTGCGGTAGCGAAAGACGGGCCGCAAGAGCGCCGTCTGGGTGCCATTTGCGGTACGCCGTTTCTTGAGCACGCACTGGCAATTGAGTGGCAGCATGGCGATTTAACCTTACGCGGTTGGGTCGCCGATCCCCATCACACCACGACGGCGCTGGCGGAAATTCAGTACTGCTACGTCAACGGACGCATGATGCGTGACAGGCTGATCAACCACGCGATTCGTCAGGCCTGTGAAGATAAGCTGGGCGCCGATCAGCAGCCCGCCTTTGTGCTCTACCTTGAGATTGACCCGCATCAGGTGGATGTCAACGTGCATCCGGCCAAACACGAAGTCCGTTTTCATCAGTCGCGCCTGGTGCATGACTTTATTTACCAGGGGGTACTGAGCGTGCTGCAACAGCAGCTTGAATCGCCATTGCCGCTGGAAGCAGAAGGCGACCCCGTGTCCCGGCACGTTCCGGAAAACCGCGTGGCCGCTGGGCGTAACCATTTTGCTGAGCCGGCACAGGCCCGCGAACCCGCAGTTTCGCGCTATGTTCCCACACCGTCAGCGGGCAGTAGCGCGCCGCGCCCGTCGGCGGCAAGCTGGCCGCACGCTCAACCGGGTTACCAGAAACAGCAGGGCGAGGTGTATCGTCAGCTCCTGCAAACGCCGACATCTGGGACAACATCGCCCGCGGCGAAACCTGCGGCATCGGCGCTGGCGGGGCACAGTCAGAGCTTTGGTCGTGTGCTCACTATTGTGGGCAACGACTGTGCGTTGCTGGAACGCGAAGGGAATATTCACCTGCTGGCGCTGCCCGTTGCAGAACGCTGGCTACGTCAGGCGCAGCTTTCGCCGGGAGAGGGACAGGTTTGCGCTCAGCCCTTGCTGATCCCACTGCGGTTAAAAGTCTCTGCGGATGAAAAGGCCGCGCTGGAAAACGCCCAGGACGCGCTGGTGGAGTTAGGGATTGAATTTCAGGCAGATGCCCAGCATGTGACCATTCGGGCGGTGCCTTTACCCTTACGCCAACAAAATTTACAAATCTTGATTCCTGAACTGATAGGCTACCTGACGCAACAGTCAGCGCGTGAACCTGGTAATCTGGCGCAGTGGATTGCGCGTAATCTGATAAGTGAGCATGCGCAGTGGACAATGGCTCAGGCTATTACCCTGTTGGCTGATGTGGAGCGGCTATGCCCACAGCTCGTGAAGGCACCGCCAGGTGGTCTGTTACAACCTGTTGATTTACATACGGCGATGAATGCCCTGAAACATGAGTGATATCAGTAAGGCGAGCCTGCCAAAGGCAATTTTTCTGATGGGGCCAACGGCCTCGGGTAAAACGGCGCTAGCGATTGAATTGCGTAAAGTTTTGCCAGTAGAGTTGATAAGCGTCGATTCTGCCCTTATTTACAAAGGGATGGATATCGGGACGGCGAAGCCGGACGCTGAAGAGTTAACGGCGGCTCCGCACCGATTGCTGGATATTCGCGATCCGTCGCAGGCGTATTCAGCCGCGGATTTCCGCCGTGATGCGTTGGCGGAGATGAGTGAAATCACTGCCGCGGGGCGTATTCCGCTGTTAGTGGGCGGTACGATGTTGTATTTCAAGGCATTACTGGAAGGTCTTTCGCCGTTACCGTCGGCAGACCCGCAGGTGAGGGCCAGAATTGAGCAACAGGCGGCTGAGCTTGGGTGGGATGCGTTGCACCAGCAGCTACAGACAATCGATCCAATTGCTGCTGCGCGTATTCATCCAAATGATCCGCAAAGACTTTCCCGGGCACTGGAAGTTTTTTTCATTTCGGGTAAAACTTTAACGGAACTGACGCAAACGTCAGGCGATGCTTTACCGTACCAGGTGTATCAGTTTGCCATCGCCCCAGCGAGCCGTGAGCTGTTGCATCAACGCATCGAGCAGCGTTTTCATCAGATGTTGGCTTCAGGATTTGAAGCAGAAGTTCGGGCGCTTTTTGCCCGTGGAGATTTGCATACGGACTTGCCTTCCATTCGTTGTGTGGGATACCGCCAGATGTGGTCATATCTTGAAGGTGAAATATCATACGATGAAATGGTTTATAGAGGTGTTTGCGCCACGAGGCAGTTGGCAAAGCGCCAGGTAACCTGGTTACGCGGTTGGGAAGGAGTGCACTGGCTTGACAGTGAGAACCCTGAACAGGCGCGGAACGAAGTATTACAGGTTGTTGGTGCTATCGCGAACTGAATGTGTACAATTAAGGCGTATCGTGCGCAATTTTCAGAATCGAAAGATTCAAAGTACAAATAAGCATATAAGGAAAAGAGAGAATGGCTAAGGGGCAATCTTTACAAGATCCGTTCCTGAACGCACTGCGTCGGGAACGTGTTCCAGTTTCTATTTATTTGGTGAATGGTATTAAGCTGCAAGGTCAAATCGAGTCTTTTGATCAGTTTGTGATCCTGTTGAAAAACACGGTCAGCCAGATGGTTTATAAGCACGCGATTTCTACTGTTGTCCCGTCTCGCCCGGTTTCTCATCATAGTAACAACGCCGGTGGCGGTACCAGCAGTAACTATCATCACGGTAGCGGCGCGCAGGGTTCTGCGGCGCAACAGGACAGCGAAGAGACCGAATAAGGTTTTTGGCTGTTTTACACACGGGGAGCCAGAATTTCTGCGTTCCCCGCTGATCTATATTGAGGGGTTGACGCTTGTTTGACCGTTATGACGCCGGTGAGCAGGCGGTACTGGTACACATCTATTTTTCGCAAGACAAAGATATGGAAGACCTCCAGGAGTTTGAATCTCTGGTCTCTTCCGCCGGTGTCGAAGCAATGCAGGTGATTACCGGTAGCCGTAAAGCACCGCACCCGAAGTACTTTGTTGGTGAAGGTAAAGCCGTTGAAATTGCGGAAGCCGTAAAAGCGACAGGCGCAGCCGTCGTACTGTTCGATCATGCATTGAGCCCGGCCCAGGAACGTAACCTGGAACGCCTGTGTGAGTGTCGTGTTATCGACCGCACCGGCCTTATCTTAGATATTTTTGCGCAGCGTGCACGTACCCATGAGGGGAAATTGCAGGTTGAGCTGGCGCAGTTGCGCCATCTGGCTACGCGTCTTGTCCGTGGCTGGACCCACCTTGAAAGACAAAAAGGCGGGATTGGTTTGCGCGGTCCGGGTGAAACCCAGCTCGAAACCGACCGTCGTTTATTGCGAAACCGTATATTGCAGATCCAGTCGCGCCTGGAAAAAGTTGAAAAGCAACGTGAGCAGGGGCGACAGTCGCGCATTAAAGCGGATGTCCCGACCGTCTCGCTGGTGGGATATACCAACGCCGGAAAATCCACCCTTTTCAACCAGATAACCGAAGCCAGGGTTTACGCGGCAGATCAACTGTTTGCGACCCTGGATCCGACGCTGCGGCGTATTGACGTGGCGGATGTCGGGGAAACCGTGCTGGCGGATACCGTTGGGTTTATCCGTCATCTTCCGCACGATCTGGTAGCGGCGTTTAAAGCGACCCTCCAGGAAACGCGTCAGGCGACACTGTTGCTGCATGTGGTTGATGCAGCGGATGTGCGCGTGCAGGAAAACATCGACGCAGTGGATACGGTTCTCGAAGAGATCGATGCTCACGAGATCCCGTCCCTGATGGTGATGAACAAGATCGATATGCTGGATGATTTTGAGCCGCGTATCGACCGTGATGAAGAGAACAAACCGATCCGTGTCTGGCTTTCTGCGCAGACAGGGGTTGGGATACCACAGCTTTTTCAGGCTTTGACGGAGCGACTTTCCGGCGAGGTGGCGCAGCACACGTTGCGTTTGCCACCGCAGGAAGGGCGTCTGAGAAGCCGTTTTTATCAGCTTCAGGCAATAGAAAAAGAGTGGATGGAGGATGACGGTAGCGTAAGTCTGCAAGTTCGCCTGCCGATCGTTGACTGGCGTCGCCTCTGTAAACAAGAACCGGCTTTGGAAGACTATGTGGTCTGATCTGACGGATATGGCCTGAAGATTTTTTCGCCTCTGTACCTTGTGAACGTTGAGCGGCAGAAAGGAGGCAAGTCCTGAAATGCTCTGGGCATAGTCCACTATGTGTCGGGCGTTGAGAGACATTGCCAACGCATCTGCAGCGCAAAAAACACAGGTATAGCATCGCATAACAAATATGGAGCACAAACATGGCGTGGAATCAGCCCGGTAATAACGGACAAGACCGCGACCCGTGGGGAAGCAGCAAACCAGGCGGCAACTCTGAGGGAAATGGAAACAAAGGTGGTCGTGAGCAGGGGCCACCTGATCTCGATGACATCTTTCGCAAGCTGAGTAAAAAACTCGGTGGTCTGGGGGGCGGTAAAGGTACCGGCTCTGGCGGCGGAAACTCATCGCAAGGCCCGCGCCCGCATCTGGGTGGACGTGTCGTCTCCATCGCGGCGGCCGCTATCGTCATTATCTGGGCGGCAAGCGGTTTCTACACCATCAAAGAAGCAGAGCGCGGCGTGGTGACACGCTTCGGTAAGTTCAGCCATCTGGTTGAACCGGGCCTGAACTGGAAGCCGACGTTTATCGACGAGGTTACGCCGGTGAACGTGGAAGCTGTGCGCGAACTGGCCGCTTCCGGTGTGATGCTGACGTCGGATGAGAACGTGGTGCGCGTTGAGATGAACGTGCAGTACCGCATCACCGATCCGCAGAAATATCTGTTTAGCGTAACCAGCGCGGATGACAGCCTGCGTCAGGCGACCGACAGCGCCCTGCGCGGTGTGATCGGTAAATACACGATGGACCGTATCCTGACCGAAGGGCGTACCGTTATTCGTAGCGATACCCAGCGTGAACTGGAAGAAACCATTCGTCCGTACAACATGGGTATTACCCTGCTGGACGTTAACTTCCAGGCTGCACGTCCGCCGGAAGAGGTGAAAGCGGCGTTTGACGATGCGATTGCTGCCCGTGAGAACGAACAGCAGTACATCCGTGAAGCGGAAGCGTATACCAACGAAGTTCAGCCGCGTGCGAACGGTCAGGCACAGCGTATCCTCGAAGAGGCGCGTGCTTACAGAACGCAAACCATCCTGGAAGCGCAGGGTGAAGTGGCGCGCTTCGCGAAAATTCTTCCGGAATATAAAGCGGCGCCAGAGATTACCCGCGAGCGTCTGTATATCGAGACGATGGAAAAAGTGTTGAGCCATACCCGTAAAGTGTTGGTTAACGACAAAGGTGGCAATCTGATGGTTCTGCCATTGGATCAGATGCTGAAAGGCGCGAGCGCGCCAGCGGCAAAGAGCGATAGCGGTTCGAACCTGCTGCGTCTGCCCTCCACGTCTTCTTCCAGCAGCAGCGGAGCAAGCAACACCTCGTCTACCAGTCAGGGCGATATTATGGACCAACGCCGCGCTAACGCGCAGCGTAACGACTACCAGCGTCAGGGGGAATAACGATGCGTAAGTCAGTTATTGCGATTATCATCATCGTGCTGGTAGTGCTGTACACCTCAATTTTCGTGGTGAAAGAAGGCGAGCGCGGAATTAAGTTCCAGTTCAGCAGCGTCGTGCGTGATGGCGACAAAAAGCCGTTGATTTATGAGCCAGGCCTGCACTTTAAGGTTCCGTTTATTCAGTCGGTGAAAATGCTCGACGCGCGTATCCAGACGATGGATAACCAGGCCGATCGCTTTGTTACCAAAGAGAAGAAAGACCTGATTGTCGATTCTTATATCAAATGGCGCATCAGCGATTTCAGTCGTTACTTCCTGGCGACGGGCGGCGGCGATATTTCTCAGGCCGAAGTCCTGTTAAAACGTAAGTTCTCTGACCGTTTGCGTTCTGAGATTGGTCGTCTGGATGTGAAAGACATCGTCACTGACTCTCGTGGGCGTCTGACCCTGGAAGTACGTGACGCACTGAACTCTGGCTCTGCCGGAACAGAAGACGAAGTCGCGACCCCGGCAGCGGATAACGCGATTGCCGAAGCCGCTGAACGCGTTCAGACTGAGACCAACGGCAATGTGCCGGTGATCAACCCGAACAGTATGGCCGCATTGGGTATCGAAGTGGTTGACGTGCGGATCAAGCAGATCAACCTGCCAACCGAAGTGTCTGAAGCGATCTATAACCGTATGCGCGCTGAGCGTGAAGCGGTAGCGCGCCGTCATCGTTCGCAAGGTCAGGAAGAAGCGGAAAAACTGCGTGCGACAGCCGACTATGAAGTCACCAAAACGCTGGCGGAAGCTGAGCGTCAGGGGCGTATCATGCGCGGTGAAGGGGATGCAGAAGCGGCGAAGCTGTTTGCCGATGCGTTCAGTCAGGATCCTGATTTCTATGCCTTTATCCGTAGCCTGCGTGCTTACGAGAAGAGCTTCGAAGGCAACCAGGATGTCATGGTCATGAGCCCGGACAGCGATTTCTTCCGCTACATGAAGACACCGAATACTGCAACGCGATAATATCGTCGCAACGGTTTTAGGTTAGACGCATAAAACCACCGGCATCCTCAGGGATGCGGTGGTTTTCTTTTTATAAAGGACGTCCGATGAACTCAACAATCTGGCTCGCGCTTGCTCTGGTGTTAGTGCTTGAAGGTTTAGGTCCGATGCTTTACCCGCGAGCATGGAAGAAGATGATTTCTGCCATGACGCAGTTGCCTGAAAATACGTTACGTCGTTTTGGCGGTGGACTTGTGGTTGCGGGCATTGTGGTCTACTACATGTTGAGGAAAACGATTGGCTGATCAAAAAACGTGCGAATTTAGCTGATTTTTGCATGCAAAAAGTGCTGTATATCTGAAAAAGCGATGGTAGAATCCATTTTTAAGCAAACGGTGATTTTGAAAAATGGGTAACAACGTCGTCGTACTGGGCACCCAATGGGGTGACGAAGGTAAAGGAAAGATCGTCGATCTTCTGACTGAACGGGCTAAATATGTTGTACGCTACCAGGGCGGTCACAACGCAGGCCATACTCTCGTAATCAACGGTGAAAAAACCGTCCTCCATCTTATTCCATCAGGTATTCTCCGCGAGAACGTCATCAGCATCATCGGTAACGGTGTTGTGCTGTCTCCGGCTGCGCTGATGAAAGAGATGAAAGGACTGGAAGATCGTGGTGTTCCTGTTCGCGAGCGTCTGCTGCTGTCTGAAGCATGCCCGCTGATTCTGGACTACCACGTTGCGCTGGATAACGCGCGTGAGAAAGCACGTGGCGCGAAAGCGATCGGCACGACCGGTCGTGGTATCGGGCCGGCTTACGAAGACAAAGTCGCACGTCGCGGTCTGCGCGTTGGCGATCTGTTCGACAAAGCCACCTTCGCTGAAAAACTGAAAGAAGTGATGGAATATCACAACTTCCAGCTGGTTAACTTCTACAAAGTTGACGCGGTTGACTACCAGAAAGTGCTGGATGATGTGATGGCGATTGCCGACATCCTGACCTCTATGGTTGTTGATGTGTCCGATCTGCTGGACCAGGCGCGCAAGCGTGGCGATTTCGTCATGTTCGAAGGCGCACAGGGTACGCTGCTGGATATCGACCACGGTACCTATCCGTACGTAACGTCCTCTAACACCACTGCCGGTGGCGTGGCGACCGGTTCTGGCCTGGGTCCGCGTTATGTGGATTACGTTCTGGGTATCATCAAAGCTTACTCCACGCGTGTGGGGGCGGGTCCGTTCCCGACTGAGCTGTTTGATGACACCGGTGAGTTCCTGTGCAAACAGGGTAACGAATACGGCGCCACTACCGGTCGTCGTCGTCGTACTGGCTGGCTGGACTCCGTTGCGGTGCGTCGCGCTGTACAGATCAACTCCCTGTCCGGCTTCTGCCTGACCAAACTGGACGTACTGGACGGTTTGAAAGAGGTGAAAATCTGTGTAGCTTATCGGATGCCGGATGGCCGTGAAGTGACCACGACTCCGCTGGCGGCGGACGATTGGGAAGGTATCGAGCCGATTTACGAAACCATGCCGGGCTGGTCTGAGTCCACCTTCGGTGTGAAAGAGCGTAGCGGTTTGCCGCAGGCCGCGCTGAACTACATTAAGCGTATCGAAGAACTGACCGGTGTGCCGATTGATATTATTTCAACCGGTCCGGATCGTACTGAGACCATGATTCTGCGTGACCCGTTCGACGCATAATTTTGGTTCGTGGCGCAGTGCCTGATGGCGCTGCGCTTATCAGGCCTACAGAGTGTACCAGGCCGGATAAGACGTAAGACGTCGCCATCCGGCTTAATCGTGCGTTAAATCCTCGCTTTTGTCCTTCTCAAGTGAAATAAATTAGCGGCCTGACAGGCGGCTGGTTTATCATCAATAGAAATAAGATGTATCCCGATTCCCCCTTTTCCCTGAGGTTGATGTGCAGTTAACGAGTTTCACCGATTACGGACTACGAGCGCTAATTTATATGGCATCACTCCCGGAAGGTCGCATGACCAGTATTTCGGAGGTCACGGACGTCTACGGCGTTTCTCGTAATCATATGGTCAAAATAATCAATCAACTTAGCCGGGCGGGCTTTGTAACTGCTATTCGGGGAAAAAATGGCGGGATCCGTTTAGGCAAAGCGGCAAATACCATTCGGATCGGCGACGTCGTGCGCCAACTCGAACCGCTGTCACTGGTGAACTGTAGCAGTGAGTTTTGCCACATCACCCCTGCCTGTCGACTCAAACAGGCGCTTTCTAAGGCTGTGCAAAGTTTTCTGACGGAGCTGGATAACTACACGCTGGCCGATTTGGTTGAAGAGAATCAACCGCTTTATAAATTATTGCTGGTGGAATAATGAAGTCTAAAGTCTTTCACGTCGTATCGCGGCGGCAACTGAGCGACAAATTCGTCAGGAACGAATTTGAACAGCCGCAGGCTGGTCTTCGGTGAAAGACGACGGAATTCCACCGGAGCTGACAATGGAGAAACCTCAATGTCACAAGATCCTTTCCAGGAACGCGAAGCTGAAAAGTACGAAAATCCTATCCCAAGCCGGGAATTTATCCTCGAACATTTAACAAAACGCGAAAAACCGGCCAGCCGCGATGAGCTGGCGGTAGAACTGAATATTGAAGGCGAAGAACAGCATGAGGCCCTGCGCCGTCGTCTGCGCGCGATGGAGCGTGACGGACAGCTGGTCTTCACCCGTCGCCAGTGCTATGCGCTGCCGGAACGTCTCGATCTGCTAAAAGGTACCGTTATTGGCCACCGTGATGGCTACGGCTTTCTGCGCGTCGAAGGACGTAAAGACGATTTATATCTCTCCAGCGAGCAGATGAAAACCTGTATCCATGGCGATCAGGTGCTGGCGCAACCGCTGGGCGCGGATCGTAAAGGTCGCCGCGAAGCGCGTATCGTGCGTATTCTGGTCCCCAAAACCAGCCAGATTGTCGGTCGTTATTTTACCGATGCGGGCGTCGGATTTGTGGTCCCTGATGACAGCCGCCTGAGCTTCGATATTTTGATCCCGCCTGAGGACGTCATGGGCGCACGCATGGGCTTCGTGGTAGTGGTTGAACTCACCCAGCGCCCGACGCGTCGCACCAAAGCCGTGGGTAAAATCGTCGAAGTGCTGGGCGATAACATGGGCACCGGGATGGCTGTCGACATGGCGCTGCGAACCCATGAAATCCCGTATATCTGGCCCGCCGCCGTTGAAAAGCAGGTTGCCGGCCTGAAAGAAGAAGTGCCTGAAGAAGCCAAAGTCGGTCGTGTTGATTTGCGTGATTTGCCGCTGGTCACTATCGACGGCGAAGATGCCCGCGACTTTGATGATGCGGTCTATTGCGAGAAGAAACGCGGTGGCGGCTGGCGTTTATGGGTGGCGATTGCCGACGTGAGTTATTACGTCCGTCCGCCAACACCTCTGGACCAGGAAGCCCGTAATCGCGGCACCTCGGTGTACTTCCCGTCACAGGTAGTGCCAATGCTGCCGGAAGTGCTCTCAAACGGTTTGTGCTCACTGAACCCACAGGTTGACCGTCTGTGCATGGTCTGCGAAATGACTGTATCCACCAAAGGTCGTCTGACGGGGTATAAATTCTATGAAGCGGTGATGAGCTCGCACGCGCGTCTGACCTACACCAAGGTCTGGCATATGTTGCAGGGCGATCAGGATCTGCGCGAGCAGTATGCGCCGCTGGTTAAGCATATCGAGGAGCTACACAATCTCTATAAAGTGCTGGATAAAGCCCGTGAAGAGCGCGGCGGCATCTCGTTTGAGAGTGAAGAAGCGAAGTTCATTTTCAACGCGGAACGCCGAATCGAGCGTATAGAGCAGACTCAACGTAACGATGCGCACAAGCTGATTGAAGAGTGCATGATTTTGGCGAATATTTCGGCGGCGCGTTTCGTCGAGAAAGCCCAGGAGCCCGCGCTGTTCCGTATTCACGACAAGCCGACCACCGAGGCGATCACCTCTTTCCGTTCTGTTCTGGCGGAACTGGGGCTGGAACTGCCGGGCGGCAACAAACCGGAACCGCGTGACTATGCGGAACTGCTGGAATCGGTAGCCGACCGTCCCGATGCTGAAATGCTACAAACCATGCTGCTGCGGTCGATGAAACAGGCGATTTACGATCCGGAAAACCGCGGCCACTTTGGTCTGGCGCTCCAGTCGTATGCGCACTTTACCTCGCCAATCCGTCGTTATCCGGATCTCTCCCTGCACCGCGCCATTAAGTATCTGCTGGCGAAAGAGCAGGGCCATAAGGGCAACACCACCGAGACGGGCGGCTATCACTATTCGATGGAAGAGATGCTGCAACTGGGTCAGCACTGTTCGATGACTGAACGTCGCGCGGATGAAGCAACCCGTGACGTCGCTGACTGGCTGAAGTGCGACTTTATGCTGGATCAGGTTGGCAATATCTTTAAAGGCGTGATTGCCAGCGTCACCGGCTTTGGCTTCTTTGTGCGTCTGGACGAACTGTTCATCGATGGTCTGGTGCATGTCTCCTCGCTGGATAACGACTACTACCGTTTTGACCAGGTGGGGCAACGCCTGACCGGTGAATCGAGCGGTCAGACTTATCGTCTGGGCGATCGCGTGGAAGTGAAGGTCGAAGCTGTGAACATGGATGAGCGTAAAATCGACTTTAGCCTGATCTCCAGCGAGCGTGCGCCGCGTAACGAAGGTAAAACGGCGCGCGAAAGAGCGAAGAAAGGCGATGCAGGCAATAAAACCGGGCGTCGTCGTCAGGTCGGCAAAAAAGTGAATTTCGAGCCTGACAGCGCGTTCCGCGGCGAGAAGAAGCAAAAGCCAAAGGCGGCGAAGAAAGAGGCCAGAAAAGCGAAAAAGCCTTCTGAGAAAACGCAAAAAATAGCGGCGGCGACAAAAGCAAAGCGCGCAGCTAAAAAGAAACCCGCTTAGTCATCGTTTCTAATAACCCCTTCCATGCGGAGGGGTTATTCTTTTTTGTCGTAAGTCATTCCACAAAAATATATGTAATCCCGTCAACGCTCCTTTTCTCTTACTTATTCATTTTTCAGTAATCGTTATTTATTCTTTTTGATTAGCCATCTTCGACAGATGTGTATAGTGAATTTCACTTTTTAAAATCCTTAATAGCAAGGAGCACTTATGCATCTGGCTCGTTTCCCAAGAGTTTCTCTGGGCCATTTCCCCACGCCGCTGGAACCGCTAAATAATTTAAGTAAATTATTAGGTGGCCCTCAAATATGGATTAAACGTGACGACGCGACAGGCCTGGCAAGCGGCGGGAATAAAACCCGCAAGCTGGAGTTTCTTCTGGCAGAGGCACTGGAGAAAAAAGCCGATGTGGTCATTACCCAAGGGGCGACACAATCAAACCATGTCCGTCAGACAATTGCAGGTGCGGCAAAGCTTGGATTAAAAGCGAAAGCGCTGTTGGAAAAACGCGTGACTGATTTTGGTGAAGATTATCAGCGTTCGGGCAATGTGTTACTCGATAACTTGCTGGGAGGGGAAATCGTTGCCCATCTGCCTGGTGGCACGGATATGCAGCAGGCGATGGAAGAATATGCCGCAACGTTGCGTGAGCAAGGGTACAACCCGTATGTCATTCCGGGAGGCGGGTCAAACCCAACGGGGGCGCTGGGTTATGTTGCCTGTGCAGAAGAGCTACTGTATCAGTCATCCGAACGCCGACTGCGTATTGATCATGTCGTCCATGCCACGGGCAGTACCGGTACGCAGGCGGGATTAGTGGCGGGCTTTACGGCAACCCACAGCCCTATTCCCGTGCTGGGTATCAGCGTGCGCGCACCTAAAGCAAAACAGGAAGAGAACGTGTGGAATCTGGCTTCTCGCACGCTGGAACGGCTTGGTGTGCCGGGAGCGTTGTCACGTCACGCGGTCATGGTGAATAGTGATTATGTTGGCGATGGGTACGGTTTGCCGACGGAAGGGACACTGGAAGCGCTGACGTTGCTGGCTCGCCATGAAGGTATTTTGCTTGATCCCGTTTACTCCGCAAAAGGGATGGCGGGGTTGATTGACCTGATTCGTAAAGGTCACTTCCGACGGGATGAGAACATTGTCTTTATCCATACCGGGGGATCCGCGGGGCTATTTGGTTACCGACAGGCGCTGGAACATGGCTAAGCCATTCCTGCTTGGCGTGCTGGGGGGAATGGGGCCCCTTGCGACGCTGAACTTTCAACGTCGCTTGCTGGACGCTACGCCTGCGCAACGCGATCAGCAGCAGATCCCCATGGTCGTCTGGAATGTGCCACAAATCGCAGATCGCCAGCAAGCGCTGGCAGGAACAGGACCGTCACCCCTTCCACAATTGCTATACGGTATCAGGATGTTAAATCAGGCGGGAGCAAGCCATATTGCAATCCCTTGTAATACGGCACACCACTGGTATGACGCGCTCAGTGAAGTGAGCAACGCGCCCATCCTGCATATCGTTGAGGCCACGCTGGACGCACTGGCTCAGTCTGATGACAAACCTTCGCGAGTGGGTATTATCGCGACAAAAGGTACGCTGGATGCGGGCTGGTATCAGCGCAGCCTGGCAGCGCAAGGCATTGAGACGCTGGAGCCAACAGCAGAGGAACTGACACAGTGGTTCGTGCCTGGTTGTTATGCCGTCAAACGCGGCGCGCTGGTTGAAGGCGGGGAGCTGCTGGCGCGACAGGCGAATGCACTGTTTGAGCGCGGCGCGCAAAAGCTGGTGCTGGCCTGCACAGAAGTGCCTGTTGCGCTTGAGGCGATCAATACTCCCTTTCACCATCTGACGTATGACCCGGCTCAGGCACTGGCGGAACGATGTTCGCAGTTATGGCAAATTCAATAACGTCTTAAATAAATTTAGGTGTAGTCCGCTACGATGCCGGACTCAATATTCGGATTCATCAAAGGATAAATAAAATGAAGAAAAGTCTCTTATTATTAATGGCCGTGGGTGGGTTGTGGGCAAATATGAGTTTTGCTGAAACACCAACTGAAGTCCGTGTGGCATATAGCGGTGGTTCTCAGGTATTAATGTTGGCAAAAGCGGATGGTTCTCTGGATAAAGCCTTAAACACCAAAGTGCAATGGGTGCAATTTGCTTCAGGGGCTGATGCGTTGAATTATTTCGCCAGCAATGCGATTGATATTGCCAATTTTGGTTCCAGTCCGGCGACGGCAGGTATTGTACGTAAATTACCGGTAGAGATTATTGGTATTTCAGGGGTGATCGCCAGCTATGAGCGTTTGATTGGAAAAGACGGCATTGTAAACATCAAGGATATCGAGGGTAAACGCGTCGGCTATCCGCCAAATTCGACGGCGCAGTATGCCCTCGAAGCCGCGATCAGCGTGAATAAGCTGGATCGAAGCAAAATAACGCTGTTACCCCTGCGCCCGGCTGAGATGGTAGCAGCCTGGAAACGCGGTGATATTGATGCTGGGTACGTCTGGGCGCCGTTTGCTCAGGAACTGGAGGCCTCGGGCGGACATCAGGTTTTTGCGACCAAAGATCTGCAAAAAGATGGCTATCTGATTTACAACAACTATGTGGTGCGTAAAGCCTTTGCTGAGCAGTATCCAGACGCGGTGACCGCGTTTCTGCGCGTACATCAGCAGAAAGTGGATGAGTTCAAAAACGATCCGGAACGTGCTGCTGGAATTGTCGCCAACGAGGTCGGTGCGCCCGTTACCACGGCTGCAAATACCCTCGGCGGACTGGAATATCCCACTCTTGCCCAGCAAGGGACGGCAGACTGGTTGGGGAACGGTACTCAAACCACTGACAGTGGTATTGGCAAAGCGTTGAGCAAAACCTCCCATTTCCTTGCCGGTATTGGTGAGATCCGTAAGCGTGATATTCCAGCTAATTGGGATGCGGCGATTGATTCCCGTTACATTCGCGAAGCGGCAGCACAATGAGATTACGTCAGCATATCGCCATCAGTGTGTTGTCGGTGGTGGTTTTCTTTATCGTCTGGCAGCTAGCGGCGACACGGCAATGGGTCGACCCGCTTCTGCTACCGTCTCTGACCGATATTGGTCTGACAACGGAAGAACTGATGGCGGACGGTTACCGTCAGGTGCCGCTGTGGGAACATATTGCGGTTAGCCTGGCGCGTGCGCTGAGTGCGTTTGCGGTGGCAATAGCGGTTGGTATTCCTCTGGGTCTGTTGATGGGGCTATCGGATGGGCTGGCTGCGGTACTCAATCCTTTTGTTCAGTTTCTGCGCCCTCTGCCAAAAATCGCGCTGATCCCGCTGGCCGTGGTCTGGTTGGGCATCGGCGAGGCATCGAAATTTTTCCTGATCTTTATTGCCACGTTTTTGAGCGTAGTGGTTGGCGCTTCGGCGGCCGTTGATCGCATTGGGCGTTCGCGGATTCGCGTGGCGCAAACGCTCGGAGCTACACGCAAGCAGATCTTTATGCGCGTGGTATTACCCGACGCGTTACCGGATCTCTTCACAACGGTCAGACTTTCCATTGGTATTGGCTGGACATCACTGATTGCCGCCGAGATGGTTGCAGCTAGTTCTGGTCTGGGCTGGATGGTGATCAACGCCAGCTCTTATTTGCGCACTGATATCGTTATGCTGGGCATTTTGCTTCTGGGCGGTATTGGATACTTGCTGGATTTGTTGTTGCTGGGGTTACAGCGTCTGACTGTGCCCTGGGCGGGGAAAGAATAATGAGTGCGATTACCCTGGAAAATGTCTCGCTCTCCTTTGCGGCAAAACCGCAGCCGTTTAGGGTGCTGGAAGACATTAATCTGTCGTTAAGCCGCGGTGAGTTTGTGGTCCTGCTTGGCCCTTCCGGCTGTGGGAAATCAACCATCCTGAACCTGGTCGCTGGATTTACTCAACCGGATCGGGGACGGGTGGTAGCGGCGGGAAAATCGGTAAAACAGCCTGGCCCGGATCGCGGTATGATCTTTCAGCAACCCAATCTTTTCCCGTGGCTCTCGGTGCTGGAAAACGTCACCTTTGGCCCTCGTTTGGGTAAACATCGCAAAGACGAAACTAACGCCCTGGCACAGGCATGGCTGGAACGCGTGGGGCTGAAAGGTTTCGAACATCACGCGCCCTGGCAGCTTTCTGGCGGTATGAAGCAGCGCGTGGCACTGGCCCGTGCCTGGCTTCCGGGACCGGAAGTGCTACTGCTTGATGAACCCTTTGGCGCGCTGGATGCGCAAACCCGGCTGATGATGCAAGAATTATTGCGTGAGGCCTGGCTGTCCACGGGCACCACGTTACTGTTCGTTACCCACGATGTAGAAGAGGCGCTCTTTCTGGCAGACCGTATTCTGATCATGTCGGCAAAACCGGGAAAAATCGTCGACGAGATTAGTCTGCCCTTTGGGCGGGAACGGGATATTGAAACCCTTGCTGAACACCCCTCGTATAGCGAGATCAAGCATCACGTCATGCATCGGGTTCGTCAGGAGGCGAAGCGGCATTTACGTTAATAAGCGGTTTAAATGACGGTGCCGGGTGGCGGTTAAGGCTGACAGGGTCGATTTGAACGCCGGGTCGGTTATAATGGGGGCATGTGAGTTCTCTCACGGCTTAATTTAACCCGGCGCACACCGCCCAAAACGAGTAAGTTCAATGAGTGAAATGATTTACGGCATCCATGCGGTGCAGGCCCTGCTGGAGCGTGCTCCTGAACGTTTTCAGGATGTCTTTATTCTCAAAGGCCGTGAAGATAAACGCCTGCTGCCGCTGATCCATGCCCTTGAAGCACAGGGCGTGGTCATCCAACTGGCAAACCGTCAGTTTCTGGATGAGAAAAGCGAAGGGGCCGTACATCAGGGCATCATCGCCCGCGTGAAGCCGGGTCGTCAGTATCAGGAAAACGATCTACCGGATCTGATTGCCTCGCTGGATCAACCTTTCCTGCTGATCCTTGATGGCGTTACCGATCCGCATAACCTCGGCGCCTGTTTGCGTAGCGCCGATGCTGCTGGCGTCAATGCGGTGATTGTACCGAAAGATCGCTCCGCGCAACTGAATGCGACGGCGAAGAAAGTTGCCTGCGGCGCAGCGGAAAGCGTCCCATTGATCCGGGTGACAAACCTGGCACGTACCATGCGTATGCTGCAGGAAGAGAATATCTGGATTGTCGGTACGGCGGGTGAAGCTGACCATACCCTCTATCAAAGTAAAATGACCGGCCGTATGGCGTTGGTGATGGGGGCGGAAGGTGAGGGGATGCGTCGCCTGACGCGTGAACATTGCGACGAGCTCATCAGCATTCCCATGGCCGGAAGTGTTTCTTCGCTCAACGTTTCTGTCGCCACAGGCATCTGTTTGTTCGAGGCTGTGCGACAGCGCAGCTAATCGATTATTCCCGAAGCCATCCACAGGATGGCTTTTTTGTGTCCCCCTTTCCAGGCATTCTCCCCGCAGACTGACCATACTAATTGAGATGCCATTGAAGGAGGGAGACACAATGCACTGGCAAACGCACACCGTTTTTAATCAGCCGTTACCCCTGAATAACAGCAATCTGTTCCTGTCGGATGGCGCGCTCCGCGAAGCCGTGGCGCGTGAAGGGGGAGGATGGGACAGCGAACTTCTCGCCAGTATCGGCCAACAACTTGGCACTGCGGAATCCCTTGAACTGGGGAGACTGGCAAACGCCTGGCCGCCGGAACTGCTACGTTACGATCCACAGGGGCAGCGTCTGGACGATGTTCGCTTTCATCCGGCGTGGCATCTGCTGATGCAGGGCCTGTGCGCTAATCGCGTGCATAATCTGCCCTGGATGGAAGATGCGCGCGCCGGATCGTTTGTCGCCCGGGCGGCGCGCTTTATCTTGCATGCGCAGGTGGAGGCCGGCACGTTATGCCCCATCACCATGACTTTTGCCGCGACACCATTATTGCAGCAGATGTTGCCCGCCGTATTTGCCGACTGGCAAATACCGTTACACAGCGATCGCTATGATTCGCACCTTACGCCGGGGGGGCAGAAACGAGGCCTGCTGATCGGCATGGGGATGACGGAAAAACAGGGGGGTTCAGACGTGTTGAGCAACACCACTCGCGCCGAGCGTCTGGAGGATGGTTCATATCGGCTGGTGGGGCATAAATGGTTTTTCTCTGTGCCGCAAAGTGATGCCCATCTGGTACTGGCGCAGGCTAAAGGTGGGCTCTCCTGCTTCTTTGTGCCACGCTTTTTACCTGACGGCCAGCGCAATGCGATCCGACTTGAGCGGCTGAAAGACAAGCTGGGGAATCGTTCCAATGCCAGTGCGGAAGTTGAATTTCAGGATGCCATCGGTTGGCTTCTTGGTGATGAGGGTGAGGGCGTTCGTCATATTCTTAAGATGGGCGGCCTGACGCGCTTTGACTGCGCGCTTGGCAGCCACGGACTGATGCGCCGTGCCTTCTCGGTGGCGATTTACCATGCGCATCAGCGGCAGGTGTTCGGCAAGCCGCTGATTGAGCAACCGATGATGCGTCAGGTGTTAAGCCGCATGGCGCTCCAGCTTGAAGGGCAAACCGCGTTATTGTTTCGTCTGGCACGCGCCTGGGATCGGCGTAGCGATGCCAAAGAGCGACTCTGGGCGCGTCTTTTCACTCCCGCCGCAAAATTTGCCGTTTGTAAAGGCGGTATTCCGTTCGTGGCGGAGGCGATGGAAGTGCTCGGTGGCGCAGGATATTGCGAAGAGAGCGAACTGCCGCGACTGTACCGGGAAATGCCGGTCAACAGTATCTGGGAAGGATCCGGTAACGTCATGTGTCTCGACGTCTTGCGGGTGATCAACAAGCAAACCGGCGTCGATGAGATGCTGAGCGAGGCGTTCTCCGACGTCAGGGGGCAAGACAGACACTTTGATCGCGCGGTGCGCCAGCTTCTGCCGCGACTGCGCAAACCCTCCGAAGAGTGGGGGCGCGAGATCACCCAGCAAATTTTCCTGCTGGGATGCGCAATGGAAATGTTACGGCACGCGTCACCGCCTGTTGCCCAGGCATGGTGTCAGATGATGCTGGATACGCGCGGTGGGATGTTGTTATCAGAACGGGTACAGGATGCGCTGCTGCTGCGGGCGACGGGGGGATTGCGCTGATACGTTGCCGGATGTGCTTGCGCCATCCGGCAATCTGTTACGCGTAGAGTATGGCTTGTACGCGCCAGTTATCAGGTTGCTGTTCTTCATACATCTGAATAATGCGATACCATGACGCGCCTTGTTCATCGGCTTTTAACGCGACAATACGCTCCACATCCTGTGGGTTCCCGGAAATATTACTGACAGAGATCAGGCCAATTTCATTGAGGCCAGTCACGCAATCCGCACTCGCGAATTCGGCAGACTGCGCCGTCGTACTCACCAGTCCAGCAGTTAACAGCAGTGAGGATAAGGCAAGAGATTGTTTCATCGTCAGCTCCATTTTACGTTTCCCCGCAATGTGCAGGGCATTCCATCGCCGAAATAAACGTCCAGCCTCCTGCTGTCGGTTTATTGTGCACAGGTAAACGTATAGAGGCGTAAAGCTACGTGAAATTGGCTTAAATTCCATCAATGACTATTTACGATATAAGATGGCCTGCGAATACCACTGACCCGTCACGATGGTTTCATCAACCATGACAACAACGTAATAATCGGCTTTCGCTGCGGCGGCTTTCGCTCTGACTTCATCAACTGCATCATCCGGAGAGCCTCTGACCAGAGAGGTTACGGTTCCCATTCGCAGCAACCCTTGTGTTTGATCGCGACGAATTTCCTGCGGATGAGCGGCGACGGGCGGTGCGGGCTGCGGCGTTCCCTGGAGAATGCTACATCCACTTAACAGCATTACCAACATCAAAGAGGTAAACCGACGCATTACTCTATCTCGTTTCCTGATAGCCATAGTGTAGTGCCTTATTAATTTCCCTTTGGGGGAATGTTCCCAAAATGTTACCTTCCGCGCGATTTTCGAATGAAAATGTCGTGAAAGCGTAATCCAGTTCTCAACATTATGAATCGTTGTTGAACACGTCACCTTGTTTAATAATGTGACCCATGGCATACCAGAGCCAAAAGGGGTCGCAAATGATTGAAATTGAAACACGTCAACTGATGGAGCATCACCTGCTTCATGCCTTTCCTTCGGGGCAACGCAACACACCTTTGCCGTGTATAGTTTTCTATCACGGGTTTACCTCTTCCAGCCTGGTCTACAGCTATTTTGCCGTGGCGCTGGCGCAGGCCGGATTTCGGGTCATTATGCCAGACGCTGCCGAGCATGGAGCGCGTTTCAACGGCGACGAACAGGCGAGAATGGGCCACTTTTGGCAGATTTTGCAGCAGAGCATGCAGGAATTTACGGCGTTGCATGCGGCACTGCGCGCAGAACACTGGCTGCTGGAGGAACGTCTTGCGGTCGGCGGCGCATCGATGGGGGCAATGACTGCGCTGGGGATCATGACTCGTCATCCGGACGTGAAATGTGTTGCCAGCCTGATGGGATCGGGATATTTCACCCGCCTGGCACAGACCTTGTTTCCTCCTTTGCCTCTGGAAACGCCGGAACAGGAACAGGCATTCCGGCATATTATCGCGCCACTGGCAAAATGGGAGGTGTCGCAGCAGCTTGAGCGACTGGCCGACAGACCGCTTTTGTTATGGCATGGCCAGGATGATGATGTGGTCCCGGCGGCGGAAAGTTTCCGTTTACAGCAGGCAATGATTCAGGCCGGTCTGGACCACAATCTTACCTGTCAGTGGCAAGCGGGCGTGCGTCATCGTATTACGCCCGAAGCCCTGGCCGCAACGGTGTCGTTTTTCCGTCAGCATCTCTAGACGCGCAGAATGCTAACGCCCTGAGTTTCTAGCTGTTTCAGGATCTCAGGGTTAGCATTTTTGCCGGTGATGAGCATGTCGATCTGGTCCGCGCGGCTGAACAACATCCCTGCCCGCTCGCCGACTTTACTGCTGTCGACCAGAACCACCAGTTTACCGACTACACTCAGCATTTTCTGCTCAGCCATGGCGGTCAGCATATCGGTTTTATACAGTCCGTCCGCGGTTAACCCTTTACCGCTGGTAAACATCCAGTGTCCGGCATACAAACTATTTTCACTGCCTTGCGGGCTAAGCGTGATGGACTGGCTTTTGTTGTATTGCCCTCCCATGATGATCACGCTGTCATGCTCCTGGTCGATCAGATAGTTCGCCAGAGGCAGATAATTGGTGATGATTTGCACCGGCTTACCGCACATTTCGCGGCCCAACAGGAAGGCGGTCGATCCGCAGTTGATCACCACGCTTTCACCCGCACTCACAAGCTGGGATGCCGCCTTGGCAATACGAACTTTTTCATCGTGGTTCTGCGCCTGGTGCAGATTCATAGGCGTCCAGCGCGGACGCTGCTGGGTAATGGCCTCTGCGCCGTTGCGGACTTTCTTGAGTTTGCCGCTTTCGTCGAGTTTGTTGATGTCCCGACGTGCTGTGGCGGGTGAAATCCCCAGACGCTCAATTACGTTCTCAACGGTAACAAAGCCCAACTGCGCGAGCATTTCCAGCAATATTTGATGTCTTTGTGCTTCAGTCATGAGCTATTCCGATACAAATTGATTTGAAAAGATGATATTTGAAATAGCCTGGAAATACTAAAGTAAAAAGGAAAAAAAAGCCGGGATAGCCCGGCATTTGTGTGGATCACAAGAAGGATTTAAACGGTAAATCCGGTTCTATCGTGAAGCAGTCATCAAAGCCACGCGGATAGTGATATTCAAAGTTATCTTTGTCCAGCGGCCAGGTAAACTTGCCGCCGACCTGCCAGATAAACGGCTTAAAGCCATATTTCAGTCGATCTTTTTTCATCTCCCACAGCATGCGGATCTCCTGAGGGTCGGCCTGGAAGTTTGACCAGATGTCATGATGGAAAGGGATCACCACTTTTGTATTCAGCGCTTCCGCCATACGCAGCATGTCGGAGCTGGTCATTTTGTCCGTAATCCCACGCGGATTCTCACCGTAGGAGCCGAGCGCAACGTCGATCTGGTGCTCGTTGCCATGCTTTGCATAGTAGTTGGAGTAGTGCGAGTCTCCGCTGTGGTACAGCGTACCGCCCGGCGTTTTGAAGAGGTAGTTTACCGCGCGAGCATCCATACCATCCGGCAGCACGCCTGCCGCTTTTTGATCGGCTGGGAGTGTGATCAATGCCGTACGATCAAACGCGTCAAGCGCATGAATTTCAATATCTTTCACTTTCACCACATCGCCTGGTTTTACCACGATACAGCGTGCTTTCGGTACCCCCCAGCCGATCCACAGATCCACACAGGTTTGCGGCCCGATAAATGGCACGTCATCGGCGCAGTTCTGCATGACGGCGGCCGCGACATTCACGTCAATGTGATCGTTATGATCGTGCGTCGCCAGCACCGCATCGATCTGTCGAATTGCAAACGGATCAAGAACAAACGGCGTAGTGCGCAGGTTAGGCTGCAGCTTCTTCACCCCTGCCATACGTTGCATCTGGTGACCGGTTTTCATCAACGGGTTACCGTGGCTTTGTTTACCCGTTCCGCACCAGAAATCGACGCAGATGTTAGTCCCACCTTCCGACTTCAGCCAGATGCCGGTACAGCCAAGCCACCACATAGCGAAAGTGCCCGGTGCGACCTGTTCCTGTTCGATCTCTTCATTCAGCCAGCTTCCCCACTCCGGGAAAGTGCTCAGGATCCATGATTCACGCGTGATGCTTTTTACTTTACTCATCGCATTTACCTTCATGTTTGTTCAAGTTGAATCAATTAGTGATTTGTTTTGATTGATATTGACATCATTTTATCAAGAAGGCAATGCGTTGATTTTTGGTATTGAATAGAAAAGGGTGAAAAAATTACAACGTGTCAGGATGGTTTACTTGCAATGTGTGTTTGTATTTTATTGTTTTAAATGAGTTTATTTTAATGATGATGAATTGGGAGTAAATCCATTCTGCAAGCAGGAGAATTATTTGCGCACTGTATCACATTTAATCAAATTCAATCTTGTTGTGATTACTTTTGAAAACTAGAGTGGGGGGACAACATCCTGAGCATCTGTAATGAATGTTCAGCAACTTCGTCTACTGGAGATCGTTATGGAGATTCTCTACAACATCTTTACCGTCTTTTTTAATCAGGTTATGACCAACGCACCGTTGCTGTTGGGTATTGTGACCTGTCTTGGTTACATCCTGCTGCGTAAAAGCGTCAGCGTTATTATTAAAGGCACGATCAAAACGATTATCGGTTTCATGTTGCTGCAGGCAGGATCTGGCATTTTGACCAGCACGTTTAAACCGGTGGTGGCGAAGATGTCCGAGGTTTACGGTATCAATGGTGCGATCTCCGATACCTATGCCTCCATGATGGCAACCATCGAACGAATGGGGGATGCCTACAGTTGGGTAGGGTACGCCGTACTGTTGGCGCTGGCGTTGAACATTTGTTACGTATTGCTACGACGTATTACCGGTATTCGCACCATCATGCTGACCGGGCACATTATGTTCCAGCAGGCGGGCCTGATAGCCGTCTCTCTCTACATCTTTGGTTATTCCATGTGGACTACCATCATCTGCACAGCAGTGCTGGTGTCGCTCTATTGGGGCATTACCTCCAATATGATGTACAAACCGACACAGGAAGTGACTGACGGTTGCGGTTTCTCCATCGGTCACCAGCAACAGTTCGCTTCATGGATTGCTTACAAGGTCGCGCCATATCTGGGCAAGAAAGAGGAGAGCGTGGAAGATCTCAAACTGCCTGGCTGGCTGAATATCTTCCATGACAACATCGTTTCTACCGCGATTGTTATGACCATCTTCTTCGGCGCGATCCTGCTCTCTTTCGGCATTGATGTGGTTCAGGCGATGGCGGGCAACACCCACTGGACGGTTTATATCCTGCAGACCGGTTTTTCCTTCGCCGTCGCGATCTTCATTATCACCCAGGGCGTACGTATGTTCGTTGCTGAACTTTCAGAAGCGTTCAACGGTATCTCCCAACGTTTGATTCCCGGTGCGGTACTGGCCATCGACTGCGCGGCGATTTATAGCTTTGCTCCCAATGCGGTGGTCTGGGGCTTTATGTGGGGCACCATCGGCCAGTTGATTGCGGTGGGGATCCTGGTGGCCTGCGGCTCTTCCATTCTGATTATTCCTGGCTTTATCCCGATGTTCTTCTCTAACGCCACGATTGGCGTATTTGCTAATCACTTTGGCGGCTGGCGTGCGGCGCTCAAGATTTGCTTGGTGATGGGTATGATCGAAATCTTCGGCTGCGTCTGGGCGGTGAAGCTCACCGGTATGAGCGCCTGGATGGGCATGGCGGACTGGTCAATCCTGGCACCGCCGATGATGCAGGGCTTCGCCTCCATCGGCATCGTGTTTATGGCCGTCATCATTCTGATTGCACTGGCTTATATGTTTTTCGCAGGACGCACCTTGCGCGCTGAGGAAGACGCAGAAAAACAACTGGCAGAACACTCTGCTTAATAAGGAGTTCCGATTATGACCGTACGTATTCTGGCTGTGTGTGGCAATGGGCAAGGCAGTTCCATGATCATGAAGATGAAGGTGGATCAGTTTTTAACCCAGTCAAATATTGACCATACGGTAAACAGTTGCGCAGTAGGTGAATACAAAAGTGAACTGAACGGTGCGGATATTATCATCGCCTCTACCCATATCGCCGGTGAGATTACGGTATCTGGCAATAAATATGTTGTTGGCGTACGCAACATGCTGTCTCCCGCCGATTTTGGTCCAAAACTGCTGGAAGTGATCAAAGCGCATTTTCCACAGGACGTGAAGTAAGGAGGTGGAAAATGAAATTACGTGATTCGCTGGCAGACAATAATTCCATCCTTTTACAGGCCGAGGCCAGTACCTGGCAGGAAGCGGTAAAGCTTGGCGTGGATCTACTGGTTAAGGCTGAGGTGGTTGAACCCCGCTACTACCAGGCCATTCTCGATGGCGTCGAACAGTTTGGTCCGTACTTTGTGATTGCGCCCGGGCTGGCGATGCCGCATGGCCGTCCAGAGGAAGGGGTCAAGAAAACCGGTTTTGCGCTGGTGACGCTGAAAACACCGCTGGTGTTTAACCACGAAGATAACGACCCGGTCGACATACTGATAACGATGGCGGCAGTAGACGCCAACACGCATCAGGAAGTGGGCATCATGCAGATCGTGAATCTTTTTGACGACGAAGCCAATTTCGACCGTTTACGCGCCTGCCGCACCGCGCAGGAAGTGCTGGATTTAATTGATAACGCCACTGCGGCGGCTGTTTAAAAGGATACCAAAATGTCATTACCTATGTTGCAGGTTGCGCTGGATAACCAATCGATGTCTTCCGCGTATGAAACAACGCGTCTGATTGCCGAAGAGGTTGATATCATTGAGGTAGGCACGATTCTTTGCGTGGCAGAGGGGGTGCGCGCCGTACGCGATCTGAAGGCGCTTTACCCGCATAAAATTGTGCTGGCTGACGCTAAGATTGCCGATGCGGGAAAAATCCTCTCCCGCATGTGTTTCGCAGCCAACGCTGACTGGGTCACCGTCATCTGCTGTGCGGATATCAACACCACTAAGGGGGCGCTGGAGGTGGCGAAAGAATTCAACGGCGATGTGCAGATTGAACTGACCGGTTACTGGACCTGGGAGCAGGCGCAGGAGTGGCGTGACGCAGGTATTGGGCAAGTTGTATATCACCGCAGCCGTGATGCGCAGGCGGCAGGTGTGGCCTGGGGAGAGGCGGATATCAGCGCGATCAAACGCCTGTCTGATATGGGCTTTAAAGTTACCGTCACCGGCGGTCTGGCGCTGGAGGATCTGCCGCTGTTCCAGGGCATACCGATTCACGTCTTTATTGCTGGTCGCAGCATTCGCGATGCCGCCTCTCCGGTAGACGCTGCACGTCAGTTCAAACGTTCCATCGCCCAACTGTGGGGATAAGGAGCGATTATGTTGTCGAAACCGGTCCCGCTCGGTATTTATGAAAAAGCGCTCCCCGGCGGGGAGTACTGGCTGGAACGCCTGCAGTTGGCGAAGGAACTGGGCTTTGATTTTGTCGAAATGTCAGTTGATGAAACCGACGCTCGCCTGGCGCGTCTTGACTGGAACCGCGAGCAGCGACTGGCGCTGGTGGCTGCTATCGCCGATACAGGGATACGAGTACCGTCCATGTGTCTGAGTGCTCATCGTCGTTTCCCGCTTGGCAGTGAAGATGATGCGGTGCGCGAACAGGGGCTGGAGATCATGCGTAAAGCTATTCAGTTTGCGCAGGATATTGGCATTCGCGTTATTCAACTGGCGGGGTACGACGTCTATTACCAGCAGGCCAATAACGAAACGCGTCGTCGGTTTCGCGATGGGCTGAAAGAGAGCGTGGAGATGGCGAGCCGTGCGCAGGTGACGCTGGCGATGGAAATCATGGATTATCCACTGATGAACTCGATCAGCAAGGCGCTGGGGTATGCCCACTATCTCAATAATCCGTGGTTCCAGCTGTATCCCGATATCGGCAATTTGTCGGCGTGGGATAACGACGTACAGATGGAGCTGCAGGCGGGGATAGGTCATATCGTTGCCGTACACGTGAAGGATACCAAACCTGGCGTATTTAAAAATGTGCCGTTTGGTGAAGGGGTTGTTGATTTCGAACGTTGTTTTGCGACGCTCAAACAGAGCGGGTATTGCGGACCATACCTGATTGAGATGTGGAGTGAAACGTCGGACGACCCGGTACATGAAGTGGCGAAGGCGCGCGACTGGGTGAAAGCGCGTATGACCAACGCGGGTCTGGTGGAGGTGGTGTAATGCAAAAACTTAAACAGCAGGTTTTTGAGGCCAACATGGATCTACCGCGCCACGGGCTGGTGACGTTTACCTGGGGTAACGTCAGCGCCATCGACCGTCAACGCGGACTGGTGGTGATTAAGCCCAGCGGCGTCGACTACCAAACGATGACAGTGGACGACATGGTGGTTGTGGATCTGCACGGCACCGTGGTGGAAGGACGCTATCGTCCTTCTTCCGATACCGCCACCCATCTGGCGCTGTATCGCCGCTATTCATCTCTCGGCGGCGTGGTGCACACCCACTCAACCCACGCGACGGCATGGGCGCAGGCGGGTCTGGCAATTCCTGCGCTTGGCACGACGCATGCGGATTACTTCTTTGGCGATATTCCCTGTACCCGGGCGTTAACTGAAGCTGAAGTTCAGGATGAGTATGAGCGGAATACCGGCAGGGTGATTGTTGAAACGCTAGGGGAGGTGGAACCCTTATATACGCCTGGCGTCGTGGTGTACCAGCATGGACCATTTGCCTGGGGCAAAGATGCTCACGATGCGGTACATAACGCCGTGGTGATGGAAGAGGTGGCAAAAATGGCATGGATCGCACGTGGCATTAATCCAGCTCTCAGCCCTATCGACAGTTATCTAATGAATAAGCACTTTACGCGTAAGCACGGCCCAAACGCCTATTACGGACAGAAGTAAAGACTAAGTCCTGGCGCCAAATTATCCAGGGATGTTAGCGATCTGGCTTCAGGGCGTTTTTACATAAAAAAGCCCCCTGTTCAGGGGGCAAGTCGAACTATGGCTTTCTTTTCGTTGGACTTTCCTGGTGCTAGCGATAAATATCCGCGCTGGCGTGGATGTTGCCGTTGCTACCAGGTTCCCGCATCAGGATCACGTGGTAGTACGTTGCGCCTTGCGCATCGGTCTCTTCATTCAGGGCCTGATCCGCTTCACTTTCAGTGGCGAAGTTATGATTGATGTAAATTACGCCTAAGCTCTGCACATCATCCATGTTTCGGGCTTGCTGGTGGTCTATTTCAATGGCGGCGAGTGTATTTGCACTGAGCAACAGTGCCGCCAGAAAGGTGATAAAACGGATTCGCATACCTACCTCCTCGACAGCTGACTCTGGTTAGCGATTTCTCCTGTTAGTCGATAACGTCTGATTTAATTTTAACCGCTACTTTGTCGGTCGATGGCGACCATTTCTGATGCAGTTGTTCAAAAAATTACCGCGATCCGTTCTTTCTGAGCGTAAACAAACGGCTAGCCCGTTTCGTTGTGGCTAAAAATACCTGTTTTTCTGGCAAGAACACTTACCGAATCATCAATATCGCTGCCGTTCATCGCCGCTTATAGTGAGGTGAAACATAAAGTTAACTTTATGATAATAAGGCAAAAAGAGATGGATACTTCATTCATGGATTTCAGCTACTACGCCATTATGTTTATGGTGGCGCTGATAGCGGGTTTTATTAATGTGGTTTCAGGCGGCGGCGGTTTTTTATCGATTGGGGCGCTATTGCTCTCAGGATTGCCGCCAGCCAATGCGCTGGCGACCAATAAGATTCAGGCTCTGGGCAGTTCATTGACCTCGGGGATCTACTTTCTGCGTCGGGGACACATCAACATCCAGCAGCATAAGTATGTGTTTTTAGCCGCGTTTGTGGGTTCGGCGCTGGGGACGACGCTTATCCAGTTTATTGAACCAGAACTGCTGAAAAAACTGTTACCGGTACTCATCATCGCGGTCGCGCTTTATTTTATTTTTGCCCCCAATCTCACCGAGCCGAAAAAAAAACAGCAGGTATCACTGTTTCTCTTTTCCCTGATAGGGGGAGGGTGCGTCGGTTTCTATGATGGATTCCTCGGTGCGGGGGCCGGCTCCTTTTATACCTTGTGCTACATCCTTCTGTGGGGGTACAGCATCGATAAAGCGCAAATTCACTCTAATTTCATCAACCTTGCGTCCAACATCGCCTCTATTCTGTTTTTCATTTTCGGGGGAAAGATGATCTGGTCGCTGGGACTGGTGATGTTCGCCGGGCAGGCGCTGGGTGCCCGCCTGGGGGCGACGGTGGTACTCACGCGCGGCAAGAAAGTGATCAGGCCGATGATCGTGATTGTCTCTATCTGCATCAGCGGCAAAATGCTGTTGGATATGTATTAAGGGCGTCCTGACAAATATTCCTGGAATCACCTTGAGTTTGCGGCCTGACACCAGTATTATGACGCGTCAATTTTTCAGCCGACCTTTAACACGTTCCTTGCCTCCATGGGCCGCGGCTGACCCAGACAGGAGGCTGAATAATCCGTAAGGAGCAATTCGATGCGTCATTACGAAATCGTTTTTATGGTCCATCCTGACCAGAGCGAACAGGTTCCGGGTATGATCGAGCGTTACTCTGCTGCCATCACTGGTGCAGAAGGCAAGATCCACCGTCTGGAAGACTGGGGCCGCCGTCAGCTGGCTTACCCGATCAACAAACTGCACAAAGCACACTACGTTCTGATGAACGTTGAAGCGCCGCAGGAAGTGATCGATGAGCTGGAAACAACTTTCCGCTTCAACGACGCCGTTATCCGCAGCATGGTAATGCGTACTAAGCACGCTGTTACCGAAGCATCTCCGATGGTTAAAGCGAAAGACGAGCGCCGTGAGCGTCGCGATGATTTCGCAAACGAAACCGCAGATGATGCTGAAGCTGGGGATTCTGAAGAGTAATTTCTGATGACCAACCGTCTGGTGTTGTCCGGCACCGTGTGCAGGACCCTCCTTCGAAAGGTCAGTCCATCAGGAATTCCGCACTGCCAGTTCGTGCTTGAGCATCGTTCTGTGCAGGAGGAAGCCGGATTTCACCGGCAGGCGTGGTGCCAAATGCCCGTTATTGTTAGCGGACACGAAAACCAGGCCATTACTCACAGTATAACGGTCGGCAGCGCAGTGACCGTTCAGGGGTTCATCTCTTGCCATAAGGCAAAGAACGGCCTGAGCAAAATGGTTCTGCATGCCGAGCAGATTGAATTGATAGATTCTGGAGACTAGCCATATGGCACGTTATTTCCGTCGTCGCAAGTTCTGCCGTTTCACCGCGGAAGGCGTTCAAGAGATCGACTATAAAGATATCGCTACGCTGAAAAACTACATCACCGAAAGCGGTAAGATTGTCCCAAGCCGTATCACCGGTACCCGTGCAAAATACCAGCGTCAGCTGGCTCGCGCTATCAAACGCGCTCGCTACCTGTCTCTGCTGCCGTACACTGATCGTCATCAGTAATCGGTCACGGTCCATTAATACGACTTTGAGAGGATAAGGTAATGCAAGTTATTCTGCTTGATAAAGTAGCAAACCTGGGTAGCCTGGGTGATCAGGTTAACGTTAAAGCGGGCTATGCTCGTAACTTCCTGGTACCACAGGGTAAAGCTGTTCCTGCTACCAAGAAAAACGTTGAATACTTCGAAGCACGTCGCGCTGAACTGGAAGCTAAACTGGCTGACGTTCTGGCTGCTGCAAATGCGCGCGCAGAGAAAATCAACGCACTGGAAACCGTTACCATCACGTCTAAAGCAGGCGACGAAGGTAAACTGTTCGGTTCCATCGGTACCCGCGACATCGCTGATGCAGTGACTGCAGCTGGCGTTGAAGTGGCTAAGAGCGAAGTTCGTCTGCCGAACGGTGTTCTGCGTACCACTGGTGAGCACGAAGTGGACTTCCAGGTTCACAGCGAAGTATTCGCTAAGCTGACCATTAACGTTGTTGCAGAATAAGTTTTTATTCTGATAACTTCGTAAGAAACGCCGACCTAGTGTCGGCGTTTTGCTTTTCTGCTTCCTTCATTTTTCGCTCTGGCTATTCTTTATCCTTTTCGGGATAATCACTAAAAATAAAACATAATTTCAATATGGTGATGAATGGATACTCCGCACCCGCAACCTCTGTTTGCGCGTAAAAATGTCGTCTGGCTGAGCGCAGCGTTTTGTTGCCTGCTCTGGGGCAGCGCCTATCCTGCCATAAAGAGCGGTTATGAGATCTTCCAGATCGCCGCTGACGATATCCCGTCTAAAATTGTTTTCGCCGGTTACCGCTTCCTGTTCGCAGGCCTGCTGTTACTCTTTCTGGCGATGGCGCAGCGTAAACCGATTGGTCGCCTGAGTTCCCGGCAGTTTGGGCAACTGACGCTGTTGGGGGTGACGCAGACTTCGCTGCAATACATTTTCTTTTACATCGGCCTGGCGTTCACTACCGGCGTGAAAGGGTCGATCATGAACGCCACAGGCACCTTCTTCAGCGTGCTGCTGGCACACTTCATCTACCAGAACGATAAGCTGAGTTACAACAAAACGCTGGGTTGTATTCTCGGTTTTGCAGGCGTGATGGTGGTGAACTTCAACAGCGGGCTGCTGGATTTTAGTTTTACTCTGGCAGGTGATGGTTCGATTGTGCTGGCGGCATTTATTCTCTCCGCCGCGACGCTTTATGGTAAGCGCATCTCTCAGACAGTCGATCCGACGGTGATGACGGGCTACCAGCTAGGGATTGGCGGTCTGGTGTTGGTCATTGGCGGTTATGTCTTTGGCGGCACACTGGCGGTCCACGGTCTCGCGTCGGTGGCGATTCTCGGTTACCTGACGTTGCTTTCTTCGGTGGCGTTTGCGCTGTGGAGTATTTTGCTCAAGTACAACCGTGTGGGGATGATTGCGCCATTTAACTTCCTGATCCCGGTCTCTGGCGCGGTACTGTCAGCCATTTTCCTCGGCGAGAATATCCTGGAGTGGAAATACGCGATAGCACTGCTGCTTGTCTGTTCAGGGATATGGTGGGTCAATAAAGTGAAGCGGTAACGACATCAACAGTTGTCGGCCGGATAAGGCAAAACCGCCATCCGGCGCTGCGCTGATGTGCCTGATGGCGCTGCGCCTATCAGGCCTACAAGACTGGCAATATGCTTCAACGTACGCGGATAAAACTGCCGTCAGGCTGACGGGTAAACAGTACCTGTTGATTGTTTCCGGTATCAATGGTCAGCCCGGTCACCACGCCGTTTGCATTCTGGCGAATCTGCACCATCTGCCCATTTTGTAGAGTGCTGAGCGGCTTGCCCGCACCTTCAACCTGTGCCATCGCGTACACGTCCGTTGGCGGCAGTCCGTGGTCACGGAACAGTTGTGCCATCGTTTTACCGGACTCAACCCGATAAGAGCGCCACTGCTGATCAATACCGCTGTCATGCTGGAAAGGCTGGGTTTGGGGCTGTGCCTGAGGTTGCTCTTCCGGTTGTCCTTCCTGAACCGGTTCTGGTGCGACGGGCGCGACTTGTCCTGGATCGTTTTGCGGGGCGACAAGTTGAGCCTGAAGTTGTGCTTCGGTCGGTGGTTGAGACTGCGACTGGAGATCCAGCGGTGCGTCACGGGTGACCACCGGCGTATCGTTTGTGTCGCTTGAGGGAAGCAGGAAGCCGACGATCAGCACAAGCGCCGCAATGATAATGCCGCGGCGATGCATCGATGGAAGCGGATCCATAATGCGAAAATTGTCCGGTGCATGCCAGATTTTCGCCAGGGTTGGTTTTAATTCAAAGCGCCCGGGCATGGCTTTCCTCCTGCTCCGCGTCTCGTTCCTCAATCATAGAGTATAGACAGCTAACGCTATGATGTTCGTGATATTCCCCGTTTTTGGCACATAGACAGGGGGATATCCCTATTGTTTCTTTTTCGTCGTGATTTGTCATCCTCCCCGAGACAACATTTTACCGGGAGAGGCCTGGCTGTTATGCTGCCCGCTACTTTTTTATATCCGATGAAAGGAAATACGATGGCAACCCCGACTTTTGACACTATCGAAGCGCAAGCAAGCTACGGCATTGGTTTGCAGGTAGGACAGCAACTGAGCGAATCCGGACTGGAAGGGCTGTTGCCTGAAGCGCTGGTTGCGGGTATTGCTGACGCGCTGGAAGGCAAGCAGCCAGCCGTACCGGTTGATGTGGTACATCGCGCCCTGCGTGAAATTCATGAACGTGCGGATGCTGTACGTCGCGAGCGCTTCCAGGCGATGGCCGCAGATGGCGTGAAGTATCTGGAGCAAAACCGCGAAAAAGACGGTGTGAACAGCACCGAATCTGGTCTGCAATTCCGGGTCCTGACCCAGGGTGAAGGTGCTATCCCGGCACGTACTGACCGCGTTCGCGTGCACTACACCGGTAAACTGATCGATGGTACCGTCTTTGACAGCTCAGTTGCACGTGGCGAACCGGCTGAATTCCCGGTAAACGGCGTGATTCCTGGCTGGATTGAAGCGCTGACCCTGATGCCGGTTGGCTCTAAATGGGAACTGACGATTCCTCAGGAACTGGCTTACGGCGAACGTGGCGCTGGTGCAGCGATCCCGCCGTTCAGCACGCTGGTGTTTGACGTTGAGCTGCTGGAAATCCTGTAAGTAGTGACGTCTGTTCCCCTTCGCCCTGGAGGGGAACAGAATATACGCAATAAAACCACATCTCCGCTTAATGTCGGCATTTTATCTTGCAAATGTCTCCGTTGCGTGTATTTTTGTGAGCTAATTCGCGTTACCAGAGTGATATGACACTCACTTTAAACATATAATTAACATAATATCTAAATCTTAGTATTCATCCCGCCGATTCTTACCTAATATCGATAAGTCCTGAAAACAGGATCGTCGTATCATAGATACTCAACAGACGCACTAAAGGCCGCAGAGCCCGCACAACACAGACAGGTACAGGAAGAATAAAACATGGTAGATCAGGTAAAAGTCGCCGCCGACGAACAGGCGCCGACTGAACAGTCGCTACGGCGCAATCTTACAAACCGACATATTCAGCTTATCGCCATCGGTGGCGCCATTGGTACGGGTCTGTTTATGGGCTCGGGTAAAACCATCAGTCTGGCCGGTCCGTCGATCATTTTTGTTTATATGATCATCGGCTTTATGCTCTTTTTCGTAATGCGTGCAATGGGAGAATTGCTGCTCTCGAATCTGGAATACAAATCTTTTAGCGACTTTGCTTCGGACCTGTTGGGGCCGTGGGCGGGTTATTTCACCGGCTGGACCTACTGGTTCTGTTGGGTGGTGACCGGGATGGCGGATGTCGTTGCTATTACCGCCTACGCGCAGTTCTGGTTCCCCGGTCTTTCCGACTGGGTCGCCTCGCTGGCGGTGGTGATCCTGCTGCTGAGCCTTAACCTTGCCACCGTGAAAATGTTCGGTGAGATGGAGTTCTGGTTCGCGATGATCAAAATCGTCGCCATCGTGTCGCTGATTATTGTCGGTCTGGTGATGATTGCCATGCACTTCCAGTCGCCAACCGGTGTGGAAGCGTCGTTTGCTCACCTTTGGAATGACGGCGGCTGGTTCCCGAAAGGCATTAGCGGTTTCTTTGCCGGTTTCCAGATTGCCGTGTTCGCCTTTGTCGGGATAGAACTGGTTGGGACGACGGCGGCGGAAACAAAAGATCCGGAGAAATCCCTGCCGCGCGCCATCAACTCAATTCCGATTCGTATCATCATGTTCTACGTCTTTGCGCTGATCGTCATCATGTCCGTAACGCCGTGGAGTTCGGTGGTGCCGGATAAGAGCCCGTTTGTTGAGCTGTTCGTGCTGGTGGGTCTGCCTGCCGCGGCGAGCGTGATTAACTTTGTGGTCCTGACGTCCGCCGCTTCCTCAGCAAACAGTGGCGTGTTCTCCACCAGCCGTATGCTGTTTGGTCTGGCGCAGGAAGGCGTGGCGCCGAAAGCGTTCGCTAAGCTGTCTAAACGTGCGGTTCCGGCGAAAGGGCTGACCTTCTCCTGTATCTGCCTGTTGGGCGGCGTAGTAATGCTGTATGTCAATCCGAGCGTGATTGGCGCGTTCACCATGATCACGACGGTGTCGGCGATCCTGTTTATGTTCGTCTGGACCATCATCCTGTGTTCATACCTGGTGTACCGCAAACAGCGTCCGCATCTGCATGAGAAGTCGATCTATAAAATGCCGCTCGGCAAAGTGATGTGCTGGGTATGTATGGCGTTTTTCGTCTTCGTGCTGGTGCTGCTGACGCTTGAAGATGATACCCGTCAGGCGCTGATCGTCACGCCGCTGTGGTTCATTGCGCTGGGCCTGGGCTGGTGGTTGATTGGTAAGAAGCGGATGGCTGGCGTTCGTTAATTCGATTGCCGGATGGCGCTGCGCCGATCCGGCCAACAAAACGACTATACGGTGAGTTCCTGTAGGCCCGGTTAGCGCTAGCGCTACCGGGCATTTTATTTACTCCCCGGCTAACGCCCGAGGAAACAGTACATTGTTTTCCAGACTAATGTGTTCCATCAGGTCATCGATCATCTCATTGATGCCGTTGTACATCGCTTTCCAGGTGGTGCACGCTTCTGGCGGGATTGTTACGTTCTGGGTCGTGTGTTTAATCACTTCCAGCAGCTCCCCCGCTTCATCATGCTCACTTTCCATGACGCTGATCGGCCCCATCGCCTGACTGCCCATACCCTGTTTGATCATCGGGAACAGGATCTGCTCCTCTTTCATCATGTGGCTTGAAAGCTCCTGATGCAGCATGGTCAGATACTTCGCCAGACCTTTCGGTACGTTGGGCTTATCGGCATGAACGCGTTCAACTTTGGTAGCCTGCAGGATCAGTTCCGGCAGTTGTTCACGGTGTCTGTCGTGATAGCGCACGATGATGTGGTCGATAATGTCGGCCAGCGGCGCGGTACGCCAGTCTTTATCGATCGGCTGTTCAGCCAGTTGTGCCAGTTGCGCTTCAATAGCATCAACATCCAGCTCTTTACGGGCGGCAGCACGTGCCAGCGTCTGCTTACCGCCGCAGCAGTAATCCATATCGTACTTACGAAACAGGGCCGAAGCGCGAGGGATAGAGAGCGCCAGTTCACCTAAAGGTTGATCGCGATAAGCCATAGCCGTTACCTCATTCTCAATGATATAAGATGCATTTTAAATGCACCTTTAACCGAGCGCTATAACCCTTTCGGGGGGGGGATTAACGGCCAGGCTCTGAAAGCGGAATGACGCGCGGTTTTTCCGGTTTTGCTCTGACTGCCACCACTACGCCGATAACCAGCAAGGCGATACCGCTGAGCGTCATAACAGGGGGAAGGGTCTGGCGCAAGATGAAGGTGTACAGCAAACCCGCCAGCGTTTCGAACACGATCAATGGGCCGAGGATCACCGTCGGTAATCGCTGGCTGGCGATGTTCCAGCACAGCGCGCCGACCCAAGAGCACAGCACAGCAATCGCCACCATCAGGCCTACAAACACCGCCGGGCGCGGGCCGAACGGCAGCGAGAAGTCGGGTGTTTGCCCATGCAGCCAGAAGCAGGCGACGAGGTAGCCCAGCAGAGACACGGGCAGGGTTACCAGCGCCTGCGCCGTCGCCCACATCATCGGGTGTTTATCCGGGTTCTCCCGCAGCCAGCGAGCATTTCGCAGCGCATACCAGGCCCAGCACACCACCGACACCAGTGCCAGCGCGATGCCGGAGCCGTAGCGCCAGCCGCTAAAATCAGGTAAGCCCTGGTTGAGTTCCGCAATGTTCACGCACAGCAACCCGATGCCTATCAGCGCCAGCGCTGGCGCAAGTCGTCGCCAGGAGAGCCTGCCGTCGCGATGGCTGTACAGCAGGTTGGCAAATACCGGAATGACAACCGGCAGCGTGCCGATGATCATCGTTGACACTGGCGCGCCGGTGCGCTGAATGGCGCTGGCAAGGCAGACGTAATAAATCAGGTTGCCCATCAGGGTCAGCGCCAGCGCGGTCAGCCAGTCTTTCGGCAAAAGCTGCCGCAGGCGCACGCGTCCGAGCCATGCCAGCGGCAGGGCTATCAGGCCTAATGCCAGATAACGCCCCATCGACTGCAGCACCGCCGGATATTCCGGCACAATCAACGGTCCGACAAAAATTAGTCCCCACATCAACCCTGCCAGCAGGGCGTACAATACACCGCTAATCATGCTTTACATCCACATCGTTAAACATGACGAAAAGTGTAGGCAGGGAACGGAGGCGCGTATTGTATGAGATTGCGCATTAGCGTGAATAAACCTGCTTTTGATAGCGCACGGGGGTAATGCCGTAGCGATGGGTAAAAGCGCGGGTGAGATGCGACTGATCGGTCAGGCCGGTCGCAGCGGCAACGTCCGCAGCAGGCATACCGAGCGTCAGAAAACCTTTTGCCCGCCACAGACGGATCGCCATTAGCATCTGGTGCGGCGTCACGTGGAAATGAGCTTTGAACTGACGCTGGAAATGCCAGGGGCTCAGCGCAGCAACGCGTGCCAGTTCATCGAGGGTGACCGGGCGCATGTAGTTATCATGCAAATAGTCGCGCACGCGCTCAAAGCGGTGTGCGCCTTCCTGTGGTACCGGAGCGTGGCGCGCCAGCGGCTGGAAAGTGTCGATCAGATCCAGCAGCAATCCTTTTTGCGCCAAAGGATCGTCGGTGTGCCACAGGCCGTGGATCAGTGAACAGATCTGACGCGAGCGGCGCGGATCGTGACGCGCAACGTCGTGAAACCACCAGTGACGGACGCCGGTCACCTCTTCCAGCAGCTCGGGCTCCAGATAGATCATCCGATAGCGCCAGCCGTCGGCAGTTTCGGCCTCACCGGTATGCAACTCATCCGGATTCATCGTCACGACCGAGTGGGCAGGGGCAACGTATTGCGTGCCGCGATAGCGAAAGCGCTCAGCACCGGCTTCTATTGCACCAATGCCGAACGCTTCGTGGGTGTGCGGCTCAAAGGCGTAGCGTGAGATATGCGCATGATACAGCTCAACGCCCGGCACCTGCGCCAGATGGCGAAAGCGGGCGCTGTCTTTTTCATCGCTAAACTGCTCAGGTACACCTTGCACGTTGTCTCTCCCCACGCATCATTCTGTCATTATCAGAGAGGAAGCGCGGGGATGCCACCATAATTAACCGGTTTTTAACATTTACAGGATACCGTTGACGCTTTCGGCCAGCGAAGTGGTCGGGCGACCGATCAGCTTGCTCAGCGTGCGGCTGTCATCGAACAGACCACCTTTGGATGCCCCGATGTCTGAATCGGCCAGCATATCCGCGAGGCCCGCTGGCAAACCGACCTCTTTCAGCGCGGCGGCGAAATCGGCTTCGCTCAGGTTCTGATAGACGACAGGTTTGCCGCTCTGTTTACTCAGTTCTGCGGCCAGCTGGCTCAGCGTCCAGGAATTATCACCTGCCAGTTCATACACCTTCCCGGCATGGCCTTCGGTGCTGATGATCTGCGCGGCGGCTGCGGCGTAATCTGCGCGCGTCGCAGAGGCAATTCTGCCCTCGCCTGCCGCGCCGATGAACACGCCATGCTCCAGTGCAGCAGGGGCGCTGGCGAGATAGTTTTCGGTATACCAGCCGTTACGTAGCAGCGCATGGGCAATACCGGAGTCTGCCAGCATCTTCTCGGTGTCGACGTGTTCAACGTGCAATGCGAGGGGAGAGCGGTCGGCATGTAACAGGCTGGTGTAGGCAATAAATTTCACTTTTGCCGCCTTTGCCGCATTAATGACGTTACGGTGCTGAACGGCACGCTGGCCGACTTCGCTGGAGGAAATCAGTAGCAGCTTATCCACTTCCTGCAACGCCTGGGTGAATGCCGCTTCGTCACGGTAATCCGCCTGACGGACGGTGATTCCCTGTTGGCTTAATGCGGTGGCTTTCGCCGGGTTGCGAACGATCGCCACAATCTGGCTGGCAGGAACGGTTTTCAGCAGGTTTTCAATGACGAGTTGGCCCAGTTGGCCCGTCGCGCCGGTAATTGCAATCATGAGGTGACTCCTTAATGTGTCGCTTGTGTTTTATAACGCTAGCACTTAAACTTACTTTTAGTAAGTACGCACAAAAAGGTAAGTATGAAGATGAGTGCATCGACCCTTTCTCAACAACTGCGTGACGGCAATTTGTTTGCCGAGCAGTGTCCGTCGCGTGAGGTGTTAAAGCATGTGACCAGTCGCTGGGGCGTATTGATTCTGGTGGCGCTGCGTGACGGTACCCATCGTTTCAGCGATCTGCGCCGTAAAATGGGCGGCGTGAGCGAGAAGATGCTGGCGCAGTCGTTGCAGGCGCTGGAGCTGGATGGGTTTATCAACCGGGTTTCTTATCCGGTCGTGCCGCCGCACGTGGAATACAGTTTGACTCCGCTGGGCGAACAGGTCAGTGACAAAGTCGCCGCGCTGGCGGACTGGATTGAACTGAATTTGCCGCAGGTGTTAGCACAACGGGAAGAACGGGCGGCGTAAAACGTTGCCGGATGACACACCGTCATCCGGCATTCACGTTACTTGCTTAAATCTATCTGATAAATCGCGAAACCGATGTCATCGGTGGCGACGTGTTGCATGGGATACTGGCCTTTCTCTTTGATAAACGCGGTGGCTTTATCACCTGGCGAGGTTTCGAAGCGGATATCCAGTTTTTTCTTACTGTGAATCGGCGCCAGACGCCAGTTGTTATCGGCCGCTGGATGGATTTCCCCGGCGCGTTTAGATTCCGCACCAATCCATGCCGCCAGCACCGAACGGTTCTCATCCGGAGACGCAAAGGCAATATGGCTATCGCCGGTTCCGGCAAACTTACCGCCATAGGCGCGATAGTTATTGGTGGCGACCAGGAAAGTGGCACTCGGGTCAATCGGCTTGCCGTTGAAGGTAAGATGTTTAATCCTTTCTGCGGACGGGTTTACCGTCTGGCATTCGCCGTCATAGCGTGCGGGCTGTGAGACATCAATCTGGTATTCCACGCCGTCAATGACATCGAAGTTATAGGTGCGGAATCCGTCCCAGTTGATCAGCGACTGCGGCTTGCTGCTGTTGACATCAATCTGATTAAACTGTCCAGCGGCGCATTCCAGCCACTCTTTCACCTCTTTACCGCTGGCTTTAACGACCACCAGAGTATTCGGGTACAGATAGAGATCGGCGGCATTGCGGAAGGTCAACTGGCCTTTTTCGACTTCGACAAAACTGGCCGGATCGTTCTTGCGTCCGCCAACTTTAAACGGGGCGGCAGCGGAAAGCACTGGCAGTTTCGCCAGGTCCGGATCCCCCTGAATAAAGTGTTCGACATAGGCTTTTTGCGCGTTGTTGACCACCTGAACGGTCGGATCGTCCTGCACCAGCGCCAGATAGCTGTACATGTTATCGGCGGATTTACCGATGGGTTTGCTGACGAATTCGCGCGTCGCGTCGTGGTCGGCTTTCAGTATATCCACCAGTTTGCGGTCTTCGGCAGCGAGCGATTTCTTCGCGGCGGCGTCGTAAATGGGGCGCGCTTCGGCTTTGGCCTGCGTCACCTGCCATTTGCCGCTGTCGTTATTGAGCACCAGATCCACGACGCCCAGATGATCGCCCCACATGCCCGGCATCACCGCCGGCACGCCGTTCAGCGTCCCTTTTGCGATATCTGCGCCTTTGATGCTGGCAAAATCTTTACCGGGGAAGACCGCATGGGCATGGCCAAACATAATTGCGTCCACGCCGGGAACTTCGCTGAGGTAGTAAACGGAGTTTTCCGCCATGCTCTGGTACGGGTCAGCGGAAAGCCCTGAGTGGGCAATGACGACCACGACATCCGCCCCTTTCTGGCGCATTTCCGGGACGTATTGACGCGCCGTTTCGGTGATATCGTTAACTGTTACTTTGCCGCTCAGGTTCGCTTTATCCCAGGTCATGATCTGCGGCGGAACAAACCCGATATAGCCAATTTTCAGCGTCTGCTTATGTCCTTCCTGATCGACGACATTCGTCTCTTTAATAAGATAAGGGGTAAACAGCGGTTTCTGCGTCTTAACGTCGATGATATTGGCGTTAACATACGGGAATTTCGCGCCTGCCAGGGCTTTTTGCAGATACTCCAGCCCGTAGTTGAACTCATGGTTACCGAGGTTACCAACCGCGTAATCCAGCGTATTTAACGCCTTGTAAACCGGATGGATATCCCCCTCTTTCAGCCCTTTGGCCGCCATATAGTCGCCCAGCGGACTGCCCTGAATCAGATCGCCATTGTCGACCAGCACGCTGTTTTTGGCTTCATCGCGCGCCGCGTTAATCAGGCTTGCGGTGCGTACCAGTCCGAATTTTTCGGTTGCGGTATCTTTGTAATAATCGAAATCCATCATGTTGCTATGCAAATCAGTGGTTTCCATTATCCGCAGATCGACGGTCGCGGCATTCACGCTGGCCGCTATCAGCGTGGCCAGGAGCGTTGCACTAAACTTAATCATCAGAGGGCATCCTTTTAAGATCTAAGCCACAAAAGAAAATGTATATAAATCTTCTTGCTTACAGAACTGTGAATCTTGCATCAGTTTAGCAAGCAAAACCGCAGACGCTATCACAGTTGGCGGATTCGCCTCTGATCGGGTATAAGTAAAACAATGAGTTAACACCACTGCCATAAACGAGGTGGAGAATGTTAGAACACGTATGCCAGCTTGCACGGAACGCGGGCGATGCCATTATGCAGGTTTATGATGGAGTCAAACCGATGGAGATTGCCAGCAAGCAGGACGACTCCCCGGTGACAGCGGCCGATATTGCGGCGCACGCGGTGATCCTTGAAGGGTTGACGCAATTGACGCCGGACATTCCAGTGCTCTCCGAAGAGGACCCGCCAGCCTGGGACGTGCGCCAGCACTGGCAGCGCTACTGGTTAGTTGACCCACTGGATGGCACCAAAGAATTCATCAAACGCAACGGTGAGTTCACCGTGAACATTGCGCTTATCGAGAAGGGCAAACCCGTATTGGGCGTGGTGTACGCGCCGGTGATGAAAGTGATGTACAGCGCAGCGGACGGCAAAGCCTGGAAAGAAGAGTGCAACGTGCGCAAGCAAATTCAGGTACGCGACGCGCGTCCGCCGCTGGTGGTGATTAGTCGCTCCCACGCAGACAACGAACTGAAAGAATATTTACAGCAACTGGGCGAGCACCAGACGACATCGATTGGTTCGTCGCTGAAGTTCTGTCTGGTCGCGGAGGGGCAGGCGCAACTGTATCCACGCTTTGGGCCAACCAACGTCTGGGACACCGCTGCGGGTCATGCTGTCGCGGCAGCGGCCGGGGCGCACGTTCACGACTGGCAGGGTAAACCACTGGATTACACTCCGCGTGAATCGTTCCTCAACCCCGGCTTCAGGGTCTCTATTTATTGAGCAACTGATGCAGCAGGGCGATCACCTGCTGCACCTCTTCCTGGGTTAGCGCCCCGTCTTTCGCCCACTGCACGCGACCCTCTTTATCAAGCACTGCGATAGCAGAGCTCTCTTCATCCAGTTGCCAGGCTTTACGGGCCACGCCGTTACTGTCGACAATAAACTGCGACCATGGGTAGAGCTTCTTATTGCTCTCAAGGCTACTGCGTACAAACATACCGGAGCCAGGAATCGCGTCGTCAGTGTTGACGATCGTCGTGGTCTGGTAAACGTCATGAGGCAGTTTTGCCGCTTTGATCGCTTCAATCAGCGTCGCATTTTTTTCTTTGGCAGAGGTGCGTCCGGCGATGTGCTGCAGGATCCGCACTTTCCCGGGCAACTGCGCACTGTTCCAGCTTTTATAGCTGAACTTATCATTTTCAAGAATCAATTCGCCGCGATCGGCGATCCCGACCGGCGGGACGCGCTGGCCCGTTTCGAAGCGATGCGCGGAGGCCATCATCGGTGCCAACAGGCACGCCAGCGCCAGAATCTTACGTAAGGTCATGGTGTTTCCTTCTTATTGTTTGCAGGTGATCCGACCACTTGGGCCTGATTTTTAATCATATGTGCGAATGATGCTTTTTCCCGCAAGAGGGATGCCAGTTTGCGGACGGGCGCACAAATCCTGCGAAAAACGAAGACTTATACTGAGGACCGCACCTGGATTCAGAGATGATTCTGATTAACTGTAATGAAAAGGTAAATAAACTTATACGCGCTGGAAACATCGTACAGATAGTCTATAGTCAAATGGCATTAAATTTTGCGCCTTAGAACGGTTGGACCGATTGTGGTACCACAAGGGCGTGACTTAAGCAGGAGATAACAATGAAAATTTTCCAACGGTACAACCCACTGCAAGTGGCGAAGTACGTGAAGATCCTGTTCCGTGGACGGTTATATATCAAGGACGTTGGCGCTTTTGAGTTTGATAAGGGTAAGATTCTTATCCCAAAAGTGAAGGATAAACAGCATCTGTCTGTGATGTCCGAAGTTAACCGTCAGGTTCTGCGTCTGCAAACTGAGATGGCTTAACCAAAGTGCTATGCAGTAGTTTAAAAAACGGCTCCCACTGGGAGCCGTTGATGTTTGTAGGGTCAGGACGCTTTTGACTCTTCTTTCGCATCCGGCAGCTTCGGCACCAGCACGCTGGGCTTGCTGTCCAGACGGGTCACCAGCAGCTGATCGATACGGTAGTTATCGATATCCACCACTTCGAATTTGTAACCTGAGAACTTCACGGAATCGGTACGTTTCGGGATTTTACGCAGCATGAACATCATAAAGCCGCCGATCGTCTCGTAGTTACCCGACTGCGGGAACTCATCGATATCCAGCACGCGCATCACGTCATCGATCGGCGTACCGCCGTCAATCAGCCAGGAGTTCTCGTCGCGGGCGACAATCTGCTCTTCCAGACCCTGGCCGACCAGATCGCCCATCAGCGTGGTCATGACGTCATTCAGGGTGATGATCCCCACGACCAGCGCGTATTCGTTCATGATCACCGCGAAGTCTTCACCGGCGGTTTTGAAACTTTCCAGCGCTTCAGAAAGGGTCAGCGTATCGGGAACAATCAGGGTGTTACGAATCTGTACGCCACTGTTCAGCGCCATACTCTGATTGGCGAGGACGCGATTCAGTAAATCTTTCGAGTCAACGTAACCAATGATGTGGTCAATATCTTCGTTACAGACAAGGAATTTGGAGTGCGGATGTTCCGCCACTTTGTTTTTCAGGCTCTGCTCGTCTTCATGCAGATCGAACCAGATCACGCTTTCACGCGGCGTCATGGATGACGGCACGGTACGTGATTCCAGCTCGAACACGTTTTCAATCAGCTCATGTTCCTGTTTACGCAGTACGCCCGCGAGCGCACCCGCTTCCACCACGGCATAAATATCATCGGATGTGATGTCATCTTTGCGCACCATCGGCAATTTGAAGATGCGGAAGATCACGTTCGCTAACCCGTTAAAGAACCACACCAGCGGCGTGAAAACAAACAGACAGAAGCGCATCGGGTTGATGATACGCAAAGCCACAGCTTCTGGCGCAATCATACCGATGCGTTTCGGGGTTAAGTCCGCGAAGAGGATAAACATACCGGTGACCAGCGAGAAAGAGAGAATAAAACTCAACTGCTCAGAGAGTTCCGGCGACATGTAGCGAGAGAACAACGAGTTGAAGGCGGGGGAAAATGCGGCGTCACCCACGATACCACCAAGAATAGCGACCGCGTTCAGACCGATTTGCACCACTGTGAAGAACATCCCTGGGTTTTCCTGCATTTTCAACACGCGTTGCGCATTGAGATTGCCTTCATCGGCCAGCAGTTTGAGCTTAATTTTACGTGAGGCGGCAAGCGAGATCTCGGATATCGAGAAGAACGCACTTACAGCGATCAGGCAAAGAATAATGAAAATACTGTTTAACATATCTTATCCGGCGTCACGCCAGATCCTCGGAAGGGAAGTTGATAAATCCATGTGGTAAAGCTTAATGAAAACCGGCTCGTGGAGATGAGCCGGTAAGTTCAGGGGCTAGTATAGCGTAAGGGACTGTAAAGCCGCCAGAGGCTTAATTTTCAGCAGTAGCCGTTCGCCTCTTATCACGAGTGTTCGGCGTGGCGTCCCAGATTTCATTGTAGGCGAAGCCTGTGAGTGACTTAATGACGGCGCGAGTCTCTTCGTCGCAGTCTTCACATTTACCGCCGAGTTTGCGGCGAGCGACCTCTTTGATCAGGATTTTGTGCGTCTTTTGCGTCAGCTTAAAGCGGAACGTAGTGTAAAAGCTGACGGCCAGCAGGGCGGCGGTGACAAATATCATCAGGCCAATGATAGCGTGCAGCGCGCTGACGGGTTGCGAACCGCCGCCTTTAACAAAACCGCTCTCTTCCAGCACCACGCCAATCAACATAATCGCCAGCGCGACGGTGCTTTTGCGGGTCAGCACCATCACCCCGGCAAAAATGCCTTCCCGGCGCTGACGGGTGACGATCTCATCCACATCCGGAATAAAGCTATAGATGTTCCACGGGATGTAATACAACCCGGCTTTTGCCAGACCGAACAGGACAAATATCGCGGAAAAGAGCAGCGCCGGGAGCTGGATATCGCCCAGATAAAGGGTCAACAGACAGGCCAGAACAAAGAAAATGCTGCCATAGGAGAGGCGCAGCGCCGCGGAAGGCGTCATGTTGAGCTTATTCATCAGTAGCATAAAGCCGAACGTGCCGGGGACTGAGACAAATGCCGCGATGCTTAACAGGCCAGAAACCATTGCCGCATCCTGTTTTAATCCATAGACCACGTAATAGGTAAATACCGAGCCAAAAACATCCAGTGCGGTGAATGAACAAATATAGATAAGAATATGCTGGCGAAAAATACGCAGTTTAAAGGCGGAAAAGAGATCCACAACCAAATACTTCAGGTGATTAAATAACCCTGTACTACGCTGTGTGTCCGGCGTGAATTCATATTCTTCTCGCACATCTTTTGCTTCCCAGGTTGTCGCCCAGGTGGTGAATACCGCAATACAATAGATAATCGCAAATACGATCCCGGTCAGGGTATAGGTTAATGAATTATCTTTACCCGTATATTGCATAATAATACCCGGAACGCAAACCGCTAAAAAACCGCCCAACTGTGAACACATCATGCGTACGCCAGAGAGGCGAGTTCGTTCGCTGAAGCGGTTGGTCATCTCTGCCGATAGCGTCTCCCAGGGAACCAGCACCATCGCTGAGAGCAACTCGACGGAAAGATACGTTCCCAGGTAATACCAGTAACTCATATCGGTAATCCACACCAACGCATAAAGAAACATGAGTGGAGCACTGATCAATAAAAAGAAGCGGCGACGGCCAAACTTTTTACCCAGCCAGGTGTTGCCGAAATTATCGGTAATATAACCCATCACTGGGCTTAATATTGCATCGATGATACGTGCAATCGCAAATATAGAACCGGCTTCCAGTACAGACAGTCCACAGTAGGTGGTGTAAAAAAATAACAGCCAGGTGCCAATAACTGCGAATGCACCGCCACCAAATAAATCGGTTACGCCATAGCCAATCGCTACGCCGTAACCTACTCTACGTTCAGTAGGTTTCGCCATATCATTATTCCTGTAGGGTCATTTGATTGCCGGATTGCCTTATCCGGCCTGCATTCACTTTCTGCGGGTTTATTTCTCCAGCGTTATCCAGGTCCGTAATTGCGAAGAACGATAAATAGCATCGACAATCTGCAATGATTTAGCGGCTTCGTGAATATTGCATACGTTTCCGGTGGTGGGATGGTGAAGGGCGTAATAGAACTGACGGATCGCTTCACGATGGCCGACGCCCCAGTAACGTTTACCGCTGTCATCCGGGGAGGCGTCGCTTGCCAGCGGTCGCCGCGTCTCTCCGTTGATATGCCACAGCTCGCTTCCCTCAAGGAGCAATGTGCCTTTTTCGCCGTGGATTTCCAGCTGTAGCGGTGAGTTAGTGGCGTGGCAGTTGCTGGCATAAAACAGTCCACGCGCGCCGTTGCGAAAGGCAAAAGTCGCCATGGCGCTGTCCTCACCGTCAATGGTACTGGCAAGCCAGGTGCTATCGACCACCCCCTTAACCCGCGTAACGCCTTCACCAAACCACTGCATCAGATCGAGCGTATGAATTGCCTGGTTTATCAGCAGACAGCCGCCTTCGGTGGCTGCTTTTCCGCGCCAGGGGCTGGCAGTGTAATAACTGTCGCCACGCGACCAGGTCAGCACCGCTTTCATTGCAAGCATCTTGCCGATGGTGCCCTCCTGTAACTGCTGCTTCATGGCGAGGCTGGTGGGATTGAGCCGGTTCTGATAACAGATCCCAAGCGTACCCCGCGCATGGGCGAGGGCCGTCTCGATTTCAGCCACGTCCAGCGCACGCATCACCGCCGGTTTTTCGCAGAACACATGTTTTCCTGCCGCCAGCGCGGCAAGGATCATCGGTTTATGCAGATAGTGCGGCGTACAAATATGCACAACGTCGATCGCGTCATCCCAGAGCATTTCGCGATAGTCCTGATAAAAATGGCAATCATAAAGCGCCGCCAACTGCCGCCCTTTATTGATGTCCGTTTCGGCAATTGCGCGCAGCCTGACGTTGGGTAACTGCTGCAACGCCTCCGCGTGGATGGTATGGATCGCACCGCCGCCGATAATGGCGGCATTCACTATTTTCATGATGCCTCCCGTCACGCGCTTGCGTTTGCCCGCATCTGCGCCTTAACGCACAGTTCCGCCGCCTTAAACGCGTGTGCCTGCGTCATAGCGTTTTCGGTGCGCTGAATGCAGTCGAGAATGAACTGGCCAAAAAACGGGAAGCCCACTTTCCCGGCGACGGAATAGCGGAATTCGCCCTCTTTGTTGACCAGATAGACCACATCCTGCTCACCACGAGTGAGATCGACATATTTGCGGATTTCGATATAACCCTCAGTGCCGAGCAGCGTCAGGCGGCCATCGCCCCAGGTCGAAAGACCGCCCGGCGTAAACCAGTCACAGCGAAAGTAGCCCGTTGCGCCGTTGTCTCCCGCCAGCATCGCGTCACCAAAATCTTCGAACTGTGGATACTGTGGGTGATTCACGTTGCGTACCTGGCTTGCCACAATGCGCGCGTCACTGTTGCCGGTATAGAACAGAAACTGCTCGATCTGGTGGCTGCCAATATCACAGAGGATGCCGCCGAAATAGCGCCGTTCGTAAAACCAGTCCGGACGACCGTCGCCTTCACGGTGCGGGCCGGTACCAAGCGTTTGTATAACCCGGCCAATCGCGCCCTGCCTGATCAGCTCACCTGCGAAGACGGCGCTTTCCACATGCAGACGTTCGCTGTAGTAGACCGCGTATTTACGCCCGGTTTTGGCCACCATCGCTTTGGCGTCTTCCAGTTGTTCCAGCGTGGTTAACGGCGCTTTGTCGGTGAAATAGTCTTTCCCGGCGGCCATCACCTTCAGCCCCAGCGGACAACGTTCGGAAGGGATCGCCGCGCTGGCGACCAGGTCTACCGTTGCGTCATTGAGGATCGTCTCCAGCGAATCGGCAACCTGCGCCTGCGGATACTGCTGTAAAAAGCTCGCCACTTTTGCCGGGTCCGGGTCATACACCCATTTCAGCGTCGCACCGGCCTCAATCAACCCATTGCACATGCCGTAGATATGGCCGTGATCGAGAGTCGCTGCGGCAATGATAAATTCGCCAGGCTTGACGACCGGCTGAGGTTTGCCGGTCGGGGCGTAGTGCATTCCGTCATGCTTGTTCATTCTTCTGCTCCTGAATCTAAGTCTTTACCCAGTGGGATCGCGCCGGCTTCTGCGAAATTGCTCACTGAGGCGGATTTCTGATAAAAATGCGGCGCGTTGTGCAGCAGGCCGCCCGTGCGATAAAACACGTCGTCACGCTGAACAGGCAACGTCACCACCGTACGGGTAATCGCCGATTTGTAGATTGCGGTGATCAGTTCCAGCGATCGTTTGCCCTGTTCGCCATCTACCAGCGGCGCGACCTGCTGTTCAATGGCGGTTAACACGTTGTCGATTTGCCCGGTATGTAGCGTCCATTGCAGAGCTGGGGTGGCGTGGAACTGCGCCGTCAGGCTGTTTTCGCGCGCATTATCGTTTTCTGCCTGTGGGAAACCATTGTCTGCGGACTGGCTGGCGAATACTTTCCACGGCGCGGAAATGCGCGCCTTTTCGCCCTGAATCACAATTTTCTGTTCTTCACCGTGGTGCACCACAGAGGCCGTCAGTTGGGTCAGCGCGCCGTTGGAGTAGCGGAAGATAGCGGCGCTGAGATCTTCCACTTCCGCATTGTCGTGGGCGATGTTGGTCATCATCGCGACGACTTCATGGGGAAAGCCAAGCATCCACTGGATGGCGTCAATATGGTGCACCGCGTGGTTGAGCGTGCAGCCGCCGCCTTCTTTCTCCCACGTTCCACGCCACCACAGGTCGTAGTAGCAGTGTCCGCGCCACCAGAAGGAATCCACCTGAGCGTGACAAATCTTGCCCGCAAGGCCAGAATCCACCGCCGCTTTCAAACGCCAGAAGGCATCGGTAAAACGGTTTTGGGCGATGACCGACAGGATGTTGCCGCTGGCCTGCTGTGTGGCAATCATCGCGTCGCACTCTTCCAGCGATGCTGCCATCGGTTTCTCGCAGAGGACATGTTTACCGTCGTTCAGGGCAGCGATAGCGATGTCCGCGTGGACGTAAGGCGGCGTACAGACATCCACCAAATCAACCGCCATCCCGCTCTCCAGCATTGCCTGATGGCTGGCGTAAATCTGGGCGTCGTGTAGCCCGTAACGCGTTTTTTTCTCTACAGCTTTTTCGGGAAAAATATCCACCAGGGCGACAATCCGACAGCGTTCAGGAAATGCCTGATAGGCCTGAATGTGCTGATGAGAGATATTCCCCGTTCCGACAATTGCGATGTTCAGCATGATCTCTCCCCGCGGTTACCAGGTCCCGGAGGCGTCCAGCGTGCGGCTGGCGACCGTTTTTTCGACCGATGACGCCACGTGTTCCTGCAACAACTGGTAGTAGCGCTGCTCGTCAATCGGCAGCGTGACCCAGTCGTCGGTCCAGGTGGAGAGATGCATCGCATTGGATAGCGTCAGGCCGTGAATGCCCTCCTGACCGGGGGCGATGAGTGGTTCGCCATGCAGGATGGCAGCGGTGAAATTGCGGGTAATGACTACGTGTTCGCTGCACTCCGGGGCGGTGGGGAGGGTCACTTCCCAGCACTCCGGCTCGCCGAAGCCGTTTTGCCAGCGGGCATTAAATTCCGTTTCGGATTCGCGTAACCGCCAAAAGCGCAGGCGGCCCTCTTCGACGACGACTTTGCCGCGATCGCCGACAATTTCCAGACGGTTCGTGCCTGGCGCTTCAGCGGTGGTGGTGATGAAGACCCCCGTCGCCCCATTCGCGTACTCGGCATACGCCGTCACCTCGTTTTCAACTTCAATCTGCCGATGTTTGCCGAACTGGCAGAAGGCGCGCATTCGCACGGGCATACCGACCAGCCATTGCCAGAGGTCGAGCTGGTGCGGATCCTGGTTCAGCAATACACCGCCCCCTTCGCCTTTCCAGGTTGCGCGCCAGCCGCCGGAGTTGTAGTAGCTCTGTGAGCGATACCAGTTAGTGATGATCCAGTTAGAGCGGCGCAGTTCGCCGAGTTCGCCGCTGTCGATCAGGTCTTTCACCTTCTGATACAGCGGGTTAGGCCGTTGGTTGTACATCATGCTGAAGACTACGTCGCACTGGCGGGCGCAGGCGTTCATCTCCTTAACCTGAGCGGTGTAGACGCCGGCGGGTTTCTCACAAAGCGTATGGATGCCAAGGCGCATCGCCATTATTGAGAGCGGAGGGTGATCGTAATGCGGTGTGGCGACAATCACCGCGTCGATCAGCCCGCTTTTGAGCATCTCGTTTGCATCGGTGAACAGTGCAACAGACTCGCCAACAAGCTGGCGAATTGCGCTCTGCTTGTCAGGGTTGTTGTCGCAGACGGCGGTCAAACAGGCTTCATCGACCATACCTGCCAGCAGATAACGGGCGTGAACCGTACCAATGTTACCCACGCCAATAATGCCAAAACGTACTTTTTTCATGTCGTGCCTTATTCAGGTGAAATGAGGAATAGCTGGAACATAAGAAACGGCAGAAAACCCCACAACGGGATTTTGTGAGAGTGCTTGCAGGACGCAAAAGAAGTTAGCGTGCTAATGATAAAGCTGTTTTAGAATCAACTACGTAGGACTGCAAAAATTTGCAAAGATAGATTGCGAGCGAGGTCACACAATGTCGGGCAAGCTTAAAATGGACGAAATCGCTGCCTTAACGGGCTTCTCTGTAAGTACCGTTTCGCGGGTGCTGAGCGGAAAGGCCTACACCAGCGGCAAGGCGCGTGAGGCGATTGTGAAATGCGCGCGACAGTTGGGCGTACTCGACTCGCTCGCCAGCGGGCGACTGTTGATTAACGGCATCGCCGTCTTTGCTCCGCAGCGCACGTTCACGCCTCAGGGGGATGCTTTTTACCTTGAAGTGACGCGCGGAATTGCAGAAGCGGTCGCTTCACACGATGTCTGGGTTAGCTATTGCGGCCTGGATGAGCAGCGCGCGAATATCAAAACCTTTCTGGAAAAAGCCAACCATAAAAACATCAATGCCCTCATCCTGATCGGGATTGACGATCCGACGATCCATAAGCTCGCGCTGTCGCTGGACAAGCCCTGCGTGCTGATCAACTCGCAGGATCGGGAGGGACGGCTGGATTCGGTATCGCCCGATCACTGGGCTATCGGCAATCGGGCGACGCAGTATCTGTTTGAGCAGGGGTTCCGGCGCGTTCTTCACGTCACCAGCCTGCGTCGGGAGACACTCTACTGGCGACTGGAAGGGATTAAACAGATCTACCGGCAGTACCAGATCCCGTTTGATACCCAACGCGATCTGCTGGTGACGGAGGGATTCTCTGAGGAGGAGGCGGAGCAGGCGGCAGGCGAATGGCTGCGCGATACGCCGCGTCACGACTGGCCGGAAGTGATTTTCTGCGCTGGCGCGTTGATGTCCGCCGGTATTTTGCGCGTACTGAACGCTCACGGGGTACGCGTGCCTGAGGATATGTCGCTGATGACCACCGGCGTCCAGGAAATGGAGGCCCGCATCCTGGCGACAGTGAGCAGTATTACTATTCCCTGTCGGGCGCTGGGCGTAGAGGCGGTGCATCTGCTGCAACACCGTCTGAACCGACCTTGCGCGCCGGTATTTAATCTGCTGCTGAAGGGGATGCTTTCACAAAAGGGCACGGTTGCCAGCGCCACGCGGCATGCGGCCCGCGTGACGGTGGAGCGTTGATGTTATGCGTCAGGGGGTAAACAGACGCCAATCCCGCCGATACCGCAGTAGCCGTACGGGTTTTTGTGCAGATACTGCTGGTGGTCGTCCTCAGCGTAATAGAACGGCGTCGCGTTGCTGATTTCGGTGGTGATGGTACGCTCGTCTCCCGCCGCGTTCATCGCTGCCTGAAAACGCTCAAAACTGGCGCGCGCGGCGCTATCCTGTTCGGGAGTTAGTGGATAAATGGCCGAACGATACTGGGTGCCGTGGTCATTGCCCTGGCGCATCCCTTGTGCCGGATCGTGGTTTTCCCAGAAAACCTGTAGCAGTTGTTCGTAGGTGATAACCGACGGGTCGTACACCACGCGTACCGCTTCTGCATGACCGGTTTCACCGGAGCAGACTTCCCGGTAAGTGGGGTTTGGCGTGTAACCGCCGGTGTAGCCTGCCGCGGTGCTGTACACGCCTGGCAGTTGCCAGAACAGCCGTTCTACCCCCCAGAAACAACCCATCGCGAATATCGCGATTTCCATCCCCTCCGGGACGTTGGTCATCGAGTGATCGTTGACGGCATGCAGCGTCGCCACGGGCATCGGGGTATTGCGCCCAGGTAATGCATCCGACGGTGAAATCAGATGCTTTTTGTCAAATAAACTCATGGTGCCGTTCTCCCGAAAATCAGTAATTGGGGTTAAGGTTGTAACAAGACGCGTATTTGCACACAATAACCGTTACGAATACGTCTACAGTAAACATAAGAAATATTTGGGGTGACGTCTGTTTTTCAATCCCAGTTGTTGGGTTTTTGTTAAGCCGTGGATCGGCAGGATGATTTTTTCCAGGGGTGGAAATAAGGGATTTCAGGAGAAAAAGTGCCACATATCCGACAGTTATGCTGGGTGAGCCTGTTGTGTTTAAGCAGTTCTGCCTTTGCCGCGAACGTCCGTCTACAGGTCGAAGGGCTAACAGGAGAACTGGAAAAAAACGTCCGGGCACAACTCTCAACCATCCAGAGTGATGAAGTCACGCCGGACCGGCGCTTTCGTGCGCGCGTGGATGACGCCATCCGCGAAGGGTTAAAGGCGCTCGGTTATTACGAACCGACCATCGATTTCGATTTGCGTCCGCCTCCGGCGAAAGGGCGTCAGGTGCTGGTGGCCAAAGTGACGCCCGGTGAACCGGTGCGCATTGGCGGAACAGAAGTCATTTTACGCGGCGGCGCGCGTACTGACAGAGATTACCTGGATCTGCTAAAAACGCGTCCGGCAATCGGTACGGTGCTCAATCATGGCGATTATGACAGCTTCAAAAAGTCATTAACCAGCGTGGCGCTACGTAAAGGGTATTTCGACAGCGAATTTAATAAAAGCCAGTTGGGTATTGCACTTGATCGCCATCAGGCATTCTGGGATATCGATTACAACAGCGGTGAACGTTATCGCTTTGGTCACGTCTCCTTTGAAGGCTCGCAGATCCGTGAGGAGTATCTGCAAAACCTGGTGCCGTTCAAGGAGGGGGATGCGTACGAGTCAAAAGATCTCGGCGAACTGAACCGTCGACTTTCGGCGACCGGCTGGTTTAACTCCGTGGTTGTCGCACCCGAATTCGACAAAGCGCGGAAAACCAAAATATTGCCACTGAAGGGCGTGGTGTCGCCGCGAACGGAAAACACCATTGAGACCGGGGTGGGTTATTCCACCGACGTGGGACCGCGCGTGAAGGCCACGTGGAAAAAGCCGTGGATGAACTCCTGGGGTCACAGCCTGACGACCAGCGCCAGTATTTCGTCGCCTGAACAACAGCTGGATTTCAGCTATAAAATGCCGCTGCTGAAGAACCCGCTGGAGCAGTACTATCTGGTGCAGGGCGGCTTTAAGCGTACCGATCTCAACGATACTGAACAGGATTCCACCACGCTCGCCGTTTCCCGTTACTGGGACCTTTCCAGCGGCTGGCAGCGCGCCATTAACCTGCGCTGGAGCCTCGACCACTTTACCCAGGGCGAAGTCACCGATACTACGATGCTGCTTTACCCTGGAGTGATGATCAGCCGGACGCGATCGCGCGGCGGCCTGATGCCGACCTGGGGGGATTCCCAGCGCTATTCCATCGATTACTCCAATACGGCCTGGGGTTCAGACGTTGATTTCTCCGTTTTTCAGGCGCAAAACGTCTGGATCCGTACCCTCTATGACCGCCATCGTTTTGTGACGCGTGGCAATCTTGGCTGGATTGAAACCGGTGATTTCGACAAAGTCCCGCCGGATCTGCGTTTCTTTGCCGGGGGCGACCGCAGTATTCGCGGCTACAAATATAAATCTATCTCACCGAAGTATAGCAATGGCGATCTGAAGGGGGCCTCGAAGCTGGTGACCGGCTCGCTGGAGTACCAGTACAACGTTACCGGGAAATGGTGGGGTGCGATGTTTGTCGATAGCGGTGAAGCGGTCAGCGATATCCGTAAAAGCGACTTCAAAACCGGTGCCGGGGTGGGTGTACGCTGGCAGTCACCGGTCGGACCGATCAAGCTCGATTTTGCCGTGCCGGTCGGTGACAAAGATGAGCACGGTTTACAGTTTTACATCGGTCTGGGGCCAGAATTATGAGTTTATGGAAGAAGATAAGCCTCGGCGTACTGATTTTTATCCTGCTGCTGCTGGGGACAGTGGCGTTTCTGGTCGGCACAACAACCGGCCTGCATCTGGTTTTCAACGCGGCGAATCGTTGGGTACCGGGCCTGGAAATTGGTCAGGTCACCGGCGGTTGGCGCGATCTGTCACTGAAAAATATCCGCTTTGACCAGCCAGGCGTGGCGGTTAACGCCGGGGAAGTGCATCTGGCGGTAGGACTGAATTGCCTGTGGAAGAGCAGTCTGTGCGTGAACGATCTGTCGCTCAAAGACATTAATGTGGCGATAGACAGTAAAAAAATGCCGCCGTCTGCACCGGTTGAAGAAGAAGAGAGCGGGCCGCTGAATCTCTCCACGCCGTATCCGGTAACGCTTTCTCGCGTGGCGCTAAATAACGTCAATATTAAAATCGATGACACCATCGTGTCGGTGATGGATTTTACCTCCGGCCTGCACTGGCAGGAGAAGGATCTGACCCTGAAACCCACGTCGTTGCAGGGGTTGCTGATCGCACTGCCGAAAGTGGCGGATGTCGCTCAGGAAGAGGTGGTCGAGCCGAAGATCCAGAACCCGCAGCCGGATGAAAAACCCCTCGGCGAAACGCTGAAAGATCTTTTCTCGAAGCCGGTTCTGCCGGAGATGACGGACGTACATCTGCCGCTCAATCTCAATGTTGAAGCGTTTAAAGGCGAACAGCTGCGCATCACCGGCGATACTGACCTGACGGTGCATAATCTGTTGCTGAAAGTTAGCAGCATCGACGGCAACATGAAGCTTGATGCGTTGGATATCGACTCCAGTCAGGGCACGGTGAACGCCACCGGCACCGCGCAGTTAACCAATAACTGGCCGGTAGACATTACCCTGAACAGCACGCTGAACGTCGATCCGCTGAAAGGCGAGAAGGTGAAGCTTAAGGTGGGCGGCGCGCTACGTGAACAACTGGAAGTGGGGGTCAACCTTTCCGGGCCGGTGGATATGGATCTGCGAGCCCAGACACGTCTTGCCGAAGCGGGATTACCGCTCAACGTTGAGGTGGTCAGTAAACAGGTTTACTGGCCGTTTACCGGTGATAAACAGTTCCAGGCCGATGATATCAAGCTCAAGCTCACCGGTAAGATGACGGACTACCGGCTCTCGATGCGAACGTCGGTGAAAGGGCAGGATATCCCGCCTGCGACCATCACCCTTGATGCGAAAGGTAACGAGCAGCAGATTACTCTCGACACGCTCAGCGTGGCGGCGCTGGAAGGGAAAACGGAACTGAAAGCGCTGGTGGACTGGCAGCAGGCGATCAGTTGGCGGGGTGAACTGACGCTGGACGGCATTAATACCGCAAAAGAGATCCCGGACTGGCCGTCGAAGCTCAATGGTCTGATTAAAACCCGGGGCAGCCTGTATGGCGGCACCTGGCAGATGGACGTGCCGGAGCTGAAGCTCACCGGCAACGTCAAGCAGAACAAGGTCAACGTCAACGGAACGCTGAAAGGCAACAGCTACATGCAGTGGACCATTCCAGGGCTGCATCTGGCGCTTGGATCCAACAGCGCTGATGTGAAAGGGGAGCTGGGTGTTAACGATCTCAACCTGGACGCGACCATTGATGTGCCAGGGCTGGACAATGCGCTGCCGGGACTCGGCGGCACGGCGAAAGGGCTTATCAAAGTACGCGGTACGGTTGACGCCCCGCAGTTGCTGGCGGATATCACCGCCCGTGGGCTTCGCTGGCAGGAACTGTCCGTTGCGCAGGTGCGCGTGGAAGGTGACATTAAATCGACTGACCAGATTGCCGGTAACCTCAACGTGAGGGTTGAACGCATTTCGCAACCCGATGTGAACATCAACCTCGTGACGCTGAATGCCAAAGGCAGCGAGAAGCAGCATGAACTGCAGCTGCGCGTTCAGGGCGAACCGGTTTCCGGTCAGCTTGATCTGGCGGGAAGTTTTGATCGCAAAGACGCGCGATGGAAAGGCTCGCTGAGCAATACGCGCTTTCAGACACCGGTGGGGCCGTTAACCCTGAATCGCCCTGTTGCGCTGGACTACCGCAACCAGGAGCAGAAAATCAGCATCGGACCACATTGCTGGACCAACCCCAATGCGGAACTGTGCGTGCCGCAAACCATTGATGCTGGTGCCGAAGGGCGGGCGGTAGTGAATCTCAACCGCTTTGACCTGGCGATGCTGAAACCGTATATGCCGGAAGCGACGCAGGCCAGTGGCATATTTACTGGTAAAGCGGACGTCTCGTGGGATACCACCAAAGAAGGACTCCCGCAGGGTAATGTCACACTCTCCGGGCGTAACGTGAAGGTAACGCAGACGGTTAACGATGCGCCGCTGCCGCTGGCGTTCGATACCCTGAACGTCACGGCCGATTTGCACAATAACCGTGCGGAGCTGGGCTGGCTGATTCGCCTTGCTAACAATGGCCAGCTTGACGGGCAGGTGCAGGTCACCGATCCGCAGGGGCGTCGTAACCTGGGCGGCACCGTGAATATCCGCAACATGAATCTGGCGATGGTTAACCCTATCTTCGCTCGTGGTGAAAAGGCGGCAGGGATGCTGAACGCCAACCTGCGTCTGGGGGGAGATGTGCAAAGTCCTCAGATGTTCGGCCAACTGCAACTGAGCGGGCTGGATATCGACGGAAACTTTATGCCCTTTGATATGCAGCCCAGCCAACTGGCGATGAACTTCAACGGTACCCGCTCGACGCTTGCCGGAGAGATACGAACCCAGCAGGGGCAGATCAACCTGAGCGGCGACGCAGACTGGAGCCAGGTAGACAACTGGCGCGCGCGCGTGGCGGCGAAAGGAAGCCGGGTACGAATCACCGTGCCGCCGATGGTACGGCTGGATGTTTCTCCGGATGTGGTATTTGAAGCAACACCGAGTCTGTTTACGCTCGACGGACGGGTGGACGTGCCGTGGGCGCGTATCGTGGTTCATGAATTGCCAGAGAGCGCCGTGGGGGTCTCCAGTGATGAAGTGATGCTCAACAATAACCTGCAGCCTGAGAAGCCGCAGAGTGCCGCGATCCCGATCAACAGCAATCTGATTGTTCACGTGGGTAACAACGTGCGGATGGATGCTTTCGGTCTTAAAGCGCGACTGACGGGCGATCTGAAAGTGGCGCAGGATAAACAGGGGCTGGGGCTTAACGGACAGATCAACATTCCGGAAGGACGCTTCCACGCTTATGGTCAGGATTTGATTGTGCGTAAAGGTGAACTGTTGTTCTCTGGACCGCCGGATCAACCGTTGCTGAATATCGAGGCCATTCGTAACCCGGAGGCCACAGAAGATGACGTGATCGCCGGCGTTCGCGTCACCGGAACGGCCGATGAACCGAAGGCTGAGATCTTCTCTGATCCTGCGATGTCACAACAAATGGCACTTTCTTACTTGTTACGTGGACAGGGACTGGACAGCGGACAGAGCGATAGCGCAGCGATGACCTCAATGCTTATTGGCCTGGGGGTTGCACAAAGTGGTCAGGTTGTGGGTAAAATCGGGGAGACATTTGGCGTAAGCAATCTGGCACTGGATACCCAGGGGGTTGGCGACTCCTCCCAGGTGGTGGTCAGTGGATACGTACTGCCAGGTCTGCAGGTGAAATATGGCGTGGGTATATTTGACTCACTGGCGACACTCACGTTACGTTATCGCCTGATGCCTAAGCTATATCTGGAAGCCGTGTCTGGCGTAGATCAGGCACTGGATTTGCTCTATCAGTTTGAGTTTTAGCAATGCGAATATTTGTCTACGGCAGTTTACGAACCAAACAAGGCAACAGCCACTGGATGACCAACGCCCAGTTGCTGGGCAATTACAGTATCGATAACTACCAGTTGTACAGTCTGGGCCACTATCCAGGCGCAGTTCCGGGGAACGGAACGGTACACGGTGAGGTTTATCGTATTGATAATGCCACGCTGGCTGAGCTGGATGCGTTGCGCACCCGCGGTGGTGAATACGCACGCCAGTTGATCCAGACGCCGTACGGCAGTGCATGGATGTACGTGTACCAGCGCCCGGTGGATGGATTAACGCTGATCGAAAGCGGTAACTGGTTAGACAGAGACCAGTACTGAGATAAACGCGCCACCTTCGGGTGGCGTTGTTTTAAGCATGGCCACACACCTTCCAGGAGTTAGCTTTGCTGTATTCTTTATCGCCTTTCTTCAAAACGCAGGCATAAAAAAACCCTTACTAACCGGTACCCGGCGTTCAGGGTTTTCAGCGTTCAGCGAACTTATTTCTTCGCGGCGCGCTCGAAGGAGGCAACGATTTCAGCTTTCGCCGCTTCTGCGTTGTCCCAACCGTCCACTTTCACCCACTTACCTTTTTCGAGATCTTTGTAGTGCTCGAAGAAGTGCGTGATCTGTGCTTTCAGCAGTTCCGGCAGGTCGTTCACATCTTTGATGTGATCGTACTCTTTGCTCAGTTTGGTGTGCGGTACAGCAACCAGTTTCGCATCTTCACCGGATTCGTCGGTCATTTTCAGAACGCCAACCGGACGGCAACGGATAACGGAGCCTGGCTCCAGTGGGTACGGGGTCGGGACCAGAACGTCAACCGGGTCACCGTCCAGAGACAGGGTGTGGTTGATGTAACCGTAGTTGCACGGATAGAACATCGCGGTGGACATGAAGCGGTCAACGAACAGTGCGCCGCTCTCTTTGTCGACTTCGTATTTGATCGGATCGGCGTTCGCCGGGATCTCGATAACCACGTAGATATCTTCCGGCAGATCTTTACCGGCCGGGACGTTGAGTAAGCTCATGTCTGTTTCCTTTAACTGTGTCGTAAACAAGTGGCGAGTATTATAGCGATCTCACGCCGAATGTCTCCGCCTGATTTCGATTTCAATCGCCTCGTACCTGCCTTTTCAGACCACTCGCATGACAGGAAAATCCATATCTTCAGCCGCTTTTTTCATAGTGAAATGGAAGCGATTACAAACTTGTGATTAACGTTCTATTTACTTTTTTGAAGTGTGATGTAACGCAATCCGTTACATGCTCGATTGTCTATAGTTTTTTCGCGACTGTTTCTTAACCAACAATAACCTACCCTACGAGGACACAGTTATGTGGAAGCGCTTACTTATCGTCACAGCAGTTTCGGCAGCCATGTCGTCTATGGCCATGGCCGCCCCATTAACCGTAGGATTTTCGCAGGTCGGCTCTGAGTCCGGCTGGCGCGCCGCAGAGACCAACGTGGCGAAAAGCGAGGCCGAAAAGCGCGGCATTACGCTGAAAATCGCTGACGGCCAGCAAAAGCAGGAAAACCAGATTAAAGCCGTGCGTTCGTTTGTCGCTCAGGGCGTCGATGCCATCTTTATTGCGCCGGTTGTGGCAACAGGGTGGGAACCGGTGCTGAAGGAAGCGAAAGATGCCGAGATTCCGGTCTTCTTGCTCGATCGTTCCATCGATGTAAAAGACAAATCTCTCTATATGACCACCGTCACCGCTAACAACGTACTGGAAGGTCAACTGATCGGCGACTGGCTGATCAAAGAGGTGAACGGCAAGCCGTGTAATGTGGTTGAGTTGCAGGGCACCGTCGGCGCCAGCGTGGCCATTGACCGTAAGAAAGGGTTTGCTGAAGCCATCGCCAAAGCGCCAAACATCAAAATTATCCGCTCTCAGTCCGGCGATTTTACCCGCAGTAAAGGGAAAGAGGTTATGGAGAGCTTTATCAAAGCCGAGAATAACGGCAAGAACATCTGCATGGTTTACGCCCATAACGATGACATGGTGATCGGGGCTATCCAGGCGATTAAAGAAGCGGGGCTCAAACCGGGCAAAGATATTCTGACCGGTTCTATCGACGGCGTACCGGATATCTACAAAGCGATGATCGACGGTGAAGCGAATGCCAGCGTTGAACTGACGCCAAACATGGCGGGCCCGGCCTTCGACGCGCTCGAGAAGTTCAAGAAAGATGGCACGATGCCTGAGAAGGTCACTATTACCAAGTCGACGCTGTATCTGCCAGATACCGCGAAAGAAGAGTTAGAGAAAAAGAAAAACATGGGCTACTAAGTTCAGGCTCTCTGTAGGCCTGATAAGCGCAGCGCCATCAGGCGTTGGGGTGCCGGATGGCGACGTATCGCGTCTTATCCGGCCTACAAACTAAGTTCAGGCTCTCTGTAGGCCTGATAAGCGCAGCGCCATCAGGCAAATGTTCTGTCGGCTGCCGGCCTACGGGCTTCCAGGAGCATACTCTTGTCGCGGAGGGCAACTATGATCGCGGAACAACACCAGGAGATCCTCCGTACAGAGGGATTAAGTAAATTCTTTCCTGGCGTCAAAGCGCTGGATAACGTCGATTTCAGCCTGCGTCGCGGCGAAATCATGGCGCTGCTCGGTGAGAACGGGGCTGGAAAATCCACGCTCATCAAAGCGCTGACCGGCGTCTATCATGCCGATCGCGGTACCATCTGGCTGGAAGGCAGTGCCATCTCTCCCAGAAATACCGCGCATGCCCAACAATTGGGTATCGGCACGGTCTACCAGGAAGTGAACCTGCTGCCGAATATGTCGGTGGCGGATAACCTGTTTATTGGTCGTGAACCACGTCGATTTGGCCTTTTACGGCGTAAAGAGATGGAAAAGCGCGCCACGGCGCTGATGGCGTCTTACGGTTTTTCCCTTGACGTGCGCGAACCGCTGAACCGCTACTCGGTGGCGATGCAACAGATCGTGGCGATCTGCCGGGCGATCGATCTTTCCGCGAAAGTCCTGATCCTCGATGAACCGACTGCCAGCCTCGATACGCAAGAGGTGGAGATGCTGTTCGGCCTGATGCGGCATCTGCGCGATCGCGGTGTGAGTTTGATCTTCGTTACCCATTTTCTCGATCAGGTCTATCAGGTTAGCGATCGAATCACCGTTCTGCGTAATGGTAGTTTTGTCGGCTGCCGCGAAACCCGCGAGCTGCCACAGATTGAACTGGTCAAAATGATGCTGGGGCGCGAGCTGGACACCCATGCGCTGCAGCGTGCGGGACGTACTTTGCTGAGCGATAAACCGGTAGCGGCGTTCAAAGATTTCGGTAAGAGAGGGACGATCTCCCCGTTCGATCTCGAAGTACGACCTGGTGAGATCGTCGGTCTGGCGGGACTGCTGGGATCCGGACGCACCGAAACGGCAGAAGTGATCTTCGGTATCAAACCGGCGGACAGCGGCAGCGCACAGATCAAAGGCAAGCCGCAGACGCTGCGATCTCCCCATCAGGCATCGTGCCTGGGTATCGGCTTCTGTCCCGAGGATCGCAAGACGGATGGCATTATCGCCGCCGCTTCCGTGCGAGAAAATATCATTCTGGCGCTACAGGCCCAGCGCGGCTGGCTGCGGCCCATTCCGCGCAAAGAACAAAACGACATTGCCGAGCGGTTTATCCGTCAACTTGGCATTCGTACCCCCAGCGCAGAGCAGCCGATTGAATTTCTCTCCGGTGGCAACCAGCAAAAAGTGTTGCTGTCGCGCTGGCTGCTGACTAAACCGCAGTTTCTGATCCTCGATGAGCCGACGCGCGGGATCGACGTGGGCGCGCATGCCGAGATCATCCGCCTGATCGAAACGTTGTGCGCCGACGGGCTGGCGCTGCTGGTGATCTCCTCGGAACTGGAGGAACTGGTCGGCTATGCGGATCGGGTGATCATTATGCGTGACCGCAAACAGGTGGCGGAGATCCCGCTGGCTGAGCTGTCCGTTCCGGCGATCATGAACGCCATCGCGGCGTAAGGAGACTCTTGTGATGCCCCAATCTCTCCCGCAAACTACGCCGCCAAAGCGACGCTTTCGCTGGCCGACCGGCATGCCGCAGCTCATTGCGCTGCTGCTGGTGCTGCTGGTGGACAGCCTCGTCGCCCCTCACTTTTACCAGGTTATATTGCAGGACGGGCGCCTGTTTGGCAGCCCGATCGATATCCTGAATCGCGCCGCCCCCGTCGCGTTGCTGGCGATAGGGATGACGCTGGTCATTGCCACCGGCGGCATTGACCTTTCCGTTGGCGCGGTGATGGCGATTGCCGGAGCCACGACCGCGGCGATGATCGTCGCCGGTCACAGCCTGCCGGTGGTGCTGCTTGCTGCACTGGGCACCGGCGTGCTGGCTGGCCTGTGGAACGGCGTGCTGGTGGCGATCCTCAAAATTCAGCCGTTTGTCGCCACGCTAATCCTGATGGTCGCGGGTCGCGGCGTGGCGCAACTGATCACCTCCGGGCAGATTGTCACCTTCAACTCGCCCACGCTCTCCTGGTTCGGCAGCGGTTCGCTGCTGCTGTTCCCCACGCCGGTGATTATCGCGCTGATCACGCTGGTGTTGTTCTGGCTGCTGACCCGGCGAACGGCGCTCGGGATGTTTATTGAAGCGGTGGGGATTAACATCCGGGCAGCGAAAAATGCCGGGGTTAACACGCGGGTCATCGTCATGCTCACCTACGTGCTGAGCGGGCTGTGCGCGGCGATTGCCGGGATTATCGTCACGGCGGATATTCGCGGCGCCGATGCCAACAACGCCGGATTGTGGCTGGAGCTTGACGCCATTCTGGCGGTGGTGATCGGCGGCGGTTCCCTGATGGGCGGGCGCTTTAATCTGCTGTTGTCAGTGGTGGGCGCGCTGATCATTCAGGGGATGAACACCGGCATCCTGTTATCTGGATTTCCACCGGAGATGAACCAGGTGGTCAAAGCCGTCGTGGTGCTGTGTGTACTGATTGTGCAGTCACAGCGCTTTATCAGTCTGTTAAAAGGAGTGCGTGGTCGTGATAAAACGTAATTTACCGTTAATGATCACCCTCGGGGTTTTCGTGCTGGGTTATCTCTACTGCCTGACTCAGTTTCCCGGCTTTGCCTCCACGCGCGTAATTTGCAACATTCTGACCGATAATGCCTTTCTGGGGATTATCGCTGTGGGGATGACGTTTGTGATCCTCTCCGGCGGGATCGATCTCTCCGTGGGGTCGGTGATCGCCTTCACCGGCGTATTCCTGGCGAAAGCCATCGGCTACTGGGGGATCTCGCCGCTGCTGGCGTTTCCGCTGGTCCTGGCGATGGGCTGCGCGTTTGGTGCGTTCATGGGGTTGCTGATTGATGCGCTAAAGATCCCGGCGTTTATTATCACGCTTGCCGGTATGTTCTTCCTGCGCGGAGTCAGTTACCTGGTATCGGAAGAGTCGATCCCGATTAACCATCCCATCTACGACACGCTTTCCAGCCTGGCGTGGAAAATCCCCGGCGGTGGTCGTTTGAGTGTGATGGGCCTGCTGATGCTGGCGGTGGTGGTCATTGGTATTTTCCTCGCACATCGCACCCGGTTTGGTAATCAGGTGTATGCCATTGGCGGGAATGCGACATCGGCAAACCTGATGGGGATTTCCACCCGTAGCACAACAATCCGCATCTATATGCTGTCGACCGGACTGGCGACGCTGGCAGGCATTGTCTTTTCAATCTACACCCAGGCTGGCTACGCGCTGGCGGGAGTCGGCGTGGAGCTGGACGCTATTGCTTCAGTGGTGATTGGCGGTACGTTGCTGAGTGGTGGGGTCGGTACGGTTCTTGGAACGCTGTTTGGTGTGGCGATACAGGGGCTGATCCAGACCTACATTAACTTCGACGGCACGCTCAGCTCATGGTGGACAAAAATTGCCATTGGCGTTTTATTATTTATTTTCATTGCGTTGCAGCGTGGCCTGACGGTGCTCTGGGAAAATAGACAGAGTTCGCCGGTCACGCGTATCTCTGCTACAGAAAGCCAGCGCTGACGCTGTCTGGCCGACACAGCCCAGGACAGAACAGACGGTTTTTGCTACAGTGCCTGTTTTACGGCAAGTAGGTTGGATATGGCTTCATTAAAGGATGTTGCGCGCCTGGCGGGGGTGTCGATGATGACTGTCTCCCGGGTAATGAATAATGCGGAATCAGTACGCCCTGCAACGCGTGACAGCGTGTTGCAGGCTATCCAGACCCTGAATTATGTACCCGATCTCTCCGCCCGTAAGATGCGTGCTCAGGGGCGTAAGCCGTCGACCCTTGCCGTGCTGGCGCAGGATACGGCCACCACTCCTTTCTCAGTCGATATCCTGCTTGCCATTGAACAAACAGCCAGCGAGTTCGGCTGGAACAGTTTTTTAATCAACATTTTTTCTGATGATGATGCCGCCCGTGCGGCGCGCCAACTGCTTGCTCACCGGCCGGATGGCATTATCTATACCACGATGGGGCTACGGCATATCACACTACCTGAAGTTCTGCATGGCGAAAATATCGTTCTGGCGAACTGTGTGGCGGACGATACCACGTTACCCAGCTATATCCCTGATGATTACACCGCGCAGTATGACGCAACCCAGTATTTGGTCGCGGCGGGATATCGTCAGCCATTATGCTTCTGGTTACCTGAAGGCGCGCTGGCGACAGGGTATCGTCGACAGGGATTTGAACAGGCCTGGCATGATGCCGGACGGGATCTGGCGGATGTGAAGCAATTTCACATGGCGATGGGTGACGATCACTATACCGATCTTGCCGGTTTACTGAACGCCCACATTTCATCGGGTAAACCCGATTTTGATGTCCTGATTTGTGGTAACGATCGCGCCGCCTTTGTGGCTTATCAGGTTCTTCTGGCGAAAGGGATCCGTATCCCACAGGATGTTGCTGTTATGGGGTTTGATAACCTGGTGGGCGTTGGGCATCTGTTTTTACCCCCATTGACCACCATGCAACTTCCACACGATATTATCGGGCGGGAAGCGGCATTGCATGTGATTGAAGGACGTACCGGCGGCGGCCAACAACGGATCCCGTGTCCGCTGCTGATCCGTTGTTCCGCCTGATCGTTGCTTACCCCAGTAGCCAGAGTCTGCCTTGCAGCAGTGTGGCTTCTCCATGAGCGGCATAGAGAGACAGTTCACGTTCCTCTGGCTGCGGATAGATTCGGCTGCTCATGACCGCTTCCCCATCATTAATGAATACCTCAATGGATGACTTATCGATAAAGATCCTCAGATCGAGTGGTTCACCTTGCGTAAGGGGAATACTACGGTAACCATCTATGTTTTCTTGCGGGTAATACCGCCACAAAACGAGCCGTCCGGACTGATTATCGATATACAGTCGCATCCCTGTGCCGAGTTGTAACCCGTAATGTTCGGCATGACTTTTCTGACAATCCCAGCGTAATTGAATTTCGATCGCCTGTGCGTTTTCCTGCAAAACGTGTTTACTGTCGACTTTGTTGGCAGGAACAGGTTGATACAGCTGGCGTAACGACTCTGCTTCCCGCACCGGGCGCTGGATGAGTTTGCCGTTGCTCTCGGATAGCTCTCGAGCCAGCGTCATGCAACCAGCCCAACCTTCACGTTTTGATGGCATTGACGATTCCCACATATCCATCCAGCCGATGATGATGCGCCTGCCATCTTGAGCGCAAAAGCTTTGCGGCGCATAAAAATCATGCCCGTGATCGAGTTCAGTAAAAGGGCCAGACTGTGCAAAGAGCCGTCCAGGAGACCAAACCCCCGGAATGACTCCGCTCTGAAAGCGGTTCCGGTTACGGTATCCTTCCGCCTTCATTCCTTGTGGTGAAAACATCAGGTAATGATGCTCACCAGGACGGAAAAAGTCTGGGCATTCCCACATATAGCTTTCATCTGCGTTGGCATGCGCCAGTACGCGATCGAAGGTCCATTCACGCAATGAATTACCACGATAAAGTAAGATCTGCCCGGTGTTGCCAGGATCTTTTGCACCTACCACCATCCACCAGGTGTTTGCTTCTCGCCAGACTTTGGGATCGCGAAAATGCATAATCCCTTCCGGCGGGGTTAGCACCACACCCTGTTTTTCAAAATGGATCCCATCCCGACTGGTTGCCAGACATTGTACTTCACGAATGGCGTCATCATTGCCTTCTCCTGCAAGCCAGGTATGGCCGGTGTAGATAAGCGATAGCACACCGTTGTCATCGACGGCACTACCCGAAAAACATCCATCTTTGTCATCTTCATCTCCTGGTGCCAGCGCAATAGGCTCGTGGCGCCAGTGGATCATATCTTCACTGGTGGCATGTCCCCAGTGCATAGGCCCCCAGTGTTCGTTGAACGGGTGATGCTGATAAAACGCGTGATAGCGGTTATTAAACCAGATCAGACCGTTGGGATCGTTCATCCACCCTGCCGGTGGGGCAAGGTGGAAATGGGGATAAAAGGTGTTTCCACGGCGGGCGTGAAGGTTTTCCAGCGCTTTTTGCGCCATATGTAAACGGGATTGCGTCATCTTACCTCTTCCTGGTTCAGCAATAATTATCTAATTGTTAACGTTAACTTTTGCAAAAATAAAGGTCTGAATTGCGTGTAATGTGATGATTATCGCAAATGTTAACGTTAACTATGCGGTTTTGTGATCGATTATGCATGTTGGGGCAAATTCATGACGGTTTTGAGAAAAAGCGGTTTATCAATGTGCGTAAGCCAGATGAAGCCGAGGGAGAAAAATGTCAGCCAAAGTATGGGTTTTAGGTGATGCGGTTGTGGATCTTATGCCTGAATCAGATGGAAGGTTATTGCCTTGTCCTGGTGGCGCACCGGCTAACGTTGCGGTGGGGATAGCCAGATTAGGTGGAGCAAGTGGATTTATAGGTCGGGTGGGGGATGATCCTTTTGGCACGTTGTTAAGAAAAACGCTTAAAGCGGAAGGGGTTGATACTTCACTGTTGAAGTCGGATGAATGGCACCGGACATCGACAGTGCTTGTCGATCTCAATGAGCAAGGAGAACGTTCATTTACATTCATGGTTCGCCCCAGCGCCGATCTTTTTCTGGAAGCCACTGATTTGCCCGAATGGCGGCACGGCGAATGGTTACATCTCTGTTCAATCGCCCTGTCTGCCGAACCATCACGTACCAGTGCTTTTATTGCGATGTCAGCGCTTCGACGCGCAGGCGGCTTTGTCAGCTTCGATCCCAATATTCGTGACGATCTCTGGCAAGACAAACAGTTGCTGCGCTTGTGTCTGTTGCAGGCGCTTCAACTGGCAGACGTGGTCAAGCTGTCGGAAGACGAATGGCAGCTTATCAGCGGAAACGCTCTGCGCGATCGGGATATCTGCGCCCTGGCAACTGAGCATGAAATTACCATGCTGTTGGTGACGAAAGGGGCTGATGGTGTGGCGGTCTGCTACCGCGGAGAGGTTTACCACTTTGCCGCGATACCCGTGAATTGTGTAGACAGCACCGGGGCGGGTGATGCGTTTGTCGCCGGATTACTGACGGGTCTGGCTGCTGAAGGCTTCCCTGAACATGAGGGCGAACTACAACACATTATAGAACTCGCTCAGCGCTGTGGAGCGCTTGCGGTAACGGCGAAAGGGGCGATGACAGCGCTGCCGCATCGACAAGAGCTGGAACGGTGTAAGTAAACAACGAGGCCGATTTTGCCTCTGAACAGGACGTTATTTTCGTTAACGACAGGCAGGTAATTATGGCATTGAAGATTCCATTCAGAAATGCGTACTATCGTTTTGCATCCAGTTACTCATTTCTCTTTTTTATTTCCTGGTCATTGTGGTGGTCGTTATATGCCATTTGGCTGAAAGGACATCTGGGGCTAACAGGGACAGAATTAGGCACACTTTATTCGGTCAACCAATTTACCAGCATGCTGTTTATGGTGGCCTACGGTATTATTCAGGATAAGATCGGCCTGAAGAAACCTCTCATCTGGTGTATGAGTTTCATCCTGGTCCTGACGGGGCCGTTTATGATTTACGTTTACGAACCGCTACTGCAAAGCCATTTTTCTGTGGGGTTGGTTCTGGGATCGCTCTTTTTCGGCCTGGGGTATCTGGCGGGCTGTGGCCTGCTTGACAGTTTCACCGAAAAAATGGCGCGGAGTTTTCATTTTGAATATGGAACAGCGCGGGCCTGGGGGTCATTTGGTTATGCCATAGGCGCATTTTTCGCTGGCATCTTTTTCAGTATTAATCCCCACATTAACTTTTGGCTGGTCTCGCTATTTGGCGCCGTGTTTATGATGATCAACATGCGCTTCAAAGATCAGAAGCAGCAGTGCGTAACGGCTGAAGCGGGTGGGGTAAAAAAAGAGGATTTTATCGCTGTCTTCAAAGATCGTAACTTCTGGATCTTCGTTGTGTTTATTGTGGGGACGTGGTCTTTCTATAATATTTATGATCAACAGCTCTTTCCGGTGTTTTATGCTGGCCTGTTTGAATCACACGATGTTGGAACGCGCGTATATGGATATCTGAACTCGTTCCAGGTCGTACTTGAAGCGCTGTGCATGGCGAGTATTCCCTTCTTTGTTAATCGGGTGGGACCAAGAAACGCATTACTCATCGGCGTGGTGATTATGGCACTGCGTATTCTATCTTGCGCTTTGTTCGTTAATCCCTGGGTCATTTCACTGGTGAAGCTCCTGCATGCGATTGAAGTTCCACTTTGCGTCATCTCCGTATTCAAATACAGCGTTGCGAACTTTGATAAGCGACTGTCATCGACAATCTTTCTGATTGGTTTTCAGATTGCCAGTTCACTGGGGATCGTATTGCTTTCAACACCAATAGGGGTTCTCTTTGACCTCGCAGGCTATCAGACCGTGTTTTTCGCCATCTCGGGTATCGTCTGCTTGATGTTGCTTTTTGGCCTTTTCTTCCTGAGTAAAAAACGAGAGCTGTCCGCGCCGGAACCTTCACTGAATTCAGCGACATAAACCTAAACTTTTTCCGGTTGTTGTCGATAGTTTCTGTATATCTTACAACCGGAAAATAACGATGCCAAAATCCCTCTCCCTACGAAATACGCTGTTGGTTTTATTGTCGCTTATTACCCTGTTATTGCTGCTAACAGGCGGCATGGGGATTTATGCCTCCACGCGAATCATTACCTCATGGATCTATTACGGGGTGATGACCGCGACGACGCTGACGGCCATCGCCCTGCTGGCGGTGGTCTGGCTGCTACTGCGTAATAAGCTGCTGAAACCGCTCGATAATGTGGTTGAACAACTGGAACGTCTGGCGACGGGGGATTTGTCGGCGGCGGAAAGCCGTTATGCCAGCGCCGAGTTTAATCGCCTGCAGGCCGCGCTTGAAGGGATGCGCGTGGCGCTGAGCGAATCTGTCAGACGCGTACGCGATGCCAGTTCGCAGATCGACACCGGCAGTCGTGAGCTGACGGCGGGCAACATTCATCTGGCGACACGTACCGAATCAACCGCGACCTCGCTGGAACAAACCGCCGCCAGCATGGAGGAACTCACCGCGACGGTGAAACAGAATGCGGAAAACGCCGATCAGGCGCATCAATTGGCGAAGTCAGTCTCTGACACCGCCGACCGCGGCAGTGAGATGGTGTGTTATGTCATTGAAAAAATGCGTGATATCTCCGGTAGCGCTAATCGTATTGCCGATATTCTTGGCGTGATTGACGGGATTGCGTTCCAGACCAATATTCTGGCGTTGAACGCCTCGGTGGAAGCGGCGCGCGCGGGCGAACAGGGACGTGGTTTTGCTGTCGTGGCAGGCGAAGTGCGCAACCTGGCCAGCCGCAGCGCGGAAGCGGCAAAAGAGATCCGCACGCTTATCGGTGATTCGCAGGCGCAGGTGGGGGAGGGGAGCGACCTGGCAATGCAGGCGGGTGAAACGATGGATGAGATTGCCAGCGAAGTGATGCGGATGACCAAACTGATGCGGGAAATCGCCAGCGCGTCGCAGGAGCAGAGTCGTGGTATCGAACAGGTGAATATTGCGGTGAGTCAGATGGATGAAACGGCGCAGCAGAATGCGGCCCTGGTACAACAGTCCTCAGCGGCAACTCGCTCACTGGAAGAGCAGTCGCACGCGCTGATTGAAGCGATGGCGTCGTTTAAATTGCAGACCGCCTGATGTGAAATGCCGGATGACGACGTTGACACGTCTTATCCGGCCTATGCAGATATTGTAGGCCGGATAAGCGCTAGCGCCATCCGGCAAGGGTTTTACGCGTCCGGGAATTCCCGGATAAAGCGTTCCACATCTTCAACCATATGGTTGTTGCCGACGAAGAACGAACGACGCTGGTGCAGGCTTTCCGGGATAATATCCAGAATACGCTCTTTCCCGTCGCTCGCTTTACCGCCCGCTTGCTCTGCAAGGAACGCCATTGGGTTGCACTCGTACAGCAGACGCAGTTTACCGTCCGGGTGGCTGGCGGTGCTTGGGTAGAGATAGATCCCACCTTTCAGCAGGTTACGATGGAAGTCAGCAACCAGTGAGCCGATGTAGCGTGAGGTGTACGGGCGCTGCGTGGATTTATCCTCTTCCTGGCAGAACTTGATGTACTTCTTCACGCCGTTCGGGAATTTAATGTAGTTGCCTTCGTTAATGGAGTAAGTATTGCCTTTCTCCGGGAAGCGCATACGCTCCTGACACAGGCAGAACACACCCAGCGACGGGTCGTAGGTAAAGGCATGGACACCGCAGCCGGTGGTGTAAACCAGCATGGTGGAGGAGCCGTACACCACGTAACCCGCAGCAACCTGTTTGTTGCCCGGTTGCAGGAAATCCTCTTCAGTGACCGGTGTGCCAACAGGCGTCACGCGGCGGTAGATAGAGAAAATAGTCCCGACAGAGACGTTAACATCGATGTTGGACGAGCCATCCAGCGGATCCATCAGTACCACGTATTTCGCGTGTTCACAGCCTTCGAAAACGACGATTTCATCTTCTTCTTCAGAGGCAATGCCCGCGACGATATCACGCGCCTTGAGTGCAGCTTTCAGTTTTTCGTTCGCGAACAGGTCGAGTTTCTGCTGAACCTCGCCCTGTACGTTCTCAGCACCGCTGGCACCCAGGATATCGACCAGACCGGCCTTGTTGATATCGCGGTGGATGATCTTGGCGCCCAGCTTTATTGCCGACAACAACGCAGTGAGCTCACCTGTAGCATGAGAGAACTCGTGCTGCTTCTCGACAATAAATTCACCTAACGTTTTCATAACACTTTCCCTGCAATTAATATGGAGTAAAGCGACCGTAACAATCTTAACAAATATTTCAGTGGCTGCGCTCAGGTGAATCGCGCCAGCAAACTACGGATTATCCTGAAATGCGTTTCTCACTTGCCTGACATGTGCGTAAAATGCCCCCTGGGTTAAATTAGGATAGTGACGTATGCGCATTCATATTTTGGGAATTTGTGGCACGTTCATGGGCGGTCTGGCGATACTGGCGCGCTCGCTCGGCCATGAAGTAACGGGTTCGGACGCCAATGTGTATCCGCCGATGAGTACCTTACTTGAGAATCAGGGCATCTCCCTGATTCAGGGGTATGACCCCAGTCAACTCGACCCGCAACCGGATCTGGTGATCATTGGCAATGCCATGACCCGTGGAAATCCGTGCGTTGAGGCGGTGCTGGAGAAGAACATTCCGTTCATGTCCGGTCCGCAGTGGCTGCATGACTTTGTGTTGCGCGATCGTTGGGTACTGGCCGTGGCGGGAACGCACGGTAAAACCACGACCGCCGGTATGGCGACCTGGATTCTGGAAGCCTGCGGTTACAAACCGGGTTTTGTGATTGGCGGTGTGCCAGGGAACTTTGACGTTTCTGCACGTCTGGGTGAAAGCGACTTCTTCGTGATTGAAGCGGATGAATACGACTGCGCCTTCTTCGATAAACGTTCTAAATTCGTACATTACTGTCCGCGTACGCTGATCCTCAACAACCTTGAGTTTGATCATGCGGATATTTTTGACGATCTGAAAGCGATCCAGAAGCAATTCCATCATCTGGTCCGCATCGTACCGGGGCAGGGGCGGATCATCTATCCGGAGCATGACATCAACCTGAAGCAGACGATAGCGATGGGTTGCTGGAGCGAACAGGAGCTGGTGGGTGAGCAGGGGCACTGGCAGGCGAAAAAACTGAACGTCGATGCCTCTGAATGGGAAGTGTGGCTGGATGGTGAGAAGGTCGGCGAGGTGAAGTGGTCGCTGGTCGGTGAGCACAACATGCACAACGGTCTGATGGCGATCGCCGCGGCCCGTCATGTTGGCGTACAACCGGGAGAGGCGGCCAATGCGCTGGGGTCGTTCATCAACGCCCGTCGTCGTCTTGAACTGCGTGGTGAAGCAAACGGCGTCACGGTGTATGACGATTTTGCCCATCACCCGACGGCCATTCTGGCAACGCTTGCGGCGCTGCGCGGCAAAGTAGGCGGTACGGCGCGCATCATCGCCGTGCTGGAACCGCGTTCCAACACCATGAAGATGGGGTTGAGCAAAGACGATCTGGCACCGTCATTAGGCCGCGCGGATGAAGTCTATCTGCTGCAGCCGCCGCATATTCCGTGGCAAGTCGCGGAGGTGGCGGAAGCCTGCATCCAGCCTGCTCACTGGAGTGGCGATGTTGATACGCTGGCTGAGATGATCGTGAAAACGGCGCAGCCTGGCGATCACATTCTGGTGATGAGTAACGGCGGATTCGGTGGTATTCACCAGAAGCTGCTGGATGGTCTGGCGAAGAAAGCCGAAGCGGAAGCCGAAGAGTAAGAAAAAAGCCCGGTGGCGCTGACGCTTACCGGGCCTACGGTGAAGATCGTATAGGCCGGATAAGACGCTTTGCGTCGCCATCCGGCATTCCCGACGCGTGAAATTACTCTTCGTTTTCTGCCAGTTCACGCAGATACTGGAAAATTTGACGCGCGGACTTCGGCGGCTTATTCCCTTCTTTCTCTTTCTTCGCATTGCGGATCAGCGAGCGAAGCTGCTGGCGGTCAGCATCCGGCCACAGGTTCAGTACTTCCGCTACCGCGTCATCCCCTTCAACGATCAGACGATCGCGCAGATGTTCAAGCTTGTGAAACAACACCACCTGCTGGTTGTGGCGGTTTTTCAGCTTGTCCAGCGCCTGGCGGATAGGTTCAACATCGCGTTGACGCAGCATTTTACCAATCAACTGCAACTGGCGACGGCGACCTTCCATCTTGATACGTTGAGCCAGCTCAATGGCGGCACGCAGGTCTGCATCAAGCGGGATCTTTTCCAGCGCGTTTTTCCCCAGATCCACCAGTTCCGCGCCCAGGCGTTTTAGCTCCTCGGCGTCGCGTTTAATTTCACTTTTGCTGACCCAGATAATTTCATCGTCTTCGTCTTCGATGTCATCACCGGGAACGTCGTCGAGCCAGTCTTCGGGCTGCTTTGTCATGTCAGGCTCCTTAAAAAAAGAGGCTAATGTTACCAGTTAAGATGCGCACTGAAAAACGGTTCTCTGTTAGACTTCAGAGAAACTCTCTCTACATTATGGCATTTGCGATGAAAGTAATCTCACAAGTTGAAGCGCAGCGTAAGATTCTGGAAGAAGCAGTCTCGACAGCGCTGGAGTTAGCGTCAGGCAAATCGGACGGGGCGGAAGTCGCCGTAAGCAAAACGACCGGCATCAGTGTCAGCACCCGTTATGGTGAAGTGGAGAATGTCGAATTCAATAGCGATGGTGCGCTGGGGATTACCGTCTACCATCAGAACCGCAAAGGCAGCGCCTCTTCGACCGATTTAAGCCCACAAGCGATTGCGCGAACCGTTCAGGCGGCGCTGGATATTGCGCGTTATACCTCGCCGGACTCGTGCGCCGGTGTGGCCGATAAAGAATTGCTGGCCTTTGACGCCCCGGATCTGGACCTGTTCCACCCGGCGGATGTTTCTCCGGATGAAGCCATCGAACTGGCGGCGCGTGCCGAACAGGCTTCTTTGCAGGCCGATAAACGTATCACCAATACGGAAGGCGGCAGCTTTAACAGCCACTATGGCATTAAAGTGTTCGGCAACAGCCACGGCATGTTGCAGGGCTATTGCTCCACCCGGCATTCGCTTTCCAGTTGCGTGATTGCCGAAGAAAACGGCGATATGGAGCGCGATTACGCCTACACGATTGGTCGTGCGATGGAAGACCTGCAAACGCCGGAATGGGTCGGTGCAGACTGCGCGCGCCGTACGTTATCCCGCCTGTCACCACGTAAACTCTCGACGATGAAAGCGCCTGTTATTTTTGCCAACGAAGTGGCGACCGGGCTGTTTGGTCACCTGGTCGGCGCAATTGCGGGCGGTTCGGTGTACCGCAAATCCACGTTCCTTCTGGATTCGCTGGGAAAACAAATTCTGCCTGAATGGCTGACCATTGAAGAACATCCGCACCTGCTAAAAGGACTGGCCTCTTCACCGTTCGACAGTGAAGGTGTACGTACGCAACGTCGGGATATTGTGAAAGATGGCGTACTGACTCAGTGGCTGCTGACCAACTATTCTGCACGCAAGCTGGGGCTGAAAAGCACCGGTCATGCGGGTGGCATTCATAACTGGCGTATTGCCGGACAAGGGCTGAGCTTTGAGCAGATGCTTAAAGAGATGGGTACCGGGCTGGTGGTCACCGAGCTGATGGGCCAGGGCGTGAGCGGCATCACCGGGGATTACTCCCGTGGCGCAGCCGGTTTCTGGGTAGAAAACGGCGAGATTCAGTATCCGGTGAGCGAAATTACTATCGCCGGTAATTTAAAAGAGATGTGGCGCAATATTGTTACCGTCGGTAACGATATTGAAACGCGTAGCAATATACAGTGTGGTTCAGTTTTGTTGCCGGAGATGAAAATCGCCGGACAATAATCCCGGATGGCGCGACCTGCCGCGCCAAAACAATAAAAAAGAGGAAGTGAGCAATGCGTAAAAAACTACTGGCGATGCTGGCGGTCTCCACTCTGGTATTGAGTTCGGCAACGGCGTTCGCCGCCGAACTCGAAGACAATATGGAAACGCTTAACGATAACCTGAAGGTGATTGAAAAAGCGGATAACGCCACACAGGTGAAAGAGGCGTTAACCAAAATGCGCGCTGCCGCGCTGGATGCCCAGAAAGCGACGCCGCCAAAGCTGGAAAGCAAAGCCTCCGACAGCCCGGAAATGAAAGATTTTCGTCATGGTTTTGACGTCCTGGTCGGCCAGATCGACGGTGCGTTGAAGCTGGCGAACGAAGGGAAGGTAAAAGAAGCGCAGGCCGCAGCAGAAGAGTTTAAAACCACCCGCAACGCGTATCACAAGAAGTATCGTTAATGGCGTTTCTCCCCTGATGCCTTAAGCCGGGCTTCAGGGGAAATAACCATCTTTTCAACCTGACTCTCCCGAACCAGTCCGTCCTTTTTACAAGGGCGGCCTTAATCATGACTTCAGATTCGCTTTGAATGCTGACAGTGACAATGGCCTTCATACGTGGATAAATTTTGGTATGTAATTTCGCTTTGATGATTACTTTAAACGGATATTTTTATTTTTCGCCCACTTTCTTAATCTTCCATTCGCATTGGCGTAAGGCGAAGAGGTGTTAAATGAGATCATTCGTCCCATCGTCCATTTTGTGTACCACGGTTTTCCATATAAAACATCATCAGTACGTTCATTGATAAGCTGCACAATTTCATTTTTTACAGTCTGCAATTCAGCGATTAGCGAGTCATAGCTTAACGCGCTGTAATCCTGGTAAAATTTTTGAGCAAGGAGGCCAAGCTGGTTCCATTTATAACCTGTTTCCGGAAAATCGACCGACTGGCCTTTCGCATCAAAAGTGATCCACTTTACAACCAGAGAATTCCATCCAAGTAGATACGAAACAAGGTCACGAACACTCATTTCCGTCCCTTTGGCGTGACCTTCCATTGAGTCATCGGAAGTCATTTCGCTCGGGATCGAATTAAGGTAATGGATTAATTTACTGAAGTTTTTATCAATAGCTAAAAGTAATTCAGCTTTTGTTTGAGGTACACTCATAAAGAATTCCCACTCATTTAACAAAATAACACCACAATGGAAAGGTGTGGTGTTTTAAAATCGGTTAGCGTATTTACTCTCCCCTTGCGCCATGTCTCGCAAGGATTCGTCATAACTCTTTTCGATAATACAGCTCAAAAGCGCGTTCTGCTCACAGTTTCAGACTTTCTTCTCTGCTGGAGTCGCAACGAAACACCCTCAATATCTGTGAATGAAATCACACTTTCCCAGCGATAAATCATCAAAACCGCCTTTTCTGTGGAACAGATCACTATTGCCACTCGCCTTTCCACTTCGAAGTGGAAAACAACTCGCTACAAACTTTTTACCCCCACCGCTAGTTTTAACTCAGAGCCATTAACGGGGTAAGACGAGTGAATAACGGAGCAGTAATGAACGACATGGGGGAGCAGGTGACGCAGCCTGGTGAACTGGCCGATCGCATGCTGGCGCAAGTGTATGCCTTGCTGCGTGAGCACAACATCATTCCCAACGCCGTACAGGAACAAATGCTGACGTCTCACGTTCGCGCCATGGCGCACCGGTCAGTGACCGGCGAGCCTTTGCCGGAAGTGGAAGCCAGTTTGTTTGATGAAATTTCAGCCGATTCAATGGCGCTTGCCCGCGACGTGGTCGCAGCGTTTGGCAACCTTCCCGAGGAAGAAGCCTGGCTGCTGTCCGTCCACTTTGAAGTCGCGAAAGACAACCTTTAAGGAGCAACAACATGGAACAGATTACAGTCGTGATTGGCGATCGTCTGGGTAAAGGCCAGAAAGTGGCGGCAGGCGTCGAGAAAGCCGGTGGGCGTGCGGTGGTGGTACCGGGCGTCGCCGCGGATATGAAACTGGGGGACGTGATGAAAGCGGAAAACGCCACGTTCGGCATCTCCTTTTGCGGCAGCGGCGGCGCGGGCGCTATCACCGCACAGAACAAATACGGCTACAAAGCCAAATACGGGATGCGCTCAGTGGATGAAGGCGTAACGGCGATTAACGAAGGCTGCAACGTGCTGGGGTTCGGCTTTATGGATAAAGAAGAGCTTGGCGAGCGTCTGGTTCAGGCGTGGCAGAAAAAATACGGCGCGTAAGTATGAAAGAACAATTCACCACAACGGTGAGAGTCACTGGCAAAGGCGAAGCCAAAGCACGCGCCTTTGCCGATGCCCTGAACCACGTTCAGGCCGCGGTCATGAAGGCATCGCCGCATATTTTACTGCGTATTGAGCCACAGGATGTGCAGGTTGTTCAAGCGCGTGAAGCGGTGCGCAAAGAAGCGTTTTTGTTCTTCTTTCTGCGCCGGGAACGACGCACTTACAGCGTGGAGCTGGATGTGACCGTCAACGTGACAGCCATCAATCTGGACAAGGTGGATTTTGTCTCGCAACGCTGATTCTTGTTAAGAAGGCATAATTATGTTCCTGATTATTTTAATAAAATCGCTCATCATCGGTGCCCTCGTCGGCGTGGGTGTGGGGGCCGGGGCTGCACGCATGTTTCATGCGCCTACCACACAGGGGATGGGTGCGTTTCGAACTCTGGGGGAACTGAATTCCTGTGAAGGGGATCCGGCTTCTCACTTCTCATTTGGTCTGGGCTTTTTCTTCAACGCCTGGGCCTCATCCGTTGCGGCGGGCTCGTTCACACAGGACGTGGATCACCGCATCATTCCTAACTGGGGCGCGGCAGCGCTGATGATCAAAAACCGCAACGTCGGTGAAACGCTGCATGACCCGAAAAAGATGGCGATTGCCTGCGGCATCATCGGCATGATCGTCGTGACCTTCCTGAACCTCACTGCCTCTTCCGTACCGGAAGCGTTGCAGGTGACCGCCGTTAAGGTGCTGGTCCCTGCGGCCAATCTGTTGGTCAACACCGTAATGCCGGTGATCTTCTGGCTGGCGGCGATCGACGCTGGTAAGAAATCAGGCTTCTGGGCAACCGTTTTCGGCGGCGCGGCACAGTTGATCATGGGTAACGCCGTACCGGGTCTGGTACTCGGCATCCTGATTGGTAAAGGCGTTGAAGAGAGCGGCTGGAACCATGTGACCAAAGTGATGATGGCAGCCATTGTCCTGCTTTTCGTCCTGAGCGGCTTCTTCCGTGGCTTCGACATGAAGATGATCGAATCCTTCCACATGACCGTGCCGAACTGGCTCGAACTGATCCACAACTCGCTTAGCGGCAAATAACGGAGGCCACAATGGAACAGAATAAAGGTTTTTGGTTTGCCGACTGGTCGTTCCCGATCTTCGTTGGCCTGCTCTCTTCCGGTGTATTTGCCGGGACGCACATGTACTACCTGTACGGGATTGGCGCGTTTAACGAAGTGGCTTTCGTAGCCATGTTGAAAGCAGGGATTGATACGGGGTCGTACGGCGCAGTCGCGGCGTTTGGTGCCAGCTTCCTGTTCGCCCGTATTATCGAAGGCTCCCTGGTGGGGATTCTGGATATCGGCGGCGCGATTCAGACCGGCGTTGGCCTGGGCGTTCCGGCGCTGTTGCTGGGCGCGGGCATTATCTTCCCGGTTGAGAACTTTATTGCTTCTCTGGCAACGGGGTTGGCGATTGGCCTGGCGATTGGTTACGTCATCATTCTGGCGCGTAAGTTCACCATCAATCAAAGTGATTCGACCTACGGGGCGGACGTAATGATGGGCGCCGGTAACGCCTCGGGGCGTTTCCTCGGTCCCTTGATCATCCTCAGCGCGATGACGGCGTCGATCCCTATCGGCGTGGGTTCTCTGGTCGGCGCCCTGCTGTTTTACATCTGGCAGAAACCGATCACCGGCGGCGCGATCCTTGGCGCAATGATTTTAGGTTCAATCTTCCCGATTGCGATTAGCTAACCCTCGGCGGGCGTGAAAACGCCCGCCTCTACAGGAGAGAGATATGTTTGATTTACTCCTGCGCTGTGCGCGTCTGGTTGACGATACGGTCTGTGATATCGCCCTCAAGGACGGCAAAATCGCCGCGCTAGGCGAAATAAACGACCCGGCAGTGAAAACCGTTGAGCTCAACAGCGAGTGTTACGTCAGCGCCGGATGGATTGATTCCCACGTTCACTGTTATCCAGACTCCCCGATTTATCACGACGAACCGGACAGCGTAGGTATTGCCACCGGCGTGACGACCGTTGTGGATGCGGGAAGTACTGGTGCCGACGATATTGATAATTTCTATACCCTCACGCGCGACGCCGCGACGGAAGTTTATGCCCTTCTGAACATCTCCCGCGTCGGGCTGATTGCCCAAAACGAACTGGCGAATATGGCTAATATCGACGCCGACGCGGTGAAGCAGGCGGTACAACGTTACCCCGATTTTATCGTTGGCCTGAAAGCGCGAATGAGCAGCAGCGTGGTGGGTGAAAATGGTATTACACCGCTGGATCGCGCCAAAGCGATGCAGCAAGAGAATGGTGATTTACCGCTGATGGTTCACATCGGCAATAACCCGCCGGATCTGGATGAAATCGCAGAGCGCCTGACGGCAGGCGATATCATCACCCATTGCTACAACGGAAAACCCAATCGCATTCTGACGCCGGAGGGCGAACTACGCGCCTCTGTCACCCGGGCGATCCAGCGCGGCGTTCGTCTGGATGTGGGGCACGGTACCGCCAGTCTGAGCTTTGCGGTGGCGAAGCGTGCCATCAGCTTAGGCATTCTGCCGCACACCATCAGTTCAGATATCTATTGCCGCAACCGTATCAACGGCCCGGTGCATTCACTGGCGAATGTGATGTCGAAATTCCTCGCTATCGGCATGTCGTTGCCGCAGGTCATCGACTGCGTGACGGCTAATGCCGCCGACGGCTTGCGCCTGAAATCTAAAGGTCGCCTTCAGCCCGGTCTGGACGCGGACTTAACCCTCTTTACGCTGAAGCGTCAGCCAACCGTGCTGATGGATGCCGAAAATGACAGCTTGCAGGCTGAGAATCTGCTGGTGCCGCTTGCCGCAATACGTGCGGGCAAGGGTTATATGACCGAACAAGGGAGTGCAGAACATGCCTTCGATTTTTGAGAAATACCATTTAAAACAAGTGATTAATACTTCAGGCCGCATGACCGCGCTGGGCGTCTCTACACCGCGCCCGGAGGTGGTGGAAGCGGCGATGGCCGGCATGAACCAATACTTTGAGATGAAAGATCTGGTGAATAAAACCGGCGAATACATCGCGAAACTGCTGGATGTGGAAGGCGCGACGGTCGTTTCGTGTGCGTCTGCGGGTATCGCCCAGTCGGTGGCGGCGGTGTTGGTCAAAGACAGCGACTGGCTGCTGGAAAACCTGCATGTGACGCCGATTGAAAATAACGAAATCGTGTTGCCGAGAGGCCACAACGTTAACTTTGGCGCGCCGGTTGGCACGATGGTGGCGCTGGGCGGCGGCAAGCTGGTAGAAGCCGGTTACGCCAATGAATGCTCTGCCGCACAGCTGGCGGCGGCGATCACCCCGCGCACGGCGGCGATCTTATATATCAAATCCCACCACTGCGTGCAGAAAAGCATGCTCAGCGTCGAGCAGGCCGTGGTGGTGGCGCGTAAACATAATCTGCCGCTGATTGTTGATGCGGCGGCGGAAGAAGACCTGCAGTGCTACTACCGTTCGGGTGCGGATCTTGTGATCTACAGCGGCGCGAAAGCGATCGAAGGGCCAACCAGTGGACTGGTCATCGGGAAAACCCAGTATGTCGAGTGGGTGAAACGCCAGACAGCGGGTATTGGCCGGGCGATGAAGGTCGGCAAAGAGGGGATTCTCGGCCTGACCTGTGCCATTGAGCTCTATTTGAATGCGCAGAAAGAGAGCGGTGCGGAGATGGTGGAAAAAATGACGCCGTTTATTGACGCGCTGAATGCGCTTAACGGTATGACCGCTCGCGTGGTGTGGGACAGCGCCGGACGGGATATCGCCCGCGCCGAAATTAAATTTGATGAAGCCGTCACCGGCATTGCGACAGGTGAACTGGTGGAGGCTCTTAAGCAGGGCGAATACGCGATTTACTTCCGTGGTTATAAAGCCAACGAAGGGATTATTGAAGCGGACGTGCGCAGTGTGGACCGCGCACAACTGGAGATTGTGGCGCGTCGTATTAATGATGTGATTAATCAGGAGAAAAAAGCATGAAACTGACCCCGAACTTTTACCGCGATCGCGTCTGCCTGAATGTGCTGGCCGGTTCGAAAGAGAACGCCCGTGATATTTACGAGGCGGCGGAAGGTCATGTGCTGGTTGGCGTACTCTCCAAAAATTACCCGGATGTCGAAAGCGCCGTGGCGGATATGCGCGACTACGCGAAGCTCATCGACAATGCGCTTTCCGTGGGGCTGGGCGCGGGCGATCCGAACCAGTCGGCGATGGTCAGTGAAATCTCCCGCCTGGTTCAGCCGCAGCATGTCAACCAGGTGTTCACCGGCGTGGCAACCAGCCGCGCTCTGCTCGGGCAGAGTGAGACGGTGGTTAACGGTCTGGTATCACCAACCGGTACGCCCGGTCTGGTAAAAATTTCTACCGGGCCGCTGAGCAGTAAAGCGGCGGACGGCATTGTCCCGGTCGAAACGGCTATTGCCTTGCTGAAAGATATGGGCGGGAGCTCAATCAAATACTTCCCGATGGGCGGTCTGAAATGTCGTGACGAATTTAAAGCCGTCGCGGAAGCCTGCGCGCGTCATGATTTCTGGCTGGAGCCAACCGGCGGGATCGATCTGGAAAACTACGCGGAGATTCTGCAAATTGCTCTCGATGCTGGTGTCAGTAAAATCATTCCTCACATTTATAGTTCTATTATTGATAAGGTAAGTGGAAACACCCGTCCGGACGATGTGCGCCAGTTGCTTGCGCTGACCCGGGCGTGTGTAGGTTAAAAACGAGGAGAGAGATGTGCGATTCCCCAACCAACGTTTGGCGCAACTGTTTACTATGTTGCAAAACGAGACGCTGCCGCAGGATGAGCTGGCGCAGCGGTTGTCGGTTTCCACTCGAACTGTTCGTGCCGATATTACTGCGCTCAACGCCCTGCTGACTCAGCACGGCGCGCAGTTTATCCTTAGCCGGGGCAACGGTTATCAGCTCAGGATCGATGACCTGGCAAGCTTTCAGTCTCTGCAATCGCAGCAGCCCAGCGCGCTGCGAATTCCGCGCACCAGCCAGGAACGAGTGCATTATCTGATGGTGCGCTTTCTGACATCCGCCTTTTCTCTCAAACTCGAAGATTTAGCTGATGAATGGTTTGTCAGTCGGGCGACCTTGCAAAACGACATGACAGAAGTGCGGGAATGGCTGCAACGCTATCACCTGACGCTGGAAACACGTCCACGACATGGCATGAAATTGTTCGGCAGCGAGATGGCGATCCGCGCCTGCCTGACCGACCTTCTCTGGACGCTGGCGCAGCAGGATCCTGCCAACCCGCTGGTGACCGAAGAGGCGCTATATGCCGGGGTACCGTCTCAGCTTCAACCTCTGCTTGAGGAGATCTTCAACCGCTTCCATATACGCCTGACTGACGAAGGCGAATTGTTTTTACGCCTGTACTGCGCGGTCGCGGTACGCCGTATCAGCGAAGGGTATCCGCTGTCGGAATTCACCAACGAAGAGGTGGAAGAGAACGTGTGCCTGGCAGCGCGTGAGATTGCGGCTGTCGTGCAGCATCTGGCAAATCATCCGCTGTCCGCGTCAGAAGAGAACTGGCTGAAGGTGCATATCGCGGCGCGGCAGGTGCAGGAGATCGCTCCCAGTGCCATCAATGCCGACGATGAAGAAGCGCTGGTCAATTACATCCTGCGGTTTATCAACAGTCAGTATAATTATAACCTGTTGAATGATAAGCAGCTTCATGCGGATTTGCTCACCCATATCAAAACGATGATCACCCGGGTACGCTATCAGATCATGATTCCGAACCCGCTGCTGGAGAACATCAAGCAGCACTATCCCATGGCATGGGATATGACGCTGGCGGCGGTCTCCAGTTGGGGCAAGTACACCCCTTACGCTATCAGCGAAAATGAGATCGGCTTTCTGGTGTTGCATATCGGCGTTGGGCTTGAGCGTAGTTACAACATCGGCTACCAGCGGCAACCAAAAGTTCTGTTGGTTTGTGACGCAGGAAATGCGATGGTGCGGATGATTGAAGCGGTACTGGCGCGCAAATATCCACAGATTGAGATTGTAAACACGCTGACGCTGCGCGATTACGAACAGCGTGAAAGTATCGCAGAGGACTTTGTGATCGCCACCGCGCGGATCGGTGAGAAAGACAAGCCGGTCGTGCAGATTGCCCCGTTCCCCACTGACTATCAACTGGAGCAAATTGGTAAGTTGGTGCTGGTGGACAGAACCCGCCCATGGATGCTGAACAAATACTTCGATGCCGCGCATTTTCGTATTATCGAAGGCGAAATAGACCAGCAGACGCTGTTTAAAACCTTGTGCGATCAGTTGCAGAGTGAAGGGTTTGTCGACGCGGAATTCCTCGACTCGGTAGTAGAACGTGAAGCGATTGTCAGCACGATGCTCGGTGACAGCATTGCACTGCCGCACGCGCTCGGACTACTGGCGAAAAAAACGGTGGTCTACACGGTGCTCGCCCCGCAGGGCATCGCCTGGGGTGACGAAACCGCGCACGTCATCTTTTTACTCGCTATCAGTAAAAGCGAGTATGAAGAGGCCATGGCCATCTACGATATTTTCGTCACTTTCCTGCGTGAACGCGCCATGACGCGACTGTGCGGCAGCCAGAACTTCGCCGAGTTTAAAGCGGTGGCGATGGAGTGCGTGAGTCGTTTTTGATGGGAGGGATAGGAAAGACGGAAAGCAGATGCTGTCCGCCATAGTGTTTACCGTAAATGATGGACAACCTGGTTGCTGCTGCCGCGCCAAATCAGCGCCGGGTCTTTCAGATCCTGCATATATTTGCCGTCGACCAGCACGTTGATGAGATCCACAATCTGCATTTGCGCGGTGTTGAGCTCCTCTAGTTTATAGCCGGTCCACACCCAGATATCTTTGCCCGCACATTCAGCGCGAATGCGTTGCACCAGTTTTAGAATATCCGGTACGTTCTGTGGGTGAAGCGGATCGCCGCCGGAAAGGGAGATCCCCTGGCGGTGGATCCGCGTGTCGTTCAGATCGTTTATGATCTGGTCTTCCATTGCTTTTGTGAACGGCTGACCGGAATTCAGCCGCCAGGTGCTTTTGTTATAGCAACCGGGGCATTCGTGTACGCACCCTGAAACAAACAGAGTGCAGCGTGTACCGGGACCATTAACGATGTCGACGGGATAGTACTGATGATATTGCATAGAGGATGTCCAGAAAGAATGTAGGCCGGATAAGGTGCTTGCACCGTCATCCGGCAACATTGTGATGCCTGATGGCGACGCGATGGTGTCTTATCAGGCCTACGGCCTTTGCAAACGGAAATTACCCGATCTGCCCATTCCCTAAATGCTTAACGCGACGCTTCACTTCTTCCTGCTTACCGGCGTTAAACGGACGCGCATCCGGGCTGCCTAAATAACCACATACGCGGCGGGTGACGGACACGCGTGCGGCGTCGTGGTTACCACATTTCGGACAGGTGAAGCCTTTACTGGTGCACTCGAACTCACCGGTAAAGCCGCATTCATAGCATTCATCGATTGGCGTGTTGGTGCCGTAATACGGCACATGCTGATAGCTGTAGTCCCAGACATCTTCCAGCGCTTTCAGATTGTGCTGGATGTTCGGGTATTCGCCATAGCAAATGAAGCCGCCGCTCGCCAGCGGCGGATAAGGCGCTTCGAAATCGATTTTGTCGTACGGGTTTACCTTCTTCTCTACATCAAGGTGGAAACTGTTGGTGTAGTAGCCTTTATCGGTAACGCCAGGCACAACGCCAAACTCGGCGGTATCCAGACGGCAGAAGCGATCGCACAGGTTTTCACTCGGCGTGCTGTACAGGCTGAAGCCGTAGCCGGTCTCTTCTTTCCACTTATCGACGGCCCGACGCAGATGCTCAACAATGGCAACCGCTTTCGCGCGCAGCACTTCGCTGTCATACAGATGCGTATCGCCAAACAGGGCGTTAATGGTTTCGTGAATACCGATATAACCCAGTGAGATTGACGCGCGACCATTTTTGAAGATATCCGCGATATCATCATCGGCTTTCAGACGTACGCCGCAGGCACCTTCCATATACAGGATCGGCGCGACGCGGGCTTTAACGCCTTCCAGACGGGCGATACGGGTCATCAGCGCTTTACGCGCCAGCGTCAGGCGATCGTCCAGCAGCTTCCAGAACGTTGGCTCATCACCGCCCGCTTCCAGCGCGATACGCGGCAGGTTAAGGCTGATCACGCCGAGGTTGTTACGCCCATCGTGAATCTGTTCGCCTTTCTCGTTTTCCCATACGCCGAGGAAACTGCGGCAGCCCATCGGGGTTTTGAACGAACCGGTGACTTTCACGACCTGATCGTAGTTCAGGATGTCCGGATACATGCGCTTGCTGGCACATTCCAGCGCCAGCTGTTTAATGTCGTAGTTCGGATCGCCAAATTTGTGGTTCAGGCCGTCGCGGATCGCAAACACCAGTTTCGGGAACACGGCGGTTTTGCGATTTTTGCCCAGACCGGCGATGCGGTTACGCAGAATGGACTGCTGAATCAGGCGTGATTCCCAACTGGTACCGAGGCCGAAACCAAAGGTCACGAACGGCGTCTGGCCGTTGGCGGTATGCAGCGTATTGACTTCATATTCCAGAGACTGAAAGGCGTCGTAGCACTCTTTCTCGGTACGGGAATGCGCGTAGCCGTCGGCATCCGGAATTTGCCACTCTTCCGCCGTTTTACGGTGCTTGTTAAAGCTGGCTGTCACGAATGGCGCCAGTACTTCATCAATACGGTTAATGGTGGTGCCGCCGTAAATATGGCTGGCGACCTGCGCGATGATTTGCGCGGTCACGGCGGTAGCGGTAGAGATTGATTTTGGCGGCTCGATCTCCGCGTTACCCATCTTAAAGCCCTGCGTCAGCATCCCTTTGAGATCGATCAGCATGCAGTTGAACATCGGGAAGAACGGGGAATAGTCGAGATCATGATAGTGAATATCACCTCGCTCGTGCGCCTGTACCACATCACGCGGCAGCAGATGCTGGCGGGCGTAGTGTTTGGCGACGATACCGGCCAGCAGGTCGCGCTGGGTCGGGATGACTTTACTGTCTTTATTGGCGTTTTCATTGAGCAGCGCGGAGTTGGTTTGCTCCACCAGGCCGCGAATTTCCTGGTTCAGACGACCGCGTTTCTCACGCTGAATATCACGGTCATGGCGATATTCAATGTAGGCGCGTGCCAGTTGCTTGTAAGGGCCTGACATCAGTTGGTTTTCAACCGCCGTCTGGATCTCATTAATATCGACCTGGCTACGCGTGTCCATCTGGCTACTAACGACTTCTGCGACGGTGGCGCAGTAATCTGCGTCATCGACTCCCGCTGCTTTAGCTGCACGCAGAATGGCTTCTTTGATGCGCTCTGATTTAAACGGCACTTTACAGCCATCTCGTTTCATCACATGCGGTGTCATGATCACTCCATAATGTATAAGAACAGGTTATCCACAGAGGCTCGGGAAGCATTGATATGGTTATTCATCTCTCTATCCAATCACTTCCCGTAATCCAGTCCCATGTTATCCACAAAGTCACCCTGACTGTGGACATCATCGTTGTTTTAAATGTAGTTGATTAATACAACATGTTGGGGCGGATTGCATTTTAAGTTCTATATATAGTGATTTGCATCAAAAGTGTTTGCGATTTTTTTGATATAGCGCAAGGTAAAAAGCAGAGCGTACAGTTGGCGGGCGTTATAGCGATTGTAAATTGTGATAGAGAAAAATCTGATTATTTATTCAGCAAAAACAGTCAGCTAAGGCAAACCAGGCATTCTGCCCGGAAAGGCGTCCTTCTCCGGGCAAGAGGTGCTCAACTGATTACTTCTGTAACCACCAGACAGCTTCGAAAGGACGCAGCGTCATCGCCGTCGGCTGTGGTGAAACTTCATCATAATTGTGCATCAGCACCTGCCAGTTGCCGCGGTATGATTCCGGGCACCAGGCCTGACATTCACCGCTCAGATTGGCAATGACCAGCAGCGTTTGTCCCTGCCATTCGCGGCGGTAGCACCAGAGATGTGGGCTGTCCGGCAACAGATCATGATAGTCGCCCCTGCTCAACACCGGTTCTGCTTTACGCAGCGCAATCAGCCGTTGATAGGTGTAAAACACCGATGAATTATCGCCGAGCGCGTTCTCCACGTTGATGTCACCATAGTTATCGCACAACGGGATCCACGGTTCGCCCTGGCTGAAACCCGCGTTCTTACGGTTATCCCACTGCATTGGCGTACGACTGTTGTCACGGGATTTACTGGCGAGGATTGCCAGCAGTTCATTGGCATCGCGACCTTTTGCCCGCAACTCAGCAAACATGTTATGGCTTTCCACATCACGATAGTCGGTGATCCGGGTGAAATGAGGATTGGTCATGCCGATCTCTTCCCCCTGATAGATGTACGGTGTCCCCTGCATACCGTGCAGCACCATTGCCAGCATTTTGGCTGCGGGAACCCTATATTCCCCTTCGTCGCCAAAGCGCGACACGATGCGCGGCTGATCGTGGTTACACCAGAACAGCGCATTCCACGCGACGTTGTGCATCCCTTGTTGCCAGTGGCGAAACAGGGTCTTCAGTGCGACAAAATCGGGCTTTGCCAGCGTCCATTTCTCCCCATCGGGATAATCGACCTTCAGATGATGAAAATTAAAGGTCATCGACAGTTCGCTACCGTCCAGCGCGGCGTAGCGTTGGCAATGTTCCAGCGTGGTGGAAGACATTTCACCGACCGTCATCAGCTTGCGCGGCGTAAAAACGTCGCGGTTCATCTCATGCAGAAATTCATGCGCCCGAGGCCCATCGGTATAAAAACGACGACCGTCGCCGTCCAGATCATTGGGGAAGCGCTGATCTTTGGAAATCAGATTGACGACGTCCAGGCGCAGGCCATCCACACCGCGATCGGCCCAGAATTCGCAAACTTTTTTCAGCTCGGCGCGGACGGCGGGATTTTCCCAGTTCAGATCCGCCTGTTCCGGGGCGAAGAGGTGCAGGTAATACTGTTCACTCTGTGCGTGCCATTGCCAGGCGTTGCCGCCAAACTTGGAACGCCAGTTGTTTGGCGGCGTATCGGGCGTGCCGTCGCGCCAGATGTAAAACTCGCGATAGGGGCTGTTTTTGTCGAGCGCCTCATGAAACCAGGCGTGCTGCGTGGAGGTGTGGTTAAACACCATGTCGAGAATAATGCGAATGCCGCGCGCTTTCGCCTGGGTCACCAGCTCATCGAAGTCATCCAGCGTTCCGTAGGCGGGATCGATAGCGGTGTAATTAGCGACATCGTAGCCGTTATCCACCTGCGGTGAGATATAAAACGGGGTCAGCCAGAGAGCATCCACGCCCAGTTTATGCAGATAATCGAGGCGCTGAGTCACGCCGCGTAAATCACCAGTGCCGCTGCCGGTCGTATCCTGAAAACTCTTTGGGTAGATCTGGTAGATAACGCCGTTTTGCCACCAGTGGGGAAGGGTATTCATAGTCAATTCCTGGTTATGCGAGGGGCGCAAATGCGCCCCGAATAAAATCAGACAATCTGCAGCGTGCCCTGACGGTATTTGCGCTGGTAAACAAACGAGGTCAGGACAATCGGGATGATGATGGAAATCGCCATCGCGACGGCGTATACCTGCCAGTAAGTCGGTTGGATGGAAAGGATGCCCGGCAGGCCGCCGACACCGATACCGTTTGCCATTACCCCGTACAGGCCACAGAGCAGGCCGGCGAGACCGGAGCCGATCATCGCGCAGAGCATCGGGAAGCGGTATTTCAGGTTGATACCGTACATCGCGGGCTCTGTGACGCCGAGATAGGCGGAGATCGCGGCAGGAACAGATATCTCGCGTTCGTTCTGTTTACGGCTGGCGATAATAATGCCCACCACCGCAGACGCCTGCGCGATGTTAGACAGGGCAATCAGCGGCCATACCGGCGTTCCCCCCATGCTTTGAATCATCTGCATATCAATGGCGAGCGTGGTCTGATGCACACCGGTAATCACCAGCGGGGCGTACAGGAAGCCGAACAGCGCGGCACCAATCGGCGCGAAGCTGCCGGTCATCAGATGACGAACCGCAAAGGCCACACCGTCGCCAATTAAGCGGCCAAACGGACCGATCAGCGCATGGGCGAGGAAGACTGCGAGGATCAATGAACACACCGGTACCACAACGAGGTACAGATAATCCGGCACGATGCGTTTCAGGCGCGTTTCAATCATGCCCAGCGCCAGGCCGGCCAGCAGCGCCGGAATGACCTGTGCCTGATAGCCCACTTTCGCGATGGTGAAGAGGCCGAAGTTCCACACTTCCGGTATCTGTTGCCCCAACAGATACGCGTTCATCAACTGTGGTGATACCAGCGTGACGCCAAGCACGATGCCGAGGATCGGCGTGCCGCCCATTTTTTTCACCGCCGACCAGCAGATACCCACCGGCAGATAGAAGAAGATGGCTTCGCCAATCAGCCACAGGAAGTCATAAATGGTTTTCAGCGCCGGATACATCTGCGCCAGCGTCTGGCCGTTGCTCATCGGCAGGTCGCCAATGACGTTGCGGAAACCTAAGATCAAACCTCCGCTGATTAGCGCCGGCAGCAGTGGGAAGAAGATTTCAGCAAAGTGAGAGATCAACTGCTCATGCCATTTCATGTTCTGGCGAGCCGCTTTTTTCGCTTGCTCTTTATCGGCGTGCGCCTGCCCGGTGGTGGCCAGCAGCGCCTTGTAGTATTCGCCGACCTCGGTGCCAATGACCACCTGGAACTGACCGGCGTTGGTAAAGCAGCCTTTGACCATCGGTAAGGCTTCAATTTCTTTCGGTCTGGCGTTTGCTGGCTGATTCAGTACAAAGCGCAGGCGCGTAATACAGTGACTCACTGTGGCGATATTCTCTCGCCCGCCTACCAGCTCTATCAGCCGGTCAATATCCGCTTGTTTAACTTTGCTCATCATGAAGCCTCGTGGCGATGATTGTGAAAGGGGGTTATGCGATGGCCACAGAGTATATCCGGGATAAAATTTTAAAAATGGGAACGTTCCCGAAACGCAGCGAAGATCACAAATTATCGTTCAGAAAGCGATCGGCAATGATTCAGGAAAGGGTGGATGGAATGACGATCTGGCGCAGATCGCTGCGTCCGTTGATCTGCTCGATCAACTGGGACGCCGCCTGACGTCCGGCTTCAGCATAGCCAGGATCGACCGTGACGATCTCCGGATGCAGGAATTTCATTAGCGGCGTATTACCGACGCTCGCCAGTTGCAGGTTATCGATCCGCTGTTCCTGCAAATACTTACTGGCACCGAGAGCGAGAGTATCCGTGGCGCAGACCAGCGCGGTCGTGTCTGGTGTGATGACGCTTGCGGCATGCTCATAGCCTTGCTTCATCGCCAGACCCGGCAGGGCCGCGACGGGATGCAACTTATGCTGTTTGCAAAACGCGAGATAGGCGTCATGGCGGCGTTTCCCGGTGGTGACGTCACTGTGCGGCACACCGAGAAAACTGATGTTGCGATGTCCCTGGTCGTACAGGCGCTGCATCAGGATTTTAATCGCCCCGTCGTCATCGTAGCAGACGGAGGCAAAGCCTTTCGCATCGCGTGCCAGCAGCACCAACGATGCCTGCCACGGGGCGATCATCGCGTCGGTGATGCCGGTAAAACCGAACAACACCACACCGTCGATATTACGGCGTTTCAGCATGCCTAAGTGTTCTTCCACTTTTTCCGGGGAAAATTGACTTTCCATCATGATCGGATCGTATCCCTGCTCATAAAACACCGGCAGCATCGTCTGTACGGCAAGATTTTCTGACAGGGAGTCGAGGCGGGTCACAATGATGGCGACCACTTTATCGCTCTGGCCGCGCATGGCGCGAGCTGAACGGGAGGGGGAAAATCCGTGCTGATTCATCACTGCTTCGACACGCTCGCGAGTCCGTTCACTGACGCCGCTTTCGTTGTTCAGCACTCGGGAAACGGTGGATTTCCCCACGCCGCTTAAGCGGGCGATGTCTTTAATAGTCAGCCGATTTTGCATCCTGTTTTCCCGTGGTACGCAGCAAAAGATGATAAGAGGGTAACTTTACTTATAGAAACCTCAATGGGCAAAGTCTGGTTTATACACATCATCCTTCACGCTGCCTCTGTGCCGTTTATTCATTTCTGCCGGATGCAAGCCGAATAATTTTGTGTATATGTTTTGTTTAATTACCGGGGGTTATTATAACGCTATAAATGCCACAAATATTATGATCTACAACTTATAATTTGTGGGCTAACTCATTCAATTACCGGAGGCTTTATGGATCCCGATCCCACCCCTCTCCCGAAATGGAGAACACGCGCTTTCCGGTAAGCCTGCCTTTCGCTGTCTTACCGGTGATGTAAGACAGTGACGCATTAACGTCCCTGTTTAAAAATTATGTACCTGTCAGGTAAGGCTTTGCCACGCCTGAAGGATATTTCTGCGCCCGTCTTGTAGGCGCGGAGGGACTGCCTATGTTTAAAAATATCACTCGCCAGCTGTTTGCCCGGCTTGGCCGCCATCTGCCCGCTCGCCTGGTGCATCGCGATCCGTTGCCTGACGCAAAAACCCTTGCGGTCGGCGCGATACCTTCAACGCTGAGCGAGCATTGCCTGAAAGTGGCCGTGATGGATGAAAAGACGTTATGGAAAACGTTTGATGCGCATCCGGAAGGACTCAATACGGCAGAGGTGAACGCCGCCCGCGAAAAGCACGGTGAAAACCTTCTGCCTACCCAGAAGCCGTCACCGTGGTGGAAACACCTGTGGGTCTGTTATCGCAACCCTTTCAATATCTTGCTGACCCTTCTGGGAGCGATCTCGTATGCCACGGAAGATCTGTTCGCGGCCGGGGTGATCGCCCTGATGGTGGCGATCTCCACGCTGCTTAACTTTGTCCAGGAAGCACGCTCCACTAAAGCGGCTGATGCGCTGAAAGCGATGGTCAGCAACACCTCGACGGTGCTGCGGGTCATCAATGAGAAAGGAGAAAACGGCTGGGTTGAGCTGCCAGGCGATCAACTGGTGCCCGGTGACATCATCAAGCTGTCGGCGGGGGACATGATCCCCGCCGATCTGCGGGTCATTCAGGCGCGAGACCTGTTTGTCGCCCAGGCGTCGTTAACCGGTGAATCGCTGCCGGTGGAGAAAGTCGCGCATACCCGCGAAACCCGTCAGAGCAACCCGCTTGAGTGCGACACTCTGTGCTTTATGGGGACGAATGTGGTGAGCGGCACGGCGCAGGCGATGGTGATCGCCACCGGTGCGCATACCTGGTTTGGTCAACTGGCGGGCCGCGTCAGCGAACAGGAAAGCGAGCAAAACGCTTTCCAGAAAGGGATCAGCCGCGTCAGTATGCTGTTGATCCGCTTTATGCTGGTGATGGCGCCAGTGGTGCTGCTCATCAACGGTTATACCAAAGGCGACTGGTGGGAAGCGGCGCTGTTTGCGCTCTCTGTCGCCGTGGGCCTGACGCCGGAAATGCTGCCGATGATTGTCACCTCGACGCTGGCGCGCGGTGCGGTGAAACTGTCGAAGCAAAAAGTGATCGTCAAACATCTGGATGCCATTCAGAACTTCGGCGCGATGGACGTTCTGTGCACGGATAAAACCGGCACGCTGACCCAGGATAAAATCGTGCTGGAGAATCATACGGATATCTCCGGCAAGCCCAGTGAGCGCGTTCTGCATGCTGCATGGCTGAACAGCCATTACCAGACCGGACTGAAAAACCTGCTCGATACCGCCGTGCTGGAAGGCGTGGATGAAGGAGCTGCGCGCACGTTGTCTACCCGCTGGCAGAAAATTGATGAGATCCCGTTTGATTTCGAGCGTCGTCGGATGTCGGTGGTGGTGGCTGAAGCGACGGATGTGCATCAACTGGTGTGCAAAGGCGCGTTACAGGAGATCATCAGCGTTTGTACGCAGGTGCGTCATAACGGCGAAATTGTCCCACTCGATGACAACATGCTGCGCCGGGTTAAGCGCGTGACCGATACGCTGAACCGTCAGGGGCTGCGCGTTGTCGCCGTGGCGACCAAATACCTGCCGGCACGGGAAGGTGATTACCAACGCATTGATGAAGCCGATCTGATCCTTGAGGGTTATATCGCCTTCCTCGATCCGCCGAAGGAAACGACCGCGCCTGCTCTGAAGGCGCTGAAAGCCAGTGGCATCACGGTGAAGATCCTGACCGGCGACAGCGAGCTGGTGGCCGCGAAGGTGTGTCATGAGGTAGGCCTGGACGCCGGAGAGGTGATTGTCGGCAATGAGATCGAAGGTATGAGCGACGACGCGCTGGCCGCATTGGCTCAGCATACTACGCTGTTCGCACGCCTGACGCCGATACATAAAGAGCGGATCGTCCGGCTACTCAGGCGTGAAGGGCACGTGGTGGGCTTTATGGGCGATGGAATTAACGACGCGCCAGCGCTACGTGCGGCGGATATTGGCATCTCGGTGGATGGTGCGGTTGATATCGCCCGTGAAGCGGCCGATATCATCCTGCTGGAAAAGAGCCTGATGGTGCTGGAAGAGGGCGTGATTGAAGGACGCCGTACGTTCTCCAATATGTTGAAGTACATCAAAATGACCGCCAGTTCTAACTTTGGCAACGTCTTTAGTGTACTGGTGGCAAGTGCCTTTTTGCCGTTCCTGCCCATGTTGCCGCTGCACTTGCTGATTCAGAACCTGTTGTATGATGTGTCCCAGGTGGCGATCCCGTTTGATAACGTTGATGATGAGCAGATCCAAAAACCACAGCGCTGGAATCCGGCGGATTTAGGTCGCTTTATGCTCTTCTTTGGCCCGATCAGCTCCATCTTCGACATTCTGACGTTCTGTCTGATGTGGTGGGTATTTCACGCCAACGTGCCGGAGGCGCAAACGCTGTTCCAGTCTGGCTGGTTTGTGGTGGGACTGCTGTCGCAAACGCTGATTGTGCATATGATTCGTACACGTCGTGTACCGTTCATTCAGAGTCGCGCCGCCTGGCCGCTGATGCTGATGACGCTGGTGGTGATGGTTGTGGGAATTGCGCTGCCGTTCTCACCGCTGGCAGGTTATCTGCAATTGCAGGCGTTACCGCTGAGTTATTTCCCCTGGTTGGTGGCGATTCTGGCGGGATATATGACGTTAACGCAACTGGTCAAAGGTTTTTATAGCCGCCGCTACGGCTGGCAGTAAAAAAATAATGGCTGCTTCGGCAGCCATTTTTCTTTTCATCGCGCAAGAATATATTCTTTCCCTCCATCGTGTTTTATTTTTTTTGAAAAACTAAAGAGGTGTGGTTGATCACAATTTTAGGCCTCTTCAGAACATCTTTTTTCCAGGAAAAAGACCTTCATTGCAAAAATGAAACAGCGTGCTAAAAAAAATTCCATCCGTCGTCATTTTATGAACATAATCATCGTAATAATTTGTTACACCGACGAGTCTGCCTGGGTAACGTCATTCCTTACTGTCCCTTTTAATTAAGGCAGTCCTCTATCCTGCAAGTCGTTTGTATTAATGAAAATTATAAACCTCTGGAGATGGAAAAATGAAACTGACCAAAACGTTGTTAAACCTGTGCATGGGTACTGCTTTAGTGATGGCGGCTCAGGCGGCGTCTGCGCAAACGCTGCGTGCGGCCGATGTCCATCCGGCGGATTATCCGAACGTGGTCGCGGTGAAGCATATGGGCGAAAAACTCAGCGCCGCTACCGACGGGCGTCTGGATATTAAAACCTTCCCGGGCGGTGTGCTGGGCGATGAAAAGCAGATGATTGAACAGGCGCAACTGGGCGCGATCGATATTATCCGCGTGTCGATGTCTCCAGTTGCCGCAATATTGCCAGAGATTAACGTCTTTACGCTGCCCTATATCTTCCGTGATGAAGATCACCTGCACAAAGTGCTGGACGGGGCGATTGGTCAGGAAATTGGCGACAGGCTGACCGCAAACAGTCAGTCCCGACTGGTGTTTCTCGGCTGGATGGATGCCGGCACGCGTAACCTGATTACCAAGGATCCGGTCGTGAAACCGGAAGACCTGAAAGGGATGAAAATCCGCGTTCAGACCAGCCCGGTATCGCTCGATGCGTTAAAAGCGATGGGCGCGAATGCGATCGCCATGGGGACCAGCGAGGTGTTCAGCGGGATGCAGACCGGGGTTATCGATGGCACGGAAAATAACCCACCGACCTTTGTTGCACATAACTATCTGCCGGTTGCCAAAAATTACACCTGGAGTAAGCATTTCATTATTCCTGAACTGTTCCTGTTTTCAAAAGCCAAGTGGGACAAGCTGAAAAAAGAAGATCAGGAATTAATTATTAAACTGGCGAAAGAAGCGCAAATGGAGCAGCGTCAACTCTGGGAAGCATATAACGCGAAATCACTGGAGACGATGAAGGCGAATGGTGTGAACTTTCATGATATCGATACGGACTATTTCTATAAAGCTACACAGCCTGTCCGGGATCAATACGGTAAAGACCACCAGGATTTGATCAAGCGAATTCAGGATGTGAAGTAATTCGTCAGGCGGGTGACGGAGGTCATCCGCCTGAATCAGTTATTCGTCGAGGTGATAATGATGGGTGAATGTTATTCATCGGTAATGGATGTGCTGTACCGAATTTCAATGTGGATTGCCGGGTTGGCTTTATTGGTGATGGTGGCGGTTATACCCGTAGGGATATTTGCGCGCTATGTCATGAACAGTGCACTGTCATGGCCGGAGCCAGTCGCCATATTATGTATGGTGACGTTCACCTTTATCGGTGCGGCGGTCAGTTACCGCGCGGGGTCGCATATTGCTGTCAGCATGGTGACCGATCGTCTTGGTGAAATGGGGCGGCGGATCTGTTTTATTGGCGCCGATCTGATGCTGCTGGCGATCAGTATTTTTATTCTTTGGTACGGCTCGACGCTCTGTTACGAGTTATGGCAACAACCCGTGGCGGAATTCCCCATTTTGACTGCCGGGGAAAACTATCTTCCACTCCCTATTGGTTCGGCGATCACGCTGCTTTTCATCATCGAAAAGATCTGCCGTGGCGATCAGTATCAACGTCCCGTTGTCATGCTGGGTTCAACCAGTTGATGAGCGAACCGACTTCATAGGGGAAAGCAAATGGATGCATTTATTCTCGTTTTTACGCTCGGCATCATGCTGGCGATTGGGGTGCCGGTCGCGTACGCGGTGGGGATCAGCGCGATCGTTGGGGCATGGTATATCGATATCCCGCTTGAAGCGGTGATGATCCAGTTAACCAACGGTGTGAACAAATTTTCGCTGCTGGCGATCCCGTTCTTTATTCTGGCCGGGGCTATTATGGCGGAGGGGGGGATTGCGCGGCGGTTAGTAAACTTCGCCTATATCTTTGTTGGCTTCATTCGCGGCGGCCTGTCGCTGGTGAACATTGTGGCGTCGACCTTCTTTGGCGCGATCTCAGGATCGTCGGTGGCGGATACCGCATCGATCGGTTCGGTGATGATCCCCGAAATGGATAAGAAAGGCTATCCGCGTGACTTCGCCGCCGCGGTCACCGCCAGCGGTTCCGTGCAGGCCATCCTGACGCCGCCCAGCCATAACTCGGTGATCTACTCGCTGGCGACGGGCGGTACGGTGTCGATTGCCGCGCTGTTTATTGCCGGGATCCTGCCAGGACTGTTGCTGAGTTTCACCCTGATGGTGATGTGCGTGGGCTTTGCCCATAAGCGCGGCTACCCGAAAGGGGAGCGTGTGCCGTTCCGACAGGCGCTAAAGATTTTTCTCGATACGCTGTGGGGGCTGATGACGGTCGTCATCATTATGGGCGGGATCCTTTCCGGTATCTTCACCGCGACGGAGTCGGCGGCAATCGCCTGCCTCTGGGCGTTCTTTGTCACCATGTTTATATACCGCGACTACAAATGGTCTGAACTGCCGAAGCTGATGTATCGCACGGTGAAGACGGTGACTATTGTGATGATCCTGATCGGTTTTGCTGCGGCATTTGGCGCCATCATGACGTACATGCAGCTACCGATGCGCATTACCGAAGCCTTTACCAGCATCTCGGATAACAAGTATGTCATCCTGATGTGCATTAACATCATGCTGTTACTGATCGGTACGCTGATGGACATGGCGCCGCTGATCCTGATCCTGACCCCTGTGCTGCTGCCGGTCACCAACGCGCTCGGCATTGACCCGGTACATTTCGGGATGATTATGCTGGTGAACCTGGGGATTGGCCTGATTACGCCGCCGGTAGGGTCGGTGCTGTTTGTTGCCAGTGCGGTGAGTAAACAGAAGATAGAGCAGGTGGTGAAGGCGATGCTACCGTTCTATGCGGTGCTTTTCCTGGTACTGATGCTGGTGACTTATATTCCGGAGATTTCGTTGTTCCTGCCGAAATTCTTTGGCGTGATGTAAGGGGATCGCAGTGACAAAAATCCGGGCAGAAATGCCCGGATTTTTTTATCCCTTAACGACGAACGGCGATCGCTTCGATCTCGATCTTCACGTCTTTTGGCAGACGCGCTACTTCCACACAGGAACGAGCCGGGAAGGTGGCGTTATGTTCGGTGAAGAATGCTTCATAGGTGGCGTTGACGGTCGCGAAATCGTTCAGATCTTTGACAAACACAGTCGTTTTCACAATGTCGCCGACTTTCAGGCCAGCGGCTTCTACGATAGCTTTCACGTTTTCCAGTGACTGACGCGCCTGAGCGGAGACGTCGTCCGACACGCTGCCGGTTTTCGGGTCAACCGGGATCTGGCCGGAAGTAATGATCATGCTGCCCAGATCAACGCCCTGAACATATGGACCGATAGCTGCGGGTGCATTTTCCGTCGCGATAGTTTTGCTCATGATTTCTCCTGAAGTACAGCGGTAAAAGAATTTTCCCAGGTATTATAGGTAGCCAGGAATTTATAACCAACCCTAATTAGTTGGCTAGCACCACATAATGAGAAAACTCTTTTTCGCAGTATTTGCATTTGAGTGCGATGTCATCTACCCGTTTTTTCACTGCAAAGCTGGAAGAAACTGGCTCGGCGTGGCTGATGCAGTTACTGTTCGGGCAGACCAGTACGCTGTCGATGCGATCCGGCAGGCTTGGGCGCGATTTGCCCACCACTTCGTAGTTGTCGATACGGTTAACGGTGGCCTGCGGCGCGTACAGCGACAGTTGGTTAACCTGTTCGGCGGTCAGGAAGGTATTCTCAATTTTAATCAAGTCCTTACGGCCCATTTCACCGGAAGGCAGATTAAGGCCGATGGTGATGCGCTGGTCGGTTTCGGTCAGCTTGAACAGCGTCAGTAATTTAAAGCCGACTTGTGCGGGAATATGGTCGATTACGGTGCCGCATTTGATCGCTTCAACCTGCAGTTTATTATCGTGTGTCATCTCGTTATCTCCCCTTACAGTGCCAAATCGCGAGTCAGAACCAGTGCCAGTAACGCCTGGCGCGCAAAAATCCCATTGCCTGCCTGCTGGAAATACCAGGCGTGAGGCGTTTTATCCACGTCTGTGGCGATTTCATCAATACGCGGCAGCGGATGCAGTACCTTCATGTTTTCCCGTGCTCCCGCCAGGTCGCTGGCGCGCAAAACAAACTGGGCCTTCACGTTGGCGTATTCTGAAGGGTCCAGACGCTCTTTCTGTACACGGGTCATGTACAGAATATCCACTTCCGCCATCACCTCTTCGATAGAAGAGTGCAGGCTCCAGGCAATACCTTTTTCGTCGAGCATATCGAGAATGTACTGCGGCATCGCCAGCGCATCCGGAGCGATGAAGTAGAAGCGGTTACCGTCAAATTTCGCCAGCGCCTGCGTCAGGGAGTGCACGGTGCGGCCATATTTCAGGTCGCCGACCATCGCCACATGCAGGTTGTTCAGACGCCCCTGCGTTTCCTGAATGGTGAACAGATCCAGCAGCGTCTGAGTCGGATGCTGGTTCGAACCGTCGCCGGCGTTCAGTACCGGCACGTTACCCGAGAATTCGGTCGCCAGACGCGCCGCGCCTTCCTGCGGGTGACGCATCACGATCGCGTCAACGTAGGTACTGATCACAGAAATGGTATCCGCCAGCGTCTCACCTTTTTTGCCCAGCGACGTGTTGGCGCTGTCGGAGAAGCCGACCACGCTGGCACCCAGGCGGTGCATGGAGGTTTCAAACGACAGGCGGGTACGGGTCGAGGCTTCAAAGAAGCAACTGGCAATTACCTTGTGTTTGAGCAGTTCCGGCTGTGGGTTCGCTTTTAATTTCGCCGCTGTCGCCAGCACCAGATTAAGGTCGTCGCGACTGAGGTCGTTTATGGAAATGATGTGTTTTTGATATAGCGGGTTAGCCATGTTTATCTCCTGACGCCTGGGCAAAAAAAAAGCCCCTCATTTGAGGGGCTGGGAATAGGTGAGCAACGGAAAGAAAAACGGCAGGCCAGCGTCTGTTTTCAGACGCGGTAAGACAGAATGTCGTACACACTGGACCATACTTCCTCCCGGCAAATTGTCCGCGATTATACTCAGCTCCGTTTGTGGATCAAGCAAAAAATGCCATTTTTATTCAACGCAAACGGTTTTAATGAATATTAATTCATTTTTAGTAAGTAATTAATCTGTTTGTGGACAAGGCCGGTGCGCTGCACAACCCGTGGTGCGACCCAGACAATACTGCTACCCGCGATGACCCCCAGGATTTCTGGCAGAGCGTGATAATCAAGGATCCTGGCGACGGCGCGGCCATACCCGGCCGCCGTATGGATAAGGATAAATTCGCTGTTGTGTTCCACGCTCACCACCATTTCAGCAATTGAACGGGCGGCATCGGGGGCAGGGCGCAATTGCGGATTTACGGAATAAATTTTTTGTCCTTTCGTATTTCTAATTTTTATGACGCCAAGAATTTTCAACAGGCGAGAAACCGTCGACTGGCTGATGGTTTCAAAACCGTAGTTTTGCAGATCGCGGCGGATCTCCTCCTGTGAGAGATAGCTTTTTTCGCCAATCAGGCGCTGACAAACAGAGAGCTGTAGTTCTTCTTTTTCTGAAGTGGGTTGGTAAAGTTTCATCATCAGTTAGTCCAGTGTAATCAGCCGAAGATAACAACCAGTAGATCTGCCCAATGTTTCTATTTTCAGTGATGACGCACTAAGCAAATGTTCTCCATTTCAACCGGGATGTCTTTGATCGGCTTATTGAAATTTTACTGGAGTGCGCTTTAGCATCCTAACGGATGGCAACCGCATGGGAAAATATTCCACTTAGTCGTCTAAGGAAAGACGGAGTTTTGCCGCTTCGTCTTCCCCGTATTGACGTGCATCAACTGAGCGTAAGCACGCCTGTTGCCAGCAGATAGACCGCGTAGATCCCTGCGGCCACCACCATAATAGCCAGAACGATCTCTATTGGATTGAAAAGTCGTCCATTTTTCTCTTTCCGCGCCCAGACATAAAAAACGATACCGAGGGCGTAGAGGATCATCGACAGCAGCAGATATTCCATCCCGGCGGCATAGACCAGCCAGGCGCCATAGAGCGTTGCCAGCGTGCCGATGATAATGTCGCGGGTAACAGAACGTTGTTCATCACTGTGGTAACCGTCCCTCTGCCACGCGACTTTCAGGGCATACAACCCGCTGAGAAAATAGGGGATCAGGATCATTGAGGTGGCCAGTAATAACAGCGCAAGATACCCCGCCTGTTGGAAATGGGCGATGATCAGGAACAGTTGGGTCAGACCATTGGTTAGCAGCAGCGCGTTGACCGGCGCTTTATTGGCGTTTTCCTTGCCCAGAAACTTGGGCATAGTGCCGTCTTTACCGGCCATGTACGCCGTTTCCGCAGATAACAAGGTCCAGGCCAGCAGCGCGGCACCAACGGAAACGATAAGGCCGATATTCATCAGGGCTGCACCCCACGGCCCGACGGCCGCAGCCAGTACGCCCGCAGTAGAGGGATTTTTCAGCTGTGCAAGCTCTGGCTGAGAAAGGACGCCGAGCGACAGAACCGAAACGGCGACGAACAGCAGGATTGAGATGAAAAATCCAATCATGGTGGCTTTACCCACGTCTGATTTTTTCATCGCCCGGCCCGAGTACATGGCGGCGCCTTCAATACCGATGAATACCCAGGTAGTGACCAGCATGATGTTTTTCACCTGGTCCATGACGGAGCCAAGCTGTTCATTGCCCCAGAATTCAATCTTAAAGGTGCGGATCTGAAAGGCGACGCTGACCAGTACGACAAACATGATCAGAGGAACCACTTTTGCGACCGTGCCGATCAGATTGAGCAGGGCGGCACCCTGTACGCCGCGACAGATCAGGAAATGCAAAGCCCAGAGCAGAACAGAACCCACAATCAGCGCGGAAAGCGTGGTGCCATCGCCGAAGAAACCGAGCGCGCTGAAGGAGCCGAGGGCGGAACAGATCACCACATAATATGAAACGTTGCCGATCCACGCCGAGATCCAGTAACCCCAGGCAGAGTTAAAACCGATGTACTCGCCAAAGCCCGCGCGGGCATAACCGTACACGCCGCCTTCAACGTCGCTTTTACGGTGCGCCAGGGTCTGGAAGACAAAGGCGAGGGTTAACATCCCGATAAAGGTGATCCCCCAGCCGATCAGGATCGCGCCGGCGCCCGCTTTGGCGGCCATGTTTTGTGGCAGAGAAAATACCCCGGCGGCGATCAGCGCACTGACCACAAGCGCCGTCAGCGCCGGAAGTTTGAGCTTACCTACGGACGGGGAGGCCGAAGCATCCGCAGCCGGTTTGCTGGTATCAAGAGTAGTCATGAAGAGAGTCCTCAATCTGACAGAGAATGATTTTTTAGAAGTAGCTGTATTGTTTGCCGACGTATTCGGAGGTCATGCACTGCAAGACGCCGCTGTATCCCAGGGCGAAATAGACGATGTCTCCCACCTGATATCCCGATGCAGCGTGGGTGACATCGAGGATCAGGTGATCGGAACTGGCGCCGAGCACTTTGACGCCGGGATCAAATGGTCGGAGCTGGGAGAAGGAGACGTCCTGCTCGCCAAGCGCGGCCAGCGCCCGGTGGTGTACGCCAAGATCTTCGAATACTGGTTTTCTCCCCATGGCATCCAGCGCCGTGGAGTGTTGCGGAACGGAGGGTTTTTCTTTCAGCTCGATGATCTCCACGCCGAGCTTGATAGCATCCTGGCGGGTGTCGGGGATCGGTTCGTCATTCAGGCCGAATCCCATGATCAGCGATGCGCCAAGCCGCAGTTGGTTGACGCCCACCGGTAGCCCGCCGTTGATCAGCAAAAACAGAGCGGCGGAGCTGGCGCCGGAAATCGTGCGCAGTTCAATGCCCAGCTCGTCTTCGATCTCACGGGCGAGATCGACCAGCGCCTGCTGGTTTTCGGTAGTGGGTTCCACTCCGCCGTAACAGGCGAGATTAGCGCCCAGTCCTTCCAGCGTCAGTCCCGGCAGTTGCTTGTGTACCAGGCGTGCGAGGCGTCGCGTCTCCTGTGGATCCATGCAGCCTTCGCGCAGATCGCCAAGGTCATGCATCAGAATGACCCGGTGCGTTTTGTTCTGCGCCATAGCTGCCGCAGAGAGCGCCTGCAACGTATGTTCTTCAGAGTTCAGCGAGATATCCGCATAGGCCACGATGTCATGCGCCAGGCTTATCTGCGGCAGGCGCAGCAGCAGTTTGTCGACGGGCAGGTCGGCGATTTTCTTGAGATTCTGGATCCGGGAATCCGCAATCGTGCTGATACCCGCGTCAATCATGGCTCTGGCGACATTTGCCGCTTCGCAGCTCAGCTTATTTACGCCGACAGGCTCGACACCGTGCTGGCGGCACAGCGCAATCAGCGACCGGGTGTTGTCACGAATGACCGAAAGATTAACGAAGAGGCATGGAAAATCCTGATTTCGCATAATGGGTCTCCTTACGTGGGCGAGGGTCAGGAAGGCACCCGCGCCCGGTGCGTACGGTCCAGTAGCGGCCGTGTGGATTAGTCGCCGAGCGTCGCCACCATCACCGCTTTGATGGTGTGCATGCGGTTTTCCGCTTCGTCGAACACGATGGAGTGTGCGGATTCGAAAACGTCTTCCGTCACTTCCAGCCCTTTCAGGCCGTAGGCGGCTTCTATCTCACGTCCCACTTTGGTGTGTTCGTTATGGAAGGCGGGCAGGCAGTGCATGAACTTCACGTTGGGGTTGCCAGTCGCGTCGATGACCTTCTGGTTGATCTGGTACGGCGTCATCAGGCTGACGCGTTCAGCCCAGGCGTCTTTCGGTTCACCCATTGAGACCCAGACGTCGGTGTACAGAAAATCAACGTCGTAGACGCCTTCTTCCACATCGTCCGTCAACGTGATGCGTGCCCCGGTGGTGCTGGCGATGTCGCGGCACTGCGCAACCAACGCTTCATCTGGCCAGAAGGATTTTGGTGCGACGAGGCGAATGTCCATACCCATCTTCGCGGCGCCGACCATCAGTGAATTGCCCATGTTGTTGCGCGCATCGCCAAGGTAGGCGAAGCTCAGTTCGGGCAGCGTTTTCCCTGGCGCGTGCTCCAGCATGGTCATCAGGTCCGCGAGGATCTGCGTGGGATGGAATTCGTCGGTCAGGCCGTTCCACACCGGTACCCCGGCGTATTGCCCCAGTTCCTCGACGATCTGCTGACCGAACCCGCGGTATTCGATGCCGTCATACATCCGGCCCAGTACACGAGCGGTATCTTTCATCGACTCTTTATGACCGATCTGCGAGCCGCTTGGTCCGAGGTAAGTGACCTGCGCGCCCTGATCGAATGCCCCGACCTCAAAGGCGCAGCGGGTGCGGGTGGAGGTTTTTTCGAATATCAACGCAATGTTTTTCCCGATCAGCGTTTGCTTTTCACGTCCGGCTTTTTTTGCCGCTTTCAGGTCAATGGCGAGATCGATAAGGAACTGGATCTCCGCCGGGCTAAAATCGAGAAGTTTGAGAAAATTGCGATTTTTCAGTGAAATAGCCATCAATGTATCCTTGGTTGATGTAGGCCTGATAAGCGCAGCGCCATCAGGCAATGGCAGGGTTTCGCTGCCGGATGGCGGCGTTGCTTTATCCGGCCTACGAAGTCGTGCCATCAGGTAAAAAGGGTTACGCGACTGCGGTTTCGCGCCGTATCAGGGTGCCTTTATCTCCGGCGAGAATGGCCGGGCCATCGGCCAGCGAACCGATGCCCGCGATACCGTGGCAGCGGCTGACAAAGTCGGCGCAGGCGCTGACTTTTGGTCCCATTGAACCGGCGTCAAACTGCATTTCGCTTAAGCGTTCCGGCGTCACCTGAGTCAGTGGACGCTGGGTAGGTTTGCCCCAGTCGAGGTATACCGCGTCGGCATCGGTCAGGATCAGCAGCGCGTCAGCGCGGATCTGACTGGCGAGCAATGCGGCGGAAAGGTCTTTGTCGATCACCGCTTCGAGGCCGTGGTAACCGTCTGCTTTTTCGACGACCGGCACGCCGCCGCCACCATTACAGATGACCAGGTGATCGCGGGCGATCAGCGCCTGGATGGCATCGCTCTCTACGATGCGTTTCGGCTGTGGTGAAGGCACCACGCGGCGGAACGCTTTGCCGTCCGCTTTGAAGACCCAACCTTTTTCGGCCTGCAACGCGTCGGCCTGGGCGGGGTCATAAACCGGACCGATGTATTTGGTCGGGTTGTGAAAGGCCGGATCGTTAGGATCGACTTCTACCTGCGTGAGCAGGACGCTGATCTCGCGCTGCGGCAGTTGGTTTTTCAGCGCCTGTTGCAGCATGTAGCCGATCATCCCCTGGCTTTCCGCCCCGAGAATGTCCAGCGGGTACGGGGTGACGCGGTCGTAGGCGCTGTTTTGCAATGCCAGCAGGCCCACCTGCGGCCCGTTGCCGTGAACCAGCACCACCCGCCATTGCTGCGTGAGCTGGGCGATCGTTTTCGCCGCCAGAACGATGTTCTTGCGCTGGATGTCGGCTTCCAGCGGTTCACCGCGCTTGAGCAACGCATTACCGCCGAGGGCGACAACCAGAGTCGGTTTGTTTTGCATGGTGGGTTCCTTAAATGCCATCGCGTTCCAGTGGGCAACTCATACAGCGCGCGCCGCCGCGTCCGCGCCCCAGTTCATCACCGGGGATTGGCAGCACGGTGATGCCAGCTTTGTCGTATTTCTCGTTGGTCCAGATGTTGCGCTCGTAGCCCACGACCACGCCGGGGCGCAGCGTGAGGACGTTATTGGCGTCGTTCCACTGCTCACGTTCGGCTTCAAAGGCGTCGCCACCGGTGGTGATTAAGCGCACCTGATCGATACCGAGCGCTTTCTCAATTGCGTTAACCAGCGTGCGTTCTTCGGTACGTTTCAGACCGCCGCGGCCATCCGGCGTCAGGGTCCAGCACTGCACGTCCTGGCGTACCACTTCCGGGTAGACGGAGAAGGTGTCGATATCGATGTGGGTCATAACGGTGTCGAGATGCATACAGGAGCGGTGTTTGGGGAGCTCAACGGCAATCACCCGTTCGGCCTGGCGATGGGCAAACAGCGACTGGGCAAGAAACTCGATTCCTTGCGGCGTCGTGCGTTCGGACATGCCGATCAACACAGCACCGCGCCCGATGACCAGCACATCGCCGCCTTCTAAAGTGGCATGGTCGTAATTGATATTCTCGTCGCCGAAATATTTAATAAAATCGCCGTCGGCAAATTGCGGATGCCAGCGATAGATGGCGCGAAGATTATTGGTCTCGCGCTGGCGAGCCGGTTTGGCCATTGGATTAATAGAAACACCGTTATATATCCAGCATGATGTATCGCGGGTAAATAAATGGTTTGGCAATGGCTTCATAATAAAGTCATTAATATCGTGAGTATCAACCACCATATTTTTAATCGAGGCGGGAATTTCGCCGTAGGTGAGTCCGCCGCTTAAATGACGGGCCAGTTCCCGATGCGACATATCGGCCAGCCAGGCGCGGATGTCAGTGGCGAAAGTAGGGCCAAGTCGGTAATCCGAGATTTGCGTTTCCAGCAGCCAACTTTTGGCATCCGCGATATCCAGAGTTTGTGTCAGTAAATCAGTGAGTAACAGAACTTCGATACCTTGTTCGCGTAACGTGTTGGCGAAAATATCATGCTCTTCACCTGCGCGTTCTACCGACAGTACGTCATCAAACAGGAGCTCCTGGCAGTTAGACGGCGTGAGGCGTTTCAGACTGAGATTAGGGCGATGCAACATCACACTGCGTAGTTGGCCGATTTCAGAACCGACATAATGTTTTTCCATTACGATACCTTCACTCTATTTCAGGAATAAAAAAGGGATGGGCTGCGAATAATAGAAATGCTCGCAGCCATAATTGTTCCGATATTTTTCGAGAGGCATCATTAAATTATTTAGAGGTCGTGAATGTGATGTGTTTCACATCCATTTGGATATTTGTTTTTTCTTAATTAATATATGACGGAGGTCTGAGAAATAACAAAAATAAAAAGTCTCAACCTGAATTACTACGCAGTTATACGTCAGATTATTTTTTAGTGTTAATTATTTGTTGGTGTGGGCAAAGAATAAAAACAATGTAACTATATGATTTTTATGTGATATTAATAATTTAATGCATAAATATGCGTATTGTGATTTGTATTATTTCCCCCATAAAGTAAATTGAGCAATAACTATGGTGATTATCATTGATTAAGCAGTGGAAATGAATTGTGATCGACCAACGGTTTTTCTTATAACTCCTTTTATAACAATATGTTGTTGTGAATTTTGATTTGTAGAATTTACATTTTATGCATTAAAGATGCATAGATCACTGTTTGGTGTTAACAGACATTCAACAACTTCAGCGATAAACATGCGCTGACGCAAAACTTTGCAAGATAGCGATGGCACGACCAGGCTTTTTTTCGTATAACAACTAAAATTGAAACGCTGTTTTGAATGAGGGGTATGAGATGATCGTTGGTAATATTCACCATCTGCAATCCTGGCTTCCTGAAGAACTCCGCCAGGCGATTGAGTACATTAAGGCAAACGTTAGTGAGACGACGGAGAAGGGGAAACATGAGATTGACGGTAGCCGTTTGTTCTACCTGATTTCTGAAGATATGACGGAGCCGTTCGAGAAGCGTCGTGCGGAGTATCATGCCCGCTATCTGGACATTCAGATCGTGCTGAAAGGGCAGGAAGGGATGACCTTCAGCGTACTGCCTGCCGGTAAGCCGGATACCGACTGGCTGGCCGATAAAGACATTGCGTTTTTAGCGGAAGGTGAACAGGAGAAAACGCTGATCCTGAATGAAGGTGACTTTGTCGTCTTTTATCCGCAAGAAGTGCACAAGCCGCTGTGTGCCGTCGGCACACCAGCGCCGGTGCGTAAAGCGGTGGTTAAACTGCTGGTGGCCTAAACAGAAAGGGTTGGAATTGCGTAGTCGCTCCCTGAATCGGAGCGGCTGTCCTTTTCATGATTTCTCCTACATTCGTCCGTAACGCTCCTCGCTCCTGCGCGAGCGCTTAAAAATCGTTAACTACCCCTGCACTCATTAAGAAGATAACCAAACTGGAAAACTCAGTTTATTTCAGCCAGCAAAGCGCACCGTTGTAACATTATTTCTTTATGTATTTAAATATATAACGATGGTAAGTTTCAGTTAATCGTTGTATATTTCATTTCATATCGATACAGCTATAACTTGAGTTACAACATACAGTTAGCGGTATCCTTTTCTATAAACTTTCAAAAAGTCGATCAAAAGCACGTTTAACTCTTTCTGGCTAATACCACTTTTGTGTTACATCAATTCTTGTTGAAAAATCATCCAGCAAAATACCTTACACAAAATTAAATATTAACGTTTGAATTAATTTCAGGGCAAGGTATGAATAAAAAATGGAAGTGGATAGCGGGTCTTGTATTCGTGGGTATTCTACTGGGGGGAATACTCGCGCTGTCATCCATGTGGATGATGCATAAAACGTCAGATACCTCGTTTTGTCTCTCCTGCCACACGATGCAAGCACCCTATGAAGAATACCAGGGCTCTGTGCACTTTATGAACCAGAAAGGTATCCGCGCTGAGTGCCGTGATTGCCACATTCCGCAATCGGGCATGGATTACCTGATCACCAAAGTTAAGGCCAGTAAGGATATCTGGCATGAGTTTGTCACCGGAAAAATTGATACGCCGGAAAAATATGAAGCGCATCGCCTTGAGATGGCGGAGACCGTCTGGGAGCAGATGAAAGCCAACGATTCGGCGACCTGCCGCTCGTGCCACCAGTTTGACGCCATGGACCTGCAAAAGCAGAGCGCCGATGCGCAAAAAATGCATGCGCTGGGCATTAAAGAAAAGCAAACCTGTATTGATTGCCATAAAGGTATCGCGCACTTCCCGCCTGAAATCACGATTGACACCAAAGCGCATGATGCGCTGATGGAAAACGCACGCCAGACGCCGGTTGATGCGAAAGAAGTATACCCCGTCGCGCCTGCCGCACTGGGCAAGCTGGGCACGGTTTATCCGGCCACCAAACTGAACGTGGTGGGGCATTCCGGCGATGCGCGGGAAGTGGAGATTATCGGTAGCCAAATGCAGGGCGCTGAACAGGTGATTTACTTCGCGGCGGGTCAGCGTTTGGTCCTTGCCACACTCACCGACGAAGGTCAAAAAGCGCTCACAATCTCCAGCGACTGGGAAAAGGATCCCTACGGAAACGCGTGGCGCAATGTTTCTCTACGCGCACCTCTGTCTGAACCCGCTCTGAGTAAACCCGACGCGATCTGGAACTACGCCAAATCACTCGACAAAGCGTATTGCTCTGGATGCCATGCGCCGATTTCTTCTGAACATTACACCTTAAATGCCTGGCCTTCCGTAGCAAAAGGGATGGGCGCGAGAACGGATATCAGCGCCGAGGATTTAGACATCCTGACTCGCTGGTTCCAGTATCACGCCAAAGATTTTACCTCTAAGGAATAACTGATAATTACGATTAAAGGAAAACCTATGAACCTTACACGACGTAACTTTATAAAATATGCCGGCGGTTCCGCCGGTGCGATGATAATTACCTCGGCAATTCCAATGCCAGCGTGGGCCGCAGACGCGCCGGGTAACGCTATTCTGACCGCAGGGCGTTGGGGGGCGATGTATATCGAGGTTAAAGACGGCAAAATTGTTTCGTCGCGAGGGGCGCTGGCGAAAACGATCCCCAACGATCTGCAAACTACCGCGCCCGATCAGGCGCATACCCCGTGTCGAATTCAATCTCCAATGGTGCGTAAAGGCTTCCTGAATGCGCCGGGCAAACCGGACGGCAAGCGTGGTAAAGACGAGTTCGTCAAAGTTTCATGGGAAGACGCCCTGAAGCTCATCCACGAGCAGCACGCCCGTATCCGTGCCGAGCATGGCCCATCGTCCATATTTGCGGGTTCTTATGGCTGGCGCTCCAGTGGGGTGCTGCATAAAGCGCAGACGCTGCTTCAGCGCTATATGAGCATGGCAGGCGGCTATACCGGGCATACCGGCGACTACTCCACTGGCGCGGCGCAGGTGATCATGCCGCACGTCGTCGGTTCAGTGGAAGTTTACGAACAGCAGACGGCATGGCCGCTGATCCTTGAACATAGCCAGGTGGTGGTCCTGTGGGGGCTTAACCCGCTAAACACCCTGAAAATTGCCTGGACGAGTACTGATGAGCAAGGCCTCGAGTACTTCAATAAACTGAAGGCCTCCGGCAAAACCGTTATCGCCATCGATCCGCAACGCTCAGAAACTATCGAATTTTTCGGTGATAAAGCACAGTGGATTGCGCCGAATATGGGGACTGACGTGGCGCTGATGTTAGGCATTGCGTCCGCGCTGGTAGAAAAAGGACTGCATGACAAAGCCTTCCTCGATAAATACACCACCGGCTATGGCGAATTCGAAGCGTATCTGACAGGTAAAAATGACAATACGCCTAAAAATCCGGCCTGGGCCGAGAAGATTTGCGGTGTTCCGGCGAAGCAAATGGAAATTCTGGCAGAAATCTTTGCCAAGAATAAAACCATGCTGATGGCGGGCTGGGGCATTCAGCGTCAGCAGTACGGCGAACAGCGCCACTGGATGCTGGTCACCCTGGCGGCGATGCTCGGCCAGATTGGTACCGAGGGCGGCGGTTTCGGCTTCTCTTACCATTACTCAAACGGCGGCAACCCAACCCGTAGCGGCGGTGTGCTGTCGGCGATTTCAGCAACAATCGCAGGTAGCTCTTCAGCTGGCAACGACTGGGCAACTTCCGATGCGGTTGAAGCGTTCCCGGTTGCGCGTATTGTTGAAGCGCTGGAAAACCCCGGCGGCAAATATCAACATAATGGTAAGGAACAAACCTTCCCCGATCTGCGTATGATCTGGTGGGCAGGCGGTGGCAACTTCACTCATCATCAGGACACTAACCGCCTGGTGAAAGCCTGGCAAAAACCCGAACTGGTGGTGATCTCCGAGTGCTACTGGACGGCTGCCGCCAAGCACGCGGATATCGTTCTGCCGATCACCACATCGTTTGAACGTAACGACCTGACCATGACCGGTGACTACAGCAACCAGCATCTGGTGCCGATGAAACAAGCCATTCCACCGCAGTTCGAAGCCCGCAACGATTTTGACGTGTTCGCGGATATGGCGGAGTTGCTGAAGCCTGGCGGTAAAGCGGCTTATACCGAAGGCAAGAGCGAAATGGACTGGCTGCGCGAGTTCTACGACGTGGCGCAGAAAGGCGCGCGCCAGCAACGCGTCAACATGCCGCAGTTCACCGCCTTCTGGGAGGCGAACAAGCTGATCGAAATGCGTAAGAACCCGAAAGAAGAAGCGTTTGTACGCTATGCCGATTTCCGTAAAGACCCGGTGATGAACCCACTGGGTACGCCGAGCGGTAAAATTGAGATTTACTCGAAAACCATCGAAGGCTTCAACTATAAGGATTGCCCGGCGCATCCGACCTGGCTGGAACCCGACGAGTGGGCTGGCAACGCTAAAGAGGGTGAACTGCAACTGCTGACCGCGCACCCGGCGCATCGTTTACACAGTCAGCTTAACTATGCGTCGCTGCGCAAACAGTATGCGGTGGCCAACCGTGAGCCGATCTACATCCATCCGGAAGATGCGAAAAAACGTGGCATTGCTGACGGCGATGTGGTGCGCGTCTGGAACGCGCGCGGCCAGGTGTTGACCGGTGCGAAAGTCACCGACGGCATCAAGCAGGGCGTGGTGTGTATCCATGAAGGCGCATGGCCGGATCTGGATTACGCAGGCACCGGGATCTGTAAAAATGGTGGGGCCAACGTGCTTACCAAAGACATCCCGACCTCGCGTCTGGCGAATGGCTGCGCGGGCAACACTGCGCTGGTGATGGCGGAGAAATACACCGGGCCGGAGCTGGAACTCACCGCGTTTACGCCGCCAATGGGCGCGTAATTCACGGTTGTAATACAGGGCGAAAACGGTAGTTTTCGCCTCAGCCTGCTGATAAACCCCACATTGTTATGTGGGGTTTTTCTTTGCGGGCAATATTATTGTGCCAGCGTTGCCACCATCACCGCTTTAATGGTGTGCATCCGGTTTTCGGCCTGGTCGAACACAATACTGGCCGGGGATTCAAACACCTCATCGGTGACTTCCATTCCGCCGTGCAAACCAAATTCCTCCGCCATTTTCTTACCAAGCGTGGTTTGGTCGTCATGAAACGCGGGCAGGCAGTGCAGGAACTTCACCTGCGGGTTCCCGGTAAGCGCCATCATCTGACTGTTGACCTGGTAGTCACGCAGCAGGGCGATACGCTCCGCCCACATCTCTTTTGGTTCGCCCATCGACACCCAGACGTCGGTATAGATAAAGTCTGCTCCTTTCACGCCTGCTGCAATATCTTCGGTGAGCGTAATGTTGCCGCCGTTTTTCTTCGCCATTGCGCTGCATTCCGCGACCAGCGATGCTTCCGGCCAGCAGGTCTTTGGCGCGACCAGACGCAGATCCAGCCCGGTGAGCGCAGCGGCTTCCAGCATTGAGTTACCCATGTTATTGCGCGCATCGCCAGCGTAAACCAGCGTCATGTCGGTAAACGCTTTACCCGGTAGATGTTCCTGCATCGTCAGCAGGTCAGCCAGTAATTGAGTAGGATGGAACTCGTTGGTTAATCCATTCCATACCGGTACACCGGCATATTCGGCCAGCGTTTCGACCACTTCCTGACCGTAACCGCGATACTGAATGCCGTCATACATCCTGCCCAGTACGCGTGCGGTATCCTTAATTGACTCTTTATGCCCAATCTGGCTCCCGCTGGAACCAAGATAAGTGACGCGAGCCCCCTGGTCATAAGCGGCAACTTCGAAAGAGCATCGTGTACGGGTCGAGTCTTTTTCGAAGATGAGCGCGATGTTTTTGCCAGTAAGCTTTTGTTCTTCTTTACCGTTTTTTTTATCGGCTTTCAGTTTTGCGGCAAGTTGGACGAGTGCGGTGAGTTCATCTGAGGTGAAATCGAGTAACTTTAAAAAATGCTTCTGATAAAAACCTGACATAGTTCCCTCCCATGGCGAATGCCATCTATTGAATTAAAATTCAATTTATATGGATGATTATGCATTTGCAACCCCGTTTCACAAATCTTTTCTGGAAAGGTGGAGGCAATGACGGCGGTATGTGACAATAAGAGTATCGGCAGGACATTATGAGGAACGAGCCATGGCAAACCCGGAACTACTGGAAGAGCAGCGTGAAGAAACGCGCCTGATTATTGAAGAATTACTGGATGATGGTAGCGACCCGGACGCGCTATACACCATCGAACATCACCTTTCCGCAGACGATTTTGAAACCCTGGAAAAAGCCGCGGTTGAAGCGTTTAAACTCGGTTACGAAGTGACTGAGCCGGAAGAGCTGGAAGTGGAGGAAGGCGACACTGTCATTTGCTGCGATATCCTCAGTGAATGTGCGCTGAAAGCTGACCTTATCGACGCGCAGGTTGAACAACTGATGAACCTGGCCGAGAAATATGACGTTGAGTACGACGGCTGGGGCACCTACTTTGAAGATCCGAACGGCGAAGAAGGTGAAGAGGGCGACGACGAAGACTACGTCGACGAAGATGACGACGGCGTGCGTCACTAAGATCCCCGAACGTTAAAAAAGTACGGCAGTGTGCTGCCGTACTCTTTCGACAGGTTACACATGGACTATCCGCAAATTCTCTCCCCGGTACGCCAGTTTCTGCACTGTCCGACCCCGCAGGCATGGATTGACCAGGCGCGCGATCCGCAAAACCTTCCTCTGTTGCTCACCGATCATCTGATATGTGAACTCAAGGCGGCACAAACGGCGATGCTGCTGGTGCGTAAGTACGTGGCGGATAAACCGGGCGCAGATGCGCTGCTCGCCTCGCTACAGCCATATGAAGCCTTTGCCTTTCGGGAGGGGCCAGAACCCGACTTTGTCGCGCTCCATAAACAGATGGGTAAAAGCGTGATGCCGGAAACGGACGATCCGTGGGGCCGCCAGCTTATCGACAGCATGGTGCTGTTGATAAAAGAAGAGTTGCACCACTTCTGGCAGGTGCGCGAAGCGATGCAGGCCAGAAACATTCCTTATGTGAAGATCACCGCCAGTCGCTACGCAAAAGGGATGCTGAAAGCGGTGCGCACGCATGAGCCGCTGACGCTGATTGATAAGCTGATTTGTGGCGCTTACATCGAAGCACGATCCTGCGAACGCTTCGCCGCGCTTGCGCCGTTTCTCGATGACGACCTGCAAAAGTTCTACTTGTCGCTGCTGCGCTCTGAAGCGCGTCACTTCCAGGACTATTTGTCGCTGGCGCAACAGGTGGCTCAGGAAGATATTTCTCCCCGCGTCCGTCATTTTGGTGAAGTGGAGGCCGCGCTGATAGCCTCGCCGGACAACGAATTTCGCTTTCACAGCGGAGTCCCCGTCGCCTCTTAATTTCGGTAGTTCTGCCAGCAGTAAGGTGACATCCCGTCGCGAGCAGGGAAAAATGTGTCCTTTTCAGGGCAAGGAATAGCAATACCGATGAACTGGACACATGTACTTCTCGCAGGCTACGTCGGCGCGGTTATCGCCGCAGTGATTGGGCTGATGCGTAAAAAAGGCTGGGTGGGGAAGGCCTCCGGCGCGGTGCTGATGATTGTAGCGATCGTCGCGTGGAACCTCTTTGACGTGCACTACCTGATCCCGCGAGAAAAAGCGGCGTCCGGTCAGACGGAAGAGCAGCGGTTTGATGCCGCGCTACTGCAGATGCCAACGTTTCAGGTACTGAAGGAACAGGAGCCAGCTTTCTGGATCCATCTCCGCACTCAGGCGCTGCAGCTTAAAAATGAAGGCAAAACCGAACAACAAATTATCGATACCATTCAACCGCAGGTGCTGCAAATTCAGATGTCGCGTTTACAGCAGGCGCCGGACAGTAATGTCATTGACTACATGAAGATCAATCTCGAACAGACTGCGGCGGTGCAGAAAAAAGGCGACGACGCGTGTTTTCGCTTTCTCTTCCCGCAGGTCAAAGGCGGGATTAACCCGACGCGTCTGATCTCGCAGGATATTCTGAAACGGCGTATGGAAGGCGATGCCACGATGATGCGAGCGGCATACGGCCCCAACAGACATACGGTAACAGACGCTGAGAAAAAGCAGGCCATGCAGGATCTGCAAAGCGTCGTACCGGTACTGGTGCAGCGTTATGGGCAGGATGTACAGCTTATGGCTGAGCCGCAGAAGGGGGTCGGGAAAGAAAAGGTCGTCTGCGATCTGGTGCAGGACATGTGGGAAGAGGTGCTGAAATTGCCAGCCGCGCAGGCCGCTGGCGTGATTCGACTTTCGGTATCGCCTGAGATGCAATAGGTCGGATTAAAGGGGTTTGAGCATTCGCACTTCGCAATCGACGTGCCCGGTGCAGCCGAGCGGTTCGCTGATATGCTCAAACCCTAAATGTTCATACAGGCCAATTGCCTCGCGTAAAAAGGCGGTCGTTTCCAGATAGCATTGTTTAAATCCCTGCGCACGGGCGTGCTCCATCGCCATCAGCGCCAGCTTTTTCGCCATGCCTTGCCCACGTGCGGAGGGCAAAAAGTACATTTTTTGCAGCTCGCAAATATCGGGTTCGCTACAGGTTAATGGTGCAATTCCGCCGCCACCCACGACTTCCCCATTACGTTCCACCACCCAATATGCATGTCCAGGCTGAGAGTAGAGCTGATACAACTCATCCAGATTCGGATCGGCAACGGTATAGCCTTTGTCAGCGGTGAGACCATATTCGGCGGAAACCTGACGGATAACCGCAGCGATAACAGGATTATCCTGCGCTGAAAGAGGGCGGAGAGTGAGTGACTGATGCTGTTGATTATTCATGTTTTTCATTTGTTAAAGCTAAATATATATAATTGTAATTGATATCATTCTCTTGGAAAGCATGCAAGCGGTACGTAAAAAAACAAGCGTTCATTCAGCGAAAAGGTTATTCTATCTTCTCTGATAAGGATACTTTTATTATTTATTCGTTTTATTTTTTGAAAGCAAAGGATTTGTTATGGATTTGTTTGGCAACAACGAACGGAAGCCTCGTTGGCAGTTTAACTTTCATGGGCGTGCCGGGGCGTATTTTATTATCTGCCTAACTAATGTCATTCTATGTATCATTACTCTGGGTATTTACACGCCGTGGGCAATGGTGCGTAGTCGTCGTTATATTTATGAAAATATGGAGTTGAACGGCGCACGCTTTGGCTACCATGCGACTGGACTGGCAATATTCTTAAGCTGGTTGTTCCTGGTTTTTGTTATTATCTTGATCTCTTTCTTCGCCGCCGTGCCCGCGCTTGAACTGGTGTTACTGTTGGCATTTTTCATGGTGTTGCCTGTACTTATGGTCAAAAGTATAAAATATAATGCCATGATGACTACGTTAAATAATGTGCGTTTTAACTTTCACTGCTCATTGGGTCGTGCATGGTGGGTGATGATGGGATTACCCATCGTACTTTATATTCTGCTGGCCGTGATGATACTGGGAATAGTGAATATTCCTGGCGGTGATGCTTATAGCATTGAGGCTATTATTACAAAACTGTCTCTGGTGTTTATTATTATTCTCGTGAGTATAGGAATCATCGCCGGTATCCTCTATGCAAAATGGATTTCATTGCTCGGTGAAGGCGGCCAGTTTGGTATTCATCGTTTTTCCATTGCCGTCAGTGTGAAACAGTGCATAAAAGTATGTTTACTGTCGATGCTGATCCTTATTCCTTTTATCGCGGTTATCGCCTGGCTCTTTTCTGACTTTTTCAGCGCGATCATGATGGCCAATATGAGAGGGGGAATGAGTGAGGATGTACAGTTGGCTCTCATCCTTGAGTATCGTGGACAAATCATCGCCTGCTACCTGCTCTATTTCGCTGCCATTCTGCTTTCCACAGGGTATATGTGGATGGGGCTGCGCAACCATTTAATGAATAGCCTGACGCTTGTGAACGGCGCAATTCGTTTTCATTCCGGTATCGTATTTTATGCGCTGGTGGTGCAATGGGTGCTGATTGCCGTGGTGTCGGCCATTACGCTGGGACTGGCTTATCCGTTAATGAAGATGCGCTATTTACGTTTCCTGGCGGCGAATACCTGGGTTGATGGCGATCTGGATACCCTGGAACTGACTGACCATAATGAACAACCCGAGACAGGGCCGATTGCGGTGCTTTCACGCGGTATGATGCCGCAGGTTCCATTTATTTGATACAACAAGCCTGATACAAAAAGGCCGGAGCTTGCTCCGGCCTTTTTACATTACCGCCCCTGCGATTACAGTGCGGCGATGACTGCCTGCTGCTCGATCAGCTTTGCTTTCGCTTCGGCGTAGCCTTCCAGCTTCTCACGCTCTTTGGCGATCACCGCTTCCGGCGCACGCGCGACAAAGCCTTCATTGGCGAGCTTGTTTTCGATACGGCTAATTTCGCCCTCGATTTTCGCCACTTCTTTCGCCAGACGCGCCAGCTCATCTTCTTTATTGATGAGACCCGCCATCGGGATCAGCAGCTCAGCACCGTCGATAATTTTAGTCACGGAAACCGGACCCTTATCATCGGCAGGCAAAACGGTGATGCTTTCCAGACGCGCCAGATTCAGCAGGAAACTGCGGTTATCGTTTACGCGACGCATCGCGTCATCGCTGCAACCACGCAGCAGCAGCTCCAGCGGTTTGCCCGGCGCAATGTTCATTTCAGCGCGGATGTTACGTACGGCAACAATCGCCTGCTTCAGCCATTCGGTGTCAGCGAGTGCGGCTTCATCAACCTGTGCGGCGTTATATTCCGGGAAAGGTTGCAGCATGATGGTGTCAGCGGTAATACCGGCAATGACTTTCACACGCTGCCAGATGGTTTCGGTGATGAACGGGATGATCGGGTGCGCCAGGCGCAGCAGACCTTCCAGCACGGTAACCAGCGTATTGCGGGTGCCGCGCAATTCAGACTCGGAACCTCCGGTCATGACCGGCTTGGTCAGTTCCAGATACCAGTCACAGAACTGGTTCCAGGTGAACTCGTACAGAATGCCCGCGGCGATATCGAAGCGGAAGTTATCCAGCGCTTCACGGTATGCTTTAGTGGTCTGGTTGAATTCCGCGAGGATCCAGCGGTCCGCCAGCGACAGGGTCATTTCGCCGCCGTTGAAGCCGCAATCCTGCTCTTCGGTGTTCATCAGTACAAAGCGGCTGGCGTTCCACAGCTTGTTACAGAAGTTACGGTAACCCTCCAGACGCTTCATATCCCAGTTGATGTCGCGACCGGTAGACGCCAGCGCGGCCAGGGTGAAACGCAGAGCATCGGTGCCGTGCGGCTCGATACCTTCCGGGAACTGTTTTTCGGTGCGTTTGGCAATCTTTTCAGCCAACTGCGGCTGCATCATGTTACCAGTGCGTTTTTCCAGCAGCTCCGGTAACGAAATACCGTCGACCATATCCAGCGGGTCGATCACGTTACCTTTAGATTTGGACATCTTCTGGCCTTCATCGTCGCGGATCAAACCGGTCATATAGACGGTCTTGAACGGGACCTGCGGTTTGCCGTTTTCATCTTTGATGAAGTGCATGGTCATCATGATCATGCGGGCAATCCAGAAGAAGATAATGTCGAAGCCGGAAACCATCACGGAAGTCGGATGGAACTGACGCAGCGCGTCGGTGTTTTCCGGCCAGCCGAGCGTGGAGAAGGTCCACAGCGCGGAGGAGAACCAGGTATCCAGCACGTCGTCGTCCTGACGCAGGGCAACGTCTGCGCTCAGGTTGTTTTCCTGACGTACTTCGTCTTCGTTGCGACCCACATAGACATTACCGTTATTGTCGTACCATGCCGGAATACGGTGACCCCACCACAGTTGACGGGAGATACACCAGTCCTGAATATCGCGCATCCAGGAGAAATACATGTTTTCGTACTGCTTCGGCACGAACTGAATGTCGCCGTTCTCAACGGCTTCGACCGCCGGTTTTGCCAGTACGTCAGCACGGACGTACCACTGGTCGGTCAGCATCGGTTCAATAACCACGCCGCCACGGTCACCGTACGGGACGGTCAGGTCGTGCGGTTTAATCTCTTCCAGCAGGCCCAGCGCGTCGATCGCAGCAACCACCGCTTTACGTGCGGCAAAGCGCTCCAGTTTCTGGAACTGCGCCGGGATTTCGTTGGAGTAGACATCGGACTCATTGCCTTTGGTGTCGTACACTTCCGCCGTTTCGCGGATATCGCCATCAAAGGTGAAGATGTTGATCATAGGCAGGGCATGACGACGACCGACTTCGTAGTCGTTAAAGTCATGCGCCGGGGTGATCTTCACGCAGCCGGTGCCTTTTTCCATGTCGGCATGTTCGTCACCGACGATTGGAATGCGGCGGTTTACCAACGGCAGCACCACGAATTTACCAATCAGATCTTTATAGCGCGGATCTTCCGGGTTGACGGCCACACCGGTATCGCCCAGCAGGGTTTCGGGGCGAGTGGTCGCCACCACCAGGTAATCTTTGCCGTCAGCCGTTTTTGCGCCGTCGGCCAGCGGGTAACGGATGTGCCACATCGACCCTTTAGACTCGCGGTTTTCCACTTCGAGATCGGAAATCGCGGTACGCAGTTTCGGGTCCCAGTTCACCAGGCGTTTGCCACGGTAAATCAGATCTTCTTTATACAGGCGGACAAAGACTTCTTTCACGGCATTGGAAAGACCTTCGTCCATGGTGAAGCGCTCGCGCTCCCAGTCAACGGAATTGCCGAGACGACGCATCTGGCGGGTAATAGTGCCGCCAGATTCCGCTTTCCACTGCCAGATTTTGTCGATGAAGGCATCGCGACCGTAGTCGTGACGGGTTTTACCTTCTTCTGCGGCAATTTTACGCTCAACCACCATCTGGGTTGCGATACCTGCGTGGTCGGTACCGACCTGCCACAGGGTATTTTTCCCCTGCATGCGCTGGTAGCGAATCAGGGTATCCATGATGGTTTGCTGGAAAGCATGACCCATATGCAAACTGCCGGTGACGTTCGGCGGCGGGATCATGATGCAGAAGGACTCTTTGCTTTCATCGCCGTTAGGCTTGAAATAGCCCTGCTTTTCCCAGTGCTCGTAAAGCGGCTGTTCGATATCTTGGGGGTTGTATGTCTTTTCCATTATTTCCAGGTTGCCGTATTCAGGTTAAAACCAGCCACGCGGTAGGCTTTGTAGCGTGCGCGTGCCGATTGTTTCAGAGAATCTTCGTAAGGGACGAAGTCTATCACTTCTGTGAAAGCGGTGGCAAAATCTGCAAAGCCAACGCGTAGGCTAATCAGCAGATCGCGTGGGCTGCTGTTGCGTTTTTCCGGCCAGGCAATTTCCACCGGCGCTCCTCCGCGCGGCCCTTCACCAGCCAGATTGTGCGGGACGAATCGGTCCGCCGGTCTGGCCCACAGCGCTTCATCCAGGCGAATCGCCTGTTTTTCATCTTCGCAGGCAATCAACACGCGTTTGCCACTGCGCCAACGTTCTGCGGCAATCTCACACGCCAGTTGTTCGACGGCGCTGAGGCCATCGTGTTGCGTGTCGTTGTCCAGAAGGTAGAACGTTGCATTCTTCATATATGGGGCTTCTTGTGGTGGATTTAAACGCGTTGCCATGTTGCACACCGTAGGCCTGATAAGGCGCATTAGCGCCGCCATCAGGCATTTTGCCGGATGGCGCTGCGCTTATCCGGCCTACGGGGCAATCTCAAACTTACTCTTCGCCGTTAAAACCGGCACGATTGAGCAGGAACTGCGACAGCAGCGCCACCGGACGACCGGTTGCGCCTTTGGCTTTCCCGGAACGCCATGCGGTACCAGCGATATCGAGGTGTGCCCAGTTGTACTTGCGGGTAAAGCGCGACAGGAAGCAACCTGCGGTAATCGCACCGCCTGGACGGCCGCCGATATTCGCCATATCCGCGAAATTGGACTCCAGTTGTTCCTGATACTCATCACCTAACGGCAGGCGCCACGCGCGATCTCCCGCCTGTTCGGACGCGCCGATAAGCTCATGCGCCAGCGGGTTATGGTTCGACATCAGACCGGTAATGTGGTGACCCAGCGCAATCACGCAGGCGCCCGTCAGGGTTGCCACGTCAATGACCGCTTCCGGCTCGAAACGCTCAACGTAGGTTAATACGTCGCAGAGTACCAGGCGGCCTTCGGCATCGGTGTTAAGCACTTCAACGGTTTGACCGGACATCGTGGTCAGCACGTCGCCAGGACGATAGGCGCGACCACCTGGCATGTTTTCACAGCCTGCCAGCACGCCGATGACGTTGATTGGCAACTGAAGCTCCGCCACCATACGCATGACACCATAAACCGCCGCCGCACCGCACATGTCGTACTTCATCTCGTCCATGCCTTCAGCAGGCTTGATGGAGATTCCGCCGGAGTCAAAGGTAAGTCCTTTACCGACCAGTACAATCGGACGTACGTCTTCGGACGGACTGCCTTTGTACTCAATCACCGACATCAGCGATTCGTTCTGCGAACCGTGACCGACGGCGAGGTAAGAGTGCATTCCCAGCTCTTTCATCTGCTGTTCGCCGATGACGCGGGTGACCACATTCTTGCTGTAGCTGTCAGCCAACTGACGCGCCTGAGAGGCCAGGTAGGCGGCGTTACAGATGTTCGGCGGCATGTTGCCGAGATCTTTTGCGGCTTTAATACCCGCAGCAATAGCCAGACCGTGCTGGATCGCACGCTCGCCGCTGGTCAGTTCACGACGGGTTGGCACGTTGAAGACCATTTTACGCAGTGGGCGACGCGGCTCGCTTTTGGTGGTCTTCAGTTGATCGAAACTGTACAGCGTCTCTTTGGCCGTTTCGACAGCCTGACGCACTTTCCAGTAATTGTTGCGGCCTTTGACGTGCAGTTCGGTCAGGAAGCAGACGGCTTCCATTGAGCCAGTATCATTCAGCGTGTTGATTGTTTTCTGAATCACCTGCTTATACTGACGTTCATCCAGCTCGCGCTCTTTGCCACAACCGATGAGGAGGATCCGCTCGGACAGCACGTTGGGAACATGGTGTAACAACAAGGTCTGACCCGGTTTGCCTTCCAGTTCGCCACGGCGCAGCAGGGCACTAATGTACCCGTCGCTGATTTTATCGAGCTGTTCTGCAACCGGAGAAAGGCGGCGTGGTTCAAAGACGCCCACGACGATGCAGGCACTCCGCTGTTTCTCCGGGCTACCGCTTTTTACACTAAACTCCATGCACTACGCTCCTGAATCTTAAAGACAACGGCGGCGCCTGCGGTTAGAATTGCAAGCTTTCGTAACTCATATCCGCAGTTGCGGTGACTTCGTGTTAATCTTAACGTTATTACGGCATTGGCACATCAGAACGCGTTCTGAGTGGCGAATCCGCTGAGTATAATAATTTTAGCGACGATTTCGACGACTCAAGAGAATAAATGACGTTTAAGCCATGAAACAAGCTAAATTCCTGCAAAAGACGAGTTTTTACGGGCGTATTTAAAGTGATAATCATAAGATATCTGGTGCGGGAGACGCTCAAAAGCCAGCTTGCCATCCTCTTCATTCTGCTTTTGATCTTCTTTTGTCAAAAGTTAGTGAGGATCCTCGGCGCAGCGGTTGACGGTGACATTCCGGCAAATCTGGTGCTCTCGCTGCTGGGTCTCGGCGTCCCTGAAATGGCGCAACTCATCCTGCCGCTCAGCCTGTTCCTCGGACTGCTGATGACGCTGGGCAAACTGTATACCGAGAGTGAAATTACGGTGATGCACGCCTGCGGCCTGAGTAAGGCCGTGCTGGTGAAAGCGGCCATGATCCTGGCGCTGTTTACCGGTATCATTGCTGCCGTGAACGTCATGTGGGCAGGACCGTGGTCGTCAAAACATCAGGATGAAGTGCTGGCCGAAGCGAAAGCCAACCCAGGTATGGCCGCACTGGCGCAGGGGCAGTTCCAACAGGCCACCAACGGCGACTCGGTACTGTTTATTGAAAGCGTTGACGGTAGCGACTTTAAAGATGTCTTCCTCGCACAGATTCGCCCGAAAGGGAACGCCCGTCCTTCCGTGGTAGTCGCCGATTCCGGACATCTGTCGCAACTGCGCGACGGTTCGCAGGTGGTCACGCTGAGTAAAGGTACCCGCTTTGAAGGCACCGCGCTGCTGCGCGATTTCCGCATCACTGACTTCCAGGACTATCAGGCGATTATTGGTCACCAGGCGGTGGCGCTGGATCCGAACGATACCGACCAGATGGACATGCGCACGCTGTGGTCCACCGATACCGATCGCGCCCGTGCGGAATTGCACTGGCGTATCACACTGGTTTTTACCGTATTTATGATGGCGCTGATGGTCGTACCGCTGAGCGTGGTCAACCCGCGTCAGGGGCGCGTGCTGTCGATGCTGCCTGCGATGCTGCTGTATCTGATGTTCTTCCTGATCCAGACCTCCCTGAAATCCAACGGCGGGAAAGGGAAACTGGATCCGGTTCTCTGGATGTGGGTCGTCAACCTGCTGTACCTGGCGCTGGCGGTGGGGCTGAACCTGTGGGATACAGTGCCGGTGCGCCGTCTGCGCGCCCGTTTTTCGCGTAAAGGAGCGGTGTGATGCAGCCATTTGGTGTCCTTGACCGCTATATCGGTAAAACCATTTTCACCACCATCATGATGACGTTATTCATGCTGGTGTCGCTTTCCGGCATTATCAAGTTCGTCGACCAGCTGAAAAAAGCCGGGCAGGGGAGCTACGACGCGTTGGGCGCGGGGATGTACACCCTGCTCAGCGTGCCAAAAGATGTGCAGATTTTCTTCCCGATGGCGGCGCTGCTTGGTGCGCTGTTGGGACTTGGGATGCTGGCGCAGCGCAGCGAACTGGTCGTGATGCAGGCGTCGGGGTTTACCCGCATGCAGGTGGCGTTCTCGGTAATGAAAACTGCGATCCCGCTGGTGCTGCTGACCATGGCCATCGGCGAGTGGGTTGCGCCGCAGGGCGAGCAGATGGCACGTAACTATCGTGCGCAGGCGATGTATGGCGGTTCGTTGCTTTCCACCCAGCAAGGGCTGTGGGCGAAAGACGGCAATAACTTTGTTTACATCGAACGGGTGAAAGGCGAGGAAGAGTTAGGCGGCATCAGCATTTACGCCTTCAACGATCAGCGTCGTCTGCAATCCGTTCGCTATGCCGCGTCTGCAAAGTTTGACAAAGATCAGAAGGTCTGGCGGTTGTCGCAGGTGGATGAGTCGAATCTGACCGATCCGAAACAGATCACCGGTTCGCAAATGGTGGGCAGTACCTGGAAAACCAATCTCACGCCGGACAAACTGGGCGTGGTGGCGCTGGACCCGGATGCACTCTCTATCAGCGGTCTGCATAACTACGTGAAGTACCTGAAGTCGAGCGGCCAGGAGGCCGGACGCTACCAGCTCAATATGTGGAGCAAAGTCTTCCAACCGCTCTCTGTTGCGGTGATGATGCTGATGGCGCTGTCGTTCATCTTTGGTCCGCTGCGTAGCGTACCAATGGGCGTGCGGGTGGTGACGGGGATAAGCTTTGGTTTTGTCTTCTATGTACTGGACCAGATCTTTGGCCCGCTGACGCTGGTGTACGGCATTCCGCCGATTATTGGTGCGCTGCTTCCGAGTGCCTCGTTCTTCCTGATCAGCCTCTGGCTGATGATGCGTAAGTCATAATCTCCGGCACGTTCTGGCGCAGTGCCTGATGGCGCTGCGCTTATCGGGCCTACTCGCGAATTATGATGCGTAAGTTGTCATCTCTTGTTGGCCGGATAAGGCGGTTACGCCGCCATCCGGCAAACTGCGGCATAATGCCTAGCGTCTTCTTCCACCCATCAGGCTGCCTAATACCCCGCGGATGATTTGATTGGTCACCTGACGGGCGGCGCTTTTCGCCATTGTCTGCACCACACCATCTTTTTTACCGCCGCGTGGTCCGGTAGTGCCGAACAGAATATCTTTCAGACCGCCAAGAATACCGTCGTCAACGGCCACTTCTTTACCTTTCGCGGGGGGATTACTCTGTTGTTCAGTTGCCACTTGTATGCCTTTTTGCAGCATTTCAAACGCGGACTCACGGTCCAGATCGTCTTCGTATTTACCGTAAACCGGAGAGTGGTTAATCAGCCCGTTGCGCTCATCATCCGTCACCGGCCCCATCCGTGAGCACGGTGCAATAACCATCGCCCGCTCGACGACCGATGGACTGCCTTTGGCATCAAGGAATGAAACCAGCGCTTCGCCGGTGCCCAGTTCCTGAATCGCTTTCTCCGTATCAAACGCCGGATTGGCGCGCATGGTCTGTGCGGCGGTTTTCACCGCTTTCTGATCTTTCGGCGTGAAGGCGCGCAGGGCGTGCTGCACGCGATTGCCCAACTGACCGAGTACGTTATCCGGAATATCCGCCGGGTTTTGCGAAACAAACCAGACGCCGACGCCTTTCGAACGGATCAGGCGGATCACCTGCTCGATTTTATCCAGCAGCACCTGCGGGGCGTCGTTGAACAACAGATGTGCTTCGTCGAAGAAGAAGACCAGCTTTGGTTTTTCCAGATCGCCGGCTTCCGGTAGCTGCTCGTAAAGCTCGGAGAGCATCCACAATAGACTGGCAGCGTAGAGTTTTGGCATCTGGTAGAGCTTCTCGGCGTTGAGAATATTGATGATCCCTTTGCCAGTGGCATCGGTCCGCATCCAGTCTTTGATGTCGAGCATCGGCTCGCCAAAGAAGTGCGTTGCGCCTTGCTGTTCAAGCGTCAGCAGTCCGCGCTGGATAGCGCCGACCGAGGCGCTGCTGATGTTGCCATACTGATTCTGGAAGGATTTGGCGTTATCGCCGATGTATTGCGTGATAGCTCGCAGATCTTTGAAATCCAGCAGCAGCAGACCCTGGTCATCGGCAATACGGAAGATAATGTTCAGTACGCCGGACTGTACTTCGTTAAGATTCAGCAGACGCGCCAGCAATAGTGGCCCGAGGTCAGAGACCGTGGCGCGAACCGGATGTCCTTTTTCGCCGAAGATATCCCACAGCACCACCGGGTTGCTGTGCGGTTGCCAGTCGGTAATACCGATATTTTTCAACCTGGCGAGCAGCTTCTCGGAAGCTTGTCCCTCAGCGGCGACCCCCGTTAAATCCCCTTTCACATCGGCCATAAATACCGGTACGCCGATTTCTGACAGCGATTCCGCCAGCTTTTGCAGCGTGACGGTTTTCCCGGTCCCGGTCGCCCCGGTAATCAGCCCGTGGCGGTTCGCCATACCGGGGAGTAAAAACAGTTCTGTGTCCGGCGTGCGGGCAATCAGCAAGGGTGCGCTCATGAGAATTCCTCCATTTATCCTGCGTCGAGTATAGGCAATGTCGATGAAAGAGAATATGCGTGGAGGAGAGAAAATCACTTATAGCGTATTGCCGTGGTAAATCTGGTATCCTAAATCGATCGTATTGTGATTGTGGTCGTTGTTTTTGATTTTACTCAGCAACATCTGCGCTGCCATGCGGCCGATGTCAAAGCGGGGTGTGATAACGCTGGCAAGGCTCGGGATCATCTGTCGCCCCATCTCCAGGCCGTGGAAACCAGCAATGGAGACGTGTTCAGGTACGGACAGTTCACGTTCCCGGCAGAACAGCAGCGCACCCATCGCAATATCATCATTGGTGCAAAACACACCGTCTAAATCCGGGTGGGCAACTAGCGCGTCGCGCATCAGCTGCATGCCCAGACGAATCGACGAGATCGCCTTCGGGTTAACGCGCAGAGGCGTCAGGTTTCGCTGTGTCATCGCGTCGCAATAGCCGCGAAAACGTTGTTCATCTCGGATATCGTCTTTCGAACCGAGATAGAGAATTTTACGCCGCTGGCGTTTATCCAGCATGGTGCTGACCATATCAAATGCCGCCTGACGGTTATCAAACCCGACTTCCATATCCAGACGATCGCCCTGAATATCCATCAGTTCGATGATGGGAATGGCAGCTGAGCGCAGGAATTTCACCGTACGCAAAGTGTGATACTTCTCGGAAAGAATGATGCCGTCGATATTGTAGGAGAGCAAATTGATCACCGACTCTTCTTCTGATTCACGATCGTAGTTGTAGTTGGCAATCAGCGTCTGGTAGTTGTGGTCGGATGTTACCGATTCGATGCCGGCAAGAATGTCGGCGAAGAGTTGGTTCTGAAAGGACGGAATGAGCACACCAAGCGTGTAACTTTGCGCGTTAAGCAGCATGGCAGGCGCACGGTTCGGGATATAGTTAATCTCTTCCATGATCTGTGCGATACGCTCGCCAGTTTCCTTTGCGACTTTTTTCGGCGAGCGGATATAGCGACTCACCGTCATTTTGGTCACGCCCGCCAGCGTGGCAATGTCCTGCAAAGAAATTCTGTGGTTCCTCATCTTCTCTCCGGTACCGGGGAGCGGCGACGACAATGCCCCCCGGTGGTTGATCACGCCTTAATGCAGAACCACATTCAGCGCCAGCACGCCCAGTAGCCCCATAACTGAAATCAGCGTTTCCATCACGGTCCACGTCCGCAGCGTTTCACCGACGCTGAGGTTAAAATAGCCCTTAAACAGCCAGAATCCCGGATCGTTTACGTGCGAAGCGATTACGCTACCGGCCCCGGTTGCCAACACCATCAACGCTGGATCGGCATGGGTGACGTTAATGATCGGCAGTACTACGCCTGCGGTCGTGATCGCGGCGACGGTCGCCGATCCCAGCGCAATACGCAGTAATGCGGCCACTGTCCAGCACATCAGCAGCGGCGACAACGAGGTGCCGGTCATCAGGTGCGAGATATACTGGCCCACGCCGCTGTCCACCAGAACCTGTTTAAACGCGCCGCCACCGGCGATGATAAACACAATCATGGCGATGGCGCCGATAGAGTCACCGACGATATCCATGATCTGTTCAATCGTCCTGCCATTGCGTCGACCGAGGGTGAATATCGCCAGCACGATGGCGATAAACAGCGCGACGGCAGGGTTACCGATAAACTCAAAGAATACCCGCACTGAGTTGGTTTTGGGCAGCGTAATTTCACAGACGGCAGCAACGGCCATCAGTATGACGGGGATCACCGCCGCAAAGATACTGTTCCAGAAGGACGGCATCTCCTCTTCGGTGAACAGGTGTGGGTTAAACAACCCTTCCGGTGGCGCTTTTTCAAAGCGGGTCAGCAGTTTTGAAAACAGCGGGCCTGCGACAATCACGGTAGGAATGGTGATAATGAATCCGTACAGCAGCGTGGTGCCGAGACTGGCTTCAAAAATCGTCGCAATGGCAGTCGGCCCCGGATGCGGCGGGAGGAAGCAGTGAGTGACCGAGAGGGCGGCGACCATCGGCACGCCGACGTACAGCAGCGGCAAACCGGATGAGGCTACCACTGTAAATACTAATGGCAGCAGCAGAACAAAGCCGACTTCGAAGAACATCGCCAGCCCGACGACCAGTCCGGTGACGACCAGCGCCCACTGCACGCGCTTTTTACCAAACGTACCGATCAGAGTAGTGGCGATTCGCTGCGCGGCCCCCGTGTCAGAAATCAATTTCCCCAACATTGCGCCAAAACCGAGGATCATTGCCAGCCCGCCGAGCGTGCCGCCGATCCCGTTTTGGATGGAGTGTAAAACGGCCTGTGCGTCCATCCCTTCGGCGAATCCCACGACGGCGGCGACCAGAACCAGGGCGATGAAGCCATTGACTTTAAAGCCAATCATCAGGACCAGAAGCAGCGCGACGCCTGCCGCAATTATGATTAATGGCATAATCTTATCTCTTATGTGTGCCAAAAAGGCAGCGCTTGCGCGCTGCGTAGGGTGGTTCAGTGATTACACCGCGACCAGCATGCCGCCATCGACGAACAACAGGTGTCCGTTGACGAAGTCCGAGGCTTTGGAGGAGAGGAATACCGCTGCGCCAATTAACTCCTGCGGATCGCCCCAGCGGGCGGCAGGCGTACGTTTGCACAGCCATGAGGTGAAAGCTTCATCTTCAACCAGCGCTTTGGTCATCTCTGTTTTGAAGTACCCCGGCGCGATGCCGTTAACCTGGATGTTATGGCGCGCCAGTTCAACGCACATACCGCGAGTCAGCATCTTCACGGCGCCTTTTGAGGCGGCGTACGGTGTGATGGTGTCGCGACCCAGTTCGCTCTGCATCGAGCAGATGTTGATTACTTTCCCGGCCTGGCGCTCCACCATCCGGCGGGTTACCGCCTGGGAGACGAGGAATACAGCGGTCTGGTTGACTGCAATCACGTCGTTCCATTCCTGCTCCGGGAATTCGGTAAACGGGTGACGGCGCTGGATCCCGGCGTTATTGACCAACACATCTATTGGGCCAATATCCTTTTCGATATGGTCAATCGCGGCGTCGATATCTTGTTTATGCGTCACGTTAAAAGGCGCGGCAACGGCGCGGATCCCTTCCTGCTGTAGTTTTGCGACGGCGGCTTCTGCCCGTTCCGACGTAATATCGTTAACGATAATCTGCGCGCCATACTGGCCAAGGCCCGTTGCCAGTAAATAACCGATCCCCTGGGCGGAGCCGGTGATCAGAATATTTTTACCTGCCAGTGAAAAAAGATCTTTCATGATGTTGTTCCTTATTTTTCATTCTCAAAGACGAGTTGAACTTTCGCCGCCTGGGTTTTGTCGCTGGCGAAAATCAAGGCCTGTTCCAGGTCGGTAAACGGATATTCCGCACTCAGCAGCGGCAGCGGATCGATAACGTTATGCGCCAGCCAGGAGACTGCGGTGTTAAATTCGGTGGTAAAGCGAAACGAGCCTTTCAGGGCGATCTCTTTGCCGATCAGCATCATCATCGGGAAGTCCGGAACGGCACCGCCCATACCGACCTGCACCATCACCCCTTTTGCACGAGTGACTTCCAGACAGGTGGTGATGGAGGAGGGATGCCCCGAGACTTCGAAACTAACGTCGAAGTAGCCTTTCTCTTTTTTCCACTCGTCGAGCGAGTCCTGTTGGGGGTTAATGAGCGTATTGGCTCCCATCTGGTGCGCCAGCGATAAGGAGCGAGCGCTGACATCAGCACAGACGATTTCCGCCGCACCCAGCGTTTTCACTGCGCTGACGATTAGGCAACCGATGGGGCCGACGCCGGAGATAAACACTTTCTTACCCTGTAGATCGCCTGCCTCATGTGCGGCATGGATGGCTACGGCCAACGGTTCAGCAAAGGCTATGACCTTTTCGTCCGCCTGTTCCGGGTAAGGAATGCACTGGGCGGTATCGACCGTTTTAAACTGGGTAAAACCGCCGTCGACGTGCGGAAAATACATCGCACTGCCAAAAAAGCGCATTTCTGTGCACTGGTTTTCTTCATGCTGAAGACAGTATTTACAATGACCGCATGGCTTCGACGGATTAATGGCAATTGACTGTCCTTCGCGTAATTTTTCTGAATCGCTATGGACCACTTTACCAATAACTTCATGGCCTAAAATCATCGGTGCTTTGACGGTAAAATTACCGACTTTGCCTTCCTGATAATAGTGTAAGTCGGAACCGCAAATTCCTCCTCGAGTTATTTTTACGAGCGTGCCTTTATTATTCCATTCTATATTCTGCTGGGTTACGGCAACAGAACGCTTACCCGCTACAACGCAGGATTGAGTTTTCACTTCCATAAATGCCTCACTGGATCAGGTCTTCATCTCCGGTGCATTTAAGCGGTTTTAATTGTCCTTATTTGTGATGTTGGTCACACTGGAAAATTGTTACACTACAATGTTACGCATAACGTGATGCGCTTTATAATTCTTATCTATGGAAATAAAAAAGCGTGAAATTGCCGATTGTGCAGGCGTAGTATCGCACCATGGAATATGACGCAGAGGGTTTTACATGGCTGGGGAAAGCTATATTTTGATGGGCGTTTCAGGAAGTGGTAAATCGTTAATTGGTAGTAAGGTGGCGGCATTATTATCGGCGAAGTTTATTGACGGCGATGATCTCCATCCCGCCAAAAACATTGATAAAATGTCTCAGGGAATACCGTTAACTGACGAAGACCGACTGCCATGGTTGGAACGTTTAAATGATGCGTCTTATAGTCTTTATAAAAAGAATGAGACGGGATTTATTGTGTGTTCATCATTAAAAAAACAGTATCGCGATTTTTTACGTAAGGGTAGCCCTAACGTGCATTTTCTCTGGCTGGATGGCGATTACGATATTATTCTGGCGCGGATGCAGCGCCGGGCAGGGCACTTTATGCCGGTTGGCTTGTTGAAAAGTCAATTTGAGGCGCTGGAATGCCCGTTGGCGGAAGAAGCCGATATCGCGCGAATCGACATTAATCATGATATTGAGAACGTGACGGCGCAGTGTCAACAGGCGGTTCTGGCGTTTCGCCAGGCACGAGAGCGACTCAGCGCCTCACTATGAACAGGGAGACGCTGAGTCAAACCGTCAGAAATCGGCTTTCAGCACTACACGGTAGCGGGCTTTACCGTCGCGCACGTGCTGGATTGCCTCGTTGATTTGCGACATCGGGAACAGTTCAGTGGTCGGCGAGACCTTGCTGCGACCGGCAAACTTCATTAGCTTACGCAGTTCATATGGCGTACCGGTCGCTGAACCGGAGATGCTGCGATCGCCGGCAATCAGCGTGAACGCGGGGACCGGCAGCGGCTTCAGCACCGCGCCGACGGTGTGGAAGTTGCCGCCGTAGGCCAGTGCTTCGAAGTAGGGCTGCCAGTCGAGATCGACATTGACAGTGTTGATTATGAGATCGAACTGGCCCGCCAGCGCCGTTAATGCCTGCGGATCGCGGCTGTTCACCACTTTATCGGCACCCATCGCCAGCACTTCTTTCTCTTTCGCCGGGTTAGAGCTGAAGGCGGTGACTTCACACCCCATCGCATGTAACAGCTTAATGGCGATATGTCCCAGTCCGCCAATGCCGATCACCCCGACGCGACTGGTGGCGGTGACGTGGTGCATCAGCAGCGGTTTAAACACCGTGATACCGCCGCACAGTAGTGGACCGGCGGATTCAATATCGATGCTCTCCGGAAGTGGAATCACCCACTGCCAGTCAGCGCGCAGCTTCTCAGCAAAACCGCCGCGATTGAGAATGGTTGGCACTGCGCCTTCCAGGCAGTTGATCTGATTACCGCTGATACAGGCATCGCAGTGCCCACAGCTGCGTGCTGTCCAGCCAATCCCCACGCGCTGGCCGATCTTCAGTCCTTTCCCCTGCGCCGCGCTACCGAGAGCAGCCACGCGACCAATCACCTCATGCCCGGCAACCAGGGGATACTGAGAGAATCCCCACTCGTTGTCGATCATCGACAAATCGGAATGGCAGATACCGCAGTAATCGACCTGTACCTCGACATCTTCCGGCTTGAGATCGCCTGCATCGTATTCAAAGAGTTCGAGTTCGCTGCCCGCCTCTTTTGCGGCATAGCTTTTGATCATCGACATCGTGTTTCCCTCAGTGTGGTGTTGATCAGAAAAGTGTAGAGCATGGAAAACGGCGTCGCTTTGCAGAAGGGGGGATTAAAAAGAGGGGGAGGTAGAAGCATGCTGATTTTTTCGACACTTAACGAAGAAGACACACGCTAGCGCTTGCATGGTTGCGTGCTACAGGTATAATCCACAACGTTTTCCGCATACCTCTTCAGTGCCGAAGTGGCGAAATCGGTAGACGCAGTTGATTCAAAATCAACCGTAGAAATACGTGCCGGTTCGAGTCCGGCCTTCGGCACCATCGGAACATCAATAGACGTCAACGGACGTCTTTTTTTGTGTCTGAAATCCAGTATCCGCAAGGCTTTCCTCGCTTTTTCACTCAACCTAAGTCAACCTGATTCAATCTACATCAACTTACTGATGCGGGTACAACTGCGGGTATATCCCGGTTCGATAATGTTTGTACCCACACAGAACCCTTGAAAGGATACTCATCATGGCTCTGAGTGATGTGAAGGTTCGTTCGGCTAAGCCTGAAGCAAAAGCCTATAAACTGACTGACGGCGACGGCATGGTTCTGCTGGTTCACCCTAACGGCTCCAAATACTGGCGGTTGCGTTATCGCTTCGGCGGTAAAGAAAAGATGCTGGCGTTGGGAAAATATCCCGAAGTCTCGCTGGCGGATGCCAGGTCACGGCGGGATGAAGCCCGTAAACTATTAGCTAATGGCGTCGATCCCAGTGAGAACAAGAAAGCCGTTAAGGTAGAGCTGGAGCAAGAGGCGATAACGTTTGAAGTGGTAGCCAGAGACTGGCACGCCAGCAATCAAAAGTGGTCTGAGTCGCACAGTGCTCGTGTATTGAAAAGCCTGGAAGACAATTTATTTGCTTCAGTTGGGAAGCGAAATATCAAAGATATTGGTACTCGTGACTTACTGGTTCCAATTAAAGCAGTGGAAAAGTCAGGACGCCTTGAAGTGGCTGCGCGTCTTCAACAGCGAACAACGGCAATAATGCGCTTTGCGGTACAGAACGGCTTAATTGATTACAATCCTGCACAAGAGATCTCTGGTGCGATCGCAACAGCTAAACGAAAGCATCGCGCTGCGCTAGATCTCAACCGCATTCCTGAGTTACTCCATCGTATTGATAACTACACCGGCAGGCCGTTAACGCGGTTAGCTGTGGATTTGACGTTACTGGTTTTCATCCGTTCGAGCGAGTTACGTTTTGCTCGCTGGACAGAAGTGGATTTTGAAACGGCTATGTGGACGATTCCTGGTGAGCGTGAGCCGCTGGAAGGTGTTAAACATTCTCAGCGAGGTTCGAAGATGCGAACTCCCCATCTTGTACCCTTATCGCGGCAGGCTCTCGCCATTCTGAAAAAGATCAAAAGAATGAGCGGGAATCGAGAACTGATTTTTGTAGGCGATCATGATCCCCGTAAACCAATGAGTGAGAACACAGTGAATAAAGCTCTGCGAGTGATGGGCTATGACACGAAAACGGAAGTTTGTGGACATGGGTTCAGGACAATGGCGTGTAGTTCTTTGATTGAATCAGGATTGTGGTCGAGGGATGCGGTAGAGCGGCAGATGAGCCATCAGGAGCGTAGCTCTGTGCGGGCGGCTTATATCCATAAGGCGGAGCACTTGGATGAACGCAGACTGATGCTGCAGTGGTGGGCTGATTATTTGGATGCGAACCGGGAGAAGGGGGTGAGTCCGTTTGATTTTGGGAATAATGGTAATATGTTGAAATGATTTAATTATTTATCGATTTTATAATTTAAAAGTGTGCGCTCGATATGGTCAGCTGACGTGGTTGAAGAGTTTGGGACTTTTTGTGTTTAGTACAACACTACAAAATAGACGAACCCTTAAGAATTAGTCAGTTGCTGTGACGTTGGTCATTGCCCGGGAAGATGTGGAAAGCTAAAATAAAGAGTTATGAGCCTTAAATATATGGATAGGCTCGCACAGCGATGGATTAAAACCTAATGATGACTAAATCCAATTTTGAGTTCCTGAAGGGCGTCAACGATTTCACCTATGCCATCGCCTGTGCGGCGGAAAATAATTACCCGGATGATCCCAACACCGCACTGGTGAAAATGCGTATGTTTGGCGAAGCGACGGCTAAACACCTTGGCCTGCTGCTGGATATCCCCCTCTGTGAGAATCAACACGATCTTCTGCGTGAACTGGGCAAAATTTCCTTTGTTGATGACAACATCCTTTCTGTATTCCATAAATTGCGCCGAATTGGTAACCAGGCCGTCCACGAATACCATAATGATTTGGATGATGCTCAGATGTGCCTGCGCCTGGGTTTCCGTCTTGCCGTCTGGTATTACCGGTTGGTAACCAAAGATTACGACTTTCCTGTGCCGGTTTTTGTGCTGCCTGAGCACGGTGAGGATCGCTACCACGCCGAAGTTCTCACCCTCAAACAGCAACTGGAACAGCAGACACAGGAAAAAGTACAAAGCCAGGCAGAACTGGAAGCTCAGCAGCAACGATTAATTGCACTCAACGGCTACATTGCCGTCCTCGAAGGCAAACAGCAGGAAACCGAAGCACAAACCAAAGCACGCGTGGCCGCACTGGAAGCGCAACTTGCCGCCAAAAACGCCGAGTTAGCAAAACAAACCGAACAGGAACGCAAGGCATATCATAAAGAGATTACCGACCAGGCTATCAAGCGCACACTGAATCTCAGCGAGGAAGAAAGCCGCTTCCTGATTGATGCCCAACTGCGTAAAGCGGGCTGGCAGGCCGATAGTAAAACGTTACGTTTCTCCAAAGGTGAGCGTCCAGAACCGGGTGTAAATAAAGCCATTGCCGAATGGCCAACTGGCAAAGATGAAACCGGGAAGCAAGGTTTTGCGGATTATGTTCTGTTCGTGGGCCTTAAGCCTATCGCAGTGGTCGAAGCAAAACGTAAAAATATCGATGTTCCCGGCAAACTCAACGAATCGTATCGCTACAGTAAATACTTCGATAACGCGTTCTTACGCGACACGTTGTTAGAACACTACTCTCCTGATGAAGTACATGAAGCGGTACCTGCTTACGAAATTAGCTGGCAGGACACCAGCGGCACACAGCGTTTTAAAATCCCCTTTTGCTACTCCACCAACGGGCGTGAATACCGCGCGGCAATGAAGACCAAAAGCGGTATCTGGTATCGCGACGTCCGCCACACCACCAATATGTCGAAAGCGCTGCCGGAATGGCATCGCCCGGAAGAGCTGCTGGATATGCTGGGCAGCGACCCGCAAAAACAGAATCAGTGGTTTGCCGATAACCCCGGAATGAGCGAACTGGGTCTGCGTTATTACCAGGAGGATGCCGTTCGCGCGGTAGAGAAGGCCATTGTTAACGGCCAACAAGAGATCCTGCTGGCAATGGCGACCGGTACCGGTAAAACCCGTACCGCCATTGCCCTGATGTTCCGCCTGATCCAGTCGCAGCGTTTCAAACGCGTCTTGTTCCTGGTTGATCGTCGCTCGCTCGGCGAGCAGGCGCTGGGATCGTTTGAAGATACACGGATTAACGGCGACACTTTTAACAGCATTTTCGATATCAAAGGATTGACTGATAAATTCCCGGAAGACAGCACCAAAATTCACGTCGCCACGGTTCAGTCGCTGGTTAAACGCACGCTGCAATCAGATGAACCGATGCCGGTCGGCCGTTACGATTGTATTGTCGTCGATGAAGCACATCGCGGCTACATTCTTGATAAAGAGCAGACCGAAGGCGAGCTGCAGTTCCGAAGCCAGCTGGATTATGTTTCCGCCTACCGCCGCATTCTCGATCATTTCGATGCTGTAAAAATTGCGCTGACCGCCACGCCAGCGCTGCACACGGTAGATATTTTCGGCGAGCCGGTTTACCGCTACACCTACCGTACGGCGGTGATCGACGGCTACTTGATCGATCAGGATCCCCCCATTCAGATTGTCACACGTAACGCGCAGGATGGGGTCTATCTTTCCGAGGGCGAACAGGTGGAGCGCCTGAACCCGCAAGGCGAGCTGATCAACGATACGCTGGCTGACGATCAGGATTTTGAGGTTGCCGATTTTAACCGCGGCCTGGTGATCCCGGCGTTTAACCGTGCGGTATGCGGTGAGCTCACCAAATACCTGGATCCCACCGGACAGCAAAAAACGCTGGTGTTCTGCGTCACCAACGCCCATGCCGACATGGTGGTTGACGAGCTGCGCACCGCGTTTAAGAAAAAGTATCCGCAGCTTGAACACGACGCCATTATCAAGATCACCGGTGATGCCGATAAAGACGCGAAGAAAGTGCAAAGCATGATCGTCCGCTTCAACAAAGAGCGGTTGCCCAATATTGTGGTCACCGTCGATCTGTTGACCACCGGCGTGGATATTCCGTCAATCTGTAATATTGTGTTCCTGCGCAAAGTCAAAAGCCGCATTCTATACGAGCAGATGAAGGGGCGTGCCACGCGTCTGTGCCCGTCGGTGGGGAAAACCAGCTTTAAGATTTTCGACTGTGTTGATATCTACAGCTCGCTGGAAAGCGTCGATACCATGCGCCCGGTGGTTGTGCGTCCACAGGTGGAACTGCAAACGCTGGTCAATGAAATTACCGACTCAGAAACCTACAAAACCATTGAAGCGGATGGCCGCAGTTTTGCCGAGCACAGCCATGAACAGTTGGTCGCTAAGCTGCAGAGAATCATCGGCCTCGCCACCTATAACCGCGATCGCAGCGAAACGGTGGATAAGCAGGTCCGACGTCTGGACGAGCTGTGTCTGGATGCCGCGGGCGTCAACTTCGGCGGCCTGGCCTCGCGCCTGCGGGAAAAAGGACCGCACTGGAGCGCCGAGATTTTCAATAAGCTTCCCGGCTTTATCGCGCGCCTCGAAAGGCTGAAAACCGATATCAACGCCCTGCGCGAGGCCCCTATTTTCCTCGATATTGACGATGAGGTGGTGAGCGTTAAATCGCTGTACGGTGATTACGACACGCCGCAGGATTTCCTCGAAGCGTTCGATGCGCTGGTGCAGCACGCTCCTAACGCCCAGCCTGCGCTGCAGGCGGTGATCAATCGTCCGCGCGACCTCACCCGTAAAGGGCTGGTGGAATTGCAGGAGTGGTTTGACCGCCAGCATTTTGAAGAGTCCTCCCTGCGCAGCGCATGGAAAGCAACGCGCAATCAGGATATCGCCGCCCGGCTGATCGGCCACATCCGTCGTGCGGCGGTGGGCGATGCGCTCAAACCGTTCGACGAGCGTGTCGATCACGCGCTGGCACGTATCAAGGGCGAGAACGACTGGAGCGATGAACAGCTAAGCTGGCTCGACCGTTTAGCGCAGGCGCTAAAAGAGAAAGTGGTGCTCGACGACGACGTTTTCAAAACCGGCAATTTCTACCGCCGCGGCGGTAAGCCAATGTTACAGCGCACCTTTGACGACAACCTCGACAGCGTGCTGGATAAGTTCAGCGATTACATCTGGGATGAGCTCGCCTGACGCGTTATCATCCCCGGCAATTTCTTCTTCTGCGGCCCCGATAAGGGCCGCTGTTTTACATGGGATCTTCAATGAACAATAACGATCTGGTCGCCAAACTGTGGAAATTGTGCGACAACCTGCGCGACGGCGGCGTCTCCTATCAAAACTACGTCAATGAACTCGCCTCACTGCTGTTTTTGAAAATGTGTAAAGAGACCGGCCAGGAAGCGGACTACCTGCCGGAAGGCTACCGCTGGGATGACCTGAAATCCCGCATTGGCCAGGATCAGATGCAGTTCTACCGTAACCTGCTGGTTCAGCTTGGCGCGGATGACCAAAAGCTGGTGCAGGCGGTGTTTCATAATGTCAGCACCACCATTGAACACCCCAAACAGCTGACTGAACTGGTCAGCTATATGGACGCGCTGGACTGGTACAACGGTAGCCACGGCAAGTCCCGCGACGACTTCGGCGATATGTACGAAGGGCTGTTGCAGAAGAACGCCAACGAAACCAAATCCGGCGCGGGCCAGTACTTCACCCCGCGTCCGCTGATTAAAACCATTATCCACCTGCTGAAGCCGCAGCCGCGCGAAGTGGTGCAGGATCCGGCCGCCGGGACCGCGGGCTTCCTGATTGAAGCCGACCGTTACGTGAAGTCACAGACTAACGATCTGGATGACCTTGATGGCGACACCCAGGATTTCCAGATCCACCGCGCGTTTATCGGGCTTGAACTGGTACCCGGCACCCGTCGTCTGGCGCTGATGAACTGTCTGCTGCACGATATTGAAGGCAACCTCGACCACGGCGGCGCTATCCGTCTGGGCAACACGCTGGGCAGCGACGGTGAAAACCTGCCGAAGGCGCATATTGTCGCCACCAACCCGCCGTTTGGCAGCGCCGCAGGCACCAACATTACCCGCACCTTCGTGCACCCGACCAGCAATAAACAGCTGTGCTTTATGCAGCATATTATCGAAACCCTGCACCCTGGCGGTCGCGCGGCGGTGGTAGTGCCGGATAACGTCCTGTTTGAAGGTGGCAAGGGTACCGATATTCGTCGCGACCTGATGGACAAATGCCATCTGCACACCATCCTGCGTCTGCCGACCGGCATCTTTTACGCCCAGGGCGTCAAAACCAACGTGCTGTTCTTTACCAAAGGCACGGTCGCCAATCCGAATAAGGATAAAAACTGCACCGACGACGTGTGGGTGTATGACCTGCGGACCAATATGCCGAGCTTCGGCAAGCGCACGCCGTTCACCGAGCAGCACCTGCAGCCGTTTGAAACCGTCTACGGCGAAGATCCGCACGGCTTAAGCCCGCGTGAAGAAGGCGAGTGGAGCTTTAACGCCGAAGAGAGCGAAGTCGCCGACAGCGAAGAGAACAAAAACACCGACCAGCACCAGGCCACCAGCCGCTGGCGTAAGTTCAGCCGCGAATGGATCCGCAGCGCAAAATCTGATTCGCTGGATATCTCCTGGCTGAAAGATAAGGACAGCATCGACGCCGACAGTCTTCCGGAGCCGGACGTGCTGGCGGCAGAAGCGATGGGCGAGCTGGTGCAGGCGCTGGGCGAGCTGGATGCGCTGATGCGCGAGCTGGGCGCGGGGGATGAAGCGGATGCACAGCGTCAGTTGCTGAATGAAGCGTTTGGTGAGGTGAAGGCATGAGTGGAGGGAAATTGCCGGAAGGGTGGGTAAAAAGCGAACTGGATAATATACTCCTTACTATTATTGGCGGAGGTACCCCAAGCAAAGCAATCCCTGAGTATTATCAAGGGGATATTCCATGGATGAGTGTCAAGGATATGAATAAACATACCCTTACAGATACTATCGACCATATTACCAATGATGCAGTAGAAAATAGCAGTACAAATATAATTCCTGCTGGGACACCGATTATTGCGACTCGTATGAGCTTGGGTAAAATTGTTACAGCGTCTTTTGATTCAGCAATTAACCAAGACTTAAAGGCGTTATTCCTGTCTAACGGAGTTGATCGTAATTTCTTTATTCACTGGTACCGTTCGCAGGCGCAGCTAATCGAAAGTTTAGGGACCGGTACAACGGTAAAAGGAATACGTCTGGAAGTTTTGAAGGCTCTTTCAATTAATCTCCCGCCATTTTTCGAACAAAAAATCATCGCCGAAAAACTTGATACGCTGCTGGCACAGGTAGAGAGCACCAAAGCACGTCTTGAGCAAATCCCACAAATCCTGAAACGTTTTCGTCAGGCGGTGCTGAGTGCAGCAGTCAGTGGCGCATTAACGAATGCATGGAGAAAAAACAAAGAGTATCAATATGATTCCTTAGAACTTGGTACGTTAGCTAAATTCATAGATTATAGAGGGAAAACACCCACTAAAACGGATAGTGGTATCCCCTTGATAACTGCTAAAAATATTAGGCAGGGATATATTTCTAAGGAACCAAGAGAATATATTGCCGAAGCAGACTATGAGAAATGGATGACAAGAGGAATCCCCAGTGTTGGTGATGTTTTAATAACAACTGAAGCACCTATGGGATATATTGCAAATATTAATATTGAAGGAAAATTTGCTCTTGCTCAAAGAGCAATTTGTTTGCAATTTAAGGATCCCATTAACTCATTTTTTGCATCTATATATATGCAATCTAGTATTTTTCAGCAGCAATTGAATGAAAATGCTACAGGCTCTACCGTAAAAGGTATAAAAGCTTCTTTACTAAAGAAAATTAAAATAACTTTCCCGCCCCTTTCGGAACAACACGAAATTGTCCGTCGCGTCGAACAGCTCTTTGCTTACGCCGATACCATTGAAAAGCAGGTCAACAATGCCTTAGCCCGCGTCAACAATCTCACCCAGTCGATCTTGGCGAAGGCCTTCCGCGGCGAGCTTACCGCCCAGTGGCGTGCTGAAAACCCGGATCTCATCAGCGGTGAAAACAGCGCCGCCGCGCTGCTGGAAAAAATTAAGGCCGAACGCGCTGCCAGCGGCGGTAAAAAAGCCGCGCATAAAAAAGCGTAATGGTGGTTATTGGCCATTGCTGACTAGAGTCGTTTTAGCGCTCCCAACTCTTTATTGGGAGCGCTAATCCATTAAGACGCCATCACCTCTACCAGCACATCCGTTGCCCAGCTCTCCTCGCTATTAAGGACTTTGCCTTCCTGGCAGGCTTGCGCCATTTTTCCGAGCTGATAAGTCACGTCATCGGCAAAGTCAAAATTACGCCATACATACGGGAATTCGATACGCCAGTATCCCATTCCCTGATCGAAGCGAATCTTCAACGTCTGACCATTCTCAAAGGCCACCGTCAGCTTACGATGATGCGGAATATCACGTGGCGAATCGAACACCGTCAGTTCTACCGCTCTGCCCATTGCCGCTGTAAACCACTGGTCGGCGAAATCCTGAAAATCCGCTTCGCTCATCCAGTCATGAGAGGGGCGATTTCCTGAACGTTCTTTAGATTTAAACAACGTATCCAACGCCAGTTCAGCATCATCGGTCAGCTTTGTTTTTAGCGGTTTCAGGATCGCCCCCAGCAGCGCCAGCGCAACCGGGTTTTGCAGATAGCGATCGGTATAGTGAACGTGGGTAATTTGCTGGTTTTTCATCAGCGACTGTGCCTCTTCATGGCTGTTAAACAGCGCGTCCCAGAAGCGTTGTCCGAACTGCGAAAGTGGACCATTTAACTGTTTATGAATCTCTATGTCTTTTACACGCTCAACAGCGTTCGCTGCTTTCCCCGGCAGTACAAACTCGTTCAGTTTTACCGTTTTATAGCCGAGGCTGCGAACGACCAGTTCGTCATTCAGGTGCCAGCCTGGCCCTGGGGTAGTTGCCTGCTGGCTGCGTGAAGCCAGCGTCATTACGCGATCGGCAAAGGCGATTTGCGCCACAATCGGCAATTCCAGAGTCTGTTCGCTATGACACAAGCGCACGCCCAAAGCAGTAAACTGCGAAAGTTCGTGCAACAGCTCCGGATCATCGACGCCAGCAGGAATGACAAGGTCGACCGCAACATTGTCTTTAATCCGGTAGTTCTGAATAGCCGCCCGGAATTGACGGGCATAAAGATCCCACTCATTGAGTGGCCCGTTCACCCACAGTGTGAGTTTTTCAGCTCCCTCGTTAATCGCCCGACGAAGGGTATCGCCAATGGCTCCCGGGCAGTAGCGGGCATCCGGTAGTGAGAATGTCTCTTCATCAGGCAAACCGATGTAGTACGAGAAGTCATCACCAAGCCATGCCTGTGCCGCTTTACGATCCAGCAAATCGTGATCGTGGCGTGTCTGGGAGTCGAGGAGGCATTCACTGCATGCTGTATCGCAGTGGTGGCAACCCAACTGCTTCACCATTCCCCGCAGAATGGCCTCAATGTGCATCGGCGCACTGGATGCAAAACCCGCACCACCGCTAATCACATCGTAAAGTTGAACGGCTAATACCGATTGTCCATCTGCCAGTCTGACCGGACGCACGGCGTAGCCCAGTTCTGCCGCGGAGATACCCAAAACCCCGGCCAGCGCCTGACGTAGGGCAACCGCCAGAGTCATGGCAACAATCCGGCCTTCTTCCGTGCTATCCGGCAGATATTCACCGTTTTGCGGCTTGCGTAGAACCATTTCAAAGACATCCGTTCGCGCCAATGCCCCCAGCGTGACGTTCTTCATGAGCGCCGTCGAACCGGGGCAAATTAGACGTTGATTCTGGCTGTCGCGATCCGCTTTTCCCGGACGCGGCGGGTAGTGGGCTTCCATACTTTTCGGCGCATCGTTTGCGTTCAACATCGACTCTGCGCGACCGCAGCTCAGGCAAAGTGCGTAACCATGCCCACCTTCTCCAAGGCTTTGCTGGAAAACATGCCCATCAGCGCCAGATGCCATATACCCCATTATCGGGTTAGGTAGCGATACGGGTTCTGCTTTAACAAATACCCAGGCAGGGACAACCGGGATAAATTTCATGGTTTCAATATTGTTCGTCACCGGCGCGTGCGCATCAGTTACAAACCCGGCTGGCTGCAGCACCTGGCGACGATTATCCATGATGATTTTTTCACCACAGGCGCTGTTGGTGCAAAATAGCGTCCCGGAACTGCTCAACCCCTCTTCATAGCCTATGGTCCCGCATTTGTGACAGCGCCAGGCGCAATCCAGACGCTGGGCTTCATTGGTATCGGCATTAATATTGTGCCAGTGCAGTGAGACGCCAGCAGAGCGGAAGACCCGGCCATCCAGTATGATCTCTGCACCTGGTGCATATTCACGGATGGCAACGCCCAGGTTACGCGAGGGAAGTCCCTTATAACGTGACACATTATCTTCGCGATCTTTTTTATCCCGGTTTTTCTGTGATTTTTCACGGATATAGTCTTCCATAGTGAAGTTATCAAACGTCACCACATCTGTCGGGAAGCCGTATCCCGGCAGGAAAGTCCTGGCCGCCAGGTCACGCAGCAAATACTCGCCACAGTGTCGTTTTTTCTCCAGTTCTATGCGCTTGCGATAAGGTGTTTGTGGCTGCGACTCTCGCTCCTGGGCTACAAGATCGCGGTAGACGGAAAGCCATCGCTGCTGCATGAACGTAATCGCATGGATTGTTTTATCTCGCAACAGGTCGGGTCTGGCACCATGTAATGCTGTGCCTTTCACCAGCCGTTCCAGCGCCGCGTCGATATCAAGAACCGGACGCTCGAGCCAGACTTTAAAGCGTTCACACTTTGATTGCCCGTCGTCTTCACCGAAAAACCAGAGGCTATCGAGACTGGTTTTTTCTTTATCCGTTTCGCCAATGACGTGACATAAAAAGTCGGACAGTAATAGCGCATTAACGTGGCGTTGCACCAGCCGGGCGGAATTCATTGCCACCATTGGCGCGGGGATCATGGTCTCAAATGGCCAGAGTGGGTTGGCAAAAACCTGTTGATCGTGCGGGTTCCCTTTACATAGTGTGTAAGAGATCGCACGCGATTCCTGACTACGCCCGGCTCGCCCGGCACGCTGTAAATAGTTAGCCGGATGGGGCGGTACGTTGTTCATCACTACGGCGGTAATGCCACCGATATCAACCCCCATTTCCATGGTGGTAGAACAGTTAAGAACATTAAGCTGCCCGTTCTTGAACATCTTTTCGTAGCTTTGCAGGCGTTCTGAAGACTGCTGGGCAGAGTGCTCTGCAGTGCGGTAGTAGAAGCCACCTTCAACGACACGATCGTTGATATCCGTCCAGACGTTTTCCGAACGTAATTGTGCGATCAGTGGTTCTTTACTAACCCAGTCACGTACCTTCGCCAGACCCGGAGCGTAGTCTTCTTGCGAACGATCCAGCTTCCAGATTTCCGGCATGGTGACCTTTTGTGCGACAAAAGCGTCATATTGTGTCTTGGTAAGGTGTTCAAACGAAATGTGGGTGGGCAGATAAGGGGTTAAGCCTTTAAAGGCCGTATCCAGAATCTTATTGGTTACCGGACAAATCCAGGCATCTGTGATTAAAGAAAAAGTCATGTGCTCTTTTGGCAGATAGAAACGGTTACCATCAGGTTTCAGCACTGCAAGTGGCCCAGTAAGTTGGGTCCACGCTTCTTTCAGCCACGTATTGATAATATCCATCGTCGCCGTATTTACGGTTTTGAATCCTGCGCCAAGCATTAATAACTTCACTAAACGATGGGATATATTGCCATTACGAATTTGCGGCCAGCGTCTGTTCTGATTATCTTCGGGATCTTTTGTGTCTGGGTTACGGACGAATTTCGATGAAAAACGGCTACCAATCCAGTTTTTCAACTCATCGTCCAGTTGTGTGAAGTTGCTTTCACGTACGTACAGATCCAGCGTAACCTTAAGAAAATCCTTCCAGTCATCCAGCGTCAGCCCTTTCTCTTGCCAATGCACCGGCATCTTATGGATCTTCTCCAGCCCCTGATAACCAACCTGAACTAATCCCTGCGTTTCCAGGCTGTTAGTTCGTTTGGGCCGGCGCATAAACTCCCGGAATAACAACATTTCAGAAAGCTTCAGCGGCCCGCCATTTTCATTGAAAATTTCAGGCTTCAGATAGTGGTTATATTGCAGAATAGGACCGCGAATATCGGCTTTCTCTTTAAGTTCATTAACCATTTCAATCCAGGTCCGCGAAACCAGAATAGTCGCCGCTTTGCCACCGGTCGCGGCCTGAATAGCCTGTTCAAGCTGTTCGGCTTGCGCTTCAGCCAGTTTTGCTTGTTCCGGCATTCCCCAGCTTCTATATTCTTTCGCCTCATGGCGGGCCTGTTTTGCCCTCGTCGCTAACTTTTCCAGATCGGCATTGGCATTCGGTGTTGCAGAAGTCTGTGTTCGTTGATGCCAGCTCAGGATTTCGACCACACTACCGCGTAAGCGGCTGCGCTCAGCTTCTTGCTGCATGCGCACCGCCATTCGGGCCGTTCCTTGCCGGCTGTCGGTAAAGGTAATAAGTCGACGGCCTCGACCTGGTAACGAATCAGGTCCGACGCCCTCTTTTCCTTCTTCACTAATAAAATCCTGACAATATTCCAGAACGGTTGGCACAATATTGGTGACGTAAAATGGCCCACCTAATAAGGCTCGGCGGAACGGTTGTTTTCCGCTCGCGCCTCTGTAGCCACAGCTACTGGCACTACATACTTGTTCAATGTCGTTAATAACCAGCGGGATGCTGTCATTGTTAATAACACCAATACGACGTGTCTGACGGTCCAGACGCTGTAGGGTATAACCCGCCTCGCTGGTCTTCTCTGCGGCGATAATGAGTGGGGGCTGAAAACGACTCTCTTTATCAACTTTTTCTTCTGCGGCATCATTTTCAATATGCACATCATCTTGCAAAGAGAACTCATCACCGCCTTTATTTTCCCATTGGACAAGTTTTCCCTTTTTGTCCCGCGCCAGAAGATGTGGCTCATTACATTCATTACAGAATGCCAGCTCGTAAACCGGGCTTCCACAATCGCAATTTTGGCGTTTGTTCACATACACATAGCCAAAAGGCCAACCCTTTTCCAGCGGGGTACCGTGCTTTAATCTGCATTCTTTATCAACACAGGCCCACACCCCCTGGGTATTGCGTTGGAATATGTGCGCCCTGACCTTAAGAAATGCGGGATCCTTAGTATTGGGTTGTGTGCCAGAGCAGACGTCAATCCAGCGCAACACATCCTGCTGGCTATAATGCTGTTTTGTTAGCGAGTTCAACCGCTGCGTCATATCATCCAACTTCATTGGATTCGGTTGAGTAACTAGCATGTCGCGCAAGTAATACGCTTCAGGTGAATGCGTAAGTGCATCAAAGCGCTCTGGGCTTACGCCCTTCATGTCTGTATCAGGGATTTGCTCAATTTCTTCTAACGGAATAAAAACGTGTTTGCATGGTTCCAGTTCCGGAATAACCCGGCTTCCGTCCAGTACGTCAATGCGCTCTTGCGGTATACCGGATAATTCAGAGAGGAATTTTTTTAATTGCTTTTCGGCATCGCTTCCGGCAATGGTTGCAGAGGTTGCTACAAAGCGAACATCATCTGGAGTCACACCAAAGGCCGTCATCACGCGGCGTAACTGCAGCGCCAGTTCAGCGGCCTGCGAGCCGACATAGGTATGCGCTTCATCCAATACGATCCAGCGTAATGATTTTTGTGATTTAGATTGCTGGATAATTGGAGCGTCGATCTGGCGGACCATCATATATTCCAGCATTGTGCCGTTGGTCACTAGAATTGGAGCGGGTTCTTCACGCATTTTTTCGCGCGAGAGTACTTCATTCGGTCTTTTTACCTGTTCGCTTTTCACTGCGGCGTGTAGATTTTCGGTATTTCCGTTGTAGAGGCAGTATCGGATTCCGGAACCAAAACCACGTGTCCAGGCGTCCAGGCGCTCACGTTGCGAATTAATTAAGGCGTTAAGTGGATAGAGGAAAAGGGCCCTGACGCCGATAAGTGGGTTGTTGCCATTTTCATGTAATTCCCGGTAGAGGTCTTCCAGCACCGGCACCATAAAACATTCGGTTTTGCCTGAACCCGTACCGCTGGTCACTACCACAGAATGTTTTTTTTCCAGCAGAGCCTTCCAACTGGCTAGCTGGTGAGTAAAGGGTTTCCAGTCAGCACCAAAACGATAGCGTCCATTGTTCTGATCATCCAGCGAATCAACCACAGCTTTACTTAGCAATGCCTTGCCTTCCGTCAGGCTACGCATCGTTTTGTTTGACGCTTTCCAGCCAAACATTTGTTGGAAAACGGGAGAAGCAAGGAATGAGCCTGATTTCCCACAATCGGCGCCCATTTGTTGCGCGAGGTGCTCACGCAACTGCGGGTTTGTGACCCCCATGATACTCAGTGTTGCTTCAGTTGAACGAGACAACGATTGTTCAATAAGTGACGAAAAATAGCGTGTAGTCATTCTTATCCCTTTTTATTTTTGAGCAAAATAACGCAACAGGCTGCACTGGAAGATGGCCTTAAACCAGCGGGAATCGAAGTCCCTGACCTGTCTCAGGAAAAATACGGCACCCGGTTTACGGTCAAATACGGCTTCAAAAGAGGTATTGCCGCTTGCTACAGCTGCGGCGAAGACGGGTAACCAGGCAACGGAATAGCGGTATTCTGCGTCAGGATTAATGCTGATCACTGGATTTTTTTGTGATGTCATCCAGCTATGCAGCCGCTTGCTGCCGTACTCTGGCCAGCGAGCTTCACTATGCTCACGTAAAAGCTCCTGATACCACTCGCGAATGAAGAACTCTGGAATGGGCGGAGGGAATTGTCCATAACTTAACCATTTCTCAATTTCGTCGGCATATGTCGGAAAAACGAGCCCCAATCGCTGATACAGGCTCTTCACCAGTAAATTCTGGGTTTCTTCCGGTGCACCCTTTTGGCTCAGGAACAATTTAAATCGATCGGCTGCAGTTTTGATTTCGAAGATGGGGAAGAACTCCCATAAAATAGGGAACTCATTTTCAATGCGGCTCAGATACTCAGCTGACATCTCAAATTTAAATAGCGACATCGCCAGTGCTCGTGGATGCTGTACTAGCGCACGCCAAACTTCAAAGGTTGCCAGCGGCAGATAACCAAATTGGTCGTACAGGCAACGCATAAATTGCCAGCCGGAATGAGCGGGATCGTTAGCCATCTGTTCAAGTACCAGTGTAATGGTATTAACTTCAGACTGGGGATTAAAAAGCTGGGTCGCTTTCTGCAATGAACGAATACTACTTTCATCCACAGGTAACGACGGTTCCCCACGAATGAAGCAGGGGCGAAACGCCATTTCCTCACCCTGTTTGGGGACGACTAACCACGGCCCATTTTTGTTAATAACCGAACTCAGTTCATATTCACCTGTCGGTACACCTTCGCTCATTCTTGATGATAATGGGGTGATTTTTCTCTCCGGCTCACTCAATAACATGATGACAGGTGAAGACATTTGCCCGGTACGATAATGGGTTGACTGGCTGATGAGAAGTTCTCTTTCATAATCATAGCGTAAACTGTATTTATAGCGGCGAATCTGCCAGCTCATTACAGCACCTGCGCCTTTGATTTGCATCTCAACAACCTGGTCAATTCCTGTCTCAAGAGACAGTAAGTTTTCAATATGCTCTCTCAGGCTGTATAAATTGAGTTCGACGGGGTGTTCCCCCGCGGTATAACACCATTCATGCCATGCCTGTAACCCACTTTTGGAACGTAAATGTAATTCCAGTGAAAAACGTGTCGGATCGCCATTTTTACCAAATAAAAAGGCTCTCGAACCCAGCAAATCATGCAGAGTAATATTTTTATCCAGAGTGCATCCATTTGCATCAAGGGCCAGGCAACCTTTTGCAGGGAAAGGTAGAGTCATCTCTACTGGGGCTGCACCCAAATTTGGGTAAATCTGCAAAGAGACAAACGCAGGAGGTATTCCTTCTGCTTTAAGTAATATTTCTGTTTGTCCTGCTGAGCGTTTGCGAGCAACCTCTAGTGTTTTATCTTTTAAGACAGACATGCAGGGATGTTGCGTTGAGATAACAATGGAACCTTCATTGGCTAGCTCACCACCCTTTATTTCAATGTTAAAATCTGCCGGCAAGATCCCAATTTTTCGACGCAGTAGAGTTTCATTGTGAGTATTTCTGACAGAAACATATTGCGTACCCATCATCTCTTGTACCTGACATTCATCTAACGATATGCCACTCAGGTAACGTTTGAATTGTATATCTTCAGCATTCAGGTTTTTCGCCGTAACTTTAGGTACACCAAGGAATGTTTCATCAGGATGGCAATTCCAGGTAACATGTTTTCCATAAAAATCAAATCCGCTCTGATTAGATTGTTCCCTCCCGGTGCGGATCCTGTATGTTTCATCTCCGGAAATGGTTATATCCTGGCGTCCTTTTACGGACAGTGTTCTGAGTCCTAATAACGACGCTGTACCTGGAGAGCCTTCACACCCTGAAATAGTGGTTTTTTCTTGAGGTAAGGCAATAAGAACATTGCTATTACGTACAGTACAAGAAGCTTGCCCTTGCAATAACCAGCGTTCCTCATCATCAACAAAAGTAAGTGGTACCTCGCCAACGGCGATTTCACTATCTTCAAGTTTTATGGTGCCAACAATCATTCCTCCAGTTCGTGCAACAATCGTTAAGCTCGCAGCTGGCTGGCGTCTGACAAATCTCGACTCACTTTTACGCAGGCGAACTTTGGCATGGGCGTTCTCCAGGGATGCATAGGCGGGGCCGAGACAGGTGACTTCTTCACCATCTTCATAAATGGCAAGTTCAAATCGCGTCGTTGAGGGAGTGCTGATGATTGGGAAGGTGAGTTCATCAGGCAGCGAAATTATCGCCTGGATTTGATTGGGATGGTTTTCCGACCAATAGAATTGACAACCGGAACCCTTATTTTTTTGTAAGTGGGATTTAGCCTCTACGGAGGCAGTACATAGCAACCCATTAAGAAAGCGAGTACCTGTTTCATCATCCAAAGGCATAGGGAACTCATCACGCCATTTTGGATGCACTTTATCAAGCTGCTTCACGGGTTCGGTATGATTGCTCAGGTTGTACATTAGAACCAGCGAGCTGAGTTTTTCCGCTATATGGCTGATGAGTTCTACAGAAGTGTCTTCGCTAAAAACAGTTGGCAGGGCTGATTTTTCTATGACAGTTCTTACTAGAGAAAGTATGGAAAATCCTGCCAGTTGTGCCTGCCCATATTGATTGAGAATCCGGGAGAATACATTCTGAAAATGGCTATCCGATTCTTTCAGTAAGCGGAATGGTAATCCCCCCTCACTGAACAATGTTCCGAGAAAATTACGTCGTTCCGATTCGTAAAATCGGATTGGGCGGTTCCAGTAACCTTCCATCCCTTTAGGGATAATAATCCTTAATTCAGTCGACGTTAATGATACTCCCAATGCTCTATATATAGGGTCCCACATCCAACCACAATGGCGCTCATAATCTCTGCGATACCATTCAGAGCAAAAAAGGACAAAACAGGCAGCGTAACCTTTATCATCGATATTACTCTGTACTTGACCAACTGCACGAAGTAGTTGTGTTAGATTATTGTATTCATCATTGGTCGCATGATATTCATATAGGGGACGGCTATCAGGTTGTCTCAATCCTCTACGATTAAGAAAGTTACTTAGCCAGGAAGTACATTTTACCCAAGAAATGCATTCTGATTGACTCAAGGCAAACTCCTTACAGACAAGCGAAAAAACCTTATATTTTTAGTTAAAAAACAGATCAGATTACTCTTGTGTTGGTATAACTTCAACTACTAATTTTTGTGGGTGTATCTCACAGGTGGTTTTTATTTAAATGATAACAAAAATTGATTGATTCCATCCTATTTATCGAGTTGTTTTATTATTTCAAATAAAAGGAAGTTTTACTTTGGCGTCGCTATGCACAATGACGAATAATTTATCTTCTATGATATAGAGCAATCAGGAGAACTATACAACCAGGAGTAATAAAAGTTGTATCATCAGTCAAAAATACATGGGGTTGATGTTTGCTGTGTATGCATTACATTATATGTATTGCAGGAGTATTTCTATATTATTATCAATGCGTTAAATGGAGGTATATTCTTAAGCGCGCAGCGGAAGGGGTTACTGAACTAATAACCAGAGGCATCGTGTAGAAAATACCTATATGTTACTCATAATTTCAAGTTATGAGGCAATATACGCAGTGAGCAGGGATAGATTATTGCCTGCGTATAACTGCGCAGTATTGAGTAGGGTGCCTGTGAAACCGTTTATGGTGATATTGCCATGCGAAGTCAGCTGTACGTCTCCACCAGTCCAGAGCGTGCCTGAGGCGTTCAGCAAAAAGCTCTGTGCACTGAAAATACGGTAGTGTGTTGGGCATTGTTGGCAAAGTTACTTTCGTCATTCATCACTAGAACATTTCTCTGCATTACATCGCTGCTGGTGACTGTGTCTGCGTGTTTTTCTGGCGGCCAGTGTGCCTGTGTTCGTCAGCGCACTGATGAGTTTCAGCGTCGTATCACCGAGCGCCACCATCTGCCCACGACAGTTGAAGTCCTGCTTGTCGGGCAGCGCTGTCTGTACAGACGACTGGTGTCAGTCTGCACCAGTGACTCCCCTTTATCAGGCGAGCATTACCGTCTAGTGCGATAGAGGATTTTGCGTACGTGTAATGTTCCTTACCGCCAGATGACACGCAGGTTTGGTTCATCCCGGTGCGGGCAGACTGGCGGGTTTATCAAGTTAGAGCGTTTTAAGGGGGGCTACTGGCAATATCTGGTGTCTTACAGTGAGCAGTGTCAGAGAAAGCCGGGAAGCGAAGGGGACTTACTTCGATAAAATTCAGAGGGAGTTGGTCTGATCAACCGCCTCGTGAGTCCGAAATACGTTGCAGTAGCCAGTCTTCGACTTCACTTTGCTTCCAGCGGGAACTGCGGCCCAACTTGATCGGCTTAGGGAATTGGCCGTCTTTTATCAGCTTGTAAAACCACTTGTCCGTAAGCCCTGTAAGCTTCGTGATGAAGCGCATGTCCACCAGTTGGTCATCAAGCAAAGAAATATGTTCTGTCATGATGCTGTCTTCCATTGTGGGATTATCCTGAGCTGGTGGTTGATTGCTCTTTACTACCAGCCCTTCCACATCAATGGATTGATACGTAAAAAAGTGCAGAACGTGAGTTACACCGTGCGAGGACGCCCCAGTCCGCTGGGCGGCGGTACCTCACTGGCTCCGTAGTAATAGTGACCGTGCTTTTGTTCTTCTTTGGCAAGGTAGCTGATGATGTAGCGCAGGTTATCGATGGCTTCGGTATCACCGTAGTTCACCGGCCTATCAATACTGACTTCATAAGTGGGCTTGTATTCGCAGCGGTTGTAATAGCCTTCTCGTTGCGTTATTTCCCGCCATATTCTTCCAACTCTCTCAGCTATTGGGTAGGTAGCCTGGTTAAGGTGCCTGTCGAGATAGAACACGATATGAGCATGGCACCCGTGGTCTACAGAGTTCTCAAGTACCCAGAAATGTCCTGCCAGATTAGTATGTTGCAGGGTTCGTTCAACCAGCATACGTACTTCTTGCTCTGTTTCGTTCCATGAATAATGTTTATAGCGCCCTGAACCTTTCTGATAGAACAGGTCGAGTCTGAGTGCCTGTATTCGGGAGTATCGGTTCAGTAGCTGATTCAGGTGGTCATTGAGTAGAGACAGCAGAAACCAGTTCATCGTATATCTGGGGTTAAAGGGGTAAGGTGTGTGCATTGATTTATCCTTTGTCAGGTGGAGTACAAAGGATTGGGGTGAGATGTAATTTTTAAGAGAAGCGGGGATACGGCAGATACAGGGTGCTGTGTATCTAGGGCAATACAGGCAGAGTTGCTTGTTGGGTGAGGGCGCTGTGAGCAAAGTGGTATAGAAAAGGGAGTGCCCCTTAATTATACTAAAAACCCAAATGTTCATATCAGCTGTTTAAGGATTCTAATGAGGTGAGCAGAGGAGGATAGTAGAGTAAAAACTACAGTAATAATGCAGTAAAACATCAAAGTAATATCACAATAAAATCAGTAGGATATCAGTAAGAAATCAGTAAGAAATCAGTCATTCCTCAGCCTGTGACACGTCTCTCTCCACATAAAAGATGCTCATGCTAATCTGTGTCCGGGAGCCAGAATTAGAGGGAAGAGACGATGTTGCATTACGATATGATCCGTTACGAGATCATGTATCTAAAAATGCTGGGAGCACTTTCCAACACTGATCACTCCTTACAGTTGAGTACTTATGATTCGCCAGATCAGTTTCGACTTTTAATCTCTCAGATCCTTGAACGGCATTTCCTGGGCGATCAGGACAGGATCAAAATTGGCCGGAAAACTCTTAAAGAATGGGCTGAGCTGCTACTCATTGATAAAGATTATTTTGATTGTTTCAAAGGTACACCAAGAGCATTGTGGTTTGCTCACCATTATATTTTTGAATACCCAGTATTATCTGCAGGGCTGGCACTTGGTGGTTTGGGGGATGGCTTTGATTGTTCAAGTGGTTTTAATTCTCTTTTACTGGACAATAATATCTTCACAAATCTTGATTTCGCTAATTTGAATATCGACCTGGACGGTATTGATTTGGACCTGATAACAAATCCACAGGCCATTGCTTCGAAAAAAACGAAACGCGTTTTCTCCCGATTTTATCTGAACGCGGGAGCAAGTACCGATCTGTACAACCCCACTCCGGTAACTGAGCGTGAACTCATCAATGGTGTGATGAGGTATATTGATGAAGCTCCATGCTCACTTGGAGATAAGATCACTTATTTCAAAAAACTGCATGAGCGCTGGCTTGAGCAATATGATTTTTTTCTGACAGATTTTGACTGGATATCACGTGAAAATGAAACTCAGTTAGTATATCTCTGGGACTATCTCAAAGGAAAAGGACGAATAGCGGGCTATCTTCGCCCTTATAATACGTCTATGCGTTATGACATGATTATTGCGGCTATAGATGTGTGGAACGTCCAACCTGAAGAGAAGTTGGAGTTTATTGAGAAGATGAAACATGCCTGGCAAGCATCAAAATCTTATCGACGATCTGCTAAATAGCGTTGTGACCCCAATGGTTTTTTCGTCTGATTTCTCAATGTAGTGATGAATCTGAGTAGACCCTGGGTCTTCTATCTATCTCCCTCTTTGTCCCGTTACGTACAGAGCACATACTTGTGAAAGAGTAAGCGTATAGCGGGAACCGTATTGACTCTCTTTTCATTAAGATCAATGGCGGAAATGCAGCCCGTACGTCGTCCGGGCTGCCGGGTTATTGTCAGGCCAGGAGATTTGCCGGATTATCAACACAAAGTTTTTTAACTGACTTCGCATCAACCCCGCGACTGGACAGATAGCCCAGGAAGACGTTTGGCACAAATCCCCATCCGTTCCCTCCATTTTTTGCCCACATTTGTTTCAGGAAAACATCGTGACTTAATACGAGCTGATCTCCATACCCCAGTTCAATGAGCTCGCTGACGGCATCGGCTGTTTCCTGTACCCCTGGCGCTACGCCTTCTTTCGGAAACGTAATGTCGAGCCCAATCATATCAAACTCTAACCAGACTCCCCTGTCGAGCATACGGCGTTGATAATCAAGATCCTTTCCGGATGGATCTGAATGAGCCAGGGAAACTTTCCTCGGGGAGACTCCCATTTCTCTCAGAACGATATCCAGAACCTCATCTCCACGCCTTAACCATCCAGGCATGTGAATATTGATTGAAACATCCGGATTGTCTTTCCAGGCCAGTGAGGCGGCCCGCAGACCGTTTTTCTCCGCATCGGTAAATTCTGGAGAGACACCGATTTCGCCAATCATTCCTGCCCGGATATCCGTTCCGTCAATCCCTTCGTTCAGTTCACGATCAATAGTCCGGGCAAGAATGTCCACTTGCTGATGAAGCTTTTCTCCTTCGAATTTTTCAAGGTACGGGCCAGAAGAGGCGACAATGTTAATACCTGTTCGGCGGGCAACTTCATAAAGCGATAACGGGTCGCGGCCAATCGACGCAGAGCCTGTGGCATCGACAATGGTTTTACCCCCCAACGCCATGAAGCTTTTTATCTCCTCAATGACATCTTCAATTTCCTTTTTACTCATATTATCAGCGCAGCAGTATGGATCGTGCTTAAGTGCCCACTGTTTCTCTGCGCAAACGCAGAAGTCAGCGATCTGTTCAGACCAGCTATAAAAGGGTTTATCAACGACAGAAGACAGGTCATTAAAGAGGTGCTCATGTGGCAAAGTTAAGCCCATCTCTTCCTTAGGTATTGAACCGGTAACAGTCTGCAAATAACCTTTCATTACTGTGCCTCCGCTTTCGCCAGCCGTGCTTGTTTGAAGTCGGGGATGGTGGTGACAATCGCCCCCACAAGGGCAAATACCGTACCTACAAGGGTGACAAAATAGACGGTATTGCCAAGTGCCGGAATCAGTACATCAATAAGCACTGACCCAAGTAGTTGTCCGGCGGTGGAGGCCACGCCCAGCATCAATAATCCCAGTCCACGAACCAGAATCGCCATCAATCCAATGGACATCAGCCCCAGTGGTCCGCCGAGGTACATCCACCATGTATCAGGCAACTGGAAGCTGACGTGACCAAGTGAGATTCTGACGAGAAGGGCGATACCCAGGACAGTAAAACCGACGATGAAATTCCAGGTGATTGATACCAGCATCGATCCAGTAGCTTCCGCGACTTTCGCGTTACCTGCAGGTTGCCATCCTGCGAGTAAACCTGCCATAAATGGCAGAATGGCCAGAAGGATAAACGACGTGGAACGCCACTGAGGAGAAACTACAAACACCGTAGCGACAACGGCGAAAATGGCTCCGATAATCCGGTAAGAAGTGAAGTATTTTTTCTCGCTAACCCCAATACCAAATCGGTCACACAGTAAACCAGAAAGAATGAGTGCTGAGATTAACGCTGTTTGAAAAGTTGCCACGCCGAGCGCGCTGGCGGATGCACCTTCAGAAAACACCACCATTGCCCCACACAGGCCAGCAAACCAGTTCCATAGCGGTATTTTCCGCTGTTTTATCAGCGAAGGAATAGAGGAAAATTGCTGACGGGTCTCTTTTTTGGCCATAATTATAAAGAACATCACGACTAAACCACTGGCGAAAGAAATAACTGCGCAGGCATTTCCATCGTTGAGCCAGTGACCCAGTTCGCCATTAACAGCAGACTGCATTGGAGAAAGTGTACCTGCAAGAATTGTTGCAAGCATCAGCAAGGGAACAGAGTATTTGCTTTTGTTCATAAGTCCATCCTGTATATTAATCAGTCAGGAATGGGTCCGAAGATATAAGCTTCTGACCCGTTATTATTAACTGCTGGTGATATAACGAAGAATGTTTAACCACATCGGAGTGTAATATTTCCAGTTTAGAAACTCATGACTACCCCAGTGCGGTGAACAGTCACTCATAAAACAGGCTGTCCTGCCTTTTTCAAAACGTCCATAAACAAGTAGAGGGTCGTTATTGATAGTTAATGCAACTGTTGCGTTTTCTTTTGCCACTGCTTTGTTATAACCCAGGAATATGGGCCAGTCGGAGAAACCTAAGACAGTTTCATGCTCATGCTCAACCGGAGAGGCATACACACCAGCGGGTTTTTCGATACGATCATCACCATCAGGCATAATTACCGGAAGAACTTCAGCTAATACAGTATTTTTATAATTGGCTTTGGCTTCAATCCCCATAAACGAAAGGTAACCACCTATCATTAATAATCCACCGCCATTTTTGACATATTCTTTTATCATATCCAGCGCGTCAGGTTTGATTTTGGATTGATAAAATGTTTCATTTTGCAGAAGGAAAGTGTTACTGCCGATATCGCTAATGACGATGGCATCATATTGCTCCAGTTCTGCCTGCTCTTGCGGGAAAGAAATCTGCACCTGATGAGCTGGCATATAAGTGACGGACACGTTGTTTTGGCGTAAGTTTTCCAGTAAAAATGTTGCACCTTCTTCATATTTACTTGATGTGAAACTGTCGTAACCTTTTGAGTGAATCATATGGATATGCCATGACTCACCAATAAACAGGATTTTTAAGGAGGAAGTCTCTGCGTTCATGTTAGGTTCCTTTATGGTTATTTAATAAATTTCCTGACGATACTGCGTTGTTTTTATTCGATGTAGAACTGCTTTGTTATCAGGCATATCTGAGGCATTGGTAGTTTCTACTGCCAGTGATGAAAATGCGGAGGCGTAGAGTAACGCATTTTCCAGAGAGCGTCCTCGTGCAAGCTCTGATGCCAATGCTCCGTTAAATGCATCACCGGCACCGGCTGTATTCCTTACGACAGCAGGAAAAGCAGGGGAAATAATAAATCTTTTGCCGTCATAGGCCACAGATCCTTTTTTGCCAAGAGTAATAACGACGTTTTTTACACCTTTGTGATAGATTGCCTTTGCAGCTTCCATTGCTGACGTAGTATCAATTACAGAAATTTCAGTGAGTAATCCTGCTTCGGTTTCATTAGGCGTCAGATAATCCAGCCCATCCAGTAAATGGTTAACGCATGAGTTATAAGGAGCGGGATTTATAATAACTGAGGTATTATTTCTCTTTGCAATTTCAATAGCGCGTTCTAAAGCCTCAGGGTTTGTTTCTAGCTGTAAAAGCAAAATATTTGACTCCGTTATCGCATCTTGCTGTAGCGAAATTTCATCATGCAACAATGTCATGTTGGCACCAGGGAAAATCGCTATCATGTTTTCACCAGTACCCTCATCGACCAGAATTGAAGCAGTGCCAGTCTGAACATCTTCAGACTTATAAATGACAGATTTTTTTATGATTGACGCATTGATGAAAGAACTGGCGTATTCACTAAAATGATCGGAGCCTATTTTAGTAATAAAAGTCACACTCGCATCCGCATGACTGGCCGCCAGGGCCTGATTACATCCTTTGCCTCCAGGTGAGAATATCAATTTTCCGGAAAGCAAGGATTCTCCTGCAGTGGGAAGTCGTGGTAGATAATTTATAATATCAACATTAAATGAACCCAAAACACAAACGTTGTCTTTCATAACAGGAGGGCCCCTTGTTATTATGTCATGTGAGTCTATAGACTCAAGGACGTGAATGATTTCATTTTTGGTGACACTATCAAGAGAATGAATATCGATATAAGCACCACCGTGACAGCGATTTAATAAGCCTCTTTGGGAAAGCTCATTAAGATCTGCTCTAATCGTTTCTTTCGTTACCTTTAAATGGCGAGAAAGATGAGCTACACGAACAAAACCTTTTGTGCTGATTAATTTTATTATTTCATGATGGCGTTCTGTTTTCATACGTCACCTCACTGAGTTCAAATGTAATACTCCTGTTATTTAGGGCTGTGATGGTATCCGTAAAATTGTTCGCAAAACCAAAAAAAAGCAAAAAAAAGTAAAGGTTATTCTCTTTATCCTGGAGGTTATAGATACCTTCGCTTAATTTGTTAGATAAATCGGATGAACGGGTGTTTGTTGATGTATTTGTGAAAAATAATTTATGACGTTGTTGGTTATTAACGTAGATTAAACACGTGCTTCGGAAAAACAGAATGTATCATTCGCCGAGTGGAGGTTAAGGATGCGACTTATGGTTACACCTCAATGTTTGTGCAGTACATGAAAACCGGGTCTGCGGATGACAAAAATGTGAATAAAAAATGCCCGCACATGGCGGGCAGCGTATCGGTATGCAGACTAAAGACGTCACTTTACAGTTTGTTAACGGGAAGGGCGCCATACACCACACAAAGCCATCATTGAGAGTGTCAGCAATGGATAACTGTCTGTTGAATTCTTGTGCCAGTAAGCGAGTTCAAAGGGCGGCTCTCTGCTTTTTTGAACAAAGAAGGTGCGCATTTCGGTTTTTTCAGCAGCGGATTATCAAAAGCCTCAGCAAAAAAATCTATAATCCTTAAACAATGGATAAATCACAAATACATATGTATTGTTTTGTGTGCAATTTTCTCTGTCACGCCCGTACGTCATTTTCGCTTAAGAGAACCTGTGTTAACTCCTCTGATGATACTCTTATTATTTCATAACTACATGAATATTAATTATTAATTTTATTATTATCTCTCCCTGGCTCTGTAAGCATCACAATGACATGCAGCATTGCTCTGGTTATCTCTGTTTAAATAATCTACATGCATCACATAAATGTTTACATTTGATAATGTATAGTTTTCATATGAAAAGTTGATTGTTATTCTGCATAAACAAGGAGAACTGTTATGACGGATTCAATTCCATCAGGTTACAAACCGCTGACATGTGACACACTGCCCGGTTATCTCTCATCCAGACTGACCCCTGCATGTGAACCGGGGGGATTACCTGAAGAGTGGAAAGTTTCAGAAGTAGGGGACGGAAATCTGAACATGGTGTTTATCGTTGAGGGGACGCATAAAACCATCATTGTAAAGCAGGCCCTGCCCTGGCTCCGTGCCGGAGGTGAAGGGTGGCCTTTATCTCTGAGCCGTGCAGGTTTTGAGTACAATGTCTTATGCCAGGAAGCAAAGTACGCGGGCCACACACTGATACCAGAGGTCTATTTTTACGACCCGGATATGGCACTGTTTGCCATGGAGTACCTGACGCCACACGTCATTCTTCGTAAAGAGCTGATCAACGGTAAAACATTTCCAAAACTTGCTGAAGATATCGGCACATTTTTAGCCCAGACCCTCTTCAATACGTCTGACATTGGCATGTCAGCAGAACAGAAAAAAGCGCTTACTGCCGAGTTCGCGTTGAATCATGAGCTGTGCAAAATTACGGAAGATCTGATCTTCACAGAGCCCTATTACAACGCTGAACGGAATAACTGGACTTCTCCTGAGCTGGACGATGCCGTGCATAACGCCTGGGCTGATGTAGAGATGATCCAGGTTGCCATGCGTTATAAGTACAAATTTATGACAGAGGCGCAGGCATTGTTACATGGTGACCTTCATTCAGGTTCAATCATGGTGACCGACACGGATACCAAAGTGATTGATCCTGAATTCGGTTTCATGGGGCCAATGGCGTTTGATATCGGCAACTATATAGGCAACCTTCTGTTAGCGTTCTTCTCACGTCCAGGGTGGGATGCGAATGAGCAACGTCGCGCTGACTATCAGGAATGGCTGCTTCAGCAGATTGTCGAAACCTGGTTCGTTTTCACCCGGGAGTTCCGTCTGTTGTGGGACAATAAAACACAGGGCGACGCGTGGCCGACAGAAATGTATCAACAGAACAGAGCCGCTCTTGAGGACGCACAGGATCAGTTTTTTGCCACGCTGCTTGAAGATTCCCTGGTGAATGCCGGCATGGAAATGAATCGCCGGATTATCGGTTTTGCTGGCGTTGCCGAGCTGAAACTGATTGAAAATACAGAGCTTCGCGCAGAATGTGAACGACGTGCATTGACCATGGCGCGCGATCTTATCGTCAATGCCCGCCAGTTTAAAAATATGGATTCCGTCATCCAGTCTGCGAAGGTTAAGTAAGAGGTCATTATGAATATTAAAGGTAAACACTACCGTACGGTCTGGGTTTCCGGGGATGGAAAAGCGGTAGAAATCATCGATCAGACTAAGTTGCCTTTTAAGTTCGAGGTGGTGGCGCTTACCTCTGCGGAAATGGCCGCTACGGCTATTCAGGAGATGTGGGTTCGTGGCGCTCCGCTTATTGGTGTCGTTGCAGCCTATGGTATCGCGCTGGGAATGAATCACGATGCCAGTGACATGGGTCTGCAGCGTTACTATGACCTTCTTATCAAAACCCGACCAACGGCAATTAACCTCAAATGGGCTCTCGACAGGATGATAGCCACACTGAAGGATCTCTGTGTATCAGAGCGCAAGGATGTGGCCTGGGCGCTGGCGGCAGAAATTGCCGAGGAAGATGTCGCGTTGTGTGAACAAATTGGATTACATGGTGCAGAAGTCATCCGCGAAATAGCCCAGAAAAAACTGGCCGGGAGTGTGGTCAATATCCTGACGCACTGTAACGCAGGCTGGCTGGCGACTGTAGACTGGGGAACAGCGCTTTCTCCGATCTACAAAGCGCATGAAAACGGAATCCCTGTTCACGTCTGGGTGGACGAAACGCGGCCACGTAATCAGGGCGGACTCACGGCATTTGAACTGGGCTCACACGGTATTCCTCACACCCTGATCGCCGACAACGCGGGTGGCCACCTGATGCAACACGGTGACGTTGATCTCTGCATTGTGGGGACCGATCGAACTACGGCCAGGGGGGATGTCTGTAATAAAATTGGTACCTATCTTAAGGCGCTGGCGGCCCATGATAACCATGTTCCCTTCTACGTCGCGTTACCTTCTCCCACTATTGACTGGACTATCGAGGACGGAAAAAGCATTCCGATTGAGCAACGTGACGGAAAAGAGCAGTCCCATGTCTACGGGATAAACCCTCAGGGAGAATTGAGCTGGGTCAATACCGCCCCTGAAGGAACCCGTTGTGGGAACTACGCTTTCGACGTCACGCCTGCCCGCTACATCACCGGCCTCATTACTGAGCGCGGAGTCTGTGCTGCCAGTAAGTCAGCGCTGGCGGATATGTTTGCTGACCTGAAGAGTAAAGCACTCCAGGATGAGCAGCATTAAAACGACGACCACTGCTGTTAAGGAGCAGGAATGGAAAGGATTAAGTTAGCAGAAAATATCATTTCCACTTGTCGGGAAATGAATGCGTCAGGTCTTAATCAAGGAACATCAGGTAATGTGAGTGCCAGGTATACCGGTGGCATGTTGATTACGCCGAGTGGGATCGCTTATTCAAAGATGACGCCGGACATGATTGTCTTTGTAGACGATAAGGGAATACCTGAAGCGGGTAAAATACCATCAAGTGAATGGTTATTTCATCTGGCGTGTTATAAAGCCAGACCAGAATTGAATGCTGTCATACATACGCATGCGGTGAATTCCACGGCGGTGGCAATACATAATCATTCAATTCCGGCCATTCATTATATGGTGGCGGTATCGGGGACGGATCATATTCCCTGTATTCCCTATTATACCTTTGGCAGCCCTGAACTGGCTGACGGTGTATCTAAAGGGATCAGAGAAAGTAAGTCCTTGCTGATGCAGCACCACGGTATGCTGGCCATGGACGTCACGCTGGAAAAGACGTTGTGGCTGGCGGGTGAAACCGAGACGCTGGCTGATTTATACATCAAATGTGGCGGATTACATCACGATGTTCCCGTTCTTTCTGAAGCCGAAATGACCATTGTTCTTGAAAAATTCAAAACATATGGTTTGAAAGCGTAATTACAGCTTTATTTTAATTAATAACATATAGCAGCCATTCGCGGAATGGCTGCTATCCCCTCTGTCCACAACGATTGATTATAACTACCACAAGGAGTTATTTATGTTTATCGTGGAATCGTATGCTGTCGCCATAATAATGTGTTTTATTACCATGATTTGCTGGGGTTCATGGGCGAATACAACCAAACTTGTCAGCAATAAAAAATGGGAGTTCCCTCTATTCTATTGGGATTATTCAATTGGATTATTGCTGTGTTCTTTGTTATTTGCCTTCACGCTGGGTTCTATGGGCGAAGCCGGTCGCAGTTTTATACCTGATATTCAGCAGGCGAGCAGCAGTAGTCTGATGTCGGCAATACTGGCAGGGATTATCTTCAATATTTCCAATATTCTTCTGGTCGCTTCTATTAATCTTGCCGGTATGGCGGTAGCTTTTCCTGTGGGGGTGGGGCTGGCATTGGCTCTGGGTGTGATCACCACCTATATCGGCAATCCGCAGGGCGATCCGCTCATTCTGTTCCTCGGTGTCGCCTGCGTTATGATCGCCATTATTTTTACCGCGATAGCCTATGGTCGTGTCACGCAGGAGGCGGATAAATCTCGCCGTAATAAAGGTCTCATTACTGCCATTCTGGCGGGTATCATTATGGGATGGTTTTTCCGCTTCCTGGCGGACTCCATGTCTGACAATTTCAGCCAGCCTGCCAGCGGTCTGATGACGCCGTACTCAGCACTTGTTCTGTTTGCCGCGGGGCTGTTTTTGTCGAACTTTGTCCTTAACACGCTGGTCATGAAAAAGCCTATTTCAGGAGAAGCGGTCAACGGGAAAATGTATTTTTCCGGGAGTTTACGGGATCATGTTTGCGGCTGGCTGGGCGGTATGATTTGGTGTGTCGGTCTGGCATTCAGTCTGATTGCGTCTGGTCAGGCGGGTTATGCCATTTCCTACGGTCTGGGACAGGGTGCCACAATGATTGCCGTGATCTGGGGAGTCTTCATCTGGAGAGAATTTGCCAGTGCGCCAGCCGGAACCAATAAACTGCTGCTGACTATGTTTATTTCATATATTGTGGGTATTGTTCTTATTATCGCCGCTAATCAATAAAATCCTGCCCCATATCCACATGGGGCAGTTGTTCATTCTTTTAGTGTGGTAATTCACACGCCAGCAAAAACTCTGCCGTTCCTTCATCAACAATCAGGTCCGTGACATATCCTCCCAGCAGGGCACCCAACGTTGCGTCATAGCCTCTTTCCCCACCAGCAAGGAAGATCTTCCGTTCAATCTGCCTTAACTGAGCCAGACTGATTCCCAGAATACGCTGGTCAACATCCGCCACGACGGGCATCCCTTCCTTATCATAGAAGCGGCCACAAATGACACCTACTGCGCCTAAATCACGATACGTCTGCATTTCCTTCTTATTCAGCACGCCCACCCGAATCAGGGGATTTTCATCAAGCGCGTTACCCACGACAAAAAAGGCTTTCGTACAGCGAGTCAGAACGTCAAAATTCGATCGAATAATAGGCTCTGCCTGTAACTCCATGGCCAGTCTGGCGCTTGATACCACGGCGGGCACGTGCAGCGAGGCGACACGGCCTGAAAGCTTGTAAGCGATTTGCGATGAGGATTCAATAATCGTCAGGTCTGGTTGAGAGGGCATGGAACCGAGCATCTGAATAACGGTGACATTTTTACATGACTTCGGCGTCATGGTTTTGCTCATCTGATGAATTGTTCTTCCCCAGGCAACTCCCAGCACATCACCATTCTCAATTACCTGATTCAGATACATGCCACCGGCACGTGAAAGGCGAGTCCGCATCAGCTTTGTATCATCACGTTTTCCGGCATGTTCGCCATCAGGCACGATGATCACTCTCTGGAGATTGAATTTATCGCGAATTTGCAAAGCAGCGTCGATAGATCCAAAGACATTCACATCCAGGTTGATATGAACCAGTCCATTTTCCCGGGCTGTTTGCAGGTATTTGACAACCGTGACGCGGGACACCCCCATGATAGCTGCAACTTCAGTCTGGCTTTTGCCTTCCTGATAGTACAGCCATGTTGCATGAAGTACGGGATCACCATTGAACAGGCTGCTGTTTGTTTGATCTCTATCCACTTTTGTATCCCTGTATTATGCCGGGAAAATTCTCATCTTGACCCTGTTTACCCGGAGATTTGATGCAAATTGCCAGTAGCATGATTTTATACAGATATTTTATTCTTTGACATTACCTGAATCAGCATACTCATTGAGCGACCGATCTCGTTTTCCCCAGTCTAAAAAGCCGGAGTGATGTCCCAGGTTCATCAGTTTTAGAGAGAGGTTACTCCTTCAGCACAATCAACGGTTCAATATCGCTCTCTTTTTTAATCACCTGCAGTTCGTCACCTCGCAGATAGTGACCGTCGTAGTTTTCGCCAGCAGTGAATCTCAACGAGTTTAACAGACACCTCGGAGTCATTTATGGAACTGACCCCACGACAGTCCAATCACAGCTCAGAAGTGTCTAGATTATCCGTGGCGATTCACCCGTCAGTACCACCGGATGTCTGAAGGCGCGGATAAAATCGGATAATACATCTCCAGGATGAAAACTTCGGCCCTGACATTTGACAGTCTCCGGCATTTTAAACATCAGCAGGGCCCAGGACATCAGACTCATCACTCCGATGATCACAAATAACAGCTTCCAGTGCATAAAGGGCATTAAACCTGCTCCAGCCAGTGGGCCGATGACAGACACAAGCAATATGATGGAGGTCAGAGCCGCCATAATACGGATGGAATCCTTTTCATCAAAGGCCTCCTGTATTGATACATAACCAACGGTGGAGATGAAGCAAATACTAGTTACCTGTATAAAACGGGCAGTAAAATACTGTTCGATCGAGGTGACAAACATCATGCTCAGCCAGGTCAGGGCAAAGATCATTACACCTGTGAGCAGAACATGACGGCGACCAATCCGGTCGGAGAGAGGCCTCTGAAACCACTGGAACGCCAGACCTCCGGCCAAATAAAGACTGATAGAGGCGGGTACTTGGGTGATATCAACCTGAAGCTCACGGAAAATGCGGATGATGCCCGGCTGGATGAGAGCCGTGATCAGATAGGCTGAATAATCGTAGATGAGCATCGCCAGTGGAAATAATAGAACACTGCAATACCTGCTAAGGCCTCCCGAAAATGGCTTCATAAACGGATTCTCCGTTTTTTATAATTTATTGAATTTTATCAGCTCAGATCGTGCAGTCCTTTATCCATCACAGGAGTCAGTCTGAGATCAAGAAATTCTACCTCCAATCCCTGGCGCTGAGGTGTACAACACATGACGCCCGTTCTTACTGGGCCCGTGGGGAAATAGCATAAGCGAAGTAATGGCCAGTGCTGTCCATCTGAGGAGTACTGCAATCGTAACGCATCTTTCTTACGGGTCAGACGCAGCCAGAACTCCTTCGGATCCCCTGGAAAGAGTCCTGTAGCCCAGTCGGAATTTCCCAGCGTGAGTACACTCCCGATTGCAGGTGCTCCATCGTTAAATTCGATGCCAGCTTTGAGCCAGTGCTGTTCGTCAGAGAACATCATAATTCCGGCCTGGTCATAAAGTGTGGTGAAGTCTGTGCGGATCCTGACCTGAAAAGTAAAATCTCCTGTTACGTCAGTAGCGTAGATGTGACCGGTAAAACGCTCAAACCCGTACCAGGTACGACGCCAGAAATCGGTATGATCATCTGTGATTACCGACAGGGCGTTATTTTCGTAGCGCCATATGGCGGGCTCATTGATCCATTCAAACTTGCAACTCATCATTATTCTCCTGTCATCCAGAACGCAGCATGACGATATTATAAAATGTCAGTTACATCTCGAACTTGCATAACGGTTCAGCCTGATAGCTAACTGCACAGAACAATGGTTCCTGCGTTTCTGGGATCGTGGCTGATGTACCGACGGTCCAACTGGCATTTACCTTAATACTGTAATGAAATGACAGAAGATGATCTGTTGCAGATCCCCCATAATTCTTTTCTTGTCACGCCCTGCCAAGTTAGAAGAGTTTCAAAGGCATGAAACTCTGAGTCTGACTTCATATTAGTCGTTTTAATTCGCTACCTTACGTCAGATACATGATGGTTGTGTGCGAAGTAATGATGGACATCAAGTTGTTGCACAAAAAACAAAGCTAACGTAAATTCAAGGATGTGAACTTTGTCTGCATATGGGAAAAGCCATGGATGTGACAGCACTCAAGAAAACTACCCTTACCGAGCAGATTATGGAGCAGATTGCTTCGCAAATTACTTCCGGAAAGCTCAAGCCCGGCCAGCGCCTGCCGAACGAGCGAGCTATGGGGGAGATGTTCAACGTTACGCGCAGCCGGGTGCGTGAAGCGCTGCGCGCATTATCGCTGATTGGGCTTATCGAAATAAAACCCGGCGATGGCAGCTATGTCTGCGAAAACAAACCGCAGCTTCCCGAAGAGACGATGACCTGGATCTTCCATAAAGAGATTCACAACCTTGATGAAATCTATGCTGCAAGAAAGCTGATAGAAGAAGAGGTCTATCTCACCGCGATTAGCGTAGTAAGTCATGATGACCTTATTCGCTTTCAGGCCTTAATTGACCAGATGGCGGAGTTAATTGCCGGGGACGGTAAGCCGGAAGCCTACCATCAATTGCTTGATGAATACGATCTCTTGATGGGCCGTCTGTGCGGCAACCAGATCTATGACAAGTTGATGCAAACCATTGTGATGCTGCGTAAGGACTTTTCGCGTAAATTGCTTAACGCCGACGGGGCGATGGCGCACAGCTTTAAGCTGAGGTTAAGTATTCATGAGGCTTTTATCCTGCGGGATAAAGTTCAGTTGCGTAAAAATCTGAAGTCCTTCTATCAGTCTTCGCGCAAATTCTACGATCACATTGCGGATAATAAAGACAAATAAAATGGCCAGGGTTAAATCTGCTGAGAGAGCCTTCCGCCTGCTGGAATTGATTGCCAGCCATCGGGAGGGTTTAAGCTTTACTGAGCTGCAAACCAGCCTCGATATTCCCAGAAGCTCCGCTCATAGTCTGATTCAGGAGTTTATCGATAACGACTATCTACTGTATATGCCAGACACGCGCTTATATCATGCGGGTCTAGCGCTGATAAAAATAGCCGCCAACTGCATTGAAAGCACCGATCTGGTCCGCGACTTGCGGTTGCTGACCGCATTTTTGAGTAAACGGCTGGGAAAAACCAGCCACGCAGCGATTCTGGACGGCAGGCAGGTGGTTTATCTGGCGAAAGCGCTTGCCCAGGACGACCTCTCATTGATGCGACATATCGGCAATCATCTCCCGGCGCACTGTACCGCAGTCGGTAAAGTGCTGCTGAGCCAATTCAGTGATGAGGAGATTATGCGGCTTTATGGGGAAACGCCGCTTGAGAAAATGACGGTTGATTCAATTGGGACGTTGCCGGTATTGCTTGCTGAATTAGGTGAGGTGCGCCGGCAGGGATACGCGATTGAGCAACGAGAAGCCAACGAACGCGCGGCGTGTATTGCTCTGCCTATTTATTCTGGCGCAGGAAAAATGGCCGCGGCGTTTAGTGTGACCGCTTTTGCCTACGAGTGGGAGTCGCTGGTGCTTGATGATGTGCTGGCGGTGATGAAAGAGTGCCGGATACTGGCGCAATAGAGACAGTTTCAGCATATCGTCGAATCCTCCCGGAGGCGATTGTGTATCTGTCCGGGCTACCTGCACATAGAAATCTGCGTCCCCGTAGCCCGGGAAAAGCGCTTGCGCCGCCCCCGGGGGAAGAGCGCAGGGTGTAGCCGAATCACCCCAGATTATGCGCACCAAGCGGCGGTGCGCCGAGGGCGCTTGTGAAGATCTCACCGTCGATTTTTATCGGACAGCGTGTGGTTTGCAGTGTTTTTCCACTTTTTAACCGAACTTCCTGCAGCATCTTCAGCGCCTGAAAGCCTTCGCTGGCAATTAATTGCTGCCAGTCCATCACCTGAGCGCACCAGATATCCTCCGCTTCCAGAATGCTTAACCACTCCTCGCTTTTCTTATGTCGCAAGTGTTCCAGCAGAACTCGTTTGATCTCGTCCCGACGGTTGAACCACTCCTTTGGTTCGTTAAACTCAAGCAGTGCCGGGCAGGCCAGCAGGTTACCCAGAAGCGGAACAGGCGCCATTGCCAGCGCGATAAAACCATCGGCGGTAGGATAGATACCATAGGGTGCGGAAATATAGGCGTTGGCATTATTGACCTCACTTCTGACCGGCGGCTGCTGGCCATCGTTCAGCCAGGTGGTTAAAACTTCAAACTGCAGGTCGAGGATGGTATCCAGTAAACTCACCTGGACCAGGCATCCGCTACCGCTGCTGGCCCGCTGTACCAGCCCGGCCATTAATCCCTGAACCAGATACTCTCCGGCGAAAATATCGCAGACGGAAAGGCCGAATGGAAGCGGGGGCTGAACCTTATCACCGTTGAGCCAGCACAGCCCTGAAAGCGCCTGTACCAGCAAATCCTGGCCCGGACGTGAAACCCAGGGACCGCTATCTCCGTAGCCGGAAATTTCACCGTAAACCAGGCCTGGATTGATTTCCCGCAGCGCTGCATAATCCAGGCCGAGGCGCTGCGAGACGCCGGGGCGGTAATTAAAGATAACCACGTCGGCCTGCTCCAGAAGGGGCCGTAGGGCAATTTTTTGCTCCTCGTCCTTGAGATTCACGGTGATGCTTTTCTTATTGCGATTAATCGCGTGGAACAGCGAGCTGTCACCATCAATCTGCAGCTCAGAAATATAGAGCTTACGACAGATATCACCGCCGTCCGGATTCTCAATTTTGGTTACGTTAGCACCTAAGTCGGCGAGTCGAAGCGCCGCCGAGGGGCCAGAAAGAAACTGGCTGAAATCCAGCACATTAATGCCTGTAAGTGGTTTCATCAATCAGCCTCCGCTAAGTGAAAGTCGGCCTGAATCTGCGCTGTATTTGCTCCTAACACTGGCGCAGGGCGGGAAGATGAGGTGCGCTTGCCATTGAAGCGCAGCGGCGATTTCAGCATCGTGATCGTTTTGCCGTCATCGAGTCGGACATCCTGAGTCATATCCAGCGCGCGGAATCCCTCGCTTGCCGTCAGCGTTGACCAGTTACTCACTTCGGCACACCAGTAGCCCGCTTTTTCGAGCCTTTCCAGCCAAAAAGAGGCGCTTTCCGCAGCCAGAATCCCGGCAATCACCTGCTTAATCTCATCCCGACGACTGAACCATTCATTCGGTTCGTGGTATTTGGTTAGGGCTGGGGAGCCCAAAATTTTGCCAAGCTCAACCACCGAGCCCATGGCGAGTGCGATATAACCTTTCCTGGTTGCATAAATGCCGTAGGGCGCGGCGAGGTATGCATGAGCGTTATTGTCCGCGCTACGGCAGGGGGGCTGGTGTCCATCGTTAAGCCAGGTGGTCAGAACTTCAAACTGCATGCTGAGCAGTGACTCCATCAGGCTGACTTCAACCCGCCCACCAAGCCGGGTTTTGCCGCGGCGGATCAGGCAGGCGAGGATCCCCTCCACCAGATGTGCCCCGGCGAGCGAATCAGCAACCGACAGCGCAAAGGGCGTCGGTGGTTGGTCCTTGTTGCCGTTTAGCCAGGTGATCCCTGACATGGCTTGCACCAGCAGATCCTGACCGGGCTTTTTAACCCAGGGACCCTCGGTACCGTATCCGGTGACGGATGCATAGACCAGTTGTGGATTGAGTCGACGGGCTTCTTCATAGCCGAGACCGATTTTGTCCATCACGCCAGGGCGAAAATTTTCGATAAGAATATCGGCCTGGGCGATCAGCTTCTTAACCTGCGCCAGCTCCCGAGGCTCCTTCAGATTGGCGATGAAACTCTCTTTACCGCGATTGATAGTATGAAAAAGCAGGCTGTCGTTATTGATCCACTGATTGTTAAGACTCAGGTTTCTGCTCGCATCCCCGCCCCCGGGACGTTCCACTTTGATGACCCTGGCCCCCATATCCGCCAGGCGCAGTGCCGCGGAAGGCCCGGCCAGAAACTGACTGAAATCCAGTACCACTAAACCTGTTAAAGGAAGCATAGCTACTCCATTAAGCCGCGTGATGTTTGATAAAGCGCGTTCATGCTGGCGAAAACGGCGCTGCTGTTGCCACCGTTCATAACATATTCCCGTACCAGATCGCCTGCATGATCCTGAAAGTTCAAAAATCCGCTGTAGCGTGGACGTTTAGCCGAGCGGTCAAGAGTGGGAAGGGTGTCGGCGAAGAAATCCAGGCTGCGGCGGTTCACTTCATCATCAAGCCAGGCCCCACGATGTCCCGGTTGGCCGCCATTATCAAAGAACAGTGTTTTTTGTACTTCCGCTGAAGCGGTATAGCTGGCATAGGCGAGAGCCGCTTCTTTATGCTGGCATTTTGCGGAAATCGCCAGGCCGGTTCCACCGAGTACGGTTTTCAGCGGTTCGCCGTGCCAGGAGACAACGTCTGTTGCTTTCAGCAGGTGACGGGCATATCCGGCGCGGGAATAGTTTGAATAACCATAGGCGAAGGGGCAGTAGCTCCAGTCATCGCGGGTCGAAAGAAGTTCGTGAACGGCGATAGGATCGTAGTCGAAAATTTCTTTCGAACAGTGGCTGGCCAGTTCGCGCAGTGCTTCAAGCGCTTCGATACCGGTGTCGCGGCTGGTGATATTCTGTTCATCAAACCAGGTACCACCTCGGGTGGCGCAGAGCATCAGGAAGTCCATCAACAAGTTGATCGGGATCCCGGCGTAGATGACTTTTCCGCTCCGCGCGAGGGCAAGCAGGTCTTGCCAGGTTTCCGGTAGTTCGAATTGACCCTGTTGCAGGTGATCCGGGCGATATACGGCGACGGGCGTTGCCGCATCGATAGCCAGAGCGCTTTGAAAACCGTTAAAAAGATAGCTTTCATGAGAACCGCCCACTGAATTTGCTGCCTGATCGTCAAGGTAAGCTTTTGGTAAATAGTCCTGAAGAGGCAAAAGAATCGCTTTCTCCGCGACGAACCCCGCCCACGGATGGTCAATAACCAGCAGGTCATAAAGTCGCGCCAGTTCATCCAGATCGCCATCGGCGAAGGCCTGCAATGAACGCTTTTCCCACACAATTTCGACATCAGGATTCAGCTCACTAAACCGCTGCGCGGTGGCCACTACGGATGTAAATCCACGGCTATGACCCCAGGTAATGCCCCTCAACGTCACCATAAGAACTCCTTTTTGTAATGAACTTCACATAAAATTGGTACTACCGCACTACCATTGAGTCACAGCTACTGATACTTTTGTAGTCAGATTAGGTGAAATTGTGATCGACATTGAAAAATAATAATTGATTAATTTTTTCGGTTGACCATAAAAAAAACGAGGATTAGTTTCCAATTAGTTTCTATCTGTGGTCATTAATTCACATATATGAACAACGGAGTAAAGATAATTCTTGAATACATAATCTAATTAACAGGAGAAGCTCTATGCTAGCGGGATTTTTTGTCTTGATGATCGCTTGTATGTTCCAGGGAAGCTTTGGTCTTGGTATGAAAAACTATCGACCATTTTCCTGGGAAGCCTTTTGGGTGATATTTTCCATCATTGGTATATTGATAATTCCTATTGTCTGGACGTGGATTGAAGTTCCGGGATTTTTTAAATATATACTGCTTACCCCTGGCTGGATTTTAGCTATCGCTGCTGCCTGCGGTTTTCTTTGGGGAATAAGCGCTATCTGGTATGGCAAAGGTATTGATAATATCGGTATGTCTCTGACTGTTGGGATCAATACCGGCGTGGGATGTTCTCTCGGTTCATTAATTCCATTATTTATTCTTAATAAAATTCCGCCCGCTAATTCATTAAGCTGGTTGCTGGCTGGAATGGCGGTGATGCTTATTGGCGTAGGGGTGATTACTAAAGCCGGTATTCTTAAAGATAAAGAATCAAAACAGGATGCGTCGCGGGTTAAAAATGACAAGTTCGTCAGCGGCTTGCTCATGGCGCTGGCTTCCGGGTTTGGTACCGCAGCAATGAACGTTGGTTATACCTACGCCAGTCGGGCCAGTGCTCTGGCTGTGGAGGATGGTATCAATCCGGTTAGTGCCAGCCTGATCGCCTATGTCATCGTTTTTGCATCCGGCGGCTTTATTTCTAATATCGGTTATGCGCTGTGGGTGCTGAGAAAAAACAATACGTTTAGTGATTTTGCCCGGCCGGGATCCTCCTTTGCATGGTTTAAGGCGTTGTTAACAGGGGGGATTTGGTTTGCTGCGCTAGGCTTATATGCCAAGTCAACCGCGCTGCTGGGAGACCTGGGGCCGGTGATCGGCTGGATAGCGTTCCTGTCAGGGGCGCTGATTATTTCCAACGCCTGGGGTCTGAAAACGGGTGAATGGCAAGGCTATGAAAAACCGAAAAAAGTTATGCTTCTGGGTAATGTGATTTTGGTTCTCTCCGTCGTTATCGTCGGATATGCCAACGGATTAGCTTAAAAAAGAGGATAAAGAAATGATAACGCAACTGGACATGCCGCAATACAGTAAACCTGTGGTCATTATTGGTGCGGGTGGGATCGTCACCGACTCGCACTTACCTGCTTATCGTAAAGCCGGGTTCCTGGTTCTCGGTTTGTATGACCGTGATTATCAAAAAGCGCAAAGCGTGGCCAGCCAGTGGGATATTCCTCATGCCTGCCAGACGCTTGATGAGCTGATCGAACTGGCACAATCTGAGGGCTGTGTATTTGATATTGCCGTACCAGCCTCTGAGATTTTGCCTATCCTGCAGAAATTACCTTCCGATGTCGGTGCGCTGATTCAAAAGCCGATGGGGGAATCTATCGAACAGGCGAAAGCGATTCTTGATTGTTGTCATGAGAAAAATATAACCGCTGGCATTAATTTCCAGCTACGTCGTGCCCCCTTTATGATCGCAGCAAAAAAAATGATTGATGAAGGTTTGCTGGGGGATATTCATGATGTCGAAATGCGCGTTATTTGCCAGACACCATGGAGTCTCTGGAAGTTTTTATTCGAAAAGGAGCGCATGGAGGTCAATTATCACAGCATTCATTACATTGATGCGATTCGTTTCTTCCTTGGTGACCCGGAGTCCGTTTATTGCAAAACCATGAAGCATCCTAAAATGATGGAGCTGGCGCAAACTCGTTCATCGATCATCATGGACTACGGCGATGTCATTCGCGCCAATATTCATACGAATCACGGCCATGATTATGCACCGGATAAACAGGAGTGTTTCTTTAAAATCGAAGGGACAAGGGGCGCGATTAAAATTCAGATCGGGGTTATTTTGAATTATCCACAGGGCGCAGACGATAAATTCGAATTTATCCTTGATGATGGTAAAGGATGGCGAACCTTACCTGTTGAAGGTACCTGGTTCCCGGATGCATTTATTGGCCCGATGGCTGGCATGCAGTGCAAACTTGAAGACCCGAATTATGTCTGGCTTAACGACATCAACGATGCGTGGAAAACCATGTGTGTCGTTGAAGCCTGCTACCAGTCAAACGCCAGCGGTGCGACCGTGGTGAAATACTGATTATTACGGGAGGTCCGGCATGTTGCACATTACCGATACCCATCTTCACCTTTGGGATCTGTCGCGTTTTCGTTTGCCGTGGCTCAGCGCGGTTCCGGTGCTGAACCATGACGTTAGCTGGCAGGATTATCGCGCGCTGGTCGAGCAGGATACGTGGTGCATCGATCGTGCGCTGTATGTTGAAGTTGACGTTGCGCCTGAGCAGCGCGGGTTGGAAAGCCATTTTTTGCACGAGCTATGCGCAGATCCGACGAATTTTGTTGAAGGTGGCATTGTCTCGCTCGACCTGCAACAGTCCGGGGCGGTAGCGCGCTGGCTGGATAGCGATGCATATCACCCGGCGGTGAAGGGCGTACGCCACGTACTGCACGTTGCCAGCCAACCGCCCGGAGCCTGCCTGACCTCTGACTTTATCGATAATGTCAATGCGCTGGGTAACGTGGGACTCTGTTTTGAAGTATGCCTGCGTAATGAAGATCTGGCGGATGCCGTGGTGCTGGCTGAACGGACTTCAACAACTCTGGTTTTAAATCATATGGGTAATGTTGATAGCGTTCGCCTTGCGGAAGATGCCAGCTATGCGGCGAACTGGCGGCGAAATTTGCAAGCGTTGGCGCTGCAGCGGCATGTCTGGTGCAAAGTTTCCGGCGTCAATATTCCTGCGGGTAGTGATTGCAATGGTGTTCGCCCGGTTGTGGAGCAGTGTCTTGAGATGTTCACCGCCGACAGGGTCGTTTTCGCCAGTAATTTTCCGGTCTGTTCGCTGAATACAGGGCTCGTCCCATGGGTCAACACACTTATACGCATTACTGATGCGCAGGGAAGCGCCTGGCAAACGCGTTTTTTTAGCCACAATGCGCAACAACTCTATCGGTTAAGGGAAGCATGACGCGAGGGTGTTTTTAACCGATATCTTTTAGAACATCAGGAGTGACACATGAGTACTACATTTAGCGGCATTATCCCTCCGGTTCCGACGTTGTTTGATGAGCACGAGCAGTTAGATCGGCTGGCTATGTCGAGGCTGATTGATCATCTGATTGCCAGCGACGTAGATGGTCTTTTCTTTCTCGGTAGCGCTGGCGAATTCGCGCATATGTCGGACAGCTTGCGCCAGGAAGTGATGCAGTTCTGTATTGAGTATGTCGCAGGCCGTAAGCCAGTGCTGGTTGGTATCTCTTGCCCGGGCACACAGGCGACAATTGAGTTTGGCCGTAAAGCGCTGGAGGCGGGAACGGATGGCGTTGTGGTTATCAATCCATGGTACAACCCGCTGGCCGAAGAGTACTTGTTCGAGCATTTCCGCTATATTGCTGAACAACTGCCGTTGCCCATCATACTGTATAACTTTCCGGCGCTGACCGGTCAGGCGATACCCGTCTCCTGTATCCAGCGACTGGCTATGGCATGCCCGAATATCGTAGGACTGAAGGACACCGTTGATACGCTAAATCATATTCGCGAGGTTATTCATGCCGTTAAGCCAATGCGGCCCGATTTTGCTGTGTTCTCCGGTTACGATGAATATCTGTTCGGTACCTTAATTTTAGGCGGCGACGGCGCGATCCCTGCAAGCGCTAACTTTGCTCCGGAACTGACCTGCGGTATTTATCAGCACTGGCGAAATGGGGAACTGAGTGAAGCCGTCGCTTTGCAGCAGCGGCTTTCCTGGATCCCTCCGCTCTATGGCCTGGATGTGCCGTTTTATAATGTCATTAAATATGCGTTGCAGCTGACAGGTCTCGATGTACCGGTTAATTCATTGCGCCCAACCGGACCATTAACGGAAGAACGGAAAATTAAAGTTCGTGAGGTGCTAAAGCAAAGCGCCATTATCTAATAAATTTATGAGGGTTAATATAATGACTATCCAACGGTTCGGTGGTGTAATTCAGGTTAAACCAGAAAAATATGCCTATTATGCACAGCTACATGCTAATCCGTGGCCGGAAGTGAACGCCATGATTAAAGCCTGCAATATCTCTAACTACTCAATTTACCTTAAGGATGGCTGGCTATTTAGCTATTACGAATATCACGGCGATGATTATCAAAAAGATATGGCGAAGATGGCCGCAGATCCAGTTACCCAGCGTTGGTGGGATGAGTGTATTCCCTGCCTGACGCCCCTTGATAGCCGAAAAGATGGGGAGCTGTGGGCATCAATGGAAGAGGTTTATCACCTGGAGTAACCGATTGTCGAGGTAAAAATTATGTTTATCGATAAATATTTCGAAGATTTCTCCCTGTCTGAGTGTCGGACAACAACGGGGCGTACCATCACTGAAAGCGATATTGTTATTCATGCCGGGCAGACCGGTGACTTTTATCCTCATCATATGGATGCTGAGTGGTGTAAAACTCAGCCTTTTGGCCAGCGTATTGCCCACGGAACGTTAACGTTTGCCATCGCCGTTGGGATGACGGCCGGAGTCATTAATTCTAAAGCCATGACTTATGGCTATGAGAAATTACGTTTTCCGCACCCGGTTTTTATTGGCGATACCCTGCGAGTAAATATATCTATTAGCGAAAAACGCGATCACCCGCGTAATGCAAAATATGGCTTTGTGACGGAAAAGCTCGAGGTCGTTAATCAACGCGATGAGTGCGTGATGGCGACGCAGCATGTGCTGCTGGTAGAAAAACGGGATTTTACGAATTAAATCAAAAGGAGTGAATCATGACCTGGAGAATGATACTTAATGAAACTGCCTGGTTTGGCGCCGGGGCGATTAACCATATCGTTGATGAAGTCAAACGCAGAGGATACAAAAAAGGGCTGGTGGTGACGGATCGGGTACTGGTGGAGTGTGGTGCGGTGGATAAAGTCACCTCTCTGCTGACGTACGCTGGGCTGGAGTTTGACGTTTTCGCCGACGTTCTGCCTAACCCGACTATTGCCATGGTACAGAAGGGGGTTGAGGTATTTAAACGCGCTTCGGCTGACTACCTGGTCGCCATTGGCGGCGGATCTCCACAGGATACCTGCAAAGCCATCGGGATTATTATTAATAACCCGGAATTTGCCGATGTTCGCAGCCTGGAAGGATTTGCCGCCACCCGGAAGCCCAGTGTTCCGATTATCGCTGTGCCAACCACTGCGGGTACCGCTGCGGAAGTGACTATCAACTATGTCATCACCGATGAAGAGAAGCGGCGGAAATTTGTTTGTATCGATCCGCATGACATTCCGCTGGTTTCGATCATTGATTCCGACATGATGGCCACCATGCCGCCAGCCTTAAAAGCCGCCACCGGGATAGACGCGTTGACACATGCGATTGAGGGATTCACGACCCGAGGGGCATGGGAGATGACGGATATGCTGCATCTGAAAGCGATATCGTTGATTTCCCGTAGCCTGGTCGATTCCGTGGCCGGTAAATCTGAAGGAGGCGAGGGGATGGCGCTGGCGCAGTATATTGCCGGGATGGGCTTTTCTAACGTGGGGTTAGGTCTGGTTCATGGGATGGCACATCCATTGGGGGCGTTCTATAACATGCCCCACGGTGTTGCCAACGCCATTCTGCTGCCGCATGTCATGGAATGGAATGCCGACTATACCGGGGAGAAATATCGCGACATAGCCCATGCGATGGGAGTAGAAAATGCGCATAGCGTGAACCTTGCTGATGCCCGTAGGCTAGCTGTTGATGCTGTGCGCGCATTGTGTCGTGAGGTAGGCATTCCTCAAGGGCTTACGCTCGCGGGCGCAAGCAAGGAGGATATTCCTCAGCTGGCGCAGGCGGCTCTGGACGATGTTTGTACGGGCGGCAACCCACGAACGGCCTCTTTAGAAGAAATTAAAGCGCTCTATGAACTGGCGATGTGACAGTTTTCGGAAATTTGGCATCGTACTAGAGATAGAATAATGTATGTTCTTATAGAACAGCTATGAGAATGTATACGAGTTAAGGTACCTCTGGTTTTTGTAAATAATTCAGAGGTACCTGTGAAGCCTGTTTTGATATACAAGATAAATAGTGATTTAATTTCATGTTAAAGCCGCCTTGGGGATTTTCCTTGTGATGGGAAATATCCTAAATAATATCTTTTTTTGACTGTTCAAGCTGGTTTTCTAATTAATTTCAATCTAAACAAAGGATAAATGAGCTTATTTAAACGATGCTGTCAGATATGTGATATGTGACTATATTGTTGTTTCGTGTTTGTCTTTTGTATTGCTACGCTCTCACTGGTTATATGTTAAACATTATGATTATAAAGTAATTGTCATCTTTTCTGTTAACAATATGATCTGATTTAACGATAGAAAAACGAACGATGATAGGTGTCACATATCATGTGGTGCAGAATTGATCAGTTATATCTTTTTGCGGAAATTTTATAATTACATGTATATTCTAAATCGACGGTATGGCTACGGTTCCATTTTCTTTTAGTGAAAAATCTATTTTGAAAGAGTAAGTTTACCGTTTTTTTATTTTCTATTTCCTCCTTATATTGTTCAAAGAGGGGTGCGCAGGTGTTTAACGTGTGCACGGTTTTTTTTATGGTCTTAATTTTATAAATGGAGTTTTATCCATGCAGATGAAATATGTCTCATTATCTGCCTGTTTTGGTATGGCGCTGTTATCCATACCGGCAATAGCGTCAGATACCGGAACCATCACTTTCACGGGTTCCATTGTTGGTACCACATGTAATGTGAATATTGGTGGCGTAGGAAAGAATGCTGATGTTTCTCTACGTTCCGGGAATGCCACTGCTCTGGTTGCTCCAGGGTCAACCGATGGTGATACCCGTTTTTCACTGCAGTTGAGTGGCTGCGCAGGAGGGGCACCGGAAGCCACCGCGGCGAAGGCCTTTTTCCAGCCCGGGAGTACCGTTACGGCGGACGGGCGTTTGATGAACACTGCGGTTACAGATGCGGCAACAAAACTCACTGAGCAGAAGGTCCGCTCTGAGCGAAGAACGGAAGTTTAAATTTCGTTATAAATTGACATACCTAGTGTGAAAAAAGTAATAAAGATGCAACTAAACGATTGTGCTCACATCTAGATTCAAAAAATGAAGAGATATCTCAAGATGTGGAGTCGTGTTGCCGATATACATTAGTCAATAAGCTATGGGAGCTAAGCATGTTAAGAAACATGACTGACTTAGAACAAATAACCGCACTATTGTTAGTCGAAGCCGGTGAGTGTGCACGCTGGGAATACTCTGCTTCACTTCATTGCCCTAAAGGTCCGCTACTCGAATTCAGTACAGAAAAACTAGAGAACCGAGCAAATCCCTCTTCAGCATTGCTGGACTCAATCAGTAATCGGCCTAACTTTGTTTTGCATCATAACCACCTGAGCGGGGAGTCCTTGAGCTTCGCTGATTGGCGAGGAGCATCCGTTTACTTCAATGAGATATACGCACACTGCAATGATGGAACCTCGTATTATGGTAGAGTGTTAAATAAAGAGAAAGTGTTGTCAGTAATACAAAATAAAAAAGACTTCATAGAGATGAATGCTGAGAACCATCTCTTTAATTATACAAACAACATTCAACTTGATGCTTTTTTTAGAAAAGAAGTAATTTGTAGGGCTTTGAAAATCAGAGGGTACGTAGAGTATGGGTATTTATGGGGGGCGAAACAGGTTAACCATCAAGCTATTTTGACAATGAATATCCCTGGTATCCAAAGCATAGGGCAATTGGGAACTGCCTATGAGCGATGGATTCAATCTGCAGCCCTTGATTTATCAAAAGATAACTGGTGACCAGTCCTGCTAAGGGGATAGCCTGATGTTATTAAATTCCGCTTGTGACATACAGTGAGCAGAGTTAGGATAGGACTGAAAATGCTGCGAATTTGGTTGCGCTCCACTACCGGAGCAGAGTTCAACTCTGATATTATCACCTACTTTCATGAGGGTTAAATTATCATGTATGAAGTTTTTTCGCGCCAATCATTACCGTCAAAAAAATATAGAGAACTTGTTGGCACTGCCGTTTGTGTTTTCAACTCCAACAATGGTTTTATCATTGAAAATATTTTAAGGGAAGATGATGATGAAAGTTACAACTGGTATGCGTTAATAGATAAAACTTCTGGCCAGCTTAAAATCCCTATCAAAGAAACCATTTCAAAAAAATCAGACGATACTATTGCTACTCTTTTTGAAGAGCTTGTCATTATCCGCAATAGGATAATGCATAGTTTTCGCATCACCGCTCCGGAAGGTATCTCATCAGATAATGATAACCAGATGTTAGCAACTAAGTATAAGGATGGAAATCAAGTAATAATAACTGAAGAGTATTTATTAGACTTCATAAAAAAGAATGAAGAGCTATCTTCAAAATTACATGAATTTAGAGGTTTCTGAAAAATTAATATTTATCCTTTTTCTTGTATAAAATCTCACTTGTAATAAATAATGGATGAACTCCAGTCAGGGTTTAATCTTTCATATTCTATTGGAAATATATCCCATATGACTTGTTTCTCGTAGATGATCTCATCATCACGTTAGTAACGTCCGCTCCTGGCACACAGCGGACAAGATAATTGAGCTGAAGATCCGCTCTGAGCGAAAAGCGGACGTCAAAATGAGAGCGACAGGGAAGTTCTGCCACATTAAACATTAAATCCCTGTTGTGAACCCGATGCCTGATGTATGTATGATGTATTTTTCCCGTTATCACAGAGAGTGCGTAATGTCTTACAGTCTTGGGGTGTTAGCCGGTATGGGGCCTCGTTCCACCGCGCCTTTTATCGATATGTTGGTGGATGAGTGCCAAAAGCAATACGGGGCAAGATTCGATATCGACTATCCCAAAATGCATATTATTTCCTTGCCGACTCCTTTTTTCCCTGACCGGGTAGTTGACGATGCTGCAATGTCCGCGGCATTGCGCGATGGCATTAGCAATCTGGTAAAAGCCGGGGTCAATCTGATCGTGGTTCCCTGCAATGTGGCACACTGCTACTTTACTGAAATGCAGGAGGCTAGCGCTGGCATTCCTGTCCTGCACATTGCCGACTGCGCGCTTGAACGTCTGCCATCCGAAACGGAGAATATCGCCGTGATTGCTACTGAGGCTACGCTTGATGCGGGTTTTTATCAGCAGCGTCTACATCTAATGGGAAAGCGCTGTGTCTCTTCTGACCCATTGCGCGCTATCACTACACGCTTGATAGCGCTGATTAAGCAAAACGGATTTACCTATCCTGAAGTGATAACGCAGTGGCGAAACCTGATTTCTCTGGCGCAGGAAGCTGGCGCCCAGGCGCTGATTATTGCCTGTACGGACATCAGCCCCTTACTTGAAAGCCATCCTCAGCAGCATCTGTCGATTGTTGATACAGCATCAAGTTTGGCTGAAGCGGCAATTCGCAGTTTTGCGAAGACGAGGTCAGCTCAGTAGCTGCATTTACCATAACGATCATTTGCCGCACCGCAGCAGGGGTCCTCAGCGCGATCCTGCGGTTCCAGCACCTTTCCCCTGTCCGGCCCCTGAAAAATGCCCCTGATGATTTTGACGCGTCTGCATGGCTATGCAGTGAGATCTGTTCTGCAGGGATAAGTGCGTGCACATGTTGGAAACGTCCGCTTCTGGCACAAAGCGGAAAAGGTCACTGAGCTGAGGGTCTGCTGTGAGCGAGGAGCGGACATTGATTTAACTGGATTATAAGGAGCTTCAAATATTACTGGCGCAACTTTCTGGGATGCTTACAGCCATAGTTAGCATTTTAACCAAGGTTCTGGACTATGGCTAACCCGTCAGTTAAATTCGTTCCCGACCTGTCGTTCTCTCCCTGGCAGGGGCCGCTTATTTCCGTGTTATGTTTTAAGGATAATTCATGAGTAATCGAGCGCAATCGTTTTCTAGTCAATTGCTAATTACCATAATTTCTATATTCTTAGGGTCATTTCTTTTTGCTGGGATATTAGAAAACTACAAAAAGGACCAAGGTCTTCAAGAGGAACTTATAAAGGATTACTACAGACCAATGAGGGAATTACAAAGTTCTTGTTCATCTTCACACAATGAACTTTTTCTAAAATATGGAGAGTTATCTGGTTCTTATCAACTTATGTTTAATGAAGTAGTACATATGATGGTGACCCCTGATTCCAAATTAGGTCAGAATTATGAAGCTATTCCAATGTCAATTATCAAAGCAAATGCGGATTTAAAAAAGACAGTTGAAGACCTCGAAGTGACGGTAAAAAAATGCAAAGCCGATTTATTTCTCAAATATGAAGAGATTGCATTAGCTACTGGTTCATACCCAGAATTTATGAGGTTAGCAAAAAAATACACAAGCGAGATTAATGTTATCTATTCAGAAAGACAAAAAAAAGCTAGTGGGAATATAGAAAACATAGACCCAAATCAACTAATGCCATTAATGCGAGAATTTATCGCTATAGATCTGTCCATCGATAAAAATAGATCTATGTTGATCAAGGAAATGGAGAGGGTATTTAATCCGGTAATGCAAAATTATTTAATAATTGAAGAGCATGAGCAGTTAATATTTGAAAAAGATAATGATTTTTTTCGAAGTCTTCATGAACTGTATGCAATGAAAATTAGTGAAAAGCATTCAAGTGGATTTATCAGTTGGGTGTTTTAAAATATAATATATCGTAATCCACTACGAGCTTTCAGTATCGGGCGCAGTAAACCTGAGCCGGTTGTTGATGTGCAAGATATAGTGCAACCTGCTGCCTATAAATTAGCACATTACTCCGTTAGCAATGCCCGCTTCTGACTACTCCGTGCCAGAAGCGGGTATCCTGCTTATTGACTGAAGTGAGTGTTAGCAATGACTGCTTCGGGCACGAATCGGACATTTTTCACTTCTGGACCGCACAATATTTTTTACATGTTAATCTAAAATTCCAAATTATTTCAGACAGATATTATCTCAGTGAATCCCCGCCTTCCTTACTGGATCCGGGATTTTTAATTTTTCACGCTGAGACTACTGTATGAATAAACCTGACGGCCTTCAGGCCCTTGAACAACCGCTCGCGTCGCTTCCGCACACGCTTCGCCAGCTTATTCTTAAACGTATCCAGAACCTGACCCACTACGAGCCGTTGATTGGCATCATGGGCAAAAGTGGTGCTGGTAAATCCTCTCTTTGCAACAAATTATTCCGGGGCGAGGTGTCGCCGGTGAGTGACGTGAACGCGTGTACTCGCGACGTATTGCGCTTCCGGTTACGTAGCGGGCGTCACAGTCTGGTAATTGTCGATTTACCGGGTGTAGGTGAAAACGGGCGGCGGGATCATGAGTACCGAGCCCTGTACCGTCGTATGCTGCCGGAGCTGGACCTGGTGTTGTGGGTCATTAAGGCCGATGATCGGGCATTGACCGTGGACGAGCAGTTCTGGCACGGTGTGATGCAACCTTACAGGCAAAAGGTACTGTTTGTGATTAACCAGGCCGACAAAATCGAACCCTGTCATGAATGGGATAGCGTGATCGGCACGCCTTCGCCACAACAACAGGTAAATCTTAAAGCGAAGCAGGCTGCAATTATGGCAATGTTTAAACCGCATCATCCGGTCTGTGTGGTGTCCGCCAGCACTGGATGGGGCATTGAGGATATGGTGGCAAACATGATGTGTTGTCTGCCTGACCGCGCCACCAGCCCGGTGGTGACACAACTGCAAGGGAGACTCTGCACAGAGCCGGTAAAGTCGCAGGCCCGTGACAGTTTCGGTGAAGCTGTGAGCCGGGTTTTTGATACGACTGAGTCATCGTCGTTCCTGCCTGCATCGCTGAAAACGGTGATTCGTACCGTGCGTGATGTGGTGGTGTCCGTCGCCCGTGCCGTCTGGGATTGGATTTTCTTCTGAAACCAGACTTTATACTCCTCCCGGTCAACCGTGGGCATGAGCCTCATTCCCAGACCCACTTCTTTTAATCAGAATGCTCCGTTGCTCCCGCTTCGTGGCACCGGATACCTGAGTCCCTGTTCTGTCACACATTTTCCCCGAAATGGATGACAAGTCTCGCTCTTATTAATAGAATATAACGATCGATATCTATTTTATCGATCGTTATTATCGATCGGTATCTAAAGGCATCTGTTCAGTCTGCAGCGCGCCAGGTACGCCGTTGCGGGCGCTGACTCCGGATTTTCTGAAATGGCTAAGGAATGAAAAATGAAAGTGAGGTTTGCAGTTTTTGCGCTGGTCTTCAGCGTCAGTTTCAGTACCGCGGCCCGGGAACGGGCCGATATTCCGGCGAACACTATCTGGTCGTTTAAGGACCCTGGTGGTCGGGTGTTATGGGATGTCTGTGGTGGAAAACAAAGCTCCTGCACCATCGTGTTGGCGGCAACGAACAGGGTAGCCATCGTTAATCGTCAATCCACTAACGGCTGCGCCCTGGGGGATTTTTACGTAGTGGGTAAACCCGAAAAAGCCTGGAACCAGTACGACACGGGGACCTGCAGCAGCAATGCTTACTTCAGTCAGGGGACCATGAACAACGGGCAGTACCGGACTATCGATGTCCGTCTCAACGGGGAACTGGTAAAACGATTCCCGGTGGAATACTGGTCGATGGTGAAATCCTTTTCGGGTAGCAACCGGCCAAAATGGAAGGACAAAACGACAGACAGATAAGAGCGTTGATGAAATTAATTAAGGTTGTCCGGGTTCCCGGTGCGCTTCAGCGCGCCCTGACGGATTCCCTCCCTCTGATGTTAATGAAAGGAAATCACTTATGCGTTTATCTCATGCCGCCCTGGCGGTCGTTATGCTGGCCTCAGCCTCCGTTGCACAGGCCATCCCCAATATGTGGAGCAGCGGCTTCGCTCAGGGTGTGGCCGAATACATCATTACCAGCCCGGAGAAAGTGGTCTTTAATCTTAACTGCACTACCAGCCCCGATGAGCAGAATGTGCTGCAGCACAGCGTATACCTGACCCTGCCCGACGGTACCTTGCTGAATTCTCACGATGACGGAACCGACATCACCGTGGTGATGAATGACAGCCAGTATCCGTTACCGTCATCCCTGGGCTGGCGAAACGGTGACAATGCCTGGGTGTCATTTATTGACGCACTGGGGCAGGCAGCAAATTTCGATGTTTATGTCAGCGATAAAAAAGTAGGCACTTTCAGTCCGGGTCTGAAGAATACGCAAAAAGAACTGTCTGACCTCAGTGAATGCCGGACCACACACTACAGCGATTAATTATTCACACTTCAGACCTCTCCAGCCCGCTACGCACCAACACCAGATAGCAACAGGCCATGCTCCTTCGGGAACATGGCCTTTTTTGTTTTTATTTCATTATCAGATAAGGAGTTAGCCATGCGATTAGCCAGCCGCTTTGGCCGTATAAACCAGATACGCCGTGACCGGCCTCTGACCCCCGAAGAGCTGATGAGTCATGTTCCCAGCGTGTTCGGGAGTGACAAACATGAATCTCGTTCAGACCGTTATACCTACATCCCGACCATCACCATCCTCGAAAGCCTGCAGCGTGAAGGCTTTGAGCCGTTCTTTGCCTGCCAGACGAAGGTCCGGGACCAGAGAAAGCGGGAGCACACCAAACACATGCTTCGCCTGCGTCGTGCCGGTCAACTGACCGGACATCAGGTGCCGGAAATCATTCTGCTTAACAGCCATGACGGCTCATCAAGCTACCAGATGTTGCCGGGGCTGTTTCGAGGCGTCTGTACCAACGGTCTGGTCTGCGGTCAGTCATTTGGAGAAGTGCGGGTACCGCATAAAGGGAATGTTGTTGAGAAGGTAATTGAAGGGGCTTACGAAGTGCTCGGCGTATTTGACCGGGTAGAGGAGAAACGCGATGCAATGCAGTCACTGGCGTTGCCAGCTCCGGCCCGTCACGCGCTGGCGAATGCCGCACTGAAGTATCGCTTTGGTGAGGACCACCAGCCGGTCGCGGTATCGCAGTTGCTGACCCCACGTCGCCGGGAGGACTACAGCGATGATCTGTGGACCGTTTACCAGCGCGTGCAGGAGAACCTGATGAAAGGTGGTCTGTCAGGGCGAACCGCTCAGGGGAAAAGCAGCCGCACCCGTGCCATTACCGGTATTGATGGTGACGTGAAGCTCAATCGCGCCCTGTGGGTTATGGCAGAAAATATGCTCGAATTTTTCGGACGTTAAACAACCGTTCCGGCATAAGGAGATAGTTTAATGAATACACAAAATCATCAGTTCGCGAAGCATACCGCAATTACTGCCTCAGTGGTCCCGGACGAGTTACGCATCGGCTTCTGGCCGCAGCACTTTGGCTCCATCCCGCAATGGATAACCCTTGAACCTCGCATTTTCGCCTGGATGGACCGCCTGTGTACCGATTATCACGGCGGTATCTGGAGCTTTTTGACGCTCAGCAATGGCGGCGCTTTTATGGCTCCTGAGTCAGAGCACGATGAGAAGTGGCATTGTTCAACAGTATGAACGGCAACGGCGCGGAACTTACTGGCGAAGCCGCAGGGATAGTCGCCTGTCTGATGACATACAGCCACCACGCTTGTCGCACCGAGTGTGACGCGATGACTGAGCACTATTATCGCTTACGAGACTTCGCGTTGAACCATCCAGAGTGCAGCGCCATTATGTATCTCATCGACTGAGGAATGCCTGACATGAGTACCGCATTATCCCCGGTGTCAACGCAGCCTGAACTCTTTCCGCTGGCGGTTACGACCCAGCATAGTTGCCTGCTCCCAGCGACATCCAGATTGATACCCTATGCCCAACGGACCATCCGCCGGGCTATCAACCTGCTGGATAAATATCTGCGCCAGCCTGGAATAGCCTTTACCTCAAGTACTGCTGCCCGTGACTGGCTTCGGTTACAGCTGGCCGGACAGGAGCGGGAAGTGTTTATGGTGCTCTATCTCGATAACCAGCACTGTTTACTGGAGAGCGAAACGCTGTTTGCCGGTTCGATTAACCATGTCCAGGTCCATCCCCGTGAAGTAGTGAAGTCAGCACTTCGCTTCAATGCTGCAGCTGTCGTACTGGCGCATAACCATCCATCCGGTGACCCGGAGCCCAGCCAATGCGATCGCAACATTACGGGCAGACTTAAAGATGCCCTGGCACTTGTTGATGTGAACACGCTCGACCATCTGGTTATCGGCTCAGGTGGCATTGTGTCGTTTGCTGAGCGAGGCTGGATATGAGGGCACTTCAATGAAATCTACTGACTCAGAGAACGATTCATTTCTAAAATGGGGACTGAATCGTAATGTGACACCTTGCTTTGGCGCTCGTCTGGTACAGGAGGGAAACCAACTGCACTATCTGGCTGACCGGGTCAGCATTATCGGTGAATTCAGTAACGCAGAATCTTTGAAGTTGGATGAAGTATTCCCACGTTTTATCAGCCAGATGGAATCGATGTTGACCACTAGTGAAATGAATCCTCGCTATGCCCACTGCGTCACCCTGTACCACAACGGTTTCACCTGCGAAGCCGATACACTTGGCAGTTGCGGCTATGTATACATCGCCGTTTACCCCACTCAACGTTAACTAACTCCACAAGAGCAAATATGAAAACTCTACCTGCAACAACTCCGCAGGCGGCGACGCTATGTCTATCGCCCGTGGCAGTGTGGCAAATGCTGCTTGCACGCCTGCTGGAACAACATTATGGCCTGACACTCAACGACACACCATTCAGTGATGAAACGGTAATTCAGGAACATATCGATGCCGGTATAACTTTGGCCGATGCTGTTAACTTTTTGGTAGAAAAGTACGAACTGGTTCGTATCGATCGCAGGGGATTCAACTGGCAGGAACAGTCCCCATATCTGCGGGCAGTCGATATTCTGCGGGCGCGGCAGGCAACTGGTTTATTGAAAAGAAATCGTATTAGCGCGGCACAGTGAACATTGGGAATAACCTTTCTGATTCACACTGCAGCTTTCCTTACTTATTTACTCATTCCAAAAAGCACCTGCCGATGCTGGTTGGTGCTTTTACTTATATGGACGAAATATCATGCAAATAGAAGCTGTAATTTTTACTGGGCACATTATCGCAAGTACAATCCGAGAATGCTGGGCCGTCGTTGTTGATGGTTTTGACGCATGCGGCGAACAATCTTATGATCCAGCTTAATTTCTTTTCCTCATGAAGGGACGGCTATGGGCAATAGAATGTGGATGATCCGCGGTGACGGCGGCAAGCTCTATGACGATTTTCGCGATAAGCAAATTGTAGGTATCGGCTGGTCTCAGCTGGCTCCATTAGTCAAACCCGGCCTGTCCCGAGCCCAGCTACTCGCCTTATACCAGGAAGCAGACCCTTTAACGAAGCTGGGAACAGCCCGTTCTGGAGCATCGCAGGTCTGGCGTTTTGTTAATGAGATCCAAAAGGGTGATTGGGTTATTACCTATTCGCCAGCCAACCGTACTTATCTGCTAGGTAAGGTTACATCTGATTTCCAGTACCACCCCGGATGGGTAGAAGAGGGGATGGGAATCGCTCGACAGGTTAAATGGAATACTGAAGAAATCGATCGCGATCGATTGTCTGTTGCTACCAAAAACACATTGGGCTCCACGCTGACGGTTTTCCAGCTTCCAGAATATGCTCTAGAAGAGCTTTTGCAGGATAAGAAACCCACTGCAGATGTAATTACTCAGAATCCAATTGTGATAGATGAAGATGAGGTCGTTTCTGATCCGCTCCGCGATATGGAAATGCTGGCGTTTGAGGGTATCAAAGACCGCATCAACTCTCTTGATTGGGACGAGATGCAAAATCTGGTTGCTGGAGTTTTGCGCAGTATGGGCTATAAAACGCAGGTGTCACCAGCGGGAGCCGATCGGGGTAAAGATATCATTGCTTCACCTGATGGATTCGGCTTTGAAAATCCACGTATTATCGTTGAGGTAAAACATCGCAGGGAGCAAATGGGAAGCCAACAGATCCGTAGCTTTATTGGCGGTCGCCATAAAGACGATCGCGGGCTTTATGTCAGTACCGGTGGTTTTACAAAAGATGCTCGCTATGAGGCCGATCGTTCGACGATACCACTGACGCTCTGGACGCTTGATGATCTCGTCCGTGCTCTTATTGAGAACTATGAGCAAGTCGATATCGAGACCAAACTTTTGGTGCCTCTGAAGAAAACTTTCCTACCTGCCTGAATCTTGCTTTGGCTGCCATATCGGTGTTCTATTGGTATGGCTTTATACCCACTTGCAATGTCTATTTTTTGTACGGTTCTTAACTTGTGGGTACAAGTGCGGGTATAAATATTTATCCCTGTTTATAAACTACATTGATATCAGTCTATTAGGTGTGAAATTCGAGTCCGGCCTTCGCACTCAAAAGCGACTTTTGTACCTTAAAAACGTGCCACACAAGGTTTGCGTTTCAACAATAACCAGCCGCATGCATGAACATATCCACGAACATCAACTCATTTAATACGGCAATATCCACAGACTGTCCACCCAACGGAACTCCCTTCATCAACAACGCGTTGCAGACTGTATCGTCATAAGCCAGCGTGAGATATTTTCCGCCAGTTCATCGTTCCTGAAGAGGGCGCTGCCGGATATCACGCGATCGACGCCGCTGGCAATGATCTCCGGGAGTTCTTCCAGGGTTAGCGAACCATCAACGGCCAGAAGAATAGAATCTCGTTTCCCGGACGCATTAAGTAATGCGACAACCTGAGCGATGCGCCTTAGCAAGGCTGACCTGCTGAGCTTGCTACCGTAACCAGGATTCACCGCCAGTATTTGCACGATCTCAACGTCTTCAATAACCGGCAGAATGTGTTCCAGTGGTGTTGCCGGGCACAGGCTAATCCCTCGCAACACCGGCATCGTACCACCGGAGACCTCCGCATTTTGCTCACCCAGCCAATGGAGCATATGGTGCAAATGCGGCGTGTTTTCTACCTGCAACGTGACGCAGTGCGCGCCCGCGTTTACGCTTGCCTGCACGACGGGCCAGGGATTATCCACCATCAGGTGAACATCCTTAATTATCTGCGCTGGCAATTGCGCGATTGCCCAGGGACCGACGGTGAACTGAGGGCAAAAATGCCCGTCCATCAGATCCAGATGAAGAACGGGTTGTTCAAGTGCGCGAAGCGTTTGCAAGTACTCACCGAGTCTGAGCCACTGGCCGGCAAGAATACCGATGCTTAACGGGTAACGCTTCATCAACGATACGCACTCTGCGCGATTCAAACTGGAAAAGGGACGGTTCATTTTTGAGATCCTTATGGCATCAATCCATTGAAGACACGTTTTTTTCGTGGGCAGCTCATCAGCGATTCCAGTTTTTCAACGCAGGCGAGGTAGTGGGGCGTTGTTTTATGGAACGCAACGGCGGCTTCATCCTTATAGGCTTCATAAATATAAAAACGGCTCTTCACTTCCGGATCCTGCAATACATCGAAGCGGAGATTCCCCTCTTCACGCACAGACCCCAGATGATTGAGGCGAAACACGTCGATAAATTCGTCGACTTTATCGTCGTGGACGTTAATTTCCACCAGAGTGACATGCATACTGTTCTCCTTGAAACGCATGGGCCCGCCTGGCAGGCCCATGACTTTTTAGTTTTTCTCGCTCAGATAGAGTTCATACGCGCGGTCTGCGGTTTCATTACGATGTACCACCGCATGGACGGCCTTCATCATGGCGACAGGGTGATCGGACTGGAAGATGTTACGTCCCATATCAACACCGGAAGCCCCCTGGTCGATGGCCTGCCAGCACATCTCAAGCGCTTCGCGTTCCGGTAATTTTTTACCACCGGCGATAACAATCGGGACCGGACAACCTGCGGCGATACGCTCAAAACCTTTATCGACATAGTAGGTCTTGATGATCTGCGCTCCCATCTCTGCGGCGATACGGGTGGCGAGTGAGAAGTAGCGCTGATCGCGTACCATGTCTTTCCCCACGCCGGTTACTGCCATCGTCGGCATACCGACTTTGATGCCAGCATCGATCAACTGAATGATATTTTTGATCGACTGGTGCTCGTACTCACTGCCGATATACACCTGCGCCGCCACGGCGCAGCTATTGAGACGAACCGCATCATCAATGGAGAGCGCGACCGCCTCATTGCTTAACTCGGTGAGAATCGAGTTAGCGCCCGAGGCGCGCAGGACCACCGGCTTGTTGGTAGCGGGCGGTACCACGCTGCGCAGGATGCCGCGTGTGCACATCAGCACATCAGCGAGCGGGAACAGGGGGGCGATATTGATATCAATACGCTCCAGCCCTGTCGTCGGTCCCTGAAAATAGCCATGGTCAAACGCCAGCATGACCGTTCTTCCCGTCTCAGGATTAAAAATGCGCGACAGTCGGGACTGCATCCCCCAGTCAAGTGCGCCGCACCCCTTCAGTGTGAACGGGGTATTGCGTTGCGGCGTATCGGTATGGAAATCCTTACCATCTTTGATGTCATCTAAATCAGCCATTTTTTACTCCACGGTTAAGGAATGAAACTCAGAAATCGTATTTGTCGATGTTCTCTTTCGTGAACACCACGCGCTCAGGCAGAAGCACAATGCCATTGCCCTTCGCTTCGTAGCTGTAGCCCTGTACGCTGTTCGGCGAGACTTCAACCTGGCCCACACCCGGAATGTCCAGTTTGTCGCCCGTATTCATGTCGCCTTTTTTCAGCAGCGCATCAGCGACGTACACGGAGATCTTCCCTTGCTGGACCACGTCCCAGAGACCAAACTCTTTCACCGTGCCGCGTTCAACATAAGGGCGCATTACGTTTGGCGTGCTGAAGCCGACAATCGCCACGCTGGTGTTTTTCAGGTTCTCAGCAGCCTGTGCGGCAGCGGGAAGGGCGTTGGCATCCGGCGCGATGATGGCGTCGAGATCGGCATAAGCCTTAATAATGCCTTCTGCGGTTTGCAGCGATTTGGTAGCGTCGTTATAACCAAACTGAGTGGTGACAACTTCCCAGCCCGGATGATCTTTGGCAATCTTATCTTTGGCCTCTTTCACCCACTGGTTCTGATCGGTTACGGTCGGGCTGGAGTAGAAGAAGGCCACTTTAGCTTTCTCTTTTTTGACCTGATTTGCGGCCATATCAACCAACATGCCGCCTAACTGGGCAGGCGTGCCCTGGTTGATGTAGTACGAACGGCATTCCGGTTTGGTGTCAGAATCCCAGGTCAGCACCTTCACGCCGCGCTGCATGGCACGCTTTAACGCCGGGCATAAGCCATCAGGCGACACGGCGGAAACCACAATCGCCTTATACCCCTGGTTGACGAAGTTATTGATGAGCTGAACCTGACCGGAGACGCTGGGCTCCGTCGGGCCATCATAGGTGACATCGACGCCCAGCGCTTTGCCGGCTTCCAGGGCGCCGTTGCCGCCACTGGTAAAGAATCCCACGCCAACCAGTTTCGGGATAAACGCGATTCGCTCTGCGGCATAAGCATTGAGGGTGAACGCCGCCAGGCTAAGGGTACTGATTACGGCAATTTTTTTAATGCTCTGAATAGTCATGTACTTTTCCTTTAGGGCAATGGGTTTTAGGCCTGCCGGATAGCGCGACGACGCGCCAGCCAGTCTTTAATTTGCTGACGATGCAGGCTGACAGAACGACCTACGACAACGACAATAAGCAATGCGCCGGAGAGGGCGCTGGATACCTGATTGGGCACGCCAGCCATCTGCAATCCCTGCTGCAGATAGCCCACCAACAGCGCGGCGATGGCGGTACCGAGAATTGACCCGGAGCCGCCGTAGATATTGGCGCCGCCCAGGACGACCGCCGTAATGGCTGGCATCAGGAAGGAGGCACCCAGATCGGAGCGCGCAGAGCCAAAGTAAGAGACCAACAGCACCGCCGCGATCGCTGATGCAAACCCGGTCATCGCGTACAGCGCGTACAGCGTCCGGTTCACCGGGATAGCGCTATACAGTGCCACGCGGGGGCTTTGCCCAATCAGGAAGACATTTCGTCCAGCGTGGGTTCGGTGCATCAGTAACCAGAAAAAGAGCACGCTGACGAGAAAGAAGATCAGGGGTACGGGCAGGCCCAGCACATCGAGGTTGGCAAAATCGGTGAAGCCCTGCGGGAAGCCGCCGATACCTTCATAACCGGTCGCGCCCGCCATCCCCGACAGCAGCAGCGCGCTACCGCCGAACAGGTATAACGTCCCCAGGGTGATCACCAGCGGGTTCACACCCGTGTAGATAATCAACCCGGCGTTGATCAATCCGCACAGCGCGCCCAGCGCGAGCGTCAGGATAATGGCCAGCGGCAGCGGTACGCCCGCCTGGAACATCACCCCCAGCGCGATGGCGCACAGCCCCATCGTCGAGCCAAAGGAGATATCAATCCCGCCGCTGACGATCACCATGGTTAAGGGCAGAGCGACAATGCCAATGCAGATAAAGTCGCTGGTGCTGAACAGCAGGACGTTCAAATCCAGCAGGCGCGGGTTCAGCACGCCGAATCCCAGAATTTCAATCACCAGTAGCGCAGCGAGCGCCAGTTCCCAGCCGTAACGGTGTAAACGAGTCATCAGGCAACCTCACGTTTTTTGGCAGTGCGCACAGTGTCCGCAGTGTTTTTTGCCGACGGACGCGGTTGGGGCGGCGGCGTGAAGCGGGCATATTTTTGCCGGCGGATATTGCGTTCCAGCGCACAGCGCAAGCGACCGTCAAATACCAGCACCGCCAGCAGGACCAGACCGGCAATAAAGTCATTCCACCACGCCGGAATGCGCAGCAGGACCAGTACGCTGTCGATTTGCGTCAGGAAATAGGCGCCGAGTACGGCACCAACGATCGTCCCGGAGCCGCCCAGCAGGCTGATTCCCCCGAGTACGCAGGCGGCAATGGCTTTCATTTCCAGCCCGGTTCCTGTCTGATTAGGGATAAAGCCAATCTGTGAGGCAAAGACGATCCCGGCCAGCGCTGCCATGCAGCCATTGAGCGAGAAGGCCAGAATCCGAATGGCTTCGGTACGCACACCCAGTTGCCGCGCGCCCTGTAAATTATCCCCGGTGGCATAAAAACAGCGACCAAAGGCCGTTTTTGCCAACAGCCAGGCCATCAGCAACATCAGCAGAAGGGTCAGCCAGCCGATGGCGGAGATACCGAGGAAAACCGGGGCAGAGAGTTGCTTAAGTTGCGCTGGTAATCCTTCAATCCATTTACCGCCCGTCCAGAGCAGCATGACGCCGCGATACAGACCGAGCGTACCCAGGGTGGCGACAATCGCCGGGATTTTCAGCCAGGCAACCAGCACGCCATTAATAAAACCTGCCAGCAGTCCCAGTAGCAGCGTCGCCACGCAGGCCACCGGCAAGGGGTATCCCGCATTCAGCAACAGCCCCAACAGCACGGCGCACATCCCGGTGATTGAACCGACCGACACGTCAATGTTGCGTGTCAGCATCACCAGCGTTGCGCCCATCGCCAGCAGCATGAGAATTTGGGCGCTGCTGAAGATCATCGTCAGCGTCTGAACGCTGAGGTACTGGCTGTCCAGCATCCCCGGCAGCACGAACAGCAGCAGCACGGCTAACAGTGCGGTGGCCTCGCGGTTATTCTGGATGAATTTCAGCATGACGCCTCCCCGGAATGCGGTATAGTCCCTGACGTGCGGTCGCCAAACGCTACGTGCATGATGGTGTCGACATTAATCTCGTCGCCTTGCAGAGCATCGTTACCCGTTTCCCCCTGGTGCATGACGTAAACGCGATCGGCCATCTGTTCTATCTCCTCCAGGTCAGACGAGATGAACAGCACCGCGACATTCTGCGCCGCAATACTGCGGAGCAACTGATAGATGTCGTTACGGGCCGAGACGTCCACACCACGCGTCGGCTCATCCACAATCAGCACCTGCGGTGAGGCTTCAAGGCATTTGGCGATCAGGATTTTTTGCTGATTACCGCCAGAGAGCGTGCGGGCAGGCTGCTCAGGATCGTTGAGCTTGATATTGAGCGCGCGGCGATAACGTTCGAGCGTGGCGCTGTCTTTGGCCGGATTAGCCCAGAAACCGCTGTGGTTATGGGTTAACGCACACACATTCCACGCCAGCGATGCATCCAGATTCAGCCCCGACGACTGTCGATCCTCCGGCAAATAGACCAGACCGTGTTGCAGACGCTCGCGCGTGGAAAGCGCGGAAATATCCTTGCCGCCGAGCACGATGCTTCCGGCACGCAACGGGCGTAACCCGTAAAGCGTTTCGGCAAGTTCAGTGCGCCCGGCGCCGACCAGACCCGCCAGACCTAAAATTTCCCCAGCGCGAACCTCGAAGCTGACGTTCATAAACCCTTCACCGGTCAGATTCTCGAGGCTCAACACCGGCGTGCCCGCATCGTGCTGCGGACGGTTGCCAGGCAGTTCCAGCCACAGTTTCTGTGTCGCACTTAGCGCATTCGTGCGTGAGGCGGGCGTGATGGCCTGGATAATCTCGTCAGTGGTCAGTTCCGCCGTTTTCCCGGAAAGCGCGATGATGCCATCCCGCATTACGCTAATGTGATCCGCTATCTGGCGTATCTCTGGCAGCTTGTGGGAGATAAAGACGATCCCAACACCAGTACTCAGCAATTCACGCAGGCGGCTGAATAAACGCTCGGTTTCCGCAGGCGTCAGTGAGGCGGTGGGTTCATCGAGGATCAAAATTCGCGAATCGCGCATCAGCCCGCGCATGATTTCGACCATTTGCCGGTCGGCCACATCCAGTGACCCCGCCGGGCTGTTGATATCAAACTGGCAGCCCAGCGCGGTCAGCATCGCCGCCATTTTTTGCGCCGAGCTCTGGTGTTTGGGCAAACCAAAGAGAATGTTCTCTTTAACCGTCAGGCTGGGGAAGAGCAGCGGCTCCTGCGGCACAAGGTAGATGCCTAACTGATGCGCCAGGATGGGCGTCAGTTTTGTGCAGCGGGATCCCTCAATCTCAATGATCCCGCTATCCGCCGGAGTAATGCCGGCGATGATTTTCATCAGCGTGGATTTCCCGGCGCCATTTCCCCCCAGGAGCGCATGGACTTCGCCTTTGCGTAAGACAAAGTCAATGCCTTTCAGTACGTTGACACCAGAGTACTGCTTACAGACAGACTGTGCGCTGAGCAGTGGTGCGATCTTTTCTTGACTCATTTGCATGCCACCTCCGTTCGGCCTGGGTAGAATCAGGTTGAACAAATGTATTGTGCGATTCGAATTGTTCATAACCTTATGACCTAACTGCTCATAAAACCGACGAATAGATCACGTTTCATGCTAAAATGATCGTAAAAATTAAATTTGTTCAAATTAAACCCCCTAAAACGTGGGTTGAATCACAGTTATTAACGACCAATGAATGAACAATTGTGTTCAGAAATTCGATATGTTCAAAGTGAAGACAGAATGATGACTATTAACGACCCGATGATTTCCGAGCAAGGGATGAGTGAAGAAGAGCTGGTAGCGCGCATTGCGTGGTTCTATTACCACGACGGTATGACGCAGAGCGACATCAGCAACAGACTGGGGCTGACGCGGCTTAAGGTGTCGCGACTGCTGGAGAAGGGACATCAGTCCGGGATTATTCGTGTACAGATTAATTCTCGCTTTGAAGGCTGTCTGGAATATGAAACCGAATTACGTCGTCGCTTTGATCTGAACAATGTGCGGGTTATCCCGGGACTTCCCGGCGCGGATGCCTGCGTTCGTCTGGGGATCGGCGCCGCGCATATGCTGATGGAGTCACTCCAGCCGCAGCAGATTCTGGCGGCGGGATTCGGCGAGGCGACCATGAATACCTTAAAACGGTTGAGCGGATTTATCTCGGCTCAGCAAATTCGTTTAGTGACCCTGTCTGGCGGCGTGGGGCCCTACATGACCGGGATTGGACAACTCAACGCGGCCTGTCCGGTCAGTATTATTCCGGCACCGCTGCGCGCCTCTTCTGCGGAGATTGCCCGGACGTTAAAAAATGAAAACAGCGTCCAGGATGTCCTGCTGGCCGCCCAGGCTGCCGATGCGGCCATTGTCGGTATCGGCGCAATAAACCAGAAAGATGAGGCCACCATTATTCGCTCAGGCTATATCACAAAGGGTGAACAACTGATGATTGGCCGTAAAGGGGCAGTGGGCGACATTCTGGGCTACTTCTTCGATGGCGAAGGACAGGTGATCCCGGATATGAAGATCCACGATGAACTGATTGGGTTAACCCTCAATACCCTGAAGACGATCCCGACGGTGATCGGCGTCGCCGGGGGGGTGAATAAAGCGGAAGCGATCGCTGCGGCGATGAAAGGGGGTTATATCAACGCATTGGTCACTGACCAGGAAACTGCCGCGGCCATTGTCAGCGGGCAGTAATGCGTACCTGCCGCGCAGGCGCACGGCAGGAGAGTAACAGAATTCCATTTGTACCGTGGAGAAAGCATTGACGACCTGACAGATATAATAAGCCGAGGACTAAAACGATGGCCCGACTCTGTACCCTCTCTGAATCAGCACATTACCTGATGGCACTGGACGCCGGAACCGGAAGCGTCCGCGCTGTGATTTTCGACCTGGAAGGCAAACAAATCGCGGTGGGACAAGCGGAATGGCGACACCTTGCTGTACCGGATGTTCCCGGCTCAATGGAGTTTGATCTGGGGAAAAACTGGCAACTGACCTGTGAATGCATTCGTCAGGCATTGCATAACGCCGGGATTGCGCCGGAAGCGATTGCCGCCGTCTCCGCCTGTTCGATGCGCGAAGGCATTGTGGTTTATGACGCCGAGGGAACGCCTGTCTGGGCCTGTGCAAACGTGGATGCCAGAGCGGCACGGGAAGTCAGCGAGCTTAAGGAGATCCACGACTACACCTTCGAAAGCGAGGTTTATCGTAGCACGGGTCAGACGCTGGCATTGAGCGCCATCCCGCGTCTGCTCTGGCTGGCGCACCATCGTTCGGATATCTATCGTCGCGCCTCGACGGTCACGATGATCAGCGACTGGATGGCCTATATGCTCAGCGGCGAGCTGGCGGTAGATCCATCTAATGCCGGAACAACGGGCCTGTTGGATCTCAAAACGCGCGACTGGAAACCCTCATTACTGCAGATGGCTGGGTTGCGGTCAGATATTCTCTCTCCGGTAAAAGAGACCGGAACGCTGCTGGGAAGGGTAACGGCGCAGGCAGCTTCCCAGTGTGGATTGAAAGCAGGCACGCCGGTGGTCGTCGGCGGCGGTGATGTGCAGTTGGGCTGCCTCGGCCTTGGGGTTGTTCGTCCGGCGCAAACCGCCGTACTGGGCGGCACATTCTGGCAGCAGGTAGTGAATTTACCCGCGCCGATTGTTGATCCTGAGATGAACGTCCGTGTTAATCCGCACGTCATTCCGGGGATGGTCCAGACCGAATCGATCAGCTTTTTTACCGGTCTGACAATGCGCTGGTTCCGTGATGCCTTCTGCGCCGAAGAAAAGCTGATCGCTGAGCGCCTGGGCGTTGACACCTACACCCTGCTGGAGGAGATGGCTTCCCGGGTACCGGCAGGGGCATGGGGCGTGATGCCGATTTTCTCCGACCGGATGCGTTTCAAAAGCTGGTATCACGCCGCCCCTTCATTTATCAACCTGTCCATCGATCCAGAAAAATGTAATAAGGCCACGCTGTTTCGCGCGCTGGAAGAGAATGCGGCCATTGTGTCGACCTGCAATTTACAGCAAATCGCCGATTTTACCGGGATCCAGCCCACGTCGCTGGTGTTTGCCGGTGGGGGCTCGAAGGGCAAACTCTGGAGCCAGATTCTGGCGGACGTGTCAGGGCTGACGGTCAACGTTCCGGTCGTCAAAGAGGCAACGGCGCTGGGCTGCGCGATTGCCGCCGGCGTCGGGGCAGGGATCTGGCCATCCATGGCCGAAACCGGCGAGCGACTGGTGCGCTGGGAGCGGGAGCATGTCCCGGACAAGGAGAAACATGAGCTTTACCGGGAGTCGCGAGAAAAATGGCAGGCGGTATATCAGGAACAGTTAGGTCTGGTCGATCACGGGTTGACGACCTCTTTGTGGAAAGCGCCGGGTTTATAACAGGAGATCGTAATGATTAAATCGAATGAAGCGCAGCATGAATACCGTTTTGGCGACAGTGGCCCGAAGTATCTCATTCGCGGTCCGGTCTGTGATATGGGCGTCGTCATGCTCCAGCCCGGTCAGTCTTTTCCCAACCATCGTCACATCGAAGCCTGTGAAATTTTTTATACCCTGGCAGGCGAGGTGACGCTGTACCTGAATGGTGAACCCTACACGTTAGGCTCGGGAGATGTGCTGCACTGCGATCCCGGTGAAGCCCATTTTCTGGTGAACAACGGAGAGGTGCCATGGAAAGGCGTCTTTGTGAAATCTCCCCATATTCCGGGTGACAGCCACCCGGTTGAGCCAGCCGGGTATTAGATTTTGGCGTTTTCACCATCAGCAGCGAGGGTATCGCTGCTGACGCTATTGATTGTTTTTGTGATCGGTTACTTTTACCGATACATCCATATTATTCTGAATTAGGATACATTGGCTGGTATCCATACTCCCGGATTGCTTTTTAACAAAGGCATTTAACCTTGTATTGATATATTCATTCATTTGTTTATAGGTTTGTTCTGAACAAATAAATGCTATGTTATTATTTTGAATGATGGGATATGCTTGTATCCAGACATCATCCTGAGCACCTGGTTTAATATTCCAGTTCTGATCTAACCATCCTGATGGAAAGTTTTTTGTATTAACTTTGTACCAGGACATCGTATCGCTACGGAGACCGGTGAAAGCGAGAGTGTAGTTATTTAATTTAGTCAGCAGTCCGGGCGTTATTGTTCCAATAAAATACATAGCCATAAGGATGGTTATAGCTATTATTTGAATTGGGTTATTTTTCTTTGTCTTTTTTTTATTGATTAAAATGTCATTGCAGGCAATTAATGGTATATATATCACGATGAGGTATGAGAGCAGTATGACTATTTTATAAAATCTGGCGACACCAGATAAAGCTGCGTTGTTATATATTGCCGACATTATTATTAAAGTTGAGATATTAATAAATAATCCCTTGAGAAAAGCAATGAAGCTAGCTTTACATCTTTGTTGTAGCTGCTCCCAGCTGAAATAACAGAGATAAAAGGCAATGATGAATATTAAAAAACCTGTAGCATAAGATGTGTCTGTGGTTCCAATAATGGATAAAATAATACTGATTATAACTGACTGTCCGATTATACTCCTTGAATTGCCACTGGAGTCGAACATCGATAGCCATGAAAAAATAAATGTTGGCATTAAAAGCAATAACATCGATAAAATAATAATCAAAGTCATCGATGCAAAAATAGCAAGAAGTGTAGCGGGACTTGCCAGGAATGAAGTGAGGAGGTTCAGTTTATCAATGCGGGAAAGGTATATCCATATATTAATAAACCCAATTGCAGCAGAGAGTAAACTGAGTTGAGGAAGGTTTGAAAATAACAAAGTCAATACTTTCTTAAGCGGTTTATAAACGCTTTTTTTCTGTTTGTTTATTCGTGCTTTATATTTGAAGTTTTCCATTTTTATTTTGCATGCCTGAATTGGTTTAATGGATGGTGTTTATTATATTGACTCAAGTAATGGTAGTCTTACGAAATTATATTGTGGTGGAAAAGTATTATATGTTAATGCAACCGTACCTGTACCTGAATTTTTATCATTAATTAGATAAAATAATGGTAAGCCTGATCTTCATCATCTCCTGAACACCTCTTTCCTGTGCCACTCCACAAATTTATCCTGTGGGTAGTAAGCTTTTACCTGCGGCAGAGAGATGCTTTTCCCCTGAAAATCCCAAAACAACCTGCCGACGATCCCGCTACCGTTGACCGCTTCTGAAACCTGTACTCGCATACTCTCATCTAAGCCAATGGATCCCTTGTCAAAAGCTTTATGATGGATTGCGCAAAGGGCCAGACCATTGGGAATTTCGCAGGGGCCACCGTGTTGCTTCCATTTGATATGGGCCGCCTCCAGCGCGACAGAAGTATTGTCGTGCCGCATGTTGAAGCCGCAAATGGCGCATTCATAGTTGTAGGCTCGCAGTACCTGTTGGCGGAACAGAGGATCGCGCTGCTTACGAAGCAACTGGAGTTCAAACCCCAGTTCATCGGCGAGTTCTTCCTGAATGCTTTCGGTGAAATGGGCTTCGAGGATTTGTCTGGCGAGAGAATTAATCAGGCTCTTATTTTTTATCAATTGGTCATAACGTTGCTTATCAAAGCCTCCAGCAACGTTATGCTCAACCAGCTCACCTACGGGAGGTTGTCGACTGCTACCGAATGTAGAACAGCGCTCCGCGTTTTTCAGTTGCCAGAATCCGTCTCCCTGTAAGCGCCAGAAGGGCATGTCCGGTCGGTACTGGGCGCGTTGTGGTCCAAATCGCTCCAGCAAACTATGGAGGTTATCGCGAATTTCCGAAGCATAATCAAACAGACGTTGGTGACCTTGCTGATAACCCGCCAATACGTATAACAGTAGTAATGGCTTATGTGGCGCACGCTGCTCGCCTTTGCGCCAGATCGTCATGTTGGCAATTGCCTGTTGTAGCGTTTGACTGGAATCCATTGATTTCATTACTCGGTAAATAATTGCGATGATGCTCGCAAAATACCGCCCGATCAAGCGATGAAGGAGGGATACACTGGCGGAGTCACGGAGTCTCATCAATAAGGCAAGCAAAGCCCGCCGGATTACATGGATCTCATCAAATGAATAAATTACCCGATCGCTTATAGTGTGATCAACATGGCTGGGTAACTGAGTGGAATGAGTATGCCGCTGATTCTGGACATTATTCTGGTCTCCAGGGTCATTGAACCATTGTCGAGAAATATAAAGGTCAACTACCGGTAACTGGCGTGATGATGTGTGGGTAAGCATGTGGCCTTACCCGCACCTCGCTATCCGGGTCTTCAACTCACCATCGTTGTCACCTGTCCTGGAAAACTGATTTGAATCACCCCGCCCCAGATGCAGATGAGCGTTGACTGTGCATTCAGCGCCGGAGCGTTGCCGACCATGATTGTTGGCGAACCGGGTGCCCACGGCGCAACGGTCGCGGGAATACACGGCATGGGCGTGAGCACGCCCAGCGCGGCGGCGGTGGCCGCCGCCACCGTAGGGTTAGCCAGGCTGCTACACATACCAAAGGGCAGAATATTAACGAACGGCTTGTTATCCATAATATTTGCCATCGGCAGGTTATTCACCAGCGTACGGTTGACGGGCAGGACGTTTAACGTCGAAGGTGCAATGCCAAACGAGCACTGCATCATGGCCCCGATACAAACGGCAGGGCAACTCATGGCAGTACCCCCAGTTGCCGCCAGAGTCGGCGGGCAGATTCATCACCGCTAATTAATTCCTGAAGTAATTCAGGCAGAGGCGTGTGTCCCCAGACCCAGGCGCGCTCGAGCAGATAAGGTACAGGGCTGTGGGGCTCTGTACGTTGCAGATAGCTGGCAACCTGGCGAAGCATCTGATAGGCCTCCTCGCGATTGGCGAAGGTGGCGGAGGACGATATTGTCGTCTGTTTATTGACGGCTGGCGTCAGCGTATTTTCAGGTGGTGCGCTACCCAGCGCCTGCTGGCAGGTTTTTATTTTTTGTTCCAGTACGTGAAAAGAGGGCGCGGACGCTTCTGGCCAGTGCTGGCAGACCGCATTCAGGCGCTGCAACCATTGCAGACTGGCCGCCAGCGCCTCGGCAACAGGGCGGCTGGTCTCGCTGAACGGTGGGCTGGGATGATGACCTTGCTCCCATTGGCTGAGCGTAATGCTTTCATCGTTAAGCTCAAACAGCGGCGCATCGGCTATCAGGACGGCATAATGCTGCGCCATCCAACTGAGCGGCGCGGCGCGATAATCATAATCCCCGTCTCTGATCTGCGGATGCAGATCTTCCGGATAGTATTCCTGCGCCAGCGTCAGCAGCCCCAGCGCCTGCGGAAGGGCCGACAGTCCGTGCAGACGGATCCAGGCATCACCAAGCCAGGACATCACCACCAGATCTTTACTGCGGCTGGTGGTCAGGTGGCTGGCCAGTCTGGCGACCTCCTCCCAGTCGGCGCGCCGTGGTACGCTCTGCCAGACGCCAGTAGGCAAGGATTCATCGTCCTCCTGACGCGCGCTGACCAATCGGTCGAACTCGGGCGAATAGCGGATGGACTCCCCACAGGGGCTGTCCGGACTAATGGAAATGAGTAATGCGTCTATCTGTTCCATTGATGTTCTCCCGAAAATCCCTGTTCAGTCAGGATGACCCAGGGCAGCGGTGCATTGTTTTGCGCATTCAGTAACGCAAACTGGATATTGACGGTCGCACGAGAGCGCTGTTGTCCATCGCTCACGGGCAGGGAAAAACGAAGCGGCACAGGCTGCGCCAGCGCGCCGCCGACGCGCTGCAGGTCTGTCATGCGCAGCAACGCCCATGCACCTTGCCAGCGCCAGCGCGCCGTATCACCCGCCACGCTCAGGCCGACAACGGCGCTATCAGGCACGGGACGCCACGCGGAATTTGCCGCCCAGCGCAGGCTGAACATCAGCTCATCGCCGCTGCGCCAGTGCAGATCGGCGTCGGTGCCTCCGGGCCAGGTCAGAGTTTGCTGATTACCGCTTAACTGCCAGTCGACGATCTGATCCGCGCCGGCTTCCTGATTGCGTCCCGTCCGCCAGTTCACCCGCACCACCACGCCATCTGGTGAGACCAGCGCGGAAAGCAACGGTTGGGCGGCGGCTAACTGGCGAATCAGCGCGGGTTGGTCTGTGAGCGTTTCCGGCGGCAGCTCTGCCAGTAACGATACCAGTTCGCGAACCCGATCCACATCCGCATCTGGCGCATGGGGCCGCGCCGTGAATGGGAAATGTCCGGCAAGCCAGCGGTTATAGAGCGTGAAAATTTTCTGCACCGCACCGATGCTGCCCTGCTGACGTAGCTGCTGACAGTTTTGCGCCGAGGCGCTGAGCAACGCGTTAAGCGAGGCGCTGTAAAAATCCTGTTGACCTGTTGCACGAAACGATGCCAGTTCGCTCTGACAATTTTGGGCGGTTAACGTCGGTAACGTTGCAGCGAGAGTTTGCAGTTGTGCTGGCGCGCTGGTGGGATCCTGCTGTTGCAGGCGGATTAACGTTTCCAGCGAACTGACCCAGCGGGCGATCTGCTGATTTTGCGTGGTGGTCAGCCATGGTCGCTGCGCGCTGAGCCATTCTATCGGTTGCTGGTAGCGTGTGAGCGTCGCAGAAATCTGCGCCGTCTGGGCGGCGGCCCAGCCCATCACCTCTAGTCCACTCGTCTGTGCCTGTTCCGGTGTTGCCGTGTTGACCAGCGGCGGGTGGATGTCGGGCAGGCGTGCGCTACCTTCATCGTTCACTCGCGCAATGATCTGTGCGGCCACCTGCTGACGCAGCGTACTGGCGAGGGCCGGGCGATTGATCTGCATTAGCGCCGCGATGACGCGATCGGCATTTTCAGTGTCGATCTCTCGCGCCGTTGCGGTGCCAGGAACGCCGCGGTAAAGCGCCTGACGAATGGCGCGTTCGACGGCATTCTGCGCCAGTTCACTGAGCCGGGGTCGCCAGAGGCTGTCGGGAAGCCGTTCGCTATACCGCTGATAACCAGTAAACAGCGTTGCGGCTTGCTGAATCTGCTGATCGCCAGGATAACCGGGGTTCTCCGGTAGCAATTGCCCCGCGCCCTGCTGCCAGAACGGTTGATTCAGCAGATCGCGTAAACTTTTTTGCAGCGCCAGAATATCGGGAGAGACATGAAATTCGCCCTGTGAGGATTGCGCGGTCAGCGTGGAAAAATGCAGTAGAGAGCGGTCAATCTGGGCCATCAACTGTTGACGTAATTGTTCCTCATCGTTGAGGAGTTCGTGAATAGCCGTCCGGTCGAGCAGGCGCAGCGCCTGCGCCTGGGTAAGCAATGTGTCCAGGGCAAGCCGCACAGGGGAGTGCACCGCGTCCTGACTGAGACTATTGAGCGTGGTCAGGGCGTTTTGCAGTCGACTTATCTGCCGCATTAGCAGACGCACGAAATCCGCGTTAATCTCCCCGTCGTTGGTGAAAGTAAGCAGCAGGTCGTCGAGCTGTCCGGCATAGATCTCCGGACTGGCGTTACCGTAGACTTGCTCCAGCCAGCGCCGGGTTTCGCGGATAAACTGTTCGCTGTTGCGTTGGGTCAGTTCGCTGGCATCGGCCAGGTTCATCTGGCTCAAGGGGAGTGTGGCGAGCATCTCATTAAGCTCAGCCGTGGCGGGCAGGGCAGCCACTTCCACATTAACTCCCCAGACGGTTGAAGAGACCTCGGCCAGTGTCTGCACCGTGGGGCGTTTGACCTGCGTCAGTTGCAGCAGCGGCAGATAGCGGGTCTCCATTTGCTTCGTCTGTTCGAGTAAAAACAGGATCCGCCGGTAACGCTCTTCCGCCAGCAGATCGTCCCGTTCGCGCAGGCCGTCGCCGCGCTTCGCGCTCTGATGTTGCAAGCAGATGCCGTTGATTGCCGGCGCCAGCAGGCTGCGTAGGGTGGCGTGATGAAAGGTGGCGCTCAGTTTGCTGTCAGTCCGGCTGAACAGCGAGCCCGGCCAGATGAACGAGCGAAAATGCCACTGCGGGACGTCATTCACCATCCGCCAGTACCGTGCGGCAGAACGTTCCCCGGGGGTATCGCCGGGAGCAATTTGCGTCGCGAGGCTTTGCAACTCGTTATGCAGCAACAGGGCGTTGGTATGCTGAGACGGCCAGCGCCAGATCATCACTACCAGCCAGACGACGCACAGTGCGCTGTAGCCGGCGAGAAGCGTAAAATGGCGGCGCAGATTAAGCCGCAGCAGGCGACGTACCGGCAGCGCCAGCCCTCGTTCGGCGAGGATTTTGTCTCGCAAAAGAGGCTGGCAGAACGCCATCTGCGGTTTTTCGTTCGCCACATGGTAAGCGACAAACCAGATCCCACGCAGGAGCGGCGGCTCATCGCGGGCATTGCTGCTCAGCAGCCCATCGAATCCGGCGTGTAGCGCCGCCGCCAGCGACGGAAAAAACTCCGGCAGGCGAAACAGCGATACTGACGTATTGCCACTGAGCGCGCCGAGTTCAGTCACCGTCTGGCGTAGTGAGAAGCGGGTGTTCTCCAGCGCATCGTCAATCCACTGCGGTTTCCAGACGGCTTCCCGTGGACAAGAAATCGCGCTTCCGATGGCGTATCCCTGGGCCTGGGGCGGGAGTTGACGCAGTAGCGTTCGCATACCATCCTGCGCTTCCATACCGCTTATTAGCAGATAAATGGGCAGGCTGAGGCCGCAAACCTGCTGGATCTGCTGGCAGCGTTCTGACAGATAAGCGTATGCGTCCCCCTGTAAATCCGCGAGCGGCAGGGTCAGAATCAGCGCATCCAGCGGGCGCTGAGGGCGACTTTTCACCAGCGCCGCCACCATCTTTTGCCAGTCGTTCTGCCGGATAAGCCGTTTTTTCTCCGTGGTTTGCAATGAATGCGGTACGCAGAGCAGGCTGCATTGTGCATCAAACCACCACTGTCCGAACCAGGATTCTGTACCGTCGATTAGTGACCAACTACGGCACAGCAGACGGTTGTCCTCCTCGTTACCCAGCATCAGGATCCGGGTGCTGTCGTAAGGATCCTGTCCACCGTTGGCGCGCAGGATCTCCTTTTGCGCACGGATAAAAGCGTCGTTGCGATATTGCCATTGCCACCAGACGTACCAGAGCGTGATTGCCAGCAGCACCAGTACCACGATTGTCAGCGACAGCCACGGTTGCGTCATGGCGTCTCCTCCGGACAGAGTTGGATCGCGGAAAAGCCCGGTAGCGTATTCACGCCAATGGCGTCTTCGAGGCCCAGCCACAGGTGTTGGCTTAGTAGTAACAGCGCCAGCAGCACGATCAGCGCAACCAGATGCAGACGGGAGAGATCGGGCAGACGGCGGCGGGGAGGCAGTTGCAGTGGCGCTCCCAACGAGTTGGCATTCAGGCGTTCGACAATGTCATCGGCCCGGGGATCCTGCTGAAACGCAAAATGCCACAGTAACCGGCAGGTCTCCTGATGCGTCGTTTCATTGAAATCGTCGCGGTGGATACCAAAACCCAGCGTCAGACAGCGTAAGTAAAGCGCGGCTAAATCGCGCTGGCCCGCAAGGCGTTCGCTGAGCAGGGCCTGAATGCGTTGCGCAAGGACATCCCCCGCGCGATGCGTTTGCCAAAGGTGGTATTCCAGCGGACAAGCCTGCCACTGAAGGTGCGCCGGCCACGGCGTGTAGAGCACGGTTTCATCGATCAGGGCGACCAGCGCATACACGGCGGCATCGATCTGTGCCTGAAACGGGCTACCCAGTTCCCGGTTGAGGCGTTGCGCGTAGTCCGAAACGATCTGATTACTGCAGGAGAATGCCTGTTGATACAACATTTCCGGTGCCTGCGTGCTGGTTTTCCAGTGTTCAAATTGCGTCAGCCAGCAGGTAAAAACCGTATCAAACAGACGGCTGGCGGGCATGTCAGTCGCCATCGGCATGGTATTGCGCCTCCTGCCGATAGAGCATGATCTTCTCAGGACTGACGCTGGCTTTATGCAGTGGGGCGATGATCAGCGGGGCGTCGTGCTCAAACCATTGCGTGGTGAGCGTGAGGGTAAACAGCGCGATGGTGCTGTCGGTCTCCCACTCCGTCCGCTGTTGTGTCGCAAGCGGCGCGACGGACATGCCGTGCATGCGCTGGCGGCGTAAAATCGGCTGAAACGGCTGGCAGGAAATCAGCGACGACTGTAGCCAGTCGGCCGCCGACAGCGGGCTGCCGTCAGGCATAAGGATACCGATCACTACCTGTTCGCCCGCCTGTATCTCACCAGGCAGCCTCAGGGAGAAGTCGTCTTCCCCGGCAGTAAAATTCAGCCGTAGTCGACGGCGATGAATATGTACCAGTTGCGTGCGCAATAGCGTAAACAGCGTGGTAAAACCTGGCTGCATATTTTCGTAGTCAAAACCGGGAAGCCAGGGCAGGGGTTTATCCTGAGTCAGGACAGCGGTCTGACCGCAGAACAAACACAGTGCGCGAAACAGATCCGCCGGATGGGACTTTCCGCTGTTAACCAGACATTCCAGTAGCGGCAGCACGCCCTGAATACTTTGCAGGCAAAGCGTTAGCCAGAGCCAGTTGTGTGTATGGTCGTTTTGCCTGGCGAGTTGCGCTTCACGGCTGAGAAACAGGATTTTCTCTCTGGCCAACAGACAAAGCTCACGAGTCTGTTGGCAGAGCGTGCTGCCCTCGTCCACCTGAGGTGATGGGGGAAACCAGTCGTTGCGGCGAAATCCCCCTTCGGTGTAGACCACCTGAATCAGCGGCAGGCAGAGGAGATCGGCGCGTTCATGCTGGCTGACCAGGCGCGGTGCGGGCTGCCAACTGGCAATAGATTCGGGAAACTCTCCGCTGGTTAAATCGGGCAGCGGTGCGCTGGTGATGGAACGAAAACGGGTGGTAAACGGCTGCCACTGACCGCCGCGGTTTGCCGACGGTAGCGCCAGCCAGAGGGTGTGTTCGCTGTCGGCCGTTGCCGGGAGCAGACGAGTACAGTCAAATTCCAGCGGTGGATCGCGTTGGATATCGTAGTCAATGGGTAAGCCATCGGGCATGATCGCTCTCAGGCGTAAGAGTCGCAGAGTACCGGCGCAAAGCGCGGCATCGTCAATCTCCAGATGGTTCACGCCCCAGAACCACGGGTTAGCATGACCTGCAAGCGCGGCGGCGAGTGTGTCATGACGCAGCGACTGCAACTGGAAATGCTGTGGCAGCATCGCCATGCCCTCATACCAGCAGACCATTGCCGGGATTGTCGTCATATTACTTTCCTTGTTCAGGTACCAGTACCGCCTCGTCCGCCATCAGTTGCAGATGCAGGGCAGTAGTATTGTCCAGTCGCAGGCGGTGCTCCCCTTCGCTGCGATAGCGGGCGAACAACAGCGTCGCTTCCGCCGGGGTACCGCTTAGTGGATTGTCATCAGCGCTAAAGCGGGAGCCGGGAACCAGTTCCAGCGACCAGACGTGCAAACCGCCAGGGTAATCGCGCTGTAGTTGCGCTCTGGCGTTAAACCACTGCGTTGCTGAAAGCGTCTGTACTACCGGCACAAGCGAGGCATCGGCAATGGCGACAATATCCACGGCGACTGGGGTGTTATCATTCGCTTGTGCGACGGTGTCGATGACCACCGTCTTTAATTCCACCTGATTTGACCAAAATGAACAGCTATTATTAAGCAATGCTAAACAAGTAATAAATATTATTTGTATCAAATGATATCTGCCGTTCGTCATATAAATTCCTTTTATATCGCCGTAAAGAAAGTAATTAATGGTGAGTTTTGTTTAGTTGATTTAAATCATTATTCGGTGTTAATCATTAAATAAACAGGTGAAAACAGAGTGTGCCCGCAGGGTGAATATAACGGATGGAACATTCACCTTATCATCTACTTTTTTGTATGATATTGATTGATAAGATTTTTAACATTTTTGCGTGACGTTGATCAACCAAGGGTATTCTTGTCCAGAAAACAAAAACTGGTTGATATTTATTTTTCGTTGTGTTTTTTATAATAGCGATTGATTTTCTGAAATAACGCTTTCAAATAAAGATGCAGGCAGGATTGCATCAGGGATTCTTATTGCAAAAAGGACAAGTTATGGCAGAGAGTATTCAGCATAAACTCAGTCGTATTAGACCTCCACGGGTACAAATTACTTATGACGTTGAAACGGGTGGAGCAATAGAAAAAAAGGAATTGCCGTTTGTTGTCGGTATTTTGGCCGATTTATCCGGTCAGCCCGCCTCTCCACCTGAAAAGCTACGCGATCGGCGGTTTGTCGATATCGATCGTGATAATTTTGATGATGTGCTCGGGTCGATAGCACCTCGTCTGGCGCTCCAGGTGGAAAATCGACTGGCGAATGATGACAGTAAATTCAACATCGAGCTTCATTTCAAAACTATCGAAGATTTCTCCCCGCTCAACATTATCGATCAAGTGAAACCCCTTCAGCGTCTGTTCCTTGCCCGCCAGCGCCTGCGCGATCTGCTGACCAAACTGGATGGCAACGACGATCTGGATGCTCTGCTCCAGCAGGTGGTCAACGATAACGCTGAACTTCAGGCGTTGCGGCCAACAATGGAAGACAAACCAGCTGAAAACGCGTAACCGAAAAGGAACGAATAATGGAAACGGTGAAGGAACAGGCTGAAACGAGCGGAAAAACGGTCACGTTGAGCGTATTGGATCGCATCATTCAGGAAGGACGCATGGCACGCGATGAACTACAGCAGACCTACGCGCGCGACATGCTGGAAGAACTGGCGACGCAGATCCTTGATGAAGGCATGACGGTAGAAAGCGACACTGTCGCCATGATTAACCATCGTATCGCGCAAATTGACGCGCTCATTAGCGCTCAGCTTAACGAAGTGCTGCACCATCCGGATATGCAGCGTCTGGAGGCCTCCTGGCGTGGGCTTCACCAGTTCGTGATGAATACCGAGACCAGTTCACGACTCAAGCTGCGTTTGCTTAACGTCTCGCGTAAAGAGCTGCAAAACGATCTCGAAAAAGCAGTGGAGTTCGATCAAAGCACGTTGTTCAAAAAATTGTACGAAGATGAATACGGTACTTACGGCGGTAACCCGTATAGCGTACTGGTCGGCGATTATGAATTTGGTCGCCATCCGCAGGACGTGGCGTTGTTGGAGAAAATGTCGCAGGTTGCGGCAGCGGCCCATGCTCCCTTTATTGCGGCAGCCAGCCCACGTCTGTTTGATATGGGATCGTTTGCTGAGCTGGGCGTGCCGCGCAGCCTTGCGAAGATTTTCGAAAGTGCTGAGCTTATCAAATGGCGGGCATTCCGTGAGAGCGATGAGTCCCGCTATGTGACGTTAGTTTTACCTCACGTATTGCAGCGTTTGCCTTATGGCCCGGATACCGTGCCCGTGGAAGGAGTCAACTTTATTGAGGACGTCAACGGTCTGGATGCCAGTAAGTATCTGTGGGGTAACGCGGCGTGGAAGCTGGCAAACCGGATCACCGATGCCTTCGCACTATACGGCTGGTGCGCGGCGATTCGCGGCGCAGAAGGCGGCGGGTTGGTGGAAGATCTCCCGGCGCATACCTTCAGCACCCCATCCGGTGACATCAGTTTGCGTTGTCCGACGGAGATTGCCATTACCGATCGCCGCGAAAAAGAGCTGAACGATCTGGGCTTTGTTGCTCTGTGCCACAAGAAGAACAGCAACACGGGCGCTTTTTTTGGTGGCCAAACCACTAATCAGGCACGGATCTACAACACGCCGGAAGCAAACGCCAACGCGCGCATTTCCGCGATGCTGCCATACATTCTTGCCGCTTCCCGCTTTGCCCATTACCTCAAGGTCATTATGCGCGACAAAGTCGGCAGTTTTATGAGCCGCGACGAAATTGAAAGCTATCTCAATAACTGGATTGCCGACTACGTTCTGCTGCGCGATAGCGCGCCGCAGGAGATCAAAGCCCGTTACCCGCTGCGCGAAGCGCGGGTTGACGTCAGTGAAGTCCCCGGCAAGCCGGGTGTTTATCGTGCCGTCGTTTTTCTGCGCCCGCATTTCCAACTGGAAGAATTGACCACCTCAATTCGTCTGGTTGCTGAGCTGCCGCCACCGGCAGCTGCCTGATTAATAAGGAGATAAATCATGGATGCTATTTTTTTAAAACTGGACGATATCAAGGGTGAAAGTCAGGTTGATGGCTTTAAAGATCAGATTGAGATCATGTCCTACAGCCACAACGTCGCCATGCAGGTGACCAACGATGTCAGCAACACCGAACGTACCTCCGGGCGTGCACACGTGGGAGAGATGTCGCTGACCAAGTTTGTCGATCTCGCCACCCCGGTACTCAACGAATACTGCTGTAGCGGTAAAATGATCAAAGAAGCAAAGCTGACGCTGTGCCGCAATGATGACGGCAAAATGCTGCCCTTTATCGTCTATACCCTGACCAATGTCGTCATTTCTCACCTGAGCGTAAGCGGCGGGTCCGGCGGAAAACCGGTCGAAACGATGTCGTTGAATTTCACCAAAATCAAATGGGAAATCACCGCGCAGAAATCAGAGGGGACTCAGCAGGGAACCAGTTCTTCGGTCTGGGATATGACGATGAATAAGAAAGGGAGCTAATGATGAGCTCCTCCATACCGGTTGCGCTACTCGACAGGCTGGCAGATGAGACTTGCTCACCACGAGAGTCGGTCTATCGGGAATTGCGCAGGTTGTTCAATACCCGTGCGCCGAAGGATGCTGAATCACTCCCCGCGCTGCTCGCCTGGGGCGTTCCTGAATGGCATGGCATCAATGCCGATGATAATCGGGTGCTCGACTGGTTTTGTCGCCAGCTCAGACGCACGATTTTGCATCTTGAACCCCGCCTTAAAACGTTGACGGTCAGTGTCAAAGAGGCGCATCACGCCACGCTGGCGCTCCATCTGGAAGCGCAACTGTGGGATGACGATGCGCAGTTGACGCTGGATCTGGCGTATCAAAATGGTCGTTGGTGGTAAAGCCAACAGGAGAGAACGATGGACGACAGGTTGCTGGAGGATTATTTGCAGGAACTCCGGTGGTTGCGTGCCGCCAGCGGTGAATTTTCCCGCCAGCATCCGAAGATCGCTGCCCGCCTGCGTATAAGCGAATTTGACTGTCCCGATCCGCACGTTGAACGGTTACTGGAAGGGTTCGCCCTACAAAGCGCACGCCTGAACCAGCGGCTGGATGAAGGGTTTAGCGAACTGAGTGAATCGCTTCTGGAACTGCTCACCCCGCATCTTCTGCGCCCCTATCCCTCATTTGCTACCGCCCGTGTTACGCCCAATCCGCTGGCGGGCGATCTGACGCAGGGCTACACGCTGCCCGCCGGTACGCCGCTGTACGCGCTGACGGCAGAGGGCGAAACGGTCTGGTGGCGTACCGCATTGCAGCATACGCTGTGGCCGATCGCGATCGATGACCTCACCTGGCTCGACGCGAGCGCGGCTCGTCATGCGTGTGGGTTAAGCCAGGCGCGGGGCGCATTGTCGCTTCGGCTTCGTTGTTTACCGCCCTGGCAGTTTTCCATGCTGACGATGCGCACGCTGCGCATTTATCTGGGGGGAGCTCCGCAGATTAGCGCCATGCTTTTCGACCTGCTGTATGCCCACGCGCTTGGCCCACAGTCACCGATACCGGTAGGGCTCGAAAATGCGGAGCACCTGTTGGCGAGCGAGTCGGGCGCCGAGTCGAGTGGGCTGGCGTTGAGCGCCTGGATGCACTGCCCGCAGGCGCTGATGTATTTCGATTTGCCGATCCCGCAGGGGCAGGACGGCGATACCCTGACGCTCTGTATTCCTTTCCGCCGCGCCCCGGACACGGCGCTGCACCTGACACGGGACGATGTGCGTCTCGACTGCGTACCGGTGGTGAATCTGTTTACGCGAACCTCGGAACCGCTGCCCGTCGGGCACACGCACAGCGAATACCGGCTGGTCGCCGATCTCTACGACAAAGAGATGCAAATCTACCGCATTGTTCAACTGTGGATGAGCCGACGCGATGAAGCCTGGCCGGTGCCGCCCTATTACGGCGCGCAACAGCATGCTGATGCTCGATGGTTCTGGCATGCGCGGCGACATTATCGGCAGGAGAACGATCTCTGGCTGACGCTGGTGGACAGCCGTTTTGATCCTTTTGCCGCCGATGAAGAGTCCACGCTGACGGCAACGCTTCTGTGTACCAACGGTGAGTGCGCGTCGTTGCTGGCGGCAGGAACCCCGCTGGCCTTTGAGTTTCCGGGGCCGATAGCGCAGGCGTGTTTGCTGGGCACGCCGACGAATCCGGGGCAGTCTGTAAGGCAGCGGAACGCACGCTGGAAGTTGGTTTCCTCGTTGGCGCTCAATCATATGTCGCTGACTGAAGGCGACGAGGCGCTGACGTCACTGAAAGAGATGCTCTCTCTTTATGCCTCTTCGGGAGAATCGGCGGCGGTCTGGCAGCAGATCGACGGCATCCGCGCGATGCACTGCGAGCGGGTCAGCGAACATTCTGGTCGCGATGTGTGGCGTGGCTGGCGTAATGGCATTCGGGTTACGCTGACGCTGGATCCTCAGGCATTTACCGCCAGCAGCCGCCTGCTTTTTGCGGCGATAATCGCCCGTTTTCTGGCGCGTAACGCCACGGCAAACTGCTTTGTGCATACCGTATTGCAAGATGACTGCGAGGAGATCCCGCTATGGCGCGATACCGCACCCACCCTGCCGATAGTGTGATAGCGCAACTTCGGCGCGAACCCTGGCGATTTTCGCTGGAGCAATGCGTCCGACTGCTCGAACTGAGCGGCGTGTCGCCTGAACTGCGCGGTGAGCTGGGGCTGACCTTTGCCCCTGCGGAAATTGGCCGTTTGCAGGAGGCGCGGGTAGAGGTACGTAGCCTCGGCCTGGGCGGTGCGGATGGCGTTTTACCCTACGACGGGTTGGAAGCACTGCCGCAGGCGGCGCAGGATTTCCTTAACCTGTTTGCGCAGCGGATGATTGAACACGACTGCCGGAGCCGGAGTGTGTATCGACTGGCGACGCCTTATGCCCCGCGAGAGCAGGCGGCCGGAGGGGAACTCATGCAGGCGCTGTGCGGTTTTCTGACGACCGCGCGCCCGACAAACATTCCGCTGTCGCTGGTTCAGAGCGGGTTACTGGTAACCCGGCGGCGATCTGTCGCCGGGTTTGTCGCACTGGTGGCGGCGGTAATGCGCATTTCCGTGTCGGTTGAGGAGTTTGTCGGGCGCTGGCAACCGCTTTCCGCCGACCAGCAGGGCCGAATGGGGGGGCGGCTGGGGCGTAACAGTATGGCGGGGCGCCACGCCTGGCATCAGCAGGCGTGCCTGCGGGTGCATTTGTATACCGACAGCGCTGCGCAGTGGCGCGCATTTTTACCCGACGCGGAAGGATTTTCTACGCTGCGTCTGACAGGTCAACTCTGGTTTGGCGCGGGGATTTCGCTTGAGCTGGTAATGCGCGGTACGCCGACGCTCGACACCTGTCTTTCACGCACCCGCCCTCCGCGTCTGGGGCAGACCGCGCAATTACAGAGTCGCAAGCCGCAGCCGTTTTGCTGTCGTCTGCCTCTCAGGAAGGAAGAAAAATGGATTTAAAAGCGTTGGTCGAACGACTCAACTCACACTGCTTTCGCGCGCTGGAACAAGCGGCGGAGCGCAGCCGGGCGCAGGGCCACTGGTTTGTTGAACCGGAACATTTGCTGCTGGCCCTGCTGGATGAGGACCAGGGCGATCTGGCCTGTTGCCTCGGGGAGGCGGCGGTCCCCGCGGATCGGCTGCGTGAAGAGATTCTGCGCACCCAGGCGCAGTTTAAAACCGGCTGTACGCGCATGCCGGTCTTTTCCGTCCAGCTAGTGGAACTGCTGGAAGGGGCGATTCTGCTGGCGACCTTCCAGCGTCTTGCGCAGGTGCGTTCGGCGTTACTGCTGCTGGCATTGCTGACCCGCGAACGGCTACGTAGCCAACTGGCACAGGGGATGCCGTTGTTGCTCGGCATCCAGTCTATAACGCTGGAAAACCAATGGCGGAACTGGTGCCGACTATCCGTAGAGGAACAAAGTGGGTCGCCGCCTGACGATCGCCCTGACCATGAAAGCGGCGTACTGGATCAATACACCCACGACCTGACCCGCGATGCGCGCGAGGGGCGGATCGACCCGATCATCGGGCGCGACGCAGAGATCCGCCAGTGTATCGACATCCTGTTGCGCCGCCGCCAGAACAACCCGATTCTGGTGGGCGCGCCGGGCGTGGGCAAAACCGCCGTTGCCGAAGGGCTTGCGCGACGCATCGCTGAAGGCAGCGTGCCGCCGCCGCTGCGTGATGTCGCTCTGCTGGCGCTGGATCTCGGACTATTGCAGGCTGGTGCAGGCGTGAAGGGAGAATTTGAACAGCGGCTAAAAGGGGTGATCGATGCGGTAAAAAAATCCCCGCAGCCGATCGTTTTGTTTATCGACGAAGCCCACACGCTGATAGGCGCGGGCGGCGCGGAGGGCGGCAGCGACGCTGCCAACCTGCTGAAACCGGCGCTGGCACGTGGTGAACTGCGTACCATCGCCGCCACCACCTGGCAGGAGTACAAAAAATACTTCGAGAAAGATCCGGCGCTGGATCGGCGTTTTCAGCGTATCCAGATCGAAGAGCCGGACGAGAACAGCGCGGTGGTGATGCTGCGGGCGGTGGCCGATAAGCTGGAAGCGCACCATGGCGTGCAGATCCTTGATAGTGCGATCCGCGAGGCGGTACGTCTGTCGCAGCGCTACATCTCCGGACGCCAGCTGCCGGACAAAGCCATCAGCGTGCTCGACACCGCCTGCGCGCGCGTGGCGCTGGCGCAGCATGATCAGCCGCCACAGCTTGAGGAGATCCGTCAGCAGCAGGCGGCCATCGAAGAAGAGAGCGAACGTCTCAACCGCGAGCTGTTGGTGGGCGTTGATCATCACGACCGGCTGTGCGAGCTGGAGGCGCAGGCGGAGAAATTGGGTTTTCAGGCTCGGGAAGTGGAAGGGCGCTGGCAGGATGAGCGCCAGCGGGTCGGCGAGCTGCTCGCCGCTCGTCAGCGGATGCTGAATCTGAGCGAACGGCCCGATGAAGATGACGAAGAACTGGAGCAGCAACTGGTGGAATGCGCGGCGCTGATTGGCAGGCTGGAAACCACGGCGGCACAGCTACGGGAGGAGATCGCGCTGGTGCCGGACTGCGTGGACCCTGCGACCGTCGCGGCGGTGATCGGCGGCTGGACCGGCATTCCGCTCGGGCAAATGCTGACCGACGAAGCCCACGCCCTGCGCACGCTGGTCGAACGCATGAGTGAGCGGGTAATGGGACAACAGGCAGCGCTGGAAACCATCGCCCAACGCCTGCGCGCCTATCGCAGCGGCCTGACCGACCCGCAGAAACCGGTCGGCGTGTTCCTGCTGGTGGGCCCAACCGGTGTCGGCAAAACCGAAACCGCGTATGCGCTGGCCGACGCCCTGTACGGCGGCGAACGTAACCTGATCACCATTAATCTTTCCGAGTATCAGGAAGCGCACACCGTCAGCCAGCTTAAAGGCGCGCCGCCGGGCTACGTTGGCTACGGCAGCGGCGGGGCGTTAACCGAAGCCGTGCGCCGTCGTCCCTATTCGGTGGTGCTGCTTGACGAAATTGAAAAGGCGCACCCGGACGTGCTGGAGGTGTTCTATAACGTTTTCGATAAAGGCGTAATGGAAGACGGCACCGGGCTAATTGTTGATTTTAAAAACACGGTAATGCTGGCAACCAGCAACGTTGGCGCGGAGCTTATTCTCGACACGCCAGCTTCTGAATTAAACAGCGAGCGGTTTAATGCGGCATTGCGCGAGGAGTTATTAACCCATTTCCGCCCGGCGTTTTTAGCAAGGATGACCACGGTGGCCTATCGCGCTTTAGATGAAGAAATATTAAAAGGGATTGTGCTGGCGAAATTGGAGAAATTAGCGCAGCGGTATTTAGTGGCAACGGGGGAGCGGTTGAATATGGATGATGATTTAGTGAAAAGGGTAATGGAGAAGTGTAAAGGCGTCGGGGCCAGAGATGTTGAGAATCTGGTGGTTGGGGAAGTGATGGGGAGTGAATTTTTATCATTATTACGAAATATGGATAAATAATATGAAACTTCTAGTTGATGAGCAAGGACGGTTTAGTTGGGCAGCAACGAGATCAGCAGTAACTACAAGTTTGAAATTTTCTGATGGGACGAATGATTTTGGTGCTGGCTCGGAATTTTACAGCACTTGTGCGGGTTGCGGAAGAAAATTACCCATGTGCTGTATGCATTTAGACCATATACTTCCATTTGTATCATATGGACATAAATTTATTTCTGAATGTGTATTGTCTTTTTATTCTTTAAACGTTTCACATAATAAAATAAATTCAATGACTGGAGTCGTTCATGGCGGTATTGGTTATATACAAGAAAAAACAATTTCGCAATCTACCTTTGGGCGGGAAACGAGTTCAATTAAACAGTTAAATACAATAAGTTCAGAGAACGCCTGGTATAATGATTTGGAAAACCTACAGTTTATGTGCATGTCATGTAATACAAGAAAGCAAGACTCTCCGTTTTCTACGGTATTCCCAGGAAGATTCACCATACCTATTAGTAATAAATTATGACTTTATATTAAAAACATTTATCTTTTTATTATATGAAAAAGGCACTAAAAAGGAATTTCCCATGCCCGACACTACCATCCTCAAACTCACCGCGAAGCTAACTGGCCTAACCGCCTCAACCTTGCAAACCGATTCTCAACTTAACGGCCTGACCATCGCCACGGTTACCGTAACCACCTCTGCACCGTTAACGCTTGATACCGCGCTGGCGACCCATCTTACCGCCACGATCAACAACGTCGATTATGACGGGCTGATTGCGGAGATTCACCAACTACCCGCGACGCGCAACGCCGAACGCTACCAATTTATCCTACGCCCATGGCTCTGGTGGCTAACGCTTTCCAGTAACAACCGCGTGTTTCAGAACCTCAGCGCACAGGAGATCGTCGAGAAGGTGTTTAAAGATGCCGGATTTACCGACTATCGGTTCAAACTCAAAACCAAACCGGCGAAGCGTGAATACTGCCTGCAATACAACGAAAGCGATTTTAATTTTGTCTCGCGGCTGCTGGAGCAGGAGGGGATTTTCTGGTTCTTTACCCATGTAGCAGGCAAGCACACGCTGGTGCTGGCGGATGACAACAGCGCATTCCCGCCCATCCCCGGCGAGAAAAAGGTGAAGTATCAGGCGGCGCAGAGCGGTGAGCGGGAAACCGGGGCAATTCGATCGGCGGCGCTGCGTTTGCAGGCTACCGCCCAGGGCTTTCAGAGCAGCGATTATAACTACGAGCAGCCGAAGGCTGCGCTGTTTGCCCAGGCCGGTGAGAAGAACGGTGGGGTGCATTATCAGCATCCGGGGCGGTTTAGCGTTAAAGCTGACGGTGACGCGCTGGCGGCGTGGAAGGTTAATGCCCTGAAGGCGCAGGCGAAACAGCTGGTCGGTGAAAGCGACTGCGCGGCGCTGGCCGCCGGGCACTGGTTCACCTTAATCGATCACGATGACAACGCGCTTAACATCGACTGGCTGATCGTCGCCGTCAGCCACGAGTACGACGGCGAGCGCTATCGCAACCGCTTCACCGCCATTCCCAAATCCACGCCGTATCGCCCACAATCGATGACGCCAACACCGTTTATGCATACCCAGACGGCGGCAGTGGTGGGTAAAAGCGGAGAAGAAATCTGGACCGACAAGCTTGGGCGGGTAAAAGTGCAGTTTCCGTGGGACAGAGAAGGTAAAAGCGACGAAACCAGCTCCTGCTGGCTGCGGGTCGCCACCGCCTGGAGCGGCAACAGCTTTGGCGCGCAGTTTATTCCGCGCATCGGTCAGGAAGTCGTGGTGAGCTTTATCAATGGCGATCCGGATAAGCCATTAATTACTGGCTGTGTCTACAACGGTAATAACGCCCTGCCGTACCCGCTGCCGGCAAATCAAACCCAGTCCGGCATTAAAACCCACAGCGAAAAGGGTTTTAACGAACTGCGCTTCGACGACAAAAAAGACGCCGAACTGCTGGCAATGCAGGCGCAGAAAGACTTCCAGCTCCTCGTACTCAACGACAGTAACACCACCATTAGCCACGATGAGATCCACAACGTCAAAAACGACCGTACGCGCACCGTTGAAGAAGGCAATGAAACCGTCACGCTGAAGAAGGGTAACCGGGCGGTCAACATTGAAAAGGGTAGCGATACGCTGACGGTCAAAGATAAGCGCAGCGTAACGGTGAAAGGCGATCAGGAACACGCGGTGGACGGCAATGAGACGCACAAAGTGAAGGGCAACTACACGCTGAACGTCGACGGCAACCTGACGATTAATGTCAGCGGTACGCTCATGCTGGAAAGTGGTAAAACGTTGACGGTGAAGAGCGGAACGGATCTGAAAGCCAGTGCGGCCACGAGCCTGAATCTTGACGCTACCAGTATCGCCAGCGATGCGAAGGGTTCGCTCACCCAGAAAGCGGCAACGATAAGCCAGGAGGCGAAAGCCACGCTGACCAGCAAGGCCAGCGCAGCGCAGATTCTGGAGGGAGGCGGGATGCTGACGCTCAAGGGCGGGATGGTGAAGATTAACTAATGAGTGAGCTTCTGGAATATCAGCAGGACGCCACCCGGCTACAGGCTGCCCTGACGGACGGTCAGCTCTGCGGCGAGATGCAGATTGAGGAACATGGGCGTCGGCTGATGGCGATGCACTATCAGCAGGGCGTTCTGCACGGCGTCACCGAAAGCTGGCATCCTAACGGCCAACTGGCGATGCATCAGGAATATCATCATGGCAGGTTGCAGGGCGTGGCGCGCTACTTCAGCGAAGAGGGCGTGTTGATCCGTGAAGAGCACTGGCGGGCAGGGCAGTTGCACGGCGAGTGCCGCTGCTTTTATCCGTCCGGGCAGGTGCAGATTCGCGAACAGTGGCAGGACGGCCTGCGTCATCAACAGAGTGAACAGTACTATCCTGATGGAACCTGCGCCATGCGCCAACCCTATGTCCACGGTCGCCCGGTTCGCCCACCCGAACGCTGGTTACCGGATGGTCGAGCCATCAACGCTGAGGGGCAGCCCCAGTCCCGGTTCAGTAAATGGACGGAACATCTGTAAGCGCGATCGCGGCAGGTCATTGAAAGGTATGAAACTGCACGTACAGACTACGACTTTCCTGTTATGGAGCGTGGGCGCAGAGTTCATAAAAATTAGTGTTACCGCCTTCTGTTCGTCATCGTATTACACGAGCGGCTTTCTACGACCTGCATAACAGTGTTTGCGCAAAGGTGATGATGTATGGTTGATCGAATAGATGTTCCGCCGCTGGCTTCACGACGGGTGAAGCGAACCCAAATTCGCTCACGCGATAAATGGGCTGAAACGGAACTGTTTGTTGAGCAGGGCGTCAGGTATTTCTTCCGTGTCACCGGTAGGTGGTGCGATATGAGCTATTGCTGTGACGCGAACGGTTACTCCGTCGGTTATCTGAATTTTGCCCGAATCTGGCTGCGGTGCCGCCACGATCCTGCGACCTGGTTTACCCTGATTGGTACCATCGACAAATCTACCGACACCATGTTTGTGATTGGCGATGGTACCCGGCTAAAGAATGGCTGGATTGCGCCCCGCAGCGGTGAGCTGGTGGTCTTTGCGAATGATATATCGGGGATGTACTGGAATAACTTTGGTTCAGTCGTACTGGAGGTCTGGCGGTGAAAAGGGAAGTCAATATCACCTGCTGATTACGCGATCGTCTTATGACGTAAAATTTACTGTACAAAAGCAGTCGGTATTAGTGTGTTTCATCAGATTCTTACCAAAAACAGGCAAATCTCCTCCTTTAAAATTGATAAATATCAATTAAGATACACTTAATTTGCGTCGTTAAAAAATGTCCTTATTTACGACTTGTTTACTTTTTTGGCGTTGATGGCCGTGGTGGTAAGACGTCTGATGACAAAAGTGATTAACTGCGTTAGCGAAAATTATTGAAAGAGATCGTCGTAACTCTCTCTAAAAAAGCCAGTTATCGTTCTCAATGTAAACATTTATCTCAGAAGTAACATATTGGCGGATAGGAATTTTCAATAATTACTCTGAATGTTTGGGCCGGAGAACGGGAAGCAAAAAGCACTGAAATAACCCTTGTCTCTCAATAAATCCTGATATTATTAGCCTGCTACGCGTTGCCTTTCACTTGAAACGGCGTTCCATTTCAAGGTCTTTTCTTAACATTTCCATCACCCGGCTGCTGAAATTTTGTACGTTGACTTGTTATTCGACCAACTGCATATTCCTCTCCAGTTAAGACGACATAGCCTTCAGGAGACGACGATGCCTTCCCGCGATTATCCCGATATCCGTAAAGCCAGAGGAACCCGTTCTAAAGATATGGTGCTGTTAAGTGCCCGTGTTGAAACCACGCTTTGGGACTATGTTCGGGCTCTGGCTTTAGAAACGCGTAAAAGCAAACAGGATATTATTGCTGAGGCGCTCATGCTTCATCGCACCGCCCATGAAGGCGGTCGTGAATAGGTGCGGGTCGGTTTTACAGGATGATGCCTTTACCATTCTGGCGTTCTGTGGCGTGTATTACGGTCATCGCATTAGGGCTGTTAGCGCATTTCGTTGATGCGACACGCCAACAAACGCTTTTGTTTATAGAATTGCTGCGCGCTGATCGTCGCAGCGAGAAATAACGCCAGCGCGCCGCACAGCGTAGCATCAGTAATCGCCTGTGTGCCGCTGCCCAACAGCGTGGTTAACAGCGGACCCAGTATCTGACCGATACCGTAGGTCAGCGTCACGAAACCCAGCAGATTGAGGTTTCCCGGCACAATAAGCTGGCGCGCGAGGGTCATCACCAGCGACGTGGTGCCCATAAAGGTCGCGCCGAATCCCACGCTGCTCAGCACCAGCAACAGCGTAGACTCGCTGGCAAGCGTCAGGATCACGCAGGCACCCTGAATCACCAGGTTCGCCGTCAGACATTGCAGCACTCCCCAGCGTTTCGCGGCCCACAGCCAGGCGAAGCAGCCCGGCACAATCGAGATACCCACCAGCGTCCACAGATGAACCGTCAGCAGCGGAGAACCCGCTCCTTTCGCCATCAGCGGTAAATAGGTGGCGACGATGATGTAGCCGAATCCAGCCAGTCCATAGAGCAGCGCCAGCAACCACCAGCGCATCGGCTGCGGGTCACTTTTTGCCTGGGTTGCGGCAGGTAGCGCGTGGGTGCGGGACGGAAGCAACAGCGCCAGCAGAATCGCCAGCACGGCGGAGAAGACCGCCGCCCCGATCCACAGCGTGTGGGAAGAGAGCGCAAAGTGCAGCCCTGCAATCACGTACTCGTTGCCCAGCGCAATCCCAACGCCGACGCCAGAAAACAGCGAGGCAATGACAAAAGGATTGCGGGTGTGTTGCAGCACCAGCGTGGAGCCAAAGATCAGCATTCCGGCGCTGGCGACGCCCGCCAGAAAACGCACCAGCATCACGATTATGGGATCGGAGAACAGCGCCATCGCGAGGATCAGTCCGCCGGTCGCCACCGCTGAACTTAATAGCATCGGCCGTAAACGGCCTGGCTGATGAAAAAGCCCGAAGGAGAACAGCAGGCTTCCGACCAGGTATCCCGCATAGTTGACGCTGGCTATCCACGACAGTTCGGAAAAGGTGAAACGCCCCTCGGCCAGCAGCACTGGCAACATCGGGGTATAGAGAAAACGCCCAATCCCCATGCCCAGCGCGAGGACCATCATCCCGAAAAGGGCGGAGCTAAGAGAATAACGGTCTGCGATGTGCGGTTGCTGGCTCATGCCGTACCCATTGTTATTTGTCATGTGTGAAATATGATGGTAACAAATTTATAACAAATGGGTAGGGCGGCGGGTGGATTATTGTGCGGTGTCAGATGTGAAACGGTAAAACAGATTAGGCTCTGCAACCATAAACAGCGATCCCTGGTTATCCATTGCAATCCCTTCAGCCTGCTGTATGGTGTGCGCCAACCCGTGGTGGCCTTCGGTTAGCGTCATGACACCGATGACGTCGCCGTCGATTTTGACCTCTTTGAGCATGCGTGATTCGTGAGAGAGGATCAGCAGGCTATTCTTTTGCGCATTAAATTCCGCGCCTGAAATATCTTTTACATTAAGCTGTTGTTGCAGAGTATTGTCTTTGCTAATGGTTAAATTGTCGTTATTGAGCAGCCCCGTCACTTTATAGATCCCAATCGGTCTCTTTTCTTTAAAAAACCAGAACGTCTCTTTTTCTCGTGACCACGCGAGTCCCTCAAAGCCGTCGTTAGTCGGGGTTTCATACAGATCAAGCTTTAACTTTTTGAGGATATTCACTTGCGACTGCGCATTGATCGTAATGATGTAAATGGAATAATCACTTTCATCGCTGATAACAAACGTGTCGTCACCAATGAACTCGATGGTTTCCAGATCGCGAATAAAATCGAGCGGGATGCTACGCAGCAATTGTCCCTGTTTGGTCAATTCAATAATCGTGGCAGGTTTATTAATCGTGCTGAACAACGTATCACTTTTATCGGACCAGGTGAGTGAGGAGACATTTTTTTTCACGCCGTCGATCTTTTTGCCGTCTATTGTCGCGCGATAATCCGCAAGGGAGTTATTGTCGTTGTCGGGTGCGGCTCCACCCGATATGACATAACTCATTCCCGCAAGGAGTAGAGCAAGAAGAAGCAGGACTCGCAGAGGTGAGTTCAGATATCGGGCGGACAATCTCATTATTCTTCCTTAAATAAAATCAAAGGCATTAAGGGAGAAAGTATAAAGATTAATCTTAATGAATTCTTAAACCTGCGCGAATGCGCGGAATCTATCGCGGTTACGCGGATCAACGTACTGGCGCATCGAAGGTTGCCACACATTGCCAGTCGCCCTGCTCCAGGCGGTAAATAGACTCGGTGTGACCGGGGATCACCCATCGTTCTTGTTCTCCGGGATGGCAATGCAGGTGGACACACAGCCCACAGCCCCCGCGCAACTGGCGGGGAATGTCGGCAACCCGAAAGGTCATGCCTGCGGCCTGCAACGCTTTGCGGGTCTGGATCACGCCCACCGTCGAATGAAATAAAAACAGATATTCCGTCATCCGCGCTTTCTCTGTCGTTGACCGATCAGCGCCGCGCCGATGGCACCGGCAAACTGCGCGTCCGGGTGGGTGTTTACCGGGATGCCGACATGGCTTTCCAGCATCCGGGCAAAGGCTGTGCAGTGGCTGACGCCGCCGGTAAACAGCAGCGGCCCCTCTGAAGAGAGTCGACCGATGAAGTTGGCGCTGCGCCGTGCCATTGCGTTGATCACGCCCGCGAGGATTGCTTCCGGGGCGATACCCGCAGAGCGCAGGCTAATGACTTCGGATTCGGCAAAAACGGTGCACATACTGCTGATGGCGTGTGGCGCTACGCCAGCGGTAATGGTATCGAGTTGCTCGACGCTGGCACCCAGGGTTCGCGAAATGACCTCCAGAAAACGGCCGGTGCCCGCCGCGCATTTGTCATTCATCAGGAAGTCGGTGAGGTTACCGTCGTCATCCAGTTGGATCACCTTGCTGTCCTGTCCACCGATGTCAATGACCGTGCGGGTGGCGGGAGCCAGTAGCCGTGCGCCCAGTCCGTGACAAGAGATTTCGGTGACCTGCTTGTCAGCAAAATCAACCAACTGGCGACCATAACCGGTTAAGGTCAGGTACGGTCGCGTTTCCAGACCTTTTGCGAGCACGTCCCAGGCCTCGCGGATAGCATCGGCAGGGCGGAATGGCGTCGGGCACAGGAATCGGCGCTCGATCACGCCGCCTGCCAGTAAAATGCCTTTGGTCGCCGTCGAGCCGGAATCAATCCCTATCGAATATGTCACGCCTGCCCCTCACAGCATTTCAATAAAGGCCGCGACGCGGGTGCTGAGCTGGCCGACATCCGAGGTGGAGTAGTCGGTTTCAATGGCGATGTAAGGAATGTTGTGCTGCTGGCGAACATGACGCTTAATCGCCAGTGATTCAACGGCATAGGTATGACAGGCCTGCAAAATCACGTCCACCACGCCGTCTGCCTGGTACTCTTCCACCATCTGGCTGAGCAGCGTCAGGCGCTGCTCGTTTGGAGAGATGCACGAACAGCCGATGGCGAGATATTTGTCGGTGAGCGCGTCGTATACGTCGCCGGTTTCCGCGACGCACTGCTCGGTCGCCTTCGCGCCGGTGCAGTTTTCGTATCCCACCACCCAACCGCCGTTTTCTTCAATGGCGCGTACCACTTTTTCTGCCGCTCCGCCAATCGGGCAACCGGTGATCAGAATGCGTGGACGGGCGTCCAGTCGTTTACCGTCTTGCCACGCCTGGCGCACCCGTCCGGTCATGCTGTCCAGTTCGTCGATGAGGGCTTCTTTATCAAAGCGGAAGGTCGCACCGTACACCACTTTCAGGATGTCGCTGCCGCTCAATGCAGGGGGATTTAGCTGGCCGAGACGATAGAAATTCGCCAGCGCACGACGTTCACGATTTTTAAGGACAATAGCATCGCGCAGCGCCGCTTCGGTTACCGGCGTCCCAAAGCGCGCTTCCACGGCCTGTTGCAAGCGCAGAATTTCTGCTTTCCACAGTGCGCGGGAGGCGGCATCCTGGCTACTGTTTGGCAACTGCATAACGTGAACGGCTTTGAACTCCGCCATGTACTCGTACATTTTCTTTTTGCCGTCGCAGGTGGTTTCACCTACCACCAGGTCGGAAAAGTAGAAATAGGGGCATTTGTCGGTTTTGCCGAAGCCGTAGCTGCTTTTGATCAACGGGCAAAGGTTGCGCGGCAGATCCTTTTCGGCTTCTTCGATGGTTTCATCCGACGTTGAACACAGCGAGACCACCACCGCACCCGCCGCCATTGGGATCTCCTGCGGCATGAAGGTGCAATAGGTTCCCACCAGCGGGATACCCTGCTCTTTGAGATCCATCACGGTGAGAAAGCCTTTCTGGCGGGCTTCAGAGAACTGGTCGAAAATGGCGGGCAGATCGGTGATAAGCGACATGGATTTTCCTTCCCCGTGACACGGGAGATGTTAAAAGTGTTCGCATTATAACCACGTCAATACTGTGGGTTTATTGATCTCCCGCCAGGTAAGGCATTATAAAATTTTCTTCAGATCCATCTCTTCCTGGATGCGCTCGCTCCAGGCCATATGCGTGCGAATCGCTTCTTCAATGCCCGCGTTGTAGTACACGGAGCCCAGTTTTTCGCTAATGAAATCAATAAAAAACTCGGCGTCGAACTGTTCCAGCTCCAGTTCGAAACGATCGCGACAGTAGTCTCTGAGCGCCTCGCGCAGACCGTCGCGCTGTGCCGGAGACAGGGTAATGTCAGCCATTTTTTCTCCTTAAAAAGTGGACAGTGCGGGCAGCAGTGAGGGGATTTGCGATAACAGATATAACAGCAGCCCGATCGTCCCGCCCACCAGCGTGCCGTTGACGCGGATAAACTGCAAATCTTTCCCGATGTTAAGTTCAATCTGTCGCGACATATCGCGGGCATCCCAGCTTTTCACCGTATCGCTGATGTGGCGGGTCAGGAAGGCGGCAAACTCCGGCGCTACCCGATGGGCGGCCTGCTCCAGATGGCCGTTGAGCGAGGCGCGCAGTGCATCGTCAGCAATCAGCGTTTCGCCAAACCACTGTCCTGCATGAGCGATTCGCTGTTTCACACGGGAATCGTCGGCGTTGATATCCTGCTTCAGCCACTGGCGTAAATCCGCCCATAGCTCGCCGAGATAGCGGTTAAAGGCCTCATCTTCTTTCAGGTAAGCCTTGATGCTTTCCGCCCGGTTCGCCATCTGCGGATCGTGTTTCAGTTTGTCGATGAGCGTAAAGGTGGCGCGATCGAAGGCGTGGCGGATCTGATGCGCGCGATCGTGGCTGATGTCATCAAGTAGCGAGTTCACCGCATCCGACACCAGCTCTGCGCTGTGTTCGCCCAGCCACTCGGTGGGCAGAATTCGGGCCTTAAGCGGGTGTTCGGTCTCCAGCCAGTGGACGATTTGCCCGGCGATAAACGCCCTGGAACTGTCGCGCTGGAGGAGTGCTATCAACTGGGCGATCAGCGTATCGAGCAGCACCTGGTGGCGATTGTTTTTGATCATGCTTTCCAGCATCAGGGCGCTGGTACCGGAGAGGTCGATCTTATCAATCGCCTTATGTACCGCACGCTTTAGCAGGCGCTGGATACGGGCATCGTCGGTCAGTTCCAGAAAGCCACTCATGATCTGCAACAGATGCTGTCCGACACGGCGGGCGTTTTCTGGTTGGCTGAACCAGTTGCCAATCAGCAGCGCCGGTTCATGACGACGGATCAGCGCGACCAGGGATTGAGTGTCGAGGAATTTCTCCTGCACAAACTGCCCGAGATTTTCGCCGATCCGGTCTTTATTACGGGGAATAATCGCCGTGTGCCGCGAAATGAACGGGAGAGGAACGCGGCGAAACAGCGCCACCACCGCAAACCAGTCCGCCAGCGCACCGACCATCGCTGCCTCGGCAATGGCTTTGATCCCGCTGACCCAAAAGCCGGGCGGCAGGAAGAGGGTGACGACGAACGTGGTGGCCGCGATCAGCAGTAACGAGAGCGCCAGCAGTTTGGCGCGTTTGAGTTCAGCGATTTTATTCATAGAGTTAAGAATAGAGCCAGACGGGGGGATCGTGCAAAAACAACCGGGGATCAGTCGGGGATCCAGTTGTCCCATGCTGGCAGGGTCCCTAATTCGACGACCAGAAAATCAATAAACGAACGCACCTTCGGGTTGCTGTACTTGCTGGGGAAGTAGAGCGCGTAAAGGGTGTGCGTTTCGCAGGCGATTGTACCATCGAGCATCAGCGGGGTGATCTCCTCTTTCTGAATATGATCGCCAATCAGATAGGTAGGCAGATAGGCTACACCCTGATCTTCCAGCACCGATTTCAGCAGCACCAGGCTGCTGTTGGCCTGGATAGGCATATGCAGTTTCAACTGATGCAGGCGATCCTGCTCGTCGGCAACCTTCAGAACGGGGGTCAGGCCGGGGTAAACCAGACAGTCATGATTCACCAGATCGGTACGCCGCAGCGGCATCCCTTTTTTCGCAAGGTAACCGGGAGACGCGCAGTACGCCCAGCGGATAGGCACCAGCTTACGCATGGCATAGTTTTGCGGCGGGGCGGTGGAGATGCGCAGGGCGATATCGAAATCCGTGTCGTTCAGATTGACGAAGTTATCGTTGAGATCGATATACAGATTCACATCCGGGTACTGGGCGCGATATTTGTCCACCAGATTAACCAGTCGGGAATAGCCGAAGGCAATCGAACAGGTAATGCGTAATTCACCCTGCGGATTGTGATAATAACCGGAGGTGGTATTTAACGTTTCATCAAACTCTTTCAGTAATTTATTGGCCCGATTAAACAAATATTGCCCGGCGTCGGTCAGGGTAATACTGCGGGTCGTACGCTTAATTAATGTTGTCCCCAGCGTATCCTCCATTGCCGCCAGACTTTTACTGACCGCGGACGGTGACACGTTAAGTTGCACCGCGGCTTCAGATAATCCTCCGCAGTCCACAATCCGGACAAAAAATTCTAAATGCTTGAGAGAAATGGGTGCGCTCATTGTTTCCTTTTACTCACAAGTGATTTGCAAAAACGGTACGAATAGGCCGTTACATTGGGTTTTGAAACATGTAACTATTGAATCACAGGAAATGACCTACACACAAAATGAAAAAATAACAACTTAAGTGAGTTGCGTCACAAATAGTAAGGAGGCAAAAACAGAACGTCGCCAAATTGTGAATTTACTCTCATTTAATTCCATTCTTATAAAAGGTACCGATTATGTGGACACGACTCGAACCCTACAAATCGTCAATTATTTTATTACTTGCGCTGGTTGCAGGTGGTTTATTAGGGATTTACGCCCCCGCGTTTGCCAGTAAACTTCAACCGATAGGTCAGATTTTCCTGAACCTGTTATTTATGATTATCGTTCCGCTGGTGGGAATCAGCGTAATGTCTTCCATCGCCAGTATGACCGACCTGAAACGGCTGGGACGGATTATGGCGATTATCTTTATCGTTTCCATCGCAATGGCGTTTATTCCGGCGGCCGGGATTGTGGCGTTGGCTCTGTGGTACAACCCGGCGCAGGGAGCCACTATCGATCTCTCGCAGTCCGTGCAGGCGGGCAGCGGCAAGATGGATTTTGTCAGCATGATCACCACCAACGACTTTATTGGTCTGTTTTCTAAGTCGAATATCCTCGCGCTGATCGTCATGGCGATCATTGCCGGGATCGCGATTGGTCAGTCAGAGCAGGCGGGTAAACGTATTGCTTCGCTGTTGGAAGATGCCAACACCGTCATTATGAAGATCGTGTCGATCATCATGAAGGTCGCGCCGCTGGGGCTCGGCTGCTACTTTGCGGCCACGATGGCCAGTCAGGATTCCGGACTGCTGCTCACCTTTGCCCGGGCGATTGGCCTGTTCATGGTCGCTACGCTGGCTTACTACATTTTCGGTTCTATTCTTTACTCTTACATTGGCGGCGGCGTACCGGCCGTGAAGGCCTTCTGGCGTCACGCCATTGAACCTTCCGTGACGGCGCTGGGTACTTGTTCTTCACTGGGCACGCTGCCAGTGACCCTGCGCGCGGGCAAAGCGATGGGGATTAACCCGGAAATTGTGGATGTCTCTATCCCACTGCTGGTCAATCTGAATAAAGGCGGCGTGGCGATGATTGCGGCGCTGAAGATCGTCTTTATCTGTTCGGTGCTGGGGATCCCATTCACCATGGAAACCTTCTTCCTGACCATGCTGATCGCCGTGCTTTCCGCGATTATCGTCGGCGGCGTACCGGGTGGGGCATTCCTCGGGGAGATCTTTATCGTCACCACGCTGGGACTGCCGATGGAAACCATTCCGATGTTAGTGGTGCTGGGCACAATCACCGATGCCCCGGCGACGCTGATTAACGTGATTCATGATTTGAATGCGGCACAAATTGTAGAACGCTTCTCCGGGAAAAAGTCGGTGAATGCAGAGATGAATGCGACGGCGACAGTCGCCGAGGTTTAACGCACGGATTAAGGATAAAAAAGGTTATGAAAGATTCAGTGAAACTCGACACCCAGTTGATCATCGCCGGACGTGATAAACGCTATACCCAGGGCGCGGTAAACCCGGTTATCCAGCGCGCCTCTTCGCTGGTGTTTGATACTGTGAAGGATAAAAAATTCGCCACCGCCAATCGTGCAAACGGCGAGCTGTTTTACGGTCGTCGCGGCACTTATACCCACTTTGCGTTCCAGAAGGCGATGAGTGAACTGGAAGGCGGCGTCGGCTGCGCGCTCTATCCGTGCGGTGCGGCGGCGGTGACGAACGCTATCCTCGCGTTTGTACAGCGTGGCGATCATCTGCTGATGACCGGGGCGGCATATGAACCGACGCAGGATTTCTGCAATAAGATCCTCAGCAAATTCAACGTCGAAACGACGTACTACGATCCGATGATCGGTGCCGGAATTGTTGATCTGATCCGCCCGGAAACCAAAGTGGTGTTTCTTGAATCACCCAGCTCGATCACCATGGAAGTGCAGGATGTACCGGGTATGGTGAAGGCGATCCGGGCGGTGAACCCGGAGATCGTCATTATGATCGATAACACCTGGGCGGCCGGTGTGCTGTTTAAAGCACTGGACTATGGGGTGGATATTTCGATTCAGGCTGGCACCAAGTACACGATTGGTCACTCTGATGGCATGCTGGGAACGGCGGTGTCCAACGCCCGCTGCTGGGATCAATTGCGTGAAAACTCATATCTGATGGGGCAAACGCTGGATGCTGATACCGCGTATAACGGCAGTCGCGGCCTGCGCACGCTGTCGGTGCGCCTGAAGCAGCATCAGGAGAGCAGCATTCAGATTGCGCGCTGGCTGTCGGCACGCGCGGAAGTGGCGCGAGTGAATCATCCGGCGCTGCCGGAATGTCCGGGCCATGAATACTTCACGCGTGATTTCAGCGGCAGTTCTGGTCTGTTCTCGTTTGTACTGAAAAAGCGACTGACGGATGAGCAGTTAGCGAACTTCCTTGATAACTTCTCGCTGTTCCATATGGCTTATTCATGGGGCGGGTTTGAGTCGCTGATTCTGGCGAACCAACCGGAAGAGTTGAACAGCATTCGCCCGGCCGGAGATGTTGATTTCAGCGGAACGCTGGTGAGGGTGCACATCGGCCTGGAAGATGTCGGTGATTTGATTGCCGACCTTGAAGCCGGATTTGCCCGCATTGCTTAACAAAACGGCCCCGCATGACGGGGCCTGATTTTACTTCTCTGTTGCCAGTTCCGTTGCGTGATACTGACGTACCCGTGTTAACAACCCTTTCAACGTGAATACCACCGCCACTCCGGCAATCACCGCCAGCAGGTGGAACGGGAGCCGGCCGCCGTTAAACCACAGTCCGCGACCGATTTCGACGGAAACGGCCATCACCGTCAGGATGACCATGTTCAGCGAGGCCGATACGGTTCCTTTCGGCAGGTTGTTGGTAAACAGCGTGAAGCGGAACAGCGTCGGAAAGATAAGCCCGATACCAAACGCATACAGGCTGGTACCCAATACCGACCATAGCCACACGTGAGGCAAGAAAAGGTTCCCGGCGATCAGTACCAACAGGCCGCTGAGTTGGATCGGCACCGCACGCCAGATGAAGCGCGGGTTGGTCGGATCTTTCACAAAACGTGCAACGACCATGTTGGCGACAATTACCGCACCGAACACCGGAACCTGCACCCAGGCGAACTGTGAGGACGTCATGCCACCCGCGTCGATCAGGATCACCGGGGAAACGGCGACCCAGCTCATCATCGGGATGTAACTGAGCGAGATCGTGGCGACCCCAAAGAGGAACACGCGGTTGCGAAAGACATCGCGGAAATCGCGTACGACGCCGATCGCGCTAAACGGCACCGCACCGCGCTGGACCGTTTCCGGCATCGTCAGCAACAGGCCCATAAAAGCGATAAACCCCATTACCGCAATAATGGCAAATAATACCTTCCAGTGAACAAAGTGCATCAGCGCCGCGCCGGAAAGCGGGCCGATGATCGGCGCCACCAGCACGATAGAGGTGATGATCGCCATCAGCTTGATGCCTTTCGTTTGTCCGAACGCCTCCTGCACCGTGACGTAGCCAACCGTCGCGATAAAGCAGATGCTGGTGCCCTGCACCACGCGCGCGACCAGGAACTGTGTCATTGTGGTGGTGAACAGCGTGGCGGTACAGGCGAGGGAAAAAATGAGCGCTCCCGTGACCAGTACCGGACGACGACCAATCCGGTCAGAAAGCGGCCCCAGCAGCCATTGCAGCGCCATCCCACCCGCGAGATAGAGACTGACTGCCGCCGGTGCCAGACTGACATCGGCATCAAACTCACGCACAACATTGATGATGCCGGGCTGAATCAGGTCGGTCGACAGATAGGCGGCAAAATCGTACAGAATCAGCGCCATCGGAAAGAACAGCGTCGTGGCGTGCCGCTTGAAAAACTCAATAATCCATTGCATACAAAACGAACTCCATGTGGAGAACCCCTTAACGGGAACAACGAAATTCAATACTGTCACAGGGACATCAGGCAGAAAATAGAGAACAGCAGACTGCGGATGTACTGAATTTCATGTAATCAAAAGCACTGCCCATGAAAATCACAGACAGGGGAACACATTCTGACTTCTGTCAGAATGTGTAGCGATTACAGATGGTTATCAGCACATCACACCTCGGGAAAAGTAAGTTGAACGGAAAATATACACCTTAAGTGTCATTATAATTTGATGTTAGTCAATAGAATAGGATGAATTCATTCAGTACCTCAATGAGCTAAGGGAAAAGTAAGCGCCAGACGATCCCGACGCCAAAGGCGATCAACACGGCACCGGCAATGCGTTCGATCCATACGATCCCATGGCTCAGTCGTCGCTGGATAAACGGCAGGCCAATCCCCATCACAATCAACAGATCCCAGCACAGCACGACGCTGGTCATCCAGATCCCGCTGACGGCCTGCTGCACCAGCGTTACTGACGGGCCAAGCAGGGCGGTCATCAGCGCCAGATAGAACAGCGCGTTTTTCGGGTTTAGCAGCGACGAGCCCAGCCCCAGCAGCACCTGTTTACCCAATCCTGGACACGTGGACTGGGCATCTGCACCCGTCAGCGTTTGCGGACGGCTGCGTAGCAGCAGGCTGCCGATCCACAGTAAATAGAGTGCGCCCAACAGTGCGATCAACGTGAAGAGCAGGGGGAGTTGCCGCAGGATCCCCCAGCCGGCAATCGCCAGCAGGATATAGATCCCGTTACCGGCGGCGATCCCAAGGCACAGCCCGGCGCTGCCGCGCAGTCGATAGCGAACGGCGTAGCCCACCAGTAAAAAGAAATCCGGTCCGGGGCTAAGCAGCGCCACAAAGTGAGCCAGCGCCAGGGCGGGAAAGGCAGGGGGAAAGAGTACAGATAATGGTTCCATAGTGACCTCAGAGTGCAAATCTGAGTTCACGCTACGCCCGGTGAAACGCTAATTATTGTCTGATATTGATCGTCCCCGCGCATACTGGCGTGGCGTAGCGGCGGTATAGCTGACAAAGGTACGGTGGAAATGGCTCTGGTCGGCAAAACCACTCTGATAGCCGACGTCGGCGATATCATCTCCGGCGCGCAGTCGCGTCCTGGCAAAATCGATCCGCGCGATGTTCAGATAGCTGCCCGGCGTCAGACCGGTATCCTGCTTAAAGGTGCGGATCAGCGTCTCTTTGCGCATGCCGAACTCTTGCGCGACATCATCAAGCGACGGTGGAGAAAGCAAATTGCTTTGTAGTCGCGCTTTCAGAGACTGGCTGGTTGCTCGCGGACGCGGCGGATTTCCTGACTGCAAGGGGAGTGCGTGCAGCAGTCGGCGGACTGCATCGATAAGCGGCGCGGTTTGCCGTTTCTCCATTAACGCCACAAGGTTGAGAAAATGCTGAAAACGTTGTGGGTTGCGGATCACCGGGTTCGGGGCGAAAAACGGTGCAGGGATTGACTGTTCAGGCAACTGAGCCAGACACCAGTCTGCGTCCAGGTAGAGCATATGGTAGCTGCGAAACTGCCCATCGACCGGATTACAGCTATGTGGTACCCGTGGCGGGATCACAATCAGGTCGCCCACCTGCAGACGGTATTCTTTGCCGTCGCTAACACAGCAGGTTTCACCTTCCAGAATAGCCCCAACAGAGAGTTGCGGATGGTGATGGCGCTTGTAGGCCTGATGACTGCGCCAGGTGCTGCGCAGCTCCAGCCACGCAAGCCGGTCATCACGCCAGAACGATTGTGGAATATCTCGGGTGTGGGTCACGGTCAGCGCCTCCGGCATAGTCATGCTTTGTTATATCACAGACCTGGCCGTGAAAACGCATTGTCGTGACGTTATGTGGAGGATGACGGGCGGCATGTCAGGACATACCGCCCGTTGTATTACGCCAATACGCCAATCGGCCAGGGAACAAACTCGTTTTCGCCTAATCCCAGCGCTTCGCTTTTGCTCTGTTCTCCGGAAGCGACTGCGATAATTTTCTCAAAAATTGCTTCTCCCATCTGACGCAGGGTGGCGTCTCCGTCAATAACGACACCGCAGTTGAGATCCATATCTTCTTCCATGCGCTGATACATGGGCGTGTTGCTGGCGAGTTTTACGGTGGGCGCAGGCATTGAGCCGAAACAAGAGCCACGCCCGGTGGTAAACGCAATCATATTGGCGCCGCCTGCGACCTGCCCCGTTGCTGAGACCGGGTCATAACCTGGAGTATCCATAAAGACCAGGCCTTTTTGCGTGACGGGGTACGCGTAACGGTAAACTTCCATCAGTGGAGAGTTTCCGCCTTTTTTCGCCCCACCCAGCGATTTTTCCAGCACATTCGCCAGCCCGCCTGCATTATTGCCAGGGCTAACGCGACCATTAATCTGGCAATCACGTCCTTTGTTGTACTCCAGCCACCAGTTGATGCAATCGACGAGTTTTTGCCCCACTTCCGGTGTGACTGCGCGCGCCGTGAGGGTGTGCTCCACACCGAATATTTCGGTGGTTTCGGAGAGGATCGCGGTGCCACCTTGTTCCACCAGCAGGTCCATCGCGACGCCCAGTGCCGGGTTCGCTGAGAGGCCGGAGAATCCGTCGGAACCACCGCACTGAAGTCCTACAGTCAGATGTTCCACGGAGACGGGCTGGCGTTTGACTGCATTCGCACGGGGCAACATTGATTCGACAATAGCGATACCTTCGTCAATGGTTTTTCGCGTGCCGCCGGTATCCTGAATCACCAGTTTGCGTAACATCGGATTCTCTTCGAGGCCCATCTGTTCGAAGAAGCCGTGGATATTATTGCGCTCGCAGCCTAAAGCGACGACCAGCGCACCCGCGGTATTCGGGTTGTTGATATACCCGGCCAGCGTGCGACGCAGCAGATCCATCGGTTCACCGGTCATTTCCATACCGCAACCAAGTTCGTGGACGTAGGGGACAACATTATCAACGTTCGGCCATGCCTGCAGACGCTCTGGTGTAAAGTGCGCAGCAATTTTTCGCGCCACCGTTGCGCCACAGTTTCCGACGACAAACACGCCGAGAATATTACGGGTTCCTACCCGACCATCTTCACGGACATAGCCGTTAAAAGTGCGCCGTTGCGCCGGCGGCACCGTTTGCACAGGTTGATAATCACGGCTGAAGGCGTAATCACGCTGAAAATCTTCAAATACAATATTGTGGCTATGCAACCAGGTGCCAGCTGGCAGATCTTCCGGAGCAAAACCAATGACCGTGTTGTATTTGAGGATAGGTTCATCCTTTTTAATGAGTCTTGTCGCGACCTTATGACCTAATGGAACATCCTGCAGAGTAACGATATTTTCACCGACGATAGGTGTACCAGCAGCGATGGCGACCCGGGCGACAACAACGTTATCTTTTTCATCAAGGCGAATAACCGGAGATTTTGTCATTATATTGCTTCCTTATTTTATTCAGCGTCTGCCCGTGCATCGACGAGCAGAACTCAGGGTTCAGACTTCACGTTTTTGCAGGGTTGTCGCGCCTTCACGCGGGGCAATCTTCAGACGCTCAATTTTGCCTACGATGAACCAATAGCTGCAGACGGCGATGATGCCGTGGGTGCCGACAAAAACCAGCGCATTGGCGAACGAGTTGGTTTCCTGCAGGATGTAGCCAATGACAACCGGGGTAATGATGCCCGCAACGTTGCCGAGGGAATTGAACAGGCCACCGGTGGTGCCGATAATCTCTTTCGGCGCGGTATCCGCAACAACCGCCCAGCCCAGTGAACCGAAGCCTTTACCAAAGAAAGCGGCGCTCATCAGGAACATCACCAGCGTTTCTGACCCCACGTAGTTACAGAGGATCATACTGGCGCTCATGGTCAGACCGATGGTGATGGGCACTTTACGCGCCAGGCTCAGGTTATTGGTTTTACGCAACAGCCAGTCTGAGAAAAAGCCGCTCAGTATGCCGCCCACCAGACCGCAAATCGCGGGCACCGAGGCCATAAATCCTGCCTGTAAGATCGACATGCCGCGCTCTTTCACCAGATAAATCGGAAACCAGGTCATAAAGAACCAAGTGATCGCGGAAATACAGTACTGACCAATGAAAATGCCGATCAGCATCCTGCTTTTAAACAGTTGCGCGATCTCCTGCAGCCCGGCACGTTTACGTTCATCTTTCACGGTGGTAACAGTGTCCAGTTCTACCAGCGCACCACCTTCTTTCAGATATTCCATCTCTTCGCTGTTGATCCCTGGATGCTTCATCGGGACGTGGAAGAACTTTGACCAGCAGAAAGCGATCACGATGCCGATTACCCCCATCACGATAAACACGTGATCCCAGCCGAAGGCATGACAAAGCCACGCCATCAGCGGTGTGAAGATGGCGAGGGATGCGTATTGCGCGCTGTTAAAGATGGCGCCAGCGACACCACGTTCCTGAGAGGGAAACCAGGCGGCGATGATTCGTCCGGCAGAGGGACCAACCGGCGACTCGCACACGCCCAGCAGGAAACGCAGGATTAGCAGTGCAGGGACAACAAACGTGATATAGCTGACCAGCCCCATCAGAACAGTCATTACTGACCACAGTAAGATGCCCAGAAACATGGCGCGTTTAGAGCCGATCTTATCCGCGACCCAGCCAGCGGGCGTCATACTGATGACGTACGCCCAACTGAACGCGGAAAAGAGATAGCCTATTTCTACGGCGGTAATACCCAGCTCTTTTTGCATCTCTGGCCCCGCGACGGACAGCGTGGCGCGATCGCCGGTGGCCAGCGTTAACACCAGCGTTATCATAAACAGGATGTAATAACGGGCATGCGTTTTTTTATTTTTGGTGCTCATACTGCACTCTCCAGTTCTGACTTTCTGAGTCAGACGATGTTGTAGGGTAGAGAAGGCAAATTAGTTATTTTTTATTTGTAAGTAGTGTTTCGCGCCGTTCACCATATGCGGAGTGATAGCTGTCACCAGGTAGTTTGCGCCCCAGCTTATCGCTTCTGCTGCGCGTTCCGGTGTACCGACATAAGTCCCGGCGATGTTGCCACTGGCGGCGATTTTGCGGATACAGCGTTCAATGGTGTCCAGTACATCACGATGATTCAAATCGTGTCCGTACCCCATGGATACGGCTAAATCTCCAGGGCCGACGAAATAAACGTCAGCCAGTCCCGCAGCCAGAATGTCATCCAGGTTATCTACCGCCTCCACGGTTTCAATATGTACTGACAGCACGCGTGACGTGTTGGCTTCTGTCAGATAACGTGCTTTATCTGCGCACATACCATAATTTGCCGCTCGTGGCAGGAAGGCGACTCCGCGATCGCCCTGTGGCGGAAACAGCGTTGGCCGACTGGCGAGTCGGGCGTCTTCTACGGTATTGATCAGCGGTACCTGTACCCCGTCAGCACCGAAATCCAGCGCTTTACGCGTGTACTCCGCACGGTTGTATGGAACCCGTACCAGACAAGGCACCTGCTGGCTGTGCGAGGCACGTACCATATCTTCTACTGTCTCTGGATTCATATTGCCGTGCTCGTTATCGATAAGCACAAAATCAAATCCCATCGCGGCGGTAAATTCAGTGAGCGCCGCGGAGGGGAAGGTGACAAAACAACCGTGTAATGGCCCCTCGCGGAGCCGTTGTTTAAAATCTGGAAAACGCATCATTAGCTCCTTGCCTGTACTTCGATGCCGGAAAGCTGCTCAAAGACTTTAATAATGTTTGAATGGTCTTCGTTTCCTGTACCTTGTGCCATGCACGTTTTGTACAACTCACGCACCAGGCTTGCGATCGGCATCGGGGAGTCGATACCCTGGCTGAGTTCCATCGCCAGATTGAGATCTTTGTACTGTAAGCGGGTCATAAAGCCTGGGTCGAAGTTGCGCTCCAGAATCAGGTTCCCTCGGATATCCAACGCGCCACAGCGTGCGTAGCCCGCAGAGAGCACTTCCACAATTTTTGCCGGATCCACTCCCGCTTTGGCGCCCATGACGAGCGCTTCACCTAATGCTGCCATGGTGGCCGCGGCCAGCACCTGATTGCAGGATTTCACTACCTGACCTGCACCATTACTACCAACATGCGTTACCCGCCCACCTAACACCTCAAGGATGGGTTTGCAGCGGGCAAAAACGTCCGCTTCGCCGCCGACCATAATCGACAGTGTCCCACCTTTCGCTCCTTTGTCGCCGCCGCTCACCGGGGCATCCAGCATATTTGCGCCCAGTGCTTTGATCTTTTCCGCAAAGTGACGGGTGGCCAGGGACGATATAGTGCTCATATCGATAACCACTTTGCCTTCCCGCAGCGCAGAGGCGAGGCCGTTTTCCCCAAACAGCACGTCTTCAACCTGTGGCGTATTGGGCACCATGGTGATGGTAATATCTGCCGCTTCCGCCACGGCACGCGCCGAGGTCTGACCGACGGCGCCATCGCGGACTATCTCTTCAACATCCTGTGCCACAATGCTGTAGGCATGGACGGTGTAGTCCGCTTTTAACAGGTTGCGCACCATCGGTTTGCCCATAATGCCCAGACCAATAAAGCCTAAAACTGGTTTCATGCGTATCACCCTTAATAAGTTTGGTATTCAATAATGCTGCGTAATTCCGCAACATCTATTTCATCGAAGGCGCAACAATCTCGATGGCTCAGATAGGCTGCAGTACCTGCGGCATATCCGGTTAAAAAGCACTGCGCGGTCACTCTTGCCGAAGCCAGAGCTTCATGTTCTGCACAGAGCGTCCTGCCCGCAGTGATGAGGTTAGGAACGTCCTCTGGAAGTAATGTGTCGTAGGGAATGTCATACCAGTCGTTGTCCAGATAGAACATGAAGATGCCATCCTGCCCGTGTGCTTCAATACACCAGGCGCTGCTGGCAACAGCTCTCTGACTTTTTTTGGCCTGAAAGACATCATCATTAGTCAGGCAACGTTGACCTTCGATCGTCCGACTCTGACGGATGCCAATTTGCGCCGCGACATCGTTGAGCTGGGCGTTTTCGAACCCCGGTACCCATGCACGCAGAAACCGTTCATATTCACGTACCTGCTTACGTCCTTGCTGCTCGGCAAAGGTCAGATCTTCCGTACAGGTCGCGTCAATGGGTCTACCGTCGTCGCGTAATATGCTGGTGACGTTGCACATGACTTCGCCGGGACGTGGGGAGGGCAGCAGATAAATATGCTTGCGCGGCAGGTGAAACCCCTTGGCCTGCGCGGCTTCCACCCACGTTTCCAGTTGGGTAACCGGATGGCCAATACCGCGCGCGATATCGACATTGCCCATGCGGAACACCATCGTGGGGTACTGCACCATCCCGTTACGTCCGCAGGTATAAGGCACCCCGGCTTTTACGCACAGATCGCCATCACCGGTGGCATCAATAAAACGGCGCGCGGTAATCAACTGTCGGCCGTTTTTATTTTCAATAATCACCCCGCGCAGCTGATTGCCTTCCATCACCACGTCGGTGGCGAGGGTGTGAAACAACACCTTAGCGCCGCTGTCGGCTAGCAGATCGTCGGCGATCTCTTTCCAGGTGTGTGGTTCATGAACTACCAGACAGGTCTCGCCAAACGGAAAGGGATCGCTGACGGCGCCGCGATGCTTCAGATGCTGGTAAAACTCACCGGCAAAGCCGTGTACTAACTGCTCATGAGGACCTTTACCCGAGGTAAATAGCCCGCAAATTGCCCCTGACATACCTGCAGTCGCCATACCACCGCAAAAACCATAGCGTTCGATCAGCAGTGTCTTTTCCCCGGCGCGCGCGGCAGCGGTGGCTGCTGCAACACCGGTTGGACCACCACCCACAATCAGAACTTCAACGTCGTAGGCGATGGGGAGTTCATGGGCGGCTTCGTGCCAGATTTGCATGATGTGCCTCCTTCACCCTTGGGTGAACATTCACCCAAGTGGTGTGATGTTTAATCGACGTTTTTAGCGTGGATACGGCGCTTACCCAGCACCGCGCCCTGTGCAATCGGCTGTACCAGTTGCGCATATTGCGACAGGTAAGTGCCGCTGCCGCCGCCGAGAGGCAGCGGTTTGGGCTGCCACTGCGACATCCGGGTGTCGATCACCTCCTGCGGCACATCCATATTGATACTGAGATCGACGAAGTTGATGTGGACGATCTCTCCCTGTTCGATCACCGCCAGTGGCCCGCCAGCAGCGGCTTCAGGCATTAGTTGGCCGACGATAATTCCGCGGTTCAGACCGGAGAGTTCGCCATCGGTGATTACTGCGACATGTTCCGCGATCCCTGCGCCGTTTAGCGCCGCCACGAAGCTACAGGCGAATACCGTGCCGGGGCCACCCGCCGGCCCCATATTGCGCAGGACAATCACATCGCCTTTCTGGATCTTGCCTTCGCCCAACGCCTCAATGGCTTCGTCTTCGCCTTCGTAGATATTGGCTGGGCCGGTAAACTGCTCCAGCTCCCCTGGCACAGCAGAAAGTTTGACGATGGCGCCATCCGGAGCGAGATTGCCGCGCAGGATCGCCACGCCAGGGCGCTGGCTGACCGGGTTATTCAGGCTGCGGATCACTTCGTGGTTTTTCACCACTGCGTCTTTAATGTTCTCACCAACGGTTTTTTGTGTGACGGTCAGCGCATCCAGATTGAGGAAATCGCGCAGCTGGTTCATCACCGCGGTGGTACCGCCTGCCGCTTCCAGATCTTCTGTACGGAACGGACCGTTAGGGCGAACAGAGGTCAGTAATTTGATGTTTTTACCGTATTTTTCATACAGGCTGACGACATCGATCGGCAGTTCGGCTTCGGTGGCGATTGCGGAGAGATGACGAACGGTATTCACCGAACCACCGACGGCCAGCACTGTCATGACCGCGTTCTGGATAGCCTTTTCTGTGAGGATCTCGCGTGGTAGAACCTGCTGTTGGGTCAGTTCAACGATGCGTTTCCCGGCGGCCTGCGCGTACTCTTTCACTTTGCGACCGTTGGCCCAGATCGGCGAGTTGCCAGGTAGCGTCATACCTAATGCTTCAGCCACGATGTGCATAGAGTTGGCAGTACCCAGACCAGCGCACACGCCCGGCGACTGGATCGCGACATCGGTCATGTCGGTCAGATCTTTTTCGCTGATTGCTCCGGTTGCCAGGGCCCCCACCTGCTCGTAAACGTCATCAATATCGAAGAACTGGTCGTCAAATTTCTCGTTCGAGCACTTGCCGCCCACCTGGTAGCCGCAGGTCAGCAGCATGGACGGCACATTCAATCGTGCTGCTGACATCAGGTGTGCCGGTGTCGTTTTGTCGCAGGAGGAGAGACAGATCATGCCGTCCAGTACGGCGCCTTCCATCATGCACTCCACTTCGTTAACCATCAGGTCACGTGTTGGCATCAGATACCGTGCTTTTTTTCCCGCGCTGGTCACGAAGTCGCTGGGTGCGACAGTGCGCACTTCAAATGGTAATCCCCCTGCGTCACGAATCGCTTGCTCAACGATTCGGCAAAGTTCATCCAGATGGACATAACAGCAGGAGAGCTTGTTGGAGGTATTGATGATCGCGATCTTCGGTTTATGCATGTCTTCTTCGCGGATCCCCATACTGCGCCATTGCGCACGACGTACTGCCCAGCGGGTCGAGCCCGGCTTAAAATTGCTTCTGTACATCATGAATTCCTTTATCGGGTTGTGGATATATGATCCGGAATATCCTCTTATTGGGTTGGTTGTCCAACCAATTTTTGGGTAAAATGCAACAAAGGTCACAAAACGGAGGATTTTTAGTCTTTTTTATCCTTGCAAGGGGAAAGGTAGGGCGCTTAACGGCCAATAATGATATAGTGGTCCATCCAATTTTTTCGCCACAGTGATTGAGTACGACGTAGTGCAGAGAAAGCAACTGCCCACAAGTGCGATATGTCGTTGGGAAGAGGTAACGGTATGCCGGACAAGAATAAATTCACGATGATCCCCATTAAGCGCACGGACGTTTTTCAGACGATTATCCAACACATCACTAATTTCCTCGACAGCAAACAGATCAAACCGGGTGAGCGCCTGCCATCCGAGCGCGAGCTTGCCAGTATGCTTAATGTCAGCCGTACCTCGGTGCGTCAGGCGCTGAAGGTTCTCGAATCGTCCGGACGTATTGAGACGCGCGTGGGCAGCGGAACCTTCCTGGCGGAACCACCGACGGTGTCGCTTAGCGATACCCATAGTCTTGAAAGGTTGATCGAAGGTGGGGTGACAAAAGAGTTCTTGCGTAATCTGATAGTGGCACGGACGTCGATCGAGCGAGCCATCTTTGAAGACTACGCCTGGCGCGCCAATAAGTCGGGAATTAACCAACTACGGGAACTGATCGAGCTTAACCGGGAAAAATTCTCGAGCCAGAATTGCGATGATGATGACAGCGCGCTGGATCTGAGTTTTGAGAAAAAAGTGGCCCAGTTGGGCGGCAATCCGATCCTGATCAACATGCAGGAGCAATTACACCATTTATGGGTGCTGGCATGGAAGCAGTATGGATTTACGCCGGAGCAAACTGAGGTACTGCATGAGGAGCACTTAGCGATTATGGACGCGCTGGCGGCGAAGAACTCAGCGCGCGTTGCCGATCTGATTGTCCAGCATGTGGATAAAGAAATCGACTGATTGCGCACAAAGCCCGGTGATACCGGGCTGCTCGAGTTAAACTGGTAAGGATTGACGGAAAAACAGGAGGCCTTCCTCAACGGAGGATTGCGTGATTTTATGCCCTGCTAGTGGATCGATGATGCAGGTTAGTGAATCACTGTTGATGGCCTCCCGGAGACGTTCAGTGTACTGTACGTCGACAATCGTATCTTGCTTACCGTGCCAGAGAAAAAGGGGTCGTTGAGCCAGAATAGCTTCTTTTCCTGCGACGTCGTAAGGGGCTAATCCGCACAGGCAATCTGCAGTCATGTTGCCTGAAGGAGGATGAATCGCAGGGATGGCGTCGGAAAAATAACCGCTTGCCATGTAGGCGGCTCCCGCCTGAATAGCCGGATAACGTGCCATCGCCCCCAGCACCGCAAAACCACCCATTGAGGTACCCAGCAAGCCGAGTCGAGAAATATCGCCCAGGTTATCCTGCTGACATGCTGCGATTAATACGGGGAGCTCATCCAGGGTATGTTGCAGGATCTGCCAGAAAGAGGCGGCGCGAAGCGTTGCATCATCTTTCACTCCATGCATCGCCGCCTGTGGACAAACCACGCTGTAACCTGCCTTCGCGAGCATATAACCCAGATTGGCATCTAACTCGCGCGAGGCCATAAAGCGATGAAACAGTACGATGAGCGGTCTGCGACTGGCACTACCGTCTGCTGGACGAAACCAGAGCACAGGCGTGTTGGCAATCAGGCGGTCAGAAATAACAATGTCCACGATTATTCCTTCGCAATCAGATGGCGTTCCAGTACGTCGATATCAGGCGTAAAGCCCAGACCCGGCGCTTGTGGCAGATCCATCACAGGTTGGAAATGCATAAACGGATGCAGGGTTTGTTCAAACATCAACCATGGCACTTCCAGTGGAGCGGGTTTTGGCAACACGCTTAGGAGATGGGCGCTGGCGAGGAGTCCGGGACCATAATAAAAACAGTGTGGCAGTAGGCTAACGTTCTCATGCGCGCGTGCGTGTTTGATAATGTCCAGTACGGCGGAGACACCGCCAATTTTAGCGACACTGGGCTGCAGTACATCTACTGCATCAAGCGCCATACTTAACGCAAACGCTTCGCTGTTGTTAAAGTTTTCTCCTGCAGCAACGCGTGCGCCCGTCAGCTGACGCAGGTAACGGAGTTGGCTTATGTTTTCTGGCGGGAATGTCGGTTCTTCAACAAAGTCGACTCCTGCAGCATGTAGTTGGGGGAGAATCTCTTCTGCTTGCTGCGCGTTCCATGCGCAGTTGGTGTCTACCATCAGAGTGACCTCATCCGGCAGCGCCTGGGCAACCTCAACAATAGCCTGCGGATCTCGTTCGTGCAGTTTAATATGCCGATAACCCTTTTTAATTAAGGGATTAATACACTCCATGAGTTTAGCGACATTTCCGTCGAAACTGGCGAGGCTGGGATACAACTCAACCTGGGAGCGCGTGCCGCCGAGCAATTTCCACAGCGGCAGATTCTCTGCTTTGCCACGCAGATCCCACAGGGCGATATCCAGCGCGGAAAGTGCATACATCATGGAACCGCCACGACCATAGCTGTGAAAGGCATAGTGTGCTTTCTGCATCAACGCCTCTATATCGTCGCACTTTTCGCCTGTAAAGAATGGCGCGAGTAATCTGCTTAACAGCGCCATACTGGCGGGATTACAGGCGTGACCAAATGCTTCTCCCCAACCGGTAAGTCCGCTATCGGTTTCGACTCTCACCAGCAATGCATCCAGGGTGGGGTTTAGCGACCGCGCGGCATTAAAGAGACCTTGTTTATCGGTGGTGCGCGTCATTGTTGGCGTATAAGGCAGACGGACCAGAAAGCTATCTATGTTCGTAATACGCATAAAGTGTCCTTAATGATGAGAGAGCGCGAACTGCACACCCAGAGAAGCAGGATGCTGAGGCGTGCTGACAAGAGGGCGGTCGATCGCCGCCGTTTCCAGACAGACAAAGTGTTGCCAGCCGTCATCCGGTATGTCGCTTATCTGTGCAGCCCGTTGCTGCCCGGGATTCCACACCACTACGTTGCTGTTATTGACATGGGTGAGCGTCAGGGTTCTGTCCGGCGTGATGAGTACCGTCTGCGGTTGCGCATGTGAACAGATCGCGCCAAATTCGCCATTTAGGGAAAGCGGCGATGGCAGATTCTGTCGCGGTTTCCTTGCAACGGTGTCGTAGCCTTGCGTTCCCACTCCGTGAATACGCGTAGTACGAATATTTGACGTCGCGAGATAGCTGTGCAGGGCGGCGGTGGTAGTGTAATTACCGTGAGCGGTTAGCAGCAATTCGCAGATCTCTGCCGTGAAATTCAGCGTCAACTCCAGTTGAAAAGCATGGTTCCACCACTGGCGAGTTTGCGGTGTCTCACAAAGGCGCAATGTCAGAGAAAGGGCTGTTCTGGTACTGTCGAGAACCGTTAACTGCCACGGCATGATTCGGGCAAAACCGTGAAACGGCTCACCGCCAAGGTCGGTGAACCACGGCCAGCAAACGGGAACGCCGCCACGAAGGGCAATACCGGCTTTAAACGGCGTGTTATCGCTTAACCACAGTACGGAATTTGTTTGTCGCAACGGTTTCCAGGCGAGCAGATGCGCACCCTGTAAGGCTACAGCGGCGTCACAGTAGGACGTCTGTATCACCAGAATATCCAGTTCATCCATTTTCCGCCGGGTAATACCGGGGCTGAGCGTCTCCAGCACCGGTAGAGCGAATAGCTGTTGAATTACGTTCATCGTCAGACATCCGTCCGTGTAGTGACATTTTGCTGGCGTAACAGATCGTCGTTCATCGCATAGCGCGCCAGCGCGGGACGATCGAACGTGATGCCATGTCCGGGTTCTTCGCCCGGACGAATGGTGCCGTTTATGACCTGACAGGATTGAGAAATTATTCCCATCTCGCTCAGACTCGCCCCCTTTAACCCCTCGAAGAGCTGGATATTGGACAAGCCACAGCCCAGATGCGCCATCAGTTCCATACCGAAATGCGGGATCACGGGTATGTTGTGGCTTTCAGCTAATTTCGCGATTTTTACAAACTCGGTAATTCCACCCACCCGATAAACATCAGGCTGAATGTAGTCACATGCCTCCTGGCTGATCCAGTGAGCGAACTGGTATTTGGTGTACAGGCTTTCACCAACGGCAACCGGAACAGGACATTTCTGGCGCAGCAGGCGGTGACCGGGGATGTCGTCGCTGAGTAGCGGCTCTTCCAGCCAGTACAGCCCGACCTGCTTCAGTATTGCCATCCGACGAGCGGCATCACCCGAGGACCACTTCTTGTTGGCATCTACGGCGATGTTAATCGATGGCCCCACAAAGTTACGTACCGCCAACAGGCGAACCAGATCCTCCTCAACATCCTCGCTACCGATTTTCATTTTGACCGTGCGATAGCCTGCGCTGAGAAAACCGTCCATTTGTGCAAGCAATGCATCGAGTGAGAGATGCAGATTCACGCCGCTGCCGTAACCCGGTAAGGTATCCCGATAGCCACCGAGCAGTCGGTATAGCGGCTGATTCAACTGCTGACCAATGAGATCCCACAGCGCGATATCCACGGCAGCGATTGCGTGGGTCGTCACGCCCGCCGAGCCGATATCGTGGCTTTCAAGCCACATGCGGCTCCACAGGCGCTCGACGTTCAGTGGATCTTCTCCCATCACTTTAGCGGCAAGATAATGGTCAATCAGGTTTTTAAACGCGCTGCCGCCGTTGCCAGTACTGAACGTCCAGCCGGTACCGGTATGTCCGGTATCCGTTTTTAACCACACCACCACAAATTCCAGACTGGAAAACGCGTAGTTTGACGAACCCCAGTTCTCAGTGAGCGGGACGCGGTACAGCCCGGATTCAAAATCGATAATTTTCACTCGGTCCTCCTTTTGCGCTATGCGAGTGATTTATGCGCGTCATGCCGGGCTGCTTTTTTCACAAACAGCGCCACCACAGTCGCCCCCAATACGCCGAGGCAACCAGCGAGAATAAAGGCCGCGGCATAAGAGCCAGAGCCGACAATAAAGCCGGTCACGGTAGGTGCGACGATGCCAGAGATATTGGCCAGACCGTGCATCAGTCCGCCCGCACTCCCGACGTACTCCTTCGGCGCGGCGTCCTGAATCAACGTCCAGTAGGCTGGGGCGGCAATTTGCATGAAACCAAAGGCGACAGTCATCAACGCAACAGCGCCCATTGCGGTTTGCGTCTGACTGATCAGCCCCACGCAGACGGAGCAGATGCCGAAACAGGTCACCAGTACCACTTTGCGGGAGAAGAGCTGTTTGCCGGTTTTACGGTAGATGAAGTCGATAATGAAGCCACCGGAAATGTAGCCGAGCGTCCCGGCAACCCACGGCAGCACGCCGACCAGACTCATGTCTTTCAGGCTGATCCCAGTGGTATCGACGAGAAATGTCGGGAACCAGTTCATGAAGAAAAACAGCACGTAGTTGAAGCAGAACAGCGACAGCGCTGTGGCGAGAATAGACGGCTGGAGGATCGCACTCCACATTGAAGGGGCTGGGGCACCGGGCTCCGCGTCTGGAATGAGCACGTCCTCATCGCCTTCAATTAATTGGGCTTCATTAGCAGATACCCGTTTGTTATCCCGCGGCCTGTCGGTGGCAATCAGCGCCCAGATAATGGCCCAGGTAATGCCGATAAAAGCAATGATGACAAAGGAAATACGCCAGTTGAACGTGATGCACAGAAAACCGACGATCGGACCGGATATCGCCCCGCCCAGCGGCCCGCCAGCCTGGTTAATGCCTACCGCACGGGCGCGCTCGTTCAGCGGAAACCAGTTATTCACGACTTTGTTGGCCGTGGTAGAAATGGGACCTTCTCCGGCACCGAAAAAGGCGCGGGCAATAAACATGGTCCAGAAGTTAAAACAGCCTGCCGTCAGGCCGCAAATAATCGACCAGATGGACATTGACCAGGTAAACACCCGCTTGGGTCCAAATTTATCAGCCAACACGCCGCCAATAAAATTAAATAAGGCATAACCAATCGAGAAACTGCCGAAAATTATACCTTTTTCTTCAGGTGTCAGATGAAAGTCTTGAGTAATAAAAGGCATGGCGTAGGCTAATGCCGAACGGTCGAGATAATTAATGATCATCGCCAGCGTCAGCATGACCAGAATGACTCGACGGAATTGCGTATTCATAGGGGGACCCTTCACTAATATGAGGTTAGCGGTATAAATAAGTCATGATTTTTCGTAAAGATTATGTTGTCGTTATTATCCAGTCATTGCTTGACAGAATTCAGATAGCGTATTTTTCGGGTGACATAAAAACCGCCATCGAGCGTTAACATAGCCCCGTTAAAACTGTGAATATCCGGATCGGTTAACAGTATACTGGTTTTGGCAATCTCTTCAGCCTTAACATATTCCAATAGTGGAATACCATCGTCTTTATGCAGTTGCTTTAATTGCTCGACAAACGCTTTTTGTTGTGGATCTTCTTCACTAAAACCACGGAATATCGTATTGATTTTAATGCCATAAGGTACCAGTTCCTGAATGCCGGAACGGCAGATATTCATCAGGGCCAACTGACTGGCGGCGCCATAAGAGTAGTACTCAGTGGGCACCAGCGCTGCAATATGTGCGAGCGTGACAACGCGCCCTTGCACACCTTGTTGTACCATTTTTTTACAGGCATTTTGTACCCACCATAATCCTCTTTCCAGATCGTCATTCATCGTTTCGGCAATGAAATGTTCGTCATCGTCCAACATTGAGCCCTGGCGTGGTGGTGGGGAAATGTATATAAAGGCATTCAGTTTTTTCTCGCCGATAGTAATCTCGTCAATAGCCATGGTCATTTTGTGATATTCAGTTTCTTGACTAAAATAAACACTCCATCCCTGTTGGGAATAATATTTTTCCAGCGTGGATAACAGGTTGGGTTCAGTCTGACCGCCGGTAATCAGAATGGTATTTTTATTTTCCATTTCTATTCTCCTGATTAAATACAGCGGATATGTTGGCCGCCATCAATTTTAATAAAATCACCCGTTACGACGGCACCGTGGTTTCCTGCCAGATAGACTGCGGCAGCGCCTAGCTCTTCAATGGTTGCGGGCTGGCCAATAGGAATTGTTGCCAGCAACTTCTTCCGCCCCTCATCGGTGGCCAGTTCGGGCTTCGGATCGTTGATATTTGTATCGACAAACCCTGGCCAGAGTTGGTTTACTGTAATGCCATAGCGTGCCAGTTCGAAAGCCATTGACTGACTCATCTGATCAATTGCAGCTTTGGTCGCAGCATAAACGCCCATCAGCGCCATTGGACGGCGAGCATGTCCAGAAGCAATATTGATGATGCGACCACGAATACCTTTTTTCACCATCATGCGTGCTGCGTGGCGTGCACAATCATAGGTACCTTTGATATTGATGTTTACCGCATGGTCAAAGGCGGGTTTTGTGATATCAAGGAAGGGTTCCCAGACGCAAACACCGGCGTTGTTCACCAAAATATCCAGACGACCGAAGTGGGCGTCGACGTCCATAAACATCTGACGGACCTGCTCTGGATGAGAAATATCGGCTTCAACCAGCAGCGCGCGCCTGCCAAGTCCGCGAATGATGTTGGCAACCTGTTCGGCTTCCTGTGGGTTAATAACGTAGTTGATGACAATATCTGCACCCGCCTCAGCAAGGGCGCAGGCAATGCCTTTACCTATTCCTTTCATGTTTCCCGCACCGGTCACCAGTGCGACCTGGTTTTGTAGACTCACGACCTTCTCCTTTTAAGTGTGCAACACGCGACGGCAATGTATGGAATCGTAGTAGCATCCTGTGTTGACGATATCTCAAGCACTTAATCAACAACTAATATATTAGTTGGTTATTAGATTTGCACTTTGCAGAAAAAACATCCATCATCTGTTGGGTTAATTACGATGGAGATCACAAATTTTGTCGTAACTGTCTAATTAACAGAGAATTTCTAATTTTCATTTTTGTTGCGTTAGGGGGATAATGCCCGCAACTCAGCAGGGAGAACACCAATGAATCCGCCCGTCAATAAAATGAACCAGGCCTATGAAGCTATTGAAAGCATGATTATTTTTCAGGATCTTGCGCCAGGTTCGATGGTGTCCGAAGCCCAGCTCATGGAGCTGACGGGCTTTGGGCGTAGCCCGGTGAGGGAAGCGTTACAGCGTCTGGCAAATGACCGGCTGGTTGAGATCTATCCGTATAAAGGCGTTTTTATCCCTGCTATTTCTGTTGAGGTACAGCTCAAAGTGTTAGAACTGCGCCGCTGCGTGGGAGAGTTCGCCGTGCGTCTGGCAACCCGGCGCGGTACGCATCAGCAGAAGAAGGAAATGCTGCAACTGGCGGAGGCCTTTGAGGCGATTAACGAAATTTCTCAGATGCGTCAGTTTGGCGCATTGCTAAAGCAATCCTATGCATTGATTGGTCTGGCGGCAGAGAATGAGTACTTGCAGCCGTGTCTTTCGCCTCTACAAGGACTTTCCAGCCGCTTCTGGTTTGCCCAGCTTAGCGCCAGCAATCAGCATGAGCTGGTGAAAGCCTCACAACTGAACGCGATAATGCTGCGCAATATCTGTCATGGCGATGAAGAACTGGCTGCCAGCGCCTCGAAAAACGTCAACGATTACTTTACCGAATTTACCTACAAGGTGCTGGCGCGATAACACGACGGCATGGCAGGATGGGGCTGTCAGGAGCCGCTTACCACGCCTGGCGTCGCGACTTCTTCCATCGCCACCTTTAACGCCTCGCCCAGCTTCTGCATCACGTCCCGGTGCTTCTCACTGGGCGGGAGCGAACAGTTTATGCGCACACAGTTGCGATATTTCCCTGATGCGGAAAACAGTGAGCCCGGCGCGACCTGAATTTTCAGGCGGCAAAGCTGTTTGGCAACGCAAACCATATCCACTTGTTCTGGCAATTCGACCCACAGCATGAAACCGCCTTTTGGTCGCGTAACGCAGATGCCGCAGGGAAAATATTCCCGCGCCCAGCAGGTATAAATCTCCATATTACGCTGATAAATCTGGCGCATACGCCGGACGTGGCGATGGTAGTGTCCTTCCCGGACAAACGTCGCTGCCGCCAGTTGGGTGGCGGGAACGTTGGTGCCAATGACCGCATACTTCATATGCAGTAATTTGTCGTGATAACGACCCGGAGCGACCCAGCCGACGCGCAGGCCAGGAGCGACCGATTTGGTGAATGAACTGCAAAGGATAACCCGACCGTCGATATCCCAGGAGTGAATGGTTCTGGGACGGGGATACTCTGTCGCCAGTTCACCGTAAACATCATCCTCGAAAATCACAATGTCGTGGCGTTGGGCGAGCGCCAGCACCGCCCGCTTACGGGCGTCCGGCATGATAAAACCGAGCGGGTTATTACAATTGGGCACCAGGATAACGCCTTTGATCGGCCACTGTTCAAGCGCCAGCTCCAGCGCTTCAATACTGATGCCGGTATCCGGATCGGTCGGGATCTCAATCACTTTGATCCCTAAACCGCGCAGCAATTGCATGGTGCCGTAATAAGCCGGGGATTCCACAGCGACAATGTCTCCTGGCTGGCAGACGGCCAGCAGGGCCAGCGACATGCCGCTTTGACTGCCGCTGGTGATCACCAGATCGTCGGCGTCAACCACCGATCCGCCATCCAGCATCAGCCGGGCGATTTGCTGGCGTAGTGCGAGGCTGCCAGCCAGTTCATCGTAGCCCAGAATCGCACTCAGATTGTGTTGTGCTACGCGACTGAGTTCGCGCCAGAGCGGTTTCAGGCTGGGTTGGCTAACATCCGGAATACCGCTGCTAAGCGGGATAACCGATTGGTCGTGATGGCCTTCCAGCATGTTCAGTACCTGCTCCCATTGGGTAATCTCAACCGGACGCTGTACCGGACGCGACATCGGCGGGACCGGCGGCAGCGCTTTCTGCGGCGCGACGAAGTAGCCTGAACGGGGTTGCGGCGTAATGAGTTGTAATGATTCCAGTACCTGATACGCCTGCTGTACGGTGCTGATACTGACACCGTGCTCCTGACTCAGGCTACGTACCGACGGCAATTTCTCTCCGTGACGATACAGCCCTTGTTCAATACGCTCGGCCAGCAGGTTGGCCAGATGTTGGTAACGCGTCATTCTGTATCCCTCGTAGATGCCATACAGATGTAAAAACCAGTACAGACAGGCGGAAAATGTGCGGTGCAGAGACTGTTTTAGCGGATCTGTATGTTAAACAAAAGCTGTTTTTGAATCTGTATTGTTCAACCCGGAAACCGGCAGAATAAAGTCTCTGGTATGCGAGGGGGTAGAGTATGGAATTTCATGAAAACAGAGCGAAGCAGCCGTTTATTGGTTTTGTCCTGATCTGGCGAGCGTTTAAAAAATGGCGTCTACAGGCGCAAACCCGACGGATCCTGCAACAGATGAGTGACGAACGGCTCAACGATCTGGGATTACGTCGGGATCAGATTGACTAGCACGATTTCGGGAGTCAGAGGCTGGATGTTGACACTGTCCGGCCTTTTTTACATTTAGAAAATTTATCAATTTATGCTTCCTGAGGGCGTGTTTCTTGATACTTATCCTGATAAGTATTATTTTCTCTTTCGCTAAGAGAGGAAAGACACATGACTGAAGATGCGCTGTTTGCCCGCCGTCCGATGGGGATGCGTATGGCGATGGTAGTGCGTCAATGGCGCGCCATTATTGATGCGGCTATCACTGATACCGGCCTGACTCAGTCCAGTTGGACGGTGCTGATGCAACTGCATCAGTTGGGTGATAACGTCTCGGTCAGTGAACTGGCCCAGGTGCAGGGTATTGAACTGCCGCCCCTGATGCGCACGCTCACGCAACTGGAAAATCAGGGCTATCTGGTGCGTTCCACATCGCCTTATGACAAACGCATCCGCTTGTTAATGCTAACCGCGGAAGGCCGTGCCCGGCTGGAAGAGCTGAACCGGGTAATTGAGGCCTATCAACATCGCGTCACGCGTACCATTCCTGAAGCGGATCTCGCTTCCTTCAGCGCCACCCTTAATTTAATCGCCTGCAATTTGCGGACAATCCGCGAAGAAGATAATCAACACTAAAAACTATGATGACCCCAGAACAGAAGTTTGCCCGTTGGGTAAGGGTGAGTATTGCCGCTTTCCTTGCCATATTCGCCTGGTTTATCGTTGCCGATATTTGGATCCCGCTGACGCCAGACTCCACGGTGATGCGTACAGTTACGCCGGTTTCAGCACGCGTTTCCGGGTATGTTTCGCACGTCTACGTGCAGAACAACAGCACGGTAAAAAAAGGCGATCTGCTTTATGAGCTGGATCCCACGCCATTTATGAACAAAGTCGAAGCCGCACAAATCGCCTTTGCGCAGGCCAGACTGAGTAACCAGCAACTGGACGCGCAGATTGCCTCCGCCCGCGCCAACCTTCGTACTGCCGAATATACGGCGCGTAATGACAAACTGACGTTCGAGCGCTATCAGCGGCTAAGCGCGATGCAAAACGTCTCGCAGGCGGATCTCGACAGGGTACGGACGACCTGGCAGACCAGTGAACAGTCGGTAACCGCTCTGCATGCCAACATCCAGAATCTGTTGATCCAACGTGGCGAGCGCGAAGATAGCCATAACGTGACGTTGCAAAAATACCGTAACGCGCTGGAAGAGGCGCAGTTGAATCTGGCATGGACAAAAGTGCATGCAGAGACGGACGGGACAGTGAGTAATCTCCAGCTTAACGCCGGGCTTTACGCCACCGCCGCCACGCCACTACTGGCGCTGGTCAGCAATCAGACGGACATCGTGGCCGATTTCCGCGAGAAGAGCCTGCGCCATACCCGCGTGAACACCGATGCTGCCGTGGTGTTTGATGCCATGCCGGGGAAAGTGTTCCGTGCGCGCGTGACCAGCAGCGATGCGGGGATCCTCGCCGGACAGGAAGCGGTCAATGGTCAGTTGTCGCAGCCGGAACAATCCACGCGCTGGGTGCGCGATGCGCAGCGAATGCGTATTCATGTGACGTTGAGTGAGCCGCTGGACAAGCCGTTGCCGACCGGCGCCCGCGCCACGGTGCAGTTATATAACAGCGAAGGCCCATTTGCCCGTACTTTTGCTGGCGCGCAAATTCGCCTGGTCAGCTGGCTGCATTATGTCTATTAACACCCTGGCGCGCGTATTCACGCCACATGACAACATTGTCTATACGGCCAATGACTTTCGCCAGACTCTGCGCATAGCCGTTGCGGGGACGATCGCGCTGAGCATTTCGACCTTTTATAACGTGCAGTACGGCGTGTTCTTCGTGGTGTATCCCCTGATGCTGATGTCGCTCGTGCCGGTGTTTAATCGCCACGTGGCGCAACAGTTTGTGTTCAGTGCGGCGGTGAACTGCATCGAAATGGTGCTGATTGTCGGTTATCTCTCGCAGTGGCCAGCGATCATGACGCTGGTGGTGTTTGGTCTGTATGTGATGCGCTTTCGCTTTATGAGCAAAGGGCCGCTGTTTCTGCTGGGTTCGATGGGCGTGGTCTGTCAAAGCACCATGCTCAACTTTATGAGCTATCTCGCTACCGACTGGCACACGCTGATGTTTTCCAACATGGAAGCCTGCGTGATGGCGGTGGCGCTGAGCGCGCTGCTGCACTACCTGATCCCCGATGTGGAGCCGCGCAAACCACCGCCGCGCATCGAGAAAGATGATGCCCGTATTCGCCACGAATCGCTGCTTTCCGGGACCGTTGCGACGATGATCTTTGTGATTTTTCAGGTCTGCGATCTGAGCGATTCGCTGTCGGCGCTGATGGCGGGGATTTTGATTCTGTTTCCGATGCATTATCGCGGCGCGGTCCTGAGCTCAATCTGGCGCGTCGTCGGCGTGGTGCTGGCTTGTCTCTATATTCTGGTGGTGCAGTTGCTTATCTATGATTTCAGCAACCACATGCTGCTGATGATGCCGCTGATTGGCCTCGGGCTGGCATTCAGCGCGCGTCTGCACGTGATGGAAAAAGTGGGGGCAGGCGTTGGCTTCGCCAGCATCACCACCATCGGCATTATGTTCGGTCAGAACCTGCACCCGAACAGCGATTTAGTGTTCAGCGATCTGTATCGCATCACTTCCGTGACCGTGGCGCTGGTGGCGACGCTGACGATGGTTTTTCTGGTCCATCGAATACTCAACTGCTTTGCGGCGACGCGGTTTGTGGTGGAGGGATAAGGGGGGTTATCGAGCCAATGCCGGATGGCGGCTTTGCCTTATCCGGCCTACGGGGTAGGGCGCCCGATAAGCTTGCGCCATCGGGCAAGAACGTTATTTCTTCAGCCCCGCAAAGGCGGCTCTGATGTCGTCTTCAGGGAGTTGAATGCCGATAAACACCAGCGTGCTGTGCGGTTGCTCGTCGCCCCACGGTCGGTCCCAGTCGGCGCTGTACAGACGTTGCACACCCTGGAATAGCAGACGATTCGGTTCGCCTTCAATCCACAGCATTCCTTTGTAACGCAGCAGTTTTTCCGCCGACTCCAGCAGCAGGGTTTCCATCACGCGGGAGACATCGCCAATATCCACCGGGTAATCCAGTTCCACCACAATGGAAGAGATATCGTTCTGCTTGTCGGCGATAAAGTGGAAGCGCGGTTTGGTGCTGACGACGTTCTCTTCCAGCATAAAACCGTTGGTGTCGAATAGCAGAGAAAGATCGATATCGCCGTGCGTAACGGTATACACCGGGGCGCGGGCGTTGATGCGCGCCAGACGTTCGCGCAGCTTTTCACTTTCGCCAGCGACGTCGGTTTTAGTCAGCAGAATGCGATCGGCATAGCCGACCTGCGACTGCGCAATGGTGAACTGGTTCATCTGCTCGTCGGCATGAACCGCATCGACCAGCGCAATCACGCCGTCCAGCAGATAACGCTGACAAATAATCTCGTGGGAGAAAAAGGTCTGAATAATTGGACCGGGGTCGGCCATGCCGGTGCACTCAATCACCAGACGATCAAAATTGATGGTGCCTTTATCGAGGTTATCGAGCAGGTCTAACAGCGCGTCTTCCAGCTCGTTGGAACGGGTACAGCAGATGCAGCCGTTGGTCAGGGTTTTGATCTGCGTGGCGCGATCGCCAATCAGCTGATCGTCAACGGATACTTCGCCGAATTCGTTTTCGATAACGGCAATCTTGTAACCGTGTTCTTCATTGAGGATGTGGCGCAGCAGGGTGGTTTTACCCGCGCCAAGAAAACCGGTGAGTAGGGTGACTGCAATCGGGGTCATTCACTTCTCCTTCTAACAGCAGCGCATGCCGCCTTTACCATCGCCGCCGTAGCGCGCCTGCTGGCGCTCGCGGAAGAATTCCTCATAGCTCATGTACGGCTTGTCAGGATGGTTGGTTTGCATATGCTCGACGTAGTTGTCGTAGTCTGGAATACCAATCAACATCTTTGCCGCCTGGCCGAGATATTTTTTTGCCTGACCTAAGTTACCAAACATTGTGCCGCCTCGTGAATGATTAAAGCCGGATGGCGATTTTCGCCTTATCCGGCCTACGCTTACAGCATTCTGTAGGCCGGGTAAGCGAAGCGCTACCCGGCACATCGGTTAGTGATGTGAAGAGGTTTTAATACCGCCTTCTGGAACCGGAACGTACGGTGTTTCTTTATCAGTACGTTTGTCCACGTTGCGCACATTCATCCAGGTTTTGAAACCGTAGAAGATGATGCTGTACACCACCACCAGGAACAGAATACTCAGCCCGGCGTTCGTGTAGTTGTTCACAACGATGTGGTTCATGTTGGCAATCTGCTGTGCGGTAAGCTCGCCGCCGTTGGCAATCTTCTCTTTGTACTGGTTAGCCATGTAGAAGAAGCCTTCCATCTGTGGGTTGGAGCTGAACAGTTTCAGACCCAGCGCCCAGGTGGTGCAGATCAGCAGCCATACTGCCGGGATAACGGTCACCCAGATGTATTTGGTGCGCTGCATTTTAATCAGTACCACGGTGCCCAGAACCAGCGCCACAGCTGCCAGCATCTGGTTAGAGATACCGAACAGCGGCCACAGGCTCTTAACGCCGCCCAGCGGATCGACCACGCCCTGATACAACAGGTAGCCCCACAGGCCTACGCAACCCGCCGTACCGATGATACCCGCCACCAGAGAGTCGGTTTTCTTCAGGAACGGCACGAAGTTGCCCAGCAGGTCCTGCAGCATAAAGCGACCAGAACGGGTACCGGCATCCAGCGCGGTCAGGATGAACAGTGCCTCAAACAGAATACCGAAGTGGTACCAGAAGCCCATGTCAGCCATCGGCAGCACTTTGTGGAACACGTGCGCAATACCTACCGCCAGCGTCGGTGCGCCACCGGCACGGTTCAGAACGGACGGTTCGCCGATGTCTTTCGCCGTTTGCAGGATCTGCTCTGGCGAAATCACGAAGCCCCAGGAACTGACGGTTGCCGCCGCATGCGCGGTCACGTCTTTCAGCTGTGCCATAATCAGCGGCGCGTTCTCACCCCCCATTTCATGCAGGTTCGGCATCGTAATGCCCAGGCCTGCCGGTGGGGTGTTCATCGCAAAGTAGAGACCCGGTTCGATAATGGACGCCGCAACCAGCGCCATAATCGCCACGAAGGATTCCATCAGCATCGCGCCGTAACCGATGAAGCGGGCGTCTGTTTCACAGGCCAACAGTTTCGGCGTGGTACCGGAAGAGATCAGCGCGTGGAAGCCAGAGACCGCACCACAGGCGATGGTAATGAACAGGAACGGGAACAGTGCGCCTTTCCACAGCGGACCGGTACCGTCGATATACTGGGTCATGGCCGGCATTTTCAGCTCTGGGTTCAGGACAACGATACCCAGCGCCAGGCCGACGATCACGCCGATTTTCAGGAAGGTGGCCAGATAGTCGCGCGGTGCGAGGATCAGCCATACCGGCAGCAGTGCAGAAATGAACGCATAGCCGATCAGCGCAAAGGTAATGGTGGTGTCTTTAAAGGTCAGCGCCGGGCCCCAGTACGGGTCGTGAGCAATCACGCCGCCGAAATAAATAGACGCAACCAGCAGAACAATACCAATCACCGACACTTCACCCACACGCCCCGGACGCAGGAAGCGCATATAGATACCCATAAACAGCGCGATAGGTACGGTGGAGCAAACGGTGAAGACCCCCCACGGGCTTTCGGCCAGCGCTTTTACGACGATCAGCGCCAGTACCGCGAGGATGATGATCATAATTAAGAAGCAGCCAAACAGGGCAATGGTCCCCGGCACGGAGCCCATCTCTTCTTTAATCATCTCGCCAAGCGACGCGCCGTTACGGCGAGAAGAGATAAACAGCACCATGAAGTCCTGGACCGCACCCGCCAGTACCACGCCCGCCAGCAGCCACAGGGTACCAGGCAGGTATCCCATCTGCGCTGCCAGAACCGGACCGACCAGCGGACCTGCGCCAGCAATTGCGGCAAAGTGGTGCCCGAACAGCACGTAGCGGTTGGTTGGAACGTAGTTCAGGCCATCGTTATTGATGACCGCAGGAGTAGAACGGGTAGGGTCGAGCTTCATCACCTTCTGGGCGATGTACAGGCTGTAGTAGCGGTAAGCCACCAGATATACCGACACGGAAGCGACCACGATCCACAGGGCGCTGACGTGTTCACCCCGGCGTAAGGCGACAACCGAGAGGCAGAATGCCCCGATGATCCCGAGGATCACCCAGGGTATGTGCTTGAATATCTTTTTCGTATCCATAGTAAAACCTGGTTTTATAAGATGAATAATTGGCCGAAGCCGTTTGGTTTGGGTTGCGTTTGAAGAGGTAATTTGACTGCTATGTTGGTGACGATCTTGCCAGAGAGTCGCGCGCGTAAAGTAAGGTAAATAAGTGAGCGGTCAAATGGTGAGTTAAGCGGTCAGAAGTGTCAGTAAGCGGTAAAGAGGATCGCCGAGCGGCGAATATTATGTGACTGAGATCACAAAGAAAAATCCGCCAACGAATGGCGAATACCGACTACGCTTATTGCCGACAACATCATAAGGAGAACAACATGGAAACAGTAAACCTCACTTTATCTGAGGCTTACATGCTGGCGCGTGAGGTGCTGAACAGCAACGGCTTTAGCGCGGAACATGCGGATGCGATTGCACGCAATGTGACGGCGGGCGAGCGTGATGGCTGCGCATCTCACGGGTTATGGCGCTTGCTGGGGATCGTCGAGACCCTGCGTAAAGGAAAAGTCTCCGCTGATGCCCGTCCGCAGATTTTCGATCAGGCGCCCGCTATCGTCAAAGCGGATGCTGGCGGCGCGTTCTCACTGGTGGCCTATGAACAGGCGCTGCCGTTGCTCATGAGTAAAGCCAGCGCATGCGGAATCGCGGCGTTGGCGATCAACCGCTGCGTTCATTTTTCTGCGTTGTTTGCGGACATTGAACCCCTGACGGGCGCCGGACTGGTGGGCTACGCCTGTACGCCAAGTCACGCCTGGGTCGCACCAGCAGGTGGTACGCGTCCGCTGTTTGGTACGAACCCGATAGCGTTTGGCTGGCCGCGCAAAGGCAAACCGCCTTACATTTTTGATATGGCGACCAGCGCGGCGGCACGCGGCGAGATCCAGTTGCATCAGCGGGCCGGAAAAGCGATCCCGGAAGGGTGGGGTATCGACAGCGAAGGACAACCCTCAACCGACCCGCAGGCGGTATTAAACGGCGCGATGCTGACTTTCGGCGGCCATAAAGGCTCGGCGTTTGCGGCAATGGTTGAACTACTGGCCGGTCCGCTCATCGGCGATATGACCAGTGCGGAATCGCTGGCCTGGGATGAGGGGGCGGGAGGTCTGCCGTACGGCGGCGAGCTGATTCTGGCGCTTGATCCGTTCCGGTTCCTCGGGGATGAGGCGCATCATCATCTGGAGCGCGCGGAAATCCTGTTTGCCGCAATGCAAGAGCAGGGCGCACGCTTGCCGGGAGAAAGACGCTTCAGTTCGCGTGAGAAATCGCTACAGGAAGGGCTAACGATTACCCGCTCCCTGTTTGAGGATATTTCCGCGCTGAGATAAGGCAGAATGGGCGAGTCATTCTCGCCTGATTCCCGTTCGGGTAGAGGGTAATCGCATTTTTTGCCAGTTAATTGAACAAATTTCCTGTGATACCCCTCGCGATCTCATAAAGTTTTCTCATTCCGGGCCGACAACCAGAGTATCTGTCTAGCGGAAAGAGAAAACATGTTAAAACGTATCAAGATTGTAACCAGCCTCTTGTTGGTTCTGGTTTTATTTGGCCTTTTACAACTCACATCAGGCGGATTGTTCTTTAATGCATTGAAAAATGACAAAGAGAACTTCACCGTTCTGCAAACCATTCGCCAGCAGCAGTCCACGTTGAATGGCAGTTGGGTGGCGCTACTGCAAACGCGTAACACCCTGAACCGTGCGGGTATCCGCTACATGATGGATCAGAACAATATCGGTAGCGGCGCGACCGTTGCGGATCTGATGCAGATTGCCAGCGCCTCGTTGAAACAGGCGGAAAAAAACTGGGCGGATTACGAAGCGCTGCCGCGCGACCCGCGTCAAAGCGAAGCGGCATCGGCGGAAATTAAACGCAATTACGATATCTATCACAACGCGCTGGCCGAACTGATCCAGTTGCTGGGGGCCGGGAAGATCAACGACTTTTTCGATCAGCCCACTCAAGGTTATCAGGATGGTTTTGAGAAGCAGTATGTGAACTATCTGCAACAGAATGACCGTCTGTATGACCTGGCGGTAGCAGACAACAACAGCTCTTACAGCCAGGCGATGTGGGTTCTGGGCAGCGTGTTGTTGGCGGTGCTGGTGGTCATTATTGCCGTCTGGTTTGGCATCAAGCTGTCGCTGATCGCGCCAATGAACCGCCTGATCGCGAGCATTCGTCACATTGCCAGCGGCGATCTGGTGAAGCGGATTGATGTGGAAGGCACCAATGAAATGGGCCAACTGGCGGAAAGCCTGCGCCACATGCAGGGTGAGTTGGTGCGTACCGTGGGCGACGTGCGTAACGGCGCGAACGCCATTTACAGCGGCGCCAGCGAAATCGCGATGGGTAACAACGATCTCTCTTCGCGAACCGAGCAGCAGGCGGCCTCTCTGGAAGAGACGGCGGCGAGCATGGAAGAGCTGACCGCTACCGTTAAGCAGAACGCCGAAAACGCCCGTCAGGCCAGCCATCTGGCGCTGAGCGCGTCCGAAACGGCGCAGAAAGGCGGGAAAGTGGTGGATAACGTTGTGCAAACCATGCGCGATATCGCCTCCAGTTCGCAGAAAATTGCTGACATTATCAGTGTGATCGACGGTATTGCCTTCCAGACTAACATTCTTGCGCTAAACGCGGCGGTAGAAGCGGCGCGTGCAGGCGAACAGGGTCGCGGTTTTGCGGTGGTTGCCGGTGAAGTGCGTAACCTCGCGCAGCGCAGTGCGCAGGCCGCGCGCGAGATCAAGAGCCTGATTGAAGACTCCGTGAGCCGTGTTGACGTCGGTTCTACGCTGGTTGAAAGCGCCGGTGAAACCATGGATGAGATCGTGAATGCGGTGACTCGCGTGACCGACATCATGGGCGAAATCGCGTCGGCTTCCGATGAGCAAAGCCGTGGGATTGACCAGGTGGGTCTGGCCGTGGCGGAAATGGATCGTGTGACTCAGCAGAACGCCTCGCTGGTGGAAGAATCAGCCGCTGCCGCAGCTGCGCTGGAAGAGCAGGCCAGCCGTCTGACGCAGGCCGTAGCCGTGTTCCGCATCCAACAAGAACAGCAGCGTGCGCGTGACGCCGTCAGCGTGAAATCCGTTTCCGCAACGGTTCAACCGCGTAAAGCCGCTGTAGCGGAAACCGGGGATAACTGGGAAACGTTTTAATTAAGCATCAGGCGCATGGCACAACGCGATTCAAACGGGATGCCATGCGCCGTTTCTTCCTCTCGCTTCTGGCGTAATGCAGCCGGCAGTGCGTCATCTTCCAGTATTTCAAATCCCAGATGTTGATACAGCGGCGCGTTCCAGGCGACATGGCGAAAAGTGGTAAGCGTCAGGGAGGTAAAACCCTGCTCACGCGCCCACTGCGCGACGGTGTTGATTAACTGGCGGCCAATGCCTTTACCCTGCCACGCCAGATGCAGCGAAAATTCGGCAATATACAGAGATGACCCCATCGCTTCGCCCAGCATAAATCCAACGGGCCGATCGTCAACCAGCGCCAGCCAACTCATTCCCTTAGCGGCATATTCCCGGTGCAGTTCCGCGCTGACAATGTGATCGTCCGCGATCCACGCCAGTGCTGGCACCGCTAAAAAACGCTGTCCTGCTGAGCGCTCAATGGTGGGCAGGGCGGCAGCGTCTGCCGGTGTGGTGGGGCGAACTGTAATGTGCATAACGATACCGGAAATGAGGTGACAATGAGGGCAGTATAACGCGGTACCCGGTTACAGGGGAAAGTCCCCGGGAGCGGGGACGTTTCAGTGCTAACGGCTTAGACGAGCAATAACGAAATGGCCGGTATGTAGGTCACCAGCAACAGCATGAGTAACAAGGTACCCAGCAACGGTAGAGACTGGCGGAAAAACTGTCCGACGGAAACCTGTGTAATATTGCAGACCAATAACATGACGGTGCCAACCGGCGGCGTGAAGGCGCCAATAGAAAGGTTGAAAATCATGATGATACCGAAATGTACCGGGTCGATACCAAAATGCGCCACGACAGGTTTAAGCAAGGGAACCAGAATCAGCAGAATGGCATTCCCTTCAAGAAACATCCCCAGCGTTAGCAAAAGAATATTGATAATTAACAGGAACATGTATTTGTTTTCTGTCAGCGTCGTGACAAAGTTCGCCACCGCGACGCCGGCATGTTCCATTGAAAAGATCCAACCGAGCGCGGCACTTGCCATGATGACTAACATGACCGATGCCGTTGCCCGTGCCGTTTCTCCCAGCGCTTTCACGACATGACCGAGAGTCATTTGACGATAAATGAAGAAACCGATAATCAACACGATGAGTACCGCTGCCGCACCGGCTTCTGTTGGGGTGAAGATGTTGGCGCGAATCCCCCCTACGACGGCAAAAATCAAAAACAGGGCGGGCCATGCCTGCCCAAGCGAGAAGAGCGCTTCCTTACCGGTAGGCCAGGTGTCGCGTGAGGGCTTAGCGTTCGTTTTACGGGCAACCAGATAAACCGTAAACATTAACAACACCGCACAGAGCAGACCCGGAATCAGGCCGGCCATGAACATTTTTCCGATGGAAACGTCTGCCACCAGACCATAGATAATCAGGGCAATTCCCGGGGGGATTATCGGGGTGACAAGCGATCCCCCGGCGGTAATCGCCGCCGCAAAGGCGCGGTTATAGCCTTTACGCTCCATCTCAGGAACCATCATGCGCGACAGCATTGCGGCATCGGCCAGGTTTGAGGCGCTGACTCCCCCCATCATGGTACTGACCAGAATATTGGCGACCCCGAGTCCGCCCCGCATTTTACCGACCAGAATATTCGCCACCTGCAGGATACGTTCTGCAATACCGGTATAACTCATCAGCGTCCCCAACAAGATAAAGAAGGGTATTGCCAGCAGGGATGGGCTTTGGGTGGGGGCAATCAACCGCTGAACAGCAATTTCAATCGGAACCGTGGAAAAGAAGAGGAAATAGGCAATAATGCCGATAAACATTGCCAGATACACACGAATATTCAGGAATAAGCACACGATCATTAGTGGAATAATTAATAACCAGCTCATTGTTTTTCCTCACCGACATCGGCCTGTTTAACGTCGTTAATTAACCAGTAGAGCGTATAAACTGCCGTTGCCAGGGTACCGACCGGAACAGCAACATCAATCCAGAACCAGGACACTTTTAATATTTGTGTGACCTTAAACTGCGCCATTTCCGCCAGTCGATAACCCAGCCAGGCCATATAAACCAGCAATCCAATGGACAGCAGAGCAACCAGCGAGGCAATAACGCGTTTGATTTTATGCGGGAGCAAGTCAACGACAAAAGGAATAGTCAGATGCGCCCGGTCGCGCTCAGCGACTACGCCGCCCAACATCACCACCCAAATCATCAGCAGTCCGGACATTTCCTCGGTCCATTGAATAGGCTGTCCGACAAAATAGCGCATGAATACAGCGGCAATTGTCATTATCACCAGGATAAACAGTGCCAGTGCTGCGCTCAGTTCTACAAGCTTGCCAAAGAAACGCATTAATCCTCCTTCAGAAAGTCGCCCAGGCCTTGAAAGAAAAAAGGTCTCGGGCGATCTGTGCCGGTATTTATTGCAGTTGCTGTTGAATGGTTTCATACAAACCCGGCGTCCACTCCGGGAATTGCGTGTAAACGTCGCGAGCTTTCTGGCGGAATGCTTCAGTATCCGGGTAAATCACTTCGACGCCTTCCGCCTCCATGCTCTTCAGCATTTCGGCGTCGCGTTCAATGGTTAATTTCTGGCTGTAGAGCCCTGCTTCATAACCCGTCGAGTGAATCAATTCCAGTTGTTCGGGAGAAAGCGTACTGAAAAAGGCTTCGCCGCCAATCCATACCGAGGTGTTGGTCAGGTAATTGACCATCGACAGATATTTCGCCTGCTCAAACAGTTTTTGCCCTTGCAGAACGGAAATCGGGTTTTCGACGCCATCAATAACGCCCTGAGTCAGTGCAGGGTAAACTTCACCTAGCGGCATAGGGGTTGGCGTGGCGCCCATTGCCTGGATAGCTTTAATTTGCATGACGTTATTTGGTACGCGGATTTTCATCCCTGCAAGATCTTCCACCTTGCGAATCGGTTTTTTGGAAATAATCTGACGGGTGCCGTACAGATAATTGTTCATCACCACATGAATCCCTTTTTTCTTCAGGTCTTCATTTTTTTGACGGAACCAGTCGCTCTCATAAATTTTGAAAAGTTTCTGTGGATCGTCAGTCAGATAAGGCCCAAACAAAATACCTAAATCAGGTTCATAATCGGCAAGGAAAGCCACGTCGGTGAGCGTGATGACGTTCATTCCCATCATGGCTTGTTCAGTCACATCTTGTTTTGACCCTAGCTGTGAGCTGGGATAGAGAACCAGCGTTATTTCTCCATTACTTTTTTTGTTCAGAATGTCAGCCCAGTAGCGCATCACCACATCTAATGGCTCGCCTGGATTATTCTCATATGCAACTTTAATTGAAAGTGGTTTCGCCTGAATGGTGAATGGCAGAAAAAAAGTACAAACAGTAATCAGCACGGCTATTATCTTGTTCATTTTCTACTTGCTCCCAGGGGTCAACGAATAAAACCAACATTTGTACTGGCGGAATAATTCAGCGTGAATCCTGCCTAATCAGAAAGTAAGCAGAAAGTCATTATGGTGCTGTAGGTGTTGTATGAAATCGTGCTCTTGCTAAAGGTTTGTTGTTTTTAATGTGTTTTTAATTTTACGCATTTTCTTGTCGAATAGAGCGAATCATCGATTGCTTCGCCGTATTCAGGTGGTTACGCAGAGCAAGAAGCGCATCGAGATCGCTGCGGCAAATCAGTGCGCTGAGGATAGTCATGTGCTCATCAATGGCGATGATATTACGTTGTTTAAGATCGCGCTCATCCCACTGGTAATGGAAATGGAAGATCACCGAGATAATCTCAAGTGATTGATTGAAAAATATATTATCGGCGGCGGAAAGCAGTAGCGCGTGAAAATCACGGTCCAGCAAGGAGAACATCCGGAAGTTGCTGCCGACGCTGTCGCGCAGCATGCGGTGGCGTTCCAGCAGCATTTTGGCTTGCAGCCAGCGCGGATCGTCATCCGGCAGATTGAGAAAATGCTGTAGAGCATGGGTTTCCAGCATCTCTCGCAGCTCAAAAAGCTGTTCGGCATAGGACTGATCGAACTGTTTCATGCTCCACTGGCCGCGCTTCTCGCTCTGGATAAGATCGTAACGTCCAAATTTTAAGAGGTACTCTCGTACCACCACCGGGCTGACGCCCGCCGCTCTGGCCAGTTGAAGTTCAGAAAACGTCTCGCCAGCGCGAAGCTGGCGTTGGTTAATCATCGTATAAAACGCCTGCTCGAAGATACGGCTCTGCTCCGCTATAGAAGCGGTGGTGCAGGCAAAACCATCATCATGTTCGGGGATTCGGGTAATGACGTACTCGTTGCCAACAAGGGTGAGTACGCCGCACTCGCTGAGGTGGTTCAGCATGTGGCGCACGGTGGTACGGCTGATGTTGTACATCTCCGCTAGTGCGCTTTGCGACGGCAACGGAGAAGGAAGATGACCGCGCGCCATATCATCGATCACCTGGTTAATGACATTGTGACGTAAATTTTGCGAACGGCTCATCGGGATCTCCTTTTGACTGCATTAAAACCCGATTTAAAACATTTTAATGCGCAGGGTTTCACAAATTAGCTTTCTCGTTACGCGCCTATTTCTATTTTCATCAATATCTGAAGCATCAAAGAAACAGGAGCGTATAACGATGTCCACAATGAATATGTTGATTTGCCAGGAACCCAAAAAATTAATTCATGAGAAACGCGAGATTCCGGTTCCGGATAAACATGAAGCGCTAATTAAAATTAAATCTGTCGGGATTTGCGGAACCGATATTCATGCCTGGGGTGGTAATCAACCTTTTTTTAGTTATCCACGCGTGTTAGGCCATGAAATATGTGGGGATATTGTGACGCTCGGCGAGAAGGTAACGCAGTTTAAAGTAGGTCAGCAGGTGGCGGTGATCCCTTATGTCGCCTGTCAGCAGTGCCCTGCGTGTCTGGGTGGACGTACGAACTGCTGCGAGAAGATCTCCGTGATCGGCGTGCATCAGGATGGAGGGTTTAGCGAATATCTCAGCGTGCCGGCAACCAATCTGCTGCAGGCGGAGGGGATTGATCCTCAGGCGGCAGCACTGATCGAGCCTTACGCAATCAGCGCACATGCGGTGCGCCGGGCGGCGATCGCCCCGGGTGAACAGGTGCTGGTGGTTGGGGCCGGACCGATTGGTATCGGCGCAGCGGCGATTGCCAAAGCGGAGGGGGCGCAGGTGGTTGTCGCCGATACCAGTGCTGCGCGTCGCGAACACGTTGCGTCCCGGCTTGGGCTGCCGGTGGTGGATCCCTCTGCGGCAGATTTTGAGGTTCAACTGCGCGCGCAATTTGGCGGTTCACTGGCGCTGAAAGTGCTTGATGCGACGGGTAGCCAGCACGCGATGAACAATAGCGTTAATCTTATTCGTCACGGCGGCACCATTGTCTTTGTCGGGTTATTTAAGGGCGATTTACAGTTCTCTGACCCGGAATTTCACAAGAAAGAGACCACCATGATGGGTAGCCGTAACGCCACGCCGGAGGATTTTGCGAAGGTCGGACGACTGATGGCAGAAGGCAAACTGAACGCTGAAATGATGCTTACGCATCGCTATCCGTTCAGCCAGCTTGCGGAGGTCTTCGAACGCGATGTGATTAACAACCGGACGTTGATCAAAGGGGTGATAACGTTCTGACGATTGCCATGCAGCGCCCGGAGCTGTGTTGGGCGCTGTTTTTTTTATTATCGGTGGTCAGCCCTGAGCGCTGACCACTTTGATTTCTACCATCCCGATCCCTAGCTTACGCGGCGAGTGACCGAGAATGTTGCCTTCGTTGGTCGAAACGGGTTCGGGCGGGACAATCACCAGCGTATCTGCCTCCGTTGGGTTGTCGAAATGTAGGGTAGTGGTGGTGGCATCGTGGCCCAACACCAGCGTCTGCTCTTCATTGCCTACGCGTACCGGGATCGGTCGATTAGCATTGTCGCCGAAGGCTTTGGCGGTGATCACCAGGTCGAATTTTTTCGGCAGCGGCTGTTTGTATTCAATCTTCACTTCTTTAGCCAGTTGCGCGTTGGACCAACGCCCCCAGGATTCCGGACGAGAAATTCCGCTGAACTGTTTCACCTCTTCCGGCGCGCCCGCCACGTTGAAGACAAAGCTGTCGGCTTTGTAGCGGATGTCGTTGTCGACGATTTTCAGGGTATCGACGTTCCCTTTATAGCGTTCCATGTCGATAACCGTATCTTTAAAGGCCGTTTTGCCTTTCCACTGCGCTTTATCAACATGCTGGACGATTTGCTCTCCGCCAAGCTGGCCCTGCGAGACGCACCAGTCGGTTGAGAGCGCCAGTTCTGGTGACCACAACTGGCCCATCTTGTAGCAACGATCGACCCAGACGAAGTTATCTCGTGGGGCAAAGTCGGCAAGCTGGAAGCGCAGTGGGGCTGAGTATTCACTTTCCGGTAGGGGCTCGACGCGTTTATCTGATACCCGTAAGAGCAGGGGCAGACGGAAATGGCTGCCGGAGAAGGCAATCATGTTTTTATCCTGGTCGATGGTAAAATCCTTCATCTCTTTCGGGAAGTTCCACAAGCGAATGATATCCGGCTTCATGGCGAGGATCTTTTCTTTGCTGTTAAGGAACACCTCCGACATCGACTGGCCTGAAAGGCTACTGCGTCCCAGACCGATAAAGTTATCACCGCCGAGAATATCCAGCACCGTGGCGCCGTTATCCATGGTGTTACGCTTGACCGCCAGCGTCTCCTGCTGAGGCTTGTCGCCACGTATCACGAAAAACAGATTGTTGCGGTCCTGTTTGTTCAGGTATTTCCATGCGCTGTTGTTCATCGCCAGATGGTCCGAAGAGACCACGATCACCGTATCTTTAAACCACGGAGAGGCTTTGATTTTATTGATAAACGCCGCGATATTTTCCTGGCTACAGCTGACGGCGCTAAAAGACTGGTTAGGTTTACCGTCGAAATCATAGCGTTTTCGCTGACAGGCACGTGAGATAAAGCCGTCCGGATGATGGGTATCGACGGTCAGGGTAAACAATGAAAAACGCTGACCAGAACGGGAGAGTTCTTCGAACTTCTTCCACGCTTCATCCAGTACAGTATCGTCATAGAAGCCCCAGTCGTTGCGGTAATTCGGATCGGCAACGACGCTTTTTAACTCTTCGGCGCCATACAGATAATCGAAACCGTGGGACTTCAGGAACACGTCTTTCCCGGCAAAACGCAGGTTAGCCCCCTGGACAAAGTGGTTCTGGTAGCCGGAGTTTTTCAGGATATCCCCGAGGCAGACATTCTGCGGGAAGAAACTGGAGACCGATGCCGACGCGTTGCCTTCAAACGGCGCGAACAGGGGAATGCCGCACTGGGATGCCACCATCCCGGCGATGGTATAGTCTGTACCCGGTAACTGTTGGGTATGGCTGAAATCCATGCCTTCGTTTTTCAACGCGCCAAGCTCTGGCGTGAGGTCCGGGAAAGCCTCATTGTCGAAATAGGTACGTTCCAGACTTTCACCGTAGATGTACACCAGATTCAGCTTCGGGTTGGGTATGCTTTTCGCTGGTTCTTTATAGTAGGTCGCGAAATCGGGATCGCCATCGCGGGTTTGAGATTTAACCAGTTCGCTGATCTGACGAAATGCCGGGCTGGCATCGACGGAGCCCAGCGCTAACAGCAGTGCCAGAAGACTGTAACCAAAATGGTGGGGATGATGACGGCGGCGACGCAGCACCCAGCCCAGCGTGCCAAAAACCGCCACTAACGCCAGCGCAATGCCGATGCCCGGTAGTATGTATTTGCCGACACCGGCCCCCGTCAGGCTGTTCGTCAACGTGTAGAGTACCGCATCGTTAATGCCATCACCCGTGAAATAGTCGCTGGCGAAGAGTGTGATATTCAGAACCACAAAAAGGCCCAGCACCGTCAGGGTGGCGACAAACCACCAGGTGTTGTGACCCGCTTTCCAGGCATAAATCAGTACAGAGGCAAGAAACAGCGCGATGGAGAGTAACTCAGACAACGGACGATCCTCACAAATAGCCTTGTGATAAGGCTCTAAACCAGGCGTTCGACTGGCAGCTCAGCGTTTACAGAAAGTACAATGTAATGGGGTTGTCACTTAGCTGCAATTCTAGTGACATTTAATTACGTTGTTATTCAGAATTGGTTTAGATAGGGACTTTTTTGATCACCGTCACTTCCCGCCATACCTGGGATGCGTCATGGAGAAGGGGGGAAAGGGGAGAGACACGCCGCCTCTGGCAGAAAACGACCAAAACGCGGCGTCAGGGATCAGGAAATAAAGCTCATACCCTGTTTGAGCACCAGGTCGCAGGCTTTCGTTTTCACTTTTTCAGCGAGCGGCGTGCTGCCGATATTATTCAGGTTAAGCTGCTGACCATCTTTGGTATTCAGTAGACCCTGAATACCGTCCAGATAGTTGGTGTCCTGCTTTTGCTCGGTTGCGCCAAGCCCCAGTTTATCCAGCACCTGATTTTTCACATTTTCTGCATCGGTAACCGACGCCAGCTTCTGTTTTGCGCAGTACTGCAAAATCCCGGCGGCGTTATTCATATTGTTCGCACTCAGCGCCTGGTTGCCGCCATTGAGCAGGCTGGTCAGGGAAGAGAGCGAAGTACCGCTTTGCGATGAGGCGGTGCTCTGCTTGCTCAGTTCGCTGGCGGCGCTGGAGAGTGATTCTTGCCAGGAGGCGGCGAAGGCGCTGGTGGCGAACAGTGCGCTCGCGGTTATTGCACAGCACAAAAGACGTTTGGTCGTATTCATCATCATTACTCGTAGAGAGGACTTTCGTTGCAGTATAGCGCCGCAAAGTCTCAGAATGGTCTTAATACTCTTTGCCGGTTACCCGACTGCGGAAACTGTCCCAGTTGAAGATCACCCACAGGCTATTGCCCAGTCGCATGCGATCCATGACGCGTTCACCCAGCAGTTTGGTCATTTCTTCCATGTTGCTGTTGGTGAGCATGCCGGTCGGGCGCTTTGAAGAGGAACGGCGATCGACGATCTGGTTGATAATCACCTTTTCATAGCGCGACTCGGTTTGTACGCCGATCTCATCAATGACCAGCAGATCAACATTGCTCAGATCGTTCAGCAACTGTTCTTCGCTGGTTTCACGATTGCTGAACGTCTCTTTCATCGCTGACATGATGTCCGCCACGGTGATAATCAACACTGACTTTCCGCGCAGCAGCAGTTCGTTGCAGATTGCCGCGGCGAGGTGGTTTTTCCCTGTCCCCGGTTTGCCGGAGAAGATAAAGCTGGCGATATTGCCATCGAACTCTTCCACGTACTGGCGTGCTTTGCTTAGCGCATTCATCTGGCCTTCGCATTCCACATGATAGTTTTCGAACGAGCAGTTTTGATGTAACGGACGGATGCCGGAACGGTTAAAAGTGCGCTGCATTTTCATTGCACGATTCTCGCGAGCCAGGGCGGCGGCGCGAATTTCGCCTTGCTCCTTCTGCCACGCCAGTAGCTCTTCACCCGTTTTGAACGCTGGTTCAATATGGGCGGGCATCATTTTTTGCAGACGTTTCATCAGATCGCCAACGTTTTTCATGGTTAACCTCTAAAACCCGGTGGAATTTGATTATCCGGTTCGCTGACCGTGTTCACATCGCGCTTCGGCAGGCCGCCGTTGCTCGCGCGGCCGATCTGGACGCTGCGCGCCAGTTTTTGCTGCCACTGCACGTGGTGAAACACTTTGCCTTCCGCTTGCCAGTACGTGACGAACGAGGCCAGTTCTTCGGGAGTGACAGGTTCACTCAATGCCACGCCCCAGAGCGCGGCCTGGCGCTGAAAATCGGCATCCGGTTGCCAGGCGGGATACATAGCGAATTTACCCAGCGGTACGGCGACCGGCACTGGCTGCGGTTCTTCATAAAACTGTGCATCCAGCGCCACATCGCTCCCTGGTCGGGCGAGCTTTTCTTCGAGCGCCAGTAGTTGCGCCAGGCGTGCGGGGGTCAGCGCATAAAAAGCCGGGGCGTTATTGGCAAACACCGCCACCGCGCCACCTTCAGACTTCGCCAGCACCGTCTGGTGATCGTGTAATAAGGCGTCAATACCAATGACGTCCGGGGTCAAAATTCTGGATGACATAACGTTTCTCAATACCGACTGCAACCGAGAAGGGACACTGCTTCTATAGTAACACACCGATGAGGGGGAGCGGCAGGGATGCGCCTGCCGCGGCGATTAAACGCGTGGGCGTTTTCGGTAGAGCCACAGGCCGGGCACGGAGAGTCCGATCGAAAGCGCGCCCACAATCGACGAGGCTTTCAGAAAATTGGTCAGCAGCGTAATCATCAACGGTTCGCTGTAGCCGAAGTGGCTGATTTTCACCGCTGAGATCATCGCCGTATAGGCTGAGATTCCTGGGAACATGGGGATCACCGCCGCAACGGTAAACACTTTGGGATGCGCCAGATACCAGCGCGACCATTGGATGCCGATGCTGCCGACAAGCAGCGAGGCGACAAACGTGGACCATTCAATATTAAACCCGGCGGTCATCATCACCATGCGCGAACCGTGACCGAGCGCGCCAAGCAGCGCACACCAGGGCAGGGCGCGGTGCGGGACGTTAAAGACCATCGCGAACCCTACCGCAGGGATCGCGGAAAGCACCATGTCCTGCATCAACGCAAGAATAAAATCGATTATACCCATCCGCGAAGCCCCCAAAGTGTCAACGCCATGACCACGCCCACGCAGGTTGCGAGCGTCAGCAGGCTGGCGATCGCCCAACGCGCCAGGCCGGTATTGATGTGTCCTTTAAACATATCCGCCACCGCATTGATCAGCGGAAAGCCGGGAACCAGCAGCAGGACGCTGGCGGCCATTGCCACCGAGGGCGTCTGGCTAAAGGTGGGAAGGTGTAACATCAGACCGGAAATGGTGGTCGCGACAAAAGCCGTAACGCAAAAGTTGATTTGTGGATGCAAATGGCGATGCGCCAGGATTTGACGAATATACATTGCCACCATACTGGCAAAAAAGGTAATCACCGCGCCGTCCCAACCGCCGTTATTCAGCTTACAGAAACAGGCGCAGGAGAGGCCGACCATCAGCGCGACCAGCCAACGCGGATAGCGCAAGGGCCTGACCTGACTGAAACGCTTCTCGACGCCTTTGTAATCCAGCAGCTTATGTTCGGCGAGAATGACGATGTGCTGAACCTCAGTGACCACATGCATATTAATGCCGCGATCCTGGTTTTTTCGCGTGGAGGTCAGGCATTGCCCGTCTTTAATTGTGGTCAGAACGATTGCATTAGAGGAGATAGCGCTTTCGACGCTGTCCATCCCTAATGCGAGCCCAAGTCGGGTAGAGAGTTCATCAACCAATGCACTCTCCGCGCCGTGTTGTAGTAAAAAAAGCCCACACTGAATGCATAATCGTGTAACCGTTCGCTGTAATGACTGCTCTTCTTGCATGACTTGCTCTGGCTGAAAAGACGCGTTGCGTACTGTCGAATGTCTCCTTTGTATCATGAAGCACGCATTTTTTGGCTCCGGCTGAGATCAATCTTTCTGTTGAAAAAAGAACCTGCCATGCAGCGGTCAAAATTTGAACCGCACCACAGTTTTGCGAAATCGGTGAAAAGTGCAATTTTTATCTCCTTTTAGACCTTCTTTTTCTGTGCCTGCTTATCAAAAATGCAATTTGAAACTTTTAATCAACATTGATTAAACAAATAATCAACTTGCAGGTGAGGGATGTGATGAAAACTCAGGTCGCAATTATTGGGGCAGGACCTTCCGGTTTGCTGCTGGGGCAGTTACTGCATAAGGCGGGGATCCGTACACTTATTATTGAACGTCAGACGCCGGAGTATGTGTTGGGGCGCATCCGGGCGGGGATCCTCGAGAGTGGGACGGTTTCGCTTTTGCGGGAAGCAGGCGTTGCGCAGCGTATGGACAGCGAAGGTCTGGTGCATCATGGCGTTGAGTTTATTTTTGATGGTAAACGTATTCCCGTCGCGCTGAGCGAACTGACCGGTGGCAAAAGTGTGATGGTCTATGGGCAAACGGAAGTCACACGAGACCTGATGCAGGCGCGTAGTGACTGCGGTGCACCGACGATTTATGGCGTTCAACAGGTAGCCATTCATGATGCTAAAAGTGACCATCCTTTTGTCACCTTTGAGAAAGAAGGGGAAAAATGCCGTATTGAATGTGACTTCATTGCCGGATGTGATGGCTTCCACGGCGTTTCCCGTCAAAGTATTCCGCGCGAAGTCATCCGCGAATACGAAAGCATCTGGCCTTTCGGTTGGCTGGGGCTGCTTGCCGATACGCCGCCGGTCAATCCGGAGTTGATTTATGCGCATCACGAGCGCGGGTTTGTACTTTGTAGTCAGCGCTCACTAACAAGAAGTCGCTATTATTTGCAGGTCCCGCTCAGCGAGCAGGTGGAATCCTGGAACGATGATCGTTTCTGGAGCGAGCTGAAAAGGCGTCTGCCTGATGAACTGGCCACGAAGTTAGTGACTGGTCACTCACTTGAAAAGAGTATTGCGCCATTACGTAGTTATGTGGTGGAACCGATGCAGTATGGCAAGCTCTTTCTGGTTGGTGATGCGGCGCATATTGTTCCGCCGACCGGTGCAAAGGGGCTGAATCTGGCTGCGTCCGACGTGAATTATTTATGGCGCATTCTGACGCAGTACTATCAGCACGGGCGTAGCGATCTGCTGGCCACCTATTCCCGGCTGGCCCTTAATCGGGTATGGAAAGGGGAACGATTCAGCTGGTTTATGACCCACCTGCTGCATGATTTTCAGGAAAAAAGCGATTTTGATCGCAAGATGCAGGAGGCGGATCGTCAGTACTACCTGGGGTCGCGGGCTGGAATGATGACGATTGCGGAAAACTACGTCGGGCTGCCTTATGAAAAGGTAGGGGTGTAATGAGGAAAAATGATGCAACCGGCTGATATTATCCCTGTTTTTAAATTGTATGGTGAACAACAGGGATGGCCAACTCCCGACCTTCTGCACTGCGAGTCAATTCATCAGCGCAGCAGTTTGTATGAGTGGCATATCCGGGTGCATCAGCATGCGGAGATCGTTCAGTTGCTCTACCTGGATCGGGGCGAAGCGACGATCGAAATCGAGGGGCAGACGACGGTGATGCGTGATGCCTGTATTCAGGTTGTCCCTGCGCTTTGTGTCCACGGTTTTCGCTTTTCCCCAGGAACCAAGGGCTATGTTCTCTCTCTGGCGTTACCGCTAATTGGCCGCCTGGAATCTCAGTTTCCACAGCCGTTACCAATGTTGAATACCCCTCAGTGTGTGCCAGTGGCTCAGTCTCGCAGTCACATCCGGACGCTTTTTTCTGCCTTGCAAAAGGAGTATCAGACCGATAACGAGGCGCGAGAAATGATGTTGTTTTCATTACTGAGTGCGCTGCTGGTCTGGCTTCGTCGGCAGAGTCGGCCAGTTAAGCCACCGAATAACACCCTGGTGCGGCGGCGTAGTGCAATACGCCTTTTTGCCCGGCAGATTGAGAGTCACTATCGCGAACATCTTCCCCTTGCAGAATATGCGCATCGAATCGGGCTTTCTGCAAATTATCTGAATCAGTTATGCCGTGAATTTCATCATTGCAGTGCATTAAACGTTTTGCATCAGCGGTTGATGCTTGAAGCCAAACGAAGCCTGCAATATACCAGCATGACCATAAGCCAGATCTCAGACTATCTGGGATTCAGCGATGTTACCTATTTTTCCCGTTTCTTTAAAAAACACTCCTCGTTATCTCCGAAGGCATACCGGGAATTAATTAAGAACAAATAGTTTGTCCAAATTTGGATAAATAAAAAATTCGTATATAAAATAAGAATATTTAATATCTTGCTCTGGAATTTGGAACCCCTGCCGACAATATCGACTTGTATTATACCCTATGATAGTTGTATAACCGCATCTTTCGGAATTAACACAAAAAAACCAGGGATAAAAAATTCATATTGTCTATTGCTCTGTTTTTTGTATTGCATAATTGTATGTGATAATTCAAAAGCGACTCATTAATAACAGATGATAAATTCATATGAATGTGGAGGATGTATGCTGCCAGGATGCTGCAAAAACGGAATTATTATCAGTAAAGTTCCTGTAATACAAGCGGGACTACATGGGGTTATGCAAACGCATTTCCCGGAGTATGAACTCACCACCTGTGGTGTTGTAGAAGAACTCACGTCACTACAACTGCGTCAGACGGAATTGGTGATTGTGGATTTAACCGGTGAATGTCATCACCCGCGCACCGTTTGTGAGCGATTCTACGCACTTCTTTCTCAATACACTGATATCCATTGGGTTTTCCTTGTGTCGCGCGCGTATTACGCGCACGCGGTCGAATTGTTGATGCGCCCCTCCAGTACGCTGCTGTCTGATGTCGAACCGATTGAAAGTCTGGTAAGTACTATCCGTTCTGGACGCAACAGCCCTGACCGAATCAGCAAAATGTTGTTGTCGCCCCCTCAGTCAGAACATCTGGAGTTTGGTTCCCACGCCATTCTCTTGACGCTTTCAGAGCGAAAAGTCCTGCGACTGCTTGGGAAAGGTTGGGGGATTAATCAGATTGCGACGCTTCTTAAAAAGAGTAACAAAACCATCAGCGCCCAAAAAAATAGCGCGATGCGCCGACTATCAATACACAGCAATGCGGGAATGTACGCATGGATTAACAGCTCTCAGGGAGCCAGAGAGCTGAATTTACCATCAGTATATGGAGAGACAGAAGAATGGAAAATAGAGACAGTACGCGAAATGTCGCACTCATAGAAAAATGTGTGATGAGTGGTATTGGTATTCAGCATTTATTTAACGCAACGTCTGATAACCAATATAATTTGCACCTCTTTTTGACGCTGGATGATTTTCAACAGGCGATGAGTACAACCGTGTTTTCAGCCATTATCCTCTCTCTTTCTTCGGTCAGAAAAGACAGACGGGTGGGGCTGTTGAGCCTGACAGAACTGGCTGAAAATTATCCCGGCATGCGTCGCCTGGTGATTGCGGATGATGATGTTGAAGCGCGTCTAATTAGCGCACTGTCGCCCTTACCGCTGGACGGTGTGCTGAACAAAGCCGCCTCGCTCCCTGTGCTGCAAGAGGCGTTATTTACCGCGCTAAGTGGCACGCGGCGGATCGGCGAGAGTAACAGTAATCTCTGGTATCTCAATCAGAGTCGTATGCTGAGTCCGACAGAGCGTGAGATTCTGCGCTTCATGTCCTACGGTTACTCAATGCCGCAAATCGCGATTGAACTGGCGCGGAATATTAAGACCATCCGGGCGCACAAGTTTAATGTGATGTCGAAACTGGGCGTCAATTCTGACGCCGGTTTACTGAATGCGGCGAATATTTTGCTTTAACTGTTGTGAAAGCAAAAAGTGGGCGATTACTGGCATACATCAACCCAGGTGGCTGAAGTCAGTTCAGCCATACGCTCTGGTGCGATACGCACTGCGCTATGTGTGGCGCCGGCTGCAGGAAGGACTTCGGTGAATGCGCGTAATGAGACATCACAATAAACAGGCAGCGGGGTTTCCAGCCCGAATGGGCACACCCCGCCAACGGGATGTCCTGTTGCGTTGACGACCTCATCACTACTCAGCATGCGCGCTTTGGCGCCGAAAGTGCTTTTGAGCTTTTTATTGTCCAGTCTTGCATCGCCTTTGGCGACAATCAGGATGATGGCGTCCTTAACCTTAAGCGAAAGGGTCTTCGCTATCTGTCCGGGTTGGACGTTATGCGCTTTTGCCGCCAGTTCAACCGTCGCGGTACTTTGATTTAATTCAATGATTTCAATATCCGGGGCATATTCGGCCAGAAATTGCCGTACCGATTGCAGACTCATTCGATTCTCCTGACTCGATTTCAACAGTCCCCAACGCTTCAGAAAACTGCTGGCGTAATTTGGCATAAGTCGTCCTGTACTGTAAATATTTTAATGTAACAAACCAGCAACATGGGCGATTTATCGATCCTCTTCACATTCACGGAAACCGGTTACCGTAACCGGTTGCAGTCCGTGAAAGAGCGATTAATACTGGAGCTGTCACTTCCTCTGTATCACATAAAAAGAGCCACTTATGAAATCTACCAACCATGCAGTCTTTAATGTGATTTTCCGGTTTGTTGAAAACTATGTCAGCCCGATTGCCGGGCGCATTTCTTCACAACGTCATGTTATGGCTATCCGTGACGGCTTTATCTCCGCAATGCCATTTATGATTGTCGGATCGTTTCTGTTGGTATTTGCCTATCCTCCGTTTTCGCCCGATACCACCTGGGGCTTTGCCCGGACATGGCTGGATCTGGCAAAGCAGTTTGAAGGGCAGATCCTGACCCCCTTTGATATGACTATGGGGATCATGTCGATCTATATCTGTGCCGCCATTGCCTATAACCTGGGTAAACATTACGTCAAGTCACATCAATTGGATCCGTTCATGTGTGCCATGCTCTCAGTCATGGCGTTTTTACTGGTTGCCGCGCCCAAAACAAAAGGCACTTTGCCTGTGGACAGCCTCGGCGGAACGGGGATTTTTACGGCAATTCTGGTGGCGATTTACTGCGTAGAAATGATGCGCTTTCTGAAAGCGCATAACATCGGCATTCGTTTACCCGATCAGGTCCCGCCGATGATCAAAAACTCATTCGATCTGTTGATACCGGTGCTGGTGGTGGTGCTGACGTTGTACCCGCTCAGCCTGCTGATTCAGGCACAGTTCGACATGCTCATCCCGCAAGCTATTATGTCCATCTTCAAACCACTGGTATCAGCTGCCGATTCTCTGCCAGCGATTTTACTGGCGGTACTGATTGGCCATCTGTTGTGGTTTGCCGGTATTCACGGTGCGGCGATTGTCTCCGGGATGCTGCAAATGTTCTGGCTGACTAACCTTGGTATGAACCAGACTGCGCTGGCGCAGGGCGCACCATTACCGCATATTTTCATGGAGGCATTCTGGACGTTCTTCATTGTGATTGGCGGGTCGGGTGCGACGATGGGTCTGGTGATTTGCTATTTGCGCAGTCGTTCCGTGCATCTGCGTTCAATAGGTCGACTGAGCGTAGTACCCAGTATCTTTAACATTAACGAGCCGGTGATTTTCGGTACGCCGATTGTTATGAACCCGGTGTTTTTTATTCCTTTCCTGTTGGCGCCGATGGTGAACGCCGTGCTGGCATGGGCGGCGATGAAACTGGATCTGATTGGTCGCGTGATCTCGGTGGTTCCGTGGACCGCGCCAGCGCCAGTCGGAGCCGCGTGGGCATTAGGCTGGGATTATCGTGCCGCGATTCTGGTGGTTCTTCTGGCAATGGTGTCGGCAATCATCTACTTCCCGTTCTTTAAAGTGTACGAGAAGCAACTGCTGGAACAAGAAGCGGAAGAGGCGCAACGCTCAGACGCGGAAAACGAACAGATTGCGTAGTCATCAGCAGGGGGCGAATGCTCCCTGCTTACTTGAGTGTACAGTCACCGCACTGCTGAACGTCCGGCAGACGATAACGCTGACAGCATGTTCTGCGTACCAGAATTCCTTCACGAGGGACGACCGTGCGCCAGAGAGGGTTGTCAGCCCCGCAGGACAACTGCTTTTCAAAGAAGCAGGCCTGGCGCAGCGAATTCAGCAACGCTTCACCCAGCAACGGTTTCATCTCCGTAAGATACCAGTTAATCAGATAGCCGGTATTGCTCCAGATAAGTTTGCCGTTGATCTCTCCGGTCGCCTCAAGCGCCTGAATGACCGGGGTAAGCGCCTGCTTAACCAGCGTTTCCATTCGTACCTGAGGGGATTGTATTGTCGCCAGTTGATCCTGATGCACGTCAATCCAGAAGCACGCAGCGCGCCCCGTTTCGTGAAACTCAACATGGATATGTTCAGGAGAGACATCAATTGCTGTTTTCTGCGTGAGCAGGGCAAGTATCAGTGGAGGCACCATCAGACCTATGTACCACTGTGCCCACAACGAGATGAGCGGCTTATTTTCGCGCAGTTGTGTGGGATGGTTACGATAAATATGATCGGAGTAAATTGCCAGCAAAGACTGAAGCTCGCTGGGGCGACGCCATTGTGCCAGCGTCATCGCACTCTGCGGTGCGGGTTCATCAAGACGGATAAAATCCAGCAGATGCTCACGCGTCTGGGCTAGGGTTGCACGCACGGCTTCAGCTAGCGTGGGCATCTGTGGGTTGAGATGCGTTCGCCAGATGACATCGTCAATGATCGGTGCGGAACGATAGGCCATAAGTTGGATAGTAATCTAAATGATAATGATTGCTAATCCTAGCGATAGGCATGATCGATAGCAAGATCTTTGTCAGTCTGGCGTTTAACGGCGCACGAATGCGCACAGTTCGTCAGGCGATACCCGGATCGCCACTGACTAAAATATGGTTACGCCCCAGATCCTTAGCTTTATAGAGCGCCCGATCGGCATGAAGAATCGCCTTTTCGACATCTCTTTCCACCAGAGGCGCAATACCGATACTGATCGTGACGTGAGTTGCGACGCGCTCATTGAACATATGGGGAATTTTGAGATCGTATACATGCTGTCGAATGCGTTCCGCCGCCTCGCGGGCTGTGTGTGGATCGCTCGCCGTCAGTAACACCATAAACTCTTCACCGCCAAATCGGGCAACGACATCACGTGAACGCACGGCGTTGCGGATCGCAGCGGAAACGCGGATCAGCGCCTGATCGCCCATCATATGCCCATAGTGATCGTTGTAGGCTTTGAAATGGTCGATGTCGATGAGCAAAACGTAATGCTCATGCGTGTCCAGTTCCAGCACGGTTTTCAGCTTATGCTCGAGTCCACGTCGATTGTACAAACCCGTTAATGGATCAAGCATACTCAGATCAGTCAGCGTCTCTTTTTCGGCGAGCAGTTTGAACATCAATTGCTGGGCAAAGTCGTCATAGCGCTTTTGAATCACATGTTGTATCGCAATACCGACCATGGGCAGGGCCATAAAAAATAGCAACCGAAGGCCGTGTTCGTTGCCGTTTAGCCATAAACAGGCTAATAAGGATGGCAACGAATGAAGCGTGAATGTGATGATATTATTGGCAAAAGCAATTGAACCAATAAATAACACCGTCAGAAGTGCCATCAGCAAAAAAGAAGCGTCAGGATTGTGCTGAGCCAGATATTTTAGCGTAATGTGCGCGGCCCATAATCCACCAAAGAGTATCGAGATGGCATGGAGATTAATCCGTTTCTTCGCATACCTTACATGCCATGTCAGTAACGCAGTGCTCAGCACAAGGATGAGGAATCCTGGTGTGGAGATGGTTTTACTGGGATAGATCGGAAAGGCTACGGCAAACAACGCGGAAATGGCGTTGAGAAACAAAAAAAGTCGCAGGGAGAGTTGATATTTTTTAGTACGCAGAGTTTGCCAGGATTGTGCAGTCATATCTTAACGTCATTATTTATCTAACAATTACACTGTTCAGGTCACACAAATAATGGGCGAGAAGATGCTCGCTTAAAATCAGATTATTGTGTCTTTACGTTTACCGCTGTGCAATTTATCACCTTAAATAATTCATGTCATCATTGCTTAAGTAAAGCTTATGGGAATGGTGTATGAGCTACTGACAAATGAGAAAACTTATCATATGATATTGGTTATCATTATCAGTGTGAGAGGTGAAACCATGTTGCAACGGGCGCTGGGCAGCGGTTGGGGAGTTCTGCTGCCGGGGATCGTGATTGCCGGGCTGGCGTTTGCCGATCTTTCTCTCGGGGCATGGAAGACCATTATTGTATTCGGATTGCTGCTGACGCCAGCGATGCTCTATCACAAACAATTACGGCACTTTGTGCTGTTACCATCATGTGTGGTGTTGATCGGCGGAATAATGCTGGTGATGATGAACTGGAATCAGGGATGAATAATCGCAAACGCTCAGGAGAGGAAGATAAGATAATTGGTGCGAGGGGGGGGACTTGAACCCCCACGTCCGTAAGGACACTAACACCTGAAGCTAGCGCGTCTACCAATTCCGCCACCTTCGCACAGTCATCTTACTTTGCTGATATCGCCTCGTTGGTGCGAGGGGGGGGACTTGAACCCCCACGTCCGTAAGAACACTAACACCTGAAGCTAGCGCGTCTACCAATTCCGCCACCTTCGCCCAGTGCGAGCAATATCAACGTGGTTTATGGTGCGAGGGGGGGGACTTGAACCCCCACGTCCGTAAGGACACTAACACCTGAAGCTAGCGCGTCTACCAATTCCGCCACCTTCGCATACCATCGATTCTTAAAAAGAATCGCTACCACGGAGGCGCATTCTAGTGGTTTTCAGCTTTTCGTCAATAGTTAATTACGTGGGATAGCGGTGATTGCTGCAAAAACGGCCATTCGCATGGCCGTTCAGACTGCTGACAAAGAAGGAAAAAACGTGGTTTTTCCTTCTTTAAGGTTATCAGCCGAAAATCAATGAGTTGATTTTCCTTGTTTTCAATGAGGTGAACTCTGCTTGTCCGGTATCGGGATGAGGTTGGTCATCCCTCTCAACGGCCATTTGCATGGCCGTTATCGTGCTATCACGCTTTTTTCGCCTGGCGGGTCATGATCGTGCGATACACTTTGAAGCGTCCGGTCTGGGCAATAACCTCGTGGAAGCCAAAGGTCTCATCCAGTACCTGCGGATACGGCAGGAAGGCGTTAGCGACAATGCGCAGCTCGCCGCCGCTGTTCAGGTGACGGACGGCACCGCGAATCAGAGATTGCGTGGCATCAAGGCTGGTTTGCATTCCGTCATGGAACGGGGGGTTCGAGATGATCATATCAAAGCGCCCCGTCACTTCAGAGAAGACGTTGCTGGCAAAGACTTCGCCCTCAATGCCGTTCGCCGCGAGGGTTGCTCGACTGGCTTCAACTGCTGGCGCGGCGACGTCGCAGAGCGTTAAACGCACTTTCGGCGAGTGGCTGGCAAGCGCGGCAGAAAGCACGCCTGCGCCACAGCCGACGTCCAGCACTTTGCCTTTGGTGTGCGGCGTCAGGGTGGAGAGCAGCAACTGGCTGCCACTATCCAGACCATCGCGGCTGAAGACACCAGGCAGGGTTTTGATCGTCAGCCCGTCAACGTTGTACTCGCCCCAGAATTTATTAGCATCAAACGTCGGCTGCGTTTCCAGACGTCCGTGATAAAGCCCGCAACGACGTGCGCTGTCGATTTTGTTCAGCGGTGCGTATTCCGCCAGCATTTGCTCGGCGCTACGTACGCCACTGCGGTTTTCACCGACTACAAAAATGTCGGTTCCCACGGGAAGCAGTGACAGAATGTTCATCAACTGGAACTGCGCTTCCGGTTTGTTTTTCGGCCAGTAGTAGATCAAGGTGTCGCAGTCGACAACGTCTTCCGCTTGCGCGACAAGACTAAAGCGCGCGTTGTTGCCCATCTGGCGGCTCAGTGCCTGCCAGTGGTGAAACTGTTGTGTATGCACGCGGCGGCCTGCACTTTCAAAACGCGCGGGCAGGTCATCCTGCAAGTCTCCGGCAAACAGAATACGGCTTTGTTCGAAATCATCACTGTGGCGCAGCAAGACTTCACTTGCCGGGGTAAAAGCAGACATGGAAAACTCCTTAATTCATACAGCGGGCGATTATAGACGTTTGATGGCGTCTATTCGACTAATTTGCTATATTTGCGCCCCTGGATACAGGAGCGATTCGCTATGACAACCCGACGAGACTGGCAGTTACAACAGCTGGGCATTACCCAGTGGTCGCTGCGTCGCCCCGGCGCGTTGCAGGGAGAGATCGCGATTTCTATTCCTGCACACGTTCGTCTGGTGATGATCGGTGAAACACTGCCGCCGCTGACTGAACCTCTGGTCAGTGACATTCTGCGTGCATTAATGCTGAGCCCCGATCAGGTTTTGCAGGTGACGCCCGAACGCGTCGCAATGTTGCCGCAGGGCAGCCGTTGCAACAGCTGGAAGATGGGAACAGATGCGCCGCTGTTACTGGAAGGTGCGCAGGTTGCAACGCCGGCATTTGATGAATTGCGGGCAAACCCAGCGGCACGCGCCGCACTATGGCAACAAATCTGCACACATGAACACGATTTCTTCCCTCAGTCAGAGTGATTTACCCGCCGCGTTTCAGATTGAAAAGCGCGCCCATGCGTTTCCCTGGAGTGAGCACACGTTTGCCAGTAATCAGGGGGAGCGTTACCTCAACTATCAATTGACGGTAGAGGGGCGAATGGCGGCGTTTGCCATTACCCAGGTCGTGCTGGATGAAGCTACGCTGTTCAACATTGCCGTTGATCCCGACTTTCAACGCCGGGGATTAGGGAAAGCGCTGTTGGAATATCTCATTGATGAATTAGAAAAACGCGGCGTCCTGACGCTGTGGCTGGAGGTTCGCGCTTCCAACGTTGCCGCCATCGCACTGTACGAAAGCTTAGGCTTTAACGAGGCAACGATTCGCCGCAATTATTATCCGACCGCTGACGGTCGCGAGGACGCCATCATAATGGCACTGCCAATCAGTATGTAAAAGAAGGTGTAATGATGAAGTGGGACTGGATTTTCTTTGATGCCGACGAAACGCTGTTCACGTTTGACTCGTTTACTGGCTTACAGCGGATGTTTCTCGACTACAGCATCACCTTTACCGCTGAAGATTTTCAGGACTACCAGGCCGTGAATAAACCGTTGTGGGTGGATTATCAGAACGGCGCGATCACCTCATTACAGCTTCAGCATGCCCGCTTCCAGAGCTGGGCAGAACGGTTAAAGGTTGAGCCAGGCTCGCTTAACGATGCCTTTATGAACGCGATGGCCGAAATTTGCGCGCCGCTGCCGGGAGCCGTTTCGCTGCTCAATGCGATTCGCGGCAAAGCCAAAATTGGCATTATTACCAATGGTTTTACTTCCCTGCAGCAGATCCGCCTTGAGCGCACGGGACTTCGCGACTACTTTGATTTACTTGTCATTTCCGAAGAAGTAGGCGTGGCGAAGCCGGATCCGAAGATTTTTGATTACGCCCTGGCGCAGGCGGGCAATCCCGATCGCGATCGGGTGTTGATGGTAGGGGATACCGCCGCGTCCGATATTCTCGGTGGCATCAACGCCGGGCTTTCTACATGCTGGCTGAATGCGCATCATCGCGAGCAGCCGGAAGGCATCGAGCCAACCTGGACCGTATCGTCATTACACGAACTGGAGCAGCTCCTGTGTAAACACTGATTGCCTCCCCCCCGCTGATGGGTAAAATAGCCGCAATTTTTCGTATTTAACATGCGCGGCGCGATGCCGCGTTTACTCAAGAAGAATGAACTATGACGTTGTCTCCTTATTTGCAGGAGGTGGCCAAGCGCCGCACTTTTGCCATTATTTCTCACCCGGATGCCGGTAAAACGACCATCACAGAGAAGGTATTGCTGTTCGGACAGGCGATTCAGACTGCCGGTACGGTAAAAGGCCGTGGTTCCAGCCAGCATGCGAAATCGGACTGGATGGAAATGGAAAAGCAGCGTGGGATCTCCATAACCACCTCCGTCATGCAGTTTCCGTATCATAACTGTCTGGTTAATCTGCTGGACACCCCGGGGCACGAAGACTTCTCCGAAGATACCTACCGTACCCTGACGGCAGTGGACTGCTGTCTGATGGTGATCGATGCCGCGAAAGGCGTCGAGGATCGTACCCGTAAGCTGATGGAAGTGACCCGTCTGCGTGATACGCCGATCCTGACCTTTATGAACAAACTCGACCGCGACATCCGTGATCCGATGGAGTTGCTGGACGAAGTGGAGAACGAGCTGAAAATCGGCTGTGCGCCGATCACCTGGCCAATTGGCTGCGGCAAGCTGTTCAAAGGCGTTTACCACCTCTATAAAGATGAAACCTATCTGTATCAGACGGGTAAAGGCCACACCATCCAGGAAGTGCGCATTGTTAAAGGTCTGGATAACCCGGATCTCGACGCGGCCGTTGGTGAAGATCTGGCGCAACAGCTGCGCGATGAACTGGAACTGGTGAAGGGCGCCTCCAACGAGTTCGATAAAGAGCTGTTCCTGGCGGGCGAAATTACCCCGGTCTTCTTTGGTACCGCACTGGGTAACTTCGGCGTCGACCATATGCTGGATGGTCTGGTGGAATGGGCGCCTGCGCCAATGCCGCGCAAGACCGATACGCGTGTTGTGGAAGCGGAAGAAGAGAAGTTCACCGGCTTCGTCTTTAAAATTCAGGCCAACATGGATCCGAAACACCGTGACCGCGTGGCATTTATGCGTGTTGTCTCCGGCAAGTACGAAAAAGGCATGAAAATGCGTCAGGTCCGTATCGGCAAAGACGTGGTGATCTCTGACGCGCTGACCTTTATGGCCGGTGACCGTTCGCATGTGGAAGAGGCTTACCCGGGTGATATTCTCGGTCTGCACAACCACGGCACTATCCAGATCGGCGATACCTTCACTCAGGGTGAAATGATGAAGTTCACTGGTATTCCGAACTTCGCGCCGGAGCTGTTTCGTCGTATTCGCCTGAAAGATCCACTGAAGCAGAAACAGTTGCTAAAGGGTCTGGTACAGCTTTCCGAAGAAGGTGCGGTCCAGGTGTTCCGTCCGATCGCCAATAACGATCTGATCGTGGGCGCGGTCGGGGTGCTGCAGTTCGACGTGGTTGTTGCCCGTCTGAAGAGCGAGTACAACGTTGAAGCCATTTATGAGTCTGTCAACGTGGCGACGGCACGCTGGGTGGAATGCGCTGATGCGAAGAAATTCGAAGAGTTTAAGCGTAAGAACGAAGTACAGCTGGCGCTTGATGGCGGCGATAACCTGACCTATATCGCACCGACGATGGTGAACCTTAACCTGACGCAAGAGCGTTATCCTGACGTACAGTTCCGCAAGACGCGCGAACACTAATTTACCCCTTCAGGGCGCGGCTGCCGCTGCGCCCTGCGACTTTTCCTGCCTTATTAGCCCTTTGCGGAATGTTCTTAAATCCCTCTGTTTTGCTTATGACAGCCTGTTTTTTGCGCAAATCGCCGCGCTTTTTCAAAATTGTGATCTATATTTAACAAAGTGATGACATAAACATTGGCTTTAAATACCGTTCAATGCGTGAATTTAAGTGCTTAAAGCTAATGTCTATTGTAGCCACGATATTAATAACTGACTCAGAGAGACATCTGTCAGCGCATCATCATCACTTTTTGTGTTTTGTGATTGTGACCGCCGCCATTGACTTCTGAGCTGGGTGAATTTTCACCATATTCAGCAATGCAACCTTATGTTGCCTGAGCTCAAATTATGAGCAAACCATACAGGAATAAATCGATGACTATGACAAGACTGAAGATTTCTAAAACTCTGCTGGCCGTGATGTTGACTTCCGCTGTGGCAACGGGTTCTGCGTATGCAGAAAACACTACCATGGATAAAGCGCAATCCGGTGTCGAAAGTGCAGGGCAGAAAGTCGATAGCTCTATGAATAAAGTCGGTAATTTCATGGATGACAGCGCCATCACTGCGAAAGTAAAAGCGGCACTGGTGGATCATGAAAGCATTAAGAGCACCGATATCTCCGTCAAAACCGATCAGAAAGTCGTGACGCTGAGCGGCTTTGTTGAAAGCCAGGCGCAGGCGGAAGAAGCCGTGACCGTGGCAAAAGGTGTTGAAGGCGTGACCTCTGTTAGCGACAAACTCCACGTGCGCGACAGTAAATCAGACTCCGTGAAAGGCTATGCCGGCGATGCGGCAACAACCAGCGAGATCAAAGCGAAACTGCTGGCAGATGACATCGTCCCTTCCCGCAAAGTGAAAGTTGAAACGACCGATGGTGTGGTCCAGCTTTCCGGCACCGTGGATTCTCAGGCGCAAATCGAGCGCGCTGAGAGTATCGCAAAAGCCGTTGATGGCGTAAAAAGCGTCAAAAACGATCTGAAAGCGCAGTAAGTCTTCGTTTTCTCCTCCGGCCCGGGTCGGAGGACGTCATGAGCATTACATAAACAATAGCGTGAATGAGCTGCCTGAGCGCTCATATCAAGCGGTCGACATTAACTATGGTAAAGGAGAAGCGTATGTTTCGTTGGGGCATTATATTTCTGGTTATCGCGTTAATTGCCGCCGCACTGGGATTTGGTGGACTGGCCGGTACCGCAGCGGGCGCGGCGAAAATTGTTTTCGTCGTCGGGATTATTCTCTTCCTGGTCAGCCTGTTTACAGGGCGTAAGCGGCCCTAGCGCGTAAACTGTGCAATGATTTTGCTGTCAAGCCGGTCCAGTGGACTGGCTTTTTCGGTTTTAGCCGCCGCCTATTTGCGTTATTTTGGCACATTACGTAATAAGAAACAGGAAGGCAGAGGTGGGGCAGCGTATACCCGTCACGCTCGGCAATATTGCGCCGTTGTCATTAAGAACGTTCAAACCGGGTCGCCTGGCGCTGGTCTGCGAGGGCGGCGGGCAGCGCGGCATCTTTACGGCAGGTGTGCTGGACGAGTTCATGCGCGCGCAGTTTAATCCGTTCGATCTCTATTACGGCACCTCCGCGGGAGCGCAAAATCTGTCAGCCTATCTGTGCAATCAGCCCGGCTACGGGCGCAAAGTGATTATGCGCTATACCACCAAACGGGAATTCTTTGACCCGGTACGCTTTGTGCGCGGCGGGAATCTGATCGATCTCGACTGGCTGGTAGAGTCCACGGCCAGCCAGATGCCATTGCAGATGGATACCGCTTCGCGCCTGTTCGAAACGGGGAAATCGTTTTACATGTGCGCCTGTCGGGGTGATGACTATACGCCGAACTATTTCTCTCCCAATACGCAAAACTGGCTCGATCTGATCCGGGCGTCCAGCGCAATCCCGGGGTTCTATCGTAGCGGTGTGTCGCTGGAAGGGACCAATTACCTGGATGGCGGGATCAGCGATGCAATTCCGGTGCGTGAGGCCGTGAAGCAGGGAGCGAAAACGCTGGTGGTGATTCGGACAGTGCCTTCGCAAATGTATTACACCCCGCAGTGGTTCAAGCGGATGGAGCGCTGGCTGGGCGAAAGCAGCCTGCAGCCGCTGGTCAATCTGGTTCAGCACCACGAAGCCAGCTATACGGAAATTCAGCGATTTATTGAAAAACCGCCGGGCAAGCTGAAGATCTTTGAAATCTTTCCGCCGAAGCCGCTGAAAAGCATGGCGCTGGGAAGTCGTATTCCAGCCCTGCGGGAAGACTATAAAATAGGCCGACTGTGTGGGCGCTATTTCCTGGCGACCGTGGGAAAACTGCTGGCAGCGGAGCCACCGTTATCACGCCACCTGTCGCCGATCGTCACGCCGACGCCGGTGGTGGTTCCGCCAGCACCGGTAGCCAACGATGCCCATGTGACGCCGGTGAGCGATGCGCCGCAGGCTAACGATACGACATTCAGCAATGAGGATCTGGCGTGAGTTTTCGCTTTATCGACACCCACTGTCACTTTGACTTTCCACCATTTACCGGGGATGAAACTCACAGCCTGCAACTCGCGAGCGAGGCAGGCGTTGAGAAGATCATCATTCCGGCCACCGCAGCGGAAAACTTTACCCGCGTGCAGGCGCTGGCGGAACGCTTTTCTCCGTTATATGCCGCGTTGGGACTGCATCCCATCGTGATTGAGCAACATACCGATGAGGATCTTGCGCGTTTGCAACAGACGCTGGAGACACGCCCGACAAAAGTGATCGCCATTGGCGAGATCGGACTGGATCGCTATCGCGACGATCCGCAGTTTGCGAAGCAGGAGCGGTTTCTGGAAGTACAGCTGCGGTTAGCAAAACGCTACGATTTGCCGGTGATCCTGCATTCCCGACGTACGCATGACACGCTGGCGATGCATCTTAAGCGCCAGGACCTGCCGCGAACCGGTGTGGTTCACGGTTTCGCTGGCAGCCTGCAACAGGCGGAACGTTTTGTGCAACTGGGTTATAAAATCGGCGTGGGCGGGACGATTACCTACCCGCGTGCCAGTAAAACGCGCGACGTCATGGCACAACTGCCGCTGGAGGCGCTGTTGCTGGAGACCGACGCGCCGGATATGCCACTGAATGGTTTTCAGGGTCAGCCAAATCGTCCGGAACAGGCGGCGAGAGTATTCGATGTGTTATGCGAACTGCGCGCGGAGCCTGCGGAGGCGATCGCTGAGGCGCTGTATCGCAATACGATATTGTTATTTCGTCTAGAGGTATAATGCAGGGAAGATAAGCTTAGTCACCCCGCGTTCCTGTAACGCCTTTGCCAGCGTCTCCACCTCTTGTGGCGTTGCGCTCGGCCATGTTTTTGCCTCACCATACACCCCGTGCGCGTGAAAGGCATTCAGCCGGAGCGGGATATTTCCCAGTTGTATGATGAACGCGGCGAGTGAATCAATGTGCTGAAGATAATCGACCTGTCCTGGGATGACCAGCAGGCGCAGTTCTGCCAACTTTCCACACTGCGCCAATAGCGAAATGCTGCGCTTGATCTGCGCGTTATCCCGGCCAGTGAGTGCAATGTGGCGCTCGCTATCCCAGGCTTTGAGATCGAGCATCACGCCATCGCACACCGGGAGCAATTTCTGCCAGCCGGTTTCGCTCAACAGCCCATTACTATCGACCAGACAGGTCAGCGACTGGAGCTGCGGATCGGCCTTGATAGCCGTAAACAAATCCACAACGAAAGGCAACTGCGTTGTGGCTTCGCCGCCGCTGACGGTGATCCCCTCAATGAACAATGACGCTTTGCGGATCTGGCGCAACACCTCGTCAACGCTCATCGTTTGCGCCATCGGCGTTGCCTGTTGGGGACACATCTGCAAACAGGTGTCACATTGTTCGCAGACATCGGCCTGCCAGGTAACATTCCCGGTGCGGAAACTCAACGCCTGATGCGGGCACCGTGGGACGCATTCGCCGCAGTCGTTGCAGCGTCCCATTGTCCACGGGTTGTGGCAAGTCTTACAGCGCAGATTGCACCCTTGCAGAAAGAGGGCCAGACGACTGCCCGGCCCATCCACACAAGAGAACGGTATAACTTTACTTACTGAAGCGCATCTGCTGTTCATGGCTCACGACACGAGGTTGGCGTTCCAGAATATGCGTATTGCGTGCGGCCTCTTCCCCCAGCCAGGTGGTATTGGTCCGCGAGCCTTCGGCACGGTATTTTTCCAGATCCGACAGGCGCACCATGTACCCGGTGACGCGGACCAGATCGTTGCCGCTGACGTTGGCGGTAAATTCACGCATTCCCGCTTTGAATGCGCCCAGACAGAGTTGCACCAGCGCCTGCGGGTTTCGCTTGATGGTTTCATCGAGCGTCAGAATGTCGCTGATACCGGAATGATAATGCGCGTGATGCGGTGCGACGGTTTGCAGGTGGGTGATCGGATCCGGTTCATCGCCATAGGGTAAACGTGCGCCTGGCGTGGTGCCAATATCTGAACTGATCCCCGACTGGGCGTGCAGCATGGCACGCTGCTGCCAGCCGTATTTCACCGGCGTGTTCTCAACAAAATCTGCAAGCTGGGCGCTGATGCGATAGCCCAGATCGTTCGCCGTCTCATCTTTGCCGTAGCGTGCGTTCATGCCCGCTTTTTCACACAGCAGGTTAACCGCCTCCGCCAGGCCATACATACCGAACATTGGCACAAAACGTTGTGGATCGATAAGCCCTTCCTGCACCAGGAAGCTATTCTCAAAGAAATGTGATTTCTCATAGAGGAACTCACATCGCGCATCGATGATGGCAATTTGCTGCTGACAATAGTGCGGCAGCGTGCGGTTAAAGAAGTCATAGACAGAGGTGCTGCGCTCGGCAATGGCTTTCAGATTGAGACGCACCAGCGTGCTACCGCCGCCGGCTAGCGGCAGTGAGTTGTAACAGCTGACGATGCCATAGCGACCTTTTGTGAAAATTTTATCATTTGCCGGCCCGTTGGAAATATGCGGTTTGCTGCATTCGCAGATATTTTTTGCAACCTCCAAAAGCAGATCGTCGGGAGTGATTTCCGGGTCGTAGATGAACGTCAGATTAGGTGCAACCTGCTTTAATTCAGCATCCGCGCGTAAAATGGCCCGGGTAATGGGGGTATCGGCGGGGCCAATATTGGCGTGCATAAACGCGTCAGGCAGCGTTCTGTCGAGATAACGCCAGAAACGTTTTATTCGAATATCGATCGCCTCTTGTGTTAGAATCCTAACATACGGTTGCAGCAACGTATCCAGTTGCCCCAGGTAAACCGGCATTGATGTGACGGAAGGCACGTGGTGATACAGAATGGTCAGCAAGGACAATGCATCGTCCAGATCTTTCGCCCCTTCCAGTTCCAGCCAGGCTGAACCGTTGGCCAGAAAACGCGCGTAATCGGGAAGCACATAGCGCGGTTTATACGGCGCGTGACCTTCGAACATATCGCAGATAACCCCGTCGTCCAGCGCCTGGCGCGCCCCGTCGGGCAGTGTAGGGTAAGGCAGATCGTTCTCTGCTTCCAGCGCGAGAAAATGGCGTTTTTGTTCCGGACTGAGGAGTGTGCTGGTGACGATTTGCCGGCAACGTTGTTGCAGCGAGGTTTCATGGGTCGTAGGCATCGGAGTTCCTTTATAGGGCGAAGATCATAACGATATTTTAGAAATTTGTGTTGCCGGCACTTTGATCCTGATGCGCCTGAGTGGAGAAGAAATCGACAGAAAAAGGCTATTATTTGAAGTTGATCTCATTACAGTAATGCAAATTTGTACGTAGTTTTCATTAACTGTGATGTATATCGAAGTGTAAAGGCGAGTGGATGTTAGAATACTAACAGACTCGCAAGGTGAGTATTTTATACGGCGACGCCGTTGGAGAATGTTATGAGCGATTTAACTGCAAGCAGCCTGCGCGCACTGAAACTGATGGATCTGACCACCCTGAATGACGACGACACCAATGAAAAAGTGATCGCGTTGTGTCATCAGGCGAAAACCCCGGTCGGTAACACCGCTGCAGTCTGCATCTATCCGCGTTTTATCCCGATTGCACGTAAGACGCTGAAAGAGCAGGGGACCCCGGATATCCGTATTGCGACGGTAACCAACTTCCCGCACGGCAACGACGACATTGAGATCGCGCTGGCGGAAACCCGTGCGGCGATTGCTTACGGCGCGGACGAAGTGGATGTGGTCTTCCCGTACCGCGCGCTGATCGCCGGTAATGAACAGGTTGGTTTCGATCTGGTTAAAGCCTGTAAAGACGCCTGTGCGGCGGCAAACGTGCTGCTGAAAGTGATTATCGAAACCGGCGAGCTGAAAGAAGAGGCGCTGATTCGTAAAGCGTCTGAGATCTCTATTAAAGCCGGCGCTGATTTCATCAAGACGTCGACCGGTAAAGTGCCAGTGAACGCTACGCCGGAAAGCGCACGCATCATGATGGAAGTGATCCGCGATATGGGGGTGTCCAAAACCGTAGGTTTCAAACCGGCGGGCGGTGTGCGTACGGCGGAAGATGCACAGCAGTTCCTCGCGATCGCTGATGAACTGTTCGGCGCTGACTGGGCGGATTCTCGTCACTACCGCTTTGGGGCATCCAGCCTGCTGGCAAGCCTGTTGAAAGCACTGGGTCATGGCGACGGCAAAAGCGCAAGCAGCTACTAAGCCAAACAATGCCGGATGACGCTTCGCTTATCCGGCCTACAGGATCGTAGGGCGGGTAAGCGTAGCGCCGCCCGCCACCATTCACCGATTCCGCATGGGGGTTACCGTGTTTCTCGCACAAGAAATTATTCGTAAAAAACGTGATGGTCATGCGTTGAGCGATGAAGAAATTCGTTTCTTTATCAACGGCATTCGTGACAACACTGTCTCTGAAGGGCAAATTGCTGCCCTGGCGATGACCATTTTCTTCCACGATATGACTATGCCAGAGCGCGTTTCGCTGACGATGGCAATGCGGGATTCAGGAACCGTCCTGGACTGGAAGAGCCTGAATCTGAACGGCCCAATCGTGGATAAACACTCCACCGGCGGCGTGGGTGATGTGACGTCGCTGATGCTTGGCCCCATGGTGGCGGCCTGCGGCGGCTACATTCCGATGATCTCCGGTCGTGGACTGGGCCATACCGGCGGTACGCTCGACAAACTGGAAGCGATCCCCGGATTTGATATCTTCCCGGATGACAACCGTTTTCGCGAAATCATTAAGGACGTGGGTGTGGCGATCATCGGGCAAACCAGCTCGCTCGCACCGGCGGACAAACGTTTTTATGCCACCCGCGACATCACCGCGACGGTGGATTCCATCCCGCTGATTACCGGCTCTATTCTGGCGAAAAAACTGGCGGAAGGGCTGGATGCTCTGGTCATGGACGTGAAAGTCGGCAGTGGCGCGTTTATGCCGACCTATGAACTCTCTGAAGCGCTGGCGGAAGCGATCGTTGGCGTGGCCAACGGCGCGGGCGTGCGCACAACCGCACTGCTAACCGACATGAACCAGGTACTGGCATCCAGCGCGGGTAACGCGGTGGAAGTGCGCGAAGCGGTGCAGTTCCTGACCGGTGAATACCGTAATCCACGCCTGTTCGATGTGACGATGGCGCTGTGTGTTGAAATGCTAATTTCCGGCAACCTGGCGAAAGATGACGCCGACGCGCGGGCGAAACTGCAGGCGGTGCTGGATAACGGAAAAGCGGCGGACGTCTTTGGGCGTATGGTTGCCGCCCAGAAAGGCCCGACCGACTTCGTGGAGAACTACGCGAAATACCTGCCGACGGCAATGCTCAGTAAAGCGGTTTATGCTGATAGTGAAGGGTTTGTCAGCGCGATGGACACTCGCGCATTGGGCATGGCGGTAGTGTCGATGGGCGGTGGTCGTCGCCAGGCGTCGGATACCATTGATTACAGCGTCGGCTTTACCGATATGGCCCGTCTGGGCGACAGCGTAGATGGACAGCGTCCGCTGGCGGTGATCCATGCGAAAGATGAAGCCAGCTGGCAGGAAGCGGCGAAAGCCGTCAAAGCGGCAATTATCCTTGACGATAAAGCGCCGGAAAGCACACCTACGGTCTATCGTCGCATTACCGAATAGCGATATACTGATCTGATCGCTTTTTTGCAGCGCAGATGAATGGAGAACAAGATGAAACGTGCATTTATTATGGTGCTGGACTCCTTTGGTATTGGTGCGACGGAAGACGCAGATCGCTTCGGCGACGTCGGTTCCGACACCATGGGGCACATCGCTGAAGCCTGTGCCAAAGGTGAGGCTGACAAAGGGCGTAAAGGCCCACTGAATTTGCCAAACCTGACCCGCCTGGGGCTGGTGAAAGCGCATGAAGGGTCTACCGGTAAAATCGCAGCCGGTATGGACGCTAATGCGGAAGTTATTGGCGCATACGCCTGGGCGCATGAGCTTTCTTCCGGTAAAGATACGCCGTCTGGTCACTGGGAAATTGCCGGTGTGCCGGTTTTGTTTGACTGGGGCTATTTCAGCGACCATGAGAACAGCTTCCCGCAGGAACTGCTGGATAAGCTTGTCAAACGTGCGAACCTGCCGGGTTATCTCGGCAACTGCCACTCTTCCGGTACGGTGATTCTGGATCAGTTGGGCGAAGAGCACATGAAAACGGGCAAACCGATTTTCTATACCTCCGCGGATTCCGTGTTCCAGATTGCCTGTCATGAAGAGACCTTTGGCCTGGATAAACTTTACGAGCTGTGCGAGATCGCCCGTGAAGAACTGACCGAAGGTGGTTACAACATCGGTCGCGTCATCGCGCGTCCGTTTATTGGTGACAAGGCGGGTAACTTCCAGCGTACCGGCAATCGTCACGATCTGGCCGTTGAACCACCGGCGCCGACCGTGTTGCAGAAACTGGTTGATGAGAAAGACGGCCATGTGGTTTCCGTTGGTAAAATCGCGGACATCTATGCCAACTGCGGTATCACGAAAAAAGTGAAAGCTACGGGACTGGACGCGCTGTTTGACGCCACGGTTAAAGAGATGAAAGAAGCCGGTGACAAGACGATTGTCTTCACTAACTTCGTCGACTTCGACTCCTCCTGGGGCCACCGTCGCGATATCGCCGGTTATGCCGCCGGCCTGGAGTTGTTCGACCGCCGTCTGCCGGAACTGATGGAGCTGGTGGGTGAAGATGACATTCTGATCCTGACCGCTGACCACGGCTGCGATCCGAGCTGGACCGGTACTGACCATACCCGTGAACACATTCCGGTGCTGGTATACGGACCGAAAGTAAAACCGGGTTCGTTAGGTCACCGCGAAACCTTTGCGGATATCGGTCAGACGCTGGCCTCGTACTTTGGCACGACGCCAATGGAATACGGTAAAAACATGCTGTAATGCTATTGCCGGATGACGCTACGCTTATCCGGCCTACGTAACACTGTTTGTAGGCCGGGTAAGGCACCGCCGCCACCCGGCAAAAACAACAATACAAAAGGAACTGAAGATGGCAACTCCTCACATTAATGCAGAAATGGGCGATTTCGCTGATGTTGTTTTGATGCCGGGCGACCCGCTGCGCGCCAAACACATTGCGGAGACTTTCCTTGAAGATGTCCGCGAAGTGAACAACGTTCGCGGTATGTTAGGTTTCACCGGGACTTACAAAAGCCGTAAGATCTCTGTGATGGGCCACGGTATGGGTATCCCGTCCTGCTCGATCTACACCAAAGAGCTGATCACCGATTTCGGCGTGAAGAAAATCATTCGCGTAGGGTCCTGTGGCGCTGTGCGCGCCGATGTGAAACTGCGTGACGTGGTGATTGGTATGGGTGCCTGCACCGATTCCAAAGTGAACCGCATTCGTTTCAAAGACCATGATTTTGCCGCCATTGCTGATTTCGGCATGGTGCGTGACGCGGTTGAAGCGGCAAAAGCACTCGGTGTGGACGCGCGCGTCGGCAACCTGTTCTCTGCGGATCTGTTCTACTCTCCGGACGGCGAAATGTTCGACGTGATGGAAAAGTACGGCATCCTGGGCGTGGAAATGGAAGCGGCGGGTATCTATGGCGTGGCGGCAGAATTTGGCGCGAAAGCACTGACTATCTGCACCGTGTCTGACCACATCCGCACTCACGAGCAGACGACGGCGGCTGAACGTCAAACCACGTTCAACGACATGATTAAAATCGCCCTCGAATCCGTTCTGCTGGGTGATAAAGAGTAATTTTCGTTCAGAACAGTGAAGGCCCGGTAAGCGTAGCGCCACCGGGCAAAAAAGCCGGGTGGCGGCTTCGCCTTACCCGGCCTACAAACCGCATTGATATTATCGAACCGCTTGCATAAGCCACGCTGACAGTTCCCGTAGCTCTTTTTCCTGTTCCGGGAAATCGGCCAGCAGCGCCTCGCACTCCTGTTGCAACCTATCCGCACGATACAAACAGCCCTGAAGACGTGAGGCCAGCGCTTCTAACGGTGCCGGATTGAGGCTATCGGTAAAAAGCTGGGCACGGGTGATTAGTCCTTTCTCAACGTCAAAGTGCAGCTCAACGCCTCCCCAGGTAAAACGTTCATCCAGCAGATGCGAGAAGGCCGGTGCCTGGCCGAAATTCCACTCCCAACTGCTCTGGCGGGCGAAGGTTTCGGTGAAGTTCGGCAGGTCTGGCGTGTTGTCCGGGGAGATCACCTCCGCTTCAACGCGTTCGCCATAATGGGCGAAAAAGGCCTCGCTGACTGCCGTACAAACCTGTTCATGCGTGATCCCCGGCAGCAGTTCGGTAAGATTCGTCACGCGCGAACGGACAGAGGTAATGCCTTTAGCGGCCAGTTTCTTTTTATCCGGATTCAAATAATTTGCCAGTCGGCTGAGATCCGCATTCAGCAACAGTGTGCCGTGGTGAAAGCCGCGATCTTTGGTTTCGCGGTAGGCCGAACCAGAAACCTTACGGTCGCCATCCGCCGTTTTCACAACCAAATCGTTACGTCCGGAGGCTTCAGCCGTTACGCCCAGCGCGTTAAGCGCATTCAGGACAATTGACGTCGAGATGGTCTTATCGTATTCCGGCTTCCCGGCCATAAAGGTGAAACAGGTATTGCCGAGATCGTGGAACACCGCGCCACCGCCGCTGCTGCGGCGCGCCAGGCGCACGTTGTCCTCTTCCATTCTTCGGGTATTGCACTCTTTCCATGGGTTTTGCGCACGACCTATGACGACGGTATCGGCATTGCGCCACAAAAACAGCACGCGCTGGGTGGCGGGCATTTGACGGAAAATACACTCTTCGACCGCCAGGTTGAACCATGGGTCATAAGAGTCAGAAATAAGCAGGCGAAGTGTCGACATGTCAGTTTTCCTTTCCTGTAGCGAATTACTCTTTTTTCTCGCTCTCTTCTTCTTCCGGTACCGACTTATTGGCGGTCAGCAGGAAGGGCGATTGCTGCCAGCGGGTACGTTTACCTTGCAACAGGGTGCGAGTCAGCACTACGCCGATGGCCAGTGAAAGCAGCAGCATCAGGCGTAAAATGTTGGTGGTGTTATCCACCTGTTTGGCTTCGGTGGCTAAGGTATGGGTATCCAGCGTCAGTCGCAAATAGCCTAACGGGCCATTTTTCCCCTGAATGGGTTCGACAATCTGTTGGTTGAAGTAGCCGCCGGCTTTTTTACCGTCCAGCGCCAGGCGGTCGCGCACATTTACGCTTTCGCCTGCGCGGGCAATCATATCGCCTTGTTCATCGTAAACGCCGGCGTCGAGGATCCGGCTCTCATTGGTCAACTGGAGCAGGACATTTTGGATCCGTTTTTCATCGGGCGTTTCAGTACGCATCAGCGGCGCGATGTTTAACGTCACCTGTCGCGCCAACGTGCGGGCCAGCTCTTCAAGCTGTGGATTTCGCTGCCGCTGGTGATTTTGACTGAACCAGGACGCGCCCTGCATGAGCGCGACAAGCAGTGCGAGACAGAACAATACAATCACTGCACGATGAAGTCGGAATTTCAGTTTTGCGCGAGCCATATTCCACCTGCTGAAAATTTGAGGCTTAATGTTGCCAGAAGCGATGGTTACAAGGTAGCCTCATGCGTTATTTTCCCCAGGATCCTTTCCGGCCCGAATGATTTTACAGGAGCTTTAATGCCTAACATTACCTGGTGCGATTTGCCTGAAGATGTCTCTTTATGGCCAGGTTTGCCCCTTTCTTTGAGTGGTGACGAGGTGATGCCACTGGATTACCACGCTGGACGTAGCGGCTGGCTGTTGTACGGACGCGGGCTGGATAAACAACGTCTGACTCAGTACCAGAGTAAACTGGGCGCGGCGATGGTGATTGTCGCGGCGTGGTGCGTCGAGGATTATCAGGTCATTCGCCTTGCCGGATCGCTTACGTCTCGCGCCACGAAACTGGCGCATGATGCGCAACTGGACGTCGCGCCGCTGGGGAAAATCCCGCATTTGCGTACTCCTGGCCTGCTGGTGATGGACATGGATTCCACCGCGATTCAGATCGAGTGCATTGATGAGATAGCCAAACTGGCGGGTACGGGTGACAGGGTGGCGGAAGTGACCGAGCGGGCGATGCGCGGCGAACTTGACTTCACTACCAGCCTGCGCAGTCGTGTGGCGACGCTGAAAGGCGCAGATGCCAATATTTTGCATGAGGTACGTGAAAGTCTGCCGCTAATGCCGGGCCTGACGCAACTGGTGCTGAAGCTGGAAACGCTGGGCTGGAAGGTGGCGATCGCCTCCGGCGGCTTTACTTTCTTTGCCGAATATCTGCGCGAGAAACTGCGGCTGACGGCGGCGGTGGCGAATGAACTGGAGATCATGGACGGTAAATTCACCGGCAACGTGGTTGGCGATATCGTTGACGCGCAGTATAAGGCCAATACGCTGACCCGACTGGCGCAGGAGTATGAAATTCCGATTGCGCAGACAGTGGCGATTGGCGATGGTGCCAACGATCTGCCGATGATCAAAACCGCGGGGCTGGGGATTGCGTACCATGCCAAGCCGAAAGTGAATGAAAAGACGGAGATTACTATCCGTCACGCTGACCTGATGGGGGTGTTCTGCATTCTCTCCGGCAGCATGAACCAGAAATAATGAGGTAAACCGTGGCAAAAGCTCCAAAACGCGCCTTTGTATGTAATGAATGCGGGGCGGATTATCCGCGCTGGCAGGGGCAATGCAGCGCCTGTCATGCCTGGAACACCATCACAGAGGTGCGCCTGGCCGCATCGCCGACGGTGGCGCGTAATGAGCGACTGAGTGGTTATGCCGGGAGCGCGGGTGTCGCAAAAGTCCAGAAGCTTTCCGATATTAGTCTGGAAGAGCTGCCGCGTTTTTCTACCGGTTTTAAAGAGTTTGACCGCGTGCTGGGCGGCGGCGTTGTTCCCGGCAGCGCGATTCTGATCGGCGGTAACCCCGGCGCGGGTAAATCCACGCTGTTGTTACAGACGCTGTGTAAGCTCGCGGAGCAGATGAAAACCCTGTACGTCACCGGTGAGGAATCCCTGCAACAGGTGGCAATGCGCGCGCACCGTCTCGGTTTGCCGACCAATAATCTCAACATGCTTTCGGAAACCAGCATTGAGCAGATTTGCCTGATTGCGGAAGAAGAGCAGCCAAAGCTGATGGTGATCGACTCTATTCAGGTGATGCACATGGCAGATATCCAGTCATCGCCCGGTAGCGTGGCGCAGGTGCGTGAGACGGCAGCCTACCTGACGCGCTTTGCCAAGACGCGTGGCGTGGCGATTGTGATGGTCGGTCACGTGACTAAAGACGGCTCGCTGGCGGGGCCAAAAGTTCTCGAGCACTGCATCGACTGCTCGGTATTGCTTGATGGCGATGCCGATTCCCGTTTTCGTACTCTGCGCAGCCACAAGAACCGTTTTGGTGCGGTGAATGAGTTAGGTGTTTTCGCGATGACCGAACAGGGACTGCGCGAAGTGAGCAACCCGTCGGCGATCTTCTTGAGTCGCGGTGATGAAGTCACTTCCGGCAGTTCAGTGATGGTGGTCTGGGAAGGGACGAGACCGCTGTTAGTGGAGATCCAGGCGCTGGTCGATCACTCGATGATGGCAAACCCACGGCGGGTGGCGGTGGGACTGGAGCAGAACCGTCTGGCGATTCTGTTAGCGGTGCTGCACCGTCATGGCGGTCTGCAAATGGCCGATCAGGACGTGTTCGTCAACGTGGTGGGTGGCGTCAAAGTCACAGAAACCAGCGCGGATCTGGCTCTGCTGCTAGCGATGGTCTCCAGCTTGCGTGACAGGCCACTGCCGCAGGATTTGGTGGTGTTTGGCGAAGTGGGGCTGGCAGGCGAGATTCGCCCGGTGCCCAGTGGTCAGGAACGTATTTCAGAAGCCGCAAAACATGGCTTCCGTCGTGCGATTGTTCCGGCAGCCAACGTGCCGAAAAAACCACCAGAAGGAATGCAGGTTTTTGGCGTTAAGAAGCTGGCAGATGCGTTAAACGTATTTGACGACTTATAATGAGTGAAACGGAGGTTACCCATGTCGTCATTTGATTATCTGAAAACCGCGATTAAGCAAAAGGGCTGTACCCTGCAACAAGTGGCGGATGCCAGTGGAATGACGAAGGGCTATCTCAGCCAGCTTCTCAATGCCAAGATAAAAAGCCCCAGCGCGCAAAAGCTGGAGGCGTTGCACCGTTTTCTTGGACTGGAATTTCCCCGCCAGCAAAAAAATATCGGCGTGGTGTTTGGCAAATTTTATCCGCTTCACACCGGTCATATCTATCTGATTCAGCGTGCCTGTAGTCAGGTGGACGAGCTGCATATCATCATGGGCTATGATGACACGCGCGATCGCGCGCTGTTTGAAGACAGCGCGATGTCGCAACAGCCCACCGTTCCGGACCGCCTGCGCTGGCTATTGCAAACATTCAAGTATCAGAAAAATATCCGCATTCATGCCTTCAACGAAGAGGGGATGGAGCCGTATCCGCACGGCTGGGATGTCTGGAGTAAGGGCATCAAGGCGTTCATGGCGGAGAAGGGAATTGAGCCAAACTGGATCTATACCTCAGAGGAGGCCGATGCGCCGCAGTACCTGGAACATCTGGGTACTGAAACGGTACTCATCGATCCCAGACGTACCTTTATGAGCATCAGCGGAGCACAAATCCGTGAAAATCCGTTCCGCTACTGGGAATACATTCCGACTGAGGTGAAGCCGTTCTTCGTGCGTACCGTGGCGGTGTTGGGCGGCGAGTCGAGCGGAAAGTCGACGCTGGTCAACAAGCTGGCGAATATCTTCAATACCACCAGTGCGTGGGAATATGGCCGCGACTATGTCTTCTCACACCTCGGCGGTGATGAGATGGCGCTACAGTATTCCGACTACGATAAAATCGCGCTGGGTCATGCGCAATATATTGATTTTGCGGTGAAATACGCTAACAAGGTAGCGTTTATCGACACCGACTTTGTCACAACCCAGGCCTTCTGCAAAAAATACGAAGGGCGGGAGCATCCGTTTGTGCAGGCGTTGATCGATGAATACCGCTTTGACCTGGTGATCCTACTGGAAAATAACACACCGTGGGTAGCCGACGGTATGCGCAGCCTCGGTAGCTCCGTGGATCGCAAAGAGTTTCAAACGCTGCTGGTGGAGATGCTGCGCGAAAACAACATCGACTTCGTGCATGTTGAAGAGGCGGATTACGATGGCCGTTTCCTGCGCTGCGTTGAACTGGTCAAAGAGATGATGGGCGAGCAAGGGTGAACCTCGCCCAGAGGTGAACGCGATGTTTAAGCACTTGCAGGATATGGCGCTGTTTGCTCTGGTCGCCGAACACGGCAGCTTTACCGTCGCCGCGCAAAAGGCGGGATTACCGAAGTCGAGCGTCAGCCAGCGCGTCAGCCAGCTTGAACAGCACGTTGGCATTCGCCTGATCAATCGCACCACCCGCAAACTTAACCTGACCTATGCGGGAGAACACTACCTGGTACACTGTCGGGAGATTCTCGCGGCCAGCGAACGCGCGGAATACGCGGTACAGCGCCTGCGTGATAATCCCAGCGGACGGTTGCGCATTACCTCCCCAGCGGGTATTGGCGCGACGCTGTTGGCGCGCCTGAACACCCGGTTTCAGCAGCATTACCCTGATGTCTCGCTGGAAGTCAGTATTTCTGATGAAATGTTGGATTTGGTGGACAGCGGATTTGACGTCGCGTTGCGTACCGGTAAGCCGCAGGATTCCTCGCTGATTGGACGCATGATTGGCCATTGTCCGCGCTATTTACTGGCCTCGCCCGATTATCTGTCACGCTATGCGCCGTTGAACCATCCCCGTCAACTGGTTGAACACCATTGCATTACACACAAGGCCTGGTCTGAGTGGGTATTCCATCGGGATGATGAAGATTATCAGCACCTGCCTGACCGTGTTCATCTGACGGATAATCTGGTGTATGCCCGCGAAAGCGCCATCGCAGGAGCCGGGATCACGCTGCTGCCGGCGTTCATGCTGGAAGATAAAATTGAAAAGGGCTATCTGATACCGGTACTGGCGCCATGGACGGTGGCGGGAAACGATCTTTGGCTGGTTTATCCCAGCCGTAAGCTGAACTCTCCCGCGTTGATGAGCTACATCGAATTTGCCATGCAGTTCGATGAGCTCAGACATTTCTACACCGCAAAATGAGACTGGCTTAGTCCTGACGCAGCACCTTGTGACCGTAGGCCAGCAGCGCGTCGGTGACGTTGCGCATCATACGGCTTTCTGGCGCAAACCGATGCCAGTAGAGCATCCGGCGCTGGAACAGGCCCGGCGTGAGATCGATCAACTCACCGCTTTGCAGCTCTTTTTCAATCTGCAGATGCGGGATCATACAACAGGTGGTGCCCTGACGCGCCAGTTGCACAAAGGCTTCCGAAGAGTTGACGATGTGGCACGGAACGCTGCCCGGCGGCAGATCGAAGTTTTGTTGCAGGAAGGCCTGGTGCATGTCATCCAGGTGGTCAAACGCCACCGCAGGCGCTTTCAACAGCGCAGAACGGGTGACGCCGTTCGGAAAGTAGCGTTCAGCAAACGCTTTGGATCCCACAAACAGATAGTCGAGCGCGCCGAGCTTATCCACCAGACAACTGGGCAGCGCCTGATGTTGAATACTCACCGCCCCTACTACTTCACCGCGGCGCAGACGTTCCTGGGTGCGGGTCTCATCTTCCACCTGTAAATTGAGGCGAATAGGGGAGTCAGCCAGTACCGGAGCCAGGGCCGGCAACAGCCAGGTCGCCAGACTGTCGGCGTTGACCGCCAGTGACAGCAGCAGCGGCGTGGAGCCTGTTTGTTCATCACCCAGCCACTCTTCTTCCAGCAATTCAACCTGGCGAAGCAGTGCCAGCAGCTTTTGCCCTTGCTCCGTCGGTCGCGGCGGAACGGTACGGACCAGCAGGGGTTGTCCGAACATATTCTCAAGCTGTTTGATGCGTTGCGAAACGGCAGATTGGGTGATGCACAGCTTTTGCGCCGCGCGCTCAAACCCGCGTTCACGTATAACGGCATCCAGTGCTTGTAGTGTTCTGTAGTCCGGACGTTTCATTGATCTGACACACTCCTGAAATTTTTGCTTGTCCTGCACTATGACATAAATTTGCATTGGGTAAAGACGAAATCCGTAGCCTGCGAGCGGGTCGGGAAGATTTTTCCGCGCAATGGTCTATAATGCGCGTGAATTTTTCTCCACAAAGGCGAGACAATCATGACGCAGGATGAACTGAAAAAAGCAGTAGGATGGGCGGCACTTCAGTATGTACAGCCCGGCACCATTGTAGGCGTAGGTACCGGTTCAACAGCCGCACACTTTATTGACGCGCTGGGCACCATGAAAGGTCAAATTGAAGGTGCGGTTTCCAGCTCGGATGCTTCAACCGAAAAACTCAAAAGTCTCGGTATCCCTGTGTTTGATCTCAACGAAGTCGACAGCCTTGGCGTCTATGTTGACGGTGCAGACGAAATTAACGGTCACATGCAGATGATTAAAGGCGGCGGCGCGGCGCTGACCCGGGAAAAGATCATCGCCTCCGTGGCGAAGAAATTCATTTGTATTGCTGATGCGTCCAAAGAAGTGGATATTCTGGGTAACTTCCCGCTGCCGGTTGAGGTTATCCCAATGGCGCGTAGCGCAGTGGCTCGCCAACTGGTTAAACTGGGTGGCCGTCCGGAATACCGTCAGGGGGTTGTCACCGACAACGGCAACGTGATCCTTGATGTGCACGGAATGGAGATCCTCGATCCAGTGGCGATGGAAAATGCCATTAACGCCATTCCAGGCGTGGTTACCGTCGGCCTGTTTGCCAACCGTGGCGCGGATGTGGCGTTAATTGGGACCGCTGACGGTGTCAAAACCATCGTGAAATGATCTTACCGGGGGAGCGCTTCCCCGGTTAAAATATTTTTGTAGGGCAAATTTGGTGACATCTATCACGTTTTGAATCTTGCCCTGCTGTTTTCTCCAAAGAAAAACTTATCCCCAGCATTTTCCTCTGCCATTTGCCACTGAATGAACGTTCCTCAACAGGGTGACGCAAACGTTCATATTGCCGCAATAATTATTTTTGATATGTTGAAAGGCGGATGCAAATCCACACACACAACATCAGATTGCATAAAAAGACAGGGTCGGGAAATGGCAAAGGTATCGCTGGAGAAAGACAAGATTAAATTTCTGCTGGTTGAAGGCGTGCATCAAAAGGCGCTGGATAGCCTTCGGGCGGCAGGTTATACCAACATCGAATTTCACAAAGGGGCGCTGGATGCCGAACAGCTGAAAGAGTCCATCCGTGATGCCCATTTCATTGGCCTGCGATCCCGTACCCATCTGACAGAAGAGGTGATCAACGCGGCGGAAAAACTGGTCGCTGTTGGCTGTTTCTGCATCGGCACCAACCAGGTTGATCTGACGGCGGCGGCAAAACGCGGTATTCCGGTGTTTAATGCGCCGTTCTCAAACACCCGTTCCGTGGCGGAACTGGTCATTGGCGAGTTACTGCTGTTGCTGCGTGGTGTACCGGAAGCAAACGCCAAAGCGCACCGTGGCGTGTGGAATAAATTGGCTGCCGGTTCGTTTGAAGCGCGCGGCAAACGGCTCGGCATCATCGGCTACGGCCATATCGGGACTCAGTTGGGTATTCTGGCGGAATCGCTGGGGATGCACGTTTACTTCTACGATATTGAGAACAAGCTGCCGCTGGGTAACGCCACCCAGGTTCAGCATCTGTCTGAATTGCTTAACATGAGCGACGTGGTCAGTCTGCACGTGCCGGAAAACGCCTCGACGAAGAACATGATGGGCGCGAAAGAGATCGCGCTGATGAAGCCGGGATCGCTGCTGATCAACGCCGCACGCGGCACCGTGGTAGATATTCCCGCGCTGTGTGATGCGCTGGCGACCAAACACCTGGCTGGGGCGGCAATCGACGTGTTCCCGACAGAGCCGGCAACGAACAGCGATCCGTTTACTTCGCCGCTATGCGACTTTGATAACGTGATTCTGACGCCGCATATTGGCGGTTCCACTCAGGAAGCACAGGAGAACATCGGTCTGGAAGTCGCGGGGAAACTGGCGAAGTATTCCGATAACGGCTCTACGCTCTCTGCGGTGAACTTCCCGGAAGTGTCGCTGCCGCTCCACGGCGGGCGTCGTTTGATGCACATCCATGAAAACCGTCCTGGCGTGCTGACTTCCCTGAACCAGATTTTTGCCGAGCAGGGGGTGAACATCGCTGCACAGTATCTGCAAACGTCGGCGCAAATGGGCTATGTCGTTATCGATATTGAAGCGGATGAAGATGTCGCCGAGAAAGCGCTGCTGGCGATGAAGGCGATTCCGGGGACTATTCGCGCACGCCTGCTGTACTGATCCTCACTGATGCGGGCAGACGCTGAGTGTCTGCCCGCCATTTCACCCTTGTTCTCTTCGTTTTCCCGTCGTCCTTTTCTGTAACGTATACATTCTGCGTTCGAGCCTTGCCGCAATTGATGATTAAAGGCTTCGCTACGCGTTGTACATCAACAAAAGGAATTTACGATAGAGGCGCAGCACAGCGCTGAAACGGGAAAGCCCCTACCGAAGCAGGGGCTCTAAAAAGGAAAGGGACGATGATGAGTTACGTCATCATGCTGCTTATCCTGTTAATCATCGCCTACCCAGCATATTAACAGCGAAAACGCAGGAGGGAGGTTCGCCTCCCTCACCCTTACCGAGGGTAATTTAGGTCAAAAAAACGGCGGTGTCAATCAGCAAAGAAGTGCTTACCATTCCCACAATTTTGACGGCGTCACGACGGCCGGTAAGGGAACATCCCACTCTTCTACCGGTAATTTCTCTACGCGCTGGCAATCGTGAGCGTAGCCCACAGGCGTCAGGCCATGCTGTTGCCAGTTGTGCAGGGTGCGATCGTAGAATCCGCCGCCCATACCCAAACGCTGACCCTGCTCATCAAACGCGACCAGGGGCGTGACCAGCACGTCCAGTTGTGAAAGCGGCAGAACATCACGAACGTCGAGTTTAGGCTCCTGAATCCTCAGCCGATTAGTGACCAGGTCACTGTGCGGGTGATAGTGCAGAAACAGCAGATTACCAGGGCTGAACGGATGAAGTACCGGAAGATAAACGCGTTTTCCCGCATGCCAGAGTTGCTCGATTAGCGGCTGAGTATCGAGTTCGCCGTCAAATGACAGAAACACGGCGACCGTGTGCGCCATCACTACGGGTGGATACGCAAGCATGCGTGTCGCGGCCTGCTGACCGAAGGTGCTTTGCTGCGAAAGTGTGAGTGCACGACGACGTTGCCTAATCATCTGGCGAATGGTTTGTCGTGATAAAGGGAGTTCAGAATGTAATGTCATGGCTATCGCCAGGTAGAAGGAGAATCTCCGAGATGCCGCCGCAGGCTGTAACCCTTGAACCCTTGGTTCAAGGTGAATGCGTCGTCACAGTTTTAAGGCTTCTCGGACGGACCGAGCATGCTCACCAACCATGGATCGCCACATTCTTGTGGTATGAAATATCGGCTCAGGGGACTGGCCCGCTTGCAAACATCTCAGAGAAATTTTGTCTTCACGGTCACTCTACCATAGTAAACCGAAAAGTGTTATTCAAAGTTTTGGCTCGTTTTTTCGGTTATGCGACCCTGATCAAGCAGTGCCTGTTCAATGGTCTGTTGGAGCATCCGAATACGTTGTTCCATGCTCGCCGCGTAGTCGCGGGTCTTCGCTTTTTCCTGAGTCAACTCGTAACTTATATTCAGTGCGGCAATGAATACCAGTTGCTCAGTATTTGTGACTCTAGTGCGAACTTTTAGATCTTGCAACCGCTGATTCAGATCGTCCGCTGCCTGATTCAACGCATCCCTTTGTTCAGGCGGGCAATTCACTCGCAGTGAACGGCCAAAAATTTGGATATCGACGGGTTGTGCAGACATGCCACCTTCCTGCTGATTGACTGCGCTGCCTTCGTCTCCAGACCCTGGGTCCGCGAAGGGGCGACACTATAGCTACCCTGGTGTGAAGATACAAGCCCTATTCTGGTTCACCAGGGTCCAAAGTGGTAGCATACCATGAATATCCTCCCTTTGATGACGAATGCTTATGTCTATACAGAACGAAATGCCTGGTTACAGTGAAATGAACCAGTATTTGAACCAACAAGGGGCCGGACTGACCCCGGCGGAAATGCATGGTTTGATCAGCGGGATGATTTGCGGTGGCAACAACGACAGCTCCTGGCAGCCGCTGCTTCACGACCTGACCAACGAAGGGTTGGCCTTCGGTCATGAACTGGCGCAGGCGCTGCGTAAAATGCACTCCGCGACCAGCGACGCGCTGGAAGATGACGGTTTCCTTTTTCAGCTTTATCTGCCTGAAGGTGATGACGTGAGCGTTTTCGATCGCGCAGATGCACTGGCGGGATGGGTTAATCACTTCCTGCTGGGCCTCGGCGTCACGCAGCCGAAGCTCGATAAAGTGACCGGTGAAACGGGCGAAGCCATCGACGATTTGCGCAACATCGCGCAGCTCGGCTATGACGAAGAGGAAGATCAGGAAGAGCTCGAAATGTCGCTCGAAGAGATCATCGAGTATGTGCGTGTCGCCGCGCTGTTGTGCCATGACACCTTTACCCGTCAGCCGCCGACCGCACCGGAAGTGCGTAAACCAACCCTACACTAAAAAAATATAACGATAATGGAGGCCACGTCATGACACCGCAGGAATACCAACGTCGTCGCCAGGCACTGCTTGCGCAAATGCAGCCAGGCAGCGCCGCGCTGATTTTTGCCGCGCCGGAAGTGACGCGCAGCGCGGACAGTGAATACCCGTATCGCCAGAGCAGCGATTTCTGGTATTTCACCGGTTTTAACGAACCGGAAGCCGTTCTGGTACTGATTAAAAGCGACGATACCCATAACCACAGCGTGTTGTTCAACCGCGTTCGCGATCTGACTGCGGAAATCTGGTTTGGTCGTCGACTGGGACAAGATGCCGCGCCTGAAAAACTGGCAGTGGATCGTGCGCTGGCCTTTAGTGAAATCAATCAACAGCTTTTTCAACTGCTTAACGGTCTGGATGTGGTGTACCACGCGCAGGGCGAATATGCGTATGCGGATGAGATAGTCTTCACCGCGCTGGAAAAACTGCGTAAAGGTTCGCGCCAGAACCTGAAATCCCCCTCAACCTTGATCGACTGGCGGCCGATGGTGCATGAAATGCGCCTGTTTAAGTCGCCAGAAGAGATTGCCGTGATGCGTCGGGCAGGCGAAATTACGGCGCTGGCGCATACCCGGGCGATGGAAAAATGCCGTCCAGGGATGTTTGAATATCAACTGGAAGGCGAAATTCATCACGAGTTTACTCGCCACGGCGCGCGCTATCCTTCCTACAACACCATTGTGGGTGGCGGTGAAAACGGCTGCATTCTCCACTACACCGAAAACGAAAGTGAACTGCGCGATGGTTCCCTGGTGCTGATTGACGCAGGCTGTGAATACAAAGGTTATGCGGGCGATATCACGCGGACCTTCCCGGTGAATGGCAAATTTACCCCGGCACAGCGTGAAATCTACGACATCGTACTGGAATCGCTGGAAACCAGCCTGCGTCTGTATCGTCCTGGCACCTCGATTCAGGAGGTCACCGGTGAAGTTGTGCGCATTATGATTACCGGGCTGGTGAGGTTGGGTATTTTGCAGGGTGAAGTGGACCAACTGATTGCCGACAACGCGCATCGTCCGTTCTTCATGCACGGCCTGAGCCATTGGTTGGGACTGGATGTCCATGATGTCGGTGAATACGAACAGGATCGTTCCCGCATCCTTAAACCGGGGATGGTGATTACCGTTGAGCCGGGGCTGTATATCGCGCCTGATGCTGATGTCCCGGAAGCTTATCGGGGGATCGGGATCCGCATTGAGGATGACATCCTGATTACGGAAAACGGTAACGAAAATCTGACCGCTGGCGTCGTCAAAAAGGCGGATGAGATTGAAGCGTTAATGGCAGCGGCGAGAACGTAATGAGCGTGATTATTGTTGGCGGTGGCATGGTGGGCGCGACGCTGGCGCTGGCTATTTCCCGGTTAAGTCAAGGGACACTGCCGGTTCATCTGGTTGAAGCGACCGCCCCTGAAGTGGACAGTCATCCCGGGTTTGATGCCCGGGCGATTGCGCTCGCGGCGGGAACCTGTCAACAACTGGCGCGAATTGGCGTATGGCAGGCTATCGCCGATTGCGCCACTGCAATTAATACGGTCCACGTCAGCGACCGGGGACATGCCGGGTTTGTGACGCTTGACGCTGATGATTACCGCATTCCGGCGCTGGGTCAGGTGGTTGAGCTGCACGACGTAGGACTACGACTGTTTGCTCTGCTACGAAAAGCACCAGGCGTCACGCTGCACTGCCCGGATCGGGTTGCCAGCGTGTCGCGTACCCAGGAACAGGTGAACGTCACGCTGGAAACGGGCGAGACGATCGTCGGACGCGTTCTGGTGGCGGCGGATGGTACCCGTTCTGCGCTGGCAACCGCCTGCGGCGTTGACTGGCAGCAGGAGCCTTATGATCAACTGGCGGTGATCGCCAACGTCTCAACCGCTGTTGCACATAATGGCCGCGCGTTTGAACGGTTTACGGCGCATGGGCCATTGGCGATGCTGCCAATGTCTGAGGGTCGTTGTTCACTGGTGTGGTGTCATCCGCTGGAACAACGCGAGGAGATTCTGGGCTGGTCAGATGAACGTTTCTGCCGCGAACTCCAGACGGCATTTGGCTGGCGGTTGGGGAACATCACGCACGCGGGCAAACGCAGCGTGTATCCGCTTTCGCTCACCACGGCGGCGAAGCCGTTCACGCACCGCACCGTGCTGGTGGGGAATGCCGCGCAGACGCTGCACCCGATTGCGGGGCAGGGGTTTAACCTCGGCCTGCGCGATGTCATGAGCCTCGCCGAAACGTTGACTGCCGCGCAGGCAACGGGCAGGGACGTTGGTGATTACGGTGTGCTCACGTGTTATCAACAGCGCCGCCAGGACGATCGTCATGCTACGGTTGGCGTAACGGACAGTCTGGTCCATCTGTTTGCCAACCGCTGGGCACCGCTGGTCATGGGCCGCAATGTGGGACTCATGGCGATGGAACTCTTTCCGCCCGCCCGTGATGCGTTAGCGCAGCGGACGTTAGGTTGGGTGGCACGTTAAATTCACCCGTAGGTCGGAATAAGGCGAAACCGTCATCCGACCGATAGGCGGGTAACCTTGCCGGATGGCGGCTTGGCCTTATCCGGCCTACGGTTTTTGATTGTCCTATTCTCAGGAGTAAACAGTGCAAAGTGTTGATGTAGCAATCGTGGGTGGAGGCATGGTTGGCCTGGCTGTCGCGTGTGGGCTGCAGGGCAGCGGTTTACGTGTCGCTGTGCTCGAACAGCGCGAACCGCAACCGTTGGCGGCGGATGCCGATCCTGCGCTTCGCGTGTCAGCCATTAACGCTGCCAGTGAAAAACTGCTGACGCGTCTGGGCGTCTGGTCAGAGATTGTGGCCCACCGGGCCAGTTGTTATCACGGAATGGAAGTGTGGGATAAGGACAGTTTTGGCCGTATTGAATTTGATGACAAAAGCATGGGCTACAGCCATCTGGGCCATATCGTGGAGAACACGGTTATCCACTACGCGCTGTGGCAAAAGGCGCGGCAATCCTCCGATATTACGCTGATGGCACCTGCTGAATTACAGCAGGTCGCGTGGGGCGAAAACGAAGCCTTCCTGACGCTGAAAGATGGTGCAATGCTCACAGCGCGTCTGGTGATTGGCGCAGACGGGGCGAACTCGTGGCTGCGCAATAAAGCGGATATTCCGCTGACCTTCTGGGATTATCATCATCATGCACTGGTCGCGACTATTCGCACTGAAGAAGCGCACGGCGCTGTTGCCCGTCAGGCGTTTCACGGTGAAGGTATTCTGGCGTTTTTGCCGCTTAGCGATCCGCATTTGTGCTCCATCGTCTGGTCACTTTCCCCCGAAGAAGCTCAACGCATGCAGCAGGCCAGTGAGGAACGTTTTAACCAGGCGCTGAATATCGCCTTTGATAACCGCCTGGGCTTGTGCCGCGTGGAAAGCGAACGCCAGGTGTTTCCGCTGACCGGACGTTATGCGCGTCAGTTCGCCGCGCATCGTCTGGCGCTGGTCGGCGACGCCGCACATACCATCCATCCGCTCGCCGGACAAGGCGTAAACCTTGGCTTTATGGATGCGGCTGAGCTGGTGGAGGAACTTAAGCGTTTACATCGTCAGGGTAAAGACATCGGTCAGTACCTCTATTTGCGTCGCTATGAGCGGAGCCGTAAGCACAGCGCCGCGCTGATGCTCGCGGGCATGCAGGGGTTTCGCGAACTGTTTGCGGGGACGCATCCAGCGAAAAAGCTGTTGCGTGATATGGGGCTGAAACTGGCTGACACCCTCCCAGGCATTAAACCGCAACTTCTCCGTCAGGCAATGGGATTAAACGATCTGCCTGAGTGGCTTCGCTAAGAATTCACCACATTTAAAGAATTTGAATCCCGTCACACTTCCTTCTCCCGGCGTCTTCGTCGGGAGGCTTTCCTCATTTGAAATAAACTAATTTCACTGTTCTTTTCGCATTATATTTTCTAATGTATTGATTTTCGCATAAAGTCCGTTTTGACATTTTTTCAGTATTTAATGTTGATATGTATGGCTGATATGTGCAAATGCTTACTGTTGATCTGCGTGAAATACCTGAATTGTGGTTTTTTATGCTGAGCGTGTTTTGATGGTTTTGGGTCATAAGCTAATGTGATGCTTAATTTTGTTTTATGGTTTAGCGTGGGTTTCGGTGGTAAGTTCAGGGGCAAAGAGAACGTTTGCGTCGGAGCGCTGTAGTGGCTTCGATGCCGGGTTTCGTGGCGACAATTTTCGCTGCGAAAGGGTGGTCAGCCCCGCTTATTCAATGAGGACAAGATGGCTCAACAGACGCCTTTGTACGAACAACACACGCTGTGCGGCGCGCGCATGGTTGATTTTCACGGCTGGATGATGCCGCTGCATTATGGTTCTCAGCTTGATGAGCACCATGCGGTTCGCACCGATGCCGGAATGTTTGATGTGTCGCACATGACTATCGTCGATCTACGCGGCAGTCGCACCCGGGAGTTCTTGCGCTATCTGCTGGCAAACGACGTGGCAAAGCTCACAAAAACCGGCAAGGCCCTTTACTCCGGTATGCTTAACGCCTCGGGCGGCGTAATTGATGACCTGATTGTCTATTACTTTACCGAAGACTTCTTCCGCCTCGTTGTCAACTCCGCTACCCGCGAAAAAGACCTCTCCTGGATTTCCCAACACGCTGAACCTTATGCCATTGACATCACCGTGCGTGATGATCTGTCGCTGATCGCGGTACAGGGGCCAAACGCGCAGGCGAAAGCAGCATCCCTGTTTACTGACGAGCAGCGTAAGGCCGTTGAAGGAATGAAACCGTTCTTCGGCGTGCAGGCCGGCGACTTGTTCATTGCTACGACCGGTTATACCGGTGAAGCAGGTTATGAGATAGCGATGCCGAATGAAAAGGCGGCGGATTTCTGGCGTGCGCTGGTGGAAGCAGGCGTGAAACCGTGTGGTCTGGGCGCGCGTGATACGCTGCGCCTGGAGGCAGGTATGAACCTGTATGGTCAGGAGATGGACGAAGGTATCACTCCGCTGGCGGCCAATATGGGCTGGACCATCGCCTGGGAGCCGACTGACCGCGATTTTATCGGTCGTGAAGCGCTGGAAGCCCAGCGTGAAAAAGGCCACGATCAGTTGGTCGGTCTGGTGATGACCGAGAAAGGCGTTCTGCGTAATGAACTGCCGGTACGTTTCACTGACGCTCAGGGCAATCAGCAGGAAGGCGTTATCACCAGCGGCACCTTCTCACCGACGCTGGGTTACAGCATTGCGCTGGCGCGTGTACCAGCAGGCATTGGCGAAACGGCGATTGTGCAGATTCGCAACCGCGAAATGCCGGTAAAAGTTACTAAACCTGTTTTTGTGCGTAACGGCAAAGCCGTCGCGTGATTCATCCTTTTCTGGAGATTGATTGATGAGCAACGTACCAGCAGAACTGAAATACAGCAAAGAACACGAATGGCTGCGCAAAGAAGCTGACGGCACTTACACCGTCGGTATCACCGAACACGCTCAGGAACTGTTGGGCGATATGGTATTTGTTGACCTGCCGGAAGTCGGTGCGACCGTTAGCGCGGGTGACGACTGCGCGGTGGCAGAGTCGGTCAAAGCCGCTTCTGACATCTATGCGCCGGTCAGCGGTGAGATCGTGGCCGTTAACGACGCGCTGAGCGATTCCCCGGAGCTGGTGAACAGCGAGCCGTATGCCGATGGTTGGATCTTCAAAATCAAAGCCAGCGATGAGAGTGAACTGGACTCGCTGCTGGATGCGACAGCATACGAAGCTCTGCTCGAAGACGAATAAATACGCTTATGCCGGATGGCGCTTACGCTTATCCGGCCTACCGATCGCGCGTAGGCCCGGTAAGCGTGAGCGCCACCGGGCAAACCAGTCAGACAATCACGATTCACTGCACGTTTCAGGAACCATCGCCCATGACACAGACGTTAAGCCAGCTTGAAAACAGCGGCGCTTTCATTGAACGCCACATCGGACCGGACGCCGCGCAGCAGCAAGAGATGCTAAATGCGGTTGGCGCCGAGTCGTTAAACGCGCTGATCGGCCAGATTGTGCCGAAAGACATTCAGCTCGCCACCCCGCCGCAGGTCGGCGAGGCGGCGACCGAATACGCTGCGCTGGCTGAATTAAAAGCCATCGCCGGGCGTAACAAGCGTTTCACGTCGTACATTGGCATGGGCTACACCCCCGTGCAGCTGCCGCCGGTTATCCTGCGTAACATGTTGGAAAACCCGGGCTGGTACACCGCCTATACGCCTTATCAGCCGGAAGTGTCTCAGGGTCGTCTGGAAGCCTTATTGAACTTCCAGCAGGTGACGCTGGATTTGACCGGTCTGGACATGGCCTCCGCATCGCTGCTCGATGAAGCTACCGCCGCGGCAGAAGCGATGGCGATGGCGAAGCGCGTGAGTAAACTGAAGAACGCGAACCGTTTCTTTGTTGCCGCAGATGTGCACCCGCAGACGCTGGATGTTGTGCGTACGCGTGCGGAAACCTTTGGTTTTGATGTGATTGTGGATGAGGCGGCGAAAGTGCTGGATCACCAGGATGTGTTCGGCGTGCTGTTACAGCAGGTGGGAACCACCGGTGAAGTCCACGACTACAGCGCGCTGATTAGCGAACTGAAATCACGCAAAGTGATCGTCAGCGTTGCTGCCGATTTTATGGCGCTGGTGCTGCTGACCGCGCCGGGTAAACAGGGCGCGGATATTGTGTTTGGATCTGCGCAACGCTTTGGCGTACCGATGGGCTATGGCGGCCCGCACGCGGCCTTCTTCGCCGCGAAAGATGAATTCAAACGCTCCATGCCGGGCCGTATTATCGGTGTATCAAAAGATGCGGCGGGCAATACCGCGCTGCGCATGGCGATGCAAACGCGTGAGCAGCATATTCGCCGCGAGAAAGCCAACTCCAACATTTGTACCTCACAGGTACTGCTGGCAAACATCGCCAGCCTGTATGCTGTTTATCATGGCCCGGTTGGCCTGAAACGTATTGCGAATCGTATCCACCGTCTGACCGATATCCTCGCCGTGGGCCTGCAACAAAAAGGGCTGAAACTGCGTCATACCCACTATTTTGACACGCTGTGCGTGGAAGTGGCGGATAAAGCCGCAGTACTGGCGCGTGCGCAAGCGGCTGAAATCAACCTGCGCAGTGATATCCATAACGCGGTAGGTATGACGCTCGATGAAACCACCACGCGTGAAAATGTCCTGCAATTATTCGCGGTTCTGCTGGGCGACAACCACGGTCTGAACATCGACACCCTGGATAAAGAGGTGGCGCACGACAGTCGTTCGATTCAGGAAAGTATGCTGCGCGATGACGCTATCCTGAGCCACCCGGTTTTCAATCGCTATCACAGCGAAACGGAGATGATGCGCTACATGCACTCGCTGGAGCGTAAAGATCTGGCGCTGAATCAGGCGATGATCCCACTGGGTTCCTGCACCATGAAGCTGAACGCGGCAGCGGAAATGATCCCGATTACCTGGCCGGAATTCGCCGAACTGCATCCGTTCTGCCCGCCAGAACAGGCGGAAGGCTACCACCAGATGATCGGTCAGCTTTCTGACTGGCTGGTCAAACTGACCGGTTATGATGCCGTCTGCATGCAACCGAACTCCGGTGCTCAGGGGGAATACGCGGGTTTATTGGCGATCCGTCATTACCATGAAAGCCGCAATGAAGGGCATCGCGATATCTGCCTGATCCCGGCTTCTGCGCACGGAACTAACCCGGCTTCCGCACAGATGGCGGGGATGCAGGTGGTGGTTGTGGCTTGTGATAAGAACGGCAACATCGATCTTGGCGATCTGCGTGAAAAAGCCGGTCAGGCGGGCGAAAACCTCTCCTGCATCATGGTGACCTATCCGTCTACTCACGGCGTGTACGAAGAGACGATCCGTGAAGTGTGTGAGATCGTGCATCAGTTCGGTGGTCAGGTTTATCTCGACGGCGCGAATATGAACGCTCAGGTGGGCATCACCTCTCCGGGCTTTATCGGTGCTGACGTTTCACACCTGAACCTGCACAAAACCTTTTGCATTCCGCACGGCGGCGGTGGCCCAGGCATGGGACCGATTGGCGTGAAATCGCACCTGGCACCGTTTGTTCCGGGGCACAGCGTGGTGCAGATTGAAGGGATGCTGACCCGCCAGGGTGCGGTTTCTGCCGCACCGTTTGGCAGCGCATCGATTCTGCCGATCAGTTGGATGTACATCCGTATGATGGGCGCAGAAGGACTGAAGCAGGCAAGCCAGGTCGCGATTTTGAATGCCAACTACATCGCCAGCCGCCTGAAAGATGCGTTCCCGGTACTGTACACCGGTCGTGATGGTCGCGTGGCGCACGAGTGTATTCTCGACATCCGTCCGCTGAAAGAAGAGACCGGCATCAGTGAACTGGATATTGCCAAACGTCTGATTGACTATGGTTTCCACGCGCCAACCATGTCGTTCCCGGTCGCGGGTACGCTGATGGTTGAGCCGACGGAATCGGAAAGCAAAGTGGAACTGGATCGCTTTATTAATGCGATGCTGGCGATTCGCGCGGAAATCGACAGCGTGAAAGCAGGCGTCTGGTCACTGGAAGATAACCCACTGGTTAACGCGCCGCATACCCAGAACGAGATGGTGGCTGAGTGGAATCACGGTTACAGCCGTGAAGTTGCCGTCTTCCCGGCGGGCGTGGCGAACAAGTATTGGCCAACCGTGAAACGTCTGGATGACGTTTACGGCGACCGTAACCTGTTCTGCGCCTGCGTGCCGATGAGCGAATACCAGTAATCTGCTGATTCGACTATCTTTTAAAGGCGCTCCGGCGCCTTTTTGTTTCAGGGGGAAGGGATGGCAATAGCATTAGTTACCGGTGGCAGTCGCGGTATTGGACGGGCAACCGCGTTACAACTGGCAGATGAGGGTTATACGGTTGCCGTTAACTTTCATCACAATATTCGGGCTGCCACCGACGTGGTGAATAAGATAGTCGCGGCCGGGGGAAACGCATTCGCCCTGCGTGCAGATATCAGTGACGAAGCGCAGGTCGTGGCGATGTTCGAATCGATCGACCGTGAAAATGAGCCGCTTGTGGCGCTGGTCAATAATGCCGGAATTTTGTTTGAACAAAGTACGATCGAAAACCTCTCTGCCGAGCGCATTAACCGCGTGTTGGCGACCAACGTGACGGGGTATTTCCTCTGCTGTCGCGAGGCGGTCAAGCGTATGTCGCACAAACACGGCGGTCACGGCGGGGCGATTGTGAACGTGTCGTCAGCGGCGTCGCGTCTGGGGGCTCCGGGGGAGTATATTGACTACGCGGCGTCGAAAGGGGCCGTCGATTCTCTGACAACGGGCCTGGCGCTGGAGGTGGCGGCGCAAGGGATCAGGGTCAACGGCGTGCGCCCTGGGCTCATTTACACCGAAATACACGCTTCCGGCGGCGAGCCGGGTCGGGTGGATCGCGTGAAGTCGATGTTGCCTATGCAGCGTGGCGGGCAGCCGGAAGAGGTGGCCCAGGCCATTGCCTGGCTGCTGAGCGAGAAAGCGTCGTATGTCACGGGCAGCTTTCTGGAGCTGGCAGGCGGGAAGTAATTTCCTGTCGGGTGGCGGCTCTGCCTTACCCGACCTACAAGCTCTGGCTCCGTAGGCCGGATAAGGTGCTTACGCCGTCATCCGGCGAAAATTCACAGAACCTCGCCGTTGCTGGCGATCACGGTTTTATACCAGTCGAAACTTTTCTTGCGTGAACGCGACATGTCACCCGTTCCATCATCGTGCTTGTTCACATAGATAAAGCCATAACGTTTGCTGTACTGGCCGGTGGTGAAAGAGACACAGTCGATGCAGCCCCATGGCGTGTAACCCATCAGATCCACACCGTCATACGTGACCGCTTTCATCATCTCTTCGACATGAGCACGCAGATAGTCAATGCGGTAGTCGTCGTTAATGCTGCCATCGTCTTCTACTTTATCGTAAGCGCCAAATCCGTTTTCAACGATGAACAACGGTTTCTGGTAACGCTCATACAGCTCGCATAGCGAGTAGCGCAGACCCACCGGGTCAATCTGCCAGCCCCAGTCAGAGGCCTTGACGTGCGGATTCGGTACGCTGCCTTCGAAACCTGAAATGGCATCGCCGCTGCCGCCTTCGGCCTTCACCGCGTTGGTCATGTAGTAGCTGAAGCCGAGGTAATCGCAGGTACCTTCACGCAGAATCGCGGCATCGCCATCTTCCATTTTAATGTTAAAGCCGCGACGCTCCCACTCGTTGAGGACATAGGAGGGGTAGTAACCGCGCAACTGCACGTCAGTGAAAACATAGCGCTCGCGCATGGATTCCTGAGCGAACATGACATCCTCTGGCTTGCAGGAAAACGGATACAGCGCGACCATAGCCAGCATACAACCCACCTTCATTTCCGGATTGATGCGACGCGCCGTCTTCACTGCTAACGCGCTGGCGACAAACTGGTGATGCAGCACCTGGTACATCGTCTCTTCCGGGTTTTCGTGCTCGGTATAGACCACGCCGGAACAGCAATAGCCAAACAGGGGCGCACGCCAGTTGCGCTGGTTGTTGATTTCGTTGAAGGTCATCCAGTATTTGACCTTATGCTTGTAGCGCTCAAACACCACTTCGGCAAAATGGACAAAGAAATCAACGACCTTACGGTTAGTCCAGCCGCCATACTGCTGAACCAGGTGCAACGGCATCTCAAAGTGAGACAGAGTAATGACCGGTTCGATATTGTACTTGAGCAATTCATCAAACATGTCGTCGTAGAATTTCAGCCCTTCTTCATTTGGCTGCGTTTCGTCACCTTGCGGGAAGATTCGTGTCCAGGCGATGGACGTGCGGAAGCATTTAAAGCCCATTTCGGCAAACAGCCTGATGTCTTCTTTGTAGTGACCATAAAAATCGACTGCTTCGTGGTTTGGGTAATATTTACCCGGCACCACCTGCTGGGTGATTTCACGGGGTACGCCATGTGCGCCGCCGGTCAGAACGTCACAAATGCTGGGGCCTTTTCCGCCTTTGTTCCAGCCGCCTTCAACCTGATGTGCAGCAACCGCGCCGCCCCAGAGAAAATCTTTCGGTAAGGTGAGTTTTTTCATCGTTACGTCGTCTCAAATTAATACAAACTGATTTGAGTCTAACAAAGGGAAGGTAAATGTCACGATATAACAAAATAGCGAAACGGTAATTTGTTACCGCCATAAAACAGTCTGTTTTTTTACGCTAATTTTTTCGCCAATTTTCGGCCAAGCGTTTCGAGAATATAAATAACGGGAATTTGCGTGGTGATATCGTACACGCCAGCAATACGGGTTTGCGGTACATGCCAGGAGAGATTAAAGTCCGCCAGCCTGGCGAGGCGCGAGTGTTCGTGGCTGGTAATCGAAAGTACTTTGCAGTGATGCAGGCTGAACTGGCTGGCAAAACGCAGGATTTCTTCGGTTTCGCCAGAGACCGATAGCACAATCGCCAGCGCATTCCGCGCCATATCGTTCGTCACCGGGAAATAAGGATCGTCAATATGGTTACTGAATTTTCCGACGTTTGAGAAAAAACGAGCGCCATATTTGGCTAAGGCTCCAGAGGTGCCGGCACCGACAAATATAATGCGTTCGGACGATAAAATAATCTCTACAGCCTGATCGAGTAACTGATCAAATTCATCGTTATTTACCCCTTTAAAAAAACTGATAATCTCGCTGGCACCAAAATTAGCCTGTTGCGGTTCGTTCTGCTCTAAATATAATTTAAAGCGCACGCGAAATTCGGAGTAGCCTTCACAGTTAAGCTTGCGACAGAAACGCAGCACGGTGGTGGTTGATACCCCTGCCCCTTCAGCCAGTTCCCGGATGGTCATATACATGACTTTGTCACGGTTCTTAATGACATAGTTGTAGACCAACATCTCAATGTTGTTGAGACTGGCGATAGCAGCGTGGGAGAACATACTCACAATGGCAATACTCACTCATCAGAATTTACCTACGGGAATAATAACATGCAGCCAAATGACATCACTTTTTTTCAGCGTTTCCAGGACGACATTCTGGCAGGGCGTAAAACGATCACTATTCGTGATGAGTCGGAATCTCACTTCAGGACTGGCGACATTCTGCGGGTAGGGCGTTTCGAGGACGACGGCTATTTTTGCACGATTGAGGTGCGGGGAACGTCAACCGTCACGCTCGACACGTTGACGGAAAAACATGCACAGCAGGAAAACATGACGCTGGAGGAACTGAAACGGGTGATTAGCGAAATTTACCCGAACCAGTCACAGTTTTATGTGATTGATTTTAAATGCCTTTGAATTAAATGAACAACTGTTAGTTGAAAAATGCATTTCAACATAATGATTTATAAAGATTAATTTCTATGTGATATTTATTTTAGCTAACAGGTGTTCACTGGAACCATTCTCAGTTACGCTAGAAGCGCAATCACGAACGTGTTCGTTTCTCCGGAGTAAGTTATGGTCCAGAAGCCATTCATCGCGCAAGGATATTCACTGGCGGAGGAAATCGCCAACAGCATCAGTCATGGTATTGGGCTGGTGTTTGGTATTGTCGGTCTGGTGTTGTTGTTGGTGCAGGCAGTGGATATGAATGCCAGCGCGACAGCGATTACCAGTTACAGCCTGTACGGCGGCAGCATGATTCTGTTATTTCTGGCGTCGACCTTATATCACGCGATCCCACATCAGAGGGCGAAGATCTGGCTGAAAAAATTCGACCACTGTGCGATCTACCTGCTTATTGCCGGGACCTATACCCCGTTTCTGCTGGTGGGGCTGGATTCGCCGTTGGCGCGCGGGCTGATGATAGTAATCTGGAGTCTGGCGCTGCTCGGTATTTTATTCAAACTGACGATAGCTCACCGGTTTAAAGTGCTGTCGCTGGTGACTTATCTGACGATGGGCTGGCTGTCCCTGATTGTGGTGTATCAACTGGCGATCAAACTGGCGGCGGGAGGCGTAACGCTACTGGCCGTCGGCGGTGTGGTGTATTCGCTGGGGGTGATTTTCTACGTCTGTAAACGTATTCCCTACAATCACGCTATCTGGCATGGATTTGTGCTGGGCGGCAGCGTGTGCCACTTCCTGGCGATCTATTTGTATGTAGGGCAGGCTTAATATTCTGCTGCCTTATCAGACCTACGTGAGCGTGCCTGTAGGCCTGATAAGCGAAGCGCCATCAGGCAAGAGATGCCGGATAGCGGCGTAAACGCCTTATCCGGCCTACAGAGTTACGCTTCCAGTGAATAGGGCAGCGGTTCAATGTGCAACGTGTTGGCATCGTCGCGTACACGAAATACGCTGTCGGCCTCCATATCGTTGTTCATCACCACCTGGACCCGAAGCTGACCGTCATCCAGTTGCACTGCCGCGAGGACGGTGCCAGTACGACGCCAGTTCTCACCCATTTGCATTTCAAGATCGTCACCTGCTTCCGGTACACGGCTGGCCTTACCCGCCAGGGACCATAACGCGCGTTTGTTCGCTCCGCGGAATTTCGCCCGCGCTACCATTTCCTGACCGGTATAACAGCCTTTCTTAAAGCTGATACCGCCCAGTGCCTGGAGGTTGGTCGCTTGTGGAATAAACTGCGCGCTGTTTGCAGAATCAATCACCGGCAGACCAGCCTCAATGTCGAGCGCCAGCCATTGCTGACTGTTATTCAGTTCCGCTTCGCCACGCAGTTTTTCTGTCACAGTTTCTGCTGTTGTCACATCGGTAACCAACAGGAAACGTTCTGCCGGATGTTCAAACCACAGCAGGGTGGTCGCTCCTTCACGCGTGACAGGCTTTTCGCGGTCGGGCAATTCGCTAAACAGATTTGCCAGTGCGGCTCGAGCCTGGAAACCTGCGACACCCAGCAGCACGCGTTCGTCGTCTGCGGCAATCGTCACTTTCGAGAACACGGCGTATTTTTTCAGTTCACCCACCTGCGCGTCACGCAGACTTCGACGCTCAATCCAGGCAAAACCGTCGCCATCGCGAAACAGCCGCAGGTTGCTCCACATTTTGCCTTTGGCGTCGCAGTGAGCGGCCAGTACATGCTGCTGTTCAGTCAGTTGACTCACGTCAGCCGTCACCTGCCCCTGGATATACTTCTCGCTGTCCGCTCCGGTAATCGTGGCCAGCGCCCAGTCATCTAACGTCATCAACGTCACGGGCAAACGCGCTGAAGCTGATGGTTGACGAGGTGGAAATGGAGTAAATGCCATAAAAATGTCCTGATTTGCTTAACGCAGTGATAATGACTAATGGTAAAAGAGCTATTGCCCAATGCAAGCGCTTTGATAGTCCCATTTGTGCCTTATCTTACAGATTGCGAGGCGCCATCCAGAAAACATGAACCCGTTGACTTATTGGGGATTTAATTAGCGATCGCGCTTGTGGTGACGGATATTCCCGCAAAACAGGATGAAAAACACGTTACAATAGCCGGGTAGTTCATTTGAGTGAGACAGGAAGAAAAACATGGATATTAACAATAAAGCACGTATTCACTGGGCATGCCGACGCGGTATGCGTGAACTCGATATTTCCATCATGCCGTTTTTCGAACATGAATACGACACGTTGAGCGACGATGAAAAACGTATTTTTATCCGCCTGCTGGAGTGTGATGACCCGGATTTGTTCAACTGGTTGATGAATCACGGTAAACCGGCAGATGCTGAACTGGAGCAGATGGTTCGACTCATCCAGACACGGAATCGGGATCGTGGTCCTGTGGCAATCTGATCTCCGCGTCTCGTGGCGCGCACAGTGGCTATCGCTACTCCTGCATGGGCTGGTGGCCGCGGTTATTCTGTTAATGCCATGGCCGCTGAGTTATACGCCGCTGTGGTTGATACTGCTTTCACTGGTGGTGTTTGACTGTGTTCGTAGCCAGCGGCGAATTAACGCCCGTCAGGGAGAGGTCAAACTGCTGATGGATGGACGGCTCCGCTGGCAGGGGCAGGACTGGTTTATCATTAATGCACCGTGGATGATCAAAACAGGCATGATGCTGCGTCTGCGTTCAGAAAATGGTAAACGCCAACATCTGTGGCTCGCGGCAGACAGTATGGATGAAGCGGAATGGCGGGATTTACGGCGGCTGATGCTGCAACAGGCTAAGCAGGGGTAACGTCGATGAGTGCCTGATAGCATTACGGTTATCAGGCCTCTGGTTTGGTACGTCATTGGGCAAAACGGTTATCAGGAATAGTGTTCGGCCATTTCACCGAGAATTTGCTCGCACCACGCCTGAATACGCTCGTCGCTGAGATCGTATTGATTGGTTTCATCCAGGGCGAGACCAACGAATAATTGCCCCTCGGCAATGACCGGTTTAGGGCTGGTGAACTCGTAGCCTTCGGTAGGCCAGTAACCGACGAATTTGACGCCTTTGGTCGACAGTTTGTCATGTAACATACCCAACGCGTCAAGGAACCACTCACCGTAGCCTAATTGGTCGCCCATACCATAAAGCGCGACAATTTTGCCTTCGAGGTTGAGTTCGTCCAGTTGATCCCAGACGGCTTCCCAGTCTTCCTGAATTTCTCCGAAATCCCAGGTGGGAATGCCTAAGATCAGCACATCGTACTGCTCCATCAGGGCCGGGGCATCATCTTTCAGATTATGCAGCGTCACCAGTTCCGGGCCGATGATGTCGCGAATTTTCTCCGCAGCCATCTCGGTGTAGCAGGTGCTGGAACCGTAAAAAAGACCAATATTCATCGCGTAAACGTCTCAATACTTGCTATGACTTTGCGCGTAGTGTACCAGAAACCCGTATCATTGAGTCATAATGGCAGATTGCAGAATCAAAGGGGCAGATGTGGAACAGGATCTCGCACGCATCGAACAATTCCTTGATGCGCTCTGGTTGGAGAAAAATCTGGCGGAAAATACGCTGAGCGCCTATCGCCGTGATTTGACCATGCTGGTGGAGTGGCTCGCGCACCGTCAGGTGTCGCTGGATACCGCGCAAAGCGACGATCTGCAGGCCTTGCTGGCCGAGCGGATGGACGGTGGGTATAAAGCCACCAGTACCGCACGATTGCTGAGCGCGGTGCGGCGGCTTTTCCAGCATCTTTACCGCGAGAAGATCCGCAGCGACGATCCCAGTGCGACGCTGGCTTCGCCCAAGCTCCCGCAGCGCCTGCCGAAAGATCTCAGTGAAGCGCAAGTTGAGAGATTATTACAAGCGCCCGTGGTTGACCAACCGCTGGAGTTACGCGATAAAGCCATGCTTGAGATTTTATATGCGACCGGACTGCGCGTGTCTGAGCTGGTTGGGCTGGCGATGAGCGATGTCAGCTTGCGTCAGGGCGTAGTACGGGTGATTGGTAAAGGCAATAAAGAGCGTCTTGTGCCATTGGGCGAAGAGGCGGTGTACTGGCTGGAGACGTACCTGGAACATGGGCGTCCGTGGCTGCTGAACGGCGTGTCCATTGACGTGCTGTTTCCCAGCCAGCGCGCGCAGCAGATGACGCGCCAGACTTTCTGGCACCGCATTAAGCACTATGCCGTATTAGCAGGCATCGACAGTGAAAAGCTGTCGCCGCACGTTTTGCGCCACGCATTTGCCACGCATTTGCTCAATCATGGCGCCGATTTACGCGTGGTGCAGATGTTGCTGGGTCACAGCGATCTCTCCACCACACAGATTTACACTCATGTTGCGACAGCGCGCCTGCGTCAACTTCATCAACAGCATCACCCAAGAGCGTGAATGCTGAGCGAACAGGAAAGGTTATGAAAAAAGGTTTAATGCTGTTTACCCTGCTGACCACTGCGTTTTCCGGCCTGGCACACGCCGACGACGCCGCGATCCGCCAGTCTCTGACGAAACTGGGCGTACAGAGCACGGATATTCAGCCCGCCCCGGTTGCCGGGATGAAAACGGTACTGACCAACAGCGGCGTGCTGTACGTGACGGAAGACGGTAAACACATCATTCAGGGGCCGATGTACGATGTCAGCGGCGCGACGCCAGTCAACGTAACTAACCAGCTGCTGATGAAGCATCTGAACGCGCTGGAAAACGAAATGATCGTCTATAAAGCGCCACAGGAAAAACACGTCATTACCGTCTTTACCGATATCACCTGCGGCTACTGCCACAAGCTGCATGAAGAGATGAAGGACTACAATGCGCTGGGCATTACCGTACGCTACCTCGCCTTCCCGCGTCAGGGACTGGAAAGCCAGGCCGAGCAGGATATGAAGTCTATCTGGTGTGCGCAAGACAAAGCCAAAGCGTTTGACGACGCGATAGCGGGCAAAGGTGTGAAAGCGGCGACCTGCGATGTGAACATCGCGGATCACTATGCGCTGGGCGTGCAGTTTGGCGTAAGCGGCACACCTGCCATTGTGCTGAGCAACGGTTATGTCGTGCCAGGCTATCAGGGGCCGAAAGAGATGAAAGCGTTTCTTGACGAGCACCAAAAACAGACCAGTGGTAAATAATTCGCGTGAAACAACAGATACAACTTCGTCGGCGGGAAGTCGATGAGTCGGCTGAGCTGCCTGCCGATCTCTCGCCGCTGTTACGCCGCTTGTATGCCAGTCGTGGCGTACGTAACGCACAGGATCTGGAACGTAGCGTAAAAGGTATGTTGCCCTGGCAACAGCTAACTGGCGTCGAAAAAGCGGTTGAGATCCTCTATAACGCTTTTCGCGAGGGGACGCGCATCATCGTCGTCGGCGACTTCGATGCGGACGGGGCGACCAGCACCGCCCTGAGCGTGCTGGGTATGCGCGCTCTGGGCTGCGATAACATCAGCTACCTCGTGCCAAATCGTTTTGAGGATGGTTACGGCTTAAGTCCGGAAGTGGTCGATCAGGCCCATGCGCGTGGCGCGCAGCTGATTGTCACCGTCGATAACGGTATCTCATCCCATGCCGGAGTGGATCACGCCAGGATGCTGGGGATCCCGGTGGTAGTTACCGATCACCATCTGCCGGGCGAGACGCTGCCAGCCGCCGAGGCCATTATCAACCCGAATCTGCCTGACTGTGATTTCCCGTCGAAATCGCTGGCCGGCGTGGGCGTGGCGTTCTACCTGATGCTCGCTCTGCGCACCTTCCTGCGCGACAAAGGCTGGTTTGACGAACGCGGTATTGCGCCGCCAAATCTCGCGGATCTGCTCGATCTGGTTGCGCTGGGCACCGTGGCGGACGTTGTGCCGCTGGATGCCAACAATCGAATCCTCACCTGGCAGGGCTTAAGCCGTATTCGCGCCGGGAAATGCCGTCCGGGGATCAAAGCGTTGCTGGAAGTGTCCAACCGCGATGCGCAAAAGCTCGCCGCCAGCGATTTAGGCTTTGCGCTCGGTCCGCGTCTGAACGCTGCGGGTCGGCTGGACGACATGTCCGTCGGTGTGGCGCTGCTGTTGTGCGATAACATTGGCGAAGCGCGGGTCCTGGCAAACGAGCTGGATGCGCTGAACCAGACGCGTAAAGAGATTGAGCAGGGAATGCAGGCGGAAGCGCTGACCCTGTGCGAGAAGCTGGAACGCAGTCGCGAAACGTTGCCCGGTGGTCTGGCGATGTATCATCCTGAGTGGCATCAGGGGGTGGTCGGGATCCTCGCTTCGCGTATTAAAGAGCGTTTTCATCGCCCGGTGATCGCGTTTGCGCCAGCGGGCGACGGCACGCTGAAAGGTTCCGGACGTTCCATTCAGGGACTGCACATGCGTGATGCGCTGGAGCGGCTGGATACGCTGCATCCGGGGCTGATGATTAAATTCGGCGGCCATGCGATGGCGGCGGGACTGTCTCTGGAAGAGGCTAAATTCGACCTGTTCCAGCAGCGCTTTGGTGAGCTGGTCACTGAATGGCTTGATCCCTCGCTGTTACAGGGTGAAGTGGTCTCTGACGGTCCGCTCAGCGCGGCGGAGATGACGATGGAGGTCGCGCAACTGCTGCGTGATGCCGGTCCGTGGGGACAAATGTTCCCGGAACCGCTGTTTGACGGGCGTTTTCGTCTGCTTCAGCAGCGTCTGGTAGGGGAGCGGCATTTGAAAGTGATGGTCGAACCTATTGGCGGAGGACCGCTGCTGGACGGCATCGCCTTTAACGTCGATACCGCCTGCTGGCCGGATAACGGCGTTCGCGAAGTCGAACTTGCCTACAAACTGGATATTAACGAATTTCGCGGCAACCGCAGTTTGCAGATCATCATTGATAATATCTGGCCAATTTAGCGTCATCCTCTCTGTAAATAAGAGCGCGGATTCGGTACAATCCCGCTCTTATCACCGCATTTTGACAAGTCCAATAAAAGAAATCAGACCATGTTTGAAATTAATCCGGTAAAAAACCGCATTCAGGACCTCACGGAGCGCTCTGACGTTCTTAGGGGGTATCTTTGACTACGATGCCAAGAAAGAGCGTCTGGAAGAAGTAAACGCCGAGCTGGAACAGCCGGACGTCTGGAACGAACCCGAACGCGCACAGGCGCTGGGCAAAGAACGTTCCTCGCTGGAAGCGATTGTTGACACCCTAGACCAAATGTCTCAGGGGCTGGAAGATGTTTCCGGCCTGCTGGATCTGGCTGTCGAAGCCGACGACGAAGAGACCTTTAACGAAGCCGTTGCTGAACTCGATATCCTGGAAGAAAAACTGGCGCAACTGGAATTCCGTCGTATGTTCTCCGGCGAATATGATAGCGCCGATTGCTACCTCGATATTCAGGCCGGTTCTGGCGGGACTGAAGCACAGGACTGGGCAAGCATGCTGGAGCGTATGTATCTGCGCTGGGCAGAAGCACGCGGCTTCAAGACCGAAATTATTGAAGAGTCAGAAGGGGAAGTGGCCGGGATTAAATCCGTGACCATTAAGATTTCTGGCGAATATGCCTACGGCTGGCTGCGCACAGAAACCGGCGTACACCGTCTGGTGCGTAAGAGCCCGTTCGACTCCGGTGGCCGTCGCCATACCTCGTTCAGCTCTGCGTTCGTCTACCCGGAAGTGGATGACGATATTGATATCGAAATCAACCCGGCGGACCTGCGTATCGACGTGTATCGCGCCTCCGGCGCGGGTGGTCAGCACGTTAACCGTACTGAATCTGCGGTGCGTATTACCCACATTCCGACCGGGATTGTGACGCAATGCCAGAACGACCGTTCCCAGCACAAGAACAAAGACCAGGCCATGAAGCAGATGAAAGCGAAGCTTTATGAACTGGAAATGCAGAAGAAGAACGCCGAGAAACAGGCGATGGAAGACACTAAATCCGACATCGGCTGGGGAAGCCAGATTCGTTCTTACGTCCTTGATGACTCCCGCATTAAAGACTTGCGTACCGGGGTTGAAACCCGCAACACGCAGGCGGTGCTGGACGGCAGCCTGGATCAATTTATCGAAGCAAGTTTGAAAGCAGGGTTATGAGGAACCAACATGTCTGAACAACACGCACAGGGCGCTGACGCGGTAACCGATCTTAATAACGAACTGAAAACGCGCCGTGAGAAGCTGGCTGGCCTGCGCGAGCAGGGTATCGCTTTCCCGAACGATTTCCGTCGCGATCATACCTCAGACCAACTGCACGCTGACTTCGATGCGAAAGAGAACGAAGAGCTGGAAGCGCTGAACATCGAGGTGTCCGTTGCAGGGCGCATGATGACCCGTCGTATCATGGGTAAAGCGTCCTTTGTGACGTTGCAGGATGTGGGTGGCCGTATTCAACTGTACGTTGCCCGTGATGACCTGCCGGAAGGCGTTTACAACGAGCAGTTCAAAAAATGGGACCTCGGCGACATCCTCGGCGCGAAAGGGAAGCTGTTCAAGACCAAAACGGGTGAACTGTCTATCCACTGCACCGAATTACGTCTGCTGACCAAAGCGCTGCGTCCGCTGCCGGATAAATTCCACGGTCTGCAGGATCAGGAAGCGCGTTATCGTCAGCGCTATCTGGACCTCATCTCTAACGATGAGTCCCGCAACACCTTTAAAGTGCGCTCTCAGATCCTGGCGGGCATTCGTCAGTTCATGGTTGGTCGCGGTTTTATGGAAGTTGAGACCCCGATGATGCAGGTGATCCCTGGCGGCGCGTCTGCGCGTCCGTTTATCACCCATCACAATGCGCTGGATCTGGACATGTACCTGCGTATTGCGCCGGAACTGTACCTGAAGCGTCTGGTGGTTGGCGGCTTCGAGCGCGTGTTCGAAATCAACCGTAACTTCCGTAACGAAGGGATCTCCGTGCGTCATAACCCAGAGTTCACCATGATGGAACTCTACATGGCGTATGCGGACTATAAAGATCTGATCGAACTGACGGAGTCACTGTTCCGTACGCTGGCACAGGACGTGCTGGGTAAAACGGAAGTGCCTTACGGCGATGAAGTGTTCGACTTCGGTAAGCCGTTCGAAAAACTGACCATGCGCGAAGCGATCAAGAAGTACCGTCCGGAAACGGAAATGGCTGAACTGGATAACTTCGACTCTGCCAAAGCGATTGCTGAATCTATTGGTATTAAGGTCGAGAAGAGCTGGGGTCTGGGCCGTATCGTGACGGAAATTTTCGAAGAAGTGGCCGAAGCGCATCTGATTCAGCCCACCTTCATTACCGAGTACCCGGCAGAAGTGTCTCCGTTGGCGCGTCGTAATGACGAGAACCCGGAAATCACCGATCGCTTTGAGTTCTTCATCGGCGGTCGTGAGATCGGTAACGGCTTTAGCGAGCTGAACGATGCGGAAGATCAGGCGCAGCGCTTCCAGGATCAGGTTGACGCGAAAGCGGCGGGCGACGACGAAGCGATGTTCTTCGACGAAGACTACGTCACCGCGCTTGAACACGGTCTGCCGCCGACCGCAGGTCTGGGTATTGGTATCGACCGTATGGTGATGCTGTTCACCAACAGCCACACCATCCGCGATGTGATCCTGTTCCCGGCGATGCGTCCGGTAAAATAAGCGGTGAAATGCCGGATCGTGTTACGCTTGCCCCAGGATGGGTAAGCGTAGCGCCATCCGGCGTTAATTAACGTCGGCAATATTCTCGCAGTCGCTCGCGCGCATTATCATCCGTAGCCTGCATCACCATCCACGGACTGAAAACCCACGGCGTTGCGTCAATTCCGCGTAAAACCTCCTCCAGATCGCTCCACTGATAGTCCATCACTTCATCCCTATTGATCTGCAGTTCACTGGTCACGCGTGCGGCATAGACCGGGCAAACCTCGTTCTCTACGATCCCGCCGGGGTCGGTTGCCCGATAGCGGAATGCCGGGAAAACGGGCGTCAGGCTGGTAATCTCCACGCCCAGCTCATAACGACAGCGGCGGATAATAGCGTCTTCATGACTTTCACCCCGTTGAGGGTGGCCGCAAACCGAGTTCGTCCATACACCCGGCCACGCCTTTTTCGCAAGCGAACGGCGAGTCACCAAAAGCTGTCCCTCTGCATTGAACAGCCAGGAGGAGAAGGCGAGATGCAAGGGGGTGTTGGCGGTGTGGGCGCTGTATTTTTCCAGCGTGCCGGAAGGGGTGTCCTGTGCATCCAGCAAAATGACGTGTTCCTGTTGCATAATGTCTCACTGTCAATTTTAAGCACGTACCAGTATATGAGATCTCAGGACACAATGATTAGCTCAGGGAGCGTTTAACGCTGAAATTCGACATCCGCAGCGTGCGATACGGATGTCGGGAAGGAAGGTGATTTTAGAAAAACAGCAGCATAAACCGGAAGCGACTTTCGATACCCAGCGCAATGCCGTCAGAAACTGCGGGTATCGACATCAGCATGAGCAACAGCAAGGTAATCAGGCAGCGCCAAAAGAGATTCATACTATTCATCCTGCTGATTTTTTTTCAGCTTGCGCATCAGCAACCACATTCTCACTGTTCTGACCTTCAGGTTTTTATCGGAGACGGATTCCTGTACCAGCCCGGTATGATGGTGGTAGCCATTGAAAAACAGATTCAGTACAACAGCGCTGAAGGTGGCCAGCATGATGCCGCTGTGTAGCAACGGCTGGAGAACGGCCGGCAGGCGGGAGAAAAAATCATGCGATAACGTCGGCGTCATGCCGACCCCCAGGCTGATGGCCACAATGTAGAGGTTATAGCGGTTTGTCGTGTAATTGCAGCGCGAAAGAATGCGAATCCCGGTTGCCAGGACCATGCCAAACATCACCAGACCCGCGCCGCCGAGAACAAATTGCGGAATGGAGGCGACCAGAACCGCCATTTTCGGCACCATCCCAAACAAAATCAGGATGACGCCAGAGGCGATGCAGACCCATCGACTATGCACACGCGTGACGCTGACCAGGCCAACGTTTTGGGAAAATGAGGTATGGGGAAAGCTGTTGAATAGTCCGCCAATCATTGTCCCGACGCCATCCACGCGCAGGCCGCGAATGATATCCTGTGATGAGAGTTTGCGACCGACGATTTCGCCGAGCGCCAGAAACATGCCCATCGATTCAATAAACACAATGATTAACACGGCCGTCATGGTCAGAATCGACACCGGATCAAACACAGGTGTGCCGAAGGCCATTGGTGTGACAATCGCAAACCAGGATGCATCATGCAGACCTGATAAATTCACTTCATTCATCATCCATGACAACGCAAAACCAAAGATAATCCCCAGCAGGACCGCAACGTTGGACATGAAACCTTTGGCAAAACGGGTGATTAATAAAATAAAGATCAAGACCGCAAAGGAAATCCCTAAATAGACCGGATTCCCATACTCAGGATTACCTTTCCCTCCTGCAGCCCAGTCAACGCCTACCTGAATGATGCTCAGACCAATCGAGGTGATCACCACGCCCGTTACCAGCGGTGGAAATAATGGCATCAGGCGACCGACAAGCGGTGCTAAGAGTGTGGTGATCACGCCAGCGGCAATGGTTGAGCCAAAAATGCCCAACAGACCGATATCCGGATTGATGCCAATCGCAACCATCGGTGTCACCGCGGCAAACGTCACCGACATAATCACGGGCAGGCGAATCCCCATAAAGCGGCCGATGCCAATACATTGCAGTAGGGTAACGATCCCGCAGCAGAAGAGATCTGAACTGATTAGTAGCGCAATGGCGTCTTTGCTGAGGCCGAGCCTGTCACCAATCATCAGCGGTACAGCGACCGCGCCCGCGTACATGACCAGCACATGTTGCAGACCGAGAACGACCAGTTTGCCTGGTGATAGTATACGGTCGACCTCATCGGTAGCGCGGCCTTGCCCCGGCGGTGAGGGAAGTTGGGAATCTATGGCGCTCATGGGTTTTCTCCTGAAAGGCGAGGCCGATAGAACAGCTCCGCGCACGTTTGCGCGGAGCATCGTTTAAATAGCCCATCCGCCGGCGTAGAACGCCACCAGCGCGACGGTAATGATGACGGTACCGATATTCAGCTTCTGCCATTCCCGGGCAAAAACGCGACCGACAACTAACGTCACGAAACCGAGCATAATACCGGTGACGATATTGCAAGTCAGGACGATGAAGACCGCGCAGACCAGACCGGCCATCGCATCGATGAAGTCATCGAAATCCAGTTTTGATACGTTACTTAGCATCAACAATCCGACGTACATCAGCGCTGGTGCCGTTGCGTAACCTGGAATCAGGTAAGAGAGGGGGGACAGGAACAGGATTAGCAGAAACAAAAGGCCGACTACCGTAGCAGTAAGCCCTGTTTTTCCTCCGGCGGCGGTGCCCGCCGCGGATTCAATATAGACCGCGGCGGGCGCGGCTCCTACTAAACCGGAGAAAACAGAACTGACGGAGTCGCTGGTCAGCGCTTTGCCGCCGTTGATGATCTGGTTGTCTTTATCCAGAAGATTTGCCTGACCGGCGACGGCGCGGATGGTGCCGGTGGCATCAAATACCGCCGTCATTACCAGCGCCAGTACGCTGGGCAGCACCACCGGCTGTAAGGCACCCATGATATCAAGGCTAAAAATCAGAGACTTACCGTCGTCGCCACTTAGGCTGGGCATGGCCACCAGACCGTGATACTTGACGGCAGGATCAAATATCAACCCGATGATGGAGATGGCAATGATCACCAGCAGGATCCCGCCGGGGACACGGCATTTCTCCAGCCCGAAGATGACCGCCAGTCCCAGCAGGCTCATCAATACTGGAAAAGAGGTAAATGCGCCGAGTGCCACCGGAAGCCCTTCCAGCGGGTTTTTAATTACCATCCCGACGCCGTTCGCCGCGATCAGCAACAGGAACAGCCCAATGCCAATCCCTGTACCATGTGCGATGCCCATAGGTAAGTTTCGCAGGATCCAGGTCCGGACTCCGGTGACTGAGATAGCGGTAAAAATCACCCCCATCAGGAAAACCGCGCCGAGGGCAACAGGAATTGAGATCTGCTGCCCCAGCACCAGACTGAATGCGGTAAAGGCGGTCAGTGAAATGGCGCAGCCGATCGCCATCGGCAGGTTGGCCCATAGCCCCATTAATAATGAACCGAAACCGGCGACGAGACAGGTAGCGACAAAGACGGCCGCAGGCGGAAACCCCGCTTTCCCCAACATTCCGGGCACGACAATGACCGAATAGACCATCGCCAGAAAGGTGGTTAATCCGGCCAGTATTTCCTGGCGCACAGTACTGCCACGCGCCGTAATCTTGAAGTAATTATCCAGCGCGCTGCGTGGTTTCGACGCGCCGGGGGTTTGCAGAATATCTCCAGACATAATGATGTCCTCAGCAGGATGTTAGCGTTCTGTCAGGTCCGTTCGTACACCAGACGTCCGTCGACGTAAGTGCGGTAAATTGAGCGATCGTCGCCCAGCGTCATCATCACGAACAATTTGTCGACCAGGGAGGTTGAGTTGTCATAGCGCAGTTGCTGTAGCGGCGTCGCCGTCGGTTCCAGCACCACGAAGTCCGCCTCTTTGCCCGGCGTAAAATTGCCAATCAGATTGTCGAGACCCAGCGCCTTCGCGCCGCCGAGCGTCGCCAGGTAAAAGGCTTCGTATGCCGAGAGTCGGAAGCCCTGCAATTGCACCACTTTGTAGGCTTCGTTCAGCGTTTGCAGCATGTTGAAGGTGGTGCCGGCGCCGATATCGGTTCCCATACCGACGTTGATCTTCTTCCTCCAGGCTTTTTGCAGATTGAACAAACCGCTGCCGAGGTAGAGGTTAGAGGTCGGGCAAAAGGCGATGCTGGAGTGGGTGTCGCTCAGGCGATCCCACTCTTTCTCTTCCAGATGTACACAGTGGGCGAAGACGCAGTTTTTTCCGGTCAGTCCGTACTGGTGATACACATCCAGATAACCGTCATGATCCGGGTAGAGTTCCTTGACCCAGGCAATTTCATCTTTGTTTTCACAGAGGTGGGTGTGTACCCAGGTATCGGGATACTCTTCCCGCAGACGCTGCGCCATCGCCATCTGCTGCGCAGAGGAGGTCGGCGCAAAGCGCGGTGTGATGGCATACAGCAGACGGCCATTTTTATGCCAGCGCTCGATTAACGCCTTACTTTGCAAGTAACTGCTCTCTGCGTCGTCCAGAAGATAATCCGGCGCGTTACGGTCCATCATCACTTTGCCGGCGATCATGCGCATATTGATATGGCTGGCGGCTTCAAATAGCGCATCCACGGACTGCGGATGCACCGTGCCAAAAACCAGCGCGCTGGTGGTGCCGTTACGCAAGAGCTGCTTGATGAAAAAAGCCGACATCTCGCGGGCGTATTCCAGATCCTCGTAGCGTCTTTCAGTCGGGAAGGTGTGCTTATTCAGCCATTCCAGCAACTGCTCGCCATAGGCACCGACCATTTCGCTCTGGGGGTAGTGGATATGCGTATCAACGAATCCCGGTACGACCAGTTTTCCGCGATAGTCGCGGACACGGATAGCATCAGGGATCCGCTGTTTTCCCGCTTCCCACTCACCAAACCATTCGACTTTTCCCTGGCGAATCAACAGCAATCCGTCTTCCACAAATCGCAACGCTGAGGCGATCTCTTCCGGGTTTTCGACGGTGCGGGTGACATCAATAAAGCTGCCGCGCACCGCTTTCAACGTGTGTTCTCCAGACATCGTAAACTCCTTTACCGTTAATCCGTTTCCTCCGGGGAGGCGATACCCGGCAACACTTCTTCAGGTCGGTAGCCTCCAGGGAGAATGATATTCAGTAGAATGGCGGTCAGACCGCCTGCGCAGATGGGGTTTTCCACCAACACATAAATTGAGGCCGGCAGGATTTTGAAAATTTCCGGGTCATAGGAGACGCCCAGACCCAGCCCCAAAGAGGTGGCGACAATCAGCGTTTCACGGCGCTTAAGCCCGTTGGTGATGATGATGCGGATCCCGGCGATCGCGATCATCGAGAACATCAGCGTCATCGCGCCCCCCAGTACCGCTGAAGGAATCGTAGTGAAGAAGCCGCCGATCATGGGAAACAGCCCAAGCAGTACCAGCATGATGGCGATAGTTCGGCCGATATAGCGTGAGGCGACGCCGGTCATCTGAATAACGCCGTTATTTTGCGCAAAGGTCGTTAATGGCAATGAACCCACCGCAGAGGCAATGACGGAGACCAGGCCATCGGCCAGCACGCCACCCTTCAGGCGTGACTGATATTCATCCCCCTGAATGGGCCGTCTGGACACCATTGCGGTCGCGGTAATGTCGCCAACGGCTTCCAGCACGCTGAGCAGATAGATGGTCCCGACCACCAGAAAGTGATGAAAGTTGAACTGGAAACCGTACTTAAAAGGGGTGGGGATGGTGACCCACGGCAGATTGCGTATACCACTGAAGTCCACCATGCCAAGAAACAGAGAGACGATATAGCCTACGCCCAGGCCAATCGCAATGCCGCCCATTCTCAGTAACGGACTGCGGCAGCAGTTAAAACCGATCACCACGATCAGCACCAGCAATCCGACACCAATGTTCTCGTAATTCCCGTAGGTACCGCTGCTTTTCGCCGCAAAGCCGCCGCCAAAATCGATGATCCCCACTTTAATCAGGCTCAGGCCAATCATCAGCACCACAATGCCGCTGACGGTCGGAGTGATAACTCTGCGCAAGTAAGGCAAAATGAAAGACGATCCCACCACCAGAAATGCCCCGACAAATGAAACGCCGAGCAGCGATGACATGATCAACTCTTCATGAAATCCGTCGTTTTTCATCCCGCTGCCCAGTGCAATCATCACCGTGACAAATGAAAAATTGACCGACTGAATCGACAATAAGCCGGAACCGACCATGCCATAGCGATTGACCTGCAGCCAGGTGCCGATGCCGGAGGCAATCATCGCCATGGAAACCAGATAGGCGGTGGTTTCCGCAGAGAGTTGTAGCGCGGTGCCGACAATTAATGCGGGCGTGACCATGGGCACAAAGATGGCCAGTAAGTGGGTGATCGCGCCGATAATTGACTGATGAAAGGGAGGGCGATCCTCCAGTTCGTAAATCAGATCTGAGCCTGCACGTGATATATCAGACATCCCTTCACTCCTTAATAAGTAAATTTGATCATCTGAATCAGCAGAATTAAATTCTGCGAATTTGAGGCGCAGGTTGCCCTGAGAACGGCTTATCTCATTTCCGCAGACGGCATTTAATCATTATTGAGTCATAAGGGTGGGCCGCCAGAGCGGCCCACATCGTTACATTTTTTCCAGCGCGGTCAGTATTTTCTCCGGTGTGAAATGCCATTCGCGCAGCCACACGCCGCAGGCATCATGAATCGCTGTGGCAATCGCAGGCGCTGCACCGTTGACGCCAATTTCAGAAATCGATTTGGCGCCAAAAGGGCCGACCTTATCGTCGCTTGGCACCAGCACGGCGCGAAAATCCCGGGGGATGTCGCCAATTTTGGGCGCACCGTAACTGCGAAGATCGCGGGTCAGCGGATGGCCTTGGGCATCATAGAGGATCTCTTCGCTCAGGCTATGGCCGATGGCCCGCATCGACGCACCGTAGATTTGCCCCAGCGCGAGTTCCGGATTAACCGGTGTGCCGCAGTCCAGCAGCGCGTAGAACTTGTCGAGACGGATTTCGCCGGTTCGGGTATTCACCGCCACCTCGGCGAAGTTCGCCCCATACGGGAACGCGAAGTCTGCAGTGATGTAACTGGCCGTGGCGACCAGCGTGCCAAAACCGGTTCCCGTCTCCGCTTTGTGCGCGATCTCAGCGTAATCCACTTCTCCCTGTTTGCCGCGAACGACGCCAGGTGCCGCCAGTTGAACGTCAGCAACGGGTTCACCCAGCATCTGCGCACCGTGAAAGAGGATTTTTTCACGCAGGTTTTCTGCTGCCTTACGCGCCGCGTTCCCCGAGAAGCAGGTGCCGGATGAGGCGTAAGCGCCTTTGTCGAAGAGTGCATGATCCGTATCGCCGGAGATGACATGCACGTCTTCTGGCGCGCAGTGCAGCACTTCCGCCGCCAGCTTGGTGACAACGGTATCCAGTCCGGTGCCGATGTCCGCACCGCCGGAATGGACGATGAAGGTGCCATCGGATTCCAGTTTGATCATGCAGTTAGCCTGATCGATATCCGGGATCCCTGATTTCTGCATAATAATGGCGACTCCGCGACCGGTATGCCAGTCACCGTTCTGCGGTTTGGGTGAAGACCAGTCGATCATCTTCCGCCCCAGGCGCAGGATCTCTTCCAGCGCGCAGCTGGCGGCGGAAGGAACGGACGTTGGCGCTTTTCCTTCACCGATCGCACCCAGTATTTTCAATTCCTGTCCTTCGTGAACCCGGTTGCGTTCGATGATCTCCAGTTGGTCAATTTGCAGCTGTTCGGCAAGTTCGGCTAACGCCATCGTCATCGCAAAGGTGCCTTTCGGCGCGCCATAGCCCTGATATGCCCCGGTTGGGCAGATATTGCTGTAGTACGTGGTGACCTGGAAATCGACGTTGTCGCAAGGGTACAGCGGTAACGAGAGCGCCGGGCCGTTACTCGGTACGGTCAACGAATGGTTGCCGTAAGGGCCAGTATTGGCGCGGAAGTCCATTTTGACCGCCGTCAGGCGACCATCTTTCTTCGCGCCAAGTTTGACCGTGACTTTTGCAACGTGACGGGAGGTATTGGCAATAAACTCCTCTTCACGGGTATAGCGGAAATAGACCGGGCGTCCGGTCACGCAGGTCGCCCATGCGCAGACTTCTTCCAGAAGGATGTCCTGTTTAGAACCAAAACCGCCGCCGACACGCTCCTTAATGACGTGGACCTTATGCTGCTTCATGCCAACGAGACGGGCCACCTGGCGGCGGAGGTGCCACGGTACCTGCGTGGAGGCGTGAATGATCAGGCGATCGCCGTCCATGCGGGTAAAGCAGATGTGAGGCTCTGCCGGGCACTGCTGTGCCTGTGTGGAGTGGTAAGTGCGCTCAATGATCACATCTGCTTCGGCAAACCCTTTCTCCATATCACCGATATGACCATGAATGCTGGCGGCGATATTTTTCCGCGGGCGTGAGCCAATCGGGAAGTTGATTACCATGTGCTCGCCACGTTGGGCGGCATGGCGGTTGTCTTCTTCCAGCGTCTCCGGCGCGCCTGCAACGTACACCACCGGTTCATCGTGCACGACCGGCGCATCGTCCGCCATGGCTTCGTCAATCGACAATACCGGCTTAAGCACATCATATTTCACGTCGATGAGTTCCAGCGCGGCCAGCGCAATCTCTTCGCTTTCTGCCACCACGGCGGCAACGCGATCGCCGACGTGACGCAGCTTCTTACCGAACATGCGACGGTCAAGCGGGGAGGGTTCCGGCGCGCTTTGCCCGCCTGGCGTATAGTAGATATCGGGACAATTACGGTGGGTGATAACGTGAACCACGCCGGGTAACGCTTCGGCTTTGCTGACGTCGAGATGTGTAATCAACGCATGGGCATGCGGACTGCGCAGCATTTTAATCACGCAGGCGTCAGGGGGGATGCGATCTTCCACATAGCAGGGCTTGGCCTGGACCATTTTAGCAGCATCGGTTTTTGGCCAGGGTTTACCGATCACCGCGAGATCGTCGCGAAAGGTAGGGGCGACGCTAATATGGGCTTGCGGATCGTTTTTACGCGCCACCGCCAGTTCGATCACCTGATAATATTGCTGCCAGCCCGCATCGCGGCTGAACAGACCGGACAATGCATCGTCAATCTCTTCACGGTCAGGAATCGCGATGCGTTCCAGCAGATCGGTAAGGATCAATGCGGCAGCCGGATCGTTATAACCGGACTGTACGACGCCGACATCCACCATCGCCTGTTGTACCAGGCTCAGCGCATTCCATTTACCGAGTGATTCGCTGGTACGGATCTCAGCGTGATCCAACTGCGCGGCAATCAGTAATGAGGCATTGACGATGCGACCATTGTAGAGAATCGCATCCGAACCGGCGAAACCGAATCCGTCGTCACTGTTGCGCACGGAGTGCATGCCCAGGTTAAACAGCAGCTTCTGTACGTTTTCGCCCGGGTTAATTTTCATTTCACGGACCATGCCGTTCAATGTGAAGTGAATCATCATACAACGTCCTCCCCGGCCATCAGACAGTCGGCATACAGATCGGCTACGACCACGCCGGTGATATAGCGCTTATAGGCCGCGCTTCCCCGAATATCATCCTGTGGGAATATGGCGTTTGCGACCGCCTGTTCCAGTTCCAAACCTTCACGCATTTGTGTTTCCACATCATGCAGGCGCAGCGCTTTGTCCGCCACGCCGTCCAGCGCGATGCAAATGCCACCGTGTTCGGTTAATGCAACGGCCGCCGTCACGACGGTTAATCCGGCCTGTGAACGGCTCACTTTACGCGTGGCGCAAGGGCGGAAGGGATCTTTAATGATAATTTCGGTGAGCAGGCGATCGCCTGGGGAGGCAAGATAGCTTTCCAGCGACAGGGTTTCGCCATCACCAAACACCAACTGGGCGTCCAGCGCCAACAGGACGGGGAGTAATACGGACTCTTTCTGGTGCGCGGCAATCTCTCCGCCGAGGGTTGCCTGGTTGCGTAAATGGCGGGAGTAGATAAAGCCGATCGCCTCCCGCAGTGCCGCCGGGAGATAGCGGGCGTCGTGCAACGGTTGCAGGCGAGTCATCGCCCCAATACGCAATGCGCCATTGTCCCAGTCGATCCACTCCAGCTCCAGATCCTGCAGTGAAATAGCAATCCGCTTATCGGTACGCGTTGGCGTCGCGTTGAGTTTGCTGCCCCCGGCAAACCAGACGGCGTCCTCCTGATAGCGGCGCTTGAGTTCCAGCGCCTGGTCAACGGAGTCGGGCCTGAAAAATTGTTCAATCATCATCATTCCTCATCACTCCCTCTCCCGTTCAGGAGAGGGTATGGGCTATGCCAGCGCATCCATTCGCCGCCACATGCTGGCGGCGGCTTTTCGGGCCTGCGCATAAATGGAATCGGTATCGAAAGTGAACTGACGGTCTTCATACACCATCACACCATTCACCATCACGCTATGCACGCTGCCTGAACCGAGGCCGAAAGCGATATGCCCGGCAACGTTTTCAGCGATTAGCGGCGTCGGCGACGAATAGTCGAGGAGGGTTAAATCGGCTTTATAACCGGCTTGCAGCTGGCCAAAGTTTTCCCCGAAGTTGCGGTGCAACAGTTCGTTGCCGTTCGCCAGCGCTTTTGCAAAGCTGTCAGGCCACAGAGGACCGCCCGCGTCGCGATGTTTGAAGAAGGCAAATTTCATCTCTTCAAGCATGTCGGAGCCGATGCCGTCCGTCCCCAGCGCCAGATTGCGAATATGGGTAAGGTGGTGGTTATAGCCCACATGGTTATTCATGTTGGAGCGGGCATTGTGTACCAGGAATGCATCGTGCTGATTCAGCAGCGCGATATCTTCCGCAGACAGATACAGGCCGTGTGCGACCAGCGTTTTACGGTCGATAAGCCCGTATTCTGCGAGCCTGACCAGCAGGTCTTTATCGTACAGATGATGACTGTGGGAGACATCGTAGCTGTCTTCCGCCGCATGGATGTGCAGCCCACGCCCGGTAGCGTTGATGGCCTCGCGTAGCATCTCCAGACCGGCATCGGGCACGGTAAAGGGGGCATGCGCGCCAATGTGCGCTTCCACCAGATACGGCTCGCTACCGGTCTCCCTAGCGTGGTCTATCTGGCGGGCGAAGCGGATATTCTCTTCGACGCCGTCCTGCAACTCTTTGATTCCCTCGTTACGATCGGTGGTTTCAAAGCAGGTCATTGCGCGCAGGCCCACCTTTAAAAAGGCTGAACGTAGTGTAGAGAGCGACCCTTGTATGTAGCCTGGTGAAGCATGGTGATCGATAACCGTAGAACACCCGCTCTTAATCGCCTCCAGTGAGCAAATCAGCCCGCTGTAGTAGAGCGACTCTTCGTCCAGAGCCCGGTCCAGGCGCCACCACAGGTTTTTCAGCGTTGAGATAAAGTCCGGACTGGGGGCAATATTCGCCTGGATCCCGCGCGATAAACCGGAGTAAAAGTGGTTATGTGCGCAGACCAGTCCCGGCATCACGATGCGTCCATGCATCTCTTTCCATTGCGCTTGCGGGTAACGCTGCGTCAGGGCGTCACCCACCTCAACAATAACGTCTTTATCGATCGCAATATCCACTCCTTCACGCACGCTGGCCGGATGAAGTTGTACGGCGGTGACATTTTTCAGAATCATCATGATTACACCTCCACGCGGCCTAGCAGGTAATGGTGATGCTGGTGGACATAGCTAATGATGCGGCACATGTCATCCAGTTCCGGCGGGACGCTGGCGAACTGCCCATCACTGCGGATGTTCAATGTCCAGCGTTGGTCATTCAACCGGATCCTGACCTGACCATCTTCCACCAGGAAACCTGGGTTGCTGCTGTTGTCGAAATCCTCGGGCAGGCTAAAGAGCGTGACTTTGTCTTTATACGGTTTGCCCTGCCACGGGCAGAATTGGGCGCAGTTGCCGCATTCGTTGCAGTAAGCGTCCAGGTGCAGCGTCTGGAAGCGGTTCTGGAATCCCGGTACGGGAATTGACACGTTGGCGCGGTTCGGACAGACATCCACGCATTTGCTGCAAACATAGTTGCATTCAAGGCAGCGAGCCGCCTCCAGGGCGACAAAGGCGTCACGGTCATCCTTATCGACCCTCGCGACCGCGATCTCGCCTTTACGCTGATAGATTTCAGCGGGGCTGACGTTACTCCAGCGCTTGTCGCTATGATGGGAACGGATATTCTCCCGCCAGAGGATCGTATCCGTGGCCCGACGCGCAGAACCGATGGCGGCTACAATGGATGACGGACCACGCTGGACATCGCCAATCATGAACACGTCGGTGAGACGGGTTTCGCCGTTGTTATTCACCTCTGGCCAGCCTTTGCTATCCAGCGGTACACCCATTGCGTTCAGCGCTTCGGTATCCTGTTGTTCACCAATAGCGGTAATCAGACTATCGATATGCAACGTCAGCGTTTCGTCGGTTTCAACCGGGCGGCGACGTCCTTTCTCATCGGGTTCCCCGAGCGTCATGACGCGCAGGGTGAGTGTGCCATCCGCATCAAAACGTTCTGGATTGTTGAGGAAACGGAACTTAACCCCCTCGTGCAGAGCTTCTTCATACTCTTCACGCCAGGCGGGCATCTCCTGCAGCGAACGACGGTAGACCACCGTGACGTTTTCCACGCCCGGCACGCGCAGCGCAGCGCGGGCACAGTCCATCGCCGTATTGCCCGCGCCGACGATCGCCACATGTTTGCCGAGCGTCAATGCAGTTCCCTGGTTGTATTCACGCAGGAAAGGAAGCGATTTCCAGATGTTGGGGTTGTCGCCATCGAGCTTCACGCCGCTGTTTTTATCCGTACCGGTTGCGATCAGGACATAGTGGAAACCCTGATCTTTCAGGCCCTGAACGGTCAGATCAGGCGCACAGCCATACTCGAACTTCACGCCGTGTTCGGCGACAAAGTCGATATCATGCTGGATGAGTTCTGCCGGAATACGGAACTGGGGAATGATATTTTTCACCACGCCGCCGGCGTTGGCTTCACGCTCGAAGAGTGTCACCGGATGTCCTGCCCGGGCAAGGAAGTAACCGGCAGCAAGACCGGCCGGGCCCGCGCCGATGACCGCAACAGGATGACGTGAACCCGAGCCAGCGGGTTTGTGCCAGCGCTGTTTGTATTCATCCCAACCTTTTTCCAGCGCCACTTTTTTCAGCTCGCGGATGTTCAGTGCGCTGTCATAGTCCAGACGGGTACAGTTGTACTGGCATTGATGATCGCAGATATGGCCGGTGATCGCGGGGAGGGGGTTTCGCTGATAAATCAGCTCCAGCGCGTCGGCATAACGCTGCTCGCCCAGCAGGCGAATATACTCCGGAATATCCTGTTTGATGGCGCAGGCGGTAATACAGGGGGCCACGTAGCAGTCGGTCAACGGTAAGCCGTCGGCCACGTCAATGCGCTCTTCAGGCTTCCAGTGTTTTTGGGTGTAGGCCATCGTAACGGCTTCTTCTGCCAGCCGATTCAGGCGTTCGACATCGACATGTTCCATTCCCCACGCATCCGAGGATTCCAGCTCACGCATACAGGCGCTAAGACGCAGATAACCGCCTGGTTTTAACAGGTCGGTCGCCATTGTGATCGGGCGAATACCGGTGTCAAAGATGTCGCGGATGGTTAACTGGCTGGCGCCGCCCGAATAGGAGATGGGTAATTTGCCGTCAAACGCCCGGGAAAGTACGGCCGCCACGTTGATTGAAAGCGGGAACAGCGCCCGACCAGACATATACATCTCTTCGCCGGGAAGCGCACCTTTGTTATTGACGGTGCCAAGGGTGTTGGTGAGTTTGACGCCAAAACCCAGCGACTTTTCTTTTGCCAGCGCCATCAAGCGCTGCAACATTTCCAGCGCCTGGTCGAGCTTAAGATCGTGATCAAACGACTCTTCTTTTAAGCCGATATAAGCGAAGCCGCAGTTGTCCAGAATTTCACGCACCCGAGGATAGCCGAGCAGCGTCGGATTCAGCTTCACAAAGGTATTCAGTCCTTTCTCTTCCAGCATGTAGCGACAGATGGCTTCGATTTCGTGCGGCGGGCAGCCGTGCATGGTGGACAGCGTGACGCCCTGCACCAGTTTTGCGGGAATGCGCGACGGTAGCGCCTGTAGACGTTCCCTGTGTTCGTTCAACCCGTGGCGCGACAGGAACGCCTCATCGTGTAGCCACTGCTGCAATGTGTCGCGATATTGTGCGAACTTAGGATGCGCCGACGCGTCCATCATATTGTCGATGGACTGCTGCATAGGCGGCTGCTTGATGCCGTCAAGGTTATAGCCGACGCTCATATTAAAAATGAACGACTTACCGGTACCGGCTTTTGAAGGTTGCAGCAGTTGCTCCAGTAAATGCAGGGCGAACCAGGCTTTAAGATACTCATCCCACGCTTTCAGCAGAGTAAATTCAGTCGACCATTCGGTATTGAAGCATTCATCCTCCGCATCAATACAGGGTTTTTCCAGCTCCAGTCGGTCGAGAATTTGTACCGTTTTGAGTTCAATGAACCGACCGCCAGTCAGCCAGGAAGTGATGATATTTTGTGCGAGCTGGGTGTGCGGGCCGGCGGCGGGGCCGACGGGGGTGGCACAGGTTTCACCGAATACGCTTATCGATTTGCCTTTTTCCGGTGAATAAAACTGCTGCTCAGGAATCCCAAAGATAGAGCGCTGCTGCTGATATTCATCAAATAGGCGCGTCAAAAGTTCCTCAAATGGAATCGGACGCATTATATCCCCCATACCCCTCTCCTTAGCTTTACTCGGGCGTCCTTCAGGTCGTTGCAGGGCAACGGGAAGGCGCACGTGTTCATAGATGTCATTGGTTGACCGGGACTGATAAAGCCGGCGGTTTGGAGAAATAGAGCAACATTCGCACCACTCTGACAAAGCAGCGCCATAAAAATATAATTTTGTGAAGTGCTTCTAAACTTAACTCCGCTTTGTGAAATATCTCACAAGCGCTAAATGAGAATGAAAATCAGCCTGGTGAGGTAGTGCGATAAGGTATTTCATCATCGCATTCTATTTTCTCAAAAATGGCAGTCGCTTATCATTATGATAAGTGAGGAGTGAGCTCGGGAATATTTGAACGCAATCGTTTAACTCCAGGTTCACTATTTATTTATATCGATTTTGCGCATTGATAAAATCCTCTGGCGTATCAATATCCAGAGCGATCCGGGCATCGTTCATTTCTATGATATTATGTTTTCCGCACAGCAATGCCTGACGCATGCTGCTGACACCTGGTTGTGAGATAGCCTGCAACAGGCATTTTTGGGAGAGTAATACAGGATGGCCTGGCTGGCCGTGGTAGTAAGGGATAAGAGCATTATCATTGCGTAATCCCCAGATTTTGCTAAAGATATCTCTGTTCAGTTCAGGCATGTCTCCATGCGTGATGAAGCAATACTCACTGTGCACGGCGGCAGCGCCGACCTTAATTGATGTAAATAAGCCCTGAGCATAATCTGGATTGTACGTAATAATAATATTAGGCTGATTCGCATAGCGATTATGTATCTCCGTTGCGCGATAACCGGAAACTAATATCACCCTGTTGCAAAATTGCAGCGCGTTTTTGATACTTGTATCAAGAATTGTTCCTTCGCGCCAGGGTAACATCATTTTCCATTTTCCCATTCTGGATGATAACCCAGCAGCAGTAATTATACAGTCGACGACAGGCATGGCGATTCCATAATGTCTATTAGACGTTGTGTCACTTCAGAGAGGCTTATGAGTATATCGGAGCATGCTTCTTTATTCTTTGATTTAGGTGCACAGAAAGGGCCAACGGTTATTTCAATTGTCGGTGCCGGAGGGAAAACCAGTACGCTTTTCTGGCTTGCACATCTCTTTCAATTATCAGGTCGACGGGTATTTATCACCACGACGACGCATATGTTTCTGCCTGACCAGGACTGGCCGATCCTCTTCTGTCGGGATCCCGCCGGGCTGCCCCGGCACGCGTTAATGCAACCCTTCATTACCTGCTTTCAGTCGTGGAAAGCGTCATTGGGAAAAGTGCGTGGTTTCGCACCCGGTGCCATCGATGCCCTGGCCAGGCGATCGGAATGTGACGTGGTTCTCGTCGAGGCAGACGGCGCCCGTGGAAAGCCGCTTAAAGCGCCAGATGAGCACGAACCTTGCATACCTGAAAGCAGTTGCTGCGTGATTGCCGTTATGGGTGGGCACCTTCTGGGAAAAAGCGTGGGGGCAGATCGGGTGCATCGCTGGCCGCAGTTCGCCGAAATGACGGGCCTGACGGAAGGGGCCCCTTTATCACTGGAGGCGCTTGTTCGATTGGTTCAGCATCCACAGGGGGCATTCAAAAATGCCCCGCCAGCCAGTCGACGCGTCTGGTTTCTCAATCGTTTTTCTCAATCTGAGAATGCCATTGATGAACGCGAACTCATCCAGCCATTGTCAGAGGGTGATGTACAGGCTATCTGGTTGGGGAATGCACAGGAAACGCCTGCAATCGCGCGCAGATTTGTGAGATAGCGACGCCGGGAACACCGGGTGACTGAAAGGATATCCATTGAGGTTCGTATGAATATTTTCACAGAGGCTGCAAAACTTGAAGAGCAAAACCGCCCATTCGCGCTGGCGCAGATTGTCGATAGCCGGGGTTCCACGCCCCGCCATTCGGCACAGATGCTGGTACATCAGGATGGGTCTATCGTCGGGACTATCGGCGGAGGCATGGTGGAGCGCAAGGTGATCGACGAGGCGCTGCTGGCGTTACAGGAGAGAAAGCCGCGCATGTTTCATGGACGAATGGCCCGTAATGGTACTGATGCCGTCGGGTCAGACTGCGGTGGTGCAATGTCTGTCTTTATTAGCGTGCACGGCCTGCGCCCTCGGCTGGTGTTAATCGGCGGTGGGCATGTGAATCGGGCGATTGCCCAGGGGGCGGCGCTGTTAGGATTTGATATTGCCGTGGCGGATGTTTATCGCGAGAGCGTCAATCCGGAGGCTTTCCCACCGTCGGTACAGTTGTTACATGCCGATTCTTTTTCCGCGGCAGTAGATGCCCTTGAGATCCGTCCGGACAACTTTGTGCTTATCGCGACGAATAATCAGGATCGCGAAGCCCTGGACAAACTGATCGAGCAGCCTGTCGCGTGGCTGGGTTTGCTGGCAAGCCGTCGAAAAGTGCAGTTATTCATGCGTCAGTTACGGGAAAAGGGCGTTGATGAAGAACACATTGCTCGCCTGCATGCGCCTGTTGGCTACAACATTGGCGCTGAAACGCCGCAGGAAATTGCGGTCAGCGTGCTGGCGGAGATCTTACAGGTCAAAAACAATGCCCCTGGCGGACTGATGATGCGATCCGCACACCCATCCGGCCATCAGCGGGTGGTGATCCGTGGGGCGGGGGATATTGCCAGCGGCGTGGCGTTACGTCTGTTCCATGCTGGATTCAAAGTGATCATGCTGGAAGTGGAGAAACCGACCGTTATTCGCCGCAGCGTTGCGTTCGCGCAGGCCGTCTTTGATGGTGAAACGATCGTGGAAGGCGTGACGGCAAGACTGGCCACCTCGTCGGCAGAAGCGGCGGCGTTAGCCGAACGTGGTTTTATCCCTATTCTGGTCGATCCTGCCGGTTCGCTGATTGACGCACTGAAACCCGTCTGCGTAGTGGATGCGATTCTGGCAAAACAAAATCTGGGGACACGAAAAGATATGGCTCCCGTGACCATTGCGTTGGGGCCCGGATTTACTGCCGGTGAAGACTGCCATGCGGTGATTGAAACGAATCGTGGCCACTGGCTGGGACAGGTGATTTACGCCGGCTGCGCGCAGGAAAATACCGGGATACCCGGCAATATCATGGGGCATACCGCGCGACGGGTGATCCGTGCGCCAGCCGCAGGCATCATGCGCGCCAGAGTGAAATTAGGCGATCTGGTGGAAGAGGGTGAGGTGATTGCCTGGATTGGAGAAAACGAAATCAAGGCGCCGCTGTCGGGGATGGTGCGCGGCCTGTTAAGTGACGGGCTGGCGGTGGTGGGCGGTTTTAAAATCGGCGATATCGACCCGCGCGGCGAGACGGCGGATTTTACCAGCGTCTCCGATAAGGCGAGAGCGATAGGCGGCGGTGTGCTGGAAGCGCTTATGATGCTGATGCATCAGGGGGTGAAGTCAACGAACGAGGTGCTTGAAGTGGCGTAATGCGAATGGTCAGATGGCGCCGCCTTATCCGGCCTACCCGAACCAGGTAGGCCGGGCGAGCGAAGCGTCCCCGGCGAACGCGGTGAATAAAACGCATCAGATTACTGGCAGATAACCGTTCCGGTTTTTCCTTCAATCCCTTCTTTCGCTTTACTGAGCACCGTAATCAGGGCTTCCCGACCGGGACGGGAGCGGGCGAACGACGCAGCGGCCTCGACTTTCGGCAACATGGAACCTTTGGCGAAATGCCCCTCGCTGATAAAGCGTTCCGCATCACTCAACGACAGGCGATCCAGCCATTGCTCATTTTCTTTACCGTAGTGAATGGCCACTTTTTCGACCGCCGTCAGGATAATGAGCATATCCGCATCGATCATCTCTGCCAGGCGAGCGCTGGCCCAGTCCTTGTCGATCACCGCACTGGCACCACGCAGATGGTTGCCTTCGCGAATCACAGGAATCCCCCCACCGCCCACGGTAATGACCACCTGTCCGGCCTCAACCAGCGCTTTGACAGTCTCTTTCTCAATGATGTCCACCGGCTTAGGCGAAGCTACGACACGACGATAGCCGCGACCCGCATCCTCTTTGAGTGTATAACCTTGTTTCTCCAGCTGTTCCGCTTCCTGTTGCGTGAAGAATGAACCGATGGGTTTAGTGGGATTCAGGAACGCAGGATCGTTGGCGTCGACCTCTACCTGTGTCACCAGCGTGGCGACAGGTTTGTGCATCCCGCGTGAGAGCAACTCTTCGCGCAGCGCGTTTTGCAGATCGTAACCGATATAGCCCTGGCTCAATGCCACGCAGACGGACATCGGTAGCATTGGCGAGTGCGCCTCTGTTTTTGCCGCCGCTTCAAATGCCTGGTTGATCATACCCACCTGCGGCCCGTTACCGTGGGTCACGATAACCTCATGGCCCTGCGCAATGAGATCCACAATGGCCTGGGCGGTGATTTTGACGGCCTGCATCTGTCCGGCCAGATCCTCACCCAGCGCGTTGCCACCCAGCGCGAGAACAATTTTCTTACTCATTTTTCCTCACTTATCATACACAGTTGTCTGTTTCACACTCGCCGGGTGGGGTAAAGGGTTTGCGTCGTAAGAAGCGGCCCCGGCCTGCTTTCCCTGTAAAGACGCCGTCGCAGAAAATCGTTTCGCCACGCGACAGCGTTCTGATAATCGCCCCCTGACAACGGAACCCCTCCCAGGGCGAATAATCGACGTTATCGTGGAGACGGGCATGTTGGATCGCCTGGCTCTGGCGGGGATCGATAATCACCACATCGCCATCAGCACCAGGCGCCAACTGACCCTTTTGCGGCCAGAGGCCGAACAGTCTGGCAGGCATCGCACTGGTTAACGCGACAAAGCGTTCAGGGGTAATTCGCCCGCTCATCACGCCTTCAGAAAAGAGCAGTTGCAGGCGGTTTTCCACGCCGGGCAAACCATTCGGGCAGCGGCTGAAATCGCCGCCTGAGATCTGCTGGCGCTGCGTCATTGAGAAGGTGCAGTGGTCAGTCGCCACTACGTCAATGGCTCCGTCACTGATGCCGCACCAGAGCTTGTCCTGCTCACGGACATTGCGTAACGGCGGGCTGAGAATGAAGTTCAGGCCGTCTTCCCCGTCATAACGGCGTTCATCCAGCAGCAGATATTGTGGACAGGTCTCTATCCACACGGGCTGATGATTCGCTTTCGCCAGGCGTAAATAGTCCAGCCCCAGACCATTGGATAAGTGGACGATATACAACGGTGCATTCCCTGCAATTTGCGCAAGGTTAATCATCCGCGCGATGGCTTCGGCTTCGCATTCCAGCGGTCTGCTCAGAGCGTGATAGCGCGGCGACGTTAATCCCGCGGCAATGAATTCAGCCCGTTTGCTGGCGATGGCGGCATCGTTTTCCGGGTGGACGGTGGTCAGCGCGCCGGCCTTATGCAAACGGCGCAGCACCTGCAAGATTTCATCATCGTTAAGTTTGTACTGGTAGGTCAGATAGAGCTTGAAGCTGCTGATGCCTTCTTCCACCATCATCGGGATCTCATCGAGGATGGCATGATTGACGTGCTGAATGACGCCGTGGAAGCTGTAGTCGATCGCCGCTTTGTGTGCGGCGTACCCCTGGTAGACCTCCAGTTGATGGCGTAAGCGGCAGCCTGTCGGCCCAAATCCCATATGGTCGATAATGGTTGTTGTACCGCCACACGCCGCCGCGCGGGTACCGGTAAAAAAATCATCACAGCTACGGGCGAGTCCGGTGTCGATATTGAAATGCGTATGCACATCAACGCCGCCGGGAAAAACGTAGCATCCCGCAGCGTCAATCACTTCACACGAGGGCGGCGGCGTAATCTCCGTATCCAGTTGGCGAACAATTCCGTTCTCAATCAGCAGGTCCTGTTTTGCCTGTCCGTCGGCGTTAACGACGATGCCATTTTTAATCAATACGCGCATAGCACACTCCGGAAATCCCCCGGTAAACCGGGGGAGGCAGATGGATTGTTATTTCGTTGCCAGCCAGGACAGTGGAATGGCTGCGTACATCGCCGCGCAGGTCACCAGATGTGATTTCCAGGTTTTTTCGTTTGGCGCGTGGGCTTCAGGTTCTTTACCCGGACCAAAACCGATCACCGGAATACCGTGACGTCCCATAATCGCTACGCCGTTGGTGGAGAAAGTCCACTTGTCGACCACCGGCGCTTTACCGAACAGACCTTCATAGGCGTTGACCAGCGCTTTGACGGTGAAGTGATCTTCTTCCACCTTCCAGGTTGGAAAGTAACATTCGGTCGGGTAAACCAGTCCGGTCCAGGAGGGGCGGTCATAGTTGTACATTGAGACCACCGCATTGGCTTTTTTCACTGCCGGCAGGGCGCGGATCTCTTCCAGCGCACCTTCCCAGGTTTCACCCCAGGTCAGGCGACGGTCGATGGAGACGGCGCAACTGTCCGCCACGGCGCAGCGGCTGGGTGACGTGAAGAAGATTTCGGAAACGGTTAACGTCCCTTTACCGAGAAATTCGTCATAAGCCAGATGTTGTGACAATTCCTGTAATTCATTGAGGATGGGGCCCATTTTGAAGATAGCGTTATCACCGCGTTCCGGGGCGGAACCGTGGCAGCTCACCCCCTGCACATCAATGCGTATTTCCATGCGTCCGCGCTGTCCACGATAAACCTGGCAATCGGTCGGCTCGGTGCTGACGACAAACTCCGGACGGATACCGGATTGTTCGATGATGTACTGCCAGCACAGACCATCGCAGTCCTCCTCCTGTACCGTACCGGTGACCAGCAGCGTGTATTCATCTTCCAGACCAAGATCTTTAATGATCTTCCCGGCGTAAACCATGGACGCCATGCCGCCTTCCTGGTCAGACGTGCCGCGTCCGCCGATCAGTTCCTCGGTCTCCATCCCTTCGTACGGATCGAAATTCCAGTTGTTGACGTTGCCTATACCGACCGTGTCGATATGCGCGTCCATCGCGACCAGGCGCGGACCATGGCCGATGTAACCCAGAATGTTGCCCATCGGATCGATCTCGACTTTATCGAAACCGACTTTTTCCATTTCTTGTTTGATGCGATGGATAACACGTTTTTCATCGCAACTTTCGCTGGGAATAGCGACCATATCGCGCAGGAAACGCGTCATGTCTTCTTTGTAGTCGTTTGCTTTTTCAAGAATCAGTTTAAAGGGAATGTGCTTAGCCATGACTTTTCTCCAGTGTTCGCTCCCGAATCTCCTTAGGAGCGTTTTCCAATAAGGGGTGATTACAGTGCGACCGGATGTTTGCCTTCCCAGACCACTTCCCGGTAGTGCTTCACATCGGTATCGCCTTCGGTACTGATGACCAGCACAACGGCATCTTTATCTAACGCCAGTTTGTCCATGAGGGCCTGGCGCTGCGGATGATGATGGACGGCAGCCAGAACGCCCAACCCTACGGCGCCGGACTCTCCGGAGATCACGCGCGGATCGCTGCCAAAAGGATTACCCAGCACGCGCATGCCCAGCGCGGCAACGCTGTCCTGGCAGGAGATAAACTGGGTGGCGCAGTTACGCAGAATTTCCCAACCAAGCGGGTTAGGCTCACCACAGGCCAGACCGGCCATGATGGTCGCCATATCCCCCCCGACGTTGACGATGTCGCCTTTCACGCCGGAACGAAAAATACAGTCCGCTTTGTCCGGTTCGACGATAATGCTGTGTAGGTTCTGCGGGCCATAGACATCAACCAGGTAGCCCAGCACGCCGCCTGCCATGGCCCCAACACCGGCCTGTAACAACACGTGAGTCGGTGTGAGATCTAGGGCACGCATTTGTTCAACGGCTTCATCGGCCAGCGTGGCATAGCCCTGCATAATCCAGGTGGGAATTTTGGTGTAGCCTTCCCAGGCGGTGTCCTGCACCACTTCCCAGCCGTTTTGTTGCGCGTGCTGCATGGTCAGACGAACGGTATCGTCATAGTTCATATCGGTGACGATGCACTCCGCACCGAGGTTGAGAATGGCGTCCACGCGCTCCTGGGCTGAGCCTTTCGGCATGTAAATCACCGCATGTTGTCCAAGCTGTTGTGCCGCCCAGGCGATGCCGCGACCGTGGTTACCGTCCGTGGTGGTCGCAAACGTCATTTTTTCGCCGATAGCGTTTTTGAGCTGTTCGAAAGAGAGCGTCTCAATATCAAGATGATATTTCTCACACAGCAGGCAGGCGATGGCCCAGGCTCCGCCGAGCATCTTGAACGCGTTCAGTCCGAAGCGTTTTGATTCGTCTTTGACGAGAATTTTCTTCACACCGAACAGGCAGGCAAGGTCATCCAGCGCACAGAGCGGCGTTGGGTGGTAGCCGGCGATCTTTTGATGAAACTGACGGGCGGCTTTGGCCTGCTTTTGCGAAAAAAGGGGCGACGTTTCACCGTTATAAAAGCGATTGTCGGCAATATCGATCTTCAATGAGAAAACGGACATATCCTATCCTTTTGGCCTCCGGAAAGGAGAGCCGACCGGCTGGTCGGCTCTGCGGGTTATTTCACGCGCGGTTGCGCTTCTTTCAGTAATTGCTCCAGCAGTACGCCAGGTTTCGGATATTTGCGGGAGAGGATCATCGCGGCGATGATGTAAGGTTTCCAACTGGCCTCTTTGTAAGTCGCAATGCGGTATTTCTCGAATACGGCGTCGGTGACTTCCCCTTCTTTGCAGGAGACGCCGCTGATATCCGCAGGCAGGCAGTGCATGTACAGCGCTTCGCCGTCACGGGTAAGCTGCATCATTTCTTCAGTGCAGTGCCAGTTTTTATGTTTCGCATTCTGCTCAAGGCACTGTCTTTCCAGCTCTTTCAGGGCAGCGTGGTCATTGGCGCGCAGAAGTTCGGTGCGCTCTTCCATCACTTTGTAAGGCGCCCATGACTTCGGATAGACGATGTCGGCATCTTTGAAAGCTTCTTCCATGCTGGTGACCTGGCGGAAGCTGCCGCCGGATGCGTTCGCGTTGTTTTTCGCGACTTCAATCACGTCCGGAATCAGGTCATAACCTTCCGGATGTGCCAGCGTGACGTCCATACCGAAGCGGGTCATCAGACCGATGATGCCCTGCGGCACGGAGAGGGGTTTGCCGTAGCTGGGTGAGTAGGCCCAGGTCATGGCGATTTTTTTACCCTTGAGGTTTTCCAGTGAACCAAAGTGTTCACGTAGCCAGGCCAGATCCGCCATCGCTTGCGTTGGGTGGTCGATATCGCATTGCAGGTTAACTAACGCCGGACGCTGCGGCAGGACACCCTGTTTGTAGCCGTCATCGAGTGCGGCGCCGACTTCACGCATATAGGCGTTGCCCGCGCCAAGATACATGTCGTCGCGAATACCAATAGCGTCGGCGCAGAAGGAGATCATATTGGCCGTTTCACGGACGGTTTCGCCGTGCGCGATTTGTGATTTCCCTTCGTCCAGATCTTGCTGCGCCAGGCCGAGCAGGTTAAGGGCAGAAGCATAAGAGAAACGGGTACGGGTGGAGTTATCGCGAAAAACGGAAATCCCCAATCCGCTATTGAAGACTTTGGTCGCGATGTTTTCGGCACGCAGCATCTTCAGCGCAGCAGCGACGTCCAGGACTTGTTTCAGTTCATCCGGCGTCTGTTCCCACGTTAGCAAAAAATCCTTCTCGTGAAGGTGTGAGGTCAGCGAATTGATATCCTTTATCAGCTCATTAACAGTTTTCATTGTAAGATCCTGGTAGTGGAATGACGGCAAGGTGGCTTATTCGCGGTAATGACAAGCGGCATCACCGATATACCAGGGACTAACAATAAGCGTGCCAAAATGAATGCGATGGCAAATAAAGGGAAATTCATCAGGCAATATGTGGTACCGATCACAGAATAAGATTGTCGGTAATTCGTTATGAATATACGAAAACGTTTGGCTCAATAAATAGTACGCTCTGTCAATGGTCTTGCTGGCAGAATAATACCAGTAAGAGGAGTAAATACCGTCAGTTTGATAAACTCACCTCTCTGATTCTCATATTGATATAGAAATGTGATTTCTCTTCCATATTTTCATTATAAAATGATAAAGAGCCTGTGTTTTTATCAATGCAAATTTTGTCTGAGTTAGTATCCTTATATTCTACGAACCATCAATGTCTTCAATGATCAATCATTTAAGTGATTCCGGAAGGTAAGACTATGGTGCTTGCAACAACGCAGTCCGTTTTGATGCAGATTCAACCTACAATTCAGCGTTTCGCCAGGATGCTTGCCAGCGTTTTGCAACTCGAAGTTGAGATCGTCGACGAAAACCTCTGTCGCGTCGCGGGAACCGGCGCTTATGGCAAATACCTCGGACGCCCGTTGAGCGGCAACTCCAGATTATTGCGCTATGTACTGGAAAGTAAAAAAGAAAAGGTCGTGACGCATTCCCGCTTTGACCCGCTGTGTGAAGGTTGTGATAGTAAAGAAAACTGTCGTGAGAAGGCTTTTCTGGGAACCCCGGTCATTCTGCAGGACCGCTGTGTCGGCGTGATCAGCTTGATTGCTGTAACGCATGAGCAACAGGAACATATCAATGATAACCTGCGCGAGTTTTCAGATTATGTCCGCCATATATCTACCATTTTTGTTTCAAAACTTCTCGAAGATCAAAGTGGGAGTGACAACATCAGTAAAATATTTTCGACAATGATTGAGAATATGGATCAAGGCGTATTGGTCATTGATGAAGATAACCGCGTACAGTTCGCGAATCAAACCGCATTAAAAATTCTCGGCGCGGCGCAGAATAATATGGTGGGAAAGTCGGTCAGGTTCCGGCCATTAACGTTTGAAAGTAATTTTACTCACGGGCATATGCAGCATATTGTCTCCTGGGATGACAAAAGTGAATTGATTATTGGCCAGTTGCATCATGTACAGGGACGGCAGTTATTTCTGATGGCCTTTCATCAATCTCATACCAGTTCCTCAGTATCGATTGCTACCGATGAACCGCATATTGAGCAACTGGTGGGTGAATGCCGGGCCATGCGCCAGCTTAAGCGACTCATTAGTCGTATTGCGCCCAGTCCGTCCAGCATCATGATCGTGGGTGAAAGCGGTACCGGAAAAGAGGTGGTTGCGCGCGCCATTCACAAACTGAGTGAACGACGCAATAAACCGTTTATCGCCATCAACTGCGCGGCGATACCGGAACAGTTGCTGGAAAGTGAGCTGTTTGGCTATGTCAAAGGCGCATTTACCGGTGCTTCCGCCAATGGGAAAACGGGTCTGATTCAGGCGGCGAACAGTGGGACGTTGTTTCTCGACGAAATTGGTGATATGCCCCTGATGCTACAGGCTAAACTGCTCAGGGCGATTGAGGCGAGAGAGGTGTTGCCGCTTGGCGCGAGCAGTCCGGTTCAGGTCGATATCCGCATTATTTCAGCCACCAATCAGAACCTCGGGCAGTTCATCGCAGAAGGCAAATTCCGCGAAGATCTGTTTTATCGACTGAACGTCATCCCATTGACCCTGCCACCGCTACGTGAACGACAAGACGATATTGAGCTTTTGGTGCACTATTTCTTGCATCTGCATACGCGTCGTTTAGGGTTGGTCTATCCGGGTATTGCGCCGGACGTGGTGACCCTGCTCAGACACCATCAATGGCCGGGAAACCTGCGCGAATTAAGCAACCTGATGGAGTATCTGGTCAATGTGGTTCCTTCTGGCGAGGTGATCGACAGTACGCTTTTACCGCCAAACCTGATCAACAATGGTAAAGCGCCAGAATCCGTTGAAACGGTCGCTCACGCGGCGCAGTTGCTGTCTGAGGACACCGGCGGAACCGCACTGGAAGAGATGGAAAAGCAGATGATCCGCGAAGCGTTGTCCCGTCACTCCAACAAAAAACAGGTGGCGGATGAGTTAGGCATCGGCATTGCGACGCTTTATCGTAAGATCAAAAAGTATGAGCTGTTGAACGCGTAACTCGCACGCAAGCGTATCCTGGTTGCATCGGGGCGACAGGCGCGTGAACGCCATCGACCCGGAGGCAACCTGATGAGAGAGGCGTTAATTATTCCGGTTCTGCGCAGCGCTGGACGGTATCGACAATCATTTGATAACCGGTGCAGCGGCACAGATTTCCCGCCAGGCCTCGACGGATCTCCAGGATGGTTAACGGCGTTTCCCGCGGCTTTGCCAGCAATGCGGTGGTTGCCATGATCAGACCTGGTGTGCAAAAGCCACACTGCACGGCGCCGGATGTCGCATAAGCCATCTGGACGCGCGAGAGCTGACTACCATCTGATTCACCTTCCAGTGTGCGGATCTCTTTTCCTGCTGCCCATGCGGCAAGATACAGACAACTGTCAATGGCCGTTCCGTCAACCAGCACCGTACAGGCGCCGCATTCACCAACACAGCATCCCTGTTTGACGCTCAGTAACCCTTGTTCGCGCAGGAGTTCAGAGAGGGGCATCCCCGGCATGATGCTGAGCTGAAAAGGGCGATCGTTAATGACGCATTCCAGCGCGATTCGGTTCGTGTCATTCATTGCAGCTTTCCTCCCGCCGCGACAGCGGCTTCAGTAACCACTTTCCGGGTCATCGTCTGGATGAGATGCAGACGAAATTCTCTACTTGCCCGCCAGGACGCACGCGGGGCGACGTCCTGCAAAACGGATTCAGCGATCGCATCCAGCGTCTGATGGGTCAATGGTGAATTTTGCGCCGCGCTTTCCGCATGCTGACAGCGGACTGGTGTGGGCGCCGCAACGCCGAACGCCAGCCGAAGTTCTTTGAAACGGCCGTTATCCAGTTGACATCGCGCCGCGCAGCCAATAGTCGAAATATCCATCGCATCGCGCATGGCATATTTATAATGCGCGCTGCCGGTATGGGCTTTGGGCTGTGGTGGGAAATGAAAGGCGACAAGGATTTCGTCTTGCTCAAGATCGACTTTTCCGGGGCCGGTGTGAAAACCATTGATGCTGGCAAAACGCCTCCCTTTTGGAGAGATGATCTCAAGCGTGGCGTCATAAATCAGGGTTGGCGTCGCCGAGTCTGCGCTGGTTGCGCCATTGCAGATATTCCCGCCGTAGGTGGCAACATTACGAATTTGCGGGCCGGCGATGGAGATGGCCGCTGCGCACAAAGCTGGCAGATAGCGTTGTGTAATGGGGTGCTCGATAATTTCGCTAAAAGTGGTGGCGGAACCGATGCGCAACCCCTCTTCCTTCGTCAGGGTAATGCCTCGCAATTCGGGCAGATCATGAATATCGACGATATGACGGTAACGTGCATTATGGTGATGGAGCTGGATCAATACGTCGGTTCCGCCGGCGAGCAGTTTCGCCTGCGGATCGCGCGCCAGCAGGCCGATCGCCTCGGCAATGTCTGAAGCGCGATGATAAGAAGCAAAGTCAAACATGGTCAGATCCTCAAATCAAGCCAGCCTGGTGGAATTCCACATACAACCGTTTTGGCGTCAGGGGCAGCGTATCAATCGCCACGCCTGTGGCCATTTTCACTGCGTTACGAATGGCTGCAGCAACAGGAATAATGGGCGGCTCGCCGAGGGATTTATGTCCATACGCCGATTGCGGCTCCTGCGTTTCAACGAATGCGCTCTCCAGTTGCGGCAGGTCTGGCATGGTTGGCATTTTGTAATCGAGGAGATTCGGATTACGCACCAGGCCACTTTCTGCATCGATGATCATCTCTTCAAACAGCGACCAGCCAATGCCCATTCCCATCCCACCGTGCACCTGTCCTTCCGCCAGTTGCGGGTTCAGAATATGGCCGGAATCGTGGACATTGAGGATACGGTTAATGGTGACCTTGCACAGCGCGATATCGACGCTCAGATCGACAAACGTGCAGCCAAACGCCGGTGGGTTGGTGGTTGTTTTCACGGAGCATTCCGCTGATAGCTGACCGCCGCGTTCCGGGTGGTAAAACGCATCCATCGCCAGTTCTTTTAATGACAGTAACGGAGAGTCTGGGCGATCGATAAGGGCGATGTGACCTGCCGTCAGCGTCAGACTCATGACGGACTGATGCAGTATGTCGGCAGCGTGATGGAGGATCTTATCGCGCAGTTGGATTGCCGCTTTACGCAACGCTGGCGCGGCGACATAGCTTTGGCGAGAGGCGAAGGCACCGGGGTCGAATGGGGTGATATCGGTATCCTGAGTTGAAATGACGTGCACATCGCTGACCGGTACGCCAAGGGTTTCCGCTACCATTTGGGAGAAGACGGTATCCGCCCCCTGACCGATTTCCGTGGCTCCGCTCTGAACGTTGATGGTTCCATCCTGATTCATAAGCAGGCGGGCGCCAGCGATCTCCACGCCGACTGGCCAGGTGTTAGAGGTATAGCTAAAACAGGCGACGCCGACGCCCCGGCGGATATTGCCTTTCTGGTGCAGACATTCAGCACGCCGGTCGTCCCACTTAAATAGCGCACGGCCTTTTCGCAGACACTCCGGAAGCCCCGCACTGTAGATGCGCTTGCCGGTAATCGGGTTCGTGTCGCCTTCGCAAGCCGCATTACGCAGCCGAACCTCGACCGGGTCGAGACCCAGCGCCGTTGCGGCGTCATCCAGCATTGATTCCACCGCAAAGATCACCTGCGGCGCGCCGTATCCTCGCATTGCACCGGCGGAAGGGAGATTGGTGTAACAGGTGGTAGAACGGTAAGCGTATGCGCTACGGGGATAGAGATAGGCCACTTTGTTGCCGCCCGCCGAGGCAATCGAGTGGCCGTGTGAAGCGTAAGCGCCGGTATTTGACAGAACATCCAGACGATAGCCTTTCAATGTGCCGTCGCGATTGAGCCCCATTTGTCCATCAATCGTGAACGCATGACGGGTGCGGGACGCGAGAAAACATTCTTCGCGGCTAAGAGAGACTTTCACCGGTATCCCGCCCAGTTTACGGGTCAGGAAAGCGGCCATCGGCTCTTCCAGCACATCCTGCTTGTTACCAAATCCGCCGCCGACGTACGGTTTGATAACCCGCACGCATGACCACGGAATATCCAGCGCCTGGCCCACAACCCGCCGCACGATGTGTGGGATTTGCGTACTGGAGACGATGGAAATCCGCGAGTCATCTTCCATCCAGGCAAATGAGGTAACGCTTTCCATATGGCAATGTTGAATCACCGGAGTCTGGTAATGGCCCTGGAGTTGATAGTCAGCGGCATCAATGGCCTGCTGGACATTCCCCGTGGTCATTTCGCTGCGATTGAGCAGATTACCGTCAGAGTGAATAGGGATGGCGTCCTGCGCCAGTGCGGCTTCGGGTGTGGTAATTACCGGGAGTTTTTCCCATTCCACCTTCACCAGCAGGGCCGCTTTTTCTGCGGTTAACTCGTCTCTTGCCACGACAATCGCGACCGCATCGCCATGATGGCGTACGTGGCGGGTCAACAGAAAACGGTCGGCGGTGTCGCGTTTGTTCTCGTCCAGCGTCCAGGCGTGTCCTGCTGTGGCAAATGGAATATCAGGTACATCTTCCCAGGTAAACACGGCCAGTACCCCGGGCAGGTTTTTCGCCTCGTCACAGTTGATACTGGTGGCGTAACCGTGGGCGATTGGGCTACGAACGTATTTGGCATAACACATGCCCGCCATCATGTAATCATCAGTATATCGAGCCCGCCCGGTCACTTTAGCGATGGCATCTACGCGCATACATGACTCACCGGTAGCGGTTGCTTCCCGCGCATCCATAAACGTCCCCTTGATTTGACTTTTTGGTTCCTGAACAACCGTTAAATCAGGCAAGAATTACGCCAGAAGCGCAGAGTCGAGCGGCGAGAGAAGGGAAGTGTGATGGAGATAATAATATGGCCTGTGGGGAGAGGGATCCGAACGTTGGCGATGCGCACTATGCGTATCATTATGAGTTTAATCAACTCATTGTGATACACGGTAAACGGCGGTGATAGCGTTTATCAGGCGATCCGTGATAATACCTGGCGACTCAATAAATTTGGCATCCGTATTATGGCTGCTATCATATGTCGTCTGTGTATGTAGCGAGGAACGGTTTTGAGCGCAGGACGCCTGAAGAAAAATAGCCTGGGTATTGCCATGCTGCTTTGTGCGGGATTGCTTGTCGTGGGCTGCTCGGGGAGCAAATCGTCTGATACGGGATCCTATTCTGGCGCCGTTTATACCGTTAAACGGGGGGATACCCTTTACCGTATTTCACGCACGACCGGTACCAGCGTTAAAGAGCTTGCGCGTCTGAATGGCATTTCGCCGCCGTATACCATTGAGGTTGGGCAAAAATTAAAGCTCGGTGGTTCGAAAACGGCCTCATCGAAATCCACTAAAAAGTCGTCTACCAAAACCGCCTCCGCCAGACCGTCTTCTTCTGTGCCGCAATCGTCCTGGCCGCCGGTGGGCCAGCGTTGTTGGCAATGGCCAGCCAGCGGTAAGGTGATCCTGCCTTACTCCACCGCAGATGGGGGTAACAAGGGGATCGATATTTCTGCCGCCCGCGGTACGCCGGTTTATGCGGCCGGGGCAGGGAAGGTGGTTTACGTGGGTAACCAGCTGCGGGGCTACGGTAATCTCATTATGATCAAACACAGTGAAGATTACATTACCGCCTATGCCCACAACGACACCCTGTTGGTGAATAACGGGCAAAGTGTGAAGGCGGGACAGAAGATCGCCACGATGGGCAGTAGTGATGCGGCCTCCGTGCGGTTGCACTTCCAGATTCGCTATCGCGCGACGGCCATCGACCCGCTGCGTTACCTGCCGCCGCAGGGCAGCAAACCGAAATGCTGACGGCGAATTAATCGCCAGTCAGCAAGTCTGTCCCTTGCCAACAAGAGCGTAAAGTTTATAATGCCTTACGCACTTCAAAGCGGGCGTAGTTCAATGGTAGAACGAGAGCTTCCCAAGCTCTATACGAGGGTTCGATTCCCTTCGCCCGCTCCAGACTCAACTCACCTGAAGTCTACCAAACTCAATTTTCCCTTGATAAATCAGCAGTTATAGCATTCTATTAGTCTATAGAAACCTATAAGTGATATGGCGTTGACTGTGTTAGTCAGGCGTATCGGTTATGCCGGGCGTGTTACAGGGCATGGTTTTAGGCACACGATGAGCACCATTCTGCACGAGCAGGGCTTTAACTCAGCGTGGATTGAAACGCAGCTTGCACATGTCGATATGAACGCGATCCGTGGTACTTACAACCATGCGCAATATCTGTAAGGAAGAAGGGAAATGATGCAGTGGTATGGGGATTTTATTGATGAGCTAAGGATGAGAGAAGCTGTAGTGAATAGGCGTGTTGCGGGGTAAATACAACAATGCAATAGCCATCTATAAATCTAGACAGCTATTATTTGGTGTGTTTTTTTGTCTCCGAAGTGATTTACTTTAGATTCTGCTCTTTGATTCGGGTTCAAGTGGTCAAAACAACGGCAGCATCAGTCCAAAGGCTTTCAAACTGGCCTAGTCGTGACTACGGTCATGGGATCAGTCCATCCTACTGCTCAAGTTTTTCTAGAATTAAACAAGCTCCACGATTAAGAGTAATGAATTCCTGCCAGCTATATTGCTGTTGGTAGTTAAGCTGATATTGTTTTTCTACCTGACAAATTAGCGGACGTGTTTCATAAATCGCGCACAGCTTTGTCTCCATCTGATAGTGACGACAAATGCCGTCACCACGATCGAGAAATTGCGTTACACTGGCGCGATTGACGTGGCGACAACAAGCGCCGCACTGGTTACAGGGAAACGCGGGCGTTAGCGTCATAGCTTACTTAACCAGCTACGCACAGAGCGGGTATTCCCTGCTTCAAACGGTAGCGCAATATTACGGCGCTCAACCTCTGCATGCAGCAACAAACCGCGCTCAATTTCACTATTCACCGCGTTAAGATGCAGCGAGAAACGCGATAGCGCAGACGTATCAATAGCAAACTCTAACGCCGAAAGCTCCAATAGATAACGATCGAGTTCAGCATTCACCTGCTGATAATACTCTAGTGCTTTCTGATGCTTATCTTTAAACGTATCCAGAAACGCCCAGACCTTTTTCATCAATGCGCTGTGTTCAAGGAAGTAGTTCATCACCAGCGTCAGAATACCGGTCGCCAGCGCGCCGCAGAAAGCCGCCAGTTCCGGACCAAAAGGAAAGACGAGCATCTTGGCTAAAGCTTCGTTAACCACCACACCAGCAGCCACGGCCACACCCGCAGCCACCAGCTTGCTCACCGCTTTAGCTAGCTGCCCCGGCGCTAACCCCTCAGGGTTAAAGACCATAACTTTAAAGGCCTGTACCAAATTGTTCCACATCTCACGAATCAGGCGCACCATCATCTTCTTAGTCGTAAAGAAGATATTGAAGAGCGTCGTCGTAATGCTGGAGAGCACGCCACCGATGGCACCGTCTTTAAAGGACGTCAGGAAAGTGCTGAATTTACACTGCACTCGCTGCCAGACTGCGCGTAATGCCTCCGCAGCATCTTGCAGGAAGTCTCCGGCATCGAATGAACGACGATGCTTCTCGAACATCACGGGAATACGCTCGTGGAACTCAAACCAGGTCTCTGCCAGAACCAGCCCCAACATCTGCCGTGTTCCCATGCGAAATGCATTGTTCATTGTGGCAGTGGCGACATTCTTCGCAAACTTGCTGCTGGTGTAATATTCCTGATTGATCGTACTGTTGTATTTTTCCCGCGCCTTTTTGTCAGCCTCTTTCATCCGTTCAAAATCGGCGGCTGCTTTATTTTCCAGCTTATTCAGTTGTTTTTGCTCTTGCTCGGAAAGCGTTGGCTGGCTGCGCAAACGGGCAATTTCCTGCGTGGTCACAGCATGCTGTTCTTGTAGCGTTTGCACGAAGGCATCCATCGTTTTCGCCTTCTTCGCCTTATTCAGCGACTCATTCGTGAAGGTCAGATTTGATGAATCATTAGCCAGGTCGGCACCATCGCATTCGGCAAGGATACGCCCTGGATCGTTGTGAATTTCATGGGCGGCAATAATATGGTCGAGATTCTTTTTATCATTAGCCGCAAATTTCTCACCAGTGTAGGTATCGGTCAACGTACCGGCCTCGTGCGCCTTTTTTCCCGCCCGGTTGGTGGCAATGTAGTTTTCGTGGCTATGGTAATGATGAGAATCATACCCTTCGCGTTGCTCGTACCGTTGACGCTCGGCATCGGAGGCATACACTCCCTCGCGAGCGTTATGAATGGTATTCACATCGCCGCCGTGTTTATCCTCCAGCAAGAGAAAATCCAACCCAAAAGAGGTAGTCAGACTCTTGACTACCGTCTGATGTAACTCTTCACCCCAGTCAAACCTGGCTGTGTTCATTGTGCTCGCCCATAGCAATACCGGGCAGATTCGCCCGGCGAGTTGATTAAATACGAGAAGAAAATGCGTCAAACTCAGAAGCAGAAGCCGCCAGTTTTTCGTCCAGAATCTCTTTGTTCAGCAGGTTCATACCGTTGCTGTCGGTCTGCAGTTGGATCACGCCATCTTCGATAACGGCTTCACCGTTTTCCTGCGTCACCGGCTTGAACAACGGCGTGGTGATCACGTCGGTCATTATGGCGGCTAATTCATAACCATGGTCGATAATCGCCATGATCTCTTCCGACTCACTAATCTCGCTAGTGATATTCTTCTCATGACGTTCAACAATGATGGCATGCATCGCTTTCAGCGGCTCAAAGTAGTGCTGAATAAAGACGCTATGCATACGGGTGATTGATTCATAAATGCTATTTACATACTGCTGCACCTTCGTCAGCTGCGCTTCAGCCGCATTCATTTTCTCCACCGCCGCGGTCACTTCACGGGAGCTTTGATAAGCATTGTTAAGCGCCTTTTCGGCATGGCTATCGTAAGCCCAGCCCGCAATAGCAATCAGCGGAGCCACCACTGCACCGCCAAGCACCATCGCGCCGCCCGCCATTCCCCAACCACCTGCGGCCAGGGAACCACCACCAATCGCCGCCATTGTAGCGTTATACGCCGCCGCACCAGACAGGGCGGCGATCGGCGTACCGGTAGAAGCTGCGGCAAACGCCATCACGCCGCTGTACACGGCAAAACCAGCGGCAGCACCAGAAACCCCGGCACCGACGACCGTCGTCAGGTATTCCGTGGCGGAAATCGCCAGGTTCTGAATTTTATTGATGTTATGCTGTGGTACCTTCAGCCGAAGATCTTTATGCCCATCTTTCGCCATACGCGCCAGCAGATCGTCGGCAATCGTTTTAAACTCATTGAAATCTTTACCGATTTCCAGCTCTTTTTCACCCAGTTCGGCCAGTTTTTTCGACGTTGTTTCATTTGCCAGATCAAAGCTCTCTTTATGCTTATCAAAGCGACGCTGCGCGCGATCTAATACATCATCAGCTTCCGATTTTTTCTGGTAGCCATCATAAGCTTTTTTACCGCCAAACGCCGTTGCCGCTGCCGCGACGCCCAGAATAATGAATGGTAATGCCATAGATAATAATCTCCTGTGCAATAAGTCGTTGTTACCCGCTACGCATCACATTCCTGAACAGGAACGGAGTCGCGATCGCCAGTGATGTAGTTATGCAGTAAGTTGATGACCGTTTTTTTCAACCATTCTGGTTCCAGAATTTCTATATTCGGTAACCAGAATAGAATTAGTGGAATAATTTGATTCTGATGTGCGGCCTTGCAAAGCAAAGTCACGCCATCATTCTCTTCGCGAACCAATTCTTGCTGAGGCAGTAAGTCTCGTCTTGCGAAGTAGCCAGCAATACTGTGTTTAATACGCACCCGCACCTCAAACGTCTCTTCACTCACCCAAGGATCGCGATGCTCATCAATTAATGACAGTGTGGGTATATCTACAGCAAAATGCTCTTTCCGGATATCCAACCACCGAATTTTACTTAACGAAAAAGACTTTAGTTTTCCGTCCTCAGTCGCCTGCAGATACCAAATATTTTTCTGGTTAACTAATTTATAAGGATGAACGGTGCGCGTTTTGTCTTTATATAAAATATGACAGATGCTGTTTTTCTGAATCGCTTTTTCTAATAAGTTAAAATACTTTCGCAAATCATTTCTGACTGAATGTTCAGGGCGACCAAACTGAACTCTAACATGCTGTTCTGCAGCTCTTTTCTCTAAGTTAAGCCAAAAATCCTCATCTCTGTCAGGAAAAACCGCGTCGGCGTCCAGCAACTTAGCCAGTGGGTAATGAAGAGCATCGTAGCGATTATTCTGAGCTCGAATAGGTATCAATCGATACTCTCCACCACCACACCCCTCTATAAATGAGGAAAGCATATTAAGATCACGATAGACCGTTCGTTCAGTAATATTAAATTTCCTCATCAACTGATAGCGATTCACAGTGCCACAAGTTTGTAGTTCTATCAGAATATCGACTAAACGTCCCGCTGAGCAACTCCTTGCTGAATTGGCCATAAGCACCTACTTTTCTGTTTTCCTGACATGGATTATATGTGAAATGCTGACATAGACTGTCAGTTCATCGGCAGGTTTGCCAACTTTTTTAGGGATACTGGCAATTTTTTTGATCGTTAACAACATTAGATCGTTTTAGATATACAGGTGGTGTTAAGTGGACTGACTCCATGGCCGTGGACATGTCCTCTCCTCAGGACTAACGCCATCAAGATGGCAGAACACTTCAACGTAATCGAAGATACTTACAAGACATTGTATGTTAAAAACCAGGCAGAGTTTTGTTCCGAACAAGACGCTTCCAGACCAAAAGGCCGTCAACTTTTGATGCCGGAATAAATTATTATTTTGGCTATGTTACGTAAGGCTGATAACGTTTAACTGCTCATATTTTTTCTCTTTTCGGCGTTTCTATATTTCAATGGTGGCAATTTATATTTTTTAGAGAAAAACCGAGTAAAGTCTGTTGTGAGTCGAATCCAGATATAAAGGCGATAAGATCTTTAGCTGCAAGTTTAAGTTTTTTATCTCTAATATATGTTCCAAGGCTAACTTCTTTTACCTGTACAAAAATCCGCTGAAGATGCCACCTGGAGTATCCTGCCTGCGCAGCAACATCCTCTATCTTCAGCGGTTTATGTAAGTTTGAATCAATCCATTGAGTGATCTCATCGATGATGTCTTCTGTTCTGAACATAAATCGATGCTCACTATAAGAGGATTGTGACACCTCTTGTTTGGGATGTTAATTATTTACTTATAGATTTCCGCAACCCCATGCAGTCGGTTATTTCCCGTAGTCGACAGAATTTTGAACGATGTTGCTCCTTGCTCATCAGCCTTACGAGAGAGCGCATTCGATAAATCATCAAGCGTATAGGCATTGCTGGCTGAGACGACACCCATCTTTTCTTTCCCATCGGCTTGATTAATTTCCTGAGCAGCAGAGGCGGCATTCACTGAAATAAACCCCATGACCAATGTAGCAATAAGTAGTGTTTTCATAACTAATACCTCTTTTTAAATCTATGTTTAAAACTGGATTCGTATTATGGGAATTACCCCGTCTGTATATTCAATTATACAGACCTAAGCTGACATGAGGCTGACCGCTATATGACAAAATTGTCAGGGTTGTAGATTGGTTAATTTTTTGAATATAGGTTCAGCTCGTTAATAATGCACTCAGGTTCTTCACGCAGAGGCATATTGTCTATGTCTAAAACCCCATCATTTTTTTGTGGATCATCAGTCTGCAGGTCTGCAAACAGTGGGGTAAGATCCTGCTGTGCTCCGCCTCGCTCAGCTACCAGCTCGAACGTTTTATTTTTTGCCTCGTCGTTGGTCAGGGCACTGACCAGAACCTCTGCGATTTGCTCCCGGGATATCACACCATCTTCCGGTGTCCCTGCGTGGCGACGATCCCCCTGAAGCATAACAATTCTGTGTTCATCATCGTTGTTGTAATCAAACCAGCCGGGCCTAACGATGGTATAAGGATGACCACTGGCCCTTACCAGACGCTCGGCGCGTCTTTTCCAGTCATGAACTTCAGTACGTTGATTCCAGGTGCTGAGTCGTTCAGTCACACCAATTGTGGTCATTAAGCTGATGCGAACAGGCGTATCTCTGAATAGGCGTAAAATATTACGCACGCCGCCGTAATCTATTGCTCTGGCACCAATACGCCCCTGACCATCGGAACCGAGCGTGAAGATGATGGCATCAATATCTTTCGGTAATTCGGTGAGTGTTTCAGGCATTGAAACATCGCCGTAAAAAACATCTGTTCCACGAGGAAGCAATTTTACTTTGCGTTTATTTCTGACCAGCGCGACGGGCTGATGGCCCATTTCAATAGCGGTATTCACTACATGAAGACCAATACTTCCTGTCGCGCCTGCAACGAGTATTTTCATAATAAACCTTCTGATAATTCAGACTTATTTTCGATACGGTCAGAATATCAATTATCATTATTGTCAGTAATAGGGCTAAAATGATTGTGTCTATGAACACCCTTCATGAGTGTGAGGTGAAGGGAATGCCTCCATAAGGAAATCGCCGATGCTCAAAGAAAACTTCAACGAACTGCAAATCTTTCTTGTGGTGGCAAGGGAGCGAAGTTTTACCAAAGCAGCGGGCAAACTGGGCGTTTCTCAGTCTGCACTCAGCCATGCCATGAAGGCTCTGGAGGAAAGGCTGAATATCCGCCTTCTGACCCGCACGACCCGAAGCGTTGCCCCCACGGAAGCCGGTGAGAGAATAATTGCCTGCCTTGAACCGCGTATTGCCGATCTTGAACAGGAACTGGAATCGCTGGTTCAGCTGAACGGCACCGCTTCCGGCAATATCCGTTTATCTGCCGGGGAACATGCCGCGCGAAGTCTGGTATGGCCGAAGCTAAAACCCTTTCTCAGGGAATATCCCGAAATAAATCTCGAACTGGTAGTCGATAACGGCTTCGTCAATATTGTTGAGGGGCGTTTTGATGCCGGGATCCGCCTTGGCGAAAGCGTCGATAAGGACATGATTGCGGTAAGAATTGGGCCGGATATGAGAATGGCTGTGGTAGGAGCGCCGTCTTATTTCGCTGTAAATCCTGCACCTGAAACGCCGCACGAGCTACAAAATCACCGGTGTATCAATATGCGCCTCCCGACAGCCGGTGGGCTTTACCATTGGGAGTTTGAGAAGGATGGGAAACCGTTACGGGTCAGAGTGGAAGGGCAGGTCACGTTTAATCTGCAGGAGGAAAGGATTGATGCTGCTTTATCCGGTTTTGGCATCGCTTGTATACCTGAAGACAGGGTGCAGGATTATATAAAGTCAGGAGAGCTTATTCAGATTCTGCAGGACTGGTGTCCATCTTTCCCCGGATATTACCTCTACTACCCGAACCGCAAGCAGCATCCGCCCGCTTTTGCGCTGATGATCGATGCACTTCGCTACAAGGAATAACGGGTCCCCCATTCACAGAGGGCCCGTTCGAGTGTTAACGGCCCACGCGAGCCTGATGCTCAGGAGAGTAACGCTCGCCGACGATTTTAATCGTTTCAAGCGCCTGGGTTATCTGCCGTGAGTCATCCTGCGAAAGAATGATGTCGGCAGCCCCCAGGTTTTCCTCCAGCCGGTGCAGTTTCGTAGTTCCAGGGATAGGCACAATCCACGGCTTTTGTGCCAGCAACCATGCAAGCGCGATTTGCGCCGACGTCACGCCTTTCTCTGCCGCCAGTTCACCCAGCAATGAGACCAGCTTTTCATTGGTTTCAATCGCCTGCTCGGCGAAACGCGGCACTTGGCTTCTGTAATCATCCTTCCCAAAAGTGGTTCCTGGCCTAATCGATCCCGTCAGGAAGCCTTTGCCTAATGGGCTGAAAGGCACGAAACCGATGCCCAGTTCCTCCAGCAACGGCAGGATCTCCTGCTCAGGCTCGCGCCACCACATGGAGTATTCGCTTTGCAGCGCAGTGACCGGTTGTACGGCATGCGCACGACGAATGGTTTGTGCACCCGCCTCGGACAGACCGAAATGTTTAACTTTGCCTTCATCGATCAGGTCTTTCACCGTTCCCGCAACATCTTCAATCGGGACATCCGGGTCGACACGATGTTGATACAGCAGATCAATGACATCAGTCTTAAGACGGCGTAATGATCCTTCCACCGCTTTACGGATATGCTCCGGACGGCTGTTTAAAATCTGCTGCTTGTTGTCGTCGCCAAAAGTAAAACCAAACTTAGTGGCGATGACCACGCGGTCACGAAACGGTTTTAAGGCTTCACCGACCACCTCTTCATTAAGAAAGGGGCCATACACTTCAGCGGTATCGAAGAAGGTGACGCCACGTTCAACCGCTGCGCGAATGAGTTCGATAGCCTGACGAGTATCTGTCGCCGGGCCATAGCCGTGGCTTAAGCCCATGCAGCCGAGCCCAAGTGCGGAGACTTCGAGTCGGGATTTACCCAGATAACGTTTTTGCATTGAATGAATACCTCTTATATCGCGACTTAAACATCCAGTTTGCGGCCAGTCAGCCATTCCACCATCGCCGGGTCACGGTGGGAGAAGAAGGCGCTGGTAGCGGTATCGAGAGCGGCAATCTGCAGCATATCTTCAGCGCTGAGTTCAAAATCGAGAATATTGATGTTCTCAGCCATGCGTTCTTTGCGCACCGATTTCGCCAGTGAAACGATGCCTCGCTGGAAGATCCAACGCAGCACAACCTGGCCCACGCTTTTACCGTACTTCTGGCCAATTGCTGTTAGCACGGGATGCTGGAACAGACCATTTTTACCCTCTGCAAACGGTGCCCAGGCTTCCGGCTTAATGCCACGGCTTTGATTCCATGGAACGGCATGCAACTGCTGGTTGAAGGGGTTAACCTCAATCTGGTTTACCGCAGGAGCCACGTTGTTGAAGGCGATAAGGTCGGCCAGTCGGTCAGGATGGAAGTTGCTTACGCCGATAGCACGAATTTTGCCTGCCTGCTGCAGTTCTTCCATTGCACGCCATGCCCCATGGACATCGCCATAAGGCTGGTGAATCAGATACAGGTCGACGTAATCAAGTTGCAGCCGATTCAGAGAACGTTCGAACTGGGCTTTAGCGCCTTCGTAATGGGTATCCTGTAGCCAAAGTTTGGTCGTTACAAAGAGCTCGTTACGGGCGATACCGCTTTGTTTCAGTGCGTTCCCGACCTGGGTTTCATTCTGGTAAGACGCGGCGGTATCGATCAGGCGATATCCCGTATCGATGGCATCAATAACGGCTCTTTCGCATTCAGCGGCATCAGACATCTGAAACACGCCAAAGCCCAGCAGGGGCATTTCAATCCCGTTGTTCAGTTTTACAGTTTGCATGACGTTATCCTTCAGCTGTTGTGTTGGAAAAGCATAACGCAAGCTGATTTATTCGATTAGATAGGGCAATTAGCTAGGGTTTATTAGATGTGTTCATTAATGTAGAGGGTCTGACGGTCGGCTTTGTGCCAGGAGCGGCCCTTTGGTAGTTGTCAGGAGGACGATATTTGAGCAGAATGAGACAGCCTTTAAGTATGACCGTTTTTTATACAACCACACACTATTGAATCTAGGTTCAAAAGGGGCTACTGACCCACAAATGAAAGGATGCACGAGATCGAGCTATGCGTATTCATCAACAGAATAAGTCCCGTAAACTATATCGCAGCGTCAACACGACGACGCGGCACCATTCTAATAATCCAGGTGCTGAGTATCGGTGGGAACGAAATCGCAAAATAGTCGGAGATGAGCTACTGGTAAAGCGCGAGACAATGCATAGCAGACAGAAGCGTGGCCGAGACTACACACCATTGTTTTATTTTCTGATCAAACAGATTGGCAAGCCGTGGAATGAAATATTCAGCGAAGTATGTGGGCGTCTTGATACCACCGAGCCGGTATTCTGGTTGGTCGCGCTACATGAGCATCAGCGAAGGGATTTAGTCTGCATTGGTGAAAGCAGTTTCTACCCAGGTCTGTTTGTTGATGAGAATGGAATTCTGCAACAGGTAAACCCTTCAATCACGAGAAATGACGTTAAGGTGACATGTCGTTGCTGCACACACACTTATATTGGTGAACCTGTACCTTGGATAGATTGAGTGACACCACCTATCTTATCTTGGGTGCGATCATTGTCAGCAGTAAACATCCGTTACTCACTTACTGCGGGCCGTTAGCCCTTACGCAATGTGCCAGAAGCGGAGGTTCATCACAATTTGTATTTTTTCAAGATATTTCCTGTAAAAACCCCCCTTTGTTATATACCCATGAAGATTTACATTAACGTTATTGGCGGCTATAGCCGATACTGGTTTCACGGGATCAAACAACAGGAAGAATGGATGAACATTTTTTTATCGAGGTCACTGTCAATTGTATGTACCACGCTGCTACTGACGGCCTGCTCTGGCATTCGTGACCAATCTGAAAAACCATACAATTATCGCGCTGAACATAGCATCGCCTGGAATATCATGAATGCATCCGGCATGGACACATATAGCGACGCGTTGGTTAACCAGTCTCAAAGTAAAATGTACAGCCGCACGGATTACAATTTCGCTTACCCTGTCGAGGGAAATACTAAATTAAATGAAGTGACATTGCCCTTAACCCCGTTACTGCAACATCGTGACACGGGTATGAGTGTGGAAGATTGGCAATCAAATGGGATCCTTGCCTGGATCCCTACCGAACTGGCAACCACCCCCCAGGCGGCTTCACTTGTGCTCTCAGATAAAATAGAATCTGCTGTCCTGGCGACCCTAAATGAATCTAAACGCGAATTTAGGGTTCGTAAGGGGGCGGGGTACAACGACTGGTTAGGAAAATACGTTTTTCAAACCAATGCTTCACGCTATCTAACCATTAAATTTGCAGATAAAGATGCAGGATGTGAGCTTCCAAAGGATGATTATTTCGACCCTGCCCGCAAGAATACCCCGATCTGTACTTTTTTCACAAGCTTCCACGATGCAGAAAAAATTGTCCGCACTCCTGAGTTCATAGGTTCAAATGCGACCGGGAAAAGTTATTTCATAAGACACGATGGTTTAAATGGAAGTTCCCTCAGCTCGGTATTTAATAAAAACGCAGGTCATTCTGATGCAGAAAATGAGCGTATGAATTATGCCTTCATGCAACAGGTCAGTAGCCATCTTCCTGCGTGGGTAGTTATTTACCTGTCACCTCATGATGATGAAGGTTTGCCTGCCGTTGCATTACAGCAAGGGAAAGTGCATTTTTTCTTTCGCGAAAAATAAAGCAGAACACATCAACAGGGGATCTTAATGTCCGCTTCTCGCTCTCAGCAGACCCTGGAATTGAAAGCAGAGGGACTACCTGACACAATTTTGCACAGTGAAGAGTCGGGCGTTGTTAACGTTCAGATTTTCAATGTATCAATGACCATCCGCAGGGCGGGGGAGACGTTGCGATGAGGGTAATAGAGAAACAATCCCTCCATTCGCAGGCTGTAACGCTGCAACACCCTGATAAGCTTACCGTGTTCTAAATCATCGGCGACCAGTTCAACAGGAACATAGGCCAATCCGAGGCCCAGCCGGGCGGCCTCTGCTTCCATATAGCTGTCGGATAGGGCCCATTGCCCTTCAGGCCGATGAGTGATTTTTTTATCATCCTGAGTGAGTTCCCACTGGTATACGCTGCCGTCGGCAAACTGATAGGCGATACAGGGATGCGTCTTTAAATCTGTCGGGGTTTGCGGAAAACCATAGCGACGAAAATGTTCCGGAGTACCCACAATCGCCATCTCCATATCGGGCGTAATGCGTACTGCGACCATGCCCTGGCCGACTTCAGGCCCCAGACGGACGCCGGCATCGAATCTTTCCTCGATGATATCGACGAACCGGCTCTCATTCATCAGTTCAAGCCTGATATCAGGATAGCGCTGTTTAAATACCGCAAGCTTTGGCAGCAGGCATTTATCAATCGCGTGCTGGCTGGCATTGATACGCACCGTGCCGGAGGGCGTCTCTCGATAGTGCGCCAGCGTGGCAAGCCCAAGATCTAACGTATCAAATCCAGATGCCGTCTTCTGGTAGAGCTGCTCGCCTGCTTGCGTTAGCGACAGTTTACGCGTGGTGCGCACCAGCAGCTGGACGCCCAGCCTTTCTTCAAGCTCACGAACAGAACGGCTTACCCCGGACTGAGCAAGCCCCAGCCGCTGAGCCGCCGCGGTAAAACTGCCTTCCCGCACCACCTGCATAAACAGGTACAGCTCGTTGTAGTTTTCCCTTTTCGCCATTGAATAATTCCCCTGAATGACAGCAAGCTCAGCACTAATTTATAACAATATGGTATTAATCTTAGCAGTAATCGCCCTCTAATCAGCACTAATTCTGCTCACTATAATGACCCCATCAAAACAAAGCACCGTAGCGTTGTCCGCAGGAAACCTGTATCTCTCTGTTGTTTTTTATGGGGATTTTTATGAAAGCCTTCACCCGAACGCTAAAAACCGCGATGCCGGCCATGCTGTTATTTGCATCATTAAGTGGAGTCACAACAATGTGTTATGCTGATTCAACCAATCCGAACGCCCCTGTATCCATGACAGATAAATGGGACAAGACCTTCGCCGAGAGCCAGAAAGTCGATCATCGTAAAGTCTCGTTCCCGAACCGATATGGCATCACCTTAGTGGGCGATCTTTACCTGCCCAAAGATCGTGGCGATCGCAAGCTGGCGGCGATTGCGGTCAGCGGGCCATTCGGCGCGGTGAAAGAGCAATCCAGCGGCCTGTATGCGCAGACGCTGGCGGAACAAGGGTTTGTTACCCTGGCGTTCGATCCTTCTTACACCGGGGAAAGCGGCGGCTATCCGCGAAACGTCGCCTCTCCGGATATCAACACTGAAGATTTCAGCGCGGCCGTGGATTTCTTAGGGCTGCAAAAAGAGGTGGATCGCAACCGTATCGGGCTGCTCGGTATTTGCGGCTGGGGTGGCATGGCGTTGAACGACGCCGCGATGGATACCCGCGTTAAAGCGGTGGCCACCAGCGTGATGTACGACATGAGCCGGGCGATGGGCCATGGCGTGGGTGATGGCAAAGACCGTTATTCCACCGCCGACCGTCGTGCTGTTCTGCAGTATCTGAATGAACAGCGCTGGAAGGATGCGCAGAGCGGAACGTTCGCTCACGGTGGTCATGATATTAATGTCGACAGCAACGGCAAGGTCAGCGCGGGCGAGCGCATTCTGCCAGAAACGCTGCCGGCAAATCCGCATCCGGTACTGAAAGAGTTCTTCGATTACTATCGCATGCCGCGCGGCTTCCACGAACGTTCCGTTAACTCTATCGGGGCGTGGACGGCAACGATGCCGCTGTCATTTATGAATATGCCGCTGCTGAGCTACGCCAGTGAAATCACCATCCCGACGCTGATTGTGACCGGTGAGAAAGCGCATTCACGCTATTTTGCTGAAGATGCTTTCAAGGCGGTCGGCAGTAAAGACAAAGAGCTGGTGGTGGTGCCTGGGGCAAATCACGTGGATCTGTATGATAACGTTGCCGGAAAAATACCTTTCGCGAAGTTCGAACAATTTTTCCAGACCAAACTGAAATAAACCCTCTCCTGAATTGATGCAAAGCCACCGGCCTCTGGCAGGTGGCTTTTATCCTGACCTTGTGAAATTTCACTATGTCGACGCTAAACCAAACACCATCACCTCATCATCAGCGCGCATACTGGGGCGGTATTTTTGCCATGACCCTGTGCGTGTTTGTGCTGATTGCTTCTGAATTTATGCCCGTCAGCCTGCTCACGCCGATTGCCCGTGACCTGGGCGTGACGGAGGGGTTGGCAGGACAGGGAATTGCTATCTCTGGCGCGTTGGCGGTCCTGACCAGCCTGACGCTTTCAACGCTGGCTGGAAAGATGAATCGTAAGTTTCTGCTGCTGGGAATGACGTTTCTGATGGCCGTATCGGGGCTTATTATTGCGCTGGCTTCCAGTTATCTGGTGTATATGGCCGGTCGCGCGATGATTGGTATTGCGATTGGCGGATTCTGGTCGATGTCTGCGGCAACGGCGATTCGTCTGGTGCCGCAGCATCAGGTCACACGTGCGCTGGCGATTTTCAACGCCGGTAATGCGTTGGCTACGGTAGTGGCTGCACCGCTGGGGAGCTATCTTGGGGCCACAGTCGGATGGCGAGGCGCTTTCTTGTGCCTGGTCCCCATCGCGGTTGTTGCCTTTATCTGGCAGTGCATCAGCCTGCCTGGTATGGACGCTAATAAAAACCACACGCCACGTGGAGCGGTATTCCGCATACTTAGCCGCTGCGTGGTTGCGGTTGGCATGCTGGCCTGTGGCCTGTTTTTCATGGGTCAGTTTACGCTATTTACCTATGTGCGCCCGTTCCTGGAGTCGGAGACGCAGGTTGACGCTTCTGGTTTATCGTTGATTTTACTGGTTATCGGTGTAGCCGGTTTTATTGGCACATTGATCGTCTCGACATTCCTCAACAGAAAATTCTACCTCACGCTGATGACCATACCTGGGTTGATGGCCGTCATTGCCATCGGCCTGATGCTGACCGGGCATCAGGTCTGGACGGTTTCTCTGTTGTTAGGGTTATGGGGCATGCTGGCCACCTCCGCGCCAACCGGATGGTGGACATGGATTGCACGTACGTTGCCTGACAACGCTGAAGCCGGAGGCGGGCTCATGGTCGCGGTGATTCAGCTCTCCATCGCCCTTGGATCAACGGCAGGAGGCATCGTGTTTGACCACCTTGGTTGGCATAGCACGTTTGCCATGAGCAGTGTGCTGCTCCTCTGCGCGTGCGTACTAACCTTTTTTACCGCACGCCAGAAGGCCGGTGCGCGTTAATCCGGCGAGGGCCCGCGCTCCAGAAATGTGGGAAGCGCAATATAGCTGCGTACGGAGCGTACGCCCTCAAGGCTCTGAATCTCCATAAGGAAATTTTCCAGCGATTCGGTATCGGCGGCGCGTACTTTGATAAAGACACTGCCGTCGCCGGCAACGGTGTGTAACTCTTCCACTTCCTTGCGGCTGGTGAACTGCAAAAGGGCGCGCGTTGCTTGATAGCTACTGGTGTCGATAACCAGAAACGTTAACAGCGACCGTCCCGGCTTGCAGCCATCCAGGACCGCTACGGTCCCCAAAAAACGTGGGTAAAACCAAAAGAGTGAAAGCGCTCATCGATTTTCTGATAGCCAGAACGGCGTGATAAAAATCAGTAACACACTGTTAAGTACAGAGCGGCGAATCTCGTAGATGTTCATGGTGATCTTTGCGATTTATTAATTTTGTTCATTATTGATATCACAATTGTGCTGTTGTGCGAAGAAAGTCGTTGTTGTTACCTTTATGATCGTTTTGACGAATAATCTTCGCATCGAATATGGCACCTTCATTAATTGGCGCGTTGCTTGCCAGATAATTGCACGCGCTAACCAGGGGCTTTACTGATTCTGAAACTGAAAAAGGGCGTTGTTATTAACAGTCTTTAACAGGCGATACGGCTTCATCTGTCATAATTATCTGATTGCATACTAAAACAACGCCATTTTCCCGTCACGATATGAGGTATTAATGAAAACGGTTGGTTATGCAGCGCACGCTGCCGACGCGAAACTGGTTCCTTATCATTTTGAGCGTCGGGATTTACGTGAAAACGATGTCGCTATTGAAATTCTTTACTGCGGCGTTTGCCACTCAGACCTGCATACGGTCAATGGAGACTGGGGCCCGCAGCCTTATCCATTGATCCCGGGGCACGAAATTGTGGGGGTCGTCACGTCCGTGGGGCAGAATGTTAAAAAATATCATCCAGGCGATCATGTCGCCGTTGGCTGCATGGTGGATAGCTGTCTGCACTGCGATCAGTGTGAGCATGGCGAAGAGCAATTCTGTCGTAACGGGATGACTCCTACCTATGGCGCACCGGATCGCTTGAGCGGCGAAATCACTCAGGGCGGATACGCCAAACATATTGTCGTACGCGAAGAGTTTGTCCTGCGCGTGCCGGAAAATATGGACCTGGCAAAGACCGCGCCGATCCTTTGTGCTGGTATCACCACCTTCTCTCCGCTGCGTACCTGGAATGTGGGTTCGGGAAGTCGCGTTGGCGTGATCGGATTAGGCGGTCTGGGCCATATGGCGGTTAAGCTGGCCGTGGCGATGGGGGCCGAGGTGACCGTCATCAGCCGCAATAAGAACAAAGAGGAAGAGGCAAAGGCGCTGGGTGCGAAAGGCATTTTGCCTTCTTCCGATCCGCAGGCATTGCAGGATTCAGCCTGTGCATTCGATTTAATTATTGATACAGCACCCGTTAAGCATGACCTGAATATCTATACCCCGTTATTAGATATTGATGGCTCGTTAGTCATTGTCGGCCAGGTTGGTCTGATGGATGAACCGCTCACGGTTCCTCTAATCATGGGACGCCGTCGCGTTGCGGGTTCGCTGATCGGCGGCATTGCGGAAACCCAGGAAGTCCTGGATTTCTGCGCGAAGCACGATGTCTATCCTGAGTGCGAAATGATAAATATCGATCAGATCAACGATGCTTTCGCTCGCCTTGCACAGGGAGACATGGCCCACCGCTTCGTCATTGATATGGCCTCGCTGAGCGCTGAATAAACGCAAATACACAGGCGGTAGTGCGCGTTTGCTACCGCTTTCACAACACCTCTGCGTCTTTTTAAAAACAGTCGCAATTAACATCGTCCGAGTGGCTCCTCATGTTTATTTATTCAAAAACCCAACGTGTATTTTCCATATTTTCAGGAACGGTCATGTTGGGTCTTATATTCATGTGTTCGACTCTGGCGAGCGCGCGAAATACAGAGGGGGACGTAATGAAGATAAATATCATACTTAACGATAAAACTCTTACCGCTACCTTGAATAACTCTCCTGTGAGCCGCGAGTTTGCGGCCTTATTGCCGCTTACGTTGCAACTCAAAGATTATGCAGGGGAAGAGAAAATAAGTGACTTGCCTTCCCGGTTGACCACCGAAGGTTCACCTGAAGGAACGTCAGCAAAAAAAGGCGATATAACCCTTTATGCCCCATGGGGAAATCTGGCTATTTTTTATAAATCTCATAGCTATGTGCCTGGCTTAATAAAACTTGGGCAATTAGATGAGCCGGACGCATTGCCCGTACACCCTGATACCTACAGCGCCAGATTTGAACTGTTGAGGTAATCATCGTCACTCGGCGGGAGAACATGAATGATAAGCAGAACATTTCTGGCGATTCTTTCTCTGTTATTGATGAGCGGATGCGTTTCCCAAACCACGCAAAACAGGAGTTTGAAAATGACATCAAAAGATACACATGGCGCCGTTGCTGAAGTCGCACCCGCTATGGCTGCGTATGCTGAACGATTTATTGAAAAAGATCTCTGGAATCGTCCGGAGTTGTCACGTCGCGACCGAAGCCTGGTCACGATTGCAGCACTCATCAGTCGGAATGATACGGCTGAGCTTCCGCACTACCTTAACGTGGCGCTGGATAGCGGCGTGAAGCCCGCTGAAATCTCCGAGGTTATTACCCATCTGGCATTTTATGCTGGCTGGCCAAACGCCACCTCTGCGGCGCTGGTTGCCCGCAACGTCTTTGCGCACCGCCATATCGATACGGCATCCTTGCCAGGGGATAAAGTGGATTTCCTGCCTCTGGATAAAGCGTCGGAAAACCAACGTGCTACGATGGTTGAGTCAAACTTTGGCAAGGTATCACCGGGGGTAGTGAGATATACCACGGATGCACTATTCCTTGACCTGTGGCTGCGGCCGGGTCTGGCACCACGGGACCGAAGCCTGGTAACGGTTAGCGCACTGGTTACCGCCGGGCAAGTGGCGCAAGTGCCGTATCATCTTAATCGGGCGATGGATAATGGTTTGACCCAGACTCAGGCCTCAGAGGTCTTGACACAGCTGGCCTTTGTGGCGGGCTGGCCAAACATTTTCTCAGCCTTACCTGTATTTAAAGAGGTATTTACAGGCAGGAATCACACCTGACGGATGACGATTCGCAAAAGCCGGGACCTGAACAGATGCTGGCTTTTTTCTCCCAGGAGTCACATGTCGTTAATCCTGCCGGGGCCTGTTCAGGGATGTTTGTAGTGGCGCAGCGCGTCAATCACGAGCTGGAAAGCTTTCGAGTGATTTCTGTTTTCCGGATAGTAAATGTAATAACCATCCCAGTAAGGACACCAGTCTTCAAGGACGCTAATCAGTTCGCCGCGGGCGAGCTGTTTCTCTGCTATATCACGGGGAACGTGTGCCAGCCCGTATCCTTCTATAGCGGCCTGCAAATTCTGATAGATACGACTAAACACAAGCTGACCGCTGACCTTGACGTTCAGGCTCTTTCCCTCTTTTTCGAACTCCCAGACATACAAATTACCGTGGGTGGGAAACCGAAGATTGATGCAGTTGTGATCAATAAGATCGTTAGGATGCTGCGGGTAAGGGTGACGGGAAAAATAATCAGGAGAACCGACGACAGCAAAGCGCACATCCGGGCCGATACGCACTGAGATCATGCCATTAGATATTTGCTCACCGAGCCGCGTTCCTGCATCAAAGCGGCCAGAGACAATATCCGTCAGCGCATAGTCATCAATCAGCTCCAGAGTAATATCCGGGTATTCCTTAAGTAGCGGCTCAAGCTTGGGCCATATCACAGAGCCAATTGCATAATCTGACGTTGATATACGTACCGTACCGGCGGCTTTACTGTTGAGGTCCTTCAGTGACTGTAATCGCCCCTGGATCCCATCGATATAAGGGCCGAGGTCATCGAACATGGATTGCCCTATATCGGTCAACGAAATACTGCGCGTGGTGCGGGTCAGAAGTTTCATCCCAAGACGGGATTCGAGGGTTCGAATAGTATGGCTGAGGGCTGATTGTGAAACGCCTAAATGTGCCGCTGCTTTGGTAAAGCTCTTTTCACGCGCGACGACTATAAACGCCATTAAATCATTAAGGTTTTCCCGTGCCAACCTGCCCCCCCCTACTGCCAAAAGAAAGTGATGGACTAGTGTAGCGTAATGCATAGCGAAGGGGCACTTAATGGATAGGTAATTTACGGCGTTAAGCAGGTCGATTTTCTGGGGCGTAATTTATGAAAATCGTGCATAAGTCATATCAGATTTCGCGTCTTACTGATTTCTGTCTTTTTATTCTAGAATGATTATTCAGCTATGGCAGAGGAATTCAAAAGTGGATTATTCATTATTAAACAATAATCTGAAAATGCCGATGGCCGGTTTTGGTGTTTTTCAGGTAACAGAGAAAGAAGAATGTAAACAGTCAGTATTGACTGCTATTCGTACAGGCTACCGCCTTATCGATACCGCAGCAGTTTACGGTAATGAAGATGCCGTTGGTGACGCAGTGCGCGAGGCTATTGCCGAAGGGTTATGTAGCCGCGAAGAGCTATTTATTACCTCAAAACTGTGGGTACAGGACATGGCCAGTTACGATATGGCCAAAGCAGGGATTGAGGCGTCGTTAGAAAAATCAGGGCTGGAATATTTTGACCTTTATTTACTGCATCAGGCTATGCGTGATTACTTCAGCGCGTGGCGAGCACTGGAAGATGCCTATGATGCCGGTAAGCTTAAAGCGATTGGGGTGTCCAATTTCTATGCTCATGTATTAGCAAACTTCTGCGAAACCGTCAGAATCAGGCCAATGGTGAATCAGGTTGAATTGCATCCTTACTTTGCGCAGCCTGCTGCACTTGAAACCATGAAGTATTACAACGTTCAGCCGGAAGCATGGGCCCCCTTAGGCGGCGGAAGGCATAAGCCCTATGAAAATGAAATGCTGCAGCGAATTGCTGATACTCACAAAAAAACAGTTGCTCAGGTTGTCCTGCGCTGGAATGTGCAGCGTGGTGTCACTGTTATCCCTAAATCCACCCGTCAGGAACGTATTGAAGAGAACTTTGCCATCTGGGATTTCGCATTGACTGAGAATGAAATGGAACAAATTAACACGCTCGATTTAGGCTACGTTGGTGATGCCGTGAAACACTTTAATCCAGAATTTGTGCGTGGCTGTCTTGGTGTGAAAATTCACGATCGCTAACGCTGATCTGGGTATTGAGCCCTCAATAATGAAGGCTCAATACGACTTCTTTCTATTGCAGATTTTTTTCTTTCAGGAACTGACTCACCAAATCAGCAATCTGCACATTGTTGAGATCAGAGAACGGGAAGTGGGTATTCCCTTTAATTCCCACTTCTGGCAGATGTGTCACAGTCACATCCCCGCCATGCTTGTTCACCACATCACGCCACTCGCGAGCCATCGCCAGACGTACACGCCAGCTGTCCTGCGCGGGCATGGCGACAGGTTTATCCGGTATGTTATCGCCGTAAATAATCAGAATCGGGATTTTGGTCAGAGCCATAAACTGCTCCATCGGCACCGGCTCACCCTTCAGCGTGTCAAACGCGCTTGGCATAGGGGCAGGGAGTTCTTTTTCCGGGAAGACAAAGCTGCTGCCTGGCTCGAAGGCGATAATGGCTTTGACCTTGTCATTTTTCATCGCCGTGTACCAGCCCGGCCCGCCACCCTGAGAGTGGGTGAAGAGGATTGCCGGGCCGGATTTATCCACGACGGCAGACATTGCATCAGAGATAACATTGATATCAAACGGCCCGGTGTTCGGGGTCATCTGACGGAAATACTGATTCAGTGCTTCTTTGTCGTGAGAGAACTGAACGCCCTTAAAATACTCTGGCCACACGCCAACGCGGAACTGGTTGAACCACATCTGTTCATCCGGTTTAGGCGTAACCGTACCTTCTACCGTCGTGCGCCCGGCGCTGCCCCGGCGTGGCTGATCGACAAGATAGGTTGAGAACCCGCGACGCAGGAAGATATTCTGGAACCCTTCGCGACCATCCGGGGTGCTTTCCCAGGTACGGGAGAACTGACCAGCGCCGTGCAGCATGACGATAGGGTATTTATGCGGATTCTCCGGGATTTGGTAGAACACTGAGGCATGATCGCCGTGCCAGGTTTGGCCAGCTGAATCCAGCGGCTTTTTCGCGTCAAATGTTCCTGGTGCGGTGATGATGGTGCCACCAGCAGAAAAGCTTCCCTGTTCCTGAATGACCAGCGGCTCGGCGTATACCGACTGAGCCACCAGACCACCCGCCACCACGCAGATGGCCAGCGTTTTTAAGACAGTCTTCAAGATTACATCCTCTGTTATGTTTGCCGTTCAATCATATCTGAGTTGCCAGCGTGAATTATTTAGCACCCCTGATTGCCCTTATTTGGCAGACTCATGAATGCGGACGATTAGCCGCGTATCGTCTCTGATCAACTTACCTTATTTGCTATCGAGCGCCTGTTGCAGAGCCTTTTCAGCTCGCGTTGCTGCATCATTTTGGCCATGTTCACGCAGAACCAGTGCCAGCTGGCGCAGCTGCTCTGCCGTCAGGCCGACCCGCATGCTTGCTCGTGTATGCGATAACAGCTGGGCTTCGACGCCCGGCGTGGCCGCTAATGCGCCAACCGTTGCCAGTTCGCGGCTTTGCCAGTCGAGGTTATCGCGGGCGAAAATGTCGCCGAAAAGGTGCGTTTGCAGGAACTGGTTAATCACCGGGGCAAAATCAAACAGCGGGCCCTGGACGGGAGCGCCTGAGATTTTTGTCTGGTTTGCGGTACCGACACGGCGAAGCTCATCTCCGACAGGGATCGGGGCAACCGGTTCTTTACCCTCAACGTCTTTGATACCACGTTGTTGACGTGCTTCGACGACCTTCATCAGTTCGCTAAGCGCATTCAGACTACGGGGAAAGCCTGTGTAGGCATAAAGCTGGACGAGAATCTCTTTGGTTTCGTTTATCGTGAGTCCGGCATCCAGTCCCTGATTCAGGGCTGCATTCAGCTTATCCATCTGACTGCTGGCCATCGATGCCGCAATCAACGGGATGGCCTGCTGGCGGGCTGACAGCGTATCTGAAACCTTTTGTTCGTGGTTCATGTCTGAGGTTCCTTTATCGACGGGGGCAGCATTTGCCGCGAGGCCAAAACCAAAGGTCAGCAGTACAGCTGCCGCTAATGCTTTAATGGGCGTGGTATTGTTCATCTGTCACTTTCTCCTTCCAGTTAACGCTTTTGCCATCCACAATCCCGGTTATTGCCAGATGCGTCATCGCGCTGCCGGGTGCCGCCCCGTGCCAGTGTTTGACGCCCGCCGGGCAAGAGACAACGTCACCGGCGCGGATAACCTGCACCGGCTGGCCTTCTTGTTGGGTAAGCCCTACACCCGAGGTCACAATCAGCCGCTGACCTGCCGGATGCGTATGCCAGGCGGAACGGGCTCCAGGCTCAAAGGTGACATAAGCCCCGGAAACAGGGATGTCGCTATCTGGCTTGAAGAGAGGATCAACCCGGACGCGACCGGTAAAGTTCTCGGCGGGCCCATATACCGTGTTCTGACTTCCTGCGGGGGCGATATGGACAGCGAGATTTTGCTCCGCTGCCCAGGATGAAAATGCGAATAGGGGCAGTAATAGCCCGAGATAACGTAAATGTCTGATCATGCAAAGCGTCCTTATCTACGATGATGGGGAGGGTCTGCAATGATTCTAATCAGAGTGACATGTCGTCAGACTGACGCCAGCCTGACAATTCTGTCAGTTAACTCCTATTGTGGTGGCATCGCTTTGCATTTTCTAAATATAAAAAACCAAAGCAAAAGGCGCGTCATTAATGCAAATAAAACAATAATGGACAGGTAGCGGAAATAAAAAAGGAGGGCAGATTCATCGTAATCGAAAAAGGAGAAGTCGACCTTCATCAGCAAATAATCGATATAGTCCTGGCTCAGTAATCCGTACAATCCCAGTAGTGCGATGAGCGAAAAAACACCTGGCATAATGATATTTGCAAGGTGTGAGTTGCCGGATATGCTCAGGAACCGGCAGAAAAACGTTGCCAACATTTTCCAGTGCAACCCGATATGCAGCGCCAGAATGAGCATTCCCCAGTGGACCGACGTCATGTGTACTTTTCTGACCCAGTTCGCCGGGTTGTGGAATGGCAGCGCCAGAAAAATATGTCGGGACAGCATCATGCCAGAGACAATAGCGGTCAGGATGACAACGAAGGTCACTGCGTTAATGACCCTGTTAACTCTCTGCATCGTTAACGGAATATTCGGTGACAGTGACCATAGTCGATGTCGGTTAAGGTATAAATGCAACATAATGAGCAGCGTAAAAATAATCCCCGCCCATTCATGCACGAATTCACCGTGAAGATGAAATCCCATCAGTACCAGCAGAAGTAATGTCATCAGCGTATCCTGCATGACCTGGAAAATATAAATTTTCTTCATGCCGATGGGTTAACGCTGCGGCTGAACTTGTTTTACCCATTGTTCAACCTGCGCGGGTACGTCAGGGCCTGAAACATCATTGCGCGAGATCGAGAGCGCACGAGTGACTAACCTGGCCTGCGGCTGCATGCGGGATATTTGTCGCAGGGAGTCGGCTAACTGGCTACCGCCATGGGTGGTAAAGGGAATGACCGTTTTACCGGCAAAGTCATTTTGCTCAAAAAGGCTATATATCACCATTGGCATGGTATACCACCAGATGGGATAACCAACGTAAATGGTATCGTAATTGCTGAGGTCGGGGAGTGGCGTTTTAAGTGATGGCCTGGCGTTAGTTTGCTGCTCCTTTTCGGCAACCCGTAACAGTGCATCATGCTGGCGAGGGTAGGGGGGGGCGGTTTCAATGCGATACAGGTCTCCGCGAGTCTGCTTTTGAATCAGCTGCGCAACAAACTGCGTGCTGCCGGTCTCTGGCGTGTATTTTTGTAATACGCTGGCCCCGGAAAAACCGTCCACGGCATCGGGCTTCATTTCCTCGGGCTGGGAAAACCAGATTATCAGCGTGCGGGACGGTGTGGATGAATTCTCTGCGGCGAACGCGGGATGTCCCAAAAGCCCCATGACCATCATTGCCAGAAACCCGCTAAATACCTTTCTTATTCTCACTGTTTCCTTCCTTTAATCAGCCGTTGTGAGTCTTGGCAGTGATTCTGGCGCAGGTAGCCTGACATCAGACTGACGGCTCTCTGACAATTTTGTCAGCAGGCATAGAGGGAAGACGCTCTGACATGGGTTCCTTTGTGCGGATAGGGGCAGGCTGTTTAGCAAACGTCAGCCCAAAGGTATTGCTACCGTTTTCACTACGCGCAAAGACATCCCCCCGGTGCATAATGGCGACGGCGCGGACGATCGACAGGCCCAGCCCATGGTGGGTATCACTTCTCGCCCGGGAGGTGTCAACGCGATAGAACCGCTCGAAAAGCCGGTGTAGGTGTTCTGGTGCTATTGGATCGCCCGGATTTGACACTTCAACACAGGCCTGATGACCTTTTTCGCTTAACCGCACCGTAACCGTACTATTGGACGGCGAATGCCTTGCGCTGTTTTCCAGTAAATTAGCCAGTGAGCGGTGGAACAGTCGCCGATCGATGTGCGCGGTGACATCTCCCTCTACATCCAGGGAAAGCTGTTTTTCAGCAAAAGAAGGTTCCACATACTCCGCTGTTTTCAGGGTTTCTTCTCGCAGGGACACCTTAGTCAGCTGGGACGCATGTTCACCCGCGTGGGCATGGGACAGGAACAGCATGTCGTTAACGATAGACGTCATGCGTTCGAGTTCTTCCAGATTGGAACCCAATAATTCTTCCAGTTCCTCATGCGAGCGTCGGCGCGAGAGACCCAGTTGCGTCTGGCCGATAAGGTTGGTCAGCGGGGTACGGAGTTCATGCGCAACATCGGCGTTAAAACTGTCGAGCTGACGCCAGGCGATTTCCTGACGTTCTAACACGCCATTAAATGATGACGCCAGTTGCTGCAGCTCTTCGGGCAACGCGCGGGTATTCAGGCGCTGGCCATGATCACCCGGTGCAAGCTGCTGGGCCTCTTTACTGAGTGCTCCAACGGGACGAAGACCGATCCTTGATACGATGTATCCCAGCAAGGCGACAATCACCACGCCCAGCGCGGCTATGATGAGCAGCGTCCGGGTGAAGGCATTCAGTGTGCCCATATACGGCGTGGAGTCGATGGCAACGATATAGCGCAGCTCAGGCCTTTCACCGTTGGCGGGGATAGTTTTCACTAACAGAAACAGCGAGCATGCGCCTTCCGATGCGCCGGGCACTTTATTAAAGCCCTCCTGCAAAGAAGACCACTGAACACCCACCGGTGGTGTTCCCCCCATGCTAAAGCGTGGGTTATCGCTCACTATCCAGTAGCGAACGCGTTCACCTTCAGAATTGGTTAATACAGTGAATTTATTGGCCAACGTCGACCAGCCGTCAGCCGAGGTTCTGGCGGTGATCCACGGGCTCATTAATGATTCACGGAATAACAATTCGTTGTGCATCTGCCTTTGCAAAGAGTCATGCAAAGAGCTTCTGAGCAGGATGCCGATAACGGACACAATCAGCAGCGCGGATAAGGCAAACATCAGCGCCAGGTGAACGGAGATGGAACGCTCAGGCATGCTTATCTCCTTCACTATTCTGACCGGACTTCAAGGACATACCCCATGCCACGAACGGTATGCAGCAGTTTGACGTCGAACGGCGCATCCACTTTGGCTCGCAGGCGTTTAATGGCCACTTCAACCACGTTGGCATCGCTATCAAAGTTCATGTCCCATATCTGCTCAGCTATCATCATCTTTGACAGAATCTCCCCCTGATGCCGGGCCAAAAGGCTCAGCAGGGAAAACTCTTTCGCAGTGAGTTCCAGTCGCGTTCCGGCGCGAAATACCCGGCGAGCCAGCAGGTCGAGATGCAGATCGTGAATTTGCAGTTGGGTGATGTCCGCGCCATCCGTAGCGCGGCGACGCACCAGTGCCTGAATACGCGCCACCAGCTCAATAAGCGAGAAGGGCTTGGGGAGGTAATCATCCGCGCCAAGGCGAAGCCCTTTAACGCGTTCATCGACAGAGCCGCGAGCCGAGAGCATCAGCACCGGCGTCTGTTTGGCTGCTCGCACACCCTCAAGTACCCGGTAACCATCCATCCCCGGCAGCATCACATCCAGTATTATCGCGTCGTAGTCGAACTCCAGCGCGTAATGAAGACCTTCAGCTCCGTCTGCAGAGACATCCACCGTAAATCCGGACTCACTCAACGCGCGGTTGAGATAGGTTGACGTTTTTTCTTCATCTTCGACTAACAACAGGCGCATAACGGGACTTCCTCTTAACTTTTCAACGGTGCTTCAATGCCTGAACAACCCTGTTACTGAGACCATTCTGCCCTCTGATTGCCAACATAAAGCTGACGGTTACCTGACAGCGTTGTCAGAAACACCTACCTATCCCAGTCTGTTCCTGACAAAAATGTTATTTCCCTGTCACGATGCTGACAGCCCTCTCCGCCTACTCTGAGCCTGCAAATTTGATTCTGCGAGCCTGTATAACCAGGCTGACACTCATCGGGAGAGACCATGAAATTCACGCTTATCAGTGCAATGCTACTCACGGCAATGGCCGGGATGACCTCAGTCAATGCGGCTGATTACAAACAAAACCCTTTCACACTGGCCTATGACGGTGCCATCACCGAGAACGTCAAAGGCAAGGTCAACATTCATCCGGTAAAATACGATCTGCATGGCATTCAGATTGCCGCGAATGTCTATACCCCTGCTAACTACGATCCCGCCCAAAAATACCCTGCGGTGGTGGTTGCACATCCCAATGGCGGCGTAAAAGAACAGGTCGCCGGGTTGTATGCCCAGCGTCTCGCCGAACAGGGCTACATCTCTATCACCGCCGATGCGGCTTATCAGGGGGCCAGCGGCGGAATGCCACGCAGCGTGGATAAACCCGCTAATCGCATTGAGGATATCCATGGCATGGCTGACTACATTAGCCAGTATCCCGGTGTCGATACCGCCCGCCTCGGTCTGCTGGGTATTTGCGGTGGCGGCGGTTATTCACTGGTTGCGGCTGAAACTGACAAGCGGTTCAAATCAATAGCAACCATCAGCATGTTTAATTCAGGCCTTGTGCGGCGCAACGGTTTTCAGAATTCACAGCTGGATACTATCCAGCAGCGCCTTCAGCAAGCTTCTGACGCACGAGCTCAGGAAGCCGCCGGAGGCGAAGTGCTTTACTCCGGCGATGCCAACCTGACTGATGAACAGATTGCTAAATTACCTTTTGCCTTGTATCGCCAGGGCTACGAGTACTACTGGAAAACCCACGCCCACCCGAACTCCACGTTTAAATACACCACCAGCAGTCTTCTGGATTTGATGAGCTTTGACGTAACGGACCATATCAATCTCATCAATAAACCACTGCTGATGATTGCCGGTACAAAAGCGGATACGCTCTATATGACTGAAGATGCGTTCGCGAAAGCCACCGGTACGAAGGACAAAGAACTCTTCCTGATCGATGGCGCTACTCATATCGAGACGTATTGGGTGCCAAAATACGTTGACCAGGCGATGCAAAAGTTAGACGTCTTCTTCGATAAGAATATTTAGTTAGCCTCAAATGACGCCCCAGCCGCGCAGGCTGGGGTATACCTATCAGCTGTAGCCAGTTTCCGCTGTATTTCACATTCCATATTCACGCGATATATCCAGATTAACGAAGTTGCGGTTAAAGATAATTACGCAGCCTGAATAGGCGCTATGAGTTAAATTCATAAACGTGGTGGATATGTGGTGGTCATTTTTTTAGCTGAACGGTGAGTGCCATCAGGGCGCTGGCTGCTGTAAACAACGCCATTATCCAGCCCATCGTCCATGGTGTGCCATCACTGAACAGAGCGAGAAGAAGTGAAGAGATGATGCCGCTGCCGTATTGTAACGCGCCCATTAGCGCCGACGCAGAGCCTGCCACATTAGGCACTGCGTCCAGAGCGCAAGCCGTGGAGGTTGCAGCGATGATGCCATTCATGGCGAAGAATACGAACACAGCGCCGACAATCACGGTAATTCCACCCACACCCAGGCCGGTGGTGACCGCCAGCACTATTGCGGCAATAGCGGCGATGAATACGGCATTCCTGAGCAATGCTTCCAGTGGATAGCGGTGAACCAGACGTCTGTTGACCATGCTCACCGCCATCAGTCCAATAATGTTTACTGCAAACAACCAACCGTAATGCTGCGGGTCAACACCGAAGTAAGTGATGTACACAAACGGGGAACCGGTGATAAAGGCGTAGGCTGCAACGTAGTAGAACGTCAGACATAGCGTAAAACGCATGTATCTGGCGTTGGTGAGCAAGGCATAGTAGTTTTGGAAAGCTTTGGTTACGGAGGTTTGTGAGCGTTTTTCGGCATGTAATGTTTCTGGTAACCAGAATAAAGACATCAGCATTAATGTTCCGATAATCGCCAGCAGCCAGAATATGGCATGCCACGAGGTGACTTTAATCATCTGCCCGCCGATCAAGGGCCCGGCAATCGGTGCGATGGCCATGATGATCATTAGTGTCGAAAGCATTTGTGCTGCACGAGTGCGGCTAAACAAGTCACGGATCATTGCTCGAGCCAGCATAGGCCCGGTACAGGCACCTAACGCCTGAAAAACTCGCCAGAAGACTATTTGTACAATATCTGTTGATAACGCGCAGCCCACCGAGCCGATGATGAATAGACCTAAACCGATAAACAGCGGCAGTCGACGCCCATAACGATCGCTAATCGGTCCCCAAATCAGTTGTGCAATGCAAAAGCCGATAAGGAACCCTGTGATTGTCAGCTCTGCATCACCCTGTAAGTCTTTTGTCATGACCGGCATAGCCGGAAGATAGATGTCGGTTGATAAAGAGGTAACAGCCATCAGGGCGCTGAGAATGAGTAGAAACGAGAGACCGTTTTTTTTAGCTGTAGCCGACTTTGTTTGTGCCTGTTGATTAAGCATGGTGATCCGTTGGACAGGAAGAGATAAAGGCATGTTAACGGGTTTGTGCTCTCTGATAATCACAGAGGGAAGGATAGGGACTATGAATGGTATTCATTAATTTCTGGAGTTGCCTACCAAGTCATTGTCCTCTTTCTAGCGGTCAGCAAGCATCACACCCGTTGATGTGAACCGGGCCAGTTCACCGTTATCGTCTCCCCGGTTCTTATCGCAAGATTCGATATATCATCAAATTATTACATGTGAATATTAAAGAGGTTGGCTTGTCGCTCAAATGACATTTGCACTTTCTTTAGCGCAGTCAGATAACCCGCCAGGTAATTTTCGTCATGGGGTGTCTTTAACTCATTTTCTTTATTAATGGTTTCAATAATTAAGTTTTCCAGTATTTCCATCGCGGTCACATAAAATGATTCATATTTATTAAACTCTCTCATGTCGATACCTTTGTGTTATAAACTTTCATTTGTAGGTGAGTCATGGCTTTTACGGCAATCTTTGAAGTAGCATTAAGTAATGATGTTGTCATAAGAAGGAATGACAACGTTCTTTTATAAGAATATTACCTGAGAACATCCGCTATCTCAGGGTGTGATTAAGGATGCAGAAGTTTCAATGAAAAATAGCCATGAAGGAAAACAAAAGTGGCTATTATTTTCGTGGGATTCGGTTGATCGGGATTTTTATCTTCCTCTCGATTCTGGATTTATATGAATAAACCGTTTTTACAGTTAGGTTGCAAAATGATGCTACTTTTGCAACGTCTGCTCCAGAGAATATTAATTTTAAAATGCTATATTCTTTTAGGGAAACAGAAGGTGTTTTTGCATTATCAATTAAAGGGATGCTATTAATAACTGAAGATATTTTTCTGATTATCACATCCATGTTGTCTACCGGGTAAATAATAGTACCAGAGATACCTAGCGTTAGCATTCTCAGGTACCAGTAATTGGCAAATGGTGTCATTTTTTTATCACAGACTAATATTAATATGCAGTTCCTGAATGACATAAGCCACTCTTCGATGATGATAGCATGAAAAGTCTGAACGGAAATATCAACAAAGATGATATCTGTATCACCCACATTGTGCCGTGAACGTAGGGATGCAAGAATACCGGTTAATCCTTTTGCCAGCAAACAGTTATCGGCAGGCCATAGATAGAATGGAAAATCATGGATCATGTTTTCATCAGACAGTTGTTTTACTTGCTTGCCACTAACTTCTATCATGTAAACCTCTTAATAAGAAACCGGAATAATGAGTGATATGGAAGACAGTTTTGCACTCGTGACTATTATTGAGAGGCGTTCTTCCTGCCGTATCATGTAAGGCCAGTACCTGAATGTGTATGCCCTGAACGTCTTAATAAGTTCTTATTTCATTTTTGATGAAAGCGAACATTGGCAAAAAATGAATTTATAGGGTTGAAATAATTCATCTTTGTGCTTTTAATATGATTCACCCAAAGTGAGTTCCGCGTTTTTATAGTAAATATCACATTGCAAAAGGCAAGTAAACTCATGAAATAGTGAGTGACTGATGCGTGGTAAACAGTAAAAAAAGTTTATTTTTCTGTATTGCCGATTGTCACCCACATAATTATGGCAGAGTAAACGTCACGGTGGCTGCCGCATTCCATACTCCCGAAGAGGTCTGACTCTGTGCCCGCCATTTTGCCGTCAGGGATTGTGGCGTCGCAATGGCATGGGTATATGCAGAAGACGAGCATACATTGGTCTGTGTTCCATCCCTCAAAATCCTGAAATCAATTTGCCCTGTCACTGAGCATGACCAGGATTCCAGAATATTAAAGTTCTCATTGGCACCCACATCCCGGATGAGACTGCCACTACCGGTGACGGTAAAGGGTTGCTCAGTATAGGTCGTACGGTAGGAAGATATCGTCCCCGTATTAAATGTGGTGGCGGGAAGAATATTAATCGCCGTAATATTTCTGATATTGACGACTGAATTATCAGTAATGGGCAATGATGGGGAGAACGTCACTGTGGGGGCGTAGGCTGTCCTGTTGGTTGTTGTCACTATGCCATAAGAAGAATTTGAAGATGCAAATCCAGAGTTCACAAGAACATTCATCCCTTGCGACACTGAACAATAAAAAAATACATAAGCAAGCGTCTTTTCAGAAACTGTGGCAGTGAGGGTGCCATTATAAGTAGAGAAATACGCGGGCTGCCTGGTCACTGCCGAGAAGATGACGTTGGTCGCAGCTGAAGATAAAGCTATCGGTGTATCAGTGCCTGGATTGATGTCAAGAGCTTGTTGTGTTGTGTTGAATTTTAATTGGAGATATGGGGAATGACTTATTCTACCACCAGACAAGCTAGAGCCACTGCGCTTGAATGAGTAGCAAGTAGCACCTTTTCCGATATATAAAATACTGGAAGCTTTAAAGGAGAAACAGCCATTTATCGTCAGCGAGATCCCGCTGGCTGATGCTGTGCATCCTCCTCCGAGTGCATTTATATTGGAGGCGGCTGTTGTGGCAATTGCAGCGCTGTTCATTGTGTGAGCATGCGGCCCCCAATAAAACGGACCTTGGGTCTGAGGGACCCCAGCAGCACTACTCCAATAAACCATTTCGCCATCGGCTATTATCGCGCTGCTGGCGGTCACGGTCCTTGGCGTGACAGTTACGGTTACCTGATCGGTGGTATAAGCGCCGGTTACAGAATTAAACGATCCCCCTGATGCCAGAGGAGACGCCGTCAGTGCTATCGCCGTGGTCACCAGTACATTAAAAATCCACTTCATATTCATATTCCTTGTTCGAGAGTCCGGCTGCGCAAAAACAGGTGCTGGCAATACTCCGTCTGGCTCAATGATTCCGGTCATTCGGTTCCTGTGTTGTCATCGGTTTACTGGCAGATACTTTCAGCCATCCACAAGCCGGGCGCCTCTTCAGCCTTACGGGCAATATAGTCAGCCTGACAGGTTGATTCAGCGCCTTCAGCATTGCCCCATTGCACCCGTAAAGTCCCCTTTCGCGGTAAGCCATTCAGGAAGACCTCACCATCATCACCGACAATAGAGGTGTTACTGCCTGCCTCAGGCGCCATCAGCGATGCGACTGCGCCAAAAGGAACTGGCTGACCGCCAGGTAACGTCAGCGCCAGCAATACACGATGGCCAAGCGCTGTTTTGTATTCCGCTCTGACGACAGCTCCTTTCGTCGGAATGACTTTCTGGGACATATAAGTGATATCGGTGTCGTCCTGTAAGGTTTTGCTGTCCAGACTGATATCATTGATGCGGTAAGGGCTGAGATAGGGAACCACAGCATAGCCACGGCCGTCCGTTGAGATCCCGGAATAGTTATTAACGCTAACGTCCTGCGCTTCGGGAGCTTTGACTAATCCAATGGTTTCACCTAACGGTTGTGAAAGGGTAATGCCATTTTCATGAATCACGATCCCTCCCGCGAGCCCGTATCCCAGTTGTTGACTGTTCTGACTGTAATTGTATGAGCCATTTAATGTGCCAGCGCGCGTCTTCCAGGTGACATTCCCCCCTACCGTTCGTTCACTACTTTCTGACTGTATGGCATTCATCCCCCAGTTAAGGCTTTCATCGCTAAATGCAGAACCATTCAGTCTTACGTTGTGACTGGAGCCGACACCATCGGTGTGCGTGGTCCCATAAGAGGCATATGTCCGGCCCAGTAACGAGTCCAGGGGAACATTGATCTCGAGGGAAAAAATATTGTCCTGATTAGCATAACCATACTGTCCGGTATTCCGGTTCCACGAGTAATTCAGACTGAGTCCAACGCTGCCGATATTTTTGTAATACCCCAGATTGGCAGACAGACTATTACCTCTGTCCTGCCAGTAATCCTCGCTGACAATGGATACGCTGAATGACCCAAAATCCCGCCCTAACTCCTGATTCAGCGAAAGTTCTGCTCTGTTTCGGCGGCGCTCAGTCAAATAAGAAGGAATGTGACTGTCGTTGCGGTAGGTCCCAAGGGTTTCTTCCAGGGAGTGAAATCCTGAGGTTGAATAGCGATAGCCGGCAATCGTAAAATTGGTGCCCGTCTCGAGAAAGTTTTTGCTGTAACGTACGCGAAGTGACTGACCCTGCTGCCTGCCCGTATTTGTCGGGGTGGCTTGGGAATGCGTCACATCGGTAGAAAAGGCCCCCCAGCTACCAATATTTTTACCTATGCCCAGGGCATAAGACTGATATTTATCTCCTGCGTTCTGCAGCCCGCCATATACGGTCAGCCCCCACGGCAGGCCATAAATGCCGGTTCCCTGTACAAACGGATTTTTCTCAGTCCTGGAATCATAGGAGCGGAACTGACCGCCAGTGAAACTATAGCGAAACTGTCCTTCACGCTGCAGTACTGGCAGAGACGCATAGGGGATGATCAGATGCTGCTCGCTGCCATCCGCTTCTTTGATTGTCACATCGAGATCGCCCGCACCACCGGTTGAGGCCAAATCCGTTATCTCAAATGCTCCGGGAGCGACTCTGGTTTCATAAACAACGTACCCGTTCTGCCGGATAGTCACCAGGGCATCACTGCGGGCGATCCCCCGGACTACAGGGGCGTAGCTACGTACACTGGACGGCAGCATGTCATCATCGGAGGTAATCTGAACTCCCCTGAACGGAACACTGTCGAAGACATCAGAAGGGGCCGAACTGTCGCCTAGCGTCAGTTGGCTCTTCAAAAAGATGATGTTCCGCTGTACATAGCTGTACACGGTATTCCACTTATCCCTTCCCTGGTTACTGTGCTCATAAGTGGTGTAGTTGCGCAGACGCCAGGGACCAATATTTATTCCCGGACGCAGGTTCAGGTAGGTACTTTTATAAGTATCGTTCCCGGAAAAACGGCTCTGGTAACTGTTCACACTGTAATTCAGCAGTGCGGCCGGAATACCCTCGTCCCAGAGTTCTGCCGGGACATCGTCCCGGCTACGCGTGTTCATTGCTATCTGAGGGATACTCAAATTCAGTCTTTGCCGGTTAAACTGAAAATCAGAAAAGGCGTTAGGGATACCGTTAATATTGACACATTCAGAACCCGCAACGTTAAGGTCCGGGAATGATTCGCTGCGCACGCCCCATGTGTTCAGTTGTTCCAGCGTGAGGCAGGGCTCAAGTTTGCCATCCTCACTTTTCGAAAATGTAACATCGCGAGCTTGTGTGGTCTTTTGCTCATTATTGATAAAGATATCAACACGATAATTACCCGCTGGTTGACCGTTGGCGACCTCAAATACAGACAGGTCGGACGTCCGTTCCTGTGTCCCTTCGCCAATCTCAAGTAATGCAGGGTTAAAATACTCATCGGCCTGAGCTCCGCCTGGAAAATTCCATAAAGCAGAAATAACCAAAAGGTAATAATATTTCATCCTGAAATTGATATGTTCCAAAATGGTTACGCTCGCAATTTAGATTTAGGTACTAATAAAGATGTCTTCAGAGTTTTTTGGTGAACTCTTTTCCGCTCATGCCGTAGTCATTAATTATTTTCCAACTCACTACATTACCAGTGGCTCCAGAGGGAGCTGGAAATGATAACTCTGACCTGGCAGCCACATAGGTCTGCTCAGGTAATGTCGGTTTAAATATTTTCCCTCCAATCGTTATCACACTGAAGTTCATGTAAAAGGGCGTAGGGTTAACTACCTGGATTTGATTTCCATTCCTTTTCCAGACGAGGGTGTCAGCACTCTGTTCTGGTGTTCCCTTAACCGACTGAGGACGATAGATAAATTTAATTCGTTTCTTTATTGCCAGTTGCAGCGTATTTTTTTTTACCGTATCTTTTTTTACGGAGGGGATAATCTTAATATTTAGCCAGTACAGGGTTTCACGGTCTTCCGGGATTTTTCCGCCTATGCGGACAGCCCGCAGTATATTGTCCTGGCCTGGCTCGAGACGGAACAAAGGAGGAGTGATCATAAATGGAGCTTTCACTTGACTTCCATTGCTTCCATCAATCCAGGACTGAATAAGAACAGGTGTACCATTACTGGTATTATTGACACTAATAGACGCTTCTCTTTCATTGCCGTCAAAAATAAGGCGGGTCCCCCCTACAGAAACAGCCGCATTGCATTGTTCTGAAATTGTCAGGCAAGACACAATTAAAGAGATAAAAAGGACTACCTTCATCTGAACTCCTGTCACGGGAGTGTTTCCACTCCCGACTATCACTCAATATTACATATAAGAGATATTAACCTGTGCAACGGAACTGGCATCACCGGCAGTAACCGATGCCGAAGTACTAATATAATTAGCAGTAAAATTAAGCTGCTGGGAGACAGTGTTACTTAGCGCCATACCGGAGTCCTGAGAGTTAATGTTGATATCACCCCCACCCGCTTTCTTGATATCAATGGAGACACCGGTTGCTGGGCCTGTTAATGCCAGATTATTTGCCGCATCGGCCGGACCTGAAAAGGTTACCAGTGCGGATGTCGGTCCGCCTGATGTCGGACAGTCAGTTAAACTGATGGAGAAAGGAACGGGAAGCGTTGTTGTGCCCACCGTCGGGAACTGTGCAACACCAAATGTACCCAGCGTGACGTTCACTGTGCCGTTATCAACATGGCAAGTTTCCTGAAGAATCAAGCCATTGAAGTTAACAGTGGCGTCAGCCGCCAGCGCTGATGGCATATTAATAAATGCCAGACCTAATGAAAGGGCGACCCCAGTGATTTTTTTCATAGACATAATCCTTTATTAAATATTAACCCCAATAGAATATACCTGACCATGAATCTACGAATCTACATCAGGTATATGTATTATCCAGACATCGCTAAGCTATCATGGTAACCATTGAATGGTGACAGAAGTCAGTCTCCAGTGGAATATGAGATTGTTATCTAATAATCCGACATATTCTTAAATTTACAAAGTAGTATCAACTTTAGCTATGCTCAACGTGGGATTCTGTTTATGGGTATGCTTATCTTTCTTTCGATCGATGATTTGTGTGCGTAAACAGTTTTTACAGTTGAGTTGCAGAATGAGGCTATTTTCTTAGCATTAGCACCAAGATATAATAACTGTAAGATACTGTATTCTTTCAAAGAAATCTTAGGCGTAATATTGTCAGCGATAATAGTTTGGCCGCTGATGATTATTGTGATTTTTCGTATTATTTCATCAATGCTATCATAGGGGTAAATTATACCGCCAGTGACGCCGAGCGTTCTCATTCTTAAGAGCCAGTGATGAGCGAGAGGACTCAATTTATTGTCGCATATTAGTATTAATTTACAATCATTAAAGGCCTGAATCCACTCCTCCATGATAATTGCATGAAAGTTTTGTACTGAAATGTCAATGAATACGATATCAGCATGTTCCTGGTTGTTAAAACAATCAGGTAGCGATGCAATAATGCTGGCCAACCCTTTGCAAAGTAGATTATTTCCTCCAGGCCAGACATGGTAACGGTTCTTATCACTGTTATTAACAATTGAGAAGATTTTTTTATTGAATATATACTTTACCTGCTTCCCACTAATTTCCATTATGTGTATTCCTTTTCCTGAGTGTGTAGTCATTTATGTCTAGTAAGAATGTTCGCAATTTTTTGTTTTATATTCTTATAACATACGCTTATGGAGGTTTGTCACTCGGAATGCTCCTTGTGGAGTGGGAATAATCTCAATAACGCAGGTGATGGTTGTTATGAAAAAAGCTATAGCTAATTTTTAATTAAAATATTCATATTATAATTATACGGTTTTGAATTAAGTGTAACCTAAGACTTAGTGTCAATTTTAGCAAGTGCTGCAGGGCATGGCATGATAAGGCTTGCTGTATCTGTCTTTAAGAGTTACACGATATTAATAATTATGCTCACCACCACATCATCATATGGTTATATTTTAAAAATTCTTTTATTTACTTAATCTATGATATTTCAAAGTGGCTGGAATGATGGCGTTGTTGTAAAAACCTTTCTGAAAAGCCAGGCGACAGACCTGAAAAACTCATTCGGCGATATCAATACCATCAACCCTGATCGTGCTCATGTGATTTATTCCTGCAGCAAATGCAGGTTGTAAAGGTATGGCACTGCCTGTTTCGGGAAAGGACATCCATCACATCATATATGGAAATTCAAATATAATTTTGACATTTTATGGTTGCAGAGAGAGACTGCCAGACAGAAGCAGGAGGGCTTATGCCACAATTATCATCAATACAACTCTTCAAAAACCTCTCCGATGAAACTCGTCTGGGCATCGTGTTGCTGCTCAGGGAGATGGGGGAACTGTGCGTGTGCGATCTCTGCACGGCGCTGGAACAGTCCCAGCCCAAGATCTCCCGTCACCTGGCAATGCTTCGTGAAAGTGGATTATTGCTGGATCGCAAACAGGGCAAGTGGGTTCACTACCGCCTGTCCCCGCATATTCCTTCCTGGGCTGCTCAGGTAATTGAGCAGGCTTGGTTAAGCCAACAGGACGACGTACAGGCCCTCGCCCGTAAGCTGGCATCAGCCAACTGTTCTGGCAGCGGTAAGGCTGTTTGTATCTAAAAAATTTGCCTGTACATATATGTTTTTACGAATGTGAGGTGTGAAAGATGAAAACCTTAACGGTGTTTGACCCGGCAATGTGTTGCAGTACTGGCGTCTGTGGTTCCGATGTCGATCAGGTGCTGGTCGATTTTTCGGCTGATGTGCAGTGGCTGAAAGGGCGTGGCGTACAGGTTGAACGTTACAACCTGGCGCAGCAGCCCATGAGCTTTGTTCAGAACGAGAAAGCGAAAGCATTCCTCGAAGCATCTGGAGCAGGAGGGCTTCCGCTGCTGCTGTTGGACGGTGAAACGGTGATGGCAGGGCGATACCCAAAACGCGCTGAGCTGGCTCGCTGGTTCGGTATTCCGCTGGAGAAGGTAGGGTTAGCTCCCACCCGTTGCTGTGGTGGTAATACGTCCTGTTGTTGAGTATGTCAGGAGGACATATGAAATTCTTACAGAATATCCCGCCTTACCTGTTTTTTACCGGTAAAGGAGGCGTAGGAAAAACGTCCCTATCCTGCGCGACGGCTATCCGCCTTGCCGAACAGGGTAAGCGGGTTTTGCTGGTCAGTACCGATCCTGCCTCCAATGTCGGTCAGGTATTCGATCAGGCTATCGGTAACACCATTCGCACTGTGACAGCTGTTCCTGGGCTTTCCGCACTGGAAATCGACCCACAGGACGCTGCCCAGCAATATCGCGCCAGAATCGTGGATCCTGTCAAAGGCCTTCTGCCTGATGACGTTGTTAACAGTATCAGCGAGCAGCTTTCAGGAGCTTGTACCACTGAGATTGCGGCGTTCGATGAATTTACTGGCTTGCTGACTGACGCTTCTCTGCTGACTCGCTTCGATCACATTATTTTTGATACTGCCCCAACGGGTCACACTATCCGCCTTCTTCAGCTTCCCGGTGCCTGGAGCAGCTTTATTGAAAGTAACCCGGATGGTGCTTCCTGTCTTGGGCCGATGGCGGGTCTGGAAAAGCAACGCGAGCAATATGCTCATGCGGTTGAGGCATTATCCGATCCTGAACGTACCCGTCTGGTGCTGGTCGCGCGATTGCAAAAATCAACATTGCAGGAAGTTGCCCGTACGCATGACGAATTATCAGCCATTGGCCTTAAAAATCAGTATCTCGTCATTAACGGTGTCCTGCCTGCAGGCGAAGCAGAACGTGATGCACTGGCCGCTGCAATATGGCAACGAGAGCAAGAGGCGCTGGCAAACCTTCCTGCCGGGTTATCTGCGTTGCCGATCGACACCCTATTCCTGCAGCCGCTGAATATGGTTGGTGTATCCGCATTGAAAGGTCTGCTCAACGAACATTCTGAGTCAGTATCGCTGCCTGAACAGAGTATGCAGAACAAGCCAGAGAATACGTCGCTATCTGCCATGGTCGATGAACTCGCCCGCAGTGAACACGGCCTGATTATGCTGATGGGCAAAGGTGGTGTCGGTAAAACCACAATGGCAGCGGCTATCGCCGTCAGGCTGGCGGATATGGGATTTGATGTCCATCTCACCACCTCAGATCCCGCTGCACATCTCAGTACAACGCTCAATGGCAGCCTCAAGAATCTGCAGGTCAGCCGAATCAACCCTCACGAAGAGACTGAACGCTATCGTCAGCATGTTCTTGAGACGAAAGGCAGGAATCTGGATGAGGCAGGGAAACGACTGCTCGAAGAGGATTTACGTTCCCCTTGCACAGAAGAGATTGCGGTGTTCCAGGCCTTTTCACGCGTAATCCGTGAAGCAGGCAAACGGTTTATGGTCATGGATACGGCACCTACCGGGCATACGCTATTACTGCTTGATGCTACCGGGGCTTATCACCGTGAGATTGCCAGGAAGATGGGGGATAACGGTCATTTTACCACGCCGATGATGCAGCTTCAGGATCCGGAGCGTACCAAAGTCCTGCTGGTCACTCTGCCTGAAACCACACCGGTGCTGGAAGCGGCAAATTTGCAGGCCGATCTGGAACGTGCGGGGATCCATCCCTGGGGCTGGATTATCAATAACAGCCTTTCTATTGCACAGACCCATTCACCACTGCTTTGTCAGCGTGCTCAACAAGAGTTTCCTCAGATCGAGGCCGTGCAGAGCACCCATGCCAAACGGATCGCGTTAGTACCCGTACTGGCTTCAGAGCCCACAGGTATCGAAAAACTCAGAGAGCTGGCGGTTTAATTTTATGTAGACAGGGCGGCTTATCCGTCCTGGCTGGAGGATTTATGTTACTGGCAGGTGCGATTTTTGTCCTGACCCTTGTTTTGGTTATCTGGCAGCCGAAAGGATTAGGGATCGGCTGGAGTGCGACCCTGGGCGCGGTACTGGCGTTGATTTCTGGCGTTGTCCATTTTGGTGATATCCCTGTTGTGTGGAATATTGTCTGGAACGCGACAGCAACGTTTATTGCCGTGATCATTATCAGCCTGTTGCTCGACGAATCCGGCTTTTTCGAATGGGCGGCGCTGCACGTTTCACGTTGGGGTAATGGTCGTGGTCGTTTACTGTTTACCTGGATTGTCGTGCTTGGGGCCGCGGTGGCGGCACTGTTTGCCAACGATGGCGCGGCACTTATTCTGACACCAATCGTCATCGCCATGCTGCTGGCATTAGGTTTCAGTAAAGGGACTACGCTGGCATTTGTCATGGCAGCCGGGTTTATTGCCGATACGGCCAGCCTGCCGCTAATCGTATCGAACCTGGTGAATATCGTCTCGGCGGACTTCTTTGGTCTGGGATTCACCGAATATGCGTCGGTGATGGTTCCGGTTGATATTGCAGCCATTGTTGCCACGCTGGTGATGCTGCATCTGTTCTTTCGCAAAGATATTCCGCCGACTTACGATTTAGCCCTTCTGAAAGCACCGGCGAAAGCGATTAACGATCTGGCGACCTTCAGAACCGGCTGGATAGTGTTGATCCTTCTTCTGGTTGGTTTTTTCGTCCTCGAGCCGCTCGGGATTCCCGTTAGCGCAATTGCTGCAGTTGGGGCGGTAATACTGTTTACCGTGGCGAAACGAGGCCATGCTATTAACACCGGCAAAGTGCTGCGTGGCGCCCCCTGGCAGATCGTCATCTTTTCATTGGGGATGTACCTGGTGGTTTACGGTCTGCGCAACGCCGGGCTAACCGAATACCTTTCAGGTGTGCTGAACGTACTGGCGGATAAAGGACTCTGGGCCGCGACGCTGGGCACTGGGCTCCTGACGGCAATCCTCTCTTCCATCATGAACAACATGCCGACCGTACTGGTTGGCGCGCTGTCTATAGATGGCAGCACCGCAACCGGCGTTATCAAAGAAGCGATGATTTATGCCAACGTGATTGGCTGCGATCTGGGGCCGAAAATTACACCGATTGGTAGCCTGGCAACGCTGCTCTGGCTGCATGTCCTTTCACAGAAGAATATGATCATCACCTGGGGATACTATTTCCGTACCGGGATTGTCATGACTCTGCCTGTGCTGTTCGTAACGCTGGCCGCGCTGGCGCTACGTCTCTCTTTCACTTTGTAATGAGATACTGATATGAGCAACATCACCATTTATCACAACCCGGCCTGCGGCACGTCGCGTAATACGCTGGAGATGATCCGCAACAGCGGTAATGAGCCGACCGTGATTCTTTACCTTGAAAACCCACCTTCACGCGATGAGCTGGTCAAACTCATTGCGAATATGGGCATTTCCGTCCGGGCACTGCTGCGTAAGAACGTCGAGCCGTATGAGGAACTGGGTCTTGCCGAAGATAAATTTACTGACGACCAGCTCATCGACTTTATGTTGCAACATCCGATCCTGATTAACCGTCCGATTGTAGTGACGCCACTGGGAACTAAACTGTGTCGTCCTTCCGAGGTGGTTCTGGATATTCTTCCTGATGCGCAGAAAAGGGCTTTTACTAAGGAAGATGGCGAGAAAGTCGTTGATGATGCAGGTAAACGAGTGCAATAGTAATAAGATAATAAATGCTCTGATTTTTATTTTCATAAATCAGAGCAAAATTTATCGTGTGAGAAGAATTATATCATGGTGATATTCAGATGATTTAAATAGTGTGGATGGCGTTCATTTTGTTTTCCAGCGTTCTATATCTTAATAGTAGTGGTTTTTATTTTTAGCGACATCTTGCGTAAACGTCTGTTGTGAGTTTTATTCGTCGTTAGCACTTTTTCCATCAACCTTTCGGCAACCATAACGATTGTTAAAATTAAAGTAACATCACGCAAATTTTTAATGTTTTTATTTCTCATGGACGAAGATTTCAACACCATGGTATAATATGGTAGGAAAACATACAGGTTAATAACCTGTCAGTAATGTAAATAAATTTTCGAGGGGACTATTCCAGTGGGACGTAAATGGGCCAACATTGTTGCAAAAAAAACCGCTAAAGACGGTGCAACGTCTAACGTGTATGCAAAATTCGGTGTAGAAATCTATGCTGCTGCTAAACAAGGCGAACCAGATCCAGAATCAAACTCAGCCTTAAAATTCGTTATTGAACGTGCGAAGCAAGCTCAGGTTCCAAAGCACGTTATTGATAAAGCCATTGATAAAGCGAAAGGCGGCAGCGATGAAACGTTCGTACAAGGGCGTTATGAAGGCTTTGGGCCCAATGGCTCCATGATTATTGCTGAAACGTTGACTTCCAATGTTAACCGTACGATTGCTAATGTCCGCAACATCTTCAATAAAAAAGGCGGGAATATCGGCGCGGCAGGTTCTGTCAGCTATATGTTCGATAACACTGGCGTGATTGTATTTAAAGGGACAGACCCTGACCGTATTTTTGAAATTTTGCTTGATGCTGAAGTTGAAGTGCGCGATGTAACCGAAGAAGAAGGAAACATCGTAATTTATACTGAGTCTACAGATCTTCATAAAGCAATTGCAGCGCTAAAAGCAGCCGGCATTACCGAATTCTCTACAACAGAATTAGAAATGATTGCTCAATCAGAAATTGAACTTTCACCAGAAGATTTAGAAACCTTTGCAGGACTTGTTGATGCCCTTGAAGATGACGATGATGTCCAAAAGGTATATCACAACGTTGCAAATCTCTGATTACAAATTCGTTAAAAATAGCATGGCCAGTCAGATATGCTGACTGAAAAAATAGATCAAGATTATTTACGCTGATAATTGCCCGTCACGAATTTGACGGGCAGTTTTGGCAGGCAGCAATATGCATGTCTCATGCAATAATACAGTTGCCTTACGTTAGCGAGTCGAACAAGAATACCGGTGTTATTGTGCGGACACTATTTCTATCCGACGAGGGACCATACTGATTGGTCTTGCTAAGGCACTGATTATGATCGGATAGCATCATTGATACCAATACGCACACATTCCTTCCTCACTTCTCCTGTTATTCAACGCATGTCACCTGAATTCGTCTCCTTTTCACCGACACATTGCATTGACAGCACAATCTGTAACGTTACACTAAACCGTTGTAGTTCATAATTCCTAAGAAAATGGCGATGCCGGGTATGAGTGTCTTCCGCCATTCATTGATTGCCGCAAAGGAGATGTATGGCGAATATTCGTGATGTCGCAAAGCATGCTGGCGTTTCTGTCAGTACGGTATCCAATGTGCTCAACGGTCGTACCGATCAAATGCGGGCTGAAACACTGGCGCGTATCCAGCAGAGCATGCAGACGTTGAATTACTTTCCAAACCGGGTGGCGCAACAGCTCAAGACCGGACAGGCCAAAATGATCGGTCTGCTGGTGCCGTCCATTGTGAATCCCAGCTTTGCCGCCCTGGCCCGTGAAGTCGATCTGGCCGCCAAAAAGCGCCAACTGCGGGTGCTGATTGGAAATACCTACCGACAGATTGAAGAAGAAGAAGCCTTTCTGGACGACATGTTTTCCCACGGTGTCCGCGGAATTATCGTTGCCGCCTGCGATATTGAAAAAGCGCATTTTGCGCGAGCAGCAGAGCAGGGCATGGTGATGGTGAATTATGATGGTCGCATGCCTGCGCGCGCTCAGTCGGATCATTTTGCGCTGGACAGCGTCTCCATGGACAACATTGACGCCGGACGAATGGCAGCAGAACATCTGATCGCACAGGGGTGCCGTCGTCTTGCGTTCGCCACGGTGGAAGGGATGACGCCCAGCCGCGCCCACAAAATCGACGGTTTTCTCCGCGCGGTGCATGACCACGGTTTTTATCGGGAAGGCATGATCATCGAAGGTCAGGCTGTGGCGGCTTATGGCGACACGGAAATGACAGAACTTGGACGGGCACTGGCGCTAAAAATCAGCCAGCAGCCGGAATTCCCGGATGGTATCGTGGCGATCAACGACGCGCTGGGCATTGGGCTGATGGCCGGTCTGCATCAGGCAGGGATTCAGGTGCCGCAACAAATCTCTATTGTGGGCATCGACAATATCCCGCTCTCCGGACTGGTTTTCCCTGGCCTGACCTCCATCATGCCGCCGCTTCGGGAGATGGCGGAGGTGATGGTTGAGCGGTTGATTGAGCGGACCGAAAATCCGGCTGTACCGCCAGAGGAGTTTCTGTTCCCTCCGACGTTGGTTTCCCGACAATCGGTACGGTAGCGGCGTGGCGCGAGAAGAACGATATGTTCTTCTCGTTCTGTCATACCAGCGTTGGGGCAACGGTCAGCAGGATATTGGCGAAGCGACGGGTTTCGCCAGACGCGATGACCAGAATCGTGTCAGACGATTTGGCCAGTGAATAAAACGCGTTGCGTTCAACATGTTCAAACTCGATGGCTTCAGAAAGCATACCGCGGTATTCGCGCTCAACGGTATTATCAAAATCCGCTGGGCTTGCCATTAACGTGGCTTTTTCCACATTAATATAACTGAGGATTTTTTCCAGAATAACGACGCTACCGATCATCCCCGGTGTGAAATTAAGCCAGATAATTCGTGCCTGCGCAGAAGTATTGGTTAAAAAAGAGTAATTGGCATCGGTGATTAAAATATTCGCTTTGTGTCCGCACTGTGCCAGCGCCTGTAATAAATCAGGATGAATAATATCTGACTTGATCATATGTCATACCTTTTCAACGCTGGCGGGCACCATCGCCCGCCACATTTTTATGCCCGGTAAATACCGCCGTTAATGTCGATGGTGGCGCCGGAAACGAATCCATCATATTCAGAGGCGAGGAAACAGATAACCCGTGCCACATCTTCCGGCGTGCCCGCTCTTCCCAGAGGGATGGCCTGGATTGTCTGGTCGGCAGAGGCCTGTGTGGTGTGTTGATTATGAAAACGTGTGCCGAGAATCAGTCCTGGCGCAACGGCATTGACGCGAATACCGTATTCACCGAGTTCGGCGGCAAGCGAGCGAGTCCAGGTAAGAACCGCCCCTTTGGTGGTGGAGTAGACCAGAGAACCCGCGTGGCCGCCAGAGCGTCCGGCCAGAGAGGCCAGGTTGACGATACTGGCGCCGTCCGGCGCGGCTTTCAGCCACGGTAATGCCTGCTGCGTGACATTCAGCATCGTCGTCATATTGACGTCGATTACCGTGCGCCAGAAATGGGGCTCAATCTCACCCAGCCATTTGCGGGCAATAATGCCGCCGACGTTATTAACCAGAATATCGATACCGCCAAGGAATTCAGCCGCCTGCGCCACACAGTGCGCTGCCTCTTCTTCATTGGTTAAATCGGCGAAACCACAGGCTGCCCGACAGCCCTGTTGTTCGGCAAGAGCCATTAATTCCCTTGGGCCTTCTTCACCACTGAAATAATGAATATAAATATCGCATCCTGCCTCAATCAGCTTTTTCGCGCTCTCTTTACCAATGCCTTGTTCTGCACCCGTAATAAACGCTTTTTTACCCGTTAATAATCCCATTTCATACTCCCGTTATTCATATTTAAACGGCATCAGGTCACGCTGTGCCATCGTTTTGCCGTTTTTTGTGCGTGGATATCCCTGCCACCTGAGCGTGGCAAATACAGGACTTTATTATCAGTAGCCGGCCAGTCCGGGCAGCCAGGTGGTTAATGGTGGCGCCATGGCGACAATAATGATGCCGACAAACACTACCGCCAGATATTTCGCCATTGGTTTAATGACGTGCTTCATTTCCACACCACAGATGGCGCAGGTGGTATACAGACCCAGGCCGATTGGCGGTGAGAACAGACCAAAGCCCATCGCCATGATCATCACAATGCCAAAGTGCAGCGGATTAAAGCCAAGCTGAATGGCAATTGGCACCAGAATCGGGGCGAAAATAATCAGCGCAGGCGCGCCTTCAAGCACCGCACCAAAGATGATCAGAATGACAATGGTTAATATCAGGAACAGCCATGCCCCTTGTTCCATGCCAATTCCAACCAGCAGTTCAGCAATCTGTTGTGGGATCATCTGAATGGTCAGAGCATAAGAGAGGCTGGTCGCACAGGCCACAATGAACAGCAGGACGCCGGACATTGCCGCGATATCAACGAACATTTTCACCGTGGCTTTCAGCGTCAGCTCACCAAACGCCAGGCGGCCCACCACAATGGCGTAAATAACGGCGAAAGCGGAAATCTCCGTGGAGGTGGCGATCCCCATCATAACCCCTCGACCAATCATGAAAATCATGACCAGACCGACAGCGGCACCGAGGTAGAGTTGAGTCCGGGGGCGTAATACCGGGTAGGCTTCGCTGACGTTAATTTTGCCGCCGAAACGGTTGGCGGCGACCATGAGCAGCACCAGCAGGCAGGCCGCAGGTATCAGGCCGGCGATAAATAGCGCTCCGATGGAAATATTGGCGACAAAGCCCATCACGATCAGGTTTACGCAGGGAGGAATGGTCTCCGCCATCACCGCGGAGGCGGCAAATACCCCGGCCGCTTCTTCGCTGTCTTGCTTTGCGCGGCGTACCGCAGGCATTAACACCCCGCCAACGGCCGCCACATCCGCCAGTTTGGAACCGGAAATGCCAGAGAAAAAGGCCATCGACAGCACGGTGGTCATGTTCAGACCGCCGCGAAAACGTCCCATACCGCGCACAATCAGTTCGACCAGACGCGTGGACATGCCGTTGATTTCCATCGCCGCACCGGCGAGCAAGAAGAACGGAATCGCCAACAGGACAAAGTGGTCAACGCCCGCCGCCACCTGTTGTGAGAAAAAGACAAACGGCAGGGAAGGGTCGCAAATAAAAAAGACCATTGCGGACATGCCGAGCGTGAAGGCGATTGGCACACCGGCCAGAATGCCGAGTACAAAGCAAATCAGCATCAGGCCCGCCGCCGCGCTGGCCGGATCGGCCATCAGCGACAGTTTCAGATAACCCAGCGCCGCCAGGACGATGATCCCAACGCCGCTCAACAATACCACTTTTGCGCGTTCATGCAGCGCATGTTCCAGCGCGGCCACCATCATCACCACGGAGCCGATTAACACCGGAATCACGTAGATGGTCTGCGGCAGTCCCGTTTCGGTGGTTTGCAGTCGTGCAGCCTGCACCAGATCATAACTGGAAACGACCAGCCCAACGGAGACCAGAAACAGGATCCAGCGGCTGGCGTGGACAACATAAGGGCGGACGCTTTCAGGCAGGAAGCGTAAGAACAGATCGACACCAATGTGTCCGCCTCTGCCGGTCGAGGTTGCGACGCCAAAAAAGACCAGCGCAATCATCAGCGCACGCGCCACTTCTTCCGCCCAGTGGATCGGTGAATGCAGGGCGTAGCGCCAGATCACCGAAGCGAATACCACCAGCACGTTGATGAACAGCACCAGCGCGCCGGCCCAGGACGTTAACGTGGTCAGAAATCGACTCAGCCGCCCCAACAGCGTCAACAAAGACTTTTCATCCTTTGTTTTCATCGGGATATCAGCCATGATGAACTCCTTTCATGGTTTGTATGGCAACATCGTCGACCCGCTAAACGCCGCAGGTCGACGATGCACGGCTTATGGTTTGTCGCTCGGCGCCGCGGCGCTGATCTCGTCCACCATAGGTTTTAGATCCGGGTATTTATCCAGAAATGCTTTCCAGACCGGCTGTACGGCCTGCGCGAAGAACGCGCGATCGGTTTCCCGGAATGTGACGCCTTTGGCTTCCAGGTTTTTAATCGCTTCCAGCTCTTTCTGGCTGGCCTGCTGGCGTTCGTATTCCGTGGCTTCTTTCGCTGCGGCCAGCACATCGGCACGTAAAGACTCCGGGATCTGCTCGAAGCTCTTCTTGTTCATCGCAATCATCAGCGGGTTATAGCTATGGCGGGTCAGTGTGCCATTTTTGATGATTTCATAATATTTGCTGGCGTAGATGGTGGGGGCATCATGTTCAACGCCATCGATCACGCCCATTTGCAGGCTGGAATAGACTTCTCCGCCCGGCATTGGGATGGCAACCGCGCCCATGTGATTCAGCGTGGCGATAAAGTTAGGCACCGGCAGCACGCGGATTTTCAGATTCTTTAAATCCTCCGGTTTTTCAATCGCCTTCTTGGTGTAAACGTTGCGCGCGCCGAGGTTATAGCCATAACCCAGCACCATTACGTTTGCTTTATCCATCATCAGTTTAGACAGTTGCTCGCCGGCTTTGCCGTCCAGCGCTTTCCCGACCTGGTCATAGTCTTTAAACAGATAACCCAGATCCAGCACGCCCACTTCTGGAACCAGCGTGGCCCAAATTGAGGTACCTGAAATCATCATGTTTATGGCACCGATACGAACCTGCTGTGTGGCATCGGCTTCTTTTCCCAGCATGGCGTTGGCGAAATAATTAAGCTTAATCTGTCCTTTTAATTTCTCGTTTTTATTCAGGTTTTCCTGGAATCGGTTGAACCAGATGTAGTGTGCAGAGGAGTCATCTCCTGGCAGAGACGAGTAAACACGAAAATTAATTGCTGCCTGGGCTGAAGCGCTCAGCACACTGCCTGCAATCAGGGCGCTACTGAGGCAAGCGAGTGCCAGAAAACGTCTGGCTGAACGAAACGGTGTTGTTTTCATCATGATTATCCTTTCTCACAGTGTAGAGGTCGTGATAACGCCATCTGGCAAGGCGGACGCAGCCAGCTGGTTTAACGAAAAAGTCGCTGATTCTGTTTTCTGTAACGTTTTAGTGTAACGTTACAGACGCTATCCGACTCATTATGCAAATGCAATATGCATCCCTTCATCAACGTGAGTGATATGCGAATTTTGTGGCGGCCATCGCTAATTTATCGGTGTGTGTTACAAAACCGAAACGGAGTGTTCGCTGTTTAGTCACTGTTTAGCGAGGCAAGGAACAGAAACGATATTTCTTCAGTCGTCGCAGGCGCAGACAGCTATCTGCGAAAACTGATTTGCGCGTGCCTTGCGATAACTTTTACGCATAGCCGCTTAGAAAATGGCATTTTTTACATAAGCATCAAGGTGATAGTGTCATTTGAAATTGTAGAGAAAGCGCGGTACAGGTGATGAAACATACCATTGGGATACTGGGCGGCATGGGGCCCGCAGCAACGGCAGACATGCTGGAAAAATTTGTTGAACTGCGCAGCGCCAGTTGCGATCAGCAGCATATCCCGCTCATTGTTAGCTCAATTCCGGACATTCCCGATCGTACTGCCTGCCTGCTCTCTGGCGGTCCTTCCCCCTTGCTCTACCTTGAGCGTTATCTGCATATGCTGGAAGATGCGGGGGCCGAGTGTATCGTCATCCCCTGTAACACCGCGCACTACTGGTTTGAAGATTTACGGGCAGTGGCAAAAGCGGAAATGATCAGCATTCTCGATGCCACGCTGGGTGAGATCCCTCCCGGTGTAACCCGCATCGGCCTGTTGGCAACGAACGCCACGCTGGCAACGGGGTTATATCAGAAGAAAATGATGGCGCAGGGACTCTCGCTGATTCAGCCGGAAGAGGCCGGTCAGGAGCAGGTTATGCAGGCAATTTACGCATTGAAAGGCGGTGATAAGGCCGCTGCGCAAAGTTTGTTGTTTCCCCAAATTGAGCGACTGATTTCCCACGGAGCGCAGGTCATCATTATGGGCTGCACCGAGATCCCGTTAATTGTGGCAGGGCATGAGAACACATTCGGGCGCCAGTTTATTGATTCAACCGCATCCCTGGTACACGCCGCTATTCGCTGGTATGAGTCCTGGCCAGATACGCAGATAGAAGAGCCTGTGCAACAGGTTGCCTGCGTTTGAATTGCGATCAGGGGACGGTACGCAGGTGGCGCAACTCCTTCCAGAACCGCTCCGCCAGGGGCGTCATCCGTGTATCCATTCGGTAGGCATACGCCTGGATAGGAATAATCAGCTCGTCCTGGTCCAGCACAATGAGCTGTTTATTACGAATCTCCTGACGAATCGCATACTCCGGGAGCCAGGCGATTCCACACCCGTCCAGCGCAACCTGTTTAAGCAACTCACTCATCGAAGAGACAAAAAACGTGCTGAAACTTAGCTCGGCATGGCGGGTCAACGTCCGGTTGATAAGCCGTCCCATGTAGGAGTTTTGGCTATAGTTGAGCAGCGGGAAAGCGGGGCGGTCGAGTGTGTATCGCGGTTTGCCGTTTTCATCGCTTGCGCAGACGGGGAACAGTTGCGACTCGAACAAATGAATATTAGCAAACGGAGGCTGAAGTAGGTTTTCATCATAATAAGAGAAGATGAAGTCACTTTGCCCTTCCCGCAACATATCGACAGCCTGATCGACGTCGATCGCTTCAACCGACCAGGTAAACTGGGTTGGCATCTGGCTGACAATACCGGGTAATAATCCAAGTGAGAGGGAGTGCGCAGCGGCAATCTTGATTTTACGCAGCGTGAAATCGCTGCCGCCACGCAGTTCAGCCAGGTTGCTTTCCAGTTGTTGTAGCAGATGACGTATCTGAGAGTGAAAGATTTTTCCCTGCTCGGAAAGTTGCAGCGGCGAGACCTGACGATTGAACAATTCAACGCCAACCGCGTTTTCCAGCGCGCGAATACGACGGCTGAAGGCGGGTTGCGAGACATTACGAATAATCGCAGCCTGAGAAAAATTTCGGCACTTTTCCAGGGTCAGAAAATCATACAGCCATTTCGTTTCAATGTTATACAAACCTGCACCACTCACATCCATTGATCATCACCTGTCAGCCGTCTGTTTGCGCCATTTTACGGGCATTCACACGGCTGACAACCGATTACGCTTCTTACTCGAAGGTGCCCTTCACGCAGGCTTTACCGTCAGCCACCATTTGTTTGCCGTGGGCATAAACCTGCTCAATACACAATTCCGGCGTCATCACCAGCAGGTCGGCATCCTTACCGGGGGCGATTTCGCCTTTAGTGGAAAGGTTAAGGAAGGCAGCCACACTGGCCGTCAGCGGACGCAGTGCGTCGGTCAGGGTAAATCCGTAATCGTTGACGAGCGATTGCACGGTTTCAAGCAAACTCTCGAAGCCCGCCACGCCAATTCCGGTCAGTTTTCCGGCATCATCAAACAACGGCTGGCTACCATTACCATCAGAACTGACCGTTATCCGGGCAAGCGGTACACCGGCTTTCACTGCACGCGCTACCCCCTCAGCCGGTGCAACCGGATCGGGAATACCGCTAGTGATATCAATGGTTCCGCCTTTGAGAGCGAAGGCCAGCGCTTCTTCAAACAGTGCTTCATTGCGGTTAACGTGGGTTGGAAGCAGCTTACTCATCGGCACATCGCTGTTTTCAAGAATGTCATACAGCGGCTTGAGCCCCTTTTTGCTGTCACCCATATGGAACACGCTAACCCCAGGTTTGCCGCCCAGCAGTCCACCCACGCGGGATTCCGCTGCCATGTTTGCCAGTTGATAATCACCTGGGGCGGCAGAGCGGTGGTCAGAGACGGCGCATTTTACGCCGATGACGCGATCGATCAGCGCCACATCTTTTTCTACGGAACCGGTGATCGTCGGTGAAGGGACATGGTAAGCGCCGGTTAACATCCAGGCGGTGATCCCTTCTTCATTTAGCGCCCGGGTTTTTGCCAGCAGGGATTCCGGATGGCGGGTGACGGAGTCGGTGCCGAGCAAGCCAATGACGGTCGTGACCCCGGCTTCGGTCAGTCTGCTCAGTCTGACTTCTGGCGTTCGGGTCGTGGGGCCCGCTTCGCCGCCGCCGCCAATCAGGTGAACATGCTGATCGATAAAGCCAGGACACAGAATCCGCCCTTTGAGATTGATAACCTTACAATCCGGCACAATGTGAGGCGAGATATCGTGTGCAACGGCAATAATCTTGCCGTTGGCGAGAAACACGTCGCAAATCCCCTGGTCTTCAGGAGTGTAAAGGTGCGCACCCTGCAGCAACGTAAATTCTGCAAAGGATAAATCAGGCATGGTAATTCCCTTTTAAACAATGAGTTGCATAACCCAGATCGACAGTAATGCGTTGATGGCGCATACCGCAATGATGTGGGGATAATATTTGGCGTTCACTTCGGCGGTACCGAGGCAGCGGCCTACGTTCTGCACAGGGTTACCCATCAGGTATATCGCCGGGAGCAGAACCGTTACGTCGTGACCATTTAACGCCCCCGCCGCGAGCAGACTGGCGGAAACGCCTACCGCGCCGCCCATGCTCATTAGCGACGCTAACAGCACGGTGGCCGCTTCACCGGGAAGTCCCCACAGTGCCATGATCGGTTGGCAAATGTGTCCAACCCAGTCGAGTAAACCGGTAATTTTCAGCGCCTGAATAATGACGAACGCCATGACCACGTTTGGCAGCAGGTTAGTAGTGGCAATCGTAAAGCCGCGGCGGGCGCCGTCGATAAACATGTCCATGACATTTTTGCGAACCTGAGTGGTCATGCTTGTGCTCCTTGCGGTGGGTTACGGCGTTCTTCAAAATTGATCCAGATACGTAGCAGATTCGCGCCGACAAATTTAAACACCAGAATGACGGCCAGCGGGACGATAACAGACGTTCCCAGAAACGCGAAGACGGCGACGCCAGAGGAAAAATAGTTGGTGATAATCGCGCTGCCGCTGGTCTGGTATGCTGCAAAAATGACTTTATCGCGCTCAGTGATTTCGCCATCCTGCGCCAGTTCTTTCGTCATACCCGCAGCCGCATCGGTATTTTGTAAATTCGCGATAAGCGCCAGCGAGCAGATGCCCGGAATACCCAACAGCGGTTTCAGGATCGGCGTCATCAGCTGTTGAGCCGCTCGCAATCCGCCAAGACCGTCGGTGATAGAAATAATCCCCAGTGACAAAATGACTGACGGCGCGAGTTCCAGCGCGAAAAGGAAACCATCTTTTGCGCCAGTACCGCCGGCGCCCCGGAAGGTTACGGTCGTTTGTCCAGCCCCATTCGCGATCTGACCAAATGAACCGTTCAGCACGGTAAAATCAAAAACACGCCACCAACCTTCCGTTCCGGAAAATACGCCGGAAAAGAAAATGATGGTCAGAAAAAATGCCAGATACCCTTTAAGTCCGACTTTTTCTGTTGTAAGCGGCAGCGCCGCCTGTTCCCCTTGTTGCGCCATAGCGAACCCCGTTATTTTTTTGATGATGTGTGTTTATCGCGACAGGCCAAAAGTGGCCCGAACGCAATGACCTTATCAGTCATGTGGATAAGGGGAAAATGCAAGAATGTTTCGCACTATGCGTTTCTTGCATAATGCGGTAGGCAGAACCGGAATAACACCACCAGCCAGTTTCCGCCAGGTTTTACCATTGCCAGATAATTCCTCCGCCATTGGTGTAACGTAAGTCGATACAACGGCATTGTTTCAGACATTCAGAACATTGCTTCACACGGTGCGATAGCCACAGTCATCACGATCGCGTATGAGTGAGTATCCGATACCTTATTTTTAAATATATTCTGTTGGGAGGGGGGAAATTGGCGAGAACAGTGAGCTGTTCCTCACGACAAAGGTTAATGCAGGAGATAACCTGCCGTATTGTTTACACTATTCTCAATAACATAGCGGACTTAACGCCTTATGTTTTTCGGGGGAATTATGAGTGAAATACGTTCTCGCACGGCAATTATAGTGGACGATCATCCTCTGGCGCGTATGGCTATTCGCGGTGTGCTGGAGAAAGATCACGTTACTGTTCTCGGGGAGTATGAAGACGGTGCGGTTGCGCTGAACAGTCTGGTAAAAACGACAGCGGATATTGTGGTTATTGACGTTGAGATCCCCGGTGTCAATGGTGTTGAGCTGGTGGAGAAGCTCAGAGCGAAGCACTATCCCGGTGTGCTGGTTGTTGTCTCCGCGAAAAACGATCGTTACTACAGCAAGCGCTGCGCGCAGGCGGGGGCGAACGCGTTTATCAGTAAAAAGCAGAACATGGATAACATCCTGGCAGCCATTAACGCAGCGCAGAATGGGTATACCTACTTTCCCTTTTTCCCTGAAGAAGCCTCCGAAATCCTGACCGACTCGCAGCGTCTGGAGTCCCTTTCAACACAAGAGATGAAAGTCATGGGACATGTGCTGAGCGGTCTGGACAATTCGCAAATTGGCGAGATCATGCATATTAGTGGTAAAACCGTCAGTACTTATAAAACGCGACTAATGGAAAAACTTGGCTGTAAATCATTAATCGAACTGCTCTCATTTGCTCACCAAAATAAGCTGACATGATGATGAATAAATGGCTGATGGTGGTGTTTATTGCTTTATCAATGGGGTGGCACGCGGTTTACGCACAGCAAAAAACGCCCGTTGAACTGGAGCTATCAGGGTTCAATTATATCTCGCCGGTACCGGTTTATCTGAGTGAGGATGACAAACGTTGGCTGCAACAGAAAAAAAGACTCAAAGTTGCCGTTTATGGTCCCGGTCTGCCACCGCTTGTTCTGACAACGCTTACTGGACGTTATCGGGGGATGAATGCTGATTATCTGGCATTAATCCAACATTCCCTTAATACACGAATAAGTGTGATGGCGTATCCGGATCAGGCTGATGCAGTTGAGGCGCTAAAAAAGGGTGAGGTCGATACGGTATTGACCGGGCTGGAAGGGCAATCCTGGAGTGACGAAAGTGTTCAGCGTTCTCTGCCCCTGATTCATTCCTGGCCCAATTTAGTGACTTCCCTTGGCAATGTGATGGCGCCATTGCAGAGTGCGCAACGTACGAATGTGGCAATTGTTAACCACTATCCGGATGCTGATTTTATCCGTCAGTCCTTTCCTGATGCCGAGATCGATAACTATAGCAGCTATCAGGAGGCGCTGAATTCCGTCAATAATGGAAACAATACCTGGTTTTTCGGTGATTCACTCACGACCAGTACCTGGCTTTCCCAGGAGTTCAGCCTTGCGCTGACTACGGTAAAGTATTGGCCAGCTCCGCAGAGAAAAAGCCACTTTCTATTTTTACCCGCACAGCAACGTTTGCGGGACATTGTCAATAATACCCTTAGTGCAATTGATGAAAATGTTCATGGTCAAATTGCCCAGTCGATGATTGATAAAAGCAATCTCTCCTTCCTGATAGAACCTCTGAACCTTACGCCACGCGAAAAGCAGTGGTTGAATAACCACAAAACACTACGCGTGATTATTAATCCCTGGTTTGCACCTTACACGATGGTTGATGGCAGCCAGCAGACGCGAGGTATTGTTGGCGACATCCTTAATTTAATTAGCCTGGAAACAGGTATTCAGTTTGAGACCGTTGTCGTCAAATCGAATAAAGAGATGATCGCTGAAATGAAGAAAGGTAACTGGCATATTGTGCAGGCTGCCACCTATGATCTCAGCCGAGAAAATTATCTCTCTTTTACTCACCCCTTTATCACCACACAATTCGTTGCCGTTATCAGAAAAGAGGAAAGTAAAGAAAATGTGTTGCGACCCGGTAATCATATCGCAATCAGCGCCGATCATACTTTACTGGCTACGTTGAAGGCGCAATATTCCGGCATTGTGTGGGAAGAGGTGGAAAATTCCAGCGTGGCATTGAATCTGGTCGCCACAGGAAAAGTGGACGCGGCCATTTCAAACCAGTTGACCGCGCGTTATCTGAGTGAACATTACTATCCCGATCAGCTTTCCTGGATACCGCTTACCGGAGAAGAGCCTGCGGCAATTAGTTTCGCGGTGCCCCGTTCTGAACCAGAGTTACGGCAAATTCTGGATAAAGCGTTAGATGATATTCCACAAAAAGAAGTTCTGCAGATCGTCAGCAAATGGATCCGTCTGCCGGATGTCAAAATAGATACCTGGGAGTTATATAACAGGCCTTTTTATCTGGTGGCTACGTTAGCGTCGTTACTGATACTCAGCACCTTGTTATGGGCAGTCTATCTGGTGCGGGAAGTTCGTGTCAGAAAACGTTCTCAACACTTACTCAAAGAAGAGCGGAACAGGGCTCTCAGGGCCAATGAGGAGAAACGTGAATTTCTTTCTCATATGAGTCATGAGATACGTACACCGGTAAGTGCCATTATGGGATTCCTTGAACTCCTGCAACTCTCTCCGGCAAAGTTTAGTCCGGAAGATAAAGCGTCAGTGGACCAGGCGGCTCAGGCCTCACGTTCGTTATTAAAACTCATTGGTGAGATCCTCGATCTGGAGAAGATTGAATCCGGGTTGTTAGAGATTGTCCCTCAGTGGAAATATCCTGATGAACTGATCCAGGACAAAATGACGCTATTTAGCGCGCTGGCGGCGCAAAAAGGGATCGCGCTGCGTTTCGATTCTCGTTTAGACGCGCGTGAGGCAATGCGGCTGGATCCGCAATTACTGGGGCAAGTTCTCACCAATATTATCGGTAACGCGGTGAAATTTACCGAACGCGGTGATGTGCGAATTTCCGCAGTGAAACATGAGCAAACGCTGGTGATTTCAGTGACTGATTCTGGCCCTGGGATGAGTGAAGAAGAACAACGACGTTTATTCACCGCCTTTAGCCAGGGAAAAGCGGGAGAGCATCATCGCGGTTCGGGACTTGGATTAGCAATCAGTCGGGCGTTAATGAAGCAAATGGGAGGAACAATCGAACTGCAAAGTGAGATCAATCGGGGAACGACCGTGACGTTGGGCCTGCCAATCCAGACGTCATTTGACATCACACCCACCGTTACGGACGTTGCTTCGCCTCTGCCAGCATTTCAAGGAACACTCCGGGTATTAATTGCAGATGACCTTCCTTTCAGCCGGTTACTCCTGAAACGTCAGCTTGCAACGCTGGGGATCATGGCGGATGAAGCCGCCAATGGAGAGGTCGCATTACAGTATCTTCAGCAAAGAGATTATGACGTGTTGATTACCGATCTCAATATGCCGGTTATGGATGGTATTGAGCTTACCCGGCAGGTAAGAAAATGTAATACGAGACTTGTCATCTGGGGGCTCACGGCAACGGCGCAGGAGCATGAGCGCGAACGTTGCCTGTCGGCGGGCATGAATGCCTGTCTTTTTAAACCCATTACGTTGGCGCAGCTTTCTCATTTGCTCGCCGGTGTGAGTGAGACTCACGACACCGTATTTGATCTCGAAAGACTGGCGATGCTGGCGCAAGGCAATCGGGAATTGATGCTCCGCGCATTAAAAGATGCGCAGGTAGAAAATCACTGCGATTTAACAGAGGCTTATAAAGCCAGTGAGTCTGGTGATTATCGTCTGGTTAAACATCATGTTCATCGTATTAACGGTACTGCTCAGCTCTTGGGGGTTGAGACCTTAATGAAAGCTGCGCAGTCATTGGAGGATAAACTCCCGGATGCTATTACTGTCACAGAACTGCCTGGTGAGCTTGAGCATATCCAGGCACTGTTGGAGGAACTGGATCTGGCAATCGAGAAATTCACACCTTAATTTCCCTTCCTACATATGTAGGCGGCGCCTGACAGAATAATAAGGCACCGCTGATGTTGCTCCTGTGTTAACCAGGTAAAATAAGCCCTGTTCCAACAGAATAAAATTCGTTAATTAAACCTGGTATATTTCCTAAGAAAAATCCATATTTTTGTTTATTACAAGTTTCAGCTATCAAATATACCTGAATCATTAAACCAAACCTATCCATGTCAGTAGTGTTTGATGCTATTTTTATTTTCATTAGTGGCTTTTTATTCTGATAAAAATAGTTAACTGTGGATCGTTGTTCTTTTGAAGGTAAAAAGATAGTAGAAACGATCGTTTTTATGTTTGCTTCCGAAAACCACGACTTTTGTGATGTCATGCGGAATTATTTTCTGTAAATTTTACACCGAAACATGAGGTGACTTACTGACGTTAAAAAAGCAAACAGGAAGTGTCGAAAAGGGAAGTTTTATGAAGTTGTCAGACTCCGTTTTTTCTGATGATTATTTTTTTATTGTCGGCATAAGTGCGTTGTTAACGCCGGAGTTGATTGATGAAAATTACTATATAGTCGACGTCGATGAGTCCAGTATTCAACGGCTCACAGAATATTTGTCTCCAGGCAGGAAAATCATTGCATTTATCACCAATGATCTTGATTACTATGCCTTGAACCACTTGAGCAATATTGCTTTTATTGATAAGAAACGACGGATAAATGAAATTCTTTCATACCTCTTTGTCAATGACTCGCGATATGCTTATCGAGTGAAATACACACTTTCCTTAAGGGAAAATGAAGTTCTTGCTTGTATGCAAAAAGGAATGGATGCGAAGGAGATTGGTAAGTTATTAGGTATGTCGATGAAGACATTTTACGCCCATCGCCGCAGTTTAATATTTAAACTTCAACTCGGTAATCGTGTGTCTCTGTATAGAAATATCGCACGGATAAGAATGTGCAAAGATTTTACTTATGAATCTGACCTTCCATAAATTATTGCGTTAATGTCGGGAGTGGCAATAAGCAGAGGAGGTGAGTACGGAATAATTTTTTTAAACATCAACGCTTTTAATTAAATATTACCTTAACTATCTGGATTTAACTTTATGAAAAAAATTGCACTGATTTCTGCGATGTTATCGCTTTCTGCTCTGCAAGCAGCTAATGCAGCCGATGGCGTAATCAATTTTACCGGAACGATTACGGGAACGGCGTGTGTGGTTGATCCTTCTGCGATTGCACAACCTGTTGATCTGGGAACCGTCTCAACGGCGGCATTTTCAGGCGGGAATGGCGCAACAGCGGCAGCCAAGCGTTTTAACATTGTGCTGAAATCCTGTCCGGCGAGTGTAACCAGCGCCAGTATTCGGTTTGACGGTACCACTAACACGGCGAATCCTTCGATTCTGGCGTTGACCACGGGGCAAACGGCGACGAATGTCGGCGTTGCTATTTATGAACAGGACAGCGCCACATTGATCCCGGTTGGCTCTTCTTCGGCTAGCGTGACGTTGTTGGAAGACGTCAACAATACGTTGACCTATTTCGCGAAATATATGGCAACAGGTGCTGTCGGAGCGGGGACGGCAAATGCGTCAACCTCCTTCACCGTGACTTATCAGTAAAAGCAGGGCCACTCGTGGCCCTGAGTAATCAATCAGGAACTCACATGTTTCAGCAATTATTTAAAACGGTTGCTGTGGGGATGATTTTTATCTCAACAGCGGCAATCAGTGGTATTGAAATAGGCGGTACGCGTCTGGTTTATAATGGTAACGCTAGTCAGGCTGCAATCAGTGTTAAAAACCCGGACAATAAACCCTATTTAATTCAGTCATGGGTGAGTAAAAGTGAAAATAGTGATGATAGTGGCAGCGAATTTACCACTACGCCACCCTTGTTTAAATTAAATCCAAATGCTCAGAATTCTGTTCGCGTCATGTTGGCAGAAAACAACTTACCCTCGGACAGGGAAAGCGTTTACTGGTTGAATATAAAAGCGATCCCTTCATCCTCTCCGGATGCGAAAAATGAATTGTTGATCGCGGTGAAAAGTAAAATGAAGCTCTTTTATCGTCCTGCTGGATTAAAAGGCGATCCGTCATTGGCATATCAGCAGTTAATTTTTTCACGCGAGGGTGGAAAATTAACTGTAAATAATCCAACGCCTTATAGCGTGTCGCTTAATGAAATAAAGGTGAACGGTAAGACGATAACTAAGCCTCCAATGGTATTACCATTTCAAACAGTAACGCTACCTCTGTCAGGGATAACGGGTGGAGACGTATCGTGGCGTGCGATTAATGATTTTGGAGGCGTCACGACTGAACAAAAAGTTAAAATTTAGGTTAAATACTTATGCTCCAGCTCAATGCGGTTTCAGGTTTTGCAACGTTAACGAAATTATCAGTCCTTATCTATCTTTTTACACATACGTCAACCGTGTTGGCTGAAGATTATTTTTCACCAGATTTTATTGAAACTCGAGGGAATATTCCACGTGATATTGATATCTCCCGTTTCAGTAGAACTGACGGACAGGTTCCTGGTGTCTATCACGTTGATGTTTATCTGAACGGAAATTATATCGAGTCTCGTGATGTTAGCTTTCTGGGTAAAGAGAGTGAATTGGCTCCATCGTTAACCTACGCCGATTTCGTGAAATGGGGTGTGAAGCGTAACGCACAGCCTGACTGGATGAGTAAGGAGGATTCCGCAACCATCGACAATATTGGTGCATTACTCCCCGGGAGCCAACTCAATTTTCAGTTTGATGAGATGCGTCTGGATATTTCGGTGCCACAAGAATATATGCAGCGCGATCCACGCGGCTCTGTTTCACCTGAACTGTGGGATGACGGACTGAATATGCTGTTCCTGAATTATAACTTCTCTGCGGCCAACAGTCATGGCCAAGGGGAGTCGCGTAATGACAGCTATCTGAACCTGCGTAGTGGGATTAACGTCGGTCCCTGGCGGTTGCGTAATTACTCGACATATAACAATAACGAAGGGGACGGGCACTGGAACACCCTTAGTACTTCACTGGAGCGTGATATTAAAGTACTGAAAAGTCAGTTCAGTGTTGGTGACGGATATACGCAGTCCGGCGTGTTTGACAGCATCCATTTCCGCGGCGCACAAATTTATTCGGATGACACCATGCTGCCGGAAAGCGTGCGGGGATTTGCGCCCGTGGTTCGTGGTATAGCGCAAAGTAATGCACAAGTCACCATTCGTCAGGGAGGGAATATTATCTGGCAGTCTTATGTTCCGCCAGGCCCGTTTGTGATTGACGATCTCTATCCTACTGCCGCCAGCGGCGATCTTACCGTGGTTGTGCGTGAAGCAGATGGTTCGGTGCATCAGTTTATTCAGCCATTTTCGGCGGTGCCGATCATGCGGCGTGAAGGCCAGTTCACCTATGCGCTGGCTGCGGGGAAGTATCGTGCATCAAGTAGCACAGATAAGGAACCAGAATTTCTACAGGCCACGATGAGTTACGGATTGCCGTGGGATACAACGGTTTACGGCGGAGCGTTGGCATCAGGAGATTACCAGGCTGGAGCAATAGGTATCGGCAAAGGATTGGGGGATTTCGGTTCGTTCTCTTTTGACACCACCTTTGCTCATACGCAGATGCCAGGCAAAACGGAGGGCGGCATCTCGCTTCGTGCGCAGTACGCCAAAGATTTTTCATCTACGGGCACCTCGCTGAGTCTGATGGGATATCGGTATTCCTCTTCCGGCTTTCATGATTTTCAGGAAGCGAATGGCGATGTGAATAAATATCGGATTGCGAGCGATAGTGTTCTGGAAGGCAATGACTGGCGTTATCAGCGTAACAAACGCAGTAAGGCACAGGTGACGTTGAACCAGCAACTCGGTGATTTCGGGAATATCAACCTTTCTGCCTGGCATCAGGACTATTGGGGCGGTGATAGCGAACGTAACATCAGCCTCGGTTACAACACCAGTATTAACAATATTAATTATGGCCTGAACTATAGCTATTCCCGTGGTCCCTGGCACAACGACAATGATCATATCGTCTCTTTTACGATGCAGATTCCGTTCTCACGTTTCTTGCCAAATAGCTGGATGACGCTTTCGGCAAACGCGAATAAAAAAGGCGATGCCACTTCACAGGTAGGGCTGTCAGGTTCCGCGCTGGAAGACAGAAATCTGAGCTGGAACGTACAGCAGGGATACAACAGTCAGGGTTCAGATGTGACGGGCAGCGCGTCGGCGAATTATAAGGGCCGTCATGGTGAATATCAGCTTGGCTATAACTACTCTCGCGATAACCGTCAGGTGTCAGTTGGCGCGATGGGCGGACTGGTCGTTCATCCGTATGGCGTCTCCGCGACTCAACCTCTTGGCGAGACGATGGCGTTGGTGAAGGTCGAGAATGCGGCAGAAGTGAAAGTGGCGAATAACAGTGGCATTTACACAGACAGTAAAGGTTTTGCCGTCGTACCGTACGTTGCGCCGTATCGGCAGAACAGTCTGACGTTAAATACCGACACGTTGAATAACAATACTGATGTGTTGAACGACACGCAGACCGTCGTACCTACAAAAGGTGCGCTGGCGCTGGCTAATTTCCCGACCGTTACCGGCTATCGAATCATGCTGCAATTGACGGGCAAAACGATTCCGTTTGGCGCGACAGCAAAAATTAACAACCGAGACAATACACCAGAAGGGATTGTTGACGATCGTCAGCGAGTCTGGTTTAGCGGCGCACCGGAAAAAGGCTCTGTAATGGTGAACTGGGCTGGCGAAAGTTGTCTGGCAAGTTATCAGATTGCGCAGGCTTCTGACAAAACGCATAACGTCACCGCTGAGTGCAGGTAAGTGGAGAATAAGATGAATCGAATTATTGTAAGTTTACTTTTGGTGGCTCTGGGACTTTTTTCACGTACCGTGCTGGCGTGGGATTGTTCGACAGTCACGCCTTCAACAACATTATCGCCACAGAATATCACTATCTCCAGGGATCTGCCGGTGGGTGCCGTTATTGGTACGCAGATAATGACCCCGACAGTGAATGCGTTCAGTTGTTATGACTCACAGGAAGGGGTCATTTCCAATCAAACGTTTGGCGTAAAGGCGACAGGTACCTTCGATTCGATGGTTAATGGGGTACGAGTTTATAAAACCAACATTAACGGTATTGGCTATGCTATTTCCGGTACAACGACAAAGTGTGCCGGAGGGAATGCTACTGTCACTGGGTCGAATACTATTCGAGGGGATATTAACACCGCTCAGCTGTGTCAAAATACCACGGGAATGATAAGCCCCGGATTAAATGGGTCAGTCACGGTGACGTTTTATAAAACGGCTACAGAGACGGGGTCTGGTACGATATCGGCAAGAACGGTGGGGGCGTTAGTATTGCTGAATAACTCGCTGCTCTGGCAATCCCCAGAGGCCGCAGTCAGTATCAATGCGTTTACGGTGACCACGCCGGCCTGCAAACTCACCACAGCATCCATCCCTGTCGATATGAAAGAGGTCGATAAAAACGCCTTTAATGGCAAAGGCACAACGCCGGGAGAGACATATACCCAGTCATTCAGTCTGCCGATGACCTGCAATGCCGGAACGGCGGTCAGCGTCAGGATGGAAGGCGATATTTATGATGCAACGAAAGGCGTTATCAATACGACCAGCGGGAATAACGCCGCCACAGGGGTCGGGATCCAACTGCTTTATAACAACCAGCCAATGAGGTTGGGCTCCGATGTGGCGGTTGGGACATCGAGCACAGGGGGCGGATTCACCGTACCGCTTAAGGCGCGTTACTACCAGACAGGAGAACGCATCACCACGGGGGCGGCGAATGGCGTACTGTCTTTTACAATGACATACCAGTAACTGAGAATGACAACCGTGAGGGTGAACAGCAGAACAGGTTAACGTCAACCTGTTCTGTATCCGCCATTACAAAATCAGCTGTGCCAGTAAGAAGCCAAACGGTACCGAGAAGATAATCGACAAACATCCCGGCAGGAAGAAGGGATGATTAACGATCTTTGAGCCATTCCAGCGCGAACTGAGAAACGATCCCGTGTCATCAGTAGCTATCGCAAACGCAGTTGTTGGGTAAATATTTGTGATATAGAGTGCGCTGACCGCGACAAAACTGGCTAATATTGCCTCTGGGCTAATTCCGATGGAGGCGGCGATAGGCATCAGTAATGCGCTGGTTGCTCCCTGGCTAAACAGCATGGCGCTGGTACAGAAAAATACCGCCGCCAGTAAAAACGGGTACTCGCGGAGCATGTCACTGGCTTCCACTTTTATCTCATCGATATGCGCGCCAATGAGTGTGCTGCTCAGCCAGACAATCCCTAATACTACCACCAGCGATTCGGCACCCGATTTAAATATCGGTGAATTTTTCAGTTCTTTCATGTCCAGCTTACAGGTAAAAATAATCGTCGTAGAGACGATAAACATCGTAATAATAATTAAGTCGCGAGAGTTAATGGTGTGTCCAATAAGTGATTTAAACAACAGCATACAAACCACAAAAACCACCCCAAACAGGAAAACCAACACGGAAGATTTTGCGCCGGTCGGAATTTCGCGATGGATTTGTTTATTCAGCACAATTTTATTCTCCTGCATGATTTTTTGACACACAGGATCGTCGGCCAGTTTAACGCCTTGTCTGCTGGCAATGAAGGCCGCAATCAGCATGGCAAATAATGCGGTGGGCAAGATAATCAGCATGGCATCGCCGAAGCTCACACCCATTACCTCAACGGTGCCGTACATAATTGCCGTGGCTGCAGAGATTGGGGAGGCGGTAATCCCCAGTTGCGAAGCAACGACTGCAGAGCTCAACGGCTGGCTGGGGCGGATACCGTTGTCTTTCGCCACTTCCTGAATCACGTTCATCACCGACATGGCGGTATAACCGGTACCGGAAAGTACTGTCAGAATAAAGGTTACAGTAGGGGCGAGAAGATTAAGGTAGCCAGGATTGTTACGTAATAATTTTTCTGTCAGGGTGACTAAATAATCCATTCCCCCCGCCTGTTGCATGGCCGAGAGCGCTACAATGGTGGACAAAATAATGAGCATCACGTCGACAGGTGGAGAACCCGCCGGAACGCCCAGAATAAATACCGAAATCGCTAATCCGATCCCGCCGGCGAACCCGACGCCAATTCCGCCCCAGCGGGCGGCAAGCATGATGGTTCCCAGCAATAAAACGACATGTAATATCACCATATAATTAACCTGCTCTTTGTAATATTTTATTTATCGGCAACGAGAGGGCGAGGTAATGAATAGTGAATATTCATTACCTGCCGTTAACGCTTATTTTTTGAAAACAGATGACTACGACATATTCATTTCTGTTTGATAGCGTTTAATCGCTGCCGTACTTTTTTGCGGGTCGGTCATGTTCATTGGATCAAGCAGATAATCCGCCTGCTCCGGCGTCAGCAGTTTTTCTGCCAGCACGACCTGCCTTACGCTGCACTGCTGTTGATACGCGGCTTTCGCAATTCGCGATCCCACCTGATAACCAAACAGGGTTGCCACGACGGTGGCCAGGGCCGTACTTTCCTCTGCGTAGCGGGCACTCACTTCTTCATTGATCGCAATATCTTTCAGGCATTTATCAATAAACAGCGGTATCCCCCGGCTCAGTAACGAACAGGATTCGAAGAGCGCCTTCAGCAGCACGGGTTCCCACACGTTCAGGTCAAGCTCGCCGCCTTCAACCGCCATGGTTACCGTGACGTCATTACCGATAACCTGATACGCAATTTGATTCATCAGTTCGGGCATCACCGGGTTAATTTTTCCTGGCATAATGGACGATCCCGGTTGCACGGCAGGGACAATAATTTCATTGAATCCAGCGCGCGGCCCTGACCCCTGAAGACGAAAATCGGTCGCCATTTTAGAGAGAAAGGCGGCGATTTTCTTGAGCTGCGCGGAGAATTCAATATAGAAGTCACCGTGTTGCAGACCATCGAAGAAATCCGCTTCCGGGCGATACTGCTCGCCAGTGAGGGTCTCCAGCCATTGATACACTGCCGGTAAGTAGCCCTCATGGGTGGATAACCCTGTGCCAATCGCCGTCGCCCCGAGTGGCAGGCACAACGCCTCCTCGTTGACCTCGGTCAGTTTCTCTTTAAGCCTGCTGACCTGTGTGCGATAGGCGCCAAACTGCTGGCCAAACGTCATGGGGACAGCATCCTGTAAGCAGGTGCGGCCCAATTTCACTTTATCGGCAAACAGACGGCTTTTATCCGCTAATACAGCTTCCAGTTTTTCCAGTTGCACCAGCAAATGCTTGATATTCATGCGGCTGGTCATTTTCATCGCCGCAGGAATAACGTCGTTGGTCGACTGTCCCATATTGACGTGCGTATTCGGGTGAATCGCATCATATCCCCGGGCGCCGGTGAGAAGTTCATTGGCTCGGTTAGCGATCACTTCATTCATGTTCATGTTGGTCGAGGTGCCGCCGCCGCCCTGAAAAATATCAATCGGGAAATGGGCAGCAAAATCACCGTTCATCACCTCTTGCGATGCTGTCACGATGACGGCGGCTTTCTGCGGATCCAGGGCGCCAATTTGCGCGTTTGCCTGCGCTGCCGCCTGTTTTATGGCGGCGATCGACCACAGGAAATGCGGAATATCCCCGGCCGTTTTCCCTGAAACTGTAAAATTCAGTACCGCCCGTTGCGTCTGAATACCGTAGTAGGCCTCCTCTGGCACCATTAACGTTCCTAATAGATCCTTTTCTTCACGCATCGTTATGTCTCTTCCTGTATTAAGGTGTATCGCTACCTTAATTTGCTGGCAGTACAGATAATTTGAAGTGGCTCAAAGAAAAAAAAGCATTGAAAAGATAAATAGTCATTATTAAAAAATGTAATAGTAGAGACGGTGATGAAGGATATTAACTTCGATTTTAAGCAGTTACAGGCGTTTTTAGCGGTGATTGAGACCGGCTCATTTACCGCTGCGGCAAAGAAACTCAATCTGACTCAATCCTCGATTTCTCAGCAGATTGCGAATCTGGAAAATGGCTTAAAAACTGACGTGATTAACCGTTCACAACGGCCCATTCAGATGACAATAGCCGGACAGGCGCTGTATCCGTTGGGAAAAAAGATTATCGATAGCGGTGTCTATTTGCAGGAACATATCAATGCGATCAGCCATGGGCATATTTCACATCTGAAAATCGGCTTTGTTGATTCGATCGGGAAATCTATCGGCCTTGATATACTGACCTTCCTGCAACCGCAGGTGAAACATATTTTTCAGGTTACCGGCACGGCATCGGGGCTGCTTTCCGCGCTGAATACGGGCAGCATTAACCTGGCCGTAACGATGCTGCATACTGAGATGCCGCCTAATGTCAGAATGTACCCGCTGATTGAGGAGGAATTTCTGTGCGTTTGCCCCAAAACCTGGCCGGAAACGCGGCTGGAAGAATTGTGTAAAAACAGGGACTACATCGCTTATACCCGCAATACGCCGACCGGTATCCAGACGCTCAACTGGCTGAAATGGAATAACCTGTCGCCATCTATCCAGTTTGAAATGGATAACGCTGACGACATTCTAAAATTAATTTCCTGCGGTTACGGATGGACGCTGACCACACCGCTATTTATTACCACGCTTCCCGCTTTTACTGACTCGCTGAAAATTATTCGTATCAACAACCGCAAAGAGCGCCGCAAAATTGTCCTGCTCTGTAAGGATGATGAACTGTCTGAGTTTTATAAAAACCTGGCGGTTGAGGTCCAGTCGATACTGGAGACAAAACTGGAACAGGGGTTCTACAGTAAGCTCGATTTGGATGCGGAGGAACCGTCATGATCCCCAACGATTCACTCTTCGGTCTTCAGCGAAGTATGGCCTGACATTAGCCGCTAAAGTGGCGGAAGTGCTAACCCTGGAGGTTGTTATGATAGCTGTAATTTTTGAAGCGGAAGCGGTGCCCGCTCAGCAGGAACGATATTTACACCTCGCCGCTGAACTCAGGGCTGAACTCGTTAATATTGAGGGGTTCATCTCGATTGAGCGTTTCAAAAGCCTGAGTACGGAAGGGAAGATTTTATCGCTCTCGTGGTGGGAAAGCGAAGAGGCCGTTGCGGTGTGGAAGGGCAACATGAAACACCGGGCAGCGCAGATGGAAGGACGGAAGTCGATATTTTCGTTTTACCGAATTCGCGTTGCGCACGTACTGCGTGATTATTCCTCTGATGGCTAAAATTCGTACATCTTAAGCAAGTGTGACTTCCGGTGATCTCACGCGATGTCTGTATTCTTTTACAAGAGAGAAATAAGGACGGATGTAGAGGGGCAGAAAGAGAAAACAACGCATCCTGTTAAAGGACGGGATCGAGCGAGGTACAGCATTGCGCTTAATAGTTAACTCAACATTAAATATTACCCCTTGAAAATACAAGGGGCAATATAATAAGGAAGAATATTTGATATTCGTCGTATTTTAATGGTTTTTTATTGATTAAGTGCTTATTGCATTCTGTACCCGGGAGTCTAAATGTTAGATAATCTCCGGTGGATTTATCCCTGGTGTTACGTTGGTCTTTGACCGCCTGACTAGTATGCGCCGCAAGCGCTATTAGTCAGGTATTTTTTAAGTATAAGGAAGACCCGGTCTAAAAAAAAGCTGTCCTAAAAGACAGGGGATAATAATTTCGGAATGTTATTATCAGGAATGAATAAATGAACTCTGTTGTTGAGTTTTTTTTGCTTGATCGCAATGAGTTGCCGTCTGGTTTTGCCACTGAACTCTACCGACTGCGAAACCGAACATTTCGTGAGCGACTCGACTGGAAAGTGGAATGTACTGATGGCCTGGAAAAGGATCAATTTGATAACGAAAACACGACTTACCTTTTAGGGATGCACGAGGGCGAGATCCTGTGCGGTGCCCGTTTTATCGATGCCACGCAACCGACGATGATCAGCGAAATATTCCATGAATACTTCGATAATATCTCTCTCCCTACCGATATTCCCTGCTGCGAAGTGAGTCGCCTGTTTTTAGATAAGGCCAGGCGTGATTCCGGGAATCTTCGCGGGATGCCTGCCAGTAAGGCGTTGTTCCTCGCGATGATCATCTATTGCATGAAAAAACAGTATCGGGGGATGTTCGCCGTGGCCAGTCGCGGCATGTATGCCATATTTCGTCATGCGAACTGGAAAATAGACGTGATTCAGAAAGGTCTCTCGGAGAAAGGTGAAACAATCTACTATATTTTTATGCCGGCAAATGAAAGCGCAATTGAAAGCATCATCAGCAAAGACAAGGCCAGCGATTGGCTTCGTGAGATTCTTCAACAACTTCGCCGTCTGTAATCCCGCAGGGAGTTCAGTTATCCAGTAATCTGAGCTCCATTCCGAGTTTTACCGCATGCCTGGCATTGTTTACGCCCAGCTTTTTCATTGCATTGCTCATATGAAATTTCACGGTTCGCTCAGCAATTGACAAAATAACCGAGACTTCTGCATAGGTTTTACCCGCGCTGACCCATTTCAAAATCTGTCGCTCACGTGGGGATAAAAAAACATTCTTTTTTTGATGGACTTTACTGTAGAGATCGAGTGTCTTTTGATGTAACTGAATAAGGAAATGCATGAAATGCGCGCGGCAGGATTCCATCTCAATACCTGAATCTTTCTGGCTGATGATAGACAACACGACAAGATTATTCAGATAGTCATGCAGGGGAAACGTCTGGCCCTGATAGATATTGTGCTCAGAACTTTCACTGAAAATACGTGTAAGGTTATAACCACTTGCCAGTAGTACCTTGTTCTCCCAGAAAAAGTCTTCAACGCTGCTTAATGCCCTGATGATAACAGGGTCAATAAACTGATATTTTCTTTCGAGATAGATGTTAAACCACTCAGGATTATTATTGATAATCTGCATTTGCGAGGGATCTTTCTTGTTCATAATCGCGTATGCGTAGATCGTATTTTTATAGTCCTTTATGAACGTATTCAGTTCATTCTGGATTAACGCATTGATCCCTTCATCGTTGTAATACATATCCTTCACGCCAGCTGCTGCCTCTGAGATGAGTGTTTGAATAAGCAGTATAGCCTGCCTCGTAGCCTGACAAAATGGGCTTGACCCACAACAGTCAATATTTCTGTCCTTATAACGAGAACGGTGTGCTGCCAGAATGTCAGATTCATCTGTTTGGTAACGAACGGCATTGTGCAGGCGAAAAATATCTGCTCGTGCGAGTCCTCCAGCTCGTCACAAAACAGCTTTGATCAGAATGATATGTAGCTCTCCATAAACGTTTCAAGCATATTCCCACCGACCGGCGGGGAGATGAGATATCCCTGAAAGCGATCGATACCTAAGGCTTTCAATATCGTAAATTTCTCTTCACTGTCGACCCCTTCGGCAACGCAGCGACTGCCTGTCAGCATACAGTAATAGTTCAGGCTTTTTATCAGCGCAAGCGCGTGCGGATCGCGCTGCATATCATTGATTATGCACCTATCCAGCTTGTATTCGCTAAACTGGATCTGTCTGACCGGAAACATCACGCTGCCTTGTGAGAAGCAGTCATCAAGCATAATCCGAAAGCCGAGTTGTTTTATTTTGTCGATATTCGCGGCGGTTTTTCCCCTTTGACTGAACTCGGTCGTCTCAGCAAATTCCAGTACCAGCCTGTCCGTTTGCTGTGGCGACGCCAGCTTCTGTTTTACGGCCTCCAGCATTCGAGGAAGGCATTCGTGGCTGGCAAGGGGGGCAGGGATGTTAAGTGAGAAATAAAACTCCCCCGGATGCTGGTTGATTTTCTGGATGGCTTCCTGCAAAACAAACGCGGTCAGTACCTGCCAGGCGTGTTCAGCGCGGATGTGTGGTAAAAATGCACCAGGTTGCAGGACCGTTCCCTCGCGATGCCAGCGTGAGAGGATTTCCATCCCTTGTAAACGGTGGTTGCTATCCACAATGGGTTGAAATACCGGGAAGAGTTGTCGGCAATGGATGGCATGGATGAATTCACGTTCGAAAGCTGACAAGGCAGCGCTTCCGCTTCTGTTCAGCCGGGTCTGTGGGTAACCGGGAAAGTGAGACGCCAACTGAGGGAAATGTTCCGCCATCTTTTTAAGTCCTGATGTTCTCTGATTATAAAGGGTTTTTTGGCTGATTCCTCGTTGTTGCGCCCGTTCCTGGATGTTGTATCCGTGCAGCAGATCCAGAATGGCGCTGAGCTCCGGTTTGCTGAGGCCGACTGCCGGTTTGTCATAAATCAACGTCTCGTAGCCTGCGCTCTGCCTCAGTGGAGGGATATCCTGCTGTCCGTGCTCGCGTAATAGCGCGGCAATGCAGCGTGTCGGTAAATCCGAGGCGACGGCACGGATTTCAGTAAGCAGACTGCGACGCGTCACAAGATGCCCCAGCGTGTGCCACAACCAACGATCGGGACAGCGGCTAAGGATGAGCATCGGCAGGGGAGCGGCAGCCTGTTCCAGCAAAAGCGCCACCTGCTGCAATGTGCTGAGTAGTAACAGGGGATCGTCAGGAAGGAACACCACAATCCGACGTGCTGACGCCCGCACGGGAAGCGTTGATATTTCCAGCGACGACGAGTTCAGCAGCACCAGAGGATGAGGGTCTGGCGCCATCATCCTCGCAAGCCCTTCGGCGGCACAGAAGCAGGGGGACAAAATGTAGTCTATTCCCGGCGTTCCCGCATTACTGATAAACAAACGTCACCCCAATGATTGACTGAACATTGCCTGCCGTCACCTGTCCGCTGGTTCGAGCGTAATTGGCCGTTAAGCCGAGGCTCACGGCAGAGGTACTGACCGTGCCTAATGACACGGTGTTGTTGGCGGGGACGATGGTACCGTTGCGCGTGAGCTGAACACCTATGCCCTGTGCAGGCGAAGACGACGCGGTATTGGTGAAGATCGAATTGGCGGAATCTGCTGTGGTGCCTGAGAGGTAATATGTCAGATTTTGGCTCTGCGCACAGTAGACCGTCAGCGGAACGGGGGCTGAGCCCGGGTAGTCCGGCAGCGTTACCGTCACGTTGCGCGAGGAGACGTCGCAGCCGCCGGTCGGAACAACCACGTTGTTATTCGCGTAGATGTTCCAGATGAACTGAAAGTCATCACTGTTTCTGTTGTTGGTCTGGCGGAGAATGAGTCTGGCGATAAGTGTTCCAGCGCTTATCGCCACGCCGCCGGCGGAACTGATGGGGGTCAGATAAAGTGCCGTAGGCCACGGCTTATCGACCCTTGAGTCATAGATCATCCGTGCGGTTTCGCTGGTGGTCGGAAACGGATAGGTGGAGCCGTTGTATTTTACGGTGCCGGAAAAGCTCGATAACACGCCGCCGTAAGCGGAGCCCTGCTGGAGGGTGACATAGTCGGTCATGCTTTCGGGATAATCGTTATGGCAAAAAATCTGCGTTGAGAGATCGACCACCAGGTTTTGCCCGACGTTAACCGCAGGCGAGAGATCAACGTAGACGTTCGCGCTACCGCCGCCAATGGGAATGGTCGCGCCACCGGCGGTTTTGCACGCAAAGGACCAGGCATTGATTGACCAGCCCATCAGCAACAGTGTCGTCAACAGGAATACGACTTTTTTCATCAACATACTCTCCTGGTCATGCATAGGTATAGGTCACGTTAATCACCGCCTGGATCGTTCCCTGGGTTGCGCCGCCGTTTACCGACAACGCCCGGACCTGCAAAGGAAAATGGGCGGATTGCGACGCGTCATCCACCACCACGGACGTTGTCGCGCCGGTGTTCAGTGTGTTCCCGCTGTCATCCTGAAGTTCGAGCTGGATATTTCCGGCAGTCCCCTGATTTTTGTAATAACCCGTGCTGTCGGCTGTACCGCTGAAGCTGGCGGTGACTCGCGAGGTGCCCACCGGACAATTGCTTAGCTCAAGTGCCACGGAATGCCACGCGGAGGAGGAACCGGCAGAGACCAGACTGAAGGTGTAGAGATCGCCCAGTTCGACGGTGGCATTGGTGGTCGACACTGTGCATGGTTTTGCGACCACTTTCCCGTTCACGGTAATGGTCACGTCGGCCGCCTGCACAACCGCAGAAGCGGCAAGGATTACCGCCAGTAGCCACCGGGGTTGAAACCATTTCATCAAAGCCTCCGCTTACTGAAATTCAAGAGTGAATGTCGCTGTTGCATTGACGTGTCCCGGCGTGACGGGGAGCTGCGTTGCCATCAGGCGGGCATAAAAGTTAAGCGTATTGGTCTGACCGGGCGTCAGGGTCGTCCACGGAATGGCGGCGGATGCGGCATTCAGCGGCAACGTCGTCTGCTGTCCGTTGAGGATCTCGATTCCCATTCCCGCCGCCGCCGTTGTTCCGCTGTCGAGTTTCAATAAGCGGGTGTTATCGTTGTCAGCAATACCGATAAAACCGACTTTTACCGCCGTGACCGACGTGCCGCAGGGGGAAAGCACAATACGAAACGGGACGACAGGCGTGGTGGCCCCGATAGTGTTGAACTGCTTAGCGGCGTTATCCAGCAAGTCGACGGTAAAATCTTTCGATTCGCCCGCCACGGCGCAGGCGTTATCCCTGACATATCCGCTGATCGTGATCGTGCTGTCGGCGGCGAACGCACTGGCGCTGACCAGTGAGAAGACGGCGCCCAGCAGAGAGAAACGTTTGTTCATCATCATGTCCTTAGCGGCATTGCGCCGTAAGCTGGCTGAGCAACTGTTGTTGGTTTTCTGCGGCTAAGCGATAGTCCGCCACACAGCTGGCGTTTGCGCCGTCACCCCATTTCACCCGAACCTTCCCTGCCAGCGGCATACCGCTCAGATAGACCTGACCGTTATCGGCGACGATGCTACTGCTTTGGCTGCTGTCGGTGGTGACTATCGCGCCGAACGGCACCGGCTTGCCGTTGTGGAGGAGCGTCATCAGCAGTTTCATTCCAACGTGGGCGTTGAATTCCGCCCGGACGATCGCACCGTGCGTGGGGACGACGTTGACCACTGCCTCATCCAGATCCACGTTATCGGCAAGCGTATTGGTATCCAGCGCCACTCGGTTTTCCCGGTATTCGGTGGCGTAAGGCAGCACCGCATAGCCGCGCCAGTCGGTGCGGACTCCGGTCTGGTTTTCCACTTTCGCGCCCTCTGCGCCGGGCGCCTTAATCAGCACGACCGTGTCATTGAGTGGTTGACTCAGCGTGACACCGTTGGCATGCGCCAGCACGCCGCCACTCATCCCGTAATAAAACTGTTTGAGGCCATCGCTGCGGCTGTAACCGATGTTGGCATTGCCCGAACCGCCGCGGTAGTTCAGCGTGGCATATCCAGTGCTGCTGCTGTTACCTTCACCGCCGCCCGCATAGCCGGTTTGTACGCTGTAGCTAAGGTTATTGTCTTCCAGCACGGTGCCATACAGTCCCGCCAGGTTGGTCATTCGACCGTTGAGGTCATTTGACATGCTGTAGCTGGCGCTGGCGTGTCGCCAGACGGACTGGCTGTCTGAGCGCAACCAGTGGCTGAAGGGAATATTGACGTTAATCGCCAACATCTGGTCACGACCATCCTGCCAGGCGTTTTTGGTCAGGCTGTAGCTCAGCGTCCAGTTAATATCGCCGACGGCGGTATTCAGGCCAGCCTGCAATTGTTCATCGGCGCTGTCGACGCCCCAATAAGTCTGATGGCTCCCGCTCAGATAGAGCGTGGCGGTGCGGCCTAACTGTTGGGTCAGGCTCACCTGCACTTTGCCGCGCTTGTTATAGGCGAGGTTGTAGTAATCGGTGAATTTCGGTTTAACCTGAATAACGCCATCCTGCGTTTCAATGTCATAGCCACTCATCCGACGATACGTGGTATCGGCAAAGCTAAAATATCCACGCGTGGAGTAGCGATAGCCCACCAACTGGATATTGGTACCAACGTCGCTCAGCGATTTGTTATAGAGAAAACGAACCGACTGCCCCTGATGTTTGCTGTCATCGGGCAGGGTGGCATTGGCCTGAGTAACATCCACCGACAGCGCTCCCAGGATCCCCATATTTTTCCCCACCCCCAGATTGAAGGCGCGGTAGCGGTCTGCCAGTTGCGTACCGCCGTACAGAGTCCATCCTGCCGGAAGACCGTGGAGTAAGGTGCTTTGAAAAAAAGTCGGTTCTTCCTGTTGATCGTTACCGCTGCGGTACTCTCCGGCGGTGATGGCATAACGGGTATGGCCTTCACGCTGCAGCACCGGGACCGAAGAGTAAGGAACGGTGAAGTTCTGGCTGCTCCCGTCGGCTTCCTTAATGGTGACCTGCAGATCGCCGCCGTTGCCCGCGGCATACAGATCGCTAATGCTGAAGGGGCCGGGGGGGACCGTGCTGTGATAGATCTCATAGCCATTCTGTTTGATGGAAACCTGCGCCGTTCCGCGTGCAATTCCGTGGATCACCGGGGCAAAGCCTTTCTGGCTGTCCGGCAGCATATTGTCATCAGATGCGAGTTGTGCGCCGCGAAAGTTAATACCGTCAAAGATATCGCCGTTGGTATAGCTGTCGCCGAGCGTCAGGCGTGCGCGCAGCGGCGTGATGTCCCTTTCCAGCCAGGTGTTAACGTGCTGCCATTTATTTTCGTTGCTTGAGGAGCTTCCGCCGCTGCTGTAGCTCCAGGTGGTATTGTCGCGCAGACGCCACGCGCCCAGGTTAAGGCCACTTTGTAGGTTTAAGTAGGCGTAGTTGCTGCTGCCGCCAACGTCGTTCTGGACATTGTTACCGGTGAAGTTGTAATTCAGTAGCCCGGCGGTAATCCCATGGTCCCAGCGTTCCGGGGGGATATAGCCGCGAGCCTGATTTCCCATAACGGCCTGAGGAATCGTCAGATATAACCGCTGCTGACCCACGTCTAAACGGGTGGTGGCGTCAGGGATCATTTCCGTTAACGGGACACAGGCATCTGCGGCCAGCACCTTCATTCCACTGACGGCGGCCGTGTTCAGCCCCATCGCGGCGAGCTGGTCACGGGTCAGGCACGGGGCCAGTTCGCGGCTGTTGTCGTTGGCATGAAAAGTGACATCGCGCGTGGTCATGTACCCCTCGTTCAGGTAAATATCGATGCGATATGTGCCGGGAGGTAGCTCATGCCCCTTTTCAAAGCCGGAAAGATCCGCAACGGCCGCCGGATCGTCCGCCAGAAAGCGCGGGTTAAAATAGAGTTCTGCCTGGGCGGAAATAGTGTATGAGGCAAGCAAAAAGGCAAAGGGGATCTGCGCCATTGCGCCTGACAAAAGTGGCGCATAATACCGCCTATGGACGAGTCCAGGTTTCAGATATGACATAGTCCCTCCGGTTCAAAATCACCCGGCTGTCAGTTCTTTTTTTATTCAGGGAGCACGCGGGTCCCTGTTCGTTATTGCAGTGCGCCTTTCATGCGCGGCGTCAGTGCGCCATAGTCATTAATGGTTTTATAGGTAATCTCGCCACCGGCATCGGCTGGCAATTTCACGCGGGTTTCACCCAGAGGAGGCACGAGCGCATTTTCCAGTACCCGGGTGCCGGCATTGAGTTCGGTCACCGTCAGGTAGTACGGCGTTGGGTTGATCAAGGTGAGCGTGCCTGCGCTGCGTCGGAAAGTGAGTTTCTCCGCAGCCTGATCGGGCGGCAGCGCGAGTCCGGCTGGACGGTAGTACAACTTGATACGGCTGATAATGGCCAGTTGCAGGGTGTTATCGCTGAGCTTCGATTTGTCCATTGACGGAATGGCTTTGACGTTCATCCAGAACAGACTTTCACGGTCCTGTGGTAATTGATTATTGGTTGCGTCAAGAATGCGTAAGGTGTTCTCCTTTTTCCCCTGCATGGCAAACAGCGGTGGTGTGACCACAAAACGCCCGTCTTTGACGCCTTCGGCATTTTCCACCCATGACTGGATCAGATATGTGCTGTTGTCATCATTGTTGGTGACCGCCAGTTGCACCTGTTTTTGACCCGCCGGATAAATCACCCGGGTAGCCCCCAACGCTACGCCTGCTTTAGCCTGAGTGAATAATCCCGTGGCGGCTATCATCAGCATCCCGCCCAGCAGGCTGCGCATCATGGTGCGTGTTTTTTTCATGTATATCCTTGCTGTACTCACCGTCGTTTCCTGTCTTCGCTAACTCTGCGGTTTGTTACTGGTAGGTCAAAGAGAACCAGGCTTGTGCATTCGCGACCCCGCCGGTGACCTGACGTCCGGTGGAGCGATATTTCGCAACGAAATGCAGTGTGGTTGGCCCGGCGTAAAGCCGTGTCCAGCTAGCGGGGGGGCCGTTAAGAGGGATCTGGCTACCTTCTTTATCAAATAACGCGATCCCAATACCGCTGGCGATCCCCGGTCCTTCCCCCACGGAGAGCACGTCCGGGTTTTTACCATCCGCGACGCCATGAAATGCCACGCCGACGCGCTGGCTTACGGCGGTACTGCACTCCTGGAGATGAATATCGAAAGAAACAGGGTTGATATCCTCCCCTGGCGCATGAAATCGATTGCTGCTGATCTGCCCCATTTGCACGGTCATCTGGCGATCGCCAGCTTCAACGCGGCAAGATTCGGCAATGATGACGCCCTGGAAACGCATGTTTCCGCCGGGTAACGTGACGTTCCACTTGTTGCCGGCCAGCGCGCAGGCGGGAAGTAAAAGCATCAGCAGACCTGATTTCATCCTTTGCATCGTTATCACCTCAGTCCCATTGCGGATAACGGGCCCTCCTGGCCCCTGGTGCGTCCTTGCGTGATGAATTACTCGTATTGAACTTTGAAGGTGGCGTCTGCGTTAGCGGTACCGGCAGTTGCTGCGCCCGTAGCGTAGTAACGTGCCTGGAACGGGATGATGTTGGTGCCATCGTTCAGGGTTGTTGCTGCACTAAAGGTTGCGCCGTCCAGCGCCAGTGGGGTGCCTTTGTTGTCGAGGATCTGGACGCCAACGTTGGTGGCGCTCCCGGCAGCGGAGCCCTGCAGCGCCAGTACGGTGTTGTTGGTGGTATCAATGGCAGTGCCAGAGAACGCGACAGAGGCCTTGGTTGATACGCTGGTATCACAGTCATCAAGCTGAATGTTGAAACCGACCGAAGAACTGGTGCTGCCCGCAGTTGCCAGTTTTGCCGAGCGAACCTGGCCAAGCTGAACGGTTTGTTCGACGGAACCGGCATCAACGGCGCAGGCTGCGTTAACGACTTCTCCTTTAAAATGCACTGTACCGCCGTTTACCGTGGTGGTATCGGCCAGAGCCGCCGCGGAGGTCAGGGACAGAGCTGACATAGCAACGATAGCCAGTGTTTTAATTTTCATGCTGTTTTCCTTTAAACAATATCGATATCACGAACCGAAATGGCCAGTCGTTTTGCCTTCCAGGCATTCCATGTTTCAGCCGAATGGGGCGACTGCCGGTTCTGCGCAGTTTTCACCCAATTAATGAGACAATTGGGGCCATTTTGACTCATTGGAATAAATAACTTAAAATGGTGCTATAACTTCGTTGTTTTGGGTTATTATTTTGAATTTTTATTATTTTCAATATTAAAAACCATTCAGTGGTTTTTTGTAAAAGACTGATATCGTGCAGGGATCAGATGGAGAGATCCTGGCAGGGCATAATACGGCGGAGGTGAATGTGAGAAGGTGCTGATGATAATGCTATTTTTATCAAAGAGATAACGTGTTTTTTTCGATAATTCCTAACTTGTTAGTTGCAAAGCTTTACTAATTCTTTTTATGATATAAACAGTTTGGCCCCAATTGACCTGTTCAGGCAAACACTTCTCCTTTTATCTCAATGGGTTATATTATTTCTTTTTCTCCGCTGTCATAACCTCTAACAGGCTGCTTCTCTCCCATAATCCGGCGAAACGTGCGGCATTGCTGGCCGTATAACGAACGGTATGGCGAATATTCCGGTGGCCAAGATAATCCTGAATCAGTCGTGTATCGGCTCCCCTTTCGGCAAGTTCATAACCGCAGGCGTGACGGAGCATATGGGGGTGAGTATGGGTAACGGTTCCGGCATCAACGCCCGCAGCCCGAATAATACGATATGCCTGCTGGCGAGAAAGCGGTGTCCCCCGGCGGGAGATAAACACGGCGTCAGTGCGGCCTGCGCCTCTCCAGCCTGCACGCTCCTGACTCCAGCGTTCAACGGCTTCGCGTTCATCAAAACGCAGTGGATGGATGGTGGAAAAACCGTTCTTTAGTCGACGGATATTGATTCGTCCCTCGTGTAGATCGAGGTCGCGGTAATGCAAATCGAGGAGTTCACTGATGCGCATGCCGTGACGGAATGCCAGCAAAATAAGACAATAATCTCGCTCGCCGGTAGCGCCATGTCGGGCGGCCAGCATCATGGCTTGTACTTCTTTGCCAGTAAGATAACGACGTCGATTCACAATGCATTACTCCTGAAATATGCTTCTGTTAATGAATACCTGTAGAAAACATCATGGGATTAAAAAATAACCTGTGATGTTAAAGGCATATTATATTTGGGGGATTAATCACAATCAGTGATTACATTACTGTTACACATGTAGCTATTATGACCACATGATAAATCTTATTTTTATTGATTTTTTCCAGGGCGACAATAGCGCCTGTAGTAGACAAAGTCAGGTGTATCAATTTAAAAGGAAAATAGTCACTGAAGGTGGCATTTTCAGCGTAGGTTTGTCTGACGAAAAGTGAATGTTGAAAATATAGCCTGATTGATTGCAAGGATATAATTAAACGGTTTCATTGTCATGCGAATAAGGAAAAATGTGAACAATAAGCATATTAAATATATGGTTAAATATTATTAATGCTTTATGAGTCACCATTTTTTAACACCATCCGTGGTGTTGTATAGGTCACAGTGAAATAGCATTATGCTGTTTGAGTTTAGCGTCATCCCAGATACCGTAAAATCGACCTGCATTACTGGCGGTGTACCAGACGGTATGGCGAATGTTACGGTGCCCCAGGTAATCCTGGATGAGACGGGTGTCGATCCCCATATTAGCCAATGCAAAACCGCATGAGTGACGAAGCATATGCGGATGAATTTCAAGCGGGAGTCCGGCGTGATCGCCCGAAGCAGAAATAATTTGATAAAACTGTTGGCGAGAAAGAGGATTCCCTTTCCTTGATAAAAATAGCCATTCGCTGTTGGCATGGGGGTAGGCGGCACGAATAGCCAGCCAGTTATTTAATGCCTGAATTTCTTCTCTTAATAATGGATGCGTTGTCGAAAAACCTTTTTTCAGGCGATGAATGTAAATGCACCGTGATTTGATATCAATATCCGAAATTTGCAGGCGACAGATTTCACTGGCGCGAAAGCCATGAATAAAACACAATAATGTCAGACAGTAATTACGGGCAGCATGTGGTCCGGTGTTTGCTGCTTTGAGAAGCGACTCTATTTCATTTTGAGTCAGGAAATTCCTCTTCTTATTATCGGCATTGTTTTTCATTAGGTTCCCTTTTGATTGCAGGTGCGCAAGCGTTCTGCTGATTTCCATTAATCCAATAGTCTTATCCGGTTTTAACTCATTATTTATTTGCACTGCTCGGTAGGCGTTTATCATAGGCAACGCGGCTTCGCCACAGAAGGACTTGAGCGGATAATGAAAATGGCTGTATGTTGTTTCGTCATAACGTCGTGACATTATCGACTGGGCGCCTCCTCTTGTCTTGTGTTCTTGCTTATCTTGCTGAATCAATAACATTATTGCTGTTCTAAGATCGCGCTCATTCTGGTACATCCCGAAGGATGTGCAAAGGACTCCGCTAAGGGCGAAGCACAAGATAGCAACTTCGCTAGCATTCACTGTTGAACTACAACAATGAGTAAACAATACTGCAAAAATCAGTGGGAGAATAGTCATAATAAATCGTGTGACCGCTTTAGGGGACCCATGAGGTATTTCGCCGGAAGAACAATGATTCCCGTTTAAGCTGCGGAAGTTGCACTCCTATGGGTATATTTGGCGAATGAGGAAGTGTGGTTAAAATTAGCGTGTCGTTAAGTGATGAAATGTTTTGCGACAATAAAATGCAAACGGGGGAATAATAACGTCTGAAACTACTCTTGTCCGTGCAAGGGCATTTATTCGTATCATTCTAAAGGGGCATTGATGTTTTCTGCTATCGGTATACGGCGAGGGTTACATCGCATTTCTGGTAATTCCTGGAGCTTTCGTGGTCAGCGCTTTCATTTCTTCACGCTTACATGGTCTATTGAACCCCTTTGAATTATGCTGTTTCGATATTGAGTGAATGAAGATTTATGGATTGAGTGATTCCCAAAGGAAATTATATGAAGTCTATTGGTATTTTTTGCGGTTCATCTGATGGTCATTCTCCGGTTTACTTACAGGCCGCGCGCGAAACCGGAACCTATCTGACTCAGGCCGGACTGGGTATTGTGTATGGCGGGGGCAGGGTCGGATTGATGGGGGCCGTAGCGGATTCAGCCCTGCAACACGGTGGGCATGTGACGGGAGTGATTCCCGTATCTTTGGTTGAACGTGAAATTGCGCATACCGGGCTGACTGATTTACAGGTCGTTGAGAATATGCACCAGCGTAAAGACCGCATGGCGGTATTATCTTCTGCTTTCATTGCCTTACCCGGCGGCGCTGGCACACTGGAAGAGATTTTTGAGCAGTGGACGTGGGGACAATTAGGTATCCATAACAAGCCCTGCGCGTTTTATAACATCAACAATTTTTATCAACCGCTGCAGGAGATGGTGCAGAAAATGGCCGATGAAGGTTTTATGAAGCAAAGCTACGTAGATATGCTGCTCTTCTCTGATTCCCTGCCGGAAATTGTGGCGTTTTTTTCAGCGTATACACCGCCAGCTTCCAAGTGGATGGCAGGTCAGAAATAAGGCAAAACGCCTTGCGCAAGCTTAGTTGGGTGATGACAACCAGAGGGTGCAGAGCGGGCTGACGGTTACGGCGGGGCAGGTAAACGGCACCGCCACCTTTGTGCTGGAATATAACTGAACAGCGGCAAAAGTAACGCGTCGGCAAGGCGTGCGTTGAACGTTTAAAGCATTTACAAAGTGAATGTAAACACGTAGCTTCTTCAGGAAGATCCAGACGCCATCGTGGTAGGGAAGAGGCAAGGAAGCAGGAGAGCGGATGAAATTTATCGCCACTATTACTGGGCAACACATTGATTACAGCGATATTCGACCGGAGCATATTGCGATTGAAGATATCGCTGTCGCCCTTTCGCACCTCTGTCGCTTTGCCGGGCATGTGCCTGAATTTTACAGCGTCGCCCAACACGGAGTTCTGTGCAGCCAGTTAACGCCACCTGAGTTCGCGCTTGAAGCGCTGCTGCACGATGCCGCCGAAGCCTATTGTCTGGATCTTCCTTCACCGCTAAAAAGGTTGCTTCCCGCGTACAAAGAGATTGAAGCACGGCTGGATAACGCCATTCGCCAGCGTTTCAATCTTCCTCTCACTCCGAGTAAAGTGATTAAGCAAGTGGACCTGATGATGCTGGCGACCGAACGGCGCGATCTCAATCTGGATCCCGGCAGTGACTGGCCGATGCTGGCAGGGATCTCGCCGACGACGCGGTTGACCATCACCCCGCTGATGCCACGAGAGGCGCGTGCGCTGTTTTTATCCCGCTTTCAGGAACTGACAGCCGGTTAAAGATGGTATGCCGTTACGGTTCGGCACGTCCCGGTCAGTGAGTCGAACACCTCGACATCCGAGGCCTGAACAGGCATCCCCGACGCGCGGAGTCGCTGAATATCGGCGGCAATACGCTGGATCCCCAACCAGAACAGCCCATCCAGGGCGTTAACCTGCAAACCGCTCTCCAGCGCCAGGCGAAGCCGCGCTTCGGGATGTTTTGTCTGACTGGCAACCTGCTGATAGGGGGCCGTGGTGATGGTGTCCTCATCCATACGACGGATACGTGATGACAGGCGATAACGAAAAGCATCGGGGACACGACTGAGATCGGCACTGATGCTGTAAACCTGCCCACGGCGTTTATCATTAATCAGGACATTTTTCTGGGTGAGGGAAAATTCTTTCCGCAGTTTATCGATCAGTTGCGGGGTGCGGGTGAGCAGTAAGCGAAAAGGCAGTTCGAAACTGGTCACGTAATCGACATTAAGCAGCGCAATACGCAGGCGTTCTTCAACGCCGGCTTTCTCTTGTTGGCACTCCGCCAGAACCTCCTTCCATTGGCTGGTAATACGCGGTGACTCGTTGATTTCAGTGAAGTGATATTTCTCAATCAGGTAATCGATACGCCTGGTCATTTTTCCCTCCAACCCATCTGCCTGTTCGCTAGTGGCACAACATAGCACAGAGAAAGAGACAGAATACAGAGAGAGACGAATTATCATGCATTTAAGAATGTTTAAGAATTCAAACTAAAATCTATATTTTCAATAGGTTATGGAAATCATGTCAGTTAAGACTTTTTAATTGAAGTATTCAATTATTTCCTAATATAGTTTTAATGCCGCGCCAGATGATATAGCAGAACGGAAATAAACGGCAAGTAAAATGGATTATTAATACGGAAGTAAAAACGATGACGATATATATCATAAGCAACAATAACTTTTTGCAGGACGGGATAGTCTTGTTGGCAAAAGAGGCCAACCTGGAAATCGTGAAAGAAACCATGCACCATTTGCCTGTAGAAAAACTCACTTTTGATGATACCGTGATTTTACATCTCAATCTGTTCAACAAATGTTGTGCCAGGGAAGTCTCCAGACTTAACAAAAAATGTAAATTGCTGATTATATTAAATTCTGAGCGCAGTGCACTGGTATTTGATGCCGATATGATTGTCAGTGCCCGACAGTCTCTGTTGTCATTAACGATGATGATTACGCGTCTGGCGAGCATGGAAAAGCGGCAGGTTATCAGGAATCATGTTCTCAATCGCGTTGAGAAAATGATTATTTGTGAGTCGTTACAGGGTAAGGATATTAACCTGATTGCCAAATCATTGGCATTGCCTCCGAAACGGGTATACACCTATCGCAATCTCGCGTGCAAGAAATTAGGGGGGAACAGAGTCCACGATCTGCTGCTGATCAAAGAGAATTTGCTGGAAGAGGCGATGTTTCTGTAAAAACGTCAGCCCTGTTAAGCCCAGAGCTGACGGCGATATTCCGTTTAGCGGGCGCAGTACAGCAGGGGACGTTTCCCGATGGTAAACAGGAACCCGTGGACGCCCTGATTGAGAATGGAGTAACTCACATCTTTATCGGGATAAACGTAAAAATCGGGCAGAATATCGGCTAACAGATCATCCGGCAACGTTTCGATTATTTCAAACTTGTTGATTCTGGTTGAGTGTAAGTGATACGAATCCTGGTTTTCAGTCCAGTTATAGGCGACATCTCGTCTGATTCGTCCTTTAAGTTTGTTGTCTTCAATGTAGGTCCCACTGACGGCCACGATGCCGTTCTGGTTCTTCAGGGAATACATGTAATTCAGTGTGATATTTGCGCGTGCGTTTTTATGAAACACCACCAGCGACATCGAACATTCCTGTTTGTCGTAATGTTTAGACATGAAAACATTGTATATCGCGCCGATGAGCACACCCGCGAATAAAAATACCGCACTCATCATCATGATTGTTTTTTTACTCACTTCCTACTCCGCGAAAAGAGAGTGTGATACAACCCGGAACGGCTGATTTCAGGTAATTCTTGCGACAGACAAGAACCGCTAATCCGGGAGATGTTTCTGACAGCGGGAAGTACACCCAGGGGTATTTTTCGCAATCGAGACCAGATCCCAGAATCAGCGCCTTAAAGCGCGCATAACTGTTTTTGTTATCGTGGCTGTCATCAGTGGTGTTGAAATGACAACCTTTGTCCTGCTCGACGAAAGTGTAGTTAGCGAAGAAAGGTTTCGTATCACTAAAGTGCCAGACGAAGTTCATGCCAACTGCACCAATGAAAAATGCCGCTGCCATGGCGGTGATGCCAACAAAGAGCGGCAATTTGCGGCTCTTACTGACCGGTTCCGTACGGGCAGGAGGTGCCGTTTCTTCAGGTGCAAACGTCGACTCGGCGTCAATGTGCTGCTCAACATCCAGTTCATCTTCACCTTGTAGCGTATCCGGGGGAGCCTCTGCCACCTGAACGGCCGCTACGCGGGTGATTTTAACGCTTTTATCGATTTGAAACCCTTTGCGCGGTACCGTGGCGACAAGGATTCGGTCGGTCTCACCGACGGCGCGGAGGCCACGACGGATAATAGAAATATTCTGGTAAAGGGTGTTTGCCGGAACCAGCATTCCTTCATCTTCCCACACCTTTTTGAAGAACTCCTGTTGAGTGACCACGTCAGGTGATGCTTCAAGCAGCAAAAGCAGACAACGGCTGGCAGGCGTTGTCAACACGACGTTAATTTCCGGATTAGTGGCAGAAATTAACTTTTTACTATCAGGTCTGAATTCAATATTATCGTTAATAATCCAGTACATATAGGTTCACGGTGTACGAAAGTTATAAATAGTAGTGACTTAAGTGTAGAAAAATCTGAACACATTGTTACATAGATTATATGCGAACACTGTAAGTCGTCTGCTTTATGAAACTAATGTTTTTATTCTGTAATTTCACATAGGTATGTTGACAATAAATCATTTTTTTAACAAAACCGGTGGTTTCTACCGCTATGCATCCTCAGGTGGTGTAATCATCTAATAGTCTCAAAGGCTTACCCGACGAGATTACACCTGCATTACGAATGTGACGGTTTTAGTGCCAAGAAACTCAACCACTTAGATTAAATTGACTGCACCGGACTGTTGGAGGGGATAAATATAGTATAGATGTCATGTTCATTGGTAGTGACTCCTGCTGGTATTACGTCCCTGAAAGGCGTTAATGATCTCTTTTCGCCTGCAAATACGTCATTTCTACTGTCTGGTTTTCAACTGAGCGGAGAAGAAAGCATTGAAATCAGTCTCAACAGGTTGATTTAAGACTTGTTAACAGATCGTTTTCTTTTTTAACTGACTCTTTTTGAATATTATTTTGAATGAGAACAACGGTTTTGTAATCGCTTTTTTCAAAGATTTATTATGCCGAGCTGATGGAAAATAGTCAATTAGAGCGAATGACCTTAAATGTCATGAAATACATAATATAACGTCTTAAATATCTCAGGGTCTGGTATTTTATCCTTAAATTCAGTGAAAGGATGAGTATTTACTCATCTAACAGTAAAGTAGTGGTGGCGGTGCTCCACGCGCTATGCTTAAGGGATGAACAAAAAAAGAGGCAATGTCATGGATAAGCAACTTGAGGATGCGGGTTACCGCGTTTATACCGGTGAGAAAATCGATGTTTACTTCAGTACGGCGATTTGCCAGCACTCCGGAAATTGTGTGCGTGGAAACGCCAAACTTTTTAATCTGAAGCGCAAGCCGTGGATTATGCCTGATGAAGTGGATGTATCAACGGTGATCAAGGTTATCGATACCTGCCCAAGTGGGGCGCTGCAATATCGTCGTAAATAAGCGAGGGAAGGATGGAAATTCTGGAAGGTCATAATAAATTCTATGTGAATGATGCGCAGGGGAATCAGGTCGCTGAAATCGTTTTTGTTCCGACCGGTGAACATTTAAGTATTATCGAGCATACTGATGTCGATGCCAGCCTGAAGGGACAAGGGGTTGGAAAACAGCTGGTGGCGAAAGTGGTGGAAAAAATGCGCCGCGAGAATCGCAAAGTGATCCCGCTTTGTCCGTTTGCCAAACACGAGTTTGATAAAACCCGTGAGTATGACGATATTCGGGCCTGAGAATAGGCCGGACAATGTGCTTACGCTGTCCGGCTCATTTCATCCTTCCCGATGCAGTAAATCCTGATAAATCGCTGTTAATATTCCCTGCGGTCCAAATTCCTTTTTGATCCACTGGGTCACCTGACCGGTAGCGGAGTGCTGGGTGGCGAGCAGCATCCGTGAATCCTGACGTGGGTTATGGATCTGTCGTATGACCAGCAGTGAATCCTCCATCGCTTCACGCACCATATAGTCCGGCAAAAAACCAATTCCTTCGCCGAGGATCTGACACTGGCATTTGGTATTAAAATCCGGTACGAGAATCGATTCCTGCCCATGAAGCAACCAACCCACCTTTTTATTAAGGGTATGCGCAGTATCTTCCACCATAATGTTCGGATAGAGACGCAACTGACTTTCGGCGATCGGCTCCGGCATGAACGCCAACGGGTGATCCGGTGCGATCGCAAAGGCCCAGCGAATGGCGCCAATTTCGGTGTAATCAATACCGCCACCGTCCAGCAGCGTATCGGGGGCACCGATGGCGATATTGGCCTGGTTGTTGATGATGGAATCCCAGACGCCGTTATACACTTCGGTTGTGACCGTAATTTGACAGGTCGGAAACTGTTTCTTCAGTACCTGGAGTAATCGCGCGGTGTGTTTTGGCGTATACAAAAGCTGATTGATGCAAATACGTACCCGTGCCTCAATGCCCTGCGCGATAGTATCAATGCTGCGCTTGATGGCGTGAAAGTCGTTCAGTAGATCAGTAGCTTTGCGAAAAAAATAGCGCCCCGACTCGGTGAGTTCAATACTGCGGGTATTGCGGGTAAACAACACCACATCAAGACCCGCCTCCATCCTTTTGATGGTATAGCTGATGGCTGAGGTCGTCAGGCCCAGTTCCTCCGCCGCCTTGCTGAAACTGCCAAAACGCGCGGCAGTGGTGAAGGCTTGCAGATTTTCCTCCGTAAAAATTGAATTCATGCACCGGCTCCTGGCTTCAGCTATTTATCGGACCTCTTTAATGAGATGAATTTATGGGTTGAGGTTATTAATTAGCAACCACTTTTGAATGATTTTTAAAAACCGCGTTGGCTGGGCTCAGTAGGCCGGTTAAGGTGTTTACACCGCTATCCGGCAATTTGTTACAGCCCGCCAGGTGGCGCAGTGCTTATCCGGCCAGTATACGCCTAGGCGGTCTCTTTCGAAGTTGCTTCGCTCAGCTTTCGCCCTGTGTATTCCGAGATAAAGCCCACGCAGTTCCCGGCTAAGAAGCCGAGTAACGTTACCGTCCAGTTCAGTCCGGTGGCGAAAAACAGCGTCATGCCGAGGAAACCACCCGGAATAAACGAGGTTAACCAGAAACGCCCCTGCCAGACGATGACGGCGGAAAACGGTACGGTCATGACTACACTTGCCCAGAACGAAGAAAGCCCGCTCACGGTAGCAAGCCATCCTGAGGCCAGCGCCGCCAGAAAAGCCCAGACGGCGCCGGTATAGTTAACAAACAGGCTCTTTACGAATCCCGCTTTACTCCCCCCGGCAGCATAGAAGCTGCAAAACGCGACAAAACCGATGGTTCCCAGTAATTCCCAGCCTGGAGCCAGCCCAACCCTCGAGGACACCATCTGCCAGAGACCTGCGCAAATGCCGACAGTAATGCCTGTTGCGGTGAGTCCGTTCATCTTTATCTCCTCTCGTTATAAACGTCTGGATCGTGTGGTTTCGTTCGGCAACTAAAACTATATAGAAAGAAAACCTGATTGAGTTAAGGGGAATAGCGGCAAAGAAATAAAGGGTGCACTACTGCACAGTCTGTGTGGATTGTTAAAAATCATTCAATAATTAATCCGCTTATGGCGAATAAAATTTAAGCGGGTTCTTTTCTATAAATTTCGTTGCTATTCTCAGTTCATCAGATACAGCCACAAAAATCAGGGGAATGATCATGACAAATAACAGTCTGATGACAGACTACCTCTTGGCTGCGCAGTTGGGGGATGTGGAGACATTACTTTCCTGCCTGGAACAGGGTGTAGATGTAAATATCTGTAATCGCCAGGGACAGACGGCTATTATTCTGGCTAGCTTGCATAAAAAATATGACTGTGTTACCGCCTTAATTAGCGCAGGTGCGGATATTAACCTACAGGATCAGACCTGTTTAAATCCTTTTTTACTAAGCTGTCTGAATAACGATCTTACCCTGTTGCGTTTAATTCTACCGGCCAATCCCGATCTCAATCGGTTAACGCGTTTCGGCGGTGTGGGTTTAACGCCTGCTTGTGAAAAAGGCCATCTTGATATCGTCAAAACGTTATTAACGCAGACGTCGATTAATGTGAATCACACTAACTTTGTTGGCTGGACGCCGCTGCTGGAAGCCATTGTGCTAAATGACGGTGGTGAAACACAGCAGGCGATTGTTGCCTTATTACTGGAAAATGGCGCCAGCCCGCATATGACGGATAAGTACGGCAAAACGCCGCTGGAACTGGCAAGAGAAAAAGGTTTTGAGGCCATCGCTCAACTGTTGATTGCCGCAGGTGCCTGACGAAGGAGGTACGCTATCAACACCCCAAAACGGCGGTGTGTGCAAGCGCTAACTGCGGATGCGAACTTTCTCTGCGAACGTGGCATTGGGCGGGTCGAACAGGTTTTTTCCAGGGCGGTCAATCTCTATCTCCCGGCACAGCACCAGTTACTGACGCTGTTGTGTGAAGAGTATGACAACGCGCCCAATAGTGCCCGGTTAGCGCTCACCCACTTTGACGGCTTGTTCCGGCCCGGTGAGTTGGTTCAGTTTCATCCTTCAGGGATAACGATTGGTGATGATAAATGGATAGACACGACGTTCTGTCATGGCTGGCATACGCCGAAACTGCAATTGAGTCCCGAAAGATTCCGGGAAATTCCCTGGCTGCGGTGGAGCGACTTTATCCATCAACAGTTACGGGAGAATGAGACATTATTTCTCTGGCGTGGAGATAATCCATTTTATCAGGCGCTATGTCACGAATTACAGCAACGACGAAATACATTACTAAGTGCAATGCAACAAGGGGCGAAAATTGTACCCGCCGTGACCCGAATGATGGGCCTGGGTATAGGCCTGACGCCTTCGGCAGACGATTATCTGGTTGGTCTGAGTGTTATTTTGTTTATTACGGGACATCCGGCAGAAAAATACAGGGAGGCATTTTGTACGGCACTGAAATCGGGCAGGGAAAATACTACGCTGCTTAGCGCAATTACGCTGAAGGCCGCATTTGAACAGCGTTATCGCGAAAATATTTCCGGGTTTATTAGCCGCATGATTAATGAGCCCAATGATTTTTCTATCCAGTCTATTGCCAATATTAAAAATATTGGCTCAAGTTCCGGCTGCGACATGCTGTATGGCATGGCGGATGCCTGCGCGTTGAGCCAACTGTATGGAGGGAATTATGTCAGTAAAGATAGTCATTAAACAGAATACCTATTTTGATTCCGTGTCGCTTATGTCTATTTCCACTCGCGCGAATAAACTCGACGGCGTGGATCAAGCATTTGTCGCGATGGCGACCGAGATGAATAAAGGAGTGCTTAAAAATTTGGGGTTGTTGACGCCGGAGTTGGCTGAAGCGAAAAACGGCGACCTGATGATTGTGATCAACGGCAAAGACGGCGCAGACAATGATCAAACGCTGATGGCCATTGAAGAACTGTTCATAAAAAAAGCGGAAAGTGGCTCGCACGAAGCGCGCTATGCCACGCTGGCCAGTGCGAAAAAGCATATTCCGGACAGCAACCTGGCGGTGATTTCGGTAAATGGTCTGTTTGCTGCCCGTGAAGCGCGTCAGGCGCTGCAAAACAATCTGAACGTGATGCTGTTTTCTGACAACGTTTCTGTTGAAGACGAACTGTCGCTCAAACAGTTGGCGCACGAAAAAGGGCTGCTGCTGATGGGGCCGGACTGTGGCACCGCTATTATCAACGGCGCAGCACTGTGCTTCGGTAACGCGGTCCGCCGCGGCAATATCGGCATTGTGGGCGCGTCGGGTACCGGTAGTCAGGAGCTGAGCGTACGCATTCATGAATTTGGCGGTGGGGTATCGCAACTGATTGGCACCGGGGGGCGCGATCTGAGTGAGAAAATCGGCGGCCTGATGATGCTGGACGCTATCGCGATGCTGGAAGACGATCCGGAAACGGAAATCATCGCTCTGATCTCAAAACCACCGGCCCCGGCCGTGGCACGTAAGGTACTGGAGCGTGCGCGAGCTTGTCGTAAGCCCGTCATTGCCTGTTTCCTGGGCCGTGCACAACCGCCTGCTGATGAGCAGGGGCTGCAGTATGCTCGCGGGACGAAAGAGGCTGCGCTGAAAGCGGTGTTGTTGAGCGGCGTGAAGAGCGCATCGCTAAACCTGCATCCGCTGAACGAGACGCTAATCGCCGAGGTTCGCGCGCGTCTGACCCCGCAGCAAAAGTACATCCGCGGTCTGTTCTGTGGCGGTACGCTGTGTGATGAAACCCTGTTTGCGGTGATGGAGAAACACGGCGACGTCTATAGCAATATTCATCCCGATCCGGCCTTCCGCCTGGCAGATCTGAATCGCAGCGTGAAGCACACCTTCCTCGACTTTGGCGATGACGACTTCACCAACGGTAAGCCGCACCCCATGATCGACCCGACCAACCGCATCAGCCGGCTGTTACAGGAGGCCAACGATCCCGAAGTGGGCGTGATCGTGATGGATTTCGTGCTCGGCTTTGGCTCGCACGAGGATCCTGTGGGTTCGACTCTCGAGGCGATCAAAGAGGCGAAAGCGATCGCCGCCGCTGATGGCCGTGAACTCGTGATCCTCGCTTATGTGTTAGGCACCGATCTCGATACACCGTCGCTGGAAAAACAGAGCCAGATGCTGAGCGAGGCGGGCGTGATCCTGGCAAGCAGCAGCACCAACACCGGTCTGTTGGCCCGTGAATTTATCTGCAAAGGGGAGGAAGCCTGATGAACCAGTCACTGTTTACCCAACCGCTGAACGTCATCAACGTGGGTATCGCGATGTTTAGCGACGATCTGAAAAAACAGCATGTCGAGGTGACACAACTCGACTGGACACCGCCGGGCCAGGGCAACATGCAGGTAGTGAATGCGCTGGATAGCATTGCCGATTCGCCGCTGGCGGAGAAAATCGCCGCCGCGAACCAGCAGGCGCTGGAGCGGATTATCCAGTCGCATCCCGTGTTGATTGGTTTTGATCAGGCGATCAATGTCGTGCCGGGCATGACGCCGAAAACCATTCTCCACGCCGGCCCGCCGGTCAGTTGGGAAAAAATGTGCGGCGCGATGAAAGGCGCGGTTACCGGGGCGCTGGTGTTTGAAGGCCTGGCAAAAGATATCGATGAGGCGGCTGAACTGGCAGCCTCCGGTGAAATCACCTTCTCGCCGTGCCACGAGCATGACTGCGTCGGTTCGATGGCTGGGGTAACGTCTGCATCGATGTTTATGCACATCGTCGAAAACAAAACCTACGGCAACGTCGCTTACACCAACATGAGCGAGCAGATGGCGAAGATCCTACGCATGGGCGCTAACGACCAGAGCGTGATCGACCGGCTGAACTGGATGCGTGACGTGCAGGGCCCTATGCTGCGCGATGCGATGAAGATTATCGGTGAAATTGACCTGCGTCTCATGCTGGCCCAGGCGCTGCATATGGGCGATGAGTGCCACAACCGCAACAACGCCGGCACCACGTTGCTGATTCAGGCGCTGACGCCGGGGATCATACAGGCCGGTTACCCGGTTGAACAACAGCGTGAAGTGTTCGACTTTGTCGCCAGCAGCGACTACTTCTCCGGCCCGACGTGGATGGCGCTGTGTAAGGCGGCGATGGACGCGGCGCATGGCATCGAATACAGCACCGTGGTGACCACAATGGCGCGTAACGGCGTGGAGTTTGGTCTGCGGGTCAGCGGCCTGCCGGGGCAGTGGTTTACCGGTCCGGCACAGCAGGTGATTGGCCCGATGTTCGCCGGGTACAAACCGGAAGACTCCGGTCTGGATATCGGCGACAGTGCGATTACCGAAACCTACGGCATCGGCGGGTTTGCGATGGCCACGGCACCGGCCATCGTGGCGCTGGTTGGCGGAACGGTGGAAGAGGCGATCGATTTTTCCCGTCAGATGCGTGAAATCACACTGGGCGAAAACCCGAATGTGACCATTCCGCTGCTGGGCTTTATGGGCATACCGACGGCGATTGACATCACTCGCGTCGGCAGCAGCGGCATTCTACCGGTGATCAATACCGCGATTGCGCATAAAGATGCAGGGATCGGCATGATTGGCGCAGGGATTGTCCACCCGCCGTTTGCCTGCTTCGAAAAAGCGATCCTGAGCTGGTGTGAACGCTATGGCGCGTAACCGCTCACTCCCCGGCGCTTCCTGAGCCGGGGGGCTTTCTCAAAACACACCATAACCACATCACATTCTGTACCGGAAACCAACACGATGAAAGAACTTGTGGTCGTTGCCATTGGTGGCAACAGCATTATCAAAGATAACGCCAGCCAGTCGGTTGAACATCAGGCCGAGGCGGTGAAAGCCGTCGCCGATACCGTACTGGAGATGCTGGCGTCGGACTACAATATTGTGCTGACCCACGGCAACGGCCCGCAGGTTGGGCTGGATTTGCGTCGTGCGGAGATAGCCCATGAGCGCGAAGGGCTGCCGTTGACGCCGCTGGCAAACTGTGTCGCTGATACTCAGGGTGGGATTGGCTATCTGATCCAGCAGGCGTTGAATAACCGACTGGCGAAACGTGGCGAGCAGAAAGCCGTCACTGTTGTCACTCAGGTTGAGGTGGATAAGAACGATCCCGGATTTACGCATCCCACCAAACCTATCGGCGCGTTCTTTAGCGAAGCCCAGCGTGATGAATTACAGCGGGCCAACCCCGGCTGGCAATTTGTGGAAGATTCCGGACGTGGCTACCGTCGGGTTGTCGCGTCACCTGAACCGAAGCGCATTGTTGAAGCCCAGGCCATTAAAGCATTGACCCAGAAAGGCTTTGTGGTTATCGGTGCGGGTGGTGGCGGGATCCCGGTGGTGCGCGGTGAGCAGGGCGATTATCAGAGCGTCGATGCGGTTATCGATAAAGATCTCTCTACCGCGCTGCTGGCGCGAGAGATCCAGGCGGACATTCTGGTGATCACTACCGGCGTGGAAAAGGTGTGCATTCACTTTGGCAAACCGGAACAGCAGGCGCTGGACTGGGTCGACATCCCCACGATGACCCGTTACATGCAGGAAGGCCACTTCCCGCCGGGCAGTATGCTGCCAAAAATTGTCGCCAGCCTGGCGTTTCTCCAGCACGGCGGTAAACGCGTCATCATCACCACGCCTGAGTGCTTGCCTGCTGCGATTCGCGGCGAGACGGGCACCCATATCGTCCATTCATAACAGGAAGCAACGATGAAGCAAAATAAAAGCCGACGTGAGTTTCTGAGTCAGAGCGGGAAGATGGTTACCGCCGCCGCCCTATTGAGTGCTGGTGCGCCCGTTGCGTACGCGGCAACCTCGGATACAACAACCTGTGACGTCAAGGGCACCATGAAGATTAACGACACCCATTACTACCTCGATAATGTCCTGCTTGAGACGGGTTTTGACTATGAGGGGCAGGTGGCGGTTCACACGCGTACAGCGCTGCAAACCGTAGAAATTCAGAACGGCAAAATCGTCGCGTTACGTGATAACAAAAGCCACCCGGATGCCACACTGCCGCATTACGATGCGGGCGGCAAGCTGATGTTGCCAGCCACGCGCGACATGCACATACACCTCGACAAAACGTTCTACGGCGGACCGTGGCGTTCGCTGAATCGTCCGGCAGGCACCACCATCCAGGACATGATCACACTTGAGCAAAAGCTGTTGCCAGAACTGCAACCTTACACTCAGGACCATGCCGAAAAACTGATCGACCTTCTGCAGTCGAAAGGGACCACCATAGCGCGCAGCCACTGTAATATTGAACCGGTGTCCGGTTTGAAAAACCTGGAGAATCTCCAGGCGGTGCTGGCACGGCGTAAAGCGGGCTTCGACTGTGAAATCGTGGCGTTTCCGCAGCACGGTCTGCTGCTGTCGAAAGCGGAACCGCTGATGCGTGAAGCGATGCAGGCTGGCGCGCACTATGTCGGCGGGCTGGATCCGACAAACGTTGACGGCGCGATGGAAAAATCTCTCGACACCATGTTCCAGATTGCCCTTGATTATGACAAAGGCGTGGATATTCACCTGCACGAAACCAGTCCGGCGGGCGTGGCAGCGGTGAAGTATATGGTTGAAACGGTTGAGAAAACGCCGCAACTGAAGGGCAAGCTGACCATCAGCCATGCCTTCGCGCTGGCGACAATGAACGAACAGCAGGTAGATGAGATCGCCGCCCGTATGGCTGCGCAGCAGGTGACCATTGCGTCGACGGTTCCGATTGGCACCTTACATATGCCGCTAAAACAGTTACGCGATAAAGGCGTAACGGTGATAACCGGTACCGACAGCGTGATCGACCACTGGTCGCCTTACGGTCTGGGCGACATGCTGGAGAAGGCGAACCTTTATGCGCAACTCTATATCCGTCCTAATGAACAAAGCCTTTCCCGCGCGCTGTTCCTCGCGACAGGTAATGTGCTGCCGCTGAACGAGAAAGGAGAGCGTGTCTGGCCGAAAGCGCAGGATGACGCCAGCTTTGTGTTGGTGGACGCCAGTTGTTCTGCTGAGGCGGTCGCACGTATTTCACCACGATCCGCCACGTTCCATAAGGGGCAACTGGTGTGGGGACGCGTTTCATCCTGAACGCGGTCTGCTGGCCTACGCTACGGCAGACGTAATACGGCTTTTTCATATTGCCAGAGGGTGCCGTGATCGTTGATCGCTTCATAGTGAACCGATGAACACGATGCTCCACGTCCCTGGAGCGGGACCGACACGGAGGCAAGCGGCGCAACCATGACGCCGCTTGCACTGCCGGACTCACAGCGTATCCCGGCCAGCGTGATATGCCACGGGGTGGGGTTGGTTATCTGTAACTGCTTTTGCGGTTCGACATACGATACGCGTAGCTTCTCTGCATCGCTTTCCTTAAGCGCACCGACACCCTTCGGACGAATGAACAGCTTCATGCGGATGCGTAACGGCAGTACCACTTTCTGTGTCACCTGCGCATCGGTCTGCGTCATGGGGGGGATCTGATACACGTTCAGCCAGTACAGCGCTTCGCGATCGCGCGGTAAAGCTGAGGTGTCGGTCAGTTGCAGCGTAATGCTGCGCAGCTCGCCGGGCTGCATTTTAAATACCGGCGGCAGCGCGATGACGGGCGTCGTCTCCTCGTTGGGCTGGCTTGCGGGGTTGCCTGTATCGGTCCAGATCTGAACCAGGGCTGGCTGTTGCGGAGAGTTGATCAGCGCCAGCGAAGCGCTTTTGTCACCGGCATTAAAAATTACCCGGGTCACTTCGCTATTTACCACCGCGTGAGCGGAGAACGGCAGAGCCTTCAGCAGCACCGCGCTACTGAAAGCTAACCACCACCTGAAGTTGTGCATAAACCGATCCTGCTGTAATGGCTTCGCCGGGAATGGCTTCCAGCGAAGCGGTGAATTCACCGTTGTAAAATTCGGTCGACCCGCTTGTTGAGGTTTTACTGGTTAAATCGGCATAACCGTACCATCCTCCGGCGTTGCCTGTGGCGGTTGACGTCAGGTTTGGCAGAAGGTTGATGGCGCTACCGCCCAGTTTCTCGCTGTAGATGCGAATGCCCACACCGGACGCCACGCCGCTGGCACCATAATGATTATCGAGTAGCCAGGTCCAGGCCCCTGACCCGGTTTTGAGCCCTAACTGGTTCGCCGCATTCGCCGCCGTCTGGTTATTCACCAGAAAACCCATCGCGACGTTCGCTTTGCTGGTTGTTGAGACCGCAGTGCTGGAAATCGCGCCGGTTTCGCATTCGACGGTAATGTTAAAGGGCGTCCGCGCCGTACCGCCACCGCTCAGTTCACCGACGCTAATCGGCGGCAGGCGGACGATGGCAGGATAGTCGTCGATCCGACAGGCCGCGCCGCGCACAAAGTAGGTCTGGTTGGTGAGTGCCCAGCCGCCGGGCCACTGCATGGCACCCCAGCCGTCGTAGTGGGTTCTGCTGTCAGCGCCGTCAAACAGTCCGGAGCTCATCCCTCCGCCGTGAAAGGCGATATAACCCGCTGGCCCCGCGTAGGCATAACCATAGCGATTTGAACTACTCACCCCTTTCGATGCGTCATCAACGCGAAAAAGCTCAATGAAAATGTCGCTGAAGGCGCTGCCCGGGATGTAAATGTAGGTTCCATCATTGAACATCTCGCTTTCAGGGATGAGGCGTGTTTGCCAGTAGCGTGAATAGTATTGCCCGGTTTTCAGGTTGGTCAGTCTGAGCGCCACGTTTTTGACGTAGGTGTAGTAAGCGCCTTCAATCCCTGCAACCGCTTCTCTGCCGCCCCAGGCATCATCACCGTTGGTGGCGTAATACTCATACACCTTGCCGATTTCAGCGACGTCACAGCGGAAATAGATCTGATTGGCGTTGACGCCCTGGGTGCGGCCGTTAGGGACAAAACTGGCCGTTGAGCTGGCGAGCAGCGTGCCTTCGCTTTGAAAACCCGTGCCGCTGCTTAAAGTAATGGCGCCGGGTAATCCCAGCTTGCCCCTCACTTCGCTATCGCCAACCCCACCCCAACTGGCGCCGATGTAGCCAGCATCTTTCGCCGCCTGAGACAGATCGTTGGCAGAGGTTACCCTTTTACAGGCAGACCATGCCGGCTGTGTCAGTACGACACCGACCAACAGCAGCGGAAGAAAAGAGGATAATTTCATAAGCCATCACTCCTGGCGGCAAGGTAGCGTAAGTTGATACAGCGGCGTGTCGCGCGTCGTTGGTAATTGATACCAGATCTGGCATTGTCGGGCGGCGTTCTTACCCCACTTAACGAACAGCACCCCGGACTGTGCGGCGATTCGGGCGTAGATTTGCCCGCCCTGGCCCATGATGCCCACGGCTTCGCCATCGCTGTCCATGACGTCCGCGCCCATCGGTGGCTGACTGCCGTCAGGCAGGGTGGTGTTGATCAATGTTGCTTTACCGTGCGTGGTCTTGAACGTTACGCGGGAAATTGCGCCGGCATAGGGGACCAGCCGCTTGCTGCCGCCCTGAAGTTCGACGTCATCGGCCATATTCTGGCTGTCGAGGCTAATGGTGTTATAACGATAGGGCGTTAACGACGGGAGGATCGCATAGCCGAAACGGTCCACCGTCGCGCCCTGACCGTTACGAATCTCGGCACCGCGTGCACCGGGGGCTTCCACCAGTGCGAAGGTGTCGCTGGTATACGGGCCGGCAGTCATCCCACCGCGATGGGCGACCAGCGTACCGGACATCCCCAGCCCATACTGCTGATAGCTTTCGCCCCGGGAGGCCCAGGCGCGGAAGGCGCCTACAGAGGTGCGGTGTTCAAGATTACCGCCCCAGGTTGTGCTGTCGCCGCTGTCGTTATTGTGTTCGATGCCGCTGTAGAGCGCCCACGACGTGGTACTTTTTTCACCTGTCGTCCCGCTCATCCCGACCGTTGCCGTCCGACTGTCGCGGCTGCGGTTCATGTCCATGTTGATTTGCGAGCGACTGGAGCCAAAGTCGAACGGAATTGAGATCCCCAGCGACACGGTGTTTTCCGTGTATTTTCGCTGGTTCTCGTTATTAAAATCACGATCGTTAACGCTGCTGAAGTAGCGGTTGGAATAGGTACTCCGCTGGCGCGCGGCGCTGATATTGAAGTTGATATCACGCCAGCTATTGCTATAACCGAGCTGCAACTGGGTGATACGCGAGGCGTTGTTATAGTAATCCGAGGTGCTGCCGGTAAAGCTCAGCATGCCCCAGTCGCCCATCGGCTGGCTGAGGGTTGCCGAGAAGTTGTTCCGCTGATTGAGGGTGTCAGAGTAATAGATCGTGCCGTTTTTCTCCTGGCGACGTACGCCGAGTACGTCCTGCAAATCACGATAGCCGCTGGTGGAATAGCGATAGGCCGCGAGGACCAGGTTGGTTCCGGTGGTGAAGGTTTTACTGTAGCTTGCTTCGACGCGCCAGCCTTGTTGTTTTTCGTTATTTTCCACACGAGCGCTGGAAAAGACCGTGTTCAAACCGAATGCCCCGACGGAGGTTGCCAACACGCCGCCTGCGAGGAAAGCCTGATAGTTATCCGCCAGTCGCGAACCCATGTTGGCCGTCAGTGCGTTGCTCATCCCACGCTGCAACACGCCTTCAACAAATTTATTCTCCACGCTGTAATATTGACGAACGTAGCCCATCGCCAGTTCGTAATTCCAGTTACCGGGACGAATCGAGTCCGGTACGGCGGAATAGGGGACGGTGAAGCGCGAAACCTGTCCGTTTGCTTCAACGACATCCACAGTCAGATCGCCCTGACCGCGGGTGTTATACAGATCGTTAATGACAAAGGCGCCGGGCGCAACGGTCGTTTCGTAAATGACTTTTCCCTGCTGGCGCACAACAACATGGGCCGTTGTGGTGGCAACACCGCGCACTTCTGGGGCATAACCTCGTTTGCCCTGTGGCCACATGCGTTGGTCAGTGCTGAGCTTGACGCCATTGAATGACAGATTGCCAAACAGACTGCTGTTGGTGTAGTTGTCACCGAAGGCAATGATGCTATCCAGTTGCGGCAACGGCCGCTGTACCGAGGTGGCTACCGCATTGTATTTATAGTGTCCCCCCGTCTGATTGTCATCGGCGTAGCGCAGGTTGCCCTGATGGCGAACCTGCCACAGGCCAAGATTGAGTCCGCCGTTAACGTTGCTCCACAGATAGTCATAGCGCAGATGGCTGTCCGTATTTTCGGTGTGGTAAAAGTTGGTATTGTGGCGCAGAAACAGTGCGGTTTCCCCGGCATCCCATTCGGATACCGGAATGAAGCCTCTTGGCGAGTGCAAGAGTTCGGCCTGAGGAACCACCAGATTCAGGCGTAACGCGCTTAAATCCACTTCCCAATTGATTTTCTGTCCCAGGCTATCGATTGGCAGACAGGCCTTGGGAGAGGGATTTTGCCGGGTACGAATGGCGCTGGCGGTAATCAGTTCCGGTGTCAGACAGGGCTGAATCCGCGCATTATCGCCTTCCGGTTTGACCAGCGTGACAGACGCCTGATGGCGAATCAACTGGTTGTTGAGATAGACGTCGAGCATATAGTCGCCCGTTGAAAGCGCATCATCCCGCTGATTAAAGCGATCGAGATCCAGTGACTTACCAAAATCAGAACCCTGCAAAAGCGCCGGGTCAAAGTAATACTCCGCACACGCCGCCACGGGGATGAACGCCAGGCCGACCAGAGGTGCGACGACGGGTTTACAGAGGATAGTCGGCACTGATGCGTGCTCCCTGATCGTTGATCAAGGTTATGCGTACGCGCTGCGCGTCAGCGGTTCGCGGAAAGTGAAACGTTTCGCTGGCAAAAGGCGAAATCATGTCATTTTTGGGGTGCTGGATGTGCGATGAACCGTCGGGTCGCAGGGCCGCGACCGTGACGAAATATGGCTGATTGTTTTTAATACTTATTGTTAGTTCTTTATTTCCGCTAATCCGTTTGACCTGTAAATTTTCCAGCATTTTTTGCGGATCGCCAACCAACCCCGCCGGGCGATAAAAAAGTTTAACCCGATTGCGTAACATAATCAGCAGACTGTTTTGTTTTTCGGTTTGGCTTGCTGACTGCCCGGCATTGGTCGGGGGGATCTGCATGAAATTAAAATAGACCAGCGACTCCCGGTCCTGCGGTAATTCTTTTCCCTGAGTGTAAACAATACGAATGATTTGTCCTTCGCCAGACTGAATACGAAATGCCGGCGGTGTGGCAATAAACGGAACTTGCGCAGATTTTTCCGGGCCATCGGCCATATTACCGTTATCGAACCAGCTCTGGACAACATAAGGAATAGCATCTTTATTTTTCAGATGCACATCAGTCGATTTCGCCGCGCCATTATAAATGATGCGCGTTCCTGTCATCGTAATACTGGCATTGACGTGGCTACAGCACGTGGCTAAAAAAAGATACAGGCAGCCTGAAATAAACGTGCGATGACGAGGAGAGATTCGCATGGTATTTTCCCTGAATATAGATGGCGGGAGTACATTCCCGCCAGAACAACTTTTACTGATAAGAAACAGCGTATTGCAGTGAGGCCAGCACCGTACCCGTGGTGGCGGCACCACCGCTGTAATACTGGGCTTTATAGGTCGCGCTTGCTGAGGTCTGGTTAGCGGCGAGAGAGAGGTCGCCGGTGCCGGTAAAAGCGCTGCGGAAATCAATTTCGTTGCCGCTGGTGTCGAGAATTTGGATCTCCACATCCGTTGCAGAACCGGTGCTGCCCAGGTTTCCGGTGGCAGAACTGATATTGTTGCCAACGAAGACTGTTGAGATCTGCACGCCCGCTGGCGAGCCGGTACAGTTGCTCACACCGACATCAAAAGTCGTCGCGCCAGCCACCTGATTAGCATTCAGTTCGGTAGCCGTTACGGTCGGCAGCAATACCACCGGAGAAGCATTCGAGCCATTTACCGATATAGAACAGGTTTCGTCACTCACTTCACCCATAAACGTAATGGTATTGTCAGAGGCTAGTGCGTTTGAGGAAAAAAGCACAGAAGCCATCAGCGCCGAAAGAAAGGCACGATTTAAGGTCATAATTCAAACTCCATTTATTTTTTCAGTCGTGTTGATTTCCCCTGTAAAACAGGGTTCTTCCATGCGCAGGGACATTTAACGTGATGGCTCTGAGCGGGAATAAGGACAAAATAAAATTATTGGTAATTTTCTTAAAGGGTGAGAGGTTTACTGCGTCAGAAATATTATAACGGCAATGATGGTATTTTCGCAGTGAGCTTAACTTTACCCGTACGAATAAGTTTATTTGTCTTTGCGGATATTATCCGGAATATTCCTGGAGAGGAAAATCGTTTAAAACGAACAGATAGAATGTTAGTGATAGGTTGGGACTATTAAAAACTGGAAATAGATCGGCATTAACTTTATTAGGAGTTTTAGATTATTAGATGATTAATATTGAAGTATTTAGTTGAGCGCAAAGCGTATCACCACATTATTAATGTGTCATGTTAGGATAATTCACATTTTATGCATAAGGAAAAATGAATAGTTAATCGTGCTAACCATTTTTCAAATGACATGCCGGGTTAAGAATTTTATGTGATTACTGCTCTTCTTTTGGAAATCAAATGGAATGGTTTCCAGTAATCGCGGATTGTTCGACATCAAAAAACAGAAAAAAAAAGCATATCCTGTAATTGATATTGAGTCGCTTTTATCATTCACGTCGCAATCTATGGGGCAGACTTGTTATGAAACAGTGATGGGGAATCGATTTTTGTGCAAATGCAACGTATTTTGCAGCGGCAGCAGGCTGTGTTGAGTGAGCCAATAGTCACCTTTACTGCGAAGTGGGGGGATTTTCTGGAAAGATGCGTGAGCACAGCGACAGGCGCTGTGCGTCAGAAGAACGTTTTCAGGAGGCGTGAACAATCCCCATGTAGCCATGAATGCCCATATACAGACCGACCAGACCAATCAACAGGCTGGAAAAATAGGGCGCTTTTCTTGCCAGCGCGTTGAATCCACTCCAGCGTTTAGCGACCTGATGGACGCTGACAGCCGCGCCCACGCCGACGGTTACCAGTGTAATCGCCAGACCCAGGCTAAAGCAGAGCACCATCGTTGCGCCGAGCGTAAAGGCCTTCAATTGGATACAAATCAGCAGCACGGTAATTGCCGCTGGACAAGGGATCAGTCCGCCAGTCAGTCCGAACAGCAGGATTTGTCCGTTAGTGACCTCTTTGCCGTGAAACCGACGTTGAATATCGCTGGCATGCGCACGTTCGTGTGCGTCTTGCCAGGCTTTTGATCCTTCCGTGAGTCCCGCCAGGACGCTATGGTCGTGATGATGCTCGCGATCGTGCGGTGTATGATCGTGGTGTTCATGATGATCGTGGTGGTGACCGTGAGCATCATGCTGCATATCAGCGAGCCAGTTTCGCTCACCCTGCCATGTTCGCCAGAACATCCAGGTTGCGGTACCCAGAATAATGAAGGCGGAAATCAGTTGCAGCCAGGGCTCCACGGACTCTGCGGTAAATGCCCGACTGATATACATACCGCCGAGGGCGATTAGCCAGACCACGGCGGTATGGGAGAGCGTTGCCGCCAGTCCCAGCATCACCGCCTGCTTGATCGTCCCTTTAATGGCGATGATAAATGCCGCCATCATCGTTTTCGAATGCCCGGGTTCCAGTCCATGAAGCACGCCGAGAAGAATTGCGCTGGGAATAAAAAACCACGCGTTACCTTGCTGAAGAAGTGTTGAAAATTCACCCATGATAATGATTCTTAGTTGCCAGTCTTCATTTGATTCTACTCCCCCCCAGTACCGAATACTACCCCCTAGTAGAAACGTAATGCTATAATCCAAAAGGATTTATGTTAATGAGGTGTAGTGATGTCACATACCATCCGGGATAAACAGAAACTAAAAGCCCGAACCAGCAAAATTCAGGGGCAGGTGGTTGCACTGAAGAAAATGCTCGATGAGCCTCACGAGTGTGCAGCCGTGTTGCAGCAGATCGCCGCGATACGTGGGGCGGTGAATGGTTTAATGCGAGAAGTAATTAAAGGGCATCTGACCGAGCATATTGTCCATCAGAGCGACGAAGAAAAGCGGGAAGAGGATCTGGATGTAGTCCTGAAGGTTCTGGATTCCTATATAAAATAGCCGGGAACAGAGTCCCGACTCGGTGTCTTAGCAATACACGACAGCCTGATTTCGCTGGGCAATATAGCGCTCAACGTGTTTATAGCCACTGATGGATTCAAGCGCATGTAGCAGGCAGCAAACTGCCCGGGCATTCGTCCGATCCGTTTCGTCTTCACTTTGACTTTGCAATGCCTCTTCACACAACCTGCGTACGGCAGGTGGAAAGGCGAGTTTTTGCAAAGAGCACTCCAGCTCACCGAAAGCAATCTCAGCACGGGCCGTAAAAAGCGATAACAGTACCGAACTCAGCGCGCGCGTTTCTTCTTCGTAATATCCCACTTGATAATCCTTGTCCATTTCGTTCCCTGTAGTCGGACTCATCTGCGTCGTTGCAAATGCACTGCTGTACCATCCGTCTCTTTGAGCAACAACGGGTAAGATGACTTATTGCCAGAGACCGGATGCGAATGAATGAACAATGAATTGATTCGTCCACCCATTCTTTTTTCAATTCTTTGTTTGTAGGCGTAGATGCTGCGGATATCCATCTCCAACAACTGAGCGATCTGGTGCGGATTACTGCCTGCGACCATATGGCCCAGAATGGTGAATTCCATCTGCGTCAACGTATTACCTTTGATGAACGACAAATGCCGCCCGATAAACACCTGCCTGATCTTCTCATTGGCGACATCCAGTCCGTCATCGTGGTAGATGATGGCGGAAATGGCAGGATGCTTTTTGCGCCAGTAGTTGGCGAGCGACTGCATGTTGCGATCGCTTATCAAAATAATGCCCATGCGGGTGCTTGCGAGATATTCTATCCACTCTGAGTCCAAAAACAGGCGTAAAAAGCTGATAGAGAAATCCACAAAAATATAACCACTAAGTCTGGCGTTGTGATTGTTATTTAAAATACCTTCAATGACCCCCTTATTAAAATAAATGCTTTCTTCTGGCCACATGCAAAAACAGGCATTGGCGCAATACTGTAAGCGGGGTGATTTTTCGGGCATTATTTTACAATGCAAGGTACAACTGCTGCATGTCAAATTCTTTAATTTAACGTCCAGCCCCATATTGAGAGCCTCCCTATCCGTAGATGATTTCATAATTTCATCCGTTTTAAAACATGTCAATACTCTACAAAATGCAACTTTGATAGAGAGGAAATCCGAAAATATGTTTATTGCTATTATTCTTAATCCCGGATTTTTTAGGGGGATTATCTCTGTATCAATTCAGGTTTCTGGCGGGGGCATTACTCAACTGGCGAAGCATGAAAAAACGTCTCCAGGAATTTTGTAACAACCACCAGGAAAATCTATATTGCAAAAATGTTTAAGTTTTATCGCTAAATCGCATTAATGGCAAAAAGTTGATCTTATGTTAAATTGTCTGAAAGAAATGTAACAAGGGTTCTGCCTTTTATTAAGTAATGCTATTTATCTGTTTGTCCGTTTTTTAAACGTGAAACAATAATAATGGGTGCTTAGTGATAAAGCATCTAAAATGGTCTTAATTAAGAATACATGATCCTTTTCAGGTGGAAGTGTATTGATTTATAAGAATTTTTATTTTTGGCTTATGATTGCACTGACATATCTATTATATATTTAGTGATCTCCGTATAAGATTTTTGTAGCATAACATTCATCATGTAAATGCGAGAATGCACACAGTGCTTGAGAAGTACACACACACAACAATATACACAATTAATAACCTGGTTGACTTTCACCCGGGTGACAGAACATTGACGAATAAAAATACGCAAAAAACGGTCATTCTTCAAAACCCTGCGAGTTTCATACTTTTACATCTCCTTTTAAATAGTAGGGTTGTTATTCCACAAGCTCAACTCGTTAAGGCGGGATGGGGAGATAAAAACGCTATCACTTCCGTCAATACGTTATATCAGACGGTGCTTATGCTCCGAAATGCATTAACTGATGTCGGGTTGCCGCGCGATCTGATTAGAACGGTTGCCCGACGCGGTATGATAATGACTGCGGATATTCAACAGACCGAGACGGAATCGGTTGATAAGGTGGGAACGGAGGAGACGGAAGGCGTCACCAGCATACCAGCGATGATGGCGGCACCGCGTAAACAGCAGCCTTCAAAGACCACACTGAAGTTAGGGATTATCATGCTCTCCGTATTGCTGATCGGTGTCGGCGTCTCTTTGGGCCTGTTTTATCCGACGGCCGAATCGCTGTTCTCTTCTTATGCCATTATTGATAACACTTCCTTTTCATCCTGTACTCTGTTACTGAAAGGTCGAAGCACGTTAAATACTCGCTATGCGGTATTCCTGACGAGACATCCGGATATCTGTCAGAATCATAAATATGTGTATCTCTCGGGAATGAATAGTGCGAAGAATATTGCGGCCGTTGCATGTCAGCTAGATATAAGAGAACACCCTCAGACAAAATGTACGACCTGGTACTCAATTAATGATGAAAATTAAAATTTTAATATTCGCTTTGCTGATTGTAATGGTGACGTTAGCCGGTGTAGGTTATTGGTATTTCCATAAAGTGAAAAACAGCATTGATTGTCAGGGACGAGTGGTATGGGAAGTTAATAATGAGGCGTTCCGGGGAGACGTTGTCTATCAGATGCAAAATAATCAGGGAGTCGTCACGATCACCGGTGAATTGCATACGCCGGAAGATGATAATTATAAAATTAGTCGGATTGTCTATTTCACGTATTACAAGATGCGTGATAATTACATTATTAGCACCAATAATCTCGTGCGGTTCCCAAGTGACAATTTAGAGGCGAAAAAAGGCCACCGGTCATTGCCTTCGTTTTATCTCTCCGATCGCGCTTCTTTCTCACTATTGATTAAACGTTATCAGGAAGGGTGGGCCTTTACTACAGTAGGCGCGCCGTCACTGTTATGTCGCAGCACGGAGTAAACGGCCCGAACGAGCCGTCTACTCCGATATCAACCAAGGAACATCACTGACACGCACAACAGGCCGACAATCAGGGTGATCAGATTGCCGAGCGATCGGTGCGGTTTTAGTGCTGGGATCAGGTATGTCGACAGGGTCGGCATAATGAACAAAATCATGGCGATGAGCGGCCCGCTGATGGCGTAAATCATCGAGATCGCATTCGGGTTGATGCAGCAGACAATGAAGGTGATGGCGGATACCAGCATGATGGACAGCGCGCGGTTAAAGGCACGGCTTTTCTTCACCCCAATCTGTTGCAGACTGGTTTTGACCACCTCTGTAGCCCCTTCGATAACGCCAAAGTAAGTGCCGAGAAAGGATTTCGACATCGCTATCACGGCGACGATGATGCCTGAAATCGAGAGCCAGGCCGGGGCGGCAGGCATCATGGATAATGCCGAAAGAATGGTGACGCCTTCGTTTTTAGCCGCTTCGATGTAAGAGGGCGGAATTGACAACAGGCAGCTAAAGACGAAGAACAGCACGCTTAAGCAGATGATCAGATAGGCTACCTTCATGATTTTTTTGCATTTACCCATGGCCAGCTCACCGTATTTCTCACGTCTGTCGATAGCAAACGTGGAGATTATAGGCGTATGGCTAAAAGCAAAAACCATCACCGGAATCGAGATCCATACCTGATGCAACGTGTGCTGATCGAACGCCATTTGTCCGGTGAGCAATGCGGGTTGCCAACTACCGGTCAGATACAGCGAGAGAAATAAAAAATAGGCGATCAGCGGGAACACCAGAAAGCCCATCACCCGAATGGTCGCATGGCGGCCCATCAGGAAAATCAGGTTCAGGATTAATACCACGCCAAGGCTGACTCCCATGCGGATACCGAGGCTAATCTCAAGATAACGGGCTAACTGTTCTGTCAGGGAGTTGGTGATGGCGACGGCATAAATCAGGACCACCACGAAAAAGGCAATAAAGTACAGCGTGGTAATGAGGCTGCCGATCTTCTTACCATAATAGTGCGTCACCGCGCCGGTGATCCCTTCTCCCGCAGACGTTTTCGACGAGAGAATAAACTGACATAAAGCTTTATGCGGCCAGTATGTGAGAGGCCAGGCGACCAGAGCGGTGACAAACAGTACAATCGCGCCCGCGGAGCCAAGCTGGATGGGGAGAAACAGGGTCCCTGCGCCCACGGCAGTCCCATATAACGCAAAGCTCCAGAGCGTCTCTTCTTTTGACCAAATTTTCGACATTTCTTGAACGTATCAACTATAAAATAAACAAAAAGAAGCGCAATTTACCATAAATGAGCGGGCGGGCGTGAGAACTGAACGGGAGAATGGGTAGCAACGGGTCTTGCCGGAACCGCATGGATCCCGGCAAACGTGTGGGTTATCAGGCAGTCACGCGCTGTTCGCGACGCTTCACGACGCGTACGCGCAACGTGTCATAAGCCCAGTTGTAGAACATGGTGTAGGGCAGGAAGAACAGGAAGAAACCGATCTCCAGCGTAAAGGCCTGTATCAGGCTTACGTTCAGCACGTACGCCACAATACTCACGCCGATGACGATAAAGCCGCTTTCAAACCCCAGCGCGTGAAACGCACGTACTTTCGCCGTTCGCTTCACCAGATGTGAAGGCCAGAAACGGTCAAACAGCGCGTTGTAGATGATGTTCCAGATCATCGCCGTGGTCGCCAGCAGGATCGTCAGTCCGCCCATTTCCAGCACCGATCGTTGCATCAACCAGGCCGTGGTGGGGGCGAGGATCGCCGTGGCAATACCTTCAAAACAGACGGCGTGGAAGACACGCTCCAGTAACGAACGACGTTGAACCGCATTGTGTTGCATAACTTACCTTTCTTTAATACGCCCGGATAACGGAATAGCGGGAATTTTATCGCTTTATGTGATATCTAAAAGATAGAATCCATCGATAAAGTAGATAGTTCATGCGTTACTCACCCGAAGCGTTAACCGCATTTGTCGAGACCGTTTCCTGTGGCTCCTTCTCAGCGGCGGCACGCAGACTGCGGAAAAGTCAGTCCACCATCAGCACGGCGATTGCCCACCTTGAGGCCGACCTTGGTGTTCTGCTTTTTGATCGTTCCGCCCGTCAGCCGGTGCTAACGGAAGAAGGAAAGAAAGTACTTGGCTACGTTCAGGCGATATTGTCGGCCAGCGATCGGCTCGATGAGGTGGCACTTTCGCTGACCGGTGAGACCGAAACGCGTCTGACGTTTGTACTCTCCGACACACTGCACCCCGACGTGCTGGAGGAACTGATGGTGCAGTTTGATCGCCAGTTTCCGCATACCGAATTTGAGTGTCTGATTGGGGAGGATGTGGACGTCATCGATCTGCTGCAAAAAGAGCGAGCGCAGGTCGGTTTGATTGAAGCCAGAGACCACTATCCCACTGATATCGGTGCGACGCGCTTGCCGATGCAAACGTGGATGGGACTCTACGTTTGCGCTTTTCATCCGCTGGCGAAAGAGAAGAAACTTCAGTGGGATCAACTGCATACCTGGCGAGAATTACGTCTTAACACCTATATCGATCATGGCGCCCAGCTTGCCCGTGGTCCGGTGTGGTCCGCGCCGAACTATTTGCTGTTGCTGAGTATGGCGGTACAGGGGTTTGGCTGGTGCGCGCTTCCTTGCGCATTAGTGGAGGAGTTCGCAGCGGAAAAACCGCTGGTGCAACTGGATGTCCCGGGATGGCCGAAAGCTATCGCGATCGATCTGCTCTGGAACAAAAAATCCCCGCCTGGTGTGGCGGGGAGTTGGCTGAGATACCATTTACAACAAGGCAGCGCCCCGGGCTGCGAGGTGTAATAACGATTTCCTTTGTGATAAAACTCACCTTTCTTAAACAATCAGGATAACTATTTTTAACAATCCTCTACTATTGCGGTGATATTTTGCGCTGAGGTCGTAATGAAAGAGGTGGTGATCGTCGGGGCGTTACGTACGCCAATTGGGTGCTTCCAGGGAACACTGGCGCGCCATTCTGCTGTCGAACTGGGCAGTATCGTGGTCAAAGCGTTGATTGACGGTAGCGGTGTGAGCGCGCACGCCGTTGATGAAGTGATCCTCGGACAGGTACTAACGGCGGGAGCGGGGCAAAACCCGGCGCGTCAGTCAGCAATCAAAGGGGGATTACCGAACACCGTTTCGGCGATCACCATCAACGACGTCTGTGGCTCCGGGCTGAAAGCGCTGCATCTCGCCACGCAGGCGATCCAGTGTGGCGAAGCGGACATCGTGATTGCCGGTGGGCAAGAAAACATGAGTCGCGCGCCGCATGTCCTCACCGACAGTCGAACCGGCGCGCAGCTGGGCAACAGCCAGCTTGTCGATAGCCTGGTGCATGACGGGTTATGGGATGCCTTCAATGATTACCATATGGGCGTGACCGCAGAGAATCTGGCGCGGGAATATGGCATCAGTCGCGAATTGCAGGATGCTTATGCGCTCAGTTCGCAGCAAAAGGCACGCGCGGCCATTGATGCCGGTCGGTTTAAAGCGGAAATCGTGCCGGTCGCAACCCAGCGTAATGGGCAAACTGTGATAATTGATACCGACGAGCAGCCGCGAACCGATGCCAGCGCAGAAGGCCTGGCGCGTCTGGATCCGGCTTTCGAACTGCTGGGGTCGGTGACCGCAGGCAATGCCTCTTCAATAAATGATGGCGCGGCAGCGGTAATGATGATGAGCGAGTCCAAAGCACAGGAGCTGAATCTGCCCGTGCTGGCGCGCATCCGCGCATTTGCCAGCGTCGGCGTGGATCCTGCGCTGATGGGGATCGCTCCCGTGTATGCCACTCGCCGTTGTCTGGAGCGGGTCGGCTGGCAACTGGCCGATGTGGATCTGATTGAAGCAAATGAAGCCTATGCGGCGCAGGCGCTGTCGGTGGGTAAAATGCTGGAGTGGGACGAGCGCCGGGTGAACGTCAACGGCGGCGCGATCGCCCTTGGTCACCCGATTGGCGCATCCGGCTGTCGTATTCTGGTTTCTCTGGTTCACGAAATGGTCAAACGTAATGCTCGCAAAGGTCTGGCAACGCTGTGTATTGGCGGCGGGCAAGGCGTGGCATTAGCCATCGAGCGCGATTAACGCTTCTTTTTCCCTTTTCCCCCCTGTTATGCCGCACGATAAATCGTGACGGCATGCCTGTGCTTTGTTTCGCCTTCCGTCTGATTTTCGCGTTAAACGAATGACCTGAGCGCTATTTGCGCGGAAGTTCAGGTATTACAAACGCAGGATGAAATTCTATTTCCTTGTTTTTCTAAATAGTTTTTCTTTGGACATGAATCATGTAATCAATCGATCGTGATCGGAATTACACTTTTGATAATAAGATGCAGAAAAAGTGAAACGATGTTTTATTTGTAATTGAAAACGGATTCCCGGAAGACTATCATGGGCGCATAACGTAAAACGGAACAGCGTTTCGCTCTCCGTTGAGGGATTCCCGCTCAGTACATCACTGGAGGTAAATGTGGACGTAAGACAAAGTATTCACAGCGCGCACGCCAAAACACTGGATACCCAGGGGCTACGCAAGGAGTTTTTGGTTGAGAAAGTGTTCGTGGCTGACGAATACACGATGGTTTACAGCCACATTGACCGTATTATCGTCGGCGGCATTATGCCGGTAGCAAAAACGGTCTCCGTCGGCGGTGAAGTCGGAAAACAGCTTGGCGTCACCTATTTCCTTGAACGCCGTGAACTGGGTGTGATCAACATCGGCGGCGCAGGCACTATCACCGTCGACGGTCAGTGCTATGAGATCGGCCACCGTGACGCGCTGTATGTCGGTAAAGGGGCAAAAGAAGTGGTCTTCGCCAGCGTCGATAGCGCAACGCCTGCCAAGTTCTACTACAACTGCGCACCGGCTCATACCACGTATCCAACCAAAAAAGTGACGCCTGCTGATGTTGCGCCTGTGACATTAGGTGACAACCTCACCAGCAACCGTCGCACGATCAATAAATATTTCGTGCCGGATGTGCTGGAAACCTGCCAGTTGAGCATGGGCCTTACCGAACTGGCGCCGGGTAACCTGTGGAACACCATGCCGTGCCATACCCATGAACGCCGTATGGAAGTGTACTTCTATTTCAATATGGAAGAAGACACCTGCGTCTTCCATATGATGGGTCAGCCTCAGGAAACGCGTCATATCGTTATGCACAACGAACAGGCGGTCATTTCGCCAAGCTGGTCGATCCACTCCGGGGTGGGCACAAAAGCCTATACCTTCATCTGGGGCATGGTCGGTGAAAACCAGGTCTTTGATGATATGGACCACGTTGCGGTGAAAGATCTGCGCTAGTCGCGGGCGCTCATAACGCCTGTCCGTGACAGGTATGAAAAACTAAGGATTTACAATGATTTTGAACGCATTCTCTCTCGAAGGTAAAGTCGCTGTCGTGACCGGTTGTGATACCGGTCTGGGCCAGGGCATGGCGCTCGGTCTGGCAGAAGCCGGCTGCGATATCGTCGGGATTAATATCGTTGAACCGACCGAAACTATCGAGCGTGTAACCGCTCTGGGCCGTCGCTTTTTGAGCCTGACCGCCGATCTGCGTCAGATCGACGGGATCCCGGCACTGCTGGAGCGCGCGGTGGCTGAGTTCGGTCATATTGATATTCTGGTGAACAACGCCGGTCTGATTCGTCGTGAAGACGCGATCGATTTCAGCGAAAAAGATTGGGATGACGTGATGAACCTGAACATTAAGAGCGTGTTCTTTATGTCTCAGGCAGCGGCCAAACACTTTATTGCACAGGGTAATGGCGGCAAAATCATCAATATTGCCTCCATGCTTTCCTTCCAGGGCGGTATCCGCGTCCCGTCTTACACCGCTTCCAAAAGCGGCGTAATGGGGGTGACCCGTCTGATGGCGAACGAGTGGGCGAAGCACAACATCAACGTCAACGCGATCGCACCGGGTTACATGGCGACCAATAATACCCAGCAACTGCGTGCCGATGAGCAGCGTAGCGCTGAAATTCTCGATCGTATCCCGGCAGGTCGTTGGGGTCTGCCGAGCGATCTGATGGGGCCGGTGGTTTTCCTCGCTTCCAGCGCATCTGATTACATTAACGGCTACACCGTGGCGGTTGATGGCGGCTGGCTGGCGCGTTAATTCGCTACCACTTGCTGATAAAACCCTGCCATCGCGCAGGGTTTTTTATTGCTGAAATCAGGCGGTGAGAAAATCTTCGCGCACCGGCGTAAAGGTATCCAGTAGGGTACCCGGCTTCAGGCAGACACAGCCGTGCACAATATTCGGCTGCTTATACAACGTATCCCCCGCGCGTACCACCTGCTTCTCGTCACCAATAGTAAATTCAAATTCACCGGATAACACGTAGGTCAGTTGCTCATGCGGATGGTGATGCAGCGGGCCGATCGCCCCTTGTTCAAAGTTAACCTCGACAGCCATCATTTTACCGTTATGCGCGAGAATGCGGCGGGTGACGCCATTGCCCAGATCTTCAAGCGTCGTCTTGTTATGGAAAACAAACATGTGGGATCCTGTTAGTGTTTGAAACAATGTTTCATTAAAGCTAACTCAGTCGCGTGGCAAAGAAAACGGCAGATCAAATGAACTGGAAACTTGATCACAAGTTTGTTTCACTGCTGTAAATCACTGATGAAGGAGCAGGTAATGAAGACGATCGGTTTGTTAGGCGGGATGAGTTGGGAATCGACGATCCCGTACTATCGGTTAATTAACGAAGGGATCAAACGGCAACTGGGTGGACTTCATTCTGCGAGCCTGCTATTGCACAGCGTTGACTTCCATGAGATCGAAGAATGTCAGAGCCGCGGTGAGTGGGACAAAGCCGGGGATATTCTTGCGCAGGCCGCGCTTGGGTTACAGCAGGCGGGAGCGGAAGGGATCGTCTTATGTACCAACACGATGCACAAAGTGGCGGAGGCCATCGAATCGCGCTGCTCGCTGCCTTTTTTACATATTGCCGATGCGACCGGGCGCGTCATCTCTGCGCAGGGAATGAGCCGGGTTGCGCTGTTGGGAACGCGTTACACCATGGAGCAGGATTTTTATCGCGGCCGTCTGGAACGGCAGTTTGCCATTGAGTGCCTGATACCCGATGCGGATGCGCGGGCGAAGATCAACCAGGTAATCTTTGATGAGCTTTGCCTCGGACACTTTACCGAGACCTCGCGTCAGTACTATGTCGAAGTGATTGAACGTCTGGCGGCGCAAGGCGCTGAGGGCGTCATTTTTGGCTGCACTGAGATCGGCCTGCTGGTACCGGTAGAGCGTAGTCCGATTCCGGTGTTTGACACCGCCGCGATCCATGCCGCTGATGCTGTGACGTTTATGCTGTCGTAACCGGCCCGAGGATCTGCTCCAGCGCCGTCACCAGAAGGTGATGGCGGGTTTGCAGATGATGGCTGAAGGCCTCGACCAGCGCGGAAGCGGGTCGGTGGATAGGACGGACCAGGCTGACGGTAAACGGCACGGAAATACTGAAACGGCGCGCCACCACGCCGCTCGCCGCATAATCCAGCGCGGTGAACGGGTTTACCACCGAAAGACCGGCTCCGGCGCGTACCATAGCGCACACTGACGCCGCGCTGTGCGTTTCCACCACCATCCGCCGTTTAACCTCGTGCTCAGTGAACAGGGTATCCAGCAGTTGCCGGTAACTGTCCGTGCGCGACAGGCTGATGTAGTTCTCCCCCTGAAAATCCTGCGGTGTTAACACCGGCTTTTCCGCCAGCGGATGCCCCGGCGGCAACACACAGACTTCATCGAGCGAGAAGAGCTCCGTTCGTTCCGTACCGGCAGGCGTGTGCAGTGTTTCCGTCAACCCCAGATCGTGGCGCTGGGCAGAAAGCCATTCTTCAAGCAGCGGTGACTCCTGCGGCACAATGTTCAGGCTGACGTCCGGATAGCGGGCGAGAAACGGCTGAATCAACGCGGGCAGCAGCGACTGCGAAAAGACCGGCAGGCAGACTATCGACAGTTCCCCCTGGCGAAACTCCCGCAGGCTTTCCGCCGCGCTGACAATCCGATCCAGCCCATACCAGGAGCGCTGGACCTCTTCGAACAGGCGTAACCCCTGAACCGTCGGATGCAGGCGACCGCGCGTGCGCTCGAACAGCGTCAATCCCAGCACTTTTTCAAAGCGCGCCAGTTCTCGGCTGACGGTGGGCTGTGACGTATGCAGCAATCGCGCGGCTTCGGTCAGGTTTCCGGCGGTCATGACCGCATGAAAGATTTCAATATGACGTAAGTTGACGGTAGCCATAGTCACCTCGCTTGATAATAACCATATCATTTTTGCATAGAGTCGGTATAAAACGATATTTTTTATTCTCTTCGCACTGTGGCGTAATCATAAAAAACGTCATATCCGGAGTCCGTTATGCCTCATTCACTGTATTACACCGATACCGATCTCACCGCGGAAAACCTGCTCAGATTGCCAGCCGAATTTGGTTGCCCGGTCTGGGTTTACGACGCGCAGATCGTGCGTCGCCAGATTGCGGCGTTACAGCAGTTTGATGTGGTGCGCTTCGCGCAGAAGGCCTGTTCCAATATTCATATTCTGCGTTTAATGCGCGAGCAGGGCGTAAAAGTGGACTCCGTGTCATTAGGCGAAATCGAACGCGCACTGGCGGCGGGATACGATCCGCATACGCATCCGGATGACATCGTGTTTACTGCCGATGTGATTGATAACGCCACCCTGGCCCGCGTCAGCGAATTACGCATACCGGTCAACGCCGGCTCTGTCGATATGCTCGATCAGCTTGGGCTGGTCTCGCCGGGCCATCGCGTCTGGCTGCGCGTCAATCCTGGCTTTGGTCACGGTCATAGTCAGAAAACCAATACCGGCGGCGAAAACAGTAAGCACGGTATCTGGCATACCGACTTGCCGCAGGCGCTGGCGGTGATGCACCGTCATCAACTGAAGCTGGCGGGCATACACATGCATATCGGTTCTGGCGTTGACTATGGTCATCTGGAACAGGTGTGCGGTGCGATGGTGCGTCAGGTGGTGGATTTTGGTCAGGATCTGGAGGCGATCTCCGCCGGTGGCGGCCTGTCGATTCCTTATCACGACGACGAAGAGGCGGTGGATACCCGGCATTACTTTGGCTTGTGGAATGCCGCGCGCGAGCAGATCGCTCGTCATCTGGGACATCATGTGAAGCTGGAAATTGAGCCCGGACGTTTTCTCGTTGCACAGTCTGGCGTGCTGGTCACCCAGGTACGCAGCGTGAAGCAGATGGGCAGTCGTCATTTTGTGCTGGTGGATGCCGGCTTTAACGATCTGATGCGCCCGGCAATGTATGGCAGTTATCACCATATTACCGCGCTGGCGGCGGATGGCCGTTCACTGGAGAACGCGCCACGAGTCGACACGGTCGTCGCAGGGCCGCTGTGCGAATCCGGCGACGTCTTTACCCAGCAGGAGGGCGGCAAGGTGGAAACCCGCGCGCTGCCAGCGGTGGCGCCGGGAGATTATCTGGTGCTGCATGATACCGGCGCATACGGCGCCTCGATGTCGTCAAACTACAACAGCCGTCCGCTGCTGCCGGAAGTGTTATTTGACAACGGTCAGGCGCGGCTGATTCGCCGTCGCCAGACCATTGAAGAGCTGTTAGCGCTGGAATTACTTTAAGCCGAACACGGTTGTAGGCCTGATAAGCGAAGCGCCATCAGGCATTGCGTTGCGCAGATAACATTATGATTATTTGTTAAAATACGGCCCAGTGGTCACCGAGTCGCGCAACACCAGCGTGCCGGTAAAGGGCGGGATCGGCTCGACCTCTTCGCCATTGACCATGCGGATTGCCTGGTCGATGGCCGTGGTAATCATTGTGTCGATGGGGAGATAAACCGTCGATAATCCCGGTTCAAGCCATTTTGCACTCGGCGCATCGTCAAACCCAAACAGCGATACATCCTGCGGAATGTTAAGCCCGGCCTGGTGCAGGGCTTTCGACGCACCCAGCGCCATGTCGTCGTTACAGGCAAACAGGGCGCTGAACGTCACCCCTTCCTGTAGCAGTTCATTACAGGCGTCATAGCCGCGCGTCATGCTGGAATCACCATATTTCACCTTTGCCGGATCCCAGTCGATGCCATTTTTCTCCAGCGCCTTACGGTAGCCCATCAGACGCGACTTCCCGGTCGGCGTGTGTCCCGGCACGGTAATACAGGCAATCTCGCGGTGTCCCTGGGAAATCAGGTAATCCACCGCCTGAAATGCCGCGTCTTCCTGTTCAAAAAAGATGGCGCGTTCGCGGGCGAGGCTGACGTCGCGGTTGATGATAATCAACGGCATCGTAATCGAATCCGCCAGCGCCAGGATCGCCTTTTCGCTCATATAACGGGTGTAGAGAATGATGGCGTCACACTGCCGGTCGGCCAGCATCTGCACCGCTTCCTGTTCGCGCTCTGGCGTATCGTGACCGTCAGTGACAATCAACTGTTTGCCGTGAGATTCAGTCTGCCGCGAAGCCTGTTGTAGCAGGCGACCAAAGTAGAAGCCATCAAAGGTCGATACGACCAACCCAATGCTGTTGCTGGTTCGGTTAGCCAGCGAGCGAGCCAGAAAGTTCGGACGATAATCCAGCGCCTGCATCGCCTTAAACACTTTCTGACGCGTACTTTCTTTGACCTGACCGGTGCCGTTAAGCACACGAGAAACGGTGGCTTTCGAGACACCGGCACGACGGGAAACATCCAGCATTGTTATCATGACGCGATCCTGATTACTCGTTTGATGACGCATTGCCCGGCTCCGTTGGCGTCGTCACAGAGTGGCGACGGACCAGCGTAGGGCTGAAAACATGGGTGACATCGGGTAGTGGGCGCTTTTCCGCCAGCGCGAGCGCCAGTTCTGCGGCCTGTGTCGCCATCGTCACGATAGGATAACGCACGGTGGTCAGGCGTGGGCGAACGTAGCGCGAAACCAGCACATCATCAAAGCCGATCAGCGAGATCTCCGCCGGGACGTCCACGCCGTTATCATTCAGCACGCCCATCGCGCCAGCAGCCATGGAATCGTTATAACAGGCCACCGCGGTGAAGTTTCTGCCGCGGCCTAACAGTTCAGTCATCGCCTGCTCACCGCCACTTTCGTCGGGTTCGCCATACGTTACAAGGCGATCGTTGACCGGGAGATGGCTCTCTTCAAGAGCATCGTAATAGCCTTTGAGACGATCTTCCGCATCCGAAATGGAGTGATTCGAACACAGATAGCCTATGCGTGTATGGCCCTGTTGGATCAAATGGCGGGTTGCCAGCCAGGCGCCATAACGGTCGTCCAGCGCCACACAGCGCTGTTCGAAACCGGGCAGGATCCGGTTGATGAGCACCATGCCGGGAATTTGCTTCATTAATGATGCCAGGTCGGGATCCGGTATCATCTTGGCGTGAACGACGAGCGCCGCGCAGCGGTGACGAATAAGCTGCTCGATCGCCTGACGCTCTTTTTGTTCATTATGGTAGCCGTTGCCAATCAGTAAAAAATTGCCGGTGTTATAAGAGACCTGTTCAACGGCTTTCACCATCGCGCCGAAAAACGGGTCAGAAACATCGCCAACCACCAGACCTATGGTTTCGGTGGACTGCTGTGCGAGCGCGCGCGCGTTAGCATTGGGGTGGTAGCTGAGCGACTCCATCGCACTGGTCACCGCCAGGCGTGACGCCTCGCTGGCTTTGGGGGAATCATTGATGACGCGGGAAACGGTGGCGACTGATACACCAGCCAGTCGGGCTACATCCTTTATGGTCGCCATGACAGTACCTATTGTGGGTAAACGCTTACATTCTGTCAGTGTTACGGAAAACGGCTGCTGGTTCAAGCAGATTGCCTGTTGTGACGCGGCAAATGTGAGCAAAATCCTCGAAATTAAGCCAAAAATCGAACGATGCAAACCATTAGTTACACTTTGCGAAGGGCTGTTGCGATTGTTCGCTGGCGACGCTTCCCAACAGCTTGATAAAGTTGAGATCCCAGAGGTATTGATAGGTGAAGTCAACTTTCGGGTTGAGCACACGAATTACACCAGCCTGCGCCAGTTGCGCAGGTTTTTTTTTGCTAGTACCGCAATCTGTAACAGTAAGCGATAATTTACACAACTGGTTGCATTTCCCATCATTCCTTTGCGTTTTCTCGCTGGCGAAGCGGTCATGCACCGACCACAATCAAGATCCCAGAGGTATTGATTGGTGAGATTATTCGGTACGCTCTTCGTACCCTGTCTCTTGCACCAACCTGCGCGGATGCGCAGGTTTTTTTTCGCCCCGAGTTTACTGTCGCTCCCGTTGCCTTGTTCGTGTAATCTGCCACCATTATTTTACCGAATCGTGCGCAAAGGGAGTTGAAATGTTATTTGGCTTTTTCCGTAACCTGTGTCGTGTGCTCTATCGGGTACGCGTGACGGGGGATATGCAGGCGTTGCAGGGAGAGCGCGTCTTAATCACCCCCAACCATGTCTCGTTTATCGACGGCATTCTGCTGGCGCTGTTTCTACCGGTACGTCCAGTGTTTGCGGTCTACACCTCGATTAGCCAGCAGTGGTACATGCGCTGGTTAACCTCGCTGATCGATTTTGTACCGCTTGATCCGACGAAACCGATGGCGATTAAACATCTGGTTCGACTGATCGAGCAGGGCCGTCCGGTGGTCATTTTCCCGGAAGGGCGCATTTCGGTGAGCGGCTCGTTGATGAAAATCTACGACGGCGCTGGATTTGTCGCCGCGAAATCCGGTGCGACGCTGGTGCCGGTGCGGATCGAAGGGGCGGAGCTCACCCATTTCAGTCGCCTGAAAGGGCTGGTGAAACGCCGCTTCTTCCCGCAGATCCATCTGCATATTTTACCACCAACTCATTTGCCCATGCCCGATGCCCCTCGCGCACGCGAACGTCGTAAAATCGCCGGTGAAATGCTGCATCAGAAAATGATGGAAGCACGGATGGCGGTGCGTCCGCGCGAAACGCTGTATGAATCGCTGCTGGCAGCGATGTACCGCTATGGTGCGGGCAAGCACTGCATCGAAGACATCAACTTCAAACCGGACAGCTATCGACAACTGCTAACTAAAACGCTGTTTGTCGGACGTATTCTGGAAAAATACAGCGCAGAAGGCGAAAAAATCGGCCTGATGCTACCCAATGCCGCGATCAGCGCGGCGGTGATTTTCGGCGCGGTGTCTCGTCGTCGTATCCCGGCAATGATGAACTACACGGCGGGTGTCAACGGGCTGACCAGCGCTATCACCGCCGCGGAAATCAAAACCATTTTTACCTCTCGCCAGTTCCTGGATAAAGGCAAACTCTGGCACCTGCCGGAGCAACTGACGCAGGTTCGCTGGGTCTATCTGGAAGATCTCAAAGCCGATGTGACCACTGCAGACAAGCTGTGGATCTTTGCGCATCTGCTGATGCCGCATCGGGCGCAGGTCAAACAGCAGCCGGAAGAGGCGGCGGTGATCCTCTTTACTTCGGGTTCTGAAGGTCATCCTAAGGGGGTGGTGCATAGCCACAAGAGCCTGCTGGCTAACGTTGAGCAGATTAAAACCATTGCTGACTTTACTGCCAATGACCGTTTTATGTCGGCGCTGCCGCTGTTTCACTCGTTCGGTCTGACGGTGGGGCTGTTTACGCCGTTGCTCACTGGCGCTGACGTGTTCCTCTATCCAAGCCCGTTGCATTATCGCATTGTGCCGGAACTGGTTTACGACCGAAACTGCACGGTGCTGTTTGGCACCTCCACGTTCCTCGGTAACTATGCGCGTTTTGCCAATCCGTATGATTTCTATCGTCTGCGCTATGTGGTGGCGGGAGCGGAGAAACTACAGGAGAGCACAAAACAGCTCTGGCAGGATAAGTTTGGCCTGCGCATTCTCGAAGGTTATGGCGTGACGGAATGTGCGCCAGTGGTATCGATTAACGTCCCGATGGCGGCAAAGCCTGGAACCGTTGGGCGGATCCTGCCCGGCATGGACGCGCGTCTGCTGGCGATCCCGGGTATTGAAGAAGGGGGGCGTTTGCAGTTGAAAGGGCCAAATATCATGAACGGTTATCTGCGAGTGGAAAAACCGGGGGTACTGGAAGTCCCTGCGGCGGAGAATGCCAGCGGCGAGCTGGAGCGTGGCTGGTATGACACTGGCGATATCGTGCGTTTTGATGAGCAGGGATTCGTGCAAATACAGGGACGCGCCAAGCGCTTTGCGAAAATTGCCGGTGAAATGGTCTCCCTGGAGATGGTTGAGCAACTGGCGCTCGGCGTGTCGCCGGAAAAAATGCACGCGACGGCGATCAAGAGCGATGCCAGCAAAGGCGAAGCGCTGGTGCTCTTTACTACTGATAGTGAGCTCACGCGTGACGTATTACAGCAATATGCCCGTACGCACGGCGTGCCGGAACTGGCGGTGCCGCGCGATATCCGTTACCTGAAACAACTCCCGTTACTCGGCAGCGGTAAGCCGGATTTCGTGACGCTGAAAAGCTGGGTTGATGATCCGGAAAAACAAAATGCCTGAGTCAGTACATACCAATACTTCTGTCTGGTCGAAGGGGATGATGTCGGTTATCGCGGCGCAGTTTCTCTCTGCGTTTGGCGATAACGCCCTGTTGTTTGCCACGCTGGCGTTGCTGAAGGAACAGTTTTATCCGGACTGGAGCCAGCCGATCCTGCAAATGGTGTTTGTGGGCGCTTACATCCTGTTTGCACCGTTTGTGGGTCAGATTGCCGACAGTTTTGCCAAAGGCCGGGTGATGATGTTTGCCAACGGTCTGAAACTGCTGGGGGCGGCAACTATCTGTTTTGGCTTCAATCCATTCATCGGCTATACGCTGGTGGGGATTGGCGCGGCGGCCTACTCACCGGCCAAATACGGCATTCTGGGGGAACTGACTACCGGCGATAAGCTGGTGAAAGCGAACGGTCTGATGGAAGCATCCACTATTGCGGCGATCCTGCTCGGCTCGGTGGCGGGTGGCGTGCTGGCAGACTGGCATGTTCTTGCCGCGCTGGTTGCCTGTACGCTGGCCTATGCCGGTGCCGTGGTAGCGAACCTGTCTATTCCCAAACTGGCAGCCGCTCGTCCAGGGCAGTCCTGGCATCTGGTGAAGATGACGCGCAGTTTCTTCTGCGCCTGTGTTTCACTGTGGCGCAACGGCGAAACGCGTTTCTCGCTGGTGGGCACCAGTCTGTTCTGGGGCGCGGGCGTGACGCTGCGTTTTCTGCTGGTGCTATGGGTGCCAGTGGCGTTAGGCATCACTGATAACGCGACGCCCACTTATCTCAACGCCATGGTCGCCATCGGTATTGTAGCTGGCGCCGGGGCCGCTGCCAGACTGGTGACGCTGGAAACCGTCGTACGCTGTATGCCGGCGGGGATCCTGATTGGCGTCGTTGTGCTGATTTTTTCTCTGCAACACGCCTTGTTGCCTGCCTATGCGCTGCTGATGCTGATCGGTGTATTGGGCGGTTTCTTTGTGGTGCCGCTGAACGCGCTATTGCAGGAGCGTGGTAAGAAGAGTGTCGGCGCGGGGAATGCGATCGCGGTACAGAACCTCGGTGAGAACAGCGCGATGCTGTTGATGCTGGGACTCTACTCGTTGGCGGTGTGGATAGGGATCCCGGTCGTTGCCGTGGGTATCGGTTTTGGCGGTCTGTTTGCGCTGGCGATAGCGGCGCTGTGGATCTGGCAGCGCCGCCAGGCATAATTAGCGCGCCGGCATTCCTCCGGCGCGGTTCTGTTACGGTGCAGGATAGGTATAAACCTGATGCACCGCTTCAATCTCTGCTAACACCGCTTCGCTTAACGTCAGATGCAAGCTCTCGACGTTGGTTTTCAATTGTTCCATGGTAGTGGCGCCAAGTAGCGTGCTGGCAACAAACGGTTGACGACGAACGAAGGCCAGCGCCATCTGCGCCGGATCGAGATTATGGCGTCTGGCGATATCGACATACGCTGCCACGGCTTTTTGCGTCTGCTCGCCGCTGTAGCGGGTAAAGCGGCTAAACAGCGTATTGCGCGCCCCGGCAGGTTTCGCGCCGTTCAGGTATTTGCCGGTCAGCGTGCCAAATCCCAGGCAAGAATAAGCCAGTAGTTCAACGCCTTCGTACTGACTGACTTCTGCCAGCCCCACTTCAAAGCTGCGGTTGACCAGGCTGTAAGGGTTCTGGATAGTGACAATGCGCGGCAGGTCATGTTTATCCGCCAGATGCAGATAGCGCATCACGCCAAAGGCCGTTTCATTCGAGACGCCTATGTAGCGGATTTTACCCGCGCGCTGGAATTCCGCCAGCGCATCCAGGGTATCCAAAAGCGAGACCACCGGTGCAGAGTCGGTCCAGGTGTAGCCGAGCTTGCCGAAACAGTTAGTCGGGCGTTGCGGCCAATGAACCTGGTAAAGATCCAGATAATCGGTCTGAAGACGCTTCAGGCTATCGTGCAGCGCTTCACGGATGTTTTTACGATCCAGAGCCTGATTCGGGCGAATGCCGCTGTCGTTATTGCGTGACGGGCCGCTGACCTTGGAGGCGATAATCAACTTTTCACGATTACCATATTTGGCCAGCCAGTTTCCGACGTAAGTTTCGGTGAGCCCCTGGGTTTCCGGACGCGGCGGGACCGGGTACATCTCGGCCACATCGATCAGGTTAATGCCATTCGCGACGGCATAATCGAGCTGTGCATGGGCGTCGGCTTCGCTATTTTGTTCACCAAACGTCATTGTGCCCAGCCCCAGAGTACTAACTTCAAGTGAGCTGTGGGGTATACGGTGATATTGCATAGCCGTTTCCTTTTTATAATCACGACATAAGGATTATAAAAATGGCTGAGGGAAGGGAAAAAGGGAAGAAAAATTGTTAAGGCCAGCAGCGCGGCTGACCTCAACTCTCAACGTTCAATGATTTGAGAAACGTCGTCGCGGTTAATTTGCATGGCGTTGCCCTGCTGGTCGTGGTAGCTCACCAGACCGGTATCGTCATCAATCTCAGGTTTCCCGTCGGTCAGGATCATCCGACCATCTTTGGTCGCCATGACATAATCGCTGCTACAGCCGGAAACGGCAAAAGCCAGTCCTACTGCGGAAATTATCACTGCCCATTTTTTCATCCATTTATCCTCACGTGGCCTGCGTCTGATAACAGTCTAGTAATAACCTGAAGTTGTGGGCAGGGAAAGCAGGAAAATCTTAATCTGAGAGGAGAAAAGGTGAGATATTCGCTCCCCGGAGGGAGCGAAAAGGGCAATTACAACGGGTTCTTTTTGTTTCGCAACAAATTCAGGCTCTCGACCGCAATCGAGAAGAACATGGCGAAATAGATGTACCCTTTCGGCACGTGGACGTCGAAGCTTTCCAGAATCAGGGTGAAGCCCACCAGGATCAGGAACGACAGCGCCAGCATCTTCACGGACGGGTGTCTGTCAACAAACTCGCCAATAGGACGCGCTGCAAACATCATCACGCCAACGGCAATCACCACCGCCGCCATCATAATGAACAGATGATCGGACAAACCGACCGCCGTGATCACCGAATCCAGACTAAAGATGATGTCGAGCAGCATGATCTGCACGATGGCCCCCAGAAAGGAGGTGACGCGCATGTTCATCCCTTCTTCTTCACCTTCAATGGATTCGTGGATCTCCTTACTCGCTTTCCAGATCAGGAACAATCCGCCAAGCAGAAGGATAAGGTCACGGGCGGAGATGGACTCACCAAACACCTCGAACAGCGGATTGGTCAGCCGGGTTACCCAGGCGATGGAGGCCAGCAGCGCCAGCCGCATGATCATTGCCGCCGCCAGACCGAGACGACGGGCGTGCGCACGTTGCGCAGTCGGGAGTTTTGCAACCACCAGAGAGAGGAAAATAATATTATCGATCCCAAGCACGATCTCCAGCAGCGTCAGCGTACCGAGCGCAAGCCAGGCGTTAGGATCGGTTATCCATGCAAATAACATTGAACAAAGTCCTGCCAAAAAAAGAAACGCTAATTATATGCTTCCCGGGCACCGGGCGAAAGTCTAACGCTGTTGTAACAAAAAGTGGCGTTCCAGCAGGGCGCGTGTGAAGTTCTTTTTCAGATAAAAACCACGCGGCAACGTCAGTATTGGCTCGCCCTGGGCGCCGATCGCCTCGGTAAGCGCTTTGGCGTTTGCGGCCTTCGGGCGCAATTGTAAAAATTCGCCATGGCGGGCGGTAATACGTTCAACCTGACCGAGCACAATCATGTCCATTAATTCTTCCCAGTCGAGCCGTAGTTGACGGTCTTCTTCTTCATCAGGACTCCACAGCACCGGCGATCCCACCCGCCGCTGCGCAAGGGGAATGCTGCGCTCGCCTTCCACCGGGATCCACAATACCCGCTTCAGTTTGTGTCGCACGTGACTGGTTTCCCACGTCACACCACTGTTTCCGGTCAGCGGTGCGACACAGACAAACGTGGTTTCGAGCGGTCGTCCGAGGCTATCCACAGGAATGGTTTTCAACTCGACGCCTAATGCCGCGAAATCCTGTTCAGGCTTACTTCCGGCGCTGGCCCCCAGCCAGAGTTCCAGCAACACGCCGATCCAGCCTTTGTCCCGCTTGAGATCTTTCGGCGTAACAATACCTGCTATCGCCGCCAGTTCGCCAAGCGAATAGCCCGAAAGCTGCTGCGCCTGCTGGAGCAGAAGGGCTTCAGATTCCGGTGGAAAGCGTAAAGGATGGAGTCCGGACATGGTGTCACACCTTAGGTGAAAAAATGAACAAGGTTTTTATACCGTGGGAAAGAAGTTTATCGTTTTCCATATATGATATTCAATGCCATGATTTATATTGATTTTTAGTTTATGACATCACATGTTGCGCAACCGAAGCATGGGTTTTCCATTTCTGGTCACTGAATTTAAACAGGATCTTACACCATGTTATCCACAGAAAGATGGGATAACTGTGAAAAACCCCGACTACTGTTTCCATTTACAGCCTTGACGTGCGACAAAATCGAATTTTCACCCAATTTGTGTTTAACTTATTGGCATAATCTGTGGATAAAGTCAGCGCTGCTCGATCTTTCATCAGCCTGAAGATCGTCAGTGTGATGGTTATCACTCTTTTGGCTGCTAACAACTAAAGTTAGTCAGTAACTTCATGAATAACAGAAAATATTTTTTTTACCCTCCCGGCTGTTTATTCGGACTGTTCCGGGTTTTCCCGGAGTAATTCCGTACTTCTTCACAACTCTATCCACAGAAAAGGTGAATAAAATCGCCCAAATGGGTGAGTGTCTGTTTATAACTTTGTCTTTAACTGTGAGTTATTCAATTGTTATTAGATGCACACCGCCTTAACTCAGTGGTTTACCGTCTGTCAGGAGTGTGAAACAATCATTCTCATATAAGGTTTATGTTGAGGTAGTCCGGTGATTGATGACGATGGCTACCGCCCAAATGTAGGTATCGTAATTTGTAATCGTCAGGGGCAAGTGATGTGGGCCCGACGGTTTGGTCAGCACTCCTGGCAGTTCCCACAGGGTGGGATAAATCCAGGAGAATCAGCAGAACAGGCGATGTACCGGGAACTGTTTGAAGAAGTAGGGTTAAGCCGTAAAGATGTGCGAATCCTTGCCTCTACTCGCAACTGGTTGCGTTACAAGTTACCGAAACGTTTGGTGCGTTGGGATACAAAGCCGGTGTGTATCGGCCAGAAACAAAAGTGGTTTCTTTTGCAGTTGATGAGCGGGGACGCGGAAATCAATATGCAAACCAGCAGCACTCCTGAGTTTGACGGCTGGCGATGGGTAAGTTACTGGTACCCGGTCCGGCAAGTGGTTTCATTTAAACGCGATGTCTACCGCAGGGTGATGAAAGAGTTCGCAAGTGTTGTGATGGCGCTTCAGGAAGCGACGCCGAAGCCGCAAAGTACACCTGCTTATCGACGTAAAAGAGGTTAAGCCACGCAAATTATGCTCACCCGCCTGCGCGAAATAGTCGAAAAGGTGGCCAGTGCTCCGCGTCTGAATGAAGCGCTGAATATTCTGGTCACTGACATCTGTCTTGCGATGGATACGGAGGTCTGCTCGGTTTACCTGGCCGATCATGACCGGCGTTGTTATTACCTTATGGCGACGCGAGGACTTAAAAAACCGCGCGGTCGAACTGTCGCACTCGCGTTTGATGAAGGTATCGTCGGCCTGGTTGGCAGGCTGGCGGAACCTATCAACCTCGCGGATGCGCAAAAACATCCCAGTTTTAAATACATCCCCTCGGTAAAGGAAGAGCGCTTCCGTGCTTTCCTCGGTGTGCCGATCATTCAGCGTCGTCAACTGCTGGGCGTTCTTGTTGTACAACAGCGCGAACTGCGCCAGTACGATGAAAGTGAAGAATCTTTCCTGGTGACGCTCGCCACGCAGATGGCGGCGATCCTGTCACAATCTCAGCTTACCGCCCTGTTTGGCCAGTATCGCCAGACGCGTATTCGGGCGCTGCCGGCGGCGCCGGGCGTGGCCATTGCGGAAGGCTGGCAGGATGCGACGCTACCGTTGATGGAGCAGGTGTATCAGGCCTCGACGCTGGATCCCGCTCTGGAACGTGAGCGCCTGACCGGCGCGCTGGAAGAAGCGGCAAATGAGTTTCGCCGTTACAGCAAGCGATTTGCCGCTGGCGCACAGAAAGAGACCGCCGCGATATTCGATCTCTATTCGCACCTGCTCTCCGATGCTCGCCTGCGACGCGAGCTGTTTACCGAAGTCGATAACGGCTCGGTGGCGGAGTGGGCGGTCAAAACGATCATCGAAAAGTTTGCCGAGCAGTTTGCCGCGCTGAGCGACAACTATCTTAAAGAACGGGCAGGCGACCTGCGTGCGCTGGGCCAACGCTTACTGTTCCATCTCGATGATTCCATTCAAGGGCCAAATGCCTGGCCAGAACGTTTCGTACTGGTAGCTGACGAACTCTCCGCCACAACACTCGCGGAACTGCCGCAGGACCGACTGGCGGGCGTTGTGGTTCGCGACGGGGCGGCCAACTCCCATGCTGCGATCATGGTGCGTGCGTTGGGTATTCCCACCGTAATGGGCGCTGATATTCAACCCTCGGTGTTACACCGTCGCACGCTGGTGGTGGATGGCTATCGTGGTGAGCTGCTGGTCGATCCTGAACCAGTATTAATCCAGGAATATCAGCGGTTAATCAGCGAAGAGAATGAACTCAGCCGTCTGGCGGAAGATGACGTCAATTTACCCGCACAGCTGAAAAGCGGTGAGCGGGTCAAAGTGATGCTGAACGCGGGGCTTAGCCCTGAACATGAAGAAAAACTGGGCAGTCGTATTGACGGCATAGGCCTGTATCGCACCGAAATTCCCTTCATGCTGCAAAGCGGTTTTCCTTCTGAAGAGGAGCAGGTGGCGCAGTATCAGGGCATGTTGCAGATGTTTAACGACAAGCCGGTGACGCTGCGAACGCTGGACGTTGGCGCGGACAAACAGTTGCCATACATGCCAATCAGTGAGGAGAATCCCTGCCTGGGCTGGCGAGGGATCCGCATTACGCTCGATCAGCCGGAGATCTTCCTTGTCCAGGTCCGCGCCATGCTGCGTGCCAATGCGGCGACGGGTAACCTGAGTATTCTGCTGCCGATGGTAACCAGTATCGATGAGGTGGATGAAGCGCGCCGCCTGATTGAACGTGCGGGCCGCGAAGTGGAAGAGATGATTGGGTACGCGATCCCGAAACCGCGTATCGGCATCATGCTGGAAGTGCCGTCAATGGTCTTTATGCTGCCGAATCTGGCGAGCCGCGTCGATTTTATTTCCGTCGGGACTAACGATCTGACCCAGTATGTGCTGGCGGTGGATCGCAACAACACGCGCGTCGCCAGCATCTACGACAGTCTGCATCCGGGGATGTTACGTGCGCTGTCATTGATTGCACAGGAAGCCGAGCGCAGTGATATTGATCTGCGCGTATGTGGCGAAATGGCGGGCGATCCGATGTGCGTGACCATCCTGATTGGGCTGGGTTTTCGCCATCTCTCAATGAACGGTCGCTCCGTGGCGCGCGTGAAATACCTGCTGCGCCGCATTGATTACGAAGAGGCCAAAACGCTTGCTCAGCGTAGCCTTGAGGCGCAACTGGCAACGGAAGTGCGTCATCAGGTGGCGGCGTTTATGGAGCGGCGTGGGATGGGCGGTCTGATCCGTGGGGGGATGTAAAAGCGCTATACAGATCTTTTACATCTTCTCCGCAGCCTCGTTAACCCCCTTATGCTATCATTCGCTCCTTTGGAGCGCCTGTAAGCAGTGGGTGCGCATATCGCTCGCTGAGTCTTTTCAGCGGAATAACAAGAACTTGTGGTGACAGATGACCAGTAGCTATCTGCATTTTCCGGAATTCGATCCGGTCATTTTCTCAATTGGGCCCGTTGCACTTCGTTGGTACGGCTTAATGTATCTGGTGGGCTTCATTTTCGCGATGTGGCTGGCGACGCGCCGTGCCAGTCGCCCTGGCAGTGGCTGGACTAAGAATGAAGTCGAAAACTTACTCTATGCAGGTTTCCTCGGGGTCTTCCTCGGCGGGCGTATTGGCTACGTGCTGTTCTATAACTTTCCGCTGTTTCTGGATAATCCGCTGTACCTGTTCCGCGTCTGGGATGGGGGCATGTCCTTCCACGGTGGCCTGATTGGTGTGATTCTGGTGATGATTATTTTCGCCAAACGCACGAAGCGTAGTTTCTTCCAGGTCTCTGATTTCATTGCCCCCCTGATTCCCTTTGGTCTGGGTGCCGGGCGTCTGGGTAACTTTATCAATGGCGAACTGTGGGGCCGTGTCGACCCGAATTTCTCATATTCTATGCTGTTTCCCGGGTCACGCACTGAAGATATTCTGTTGCTGCAAACCAACCCGCAATGGCAATCTATTTTTGATACCTACGGCTCCCTACCGCGCCACGCGTCTCAGCTTTATGAGATGGCGCTGGAAGGCGTAGTGCTGTTTATCATTCTTAACCTGTTTATTCGTAAACCGCGTCCAATGGGGTCAGTCTCCGGACTGTTTTTGATTGGCTACGGTACGTTTCGTATCATTGTTGAATTCTTCCGTCAGCCGGATCAGCAGTTCACCGGTGAATGGGTACAGTACATCAGCATGGGACAGATCCTCTCGATTCCGATGATTGTCGCTGGTGTGATCATGATGGTTTGGGCCTATCGTCGTCGCCCACTGCAACACGTTTCCTGAGGAACCATGAAACAGTATTTAGAACTGATGCAAAAAGTGCTGGATGAAGGCACACAGAAAAACGACCGTACCGGAACCGGAACGCTTTCCATTTTTGGTCATCAGATGCGTTTTAACCTGCAGGAAGGATTCCCGCTGGTGACGACAAAACGTTGCCACTTGCGCTCCATCATCCACGAGCTGCTGTGGTTCCTGCAAGGTGACACCAACGTGGCCTATCTGCACGACAATAACGTCACCATCTGGGACGAATGGGCGGATGAAAACGGCGACCTGGGTCCGGTGTATGGCAAACAGTGGCGCGCCTGGCCGACGCCGGACGGTCGCCACATTGACCAGATCGCGACGGTACTGAACCAGTTGAAAAATGATCCCGATTCGCGCCGTATTATCGTTTCGGCGTGGAACGTTGGCGAACTGGACAAAATGGCGCTGGCGCCGTGCCATGCGTTCTTCCAGTTCTATGTTGCGGATGGCAAACTTTCTTGTCAGCTGTATCAGCGCTCCTGCGACGTGTTCCTCGGCCTGCCGTTTAACATCGCCAGCTATGCGTTGCTGGTGCATATGATGGCGCAGCAGTGCGATCTGGAGGTCGGCGATTTCGTCTGGACCGGTGGTGACACGCATCTGTACAGCAACCACATGGAGCAGACGCATCTGCAACTGACTCGCGAACCGCGCGCGCTGCCGAAACTGGTGATTAAACGTAAACCCGATTCCCTCTTCGACTACCGCTTCGATGATTTTGAAATCGAGGGTTACGACCCGCATCCCGGGATAAAAGCGCCGGTTGCTATCTGAACCGGGTTTATCCTGTCATAGCCGACGCCTTAGCGCGTCGGTTTTTTTTACCCTAATTTTCGTTTTTCGGTGCGGGTTCCTGAAATGTTGCAATTCGCTGCAACAGGGGACGTTTTCCTCGTAATGCGCCGAAAAAGCTGAATTCTCGCCTCGTTTTAATCTCCTGACGCGCCATACTGCCGCCATGAAAACACAACAGGGCTATACGCTCATCGAAACGCTGATCGCGATGCTCATTATTATTAGCCTGAGTGCCACAGGACTCTACGGCTGGCAGCAGTGGCAGCAACAGCAACATCTCTGGCAGACCGCCTGTCAGCTGCGCGATTTCTTGCTGCAACTACGGGAGGACGCCAACTGGCATAACCGCGATCACATCATTACCGCCATCAGGGAGGACGCGTCATGGTGCCTTGTCAGTTCGACAGCCTCACAAACTACTTGTACGCCGCACTCTGCGTTCGTTTTTGTGCCGCTCTGGCGCGATGTCGACCTTGTCGGAATCACCGCCTCGCTGGCGTTTTATGGTCAACGCAATACCGCGTGGCCGGGGAACGTTCGCCTGAAAAATGCGACAGGCGAGTGGCGGGTGGTGGTTTCGCCCTGGGGACGCATCCGCCTGTGCGAGCGCGACGATACCCAGGGCTGCCAGTAAGAGAACGTGGTTTTTCTCTGCTTGAGGTGCTGATTGCAATGGCGATCAGCAGTGTACTTTTGCTGGGAGCCGCCCGTTTTTTGCCAGCGTTACAGCGCGATATTTTGCAGCAGACTCGCAAACTCGCGCTGGAAGATGATGTGTGGCAGCGGGTGTACACCGTCGCGAAGCACCTTCAACGCGCAGGGTATTGTCACGGTAACTGTAGCGGCGAAGGGGTAAGTATTACCGACGCGGGCCGGTGTGTCATCGTTCAGTGGGACGCCAATGCAAATGGCGTCTTTGAAAACGAGCCGGTGAAGGAGGCAGAACAAACCGGGTTTCGCCTGAGTGACAACGTGCTGGAGACGCAGCGCGGCGCGAAAACGTGTAACGGAAAAGGATGGGATAAAATGACCGATCCTGACGTTGTGCAGATTACGGCATTTGAGGTCACGCGCCAGGATATCGTGGGCTTTGCGCCCGAACTGACCTTACATCTGCGCGGTATTAGCCGGGTGGACCCGCAAACTGTAGCTGATGCACGCTACAGCGTTACTGGTTTTAATTTATGAATCGCGAGCGGGGTGTCTCCTCTCTGGCGCTGGTTCTGCTGTTGCTGGTCCTTGGCAGTTTACTGTTACAAGGCGTTAATCAGCAGCAGAGCCGTTTTGCCTGGCGGGTGGCGATAGAAAGTCAGGCTCTACAGCGTCAGGCTGTCGTGCAGTCCGCTATGGAGTGGGGCAGGATGCAGCCATGGTCGATAAGCTCAGATAAACCGTGTCGGTATTACGGGGAAGCCAATGTCCCCGTCTGCTTGCGCAGACTCGCTAATCGCCGCGCTTTGCTTGTTGCCAGCTATCAGGGAATGTCTCTATGGCGCGCAGGTGAACAGCAGGAGGAAAGCGTCGTTTTTTCTCCTCATGGCTGGAGCGACTTCTGTCCGCTACGGGAGGTTACGTTATGCCAGATCCCCTGAACCGTCAGCGCGGGTTTAGCTTGCCGGAAGTGATACTGGCAATGGTTCTCATGGTGATGGTGGTGACGGCGCTGACCGGATATAAGCGGGCGCTGATGAACAGTTTTTTCACCAGAGACCAGTCTCTTCAACTCTGGCGGCAGGGCTGGCAGCAGACGCAACTGCGTTTGTTTTCGCCACCGCTTAACTGGCAGGTCAAGCGGATGCAGACAACGCAGGCGGGATGTGTCAGCATCAGCGTTACGCTATCTTCTCCACTGGGCAGGCAGGGAAAAATGACGCGTCTGCATTGCCCGAACCGTTAGTTGTCAGGAGTCTCTATGTTAAGGGTCTACCACTCAAACCGTCTGGATGTGCTGGAAGCATTGATGGAGTTCATCGTCGAGCGTGAACGGCTGGACGATCCTTTTGAGCCAGAAATGATTCTGGTGCAGAGTACCGGGATGGCGCAGTGGTTACAGATGACCCTTTCGCAGAAATTTGGCATTGCCGCCAACATAGAATTCCCGCTCCCGGCTAGCTTTATCTGGGACATGTTCGTCCGCGTACTGCCGGAGATCCCCAAAGAGAGCGCCTTCAACAAACAAAGCATGAGCTGGAAGTTGATGACGCTGCTTCCGCAACTGCTGGATCATGAAGACTTTGCGCTATTACGCCACTATCTGACGGACGATACTGATAAACGTAAGCTGTTTCAGTTATCGTCGCGGGCGGCGGATCTTTTCGATCAGTATCTGGTCTATCGACCGGAATGGCTAATCCAGTGGGAAGCAGGGCAAAAAGTCGAAGGGTTGGGAGAGGCGCAATGCTGGCAGGCGCCGCTGTGGAAGGCGTTGGTGGAATATACCGATGCGCTGGGGCAGCCGCGCTGGCATCGTGCCAATCTCTATCAACGGTTTATCCAGACCCTCGAAAACGCTGACCGCAGCCCGTCAGGACTCCCTTCTCGTGTGTTTATCTGCGGGATCTCCGCGTTACCACCTGTATACTTACAGGCACTTCAGGCGCTCGGTAAACATATCGATATTCATCTGCTCTTCACCAATCCCTGTCGCTACTACTGGGGGGATATCAAAGATCCGACGTATCTGGCGAAACTGCTGGCACGCCAGCGGCGACACAGTTTTGAAGACCGCCATTTGCCGCTGTTTCGGGACAATCAGAAGGCTGAAAGTTTGTTTAACGGCGATGGCGAACAGGATGTCGGAAACCCGATGCTGGCCTCGTGGGGAAAACTGGGACGCGACTATATTTACCTGCTCTCTGAACTGGAAAACAGCCAGGAGCTGGACGCGTTTGTCGACGTGACGGCAGACAACCTGTTGCATAACATCCAGGCCGATATTCTTGAGCTGGAAAATCGCGCAGTGGCGGGCGTGAGTCTTGAAGAGTATTCCCGCAGTGACAATAAGCGACGCCTTGATCCAAACGATACCAGCGTCACCTTCCACATCTGTCATAGCCCACAGCGTGAAGTCGAAGTCCTCCACGATCGTCTGCTGGCAATGCTGGAGGCGGACCCAACGCTCACGCCGCGTGACATCATCGTGATGGTGGCGGATATCGACAGCTATAGCCCATTTATTCAGGCTGTCTTTGGCAGCGCCCCTGCGGAGCGTTATCTGCCTTATGCCATTTCCGATCGCCGGGCGCGTCAGTCACATCCGGTATTGCAGGCGTTCATTAGCCTGTTGTCTTTGCCTGACAGCCGCTTTGTTTCTGAAGATGTGCTGGCGCTGCTGGATGTCCCGGTGCTGGCGGCGCGCTTTAATATCAGCGAAGAAGGGTTGCGCTATTTGCGATTGTGGGTCAATGAATCGGGCATTCGTTGGGGCATTGATGACGACAACGTGCGGGAACTGGAACTTCCGGCAACGGGGCAGCATACGTGGCAATTTGGTCTCACGCGGATGCTGCTGGGCTATGCCATGGAAAGTGAGCAGGGCGAATGGCAGTCCGTTCTGCCTTACGATGAGTCCAGCGGACTGATCGCCGAACTGGTGGGACATCTGGCATCGTTACTGATGCAGCTTAATCTTTGGCGTTGTGGCCTGGCACAGGAACGCCCGCTGGAAGAGTGGTTGCCGGTGTGTCGTGAGATGCTCAACGATTTCTTCCTGCCTGATGCTGAAACCGAGGCGGCCATGACGCTGATCGAGCAACAGTGGCAGGCGATCATCGCCGAAGGAATAGACGCTAAGTATGATGACGCGGTCCCGTTGTCGCTACTGCGCGATGAACTGGCGCTGCGGTTGGATCAGGAGCGGATCAGCCAGCGCTTTTTGGCGGGGCCGGTAAATATCTGTACTCTCATGCCAATGCGTTCTATTCCTTTCAAAGTGGTTTGCCTGTTGGGAATGAACGACGGTGTCTATCCGCGCCAGCTTGCGCCGCTCGGCTTTGATCTGATGAGTCAGAAACCGATGCGGGGAGATCGCAGTCGTCGCGATGACGACCGCTATCTGTTTCTTGAAGCCTTAATTTCTGCCCAGCAGTCGCTTTACATCAGCTATATCGGGCGCTCGATCCAGGATAACAGTGAACGTTTCCCTTCCGTGCTGGTTCAGGAACTGCTCGATTACATCGGACAAAGCCACTATTTGCCGGGTGACGAAGCGTTGACCAGCGATGAGAGCGAGAAACGGGTGAAAGCGCATATTGCCCGGTTGCATACCCGCGTGCCGTTCGATGCGCAAAACTTCCAGCCCGGTGAGCAACAGAGCTATGCCAGCGAGTGGTTACCGGCGGCAAGCCGCAGCGGCGAGGTCCATAGCGATTTTGTGCAGCCGTTAGCCTTTGATATGCCTGAGACGCTGAGTCTGGAAGCGCTGCAACGCTTCTGGGCGCATCCAGTGAGGGCGTTTTTCCAGCAGCGCTTGCAGGTTAATTTCCGATCCGAAGAGAGTGAGATCCCGGATACCGAACCCTTCACCCTGGAAGGGCTAACCCGTTATCAACTCAATCAGCAGTTACTGAATACGTTGGTTGAACAGGATGATGCCGAACGTCTTTTCCGTCGCTTCCGTGCGGCGGGAGATCTGCCGTATGGCGCTTTTGGTGAGATCCTCTGGGAAGCTCAGCATCAGGAAATGCAGACGCTGGCGGACAGGATCGTGGCCTGCCGTCAGCCGAGCCAAAGCCTGGAAGTCAATTTGTATTGCAACGGTGTACAGTTGACCGGCTGGCTGCCGCAGGTACAGGACGATGGCTTATTGCGTTGGCGGCCTTCGTTAATCAGCATTTCGCAAGGCGTGCAACTTTGGCTCGAACACCTTGTCTATTGTGCCTGCGGAGGGAAAGGTGAAAGCCGGCTGTTTTTGCGAAAAGACGGAGAGTGGCGATTCCCACCGCTGGATCAAGAGCAGGCATTGGGGTATCTGGCGCAACTGATTGACGGATATCGCGAAGGGATGTCCGCACCGTTGCTGGTGTTGCCAGAAAGCGGCGGCGCGTGGATAAAAACCTGTTATGACGCGGCGAATGATGCCATGTTAGATGACGATGATACGCGACAAAAAGCCCGCGCGAAGTTTATGCAGGCTTACGAAGGCAACATGGTTATGCGCGGCGAAGGCGAGGATATCTGGTATCAACGCCTGTGGCGACAGCTGGACTCAGAAACCTTTGAGGCCATTATTTTGCAGTCACAACGTTACCTGCTTCCGCTTTTCAGATTTAATCAGTCGCGATGATTGTATAAAAATTGCGCAATTTTGATGCTTCCTTTATGATGCGTTGCCCTGCTCAGAGAAGCATCCAATGTGTCTTTGCGCAGAAAGAAAGTTAATGATGAGGTTCTTGAATGCCCCGCAGCACCTGGTTCAAAGCGTTACTGTTGTTGGTCGCCTTTTGGGCGCCCTTAAGTCAGGCAGATACTGGTTGGCAACCCATTGCGGAAACCATCCGTAAAAGCGACAAAGATACCCGCCAGTATCAGGCCGTCCGTCTGGATAATGGCATGGTGGTATTACTGGTATCCGACTCGCAGGCGGTGAAATCGCTTTCTGCGCTGGTGGTGCCCGTGGGGTCTCTGGAAGATCCCGATGCGCATCAGGGGCTGGCGCATTATCTTGAACACATGTGTCTGATGGGATCGAAAAAGTATCCACAGGCCGATAGCCTTGCGGAATACCTCAAACTGCACGGCGGCAGCCACAATGCCAGCACTGCGCCATACCGCACGGCGTTTTACCTGGAAGTGGAAAACGACGCGCTTACCGGTGCCGTTGACCGCCTGGCCGATGCCATTGCTGAACCGTTGCTGGATAAAAAATATGCCGAGCGTGAGCGCAATGCGGTAAACGCTGAACTGACAATGGCGCGTACCCGTGACGGGATGCGGATGGCGCAGGTGAGTGCAGAAACCATCAACCCGGCTCACCCCGGCTCACGTTTTTCCGGCGGCAACCTGGAAACCTTAAGCGACAAACCGGGTAATCCGGTGCAGCAGGCGTTGCGCGATTTTCACAGCAAGTATTACTCCGCCAACCTGATGAAAGCCGTTATCTATAGCAATAAGCCGTTGCCGGAACTGGCAACGATTGCGGCTGAGACCTTTGGACGGGTACCCAACAAGAATATCGAAAAGCCGGAAATTACCGTTCCGGTCGTCACCGATGCCCAGAAGGGCGTTATCATCCATTACGTTCCTGCGCTGCCGCGTAAAGTGCTGCGCATTGAGTTCCGAATCGACAACAACAGCGCGCAGTTTCGCAGTAAAACCGACGAGCTGATCACCTATCTGATTGGCAACCGTAGCCCGGGTACGCTTTCTGACTGGCTGCAAAAACAAGGGCTGGTGGAAGGCATTCGTGCGGATTCCGATCCGGTGGTCAATGGCAACAGCGGAGTGTTAGCCATTTCAGCCACTCTGACCGATAAAGGCCTGGCGAATCGCGAAGAGGTGGTTGCGGCTATTTTCAGCTATCTCAATCTGCTACGTGAAAAGGGCGTCGATAAACGCTACTTTGACGAGCTGTCGCATGTGCTTGATCTCGACTTCCGTTACCCGTCGATCACCCGTGATATGGACTACGTCGAATGGCTGGCGGATACCATGATCCGCGTACCGGTGGCGCATACGCTGGACGCGGTGAACATCGCCGATCAATATGATGCGAAAGCCATTCAGGCGCGTCTGGAAATGATGACGCCGCAAAATGCGCGAATCTGGTACATCAGCCCAAAAGAACCGCACAACAAGACCGCTTACTTTGTTGATGCTCCTTATCAGGTCAATAAAATCAGCGAACAGACGTTCAGCGACTGGCAGAAAAAAGCGCAGAAGATAGTTCTGTCGCTGCCGGAACTGAACCCCTACATTCCTGATGATTTCACCTTGATTAAGCCAGAAAAGAAATACGACCGTCCGGCGCTGATTGTCAATGAACCTAATCTGCGCGTGGTGTACGCCCCTAGCCAGCATTTCGCCAGCGAGCCAAAAGCGGATGTGAGCGTCATTCTGCGTAATCCGCAGGCGATGGACAGCGCCAGAAATCAGGTCATGTTTGCGCTGAACGACTATCTGGCGGGAATTGCGCTCGACCAGTTAAGTAACCAGGCGGCTGTGGGCGGCATTGGTTTCTCAACCAACGCTAATAATGGCTTAATGCTCAATGCCGACGGTTATACCCAGCGTCTGCCGCAACTTTTCCAGGCGTTGCTTGAAGGTTATTTCAGCTACACCGCCACCGAAGAGCAGCTTGAACAGGCGAAATCCTGGTATAGCCAGATGATGGATTCCGCCGAGAAAGGGAAAGCTTACGAGCAGGCGATTATGCCGGTGCAGATGATCTCTCAGGTACCTTATTTCTCTCGCGACGAGCGGCGTGCGCTGCTACCGTCGATCACCCTGAAAGAGGTGATGGCCTATCGGGACGCGTTGAAAACGGGCGCTCGTCCGGAGTTTCTGGCGGTTGGCAACATGAGCGAAGCGCAGGTTACAACGATGGCGCGAGATATCCAGAAGCAACTGGGCGCGAACGGTTCCGAATGGTGCCGCAACAAAGATGTGCTGGTGGATAAGAAACAGTCGGTCATTTTTGAGAAAGCGGGCAGTAGCACTGACTCCGCACTGGCGGCGGTATTTGTCCCTGGCGGTTATGACGAGTACGCCAGCGCGGCCTACAGCGCCATGTTGGGCCAGATTGTTCAGCCGTGGTTCTACAATCAACTGCGTACGGAAGAGCAGTTAGGATATGCGGTGTTTGCCTTCCCGATGAGCATCGGACGCCAGTGGGGAATGGGTTTCCTGCTGCAAAGTAGCGATAAACAGCCGCCATATCTTTGGGATCGCTACAAGGCATTTTTCCCCACGGCGGAAGCAAAACTGCGGGCAATGAAACCAGAAGAGTTCGCCCAGATTAAGCAGGCTATCGTCGCGCAGATGTTGCAGGCACCGCAAACGCTGGGCGAAGAAGCATCGAAATTAAGCAAAGATTTCGATCGCGGTAATATGCGCTTCGATTCACGTGATAAAATTGTGGCTCAGATAAAACAGCTGACGCCGCAAAAACTTGCTGATTTCTTCCATCAGGCGGTGGTGGAGCCGCAAGGCATGGCGGTCTTGTCGCAGATTTCCGGTGGTCAAAACGGGAAGCTGCACTTTGTGCACCCGGAAGGCTGGAAAGTGTGGGATAACGTCAGCGCGTTGCAGCAAACTTTGCCCCTGGTGAAAGAACAGAATGAATGATGTCGCTGAGTCCCTTGATCCCCTGCGCTTGCCCCTCTCGGGCGAGCGCCTGATTGAAGCCTCTGCAGGCACTGGCAAAACCTTTACTATCGCGGCGCTCTATCTGCGCTTACTTCTCGGGCTCGGCGGTTCCTCCGCTTTCCCCCGTCCCCTGACCGTCGAAGAGCTGCTGGTGGTGACCTTTACCGAGGCCGCCACCGACGAGTTACGCGGTCGAATTCGCAGTAACATTCATGAGCTGCGTATCGCCTGCCTGCGCGAATCGACCCAAAATCCTCTGTATGCTCGTCTGCTCGACGAGATCGACGATAAAAAGCAGGCGGCTCAGTGGCTGTTGCTCGCCGAAAGACAGATGGATGAAGCGGCGGTGTTCACCATCCACGGTTTTTGCCAGCGGATGCTGAGTCTGAATGCCTTCGAATCCGGCATGTTGTTTGAGCAGCAGTTGATCGAGGATGAATCGCTGCTGCGTTATCAGGCCTGTGCGGATTTCTGGCGTCGACACTGTTACCCCTTGCCGCGGGAAATTGCCCAGGTGGTGTTTGAAACATGGAAAGGGCCGCAGGCGCTGCTCGCAGATATCAATCGTTACCTGCAAGGGGAAGCGCCGGTCATCAAAGCGCCACCGCCGGATGACGAAACGCTGGCGTCCCGCCATCAACAGATTGTTCAGCGAATCAATGCGCTTAAGCAGCAGTGGTGTGAAGCGGTAGATGAACTTGAGGGACTGATAGAAGCCTCAGGCATCGACCGGCGTAAATTTAACCGTGGCAATCAGGGCAAATGGATCGAGAAGATCAGCGCCTGGGCGCAGTCCGAAACGCAAAGCTACCAGTTGCCAGAGGCACTGGAGAAATTCTCTCAGCGTTTCCTTGAGGACAGAACCAAAGAAGGCGGCGTTGTGCCGCAGCATCCGCTGTTTGTTGCGATTGATGAATTACTGGCGGAACCGCTAACGCTCAGAGATCTGATGATTACCCGCGCACTGGCGGAGATCCGTGAGACGGTGGCGAACGAAAAACGCCGCCGGGGTGAGCTGGGGTTTGACGATATGCTCAGTCGACTGGATAGCGCACTGCGCAGTGAAAGCGGCGATGCGCTGGCGGCGGCGATCCGTACCCGCTTCCCGGTTGCGATGATCGATGAGTTCCAGGATACCGATCCGCAGCAATACCGTATTTTCCGTCGTATCTGGCAGCATCAGCCAGACACCGCGCTGCTACTGATTGGCGACCCGAAGCAGGCGATTTATGCGTTTCGCGGCGCGGATATTTTTACCTATATGAAGGCCCGCAGTGAGGTCAGCGCGCACTATACCCTCGATACTAACTGGCGTTCCTCCCCTGGCATGGTAAACAGCGTCAACAGGTTGTTCAGCCAGATGGACGACGCCTTTATGTTCCGCGAGATCCCGTTTCAGCCGGTGAAATACGCCGATAAAAATCAGTCGCTGCGTTTTGAATTTCACGGTGAAACTCAACCCGCGATGACGATGTGGCTGATGGAAGGGGAAAGCTGTGGGATAGGGGATTATCAGAGCTATATGGCGCAGGTGTGTGCCGCGCAGATCCGCGACTGGCTGAAAGCCGGGTTGCGCGGAGAGGCGATGCTTATCAGCGGTCACGATGCGCGTCCGGTGAGCGCGGCGGATATCAGCGTGCTGGTGCGTAGCCGCCAGGAAGCGGCGCTGGTACGCGATGCCCTGACACAACTGGCGATTCCGTCCGTCTATCTTTCCAACCGCGACAGCGTGTTTGAAACGCTGGAAGCGCAGGAGATGCTCTGGGTGCTACAGGCGGTGATGGCGCCGGAAAAAGAAACTACGCTGCGTAGCGCGCTGGCGACCTCAATGATGGGGTTGAACGCGCGCGACATTGACATGCTCAACGGCAATGAAAATGCCTGGGATCGGGTGGTCGAAGAGTTCGTCGGCTACCGTCAAGTCTGGCAAAAACGCGGCGTGATGCCGATGTTACGTGCGCTGATGTCGGCGCGCAAGATTGCGGAGAACCTGCTGGCAACGGCAGGAGGCGAACGGCGCCTGACCGATATTTTGCACATCAGCGAGCTGTTGCAGGAAGCCGCTTCGCAACTGGAAAGCGAGCATGCGCTGGTGCGCTGGCTCTCGCAGCATATTCTTGAGCCCGACAGCAATGCCGCCAGCCAGCAGATGCGTCTGGAAAGCGATAACCATCTGGTGCAGATCGTTACCATCCACAAGTCAAAAGGGCTGGAATATCCGCTGGTCTGGCTGCCGTTTATTACTCATTTCCGCGTTCAGGATCAGGCGTTTTATCACGACCGTAACTCGTTTGAAGCGATTCTGGATCTGAGCGAGGCGGACGAAAGCGTTGCGCTGGCTGAAGCCGAACGGCTGGCGGAGGATTTGCGTTTACTGTACGTGGCGCTAACCCGTTCAATCTGGCACTGCAGTCTGGGCGTTGCCCCTCTGGTTCGTCGTCGGGGCGATAAAAAGGGCGATACCGATGTGCATCAGAGCGCGTTGGGGCGTCTGCTGCAAAAAGGCGAACCCATGGATGCTCGTGGGCTACGTGCAGCGATAGACGCAGTTTGTGATGAGAACATCGCCTGCCGGATTCCGGACGCGGTCAGTATGGAGCCGTTGCCGGGCACCGTGGCAGGCGAGGCGTCTCTGAATGCCCGACGGGTACGACGAACGCCGGGCGATAACTGGCGGGTGACCAGCTATTCCGGCCTGCAACAGCGAGGTCATGGTATTGCGCAGGATCTTATGCCGCGACTGGACATCGATGCGGCAGGCGTCGGTGAGGTGGTTGCAGAGCCGGAACTGACGCCGCACCAGTTTCCACGCGGTGCGTCGCCGGGGACATTTTTACACAGCCTGTTTGAAGATCTCGATTTTACCCAGCCGGTTGAGGCTGCCTGGGTGCAGGAAAAACTGGAGCTTGGTGGCTACGATGCCAACTGGGAACCGGTCATCACCGCGTGGGTGACGGCGATTCTCCATGCGCCGCTTAATGAGACTGGCGTCAGCCTGAGCCAACTTTCTGCGCGTGAAAAACAGGTCGAGATGGAGTTTTATCTGCCCATTAGCCAACCGCTTATTGCGGAAGAACTGGATGCGCTGATCCGCCAGTTTGATCCGCTCTCGGCGGGGTGTCCGTCACTGGAGTTCACCCAGGTTCGCGGGATGCTGAAGGGCTTTATCGATCTGGTGTTTCGTCATGACGGACGTTATTACCTGCTGGATTACAAATCGAACTGGCTGGGTGAAAACAGCTCGGCTTATACCCCTGAGGCAATGGCGGCAGCTATGCAGGCACATCGCTACGATTTGCAGTATCAACTCTATACCCTTGCGCTGCACCGGTATTTACGCCATCGCATCGCAGATTACGACTACGAGCGCCATTTTGGCGGTGTGATTTATCTGTTCCTGCGCGGTGTGGACAACGAACAACCACAGCAGGGGATTTACACCACTCGTCCGGCGGGTGAATTGATTGCCCGGATGGACGAGATGTTTGCCGGTGTGGCGCTGGAGGAGGCATCATGACGCTAAAGAAGCGATTGCTTGAGGCCGTCGAGCAGAAGCAACTGCGTCCTCTGGATGCGCAATTCGCTCTGGCGGTGACCGGCGAACATGAACCCGCCGTGACGCTGGCTGCGGCGTTACTCAGCCGGGATGCCGGAGAAGGGCATGTCTGTTTACCGCTCGCACGACTGGCGAGCGATGCCGATCTGCCGCCGCTGTTGGCGGCTTGTTTACGTGAGGCAGGCGAACCGGCGGACTGGACGGAATGCCTGCTCGCCTCGGACGCCGTCAGTCGTGGAGAGCGGCCATCACCGATGGTCCTCTACGGCGATCGGCTGTATCTGAACCGAATGTGGTGTAACGAACGTACCGTTGCCCGTTTCTTTAGTGAGGTGAACCGGCCCATTGAGGTGGATGAAGCCTTGCTGACGCAAACGCTGGAAGCGCTGTTTCCGACGACAAACGAAATCAACTGGCAAAAAGTGGCTGCGGCAGTGGCGCTGACCCGGCGTATTTCGGTGATTTCCGGCGGGCCGGGGACGGGAAAAACGACGACCGTGGCGAGACTGCTCGCGGCGCTGATCCAGATGGCGGAAGGCGAGCATTGCCGAATTCGCCTGGCGGCACCGACGGGCAAAGCCGCGGCGCGTCTGACGGAGTCATTAGGCAAGGCGCTACGCCAGTTACCGCTGACGGATCAACAAAAGAAACGCATCCCGGATGATGCCAGTACTCTGCACCGGTTGCTGGGCGCGCAACCAGGCAGTCAGCGTTTACGCCATCACGCGGGCAACCCGCTACATCTGGATGTGCTGGTAGTGGATGAGGCGTCAATGATAGACCTGCCGATGATGGCGCGTTTAATCGATGCGTTGCCGGCGCATGGGCGCGTCATTTTCCTCGGCGATCGCGATCAGCTTGCCTCGGTTGAGGCGGGGGCGGTGCTTGGCGATATTTGTGCCTGGGTGAATGCAGGCTATACCCCTGAACGGGCGCAGCAACTGGCTCGTTTGACGGGGATGCCCGTTCCGGCAGGTGCGGGTGAAGAGGCTGCTACGCTGCGGGACAGTCTCTGTCTGTTGCAAAAGAGCTACCGTTTTGGCAGTGATTCCGGCATCGGACAACTGGCTGCGGCGATCAACCGTGGCGATAAGGCGGCGATAAACGGTATTTTCCAGCAGGGTTTCAGTGATATTGATAAACGAACGCTGGAAAGTAGTGAAGATTACACCACCATGCTTGAAGACGCGTTGACAGGTTACGGACACTATCTGCAACGGCTTCAGGCGCGTGCGGAGCCTGCGTTAATCATTCAGGCATTCAATGAGTTTCAACTGCTGTGCGCGCTGCGCGAAGGTCCGTTTGGCGTGAGCGGACTGAATGAACGCATCGAACTGGCGATGCAGCAAAAGCGCAAAATTCATCGCCAGCCACATTCCCGCTGGTACGAAGGGCGGCCAGTGATGATTGCCCGCAACGACAGCGCATTGGGATTGTTTAACGGCGATATCGGTGTGGCGCTCGATCGTGGGCAAGGATTAAGGGTCTGGTTTGCGATGCCGGATGGCAGCATTAAATCTGTGCAACCCAGCCGTCTGCCGGAGCATGAAACCACTTGGGCGATGACGGTGCACAAATCACAGGGTTCGGAGTTCGATCATGCCGCGCTGGTGTTACCCACGCAACGCACGCCGGTGGTGACACGGGAACTGGTATATACCGCCGTCACCCGCGCTCGTCGCCGTCTGTCGTTATATGCCGATGAACGCATTCTTGGCAGTGCGATTGCCACCCGAACCGAAAGACGTAGCGGGCTGTCGACGTTGTTTAAATGATATGTTGCCGGATGGCGCCTACGCTTATCCGGCCTACGTTGAGAGCGTGTTTGTAGTCCGGATAAGGCGTTTACGCCGCTATCCGGCCATTTGATAACCGTTAACCCAGATCCGCCATTAGCACTTTGGATTTGCGCTGATAGTTGTACATCTCTTTCTTGCTTTCCGGCAGCAGGTCGATATCCACCGGCGTAAAGCCGCGTTCCTGGAACCAGTGAATGCTGCGGGTCGTCAGGACAAACAGCTTGCTCAGGCCAATCTGCTTCGCCTGGGCGGCGATCCGCTCCAGTAATACTTCTCCCCTTGAAGAACTGCGGTAGTCCGGATGGACTGCCACGCAGGCCATTTCGCCGATTTTCTCTTCCGGGAAGGGGTATAGCGCGGCACAGGCGATGGTCATGTTATCGCGCTGGATAATGGTGAATTTGTCGATCTCCATTTCCAGCTGTTCGCGTGAACGACGCACCAGAATGCCCTGCTGTTCCAGTGGACGGATCAGCTCCAGGATCCCACCGATATCGTTAATGGTAGCGCGGCGGATCTGTTCGGCGCTTTCCATCACAATTTGTGTCCCGATACCGTCGCGCGAGAATAGCTCCTGCAACAGTGCGCCATCTTCCTGATAGCTGATCAGGTGACAACGACGGACGCCGCTGCGACAGGCTTTCACCGCGCCGCGCAGAAAGCGCACGGTTCCCGAGTTGTAATCGCCTTTTTCTTCCTGTGCTTCTACGCGCGCCTGCGCTTCGTTCGGGAACAGTTCGGAGACGATATCACCGTCGTCGTTAGTTACCCCCTGTGAAGAGCAGAAACCGATCATCTTTTCGGCTTTCAGCTTGATAGCCAACTGTGTCGCGATCTCTTCCGAGGTGAGATTAAAGCTTTCGCCGGTGACAGACACTGCAACGGGGCCCATCAGCACAATGGCACCGCTGTCCAGTTGACGGTGGATCGCCTCTTCATCGATGCGACGGATACGTCCGCTGTGGCAGTAGTCCACGCCGTCATCGACGCCCAGCGGTTGCGCAATGATAAAGTTGCCGCTGACCACGTTGATATGCGCGCCCTGAAGCGGCGTATTGTTCAGGCTCATCGACAGGCGAGCGGTAATATCCAGTTGCAACGTTCCCGCCGCCTGCTTTACCAGCTCCAGCGTTTTGGCGTCGGTGACGCGGGTATTTTTGTGATACATCGGCTCATGGTGATGGGTCACGAGGTTGGCATCGATTTGCGGACGCGCGCCATAAACCACTACCAGGCGAATGCCAAGGCTGTGAAGAAGGCCAATGTCGTTGACGATGCTGGAAAAGTTTTCATGCTCAATGGCTTCGCCGCCGAGCATAATGACAAACGTTTTTCCCCGATGGGTATTGATATAGGGAACAGAATGGCGGAATCCCTGTACCAGTTCGGTTCTACGCTCCTTCACCACGGCATATCCTCATTGCATGATTATTCGTAATTAGTGTATTTTTATTCTGTTTTTCCGCCGCGCGCAAGTGCAAATTTTGACCCTGACAAAGTTTTTTCTCAGTAATACCGTGAATACAATAACAATGTTTACCCTTTTATAGATGACAGATTATGCGTCATTCGTTAAAGTTTTCGGTCAATTTAGTCGTTTACTATCTCATCACCACTACGGTTTATTTTGCTCGGGAGAAGCATGTCAGGATCCAATCCACCTATCAGTCGCCGTCGTTTACTGCAAGGGGCGGGCGCCATGTGGCTATTGAGCGTCAGTCAGGTCGGTCTGGCTGCGGCCAGTCAGGTCGTTGCGGTTCGTATTTGGCCAGCATCCAGTTACACCCGTGTGACGGTGGAATCGAATCAGCAGCTGAAGTACAAACAGTTTGCGTTGAGCAATCCTGAACGCGTGGTGGTGGATATTGAAGGTGTGAACCTGAACTCCGTGCTGAAAGGCATGGCAGCGCAAATTCGTCCCGACGATCCTTATATCAAGTCGGCGCGCGTGGGGCAGTTCGATCCGCAAACCGTACGCATGGTGTTTGAACTGAAGCAAGACGTGAAGCCGCAACTGTTCGCCCTGGCGCCGGTGGCAGGTTTTAAAGAGCGTCTGGTAATGGATCTCTATCCAGCCAATGCGCAGGATATGCAGGATCCTCTGTTGGCGTTATTGGAAGATTACAACAAAGGCGATCTTGATAAGCAGGTGCCGCCCGCGCAGAGTGGGCCGCAGCCGGGTAAAGCCGGGCGCGACCGTCCGATTGTGATCATGCTCGATCCGGGGCATGGCGGTGAAGATTCTGGCGCCGTCGGTAAATACAACACGCGTGAGAAAGATGTGGTGTTGCAGATTGCCCGGCGACTGCGCGCGTTAATCGAGAAAGAAGGCAACATGAAGGTCTACATGACGCGGAATGAAGACATCTTCATTCCGCTGAAGGTGCGCGTAGCGAAAGCCCAGAAGCAGCGTGCGGATCTCTTCGTCTCAATTCATGCCGATGCGTTCACCAGTCGGCAGCCCAGCGGTTCATCCGTGTTTGCGCTGTCCACCAAAGGGGCGACCAGTACAGCGGCAAAATATCTTGCCCAGACGCAGAACGCCTCGGATTTGATCGGCGGCGTGAGCAAAAGCGGCGATCGTTACGTCGACCACACCATGTTCGATATGGTGCAGTCGCTGACTATCGCAGACAGCCTGAAATTTGGTAAAGCGGTGCTCAATAAACTCGGCAAAATTAACAATCTGCATAAAAATCAGGTGGAGCAGGCCGGGTTTGCGGTGCTGAAAGCGCCGGATATCCCGTCGATTCTCGTCGAAACGGCCTTTATCAGTAACATCGAAGAAGAGCGGAAGCTGAAAACGGCAACCTTCCAGCAGGAAGTGGCGGAGTCGATTCTGGCGGGGATCAAAGCCTACTTCGCCGATGGGGCGACGCTGGCGAGAAGGGGATAATAAAAAAGCGCTCAAAAGCGCTTTTTTTACGGACTGCAGAAACAAAAAAACACCCGTTAAGGTGTTTGATAGTGGTTGCGGGGGCCGGATTTGAACCGACGACCTTCGGGTTATGAGCCCGACGAGCTACCAGGCTGCTCCACCCCGCGTCCGTCTTTCTGCTGCGCATTTCAAACCACATGTGCGTTGGCTTTCCTCGCCCACCTTAGTCATTTACTGATGTAAACTCCTAAGGACTCACTGCGTCGCCGCCTTCCTGTGATTCGAACTGCTATGCAGATACTTTCACTTCTTCAAATTTGATTGGTTGCGGGGGCCGGATTTGAACCGACGACCTTCGGGTTATGAGCCCGACGAGCTACCAGGCTGCTCCACCCCGCGTCCGCCATTCTGCTGTGTATTTTAAGCCACTGTGCAGAAGCTGTTACTGCATCAAATTTTAATTGGTTGCGGGGGCCGGATTTGAACCGACGACCTTCGGGTTATGAGCCCGACGAGCTACCAGGCTGCTCCACCCCGCGTCCGTGGATGCGCACTATACTCTGCTAACATTTTCATGCAACCCTTTTTTCACCTGGATCACGGTTTTGGAATGAAAATGAACAAAAACAAGGCATTTCAGCTTAATTATTGTGCAAAATTTGCGTCAGGGTATCTGTGCTCGTTTCATTAGGTGACAGGGTTTGTTATCTTCATTGCGCATAATTTTCAGCTAGAAGAAGAGAACAATGAAAGGACGTTGGGTCAGTTACCTTCTCATGGGCGCGGTGGTGGCAATGCTGGCAGCCTGTACTTCTAAACCAACCGATCGCGGACAGCAGTATAAAGACGGGAAGTTTACCCAGCCTTTCTCACTGGTGAACCAGCCGGATGCGGTTGGCGCACCAATCAACGCCGGCGATTTTGCCGAGCAGGTCAATCAGATACGCAGTGCTTCTCCACGCCTGTATGGTAATCAGAGCAACGTCTACAACGCCGTGCAGGACTGGCTGCGTTCCGGTGGCGATACGCGCACGATGCGTCAGTTCGGCCTTGACGCCTGGCAGATGGAAGGGGCGGACAACTACGGCAACGTGCAGTTTACCGGTTACTACACGCCGGTGATTCAGGCGCGTCATACGCGTCAGGGCGAATTCCAGTATCCCATCTATCGCATGCCGCCTAAGCGCGGTCGCCTGCCGTCTCGCGCCGAGATCTACTCCGGCGCGCTAAGCGACAGCTATATTCTGGCGTACAGCAACTCCCTGATGGATAACTTCATCATGGACGTCCAGGGTAGCGGCTATATCGACTTTGGCGACGGCTCCCCGCTCAATTTCTTTAGCTATGCCGGGAAAAACGGTCATGCCTATCGCAGTATCGGCAAAGTGCTGATCGATCGCGGCGAAGTGAAGAGAGAAGATATGTCAATGCAGGCGATTCGCCATTGGGGCGAAACGCACAGCGAAGCGGAGGTGCGTGAATTACTTGAGCAGAATCCGTCGTTCGTCTTCTTTAAACCGCAATCTTTTGCCCCGGTGAAAGGGGCCAGTGCGGTACCGCTGATTGGTCGCGCGTCGGTGGCGTCTGATCGCAGTATTATCCCAGCGGGCACCACGCTGCTCGCCGAGGTCCCGCTGCTGGACAACAACGGTAAATTTAACGGGCAATATGAACTGCGCCTGATGGTGGCGCTGGATGTTGGCGGGGCGATTAAAGGCCAGCACTTTGATATATACCAGGGAATCGGCCCGGATGCCGGGCACCGCGCAGGTTGGTATAATCACTATGGTCGCGTGTGGGTGCTGAAGAGCGCACCGGGTGCAGGTAACGTGTTTAGCGGCTAGTAGCCGGATGGCGCTTCGCTTAGCCGGCCTACTTGATGATGTAGGTCTGATAAGGCATAGCCGCCATCAGGCAGTCGTACCGTTCGATATTAATGAATTTGAGGTGTTATGTCTGTGGTTATCAGTGATGCATGGCGTCAGCGTTTTGGCGGCACCGCGCGTCTGTACGGGGAAAAGGCGCTACAACGGTTTGCCGATGCGCATATCTGTGTGGTTGGGATCGGCGGTGTCGGTTCCTGGGCTGCAGAAGCGCTGGCGCGAACCGGGATTGGCGCGATTACGCTCATCGATATGGACGACGTCTGCGTGACGAATACCAACCGCCAGATTCATGCGCTGCGTGATAATGTCGGCCTGGCAAAAGCCGAAGTGATGGCTGAACGTATTCGCCTGATTAATCCCGAATGTCGAGTGACGGTAGTCGATGACTTTGTCACGCCGGATAACGTTGCGGAATATATGAGCGCGGGGTTCAGTTATGTCATTGATGCCATTGACAGTGTGCGGCCAAAAGCGGCGCTGATTGCGTACTGTCGGCGCAATAAGATCCCGCTGGTGACGACCGGTGGCGCAGGTGGGCAGATCGATCCGACGCAGATTCAGGTCGTCGATCTGGCGAAAACGATCCAGGATCCGCTGGCGGCGAAACTGCGTGAACGGTTGAAAAGTGATTTTGGCGTCGTAAAGAACAGCAAAGGCAAACTCGGTGTCGACTGTGTGTTTTCAACGGAAGCGCTGGTCTATCCGCAGTCTGATGGAAGTGTTTGCGCCATGAAGGCAACGGCCGAAGGGCCTAAACGAATGGACTGTGCGTCGGGTTTCGGTGCGGCAACGATGGTTACCGCCACGTTTGGTTTTGTGGCAGTCTCCCACGCGTTGAAAAAAATGATGGCAAAAGCGGCACGTCAGGAGCAGGCCGCATAAGACGCTTTTGCGTCGTCACCCGGCAGAATGAGCCGCCTTAATGATTGCCTCATTCAGCGCCGCCAGTCCCTGACTACGCGACGCGCTGAGCTGAGCACGTAACCCCAGTTCATCAAACAATGCCAACGGCGAGTGGGCCAGCAGTTCCGCCGCCGTTTTTCCTTCTGCGGCGGTTAGCAATACGGCCAGCAGCCCGCGCACGATGCGACCTTCACTGTCGCCGAAAAAGTGCAATGTGCCCTTTTCGGTACGCGTATATCCCAGCCAGACGCGATTTTCGCAGCCAGCGATCTCCTTAGCCTGCGCTTTGAGATCGTTGGGCAGCGCCGGAAGCTGTTTACCGAGCAAAATCAGCTGACGATATTTGTCTTCCCACTGGGTCAGTGGGAGAAAGGTATGACGTAACGTCTCTTCGGTTACGGTTGTGCCAAACGGGTGTCCGGCAAACATTGGGCTAGTCATTAATCCACCAGTATTTCCAGTGCTCGATCAACGGCGTTGATCAACGCATCCACATCACTTTGGGTATTATACGGCGCAAATGAGGCACGGAGCGTACCCGAGACGCCAAGTTCAGCCAGAAGCGGCTGCGCGCAGTGCTGACCGGCACGTAGCGCGATGCCATATTCCGCAAGCAGGGTAACCATATCGCTATGGTGAACGCCGGCAAAATCAAAGGCCAGCAGACTGGAGTCCTGACAGCGAAACGAACGGAACCCCGGACGCTGAGCCAGCGCCTCTTCCGCCAGCGTTGCCAGCCCGCGACTCCAGCTTTCCGCCTGGACGATATCAACATCGGCCAGCCATTCCAGTGCGGCGCTCATACCAATCACGCCAGCAACGTTTGGGGTACCTGCTTCCAGCTTCCACGGTGCGGCCTGAGTAGTGAAGCCCTCGAAACTGACGTCGTTGATCATCTTACCGCCACCGAGCCAGGGCGACATGGCTTCCAGCAGCGCAGGTTTGCCGTAAAGCACGCCGATACCGGTTGGACCGTACAGCTTGTGGCCTGAGAAAGCGTAGAAGTCGATGTCGAGCGCCTGGACATCCGCCGGGAAGTGAACCACTCCCTGCGCGCCATCCACCATCACTACTATGCCTGCGGCATGGGCGAGCGTAATGGCACAAGCTAAATCCGGGCAGCCGCCGGTGACGTTTGACATCTGCCCCAGAGCGAGGATTCGACTGCGCGGGGTAATGATCGTCGGCAGACGTTCAACGTCCGGCAGGTGCTTGGCATTGAGCGGCAGCCTGACCACTTTCGCCCCGGTTTGCTCTGCGACCATCAGCCACGGCACGAGATTCGCATGATGCTCTGCGACGCTAACGATGATCTCATCGCCCGGTTGCAGGCGAGGGCGGGCATAGCTCTGCGCCACCATATTGATGGCCTCCGTGGTGCCGCGGGTCCAGACGACGGTTTTGTCATCTGGCGCATTCAGCAAACGCGCCACTTTCTCCCGTGCGGCCTCATAGCGTGCGGTCAGACGTTGGGCTTCGGCGAACTGGCTGCGATGGACGTTGCCAGCGCTCAGGCTATAACACTGCCGGGTCGCCTCGATCACGGCCTGCGGTTTAAGGGCCGTCGCGGCGCTATCCAGATAGACGCCCGCGTCAGCGAGTGCGGGAAATTGCGCGCGAAACTGCGCGGGATTGAAAGCGTTCATGGTATTCCTCGGTTCAGTAACCCGATCGTGGCGCAAATTGGTCGCTGATTCAAGAAGTGCACGGTCTCCAGGAATCCTCTGGATATTGTGGCGAAATCAGACCAGTAGCTTATGCTGAATTATGTTAGGCAAATATTTATGCCTGTTACAGAGTACGTTTTAAGTAGCATAAACAGCTTTAAGGAGAAACAGATGAAAAAGACTGCCGCAATTATCTCTGCATGTATGCTGACTTTTGCCCTGAGCGCCTGTTCCGGTCCGAACTACGTGATGCACACCAATGACGGGCGTAGCATCGTCGCGGATGGTAAGCCGAAAACCGATGATGAAACCGGGATGATTTCGTACAAGGACGCTAATGGCAACAAACAGCAGATCAATCGTACCGACGTGAAAGAGATGGTCGAGTTAGATCAGTAGTCGGTAGATAGCAGATAAAAAAAAGCACCGCAAATTGGCGGTGCTACATTAATCACTATGGACAGACAGGGTAAATGTACAGGAAGTGAAAAAGGGTAGCGTTGCTACCGTGGTCTGAATCGCAGACCAATTGCAAACACAACAACACAACATCACAACCGTAAGCCAAAAGCCCACCAGAACACGCATTCCGATAAAACTTTTCGTTCCGGCTCAGGAAGTGCCGCCACTATAGGTATTTGCTGGTAGTTCCTCAACGGACAAATTATAATGGCTCAGATTAAAAAAACTAATAGGTTACATAGTGTAGCTTAATTGTTAAATTCTTTTAACATCAAAGTTTAAAAGCCATGTCAAAACGACTTCCACCTCTGAACGCATTACGTGTTTTTGATGCCGCCGCACGGCACCTGAGCTTTACCCGCGCAGCAGAAGAGCTTTTTGTGACGCAGGCCGCAGTAAGCCACCAAATCAAGTCACTTGAGGATTTTTTGGGGCTTAAGCTGTTTCGCCGACGCAACCGTTCTCTTCTTCTTACCGAAGAAGGACAGAGCTACTTTCTCGATATAAAAGAGATTTTTTCGCAATTAACCGAAGCGACGCGTAAACTTCAGGCGCGGAGTGCAAAGGGGGCGTTGACGGTCAGTTTATTGCCCAGTTTTGCGATTCAGTGGCTGGTGCCCCGACTCTCTAGCTTTAACTCAGCTTATCCGGGAATTGACGTCAGGATCCAGGCGGTGGACCGTCAGGAAGATAAACTGGCGGACGATGTCGACGTGGCAATTTTTTATGGTCGCGGCAACTGGCCGGGACTCCGTGTAGAAAAATTGTACGCAGAATATCTGCTGCCGGTGTGCTCGCCGTTGCTGCTGACGGGTGATAAGCCCCTGAAATCGCCAGAGGATTTAGCCTCACATACCCTGCTGCACGATGCCTCGCGTCGTGACTGGCAAACCTATACGCGACAACTGGGGTTGAATCATATCAACGTTCAGCAGGGACCTATCTTTAGCCATAGTGCGATGGTGCTACAGGCCGCTATCCACGGGCAGGGCGTGGCGCTGGCGAATAACGTGATGGCGCAGTCAGAAATTGAAGCGGGACGACTGGTCTGCCCGTTTAATGATGTTCTGGTCAGTAAAAATGCATTTTACCTGGTTTGTCATGACAGTCAGGCAGAACTGGGTAAAATAGCCGCTTTCCGTCAGTGGATACTGGCGAAAGCGGCCACGGAACAAGAGAAATTCCGCTTTCGTTACGAACAATAACTTACTTAGGGTATTACCATGACCAGCCGTTTTATGCTGATTTTTGCCGCTATCAGTGGCTTTATTTATGTCGCTCTGGGGGCTTTCGGTGCGCATGTCCTGAGCAAAACCCTCGGTGTGGTTGAAATGGGCTGGATCCAGACCGGCCTGCAATATCAGGCGTTTCATACGTTGGCTATCTTCGGGCTGGCGGTTGCGATGCAACGCCGGATCAGCATCTGGTTTTACTGGAGTAGCGTTTTCCTTGCGTTGGGTACGGTGCTGTTCAGCGGCAGCCTGTATTGCCTGGCGCTGTCTCATCTTCGCCTGTGGGCGTTTGTTACCCCTGTCGGCGGCGTCAGCTTCCTGGCAGGTTGGGTGCTGATGTTAATCGGCGCCATCCGTTTGAAGCGTAAGGGCGTAGTTCATGAATAAGGTTGTGTTGTTGTGTCGCCCGGGCTTTGAAAAAGAGTGTGCCGCCGAGATTACCGATAAAGCAGGGCGTCGGGAGCGTTTCGGTTTTGCTCGCGTCAAAGAGAACGCGGGCTATGTCATCTATGAGTGCTATCAGGCTGAAGACGCCGAAAAAATTATCAGCGAGCTGCCGTTCAGTTCTCTCATTTTTGCCCGTCAGTGGTTTGTGGTTGGCGAGTTGCTACAGCACTTGCCGCCAGAAGATCGCATTACGCCGATTGTCGGCATGTTGCAGGGCGTGGTGGAGAAGGGCGGCGATCTGCGCGTGGAAGTGGCGGATACTAACGAAAGCAAAGAGCTGATGAAGTTCTGCCGTAAATTCACCGTGCCGCTGCGTGCTGCGTTGCGTGATGCTGGCGTTCTCACGAACTATGAGACGCCGAAACGCCCGGTGGTGCACGTCTTCTTTATCGCGCCGGGCTGTTGCTATACCGGCTACTCATGGGCCAGTAATAACTCGCCGTACTATATGGGTATTCCGCGCCTGAAGTTCCCGGCCGATGCGCCAAGTCGTTCAACGCTGAAATTGGAAGAGGCGTTGCACGTGTTTATTCCACAAGATGAGTGGGATGAGCGTCTGGCAAACGGAATGTATGCGGTGGATTTAGGGGCTTGCCCTGGCGGCTGGACTTATCAACTGGTTAAACGCAACATGTGGGTGTATTCGGTCGATAATGGCCCGATGGCGCAGAGTCTGATGGATACCGGGCAGGTCACCTGGCTGCGCGAAGACGGTTTCAAGTATCGCCCCAATCGCAACAACATCTCGTGGATGGTGTGCGACATGGTTGAGAAGCCGGCGAAAGTGGCGGCGCTGATGGCGCAGTGGCTGGTCAATGGCTGGTGTCGGGAAACCATCTTTAACCTCAAGTTGCCGATGAAAAAGCGCTACGAAGAGGTCTCGCAGAACCTTGCTTATATTCAGGCGCAGCTTGACGAGCACGGTGTGAATGCGCAGATTCAGGCACGCCAGTTGTATCACGACCGTGAAGAAGTGACGGTGCACGTCCGTCGCCTGTGGGCCGCGGTTGGTGGGCGCCGCGACGAGCGTTAACTCGCGCCGTTGCAGACCTGATGCACTGATGTTGCTCAGGTCTGCAACCCATTCCTGTTAGCCGTTATGACTACGGCGCGTCCGACACAATATGCGTTACGTCATCCAGATGGCCGAGTCGGGCTTCTCCTGAACGATTGAATTTACTCTTGTCGATCAGCAATAACGATTGCGACGCCCGTTTCAGCAGGATCGATTTGAAATCCGCGTTGAAGGTGCTGGAATCCCACATCGCGCCGTGGCGGTCGATCCCTTCGCAGGAAAAAATAAACAGATCGACCTCAAGAGATTTAAGCTGTGAAATGAGCGCAGGATTGACGTAGCAGCCGTGTTTGCGCTCCAGCCTGCCGCCAGAACTGATGAGCTGTATATGTTGGCGTTTGCCGAGCTCCTGGCAAATGGGCTGGCTGTTGGTAAAGACCTGTATATTGATATCCGGCAGCTGTCGCGCCAGATACCAGCAGGTGGAACTGGCATCCAGCGCAATCACCATGCCTTCTTCGATCCAGCCGAGCGCCTTTCTGGCGATATCGGCTTTGTGCGCGTAATGGCTCTTCAGGCGAATATGAAAGGGATCGCCACTGTCCGGGTTTTCCCGCACAATCCCTTTAACGCGCCCGTGATTGCGCAGAACCTTCCCTTGTTCCTGTAGTTCACTGAGATCGCGGCGGATAGTCTCTTTACTGACGTTGAGCTGAGCTGCCAGTGCTTCGGTGGTCAGGCTTTTATGCTGACTGAGCAGATCCACAATCGTCTGCTGACGTACCGCTTTCATCTCTTCTAACCCCTCAATCAAATGCCCAGCCCGCGATTGAGATTACGGCGTTACCCCTTTTTTTAAAAGAATATTCCCGTATTTTGCGCGCTCGCCAGTAATGACGATCGCAAAGGCCTTTTGCGCGCGGGTGTAGAAGGCGAAGCGATCGATTCGCGCGATCGCCGGACAGGGTGCCTGTAGGGAAAGCGCTTCGCGATAGCGCGTTTCAACGTGCGGGTCTAGGGTATCGCCCTCGACGGCCGCCATCATCACCAGCGGTGGCGCATAGCTGTCGAGTTCGAACAGTGGGATCACGGCCCGCAGTAAGTCACTGACGCTGAGGCCATCCGCACGGATCACCTGCGGCCCCATACTGTGCGCCGGGAAGTGCGCGTCTGAGAAAATAATCTCGTCGCCGTGTCCCATCTGCGCCAGTACTTTAAGTAGCTCCGGCGAGAGGAGGGGAGAAATCGTTTTAAGCATGCGATATACCTTTACTGGGTTCGGGATAGAAATAACGGTACTGGTAGCGCACCTGTTCTCTGGCCTGTTGTGGACTGGAAAATGCGCCGATGCCGTACCAGCCGTACATCGCCGCGCCGGCAACGGTGGTTTCAGCGTCATCCAACACCTTGATAGGGATCTCCAGGGTGTTGGCCTTAATCTGATTCCACAAGGTATTACGGCTTCCGCCGCCGACCAACAGCAGTTCTGTGGCGTTGAACTGGCCAATTTTTTCCAGCGTATGCAGGTTATGTCGCAACTGGTTCGTTAATCCTTCCAGCGCCGCGCGATAGAAATGACCGCGGGTAGTATTCAGGGTGACGCCGCGCCAGCCTGCGTCCACAGAGGAGAGTAGTTCGCACTGCATCCGCACGCCATCGGCCCCGGCAGGAACCGCTTGCGCTTCTGCAATTAACGTTTGCCACGGGGTTTCGGGTGTCCACAGTAGCTTACGCACCCATTCAAGAATGCCAGAAGCAAGCCATTGCATCCCCGGATTGTAAAGTCCCGGCTGGCTGTCCAGTTCACAGGTTGAACCGGCATGTCTGCTCAGTAACGACGTATCGACCCTGGCGCTTCGTACCATCAGGATTTCCCACGTGCCAGAAGAGAGAACCGGCTCATCTTGTCCCGCACCGGCGCCAAACAGCGCGAACTGGGTATCGTGTCCGGCAGAGATCACGGGAATTCCCGGTGGGAGACCGAGCATCGTTGCCATTTCGGGCTGCAGCGAACCAACCTGTTCACCGGCTTCCACGAGTCGCGGGAAGAGTCGTCTCGGCAACCCTGTGGCCAGCAAGATGTCGGCACTGAAATCCCGTTGCTGGATATCCAGCATTTGGCTGGTGCCTGCCATGGTGATGTCAGTGGTAAATTCGCCGGTCAGGCGATGATTTATGAGTGAGGAGATAAACAGCCAGGCGTGGGCCTGTTCCAGCCGTTGCGGGTGATTTTCTTTTAGCCATATCAGCTTATATAAGGTATTGAAACTGAATGCGCCGACGCCGGAAAGGGCCTGAAGCTGACGCGGTGGCATAAAGCGGCTGATATTGTCCATTATCGCAGCGGTGCGCGGACATTTCCAACTGATGATGGGGTAGAGTAATTCGCCGTTTTGATCGACCAGCGCGCCATCAACGCCAAAGGTGGTGACGGTGAGGCCGCGGATCCGAAAGGCTGTGAGTTCAGCCGACAGTTTCCGGCAGCACTGTGCGAAACGTTGCAGGATGGCGTCCAGCGACCACTGATGCCAGGCATTGTTTTCCATGGCTTCCTCGCTGGCATTGGCAACCGCCGCACGAGCAACGATCTGTCCCTGACGATCAACGGCGATGGCCCGCACGTTGGTCGCACCACAGTCGAGAACCAGGATGATTTCATTTTTCATAATGACTCCCGTCGCCGGATGGCGCTGCGCTTATCCGGCCTACGAGTCGTTCTCCGTAGACCTGATACGCTGCGTCAGCGTCGCCATCAGGCAATTGCGCGATCCTTAACGTTTATACAGTGGTCCGTAGTTCTGACAGGCGCGGTAATCCTGGCCTTCACTATCCATCCCATGCGCGGCCCAGGCTGAGGGACGGTAAATTTTCGCCTCTTCCACGTTGTGCATGCAGACCGGAATACGCAGCATTGCAGCGAGAGTGATGAAGTCCGCGCCGACGTGACCAACGGTCAGTACGCCGTGGTTCGCTCCCCAGTTCGCCATCACGGAATAGACGTCGGAGAATGGTCCTTTCCCGGTAAGACGTGGCGCAAACCAGGTAGTGGGCCAACTGGAATCGGTGCGTTTGTCGAGAGTATCATGGACCTCTTTCGGCAGTTCGACGCTCCAGCCTTCCGCAATTTGCAGTACTGGCCCCAGACCTTTGATGATGTTTACGCGGGTCATGGTGAACGGCACGCCGCCTTCGGTCAGGAAGCGTGACGAGTAACCGCCGCCGCGGAAATATTCATGGATCGCCGGACACCACTCGGTTGCCGCCAGGCAGGCGTCAGCCTCCTGCTGCGTGACCTCCCAGTGCGGTTTCATTGTCGGTTTTCCTTCGCTGTCACGCTGTTTACAGGTGCCGTCCAGCGCGGCGGAACCGGAGTTGATCAGATGGATAATGCCGTGTTCTGCCCGTCCGGTCAGCGGCTGACCAGTCACGCGTTTAACTGCTTCTGGCGACCAGTAGGTACGTACATCGGCAAAGACCTGCGCGGTGCCGGTCAACTGATGCCCCAACAGCATGGCAACGCCGTTCAGGCTGTCGTTTTCGGTGGCGACAACAAACGGTTCACGCACACCATTCCAGTCAAATGAACTGTTCAGAAGCGCTTCGGCGGTATCACCGTTAGGGTATTGATCGGTCCAGTGACGCTGCCCCTGAAATCCGGCGGCAATCGCGTTATAGCCGAGCGACTCTTCCACGCGCCCTGTCTGCGCCAGTTTAGCGTTCCCTTGCATCATGTCGCGGATGCACATTGCCATCAGCAGGCTTTCGCGCAGGATAGCCCGGCTCTGTTCGGCGTTACGTTGATATTGCTTCGCGTTTTTATCTTCGCCGTAACGGAAGTGTTTATCCGCCCACGCTAGCGCCATTTCCAGCTCTGCCTCGTCATAGATGTGTTGATCGATGCGGCGGCGCAGTTCGGTCATATCGACGGACTGGACCTTCATCCCTAGCCAGGACTCAAAGAAATCATGATCGACGATGGAACCGGCGATCCCCATCGACACCCCGCCCAGCGAGAGGTAGCTTTTCCCCTTCATGCTGGCGACGGCGAGCCCTGCCCGGGCGAAACGCAGTAGCTTTTCCTCAACATCGGCCGGGATCGAGGTATCTCCGGCATCCTGTACATCCTGGCCGTAGATCGAGAACGCAGGGATCCCTTTTTGACTATGCGCTGCCAGCGCGGCCGCCAGGTAGACCGCGCCAGGGCGTTCGGTACCGTTAAAGCCCCAGATGGCTTTCGGACGCAGAGGATCCATATCAATGGTTTCGCTGCCGTAGCACCAGCACGGTGTTACGGTGATTGTCAGTCCGACGTTTTGACCGCTGAACTTTTCCTCACAGGCGGCGGATTCTGCCATTCCGGCAATACAGCTGTCGGCAATAACGCAGTCAACCGGCGTGCCACAGGCGTAGCGGAGTTTCTCTGTCAGCAGGGCGGCAGTGGCCTTTGCCATATTCATCGTCTGGGCTTCCAGTGATTCACGAACGCCCATTCGGCGTCCATCAATAACCGGACGAATACCAATTTTCGGCAGGCTAATCTTCTTCATTCGCGGTTCCTCATCTCACGTGTAGGCGTGCTGCTCAGGCGGATGACAGAGCACCACCGCAGCAGTCGACTGAAATCAATAAATTTGCTAACTCGAGTTAGCTTAGGTATTGACGTGATTTATACACAACTTTTTTCTGACGGGATTGTGAGTCGCTTCACGAGAAGTGGTTAAAATTCGATCTACATCAAATAATATAAAGACAGTCAAATTTATTAAAGTATTTAAAATCAGATGATTACAAATAAATGTCTGTCCGGTATCACAGTTTTAACCCAAATGATTTGGCTATTTTTGGTGGCTAAAATAGCTTTAAAGGGCACATCGCTAACTCGAGTTAGCAATATCTGGCAACATATCGACGTGACGTAAACGTGTTTTCAGGAAGTCATCACATTCATAGTGGCGTTCGCTCCCTGAGAATGCACTTCGCCTGATTCACTGCCTGCGGTTTCTGATTATTGAGGAAAGCAGCAATGTCCGAAACATTTTTACAGATGAATCATATTACCAAACGCTTTCCCGGCGTATTAGCGTTGAGTAATGTGGACTTTACTCTTCGCAAAGGTGAAGTGCATGCGCTATTAGGTGAAAATGGCGCAGGCAAATCTACACTGATGAAAATTTTGTCCGGTGTTTATCAACCGGATGAAGGGGAGATTATATTTGAGGGGAAGCCTGTGTCATTCAGCGACCCGCTCAGTGCGCAGAGTGCCGGGATTACCATTATTCATCAGGAATTTAATCTCTTTCCGGAATTAACCGTAGAAGAAAATATCTTTATCGGCAGAGAGTTTTGTAAAAATAACCGTTGGCGGCTGGATGAAAAACAACAGCGCCAGGCGGCAACCGAGATTTTGCATAAATTAAACCTGAATATTTCGCCTGAAACGCTGGTGGCAGACCTGACCGTGGCACAACAGCAGATGGTGGAAATCGCGAAAGCGATATCCGTCAATGCCAAAATCCTGATTATGGATGAACCCACCGCGGCGCTGACGGAAACAGAAATAGAAAGCTTATTCCAGGTGACCCGACTGCTTAAAGCGCAGGGGACCGGGATTGTCTACATCTCGCATCGTCTTGAAGAGTTAGCGCTGATTGCCGATCGCGCGACGGTCATGCGCGACGGCCAGTACATTGATACCGTTGAGTATGAAACGGTGAAGATAAGCGATCTGATTGCGATGATGGTCGGCCGCGAACTGGGAAACATCTATCCTCGCCGTGAAGCGCGGGTACATCAGGAACCGGTGCTGGAGGTCAGCGGGCTCACGCGCAAAGGCGTGCTCAATAACATCGACTTTACGTTGAACCGGGGCGAGATCCTGGGTTTTGCCGGGTTGATGGGCGCCGGGCGTACGGAGCTGGCGCGCGCCATTTTTGGCGCCGATCCCATCGACAGCGGGACCATTAAGCTGAACGGCAAGGCTATTGTGATAAAGGGGATTTCTGACGCCATTGCACAAGGTATTAGCTATTTAACCGAAGACCGTAAAAAAGAGGGGCTGGCGCTTAATCTGTCCGTTGAGCGCAATATCATGTTGGGAAATTATCCTGAATACGCCGACCGTTTTGGCAACGTTGACGCAAAACGCTGCCAGAAAATGAGTGAGGAACAGGTCAGGGCGCTCAGAATCAAAACGCCGCACCTTGAACAGGCGGCGCTGAATTTGAGTGGGGGAAATCAGCAAAAAATTATTATTGCCCGTTGGGTGTGCAAAGATACCGATATTCTTATTTTTGATGAGCCTACTCGCGGAATTGATGTCGGCGCTAAGCTGGAAATCTATGAATTAATGAATCGCCTCGTGGCAAAAGGGAAATCGATTATTATGATTTCCTCTGAATTACCGGAGGTCCTGGGCATGTGCGATCGTATTTTAGTCATGCGCAGTGGTCGTATTACTGGAGAATTAACTGCTGGTAACGCCACACAAGAAAAAATCATGCAATATGCGACGTTAGAGGATTAAATCATGACCATCTCTGTAACCTCTTCAGACAGCAATACTAAGAAAATAAAAATTAATAAAGAACTTTTAATGCGTCTTGCGCCACTTTTTAGTTTGATTATCCTGGTTGTTTTTTTCAGTTTCAGTTCGCCGTTTTTCTTTAATACTGAAAATATTATGACCATTGCGCTGCAAACCTCGGTTATCGGCATTATGGCCATTGGCGTAACGTTTGTGATTATTACCGCAGGGATCGATCTCTCTTTAGGATCGGTGGTGGCGTTTTCCGGTGTAGCGGTCGGCATCTGCGCGACGCTCGGACTTCCGTTGCCGATCTGTATTCTGGCAGGCGTGCTGGCCGGAGGATTGTGCGGCTACGTGAATGGTCTGCTGGTGACCAAAATGACGATTCCACCGTTCATCGCCACGCTGGGGCTGATGATGTCCGTCAGGGGAATTAACATGGTAATGACGGATGGGCGCGCCATCTATTTCGCCGATTATCCCACCTTCAAGTTGCTGGCGCAGGGACGTTTATTCGATGTGCTGCCGTATCCGGTGTTCTATCTGGTGATTGTCGCGCTGGTTGCCGGTTACATCCTCAAGAAAACGGTTATTGGTCGCTATGTCTATGCCGTGGGCAGTAATGAAGTGGCGGCGCACCTTTCCGGGATCAAAGTTCAGCGCGTCAAAATCTTCGTCTATGCCTTCTGCGGCCTGCTGACCGGCATTGCCGGGGTGATACTGGCCTCACGGCTGAACTCTGGCCAGCCAACGGTCGGCGTCGGTTATGAACTGGAAGCCATTGCCGCAGTCGTGATCGGCGGTACCAGTCTGATGGGCGGAATTGGCACCATCGGCGGCACGATCATCGGTGCATTCATCATGAGCGTATTGAAAAACGGCCTGAACCTGATGGGGGTCTCCCAGTTCTGGCAAATGGTCGCGATGGGGATTGTGGTCGTCGCCGCTGTCTATCTCGATACGTTACGCAAAAAGATTCGTTGATTTACGCTCCCGGCAGTCACGGGGAACACTGACCCTGACGTTAAGGGTGACACACTCACAACGGAGTACAACAATGAAAACCAGGCATTTTGTCTATGCGTTATCCCTGCTGGCGTGCATCACTTCCAGTGCGTTAGCGAAAGATTTGAACCTTCCGGTCATCAGTAAAGGTTTCCAGCATGAGTTCTGGCAAACCGTGAAAATGGGGACGGAAGCGGCGGCGAAGGAGTTGGGCGATAAAACCAGCTATGTCGGACCCGCGGACGAAACTCAAATTGCGGAACAAATTCAACTGGTTGAAAACGCCATGGCGCAAAAGCCGAACGGTCTGCTGCTGGCGGCGCTGGATGCCAATGCGCTTGCTCCGCTGGTGGAAACGGCGAATTCGCGTGGTATTAAGGTCGTCACTTTTGACTCCGGCGTGAATTCGGATATTCCGGTCAGCTTCGTAGCGACCAATAACCGTAAAGCTGGCGCTGAGGCGGCGGATGCGCTGGCAGCACAGGTGAATAATAAAGGCAAAGTCGGCATTATCGCTCATGTCGCCGGGACGTCATCCGCGATTGAACGCTCGGAAGGGTTCATTACCCGCATGAAGGAAAAGTATCCGGATATCAAGGTGCTGCCCGTGCAGTACAGCGATGGCGATCCGCAAAAAGCGATGGATAAGACCATTGATATGATTCAGGCCAATCCCGATCTGGCCGGGATCTATGGCACCAATGAGGGCTCAACGCTGGGCGTCGCCAACGCCATCGACAGTCAGAATCTGAAAGGGAAGGTGAAAGTCATTGGTTTCGACAGTACCGAAGCGATTATTCACTTCCTTAACACAGGCGTTATCCAGGGCTTTGTCGTCCAGGACGCTTATCAGATTGGTTACCAGGGGATTAAAACCCTGAATGCGGCGCTGTCCGGGCAAACGGTCGCGAAAGAGATCGATATCCCGGTGAAATTCGTGAGCGCCCAGAACATCAATACGCCGGAAATAGACAAGCTGTTACATCCTTTCGGCAAGAAATAAATCGGCTGGGGGCGGTGTCTTCGCCCCCCGCTTAGCGGGTGTGATCAACGGCGTGCGCTTAACCGACTGATGCGGTAAGACAAAAGTGTAAAATGCTTTTATGATTGTCAATTGACGCTTGGACGGTGACTGGGGCACATACATGGCTAAAACAGTAGAACAGATAGCCAGCGACCTGAATTTATCGGTGACAACCGTGAGACTGGTGCTAAACGGAAAAGCTGAACAGTATCGAATCAGCCTCAAAACGCAAACGCGTATTAATGAATATGTTGAGCGATATGGTTATGTGATTAACCATTCCGCCCGCAGTCTGAAGCTGAATAAAACGGATACCCTTGGCCTGATCGTTCCCAATATTTCTAACGTCTTCTTTGCCACGCTGGCGGAGAAACTGGAGCAGCGCTGTCGTCGCTCCGGTTATCAACTGATGATTAGCTGTACCTATGATGACGTCGATTACGAAAACAAAATCACCAAGGCGTTAATTGCCCGTAACGTGGATGGTCTTTTTATTGTCCCGTCAACGTTAGAAAACCAGCAACATCATTTACGTCAGGTGAGAAAACCGATGGTATTGCTGGACCGTGATTTTAAATACACGGATAACGCGCTGGTGGAAAGTCACAATATTTCAGGCGGGGAACACTTAACCCAGAGTTTGTTGGATGCTGAAAAGCTGCCGGTCTGGTTTCTGGTGGGCGATACCGGTTTGCCCAGTATCAGCGATCGTCTGACGGGCTACCTGAATGCGCTCAGTAAAAAAGGAATTCATCACCGTGACTGGGTGCGCGAAGGACCGGTGAACACCCCGGAAGGGGGATACCAGATTATGCAGGCGTTGATTGACGACGCGGGATGCCCGCAGGCGTTTATCGCCTCGTCGTTACCGGTGCTGGAAGGCGCGGTAAGAGCCATCCGCGACCGTTTTGGCGTCATTCCGCCTGAGATCAATATCGGCACGTTCGACGAACACCCGATGCTGGGATTCCTGTCCAATAACGTATGGTCAATGCAGCAGGATGAGAACGCCTGGGCGGAAAAAGCGTTCACTATGATGCTCAACGCCATTGAAGATCGCCCTGTTCATGAGACGGTAAAAGTAGAAATGAAATTAATTAAGCGCTTAAGACAAAAATAAAACGCGCGACAAAAATCGTGTTATCAGTCATTGAACCGAGTACCCCGGAGAACTGAGATGGAAAGAACTCGTTTATCTCGAGAAATTATTGAAACCTGTCTGGAAATGACGCGCCTGGGTTTAAACCAGGGGACGGCGGGAAATGTGAGCGCGCGTTATCAGGACGGTATGTTGATTACCCCGAGCGGCATTCCTTATGAGCGAATGACCGAACAGATGATTGTCTACGTGGATAATGACGGCAAGTACGAAGAGGGGAAATTACCGTCCAGTGAATGGCGTTTTCATCTGGCGGCTTATCAGACTCGCCCGGATGCGAATGCCGTTGTGCATAACCACGCCATTCATTGTACCGCGGTATCTATTCTCAACCGGCCGATCCCGGCCATTCACTATATGATTGCGGCGGCGGGAGGGAATTCGATTCCCTGTGCGCCCTATGCCACCTTCGGTACTCGCGAACTCTCAGAACACGTGGTTGTGGCGCTGAAAAATCGCAAAGCCACGCTGCTGCAACACCATGGTTTAATTGCCTGCGAGGAGAACCTGCAAAAGGCACTGTGGCTGGCGCACGAGGTGGAGGTGCTGGCGCAACTCTATATGAAGACGCTGGCGGTGATGGATCCGGTGCCGGTGTTATCCGATGAAGAAATCGCCGTGGTGCTCGAGAAGTTTAAAACCTACGGATTACGTATCGAAGAATAAGCGGTGGAGAACCGTCGCGGTTTGTGTGCCGGGTCGGACGGTCTGCGCCATCCGGCCCGCAATTCTACCGTGGCAGGCGCAACTGTTGCAGGTTCCCGTCAAGCCGCAAATCGGTTTGCAAACGAGCGATATCGCGACACAAAAATGCCATCTCCTGGTGGGCCTCCAGTTTCTTACGCCACTTTTCCGGCACTTCATCCAGATGCGCATAGAGACCTTCCAGCGTCTGAAACTGCACCAACAGTTGGGTGGCGCTTTTCGGGCCAATACCGGCAACGCCGGGTACTTTTGAACTGCTGATCCCCGCCAGTCCCCAGTAATCCGGTAACTGCTGCGGTTGAACGCCAAACTCTTTTTCAATAAACGGCGCATCCAGCCAGCGTTTCTGAAAATAATCACGAATGCGTAACGTCGGGGAGAGCAACTGGCAATAGCCTTTGTCAGTCGACACGATAGTGGCCTGATGGCCTGCTTGCGTGACCTTTACCGCCAGGGTTGCCGCTAAATCATCTGCTTCGTTTCCGCGGGAAACCCAGCATGCAACGCCGCGCTGCTCAAAGGCGGCGCGCAGGGCGGGCATTTCAGTGTGCAGTTCGTCAGGCATGGGTGGACGACCCGCTTTATAGTCCGGAAGACGTTGATGACGCCATCCGCTGTTACGCGCTTCATCATCAAACACCGCCACGGCGTGGGTGGGGTGGCTGTGGACAATGAGCTGATCAAGCGCGTGCTGGCAGGTCTCCACGCAGGGAGAGCCCTGAACGGCATGAATACGGCGTATGAGATTGAGCGCGTCAACGATAAGCAGATGGACAGCCACGGTGTTCTCCCTTACAGATCAGCGTGTAGGGTAACATTCAGTATGGGATCAGGCCATTACCGGAGGCTAAAACGGGAAGAGGCCTCGCAAAAGGAGGCCTCTGGGGAAGGATTAATCGCAGGTGACGATCTTCATCGCCAGGCCGCCGCGAGAGGTTTCGCGATACTTGGCGTTCATGTCTTTACCGGTTTCGTACATGGTTTCGATCACTTTATCGAGGCAGACGCGCGGTTCACTGGTCCGACGCAGCGCCATACGCGCCGCGTTGACCGCTTTGACGGAAGCAATCGCGTTACGCTCGATGCACGGTACCTGAACCTGGCCCGCAACCGGGTCGCAGGTGAGACCGAGGTTGTGTTCCATGCCGATTTCTGCGGCAATGCATACCTGGGTCGGACTTCCGCCCAGAAGTTCTGCCAGACCGGCTGCCGCCATCGAACAGGCCACGCCGACTTCGCCCTGACAACCCACTTCCGCGCCGGAAATGGAGGCATTCATCTTGTACAATGACCCAATTGCACTAGCAACCAACATGTAGCGTGCCAGTGAGTTCGCGTTCACTTCGCGGATGAATTTGTCGTAGTAAGCGAGGACTGCCGGCACGATACCGCAGGCACCGTTCGTCGGGGCGGTAACCACGCGTCCGCCTGCGGCATTCTCTTCGTTTACCGCCAGCGCGAACATATTGATCCAGTCAACGACTGCCATCGGATCGGTCGTGGTTTTGTCGCTGCTCACCAGCATACGACGCAGCGCCGCCGCACGGCGGGGGACGCGCAGTTTTCCAGGCAGAACGCCCTCGGTGGTGATGCCGCGCTCAATGCCGCCGCGCATCACCTCCCAGACGTTGGCAAAGTGCTGTTCCAGCTCTTCTTTGCTGTGTAATGCCAGCTCGTTTTGCATCATCAGACCGGAAAGGGAAAGCCCGGTTTCCTGGCAGTGTTTTTGCAGATCGGCAGCTGATTTGTACGGATACGGTACGTTGACCGGCGCACTGTTCGGTAAACCGAAGTGTTCTTCATCAACGATGAAACCACCGCCAATAGAGTAGTAAGTCTGACTGTAGAGGACGCTATCGCCGGCCAGCGCGGTGATACGCATTCCGTTCTCGTGCAGAGACAGATTGTCGGCATGGAAATTCATGCACTTATCCACCGGGAATTCGACCTCATGCTGGCCGTTCGCCAACAGCAGTCGCCCATGGGTGTTGACATCCTGGATGAAGCCTGGGATGGCATCGATGTCAACGGTATCCGGCAGGTTTCCCGCCAGCCCCATGATAATCGCGATATCAGTGTGGTGGCCTTTACCCGTCAGCGACAGGGAGCCATACACATCCACCACGACTCGGGTGACATCCATCAGAATATTGCGGGCAATCAGATCATCCGTGAATTGTTTGCCAGCTTTCATTGGTCCAACGGTATGTGAACTGGAGGGGCCAATGCCGATTTTGAAAATATCGAATACGCTAATCATAGGGCATCCATTGCGGTTATATCAGGGAGGAAGCGCCGCCCGAAAGCGGCGCTAAACAACTTAGTTGAACAGGGAGTAGAAAATCGCGGAGATAGCAATCAGGCCCATCACGACAACAAACACGTTGCTGATGTGACCGCTGTATTTACGCATTGCCGGTACTTTCTGGATTGCGTACATCGGCATCAGGAACAGGATCATCGCGATGATTGGACCACCCAGAGTTTCAATCATACCGAGGATGCTCGGGTTCAGGGTGGCGACAATCCAGGTCGTTACCAGCATGAACAACGCAGTGATGCGGTTCAGTTTGTTGATTTCAATAGACTTGCCTTTACCGCGCAGCGACTTGATAACCATCCCGTTGAAACCTTCACGTGCCCCCAGGTAGTGGCCGAGGAAGGATTTAGTGATAGCAATCATCGCGATGATCGGCGCCATCCAGGCAATGATCGGCGCGTTAAAGTGGTTCGCCAGGTAAGACAGAATCGAGATGTTCTGATCTTTCGCTGCCGCCAGGTCCGCTGGCGTCAGGCTCAGTACGCAACTGAAGACGAAGAACATAACTGTCAGTACCATCATGATGTGAGCGAATGCCAGAATCTTCGAGCATTTTTTCTCTGCCGCATCGCCGTACTCTTCACGCTTCGCCACGGCGAAGGAAGAGATAATCGGAGAGTGGTTGAAAGAGAACACCATTACCGGAATCGCCAGCCACAGGGTCATCCACAGACCGTTGCCGGTCGTAGCCGCAGAGTCAAAGGACAGGGTTTCCAGCGCGGCACCGCTCCATTGTGGGATCAGGTACAGTGCCAGCAGCATCAGCGCAGCAACAAACGGGAACACCAGGATGCTCATCGCCTTCACAATCATCTGCTCACCAAAACGAACGATAGTCATCATCCCGACAATCAGGATCAGCGACAGGATCGCACGCGGCGGCGGGGTGATGGCTAACTGGTGAGTCAGGAAGCTCTCAACCGTGTTAGTAATCGCGACGCTGTAAACCAACAGAATCGGGTAAATCGCGAAGAAGTACAGCAGGGTAATCAGTTTACCCGCGCCGATACCAAAGTGCTCTTCAACCACTTCTGTGATGTCTTCACCCGGATTTTTGCCAGACAGTACAAAGCGAGTCAGACCCCGGTGGGCGAAGAAGGTCATCGGGAAGGCGATAATAGCCATGATAATCAGCGGGATCATACCGCCAACACCTGCGTTGATTGGCAAGAACAACACGCCCGCACCGATAGCCGTGCCATAAAGGCCCAGCATCCACATGGTATCGGTCTTGCGCCATGCGCTTCGTGATTCAGTCGAAGCAATTGTGCTGGTTTGAATGGTTTCCATCTATTTCTCCTGGAGGAAGCTAAAAATCAGGAAAAAGCTCCTGACCGTAAAACGAAATTCTTGCAGTGACGATTTTTATAAAATTTTTAACCGTAGTAATTTGCGGGCAGAAAGATACATTTAACTAATGAATCTATCAGTGATCGCGATCCCAAATGCAATAATCCACTTTTAAAGTGGATATGTTTGGATCATTAGTCTGTTAAAAAATCATCACAGCGAATTTACGCGTGCGAAGGCTAGCATTAACAACATATTGACAGAAAGGATTGTCAGAAAGATACGGGGGTTACGTTGCAAAAAGCGATCTTTATAGTCGTTTATGGCGACTAATTTAATTTATGGATGATAAAACGCGGTTGCATTAGCAAGGTAATCGTTTGCGTTGCGCTATTTTTTGTATGATGTATTAGCAGGACTAATAAAGTGAACGTGTTATCTCTTTGGTAATTATAAAAAAACCGGAAGGGCCATCAGCCGCTCCCGGTCCATGAAACGCTTTTCGCGTCAGGCGCAAATTTCGTAGCAGGGGATATAGGCGGTGCCAGGCAGCTTCATACGGTGCTGCGCGACAAAGCCTTGCAGGAGATCGTCCATCCGGCGCATCATTTCACTGTCGCCGTGGATTTTGTAAGGCCCAAACTCTTCAATGGCGCGGATACCCACTTCCTTAACGTTACCCGCCACTATGCCGGAGAAGGCGCGACGCAGGTCTGCCGCCAGTACTTCAACCGGTTGGTCAGGGTACAGCTTAAGGTTAGCCATGTTCTCGTGGGACGGTTCGAACGGCATTTGCAGATCCGGCGTGATGCGAATCGACCAGTTGAAGCTGTAGGCGTCACCGGTATCACGACGATTCTCTTTCACCAGTGGCATCGCTTTTTTCATCAGGCGCGCCACTTCGGCCGCGTCATCAATGATAATGCGGTAATGCACTCGCGCTGCTTCTCCCAGCGTATGCACGATGAACTCATCGAGCACGCGGAAGTAGTCGGCGCTCTCTTTCGGGCCGGTGAGGATGAGCGGCAGAACCTGATCTTTGTTCGCCGGGTTCATCAGGATCCCCAACAGATACAGCAGCTCTTCTGCCGTCCCTACACCGCCAGGGAAAATGATAATGCCGTGGGCGATACGCACGAAGGCTTCCAGACGTTTTTCAATGTCCGGCATAATGATCAGTTCGTTAACCAGCGGGTTCGGTGGTTCAGCGGCGATGATTGACGGCTCAGTCATCCCAATAAAACGGCTGTCTTTATAGCGCTGCTGAGCATGGCCCACCGCTGCGCCTTTCATCGGCGCTTCCATAGCACCTGGTCCGCAACCGGTGCAGATGTTCAGCTCGCGCAGGCCTAACTGTGTCCCGACGCGTCGGGCGTACAGGTATTCGTTTTCATTAATGGAGTGGCCGCCCCAGCAGACAACCATGTTTGGCGCTTCGCCCACGTGTAGCGCTCTAGCATTACGCAAAATAGAGAATACCAGGTTTGTAATGTGCACGGAGCTTTCGAGATCCAAATGCTGGAAGCGACCCGCATTATGAATCTGACCGTTAACAAACAGAATGTCGCGCAGCACGGCAAACAGGTTTGCCTGCAGTGCGCGGATGATACGGCCATCGACGAAGGCATCTTCTGGCGGGTTGATCAGTTCAAGCTTTACGCCACGTTCGCGACGCAGCACGTTAATATCGAAACTTTCAAAGCGGGACAGCAGCTCTTTGCTGTTGTCAGTCAGACTGCCGGAGTTTAAAACGGCAAGCGAACAGTTACGAAACAGTTGATACAGGTCGCTGCTGGCCGTGCGTTTAAGCATATCGACTTCCAGCTGCGACAACATGTCCATTGAGCCAAGCGGGCTAATATGTGTAATCAAGTAAACTCCTTATGGGACGCAAAACGTCATTCCCTGTAGATTACAATAGCCCTGGCTTATGACCTTTCACAACCTTACGCGTGGAATCCGACCCGCAAAATTGTGAAATAATTCATTGTCGAACTAATCTGCCCGTCGCCGGAACAAAGTCGGTGTTGCTTCGCCATGGGTTAATATCCAGCCCACCACGGCGCGTATAGCGTGCATAAACGCTCAGTTTTTCCGGCTGACAGAAGCGTAGCAGGTCGTTGAAAATGCGCTCCACGCACTGTTCATGAAATTCGTTATGATGGCGGAAAGAGACCAGATAACGGAGCAGCTTCTCGCGATCGATTTTGCGTCCGCGATACTGAATTTGTATCGAGCCCCAGTCCGGCTGATGGGTGATTAGACAGTTTGATTTCAACAGATGGCTCACCAGCGTCTCTTCAACCACTTTTTCCCCACCGGCGGCGGATTGCAGATAATCGGTAGTGAACTGGTAGCTGTCGATGTCGATATCTTGCTCATCAATGCAGGTCCCGTGAAAATGCGCGACCGGTTGTCCTTCCAGCTCATCGAGACGGTATAGCGCAACGGTTACTTTCCCTTCGGCACAGGCGCGCAGATCGTTTTCCAGCGTCTGTTGCACCGCTTCCCAGGAGTCAAACCGCGTCTGGTTAAAGCTGTTCAGGTACAGCTTAAAGCTTTTGGATTCAATCAGATTGAGGCTGGTGTAATCCAGTTCCACATGACCCACCGCCACCTGTGGTAATCCCTTGGCATTCAGCCATGACAGCTCATACAGCGTCCAGATATCGGCGCCGTGAAACGGCAGACGGTCTGCTTTTAATCCCAGCGGATCGCGATTCAGACTACGGGGCACACCCTGTAGCAGGCTGGGGTCGTAAATATCCCGGTAATCCGTTGATTTACCGAGCGTCAGGCTATCAAGAGCCTGATGGTTTTCATAAGAAGACATGTTTCACCGTCATAAACCAGATACACTATGCGCCAAGTGTATCCTGGCTTTTATGAAGAGAGAAACCGGTGGACGAACAGACAGCTTTGGCCCTGAAGGATTTTACGACGCGTTACTGCGACGCATGGCATGCAAAAAACGACAGTTGGCCGATGAGCGAAGCGCTGTATGGCGTGCCTTCTCCCTGCATTATCTCGACGACCCGTGATGCTGTGTACTGGCAACCTCAGCCGTTTGAAGGTGAACAGAATGTAAACGCGGTTGAACGCGCCTTCGATATTGTGGTACAACCTGCGCTTCACGCATTTTATACCACGCAGTTTGCCGGGGATATGCATGCGCAGTCAGGCAGTGAAACGTTGACGCTGTTACAGACCTGGAGCGTTGATGACTTCAGGCGGGTTCAGGAGAACCTGATTGGTCATCTGGTGACGCAAAAACGTTTGAAACTGTCGCCGACCCTTTTTATTGCCACACTGGACAATGAACTGGAGGTCATTTCGCTCTGCAATCTGTCGGGGGAAGTGATCAAAGAAACGCTGGGAACCCGTAACCGTACCGTTCTGGCCCCTTCTCTTGCGGATTTCCTTACGCAACTTAAGCCTCTTCTGTAATCCATTTCACCCATGAATATGTGAGAGATCTCTTACAAGCCCTGTAGGAGATCGCCAGGTAGTAAATGAAGACATCAGAAAGCAAAAATAACTAATATTCTAATAAATCATTAAGTTAATAAATTCCTGTCAACTTTCATATGAAATTTTCCTTAAGGTATTGTCTGTAAGCGTCTTGTAAGACGGCGTGAAAAAGGCGATTCTATGTACGTCGACAGGGAGTCGCATAAAGAAGTGAACATCAGGATGATGACACTTCAGCAGGACACACCAGGACGGTGTTAAAAGGAAAAACTTCAGGATGAAGTGAAGAGGACAGCGCGGGAATGCGTTAAAGGACACCTCCAGGAAGGAGAACGAGAGCCGGTCAGGATAGTCGGTGGGTCAGGATGGCCAGGACGCTTCAGGATGAAGTAATCACATCGGGGTGGTGTGAGCAGGATGCACAATGTTCAGGATGAACAACGGGTCGCAAGACCAGAGGAAAAGTTGTCACGGATGAGCAGGGAGCACGAAAAGTAGCTGGAATGCTGCGAAACGAACCGGGAGCACTGTTTTTACAGTGCTCCCTTTTTTTGTTTCTCTTTTTACTGGTGGTATCCTTCGCGCCAGATTTTTCATCATTGAGGTGACTTTCATGACGACCCATGACCGTGTGCGTCAGCAGCTCCATGTACTTGAAGCGCTGCTGCGTGAACATCAACACTGGCGGATGGATGAACCCGAAGCCCACCTGTTTACCAGTTCCCAACCATTTTGTATGGATACGATGGAGCCGCTTGAATGGCTGCAATGGGTCTTGATCCCACGTATGCATACTTTACTGGACAGTGCGCAACCGCTACCCGAGGCGTTTGCCGTCGCCCCCTATTACGAAATGGCCCTGACCGCCGATCATCCGCAGCGCGAAATCCTGCTGGAGACGTTGCAGGCACTGGATGCGCTTTTCGCGCAAGATAAATCCTGATGCTGGAGATTTTGTATCAGGACGAATGGCTGGTTGCGGTTAACAAACCCTCCGGCTGGCTGGTCCACCGCAGCTGGCTGGATCGCGATGAAAAAGTGGTAGTGATGCAGACCGTGCGTGACCAGATTGGTCAGCATGTGTTTACCGCGCATCGCCTCGACAGACCCACATCCGGCGTGCTGTTGATGGGGTTATCCAGCGAAGCCGGACGCCGTCTCGCGCAGCAGTTTGAGCAACACCAGATCCATAAGCGCTATCACGCCATTGTCCGTGGCTGGCTAATGGAGGAGGCGGTGCTGGATTATCCGCTGGTGGAAGAACGGGATAAAATTGCCGATAAGTTTGCCCGTGAAAACAAGGATCCACAGCCGGCGGTAACCCATTACCGTGGCCTCGCCACCGTTGAAATGCCACTAGCGACCGGGCGTTATCCGACGACTCGTTACGGTCTGGTGGAACTGGATCCGCAAACGGGGCGCAAGCATCAGCTCAGACGTCATCTGGCGCACCTGCGCCATCCGATTATTGGCGACAGCAAGCATGGCGATTTGCGGCAGAACCGCAGCGCGGCGGAACATTTTGGCTGCAACCGACTGATGCTGCATGCCAGCCAGCTTGCGCTGACCCATCCGTTTACCGGTGAACCGTTGACGATTCATGCCGGGCTGGATACGGTCTGGATGCAGGCGCTATCACAGTTTGGCTGGCAGGGACTTCTCCCTGAGAATGAAAGGGTTGAGTTAAGTGAGCCAGCAGGTCAGGATGAATGCATACGTTCTTCATTCAGGGAGTAATTAAGCATGGCGGAAATCGGGATTTTTGTCGGAACAATGTATGGCAACGCGCTGCTGGTGGCCGAAGAGGCCGAAGCGATCCTGACGGCCCAGGGGCACAAAGCGACTGTTTTTGAAGATCCTGAACTGGCGGACTGGCAGGAATATCAGGACAAAATCGCGCTGGTGGTCACCTCCACCACCGGGCAAGGTGATTTACCGGACAGCATTGTGCCGTTGTTTCAGGGAATCAAAGATCGACTGGGGTTCCAGCCCAATCTGCGTTACGGCGTGATTGCGTTAGGCGACAGTAGCTACGTCAATTTCTGCAACGGCGGTAAACAGTTTGATGCCCTGTTACAGGAGCAAAGCGCACAGCGCGTGGGGGAAATGTTGCTGATTGATGCCAGTGAGCATCCGGAACCTGAAAGTGAATCCAATCCCTGGGTCGAACATTGGGGCACACTCTTATCCTGAGAGTTAACCCTCCCCCTACCGGGAGGGACTCCCTTTTGACGCTAGGCTCGGGAACAACCTGCCTCTATTCTACTCAACACTGAATCGTGTTAGCTTCGGGCAAACGCCCCTAAAAGCCCTCAATATTGAAGGGTTTTTAGGGGCGTTTTCATAGGGTCAAGCGACCTGTTTCACACTCCCGCCTTTTCCACGTAAGCCCCACGCGATTTCCGTTATATGTTTTCATTTCCGTGAAGTCGCTTCCATCACCCTGGGCTTTTGCCATAAACATAAGTGATACGCTGCCTAAATGTTGGGTTCTTGCACGGTGAGCAAGAACCATGTGCTTTTTATACTTCTCCTGCCAGCGATAAAAAAATGCAGTAAGCAAGGCGAACGACCTAATAAAAGCTGCAAAAAAACACGAAACGTCACCTCTGATCCCCTACCAGTTGTGCTGTTCAGAGTGAGCGTGACTAACGCGAAAATTCAGGAGTGCAACAATGAGTTCATTAAGTCAGGCTGCGAGCGGTGCGGAAAAACGCACCAATGCCCGCTACTGGATAGTGGTGATGTTGTTTATCGTCACCTCCTTCAACTATGGCGACCGCGCCACCTTATCCATTGCCGGTTCGGAGATGGCCAAAGATATTGGTCTGGATCCGGTCGGGATGGGTTACGTTTTCTCTGCGTTTTCATGGGCCTACGTCATCGGGCAGATCCCGGGCGGCTGGCTGCTGGACCGTTTTGGTTCCAAACGCGTTTACTTCTGGTCCATCTTTATCTGGTCCTTGTTTACCCTGTTACAGGGTTTCGTCGATATCTTTAGCGGATTCGGTATTATCGTCGCGCTGTTTACCCTGCGCTTCCTCGTCGGTCTGGCGGAAGCGCCATCTTTCCCTGGCAACAGTCGCATTGTCGCGGCCTGGTTCCCGGCACAGGAGAGGGGAACGGCAGTCGCGATCTTTAACTCTGCACAGTACTTTGCCACCGTTATTTTTGCTCCGATCATGGGTTGGCTGACCCATGAAGTGGGTTGGTCGCATGTGTTCTTCTTTATGGGTGGCCTCGGGATTGTTATCAGCTTTGTCTGGCTGAAAGTGATCCACGAACCAAACCAGCATCCTGGCGTGAATAAGAAAGAGCTGGAGTACATCGCAGAAGGTGGCGCGCTGATTAATATGGATCAGAAAGACACCAAAGCCAAAGTGCCGTTTAGCGTGAAGTGGGGGCAGATAAAGCAGTTGCTGGGCTCGCGTATGATGATCGGCGTGTACATCGGCCAGTACTGCATTAACGCGCTGACCTACTTCTTTATCACCTGGTTCCCGGTTTATCTGGTGCAGGCTCGCGGTATGTCGATTCTGAAAGCGGGCTTTGTGGCCTCTGTTCCGGCCGTATGCGGATTTATCGGCGGGGTGCTGGGTGGCATTATCTCCGACTGGCTGATGCGTCGTACCGGCTCACTGAACATTGCGCGCAAAACGCCTATCGTGATGGGGATGCTGTTGTCGATGGTAATGGTGTTCTGTAACTACGTTAACGTCGAGTGGATGATCATTGGCTTCATGGCGCTGGCGTTCTTTGGTAAAGGCATCGGTGCGCTGGGCTGGGCGGTGATGGCAGATACGGCACCGAAAGAGATCAGCGGCCTGAGCGGCGGTCTGTTTAACATGTTCGGCAATATCTCCGGCATCGTGACGCCTATTGCGATTGGCTACATTGTCGGCACAACCGGCTCCTTCAACGGCGCATTGATTTATGTGGGCGTGCACGCGTTGATTGCGGTACTGAGCTACCTGGTGCTGGTGGGGGATATTAAACGTATTGAACTGAAACCAGTCGCAGGACAACTATCATGACGACACAATCCAGCCCCGTTATCACGGACATGAAGGTCATTCCGGTTGCCGGATATGACAGTATGCTCCTCAATATTGGCGGCGCGCATAACGCGTACTTTACCCGCAACATCGTGGTCCTTACCGACAACGCTGGCAACACCGGCGTGGGTGAAGCGCCAGGCGGTGAGGTCATCTACCAGACGTTGGTTGATGCCATCCCGATGGTACTCGGTCAGGAAGTGGCCCGACTGAACAACGTGGTTCAGCGAGTACACAAAGGCAATCAGGCCGCGGATTTTGATACCTTTGGCAAAGGCGCGTGGACCTTCGAATTGCGCGTCAATGCCGTGGCCGCGCTGGAAGCCGCACTGCTCGATCTGCTGGGTAAGGCGCTCAACGTGCCGGTCTGCGAACTGTTGGGACCAGGCAAGCAGCGTGATGCAGTGACCGTGCTTGGTTATCTTTTCTACGTCGGCGATCGCACGAAAACCGATCTCCCTTATCTGGAAACCACGCCGGGCAATCACGACTGGTATCATCTGCGCCATCAGGAAGCGATGAACAGCGACGCCGTGGTGCGCCTGGCGGAAGCCTCGCAGGATCGCTACGGTTTTAAAGATTTCAAACTTAAAGGCGGCGTGCTGCCAGGCGAGCAAGAGATAGAGACTGCTCGTGCGCTGAAAAAGCGTTTCCCGGATGCGCGGATTACCGTTGATCCCAACGGCGCCTGGCTGCTTGATGAGGCTATCTCGCTGTGTAAAGGGCTGAATGATGTGCTCACCTACGCCGAAGATCCGTGTGGCGCCGAACAAGGCTTCTCGGGCCGCGAAGTGATGGCAGAATTTCGTCGCGCCACGGGGTTGCCGGTGGCGACGAACATGATCGCCACTAACTGGCGCGAAATGGGCCATGCGGTGATGCTCAATGCTGTCGATATCCCGCTTGCCGATCCGCATTTCTGGACGCTTTCCGGCGCGGTGCGTGTGGCACAGTTGTGCGATGACTGGGGGCTGACCTGGGGCTGTCACTCTAATAACCACTTCGATATTTCACTGGCGATGTTTACCCACGTTGGCGCAGCTGCGCCGGGTAAACCGACCGCCATCGACACGCACTGGATCTGGCAGGAGGGTGATTGCCGCCTGACGAAAAAACCTCTTGAGATTAAAAACGGAAAAATTGCTGTTCCTCACGCGCCTGGACTGGGTGTTGAGCTGGACTGGGATCAGGTGCAGAAGGCACATGAAGCTTATAAGAAACTGCCAGGCGGCGCGAGAAACGACGCCGGTCCGATGCAGTACCTGATCCCCGGCTGGACTTTTGACCGTAAACGTCCCGTTTTCGGCCGTCACTGATTTGTATAAGGACTCAACAATGAACGCACAATTTACTACCCCTGTTGTTACGGCAATGCAGGTTATTCCGGTTGCGGGTCACGACAGTATGCTGATGAACCTGAGTGGTGCGCATGCCCCGTTCTTCACGCGTAATATTGTAATTATCAAAGATAATTCAGGTCATACTGGTGTAGGTGAAATTCCTGGTGGCGAAAAAATCCGTCAGACGCTGGAAGAGGCGATCCCACTGGTGGTGGGTAAGCAGCTCGGCGAGTACAAGAACGTGTTGAATGCGGTGCGCAATACCTTTGCCGATCGTGACTCAGGCGGACGCGGTCTGCAAACGTTCGATCTGCGCACCACTATCCATGTGGTCACCGGGATTGAAGCTGCGTTGCTGGATCTGCTGGGACAGCATCTGGGCGTAAACGTGGCGTCTCTGCTGGGCGACGGTCAACAGCGTAGTGAAGTGGAAATGCTCGGTTATCTGTTCTTCGTCGGTAACCGCAACGCTACACCGCTGCCGTATCAGAGCCAACCGGATGAGCAGTGCGACTGGTATCGTCTGCGTCATGAAGAGGCGATGACGCCCGAGGCGGTCGTCCGTCTGGCTGAAGCCGCGTACGAAAAATACGGTTTTAACGATTTTAAACTGAAGGGGGGCGTACTGGCTGGGGAAGAAGAGGCGGAATCGATTGTGGCGCTGGCAAAACGTTTCCCGCAGGCGCGTGTGACGTTGGATCCGAATGGCGCATGGTCGCTGAATGAAGCGATCAAAATCGGTAAGTACCTGAAAGGATCTCTGGCCTACGCGGAAGATCCATGTGGCGCTGAGCAGGGGTTCTCGGGGCGTGAGGTGATGGCGGAGTTTCGGCGCGCCACCGGTCTGCCGACAGCGACCAACATGATCTCCACCGACTGGCGTCAGATGGGCCATACGCTGTCACTACAGTCGGTGGATATTCCGCTGGCTGACCCGCACTTCTGGACGATGCAGGGCTCTGTGCGCGTCGCGCAGATGTGCCATGAGTTCGGTCTGACCTGGGGTTCACACTCCAATAACCACTTTGACGTTTCGCTGGCGATGTTCACCCATGTGGCCGCCGCGGCACCGGGCAAGATCACGGCGATCGACACCCACTGGATCTGGCAGGAAGGCAACCAGCGCCTGACTAAAGAGCCGTTTGAAATTAAAGGCGGCATGGTACAGGTACCGGCAAAACCGGGTCTGGGTGTTGAACTGGATATGGACCAGGTCATGAAAGCCCACGAGCTGTATCAGAAGCACGGGCTGGGCGCACGTGATGACGCGATGGGAATGCAGTATCTTATCCCGAACTGGACGTTCGATAACAAACGTCCGTGCATGGTTCGTTAAGATGTCAACCGGTCCTAAAAGGGCCGGTTATTTTTTATCGGTAAACCGGGTGTATGCTTAACAGAGTCAACATGCGTAAGGACGGCTTATGAAAATAGTGATCGCACCGGACTCGTATAAGGAAAGTTTGAGTGCTCTTGAGGTGGCGAACGCCATTGAGCAAGGTTTTCGTGAAATCTGGCCCGATGCGGATTACGTAAAACTTCCGGTTGCGGATGGTGGTGAAGGAACGGTTGAAGCCATGGTGGCCGCGACGGCGGGGCGCATTGTTGATGTCGACGTTACGGGCCCTCTGGGAGAGCCGGTCACCGCATTTTTCGGTTTATCCGGCGATGAGCGCACGGCCTTCATTGAGATGGCGGCAGCCAGCGGTCTGGAACAGGTGCCTGTCGCGTTACGCGATCCATTAAAAACGACCTCCTGGGGAACCGGAGAGTTGATTCGTCATGCGCTGGATGCTGGCGTAGACCATATTATTATCGGGCTCGGCGGCAGTGCGACCAACGACGGCGGCGCGGGCATGGTGCAGGCGTTAGGGGCAAAATTGCTTGATGCTCAACAGAATGACATTGGTCAGGGCGGTGCGGCTCTTGAGGCGCTTGAGCAAATTGACATCAGCCAACTGGATAAGCGTCTGGCGGCCTGCCGGATAGAAGTGGCCTGCGATGTGACCAATCCGTTGACCGGTAAAGAGGGGGCGTCGGCGGTGTTTGGCCCACAAAAAGGGGCAACAGCAGAAACGATCGATCGTCTGGATACGGCACTGGCGCATTATGCGCAGATGATTGCCCGCGATCTGCAAGTGGATGTCCTTGAGCTGGCCGGCGGCGGTGCCGCAGGCGGTATGGGCGCGGCGCTGTATGCGTTTTGCGGTGCGCAACTGCGACGAGGAATTGAAATAGTCACCGATGCTCTCCAGTTGGATGAGTGTGTCGCTGATGCCGATCTGGTGGTAACCGGCGAAGGGCGCATCGACAGCCAGACCATTCACGGTAAAGTGCCGGTCGGCGTGGCGAAGGTGGCAAAGCGTTACCACAAGCCGGTGATTGGTATTGCTGGTAGCCTGACGCCGGATGTTGGCATCGTCCATGAACATGGGCTGGATGCGGTCTTTAGCGTGATTTATACCATTTGTACGCTGGACGATGCGTTGAAGAATGCCGCAGAGAATGTGCGCATGACCGCACGCAATGTCGCAGCCACGCTCAAAATGGGACGGACGCTACGCTGAGCGAGCCGCAGGCCGGATGGCGCGATGCCTGTCCGGCCTATAACAGCCATTTTCGCGCTTCACGCGCCACGTTATCCATCTCGTCCAGCAGTTCCAGAAACTCGGGTTCCAGATCTTCTTCTGGCGTCCCTTCGCGCAACTGGCTTTCCAGCAACTGACACAAATTCTTCATGCGCGGTACGCCGCTATAGCCGCAACTGCCATGCAGTTTATGAATCAGATCGATTAAGCCTTGCGGGTTTTCTCCCACCAGTTGCTCTTCAATTTTATTACGCACTTCTGGCAGGAAATCGATCAGCATTTGCAGCATATCGCGTGCCAGATCCGGTTTCCCGGCAGCCTGGCGCAGCGCCAGTTGCCAGTCCAGCGTGGCATTTGGGTTGAAAACGGGTTCGATCGGTTCAGCGCTAATCTGGCGCGTCGGAACGGCTGCGCCGGGTTTATAGCGTTGCAGCAGGTTACAGAGCTTCTCTTCTTCGATCGGTTTTGCCAGATAGTCATTCATTCCGGCACTCAGTAATTTCTCTTTCTGACCTGCCATTGCGTGCGCGGTGACGGCAATTACCGGGGTTTGTTGTTGATGGGGAAGCTGGTGGATCAGTTCGCAGGCCCGAATGCCATCCATGTCTGGCATCTGAATATCCATCAGGATCAGATCAAACTGCATTTGCTTCGCGCGATCGACCGCCTGTTGACCGCTATCACACAGCTCAACGTGTTGAACCAGATCGTCCAGCAGTGCGCCGATAAGCTTCAGATTCGCTGGATTATCATCAACCGCCATCACCGTCATGGCAATTTTGCTCTCGTCTGAGATCAGTGCGCTTTCGTGGGGGTTTTGACGGCACAAATCTACCAGCGCCGGCAGCAGACGCGTGGAGGTCAAAGGTTTTAGCAGACAACTGGCCACGCCGTCCTGCTTGAGTTTCTCGGCATTCACCTGAGCGTGGCACGGCAGCGCCAGCATCAGGAAGTCGGCCATTTTCGTCGCCTGAATTAGCCGCTCGTGCTGCATCGTCAGCGGCTCTTTGAAGGTGACGGCCACGCCAAGCAGCATAAAGTCGTAGTGCTCAACGGTCAGTGCGGAAAACGTTGGGCTGTAGACCACCTCCAGCGGCGTTTCGCTGAGTATATCCAGCGTGCATTGCGCGGCGGCGGCATTCGGCTCTATGTAGGCAATGCGTTTTCCGGCCAGACATGCGGTGGCCGGACCGTCGTTGATCACATTCGGATTCAGATCGAGATTGATATGGAACCAGAAGGTTGAACCGCGATGCGGCTGGCTGTGGAAGGAGATATCGCCCCCCATTTCGTTGACCAGTTTCTGCGTGATCACCAGCCCCAGCCCGGTTCCACCATGGCGACGGGAGATACTGGCATCGGCCTGACGGAAAGCCTGGAACAGGCGCGACTGATCGCGCTCGGGGATACCGATACCCGTATCGCGGATCTGTACTTCGATCTGCACTTTGGTGTTACTCAGCGAGCGCTTTTCCACCAGAATGTCGATGTTGCCGCTCTCGGTGAATTTAATAGCGTTGCCGACCAGATTGGTGATCACCTGCTGTAAACGCAGCGGGTCGCCAATCACGTTGTCCGGCACGTCATTTTTAATATTGAGCGTCAGCTCCAGCCCTTTGTCGTGCGACGAATGCGCCAGCAGCGTCACCACTTCATCGAGGGTATTGCGAAGTGCAAAAGGAATACTTTCGAGAATCAGTTTACCCGCTTCCAGCTTAGAAAAATCGAGAACGTCGTTGATGATTGCCAGCAGATTATTTGCCGATCGTTCGATGGTATTCAGGTGGTCGCGCTGGGTGGTGTTCAGTTCTGTTTTCAGCGTCAGGCGCGTAAAGCCGATCACGCCGTTCAGCGGGGTACGCAGCTCATGGGACATATTGGCCAGAAATTCAGACTTGATACGCGCCGCTTCTTGTGCGCGTTTTTTCGCCAGATCCAGCTCGACGTTTTGGATCTCCATCTGTTCGAGCGTTTCACGCAAATCAGAGGTCGCCTGATCGATATTGTGCTGCATCTCTTCGTGATAGGCGGCGAGTGACATGGCCATCGAGTTAATGCCGTTTTTCAGCATATCCAGCTCGCCAAGCATAAAGCCCTCAACACGGCTGTCGAGTTGCCCCCGGCGGATGCGGTCAACCGTATTGACCATGTTGCGAATGGGGCCTGTCACATCGCGCATCAGACGCCAGCCAAAGATCAGCGCAATGCCAATACAAAACAGCATCATCACGGTGGAAATGAAGATTTCTTTATACTGTTGTAAGCGGACGGACTTGAGATCGAGCTCAAGCGCCACATATCCCAACATATTACCCGCGTTTTTTGCATCAGTGGCCGGGGATTCGTCAAGTGAATAGCTTTCTGAAACGATCGGCGTGCGCAGAATTAAAATATCGCCATGACGTTCAACGCTCAGTCGGCGCGGGAACGGAGAGCCCGGCGGCAGCTGCATTTCTGACGGATTGAGGTTGAAATTCGAGGTGACGAAGAGGCGATTATTCTCGTCGTAGACCGAAATCGCGCGCACGATATCAGAGTGGCGGCGATGTAGAACGCTGATGAGTTGGCCGATGGATTCGCGGTTTTGCAGGTTCATACCGTATTCGGTAGAGACCGCGAGAGGCTCGATGATACTGGCACCGGCATCTTCCAGTTGACGCTGCAAGTCGTGGTAGCGATGCACAACAAAAAAGATACTGAGCAGTAAACCAATAAGCACGGTCGGGGCCAGGATCAGAATCATCATGCGAGCGCGCAGGCTGTAGTTGGTCATGGAGTTCCGTTATGGGACAATTAGGGTCACACTGTTAAATTGAGAATATCCTCGTCGATGGCGCAATTCTACTCTGCAAAACGGCGCGTGACGACGCGCCAGATCATAACCGTTACCGTCAATGACCTCGATGCTTTTGGTCAGGGTGTTGCGCGACACAACGGAAAGACGCTGTTTATCCCCGGATTGCTTCCGCAGGAAAGTGCGGATGTGGCGATCACCGAAGATAAAAAACAGTACGCGAAAGCCCAGGTTAAGCGCCGTTTGAATGATAGCCCGGATCGCGTTACGCCGCGCTGTCCACACTTTGGCATTTGCGGCGGCTGTCAGCAACAGCATGCCAGTATCGAACTGCAGCAGCGCAGTAAAAGCGCCGCGCTGTCACGCCTGATGAACAACGATGTCGCTGAGGTGATCGCTGATGCGCCGTGGGGCTATCGCCGACGCGCGCGTTTAAGTCTCCATTACCAACCGAAAACCCAGCAGTTCCAGATGGGATTTCGCAAATCAGCGTCCAGCGATATCGTCGATGTCAAACAATGCCCTATTCTGGTGCCCCAACTTGAAGCATTGCTGCCCGATCTTAGGGCATGCCTCGGCAGCCTGCAGGGAATTCGCCATCTGGGGCACGTTGAACTGGTGCAGGCAGGCAGCGGCACGCTGATGATTCTGCGCCATACCGCGCCATTAAGTCGTGCGGATAACGAAAAACTGGAATGCTTTTCGCATTCAAAGGGACTGTCTCTGTATCTGGCGCCGCAAAGCGAGATACTGGAAACGGTGACGGGTCAGACGCCCTGGTATGAGTCAAACGGGCTACGCTTAAACTTTAGTCCGCGTGATTTTATTCAGGTCAACGAAGGCGTGAATCAGAAAATGGTGGCCAGCGCGCTGACGTGGCTGGACATACAGCCTGGCGAACGCGTGCTGGATCTCTTTTGCGGGATGGGCAATTTTACACTCCCGTTGGCGACCCGGGCGGCAAGCGTCGTCGGGGTGGAAGGCGTGCTTGCATTGGTGGAAAAAGGGCGCGAAAACGCGCAACAAAATGGGTTACACAACGTGACATTTTTTCATGAAAATCTTGAAGAGGATGTCACCCGACAGCCGTGGGCCAAAAACGGTTTTGATAAAATCTTGCTCGACCCAGCGCGCGCAGGGGCTGCAGGTGTAATGCAACATATTATAAAATTGCAGCCTGGCCGCATTGTTTATGTATCCTGTAATCCAGCCACGCTGGCGCGTGATAGTGAGGCGTTATTACGCGCGGGATACCAGATACAGCGGCTGGCGATGCTCGACATGTTCCCCCACACGGGACATCTGGAATCGATGGTGTTGTTTGAGCATTCATAATGAATCACGGCTTGTCGACTTCGACAGGTCACGTCCCTTAAGGAGAGGACAATGGTTGCGGTAAGAAGTGCACATCTAAATAAAGCTGGGGAATTTGACCCGAAAAAGTGGATCGAAAGTCTTGGGATCTCCAGCCAGCAGTCATGTGAACGCTTAGCCGAAACCTGGGCGTATTGCCTGCAACAGACACAGGGGCATCCCGATGCGGAGCTGCTGCTGTGGCGTGGCGTGGAGATGGTGGAAATTCTCTCGACGCTGAGTATGGATATCGACACGCTGCGGGCTGCGCTGCTGTTCCCTCTGGCCGATGCCAATGTCGTTAGCGAAGATACCCTGCAGGAAAGCGTAGGTAAGTCTATCGTCAATCTGATTCATGGCGTGCGTGACATGGCGGCCATTCGCCAACTGAAAGCGACCCATACCGATTCCGTCTCCTCTGAGCAGGTCGATAACGTGCGACGGATGCTGTTGGCGATGGTCGATGATTTCCGCTGCGTGGTTATTAAACTTGCCGAACGAATCGCCCATCTGCGCGAGGTGAAAGACGCGCCGGAAGATGAGCGCGTACTGGCGGCGAAAGAGTGCACCAATATCTATGCCCCGCTGGCGAACCGATTAGGTATCGGGCAGTTGAAGTGGGAGCTGGAAGATTATTGCTTCCGCTATCTGCATCCTGCTGAATACAAACGCATCGCCAAACTGCTACACGAACGCCGTATCGATCGTGAGCACTATATTGAAGAGTTCGTGGGGCATTTGCGCGCTGAGATGAAAACGGAAGGCGTGAAGGCGGAAGTGTACGGACGCCCGAAACACATCTACAGCATCTGGCGAAAAATGCAGAAAAAGCATCTGGCGTTTGATGAGTTGTTTGATGTCCGCGCCGTGCGTATCGTCGCCGAGCGATTGCAGGACTGCTACGCTGCGCTGGGGATTGTACACACGCATTATCGCCATCTGCCGGATGAGTTTGACGACTATGTTGCCAATCCGAAACCGAATGGCTATCAGTCTATTCACACCGTGGTGCTGGGGCCAGGTGGCAAAACGGTTGAGATCCAGATTCGAACCAGACAAATGCACGAGGACGCCGAACTGGGCGTTGCCGCGCACTGGAAGTATAAAGAAGGCGCAGCCGCAGGCGGCGCGCGTTCAGGCCATGAGGACCGCATTGCCTGGCTGCGTAAACTGATCGCCTGGCAGGAAGAGATGGCCGATTCCGGCGAAATGCTCGACGAAGTGCGCAGCCAGGTGTTCGACGATCGGGTCTACGTCTTTACGCCGAAAGGCGATGTGGTGGATCTGCCCGCAGGTTCCACGCCGCTCGACTTTGCCTATCACATTCACAGTGATGTCGGGCACCGTTGTATAGGGGCGAAAATCGGTGGGCGCATCGTACCGTTTACCTATCAGCTGCAAATGGGCGATCAGATAGAGATCATCACCCAGAAACAGCCGAACCCGAGCCGTGACTGGCTGAATCCGAATCTGGGCTATGTGACGACCAGTCGTGGCCGTTCGAAAATCCACGCCTGGTTCCGCAAACAGGATCGGGACAAGAACATCCTTGCCGGACGGCAGATTCTGGATGATGAACTGTCGCATTTGGGGATAAGCCTCAAAGAGGCGGAAAAGCATCTGCTGCCGCGCTACAACTTCAACGAGCTGGAGGAACTGCTGGCGGCGATTGGCGGGGGCGATATCCGTCTGAATCAGATGGTGAACTTCCTGCAATCGCAGTTCAACAAACCGAGCGCCGCCGAAGAAGATGCCGCCGCGCTGAAACAGCTTCAGCAGAAAACGCATGCTCCACAGAACCGGCGTAAGGACGATGGTCGTGTCGTTGTAGAAGGCGTAGGTAACCTGATGCATCACATTGCCCGCTGCTGCCAGCCGATTCCGGGCGATGAGATTGTTGGGTTCATTACTCAGGGACGCGGAATTTCCGTCCATCGGGCGGATTGTGAGCAACTGGTCGAACTGCGTGCGCATGCGCCGGAACGCCTTGTAGATGCCGTCTGGGGTGAAAGCTATTCGGCAGGATACTCGCTGGTGGTGCGGGTTCAGGCCAACGATCGCAGTGGCTTACTGCGTGATATCACGACGATTCTGGCAAACGAGAAGGTCAACGTGCTTGGCGTCGCCAGCCGTAGTGATACCAAACAGCAGCTTGCCACTATCGATATGACGATAGAAATCTACAACCTGCAGGTGCTGGGACGCGTGCTCAGTAAGCTGAATCAGGTGCCTGATGTGATTGACGCGCGTCGTCTTCACGGTAATTAATGATTTGTAGGCCGGATAAGGCGTTAGCCGTCATCCGGCAATATCACAATGCCCGATGACGATTCGCTTATCGGGCCTGGGTATTCAGGACTCACCAATGAACCAGATTGACCGCCTGCTCGGCATCATGCAGCGCCTGCGCGACCCGGAAACCGGCTGCCCGTGGGATAACGAGCAGACATTTACCACGCTTGCCCCTTACACCCTTGAAGAAACCTACGAAGTGCTCGATGCGATTTCCCGTGAGGATTTTGACGATCTGCGCGGCGAACTGGGCGACCTGCTGTTTCAGGTAGTGTTTTACGCGCAGATAGCCCAGGAAGAAGGGCGTTTTGATTTCAATGATATTTGTGCCGCTATCAGTGACAAGCTCGAGCGTCGCCATCCGCATGTTTTTGCTGATGCTTCCGCCCGCAACAGCAGCGAAGTGCTGGCCCGTTGGGAACAAATCAAAACCGGCGAACGGGCGCAAAAAGCGCAGCATTCTGCCCTCGATGATATTCCGCGCAGTTTACCGGCGTTAATGCGGGCGCAGAAAATCCAGAAGCGCTGTTCGAATGTCGGTTTTGACTGGACGACGCTGGGGCCGGTGGTCGATAAGGTGTACGAAGAGATCGACGAGGTCATGCACGAGGCCCGGCAGGTCGTTGTCGACCAGGCTAAACTGGAAGAGGAAATGGGGGATTTACTGTTTGCCACCGTCAATATGGCCCGTCATTTAGGCACTAAAGCGGAGACCGCCCTGCAAAAAGCCAATCAAAAGTTCGAGCGGCGTTTTCGTGAGGTCGAACGGATTGTGGCGGCGCGGGGTCTGGAAATGACCGGTGTTGATCTGGAAACGATGGAAGAAGTCTGGCAGCAGGTAAAACGGCAGGAAATTGATCTCTAAGGGAATTGAGTGGTCAAGGGCGTTTTGTGTGATTTTTTAAATAACAAGCGCTTGATTTGCGTCAAAAACATTTACCCCAAAGCGGCTATTTTCTCTTCCCGTTATGCTGATGAAAGACCGTGTATACTGCTTCTTCGAGTTATTCGAGTCGCAACAAGGCGGCGACTGAAAGAATCCCCAGGAACATAGAAATGCTATGTGGCTGGGGTGAGTGAAGGAAGCCAACACCGGTGCGGCTTGAAGAACGAAGGAGAGGGGATAATGAAAGTTTGTGGCGTACGTCATGTTCGGGTATACTACTTTCCCGTCCTGGTTATTCCATCGTTTCACCCTAACTTCTCAGGTTCAGCATGACAACGAACTATATTTTTGTGACCGGCGGGGTCGTATCCTCTCTGGGTAAAGGCATTGCCGCAGCCTCCCTCGCAGCCATTCTTGAAGCCCGTGGCCTCAACGTGACCATCATGAAACTGGATCCGTACATCAACGTCGATCCGGGTACCATGAGCCCAATCCAGCACGGGGAAGTGTTCGTTACTGAAGACGGCGCTGAAACCGACCTGGACCTGGGTCACTACGAGCGTTTCATTCGCACCAAAATGAGCCGCCGCAACAACTTCACCACGGGTCGTATCTACTCTGACGTTCTGCGCAAAGAGCGCCGTGGCGACTATCTGGGCGCGACCGTACAGGTTATCCCGCACATCACCAATGCCATCAAAGAACGCGTGCTGGAAGGCGGCGAAGGCCATGATGTTGTCCTGGTCGAAATTGGCGGCACCGTCGGTGATATTGAATCACTGCCGTTCCTTGAAGCGATTCGGCAACTGGCGGTTGATATCGGCCGTGAACACGCGCTGTTCATGCACCTGACGCTGGTGCCTTATCTGGCTGCTGCGGGTGAAGTGAAAACCAAACCGACCCAGCACTCTGTGAAAGAACTGTTGTCTATCGGGATTCAGCCTGATGTCCTGATTTGTCGTTCCGATCGCGCTGTTCCGGCGAATGAACGCGCAAAAATTGCATTGTTCTGTAATGTGCCGGAAAAAGCCGTTATTTCAATGAAAGATGTCGATTCCATTTATAAAATTCCAGGCCTGTTGAAATCTCAGGGGCTGGACGATTATATTTGTAAACGATTCAGCTTGAACTGTCCGGAAGCTAACCTGTCTGAATGGGAACAGGTTATTTATGAAGAAGCGAACCCGGCAGGTGAAGTCACTATCGGCATGGTCGGTAAGTACATTGAACTGCCGGATGCCTATAAATCCGTGATTGAAGCGCTGAAACATGGCGGTCTGAAGAATCGCGTGACCGTCAACATCAAGCTGATCGATTCGCAGGATGTTGAAACGCGCGGTGTCGAAATCCTGAAAGATTTGGACGCTATCCTGATCCCTGGCGGCTTCGGCTACCGTGGTGTAGAAGGGAAGATCGCGACTGCACGCTATGCGCGTGAGAACAATATTCCTTATCTGGGCATTTGCCTGGGTATGCAGGTTGCGTTGATTGAGTTTGCGCGTAATGTCGCCGGTATGGACAACGCCAACTCGACGGAATTTGTGCCAGACTGTAAGTACCCCGTTGTGGCGCTGATTACCGAATGGCGTGACGAAGACGGTAACGTTGAAGTCCGTACCGAGAAGAGCGATCTGGGTGGCACTATGCGTCTTGGCGCGCAGCAGTGTCAGCTTGGGGACGATAGTCTGGTTCGTCAGTTGTACGGCACACCGACGATTGTTGAGCGTCATCGCCATCGTTACGAAGTCAACAATATGCTGTTGAAACAGATTGAAGCTGCGGGTCTGCGCGTTGCAGGCCGTTCCGGTGATGATCAGTTGGTCGAGATCATTGAGGTACCGAATCATCCGTGGTTCGTGGCCTGTCAGTTCCATCCGGAATTTACTTCCACGCCACGTGATGGACATCCGCTGTTTGCTGGCTTTGTGAAAGCCGCCAGCGAGCATCAGAAGCGTCAGGCGAAGTAAGAAGTAAAAAAGTTAGAACGGCAACGCGTACCAAAGGTACGCGTTGTTTGTCTGGAGTTTTAGTTTAACTTGTACTGAGGAAAACCTAATGTCCAAAATCGTTAAAGTCATCGGTCGTGAAATCATCGACTCCCGTGGTAACCCGACTGTTGAAGCCGAAGTACACCTGGAAGGTGGTTTCGTCGGTATGGCAGCAGCTCCGTCAGGTGCATCTACGGGTTCCCGCGAAGCGCTGGAACTGCGCGATGGCGACAAATCCCGCTTCATGGGTAAAGGCGTACTGAAAGCTGTTGGCGCGGTTAACGGCCCGATCGCTCAGGCTATCCTTGGCAAAGATGCCAAAGATCAGGCTGGCATCGACAAGATCATGATCGATCTGGACGGTACTGAAAACAAATCCAACTTCGGTGCGAACGCCATCCTGGCTGTGTCTCTGGCTAACGCCAAAGCTGCTGCTGCTGCCAAAGGCATGCCGCTGTACGAGCACATCGCTGAGCTGAACGGTACTCCGGGCAAATACTCCATGCCGGTTCCGATGATGAACATCATCAACGGTGGTGAGCACGCTGACAACAACGTCGACATCCAGGAATTCATGATTCAGCCAGTTGGTGCGAAAACCCTGAAAGAAGCCGTACGTATGGGTTCTGAAGTGTTCCACAACCTGGCTAAAGTGCTGAAAGCGAAAGGCATGAACACCGCTGTGGGTGACGAAGGCGGCTATGCGCCGAACCTGGGCTCCAACGCTGAAGCGCTGGCTGTAATTGCTGAAGCGGTTAAAGCTGCTGGCTACGAGCTGGGCAAAGACATCACTCTGGCGATGGACTGTGCAGCATCTGAATTCTACAAAGATGGCAAATACGTTCTGGCTGGCGAAGGCAACAAAGCGTTCACCTCTGAAGAATTCACTCACTTCCTGGAAGACCTGACCAAACAGTACCCGATCGTTTCTATCGAAGACGGTCTGGACGAGTCTGACTGGGATGGTTTTGCATACCAGACCAAAGTACTGGGCGACAAAATCCAGCTGGTTGGTGACGATCTGTTCGTAACCAACACCAAGATCCTGAAAGAAGGTATCGAAAAAGGTATCGTTAACTCCATCCTGATCAAATTCAACCAGATCGGTTCTCTGACCGAAACGCTGGCTGCAATCAAGATGGCGAAAGACGCTGGCTACACGGCTGTGATCTCTCACCGTTCTGGTGAAACTGAAGATGCGACCATCGCTGACCTGGCTGTAGGTACTGCTGCAGGCCAGATCAAAACCGGTTCTATGAGCCGTTCTGACCGCGTTGCTAAATACAACCAGCTGATTCGTATCGAAGAAGCGCTGGGTGAAAAAGCACCGTACAACGGCCGTAAAGAGATCAAAGGTCAGTAATCTATTACTGTCGCTTTATACTCTAAGAAACCCGCTTCGGCGGGTTTTTTTATGCCAGCCATTAGCGCAGCCGCTGCGCATGACCAGAAAGACGAAATCTGCGATAATTACGTATTATTCCTTTAACAGAGAACGCTATGCAGTACCCGATTAACGAGATGTTCCAGACCCTGCAAGGTGAGGGTTACTTTACCGGCGTCCCCGCCATTTTTATTCGTTTACAGGGATGCCCGGTTGGCTGTGCCTGGTGCGATACCAAACACACCTGGGATAAGCTTGAGGATCGGGAAGTCTCCCTGTACAGCATCCTGGCGAAAACCAAAGAGAGTGATAAATGGGGCGCGGCGAGCAGTGAAGATCTGCTGGCCGTGATTGGCCGACAAGGATACACCGCGCGTCATGTGGTGATTACCGGCGGCGAACCCTGCATTCACGACCTGATGCCGCTCACTGACCTGTTGGAAAAGAACGGCTTTAGCTGCCAGATTGAGACCAGTGGTACGCACGAAGTGCGCTGTACGCCAAACACCTGGGTGACCGTTTCTCCAAAGGTGAACATGCGTGGCGGTTATGACGTTCTGTCACAGGCGCTGGAACGCGCAAATGAGATCAAACACCCAGTTGGACGCGTACGTGATATTGAAGCGCTGGACGAACTGCTTGCCACGCTGAGCGACGATAAACCGCGGGTGATTGCGCTGCAACCCATCAGCCAGAAAGACGATGCTACGCGTCTGTGCATCGAAACCTGTATTGCGCGCAACTGGCGCCTGTCGATGCAGACGCATAAGTATCTTAATATTGCCTGATAAAAAGCCCGGCGCGTTAGCTTACCGGGCTCTTCTGTTAGCCGAATAGACGCTTTACGTCGCTATCCGGCTAGGCGAAATGCTTATTCCCCGCGATACACACAGCCCGCCGTACAGGTCTCTTTCACCATCACTGCGCTCAGCAGAGGAACTGCCGGTTTGACCTGATCCCAAATCCATTGTGCCAGTACTTCGCTGGTCGGGTTTTCGAGTCCAGGAATATCGTTCAGGTAGTAATGATCGAGCCTGTCATAAGTCGGCTTAAATGCGGCTTTTAACTCGGCAAAATCCATGATCCAACCGGTATGCGGGCAGACTTCACCGGTAATTTCAAGACGCACCATAAATGAGTGACCATGCAGGCGGCCACATTTATGCCCTTCCGGTACGTGCGGCAGGCGGTGAGCGGCTTCGAAGGTGAAATCTTTAAACAAGGTGGTGGACATTATTTACTCTCAAGAATGCAAAAAAACGCCGTAGGGTACCGTAAAGTACAATTTTTATCATTAGTTAAAAGGGCGCTAAGCAGCAGAATGCCACATATTAATGAGAAACACTGAATAACTATTTATATATCATACAGTTACTTAATCACTTTTGTCGTTAACAACTATAACTAAAACAGGTTAGTTCATTTGGTTATTTGTTATTTCCATCCCTTCTTTAATTGTTACTATCAGCGCCGTTACCCTTATCATCAGTTTGGATTTTATGACTGAAATCCGCTTTGCTTACTGGAACATAACGACGCATGACGACACAGGCCCCACCTTCCGCTTTGCTTCCGCTGAACCCGGAGCAACTGGCACGCCTTCAGGCGGCCACCACCGATCTCACCCCCATGCAGCTTGCATGGGTTTCTGGCTATTTCTGGGGCACGCTGAATCAGCAACCCGGCGCTGTTGTTGCAACCCCGGCTCCTGCGGCTGAAATGCCGGGCATCACGCTTATCTCCGCATCACAAACGGGCAATGCGCGTCGTGTGGCGGAAGCACTGCGTGATGACCTGCTGGCGGCGAAACTCAGCGTCACGCTGGTAAACGCGGGCGACTACAAATTCAAACAAATTGCCAATGAAAAGTTGCTGGTTGTCGTCACTTCTACACAAGGAGAAGGTGAACCGCCGGAAGAAGCCGTCGCGTTGCATAAGTTCCTGTTCTCTAAAAAAGCACCGAAGCTCGAAAACACCGCATTTGCTATTTTTGGTCTGGGTGACACGTCATACGAGTTTTTCTGCCAGTCGGGCAAAGATTTTGACAGCAAGCTGGCGGAACTTGGCGGTGAGCGCTTGTTAGATCGCGTTGACGCAGATGTGGAATACCAGACTGCCGCCGCCGAGTGGCGTGCCCGTGTGGTTGAAGTATTGAAATCACGTGCGCCGGTTGCGACACAGACTCAGGCGGTTGCCAGCGGAGCGGTAAATGAAATCCATACCAGTCCGTATACCAAAGAAGCACCGCTGAGCGCGGTGTTATCCGTGAATCAAAAAATCACCGGGCGTGACTCAGAGAAAGATGTTCGTCATATCGAAATCGATCTCGGTGATTCGGGTCTGCGCTACCAGCCTGGCGACGCGCTGGGCGTCTGGTATCAAAACGATCCGGCGCTGGTTAAAGAGATGGTGGAACTGGTCTGGCTAAAAGGTGATGAGCCTGTAACGGTTAATGGTCAGTCTCTTCCGCTGTCCGAAGCGCTACAGTGGCATGTTGAACTGACCGTCAATACTGCCAATATCGTTGAAAACTACGCCACCTTAACGCGCAGTGAATCGTTGCTGCCGCTGGTCGGCGATAAGGCACAGTTGCAGCATTACGCCGCCACGACGCCCATCGTCGATATGTTGCGCTTTTCGCCCGCGCAACTGGATGCACAAGCGTTGGTCGACCTGCTGCGTCCGTTGACGCCGCGCCTGTATTCCATTGCCTCGTCTCAAGCGGAAGTGGAGAGCGAAGTGCATATCACCGTGGGTGCGGTGCGTTATGAAGTGGAAGGTCGCGCGCGTGCCGGTGGCGCATCCAGCTTCCTCGCCGATCGCGTCGAAGAAGATGGCGAAGTTCGTGTGTTCATCGAACATAACGATAACTTCCGCCTGCCGACGAATCCTGAAACCCCGGTGATTATGATTGGTCCGGGAACCGGCATTGCGCCGTTCCGTGCCTTTATGCAACAGCGCGCCGCCGACGAAGCGTCCGGTAAAAACTGGCTGTTTTTTGGCAACCCCCACTTTACCGAAGATTTCCTCTACCAGGTGGAATGGCAGCGTTACGTCAAAGAAGGCGTGCTGAGCCGTATCGATCTCGCCTGGTCACGAGACCAAAAAGAAAAAGTCTATGTACAAGACAAACTGCGCGAACAGGGCGCAGAACTGTGGCGCTGGATTAATGACGGTGCGCACATTTATGTCTGCGGTGACGCTAATCGCATGGCGAAAGACGTTGAGCAAGCACTGCTGGACGTGATTGCTGAATTTGGTGCGATGGATGCGGAATCAGCGGATGAATTTTTAAGTGAGCTGCGCGTTGAGCGCCGTTATCAGCGAGATGTCTACTAATGAGCGAAAAACATCCAGGGCCCCTGGTGGTCGAAGGTAAACTGACAGACGCCGAGCGCATGAAGCTGGAAAGCAACTATCTGCGCGGCACCATTGCTGAAGATTTAAATGACGGTCTCACCGGCGGTTTCAACGGTGATAACTTCCTGCTGATCCGTTTTCACGGAATGTACCAGCAGGATGACCGTGATATCCGCGCCGAGCGTGCAGAGCAGAAGCTGGAGCCGCGTCACGCGATGCTGCTTCGCTGCCGTCTGCCGGGTGGCGTCATCACCACCAAACAGTGGCAGGCAATTGATAAATTTGCCGGTGAAAATACGATTTACGGCAGCATTCGTCTTACCAACCGCCAGACGTTTCAGTTTCACGGGATTCTGAAGAAAAACGTGAAGCCGGTGCACCAGATGCTGCATTCCGTGGGGCTGGATGCGCTGGCGACGGCCAATGACATGAACCGTAACGTGTTGTGCACCTCGAACCCGTACGAGTCTGAGCTGCACGCCGAAGCCTATGAGTGGGCGAAAAAGATATCTGAGCATCTGCTGCCGCGCACCCGTGCCTATGCGGAAATTTGGCTCGATCAGGAAAAAGTGGCGACAACGGATGAAGAGCCGATCCTGGGTCAGACCTATCTGCCGCGTAAGTTTAAAACCACGGTAGTGATCCCGCCGCAGAACGACATCGATCTGCACGCCAACGACATGAACTTTGTCGCGGTGGCGGAAAACGGCAAGCTGGTAGGCTTTAATCTGTTGGTGGGCGGCGGTCTTTCCATAGAGCACGGTAATAAGAAAACCTATGCCCGTACGGCAAGCGAGTTTGGTTATCTACCGCTGGAACATACGCTGGCCGTAGCGGAAGCGGTGGTGACCACCCAGCGCGACTGGGGCAACCGTACCGATCGTAAGAATGCGAAAACCAAATACACCCTTGAGCGCGTCGGCGTTGAGACGTTCAAAGCGGAAGTGGAACGTCGGGCAGGCATCAAATTTGAACCGATTCGTCCTTATGAATTCACCGGTCGCGGCGATCGCATTGGCTGGGTGAAGGGCATCGACAATAAATGGCACCTGACGTTGTTTATTGAAAATGGCCGAATCCTCGATTATCCGGGACGTCCACTGAAAACCGGCCTGCTGGAAATTTCCAAAATCCATAAAGGCGAGTTCCGTATTACCGCGAATCAGAATCTGATCATCGCGGGCGTCCCGGAAAGCCAGAAAGCGAAGATTGAAAAGATCGCGCAAGAGAGCGGTCTGATGAACACCGTGACGCCACAGCGCGAAAACTCTATGGCCTGTGTGTCGTTCCCGACCTGTCCGTTGGCGATGGCGGAGGCCGAACGTTTTCTGCCGACGTTTATCGATAAAATTGATGGCCTGATGGCGAAGCATCACGTGAGCGATGAGCATATTGTCATGCGTGTCACAGGATGTCCGAACGGTTGTGGTCGCGCGATGCTGGCGGAAGTGGGGCTGGTGGGGAAAGCGCCGGGGCGCTATAACCTGCATCTGGGCGGTAACCGAATTGGCACGCGTATTCCGCGCATGTTCAAAGAGAACATCACGGAACCGGAAATCCTTGATTCGCTGGACGAACTGATTGGGCGCTGGGCGAAAGAGCGCGAAGCGGGTGAAGGCTTCGGTGACTTTACGGTGCGTGCGGGCATTATTCGCCCGGTGCTCGATCCCGCACGGGATTTCTGGGAATAACGTCTTATTGCCGGATGGTGGCGTGAACGCCTTATCCGGCCTACGGATTTTGTAGGCCTGATAAGCGAAGCGCCATCAGGCAGTCAAACAGTGAGGAATCTATGTCCAGACTCGATCTACACGCTCTGAACGCGTTGCCGAAAGTTGAGCGCGTGATGGCACTGGCTGAAACCAACAGCCAACTGGAAAAACTTGACGCTGAGGGGCGCGTAGCCTGGGCGCTGGAGAATTTACCTGGCGAATACGTCCTTTCATCAAGCTTCGGGATTCAGGCGGCGGTCAGCCTGCATCTGGTGAATCAGATCCGCCCGGATATCCCGGTGATCCTCACCGATACCGGCTACCTGTTCCCGGAAACGTACCAGTTTATTGATGAGTTGACGGACAAACTGAAGCTGAACCTGAAAGTCTATCGCGCCACCGAGAGCGCCGCCTGGCAGGAAGCGCGTTACGGTAAGCTTTGGGAGCAAGGCGTTGAGGGCATTGAGAAATACAATGCGATCAACAAAGTCGAACCGATGAACCGGGCACTGCAGGAACTGAATGCGCAAACCTGGTTTGCGGGACTGCGACGCGAACAGTCTGGCAGTCGTGCGCATCTGCCCGTGCTGGCTATCCAGCGTGGGGTTTTTAAAGTGCTGCCGATTATCGACTGGGATAACCGCACGGTTTATCAGTACCTGCAAAAACACGGGCTGAAATACCATCCGTTGTGGGATCAGGGTTATCTTTCGGTCGGTGATACCCACACCACACGCAAATGGGAACCCGGCATGGCGGAGGAAGAGACCCGCTTCTTTGGTCTCAAGCGTGAATGCGGATTGCATGAAGGGTAATCTCATCTTGATTACATACATTCCATTCTTTATGGGTGGAATGTATTTCTGACTGTCACACTCTCTTCCTCACTTTTAATATAACCGTGTTGTTATTGACTTTAAGGCTCGCTTGCGTGTTCCTCGCGTCAGCGGGGATAACCGAATATGTGATTGAGCTATTAACAATGCGAAATAAAAATCTGAAAGTGTTATCTCGAGCTGTTTTATAAATTGCTTTGTTTTACCCTTGGGGCGTTATTGTTGAAAGCTGTGACGTTTATTTATTACTAAGGGATCTGGATAATGAAAAAAGTTATTTTGGTTTCAGCGTTGGCTCTAGTGTCAGGCTCTTCTTTTGCCGCAATTACAGAAACATGTCAGAAATATTTCGACGATGTTGACGCGCTGATTGTCCAGGCGTCAAAAACCAGCGAACAGGCGAAGCAGCAGATGGAAGCCATGAAACCGCAGCTCGAGCAGGCCAAAAAGCAGCTTGCGGATCTTCCTGCTGAAAATCAGGATGTTGGCTGTAAGCAAGGCGCCGATGCACTCGCGCAAATGAAGCAATCGATGGGTATTCAATAATTTATTATTATACAGAGCATAATTAAAATTATTATGCTCAAAATAATATTAACTGTTTATTTTGGCCGGAGTCGGGCGAATACCCTATCCGGCATTTCGCATTAATTAACTCGCCTTTGCCAACTCTTTAACCAGTGGTAACATAATTCTCATGACATCACGAGTGCGATGTTCAATGCGTCCAGGCAGGGCTTTATCGATATGCTGTTGATTATCAAGACGCACGTCGTGCCAGCTATTTCCCGCCGGGAAAGAGGCGGTTTTGGCGCGCTGTTGATAACCATCTTTCTTACCAAGGCTCCAGTTTGTCGCTTCGACGGACAGCACCGAAATTCCCGCTTTATCGAAGACCTCGGCGTCATTGCAGCAACCGGTGCCTTTGGGATAGGCCTTATTGAGGCCTGGATTGCTGGTGGCGGCAATTCCATGATTGTGCGCAATGGCTAGCGCCCGGTCGCGGGTTAACTTACGTACGGCTTCCGGGGTGCTTTGCCCGCTATTAAAATACAGTTTGTCACCGACGATCAGGTTGTCGAGATTAATCACCAGCAGCGTATTTTTCTTCTCAGCCGCGCTCATGCGCTTGAGCAAGTTTTCGGCTCCCAGCTTTCCCTCTTCCTCGCCGCTGGTGGCAATAAAACGAATGCCATATTCAGTCGGCACATCTTTGAGGCGTTCTGCCAGTTCAAGCATCACACCCAGACCGGCGGCGTTATCATCCACCCCTTGCAGAGTGAGCCCGCCAAGATTCGCGTCGGTGTCGGCGTCACTTTGCGGCGCGTAGGTATCCAGATGCGCCATGATAATAATCTGCTGCGGGGCTTTGCCTTCATGAGCGGCAATGACGGTACTGCCAGTCACGTTATGCCAGTTTTTGCGGTTATTTTTAGCGGTATAAATGTAGCGACTATTGAACGTGCGGATATCACTGCGATAGCCCATTTGCTCAAACTGCTGGCGTAAATAGTCAGCAGATAACATTTCTGCCGGAGAGCCTGTCATCCTTCCGGGGAAAACGGTTGCAATATGACGGGTCTGTGCTGTCGCAAATTCGCCTGGTTTTGGCGATGACGCCTGAGCGGGGACAATAAAACATACGCCGAACGCCAGGAGGGCAGAGAGACGGCGCGTCGCGGAAAACATAGTGAGTCCTTAATAGCCAGCGGGAGAAGCCCTGAATACAAAGCAAAAATTTTAATCCATCTAGTATGAAACTGTGACCTCGCTAAAACAATTTCATTTGCTCTTAAATGCCCGAATTCCGGCGGGTTAAGCACTTTTTGATATTTGCTTTGCCAGATCGTTATTCCTTTGAGGAACTACTCATTCCAATTCGTAATTTCATTCGTTCTCCTGCGCTCCCTATAGTCGGGTTATCTGACGTGCTCGACATTTGCGGTATTGTAAAGGAACGGTTATGGACCAAAAACGACTCACCCACCTGCGACAGCTGGAGGCCGAAAGCATCCACATCATTCGCGAGGTGGCAGCAGAATTTTCGAACCCGGTAATGCTGTACTCCATCGGTAAAGATTCCAGCGTCATGCTGCATCTTGCCCGTAAGGCATTTTACCCGGGCTCGCTGCCGTTTCCGCTGCTGCATGTCGATACCGGCTGGAAGTTTCGCGAAATGTATGAATTCCGCGATCGTACTGCCAAAGCGTACGGCTGCGAGCTGCTGGTACATAAAAACCCGGAAGGGGTGGCGATGGGCATCAATCCGTTTGTCCACGGCAGCGCCAAGCACACCGACATTATGAAAACGGAAGGGCTGAAGCAGGCGCTGAACAAATACGGTTTTGACGCCGCATTTGGCGGCGCGCGTCGCGATGAAGAAAAGTCGCGAGCGAAAGAGCGCATCTACTCCTTCCGCGACCGCTTTCATCGCTGGGACCCTAAAAATCAGCGTCCTGAGCTGTGGCATAACTACAACGGGCAGATTAACAAGGGCGAAAGTATCCGCGTCTTCCCGCTGTCTAACTGGACGGAACAGGACATCTGGCAGTACATCTGGCTGGAAAACATTGAGATCGTCCCGTTGTATCTGGCGGCAGAGCGCCCGGTGCTGGAGCGTGACGGCATGCTGATGATGATCGATGACGATCGCATCGACCTGCAGCCTGGAGAAATGATCAAAAAACGGATGGTTCGTTTCCGCACCCTCGGCTGCTGGCCGCTGACCGGTGCCGTGGAATCAAACGCGCAAACGCTGCCGGAAATCATTGAAGAGATGCTGGTCTCGACCACCAGTGAACGTCAGGGCCGCGTGATTGACCGCGACCAGGCGGGCTCTATGGAGCTGAAGAAACGTCAGGGGTATTTCTAAGGAGCCGCCATGAACACCACACTTGCACAACAAATCGCGAATGAAGGCGGCGTCGAAGCCTGGATGGTCGCCCAACAACACAAAAGTCTGCTGCGCTTTCTGACCTGCGGCAGCGTGGATGACGGCAAAAGCACTCTGATTGGCCGGCTGCTGCACGATACACGCCAGATTTATGAAGATCAGCTGTCATCGTTGCATAACGACAGCAAACGTCACGGTACGCAGGGAGAGAAACTGGATCTGGCGCTGCTGGTGGATGGCCTGCAGGCCGAGCGGGAGCAGGGGATTACCATTGACGTGGCGTATCGCTATTTCTCCACTGAGAAACGCAAATTTATCATTGCGGATACCCCAGGGCATGAGCAATACACCCGTAATATGGCGACCGGCGCATCAACCTGCGATCTGGCGATCCTGCTGATCGATGCCCGTAAAGGTGTGCTGGATCAGACCCGTCGTCACAGCTTTATTTCAACACTGCTGGGGATAAAACATCTGGTGGTGGCGATCAACAAAATGGATCTGGTCGACTACAGCGAAGAGACCTTTGCGCGCATTCGGGAAGATTATCTGACCTTTGCCGAACAGTTGCCGGGGAATCTGGATATCCGCTTTGTCCCGCTCTCCGCCCTGGAGGGCGACAACGTGGCCACCCAGAGCGTCAGCATGCCATGGTACAGCGGCCCTACCTTGCTTGAAGTGCTGGAGACGGTTGAGATTCAGCGTGTGGTTGATACCCAGCCGATGCGTTTCCCCGTACAGTATGTTAACCGCCCGAACCTCGATTTTCGGGGATATTCCGGTACGCTGGCCTCTGGCAGCGTCAGGGTTGGGCAGCGTGTAAAGGTGCTGCCGTCCGGCGTGGAATCCAGCGTGGCGCGGATCGTCACCTTTGATGGCGATCTGGACGAAGCCTTTGCCGGGGAAGCGATCACCCTCGTCCTGGAAGACGAAATTGATATCAGTCGTGGCGATCTGCTGCTGGCGGCAGAAGAAAATCTCCCGGCGGTACAAAGCGCGACGGTAGATGTGGTCTGGATGGCGGAACAGCCGCTGGCGCCGGGGCAGAGTTACGAAATTAAAATCGCCGGTAAAAAGACCCGTGCTCGCGTGGATCATGTTCAGTATCAGGTGGATATCAACAACCTGACGCAGCGTGAAGTGGATAATCTGCCGCTGAACGGCATTGGCCTGGTGAATCTGACCTTTGATGAGCCGCTGGTGCTGGATACCTATCAGCAGAACCCAGTGACCGGGGGGCTGATCTTTATCGATCGCCTGAGCAACGTTACCGTGGGGGCCGGTATGGTTCGCGAACCGATTGTGCAGGAGATCGCTGCGCCGTCAGCGTTCAGTGCCTTTGAGCTGGAACTGAATGCGCTGGTACGTCGACACTTCCCGCACTGGGGCGCTCGCGATCTGCTGGGAGGAAAATAATGGCGCTGCATGACGAAAACGTCGTCTGGCATGCCCATCCCGTCACACCGCAACAGCGCGAGCAACACCACGGTCATCGTGGTGTTGTGCTGTGGTTTACCGGGCTGTCTGGGTCCGGTAAATCAACAGTCGCCGGGGCGCTGGAAGAGGCGTTACATCAACTGGGTGTCAGTACCTATTTGCTGGATGGCGATAACGTTCGCCATGGCCTGTGCAGCGATCTGGGGTTTAGCGATGCCGATCGCAAAGAGAACATCCGTCGCGTGGGTGAAGTTGCAAACCTGATGGTAGATGCAGGGCTGGTGGTACTGACGGCGTTTATTTCTCCGCACCGCACGGAGCGACAAATGGTACGCGAACGTGTCGGTAAGGGACGTTTCATTGAAGTGTTTGTGGATACGCCGCTGGAAATCTGTGAAGCCCGTGATCCGAAGGGATTATACAAAAAAGCGCGTGCTGGCGAATTGCGCAACTTCACCGGAATTGATTCCGTATACGAAGCGCCTGAATCGCCAGAGGTTCATCTGAATGGCGAACAATTAGTAACAAATTTAGTCGCCCAATTATTAGACCTGCTGAGGCAGGACGATATTATCAGATCCTGAGACACCGGGCCCTGGTGCCCGGTGAGTCAACGCCACAGGATTTGATATGCGCAATAGCCAGAATATTACTCTCACCACGACAGATGCGTTTGCTGCCGATGACGAAACCACCTGGTCGCTGCCGGGCGCAGTGGTAGGGTTTGCCTCGTGGCTGCTGGCACTGGGGATCCCCTTTCTGGTTTATGGCCCTAACACGTTGTTTTTCTTCATCTACACCTGGCCTTTCTTTCTGGCGCTGATGCCCGTTGCGGTGGTTGTGGGTATCGCGCTGCATTCCCTGCTCAAGGGGAAATTGCGCTACAGCATTGTCGCAACGCTGCTGACTGTTTGCGCCCTATTCGGCGCACTGTTTATGTGGTTGCTGGGCTAAAGCGCGACGGCTGTCCATAATTCAAACCGTAACTAACAATGAGATGATGTTCTCAGGGTTCTGGGTATACGTTATAAAGGGCAATTGTGGTACATTTGCCCGCGTTGTTGCGGCTTTCCCGTCCGCAAACGTCGTGTCGTTTGCGGAAGTATGGGAGGATGATGCCGTTTTTCAGGGGGCAGGATGGGTAAACTAACGCTGCTGTTGCTGGCTTTACTGGTCTGGCTACAGTATTCACTGTGGTTCGGTAAGAACGGCATACATGATTACAGTCGCGTCAATGATGACGTGGCGGCGCAGCAGGCGACGAACGCCAAACTTAAAGCACGTAACGATCAGCTCTTTGCCGAAATTGACGATCTCAATGGCGGTCAGGAGGCTATCGAGGAGCGTGCACGTAACGAACTCAGCATGACTAAGCCGGGCGAAACGTTTTATCGTCTGGTGCCCGACGCGTCTAAACGCGCGCAAACTGCGGGGCAAAATACTCGTTAAACCAGCCCAGGAAATCACATGGCAGCCACTTTTTTGGATGTTTGCGCCGTGGTGCCGGCGGCCGGATTTGGTCGCCGTATGCAAACGGAATGTCCGAAGCAATATCTCTCGATCGGCAATAAAACCATTCTCGAACACTCGGTCTTTGCGCTGCTGGCGCATCCCCGGGTGACCCGCGTGATCATCGCGATAAGCCCCGGCGACAGCCGCTTTGCCCAACTCCCTCTGGCACAGCATCCGCAAATTACCGTCGTGGACGGGGGAAATGAACGTGCAGATTCCGTACTGGCAGGATTACAGGCCGCGGAAGACGCCGAATGGGTGCTGGTACATGATGCGGCGCGCCCCTGTCTGCATCAGGATGATTTAGCGCGCCTGCTTGCGCTAAGTGAATCCAGCCATACCGGCGGGATCCTTGCCGCACCGGTGCGCGATACCATGAAACGTGCGGAACCGGGTAAAACGGCGATCGCTCACACCGTCGAGCGTAACGATTTATGGCACGCGCTGACGCCGCAATTTTTCCCTCGCGAGCTGCTGCATGACTGTCTGACGCGTGCGCTGAATGAAGGGGCAACCATCACCGATGAAGCCTCGGCGCTGGAATATTGTGGTTTCCATCCACAGCTTGTTGAAGGACGGGCTGATAACATCAAAGTGACCCGTCCGGAAGATTTAGCGCTGGCCGAGTTTTATCTGACCCAAACGACCCACCAGGAGAATTTGTAATGCGAATTGGACACGGTTTTGACGTACACGCCTTTGGCGGGGAAGGCCCAATTATCATTGGTGGCGTGCGTATTCCCTATGAAAAGGGGCTGCTGGCGCATTCTGATGGAGACGTCGCACTGCATGCGCTCACCGACGCGCTGCTTGGCGCGGCGGCACTGGGAGATATTGGCAAACTGTTTCCGGACACGGATCCGGCATTCAAAGGCGCGGACAGCCGCGAGTTATTGCGCGAAGCGTGGCGTCGGATCCAGGCAAAAGGTTATACCCTGGGCAACGTCGATGTGACTATTATTGCTCAGGCGCCGAAGATGCTACCGCACATCCCGCAAATGCGCGTGTTTATTGCTGAAGACCTCGGCTGCCACATGGATGATGTGAACGTAAAAGCCACCACCACGGAAAAACTCGGCTTTACCGGGCGTGGGGAAGGGATTGCCTGCGAAGCGGTGGCATTACTCATGAAGGCCGCGAAATGACAGAGTTTGATAATCTCACGTATCTCCACGGTAAGCCGCAAGGCTCCGGGTTGCTGAAAGCCAGTCCGGAAGATTTTGTGGTGGTCGAAGATTTGGGTTTCGAACCGGATGGTGAAGGTGAGCACATTCTGGTGCGTATTCTCAAAAACGGCTGCAACACCCGTTTTGTGGCTGATGCGCTGGCGAAGTTTCTGAAAATTCATGCCCGCGAAGTGAGTTTTGCCGGGCAAAAGGATAAGCATGCCGTCACGGAACAGTGGCTGTGCGCGCGCGTACCGGGCAAAAACATGCCCGACCTGAGCGCCTTCCAGCTTGAAGGCTGCAAGGTACTGGAATATGCGCGCCACAAACGCAAGCTACGTTTAGGCGCGCTGAAGGGCAATGCGTTCACGCTGGTGCTGCGGGAAATAAGCCATCGTGATGAAGTGGAATCGCGCCTGCAGGCGATAAACACTGGCGGCGTACCGAACTATTTCGGCGCTCAGCGTTTTGGCATTGGCGGCAGTAACCTGCAAGGCGCACTGCGCTGGGCTGAAAGCGACGCACCGGTTCGCGATCGCAATAAACGCAGTTTTTGGTTGTCGGCAGCCCGTAGTGCGTTGTTTAATCAAATAGTCAGCGAGCGTCTGAAAAAAACAGACTTTAATCAAGTTGTTGACGGCGATGCGCTACAATTAGCGGGACGCGGAAGCTGGTTTGTCGCCACGCAAGAAGAGCAGGCGGAATTACAGCGTCGTGTCGATGAAAAAGAACTGATGGTGACGGCTTCGCTTCCCGGCAGCGGCGAGTGGGGGACACAGCGGGATGCGCTGGCGTTCGAACAGTCCGCGATTGCCGAGGAGACCGCGTTGCAGTCGCTGCTGCTGCGCGAAAAAGTCGAGGCCTCGCGAAGAGCGATGCTGCTCTATCCGCAGCAGTTACGCTGGAACTGGTGGGATGACGTCACCGTGGAGTTACGTTTTTGGCTGCCGGCGGGGAGCTTCGCCACCAGCGTTGTGAGGGAACTGATCAACACAATGGGTGATTATGCGCATATTGCTGAGTAACGATGATGGGGTCCACGCGCCCGGTATACAAACGCTGGCGAAAGCCCTGCGGGAGTTTGCTGACGTACAGGTCGTCGCCCCGGATCGGAACCGCAGCGGTGCGTCAAACTCGCTGACGCTTGAATCCTCTCTCCGGACGTTTACCTTTGAAAACGGCGATATCGCTGTGCAGATGGGTACGCCCACTGACTGTGTGTACCTGGGCGTCAATGCGCTCATGCGCCCGCGTCCGGACATCGTAGTCTCGGGAATTAATGCCGGCCCCAACCTGGGAGACGACGTTATCTATTCCGGCACCGTCGCGGCGGCAATGGAAGGGCGTCATCTTGGCTTTCCGGCGCTTGCCGTGTCGTTAGACGGTCATCAGCATTACGAGACCGCGGCGGCTATTACCTGTCGGATCTTACGCGCCCTGCGCCGTGAACCGCTGCGTACCGGTCGGATCCTCAATATCAACGTGCCCGATTTGCCGCTGGATCAGATCAAAGGGATCCGCGTGACGCGTTGCGGCAGTCGTCATCCGGCAGATAAAGTGATCCCACAAGAAGATCCGCGCGGCAACACGCTGTACTGGATAGGCCCACCGGGTGACAAATACGACGCCGGCCCTGATACCGATTTTGCGGCAGTGGACGAAGGTTACGTGTCCATTACGCCGTTGCATGTAGATTTAACCGCGCACAGCGCGCATGATGTGGTTTCTGACTGGTTAGATAGCGTGGGAGTTGGCACGCAATGGTAAGCAGACGCGTACAGACGCTTCTTGATCAACTGCGCGCGCAGGGGATTCGCGATGAGCAGGTGCTTAATGCCCTGGCCGCGGTGCCGCGCGAGAAATTTATTGATGAAGCGTTTGAACATAAAGCCTGGGATAATATCGCGTTACCAATAGGTCAGGGACAGACGATTTCGCAGCCATACATGGTGGCGCGAATGACCGAACTCCTCGAACTGACGCCGCAGTCGCGGGTGCTGGAGATTGGCACGGGTTCCGGGTATCAGACGGCGATACTGGCGCACCTGGTACAGCAGGTTTGTTCAGTCGAACGTATTAAAGGTTTGCAATGGCAGGCGCGTCGCCGCCTGAAACAGCTCGATTTACACAATGTTTCAACTCGTCACGGTGATGGATGGCAAGGCTGGCAGGCACGCGCGCCATTTGACGCTATCATTGTGACGGCAGCTCCGCCAGAAATTCCGACCGCGTTGATGACGCAACTGGATGAAGGCGGCATTCTCGTCTTGCCCGTGGGTGACGAGCATCAGTTTCTGAAACGGGTGCGTCGTCGGGGCGGCGAATTTATTATCGACACCGTGGAGGCGGTACGTTTTGTTCCCTTAGTTAAAGGGGAACTCGCGTAAGAAGCGGTTCCGAATACCTGGAATTTTCCTGGAGTTTTCGGAACGGGTCAGCGTATCGTGGTCACATTTTCCAGTGTCCATTTGCTGTCTGCACGATTATACGTCACTGGTTGTTAACCACTTTTTCCTGGGGGATAAATGAGCGCGGGAAGCCCAAAATTCACCGTTAGCCGCATTGCGGCACTGTCACTGGTTTCGCTATGGTTGGCGGGTTGTTCAAATTCATCGAATCCGCCTGCGCCGGTAAGCTCCGTCAATGGTAATGCGCCGACGAATACCAGTTCTGGCATGCTGATCACGCCGCCACCGAAAATGGGGACGACGACGTCCGCTCCGCAGACACCGCAAATTCAACCGGTGCAACGCCCGACAACGCAACCGACGATAGTTCAACCGGTCGCCGAGCAACCTGTACAGATGGAAAACGGACGTATTGTCTACAATCGCCAGTATGGGAACATTCCGAAAGGTAGCTACAACGGCGGCAGTACTTACACCGTTAAAAAGGGCGATACGCTTTTTTATATCGCCTGGATCACCGGGAACGATTTCCGCGACCTGGCACAACGCAACAACGTCCAGGCCCCGTATGCCCTGAATGTTGGGCAAACGCTGCAGGTGGGCAATGCATCGGGCGCGCCAATTACCGGCGGTAATGCGATTACTCAGGCCGACGCAGCAGAGCAAGGAGTTGTGACCAAACCTGCACAAAATTCCGCCGTCGCTGTTGCGTCGAAACCGACAATTACGTATTCTGAGGACTCAGGTGAACAAAGTGCTAACAAAATGTTGCCGAACAACAAGCCTGCTGGGACAGTCGTCACAGCACCTGTAACGGCTCCAGCAGTTAGCGCAACCGAATCGACAGCAAGCAGTTCGTCTACCAGTTCGCCAATCTCCGCCTGGCGCTGGCCGACTGACGGCAAAGTGATCGAAAACTTTGGGGCTTCCGAGGGAGGCAATAAAGGGATCGACATTGCAGGCAGTAAGGGACAGGCTATTATCGCGACCGCCGATGGGCGCGTGGTCTATGCCGGTAACGCACTGCGCGGTTACGGTAATCTTATTATCATCAAACACAACGATGATTACCTGAGTGCCTACGCTCATAACGATACAATGCTGGTCCGGGAACAACAAGAAGTGAAGGCAGGACAGAAAATAGCGACGATGGGTAGCACCGGAACCAGTTCTACACGTTTGCATTTTGAAATTCGTTACAAGGGGAAATCCGTAAACCCGCTGCGTTATTTACCGCAGCGATAAAGCGGCGGAACCAGGCTGACACTTGCTAGTTCCGTCAAGGGATCACGGGTAGGAGCCACCTTATGAGTCAGAATACGCTGAAAGTTCATGATTTAAATGAAGATGCGGAGTTTGATGAGAACGGAGTTGAGGTTTTTGACGAAAAAGCCTTAGTTGAAGAGGAACCCAGTGATAACGATTTGGCTGAAGAAGAGCTGTTATCGCAGGGGGCCACACAGCGTGTGTTGGACGCGACTCAGCTTTACCTTGGTGAGATTGGTTATTCGCCACTGTTAACGGCCGAAGAAGAAGTGTATTTTGCGCGTCGCGCACTGCGTGGAGATGTTGCCTCTCGCCGTCGGATGATTGAAAGTAACCTGCGTCTGGTGGTGAAAATTGCCCGCCGTTATGGCAATCGCGGTCTGGCGTTGCTGGATCTGATCGAAGAGGGCAATCTGGGGCTTATCCGTGCCGTCGAGAAGTTTGATCCGGAACGTGGGTTCCGCTTCTCAACATACGCAACCTGGTGGATTCGCCAGACGATTGAACGGGCTATTATGAACCAAACCCGTACCATTCGACTGCCGATTCACATTGTTAAAGAACTGAACGTCTATCTGCGTACCGCGCGTGAGTTGTCCCATAAACTGGACCACGAACCCAGCGCGGAAGAAATTGCAGAGCAACTGGATAAGCCGGTTGATGACGTCAGCCGTATGCTCCGTCTTAACGAGCGCATTACCTCGGTAGACACCCCGTTGGGGGGCGATTCCGAAAAAGCGTTGCTGGATATCCTGGCCGATGAGAAAGAGAACGGTCCGGAAGACACCACGCAAGATGACGATATGAAACAGAGTATCGTCAAATGGCTGTTCGAACTGAACGCCAAACAGCGTGAAGTGCTGGCACGTCGTTTCGGTCTGCTGGGTTATGAAGCGGCGACACTGGAAGATGTAGGCCGGGAAATCGGTCTGACTCGTGAACGTGTTCGTCAGATTCAGGTTGAAGGCCTGCGCCGTCTGCGTGAAATTCTGCAGACTCAGGGGCTGAATATCGAAGCGCTGTTCCGCGAGTAAGCACTGTTCTAACAAGAAAGGCCAGCCTCTTGAGGCTGGCCTTTTTCTTTCGGGTTTTTGACATTAGGGTTTCGCGGACGAAGGCAAACGGGAGCGTACTCAGGTTTATTTATCAGGCATCATTTTCTTGATGAGCAGGGCGAATTGCGCACGTTCCTCGTCATTTAACCGTCCCAGAAACTCCTCATCTACCAGGTTTCCTAACGGCATGCTTACTTTCAGCAATGCTTCTCCCTCTGCGGTCAGGTAAACGAAGCGGCGACGTTTATCCAGCGGATCGTTCTCACGCCTCACCAGTCCGCGCGTTTCCATTCTGCTCAGCATTTCCGCCAGCGTCGCTTTAGAACTGACGGCGGCTTCCATCAGGTTAACCTGTTCAATGCCGGGATGTTCCGCAATGGCACGCATCACCGCGTATTGTGGTTTAGTGAGATCCGGCAACGCGTGCTGCCAACGCGCCGTATGTTGCTGGAACAGCTGGCGTAACAGGTGAAACGCTTTATTCCGTAACTCCATGAAAACTCCAGGCTAAAAAACATTCCTTCTATCATAACGGGTAACGCCGCGTTTTTTAACGAGGAAATCTTAAGCTATACGTGCGAAAAAAAACGGATGATCTTGTCGGCGTTGTTTCATCGGGGTAATTTAATAAAAACGTTCGTATACGAACAAATTATGGAGTGATGAATGAGACTGATTGTGGGGATGACCGGAGCAACGGGGGCGCCGCTGGGCGTAGCGCTGTTGCAGGCGCTGCGGAAAATGCCGGAGGTGGAAACACATTTGGTGATGTCGAAGTGGGCCAAAACCACCCTTGAGCTGGAAACGCCTTACAGTGCGCGTGATGTTGCCGAACTGGCGGATTTTTGCCACAGCCCGGCGGATCAGGCGGCGACAATCTCGTCTGGGTCGTTTCGTACCGACGGCATGATCGTTATTCCCTGTAGCATGAAAACGTTGGCCGGTATACGTGCTGGCTATGCCGACGGACTGGTGGGCCGTGCCGCTGACGTGGTGCTGAAAGAAGGGCGCAAACTGGTGCTGGTGCCACGTGAAATGCCGCTCAGCACGGTACATCTCGAAAACATGCTCGCTCTGTCTCGCATGGGTGTGGCGATGGTGCCGCCCATGCCCGCTTTCTATAACCATCCACAATCCGTTGATGATATTACGCAACACATTGTGGCCCGTATCCTGGACCAGTTTGCGCTGGAGTATCCGCACGCGCGTCGCTGGCAGGGGTTATCGCAGGCACAGAATTTTTCACAGGAGAATGAATAATGGCATTTGATGATTTGCGCAGCTTTTTGCAGGCGCTCGACGACCAGGGGCAACTGCTGAAAATCAGTGAAGAGGTAAACGCGGAGCCGGATCTGGCCGCGGCCGCCAACGCGACGGGCCGTATTGGCGACGGCGCTCCGGCGCTATGGTTCGACAATATCCGTGGTTTCACCGATGCGCGTGTAGCGATGAATACCATCGGCTCCTGGCAAAATCATGCCATTTCATTGGGCTTACCGCCGAATACGCCGGTGAAAAAGCAGATTGATGAGTTTATCCGTCGCTGGGATAAATTTCCGGTTGCCCCACAACGCCGGGCAAATCCGGCGTGGGCGGAAAACAGCGTTGATGGTGAAGAGATTAATCTGTTCGATATTTTGCCGCTGTTTCGTCTGAACGACGGCGATGGCGGATTTTATCTGGATAAAGCCTGCGTGGTTTCCCGCGATCCCGTCGACCCGGACACCTTCGGCAAGCAGAACGTCGGTATTTATCGGATGGAAGTGAAGGGCAAGCGTAAGCTGGGGCTGCAACCGGTACCGATGCACGATATCGCGCTGCATCTGCATAAGGCGGAAGAGCGCGGTGAGGATTTACCGATCGCCATTACGTTGGGTAACGATCCCATCATTACCCTGATGGGTGCAACGCCGCTGAAATACGATCAGTCCGAATATGAGATGGCGGGGGCGCTGCGTGAAAGTCCGTATCCCATCGCCACTGCGCCGTTGACCGGGTTTGATGTGCCGTGGGGATCGGAGGTGATCCTGGAAGGGGTAATTGAAAGCCGCAAACGCGAAATCGAAGGGCCGTTCGGCGAGTTCACCGGCCACTATTCCGGTGGTCGCAATATGACGGTGGTGCGTATCGATAAAGTGTCGTATCGCAGCAAACCGATTTTTGAATCCCTCTATCTCGGCATGCCGTGGACGGAAATCGACTACCTGATGGGACCGGCAACCTGTGTGCCGCTGTATCAGCAACTGAAAGCGGAATTCCCGGAAGTTCAGGCGGTCAACGCCATGTATACCCATGGACTGCTGGCGATCATCTCGACCAAAAAGCGCTACGGTGGTTTTGCCCGGGCGGTGGGGCTGCGCGCGATGACCACGCCACACGGGCTGGGCTACGTGAAGATGGTGATCATGGTGGATGAAGATGTTGATCCGTTCAACCTGCCGCAGGTGATGTGGGCGCTGTCGTCGAAGGTCAACCCGGCGGGGGATCTGGTTCAGCTACCGAATATGTCGGTACTGGAACTGGATCCGGGCTCAAGTCCGGCGGGGATCACTGACAAGCTGATCATCGACGCAACCACGCCGGTGGCACCCGATAACCGTGGTCACTACAGCCAGCCGGTGTGCGATCTTCCGGAAACCAAAGCCTGGGCTGAAAAGCTGACTGCCATGCTGGCCAACCGTAAATAAGGAGTTTCAGATGATTTGCCCACGTTGTGCTGATGAACATATTGACGTCATGGCGGTCTCGCCAGTAAAAGGGATCTGGACGGTGTATCAGTGCCAACATTGCCTGTACACCTGGCGTGATACGGAACCGTTACGTCGTACGAGCCGTGAACACTACCCGCAGGCGTTTCGTATGACGCAGAAAGATATCGATGAGGCGCCGATGGTGCCAGGTATTCCGCCGCTGCTGGCAGAAGATAAGCGCTAACGAAGGGCCGGATGACGGCTGATGCCTTATCCGGCCTGGGAAGTACAATACCGTTAGAGTGTAGGCCCGATACGCAAAGCGTCATCGGGCTTTTTCTTACACCAGACTTTTCAGACGATAGATCCATTCCAGCGCCTGACGGGGCGACAGGGAATCCGGATCGAGATTTTCCAGGGCTTCAACGGCGGGAGACGTCTCTTCGGGGACAGACAGCAGCGACATCTGCGTGCCATCCACCTGTGTTGCCGCCGCGTTCGGCGAAATGCTCTCCAGCTCGCGCAATTTCTGCCGCGCACGTTTGATCACCTCTTTTGGAACGCCCGCCAGCGCCGCGACCGCCAGGCCGTAGCTCTTGCTTGCTGCTCCGTCCTGTACGCTGTGCATAAAGGCGATGGTATCGCCGTGCTCCAGCGCATCCAGATGAACATTCGCCACACCTTCCATTTTCTCCGGCAACTGTGTCAGCTCGAAGTAGTGCGTAGCAAACAGCGTCAGCGCTTTGATTTTATTCGCCAGATTTTCTGCGCACGCCCACGCCAGCGACAAACCGTCGTAAGTGGATGTCCCGCGGCCAATCTCATCCATTAATACCAGACTGTTTTCGGTGGCGTTATGCAGGATATTGGCGGTTTCGGTCATCTCTACCATGAAGGTGGAGCGCCCGGAGGCCAGATCGTCCGCCGCACCCACGCGGGTAAAGATACGATCGATTGGGCCAATCTCCACTTTCTGCGCCGGTACGTAGCTGCCGATATAGGCCAGCAGCGCAATCAGCGCGGTCTGGCGCATATAGGTACTTTTACCGCCCATATTTGGCCCGGTAATGATCAGCATTCGGCGCTGTGGGGAGAGGTCCAGCGGGTTGGCGATAAACGGCTCATTCAGTACCTGTTCCACCACCGGATGGCGGCCCTCGGTAATACGAATACCCGGCTTATCGCTGAAGGTTGGACAGGTGTAGTTCAGCGTATACGCGCGTTCGGCCAGATTCACCAGTACATCGAGTTCCGCCAGCGCACTGGCGCTCTGCTGTAGATCCGCCAGATGCGGCAGCAGCAGGTCAAACAGTTCGTCATAGAGCTGTTTTTCCAGCGCCAGCGCTTTGCCCTTGGACGTCAGAACTTTATCTTCGTACTCTTTCAGTTCCGGGATGATGTAGCGTTCGGCGTTTTTCAGCGTCTGGCGGCGGACATAATTGATGGGCGCGAGGTGGCTCTGCCCACGACTAATCTGGATGTAATAACCGTGTACTGCGTTGAAGCCGACTTTCAGCGTGTCCAGCCCGGTACGCTCACGTTCGCGGATCTCCAGCCTGTCGAGATAGTCGGTCGCGCCGTCGGCCAGCGCGCGCCACTCATCGAGCTCTTCGTTGTAGCCTGGTGCGATAACGCCGCCGTCGCGGACCAGTACCGGCGGCGCGTCAACGATCGCGCGCTCCAGCAGTTCCCGCAGTTCAGTGAATTCGCCCATTGTTTCGCGCAGCCTTTGTACGGGGGCGCTGTCCACCGGTTCGAGCTGTGCACGCAGTTCCGGCAACTGCTGGAAAGCGTGGCGCATACGGGCGAGATCGCGCGGACGGGCGGTACGCAGTGCCAGACGGGCAAGAATACGTTCCAGATCGCCCACCTGGCGCAGCACCGGCTGTAGCTCGCTGGTCGCATCCTGTAGCGAGCCGATTGTCTGCTGGCGTTCAGTCAGGATTGTCGTGTCGCGTACCGGCATGTGCAGCCAGCGTTTGAGCATACGACTGCCCATTGGCGTCACAGTGCAGTCGAGCACGGAGGCCAGCGTGTTTTCCACGCCGCCCGCCAGATTCTGAGTAATCTCCAGGTTGCGGCGCGTCGCGGCATCCATAATGATGCTATCCTGCTGGCGTTCCATGGTGATAGAGCGAATATGCGGCAGGGAGGTGCGCTGCGTATCCTTGACGTACTGCAACAGGCAGCCAGCGGCGCAAAGTCCGCGCGGCGCATTTTCAACGCCAAAGCCAATCAGATCGCGGGTACCAAACTGTAAATTCAACTGCTGACGTGCGGTATCAATTTCAAATTCCCATAGCGGACGACGACGTAATCCACGACGACCTTCAATCAGCGCCATCTCCGCGAAATCTTCGGCGTACAGCAGTTCCGCCGGATTGGTACGCTGCAGTTCGGCGGCCATCGTTTCGCGATCGGCAGGTTCGCTCAGACGAAAACGGCCGGAGCTGATGTCCAGCGTGGCATAACCGTAGCCTTTGCTGTCCTGCCAGATGGCGGCGAGCAGGTTGTCCTGGCGCTCCTGTAACAGAGCCTCATCGCTGATGGTGCCCGGCGTAACAATACGTATGACTTTCCGCTCAACCGGTCCTTTGCTGGTGGCTGGATCGCCAATCTGTTCGCAAATAGCAACAGATTCTCCCTGATTGACCAGTTTGGCGAGATAGTTTTCAACCGCATGATGGGGAATGCCCGCCATCGGGATGGGTTCGCCTGCGGAGGCGCCGCGCTTCGTCAGCGAAATATCGAGCAGTTGCGACGCCCGTTTTGCATCGTCGTAAAAGAGTTCGTAAAAGTCCCCCATGCGATAGAAAAGCAGGATCTCCGGGTGCTGTGCCTTCAGCTTGAGATACTGCTGCATCATCGGGGTGTGGGCGTCGAGATTATCGATTGTACTCATGGAGTTGTGTCCAGTTCCCTGAATGTAAATGGGTTGCGATACTTGTCGTTTTCGTTGTTATCACACAAGGGACACATGATAGCGGAGATACGCATTTCAGGGAAAGCCAGGATCGCCGACTTCTCGATCCTTCTTCCGTTTCAGAATTTTACAGCGATTGTTGTTGTCGCAACTCAGAACGCCGGTCGCGTAATGCGGCAAAAACAAACGCACCGATAAAGATAACGGTGAACAGTACGACGATCGTGGGAGCGGGAGCGCTGTCGAGGAAAAACGACAGGTAAACGCCCATAAATGAGGTGATCACCGCCAGGGTTGTTGCCAGTAACAGCGCGTGGGCAAAGCGTCGGGTGAGGAGAATGGCAATAGCGCCTGGGGCGATCAACAAGGAGATCGATAAAATGATCCCCACCGATTTCAGCGTTGCCACGATGGTTAGCGCAATCATGCACAGCAGTCCGTAATGCAGCAAGGTCGTATTAAGCCCGCTGGCTTTCGCCTGATGCGGATCGAAAGCGTGCAGCAGCAGGTCTTTCCACTTGAATGTCATGATTAGGGCAATACCCAGTGCAATGAACGCCGTTTGCCCAATATCGCTCAGCGAAATCCCTAACATGTCGCCGAACAGAATATGATCGAGATGAACCTCTGACTGGATAGAGACATAAAGCACCAGTCCGGCGCCAAACATCCCTGAAAAGACGATCCCCATGAGGGTGTCGCGTTTGATACGGCTGTTATCGTCGAGATAACCGGTCGCTACGGCGCAGAACAGGCCCGCAATAAACGCCCCAATCGCCAGCGGGATGCCAACGATATACGCCAGCACAATTCCCGGAAAGACCGCATGGCTCATGGCGTCGCCCATCAATGCCCAGCCTTTCAGGACCAGAAATACCGACAGCAGCGCGCAGGGAATCGCCACGATGGCAGAAATAGTCAGCGCGTTTACCATAAACTCGAACTGGAAAGGTTCCAGTAACGTGGTTAAGAACATGACGGCTCCTTACTGCGTGCGCGACGGCGGTTCGCCAGCAGCCCGTGTTTGGGGGCAAAAACGAATGCCAGCAGAAACAGCAACGTTTGCAGTATCACAATGATCCCGCCCGTGGCACCGTCCAGCCAGTAGCTGAGCCAGGCGCCGAAGAAGCTGGTCATACTGCCGATCGCAACGGCAATCATAAGAAGACGTGGAAAGCGATCGGTCAGTAGCCAGGCGGTGGCACCAGGCGTCACGACCAGGCAGATCACCAGAAAGGCCCCCACGGTTTGCAGTGCGGCCACGGTGGACACCGATAACAGAGTGAAAAACAGCAGCTTCAGACGCCCCGGATTGAGGCCAATGGAGCGGGCGTGGTTTTCATCGAAAAAGGTGACCATCAGATCCTTCCACTTCAGCAGCAAGATGAGCAGAGAAACCGTGCCGATAATCGCCAGTTGCACAATATCTTCCGGCGCGATGGCCAGCACGTTGCCGAGAATGATGGTTTGAATATTCACTGACATCGGATTGAGCGACACCATAAACAGCCCGATGCCAAAGAATGACGAGAAGATCAGGCCAATAATGGCATCTTCTTTAAGCCGCGAGCGCTGGTTCAAAAACAGCATACTGCCTGCCGCCAGGCCGCCGGAGAGAAAGGCGCCGAGCGAGAAGGGCAAGCCGAGCATGTACGCCCCGGCAACGCCAGGCACGATGGAGTGCGACAGCGCATCGCCAATCAACGACCAGCCTTTAAGCATTAGATAGCAGGAGAGAAAGGCGCACAGACCGCCAACCATCGCCGATACCCACATCGCATTGAGCATGTACTGATAACCAAAAGGCTCTGTCAGCCAGTTCATGATGGCTCTCCGCTGCCTGTTATACGTCGGGAGATAAACGGGCGTTCATCGTCGGTAATAATGTGTTCTTCGCCGCCGCTGAGCGCAACGTGGCGCAGAACACCGCTGAACGCCAGCTCGAGGTTTTCGGCGGTAAAGGTGGTATCCGTCGGCCCGCTCGCCAGCACGGTGCCTTTGATCATCACCGTATAATCGCAGAACTCGGTGACTGAACCGAGATTATGAGTGGAGACCAGCATGGTACGCCCCTCATCGCGTAACTCGCGTAACAGCGCAATAATGCGCGCTTCGGTTTTAACGTCGACACCGGTAAAAGGCTCATCAAGCAGAATGACCTGACCATCCTGGGCAATGGCTCTGGCGAGGAAGACCCGTTTTTTCTGCCCGCCGGAAAGCTCGCCAATCTGCCGGTAGCGGTATTCCAGCATATCCACCCGCGCCAGCGCAGCGTCAACACTGGCATGATCCTGATCCTTCGGGCGACGTAGCCAGCCCATGTGTCCGTAGCGGCCCATCATTACGACGTCTTCCACCAGTACCGGGAATGACCAGTCGACCTCTTCGGATTGTGGAACGTAAGCAATCAGATTCTGTTTCAGCGCGTTATTCACCGGCTGTTGCAGGATAGAAATCTCGCCGGCGGCCAGGCGGACAAAGCCCATCAGTGCCTTAAACAACGTTGATTTTCCCGACCCGTTGACCCCCACCAGCGCGGCAATCGAACCGCCTGGTACCTGAAAACTTGTATCGCGCAATGCGGTATGACCATTGCGATACGTCACCGTCACCTGATTCACGGTAATCGCAGATTGGCTCATTGTTGACTCCTCATTCCGTCATTGATACCGCTCACGATGGTTTCGGTCGTCACACGTAGCAGGTCGAGCCAGGTGGGGACGGGACCATCAGCGGCACTCAGTGAATCGACATACAGCACGCCGCCGTAATGCGCACCGGCTTCTCGTGCGACCTGACGCGCCGGTTTATCGGATACCGTACTTTCGCTGAACACGGTCGGGATCTGATGTTTTCTGATCGCATCGATCACTTTACGGACCTGTTTTGGCGTTCCCTGCTGATCGGCATTGATCGGCCAGAGGTAGAGCTCTTTCAGGCCGTTGTCTCGGGCGAGATAAGAAAATGCTCCTTCACTGGTCACCAGCCAGCGCTTATCGGCAGGAATGGCAGCCAGCGCCGCGCGTAAAGGTTGCATGGTCTGACGGATCTGCGTTTTATAACGTTCCGCATTTTTCTGATAGGTGGCGGCGTTTACCGGATCGTATTTCATGAGCGCGTTGCGGATATTGTCGACGTAAATCAGGGCATTTTCTTCCGACATCCAGGCATGAGGATTGGGTTTACCGCTGTACGGGCCTTCGCTGATACCCATCGGTTTTATGCCATCGGAGACCGTTACCTCCGGCACACCGGACAGATTCTGATAGAAACGAGCAAACCACAGTTCCAGATTCAGACCGTTAGACAGAATGAGCTGTGCTCCTTGCGCCCGTTTTATGTCGCCGGGTGTGGGTTGATATTCATGAATTTCAGCGCCGGGTTTGGTGATGGAACTGACCTCTGCGGCATCACCCGCCACGTTTTTCGCCATATCAGCGATGACCGTGAAAGTAGTGATGACGTTGAACTTCTCCTTGGCGTACGCGGGTGACAACGCGAACAGAGTCAGCACAGTAGCCAGCAGAGACGATGTCAGACGGGGCAGGTGTGGCATAGTATCCCTCGTAAATAAGTGGTTAATTATCCATCGAATATAGCCTTTGCTATGTTATATAGCACAAGGCATATATAAAGATAGTGTTAAATGAAAATAATTCTTATTTAATCTCAAGTGGGAGGTGTCACCTTTGGGTGATAGTGTCGCGGGAGTTTAAGTTGTAGAATAAATGCAGCTTAATATTGCGGAGGGCGCATCATGTCCGGCAAGCGAATCGCTCGCGAAAAACTGACGATTAAAAAGATGATCGCGCTGTATGAGAGTCAGTGCCCGCAGGCCTCCGATGAATCGGGGCATTACGACGCGTTGTTTGCTTATGCGCAAAAGCGTCTGGACAGGTGCGTTTTTGGCGAGGAGAAACCAGCCTGTAAACAGTGTCCGGTGCACTGCTATCAGCCAGCAAAACGTGAAGAGATGAAACAGATCATGCGCTGGGCGGGGCCAAGAATGCTCTGGCGTCATCCGATCCTGACCGTTCGTCATCTTATCGACGATAAACGTCCCGTCCCGGAACTGCCGGAAAAATATCAGCGTAAGAAGGGAAGAGCCGGATGACGGCTTGCGCCTTATCCGGCCTACAAGAGTGCGGTCGTTTTAGCCGACCCCGGATGAATAAGACGCCATCCGGCCTGGCAACTTAAACCAGCGCGTCTTTATCAATACCCAGCCGCTTCATGCGCGACAGTAGCGTTGTGCGCTTGAGTCCCAGTCGCTGAGCCGCGCCTTTCGGACCCGCCACCACGCCGTTGGTCTCTTTCAGCACCCGCATAATGAGCTGATATTCGTCCTCTCCTTCCTGGGCGACTTCGGGCGCAACGTGTGGTGCGCCTGGTGAGAGCATGCCGATATCTGGCAGCGAGAGTTGCAGCACGCTTCCCCGGGTCAGCAAAACGGCACGCTCAACCACGTTCTCCAGTTCACGCACGTTACCCGGCCACTCCATATTGCTGAGGATGCGCAGGGTTTCCGCCGGGATGCTGTCGATGTTACGTCCCAGGCGGCGAGCGATTTTAAAGGTGAACGCTTTCACCAACAGAGGGATATCTTCCGGGCGTTCGCGCAGCGGCGGAAGCTGGATCGGAAAAACGTTGAGGCGGTAGTAGAGATCGCTACGGAACTCGCGATCCTCGACCATTTTTTTCAGGTTACGGTTGGTGGCGGCGATCAGACGCACGTCGGTCTGGATCAGCTTATTACTGCCCAGACGCTCAAATTCCTGTTCCTGTAAAACGCGCAGGAGCTTAGGCTGTAATTCCAGCGGCATATCTCCCACTTCATCCAGGAACAATGAACTTTTATCTGCCAGCTCAAAGCGGCCAATGCGCTGCGCACTGGCGCCGGTGAAGGCGCCGCGCTCGTGGCCGAACAGGTCGCTCTCCAGCAGTCCGGCGGGCATCGCCGCACAGTTCATCTTCACCATCCGTCGCGCATTACGTCCGCTCAGATTATGGATTGCGCGGGCAATCAACTCTTTTCCGGTGCCGGTTTCCCCAAGGATCAACACGGTGCTGTCGCTCTGGGCCACCATCTCAACCTGTTTGAGCACGCTGTACATGGCGTCGCTGCGCCCGATGATTTCGCCAAACTCGCTGTCGACATTATTGAGCTGTTCGGTAAGCGCCAGGTTTTCATCCACCAGCCGTTCTTTCAGACGATGGATTTCCTGATAGGCAAGGGCATTATCCACGGCGATAGCTACACGCCCGGCAATCTGGCGTAGCAGGTTCAGGTTGGCGGTGGTAAACACTTTTTCTTCACACTGCGCCAGCTTGAGCACGCCGAGCATGGTGTTGCCCGACATCAGCGGCAGCAGGCACAGCGTCTGAATCTGGTTGCCCCACGTATCGAACAGCATGCGTTCATACGGGGCCAGCACGTCCCGTTCGTTCAGGTTAATCAGCAGCATCTCTTTGCTTTTAAACACCCGTTCTGTCAGGGTGCCCGCTTCATCTACTTCGCTTTGTTCGTGCGCAGGATGATTTTCATCGAGGTAGTGAGTGGAATAGATGCTGAGCTTATTTTTACGGTGACTGCGCAGGACAATGCTGATGTCGTCGATATTGAAATAGTGATGGATCTCTTTGGCGACCTCGCTCACCAGTTCATCCATGTCGAGCCGTGAGAGTACGGCGTTGGTGATAGCGACCAGAATACGAAAGTTATCGCGTTCGCGGCACAAGAGATCGTAATCGACGTTGTTCGTGACCCGGCACTGAATTTGCTCCGCCACCACGCCGACAATCTGGGTGAAGGTTTGCAGACGCTCGTACTCTTTTTCGCTCCAGGGACGATCGTCGTTGCGGATAAATTCGCAGCCGCCAAAAATGCGCCCATCCGCCGCCAGCGGCAGCAGGCAGTAGTGGCCAAATGGCGCATAAAGTCCACTACCAGCCAGTTGCGGCCAGGTTTCTGAAAACTCGTGATAATTGCAGTGCAGGGCTTCGGGGCGAGAGAGAATACGGCGGACCGGGCCGTGGGCCAGCACGGTTTCATCTTCGTAGATGACGGGTTTGCCGTTATCGTGCGTGGCGTACCAGGACGCCCGCTGAGTCTGCGCTTGCCACAACACAATCGCCGCGCTGTCGGCAAGCGCCGAGCGCTTTACCAGTTGCGAAAGCGCCTCACTTAGCGATTGCAGGTCGGGCTGCTGTAACAATGTGCGAGTGATGTCGAACAATCCTTGCTGCCCGAGATCGCTCATCGGTGTATACGACATATTGCTTTTCCAGGAAAGTACCGCAGTGCGGTGCGAAAAAGAAACTAAATTATAGATAGAGATACTCGATTTCCGCCGGATGGCGGCAAAATAGCCTTATCCGGCCTACGGTACAAAAGCGTGTGTAGGCCAGATAAGGCGAAGCCGCCATCCGGCATAATGACAGAATTAACAAATACGTGGCAGCGGTTCGGCATGCGGTAAATCCAGCGTGCGTTTCACGCCGTAAAGACCGGCCAGACGCACACCTTTACGTTCAACCACTTCGCCAATCAGTGCCGCATCGCGTCCCAGCGGATGGGCATGCAATGCCGCAAGCACCTGCCCGGCCGCCTGCCGCTCAACACCAATCACCAGCTTGCCTTCGTTAGCGAAGTTAAGCGCATCCAGACCCAACAGTTCACATACTCCACGGACCGCGGCCTTCACGGGAAGTGCAGATTCGGACAGTTCAATCCCGCAACCGCAGGTGGCAGCAAACTCATGGACGACCGCGTTAACACCGCCACGGGTGGCGTCGCGCAGGGCTTTCACGCCGGGTATATCACGCAACGACTGAATCAGCGGCGTTAATACCGCGCAATCGCTAACCAGTTCGCCATCCAGCCCCAGTTGTTCACGCAGATTAAGAATCGTAGCGCCGTGATCGCCCAGCGTCCCGCTGACCAGCAGCACATCGCCTGCACTCAGGGTTTGTGCGCCCCAGTGAAGGTTGGCCGGAATCGCCCCCATCCCCGCAGTATTGATGAATAATTTGTCCGCTGCGCCACGTTGAACCACTTTTGTATCGCCGGTGACGATGGCGATATTGGCCTCACGTGCGGTGGCGGCCATGCTGTTTACCACGCTTTTCAGCGTCTCCATCGGCAGCCCTTCTTCGAGGATAAAGCCGCAGGAGAGATAGCGAGGGATTGCGCCGCTGACGGCGACGTCATTGGCGGTACCGCAGATTGCCAACTTGCCGATGTTGCCGCCGGGGAAGAACAGCGGGTCAATGACATAGCTGTCGGTGGAGAATGCCAGCCGATCGCCTTCCGCCACCAGTTGCGCCAGTTCCAGACGGGCCTGGTCTTCCTGCTCCGCCAGCCACGGGTTGGCAAAGGCCTCCATAAACAGGCTGTTAATCAGCTGCTGCATGGCCTGACCGCCGCTGCCGTGGGCGAGTTGTACGCTGTTCATGCTTCACACTCCTGCTGACGATACTGATACCAGGCGGCGCATGCGCCTTCTGAAGAGACCATCAGTGCGCCGAAGGCGGTCTCTGGATTACAGGTCTTGCCAAACAACGGGCACTGGTGCGGTTTACATTTCCCGGTCAGTACTTCGCCGCAGCGGGCGCGAGGATCGTCATAAACCTGCTGCGGCGCCGGGCGGAAATGCGCCTCGGCATCAAAACGCTGATAATCGGGCGTCAAATGCACGCCGGACGATTCAATCACCCCCAGACCGCGCCACTCGCTGTCGCCTGTGACGCAAAATACGTCGGCAATAGCCTGTTGCGCCAACAGGTTACCGGCGTCCGGCACCACGCGGCGGTACTGGTTCTCGACCAGGCTGTGGGCCGCTATTTTCTGCTCAACCAGCATCACGACGCCTTGCAGTAGATCAAGCGGTTCGAATCCAGCGACCACCAGCGGACGATGAAACTCGCTGGCAATAAAATGATAGGCGTCGGTACCGATCACCATGCTGACGTGGCCCGGCGCGAGGAACGCGTCAATGCCGTTATCGGGCTGTTCCAGCAGGCTGCGCAGGGTAGGAATGAGGGTGATGTGCTGGCAGAAGAAATAAAAGTTCTGCACATCGCGCTGTTTAGCCTGCTGCAATGTAATCGCGGTTGTCGGCATCGTTGTTTCAAAGCCAAGACCGAAAAATACGACTTTGCGCGTGGGGTTTTCCTGCGCCAGTTTGAGCGCATCCATCGGCGAGTAGACGATGCGAATGTCCGCACCGCGCGCTTTCGCCTGCAACAGCGAGCCTTGTTTCCCTGGCACGCGCATGGCGTCGCCAAAGGTACAGAAAATCACCTCCGGGTGGCTGGCAATTTCTACGCAGCTGTCGATACGTCCCATCGGCAACACGCAGACCGGACAGCCCGGGCCATGGATAAACTCCACGTTATCAGGGAGCAACTGGTCGAGACCAAATTTGAAGATCGCGTGCGTATGACCGCCACAGACTTCCATAATGCGCAACGGACGTTCGGCAGTGTAAGGCAGATGCGCGGCGCGTTCACGCAGGTGCTCAATCAGTTGCATCACCTGTTCCGGCGCGCGGTATTCGTCAACAAAACGCATTATTTTACCTCGCCATACAGCAAAGCGCCGACGTCCGGCTCAACATCAAACATGTTCTGGAGCGCATCGAGCGTGTCGCGCGCTTCGGCTTCGTTAATCACGCTCATGGCAAAACCGACGTGGACCAGTACCCACTGGCCCAGACGAGGTTCACCGTGCTCATCGCAACTGCCGACCAGCGTCAGATCGACGTCGCGCTGAATGCCGCAAACGTCGACTTTCGCCAGGTTACCTTCAATGGTGCGGATTTGGCCGGGAACGCCTATGCACATCGCTGTGCCTCCAGCCAGTTCAGCCACTGATCCATCCCTTCGCCGCTGGTGGCGGAAATCAGGATGATATCAATGTCCGGGTTCACTTCCCGGGCGCTGGCTATGCACTTCTCAACGTCGAAATTCAGGTACGGCAGCAGGTCGACTTTGTTGAGCAACATCAGCGAGGCGGCGGCGAACATATGCGGATATTTCAGCGGCTTATCTTCACCTTCGGTGACCGAAAGCACCGCCACTTTATGGCGTTCGCCAAGATCAAAACTCGCCGGGCAGACAAGGTTGCCGACGTTTTCGATAAACAGAATGCCGCGGTCTTCGAGCGGCAGGCGCGGCGCGGCATCGGCAATCATCTGCGCATCAAGGTGGCAGCCTTTGCCGGTGTTGACCTGAATGGCCGGCGTGCCGGTAGCACGAATGCGGGCGGCATCGTTGACCGTCTGCTGGTCACCTTCAATGACGGCGCACGGGATGCTGTCTTTCAGCTTCATTAGCGTTTCAGTGAGCAGCGTCGTTTTACCGGACCCAGGGCTGGAGACGAGATTGAGCACCAGTTGTTGGCGCGCGGCGAAGCGGGCGCGATTGCGTTCGGCCAGGCGGTTGTTCTTATCCAGTACATCAATTTCCACTTCCAACATACGCCGCTGGCTCATGCCTGGCGCGTGGGTTCCCGCTTCACCGTGACCGTAGTGCAGATCGCCTTCTTCGGTCTGGCTCGGGGTGAATTCAGACGTTTTGATGCCGGTAATATTCAGCGCCGGGCGAGCTGCCGGGGCAAAAGGCGCGCTGCGAAACGCGGAATGAGGGTTATGCTCATCACCCTCTATATAAAGGTTGCCTTCAGCGCAACCGCATGTTGTACACATCGCTCACTCCTGATCTATTTCTATTCGTCGAATCTGTAATCCGTCATCGGCCACGATCTGCAACGTGTCGCTATTGCATTGCGGACAGCGGCGTACGCGTTGGGTCAGTAAGGTGACGTATTGCTGACAGGATTCACACCAGCATTCGGCTTCTTGTTCCTCGAGGTGCAGTTTACAACCTTCCGCAACGGTGCCACGGCATACCAGATCAAAACAAAAGGAGAGAGCGCTGGTTTCTACGCAAGAAAATGCGCCAATTTTGAGCCAGACCCCAGTTATCCGTTTTGCGCCGTGCGCGACGGCCTGTTGTTCGATCAATTCCAGTGCCCGCTGGCAAAGGGTAATTTCGTGCATAGTGCCTCCCGATGTAATGGGCAGGGATAAGCAATAACTATGCCAGCCTGAAAATTGGTTGCGTTTGTCGATGACGATGATGACGAAATGACATGTCATCCTGGCGTCGACAGCCGTCATTTATTTTTAAATTCATGTAAAAACAAATAGTTAAAGATTGGCATGGAAAATGCTTATGGCAGGCTATCTCTGTTAAACGGGTAACCTGACATGACTATTTGGGAAATAAGCGAAAAAGCCGACTACATCGCGCAGCGGCACCGTCGCCTACAGGACCAGTGGCATATTTACTGCAACTCGCTGGTTCAGGGGATCACCCTGTCGAAAGCGCGTTTGCATCATGCAATGAGCTGCGCGCCGGATAAAGATCTCTGCTTCGTTTTGTTCGAACACTTTCGTATTTACGTCACGATGGCGGATGGCTTTAACAGCCACACCATTGAGTATTACGTCGAGACAAAAGATGGCGAAGATAAGCAACTGATTGCACAGGCACAATTGAGCATTGACGGTAAAGTGGACGAACGGGTCAGCAACCGTGAGCGTGAGCAGGTGCTGGAACACTATCTCGATAAAATCGCCAGCGTCTATGACCGGCTGTATGCCGCCGTCGAAAGCGGGTCGCCGATCAATTTGAGCCAACTGGTGGCGGGACAAAACCCGGCGGCCTGACCCCGGCGTTTTGCATCGTGACGTCGCCTCATTGGTCGTCACGACGATTTAAGGGACAGACGTGTCGATAGGTGTCGAAACCGACATTTCATCGGCATGTTTTCGTCAAAAATGACTATCACCTGAGGAATGCCTGGTGAATCGTTTTGTAATTGCTGACTCCACGCTCTGTATCGGTTGCCACACCTGTGAGGCTGCCTGTTCAGAGACGCATCGCCAGCACGGCTTGCAGTCTATGCCGCGTCTGAAAGTGATGCTGAATGAAAAAGAATCTGCGCCGCAGCTTTGCCACCACTGTGAAGATGCCCCCTGTGCCACCGTGTGTCCGGTTAATGCGATTAACCGGGTGGAAGGTGCCGTACAGCTTAATGAAAGCCTGTGCGTGAGCTGCAAACTTTGCGGTATCGCCTGTCCGTTTGGCGCGATCGAATTTTCCGGCAGCCGTCCGCTGCATATCCCGGCCAACGCCAATACGTCGAAAGCGCCGCCTGCGCCACCGGCACCGGCTCGCGTCAGCACGCTGCTGGACTGGGTCCCGGGCGTACGCGCCATCGCGGTGAAATGCGATCTGTGCAGCTTTGATGAACAAGGTCCGGCGTGCGTGCGGATGTGTCCAACGAAAGCCCTGCATCTGGTGAACAACATGGATATCGCCCGCGCCAGCAAACGCAAACGTGAGCTGACTTTCAATACTGACTTCGGCGATCTCTCTTTGTTTCAGCAGGCTCAGAGTGGGGATGCAAAATGAGCGCAATTTCACTGATCGTAAGTGGCGTGGCCTGGTTTGCCGCCGCCGCCGTCCTGGCATTTCTGTTCTCTTTTCATAAAGCGCTGAGCGGCTGGGTAGCCGGCGTAGGCGGTGCGGTGGGGAGCTTGTGTACCGCCGCGGCGGGTTTCTCCGTGCTCATCAACGCTGTCGCGGTGCGCGGCGTAATGCCGTTTATTAGTCATAGCGTGCAAATCACCCCGCTGAATGCCGTCTGGCTGATTACGCTGGGGCTATGTGGACTGTTCGTCAGTCTGTACAACATCGACTGGCATCGCCATCCGCAGGTCAACGCCAACGGTCTGTTGGTGAATCTGCTGATGGCGGCGGCGGTGTGCGCGGTTGCCGCCAGCAATCTCGGCACGCTGGTGGTGATGGCGGAAATTATGGCGCTGTGTGCGGTGTTCCTGACCGGATGCAGTAAAGAAGGCAAGCTGTGGTTCGCGCTGGGGCGTCTCGGCACGCTGCTGCTGGCGATTGCCTGCTGGCTGGTGTGGCAGCGCTACGGCACGCTGGAATTACGTCTGCTCGATCTGCGTACACAGGAACTGCCGCTGGGCTCTGACATCTGGCTGCTCGGCGTGGCGGGCTTTGGTCTGCTGGCCGGGATTATTCCTCTGCACGGATGGGTGCCACAAGCACATGCGAACGCCAGCGCGCCGGCGGCGGCCCTGTTCTCCACCGTGGTGATGAAGGTCGGGCTGCTGGGCATTCTCTCGTTATCGCTGATTGGCGGTAATGCGCCGCTATGGTGGGGTGTGTTACTGCTGGTTCTCGGCATGATCACCGCATTTGTCGGCGGTCTGTATGCGCTGATGGAGCATAATATTCAGCGCCTGCTGGCGTATCACACATTAGAAAACATCGGCATTATCCTGCTTGGTCTCGGCGCAGGCGTGACCGGAATTGCTCTCAAGCAACCGGCGCTGATTGCCCTTGGCCTGACCGGTGGTCTCTATCACCTGGTGAACCACAGCCTGTTCAAAAGCGTGCTGTTTCTCGGTGCGGGCAGCATCTGGTTTCGTACCGGACATCGCGATATCGAAAAACTGGGCGGCATCGGCAAACGCATGCCGATCATTTCCATTGCGATGCTGATTGGCCTGATGGCAATGGCTGCACTGCCGCCGCTGAATGGCTTTGCGGGCGAGTGGGTGATTTACCAGTCCTTCTTCAAACTAGGCAACAGCGGCGCGTTTATTGGTCGTCTGCTGGGGCCATTACTGGCGGTCGGACTGGCGATTACCGGTGCGCTGGCGGTGATGTGCATGGCGAAAGTGTATGGCGTTACCTTCCTCGGCGCGCCGCGCACGAAAGAGGCGGAAAACGCCTGCTGTGCGCCGATCCTGATGGGCGTCAGCGTCGTGGCGCTGGCGATTTGCTGTGTAGTCGGCGGGGTTGCTGCGCCGTGGCTGTTGCCGCTGCTGGCGACAGCCGTACCGCTTCCGCTGGAAACCGCCAATACCACCGTATCGCAACCCATGATCACGCTGCTGCTGATCGCCTGTCCGCTACTGCCGTTCATCATCATGGCGATGTTCAAAGGCAACCGTCTGCCATCGCGTTCACGCGGGACGGCATGGGTCTGCGGTTACGACCACGAGCAGTCGATGGTCATTACCGCGCACGGTTTCGCGATGCCGGTGAAAGAAGCCTTTGCACCGGTTCTCAAACTGCGTAAGTGGCTCAACCCGGTAGCGTGGGTACCGGGCTGGCAGAGCGCGGCGGTACCGGTGCTGTTCCGCCGCCTGGCGCTGATCGAACTGGCCGTGCTGGTGGTGATTGTGGTTTCACGAGGAGCCTGAGAATGAGTGTTTTATATCCGTTAATTCAGGCGCTGGTGTTATTTGCCGCTGCGCCGCTGCTATCCGGCGTGACGCGCGTGGCGCGTGCCCGTCTGCACAATCGTCGTGGTCCGGGCGTATTGCAGGAGTACCGTGATCTGATCAAGCTGCTGGGTCGTCAGAGCGTCGCGCCAGCGGATGCAGGCTGGGTCTTTCGTCTGACGCCGTTTGTGATGGTGGGGGTCATGCTAACCATTGCTACCGCGCTGCCGGTGGTGACCGTGGGGTCGCCATTACCGCAACTGGGCGATTTGATCACGTTGATTTATCTGTTTGCCATTGCCCGTTTCTTCTTTTCCATTGCCGGTCTGGATACCGGTAGCCCGTTCACGGCGATCGGCGCGAGCCGCGAAGCGATGCTCGGCGTGCTGGTGGAGCCGATCCTGCTGCTGGGGTTGTGGGTTGCCGCACAGGTCGCGGGTTCCACTCATATCAGCAATATCACCGGGACAATCTATCACTGGCCATCAGCCGGTAGTATTCCGCTGATTTTGGCACTGTGCGCCTGTGCGTTCGCCACCTTTATCGAAATGGGCAAGCTGCCGTTCGATCTCGCGGAAGCGGAGCAGGAGCTACAGGAAGGGCCGCTGACCGAATACAGCGGCAGCGGTTTTGCGGTGCTGAAGTGGGGTATCAGTCTGAAACAGCTGGTGGTCCTGCAAATGTTTGTCGGGGTATTCCTGCCGTGGGGACAGATGGAAACATTCAGCGCAGGTGGACTGCTGCTGGCGTTGGTGTTTGCCATCGTTAAGCTGCTGGTCGGCGTACTGGTGATTGCCCTGTTCGAAAACAGCATGGCGCGTCTGCGTTTTTGCGCCACTTCACGTGTGACCTGGGCCGGTTTTGGGTTTGCGTTTTTAGCGTTCGTCTCCTTGCTGGTGGCGTGATTTAAGAGAGTTTAGATATGAATGAAGAAAAATCAGGTCAACAATACCTTGCCGCTCTGCACCAGGCGTTTCCTGGCGTGGTGCTGGACGAAGCCTGGCAGACCCGCGATCAACTGACCATCACCGTGAAGGTCAACTCTCTGCCGGAAGTGGTCGAATTCCTCTACTACAAGCAGGGCGGATGGCTCTCGGTGCTGTTCGGCAACGATGAACGCCAGCTGTGTGGTCACTACGCGGTGTATTACGTGCTGTCGATGGAGCAGGGCACCAAATGCTGGATTACCGTCCGTGTGGAAGTGGATGCCAATAAGCTGGAATTCCCGTCCGTCACGCCGCGCGTGCCGGCTGCTGTCTGGGGCGAGCGCGAAGTACGCGACATGTACGGTCTGATCCCGGTTGGTCTGCCGGACGAACGCCGTCTGGTGCTGCCGGATGACTGGCCGGACGAACTCTATCCGCTGCGTAAGGACAGCATGGATTATCGCCAGCGCCCGGCACCGACCACCGATGCGGAAACCTACGAGTTCATCAACGAACTGGGTGACAAAAAAAATAACGTGGTGCCGATTGGCCCGCTGCACGTCACTTCGGATGAACCGGGGCACTTCCGCCTGTTTGTAGACGGCGAAAATATTATCGACGCCGATTACCGCCTGTTCTATGTCCATCGCGGCATGGAAAAGCTGGCGGAAACCCGGATGGGTTACAACGAAGTCACCTTCCTGTCGGATCGCGTCTGCGGGATCTGCGGTTTTGCGCACAGCACCGCATATACCACCTCCGTTGAAAATGCGATGGGCATCGTGGTGCCGGAACGCGCACAGATGATCCGCGCCATTCTGCTGGAGGTGGAGCGTCTGCACTCCCACCTGCTGAACCTCGGCCTGGCCTGTCACTTCACCGGTTTTGACTCCGGCTTTATGCAGTTCTTCCGCGTACGCGAAACCTCCATGAAGATGGCGGAGATCCTGACCGGAGCGCGTAAGACCTACGGTCTGAACCTGATCGGCGGGATTCGTCGCGATCTGCTGAAAGCGGACATGATTCAGACCCGCAAACTGGCGCAGCAGATGCGTCGCGACGTGCAGGAACTGGTGGATATGCTGCTCAGTACGCCGAACATGGAACAGCGCACCGTGGGAATTGGTCGTCTGGATCCAGAAATTGCGCGTGATTTCAGTAATGTTGGACCGATGGTTCGCGCCAGCGGTCACGCCCGCGACACCCGCGCCGACCACCCGTTTGTTGGTTACGGCCTGCTGCCAATGACGGTTCACAGCGAACAGGGCTGCGATGTGATCTCGCGTCTGAAGGTGCGCATTAACGAAGTCTATACCGCGCTGAATATGATCGACTTCGGTCTGGACAACTTGCCCGGCGGTCCGCTGATGGTGGAAGGCTTCACCTACATTCCGCATCGCTTTGCGCTGGGCTTCTCCGAAGCGCCGCGCGGTGACGATATTCACTGGAGCATGACCGGCGACAACCAAAAGCTGTACCGCTGGCGCTGTCGTGCGGCGACTTACGCCAACTGGCCGACTCTGCGTTATATGCTGCGCGGCAACACCGTTTCTGATGCGCCGCTGATTATTGGTAGCCTTGACCCTTGCTACTCCTGCACCGACCGCATGACCGTGGTAGATGTGCGTAAGAAGAAGAGCAAAGTCGTGCCATACAAAGAACTTGAGCGCTACAGCATTGAGCGTAAAAACTCGCCGCTGAAATAAGGAATCGCCATGTTTACCTTTATCAAAAAAGTCATCAAAACCGGCGCGCCGACTTCATCTTATCCGCTGGAGCCGATTGCGGTTGATAAAAACTTCCGCGGTAAGCCGGAGCACAATCCGCAGCAATGCATTGGCTGCGCGGCCTGTGTAAATGCCTGCCCGTCGAATGCGCTGACGGTAGAAACCGATCTGGCCAGCGGCGAACTGGCCTGGCAGTTCAACCTTGGACGCTGCATTTTCTGCGCCCGCTGTGAAGAAGTATGCCCGACGGCGGCGATCAAGCTGTCGCAAGAGTATGAACTGGCGGTGTGGAAGAAAGAGGATTTCCTTCAGCAGTCTCGTTTTGCGCTGTGCAACTGCCGCGTATGCCATCGTCCTTTCGCTGTCCAGAAAGAGATTGATTACGCCATTACGCTGCTTAAGCACAACGGCGACAGCCGTGCGGAACATCACCGTGAAAGCTTTGAGACCTGCCCGGACTGCAAGCGTCAGAAGTGCCTGGTGCCGTCCGACCGAATTGAACTGACTCGCCATATGAAAGAGGCCTGCTGATGAGCCATTTATTAGGTCCGCGTGACGCGAACGGTATTCCGGTACCGATGACGGTGGAGGAGTCCATCGCCAGCATGAAGGCGTCATTACTGAAAAACATCAAGCGTTCAGCCTATGTTTACCGTGTGGACTGCGGCGGCTGTAACGGCTGTGAAATTGAAATTTTCGCGACCTTATCGCCGTTGTTCGACGCCGAGCGCTTCGGTATCAAAGTTGTACCGTCACCGCGTCATGCCGACATTCTGCTGTTCACCGGCGCGGTTACCCGTGCAATGCGCTCTCCGGCGCTGCGTGCCTGGCAGTCTGCGCCCGATCCGAAAATCTGTATCTCTTACGGCGCTTGCGGCAACAGCGGTGGCATCTTCCACGACCTGTACTGCGTCTGGGGCGGGACTGACAAAATTGTGCCGGTGGATGTGTATATTCCGGGATGCCCGCCGACGCCTGCGGCTACGCTGTACGGCTTTGCGATGGCGTTGGGCCTGCTGGAGCAGAAAATTCACGCTCGCGCGCCAGGCGAACTGGACGATCAGCCAGCGGAAATTTTGCATCCGGACATGGTTCAGCCGCTGCGTGTGAAGGTCGATCGCGAGGCGCGTCGGCTGGCCGGTTATCGCTATGGACGTCAGATTGCGGATGATTACCTGCGCCAGCTCGGTCAGGGTGAACATCAGGTGGCGCGCTGGCTGGAAGCGGAAAGCGATCCGCGCCTGACCGAGATCGTCACGCACCTGAATCAGGTTGTCGAAGAGGCGCGTATCCGATGAGTGAAACGGTGGTGTTCAGCCAACTGAGCCGTAAGTTTATTGATGAGAACGATGCAACGCCCGCCGAGGCGCAGCAGGTTGTCTATTACAGCCTGGCGATTGGTCACCATCTTGGGATCATCGACTGCCTGGAGGCTGCGCTGACCTGTCCGTGGGACGCCTATCTGGCGTGGATTGCCACGCTGGAAGAGGGCAGCGAGGCCCGTCGCAAGATGGAAGGGGTGCCGAAGTACGGCGAGATCGTCATCGATTTTAATCATGTGCAAATGCTGGCGCACGCGTTCGATCGTGCGCTTGTGGTACAAACCCCGGAGCAGCAGGCATGGAGTAAACAGATGCTCAGCATGCTGCACGATATTCATCAGGAGAGCGCTATTTACCTGATGGTAAGGAGGCACCGTGACTGACGTTTTATTGTGTGTTGGCAACAGCATGATGGGGGATGACGGCGCGGGGCCGCTGCTGGCAGAAAAATGCGCGGCGCAGGCGAAAGGCAACTGGGTGGTCATCGACGGGGGCAGTGCGCCGGAAAATGATATCGTGGCCATTCGCGAATTGCGCCCGGATCGTCTGCTGATCGTGGATGCCACCGACATGGGGTTGAATCCCGGCGAGATCCGCATTATCGATCCTGACGATATCGCCGAGATGTTCATGATGACGACCCACAATATGCCGCTGAATTATCTGGTTGATCAGCTTAAAGAAGACGTCGGCGAGGTTACCTTCCTCGGGATTCAGCCAGATATCGTCGGATTCTATTATCCTATGACTCAGCCAATTAAGGATGCCGTCGACACCGTTTACCAGCGTCTCGACGGCTGGGAGGGTCACGGCGGCTTCGCGGAATTAGACGCGTCGTGATATTCATGCCGGGTGACGGTCTGGCCTCATCCGGCCTGTTCTTCTCTCACCTGTTCGATCACTAATTTCCCCTGCATTACCGCCACATTGACAATGGTGCCGGTCGGGAAACCCGCCTGTTCCAGCCAGTCGCCATTAATGGTTAACGACGCATGCCGGCTATAGCGGCGCGTATTGCCGGTTTTCGGATCTTCATGGCGCTTTCTGACATAGCTCACCTTTAAACGACGAAACGGTCTGATGATAGCGGCGTCAGGACTGGCAGTCTCAATAGTCATAAACGGTTCCTTGTTACACACGAGTAAATGAAAATACCTGTATAAAATGCCAGTAAAAAAGGGAAGGGGCAAACCGGAAACTGGAAGGGAGATAACGGAAACGGAATGCAAATAATGTAACGAGGGAAGAGAGGAGCGGATAGCGCGAGCGCCATCCGGCATCCTGTTTACGCCAGATCCTGGCCGTTGCTGGCGATCACTTTTTTGTACCACCAGAACGATTTTTTACGGGTTCGCGCAAGCGTACCGTTACCGGCATCATCGCGGTCGACATAGACGAACCCATACCGTTTGCTCATCTCACCTGTCGACGCGGCCACCAGATCAATACAACCCCAGGTGGTGTAACCCATCAGCGGCACGCCGTCCTCAATGGCGTCAGCCATCGCACGAATATGTTCGCGCAGATAGCTGATACGGTAGTCGTCATTAATGTGGCCATCGGCATCGATTTCATCTTTTGCCCCGAGACCGTTTTCCACCAGAAATAGCGGTTTCTGGTAGCGGTCGTACATCATGTTCATCGTGATGCGCAGGCCAAGCGGGTCGATTCCCCAGCCCCAGTCGCTCACCTGAATGTAGGGATTTCGCAGGGATTTCACCACATTTGCTGCACTGGTGTTCTTGGTGTTCATCTCAGCCGACGCGCAACGCGAAGCGTAATAGCTGAAGGAGACGAAATCGACCGTATTTTTCAGGATCGCGTCATCTTCCGGGGCTTTCTCAATGACCACGCCTTTCTCTCGGAACACGCGGGCAGAATACGCCGGATACGCCCCACGCGCCTGCACGTCAATGAAGAACAGGTTCTCACGATCTTTTTCCAGCGCGGTCCAGACATCCTCTGGCTTGCAGGAATAGGGATAAAAATTGCCGCCCGCCAGCATACAGCCCACCTGGTTTTGCGGATTGATTTCATGGGCGATTTTCGTCGCCAGCGCGCTGGCAATCAGTTCATGGTGCGCGGCCTGATATTTCACCTGATCCTGATTTTCCCCTTCTTCAAACACCAGACCCGCGCCGGAGAAGGGACTGTGTAGCATGATATTGATTTCATTGAAGGTCAGCCAGTATTTCACCAGGCCGTCAAAGGCTTCAAAACAGGTGCGCGCATAGCGGGTGAAAAATTCCACCATCTTGCGATTACGCCAGGAGCCGTATTCAGTCACAAGATGCATTGGCACGTCGAAGTGGCACAGCGTAACCAGCGGTTCAATACCGTACTTTTTGCACTCGGTAAACAGCGCGCGATAGAAGGCAATGCCTTCCTCATTAGGCGTCATTTCGTCGCCGTTGGGATAAATACGGCTCCAGGCAATCGAGGTGCGAAAGACGGTGAAGCCCATTTCCGCCATCAGGGCGATATCGTCTTTAAAGCGATGATAAAAATCGATCGCCTGATGGCTGGGATAAAATTCGTCATTCCGCAGTTGGAAACGTTTCTCCAGTCCCAGTTTGACTGGCATACGATGCTCGCCGTGCGGGATCATATCGACAGTGGTCAACCCTTTGCCGCCCTCACGGTATGCGCCTTCAGACTGGTTGGCGGCCAGTGCGCCGCCCCATAAAAATCCTTGCGGAAATACAGCCATAATAAACCTCAGTGAATAACAGTCAGACGCTGGCGCCTTTTACCGTAGACGGTTGCACAGCCTGGTTTTTTCGTGCCTGTGCGGCTGCATCCTCGACGGGAATATCCTCAAAGCCCAGCAGCAGCGTCAGGACAAACGACAGCACCACCGCCAGCGCCATGACGCCGAACACCCAGACGATGGTCATGGGATTGGCCGGGTCGAAGAACTGAACGCTGGTAAACAGGCCCGGTGCCGCCATTGAGTGGCTGGCGAGTCCCGCCATTCCGGCGACGGCACCACAGATGAAACCGCTGATCAGGCTGGCAATCAGTGGACGTTTCAGGCGCACCGCCACCCCGTAGAGCGCGGGTTCCGAAATCCCCGCCATGATGGCTGAGGCTGCTGCTGCCAGCGCAGTCTGGCGCAGTTCCGGGTTTTTCGTTTTCCAGGCCACCGCCAGTGAGGAACCACCGAGCGACAGGTTGGCACCAATTTCGGACGGCATAACCATTCCTTCTTTGCCCGTTTCGGCAATGGTCTGAATAATGGTTGGTGTAAAGACGCGGTGCATCCCGGTCATCACCAGTAGCGGCCACAGCGCGCCCATAATGGCGACAGACAGCCAGCCGAGATAGCCGTGAATGGTATAAACCAGCGCAGAGATTGCGCTACCGATCCAGATACCAATCGGCCCAATCAGGACGATGGCCAGCGGTGCAGCGATCAGCACGATCAGCATGGGTTTCAGGAAGTTTTTGGTGACCGCGGGGGTTATGCGATCCACCCAGCGTTCGATGTACGACAGACACCAGGTCATGACCAGCGCCGGAATAACCGTGTAGGTGTATTTCACTGCCGTGACCGGGATCAGGGCGAATTCAACGTGTTCGCCCTGTGCCGCTTTCGCCATCAGGTCGATAAAGCTTGGATGCACCAGCACCCCGGCAATGGCAATCGCCAGCGACATGTTGGTTTTAAACTTAATCGCCGCCGAGGCCGCCACCATTAACGGCAGGAAGAAGAAGGCACCATCGCCGATCACGGTCAGGATCGTTAACGTGGAGGAGCCTTTTTCCAGCACGCCGGTCATTTCAAGGATCATCGCCAACAGTTTGAGCATCGATCCACCGATAATCGCCGGGATCAGCGGCGACATCGTGCCGATCAGTGCATCCAGGATCCCCGCGCCAATGCGTCTGAGCGTCAGCTTGGGTTTGCCAATGGGCTCCGCGGGTTGCATATCGCCAGGCAGCAGGCTGACAACTTCACGATATGCCTGGGAGACGGTATTGCCGATGATGACCTGACACTGATTGTCGCTGCGCACGACGCCGAGTACGCCGCTGAGGGTTTTGAGCGTGGCACTGTCGACCAGCGTGTCATCTTTCACAACGAAACGCAGACGCGTCATGCAGTGTGTCACTGCGGTGATGTTGTCGACGCCGCCCAGAGCCGTCACCACGGAGCGCGCCAGCGCTGCATAATTCTTGGACATAGGATTTTTATCCTGTTTTATCAGTAGGGTACGTTTTATTTTTTCCGCACATTCGCCTGAGCGATGGTCGGTGATGAAACGCTGATGGGAAACCGGTTCCACAAAATCATGAATAGTTTATTTGCATTGGGCAATATTTAATTTTCAATTTTTTCTTAAAGCGTGACTTGAGTCACTGATGGTTTTCCGGCGTGATTTAGCATCAGGGACAACCACGCGGCGGTGAAGTACACTGCATCTCATTGCGAGTAAAGGAAGAAAACTTATGACGACGATGCTGGAGGTAGCGCAGCGGGCCGGGGTGTCGAAGGCGACGGTCTCCAGGGTGCTCTCAGGGAATGGCTACGTCAGCCAGGAAACGAAGGATCGCGTATTTCAGGCGATTGAAGAGAGTGGCTATCGGCCTAACCTGTTGGCGCGTAGCCTTGCGGCGAAAACCAGTCAGACGCTGGGGCTGGTGGTGACAAACACCCTCTATCACGGCGTCTATTTTAGCGAGTTGCTGTTTCATACCGCGCGGATGGCGGAAGATCAGGGCCGTCAGCTTCTGCTCGCTGATGGTAAACACAGCGCGCAAGAGGAGCGCCAGGCGATCCAGTATCTGCTGGATTTGCGCTGCGACGCGATCATGATCTACCCGCGTTTTCTCAGCGTGGATGAGATCGATAACATCATCGACAGCCACTCGCAGCCGATTATGGTGCTTAACCGCCGGTTACGAAAAAACAGCAGCCACTGCGTCTGGTGCGATCAAAAGCAGACCAGTTTTAACGCCGTAGCGGAACTCATTGCTGCAGGCCATCAGCAGATTGCCTTTATTACCGGTTCGATGGACTCCCCGACCGGGGTTGAACGCCTGTCGGGGTACAAAGAGGCGCTGACCCGACACGGCATCGCCGTCAATGACGACCTGATCGTCAAAGGCAAATGGACGCCAGCTTGCGGGGCGGCAGGGGTGGACGCGCTGCTTTCTCGCGACGTGACGTTCAGCGCACTGGTGGCAAGCAATGACGACATGGCGGTTGGGGCCATCAAGCAGTTACATGACAAAGGGTTAGCCGTGCCGTCGCAGGTATCGGTGATTGGTTTTGACGATATCGCCATGGCGCCCTACACCATACCGGCGCTCTCCAGCGTCAAAATTCCGGTGACGGAGATGATTCAGGAGACCATTGGTCGACTCATTTTCATGCTGGATGGCGGGGCGTTTACGCCTCCGAAAAGCTTCACCGGCACGCTTATCCGCCGCGACTCTGTTGCGTCTGTCACGGTGAGGTAAAAATTGTCGCCGTCATCGTCATTCCTGACGATGACACCACAAGGGGCGCTCTCTTTTTTTAAAATGTTGTTTAATTACAACAGGATAAAAACTGGCATGATTTGTGAATGCTTCGGCACATTATCTGTTATTGCTGGAGAATTTGATGAACCGTTTCATCATTGCAGACGCCAATAAGTGCATTGGTTGCCGTACCTGTGAAGTGGCCTGCGTGGTCTCCCATCAGGAAAACCAGGACTGCGCGTCACTGACCCCTGAAACCTTTTTGCCTCGCATCCATGTGATTAAAGGCGTGAATGTCTCGACGGCGACGCTGTGCCGCCAGTGTGAGGATGCGCCGTGTGCGAACGTCTGCCCGAACGGTGCCATCAGCCGTGATAAAGGTTTTGTGCATGTCATGCAGGAACGTTGCATTGGCTGCAAAACCTGTGTGGTAGCCTGTCCGTATGGGGCAATGGAAGTCGTGGTGCGTCCGGTTGTGCGTAACAGCGGGGCGGGCCTGAACGTGAGAGCAGAAAAAGCGGAAGCTAACAAGTGCGATCTCTGTTATCACCGCGATGCCGGTCCGGCCTGTATGGAAGCCTGTCCGACGCATGCCCTGATTTGCGTTGACCGTAATAAGCTTGAGCAACTCAGCGCTGAAAAGCGTCGCCGCACGGCGCTGGACTCTTCTGCATCGCTGCTTTTCTAATCCCTGAAAATCCGCGTAAAATACGGTAGTACTTATGCCGGATGGCGATGCTCACGCACCTTATCCGGCCTACTGTTCGCATCCCCGTAGGCCTGATAAGCGTAGCGCCATCAGGCAAACCGGGATAGATGACTGCGGAAACGACTTAATGGCACTAAACAATCACTCCGGCGTACAGCTCCGTATTCGCGGCAAAGTCCAGGGCGTCGGCTTTCGTCCCTTTGTCTGGCAACTGGCGCAGCAGCTTCAGTTGCATGGCGACGTTTGTAATGACGGCGACGGCGTGGTGGTTCGATTGCTGGAAGATCCCGCGCTGTTTATCAGTGAACTGCATGATCACTGTCCGCCACTGGCGCGTATCGACCGCGTGGAAAGTGAGCCTTTTCACTGGGCGCAACAGCCCACTGAGTTCAGTATTCGCCAGAGTGCGGGCGGCACGATGAATACTCAGATTGTGCCCGATGCCGCGACGTGCCCGGAATGTCTTGCCGAAATGAACACGCCCGGTGAGCGGCGGTATCGCTATCCCTTTATCAACTGCACCCACTGCGGTCCGCGTTTTACCATTATCCGGGCTATGCCCTATGACCGTCCGTTTACCGTGATGGCGTCATTCCCGCTCTGCCCGCAATGCGACAACGAGTATCGCGACCCTTATGACCGACGTTTTCACGCCCAGCCGGTGGCTTGCCCGGCGTGTGGTCCGCATCTGCGCTGGTTGAGCGGCGGACACCAGGCGGAAAAAGAGGCGGCATTACAGGCTGCGGTGGAAATGCTGCAGGCCGGAGGTATTGTTGCCGTTAAGGGTATCGGCGGGTTTCATCTGGCCTGCGATGCGCGAAACAGCGATGCCGTGGCGCGGCTTCGTACGCGTAAGCGCCGTCCGGCAAAACCGCTGGCGGTGATGCTGCCCGATGCGTCGGGACTGTCGGATGCGGCAACCCGACTGCTGGAAACGCCTGCGGCCCCGATTGTGCTGGTGGATAAGCAACATGTTTCCTCGCTGTGTGACGGTATTGCTCCAGGCCTTGCGGAAGTGGGCGTGATGTTGCCCGCCAATCCGCTCCAGCACCTGTTGCTCCAGGCACTCAAGTGTCCGCTGGTGATGACCTCCGGCAATCTTAGCGGTAAACCGCCGGCCATCAGCAACGAACAGGCGCTTCTGGATTTACAGGATATTGCCGAGGGTTTCCTGTTACACAATCGCGACATCGTGCAGAGAATGGACGATTCCGTCGTACGTGAAAGTGGTGAAATGCTGCGCCGCTCACGGGGATATGTCCCGGATGCGCTGGCATTGCCGCCGGGTTTTCACCGTATACCGCCGATACTCAGTCTGGGGGCGGATCTGAAAAACACCTTCTGCCTGGTGCGTGGTGAGCAGGCGGTGATCAGTCAGCATCTTGGCGATCTCAGCGACGATGGGATCCAACATCAGTGGCGTGACGCGCTGCGGTTAATCCAGAATATTTATGACTTTACGCCACAGCGCATTGTTCGCGATGCCCATCCGGGATATGTCTCCAGCCAGTGGGCCAGCGAGATGAACCTGCCGACGGAGGTGGTGTTACATCATCATGCTCACGCTGCCGCCTGTCTGGCCGAGCACGGCTGGCCGCTGGACGGTGGCGATGTTATCGCCCTGACGCTGGACGGCATCGGGATGGGCGACGCGGGCGCGCTGTGGGGGGGAGAGTGTCTGCGGGTGAACTACCGTGAGTGTGAACATCTTGGTGGACTGCCCGCAGTGGCGCTTGCCGGTGGCGATCTCGCCGCGAAGCAACCCTGGCGTAACCTGTTAGCGCAGTGTCTGCGCTTTGTGCCAGACTGGCAGCGTTATCCGGAAACGCGAGACCTACAGCGACAGAACTGGAACGTGCTGGCGCGAGCGATTGAGCGCGGGATTAACTCTCCCCTGGCCTCGTCCTGCGGGCGTCTGTTTGATGCGGTTGCCGCAGCGCTGAACTGTGCGCCAGAATCGCTCAGCTATGAAGGCGAAGCGGCCTGCACGCTGGAGGCGCTGGCGTCGCAATGCGCGGGTGTTAAACATCCGGTGACGCTGCCGCTGGTAGGGCATCAACTGGATCTGGCAACCTTCTGGTCGCAGTGGCTGAACTGGCTGGCAACGCCCGCTGAACGCGCATGGGCTTTCCACGATGCGCTGGCGCAAGGGTTTGCCGCGATGCTGCGTGAGCAGGCCACGGCGCGTAGTATCGACACGCTGGTGTTCAGCGGTGGAGTGATGCACAACCGGTTACTGTCGGCGCGACTGGCTTATTATCTGGCGGATTTCACGCTGTTATTCCCACAGCAGTTACCGGCCGGCGACGGCGGATTGTCGTTGGGGCAGGGGGTGATTGCCGCGGCGCGTGGGATAGCGGAAGCATAAAAAAGCCCCGGGGCAGGCGGGGCGAAACGACAAGCAATATCGCACTTCCGTGTGCATGAGGTTAAACAATCAGTGGCGATATCGCCGGATGGCGACGCAGAGCGTCTTATCCGACCTACCGAGGCAACGTTTTCAGCAGGGCGAAAGCCTCCTTCATTCTGTCTTCACTCACCACGAAGGCGCAGAGTTGCCCTTCAGCGTTCACCCCTTTGGCAACCATCCCGTCAGGTTCTGCCGCAATGTGCCAGATCAGATCGCGACGCTGGGTTTCCCCTGCCAGGTGCAGCGGCAGCGCCGGCGTTTTGATTTTGACTAACATGGTGGGCAGCTTCAGCGGTACGTTGCCGGCGAGCAGGTTTTTCGCCAGGGTCATCGCGCTGAGCTGAATTGGCTGCAGGAACGGTAGTACCTGGCCGTTAATCTCCGCGCAGTCGCCGAGGGCGTAAATATCCGGGTGACTGGTTTGCAGGAAACTGTCGACACAGACGCCGCGATTAAGGGTTAAACCGGCGCGACGCGCCAGCGCGGTTTCCGGACGCAGGCCGGTGGCGGCAATCACCGCATCGACGTCAATGCTGCGCTCACGATCGAACGTTGCACGAATACCGGATGCGGTTTTCTCCAGTCCCTGCAACTGTGATTTCAGCAGCAGGTGCACGCCCATATCGGTAAGCCGATACTGTAAGCGACTGCTCACTTCCGGCGGCATCAGCGAGGCGAGAAGGCTGGCGGCGTTATCAATTAGCGTGACCGCCTTACCGGCACGGCTGAAATCCATCGCCAGTTCGCTACCAATCAACCCGCCGCCGACAATCAACACCCGTTGGGCATCACGTAGCTGTGTTTCGCAGGCACGGTACTCCTGCTGGCTGTTTAATGTGAGCATTAACTCACGTCCAGCTATCGGGGGTACAAAGGCCGCAGCGCCTGTGGCCAGCACCAGCTTGTCGTACTGCCACTGCTTGTCCTGGCTTTTTACCACGTGGGCATCGGCATCAATGTCGGTGACCCAGGTGTGTGGAAACAGACGCAGAGCAAACTGTTCAGCAAACTCTCCCGCCGACTGACGGGTGAGGTCATCGGCGTGCTGCGCCTGGCTTATCACATGACTGAGATCGGGCTTGTTGTACTCATCCATGCTGTCAGCTGCAATCAGCGTTAACGGGACATCCGCGTCCTGTTTACGAATGTTTTTGACTAACTGGCGGGCGGCAAAGCCCGAACCAATGATGACGATTCCCCGGCTCATTTTGCCTCCGTTGCCAGCACGTCGAAGACCTCTTTGCCTAATGAACATTCCGGACACAGGAAGTTTTCCGGCACATCGCTCCACGGTGTACCCGGCGCGACGTCCTGCAACGGTTCACCTTTTGCCGGATCGTAAATCCACTGGCACACGCTGCACTGCATGCTCGGACCGAGGTCGGCTGTCGCTGTGGCGGCGCTGGCGCATGTTTCTTCTTTGGTCGTCGCTTTCACTGTCGCTTCCGGCAACGGCGCGAGCGCCCACTGACGTGCGATTTCGCGACCGTGCTGGCGACACAGTTCCAGCGCATCCATGTCCGGGCGCCATTTGGCCTTCAGGCTCAGCGACATTTCAAAACCAGCATCCTGCAAACGGGTGGATAAGCGGTCGACCGCTCCGCCGCTCCAGCCGTGGGAGCCAAAAGCGCTGGCGCGTTTGTTACGAAAACGCAGCCCGGTCATCTCTTCCACCAGACCGGCGATTTTCGGCATCATCACGTTGTTCATTGTGGAGGTGCCGACCAGCACGCCTTTAGAGCGGAAAACGTTGGTCAGGATTTCGTTTTTATCACTGCGGGCGACGTTAAAAATTTTCACCGCCACGTTTTGGTCGACTTCGTTAATGCCCTGAGCAATCGCATCCGCCATCATGCGGGTGTTATTGGACATGGTGTCGTAAAAAATCGTAATGCGATCTTCCTGATAATCTGCCGCCCATTTCAGATACAGCTCAACAATCTGGGTGGGATTATCGCGCCAGACCACGCCGTGTGAGGTGGCAATCATATCGACCGGCAGGTTGAAGCCGAGGATTTCGGTAATTTTTGGCGTCACCAGACGGCTGAACGGCGTCAGGATGTTGGCGTAGTATCGCTGGCACTGTTCGAACAGTTCGGTTTGATCCACTTCATCGTTAAACAGCCGCTCGTCGCAGTAGTGCTGACCGAAAGCGTCGTTACTGAACAGGACGGCATCGCCGGTCATGTAGGTCATCATGCTGTCCGGCCAGTGCAGCATCGGGGTTTCCACGAAGATCAACTGTTTGCCGTTGCCGATATCCAGCGTGTCGCCGGTTTTCACAACGTTAAAATTCCACTCCGGATGGTGGTGGTGGCCGGTAATCGAGTCGATAGCGTTGGCGGTGCAGTAGATAGGAGTATCCGGGATCTGCGTCATCAGCTCGGTCAGCGCGCCGGCGTGGTCTTCTTCCGCATGGTTGATAATGATGTAATCGATGTCGGCGAGGTCAATTTCATTACGCAGGTTCTGCACGAATTCACGGCTGAATTTATGATCGACGGTATCGATCAGGACATTTTTTTCTTCACGGATGAGATAGCTGTTGTAGCTGCTGCCGCGCAGCGTTTTGTATTCAGTTCCGTGGAAATCACGGACTTCCCAGTCACGTTGGCCAACCCAATGGATATTATTTTTAACCAGAATAGACATAGCACCCTCAATTCATTCAGCGTTGTTCAAAAAGTTATTTCGCATATTGCAGGTTGCGTGCCAGTTTTTTATCTTATTGATTATTATTGATTTTAAATTTTATACTCATTAAAGAGTAGTCAAAAAGACTATTCTCAACACAGTCAATATGACAGTATGAATGGTCAAAATGACAGTGAGGGCAGCATGAGTTTTTCCGTTGATGTGCTGGCGGGTATCGCCATCGAACTACAGCGCGGGGTAGGTCATCAGGATCGTTTTCAACGTCTGATTACCACGCTGCGTCAGGTGCTGGAATGCGACGCTTCTGCGCTGCTGCGCTATGAGGCGCGCCAGTTTATCCCGCTGGCGATTGACGGCCTCGCACGCGATGTGCTCGGCAGGCGTTTTACCCTCGAAGGGCATCCCCGACTGGAGGCCATCGCTCGCGCCGGGGACGTGGTGCGCTTTCCGGCAGACAGTTCCCTGCCCGATCCGTATGACGGACTGATCCCGGGGCAGGAGAGTCTGAAAGTGCACGCCTGCATTGGGCTGCCGCTTTTTGCCGGACAGAACCTGATCGGCGCGCTGACCCTTGACGGTATGGCCCCGGATCAGTTTGATGTTTTCAGCGATGAGGAGTTACGGCTCATCGCGGCGCTGGCCGCCGGTGCATTGAGCAATGCGTTACTGATTGAACAACTGGAACGTCAGAATATGTTGCCGGGATCGAGTACCGATTTCGAACAGGTAAAAGAGACGCAGATGATTGGCCTCTCGCCGAATATGATGCAGCTGAAAAAAGAGATCGAAATTGTGGCAGGCTCCGATCTCAACGTGTTAATCAGCGGCGAAACCGGTACCGGGAAAGAACTGGTGGCGAAGGCGATTCACGAAGGTTCACCGCGCGCGGTCAACCCGCTGGTCTATCTGAACTGTGCCGCGCTGCCGGAAAGCGTGGCGGAGAGTGAACTGTTTGGCCATGTGAAAGGGGCGTTTACCGGGGCCATTAGCAACCGCAGCGGCAAGTTTGAAATGGCCGATAACGGCACGCTGTTCCTTGACGAAATTGGTGAACTGTCGCTGGCGCTACAGGCCAAACTGCTGCGCGTGTTGCAGTACGGTGATATTCAGCGTGTCGGTGATGACCGCAGTCTGCGCGTGGATGTGCGCGTGCTGGCTGCAACTAATCGCGATCTACGCGAAGAGGTGCTGGCGGGGCGTTTTCGTGCCGATCTGTTTCATCGTCTGAGCGTGTTCCCGCTTTCCGTCCCTCCGCTACGTGAACGCGGTGAGGATGTGGTGCTGCTGGCAGGCTATTTTTGCGAGCAGTGTCGACTGCGACTGCGACTTTCCCGTGTGGTGCTCAGTCCACGGGCGCGTAGTCATCTGCTGAATTACGGCTGGCCGGGGAATGTGCGCGAACTGGAACATGCGATTCATCGGGCGGTGGTGCTGGCGCGTGCGACCCGGGCCGAAGACGACGTGGTGCTGGAAGTAACACATTTCGCGTTACAGGAGGAGGCGATGACGGCGCAGCCGGAAGTGGCAGCGGATTTACCGCGCAATCATAATCTGCGTGATGCAACGGAGGCGTTCCAGCGGGAGATGATTCGCCAGACGCTGGCGCACAATAATCACAACTGGGCGGCCAGCGCACGGGCGCTTGAAACGGACGTCGCCAACCTGCACCGGCTGGCGAAACGTCTGGGGCTAAAGGATTAGAGGATCCCGGCCTGATAGAAATCCTGCAGGTTGATGGCGCCGGTGAGTTTGCCGGTTTCATCCACCACCGGTGCGGCGGTGATTTTGCGCTTCATCAGGATCTCTTTGGCATCAATCGCCCGGCTTTCTGACTGCAAGGTGATGCCATTGTGGGTCATCGCTTCACTGACCGGCGTGGTGAGCGCGCCGCCGCCAACCAGCCAGCGACGCAGGTCGCCGTCGGTAAAGACGCCTTTCACCTGCATCAGGTCGTCGCACACGGCGACCAGACCCAGACCGGTACGGCTTAATTCCAGCATCGCATCCATTACGCTGGTGGCAAGTTGAACCTGCGGGACTGCGTCGTCACGGCGCATCAGGTGGTGTACTTTATTGAGCAAACGCGCGCCTAACGCACCGGCCGGATGCGAGCGGGCAAAATCCTCTTCATTGAAACCGCGCGCCTGCATGACCGCCATCGCCAGCGCGTCGCCCATCATCAGGGTATTGACGGTACTGGAGGTTGGCGCCAGGTGCATCGGACAGGCTTCACGCTCAACGGAGATATCCAGAACGGCCTTCGCCGCCAGGCCCAGCGGTGAATTGGGTTTGCCGGTCATTGCCAGCAGGGCGATGGATTTATCTTCCAGACGCGGGATGATGAGATCCAGCTCTTTTGCGCCGCCGGAATAGGAGATGAACAACATCACGTCGCGGCTTTCGATCATCCCCAGATCGCCATGCAGCGCTTCGGCAGGGTGAACAAAAAAGGCCGGGGTGCCGGTACTGGCGAGCGTCGCGGCGATTTTCTTACCAATATGGCCCGACTTGCCGATACCCGAGACAATCACTTTGCCTTCACAGTGGATAATGGTATTAGCGGCGCGGATAAAATCATCGCCCAGACGTTCCGGCAGACGGCTTGCTTCCTGTAATTCCAGCATTAACGTCTGACGGCCCGCGTTCAGTAGTGCATCACTCATTGGTTTCTCCGGTTATGATAACGGTAATCCCTTTCTCTTCCAGCGCCTGACGAAATGCGGGATCAATGCCCGCGTCGGTAATCAGTTTGTCGACGCTTTCCAGACTGCACACAACATTCGGACTCTTGCGACCAAACTTTGATGAGTCCGCCATCAGAATGACCTCGCGAGCGGCGTTGCACATCGCTTTGCTGACGGTGTAAACCTCGTTAAAGGTGGTCACGCCGGCGCTGAGATCAATGCCATCGGTACCCATGAAGAGTTTATCAAAACTGAACTGCTCAAAGGCGTTTTCCGCGAGCTGTCCGTGAAATGAGGCCGATTTTTTACGGAATGTTCCGCCAGGCATCAGGATGGTTTGTTCGTTGTCTAACTCGGACAGCGCGTTGACAATGTGCAGGCTGTTGGTCATGACGGTGATATTGCTAAAGCGGGTAAGCAACGGCACCATTTGTAGCACGGTACTCCCGGCGTCCAGAATGATGGAGTCGCCGTCGTGGATAAAACGGACGGCCGCTTCAGCAATACGTTCTTTCTTGAGCGTATTGATCAGCGTTTTGTGATCGATAGGCGGATCGGACTCCTCTTTGTTTAACATCACGCCGCCATAGGTACGAATGACGGTTTCGGCATTTTCCAGAACGACAAGGTCTTTGCGAATGGTTGTGCCCGTGGTGTCAAAGTACTGGGCCAGTTCTTCTACTGAGCACTTTCCCTGCTTTTGCAGATGCTCAAGAATAGCGGCCTGACGCTGACGAGGTTTCATTGGCGTAATTACCCTGAATTAAATTTTCGAAATGATAATTTCGCAAGATATTAGCATTCACAACGAAATTACCCATGTTTCAGACTAAGCGCCAATGATAGTGCATTCTGCGATAGCGGATCATGGGGAAAGATCACATCAGGCTGTAATTCATTAAGATGTTTGCCTTCAATGGCGGCGATTTTGCCTGGTCTGGCGAATACGGTGAGACCTTTCATAAACAAAGTATCGGTGACTCGCTGATTGTCATCAACAGCGACCGCGACAACGACGCGCGGTTTAAAGCGTCCTCCTGAACGCCCCACGCCGACACGTCCCTGCTGGCAAAGTTGATCAAACGCGTTGTTAAAGCGCGATATTTGCCAGTATCCCAGCGCCAGTTGTGCACACCAGGCAATGACGGCGACAGTAACGAGTGCGGATACCATATTGTTGCTCCTTCTATTTTGCCGGAAGGCGGTTTCACCTTATCCGGCCTGTGGGAAGGCCCGGTAAGCGTAGCGCCACCGGGCGACACCCATTAAAACATCACCTGTCCACCGGTTACGTTGATTGACTGCCCGGTGCAGTACGACGCTTTCTGGCTGGCATAAAATAACAGCATGTTCAGCACATCCTGATAGTCGCAGCCGCGCTTCAGCGGAACTTTATCAATGTAATACTGTTCTACTTCGTCTGGCTTGATACCCAGCTTGGTGGCGTACTGCGGCAGCAACGACTGGAACATCGGTGACTTTAACAGGTTGCCGAGCATCAGCGAATGCACGGTAATGCCATATTCCGCCAGATCCAGCGCCAGCGACTGCGTTAACCCCACGCCGCCAAACTTCGCTGCGCTGTAGCCGGAGTTGTGTTTGCTGCCCACTTTGCCGGATTTGGAGTTGATCTGAATAATACGTCCCTGAATTCCATCGCGGATCATCAGACGGGAGAATTCACGCGCGCAGAGGAAGTAGCCCACCAGATTCACCTGCAGCGAGCGATCAAAATCGCCGAGCTGGAAGTCACTGATAAAGGCTGCTTTGGCGATCCCCGCGCTGTAAACCAGCAGATCCACGCGGCCAAAGATTTCATCTACACCACGAGAGAGTGCGAGCACACTCTGTTCGCTGGTGGCGTCGGCACCAAAACCGTAAGCCATGCCTTCGCCAAATTCCGCGTTAATCTCTTGTGCAACGTTCGCGGCTTTATCACTCTGAATGTCCACCACCGCAACGCGATACCCTTCTGCTGCAAGCCCACGGCAAAGGAATGCCCCCAGGGTCTGTCCTCCACCAATGACAACGGCAACCTGATTCATTTTTCTCTCCTTAAGCGACAAACTTCAAAATACAGCCCGGTGCGATGTCGTCCGGTACAGGCCCCGCGACGTGCACGGTGCCGGGAAATTCCGCTTCGCTCAGTCCGTCGAAGCGCAGGGTGATATGCCCCAGTTCACGTAAATTCTGCTCGGCCACGCTGCCGACGGCAGTGACTGGATAACGATGCTGACCCAGCTCAAACTGCGCGCCGGGTTGCAGCGTACCGTTCAGTTCGCCATGACAATGGATAAAGCAAAATTCCTCGATATCCGCAGGCGCGCCTTCACGAAAGGTAATCAGCATCTGGTCGCAGAGCGCATCCGGTGCGCTCTGGCCGATACGAGTGATGGTGGTCTGATAAATAACGGTCATGTCAAAACCTCTTATTGATAAATAAAGCCAGAAACAAACCAGGCGATGAGAACGGTAGGCGCGCCGGTCAGGAAGCGGCTCACCAGTACCGACGGTACGCCGACGCGAACGGTGTCCTGGCGGGCTTCTGCCAGTGACAAACCGACCGGGATAAAGTCACAGGCGGCCTGAGCGTTAATGGCAAACAGGGCGGGCAGCGCCAGGTGCGGCGGGATGTTGCCCAGACCAATTTGCACGCCGATCAGGACGCCGATAACCTGTGCAATGACCGCGCCCGGGCCAAGGAATGGCGACAGCAGTGGGAACGAACAGATCAGCGCCAGCGTCACCAGGCCCAGCGGATGGCTGGCAAGCGGCGCCAGACCGTGGGCAATCCAGTCACCCAGACCCGAGGCCATGATGATGCCGATCAGCGCCGAGACGAATGCCATGAACGGCAGAATGGTTTTCAGAACCGTATCGATGGTGTCGCGGCCGGACTGGAACAGTACGGCCACCGCCGATCCCATCCCCATGCCGACTTTCGCCAGCAGGCCATCGCTCTGTTCGGTGATCTTTTTGCTGGTGTCGTAATCGCGCCCGGTGGCGGCACTTGCCGGTTGTAATGGCGGCTGTGGGGCAGAAGACGCATCGCCCACCACGGTAATGTTGTCCTCCCTGACGCCAGAGACATAAATGTCTTCAACAATGTACTGGGCCAGCGGGCCGGATTTTCCGGTTGAGTGAATGTTCACGGTCGGGATACGGCGTTTGGGATAGATGCCGCAGCGCAGCGTCCCGCCACAGTCAATGATAGCGACGCCAATTTCGTCCTCTGGCGGCTCACCCTCTTTAAAACCGTCGACAGCCTGCCAGCCGGTTAACTGCGCCAGTTTGTCGACAATCGTCGGGCGCGTGCCTGCGGTGATATAAACAATTTTTTTGCCGGCGGTGACGTCCAGCTCTAACGGACCACCCCAGCCGCCAGTCCCTTTTTCAATACGAATACGCGTCATGATACTGCTCCTGCAAGGTGGACTTTCTGCTCAAGTTGGATACCCATCTTTTTCTCAAAGATGGAGGTTGTGAGGTCCGTGACCCAGCCACGAAAGAAGTTGGTGACTAGGCCGACCAGCAGGTAGCTCACGGCCAGTGGCCCGAGCGGGAGACCTAAGGTGGTCAGGCCGCTGGCAATGCCGAGGTAAACGAACAGTTCGCCAGGGTTGATATGCGGGAACAGGCCGTTCATGGAGTGACAGCTATACGAGGCCGCCGCGTAGTAACTGGGCTTATATTTCTCTGGCATGAAGCGACCCAGACTCAGCGTCATGGGGTTACAAAACACAAACGTGCCGATAAAAGGCAAAATAAGGTAACGGGACAACGGATTCCCGGCACAGCGCTGGGCGAAGCGTTCGATGCGCTGCTGACCAATAAAGTTGATCAGCGCATTCATGATGACCAGCAGGCTAATCAGCAGTGGAAGAATGCCGGTGACCATCCCGGTAAACACCTCTCCACCTTTCTGGAACAGCCCGATGAACCACTCTGCTCCATGTGTAATGGTTTCGATCATTGTTCTCTCCTGTAGGGATTTTTAGTTATCTTGCGAATGGGTGACTTATTTTAATCAGATTGAAAGAAATAAAAGTGTTATTTTGATCTCAAAATGAAAGTAAAATATTTTAACTTGAAAGTTTTTGTGGGAAAGAAAGAATGTACTGACGATCAAACGAGGGGAAGTAGTACGTAAATTGTGTGAAGGGACGCGTCTGGCGCTTCCTTGTATGGCGGGGGATGCTTTACCATACTTCTCTCTGGCTGAATCTGTTTAATGGATGTCTCATGTTCAAGCGTCGTTATGTAGCATTGCTTCCCCTGTTTGTGTTACTTGCTGCCTGTAGTAGCAAACCGAAACCTCAAGAGCCTCAAACGACAACGGGGACGCCTTCCGGCGGTTTTCTGCTTGAGCCCCAGCACAACGTTATGCAGATGGGGGGCGACTTTGCCAACAACCCGAATGCACAACAGTTCATTGATAAGATGGTGAACAAGCACGGTTTTAATCGTCAGCAGTTGCAAGAGATTTTGTCGCAGGCGAAGCGTCTGGATTACGTTTTACGTCTGATGGACAGGCAGGCGCCGACCACGCAGCCGCCGGCCGGGCCTAACGGCGCATGGCTGCGCTATCGCAAACAGTTCATTACCCCGGATAACGTGCAAAACGGCGTGGCATTCTGGAATCAGTATGAAGACGCGCTCAACCGCGCCTGGCAGGTTTACGGCGTTCCGCCGGAGATAGTTGTGGGCATTATTGGCGTGGAAACCCGCTGGGGTCGCGTGATGGGAAAAACGCGCATTCTGGATGCGCTGGCGACGCTGTCGTTTAACTATCCACGTCGAGCGGAGTACTTCTCCGGCGAGCTGGAGACGTTCCTGCTGATGGCGCGTAACGAACAGGATGACCCGCTAGATTTGAAAGGTTCCTTTGCTGGCGCGATGGGCTACGGACAGTTTATGCCTTCGTCCTATAAGGAGTATGCGGTGGATTTCAACGGTGATGGCCACATCAATCTGTGGGATCCGGTCGATGCTATCGGCAGCGTGGCGAATTACTTCAAAGCGCACGGTTGGGTGAAGGGCGAGACGGTGGCGGTGATGGCGAACGGTCAGGCGCCGGGACTGGCGAATGGCTTTAAAACGCAGTACAGCCTTTCTCAACTGGCGGCCGCCGGACTTACGCCGCAACAACCGTTGGGCAACCATCAGCAGGTGAGCCTGCTGCGTCTGGATATCGGTACCGGATACCAGTACTGGTACGGTTTGCCGAACTTCTATGCCATTACCCGCTACAACCACAGCACCCATTACGCGATGGCAGTGTGGCAGTTGGGTCAGGCAGTGGCGCTGGCGCGCGTGCAGTAACGGTTTTTACCCAGGGGAGTCCTGGCTTCCCTGGGCCTCACACGTTTTTTCGGAACCACCCTCGTAAAATTATCACCTCATCCCCATCTCTGTCGGGAAAGTGTTATCTTGTCCGGCATATTTTTTAACTGACAGAGGCGGATATGACTGACAGTGAACTGATGCAGTTAAGTGAACAGGTCGGGCTGGCGCTGAAAGCGCGTAGCGCGACGGTGACCACCGCAGAGTCCTGCACCGGCGGTTGGGTGGCGAAAGCCATTACCGATATTGCCGGAAGCTCCGCGTGGTTCGAACGCGGTTTTGTTACCTACAGTAATGAAGCCAAATCACAGATGATTGGCGTGCGCGAAGAGACGCTGGAACAGCATGGCGCGGTCAGCGAGCCGGTGGTAGTTGAGATGGCGATTGGCGCGCTGAAAGCGGCACGCGCCGATTTTGCCGTCTCCATCAGCGGGATTGCCGGGCCGGATGGTGGCAGCGAAGAGAAACCGGTTGGCACCGTCTGGTTTGCCTTCGCCAGCGTGCGCGGAGAAGGGATTACCCGTCGGGAATGCTTTCACGGCAACCGTGATGCGGTGCGTCGACAGGCCACGGTTTATGCGCTGCAAACCCTGTGGCAACAATTTCTACAAAATACTTGATACTGTATGACCATACAGTATAATTGCGACAACAGTACAGAATCACTATCCGGTTTCAGCCGGCATGACAGGAGTAATTAATGGCTATCGACGAAAACAAACAAAAAGCGTTGGCGGCAGCGCTGGGCCAGATCGAAAAGCAATTCGGTAAAGGCTCCATCATGCGCCTGGGTGAAGACCGTTCTATGGATGTGGAAACGATCTCCACGGGTTCGCTTTCACTGGATATCGCGCTGGGCGCAGGCGGCCTGCCGATGGGCCGTATCGTCGAAATCTACGGGCCGGAATCCTCCGGTAAAACCACGCTGACGCTGCAGGTCATTGCCGCAGCGCAGCGCGAAGGTAAAACCTGCGCGTTTATCGATGCAGAACACGCGCTGGACCCGATCTATGCACGTAAGCTGGGCGTTGATATCGACAATCTGCTCTGTTCTCAGCCGGACACCGGTGAACAGGCGCTGGAAATCTGTGATGCGCTGGCGCGTTCTGGTGCTGTCGACGTTATCGTAGTCGACTCCGTAGCGGCACTGACGCCGAAAGCGGAAATCGAAGGCGAAATCGGTGACTCTCACATGGGCCTTGCGGCGCGTATGATGAGCCAGGCGATGCGTAAATTGGCCGGTAACCTGAAGCAGTCCAACACGCTGCTGATCTTCATCAACCAGATCCGTATGAAAATTGGGGTGATGTTTGGTAACCCGGAAACCACAACCGGTGGTAACGCGCTGAAATTCTACGCCTCTGTTCGTCTGGACATCCGTCGTATCGGCGCGGTGAAAGAGGGCGATAACGTGGTGGGCAGCGAAACCCGCGTGAAGGTCGTGAAAAACAAAATCGCGGCACCGTTTAAACAGGCTGAATTCCAGATCCTTTACGGTGAAGGTATCAACTTCTATGGCGAACTGGTTGACCTGGGCGTGAAAGAGAAGCTGATTGAGAAAGCAGGCGCCTGGTACAGCTACAACGGCGAGAAAATTGGTCAGGGTAAAGCGAATGCAACCACATGGCTGAAAGACAACCCGGCGACTGCGAAGGAAATTGAGAAAAAAGTTCGCGAAATGCTGCTTAATAACCAGGATGCCAAACCTGACTTCGCTGTTGATGACGGTGAAGGCGTTGCGGAAACCAACGAAGATTTTTAATCGTCAGGTGTTGTTTGTCCGGATAACGCAGAACTGCCATCCGGCAGAAAGTTGAATTACACTCAAGGGCTGCATTGATGCAGCCCTTTTTGCATTTCTGATTTCGAAGGTTGTTATGAGTGAACCCACACCGCGCCGACCCGCGTATTCCCGGCTGTTAGATCGCGCAGTACGTATTCTCGCGGTTCGTGACCACAGTGAACAAGAGTTACGACGTAAACTTGCCGCCCCGATAATGGGGAAAAATGGACCGGAAGAGATCGATGCGACGGCTGAAGATTATGACCGCGTAATTGCCTGGTGTTACGAGCATCAGTATCTTGACGACAACCGGTTTATCGCCCGCTTTATCGCCAGCCGCAGCCGTAAAGGCTATGGCCCGGCGCGTATCCGCCAGGAATTGAATCAAAAGGGCATTGCCCGAGAATCGACGGAAAAGGCGATGCGGGAATGTGAGATTGACTGGAGCGTCCTGGCACGCGATCAGGCCTGCCGTAAATATGGTGATCCACTGCCTGGCGCATTTTCAGAAAAGGTTAAGGTACAACGGTTTTTGCTCTATCGTGGGTATCTGATGGAAGATATCCAGGAAATATGGCGAAATTTTGACGATTGAGCGCATACGGGATTTTACTTCCCCGTAAAGAAAACTTATCTTATTCCCACTTTTCAGTTGCCGGCGGCCCAGTCAATCAAGAGTTGTTGCTGGTAATGATTTTTCGTTAGCAAGATTTCAGGATAATTATGAGCAAGAGCACCGCTGAGATCCGTCAGGCGTTTCTCGACTTTTTCCATAGTAAGGGACATCAGGTAGTTGCCAGCAGCTCCCTGGTTCCAAACAATGACCCCACTTTGTTGTTTACCAACGCCGGGATGAACCAGTTCAAGGACGTTTTTCTTGGGCTCGACAAGCGTAATTATTCCCGCGCAACCACGTCCCAGCGCTGCGTGCGCGCGGGTGGTAAGCACAACGATCTGGAAAACGTTGGTTACACTGCACGCCACCATACCTTCTTCGAAATGCTGGGCAACTTCAGCTTCGGCGACTATTTCAAACATGATGCAATCCAGTACGCGTGGGAACTGCTGACCGGTGAGAACTGGTTTGCCCTGCCGAAAGAGCGTCTGTGGGTGACCGTCTACGAAACAGACGATGAAGCCTATGAAATCTGGGAAAAAGAAGTCGGTATTCCTCGCGAACGTATTATCCGCATTGGTGATAACAAAGGTGCGGCCTATGCGTCTGACAACTTCTGGCAGATGGGCGATACCGGTCCATGCGGTCCGTGTACCGAGATCTTCTACGATCACGGCGATCACATCTGGGGCGGCCCTCCGGGAAGCCCGGAAGAAGACGGCGATCGCTACATTGAGATCTGGAACATCGTCTTTATGCAGTTCAATCGTCAGGCTGACGGTACGATGGAGCCGCTGCCTAAGCCTTCCGTCGATACCGGTATGGGGCTGGAGCGTATTGCGGCTGTGCTGCAACACGTCAACTCCAACTACGAGATTGACCTGTTCCGTACGCTGATTGAAGCGGTAGCAAAAGTGACCGGTGCGACCGATCTGAGCAACAAGTCACTGCGCGTGATTGCAGATCACATTCGTTCGTGTGCGTTCCTGATCGCTGATGGCGTGGTTCCGTCGAACGAAAACCGCGGCTATGTTCTGCGTCGTATCATTCGTCGTGCGGTACGTCATGGCAACATGCTGGGCGCGAAAGAGACCTTCTTCTACAAACTGGTGGGCCCACTGGTTGACGTTATGGGAGCGGCGGGCGAAGAACTGAAGCGTCAGCAGGCTCAGGTTGAGCAAGTTCTGAAAACCGAAGAAGAACAGTTTGCCCGTACGCTGGAGCGTGGCCTGGCGCTGCTGGATGAAGAGCTGGCGAAACTGTCTGGCGATACGCTGGATGGCGAAACAGCTTTCCGTTTGTACGATACCTATGGCTTCCCGGTTGACCTGACGGCAGACGTTTGCCGTGAGCGCAACATCAAAGTGGATGAAGCCGGTTTTGAAGCTGCCATGGAAGAGCAGCGCCGCCGCGCGCGCGAAGCCAGCGGTTTTGGTGCGGACTATAACGCGATGATTCGCGTGGATAGCGCCTCTGAATTTAAAGGCTACGACCATCTGGAACTGAACGGCAAAGTGACCGCGCTGTTTGTGGATGGAAAAGCGGTTGATACGATCAGTGCCGGTCAGGACGCTGTTGTTGTGCTGGACCAGACCCCGTTCTATGCAGAATCCGGTGGTCAGGTTGGGGATAAAGGTGAACTGAAAGGCGCGGGCTTTGCATTCGCCGTAAACGACACGCAAAAATATGGTCAGGCAATTGGCCACCTCGGCAAGTTGACTGCGGGTGCTCTGAAAGTGGGCGACGCGGTTCAGGCTGACGTGGATGAAGCGCGTCGTGCGCGTATTCGTCTGAACCACTCCGCCACGCACCTGATGCACGCGGCGCTGCGCCAGATTCTGGGCACGCACGTGGCGCAGAAAGGATCGCTGGTTAACGACAAAGTGCTGCGTTTCGACTTCTCGCATAATGAAGCGATGAAGCCTGCAGAAATCCGTGCGATTGAAGATCTGGTGAACGCGCAGATTCGTCGTAACCTGCCGGTTGAAACCAACGTGATGGATCTGGAAGCGGCGAAAGCAAAAGGGGCGATGGCGCTGTTCGGTGAGAAATATGACGAACGCGTTCGCGTACTGAGCATGGGCGATTTCTCGACCGAGCTGTGCGGCGGGACTCACGCTAACCGTACCGGTGACATTGGTCTGTTCCGTATCGTTTCCGAGTCCGGTACCGCCGCCGGGGTCCGTCGTATTGAAGCGGTAACCGGTGAGGGCGCCATTGCGACGGTGCATGCAGAAAGCGATCGCTTAAACGATATCGCGCATCTGTTGAAGGGCGATAGCCAGAACCTGGGCGACAAAGTGCGTTCAGTACTGGAGCGTACTCGTCAGCTCGAGAAAGAACTTCAGCAGTTGAAAGAACAAGCTGCGGCGCAGGAAAGTGCGAATCTTTCCAGCAAAGCGGTTGATATCAATGGCGTTAAGCTGTTGGTAAGCGAGCTTGCGGGTGTTGAGCCGAAGATGTTACGTACTATGGTTGATGATCTGAAAAATCAACTGGGGTCGACAATCATCGTGCTGGCAACGGCAGCTGAAGGTAAGGTTTCTCTGATTGCTGGTGTGTCTAAGGACGTGACCGACCGTGTCAAAGCAGGGGAACTGGTAGGAATGGTCGCTCAGCAGGTGGGCGGTAAGGGTGGTGGTCGTCCGGACATGGCGCAAGCCGGTGGGACGGATGCATCTGCTTTGCCTGCAGCGTTAGCCAGTGTGCAAGCCTGGGTCAGCGCAAAATTGTAATAACAATAAGCGTTAGCCGATGCCGCGGATTATCATTCCGCGGCGTTTGCGACAACGTTGTCGACAACGATAAAGTCGGGTTGAAGTTGTGTATATCGGCTAAACTTAGGTTTAACAGAATGTGATGCCGTGACTGCTTACATGTAATGTGTTTGTCATCGCTTACTTTTTGGCGTTATATGATGGATAATGCCGGGATACAGAGAGACCCGACTCTTTTAATCTTTCAAGGAGCAAAGAATGCTGATTCTGACTCGTCGAGTTGGTGAGACCCTCATGATTGGAGATGAGGTCACCGTGACAGTTTTAGGGGTGAAGGGCAACCAGGTACGCATTGGTGTCAACGCCCCAAAAGAAGTTTCTGTCCATCGTGAAGAGATCTACCAGCGTATCCAGGCTGAAAAATCCCAGCAGTCCAGTTACTAAGGTTTCCGCGTCTCACCTGACCGGGTGAGGCGCAACCTGACATCTTCGCCACATCCCCCTCTTATTCGTTTCGTTTTTCGGTGATCCGTTGTCCTGCTCCATATGGTGCGCCCGCATCCTTATGACTTTTTCATTGTGGTAGCCTTTTGCCTCAGAGACCGATTTATCTGTTGATAAAACACTCTTTTTGCCGTTTTTGCAGACTAATTGAACGTGAAGTGTGCAAACGATAAAAGCTCAGGAAAAATTGTTTGACTTATAAGTCCCAGAAAGTAATATGTGCGCCACGCAGCGACGATGAGCAGTAACAAGTTCTTCGAAGCACTCGTAAGAGGCGTGTGGTGAGGTGGCCGAGAGGCTGAAGGCGCTCCCCTGCTAAGGGAGTATGCGGTCAAAAGCTGCATCCGGGGTTCGAATCCCCGCCTCACCGCCATTTGCATCCGTAGCTCAGCTGGATAGAGTACTCGGCTACGAACCGAGCGGTCGGAGGTTCGAATCCTCCCGGATGCACCATCTCTTACTTGATACGGCTTTAGTAGCGGTATCAAAATCTGCAGTAAAGTAAGTTTCCCGATGCATCCGTAGCTCAGCTGGATAGAGTACTCGGCTACGAACCGAGCGGTCGGAGGTTCGAATCCTCCCGGATGCACCATATTTTCCATTCTCTCAGCAATGAAGGTGTGGATGAGGTGGCGGTAGTAACCGCAAGCACCAGGGAGGATAACGTTGCTTCAGCAACGGCCCGAAGGGCGAGCCGCAAGGCGAGTCATCCTCCCGGATGCACCATCTCTTACTTGATACCGCTGTTATGCAGTATCAACATCGGCAGTAAAATACGTTTTCCGATGCATCCGTAGCTCAGCTGGATAGAGTACTCGGCTACGAACCGAGCGGTCGGAGGTTCGAATCCTCCCGGATGCACCATCTTCTCCCGAATAACAGCTGGTTTGTTGTTTCATGGTCTGCGAGAGTATCGCAAGCGCCAGGGGGATAACGTTGCACCAGCAACGGCCCGAAGGGCGAGGCGCAGCCGAGTCATCCTCCCGGATGCACCATCTCTTGTTTGATACCGTTTTTATGCAGTATCAACATCGGCAGTAAAATACGTTTTCCGATGCATCCGTAGCTCAGCTGGATAGAGTACTCGGCTACGAACCGAGCGGTCGGAGGTTCGAATCCTCCCGGATGCACCATCTTCTCCCGAATAACAGCGAATTTGTTGTTTCATGGCCTGCGAGAGTGTCGCAAACGCCAGGGAGGATAACGTTGCTTCAGCAACGGCCCGAAGGGCGAGGCTTCGCCGAGTCATCCTCCCGGATGCACCATTTTCTCCTTTCTTTACTCCTTTGCAAGACTACCCTGAACAATCCTCAGCATCGTCGTCAGCGACAAAATCCAGCAATTACGATAAAGTAACGTCTGTTTACTTGCAGGGTGAGAGCACTATGTACGAACGTTATGCGGGTCTGATTTTCGATATGGATGGTACCCTTCTTGATACTGAACCAACGCACCGTAAGGCGTGGGTTGAAGTATTAGGTCGTTACGGTATGCACTTTGATCTTCAGGCGATGGTTGCCCTTAACGGCTCAGCTACATGGCGTATTGCGCAGTCCATTATTGAATTGAATCATGCGGATCTCGATCCCCACGCGTTAGCCCGTGAAAAAACGGATGCGGTAAAAATCATGCTCCTCGATAGCGTCGAGCCGCTGCCACTGGTTGAGGTAGTGAAAGCGTGGCATGGTCGTCGCCCGATGTCCGTCGGGACCGGCAGTGAAAGCGCGATTGCGGAAGCGCTGCTGGCCCATTTGGGGTTGCGTCGCTATTTTGATGCCGTCGTCGCCGCCGATCATGTTCAGCATCATAAACCTGCGCCAGATACTTTCCTGCTTTGTGCTGAGCGTATGGGCGTACCTGCGGCGCAGTGTGTGGTATTTGAAGATGCTGACTTTGGTATCCAGGCAGCACGCGCCGCCGGAATGGATGCTGTGGACGTTCGACACCTGTGAGCGACGGACTGTCGCTCCTTTCATTGTTTGCCAGCAGTTTTCTCAGCGCAACACTGTTACCCGGCAACTCGGAAGTCGTTTTGATTGCCATGTTACTGGCCGGGTTCAGTCATCCCTGGGTCTTAGTTTTAACAGCAACAATGGGTAATAGCCTTGGAGGGTTAACTAACGTTATCCTTGGGCGTTTCTTCCCGCTGCGCAAGACATCGCGCTGGCAGGAGAAAGCTACCGGTTGGCTTAAACGCTATGGCGCGGTCACACTATTATTAAGCTGGATGCCGGTTGTGGGTGATTTACTGTGCCTGTTAGCGGGATGGATGCGCCTCTCGTGGGGGCCGGTGCTCTTTTTTTTATGCCTTGGCAAAGCGCTGCGCTATATTGTCGTCGCGGCTGCTACCGTTCAGGGCATTACCTGGTGGCACTAATTGTGCCTGGGGATTAGCCTTTAGGGTAACCACTACAATTATGCTAATTAATACGATTTTGACAGGCGGGAGGTCAATTTGATCCCGGACGTATCACAGGCTCTGGCCTGGCTGGAAAAGCATCCTCAGGCATTGCAGGGGATTCAGCGCGGGCTGGAACGCGAAACATTGCGCGTGAATGCGGATGGCACGTTGGCGACAACGGGGCATCCAGAAGCGTTAGGCTCAGCGCTGACACATAAATGGGTAACCACGGATTTCGCGGAAGCGCTACTGGAGTTTATTACGCCAGTAGATGGCGATATCCAGCATATGCTGACCTTCATGCGTGACCTGCATCGTTATACCGCCAGAAATATGGGCGATGAACGCATGTGGCCACTTAGCATGCCTTGCTACATTGCCGAAGGTCAGGACATTGAACTGGCGCAGTACGGCACTTCAAATATTGGCCGCATGAAAACGCTGTATCGTGAAGGGTTGAAGAACCGTTACGGTGCGCTGATGCAAACCATCTCTGGTGTGCACTACAATTTTTCGCTGCCGATGGCATTCTGGCAGGCGAAATGCGGAGTAGTAGAAGGCGAAGAGGCAAAAGAAAAAATCTCTGCCGGCTATTTCCGCCTGATCCGCAACTATTACCGCTTCGGTTGGGTTATTCCTTATTTGTTTGGGGCATCCCCGGCGATTTGCGCGTCCTTCCTGCAGGGCAAGCCAACCACGCTGCCATTTGAGAAAACCGACTGTGGGATGTACTACCTGCCCTATGCGACCTCGTTGCGTCTGAGCGATCTGGGTTATACCAATAAGTCGCAAAGCAATCTCGGAATTACGTTTAACGATCTCTACGAGTATGTGGCAGGATTGAAGCGGGCGATTAAAACCCCTTCTGAAGAGTATGCGGCGGTAGGGCTGGAGAAAGACGGTAAACGTCTGCAAATCAACAGTAACGTGTTGCAGATTGAAAATGAGCTGTACGCGCCGATTCGGCCGAAACGCGTTACGCGTAGCGGTGAATCGCCTTCTGATGCGCTTCTGCGCGGCGGTATCGAGTACATCGAAGTCCGCTCGCTGGATATCAACCCGTTTTCGCCAATCGGTGTTGACGAGCAGCAGGTGCGCTTCCTTGACCTGTTTATGGTCTGGTGCGCACTGGCTGATGCGCCGGAAATGAGCAGCAGTGAGCTGCTGTGTACGCGTACCAACTGGAATCGAGTGATTCTGGAAGGGCGTAAACCGGGTCTGACGTTAGGTATCGGTTGTGAAACAGCGCAGTTCCCGCTGCGTGAGGTGGGTAAAGATTTGTTCCGCGATCTGAAACGTGTGGCACAAACGCTGGACAGCATCCACGGCGGAGAGGATTATCAGAAAGTCTGTGATGAACTGGTCGCCTGCTTTGATAATCCGGAATTGACGTTCTCTGCGCGTATTCTGCGGTCTATGCTTGATACAGGCATTGGCGGTACGGGCAAGGCGCTGGGCGAAGCTTATCGTAATCTGTTGCGTGAAGAGCCGCTGGAAATATTGCAGGAAGAAGAGTTTGTGGCTGAGCGTGACGCTTCAAAACGTCGTCAGCGTGAGGTTGAAGCAGCGGATACCGAGCCGTTTGACAGTTGGCTGGCAAAGCAGGCCTGACAGAAAAGAAAAAGGCCACTCGGGAGTGGCCAAAATTTCATCTCTGAAAACAGGGATGATGATAACAAATGCGCGTCTTTCATATACTCAGACTCGCACCGGAATGAAGAGTTCAGTTTATTTTAAAAAAATTATCGGAGGTGGCTAAATGCCGTTGTTAGATAGCTTCACTGTCGATCATACCCGGATGGAAGCACCTGCAGTGCGTGTGGCGAAAACGATGAACACCCCGCATGGCGACGCCATTACCGTGTTTGACCTGCGTTTTTGCATACCAAACAAAGAAGTGATGCCGGAGAAAGGGATTCACACGCTGGAGCATCTGTTCGCAGGCTTTATGCGTAATCACCTCAATGGCAACGGTGTCGAGATTATCGATATCTCCCCGATGGGCTGCCGTACCGGTTTCTATATGAGCCTGATTGGTACGCCTGATGAGCAACGCGTGGCTGATGCCTGGAAAGCGGCGATGGCTGACGTGCTAAAAGTTCAGGATCAGAATCAGATCCCGGAACTGAACGTCTACCAGTGCGGCACGTATCAGATGCACTCGCTGAGCGAAGCACAGGATATCGCGCGTCACATTCTGGAACACGACGTTCGCGTCAACAGCAATGAAGAGCTGGCGCTGCCGAAAGAGAAGTTGCAGGAACTGCACATCTAGTTGTCGGTGTCGTTACCGGCAAAAAAAGCCCGTTCGACTGAACGGGCTTTTTTATCGCTTTCATCTAGTGCGCGCCACCGCCGCCACCGCCTGCACCAAACGGGGGTTTAGCAAACCAGACTAGCCCGAGCAACACCAGGAAGATCCCAGCCGACATCCAGAAGATCTCATTGGCTGAAATAATCAGCCCCTGATTGGTGATCTGTTGCGCTATCCAGCCAGACGCCTGTTGCTGGGTCATGCCCAGTCCCTGCAACTGATCGTACATCGCCTGTGCGTTTGGGTTATAGGGATTCACCGACTCGGTTAACTGCGCATGGTGCATCGATTCCCGGTTAGTCCACATGGTGGTAGTGATCGATGTCCCGATCGACCCCGCCAGCGTTCGTGTAAAGTTAGACAAACTCGAGGCTGCCGCCAGCCGCTCTGGTGGTAAGCCGGACAACGTGATGGTCGTCAGCGGCATAAAGAAACACGCGACCGCGAAGCCCTGAATAAACTGCGGCCAAGCGGAGGCGCCGAAGTCCATTCCCGGTTCAAACGTCCACGCGCGCCAGTAGAAGCAGACGGCGTACATAATAAAGCTGAACGTTACCAGCCGGCGCATATCCAGCTTATGGGCAAAGCGGCCGATAATCGGCGACAAAATCACCGGAATGATCCCCACCGGCGCGGACGCCAGACCCGCCCATGTCGCGGTATAGCCGTAGACTTCCTGCAAGAGTTGCGGTAGCAGAACAATTGCCCCGAAGTACAGCATATAGGCCAGGCTGATACACAAACAGCCGATGGTGAAGTTTCGCGACTTAAACAGCGAGAGATCGACAATAGGATTGTCGTCGGTGAGCTCCCAGACAATCAGGAAGCTAATGGCGACCACCGCCACCACTGTCAGAATGACTATCTCCTGCGAGGCAAACCAGTCCAGTTCTTTCCCCCGGTCGAGCATAATCTGCAAGCTACCAATCCCAATCACCAACAGCGCCAACCCAATGGCGTCAATTCGTCGTTGCTCAGTGCGCGTTTCGCGACCACGCAGCGTTTGCAGCGTCATCAGAACCACCGCAATACCGATCGGCACGTTGATAAAGAAGATCCAGCCCCAGTGGTAGTTATCGCTGATATAGCCGCCCAGAATCGGGCCGCAAATCGGCGCGACAATCACCGTCATCGACCACAGCGCCAGCGCGATAGAACGCTTCGCAGGAGGGTAGTTATTGAGCAGCAGACTCTGTGAAAGCGGGATCAGCGGCCCGGCAACCACCCCCTGAACGACGCGGAAGAAGATCAGCATATTCAGGCTGCTGGAAACACCGCACGCCCATGAGGCAATGGCAAACGCCACCGTTGACCACATGAACAGCTTCACTTCCCCGACGCGTTTCGCCAACCAGCCGGTGATGGGAATCGAGATGGCATTTGCCACCCCGAAAGAGGTGATCACCCACGTCCCCTGACTCAGCGATGAGCCCAGGTTACCGGCGATAGTCGGGATCGCCACGTTAGCAATGGTGGAGTCCAGCACCTGCATGAATGTCGCCAGCGACAACGCAATCGTCATAATGACGAGCTGCGCGCCCTCCAGCGGTTTTTGCTGTTGCATCACACGCACCTCAGATTAGCCTGCGTTGGCCTGCACAATCTCTTCGATCAGTTTGTTGACCGGGGCAAGGTTGATTTCACGGGCGTTACTCTCAGACACCGGCGTGGTGCGAACCTGACTGGCCAGCACCTGACCGTCGCGATTCGCTGTATCGACGGTGACGAGCGTCGATAAACCAATCCGCAGCGGATGTTGCGCCAGCTGCTGTGCGTCCAGTTCGATACGTACAGGTAGACGCTGAACCACTTTGATCCAGTTACCGGTCGCGTTCTGGGCAGGCAGCAGAGAGAAGGCGCTGCCGGTTCCCATATCAAGACCGACCACTTTACCGGTGTACTTCACGTCATCGCCGTAGATATCGCTGATAACCGTAGCCGGTTGACCGATACGCATATGGGCAAGCTGCGTCTCTTTGAAGTTGGCGTCGACCCACAGATTCGTGGCCGGAACTACGGCCATCAGCGGTGTTGTAGGGCTTATTTGCGCGCCAGGCTGCACGGCACGGCGCGACACGTAGCCGGTCATCGGGCTGACGATTTTGGTACGTTCCAGTGCCAGCCAGGCGTTACGTACTTCGGTGGCGGCTTGTTGGACGGCGGGCTGATCTTCCAGCTTACTGTCCAGAATCATCGCCTGATTTGCATTGTATTGCTGAATGGCAACATCAAGCTGCGCCTGCGCGCTGGCTACCGCATCCCGCGCGTGTTGCAATTCTTCGCGGCCAATCAGGTTAGCGTTACCCAGCGGTACGCGACGGTTAAAATCGCTTTGCGCCTGGGCGAGGGCGGTTTTTTGTACCGCAATGTTCGCCTGCAACTGTTTACTGTTGATCATTAACTGATGCGTCTGACGGACGCTGGAGGCCAGCGCGGTCTTGGCTTTTTCAAATGCTTGCTTAGCATCCGTTTGATCGAGCGTGACGAGAACGTCACCTTGTTTAACAAAGTCAGTGTTATCCGCCCAGACTTTCGTCACGCTACCGGATACCTGCGCCATGATTTGAACCTGGTTCCCTGCCACGTACGCGTCATCAGTCTCTTCAACATGACGCAGTACTAAAAACCAATAGATCCCATATGCCACGGCAATAATAATAAAGAGCAAGGTCAGGAGGAGCAGCATACTTTTACGTTTGCTTTTCTTCTTAACCGGTTGCTGCGGGGTTTGAGTCTCCGCATTTGCGCTCATGTTGTTCTCCACGATCTTATTTTTTCCGTCGGCGGGGCCGAACTGTTTATCAGAAAGGCCAGCACGTTCAGGTGCTGGCCAGTCAGTTTTCTTTCTTAATCTGGATGATAGAGCGAGTCGACGCGTTAGCTCAGCGCCTCAAGAATGGCACCATCCTGGTCCATCTGATCAAGACGCGTCAGAAGCTTACGGGTGATGTGCTCCAGCTGGTCTTTCTCTGCGGTACTGAGTACAGACCAGAGTTGATGCAGGCAGTTATGCTGCGGCGGTAACACTTCGCGCAGAAAAGCATGGCCTTTGTCGGTCAACTGCAGATGCAGGCAACGGCGATCGTTGTCGCTTTCACGGCGCTCGATCCAGCCGCGCTTTTCCAGCTCATCAGCGATACGCGTCGCGTTTGTACGGGATGAACCCAGGGCACAACTCAGTTCAGAGGGCTGAATGCTGTGATTTTCCTGAGACTCCAGCGTAATCAACGCCATAAACAACGTCTCGTTAATCCCTTGAGCCTTCAGCATTTTATTGCGATTGTCCAGCAGCTTTCCTTGCATATGCATGCAAAGGCGAGTCAGCAGAATTTCCTGATACGGAAAGTCCTCATGGCGGCTGGCGCGAAATTTTAGCATTTGTTCAATGGGCGTAAACGAACTATCCATTTGGGCATGACCTCATTAATTTCAGCCGATATAGTAACGACGGTGACAAATAAAGTAAATGTATTATTAAACTAAAATGATTCTTCTGTTCTATAAAATCACCCACATTTTCCACGCTAATCCATAGGCCAGAGCACTTAATAACGTGGGAATGATGATACTGCGCGTTTTATAGAAACTTGCACCCAGAACAGCAAAACCCACGAGCGTCGGCACGAAGCGACTGGCATCGTGCATCACCTCAGGGGCCGTTGACACAACCAGCAGGGCGCAAATTGATGCTATGCCGATGGTGTCGAGCAGTACGCCGGTTGCGCCACGCTTGCCTGGACGGGTATTTCCCATCTTCAGACGCAAGGGCAAATAGCGAAATCCATAGTTTACGAAGCCGACCAGCAACCCGAGCAGCAGTACTTCATAGCGCATCGGGCACTCCTTGCCAGAAAGCCTGAATCAGCGCGGTCAGACAGCCGCACACAATCCCCGCAAGAATCGCAGCAGGAATGGAAAACAGCGTCACGCCTGCCAGTGCGCCTGCTAATGCGGCAGTTACGCACAGGGACTGTTTACGCTGAAATGATGCCAGCAGGAAACTCATAAACAATGCGGGGAGCATAAAACCGAGCGCGGCTTCTACCGCCGGGAAGCCTTTCAATAAACCGCTGCCGGAAAAGGCGCCGATCACGGTTCCCAACACCCAGGAGGCCCAGGAGCAAAACGCGATGCCGATCATCCAGTTCTCGCTCCAGCGACGGTTATCCCGCACCAGCTTCGCGGTTGCTGCGGCAAAAACTTCGTCGGTGAGGCCAAATGCCCACAGGGCGGTTTTCGGTTTGCTAAGTTTCTGGGCGATTCGACTGCGCAAGGAAGGGCCGTATAAAATATGGCGTACATCCATCGCCATGACGGTCAGAGCGGCAACCCATAATGTGCTGCCTGCGGCGAGCATGGTTGTAATAACGAACTGGCTGGCTCCGGCATAAATAATGCAGGAGAAAAACACGCTCTCAACCGGGCTAAACCCGAGACGGGTGGCATTGAGACCAAATGCAAAGGCAACAGGAATATAGCTGATGACGATGGGTAAGCTGTCTTTGAATCCTTCCGCACAGGTTGCCGGAGGGGTATTGGGCAGAGAAGCGGGCCTTTCCATAGGATTTTGCGTGTTATCACCAATGTTAAAATTATCAGGGTTAATAATCCCTATCACCTTAACAGACTGGGGGGCTCCTTAACACCCTCAGGAGCCCAAACGAAAGCAAACGCTTGCTGAGCGCTTAAATAGCAGCTTCTTGTCGGTGAAATCCTCGCCACCAGACCAGCAGGTTCAGTACGGCAACGGTCGTACCTGCCAGACAAACGCCCAGCCATCCGGCATGCTGCCAGGCTGAAGCGGAGACTAACGATCCAGCGGCTCCGCCGATAAAGTAGCTGGTCATATACCCGGCGGTCAGACGATTTCGCGCCTCCGGATAAAGACGATAAATCACCGTCTGGTTGGTGATGTGGACCCCCTGAACGGTGAGATCCAGTACCAGGATCCCCACAATCAGCGCCAGGACTGAGGCGTGTCCCAGCCAGATAGCGAGCCAGGAAAGCAGCAATAACAGCAGGCCCCAGGTCGTGGTGAGGTGAGAATGTCCTTTATCTGCAAAGCCGCCAGCCGGACGCGCGCCGAGTGCGCCAGCGGCACCTGCCAGCCCAAACAGGCCAATCATCCCCTCGGAATAGTTAAACGGCGGGGCGGCCAGTAAAAAGGCCATTGAGGTCCAGAGAATACTGAAATTGGCGAAGGTCAGGCAGCCTAACAGTGCACGCGTGCGCAGCAGTTTATCGCGGGTAAACAGACTGAACACCGAACCCAGCAATTGCGGATAATTCAGGTGCGTTTCTGATTTCACCTTCGGTAACCCGCGCCACAGGGCGAGCGCCATCAACGCCATCAATACGGAGGCGACCCAGAAGACGGTGCGCCAGCCGCCGAGATTCGCCAGCAGTCCTGCTACGGTTCGCGCCAGCAAAATACCCAGCAGCAGGCCACTCATGATGGTTCCGACCACTTTTCCGCGTTTATCCGGCGTGGCAAGCGTCGCCGCCAGCGGCACCAGAATTTGTGCGACCACGGAAAAGAGTCCGGTCAGCGCCGTGCCGAGGATCATCATCGCCAGCGACTGGCTACTGGCGGTAATGAGCATCCCGCCTGCCGCCAACAGCGTCATGGAGACGATCAGCGTCCGGCGTTCAAACATATCGCCAAGCGGAACCAGAAACAGTAGACCGGCGGCGTAGCCTAGCTGGGCGGCGGTGACGATAAACCCAGCGGAACTGGCGGAAAGCGAGAAATTGCGTGCGATGGTATCAAGTAGCGGCTGCGCGTAGTAGTTACTGGCGACGGCTAGGCCCGTTGCCACAGACATGAGAACGATCAGCGCCGGGCTCAGCCCATGAGATGTATTTGTCATTATGTTCGTAATCGTGAGTCAGGTGATGATTCCTTTGGAAATCAATCATAGCGGATGTTTGTGACGGTGGGGGCATTGTTGCGTGCTGGATTGTGCGGTCAGGGGGGAGTAAGGAGTTGGCCGGATAAGCGCATCGCGCGCCATCCGGCATTCAGGAGGGGGTTACTTCTGCGCAGCCAGCGCGTCGTTCACCCAGCCGTCGAACTGCTGCTGGTGGGCTTTGATCCAGCCGTCAACGTGACCCTGTACGTCAGCTTCCGACGCTTTGCCGTCATGCATCATTGCGTTCTGCGCGTTGATGTCCGCCAGAGGCAGTTTCATGATGGCAAACAGTTTTGCCGCTGCCGGGTTTTTCTCTGCCCAGGCCTTGTTGGCAACGATGTGCATGGTATTGACCGGGAAGCCATAGTTCGCGCCATTCGGCAGCTTGGTATCGATATCTTTCTGCTCGCCTGGCAGCGAGGAGAACGGCACCTGTAACCAGACCACATCTTTGCCCGGCTTCATCACATCACTCACCCAGTAAGGCGTCCATGTGTAATAGAGGATTGGTTTACCTTCTTTAAAGCGGGTGATGGTATCGGCCATCATTGCCGCATAGTTGCCGTGGCTGACGTCGACGGTTTTTTCCAGATCAAACGCTTTGTTCTGGTGGTTAATAACCGCTTCACACCCCCAGCCCGGCGAGCAGCCCATCATATCCGCTTTACCATCGCCGTTGGTGTCGAAGATTTTGGCGATGTTAGGATCTTTCAACTGCGCGAGATTGGTGATCTTGTACTGCTCAGCGGTTTTCTTATCGATCAGGTAACCCTGTGCGGCACCGGTAACAAACGTGCCTTCGCGATAGAATTTTTTGTCACCACCTGCCGCAGAATACATATCATCGTGCAGCGGCTGCCAGTTGACGGCGGTAAAGGTGGCGTCGCCGGAGGCAATAGAGGTGTAGCCCACGTTATAGTCGACTTCGCTCGGTTTGTTGACGGTGTAACCCAGTTTCTCCAGCGCGCGGCTCACCAGCAGCGTCTGGAAGGTTTCTTCGGTGATGGTGCTCTGTACCGGTTGGACGGTAATGCCTTTGCCTGGCAGGTCGGCAGCGAAAGCGCTGGTAGAGACAAGGGTGGCAAACGCTGTGGCAAAAAGTACGGTATGTCGCATCGTTGTTCCTTATTACACTTCATCCTTCAGGTTGCCTCTTTGTTGGCTGCACTCATGCCCCCCAGTCACGTACTGCGTGTACGCTCCTGGGGATACCTTCGTTTGCCGCCTCGATGCAACATGAATGATTTTGTGTAAGTTCATGAGTGTAGGCCCGGTAAGCGCAGCGCCACCGGGCAACAGGTGAATTACTTAATGAAAGGGCGCGTAATGAGCCCAACAGGACCGGTGGTATACCAGCGACGATTACCCCGACTGCGTGAATCGCGACCTACGGCCTGGGTCAGACGGTCCAGAATGATGGCGAGGATCACAATGCCGACCCCACCGACGGTGGCCAGCCCCATATCGAGACGACCGATACCGCGCAGTACCATCTGACCCAGACCACCGACGGCAATCATGGAGGCGATTACAACCATCGAAAGGGCAAGCATGAGCGTCTGGTTGACCCCCGCCATAATAGTGGGCATCGCCAGCGGTAATTGAACTTTGAACAGCATCTGACGCGGACTGGCCCCGAACGAGCGTGACGCTTCGATCAAATCAGCCGGTACCTGGTTAATCCCGAGGATCGTCAGACGCACAATCGGCGGCAGCGCAAAAATAATCGTCACGACCACACCCGGCACGTTACCAATACCGAACAGCATGACAATCGGCACCAGATAGACGAACGCAGGCGTTGTCTGCATGGCATCAAGCAGCGGGCGAACGATTTTTGCTGCCCGCGGACTGCGCGCCAACCAAATTCCCATCGGTAAGCCAATCACCACGCAGAACAGCAGGGCGGTCAGCACCAGCGCCAGCGTAATCATCGCTTGCGACCAGGCGCCGATCGCGCCAATTGCAATCAGGGAAATCAGTGTCGCCACGCCCATCCCAACGCCGGAAATCTGCCAGGCGATCAGGGCGAAAATGACGATCGCCACCGGAGCTGGCATCCCCAACAGCAACTGCTGGAAACCGTTAAGGATGTAATCCACCGGCACACGAATGCCCTGGAAGACGGGACGGAAATGGGTGACCACCCAGTCGATCCCTTCAGTGACCCAACTGTCGAGCGGGATCAGCGTCTTATGGAACGGATCCATAATGTTGAAATGTTCCGGTGCTGGTGCAGGCGCGCTGGTGAGCCAGTCGGCGCTGCCGCTATCGGCAGGCGTCCCTGACGGCGTACTCCAGGCGTCAGCGGATTGTGCGGCGCTATCGGCCGCTGGTGCGGTATCCCACGGATTGGATTGATCAGCCATTGTTTGCCCCCTCGCGATCTAAAGCCTGTAGCAGCATGCGTTTCGAAATAATGCCGACATACTGTTGTTCCTCATCAACAACCGGCACCGCGCACGGCGCCTGTCCGACATGAGAGAGCAACTCGCTAAGCGGGGTTTGCGCATCCACGGCCAGCGGCTCGTCGATTAACGCCCCTTCAATGCTTTGGGCCTGACCTAATGCCGCCTTTAATGAGTCGATAGAGACCACGCCAACAAACTTATTGCCGCGTTCGATGACGTAACCATATTCCCGGTCTTCATCCTGTAATAATTTCAGAGCCGAACGGGGACCAAAGCCTGGCGTTTTACGAATCAGTCCGACCGGGCTACGGCGGGCAATATCTTTCGCACTAAAGACCTGGCTAATATCGACGCCACGGAAGAAGGTGCGGACATAATCGTTTGCCGGATTATTCAAAATTTCATCCGGTGTGCCGACCTGAACCACTTCGCCATTTTGCATAATGGCAATGCGGTCGCCAATACGCATTGCTTCATCGAGATCGTGGGAAATAAAGACCACGGTGCGCTGATGTTTCGCCTGCAGTTTCACCAGTTCATCCTGCATCTCGGTACGAATTAAGGGATCGAGCGCGGAGAAGGCTTCATCCATTAATAAGATGTCAGGGTTAATGGCTAATGCCCGGGCGAGACCGACACGCTGACGCATGCCGCCGGAAAGTTCATCCGGATAGCCGTGCGCGTAATTTTCGAGTCCCACCTGACGCAGCGCATCCAACGCTTTTTCGCGACGTTCCTCAGCACTCACACCCGCTAATTCCATGCCGAATGCGGTATTGTCCAGAACGGTCATATGCGGCATGAGCGCAAATGACTGGAAGACCATCGCAATCTTTTTTCTGCGCACCTCGCGGAGTTCGGCGTCCGATATTTTGGCGATATCGACGCCGTCGATCAGTACCTGTCCGCGGGTGGGTTCAATCAGGCGATTGAGAAGGCGTACCATTGTGGATTTACCCGAGCCGGATAATCCCATGATGACAAATATCTCGCCTTCTTCAATGGCCAGACTGGCGTCTTTAACGCCAAGCGATAGCCCTGTTTTTTCCAGAATTTGTTCTTTTGAAAGTCCTTTTTCAATATATTTGAAGGCGCGCTGCGGATGCTCTCCAAATACTTTATATAGATTTTTAACTTCTAATTTAATTGCCATGCAATAGAAAGATTCCTGTTATTTATATATGTCGATATATTACCTGATAGAAATAGTCACCTTTTTCTACCCTAACATACTGAGAATCTGAGACAACCCTGAATGTGAAATCAGGCGAAATAGGGTAGAAGGCAAATTGCCGCGACTTCCCATGATATAAGGGCTGAGAGCAAACCATGGTCGGTGAATATTTTTTGTAAGGACCACCGGAAAGGCGCCTGAATTTTGAAAATTCAGGCGAATATGACAACAGCTATTGAGTGTAGAACACCCTGAAATAGTTGGGTGATAAAAATGTGATCGGCTTAAAATATTAACGTAAATAGGGTGATGATATTCCCCCTATTAATTTGCGTTAAAAATTCCAGTCTTCGTCTTCTGTTTCGACAGCTTTACCTATCACATAGGATGATCCCGATCCTGAGAAGAAGTCATGGTTTTCGTCGGCATTGGGTGAAAGCGCGGCAAGGATCGCTGGGTTCACCTCCGCCATTTCCGCCGGGAACAGCGCCTCATAGCCGAGGTTCATCAACGCCTTGTTGGCGTTGTAGCAAAGGAACGCGTTGACATCTTCAGCCCAGGCGGTGTCGGCATACAGTTCTTCGGTATAGCGGACTTCGTTTTCGTATAGTTCCATCAGCAGATCGAGGGCAAACCCCTTGAGATCTTCACGCGCGGATGGGGACAGTTTTTCCAGCCCTTTCTGGAACTTGTAGCCGATGTAATAGCCATGAACCGCTTCGTCACGAATAATCAGCCGGATCAGATCGGCGGTGTTGGTGAGCTTGCCGCGACTGGAGAAATACATCGGTAGCCAGAAGCCGGAATAGAACAAAAAAGATTCCAGAAACACGCTGGCAATTTTCTTCTTCAACGGCTCATCGCTGGCGTAATGCGCGAGGATAATTTGCGCTTTCTGCTGCAACGGCGCGTTTTCTTCGCTCCAGGCGTAAGCGGCATCGACATCTTTAGTCTGGCACAGCGTAGAGAAGATGGAACTGTAGGAGCGGGCGTGCACCGCTTCCATAAAACTGATGTTCGACAGCACAGCCTCCTCGTGCGGCGTCAGGGAATCCGCCATTAGCGACGGAGCCCCGGCGATATTCTGGATGGTGTCGAGCAGTGTCAGACCGGTAAAGACGCGGATGGTCAGTTGCTGTTCGGCGGCGCTCAGGTTCTGCCACGCCGGAATATCGTTGGACAACGGCACTTTTTCCGGCAGCCAGAAGTTGCTGGTCAGGCGGTTCCACACTTCCAGATCCTTGTCGTCCTGAATCTTATTCCAGTTGATGGCGCTTACGCGTGATAATGTCATACCGCTCTCCTTACAGTGCGCACGAAACGCAGCCTTCGATTTCAGTACCTTCCAGCGCCAGCTGGCGCAACCGGATGTAATACAGCGACTTAATGCCTTTTCGCCAGGCGTAGATCTGCGCTTTGTTGATATCGCGGGTGGTCGCGGTATCGGGGAAAAACAGCGTCAGCGACAGGCCCTGATCGACGTGCTTAGTGGCTTCGGCGTAGGTATCAATGATTTTTTCCGCGCCGATTTCCCAGGCGTCCTGATACATATCCAGATTCTCATTGGTCATGAACGGAGCCGGGTAGTAGACGCGCCCGGTTTTGCCCTCTTTGCGGATCTCCACTTTCGAGACGATCGGGTGAATGCTCGATGTCGCATGATTGATATAAGAGATCGAACCGGTCGGCGGCACCGCCTGTAAATTCTGGTTATAGATGCCGTAGCGCATTATCTCATCACGCAGGTACAGCCACATTTCGCGCGTTGGCAGCGTGATGCCGCTACGGGCAAACAGCGCACGGACTTTTTCTGTTTTTGGCGTCCAGTTCTGCTCCAGATACTGTGTGAAGAACTCGCCGCTGGCATAGCGCGACTGCGCAAACCCGGCAAAGGTTTGCCCGCGTTCACGCGCCAGCTTCATTGAGGTGTGTAGCGCATGCCAGGTGATGGTGTAAAAGTAGAGATTGGTGAAATCCAGCCCTTCAGGCGAACCATAAGCGATGCCTTCACGTGCCAGATAGCCGTGCAGGTTCATCTGTCCCAGCCCGATGGCGTGGGAGGCGGCATTACCGGCGGCAATGGATGGGACGCTGCGAATATGGCTCATATCCGATACCGCCGTCAGTCCGCGAATCGCCGTTTCCACCGTCCGGCCAACGTCCGGGGAATCCATGGTGTGAGCAATATTCAACGAGCCAAGGTTGCAGGAGATGTCATGCCCGATCTGCGTGTAGTCCAGATTTTCATCGTAAGTGGAGGCGCTGTTGACCTGTAAAATTTCCGAGCACAGGTTGCTCATATTAATGCGACCCGCAATCGGGTTAGCCCGATTCACCGTATCCTCATACATAATATAGGGATAGCCGGACTCAAACTGAATTTCTGCCAGTGTCTGGAAAAAGTCGCGGGCGCTAATGTACTTCTTGCGCACGCGCTCGTCGGCGACCAGCTCGTCGTACCGTTCGCTTATGGCGATATCCCCGAAGGGCTTACCGTAAACACGCTCGACGTCATAAGGCGAAAACAGCGCCATTTGCGCATTCTCTTTGGCCAGACGGAAAGTGACGTCCGGGATCACCACCCCCAGTGAAAGCGTTTTGATGCGGATCTTTTCATCGGCGTTTTCGCGTTTGGTATCGAGAAAGCGCAGAATATCCGGATGGTGCGCGTGCAAATAAACCGCCCCCGCTCCCTGACGCGCGCCTAGCTGGTTGGCATAGGAAAAGGCATCTTCCAGCATCTTCATCACTGGGATCACCCCGGAGGACTGGTTTTCGATGCGCTTGATCGGCGCGCCAGCTTCGCGCAGGTTAGAGAGTAAAAACGCCACGCCGCCGCCGCGTTTGGAGAGCTGAAGCGCGGAGTTCACTGCCCGACCGATTGACTCCATGTTGTCTTCAATCCGCAACAGGAAACAGGAGACCAGTTCACCGCGCTGCTGTTTACCGCAGTTTAAGAAGGTAGGCGTGGCGGGCTGGAAGCGCCCCGAGAGCATCTCATCGGTGAGTTGTGACGCCAGCGCTTCGTCGCCCTGCGCGAGCGTCAGCGCGACCATCACCACCCGATCTTCAAAGTGTTCCAGGTAGCGTTTGCCATCAAAGGTTTTCAGCGTGTAGCTGGTGTAAAACTTCCAGGCGCCAAGGAAGGTCTGGAAACGAAAACCGCTGGCGTGAGCGCGGGCAAACAGCGTCACCACGAAATCGCGATCGTAGCGCGCCAGAACGCTTTCGTCGTAATACCCTTCGCGCACCAACGTTTGCAGGCGTTCTTCCTGACTGCTAAAGGTGACAGAGTGGGGTTGAACATGGGCGGTAAAAAAGGCCTCTACCGCCTGCCGGTCCTTATCGAACTGAATACGACCTGCTTTATCGTACAGATTCAGCATGGCGTTCAGCGCATGGTAATCCAGCGATTCCTGCGTTACGCGTTCTGCGGTTGTCGTTGCCAAAATTCGCTTACTCCTTTTCGAACGTTATCGATGTCGGCGGGGGTTCCCATCAGTTCAAAACGATAGAGCCAGGGCACGGCGCATTTTTGGGCAATCACTTCCCCCGCGCGACCGTATGCTTCGCCGAAGTTACGATTGCCAGAGGCAATAACACCGCGAATTAACGCCCGGTTGTGAGCATCATTTAAAAAGCGGATCACCTGTCGCGGGACTGCACCAGCCGTGCCGCCGCCACCGTAGGAAGGCACCACCAGAATGTAGGGATCGTCTACTCGGATCCGTTCGCGTTCATTTAGCGGAATGCGAATGGCGGGCAGCCCAAGACGCTGCATAAAGCGGTGCGTATTTTCGGAGCTGCTGGAGAAGTAGACGAGCGGGTTCATGCGCTGGCTACTCGCGGTTCTGGATGCAGACGGTTGATCATATCCGGACGAAATCCTGACCAACTGGTCTCGCCGGCAATGACAACCGGCAGTTGACGAAAACCTTGCGCACGCAGGGTATCGGCCACGTCGGGCACCAGATCGACGTTCACCATCTCAAATTTAAATCCACGGCTTTCCATCGCCCGTTTAGTGGCGTGGCACTGAACACAGTCATTTCGAGTGTAAATAGTAATGCTCATGATTCGTATTTCCATTTAAAATGAAAGAACGGCGCGATAAGACGCGTCGGTTTAGGTGTGTACTGATAGAGAGAATACTAGATGTAGTTGAAATAAGTTTCAACCATACAAGATATGGGAATTTTCGATTAATATCTCCCCACCGATGAGCACGGCGGGGAGCGGGAGTTTATGGAGAAAAATCGACGGTTTACATCCGCATGCTTACGGCCAGGCGGTTAAAGCAGTTCATCAGCCCGATTGCAAAGGTCAGGTCGCTGATTTCGCGGGCGCTGAAATTATCAAGCAGCGGCAGATAAACGTCATCTTCGGCATGGGTTCTGGCGATGTCGGTCACCGATTCCGCCCACGCCAGCGCCGCTTGTTCCTGCCTGCTGAAATGGTGGCTCACTCGCCAGCCGGCCAGCGCGTCCAGTTTACTTTGTGCGACGCCCGATTTACGCAGCGCCTTGCTGTGCATTTCCAGGCAAAATGCGCAGCCGTTGATCTGCGAAATTCGCAGGTAAATCAATTCCATCAGCGTGGTATCCAGCACGCTGTTTTCCAGTGCCGTTTTCGCCTGTACCAGGGCGTTATAGACTTCCGGGCTGAGTTCATAGTAGGGCTGGCGTAACGTCGTCATGGTGCTTCTCCTCGTGTTGATGGCCGGCAATGTAGCACTATAATGGACTGGAAAAGAGAGCCATATTTTTACGAAAAAAGCAGACCATATGCCACGCTATCAGCAAATTGCCCGCCAGTTAAAAACGGCCATTGAATGTGGGGAGCTCAAGCCCGGTGCCCGGTTACCGTCCAGCCGCACCTGGTCGCAGGAACTGGGTATTTCGCGCTCAACAGTAGAAAACGCCTATGCAGAGCTGGTGGCACAGGGCTGGCTGGAACGGCGAGGGCAGGCGGGAACGTTTGTCAGTGCACAGTTGCAGCCGAAACAGGCGTTCAGCGAGCCGGTGGTCGTTGCCGGAGAAAGTACAGTCCCTCAGCCCTTTCAGATGGGACTTCCCGCGCTGGATCTCTTTCCGCGAGACATCTGGGCGCGGGTAATGGGGCGGCGATTGCGCACCCAGACGCGTTTTGATCTGGCTCTCGGCGACGTATGTGGTGAAGCCATGTTGCGCCAGGCGATCGCGGACTATCTGCGCGTGTCGCGCAGTATTGACTGTCTGCCTGAGCAAATTTTTATCACTTCCGGCTATGCGGCCTCGATGACCCTCATCCTGCGCGCGCTTGCCACGCCGGGCGATGGCATGTGGATTGAAGATCCAGGCTTTCCGTTGATCCGTCCGGTGATTGAACAGGAAAACGTCTCGTTGCTGCCGGTTCCGGTCGATGACGACGGGCTGAATGTCGCGACCGGGATCCGCGACTATCAGGATGCGCGTTTTGCGCTACTCACTCCGGCCCATCAAAGTCCACTCGGCGTCGCGTTGTCGCTAGCCCGACGTCACCAACTCCTGGAATGGGCATCACAAACCCAGGCGTGGATTATTGAAGATGATTACGACAGCGAGTTTCGTTATCACGGCAAGCCGCTGCCGCCGCTGAAAAGTCTGGATGCGCCGCAGCGGGTGATTTACGCCGGTTCGTTCAGCAAATCGCTGTTTCCCGCCTTGCGTTGTGCGTGGCTGGTGGTGCCGATAAACCAGGTGGGACGTTTTCGTCAGCAGGCGGTACGAATGGCCTGTAGCGTGCCGCTGCTCTGGCAGCAAACGCTGGCGGATTTTATCCGTGATGGGCATTTCTGGCGGCATCTGAAAAAAATGCGGCAGCACTATGCGCAGCGAAGGCTATGGACGCAAAGTGCGCTCGGCGAGCAGGGATTTCACGTTGTGCCTCAACAGGGCGGGATACAACTGGTGATTACCGTTGACGGTGACGATATCGCGCCGGTACGTAAAGCTAATGAAGCGGGCCTGGCGGTTCAGGCTCTAAGTCGCTGGCGGGTGAATACATCAGGAATGGGGGGAATATTGCTGTCATTTACCAATATCGCTTCGCCTGAAATGGCGTGGCAGGTGGCAAAGCGGTTGCGGCAGGCCATTCAGTCAGTGCTTTAATGGAGTCTACGCCAGGCCGGATAAGCGTAAACGCTATCCGGCACATGCGTCATACTTAGCGACGAAGACTCAGCAGTGCACCGACGAAGATCCCCACCGCCGCCGCTGTACCGATGCTACACCATGGCTTATCACGCACAAACGTATCGGCGCAGCCTACGGCGTCCCGGGCGGCTTGCTGTACGCGCGTCCGGCCATGCATTTTCGCACGCGTCTCTTTCAGCAGCGCCTGCGCTTTACGCCGTGCAGTATCCGCTTCATCCTTCGCATCGCTGCCCCATGACTTCAATACGGCTTCCAGACTATCAGCTAATTGATTGACGTCATTATGAATATCCTGCACGCCATCATCTACATCGTTTCGGTTCGGTCGGTTAAACATATGATCCTCCATTGATTTCGATGTGACTTTCAGTTTAGTCGATATTTTTAACTTCTGAGATGGCTCACGGCGTTATTACGCGTTTATGGACTTTTCTGAAAGCGTTGCTAATGCTGAATCAGGTAAGGTAAGCCCGCAGTAAAAGATAACGAGGAAAAAATATGTATTTACGACCTGACGAGGTGGCGCGCGTACTTGAAAAAGTGGGGTTTACCGTCGATGTGGTGACACAGAAAACGTACGGTTATCGACGTGGCGAGAATTATGTTTATGTGAATCGCGAAGCGCGTATGGGACGCACCGCGCTGGTGATCCATCCAACTTTAAAAGAGCGTAGTTCTTCGCTGGCTGAACCGGCGTCCGATATTAAAACTTGCGACCATTACCAGCATTTTCCGCTTTATTTAGCCGGCGACAACCACGAGCACTATGGTATTCCTCACGGCTTTAGTTCGCGTATTGCGCTTGAGCGCTATTTGAATGGACTGTTTGGCGAGGCGAATTAATTAAGCGACTGGCGTAGCCAGTCGCAGAGTCGTTTTAGACGTTAACCTGCTGGTAGCGACTCACCTTAAACAGGCGGCGACAATAATCCAGGAAATAGCCATATACCGCTCCCATCAACATCGATATCACGATATTCGAACTGACTGCGGCGGTAATTTGATGCCAGTCAGCGCCCACCGTCAGCAGAATAGCGACATAAACCGGGGACTGGAAGGTGACATAAGCCAGCACATCTGCCAGATTTTTCAGCCATCCCGCTGAACCCACTTTACGCGACGCCCTCATAAAGAGATCACGATACATGCCGTAGGGCCAGGCGATCAAAATGTTAACCGGAATAGCGACCAGCCTGGAAGAAAGCGATTGCTCAAAGGTCATTCCGGAGAGGAATATCTCGATCAACATGTTCACAACAGAACAATAAACAACCATCGCGAACGTGTCTGCTACCGCATGACGCAAGCGTGACTGTGGTGAGAACATGCTAATGCTCCTTGTAAAAAGGGGTAAAATCCCCGGCAAATGATTTTATGTTAGTGATTTGTCGTGGTGTTTTTGCTTGATGATAGAGTATATTGCTGCCTTGTAACTATCAATTAGAGAAATATTTTTATTTTTACGCTTTTTGTCGATAAAATACTCTGTAATAGCGTGATTTTTGTGCTGCGTGGAGTTTTTGTTGTTGGTGTGAGTAAAGCCATTAAAGATCAAGTGGTTATGATATTAGTAGGATGAAGTGTCTCCAGCCGGGGCAAAAGCCGCTCTCAAAGCCTGTTGAAATGGCATGAAGGTTATTTACCTGAGAATGAAAAGATGAAACTGGATATTATTCAGGGCCAGGTTAACTATTATTCTAATAGCGGGAGGTTGATATTTCCTCTGTTATATCTCAGGGGCTGGAAAACGTTCTGGTAATATAATAGACTACGCAGTGTAATACTTTTGTTTTAGCGTTAAAAGGTTTTAATTATTATGAATTTGATGTTACAAAACTTAAATAATATTCGGACACTACGCGCAATGGCTCGCGAATTCTCCATTGACGTTCTTGAAGAAATGCTGGAGAAATTCAGGGTCGTCACTAAAGAAAGACGTGAAGAAGAAGAACAGTTACAGCGACAACGCGCGGAACAGCAGCAAAAAATTAATACCTGGCTGGAATTGATGAAGGCCGACGGAATTAGCCCGGAAGAGTTATTCGGGAATGACGTCGCAAACGCTCGTGGGGGGAAAAAACGTCAGCCGCGTCCGGCGAAATATCGCTATACCGATCTTAACGGGGAAAGTAAAACCTGGACCGGCCAGGGGCGTACACCTAAACCGATTGCCCATGCACTGACGTCAGGTAAATCGCTGGACGATTTTCTGATCTAATCCTGTCAGCGGTGAGGTGATCCTCACCGCTTATTTCCCGCCATTATTGTTAACGACGATTCCACGGCATTTTGTCGAGCAGTCGCGCCATGCCACAAAAACCCGTCAATCCGGCAAACAGCAATCCCGCACCGACAAATCCGCTGAGCAGGAAAAATCCACCGTTAATGCTGTACCCCAGCACAACACCCAGTAACGCCAGCCCGCCAGCGACAATTTGTACCTGACGCATCAGCGGAAGCGGCTGGGATTTATCTTCCGCCGTGGGGAAGCCCGCCGCCTTCCAGCCGTCAATCCCCCCTTCCAGCAGTAAGGCTTCTGCTGGTGCGGCGAGAGCCTGCAATTTAGCCGCATTGTTTTGCGTCCGTTTTCCGGACTGACAATGGAAAACGACGATTTCACCTCGCAGCCTGGCAGGAAAGTCCCCCTGTTCGAGTACGCTCAGCGGTGCGAGGTGGGCCTGCGGAATATGTTCACGCAGATATTCGTCGGCATCACGAATATCAATGAGTCTGGCGCCTTGCTCAATACGAGCCTTTGCGTCACGCGGGGAAATCGTCCCGATGGTCATGTTCACTCCTTATGGACAATAGACGTTCTTCAATGTGGCAATGAGTGAGTTCACTGCTGCATTTTTAATGAAATAGAGGATGCGCTGGGCATCGCGCTGGCTGCCAATCAGCCCTTCTTCGCGCATTTTTGCCAGATGCTGTGAGGTGGCCGACGGGCTTAGCCCGGTGGCGCGCGCCAGATCGCCCGCACTGGTGCCCGGAGATCCGCAAAGCATACACAGGATCAGCAGTCGCTTAGGATTGCTCATCGCTTTCAGCAGGGCTGCCGCTTGTTCCGCACTGGCCTGGAGTTGTTCAAGTTCGCTCATATGTACTTTAGTATTTGCTAAATTAAGTAAATTCTAAAGTAAAAGTGAAACGCATACCAGCGTAAAGAGCGTAAAAGAGGGTAAAAGCGAGAGTGATTACTGGCGATCTCCGCTAAGCTCGCTACGCTTAGGGATAAAATCTCTTTTTAAACAATAAGTAATTTTTCTTTTTGGAGTGAGTATGGGTTTCTGGAGAATTGTATTTACGATCATTCTGCCGCCGCTGGGTGTCCTGCTGGGGAAAGGGTTTGGCTGGGCGTTCATTCTTAATATCGTTCTGACCCTGCTGGGGTACATCCCGGGTTTGATTCACGCGTTCTGGGTGCAAACCCGTCCTTCAGCGCTTTCTTAACGTTCAGGATTTTTCCGCCAGCAGTTTACCCGTCATGGCCTGCTGGATAATAGGAATCGGCGTCAGCAAATGTTGACGCATAAGTTCACTGGCGCGTGCAGCATCACGCGCCAGAATTGCTTCCGTTAGCGTCTGATGCTGAACGTGTTTATCCTCCAGCATTTCAACCGACAAAACCGTTTTTCGCAGCCAGATAAACCGATAGCGCGCCGCGAGATCGAACAGCCGTTCACGCATTTGCAGCAGATACTGCGAGCCGCATCCGGCAACAATGGCAGTATGGAATGCCTGATGGCGTAAATCCCACTCATCCAGCAGGTGTTCGCTGGCGTCGCTGGCCTCAAGCTTACTGAGCATGTGAGCGCGGGCGAGGATCTCGGCCTCCCATTCGTCACCGCCGCGCTCAATCGCCAGACTGACCAGCATAGCTTCCATATTGGCACGGGCATCGAAAATATCGAGCAGTTCCTGCTCTGACATGGACGCCACCCGATACCCTTTCTGATTCACCACCGTGACCAGCCGTTCCGCCACCAGATGAGAAAGCGCCTCTCTGAGCGGCCCAACGCCAAGAGAATAGCGTGAGGTTAATAAACTCATGCGCAGTTTTTCATCAGGCTGATAAATACCGCGGATAATATCGTTCTTCAACCAGCGGTATCCATCTATGGCCGTCGGATGGGAAATGGCGGTCATGGTCTTACTCCTGAATCGTGTTCCCGGCCTGTGCCGGGATCGTTTAACGGGTATTTTGCAGCGGTGTCTTTTGCCACAATACCAGTTTTTTCCAGCGCGACATAATCGGTACGGTACAAATAATTCCCAGCCCTAACAGTCCTGTGGAAATCACTTCCAGCTGTTGCGCCGGACGAAAGAGCATCACTATCAGCACAAAGCAGATGAAGGCAATCACCAGCCAGGTCAGCCACGGATAGAGCCACATTTTCAGTTTGATCTCGCCGCCTTCCGCCAGCAGGATTTTGCGCATGCGCAGTTGCGACACGGCGATAACCAGATACACCAGCAGGGCGATGGCGCCGGAGCTGTCGATCAGGAACTTAAACACTTTTGCCGGGGCGTAGTAGTTCACAACCACGGTTAAAAAGGCCGCGCCGGTCGAGAGGAGTACCGCCACCCAGGGGGTTTTGCTGCGATTGATTTTGCCCATCATGGCCGGCGCATCGCCACGACGACTCAGGGAGTAAAGCATTCTCGACGCGGTATACAGCGCAGAGTTCAGACAACTGGTCACCGACAGCAGGATCACGCAATCCATGATCAGTTTGGCATGGGGAATATGCAATAACTCCAGGACGGATTGATAGGAACCTGTCTCTTTCAGCCCCGGCATGTTCCATGGGATCAGCGCGACAACCACAAAGATAGAACACAGATAGAAGATTGAAATACGCCAGATAACCGAGTTAGTGGCGCGGACGATATGCTTATCCGGCGTGTCGGATTCGGCGGCGGCGATGGTGACAATCTCTGCGCCCATAAATGAGAACATGGTGATCAGCATCGCGCTCAGCACGGCGCCAAAGCCGTTAGGCATAAAGCCGCCATGATCCCACAAGCGCGAAATACCGCTGACTTCAGCGTAAGGATAAAAGCCGCTGATCGCCGCAGCACCCAGGGCGATAAACGCAAGGATGGCAATCACTTTGCACAGCGCCAGCCAGAACTCAAACTCACCGTAATTTTTGACGCTCAGCAAATTACTGCCGGTTAACGCCAGCGTGATGACCAGCGAGAACAACCAGATGGGAATGCCGGGGACCCAGGAATTAAGGATGATGGCGGCAATATTCGCTTCAAGCGGGATCACCAGCACCCAGAACCACCAGTATAACCAGCCGATGGTGTAGCCCGCCCAGCGCCCGATGGCTTTATCGGCATAGGTGGAAAAAGAACCGGTATCCGGCGTGGCGACGGCCATTTCGGCCAGCATCCGCATAATCATCACCACCAGGAGCCCGGCAAACAGATAGGCCAGCAACACCGCGGGCCCGGCCTGTGCGATTGCCACGCTGGAACCCACAAAGAGACTTGCGCCGATAACCCCGGCAATAGACAGCATGGTGACGTGGCGTGATTTCAGCCCGCCCCCTAAATCATGTGATTGCGACAGTTGCCCCATTTTCTGACCTCTTTATTGTTATTGAGCCGTTCGCCGGATGGCGGCTCCGCCTTATCCGGCCTACAAACCATGCCGACTCTGTAGGCCGGATAAGCGAAGCGCCATCCGGCAATTGGGCTGCAAGGGTTAACGTTGCTTAGCCTCGTCAAAGCACTGGGCAATGATCTCCAGACCCTGACGGATCTGCGCATCTTCAATGGTGAGCGGAACGAGAATGCGCAGCACGTTGTAGTACGGCCCGCAGGAAAGCAGGATCAGCCCTTTGTCGCGGGCGCGTGTGACGATCTCTGCGGTTAGTTTCGCATCCGGCTTGCTGTGGTCGCCGTCTTCAAACAGTTCAATGGCGATCATCGCCCCCAGCCCACGAACATCGCCAATTTCACGGTGTGTTTCCGCAATCGCCAGCAGGCCGTTGCGCAGGGTTTCGCCGAGTTCGTTGGCTTTTTGCAGCAGATTTTCCTGTTCGAAAATGTTCAGTACCGCCAGTGCGGCGGCGCAGGCAATCGGGTTACCGGCATAGGTGCCGCCCAGTCCACCCGGCGGGATGGCGTCCATCACCTCGGCGCGTCCGGTCACGCCCGCCAGCGGAAAGCCCCCGGCAATGGATTTGGCAAAGGTAGTGATATCCGGCGCCACGCCCATTTGTTCCATCGCGAACAGCGTACCGGTGCGACCCGCACCGCTCTGCACTTCATCGGCAATCAGCATGATCCCGTGCTCGTCACAAATCGCACGCAGGCGCTGCATAAAGGCTGGGGAGGCGGCGTAAAAACCGCCTTCACCCTGTACCGGTTCAATCACGATGGCGGCGATATCTTCCGGCGCGGCATCATTTTTAAAGATGCGGTGAATACTGGCGATGGCGTCATCTTCACTAATGCCGTGCAGGGCACACGGATAAAGTGCGCGATAGACGTGACCGGGCATCAGCCCCATTCCGGCTGAGTACGGGTTCACTTTCCCGGTCAGCGACAAAGTGTAATGGGTGCGTCCGTGATATGCGCCGCTAAAGGCGATGGTGCCTGTACGTTTCGTTGCCGCGCGGGCGATCTTCACTGCGTTTTCCACCGCTTCCGACCCGGTGGTGACCAACAGGGTTTTCTTGGCGAAGTCGCCAGGTACTTTCTGGTTCATGATTTCGCACAGTTGAAGATATGGCTCATAGGCCAGCACCTGGAAGCAGGTATGGGACAGCTTTTTCAGTTGCGCTTCGACTGCCGAGACGATCTGCGGGTGCAGATGTCCGGTGTTCAGCACCGCAATGCCGCCAGCAAAATCCAGAAACTCACGGCCTTCCACATCCCAGACCCGACAGTTTTCCGCACGCTCGGCAAAGATCGGATGAATCTGTCCTACGCCACGCGGAACGGCATGAGCGCGACGCTGCATTAATTCGTTATTGGTGATCATCAGGTGTTCTCCAGTCGATTTATGGTTAAAGGCCAATGCACAGGTATTTGATTTCTAAGTAATCTTCGATGCCGTATTTGGAACCTTCACGGCCAAGACCGGAGGCTTTGATCCCGCCAAACGGCGCCACTTCGTTTGAGATAATGCCGGTGTTAATGCCAACGATGCCGTACTCCAGCGCTTCACCAACACGAAAGACGCGGCTCAAATCACGGGCGTAGAAATAGGCCGCCAGCCCAAATTCGGTATCGTTAGCCTGTCTGATGACGTCGGCTTCATCACGAAAGCGGAACAGCGGGGCCAGCGGGCCAAAGGTTTCTTCCCTGGCGACCTTCGCGTGGTCAGGCACGTCTACCAGAATGGTCGGCTGGAAGAAATTGCCGCCCCGTTCATGCGCTTTACCCCCGGTGATGACTCTGGCACCTTTTTCCAGTGCGTCGGCAATGTGTTCCTCCACTTTGGCAACCGCTTTTTCATCAATCAGCGGGCCGGTGGTCGTGTCTGCGTTCAGGCCATCACCAATGTGCAGCTTGTTAACCGCCTGCTGAAGTTTTTCGGCAAAACGATCGTAGACGCCGTCCTGTACATACAGACGGTTGGCGCAGACGCAGGTCTGCCCGGCGTTGCGAAACTTGGAGGCCAGCGCGCCTTCTACTGCTTTATCCAGATCGGCATCGTCAAAGACGATAAACGGCGCGTTACCCCCCAGTTCCAGGGAGACCTTTTTGATGTCTTTCGCGCACTGTTCCATCAACTGGCGACCAATCTCTGTCGAACCGGTAAAAGAGAGTTTGCGCACCAGCGGATTGCTGGTCAGTTCGTTGCCAACCGCACTGGCGGAACCGGTCACGACGCTGAACACGCCTGCCGGGATCCCTGCTCGATTCGCCAGTTCCGCCAGCGCCAGCGCGGAGAACGGCGTCTGGCTGGCGGGTTTAAGCACCATCGTGCAGCCTGCCGCCAGTGCCGGACCGGCTTTGCGGGTGATCATCGCCGACGGGAAGTTCCATGGTGTAATAGCGGCTGTGACGCCAATGGGCTGCTTAATGACGATCAGGCGCTTGTCGGCCTGGTGTCCGGGAATCGTGTCGCCATAAATACGTTTGCCCTCTTCGGCAAACCACTCAATAAAGGAGGCGGCATAGCTGATTTCCCCTTTGGCTTCTGCCAGCGGCTTACCTTGTTCAAGGGTCATCAGACGGGCGAGATCGTCCTGATGCTCCAGCATCAGATTGAACCAACGACGTAGAATATTCGCCCTCTCTTTGGCTGTGAGATCGCGCCAGGCGGGCAGCGCGCGGTTAGCGGCCTCAATAGCGTTGCGGGTTTCCGCGCTGCCCATTTTCGGCACGCTGCCCAGCGTCTCGCCGTTGGCCGGGTTGGTTACCGCAATGACTTCGCCGCTATCGGCATCGCGCCATTGCCCGTTGATAAAGGCCTGCTGACGGAACAATGTCGGATCGTTAAGTTGCATGATGGCTTCCTGTCTTAAAAAGGTTAACGGGTGAACGCGGCGTGTAAGGTATCCACGCTACGTGCCGCACGCAGCGTGCGTCCGGGATTGCTTTGGTTTGCCAGTAGCGTCTGTACCTGACTGACGATGTGTGCGCCGATGGGGATTGCCGATGTCGCTGCCGGGGAGGGGGCATTACAGGTGTGGATCGAACGCGGGGTGGTGACAAAGAGAAAATCGTCAATCAGTTTGCCGTCCGGCGAAACCGCCTGCGCGCGGACGCCTGCGGGCCACGGTTGCAGATCGTTTAGCGTCAGGCTCGGGCAGTACTTTTGCACTAACCGGAGATAGCCACTCTTGCACAGCGAGTTTTTCATTTCGCTAAGGCCTGAGCGCAAGTTGTTTTGCAGGACCCGACGGATGCCGGAAGATCCGAGGATCTCCAGCGTATCGCTGAGCGAAAAGTCGCGTTTGCGATAGCCTTCGCGCTTAAACGCCAGCACCGCATTTGGCCCGACCGTGACGCTGCCGTCGATCATACGGGTGAGATGGACACCGAGAAACGGCATCGCCGGATCGGGGATCGGGTAGATCAGATGGTTGACTACCTGATTGTGTTTCGCCGCCAGACGGAAGTACTCGCCACGGAACGGGCAGATGATAAAACCCGGCTCGACGCCGAGCATTTTCACCAGCCGATCGGCCATCAGTCCGGCGCAGGTAATCAGCGTCGTTCCTTCAAATTCCTGCCCCTGGTGGGTACGTACTACCACGCCTGCGGCATGCTCTTTCAGGGCGCTGACGTCGGCGTTGTAGACGATTTCACCGCCTCTTGCCTGGAAGATTTTCGCCATCGCCGCCGTGATTTCCCGATAGCTGACGATCCCGCTGGAGGGTACTAAAATGCCGCCGAGTCCGGTGATATTGGGCTCGCGCTCGCGCAGCTCCTGCGCATTCAGCCATTCTCGTTCTAAGCCGTTGGCCGCGGTGCGATCCCACAGGGCGCGCATTCGCGACATTTCCTGTTCAGAGGTCGCGACCAGCATCTTGCCGCAGGTGTCGTAGCGGATGCCGTTTTGATCGCAAAAGGCTTTGGTCGCACGGTTACCGGCGAGACAAAACTGCGCTTTCAGACTGCCTGGAGTGTAATAGACCCCGGCATGGATCACACCGCTGTTGTGGCCCGTCTGATGACAGGCCGGGCCGGACTCTTTTTCCAGCAGCACGATGCGCGCGTCCGGATAGACCGCAATGAGCTGCATGGCGGTCGACATGCCAATAATGCCGCCGCCAATAATCACAAAATCATACATCCGCTTTTTCCTTCACGCTTACTGGTGAGTCTGGTAGTGGTGGGTGGAATAAGCGAAGTAGCCGCGCTGGCGCATGAGTTCGCGCCGCAGATCCGGGTGCGAGGTAAAGCGATCGCGACCGTGCAGCCAGAACAGGTTGTTGATCAGCAGGAATTTACCCACCGAAACCGGAACGGACAGGATGTGTTGGCTGGTTTCCAGGGCATCAGAAAGGTCGCTCAGCCAGACGCCTTCCTCAAAATCTTTCGGCTGCACGAACTGGTCGATGTAGCGCATCACCGGGCGGCCCTGCTGATCGACATCAAACACCGGATGATACACATCCTGGCTGACGTTCTTGCTGGGCGGCGCGGCAAAGCGCATCGGACGGCGCGCCAGTGGGTGGCTAAAGTACTCGTCAAGGTGCTCCCAGTCGTCGAGATGCAGCAGCAGCGAGTTGCCGCCGGTCATATTCTGCTCGTCGATTTTCATCATCAGCACGTAATCGGTGATCTCTTCGACGTAGGTGCCGTCGTTGTGCAACTCCATAACGCGGTGTGGCTGACGCAGATAGCTGTCTGAGTTATCGACGTTCTTCACCACAAAGCGCGCATAGTACTGACCGCTCATCGCATCAAAATTAGAACGCCCAATCAGATGCGCCACCGCGGTTGCCAGTTTGACCATGTCATCGGCCTGCGCCACGTCATCGACGCCTTCCGCGTTGATCAACAGCGCCCCCTCAGCGCGATCGAGCAACGTTTTCAGCAGCAGCGGCTGCAACTGGTTCTCGCACAGATCGTCGAGGATTTTGCCTACTTTGAAGCGCAGGAATGATTTGTATTCCAGTGCCTGCACTGGCCATTGCGCGACCTGCTGGAGAAAGTGTTCCGTCGTTTGGGCGGAAAAGTTCAGCTCCAGCAGACGCGGGGACTGGGCTGACGGTTTTAGCGTAAATCCGCTGTAGTGTTGGCCTGGATCTTCAGCGTTCGGTTTAACGGCAGTCAGTGCATTCATCAGAATCGATCCTTTTAGTAGATGGTCAGATAGACAGGCGAAGTTCATTTCGTAGCCATAAATTAAAAATATCTACATTTTTGACAAACGCGCACAAAATGAATTTTTTGTTTCTTTTTTGTGATCAAAAACAACAATTATTTAACATTAGAAGTCGCAGGGATAAATGACTGTGTATTGGTGGAAAAGGGCGGAAAAGGTTGAGGAAACCGCAGGTTAGCCTACACTAACGCCGGTTGGGATAGGGCTGTTGAGCGAGGATCGGGATAAACATGGTAATTAAAAACCTCTTTCGTCGGGTGAAGTGGATCCGTTCCGGTCTGTTGGCGCTGGTCAAACACGTGGTGCTGACGCTGCTGGTGGTGCTGATTATTTTCCTCGGCGTGCGGGTATATCAGACAGAGAGCGGGCCCGATCTACATCCCTGGCATACCTGGCACGGAAATGAAATGAGCGCGGCAGCGTTGGATAATGCCACATTTGCGCAGTATCGGATTCGGGAAGAGTCGCTGTTTGCCGATCTGCAAAAACAGGTGGGCGATACGCTTAATCCGGATGAGCAGACGCCGATCAACCGTTACTGGTCGGGCAGTCGGGTCGCTCCGCCGCAATTTACCCCCAACTGGAACCGCTCGTTCGTGTTGATGCCGCAAGGCAAACCGCGAGGCGTTGCCGTGATGCTCCACGGCCTGACCGACTCGCCCTACAGCCTGAAATATATCGCCCGGATCTACCAGCAGCAGGGATTCATCGCGGTGGTGCCACGCCTGCCCGGGCACGGTACCGCGCCAGGCGCGTTAACGGCGGTCGACTGGGAAGCGTGGCTGGCCGCCACGCGTCTCGCGGTGCGTGAGGCGACACGACTGGCGGGTAACGAGGTGCCGCTGCATCTGGTGGGGTACTCTAACGGCGGCGCGTTGGCGCTGAAATACACGCTGGACGGTCTGGAGGATGCCTCGCTGCGCCGTCCGCAACAGCTGGTGTTATTGTCGCCGATGATTGGCGTCACGGCATTTGCCCGTTTTGCCGGACTGGCGGGGCTACCGGCGCTGTATCCTGCCTTTGCCAAAGCCGCGTGGCTGAACGTCACGCCAGAATTTAACCCCTTCAAATATAATTCGTTTCCGGTTAATGCGGCACGACAGTCTTATCTGTTGACCAAAGCGCTACAGCAGCAAATTATGCAGGATGCGCAGAGTAAGCGACTTCACGATTTGCCGCCTGTTTTGACCTTTCAGTCAGTGATGGACTCGACCGTCAGCACCCAGGCGGTAGTGGAGTCGTTGTATCGCTATCTGGGGCCTAACGGTAGCGAACTGGTACTGTTTGATATCAATCAGGCGGCTAACCTGCGCCCTTTGCTGCGGACTTCTTCTTATACCGCCGCTGCAACGCTGCTGCCGGCCATGCCACGAGCTTATCGTACGACGGTGGTCACTAACGCTACGGCGGAAACGCTGGCGGTGGTGGCGCGCGACACGCTTGCGGGAACGCGTGAGGTGCAGGTTTTGCCGTTACAGGAAGCCTGGCCACCGGAGATGTATTCGCTGTCGCATGTGGCGATACCGTTTCCACTGACGGATTCGTTGTATGGGTTGAAGCCAGATGAACTGAATCGCTATGGAGTGAGTATTGGCACGATTGCGTTGCGGGGAGAGACCTCCACGCTGCTGGTGGGGCTGGATACGCTGATGCGCGTCACCTCAAATCCGTTCTTTCCCTATATGAAGGAACGGATTGAGGCGGTTATCGGAGGTCATGTTAAGAATTGATACTGTTGCCGGATAAGCGAAGCGCCATCCGGCGAAGTATTACCCTACATCCACCTGGGGTTTGGTGGTGCGCTTACGAAGGATCCGTAACAGTGGCGGGATCACAATGACCGCCACCGCCATCACCAGCAGCACTTTGGTGACGCTACTCTCCCACAGAATCGCCATATTGCCGTTGCTGATCGACAGCGCACGACGCAGGTTTTGCTCGAGCATTTCACCCAACACAAAGCCTAAGATTAGCGGCGACATCGGGAAGTGCATTTTACGCAGAATGTAGCCCAGCACGCCGAGCGCGACCATCAGCACCAGATCGAAGGTGGTACTGTGTACGGCGTACACTCCGACCGCCGACACGGCCGCGATAGCCGGTACCAGGAACCACAGCGGAATGGTCAGCATCCGGGTGAACAGGCCGATCAGCGGGATGTTCATCACCAGCAGCATCACGTTGGCAATCAGCAGGGCGGCGATCAGGCCCCAGACGATATCCGGTTGTTCGGTAAACATCGCCGGTCCCGGCGTGATGTTATACAGGGTTAACGCGCCCATCATCACCGCCGTGGTGCCGGATCCCGGCACGCCCAGCGTCAGCATCGGTATAAACGAGCCGCAGGCCGACGCGTTATTCGCCGCTTCCGGTGCGGCAACCCCACGAATATCGCCTTTGCCGAAGCTGTCGCTGTTGCCGCTGATTTTTTTCTCGGTCATGTAGGTGATGGCGCTGGCGATGGTGGCGCCCGCACCCGGTAGCACGCCGACGAAGAAGCCAATCACCGACGAGCGCAGCGTCGCGCCGATGCACTGCGCGCCTTCTTTGGCGTTAAATAGCATTCTTCCCGTTTTGCGCACTAGTTTTTGCCCGCTGCTGGTATGTTCCAGCATGAGCAGGATTTCAGAAACCGAGAACAGACCGATCACCACGACAATAAACTGCACGCCGTCGGAAAGGTGCACGCTGTCGAAGGTGAAGCGATAAACCCCGGTGTTGGCGTCAACGCCAACGGTCGCCAGCCCCAGACCGATTAGCGCCGCCAGAAACGATTTCAGCGGATTTTGTGCCATCATGCTGCCAAGACAGGCAATGGCAAAGACCATCAACGCGAAGTACTCCGCCGGTCCAAACGCCAGCGACCACTGCGCCAGTAGGGGGGCGAAGAGAATGATGCCGCCGATGGCGATCAGTGAGCCAAAGAAGGAGCTGACCGCCGAAATGGAAAGCGCGACGCCGCCGCGGCCTTGTTGCGCCATCGGGTAGCCGTCAAGCGCGGTCATGATCGCCGCCGCATCGCCGGGCACGTTGAGCAAAATCGACGAAATACGTCCGCCGTATTCACAGCCAATGTAGACCGTCGCCAGCAGGATCAGCGCGGATTCCGCTGGCAGATGCAAAGCAAAGGCCAGCGGCAACAGGATCGCCACGCCGTTGATCGGCCCCAGACCCGGCAGCAGGCCGACAATGGTGCCGACGAAGCAGCCGATCAGCGCGATCACCAGGTTTTCCGGGGTCATCGCCACCGCAAAACCCTGAGAAAGATATATCCAGGTATCCATCGTTTCTCCGTTAACTCAGCCAGGCGCCGAGCGGTAGGGTGACATCAAGCAGGCGGTCAAAGGCATACCACAGGGCGACGCCCAGGATCGCGCCGGAAAGCCCTGCGGCAGGCAGGGTGGCGCCAAACAGAATGCCAATCACCAGCGTCAGAATGGCTGTGGAGACGGGAAAACCAAGCCACTCAAAGCCCCAGGCGTACATCAGCAGGACGATCACCATCGTTAACAGTTTTTGCAGGACGTGTCGGCGCGGCCAGTCCACGACGTCCGGATGCCGCAACAGCATAGCCAGCGCGCACAGCGCCATCAGGCCGATAATTCCCAGAGGGAAGGGACGGGGACCGACAGGTTCATAGCTGTATTCACTCTGAATTTGCCAGGCAATAAACAGCCCGGCGATGCAGAGCAACAGCCAGATACCGGCGAAAATACGATCGCTCATGGTTCTCTCCATGCTTATTTCGCCAGACCAAAGGCTTTCGCCTGATCGCGATAACCGGTCACCTGTTTTTTGACGTACTCATCGAGTTGTTTGCCCGTCATGTTGAACTCAAACAGGCCGCGCAGGTCGCGCTGTTTTTTGAAGGCGTCGGTTTGCTGGAGTTTTTCAAAGGCTTGCACCCACCACTGATAGTCGGCGTCGCTCACTTTGGGGCCGACGTAGAAGCCGCGGATGATTGGCCAGACCAGATCATAACCCTGTTCTTTGGCCGTCGGGACGTTGGCGAGCTGTCCCGGTAAGCGTTCTTCAGAAAAGACGGCGAGAACGCGGATTTTATCGCCGTTCAGATAGGGCACCATCTCACTGAGATCGCCGGAAACCACCTGCACGTGATTGCCCATCAGCGCGGTGACCGGTTCGCCGCCGCCTTCAAAGGCGACATAGCGCATCTTGTGCGGATCGACGTGGGCCTGCTGTGCCAGTAGCGCTGATTTCATCCAGTCCTGGCTGCCAATCGATGCACCTGCGCCAATCACCACGCTGTTAGGATCTTTTTCCATCGCGGTGAGTAGATCTTTCAGCGACTTCCACGGCGAGTCGGCACGCACGGCGATCATGCCGTAGTCCGTACCGACGCTCGCCAGCCAGCGCACATCATCCACGCCGTAGCGGCCAAATTTCCCCTGCGACAGGTTCAGCAGCGAACCGCCGGAAAACGCCACGACCGTCCCCGCTTCGGCGGGACGCTGAGCAACAATGGCGTTGTAGGCCACCGCGCCCACCCCACCCGGCATGTAGGTAACGCGCATCGGTTTTTCGATCGCGCCCGTTTCCATCATGCTTACCTGAATCAGTTTGCAGGTAAGGTCAAAGCCGCCGCCGGGTTTCGCCGGGGCGATACATTCAGTGCGTGACGGCGCTTCCTGCGCCAGTACAGAGGTGCCCATCAGTAAAACGCTTGCAGCAAGGGTACGAACGAACAGTTTTTTCATTATTTATCCTCACGCCGGAGAACCGGACTGTAGGGTTCGGAAGACTATTTTTTGATTATGTGAACCAACATGTAGCGGTTCGGTTGCGTGATTGTTAAAACATTAACCTTTCATTTCCCTTTCAATGCGGCAGAAACTTTACAGGATGTGATATGCGTCTCTTATTGGCGGAAGATAACCGTGAGCTGGCTCACTGGCTGGAAAAGGCGCTGGTGCAAAGCGGGTTCGCCGTGGACTGTGTGTTCGACGGACTGGCCGCCGACCACCTTCTGCATAGCGAAACCTATGCGCTGGCGGTTCTGGATATCAATATGCCCGGGATTGACGGGCTGGAGGTGGTGCAACGTCTGCGTAAGCGTGCGCAGACATTGCCGGTACTGCTTTTAACGGCGCGTAGCGCGGTGGCGGATCGGGTGAAAGGACTGAACGCCGGAGCGGATGACTATTTACCTAAACCTTTTGAACTTGAGGAACTTGACGCCCGACTGCGGGCCTTGCTCCGGCGCAGTGCGGGTCAGGTACAGGAGTTGCAGCAGCTGGGCGATCTGGCGTTCCATGACGAAGGCTATTTCTTGCTTCAGCAGCAACCGCTGGCGCTCACCCCGCGTGAACTGGCGCTGCTGACGGTGCTGATGTATCGCAGAACGCGGCCGGTATCGCGCCAGCAGTTGTTCGAACAGGTCTTCAGCCTGAACGATGAGGTTAGTCCAGAAAGCATCGAACTGTATATCCATCGTCTGCGGAAAAAATTACAGGGCAGCAATGTGCGGATCACCACTCTGCGCGGTCTGGGATACGTGCTGGAGTGCGGCGATGAGGTGGGCTAAACCCCAGTCGTTATATCTGCAACTGCTGCTGTTTCTCGGGCTTCCGCTGATCCTGCTGTGGGGGCTGTCGGCATTTAACAGCTATGTCAGCGCCCTGCAGGCGGCGACGCAGGCCTATGATCGCACGCTGCTTTCATCTGCCCGTACGGTGGCGGAGCGGCTGGTGGTGCGCCACGCAAAGCTGGAAGTGAATGTCCCGTGGGTGGTGCTGGACAGCTTTGAACTGAACATGAATGACCGACTGTACTATAAAGTGGTGGATCCGGCGGGGAAGGTGATTTCGGGTTACGACGACCTGCCGGCGATGCCGCCTTCTACTTCCCGGACGCAGCTCTACCCTGCGCTGGCCTGGTTTTATCATACCCAATATCAGGGGCAGGCTATTCGCGTGGCGCGTTTGCTACAACCGGTGAATGAGGGGGGGATTGTCGGGATGGCGGAGATCTACGTCGCGGAGACGCTCCAGTCGCGGCGGTATCTGGCAGGACAACTGCTGTTTTCGTCATGGGTAACGCAGGGGCTGTTGGTGCTGCTGACGCTGGTGTTGGTGGGCTGGTTGCTGCGTCGCGTGCTGAGGCCGATGCGCCAGCTCTCCTCACTGATGGTACGTCGTGAACCGGAACTCCTGACGCCCTTACCTGAACTGCTACCGTGGTCGGAGACGCGGCTGCTGATTGTCGCTTTCAACCGTTATCTGGACCGCCTGCGCGCGCTGATTTCGCGTCAGGAACGGTTTAGCGCCGATGCCTCTCATCAACTGAAAACGCCGCTGGCGGTGTTGAAAACACAGGCCGCAGTGGCACTCGCCAGCGAACAGCCTCAGCAGTGGCATGAGAGCTTACGGGCGATGAGTACGACGCTGGACAACACCATTCTGCTGACGGAAAGGTTGTTGCAGCTTTCGGCGGTGAAGCGAAAAGAGCAGGGAGAGCGACAGTTTTTACCGGTTGATCTGTTTGCCGTGGTGCAGACGAGTTGCTTCACGCGACTGGCACAGGCGCGCAGTAAAGGCATTGACCTGGGTTACGAAGGCACGCAGGAGGCAGTATGGATAGAGGGCGATGACGTCCTGCTGGGAGAACTGTGCGGCAATTTGCTGGATAACGCCCTGAAATATACGCCGGGGCAAGGGACAGTGACCGCCAGGTTACGTCGGGACGGTGAGACCGTGGTGCTGGAGGTTGAAGACAGTGGCCCGGGTATCGAGGATGAACAGATCCATCAGGCATTGCTACCATTCCATCGTCTTGAAAATGCGGGAACGGAGGCTGGAGCAGGCATTGGCCTGGCGCTGGTTAATGATATTGCTCGCCTGCATCGAACGCACCCGGCTCTTTCGCGAAGCGAGATGTTAGGGGGGTTACGCGTTCAAGTGCGTTTTTTATTGCACACAAAATAAAAGCCGCATTTGCGGCTTTATGGCGAACATTATTCGCTGACTTTTTTCTCAACGGCGGCGGCACCTTCTTTAGTTTTATTCCATCCTTTTTCCGCACCTTCTTTCGTGGCATTCCAGCCTTTTTCCGTCCCTTCTTTGGTATTATTCCAGGTTTTCTGCGAGCCTTCGCTGACTTTGCTGCTCAGGTCATCACTTGTACCTTCAGCACGGTGTTTCGCTTTCAGCCGTTGCTCTTCGCCCTGATTCTGAACCTGATGCAATTTTTCTTTTGCCGTATTGGCATTTTCATGTGCGGCTGCCACATCATTATCGGTTGCGTGTGTGGTTGCGGCAATAACAGGTGAAGCCAGCAGAAGTGCAGATAAGGCGATCATTGTCTTTTTCATAATATCCTCGCTTATAGGAATATTGATTTGCGTGATTCAGCATGGCACGTTAACGAAGCGCTGGCTTTAGGAAAAAACTGTAAGTGAAACAATCGCGCTTAATGGTTCATAAACGGATTTATTATTTCAAATAATTTCCTCCGTCTAATCCTTTTGAGTTATTAGGAATATTGTTAAAAAAATATCTATTTGTTTTTAAATGATTTTATTAAACGCGAATTGTCTGATTTCTGGTCGTCTGTTATAAGACCCACGTATGCGAAAACTGAAAAATCTGAAAGCTCGAACCCGGTGATCTGCGAGTGGAAAGTAGTAAAGAATAAGTAATAAAGACATGGAGTCGTTTATGACATTAAAGAAGTACGCAATACTGATGGGACTGTTTTCTTTTGAGGGTTTTGCCGCTGAAGCTGTCTGTCATTCCTCTGATGGCGTTCAGTTGACCTGTAGTGGAGAGACGGGACTTATCACGGATATTGAAAGCACCCTTAATTCATACGACAGCGTAACCATTACCACGACGGGGCGTAATTACGGTTATGGATTAGATTTATGGAAACAAAGCAATTATCATCTTACCTCTGAGAATATCAATATTATCACCAATGGTACCTGGTCTGAAGGGATTCGTGGGCGGAACTCCACGTTTACTATGGATAGTAATCTGACGATTAAAACCTATGGTGATTTTTCTTCCGGGATTTATCTCGAGGAGACGGAGTATGCCAACATTACCCTTAATGGCGCCATAGATATTTATACCCGCCATGGTATGGGGATTGCCGCGGAAATTACCCAAGGGCGAAATAAAAATAATGTGCTCACTGCCGGAGATAATATTTCAATTGTTACTGATGGTGAAGGCAGTAATGTTTACAGAGGCGCGGGATATGGCGTGTATGCAGGTTCTGCATACTATCTGAACGCTGAGGGGTTTGTTCCCGACCATAGCAATGCCCGCATCACTCTGGGAAATAACGTCGCTGTACAGACCAACGGCGACAAAGCTCATGCGGTTTATGCGAATAAAACCGGGATGATTCAGGTTGGTGATATCTCTGTACTCACCCGGGGCCAGCAGGCGGATGCGTTAAGAGCAGAAGACGGTATCAAATATTTACCGCCAGGGCAGCGAGCGGCCTTTAACCAGACAGAAAGCTATGAAGGGGGGAAAATCTTCCTCACCCGGAACGTAAATATTGATATGGAAGGTGCCGGAAGTTACGCCATGTATTCCACCGGTTTCGGCTCGTATATCGGCTCCTCATACCTGGGAGGGCAACAATCCCGCGGCACCTATATCGTCAACGGCGATTTGTTGGCTGACAGACAAGGGGTTATCGATCTCCGTATGACTCAGGGCTCTGCGTTTACGGGAAGTGCGAATTCAACACAGCTAAATGCGGATAACTCGCTGAATACAAGTGATAACGGATATATTTATCTGCATATGGCGAGAACTAACAGTGTCTGGAATATGACCGCAGACTCAGTGGTTACTCGTCTCGATCTGAATGATGCGAATTTAACGTACACCGCACCTGACAGTTTCTCATCGTACACACCGAAATTTCTGCGGGTTGTCGAAGATTATTCCGGCAGCAATGGCATCCTGACGCTGAACACGGTACTTGGAGGCGACGACTCGTTGACGGATAAACTGTATGTTCTGGGCGATGTCGAAGCCGGTAATACGCAGGTCAATATTAACAATATCGGCGGACAAGGCGCCCTGACCCAGCAGGGGATCGAAATTGTGAATGTCGGCGGTGAGTCCATTGGTACATTTACTAAGTATGGCCGTATTGTGGCGGGTGCCTGGGAATATGACATCGTTCGTAAAGGAGAAAACTGGTATCTGGTCAGTGGTATTGGGTCTGAACCCGCGCCAGAACCACAGCCGCAACCGACACCAGGAGAACCTGTCTTGCGTCCGGAAGCAGGGGAATACGTTGCGAATATCGCTGCTGCGAATAGCTTGTTCCAGCTTCGCCTTCACGATCGTATCGGTGAACCGCACTATATTGATGCCTTAACAGGTGAAACGAAAAAAGTGACGGGGCTCTGGATGCGGCATGTTGGTGGACATACGCGTTTTAAAGATAATAGTGGTCAGATTAACACCCAGGCTAACCGTTATGTTGTTCAGTTGGGCGGAGATATCGCGCAGTGGAGCAGCGATGAGAAAGACAAATATCTTCTCGGGGTTATGGGCGGATATGCCAATCAAAAAAGTAACTCGCACAATAAGTTGAACCGTTATTACAGCAGGGGCAGCGTGGAGGGCTACAGCCTGGGGGTTTACGGGACATGGTTGCAAAATAACGAAGAGAAGACAGGCGCTTACGTGGACAGTTGGCTGCTGTACAACTGGTTTGATAACACCGTGAATGGTGAAAGTCTGGCCCAGGAAGACTATAAGTCAAAAGGTTTCACTGCTTCTGTTGAGTCCGGTTATACCTGGAAGATTGGCGAGAAAAATTCGCGAGAAAGCTACTATTTTCAGACAGTTGGACAGTTAACCTGGATGGGCGTTAAAGCCAACGATCACCGCGAAGCGAATGGTACGCGAGTGACCAGTGAAGGGGACGGCAACATTCAATCCCGTCTGGGCGCCCGCTTATTTATCAAAGGGTATAGCCAAATAGATGAAGGTAAAGAACGTATCTTCGAGCCTTTCGTTGAAGCGAACTGGATCCATAATACCAAACGTTTTGGCGCCTCTATGAATGGTGTGGATGTTGAGCAGGCAGGGACTCGCAACATTGCCGAACTTAAAGCCGGCGTGGAAAGCCAGATTAACCGCAACGTGAATCTCTGGGGCAGTGTCGCCCAGCAAATTGGCGATGCCGGCTATAGCGATACCAGCGCCATGCTGGGGCTGAAAGTGAATTTCTGAGAATAAACGGCCAGCCCGAAACATTCTCTCAGCAAATCCTAACTGCACTCCAAACGTTGGATCCTCAACCGAGTAAAGTGCAGTTTTTTTATGCTATCGCTCCACGCGGATGCCTGAGAAATAAATGTCTCAGGGACTATGGTTATTTTAAACGCTTTCTACCATGCTTTTTAGACTCGTCACGTTGAGCGTGTCAGCAGCATTATAATAACTGTCTATCGTCCGGGGCCGACAATGCGTAACACTCTTCTCCCCATCATTGTTGCTGTATTGCTCTTTATTTTTGGCGTATCGATTCTTAACGTGCAACTCTGGTATTCCGCGAGGGAGGACAACCTCGCGGGGGCTCGTTATGTCGTCAATGATATCAATGTCATTCTTGATGAGGCGAGTCACGCGACAAAAACGGCCAGTGACATTGCGCAAAGGGGCTGCGATCAGGAAGGGCAGTACCGACTCGGTACGGAAACGGCGCTTCAGCCCCATCTCAGAACGATCTTTATTTATCGACAGGGCGTAATCTGGTGCTCGTCACTGCCGGGCAACCATGTACTACTGTCACAGTTGTCGGCGATTCCTGAAAGCCGGCTATGGCTTGCGTCGGCAGGGAATACAGTGAATGCGCGGCCTGTGTTGTTATATCAGACTCAGATTGCAGACAGCCGGATTGTGGTGACTATCAGCGATCAGCATATCCGCGACACGCTTCGCACACCGCTGAAAGAGGTGGGTTACACCTTTATGGCTGGAAATTCGATGCTTGGATTGTTGGGCGATGTGACAAAGGCCAACCCCTCTGAGCAGAATATTGGCCGCGTAAACTCTGCCCACTATCCCTTTGCTGTAAGATACAACCAGCCGCCATTAATCAGTACGCACAGGCTGCTCAGTCAGGGCATGGGCATTATTATATTTATTGTAATGATATCTTGTCTCGCAGGGTATGCGCTTGAGCGCTATTTAAACAGAAGCACCACGCCGGAGGAGGCGCTCCGCCGGGCCATCATGAAAGGCGAGATAGTGCCTTTTTACCAGCCGGTGGTGAATGGTAAAGAGGGCACACTACGCGGGGTTGAAGTACTGGCAAGATGGAAACACCCTAAAGCAGGCTTTATTTCACCGGCATCCTTTATCCCCGTCGCAGAAAAGTCGGGACTGATTATCCCTCTCACGCAAAGGCTGATGGCTCAGGTTGTCGAGAATATGAATGCCATTGCCAGTAAACTGCCGGAAGGATTCCATGTCGGCATTAACTTCAGCGCGTCTCATATCACTTCCCCGACATTTGTCGATGAGTGTCTGCGCTATAAGGCACGATTCGACAGAAAAGATTTGAATCTGGTGATTGAGGTCACCGAGCGCGAGCCGCTACACGTTGACGAACATCTGGTAGAGACCCTGAATATTCTTCATGAGAATGGTTTTGTTATCGCACTGGATGATTTTGGTACCGGGTATTCGGGGCTTTCATATCTTCACGATTTGCACATTGATTATATCAAGATCGATCAGAGTTTCGTTGCACGGGTCAGTATGGAAGAGGATTCCACACGAATACTGGACTGTGTGCTGGATCTGGCGCGGAAGCTGTCTTTAAGTATTGTTGCCGAGGGGGTGGAAACTAAAGAGCAGGTTGACTACCTGAACCGCAACGATATTACCTTCCAGCAGGGTTACTATTTCTTTAAACCCGTCAGCTTTACTGAACTGATAAAAATTATCTTATCAAAACCTAAAGTAAAGGTAATTGTGGAGTAGATGGACTGTTTCAATTTGAATGGCGCGTATCGGAAGCGTTCACCTCCTGCATTCCTTTTTTTGGATCAAGATAATAACACTTCGTCTTTGATGAATAGGCCATTGATGCCGCCTCGCATTGCGTAAGAGCGCTATAAGCGCCAATGATTTCCGTTTGTGTTGTGTTGTTGGAGAGGGCAAAAACCAGTGCCAGAACGTACATATTTATTCCTTGAATGAATCGCGAGCGACAGGGCATTTTTATTCAGATGAGGATGATATGACATTACGTAACACGAGATGAACCGTTCTGATTGTCCAGTTTCGGATGTTTGAAGTGGTTTAATGGCTTAACTTTTTGTGCCGGCTTGTTGGAGAAAAGGACTGCCGGTGTGTAATCCCTCACCACTGGCACAGCCGGAAGTACTGAACCGGAGCTGGTCTGTCGATTTTTTGCATGATGCCCTGGCCTGTGGTCGTCGTTTTCACACGTTCAATGTTGTTAATGACATTAACCGTGAGACGTTGGCGATTGAAATCAAGCTGAATCTGCCGGCTCTGCAAGTGGTTCGTGTACTCGACAGGTTCTCTGCAAACCGCGGTTATCCGGTGATGCTGCGCATGGATAATGGTCCGAAATTTATCTCTCCAGGAAGGGGGGGGAATGGGCAGAGAAATTTGAGATTATCCAGTTGGGTAAGCCGACGCAGAACGCTTTCATTGAGCGCTGTCATCGGACATACCGTACAGAAATGCTCGATTTTTTATCTGTTCACAAGGATGAATGTAGTGCGGGAAATCCCGGAAAAACGGTTGTTATAATATCACTGTGAACGCCCGCATAATCACTGAACAATATGACGCCGGAGGAATACCGACAGCACAATTATCATCGGCCGGGATCTCAAAAAATACATGGAACTAAAACGGTCTATTTACATAATAATCACCGGATTTAGGCGGAATTTCTCGGACAATGACAAACACAAAAAAGCCCGCAGGGCTTGCGCCGTGCGGGCTTTTCGTACTTCACCGGACGTGTCCGGATCATTATTTGGTGGGCTGGCGGAGTCTGAAAACATTTCTCAATATAATGATTTTATTTAATATTTATCAATTCAGCTTTCATTGGTATACCTAAGCGTATACCAATGGCGATTTGCTGTGGTGTTTACAGGGCTATGCAAATCTGTTTTTTTGAATGGAACTCATCAAGAAAAAAGTTTTTTTGCATTTAACTGTTCACACTGTTCACCTCTCTATTTTTCTATTTAATATCATAATGATAAGTGATGAATGGTTGGTGAAGAGTGAACAGTCGACTCTTCACCATTGTGATTTTTTCTCGTTCTGGATGCGCCCGGTCAGGCGATGCTCGGGGTGATAAAAAGTTTTTTCAGGTTTTATTGTTCACACTGCTCACCTCTGGTTTTTTATCAATAATTTCATGGTGATATCGGGTGAATATACGGTGAAGGGTGAACAGTGGATTGTTCACCCTTCATGGCAGAAAATATAAATTGCAGGTAAGAAAGACTATCCTGGCGCAGATGAATTAGTGTTGTGTTTATATCTTAAGCAAAGCTTTCTCAATTTTGGCTAGATTTTCAGCAATCTTTTTCTCATTACTGTTATCTGAGGCATCCACCATAGCCAGTGATAACAATTCAATATAACTTTCATTAGTAATATTTTTTGCGAAAGGGTTCTTGCTATTAGCTTTACGGAAAGTTGTAGTTACTCTAATTTTGTGGTCACCTAAAATCTTCTTCGAATCAGCGAAATTCCCAAGCCTCAATATCCTGCCTGAACCAGGTGCAAGGAATGGTATGCCTGAAACTAATGCGCCTTTCGTTAACGCTCTATACTCACCATTAGGCAGTGAATTCTTAAAGGTATTTTCATTAAAACTGAAGGTTACATCTTTTGCAGCACTTTTACCTATATTCTTAATTACAATATTTAAAACAGTTTTGACTTCATTGTTTTGTTCAAGATAAACAATGACATCTGGGTAGGTGCTCTCTTTGTAAACAAGGTAACTAATACATGATGAGCCAACGGCAACTAACATTGTTAATATATTTATTAATAACCCACTGGTCTGAAAGTAATCCATTTCCTACCTCTCGAAAAACAGATGAAATATTCGACCATTATACACATCTCGTTAATCATTATGTCAGCAATTAAAGTAGCAGACCGGCTAATGCCGGTCTGAGTGAGGCTATGTTGCTGCGGGTTCGTCACACTTTGGCAGCCAGTCGCCGTAGCTTTCCTCTTTCAGCGACAGATTGGTCTGTATTCCCTGCTTTGTGTGCCGCTTCTCATAATTCAGGCCGTACTCTTTCAGCATCATGGGCATCCCCAGCCCGAACATTTTCAGGCTGAGCACGTTCCTGTACCCGTTGGCCTCCATATAGACCAGATAGGCATGATAGAGATAGTTACGGGGCTGGCGCGGAATAATATTGGCATTCCCCATAAACATCCCGTTCGTCTGCGGCAGCGCCTCCAGATAGCCACAAAAATCAAATGCCGGGTCAGCGTCGCGTTTAATGCTGAGTGCCTCGTCGGAGTTCTGCTGCGACTGGAGCAGTGCGCGGGCGCTCATCGGATCGCTGAACTTCTGCATAAGCTGACGCACAATGACGGCCAGCTCACGCGCAATTTTATCTCTAAGCTGCGGGTCGCGTTCCTCCGGCGCAATCTGCTCCGGGAAGTGAATAATCACCCGGCGACGTGACACGCCACCGCTGCGGTCGGTGAAGCGCATCGGGTTATTGTTCACGGCCAGAATCACCGCCGGAATATGCGTTGAATACGGGTTCTGATATTTCGGGTCGACCGAGACCGCATCGCCGCCGGTGATGGCTTTATGCCCGGCACCGTCGCCGCTCCATTTCTCCTGGTCAGGCAGACGGATCAGCGAGAAGCCAATCAGGGATGCACGTTTGCGCGGGTCTTCCAGCGTGTCGATGTCAGCCGACGTGGCGTTATCCTCCCCGGCGAGCAGGGTCGCAATTTCGGCGAGAATACTTTTCCCGCTCCCGCCCGGCCCGGTCACTTCGAGAAAGAGCTGCCAGTCGTAACGGTTCGCCAGCACCATAAACAGGGCGGCCAGAATCACGTCGCGCTTTTCCTGTCTGCCACCGGCGGCACGGTCGAGCCAGCGCCAGAAATCAGGCGCATGGGTTTCCAGCGTTTCGCCCTCCACTGGCGGGGTAAAATCGACATCACAGAGCGTGCGCAGCCAGTGCGATTTATGGTGCGGGCTGAATGTGCCGGTGGCGGTATCGAGTACGCCGTTGCGAAAGCCAATCAGACGCCGTGCCGGGGCATCCTGCTGCGGAATAATCAGTTTCAGGGTCTCCACCACGGAGGTGATTTTCCCCGACGAGAACGGTGCGCGGAGACGCTGGAACAACCCGGCCACATCGCGCTCAAAATCCGACGTCTGGATGATTTTCCATATACCTGCCTCATAGCGGGACAGGAGCTGGCCGTTCGCATCCACAGCCAGCGTTTCGCCGTAATGCTCATGCACCCGCATCGCCTTGTCGCTGGCGCTCATGGCGGTAAATTCCGCCTCGCTCATGGTATCAAACGGACTTTGCGCCGGTGGCCGGATAGCGTCATAAATCGCTTTCCGGGTGGCCTCTTCACCTTTCTGCATAAACGCATCATTCCAGTCAGCGTCAAAGAGAGTTACCTGCAGTGCCAGAATGTGCACTGCTCGGCGACATTCAAAACGCATGAGTCCATCTTTGAAGTGATACGTTCGCCGGTCGTCGATGAGAAACCCGCGCCAGTGCCGACAGCCCCCGTGGTACCCCATAGGGTAAAAGGTTGCTACAGCTCGCCATTCCGGCATTAAACAGGAGAGAGACACGTGACCACTGTGACATTACAGCAGGCCTTTGAGGCCTGTCAGACGAACAAAAACACCTGGCTGAAACGTAAAGCTGAACTGGCCGACCTTGAACTTGAATACCGTGAACAGCTCCTTGCCGGTGACGAACAAATCCCGCGCAGAATGCAGGATTTGCGCGACAATATCGATGTGAAAAAATGGGAAATTAATCAGGCCGCCGGTCGCTATATCCGCTCACATGAGGAGGTGCAGCACATCAGCATCCGCAACCGTCTCCATGACTTTATGCAGCAGCACGGCGCGGAGCTGGCCGCCACGCTGGTACCTGAGCTGATGGGGTATAACGAACAAATTCCCGCAGTAAAACAGAGCGCCATGCAGCACTCGGTTGATTATCTGCGTGAAGCCCTGTCGGTGTGGCTGGCCGCAGGTGAAAAAATTAATTATTCCGCGCAGGACAGCGATATTTTAACGGCCATCGGATTCAGGCCTGATGCGGCCTCGCGGGATGATAATCGCCAGAAATTCACCCCGGCACAGAACCTGATTTACACTCGCCGACGTGCAGAACTGGCCGCACGGTAGCACGCGAAAAAATCCCCGAAAATTCCACTATTTTTCCCGAAAAAAGCCATGCATCCATAAGGTGCATGGTTTTGCATGCAAATCCCCGTATTTTATTTCCCCCACCACGCCAGTACCGGCACGGCCTGAGCCGGTTCATGCACCTGCATTAAAAGCGACCTCTTAAGCGGGCAGGCGTGGCGGGGAGAGCATTGCGCGCAGACAATGCTAGCCAATAAATAAAAAACTATCCTCTCTATTACTCCAGTAGTTAACTGGTGCAACATCAAGTCCATCTTTAAAAAAATGGATATGTTCATCAATCAATAGAGATTGTGCATATGTTTTCCAAGCTTTTGGATAAAAGGAACGCAATACAAATGCTGTAAACGACAAGGGCGTTAAAATTTTTTTTGTTGCTATTCTTCCATCATTTTCAGACCCGAAATGAAAATGGCAATAGGGATGAGAATGTTCACAATAATGTACATCATCAATGTCATATCTAATTGGCATTGGCGGGAAGTTTTTTGTGTGAGTGTCAATGTAGTTATCATACTCTTGACTAATCATAACTCTATACTCATCTGCATCACCCCACTCATCCTCAGGATAAAATTCATTTAAATACTCCTCAAACGTTAAAGTTTTAACTGGAGTCATTAAATAGGTGTAACTGTTCATTTTGAATATAAAAAGGGAACCATCTTCAAGTTGTATGTTAAACCATTGATCGTGCGTGCATCTTTTCCATGCTTCTATATATGTTAAAGGGCGTAGTTCGCCCGGCATATGATTTGGGTAAATAATGTTACTGTTATAATTTCCCAATAGCCCCGCATTTCTCACAAGGTTTATTGATGCCCGTGATGTTGAATTAAAAGTCGCTTGAGCAATCATGCTTTCTTCACCTTTTTGGCTTCATATTCCCTTATTAATGCCTTAACACCATCAAGCCCATGGGTATCTAATAACTTCTGGAAGTCTTCAACATCCTCGTCATGAGCAAAGCGTTGAAGATCAATCTCAATTTGATCAAGTATTTGACTATCTGGATAATTAAAGCGCAGGTATGGGACATTATCCTTAGCTTGTTTTATCTCATAAAAAAGCTCATTGGCTGAATGTCCAATACCTGTCATTGTTAACCATCCTTTGGTACGAGTCATTGCAGTGAATAGTAGGTTCCTGTTTTTTACGTTCGGGTTATGGTAAAGACATTCAGAACCAATAATATAAACACTATAACCCTCATTGCCTTTAGCTTTGTGGATTGTAGAGTATGTGACCTTATTATCAATTGAGAAGTCACTTATATTATATTTGTCAGCATTGACGTTGTTAACGTCAATATTGTATTCTGATAAATAATAAGATAAATGGTTGTAATAATTTTTGAAGTGCTTATCATCTGCGCAAACTATTAAGATGTCAGAAGCATTTAGGCCTTCGCTAAAAATGTCTTCTCTTATTCTCTGCGCGACCCATTCACATTCACTGCTAATGTCACTATGAGGTTGTGTTATTATAAGCTTATCTTTATCAGCATTGTAGAGAGTTGGGGATGTTTCTTCTGTCCGATAAACTGATATGTTTTCACCAGAATTGAAACGCTCACCGTGCACACCTTCAACCAGGTATCCTAAGTTCGTCCAATCTTCTGCTGTTTTAATCGCTTGAACTGGATTTCCATAGACTCCTAACCCTATAGCATGCGCACAAACCAAGGTTGCGCAAGGCGTTCTGTAGCAGCTATTTAAGAATTTATCTAAACTGAGGTTTTTACCCTCCCCAAGAATTTCTTCAATCGAAGGTGAACCTGTTTGGAATATATTTTGGAATACATCCAAACCAAATACCATTTTATCTTCACGTGCCAGTTTTAAACACAGTTTTAAGAAGGAACTATCAAAGTCTTGAGCTTCGTCAACGAAAACATAATCGTATTGCTCCTTGATTTCATGATTATCAAGTAACGTTTTACAAGCATATGAAAATGGTTCTTTAGGTGCTATTCTCTGTGCTTCTCCAAAATTGATGAAACGAGCTGAGTTATTTTGACATGCATTATAGTATACACCAGCGGCGTTCCCTCCGCCCCAAGCATGTAAAATATCGATAGAATTTTCAAAGTCAGGATCAAGATCATCGAACTGACGATAAAAACGCGTTATTAGACGTTTGACATGTTGGTAAAGTGCTTTTGTACTGAAAGTATACAAGATTTTCTTATCTGGATTTCTTAAATGAGTAATCGCCACTTTCATAGCAAGAACAACAGTTTTTCCTGAACCAGCAAGGCCTCTAATTCTTTCAATTCCATCAACTTCATTTACACAGCTTCCAAGTTGATTACTGTCAAATCTTGCAATTGAGGACTCAAGGGTGCTAATTACTTTTACTTTTGATTCTTCAGAAAACCCTTCAATATCACGTTGTTTAACCCGTATTAGACCCTTGCCACCTTCAATTGTAGAAGCGGCTTCGCTATAAATATCCTCATCTACAGGATTTTCGCATTGTTGTATAAAGTTTTCAATTGAGGCTTTGGAAACGATAACCTCACTTTCAGTACCATAATCTTTTTGAGCGTCAACATAAGGAGCAAAGATCGCAGATTCAACAGATATATTTAATTCTCTTCTGTTTTTACGAAGGTATTTCTGCTTTAGTAAGCGAGAGAATATTTGGCTGTAGATGTTTTCCAATGCTGCATCATTTTGTTGTAAAACATTATTAGCATCTCTCTCATGGCAGTTTGATAAATAGAATATAATTATTCCATAGAGGCGTGATACAAGCATTAATGGTGATATAACTAAATTATCTTCATCATCTTTATATAAAGGGAAATCATAATATAGTTCTGCTTCATGTAAATGTAGTTTTTCTTCTTGGTCTAGTTCGTTTAAAATGTTATACAACCGCCCAGCCTCAGGGTTGTTATTTAGCTTGTTTCTATCCGCATTTAGCTTCATTATTTATCCTTAATATTAGAGTTAAGTGTATTTGATGAGTAAACAAAATCACCCCACCATTGCATTAGTGATTGACGCTGGATAAGGTAAATTGAGCGGTTATAAGCTCTTCTCACTTCATTTTTTTCGCTGTGAGCAAGGGCTGCTTCAATTACGTCAGCATTATGTCCAGCTTCATTCATTGCTGTGCTTGCTATAGACCTTAAACCATGCGCAACTAGTTTTCCACCGTACCCCATGCGCTTAAGCGCAGCGTTAGCAGTCTGACTGTTCATTGACTGTTTTGGGTTATTCCGGCTTGGAAAAACATGCTCTCGATGAGCGCTAACAGGCTTCATTACTTCAAGAATATCCAATGCCTGAGTAGACAAAGGAACAATGTGCTCTCGTTTGGCCTTCATCCGTTCGGCTGGAATCGTCCAAAGATTTGCGTCGAGATCGATCTCTGCCCATCGTGCACCAGAAGCCTCTGCAGGGCGAACAAGCGTGAGGAGCTGCCATTCAATCAGGCAGCGAGTCGAAACAGATAGATTCGACATAACCAGAGAACGCATCAGCTTCGGCAATTCTTCTGGTCGCAGCGTTGGCATGTTTTGCTTCTTAGGTTTCTCAAACGCCATTCCGACACCTGATGCCGGGTTAGAATCAATTAGACCAGTGTTGACGGCGTAGATCATGATTTCGTTAATACGTTGTACCAGGCGACGAACCGTCTCTAATGCACCACGCGCTTTAATTGGTTCCAATGCATCAACAATCGTTCTAGCTTTAATCTCCTGAACAGGTATCGCGCCTATTGTAGGGAACACGTCCTTATCTAAAGAGCGCCAAATATCTTTCGCGTAGTCTTCAGTGACGATTTTGCTCTTCATTTTGAACCAGTTGGCGGCCACAGTTGAGAAAATGCTATCCAGCTCAATTTGACGTTGTTCTGATGCCTGTTCTTGTTGCTGTTGCGGATCTATACCTAGTGCGAGCGTGGCTAAGTGCTGGTCGCGTATCTGGCGGGCTGCTGCGAGAGTAAGGGCAGGGTATGAGCCAAGACTCAAATTGGTTCGGCTGCCACTGACCGGACGCTGATAGCGGAAGCGCCAGAGTTTTTTACCAGTGGTTTTGACGAGTAAGAACAGGCCGTCACCGTCATGAAGAGTGAAGTCTTTTTCCCTAGGTTTAGCTTTAAGGATTTCGTTGTTAGTTAGGGGGCGTGTGATGCGCGCCATGTCTGGATCTCTTCCATAATTGGTACACGTTTAATGGACCACAGTATAGCGTGTACCTAAACGTGTACCAATTTTCTCTGGATTTAGCCGGATGTTCTCGGACAGCGACGGACACAAAAAAGCCCGCAGGGCTTGTGCCATGCGGGCTTTCCGTATTTCACCGGACGTGTCCGGATCATGATTTGGTGGAGCTGGCGGGAGTTGAACCCGCGTCCGAAATTCCTACATCCTCGGTACTACATGCTTAGTCAGTCTTTACATTCGCCTGGCACCTGCGGATTGACACGCCACTACCAGACTAGCCTGATTAGTTTTAACGCTTCAACCCCAGGCAGGGCCTCCACGCGATCTCTTTTGGGTTTGACCTCTCTTTGATCCCCGTCTTAAGAGCGGAAGCTAGGGAGAGAGGGCTCAGAGCAGGTTATTAAGCTGCTAAAGCGTAGTTTTCGTCGTTTGCGACTATTTTTTGCGGCTTTTTACGAGGCCAACCGCCCCTCGGCATGCACCTTGGGTTTCGCAAATCCCGTCGAATCCAGAATCAGCCCCAATGTGTTAAAGCAAGTATAACAGACTTGTGACAGCCCTTTCCAGCCCAATCCTCAAGGATTTACCGCTCGCGCAGCGCTTCTCGCGCCCGATTGAACGGTTTGATTAAATAGTCGACGATGGTTTTCTCACCTGTTTTTATATCCACTGTTGCAATCATGCCCGGGACGATGGAAAAACGGCGTCCCAGCTTGTTTTGCAGATAGTCCTGATGGGTACGGATGAAGACGCGGTAGTAAAAGATTTCTGGCTTCACTTTGTCCTGAATGGTATCCGGCGAGATAGTTTCGACAACGCCTTCCAGCCCGCCGTAGATGGCATAATCATAGGCGGTGATTTTGACCAGCGCGCGTTGTCCCGGATGGATAAAAGCGATATCACGTGGTGAAAGTCGTGTTTCAATCAGCAGATGATCGTCAACGGGGACGATCTCCATCATCTCGCCGTTTGGCGGGATCACGCCGCCGATGGTCGTGACCTGGATGTTCTTCACAATGCCGCGTACCGGTGAACGAACGGTCAGGCGGGTCACCGAATCTTCGCGTCCTTTAATGATGGCGGAAAGCATCGCGACTTCAGCATTGGCTTTGGACAGTGCTTCGCGTGCCTGAACGTAGTATTGGGAGCGGAGATCGGTCAGTTTCAGCCCAATATCGCTTTTTTGCCGCTGTAAACGCAGCACCTCGACGTGGCTGGCGGCCCCGCTTTTTGCCAGCCGCTCGGTGATCGCCAGCTCTTTATTCACCAGCGCCAGCGCCTCTTTGAGCTCTGACTGCGCGTCGGCGAGTTGCGCGCGGCGACTGGTATAAAGCCGCGTTTCCGAGGCGAGCAGATCCGGCCAGGCATTCAGTTCGTCAGAAAAGACCAGCGGCTTGTCGCTGACCTCCGCCGTCAGGCGTTGGCTGGAGGCCAGCGAGGCGCGATAGCGGGCGGCGCTTTCGCCGACGTTGGACTCTGAGCGTGTGGGGTCCATCCGTGCCAGAACCTGTGCCGCCTGGACCTGATCGCCTTCATGCACCATCAGTTCGGCGAGGATCCCCCCGTCGAGCGACTGTAATACTTGCTCGCGCGAGCTAGGGATCACCTTGCCGGTGCCCGTCGAGACTTCATCAAGAATACCGAACCACGCCCATACCGCGAGGAGCAGGCACAAGATCCCGGTGAGCCAAATGATGCGGCTGGCGCCTGAGAATTCTTGCTCGCGGCTGTCGTCGAGCGCGTCGTGGGTTGCATCAGGCTGACTGGTTTTCATTTTTCCACTCCCGCGTGTTGGCCTGCGCGGCCATTCGACTTTGCCCCAGCGCCTGCGCTTTTGGCGCGTCCATCACCAGTTGTCCCTCTTTGAGCACCACCACCCGATCGACCAGTTCCAGTACCGGTACGCGGTGGGTAGCGACGACCAGTGTACGGTTACCAAGCCACTGTCCCAGTCGTTGAATAAACTCGCGTTCGGAATGCTCATCCAGCGAGGCGGTGGGTTCATCGAGCAGGACGATATTGGGCGCGCGCAGCAGCATGCGAGCGAGCATGATGGATTGTCGCTGACCGCCGGATAGCCCGCTGCCGCCTTCCATAATCGGATGATCGAGACCTTTCGGCAGCCGTTTCACGAAGTTGGCCGCGCCGCAAATTTCCAGTACGGTAAATATTTCGTCGTCGCTGGCGTGCGGGGCGCCCAGCGTCAGGTTCTCGCGCAGGGTACCGAAAAACAGGCGGGCGTTCTGGCTGAGAAGGCCGACATTGCGGCGTAAATCGGCCATATCGATGTGCGGCAGGCTGAGGTTATCGAGACGGGCGTCGCCCTCGACCAGATCCACGCCGCCTGCCAGCGCCTGCAATAGCGTTGATTTGCCCGCACCGTTGCGCCCGAGCACCGCGATGCGCTCGCCAGCGGCGATCTCAAGTCGGTTAATGCGTAGCGGTACCCGCTGGTCTTCACTGTGATAGCGAAACTGTGCGTTCTCGAACAAATAGTGACCGTGAAAGATCTCCTGATGCACCAGCGTTTCGTCGCGCTGGGTCTCGGTGGGGAGCGCCATAATGCTGTCCAGCCCTTTTTTGGCGGCTTTCACCTGTTGCCAGCGCGCCAGCACGCCGCACAGATTGCCCATCGGAGCGATCATCCTCGAACCCAGCATTGAAGCGGCAACCACTGAGCCGGTCGTTAGCGTGCCTTCAATTACCAGCGGGGCGCCAAACATCACCACTGCCGCATAGACCAGCCCCTGGACGGTTACGCCCCAGTTGATCAACCCTTGCGACAGTTCGCGGGTGCGCAGTCCCGATTCGGCGGTGATGCGGATATAGCTGTTCCACTGCTGCAAAAACCGGTTTTCCGCCTGCATCAGCTTGATATCTTCCAGCCCCTGAACGCTTTCGACCAGCACGGCGTTGCGCAGCGTAGCCTCGTGCGCCGCCTGATTCGCCAACTCCGCGAGCTTTTTTTGCAGCAGCAGACCGGGAAGGATCATCAGCAACGCGGCGACCGGAGCGATCCAGGCCAGCGGCGGGGCGATGATCGCCAGCACCACGATGAACAGGAAAAAGAAGGGCAGATCCACAATGGTGGAGATGGTGGAAGAGGTCACCATCTCGCGGATCTGTTCCAGCTCGCGTAGCTGCGAAATAAAGCTGCCGGTGGAACGGGGGATCGCGCTGTTGCGCAGGCGCAGTGCGTGGCTGAACACGCGATCCGACACCCGCATATCGGCACGTTTACCCAACAGATCCATCACGTGACCGCGCGCGAGTCTTAGGAGAAAACCAAACAGCATGGCGATCAATACGCCGACGGCGAGAACGTACAGCGACGGCCACGACTGCGCCGGGATCACCCGGTCATACACCTGCATTGAGAAGATGATCCCGGAAAGCGAGAGGATGTTGATCAGCAGCGCCGCCAGCATCACCGGGCCGTAAGGGCGCAGATCTTTCAGCACCAGGCTTTTTAGCCAGTCGGGCTTAAAGCGGGAGATGTAGGCGTCCACCCGACTGTCTTTCACCGCGGAAAGCGGGCGTAACGCGATGATGAAACGGACTGTCGGCAGCATTTCGCGCAGCGAGAGCCGGTTGCGCTGTAAGTCGCCGTCGATAAAACAGACGTCAAGCTGGTCATCGCCATCGAACTGTTCTACCAGTACCAGTTCTCCCTCCTGGAGCTGGATCACCACCGGCAGACGCCAGCGGGTGAGCGACTGTTCGGTGGGAGCCAGCGGCTGAAAAGAGAGCCCCGCCTGGCGTGCCAGTTGGCTGAGCGCCTGCGACATCGGTTTATCTTTGAACCACGGGGCGCTGGCCTGTAACGCGCCGGGTGAACTGGCAATACGGTAATGGGCGGCGATATGGCTCATTGCCCGCGCCCAGTTAGCGAGCGCCAGCGCGGTAATGCGCTCGTCAGAAGGAATATCGGCGTGGGTCATGGCTGGATCTCCACTGACTGGATCGTGCGGTTTTCCAGACCAAAGGCCTGGCGCATCTGGCCGGTGTTGTACAGGCAGTTAAGCTGGAGTTGATGCAACTGACTCTCTGTCTGTAACTGCGCGAAGCGCGCCTGATAGACCTCCTGCTCGGCGTTGAGTACGTCGAGAAGCGGTCGGGAGCCGAGGTCGAGATATTGCTGCTGATACAGCTCGCGCGTCCGTTCGCTCAACGTCTCCTGGCGCTTTTGGATCTGCAGGGAGGTCGCCAGGTTCATCGCTTCACTTCGATCCGCAAGCAGCTTCTTGCGCACGTCCAGCCGGGTGCGTTGGATCGCCGACTGGGCGGATTCCACCGCGTGGCTGGCGGCGTTGCGACGGGCGGTTAAGCCGCCGCCCTGATAAATGGGCATCTCCACTTTGACCCATGCCGAATACTGGGTACGGTCAACGGACTCATGACCCGCGTAGTTATCGTTGAGATAGCGCCGCACCTCTGGTTCCAGCGAAACCGTGGGCGTCATCTGCGCGTTGGCATAGTCGAGATTGGCCTGCGCAACGTTGGCCTGCGCCCAGGCCGCAAGAACGGACGGTACTAGTTTGTCGTCCGGTTTTGCCAGTTCGCAACTACGGGCCAGCTTTTGCGGGAAGTCATTGCTGATAGCGTTAAGGTTTTTCCACCCCAGCCAGGCCATGAGCGTCGCCTGTGAGCTTTCAAGATTGGCCTGATACTGTACGAGCTGGGAGCGTGCGCCTTCGATGCGCGCGTCGGTCTGCACCACATCCGACAGCGAACTGGCGCCTTCATCGTTGCGCTGATTCGCCAGTCTGCCGATGGCGCTCAGCGCGTCCAGTTGCTCCGTTGCCACTGTCACCATCTGTTGCCAGGTCTGCACCTGGACGATAGCGGTCGCCGTTTCATGACTGACCGTATCAATGCTCACCAGGACGTTGGCCTGTTCCTGCGCCACGCCGGCATTTTCTGCCCGCACCTGGCTGGCGACTTTGCCGAAGTCATAAAGCATTTGCGACAGTGACAGCACCAGCGACGGGCTGAATCCGCTGTCGGAATAGCTGTTGGTATAGCCGTTGTTCATCCCGGCGTTTAACTGCGGATAGTATTTGGCTTTCGCGACATCGACCTGCTGGATTTGGGCATACAGTTTACCGACCTCTTCCGCGATCGACGGATGCCAGGTGACGGCGCGATTGACCGCCTGAGAAAGGGTCAGTTCGCCGGGAGCGGCGCTGTCGCCGCTCAGCGGCATCGGGCCATCAAGCGTGGGCAATTCCTGCTGTTCAACCCACTGCTGTGGGGCGATGCGGGGCGTTTCCCCGGCAGCGATTACCGGGGCTGCGCACAGGTTTCCCGCCAGCCACCAGAAAGCAAGCTGTCGTTTTCCCATTTTTCTTCCCTAATTGAGCGTTGTTTTTTGCCCCGGGCGAACGTGCGCCCGGGGTCGTTGTGTTGTCGTGTTGTGGGGCGTTATCAGGTCACAATATGGTTTTGTTCGATAAGCTCCGTCAGCGTGGTTTGAACATTCTCCAGGGTTACCAGTTGCGTGGAGTGCCAGGCGCTGCCTGTCCCGTCACGGTCAATAGAAATGATGGTATTGCTGCCGCTGGTGCTGACGTTGAGATAGTTGCCAAGCGTCGCGGTTTGCCCGTTCCAGCCCACCAGCAAATCGCCGATATCAATTTTGTCGCCCTGCGCCAGCGAGAAGTTTTTCCATGTGTCCGCCCCGTTGCCGCCGGTGGCATCACTGGCGTTGAGCAGGTTGTAGATCAGCGTGTCGCCATACACCGATCCCACCAACACGTCGCTTTGCGCGGTGCTGGCGACCTGTGGGGCGATATCCACCGTCAGCGTGGCGGTATCGGTATGACCATGAGTGTCATTCAGCGTGTAGGTAAAGGTCTCCTTCGCCGTGATCGAAGACAGCGCCACACCGTTGTTGAGCGTGTAGGTGTACGAACCGTCGGCACGGATTTGCAGCGAACCGTAGTGGCCCTGAAGGGTGGTGGTGGCGCTGGAGTAAGGATCCAGCGTGGCGGTACTGCCGTTAAAGCCGGTAATGGTCAGGCGCGTATCGACAGTGTTCAACTGATCCATTGCACCGCCGGAGTCGCTGCCGTCAAAGATATTGCCGGTGACGGTGTGCGTGCCGGAGGTTTCGAAGTTATCCAGATCGACCGTCGTACCGGTAATTTTCGGTGTAATGGTCGCTGCGCCCGCCAGGGTGTTATTGCCGGTGAAGTTTAGCGTGTAGGTGCCGCCGTCCAGTTCCAGCCCGTTCAGATTGACGGTCACGGTGGCGCCGCCCAGCGTGATATTGGCGACCGGCACCGTACCGGAGCGGATGACTACGCCATTTTCCAGTATCGACCAGTTGATGGTCAGGTTGCCCAGCGTCACCAGCGTCGAGACATCAAAGACGATGGCGGCGCCTTTCAGAATGGTGCCCGCCGCGACGTCAAAGGTGCCGCTACCGCTACCGGTTCTGCCGAGTACTCCCCAACTGGCGCTGCCGACGGTAGAGTCCAGATAGCTCGCCGTGTCCTGTACCGCCGTAGCAAGCAGGATATCACTGACGTCGTTCACCGCGTCCAGCGGACGGGCAGTCGGCTGGATGTTGAGCGAGGCGGTATCGGTATCCCCGTTTGGCGCTTTCACGGTGTAGATGAAGCTGTCCGGCGTTTTGGTGCCGTCTGCACCCACACCGCTTTTCAGGGTATAGGTGTAATTACCGTTGGCATCGATGGTCAACGTGCCGTACGTACCGACAATGGTTGTGGTGCCAGTGGCGGCAATCGCCACGCCATTTACCTGTGTGACCAATGTGCCGACGGGCGCTATGTCGTCACTCAGTACATTGCCCTGGGTGGTGGTGGTCAAACTGTCAACGCTGTAAACATGGTCCTCAAGCACGTTCAGCGTGTAGCCGGTGAGCGCCGTGATGCCAAACGCCGGGTTCAGCAGGAACAGGTATTCGCCTCCTGGCAGGTTTAACGTCAACGGGTTGGACTGACCGCCCAGCAACGGCGCGTTCAGCCAGTTTTTCTCTACTCGCCACTGCTCAAACTGCTGGGTGGCGTCATTGAAGCGATAGATGTACAGATCGAAACTGGAGGCCACCGCCACGCCGCCAATGGAGGATTGCAGCGTCATGGTGCGCGTTGAACCCTGCTCAACGTCGAAAATAATCGGGTTGCTCAGTTTGTCCAGTACGCCCAGATCCAGCACGTTGCCCAGACTGACGTTCACGACCGTAAAGCCGCCCTGTGAGGACGCCCCGTTGTTGATTGCCTCCACATGCGTGTCATAGGGTAGGGTGGCGACGTTATCCACGGCGGTCACGCTGCTGGGCGGCGCGTCATTGCCCAGAGTAATCACCAGCTTCGCCGAGGCGCTGTTGCCGCCGCCGTTGATGGTGTAGGTGAAGCTCTCCGTGCGTCCGATAACCGAGGCCGGACTATTTGGGTTCAGTGCGTAGCTGTAGCTACCATCCTGATTGATCGTCAGCGTGCCATAGAGACCCTGAATGACGTTACTGCCGGCACCCAGCGTAAAACTTTGGCCATTGGCGTTGGTGATGGTGGTGACGACGGTGTCCTGCGGGGCGCTGTCGTTATTCAGCACGTTGCCGGTCTGCGGCGTGGTTGTGGTAATGGTGCCGGCGCTGGTCTCTTCGACGCTGACGTTCAGTGCGGTGTAAGAGCCCGTCGCCAGCAGCGCCGTGTTGTAGGTCAGAACCCGATACGTTCCTTCCCCCAGCCCGGAGACATTCACCGTGACGCCGCTGCTGCCGAGCGTCAGCAGATTGGCAAACTGTGCCTGCGCCGTGTCGATAACCGTGGTCCACGAATTGGTCGCGGCGTCATATTTCTGAATCGCCACTTCCTGCGTATTCAGCAGTGAGAGCACGACTCCGGTGGCGCTGGCGTCGATCACCAGATTTGCACTGCCGCCATCCTGAATAGTGAACTCAACGGCTGCCGTATCGTTACCTAACACGTTCGCCACGTTGCCCAGCGCGCCAACCAGCAGCAAACCATAGTCGCTGAGTTGCTCGGTTGTTACGGTGGCACTGGAGGTTAACTCCAGATTCTCAACGTTATCGCTGGCCGAGATGGGCAGCGTTGGCGCGGTGACCTGCGTTGGCGTCGAGGCGTTGCCAACGGCGTCCGTGGCGCTAACGCTGATGTTCTCACCGCTGGTCTGTTTGCGATCAAAGGTATAGGTGTAATTGCCGCTGCTGTTGGCGGTAGTGGTGACCGTTACGCCCGTGCTGAGGGTGATGGTCACGGTGCTGCCCGCTTCGGCAGTGCCGCTGATGCTGGCGCCGTCGCTGCTGATGGTGCCGGTTGGCGCGGTCGTCACGGTGTCCACCGTGACGGTATAGCCTGATGACAGTGTGCTGGTGCCGTTGGTATTGGTGGCCGTGGCGGTGAGGACGTGCGTCCCGTCGGCGATATTAGCCTGCGGGGTCAGCGACCAGTTGCCCTGCGCATCGACGCTGGCGCTACCAATAGAGACACCGTCGCTGTACACCGTAATCGTGGAGAACGGCTGACCCGTCCCGGTTAACAGCGGCCTGGCGTCATTGGTGGCCTGACCATTAGCCACCAGTCCGGTGATCGATCCCACATCGTCCGTCAGCGAGGCGATCACAGGCGCACCGGGCAGGCCGCTGAACGGCGCGATGACGCTGCCGGAGGTCCCGACGTTACCCGCTTTGTCCTGGGCGATGACCTGCAATGTTTCCCCACCGACCTGTGCCGGATTAATCAGAATGTTAAAGCTGCCGGTGGTGCCGTCCGCAACGCCGGTTCCCAGTACCGTGCCGTTGCTGCTGGTGATGGTGACGGTGCTGCCAGCCTCTGCCGTACCGGTGACGTGACTGCCGTTGGTGATCACCGCCAGATTAGTCGGTGTGCCGGGCGGGGTGGTATCCACCACGATGGTCGATGCCGCCGACGATGCGCTGACATTGCCCGCGGCGTCGGTGGCTTTGGCGGTAAAGGTATGCAAGCCCTCGGTCAGTGCGGCGGTTGGGGTAAAGCTCCATGCGCCGTTGGCATCCGCCTGAATGGGGGTTGGCGTGAGTAACGTTGCGCCGTCATAGAGCGTGATGAATGCGCCCGGTTCGCTGGTCCCACGCAGCTCTGGCAGGGTGTCATTCGTGCTTTGTCCGCTGCCGACGGTGCCGGTGATATTGCTGACATCATCAAGAATGGTGGTGATCACCGGCGCGTTTGGCGCCAGCGTATCCACTGTGACGGTGAAACTGGCCGCCGGACCGACGTTGCCCGCAGCGTCGGTCGCCGTTACCGCAAGGGTATGGGCGCCGTTGGTCAGAGCGGTGGTGGGTGTGAAGGTCCAGTTGCCGTCCGTAGCGACAACGAGGCTGCCAATGACCGTGCCGTTATCGGTAAAGGTCAGCGTGGTGCCCGGTTCTGCCGTGCCGTTAAGCGTGGGTCGGGTGTCATTGGTGCTCTGATTGGGCGACAGATTACCGGTCTGCGGCGCACTGTCATCCACCACTGAGACGATCACCGGTGCCAGCGGCGCAGTGGTATCAACTGTGATGGCGAAGCTGGCAGAAGGACCAACGTTACCGGCGGCATCCGTCGCGGTGAAGGTCAGCGAATGATTCCCCTGGCTCAGATCGCCGATGGGGGTAAAGGTCCAGGTCCCGTTCGCCTCAACCGTCACGCTGGCGAGGGGAACGCCGTTGTCTGTGATGTTGATCGTGGTCCCCGGTTCACCGGTACCGGTGAAGGCGGGACGTGCATCGTTGGTGGTTTGACCGCTGTTCAGACTGCCGGTGACCGGGCCAACGTCATCCGTCACGCTGCTGATAATCGGTGCGCCAGGCGAAACGGTATCGACCGTCAGAGCAAAATTCGCCGATGCCGGTCCGGTATTGCCCGCACTATCGGTGGCGGTGACTCTCAGCGTATGGCTCCCCTGGGAAAGTCCATCTGGTCGGTAGCTCCAGCTCCCGCCTTCCGTCACGAGGGCGGTGCCAAGCAGAACGTTGCCATCGTAGACGTTAATGGTGCTACCGGGCTCACCGGTTCCGGCAACGATCGGGCGAGTATCGTTCGTGCTTTGCCCGCTGGTGAGAGCGCCGGTTCCAGGCGTCACATTGTCGGTGACGCTGACGATGGCAGGAGCCGTAGGGGCAACCGTATCGACGACCACGGTAAAGGCGGCGCCAGGGCTGACGTTACCGGCCGCGTCTGTGGCGGTGACGTTGAACGTGTGCGATCCATTGCCCAGTGCGGTAGCGGGCGTAAAGGTCCATGCGCCTGTACCGTCGGTCTGCACGCTACCCAACAGCGTGGTTCCGTCAAAAATGCTGACGGTGCTATTGGCTTCGGCGGTCCCGGCAAGCGTTGGCCGCGAATCGTTGGTACTTTGGCCGTTGCTCAGCGATCCACTATTGGGGGTGACGTCATCGGTGACGGAACTGATGACCGGAGCCAATGGCGCTTGCGTATCAACAGTCAGGGAGAACGCGGCGGACGGGCTTTCGTTGCCTGCCGCATCCGTCGCCGTGACGGTCAGATTGTGCGAGCCGCTGCTTAACGGATTGTCAGGGGAGAGTGACCAGATCCCGTCGCTGCCCACCACCACGCTACCCACGGCGAGTCCGCCGTCATACAGCGTAACGGTGGAGCCCGGCTCTGCCGTTCCCTGGAAGCCTGGCTGAGTATCATTGGTGCTTTGCCCGTTCGCCAGTACGCCGGTTACCGGGTTGGTGTCATCGGTGACGCTTTGAATCACCGGAACCCGTGGCGCGGTGGTATCGACGTTCACCGTCCAGGCAGTAGAAGGCGCGCTGACGTTACCCATTGCATCGGTGGCGGTGACGGTAATCGCGTGCGAGCCTGTGGTCAGCGTCGGCGCGGTGAAGCTCCAGCTACCGTTGGTGACCTGCGTGGTACCGATTTTTACCCCATTGTCATAGACGGTAATCGTACTGCCTTCTTCGCCGCTGCCGGTAAAGGCTGGCGTGGTGTCATTGGTGCTGCCGCCGTTACTGATGGCGCCCGTCTGCGGTTCGCTGTTATCCACGGCGCTGGCAATGGTTGGCGCTACCGGTGGCGTGGTGTCCACCACCACCACAAAGGGTTCCGACGCCACGCTGGTATTCCCCGCCGCATCGGTGGCGGTGATGGTGAGAGCATGGCTGCCTTCCCCCAGGCCAGTGGGAGGGGTAAAACTCCACGCGCCGTTAACCACCTGTACCTGACCGATTGGCGTATCGCCATCGTAAATCGTGATGGTTTCGCCGTTGGTGCCGCTGCCGCTCAGGGTTGGGCGGGTATCGTTGGTCGTCTGTCCGCTGGTCAGCGTTCCCGTTCCGGGGGCAACATCGTCCGTCACGCTGCCAATTGCCGGTTGCGTCGGTGGAGTGAGATCGACAGTGATGTTAACCACGGCGGACGTTTTGCTGCCGTCCACGCTATCGACAACCTGGAAGGTGTGCTGGCCTTCGCCTAACTCGGCGGCGGACGTCCAGCTCCAGTTGCCGTTTCCATCAACCTGAACGTTCGATGCGACAACGAAGCCATCGACCAGAATGTTAACCGTCGAATTCGGCGTGGAGAAACCGCGCAGCCCCGGCTGTGTATCGTCGGTGGTTTGCCCGCTCTTCAGAGAGCCCTGAACGCTACCGGTATCATCAACGATGGCGCTGATAACCGGTAGCCCGGTGCCAGAACCGTTAAAGTTGGTGGGAGCGCTGTTGTTTCCGGCGGCATCCTCCGCCGTGGCGGTCAGCGTATTGAGTCCCGTCTGCGCTGGCGTGACCTGAATCTGGAACGTGCCGTCTGTCGCCACGCCTGACCCGATCACATTGCCGTCGGTGTCGCGGATCGTCACCGTGCTGCCGGTTTCCGCCGTGCCGCTGACCGTTGCGCCATCGGCAGAGATCGTCACCTCTTCCGGGGCCGCCGGTTTAGTCAGGTCGACGTTCAGCGAGATGGCGTCAGAAGGGGGGCTGATATTCCCTGCCGGATCGGTGGCGGTTGCCGTCAATGTATAATTGCCTTCGGTGAGCGGCGAATCCGGAACGATCGTCCAGTTTCCCTCAGGATCGACTTCGGCGGTGCCGATAACCGTGCTGCCATTCGACAGGATGATAGTACTGCCGGGTTCGCCGGTGCCGCTAATGGGCAACTCAGCCTGATTGGTAACGGCCGGATTGCCCGGCGAGGTGATAAACGGCGCGTCGGGCGCCTGGGTATCAATGGTGATGCCAATCGCGTCCGACGGCTGACTGGTGTTACCTGCGGCATCTTTTGCCGTTACGGTAAAGCTGTAGTTACCTTCAACCAGTTCGCTATCCGGGGTGAAGCTCCAGACGCCATCTATAACTTCGGCAGTACCAATTGGCACACCGTTATTCAGAATGGTGACAATGCTGCCCGTATCACCCGTCCCACTCAGGGTTGGGGTGGTATCGTTGGTCTGCCCACCATCGCTCAATGGCCCGCCGTCATCGTTGACGGTCAGCGTTGGCGTACCGGGGGCCTGGGTATCAACACGCACAATGCGATCCGGCGACGTGCTGCTGTTACCGGCCGGATCGGTCGCGGTCACCTGGATGATATGATCGCCCGTTGATAGCGGAACCGTAGGTTGGAAGCTCCAGTTCCCGGCATTGTCGATAACCAATGGCGACTGTTCAACGCCGTCGAGAGTAATGGTTATGGTGTCGCCTGGCGTACCGCTTCCGCTCAGCAGTGGTCGCGTGTCATCGGTATACTGGCCGTTATCGAGTGTCCCGGTCTGACTGCCGACGCGGTCAGTGACGGTCAGGTTGGGCACGGCGGGTGGGGTGGTATCCACCAGAATACCGATCGGCGCGGAAGGTTCGCTGACATTGCCCGCCGGATCGGTGCTGGTGAGGGTAAAGACATGGTCACCTTCATCAAGGGCATTTGACGTGTAGCTCCAGGTGCCGTTAGTCACCGTGACGGTGGTAACCAGATCGCCATTATCGTAAATGCTGATGACATCGCCATCTGTTCCCGTACCGCTCAGAACCGGCTGGGTTTCCCGGGTCGCCTGGCCGTCGGTGAGAGGGGTATTTGCGCCATCCGCCAGCGTCAGCGCAGGGATGTCGGGGGCAGTGGTATCCACCGTAATGGTAATGGGTGTGGATTTTTCGCTGGTGTTGCCCAGGGGATCGCTTGCGGTGACGCTCAGCGTGTGCTCACCTTCGCCCAGCGCGGGAGTTGGAGTAAAGCTCCAGCTACCGTTTTCCGCGACTTTTGTCGTGCCAACGATCGCCGAGCCGTCATATACCGTAATGGTGTCTCCGGCGGTGCCGATTCCGCTTAACACCGGCTGCGTTGCGTCGGTTACGTCATTGTCCGTCAGTTCACCCACGTTACTGCCGGTGTTGTCAGTCAGGGTCACGACCGGAATGACGGGGGGTATGGTATCGACGGTAATCGTGATGGGGGCAGAAGGCGTGCTGGTTTGGTTTGCCGCGTCGGTTGCGGTGACGGTGAAGGTGTGGTCGCCGTCGCCCAGCACTGGTGTGGTGAGCGTCCAGTTGCCGTTGCTGTCCACGGTGGCGGTTCCCGCCAGCGGGGTACCCCCGTCCAGAATGGTGATGGTTGCGCCGGGTTCGCCGGTTCCGCTGAAGGTCAACTGATTGTCATCAGTGAGTTGTCCGTCATCCAGACTGCCTTTCTGGGCACCCACATCATCTGCAATCGCACTGACGACGGGAGCCTCCGGTGCAGTGATGTCCGGAGCCTCGACCTCGTACGGTGAACTGGTATTGCTCGCGGCATCTGTGGCGGTGACGCTCAGCGTTTCGCCGTTGGCCTGTGGCGGGTTAAGAGTAATCACCAGCGTGCCGTTTTCCGGGACCGGACCGGATTCCGCCAGCGTATTGCCGTTACTGTCTTTAATCGTAATCGTACTGCCGGGTTCGGCGGTAGCGGTCAGGGTGGCGCCGTCTGCTGAAATAACCGCGCCGGGGGGCTGTGGGGCAGTGATATCCGGCGCAGTGACGTTGGCTGGCGTGCTGTTCTGATTCGCCGGATCGGTTACTGTTGCGGTGAGCGTTTCACCGTTAGTTTGTGGCGTATCCAGCGTGACGGTGAAGTTCCCGTCGCCATCGGTTTGACCCTGGCCGATCGGGTTACCGTCAGGATCGCGAATTGTCACCGTGCTGCCGGGTTCGGCAGTGCCAGTCACCGTCGTGCCATCATCAGAAACATCCAGGTTTCCGGCGGGCTGGGGTGGGGTGGTATCCGGGGCGAGTGTCGTCGCCGGAGGGCTGGTCAGATTCGCCGGATCCTTGACGATGGCGGTTAAAATTTCACCGTTGGTTTGCGGCGTATCCAGCGTGACGGTAAATGAGCCGTTGGGTTGTACCAGCGCCGATCCCAGCGGCGTGTTGTCGCTGCCGTAAATGGTCACGGTTGTGCCGGGTTCGGCGGTCCCGGTTACCGTTGTCCCATCGTCAGACACATCCAGATTTCCTGCCGCCTGCGGTGAGGTAGTATCAGGCGCCGTGACATTGGCTGATGCGCTGTCATTTCCTGCCCTGTCTGTCGCAATTGCGGTCAACGCTTCACCGTTTACGAGGGCAGGATTGAGTGGAAAGCTAAATTTCCCTGTGCTGTCTGCTGTGGCGGTGCCGAGCGTGGCGCCGTTGCTGTCCTTGATGGTGACAGTGCTACCGGCCTCTGCACTACCGGTCAGTACAGTTCCGTTTTGTGACACGAGCAGATTGGTGGGGGCAACGGGTGGCGTGGTATCGACGGTTACAGCGAACTCCACCGTATAGCCGCTGACGCCGTCCTGGGTGGTTTGCGTCGCCGTGTAATTGTGTAACCCTTCCGCGACATTACTCAGCGGATATGACCATGTGCCATCAGCGGCAATTGCGCTGCCGATAGCGGTCCCATTCTCAAAAATGGTGACCACTGCGCCGACTGACGCTGTTCCGGTCAGCGTTGGCGTTGTGTCTTTCGTAAACTGACCATTGCCTAACGTCACCGCGGTGGGTTGCGTATCATCAATGATACCGGTAATGGTGGGGGCGTCAGGAAAACCTGAGTCGGAACCGAAGAAGGAGGCCTCATCGCCTGCGTTACCCGCGGCGTCAGAAATATCAGCATACAGCTGTTCGGAATCAGTTTGCGCGGAGTTGAGGCGAACGGTAAACCGACCGGTGTCATCAACCTGAACAGAGGCCAGGACGTTGTGTAAACTGTCGAAAATTGTGACGACGCAACCCGCTTCTGCGATCCCTGATACCCAAAGCCCATCTTCAGAAACCGTTAAGCCGGAGACCTCATCCGGGGCAATGGTATCGACGGTAAAGGTGAAATCACCGGAGAGGGCGCTGGTATTACCATTTTCGTCCGTCGCGGTGGCGGTCAGTACATGTACGCCTTCAGAAAGCGGAAGGTCGGGTTTATAGCTCCAGTGACCCTGTTCATCGACGATGACGATGCCAATTTCCTGCCCATTGTCATAGAGGGTGATGAGGGTGCCTGCTTCACCGGTACCGGCAATCAAAGGCTGGCTGTCGTTGGTGGTCTGATTCTCCTGAATGACACCTGTGATGGCGGAGACGGCATCCGTCGCGCTGGTAATTACAGGGGCCAGCGGTGGCGTGGGGTTTTCCCCGCCTGGCGGATTTGTGCCGTTATCACCGCCGCCATTGTCTCCTCCTCCGCTATTTCCGCTGCCATCCCCCGGCGTGCCGCCGTTGCCGGAGCCATCACCAGGATTGTTGTTGTCGTTATCATGATGGTTACTACCGCCACCTCCCGAAGATGCGATGGCCGCGATCCCTCCAGCGGCAACCGCACCACCCAGCACCCACGGCCAGATGGCCCCGCCTTCGTGAGATCCCCCGGCGGTAACCAGCAGATCGTCAATGGTTGAAATTTGTTCAAAATGCAGGCCGTTTTCCGGGTTTTCCACCCACCACAGCGCACCGTGACTGTCTTCCAGCACCAGTTGGCTGGCCCCCTGATCGTTCGTCATATAGAAATTTTTAACGGTCAGTTTTTCACCGGACGTAAAGGTGATTACCAGATCCTGATTCACGCGAGCCAGTTGACTGATGTCGCTACGCTCTGCGGATAATTTCACAATGGAAGGGGCATTAAGTGTGACTTCAGAGGCTTCGACATGGGTGGAAACGCCCGTCAACTTGGATATAACGGCGAGAAGACGCATATGTTTACTCCTGATGGCTTGCTCTGTGCAGTAATTCGTTAAAATCACAGGACAGGGAAAATGCGCAGATGAGCGTTCCCGTTCATCATGTCGATGAATTCTCGCCGGTGATTTCTATGCTGTTGCCGTGCCGATGATGGTATCTGTTGCGCTGAATAACCCTTTGTTTTTTTGATTCACTGGTACTTTCGTATTAGATGATATAGCCAGAAAGAACTCATTCTGCAAATTAACGTATATTTGTGATTTGTTTAGTGGCAGTGAAATATATACGGTTCTGCACCGGTTGGTGAAGTAAAACGGCGCGGCATAAAAAGAAGATGTTGCTTATCTTGATGTATTAAAATGAGTTTTTTATGTCAGCAAAGCGGAGGGGTAATTGATTTCTCGCACGAATTGTATTGGTATTCCGAAATCTTAAAAGGTCAAAAAAAATTATTTGAAGTATTAGATAATTGGACTATGGGAATAATATAATTATGTCTGAGGATATATTCTTGACAGTTTCATGTTTCAGCAAAAAAAGAAAAAAAATGAAAAAGAGAATATATTTTTGGAGATTCAAGGAGTAAATAATAATGACCTACCCCGAATGCGAGGCAGGTCACATAATAACACCGTTAGCGACCGGCGTTTTTCATAATGCGCGCTTTATCCAGTTGCCATTCACGTTCTTTCAGGTCGGAACGTTTGTCATGCTGTTTCTTCCCCTTCGCCACGCCAATTTTGACTTTGCACCAGGCATTCTTCCAGTACAGAGAAAGGGCGACAACGGTGTAGCCTTCACGATTCACGCGGCCATACAGTGAGTCAAGTTCACGCTGATTCAGCAGCAGTTTACGGGTGCGAGTGGGATCGCACACCACGTGCGTGGAGGCCACCGCCATCGGCGTAAAGTTAGCGCCGAACAGGTAAGCTTCACCGTCTTTCAGGATCACATAGCTGTCGCCGATGTTGGCTTTACCGGCGCGCAGGGATTTCACTTCCCACCCTTGCAGAGCAAGTCCCGCTTCGAACTCTTCTTCGATAAAGTATTCATGTCGCGCGCGCTTGTTGAGCGCGATGGTGGCTGAGCCAGGTTTGTGTGCTTTTTTCTTCGTCATAGTGCCGCTCAGTATAGGTAATCTGGAATCGAAAAACACCCCATTTCATCCTTCGGGGCGCAAGGGGATATCTTAGCATGAACAAGGTTGTACCCTGTTGCGGGATAGCGTTTTTTTTACCTTGCGATAAATGGTATTATTTGTTCGATTTTTGTTGATGGAAATAGCTATGCCGCAGATTAGTCGAACCGCGTTAGTCCCTTACAGTGCGGAACAGATGTATCAGTTAGTGAATGATGTTCAGTCCTATCCCCAGTTTTTACCTGGTTGCACCGGCAGCCGTGTTCTTGAGTCTACGCCAGGACAGATGACGGCCGCGGTGGATGTTTCTAAGGCGGGGATCAGTAAGACGTTCACCACGCGAAATCAGTTAACCAGTAACCAGAGCATCCTGATGCAACTGGTCGACGGTCCGTTTAAGAAACTGATTGGCGGCTGGAAATTTACGCCGCTGAGTACGGATGCCTGTCGCGTTGAGTTCCATCTCGATTTTGAGTTTACCAATAAGCTGATCGAGCTGGCGTTTGGCCGTATCTTCAAAGAGCTGGCATCGAATATGGTGCAGGCCTTTACGGTTCGAGCCAAAGAGGTTTACCGTGTCGCCTAAGATTGTCGTTGAGGTGGCCTATGCGCTGCCTGAGAAACAGTACCTGCAACGGGTGACGCTGCAGCCGGGAGCAACGGTCGAAGAGGCTATCCGCGCGTCGGGGTTACTGGAACTGCGCACCGATATCGATCTGACGAAAAACAAAGTCGGAATCTACAGCCGTCCGGTTAAACTGGCGGATGTGTTACAGGATGGTGACCGGGTAGAAATCTACCGCCCTCTGATTGCCGATCCGAAAGAGTTGCGCAGGCAGCGGGCAGAGAAATCGGCAAGAAAATAGCAGATAACAAAAAAGGTGCTCACGGAGCACCTTTTTTGTTATCTGAAGACAAGCTTACTGGTTGTCGGTCAGTGCAGGCTTATTATCGATATTAGTCAATACACCGCTGCTGTTGAAGGTCAACGTCAGCGTTTGCTGCGTAACGCCTTCATGGCCCGGTTGTTGACGGAACACATAGAACCAGGTGTTGGTGCCAAACGGATCGGACATCATCGGCGTACCCAGCGCATAAGCAACCTGCTGTTGCGTCATGCCCACACGAATTTTGGATACATCGTTCGCGGTCAGATAGTTCCCCTGGTTGATATCAGGGCGGTAAACCACTCGCTCCAGAGTGGAACAGCCTGCGGTCAACATCAATAATACTGCTGCGGCAGCAGTCAGCGTTTTACAGCGCATAGTGATTTGATTCCTTTTCGGGCCCGAGCAGTACGTGGCTCATATGTAATATGCCGATGATAATAGACCTTTCACCACTTTAAAACCTTTTGCTTACGGGTCCGACGGCGTTTTTGTTGTCTACTCTGACCGTTAAGATGCAAAAAAGTTTACGCTGCCAGCAGTTCTTTCGCATTTGCGAGGGTGTTGCGCGTCACTTCGCTGCCACCCAACAGGCGCGCCAGTTCCTGCAACCGCGCGCGTTTATCCAACGGTTGCATATGCGTTTCAGTCATTTCACCGTCCGTCTCTTTGCTGACAAAAAAGTGCTGATGGCCGCATCCAGCCACCTGCGGAAGGTGGGTGACGCACATAACCTGTGTTGATTCACCGAGCTGGCGCAGCAGTTTCCCGACCACTGCGGCAGTTGGACCACTGATACCGACATCAACTTCATCGAAAATCAGCGCCGGGGTTTCCATCTTACGTGCGGTAATCACCTGAATGGCAAGAGCAATACGCGACAGCTCACCCCCAGAGGCCACTTTGGCAATCGGCTGCATCGGTTGGCCTGGGTTAGTCGTCACTTTAAACTCAACGCGATCTGCGCCGTCCTGGCTCAGATGGTGCTCATCAAACGCCACATCGATGGTGAAATGGCCGTGTGGCATAGAGAGTGAATGCATACTCTCGGTAATCAGGGTACTCAGCTCCCGGGCATAGTGCTGACGCTGCTCATGCAGCGCTTTCGCTGCTTCCAGCGCCTGCTGGCGATGTTTGTTCACGGCCAGCGTCAGTGTCTCCAGCGAGTCGGCCTGATCGTCGAGCTGCTGCTGTTCCTCCAGCAACGACTGATAATACTGCGGCAGTGCTTCCGGGCTGACGTGGTGTTTACGGGCCAGCGAAATTTGCTTCGAGATACGCTGTTCCAGTTCGAACAGGCGATTAGGGTCTAAATCCAGACGATCGCAATAGTGGCGCAGTTCGTCGCTGGCTTCCGTTAGCTGAATGGTCGCCTCTTCCAGCATATCAAGAATGCCTGAGAGCTTACTGTCCATGCCGACCAGTTCACTAACCAGTTGTTTTGCGGTATAGAGCTGACTTTGTAAGTTAACGTCTTCTCCATCCGCCATCAGCGACAACGCATTCTGGCTGGTGGAGAGAAGCTGACCGCTGTTGGCCAGACGTTTGTACTCTTCATCAATCTGTTCAAATTCACCCGCCTGCGGGTTAAATTCGTTCAGCTCTTTAAGCTGATACTGCAGCAGTTCTGCACGAGCGGCCCGTTCCTGACTCAACTGCTGGTGATGCGCCAGATCACGACAGCTCTGATGCCAGAGTTGGTAACGCGTAGCCATCTCCTGCACCCGTACGGATTCATTCGCGTAGCCATCAAGCAGGGACTTTTGGTGTTCGGCTTTCGTCAGCAACTGATGCGCGTGCTGTCCGTGAATTTGAATGAGCAGTTGCCCCAGTTCGCGAAGCTGAGAGAGGGGAACCGCAGTCCCGTTGATAAAACCACGGGAACGCCCGTCGCTGCTGATCACGCGGCGAAGTAAACACTCACGTCCTTCTTCCAACTGGTTTTCTTCCAGCCAGCGCAGGGCGGCAGGGGTATCCTTCAATGAAAAACGGGCGCACAGGTCGGCACGGCTGGCGCCGGTCCGGACCATGTCGGCTTCCGCGCGACCGCCAAGGCACAGGCCAAGCGCATCAATTGCAATAGATTTACCCGCCCCGGTTTCACCGGTGATAACGGTCATTCCGCTCTGAAAATCGATTTCAAGTTCACGAACGATAGCAAAATTGCTGATGGTCAGTTGTGCCAACATAGTCGTTTTCCTGTATGAAAAACCATAACTGTAGTTACATACAGTATAAACTGGTTTTTTATACAGTAAAGAGGTTGGCGTTAAATTAGAATAATTTTTTTGACCAGCCCAGCTTGGTACTTAATGTATTGAAATAACTGTAATCTTTGGGGTGGATGAGATTCAGATGATAGTCACAGCGGCGGATCAGCACATCTTCACCTTCCTGGATCGGTAGCGCAATCTGGCTGTCACAGCTGATTTCGAGATCGTTACGGCGGTGCGAGAAGCGCAGCCGAATGGTGCTGCTGCTGTTAATGACCAGCGGGCGTGCCGAAAGGGTGTGCGGAAACATCGGCACCAGCGTGATGGCATCAAGTGATGGCGTCAGAATTGGGCCGCCGGCCGACAGGGAATAGGCAGTAGAACCGGTAGGTGTTGAGATGATCAGACCGTCAGAACGCTGAGAGAAGGCAAAGCTTTCGTCAATATAGACTTCAAACTCAATCATGTGCGCGACTTTGCCGGGATGCAGCACAACTTCGTTGATGGCGGTACTGATGCGCTTCTGGCAGTCCTTCTGACATACCTGCGCTTCCAGCAGAAAGCGTTTTTCCGCAACGTAATGGCCTTCCAGCACGTCAGCGAGTTGTTGCTGCGCGTTATCAGGATCAAGGTCGGTCAGAAAGCCGAGATTGCCACGGTTAATACCGATCACTTTGATATCGTAACGTGCCAGGGTACGTGCTGCGCCGAGCATGTTGCCGTCGCCGCCGACGACGACGGCGAGATCCGCCTGCTGGCCAATTTCCGCCAGGGTGCCAATTTTCACATTCTTCAACTGCAACTCGTGAGCGATTTGCTGCTCGACAATGACCTCATACCCTTTCGTGCATAACCAGCGGTAGAGCATTTCATGTGTTGTAAGTGCCGTGGGGTGACGAGGATGTCCCACAATGCCGATACACTTGAAATGATTATTCATTTTTTCGAGGTCCTTGTGATGAAGATTGATGACAATGTGAGTGCTTCCCTTGAAACCCTGAATCTGATCCCCATAATAAGCGAAGTTAGCGAGATGAATGCGAAAAAAACGCGGAGAAATTCATGAGTAGTAAAGAACAGAAAACGCCTGAGGGGCAAGCCCCGGAAGAAATTATCATGGATCAGCACGAAGAAGTTGAGGCGGTTGAATCAGACGCTTCTGCTGAGCAGGTGGATCCGCGCGATGAAAAAATTGCGAATCTGGAAGCACAGCTTAGCGAAGCTCAAAATCGTGAACGTGATGCGGTGCTGCGCATAAAAGCGGAAATGGAAAACCTGCGTCGTCGTACTGAACAGGACGTTGAGAAGGCGCATAAGTTCGCGCTGGAGAAATTCGTCAACGAACTGCTGCCGGTGATTGATAGCCTGGATCGTGCGCTGGAAGTGGCGGACAAAGCCAATCCGGATATGAAACCGATGGTGGAAGGGATCGAACTGACCCTGAAATCAATGCTGGATGTGGTGCGCAAGTTTGGCGTTGAAGTCATCGCTGAAACGAACGTTGCGCTGGATCCTAACGTGCATCAGGCGATTGCGATGGTCGAGTCTGAAGACATCGCGCCGGGTAACGTGCTGGGTATTATGCAGAAAGGCTATACGCTGAACGGGCGTACGATCCGTGCGGCGATGGTGACGGTTGCGAAAGCGAAAGGTTAATCTTTCGGCTATTTATATTGCCGGATGGCGCTGACGCGTATCCTGCTTACGGCCCGTTGGAATATCCACGGGCCGTCTTTATTACTCCGCCACACTTTCCCGCAGCGGTTTAACGGGTAACACTTTGACCTGTTTAATCATATTCTCCTGGACATCGAGAATATCGATATCGTACTGACCGATGCGCACGCGAGTGCCCGCAATCGGGATCTCTTCCAGCGCTTCCAGAATCACGCCATTTACCGTACGCGCGTCGTCTTCTGGCAGATGCCAGTTAAACGCTTTATTAATTTCCCGCACGTTGGCGCTGCCATCGATGATCACCGAACCGTCATTTTGCGGCGTAACTTCCTCCGCAAGCGTTGGGGACATTGAGGTGGTAAAGTCGCCAACAATCTCTTCGAGAATATCTTCCACTGTGACCAGCCCCTGAATATCGCCATACTCATTGACGACCAGGCCAACTTTCTTTTTATTGCGCTGAAATTTGATGAGCTGCGTGCTAAGCGGTGTGCCCTCAGGGACAAAGTAAATTTCATCGGCGGCGCGTAGCATGGTTTCTTTGGTGAACTCTTTCTTTTCCGACATTAACCGCCAGGCTTCACGGACGCGCAGCATGCTGATAGCGTCATCGAGCGAATCCCGGTACAGCACAATACGCCCGTGGGGTGAGTGTGATAACTGACGCACGATTGACTTCCAGTCGCCATTAATATCAATACCGATAATTTCGCTGCGCGGCACCATGATGTCGTCAACGCTGACCTTTTCCAGATCGAGCACTGACAACAGCATATCCTGATTACGCCGGGAGATTTGCGCGCGGGATTCATTCACGATGGTGCGCAGTTCGTCTTTACTCAGTGAACCACTGATGACGATATCAGTTTTAATACCCATCATGCGCATCAGCAATCGGGTGATGGTGTTGAGCAGCCAGACCAACGGCATCATCAGGATCTGCAACGGCGCCAGCAGGAAGCTGCTGGGATAGGCCACCTTTTCCGGGTACAGCGCCGCAATGGTTTTGGGCAGAACTTCGGCAAACACCAGCACGACGAAGGTCAGTACGCCGGTGGCGATGGCGACGCCCGCATCGCCATACAAACGCATACCGACAATGGTGCCGAGCGCCGAGGCAAGGATATTGACCAGGTTATTACCAATCAGCACCAGGCTTATCAGACGATCGGGTTTACGCAGCAATTTTTCAACGCGCTTTGCCGGACGATTCCCCTGTTTAGCCAGGTGGCGTAAGCGGTAGCGATTCAGGGTCATCATTCCGGTTTCAGAGCCGGAAAAATAGGCGGAGATGACCACCATGACGATCAGTGTGACGATCAGCGTGGTGGTGGAGATGTGTTCCAGGGGGCGCCTCCTTTAAGGCTTAGCTGACAAATTGCTGCAAAATTCGGCTACCGAAGTAGGCCAGCGTCAGGATCCCGGCGCCTGCGACGTTAAACCACACGACACGCCGACCGCGCCAGCCTTCATGATAATGCCCCCACAACAGAACAATATAGACAAACCATGCGATGATCGAGAGCACCGCTTTGTCGATATTTTCCATGCTGAATAGATTGTGCATGTAAAACAGGCCAGTACACAAAGTGAGCGTCAACAGGACCACGCCAATCTGCGTGATGTGGAACATCTTGCGCTCGATGCTCATCAGCGGCGGCATTTCATTATTGAACGCCAGCTTTTTGTTTTTAAGCTGATAGTCGATCCAGGCGAGTTGCAGCGCGTATAGCGCAGCGATAATGAGCGTTGCATAGGAGAACAGCGACAGACCGATGTGGATCATCATCCCCGGCGTGGCTTCGAGATGGGTGATGAATTCGTTCGGCATGAAGGTCGCGAAGGCCAGATTGATCAGCGCGAAGGCATAGACCACTGGCAGCAACAGCCAGCCACGGTTGCGCGAGGCGACGATCGTCATCACGGTACAAATCATCAGGCTAACCAGCGAGCCGACGTTCAGCAGGCTCAGGTTTTGTCCGCTATCGCCACCCGGCAGAATGCGAGCTTCAAGCGCAACGGCGTGACACACCAGCGCGACAACCGCAGAAAGAATAGCCATACGCCGCCAGCCGCTGTTTTTTTGCAACAGCGCGGGAATAATCAGCGCAAGGCTGACGGAGTAGGCGACAAGGGCGAGCAGAGCAAAAACGGGCATAATGATGTCGACAGTTGGCCAGTGAGAAAGAGAAGCAGTATAGCGTTACGTGACCGTGGCTCCAACCGTTGCATAACAACAAAGACGGCTTCATGTTATACTGCGACAAATTTATGTTTATGTGTCGCTTGAGCGACCAACCGTTTCCACCCCAGGCGAGAGACAATGTTTGATAATTTAACCGATCGTTTGTCGCGCACGCTGCGCAATATCAGTGGCCGCGGACGCCTTACTGAAGACAACGTTAAAGAGACGCTGCGCGAAGTGCGCATGGCGCTGCTGGAGGCTGACGTTGCGCTGCCGGTAGTGCGAGAGTTTATCAATCGCGTAAAAGAGAAAGCGGTTGGACATGAAGTTAACAAAAGCCTGACGCCAGGGCAGGAGTTCGTCAAGATTGTCCGTAACGAACTCGTGGCGGCGATGGGCGAAGAAAACCAGAGCCTGAATCTGGCGGCGCAGCCGCCGGCCGTGGTGCTGATGGCGGGCCTGCAGGGTGCCGGTAAAACCACCAGCGTCGGTAAGCTGGGCAAATTTCTGCGCGAGAAGCACAAGAAGAAAGTGCTGGTCGTCTCTGCCGACGTGTATCGCCCGGCGGCGATCAAACAGCTGGAGACGCTGGCAGAGCAGGTTGGCGTTGATTTCTTCCCGTCGGATGTCGGCCAGAAGCCGGTCGATATCGTTAATGCGGCGCTGAAAGAAGCCAAACTTAAGTTCTACGACGTGCTGCTGGTAGATACCGCCGGTCGTCTGCACGTTGACGAAGCGATGATGGACGAAATCAAACAGGTTCATGCTTCTATCAATCCGGTAGAAACCCTGTTTGTGGTCGACGCGATGACCGGTCAGGATGCGGCGAATACCGCGAAGGCGTTCAATGAAGCGCTGCCGCTGACCGGTGTGGTGCTGACCAAAGTCGATGGTGACGCCCGTGGCGGTGCTGCGCTCTCTATTCGTCACATCACCGGCAAACCGATCAAATTCCTCGGCGTGGGCGAGAAAACCGAGGCGCTGGAGCCGTTCCACCCGGACCGTATCGCGTCACGTATTCTCGGCATGGGCGACGTGCTGTCGCTGATCGAAGATATCGAAAGTAAAGTTGACCGTGCGCAGGCTGAGAAGCTGGCGACGAAACTGAAAAAGGGCGATGGTTTTGATCTGACCGACTTCCTGGAACAGTTGCGCCAGATGAAAAACATGGGCGGTATGGCAAGTCTGATGGGCAAGCTGCCGGGCATGGGGCAGATCCCGGACAACGTTAAGTCACAGATGGATGACAACGTGCTGGTGCGCATGGAGGCGATCATCAATTCGATGACGCTGAAAGAGCGCGCGAAGCCGGAAATCATCAAAGGGTCCCGTAAACGCCGTATCGCACAGGGTTGCGGTATGCAGGTGCAGGACGTTAACCGTCTTCTGAAACAGTTCGACGACATGCAGCGCATGATGAAGAAGATGAAGAAGGGCGGGATGGCCAAAATGATGAGAAGTATGAAAGGGATGATGCCGCCAGGCTTCCCAGGCCGCTAATCTTTAAGACCTGGCTCATTTGCCATTTCGGCACCGGGGTGTGCTCGCCATCCTCACGTACTGCGTGTACGCTCCGGTGGCTGTGCGCACGCCGGCACCGAACTGGCTGCACCGCCGACGGCCTTTTGCCGCAGTGTTATTAACTGCTGATTGCAATTTCCCCAGAAATCAGTAAAATTTTCGGGCTTTTAATATGACACCGGGCTCCGTTCCTCGATGGGGCCCGGTTGTTTTATTCACACAAGAGGATGTTATGGTAACTATTCGTTTAGCTCGTCACGGCGCTAAAAAGCGTCCGTTCTACCAGGTTGTTGTTACTGACAGCCGTAACGCACGTAACGGTCGCTTCATTGAGCGCGTTGGCTTCTTTAACCCAATCGCTAGCGAAAAAGAAGAAGGCACTCGCCTGGATCTGGATCGCATCGCTCACTGGGTTGGCCAGGGCGCGACCATTTCTGATCGCGTAGCTACGCTGATCAAAGAAGTAAGCAAAGCAGCTTAATCTGTCACGGTGGTCATGATGAGCAAGCAACTCACTGCGCAAGCACCCGTGGACCCGATTGTCTTAGGGAAAATGGGATCGTCTTACGGTATTCGTGGTTGGCTCAGAGTGTTTTCTTCCACTGAAGACGCCGAAAGCATTTTTGACTATCAGCCCTGGTTTATCCAGAAGGCGGGTCAGTGGCAGCAAGTACAGCTGGAAAGCTGGAAGCACCACAATCAGGATCTGATCATCAAGCTGAAAGGCGTTGAAGATCGGGATGCTGCGAATCTGTTGACCAATTGCGAGATTGTCGTGGATTCTACGCAACTGCCAAAACTGGAAGAGGGTGACTACTACTGGAAAGACCTGATGGGCTGCCAGGTAGTGACCACAGAAGGTTACGATCTCGGTAAAGTCGTCGATATGATGGAAACCGGATCGAATGACGTCATTGTCATTAAGGCAAACCTGAAAGATGCGTTTGGTATCAAGGAGCGCCTCGTGCCGTTCCTCGATGGGCAGGTTATCAAGAAAGTCGATCTCACTACGCGGACTATCGAAGTAGATTGGGATCCTGGTTTTTAAACCACCGGATAAGCGGTAAATGACGGCGTGATGGGGATTGGCTTGTGTTTATAGGTATCGTTAGCCTGTTTCCAGAAATGTTTCGTGCAATTACCGATTACGGGGTAACTGGCCGGGCTGTTAAAAATGGCCTGCTGAACATCCAGAGCTGGAGTCCTCGTGACTTCACGCATGACCGGCACCGTACCGTGGACGATCGTCCTTACGGCGGCGGACCGGGGATGTTAATGATGGTACAACCCTTACGGGATGCCATTCATGCAGCAAAAAGCGCGGCGGGTGAAGGCGCTAAGGTGATTTATCTGTCACCTCAGGGACGCAAGCTTGATCAAGCAGGCGTCAGCGAACTGGCCACGAATCAAAAGCTGATTCTGGTCTGTGGTCGCTACGAAGGTATAGATGAGCGCGTGATCCAAACCGAAATTGACGAAGAATGGTCAATCGGCGATTACGTTCTCAGCGGTGGAGAGTTACCGGCAATGGTACTGATTGACTCCGTTTCCCGGTTTATTCCGGGGGTTCTGGGTCATGAGGCATCGGCAACGGAAGATTCCTTTGCGGAGGGGTTGCTGGACTGCCCGCACTATACCCGACCTGAAGTGTTAGAAGAGATGGATGTCCCGGCAGTGTTACTGTCAGGAAACCATGCTGAGATACGTCGCTGGCGCTTGAAACAGTCGCTGGGCCGCACCTGGCTTAGAAGACCTGAACTTCTGGAAAACCTGGCTCTGACTGAAGAGCAAGCAAGGTTGCTGGCGGAGTTCAAAACGGAACACGCACAACAGCAGCATAAACATGATGGGATGGCGTAAGCCCCCGATTATCAGTTTACCCAGGATAAGAGATTAAATTATGAGCAACATTATTAAGCAACTTGAACAAGAGCAGATGAAGCAGGACGTACCTTCCTTCCGTCCGGGTGATACCGTGGAAGTGAAAGTATGGGTTGTTGAAGGTTCCAAAAAACGTCTGCAGGCATTCGAGGGCGTGGTTATCGCTATTCGTAACCGCGGTCTGCACTCTGCATTCACTGTTCGTAAAATTTCCAACGGCGAAGGCGTTGAGCGTGTCTTCCAGACTCACTCTCCGGTTGTTGACAGCATTGCTGTTAAACGTCGTGGTGCCGTTCGTAAAGCTAAACTGTACTACCTGCGTGAGCGTACTGGTAAGGCTGCTCGTATCAAAGAGCGTCTTAACTAAGATATCGCTCAGGCGACATCCTGTTAGAAGGGCTGGCCAGTTGGCTGGCCCTTTTTTTGTCCCCGTAACACTCACAACGTTAACCTGTAGTTCATAAATCATTTACAATGCCCTCGTTCTCTTCGGGAGGGACAGTGAATAACGCGACATTTCATCAGTCTGGTTTTCAGCGGCACGCGGCATGTCTCGCGTTGTTTGCGATCCTGCTGATTGTCGTCGCCCCGCTAATCTCCGTTGCGCTGCAAAAAGACCCAATGAGCGCGATGCCGGGTATGCACCATGAGATGAGTTCGATGCCAAAGCACGCCGGGCATCACGGTGATTCTCCTCCAGTCCCGCTGGCTGTCGATCACGGCGAAGCCTGTGGTTACTGTGTGTTACTGGCTCATGTCCCAGGACTTATTCTGGCGCTGATGATTCTGCTCTGCGTCGTTCTGCTCAGAGCGCAATGCAAACCCATTCGTCCAACGATTAAACACTGGTACTTCTTCCCCTGGCTATATCCAGATACGCGCGCGCCGCCGCGCAGGTCCTTGCTTTCCTGTTTCTGAAAATAAGACTGGCGCATAAGCGTCACGATATCTTTTGCTTTTTCTGAGGAAAAGTATGGCAACCTGCACACCGCGCGCGGCATGGATAACACTGCTGCGACGCCTTCATTTCTATATCGGCCTGTTTGTCGGGCCATTTATCTTTGTTGCCGCGCTGACCGGCACGCTGTATGTGGCCACACCACAACTGGAAGAGGCCATTTACACACAGGCACTTAACGGGACGACTCAGGGAGAACCGCAATCGTTGGCAGCGCAGATTGCGATCGCGCAGCAGGTGACCGGTGGACACCAGCGCCTGCATGCTGTCCGCCCCGGACTGGAACCGGGGGATACCACGCGCGTCATGTTTTCCGACCCGGCGCTGGCGGCATCTGAACATCGGGCCATTTTTATCGATCCGATAACCCTGGCCGTTAAAGGCGATATGCCGGTGTACGGCACCAGCGGTATCCTCCCGCTGCGGCAGTGGATTGATTATGCCCACCGTTCGCTACTGTTAGGGGAGGTCGGGCGTCTCTACAGTGAACTGGCGGCATCCTGGATGTGGGTAGCTGCGCTGGGTGGCATTACGCTCTGGTCGGTAACGCGTCCCCGACGCCGGTTGAACAATCCGGTACAAAACCACCGGCGCCTGCACGTGACGCTGGGGTGGCTGTTGTTCGTCGGAATGTTGCTGTTTTCAGCTACCGGTCTGACCTGGTCGCAGTGGGCAGGCGGCAACGTGGATAAAATGCGTGCGGCGTTTGGCTGGCTTACGCCACAGCTTAACGCTCAACTCCACGGCGCTCGTACGCTCCAGGATGAGCATGCAGATCACCATGGCGGCAAGATGATGCCTGCGGCCCAGGTGAATATCCGTCAGTTCGATACGGTATTACAGACCGCGCAAACCGCAGGGCTCAATGCGCTTCGGCTGGAAATTCGCCCGCCGAAGGATGCGCAACACGGCTGGACGGTAACGGAAATCGATCGCCGCTGGCCTACGCAGGTTGATGCCGTTGCCGTTGACCCGACGACGCTGCAGGTGAGCGATCGCACCCGGTTTGCCGACTTCCCGCTGATGGCGAAATTGACGCGTTGGGGCGTCGATTTTCATATGGGTATTCTGCTTGGATTGCCGAATCAACTGCTATTGATCGGTTTTGGCGTCGGCCTTTGTCTGACGATCGTGATTGGCTATCGGCTGTGGTGGATCCGTCGTCCTGCCAGCCCATCAGCCAGCCCGGGGCAGACGCTGGTTCAAAGCTGGCTCATGCTGAGCGTTTGGGGACGTGTGGGTGTCGGGGGGTTGGCGATTGCGCTCGGACTGGCCATGCCGGTGCTGGGGGGAAGTCTGTTGCTGTTTATGCTGGTCGACTGGCTGCGCTGGGTTCACGCGTCACGTGTGGTATTCACGCAGTCAGCCGACTGAGGACTAAGGCGTGCTGATGACCACGGCGACTCGGCGGTTTTCAGCGCGACCTTTCGCCGACTGGTTGCTGGCGATGGGGTGTTTCTTTCCTAATCCCTGAGTGGTCAGATTGGTGCGCGGGATCTTCGCGCCCTCTGACCACGCGTCCGCCACGACATTGGCGCGTTTGAGTGATAGCGCCTCATTGTAGCTATCCTCACCATAGTTATCGGTATGCCCATCCATACGCGCATGATTCAGACCTACTGAGGCCAGACGAGCGGCCATCGACTGGATCTGCTGCTGGCTTTCCGCACGCAGCTTGTAATCATTCTTATCAAACAGGATGGTGTCGGAAAGCCCCAGCGACCAGTCTCCCGCGGATTCAGTAAATCCGTACGATTGCATGGCCGCTACCTGCTCAGGAGTGAATTTTCCCTGTGGAGCCTGACAGCCTGTCAGCAGTAGCGTGGCAAGAATGAGTGGAGATAAAAGACGCTTAAGCATGTGTGCATTCCTTATTTATTTAATCGAGCGCTCTGTGCGCTGATGTTTAGCCTGATACATATTGCGATCGGCCAGTTCTTGCAATTTCTCGGCGGAAGCGTGCTCCCAGGTCAGCGCGTAACCCATACTCAACGTCATACTGACTAAATGCCCATTATGCAGGTCAAAAGGACGATTAAACTCCTGTGCCAGCGCGGCGCTGATTCGCTGGACTTCATAGTCTGAATGGACACCGTAAAGCACGACGGCAAACTCATCGCCGCCGAGGCGATAAGGGATATGGCGGTTGCCACCAAATTCAGCCAGTCGCCTGGCGACTTCAATCAGTACGCGATCGCCTGCGGCATGCCCCCAGGTGTCATTCACGAATTTGAAGTTATCACCATCAAGGAACAGCAGCGCGGAGCTGCTGCGAGCGGAACTGTCGTTCATCAGCGCGCTGATGCTGCTACGGAAAGCCGCCCGGTTTGCCAACCCGGTTAGCGGATCATGCAACGCCGTTCGCAGTAATTGTGCATTTTTGGCCTGTAGACGCAGCTGCCACTCTTCCATTTCATCGAGCAGGCTGTTGAAGTCCTGGGCAAAATTATGGAACTCTTCAATCCGCTCTTCAGAGACGCGACGGGAGAAATTACGGTTGGTACGTACATCGTGCACCACCTCGGTGATATTTTGTAGTGCCTCAACCACGCCACGATGCAGATGACGCGTCAGCACAATAGCGATACCGGAGGCCAGCAGAATTGATCCTGTAAGGACTGCCAGAGAAAGCCAGATGAAGTGGCTGATTAAGCTGTCGCGTGCGGTGAGTCGAACTTCACCAATAATTTCACCACTGTGCCAGACGGGCTGGGAGACGGGTAAGGGAAAGAGCCAGTGACTAATCAAATCCCCCAGCTTATCGTCGTTCTCCTGCGCGTTGTAACGCCAGGAGGCAATGACATTCTGATTATTGTCACGAACTTCAGCGACGGAAAATTGACCCTGCTGCCCGAGCGCGGCCAACGTTTCGGCGGCGGCGGCATCATCAGTGAATACCAGCGCGGCTTCCAGGCTGTGGGTCATTGTCGCCGCCGTGAGCTCGAGGTTTCTTTGCGCATACTGTTTTAACGTCAGTACCGAGGCCACACACAGCAGCAGCCAGATCAGCGTCATGGTCACGATCACGCTGGTGATGTTGATGCGTCGCAACGCTCGCTTAAATGTGGGACGGGAGGTAGGGGAAAGATCCTTATCCATTTTTTTTATTCCGTGCGAGCATTAATACATCCGGATTGACTCTTACGCCACTTCGCGACAAAGAATCCAGATTAACGGCGAATCTGACATCATTATTGTTAATAATTAGACAAAAGGTACTACCAATAATGCATTCGGCATTCTGTTCTGCAATTAATAACAACGCCTTAGACGGATATTTATTTGTTAATTCAACCTGAGCAGTGGGAGATTCACTGCCGAAATAAACACCATCACAACGCGCAGTTAATGCTTCTTGTTCGGTGTTAATAATGACGGGTTGGTAAGGCAGCGACGTATCACTGCTGTCTCCTAGTACGCTGGCGAACCGGGAAGACGAGAAAATACACAATCTGGGCGGCCCTGAGAGGGCAGGCCAGCGCGTATAACTGACAATCCCAGAGACCATGGTGCGAACGTTCTTCGCCGCATCAGGGATGTCATTCGCATAAACTGGCGACCCTGCCAGTAACAGCACTAACAGTATCAGGCGTCGGTGAGAAGTAAACATAACGATTTCCTCACCAGCATCTTTTATCAGTCATCAAAATACATCCATGTTTTGTTTAAAGCAAAATAGCATTATTTTTGCGGGGCGTCATTATACCTCGTGGATTAACGCATACGCCTTAAGCTAAATCTGACAAAATATTAATTCAGACGTATTGAGCCAGCATTTTCATCGGCACCTTGTTGCCATGCTTCACGCAATTGACTGGCATTTTCTACAGTATCGCAACTGGCAGGGAAGGTTTTCCCCGTTACGCCTCTGGCATAGGCAAAATTTTGCTGACAGGTTTTACGTTGACCTTCCGCATAGCCTTTTAGGTATTGCGCACGATCCACCTCCGGGTCGTTAAAGCTATCGGCCAGCGTTTCATCATCTTTAACCGCAACGCCGGAAATCGCGTCTTCGATACCTGCGTCATACCAGTTGGTGCTGGTCCATGTTGGTGCGTGGGTGTAAGGATCGATCTGACAGCCACTGAGCAGAAAAATGACTGCGATACTGACTCTTGTCGTCATTGCCTGTTCTCCTGTTTTTTCAAAGCATAGCGGATCTTGTAACAATTATGTGTAAATTATTTTGTACGAATAAGCGGGCTTTAAATCGAACAAATATCACTACTGTAACGTAATGTTTACGTATTTTGGATTGATATCTTTACTCGTTGTGTTATCGTTACGTCATCCTCCCTGAGGAAAACTATCGCAAACGAGCTAAAACAGGATCGCCATCATGCAAAAAGACGCGCTGAACAACGTACACATTACCGACGAACAGGTTCTGATGACCCCGGAACAACTCAAAGCGGAATTCCCGCTGAGCCTGGCGCAAGAGGCGCAAATCGCCCAGTCGCGCAAAACCATTTCTGACATTATTGCCGGTCGCGATCCGCGTCTGTTAGTGGTGTGCGGCCCGTGTTCCATTCACGATCCTGAAACGGCCCTGGAATATGCTCGTCGATTTAAAGCCCTTGCCGCAGAGGTCAGCGATAGCCTCTATCTGGTGATGCGCGTCTATTTTGAAAAACCCCGTACCACCGTTGGCTGGAAAGGGTTAATTAACGATCCTCATATGGATGGCTCTTTTGACGTTGAAGCCGGTCTGAAAATTGCGCGTCAGCTGCTGCTTGAACTGGTTAATATGGGACTGCCGCTGGCGACGGAAGCGCTGGATCCGAACAGTCCACAGTACCTGGGCGATCTCTTTAGCTGGTCGGCGATCGGCGCGCGTACCACAGAATCACAAACGCACCGTGAGATGGCGTCGGGTCTGTCGATGCCGGTAGGTTTCAAAAACGGCACCGACGGCAGCCTGGCTACGGCGATCAACGCCATGCGCGCGGCGGCGCAGTCACACCGTTTTGTCGGTATTAACCAGGCGGGGCAGGTTGCGTTGTTGCAAACCCAGGGGAACCCGGACGGGCATGTGATCCTGCGTGGTGGCAAAGCGCCTAACTATAGCCCGGCAGATGTCGCCCAGTGCGAAAAAGAAATGGAGCAGGCGGGACTGCGACCGTCACTGATGGTAGATTGCAGTCATGGTAACTCCAATAAAGATTACCGTCGTCAGCCTGCCGTGGCGGAGTCGGTGGTTGCGCAAATTAAAGATGGCAACCGCTCAATCATCGGGCTGATGATTGAAAGTAATATTCACGAAGGCAACCAGTCCTCCGAGCAACCGCGCAGCGAGATGAAGTACGGCGTGTCCGTTACCGATGCCTGCATTAGCTGGGAAATGACGGACGCGTTACTGCGTGAAATTAACAAAGACTTGAACGGCCAGTTGGCGGCGCGCCAGGCTTAAGAGGTTCGTTATGGTTGCTGAGTTGACCGCATTACGCGATCAAATTGATGAAGTAGACAAGGCGTTGCTGGATTTACTGGCGCGCCGTCTGGAACTGGTGGCTGAGGTTGGTGAAGTTAAAAGCCGCTTTGGCCTGCCGATTTACGTACCGGAGCGCGAAGCCTCGATGCTGGCTTCGCGTCGCGCGGAAGCCGAAGCGCTCGGCGTGCCGCCGGATCTGATTGAAGATGTGTTGCGTCGGGTGATGCGTGAATCCTACTCCAGTGAGAACGATAAGGGGTTTAAGACGCTGTGCCCTTCGCTGCGACCCGTGGTGATTGTCGGCGGTGGCGGGCAGATGGGACGGTTGTTCGAGAAAATGCTCACCCTGTCGGGTTATCAGGTGCGGATCCTCGAACAATATGACTGGGATCGTGCGCAGGAGATTGTCGCTGATGCCGGCATGGTGATCGTCAGTGTCCCGATCCATCTGACGGAATCGGTGATCGGCAGGTTACCGCCTTTGCCAGCCGATTGTATTCTGGTCGATCTGGCGTCGGTGAAAAACGGCCCGTTACAGGCAATGCTGGCGGCGCACGATGGCCCGGTGCTTGGTCTGCACCCGATGTTTGGTCCGGACAGCGGCAGCCTGGCAAAACAGGTGGTGGTCTGGTGCGATGGGCGAAATCCGGAAGCGTATCAGTGGTTCCTGGAGCAGATTCAGGTCTGGGGGGCGCGGTTGCACCGCATCAGCGCCGTCGAACACGATCAGAACATGGCGTTTATTCAGGCGCTGCGCCACTTTGCGACTTTTGCCTATGGTCTGCATCTGGCAGAAGAAAACGTGCAGCTTGAACAGTTGCTGGCGCTCTCTTCGCCGATTTATCGTCTTGAGCTGGCGATGGTGGGGCGACTGTTTGCTCAGGACCCGCAGCTTTATGCCGATATCATTATGTCGTCGGAGAGCAATCTGGCGCTCATTAAGCGCTACTACAAACGTTTTGGCGAAGCGATCGGTCTGCTGGAGCAGGGGGATAAACAGGCGTTTATCGATAGCTTCCGCAAAGTGGAGCACTGGTTTGGCGATTACGCGAAACGCTTCCAGAGCGAAAGTCGTACGCTGTTACGCCAGGCGAATGACAGTCGACAGTAATGGCTGGATGATGCCGGATGGCGACGCGCAAGCGACTTATCCGGCCTACGCAACATAAACAGCAGGCCGGCCGGGCACAGCGCCCTCCGGCCTTGTTACACGTTAGCTCGGTTCGACCGGCACCACGTTCTCACTGGGATAGCAGCCCAGCACCTTCATCGAGCGAGTAATCTCCCCCAGTTCTTTAAGCGCTTTTTGCATTTCTGAGGATTCCAGGTTGGCCTGGATGTCGAGATAAAACATCTCTTCCCACGGATTGCCGTGTATGGGGCGGGATTCCAGTTTGGTCATGATCAGATTGTGATTACGCATCACCAGCAATGCTTCTACCAGCGCGCCTGCCTGTTGTCCTGTCGCCATCAACAGCGTAGTTTTCGCGGGCACCTGGTCAGAAACGTTGATCGCTTTACGTGCCAGCACGATGAAACGAGTGATGTTCTGTGTCTGATTCGCTTCGATGCGTTCCAGAACCTGTAAACCATGCAGCACGCCACCGGCTTCGCTTCCGAGCGCAGCAACGCGCGGAGAATTTGCCTGAGCGACCTTTTCCATTGCCGCGGATGTGCTTTCGGTGTACTCAATTTTCCAGTGCGGATAACGACTGAGGAACTTGCTGCACTGCTGGAACGGCTGTGGATGGCTGTATACCGTCTCAATGGTGTCGAGGTCGGTGGTACCGGAAACCAGCACGCAGTGGTCGATAGTCACAGTCATCTCGCCCACAATGGATAGACTGGTGTGCTGAAGCAGATCGTAGACATCGTTAATTCCGCCGGAGCTGGTATTTTCAATGGGCACGACGGCGTAATCGGCCTGGCCGGTTTCGACCTGATTAAATATGTCGGCAAATTTCGCACAACCGCTCTCAATAAACTGCTCAAAATGACGCGCAGCGTACTGACGTGCCGCGAGATGGGAGTAAGAGCCTTTTGGCCCCAGGAACGCCACGCGTGCTGAATGCGGATTGATCTTATTCAGATGTTGCTGGAGCAGCGCCTGCTGGGTGAGAACGGAATCTTCGATGATGAGTTGAAAAAGTCGGGTAATGTAGTGCGCATCCAGATGATGGGCTTTGCCAAGCGTAATCAATCTGTCCAGCAAATCGCGCTCGCGGTCGATATCCCGCACCGGGCGATGGGATTCAAGCTTGGCTTTGCCGACTTCAACCGCCAGCCCACGTCGCTCGGCCAGTAACGCCAGCAATTTTGCATCCAGCGCGCTGATTTTATCGCGCAGCGCCAGTAATGGGTTTTCCGATGTCATAGTGTTGCCTTTATTGTTATCAATAAAAAAGGCCTCCCGATGTGGGAGGCCTTATTGTTCGTCTTCGCATTCTTTTTCACACGACGAAAGCCTCCCATTCAGGGGAAGGTAAAAAAGAATGCGAAGAAGAACGGGGTGTGTTTCATAACAGTTTCCTTAAGTGAAGTAAGTAAAGTACCCGTACTGATTTCACCCTGTCAACAAAAAACGCGCCCGAAGGCGCGTTGGCGATACACTCAATGTAAGGGACTACTCTTCTTCTGCTTCGACGAAGTTGGCGTCTTTTACTGAAGTTGTTGCACGACGGGCTTCGCCTTTGTGCTGCACTTTATTGAGCTGCCGTTCCAGCTTGTTGATCAAATCGTTAATAGCGGCATACATATCTTCGTGTTTTGCGCTGGCGACCAGATGTCCGTTCGGTGTATTGATGGTGGCATCAGCGATGAAACCCTGTGGCTCCTTGGACAGAATGATATGTGGATTAATTAGATGAGTTTGCCATTTTTCAAGTTTGGCGAGACGGTCTGCGACATGTTGGCGAATTGCCGGAGTAATTTCCATTTGTTTACTGGTAATGTTCATTGTCATACATTTTACCTCTTGTCTTTCCCGTCTTGGTGATTCCAGCATACCGTTCCTAATGTCAAAATGTGTGATTTAAATCACATTATTTTGTCACTTTTTGTCAAGGGTACCTTTTTGTGAGTTATCGCAGGAAGAGGTGATTTTTCACTTGAGGAAAGCCAGAAAGCAGGCCATATTTGATGAGTTGCGTCACGCAAAAGTCATCAGCGCCACGACGCGAATGGATATAAAAACGGCAGCTCCAGAGCTGCCGTTTTTGCATCTGAAAATCGATCAGGTGTTGCTGCTGTTGGCGGCGATAATCTTCGCCACTTTGTCAGCCTGCGCCGTCATCTGCATTTCGCGATAGGCATTTTCCATCAGCGGCAGGGCATCACGCGTTGCCTGCGTATCCGGGAAATCGCGTAACATACCTTCTACACGGTTAACCACGGCAACCCATGCACCACGCTGGGTATAGTAATCCGCAACGGAGTACTCATACTTCGCCAGACGATCTTTCAGGAACACCAGACGTTTGGTGGCGTCGGTAGTGTACTGGCTGTTCGGATACCCGCGAACCAGCTTCGAAAAGTCATTGAACGCCGCGCGCGCATGCTGAGGGTCACGGTCGCTACGATCGACACCAAAGAACCCTTGTAATGCGCTGTCATCTAACGCCATATTGGTCAGGCCACGCATATACATGACATAATCAATGTTAGGATGAGTCGGATTCAGGCGGATAAAGCGATCGATGGCAGCCTGAGCAAGCGGCAGATCGGCGTTTTTGTAGTAGGCGTAGATGAGATCTAATTGCACCTGCTGAGAATAGGGACCAAATGGATAGCGGTTATCCAACGCTTCCAATTGCGTTATTGCCTGTTTCCAGTTACCGTCCTGCAGCTTTTGCTGAGCAGTCGCGTAGATTTCATTAGGCGGATTATCGGGCACCTCTTCCTTTGAACCAGAGCAACCCGCCAAAAACAGGCTCAACGTGGCTGCTGCCACCAGATATTTCATGCGCGTCATGACGTTTTGACTTTCCTCAAAATGTTTTACGGGAGATTCTCTGTTCCTGCTCCCGGTTAAGACCAGCTACAATAGCACACTATATTAAACGGCAAAGCCGTAAAACCCAACGTTAAACGAAGAAGCTGTATATGGCACAACGAGTACAACTCACCGCAACGGTATCCGAAAATCAACTCGGTCAACGCTTAGATCAAGCTTTAGCCGAAATGTTCCCTGATTATTCGCGATCGCGCATAAAAGATTGGATTCTTGATAAGCGCGTGTTGGTCAACGGTAAACTTTGCGACAAACCAAAAGAAAAAGTGTTAGGCGGAGAACGGATCGCCATCGATGCCGAAATCGATGAAGAAATCCGCTTCGAGCCTCAGGATATCCCACTGGATATCGTTTATGAAGATGATGACATCATTGTTATCAACAAACCACGCGATCTGGTTGTTCACCCTGGCGCGGGCAACCCGGACGGCACGGTTCTGAATGCGTTACTGCATTATTATCCGCCGATTGCTGACGTGCCACGTGCAGGTATTGTCCATCGTCTGGATAAAGACACCACAGGGTTAATGGTGGTCGCGAAAACCGTTCCGGCGCAAACGCGGCTGGTGGAAGCGCTGCAACTGCGAGAGATCACCCGTGAATATGAAGCGGTGGCGATCGGTCACATGACAGCGGGCGGCACGGTGGAAGAACCCATTAGCCGTCATCCGACAAAGCGTACTCATATGGCGGTGCACCCCATGGGGAAACCGGCGGTGACGCACTATCGCATCATGGAGCATTTCCGTGTGCACACGCGTCTGCGGCTGCGTCTGGAAACGGGACGTACGCACCAGATCCGCGTGCACATGGCGCATATTACCCATCCGCTGGTGGGCGATCAGGTATACGGCGGCCGTCCACGTCCGCCGAAAGGCGCGTCGGAGGCGTTTATCTCAACATTGCGTAAATTCGACCGTCAGGCGCTGCATGCCACCATGCTGCGTCTGTATCACCCGATTTCAGGTATCGAAATGGAATGGCATGCGCCGATCCCGCAGGATATGGTTGAACTGATTGACGCAATGCGCGCCGATTTTGAAGAGCATAAGGATGACGTGGCCTGGCTATGAGTGAGCTTATTGTCCCGCAGTGGCCCTTGCCGAAAAGTGTGGCGGCCTGTAGTTCGACCCGCACCGGCGGCGTGAGTTTGCCGCCGTACGATGCATTAAATCTGGGGGCCCACTGTGGCGATAACCCAGAGCATGTCGAAGAGAACCGCCGACGCCTGTTTACTGCGGGCAATCTGCCGTCAAAACCGGTCTGGCTGGAGCAGGTTCACGGGAAAGACGTCCTGAAGCTGACTGGCGAGCCTTACGCCTCTAAACGGGCGGATGCGTCATACAGTAATACGCCGGGCACCGTTTGTGCGGTGATGACGGCGGACTGTCTGCCCGTCCTCTTTTGTAATCGGGCAGGAACGGAGGTGGCGGCAGCCCATGCGGGCTGGCGTGGATTATGTGAAGGCGTACTGGAAGAGACGGTGGCCTGCTTTGCTGATAAGCCTGAAAATATTCTTGCCTGGTTAGGCCCGGCGATAGGTCCTTCGGCGTTTGAAGTCGGACCAGAGGTACGTGAGGCGTTTCTTGCAAAGGATGCTAACGCACATAGCGCCTTTGTGCCGCACGGTGAAAAATATCTGGCGAATATTTATCAGCTTGCGCGTCAACGCCTGACAAATGTCGGCGTTGAGCAAATCTATGGTGGCGACCACTGTACTTTTAGTGAAAATGAGACTTTCTTCTCTTATCGTCGCGACAAGACCACGGGGCGTATGGCAAGTTTTATTTGGCTGATATAACCTAAAGAATCAAGACGATCCGGTACGCGTAATTTTCTTTTCACATAATTCAGGTCAATAACCTTGAATAATTGAGGGATGACCTCATTTAATCTCCAGTAGCAAATTTGACCTATTATGGGAGGAGTTATGCGTCTGGATCGTCTTACTAACAAATTCCAGCTTGCTCTTGCCGATGCCCAGTCGCTCGCACTGGGGCACGACAACCAATTCATCGAACCTCTTCATTTAATGAGCGCCTTGCTGAATCAGGAAGGGGGATCGGTACGTCCTTTATTAACCTCTGCCGGTATTAATACCGGACAGCTACGCACCGCCATCGATCAGGCGCTGAGCCGTTTACCGCAGGTGGAAGGCACCGGCGGCGATGTCCAGCCCTCTCAGGATCTGGTGCGTGTACTGAATCTTTGCGACAAGCTGGCGCAAAAACGAGGGGACAACTTTATTTCGTCAGAACTGTTCGTTCTGGCGGCGCTTGAGTCACGCGGCACGCTGCCCGATTTACTGAAATCGGCTGGCGCAACGACCGCCAATATTACTCAGGCAATTGAACAAATGCGCGGAGGTGAAAACGTGAATGACCAGGGGGCTGAAGACCAACGTCAGGCCTTGAAAAAATACACTGTCGATCTGACCGAGCGTGCTGAACAGGGCAAACTTGACCCGGTTATCGGCCGTGATGAAGAGATCCGCCGGACCATTCAGGTACTGCAGCGTCGTACTAAAAACAACCCGGTATTAATCGGGGAGCCGGGCGTCGGTAAAACGGCGATTGTTGAAGGACTGGCACAGCGAATCATTAATGGTGAAGTCCCTGAAGGGTTGAAAGGCCGTCGCGTACTGGCACTGGATATGGGCGCGCTGGTGGCAGGGGCAAAATACCGTGGTGAATTTGAAGAACGCTTAAAAGGCGTACTCAACGATCTCGCTAAACAGGAAGGGAATGTCATCCTGTTTATCGATGAATTGCACACCATGGTGGGCGCGGGTAAAGCTGATGGCGCAATGGATGCCGGGAACATGCTGAAACCGGCGCTGGCGCGTGGGGAACTGCACTGCGTAGGGGCGACAACGCTCGACGAGTATCGGCAGTACATCGAAAAAGATGCGGCGCTGGAACGTCGTTTCCAGAAAGTGTTTGTAGCAGAGCCGTCAGTGGAAGATACCATTGCGATACTGCGTGGTCTGAAAGAGCGTTATGAACTGCATCACCATGTGCAAATCACTGACCCGGCGATCGTCGCGGCAGCCACACTGTCTCATCGGTACATTGCCGATCGCCAGTTGCCGGATAAAGCTATCGACCTGATCGATGAAGCGGCATCCAGCATCCGCATGCAGATCGACTCTAAGCCAGAAGAACTGGACAGACTTGACCGCCGCATTATCCAGCTCAAACTGGAACAGCAGGCGTTGATGAAAGAGTCTGATGAGGCGAGCAAAAAACGTCTCGACATGCTTAATGAAGAGCTGGAAGACAAAGAACGCCAGTACTCTGAATTAGAAGAAGAGTGGAAAGCGGAAAAAGCGTCGCTCTCCGGAACACAAACGATTAAAGCCGAGCTGGAACAGGCGAAGATTGCCATTGAACAGGCGCGTCGTGTGGGCGATCTGGCGCGGATGTCCGAACTGCAGTACGGCAAAATCCCTGAGCTTGAAAAACAGCTGGAAGCCGCGACGCAGTTGGAAGGTAAAACTATGCGTCTGTTGCGTAATAAAGTGACGGATGCGGAAATTGCTGAAGTGCTGGCGCGATGGACCGGTATTCCGGTCGCGAGAATGCTGGAAGGCGAGCGCGAGAAACTGTTGCGTATGGAGCAAGAGTTACACAGTCGTGTGATTGGGCAGAACGAAGCGGTAGAAGCGGTATCGAATGCGATTCGTCGTAGTCGTGCGGGTCTTGCCGATCCAAACCGTCCGATTGGTTCATTCCTGTTCCTCGGCCCAACCGGGGTCGGTAAAACCGAACTGTGTAAAGCGCTGGCAAACTTTATGTTTGATAGCGATGACGCGATGGTACGTATCGACATGTCCGAGTTTATGGAGAAACACTCTGTATCACGTCTTGTCGGGGCGCCTCCGGGATATGTCGGTTATGAAGAAGGCGGTTACCTGACAGAAGCGGTTCGTCGTCGTCCTTATTCCGTTATCCTGCTTGATGAAGTTGAGAAAGCGCATCCTGATGTGTTCAACATTCTTCTGCAGGTCCTGGACGATGGCCGTCTGACCGATGGGCAGGGAAGGACGGTCGATTTCCGTAATACGGTGGTGATTATGACCTCTAACCTGGGGTCCGATCTGATTCAGGAACGCTTCGGCGAGCTGGATTACAGCCATATGAAAGATCTGGTATTAGGTGTGGTGAGTCACAACTTCCGCCCGGAATTCATAAACCGTATAGATGAGGTTGTTGTATTCCATCCGTTGGGTGAACAACACATCGCGTCAATTGCGCAGATCCAGTTGCAGCGTCTGTATAAACGTCTGGAAGAGCGTGGCTATGAAATCCACATTTCCGACGAGGCACTGAAACTGCTGAGCGCGAATGGTTATGATCCGGTGTATGGGGCTCGTCCGTTGAAACGGGCAATCCAGCAACAGATTGAAAACCCGCTGGCGCAGCAAATTCTGTCCGGAGAGTTAATTCCAGGCAAAACAATTCGCCTTGAAGCAAACGGCGATCGGATTGTTGCAGTTCAGTAATCCATCGTGAAATTAAAAACGGGCTCTTCGGGGCTCGTTTTTGTTTGATAAATGCGCAAAAGGGGGCGTTAATTAGGCGATTTGCCTGGAAAGTGAGCGTTTAATAAGTTTTTTGTATTTTTGACTTGTCAGCCCGAAATAACTCCCTATAATGCGCCTCCACTGACACGGAACAACGGCACGCAAGCCGCCGGGTCAGCGGGGTTCTCCGGTGAAAACCAGCGATGAACACCCACAGAGAAAAGCAAAATAAATGCTTGACTCTGAAGCGG
>NZ_JAGTXM010000002.1 GCF_018252635.1 Citrobacter amalonaticus
GCCATAACGCCATGGATGACGGCAAAGACCGTACCTTCCAGCCGTTCGTCGAAGCCAACTGGATCCACAACACGCAGAACTACAGCGTGCAGATGGATGACATCAACAACGACGTGAAAGGCAGCCGCAACATAGGTGAACTGAAAGCTGGTATTGAAGGCCAGTTGACGAAGAACGTCACCCTGTGGGGCAACGTCGCCCAGCAGATTGGCGACAATGGCTACAGCGATACGCAAGGCATGCTGGGGCTGAAATACAGCTTCTAGTCCCTTTCCCCGTGGCGACGCGGGGATTTCTCACAAACCCTGACCTCGTCGGGGTTTGTGTTTTTTGGCAGTAAAGGGATCTTTCAGATTCATCAACAAGTTGCCGGCAATGACAATTGCTTACACTAGCAATGCTATGCTTATTCTGTGCATCTCAACAATGGAGCTGATGATGAAATTTTCCCGAGGAATACTGACAGGCGTCCTGCTGACCGCCTCCCCGCTGGTTTTTGCCGCCCCTGACTCCTGCGAACGCGTCAAGAGTGATATTGAGCAGCGCATCATCAATAACGGCGTGCCGGAGGCCAACTTTACCCTGAGCATCGTGCCAAACGATCAGGCCGATCAGCCGGACTCACAGGTCGTCGGACATTGCGCCAACGACACCCATAAAATTCTCTACACCCGAACCAGCAGTGGTAATGCCCCCGCCAGCACTACGCCGTCTCAGGATGGCGCCAACGCCGAACCGCAGTAATTCCGCCTGTTTTTCCCCCTCCGGCAACGGAGGGTTTTCCTCACATTGATATGGATTAATAACCCCTACTCATTAAGGGGTAAAATTCATGTCTGTTTAGCATGTCTTTGATATCGCTATTAATAATGTTATACAGCGCTCTGTTTGAAGGTGTGGCATTTCCACGACACCTCCCACATCACGTTGATTAAAAAAGAAAATTACGAATGGCTGTTCCCGGACAAGGAAGCAACCAGGTCAATGTTTAACATTAGCAAAGTGAGCAACCATGAAAATCACCACGCCTGAGGCCCTCATGACGGCCAGTATCAGTCGCCGTAGTCTGGTGAAATCATCCGCTATTGGCAGCCTTGCGCTTGCCAGCAGCGCTTTCACCCTCCCGTTCACCCGGATCGCGCGCGCCGCAGACGGCATGACGCCTGCGCCGGTCGAAGAAAAAGCCGTCTGGAGTTCCTGTACCGTGAACTGCGGAAGCCGTTGCCTGCTGCGTCTGCACGTCAAAGATGACACGGTTTACTGGGTGGAATCTGACACCACCGGCAACGATGAGTACGGCAACCATCAGGTTCGCGCCTGCTTACGCGGTCGCTCGATACGTCGACGTATGAATCATCCGGACAGACTGAAATACCCGATGAAACGCGTCGGCAAACGCGGCGAAGGCAAGTTTGAACGCATCACCTGGGATGAAGCGCTCGATACCATCGGCGACAACCTGAAGCGGATTTTAAAAGAGTATGGCAACGAGGCGGTTCACGTGCTGTACGGCACCGGCGTCGACGGCGGAAACATTACCAACTCCAACGTTCCTTACCGTCTGATGAACTCTTGCGGCGGCTACCTCAGTCGTTATGGCAGTTACAGTACCGCGCAAATCAGCGCCGCCATGAGCTACATGTTTGGCAGCAACGATGGCAACAGCCCGGATGACATTGCCAATACGAAACTGGTGGTGATGTTTGGTAACAACCCCGCGGAAACCCGGATGAGCGGCGGCGGCGTTACCTGGTACGTCGAGCAGGCACGCGAACGTTCCAGTGCGCGAATGATTGTGATCGATCCGCGCTATAACGACACCGCAGCCGGGCGCGAAGACGAATGGCTGCCCATCCGCCCCGGTACGGATGGCGCGCTGGCGGCGGCGATCGCCTGGGTGCTGATTACCGAAGATTTGATCGACAAGCCATTCCTCGACAAATATTGCGTCGGTTACGATGAAACCACCCTGCCTGCCGGTGCGCCGCATAACGCGCACTATAAGGCGTACATCCTCGGCGAAGGTCCGGACGGTATTGCTAAAACCCCGGAGTGGGCTTCCCGCATCACCAGTATTCCGGCGGATAAAATTATCCAACTGGCCCGTGAAATTGGCTCGGCGAAACCGGCCTATATCTGCCAGGGCTGGGGGCCTCAGCGTCACTCCAACGGTGAGCAAACCGCGCGAGCTATCGCCATGCTGTCGGTGCTCACCGGTAACGTCGGTATCAACGGCGGCAACTCAGGCGTACGTGAAGGCACCTGGGATCTTGGCGTGGAATGGTTTTCCCTGCTCGAGAATCCAGTGAAAACACAGATCTCCGTATTCACCTGGACCGATGCTATCGATCATGGCACTGAAATGACCGCCACACGCGATGGCGTACGCGGCAAAGATAAGCTGGATGTTCCCATTAAGTTCATGTGGTGCTACGCCAGTAATACGCTGATTAACCAGCACGGCAATATCGCTCATACCCATGATGTGCTACAGGACGACAGCAAGTGCGAAATGATTGTCGGCATCGAACATTTCATGACGGCGTCGGCGAAATACTGTGACATTCTGTTGCCAGATTTAATGCCGACCGAGCAGGAAGATCTGATCTCCCATGAATCCGCCGGCAACATGGGCTATGTGATCCTCGGTCAGCCCGCGACGTCTGCAAAGTTTGAAAGAAAGCCGATCTACTGGATGCTCAGTGAAGTCGCCCGTCGACTCGGCCCGGACGTCTACCAGACGTTCACCGAAGGACGTTCGCAGCATGATTGGGTGAAATACCTGCATGCGAAAACCAAAGAGCGCAATCCGGAAATGCCGGATTATGAAGAGATGAAGCAAACCGGTATCTTCAAGAAAAAATGCCCGGAGGAGCACTATGTCGCCTTCCGCGCGTTCCGTGAAGATCCTGATGCAAACCCGCTGAAAACGCCGTCAGGGAAAATTGAAATTTACTCTGCGCGACTGGCCACCATCGCCAGTACCTGGGAGCTGAAGAAGGACGACATCATCCATCCTCTGCCCGCCTATGCGCCCGGTTTTGACGGCTGGGACGATCCGCTCCGCAAAACGTACCCGCTGCAGCTTACCGGGTTCCACTATAAGGCGCGCACCCACTCCAGTTACGGCAATATTGATGTCCTGCAACAGGCCTGCCCACAGGAGATCTGGATTAACCCGATTGATGCCACGCCCCGCGGTATCCAACACGGCGATACCGTCCGGGTGTTTAACAACAATGGACAAATGCTGATCCCCGCCAAAGTGACGCCACGCATTCTGCCCGGCGTCACGGCCATTGGTCAGGGGGCGTGGCTCAAAGCCGACATGTTTGGCGATCGAATAGACCACGGCGGTTCCATCAACATCCTGACGTCGCACCGCCCTTCGCCGCTGGCCAAAGGCAATCCTTCGCACAGTAATCTTGTTCAGGTTGAAAAGGTCTAAGGAGTAACCGATGACAACCCAGTATGGATTTTTTATTGATTCCAGCCGTTGCACCGGGTGCAAAACCTGCGAACTGGCCTGCAAGGACTACAAAGATTTAACCCCGGACGTCAGCTTCCGCCGCATTTATGAATACGCGGGCGGTGACTGGCAGGAAGACAACGGCGTCTGGCATCAGAACGTGTTTGTCTACTATCTGTCCATTGCCTGTAACCATTGTGAGGATCCGGCCTGTACTAAGGTCTGCCCGAGCGGGGCGATGCACAAACGGGAAGACGGCTTTGTGGTGGTCGATGAAGATGTCTGCATCGGCTGCCGCTATTGCCATATGGCCTGTCCGTACGGCGCGCCGCAGTACAATGCTGCAAAAGGTCACATGACCAAGTGCGATGGCTGTCATGACCGAGTCGCCGACGGTAAGAAACCGATCTGTGTCGAGTCCTGTCCGCTTCGAGCGCTGGATTTTGGTCCCATTGATGAACTGCGTAAGAAGCACGGTGAACTGGCGGCGGTTGCGCCGCTGCCGGGGGCACACTTCACGAAGCCGAGTATTGTGATCAAACCGAATGCCAACAGCCGCCCGACCGGGGATACCACCGGTTATCTGGCGAATCCGAAGGAGGTGTAAAATGGGAAATGGATGGCATGAATGGCCGCTGGTGCTGTTTACGGTACTCGGCCAGTGCGTCGCAGGCGCGCTGATTGTCTGTGGACTTGGCTGGTTTGCGATGAAAGACGACGCCGCCGCCCGGCAGCGCCTGGTCCGCAGCATGTTTTTTCTCTGGCTGGTGATGGGGTTAGGATTCCTGGCCTCTGTCATGCACCTTGGGTCCCCGATGCGAGCATTTAACTCACTCAATCGCATTGGCGCATCCGGGTTGAGCAATGAAATCGCCGCTGGTTCAGTCTTTTTCGCCGTAGGCGGAATCTGGTGGCTGGTCGCCGTTCTGGGTAAAATGCCGCCCGCACTGGGGAAACTGTGGCTACTGGTCAGCATGGTGCTGGGGATCGTCTTCGTCTGGGCGATGACCCGCGTTTACCTGATCGATACCGTGCCGACCTGGTATACTGGCTATACGACGCTGGCGTTCTTTATGACGATGTTGCTCAGCGGCCCGCTGTTCGCGGCATTACTGCTACGGGCATCCCGCGTCACCTTTAATGGAACGCTGTTCGCCAGTATCAGCGTGCTGGCGTTGCTGATCAGCGTGGCGATCGTTGTTCTGCAAGGCATGTCGCTTGCGACAATTCACAGTTCGGTTCAGCAAGCTTCTGCGCTGGTGCCGGATTACGCCTCCTTGCAGGTATGGCGCGTGGTGCTGGTTACTGCCGGCCTGGGCTGCTGGATCTGCCCGCTGGTGCGTCGCAAAACGCCGCACGTCGCCGGGTTGTTGCTGGGGCTACTCCTCGTGCTTGGCGGCGAAATCATTGGCCGTGGCCTGTTTTATGGCCTGCATATGACTGTCGGTATGGCGGTGGCAGGTTAACAAATCCGTGCGGGGTAACCCGCACTATTCAGGATATTTCAGATGACTGATTTTACTCAATGTGATGATTTTGCGATGACCGCACGTGTGCTGGGGGCACTGTTCTACTACGCCCCCGACAGCGCCGAAGCCGCGCCTCTGGTGTCAGCGTTAACCGCTGATGACTGGCAGACGCAATGGCCGCTGGCAGCGGAAACACTGTCCCCGCTGGCAACAGACTTTAAACGCGTCAGCGATGAGTCACTTCCCGAGGCATTCCAGCGCCTGTTTGTCGGGCCGTACGCGTTACCCTCGCCGCCCTGGGGATCGGTCTGGTTAGATCGTGAAAATGTCCTGTTTGGTGAATCAACGCTGGCCCTGCGCCAATGGATGCGCGACAACGGTATTCACGTCGAGGCAGAGCAAAACGAACCCGAAGATCATTTTGGCTCGTTATTGCTGATGGTGGCGTGGCTGGCAGAAAGTGGCCGACACCGTGAATGCGAACAACTGATGGCGTGGCATCTGTTCCCGTGGTCATCCCGCTTTCTCGACGTATTCATTGAGAACGCCGGTCATCCTTTTTACCAGGCTCTTGGTGAGCTGGCTCGCCATACCCTGGCGCGGTGGCAGTCTCAGTTGCTGACGCCAGTCGCCGAAAAGCCACTATTCCGCTAATCCTCTGAAGGCAGGTTTTTCCTGCCTTTTCTGATACCTGCATCACTCTTGATTGTTACAGTGTCACTTTTTTATCGCGTTTTTAAGACAATTCTTTACATACCCTGCTTATCCTTTACGCCATAAGGCCAAATCGCGTTTAGCGATTAATAGTCTGCGAATCTAATTTGCCTGCGCGCTGGAATCCTTCCCGCCCTGTTGCTATAGCTCAAAATACCCTGCCAAACCATGGCATAACAACATGCGACGATTTTTCGCCGCCATAACGCATGCAAACAGGGAGACACACTGCAATGCACACATCCACGTTAACACGCGTGCTGGGCTTGAGTATTGCCATCATTCTGGTACTGGCGCTGCTGGTATGGGGAATTGGCATCGATACCCTCAAATCGCGTCAGGTTGATTTGCTTTATCTCGGTCAACAGCACCTGATTTTAGTCCTTACCTCGATGTTTTTCGCCCTGCTGGTCGGTATTCCAAGCGGTATTTTGCTCAGTCGCCCCGCCGCCCGTGGTATTGCCGAATATGTTATGCAGATTTTCAACATAGGCAACACGCTGCCTCCGCTGGCCGTTCTCGCGCTGGCGATGGTGATTATCGGCATTGGTGACATGCCCGCTATCGTTGCGCTTTTTCTGGCGTCACTGTTGCCAATTGTACGTAATACCTGGGCAGGATTGATTTCTGTGCCGTCGTCGCTGATTGAAGCGGCAAACGGCATCGGTATGACGAAATGGCAGCGGTTGCGTCAGGTAGAAATCCCCAACGCCTGGCCGGTCATGCTTTCCGGGATCCGCATTGCCACCGCGATCAACGTCGGTACGGCCCCGCTGGCGTTCCTGATTGGCGCGAGCAGCTACGGCGAACTGATTTTCCCCGGCATCTATCTTAACGACTTTCCGACATTGATTCTGGGTGCAACCGCCACTGCGCTTTTCGCCCTGATCCTCGACAGTCTGCTCGCCTGGCTTGGGCGTGCCCTGAGCCCGCACACGGCCAGATGACAATGATAAGAACAAGGAGCGCTAAATGAATCTCAAGAAAAAATGGCTGGGATGGTTCGCCGCCGCGCTGTTCATCAGCGTACAGGCCCAGGCGGCCCCCATTATTCTCGCCACCAAGAGTTTTACCGAGCAGCACATTCTCTCGGCAATGACCGTTCAGTATCTGCAAAAAAAGGGATTTCAGGTTCAGCCGCAGACCAATATCGCCACGGTGATCTCGCGTAATGCAATGATCAATAAACAGATTGATATGACGTGGGAGTACACCGGCACCTCGCTGATTATTTTCAACCACATCAATAAGCGCATGAGCCCGCAAGAGTCGTACGACACGGTAAAACGCCTTGATGCCAGAGTGGGACTGGTATGGCTGAAACCGGCAGATATGAACAACACCTACGCCTTCGCCATGCAGCGCAAGCGTGCCGAAGCGGAGAACATCAACACCATGTCAGAGATGGTGGCGAAAATTGAACACATTCGCCAGACCGATCCTGACAACAACTGGCTGCTGGGTCTCGACCTGGAATTTGCCGGGCGTAGCGACGGAATGAAACCGTTGCAGCAGGCCTATCAGATGGATCTCGACCGACCGCAAATCCGCCAGATGGACCCCGGACTGGTTTACAACGCCGTACGCGATGGCTTTGTTGACGCCGGTCTCGTCTATACCACTGACGGGCGTGTGAAAGGTTTTGATCTCAAAGTGCTGGAAGATGATAAGGGCTTCTTCCCAAGTTACGCTGTCACGCCGGTGGTGCGTAAAGATACGCTGGAAGCCCATCCGGGACTAGCGGAAGCGCTCAATACCCTTTCGGCTCAGTTGAACAATGACGTGATCAGTTCGCTGAACGCGAAGGTCGATATCGATCACCAGTCACCCCAGCAGGTTGCTCGCGAATTCCTGCAACAAAAGAATCTGCTGTAAGGAGCGCATATGGATACGATTCACTACATGATGGATAACGCGGGTTATCTGGCAACGCTCACCTTTCAGCATCTGTGGCTGGTGGCGCTGGCGGTTGGGCTGGCGATTATCACTGGCGTGCCGCTGGGGATCCTGATTGTCCGCCATAAATGGCTGGCAACGCCGGTGTTAAGCGTTGCGACGCTGCTGCTGACGATTCCCTCCATCGCTCTGTTCGGATTGATGATCCCCCTGTTTTCGCTGATCGGTCACGGAATTGGCGCACTGCCCGCCATTACCGCCGTGTTTCTTTACTCGTTGCTGCCTATTGTGCGTAACACCCATACCGCGCTGGACAGCCTCCCGCCGGGCTTACGCGAAGCGGGTCGCGGGATTGGCATGACCTTCTGGCAGCGCCTGCGCTGGGTGGAGATCCCGATGGCGTTACCGGTGATTTTCGGCGGTATCCGCACCGCCGTGGTCATGAATATCGGCGTCATGGCGATTGCCGCGGTGATTGGCGCAGGTGGCCTGGGATTACTGTTACTGAACGGCATCGGCGGCAGCGACATTCGCATGCTGATTGCCGGCGCATTGATGATTTGTCTTTTAGCGATTGCACTTGACTGGCTGCTACACCGCCTGCAAGTCGTCCTGACACCGAAGGGGATACGATAATGATAAAACTGGAAAACCTCACCAAACAATTTTCACAGAAAAATGGTCAGCCTTTGAAGGCGGTCGATAACGTCAATCTGAACGTGCCGGAGGGAGAAATGTGCGTTCTGCTGGGGCCGTCCGGCTGCGGTAAAACCACTACCCTTAAGATGATCAACCGCCTGATAGCCCCCAGCAGCGGGAACATTCTGATCAACGGAGAAAACACGGACGGAATGGATACCGTTACGCTGCGCCGCAATATTGGCTATGTGATCCAGCAGATTGGCCTGTTTCCTAATATGACCATTGAAGAAAATATCACCGTCGTTCCCCGCATGCTGGGCTGGGACAAAGCCCGCTGTAAAAGCCGCGCCGAAGAGTTAATGGAGATGGTGGCAATGGATGCGAAGAAGTTTCTGCATCGCTATCCGAAAGAGATGTCCGGCGGTCAGCAACAGCGTATTGGCGTGATTCGCGCCCTGGCAGCGGATCCGCCGGTCCTGCTGATGGATGAACCGTTTGGCGCCGTCGACCCCATCAACCGCGAAGTGATCCAGAATCAGTTCCTTGAGATGCAACGTGCGCTGAAAAAAACCGTGATGCTGGTGAGTCACGATATCGATGAAGCGCTGAAGCTCGGCGATCGCATCGCCGTGTTCCGTCAGGGGCGCATTGTCCAGTGCGCCAGCCCGGATGAACTGCTGGCCAAACCGGCCAACGATTTTGTCGGATCGTTCGTCGGCCAGGACCGCACGCTTAAACGTCTGCTGCTGGTTTCGGCGGGCGACGTGACCGATCAACAGCCCACGCTGACTGCCCAACCGTCCACTTCCTTAAGTGAGGCTTTTGGCATTATGGATGACAACGATATCCGCGCCATTACGGTGGTAGATGGCGAAGGGAAACCGCTGGGCTTTGTGAAACGTCGCGAAGCACGTCAGGCTATCGGTACCTGCGCAGACATCCTTCATCCCTTCCGCATTACCGGTAAAGCCGAAGATAACCTGCGTATTGTGCTCTCCAAACTGTATGAAAGTAATACCAGCTGGATGCCGATCGTTGACGAGGAAGGCCGCTACAACGGCGAGATCTCGCAGGATTATATCGCCGACTATCTCAGTTCCGGACGTACCCGTCGGGCGCTGAACATTCACGAAAACAGCTAAAACAGGTTATTACGCTACAAAAAAACCGGGGAGCGCATTGGCTCCCCGGTTTCACCATCAGGCATATAGTCGTAAATCAAGCCATAATTCTATCTACCGACAGCACGCTACCCAGCATGGACAGGCGAATGTACTGTCCCAGTTCGCGTTGTTCGGCACGCGGTAAATAAGGCAGTTCGCCAATCAATGGTGCCGGCAGTTTTTTGCTCAGCACATCGATAATCTCGGCGTAATGCGCCAGTCCCGGATTGATACGGTTAGCGACCCAACCGATCAGCGGTAAGCCGTCGTTGGCGATCGCCTGGGCTGTCAACAGCGCATGGTTAATACAGCCTTCCTGAATACCCACCACCATCAACACCGGTAACTGCTCCTGCACCACCCACTCGGACAACGGACGCAGATCGTTCATCAGACTGCGCCAGCCGCCTGTGCCTTCAACCACGACGTGATCAACCTTTTCGCTCAGGCTAGCCAGCCCGTTAGACAGTAAGGTGTAATTAATCGGGCCACTGTGGGCTACGCTACTTTCATCTTCGCTTAGGGCGATGGGATTAACCGACTCATAGGGTAACTCCAGCGTCGACACGCTTTGCAGCACCAGCGCATCTCTGTTACGCAATCCTTCAGGCGTCTCTTTACTGCTCTTCGCAACCGGTTTATATCCCGCGACGCTTTTACCTCCCGACGCTAACGCTTGCAGCAATGCGCGGGAAACAACCGTCTTCCCAACAGAAGTGTCTGTACCTGTAATAAAGAAACGCTTCAGCATCACCAACTCCACCGTTATGCTTCGAAAATATAAGCCAGGAAAATAATACAGTGGGGAAAGTCTAAGGTATGCCAGGTGGAATCAGCTTGAGTTAGCGCAATTTTTGGTAGAACAGTGAAAAAATGTTAACCCTGTAATAGACGAATCAACAAAGAACCGTTATACATCGCGTCTTTTACCAGCGCGGCTCCCGCCATTGTCCCCTGATTAGAGAACTGTGTGCTCTCAACGACCATATTCTTGCTGTAGGCCGGTAACGCCTGCTGGCGGATGCTGTCCGCAATTGCCGGGAACAACACGTCCGCCGCGTTGTTGAGGGGCGATCCAATCAGGATTTTTTGCGGATTAAACAGATTGACCATAATGGCGAGGATACGTCCGACGTGGGTTCCCACGCCGCTAATGATGTCTTTTGCCAGTAAATCACCCTGTATCGCCGCCTGACACAGCGAATCAACCGTCAGCGGCTGGCCGTGGAGCGAGGAACTCATGGACTGTGCCAGGCGCAGTTGTGCCAGTTCCAGTACGCTTTCAACGCTGGCGATGGTCTCCAGGCAGCCGTGGTTGCCGCAGTAGCAGCGTTTTCCGTAAGGATCGACCTGAGTATGGCCTATCTCCACCAGGCTGCTGCTACCTGCATGCAGTAAATGACCGTCTGTGATCACCCCGGCACCAACGTTATGATCGATAACCACCTGAATCACATCGCGTGCACCGCGGGACGCGCCAAACAGCGCCTCTGCCATGGTCCAGGCGCTGATATCATGCTGAATGTAGACCGGCACGCCGGTATGCTGCGCCAGCGTCTCGCCGAGCGGCATCTCTTTCACATCGGCATAAAACGGCATGCGATGCACGATCCCGTTCTCGGTATCGATAATGCCGGGTAAGGTAATGGCAATTGAGGTCAGACGTTCGAGTTTCTGCTGATGGCGAATAAAAAATTGATCGACCAGCGTGACAATACGCGCCAGCAGGGGCGTCTCATCGTTGAGCGGCAGTTCAAGACACTCTTCTACCACCAGCTTGCTGCTGAGGTCGCGCAGGGCGAGAAAGATTTCTCCACGACTGATACGAAGAGACAGATAGTGCCAGGCTTCCGTTTCCACCACCAGCCCCACCGCCGGGCGTCCGCGACTGCCCGCTTCTTTAATTTCCAGTTCCTGAACCAAATGCGCTTCAAGCATTTCACGCACGATCTTCGTGATACTGGCGGGTGCCAGTTGCGCAAGACGTGAAAGATCAATACGCGATACCGGTCCCAGCTGATCAATCAGGCGATAAACCGCCCCCGCATTGGTCTGCTTTATTTGATCGATGTGCCCAGGCTGACTATCAGCAACCACCTCTGACTCCCTTTATTTTCGCGCTCCGAAATAATCTGCGGGCTATGGTGAAGCACTTCAATACACAACGTCAACTTTTTACTTAGCCGTGTGATTAACTGCACATTTTCAGTCGTTATTAAATTAATTTAAGCACTCCTGACGGCCTGAATTAACTGCTGACGAAAACGTAGCGCCGCCTGACTCGGTTCGTGATGCGCTGACCAGACCAGCCACATTTCCGAGACGGCATCTTCTTCCGCAATGGGTACCCAACACATCTCATTAAGCTGCACTTTTTTAAATGAGGCCGGAAGTATCGACACCCCTAAGCCAGCGGCGACCAGCCCAATGATTGTCATTGCCTCCCCCACCTCCTGGGTAATCACCGGCGTCAACTGGTAGCGGCGCATCATGCCAAGGATATCATCATAAAGACCGGTTCCGACGTGCGGATCGAAGAAAACAAACGGTTCTTTCGCCAGTTCGGCCAGCGTCACCACTGGCTTTTGCGAAAGCGGAAAAACCCGGGGGATCATCGCCATCAACGGTTCATGCAAAATCACTTCATGGTGCAAGCTTTCCGGCAGCGGGGTATTGCGCATCAGGCCCAAATCCAGCGCCCCTTCGCTCAGCGGCGCCAGTTGTTCGCGGGTATTCATCTCGCGGGTCTGCAAATGCATGTCCGGGTATTTCTGGCGAAACAGCGACAGGGTATCCGACACCGCGCGGATAAACGGCGCAGACGAGGTAAAACCGATGCGCAGTTCTCCAGCCTCCCCCTGATGCAGGCGTTCCGCACGGGCGGCGGCATCATTGACCAGTCCGAGGATCTGTCGACTGTCTGCGAGAAATTGCTTACCCGCAGCGGTCAGGGCGACGCTCCGGTTAGTTCGCGCAAGCAGACGCGCGCCAACCTGCTGTTCAAGCATTTGTATTTGCTGACTCAGCGGCGGCTGCGACATATTCAGACGGGCCGCAGCGCGCCCAAAGTGCAATTCTTCCGCCACGGCAACAAAGTAACGAAGGTGACGCAGTTCAATATTCATATTTTTAAAGTATTATTTGAGACTATTAATATATTAGACAGAATAATGAGATTTTCCTACTCTATTCAATAAGGTTATGCCCGTCCCCTCAAAACACGGGTTTGTTGCGCAAGGATTTCCAGTGAGTCGTACTACTACAGTCAATGACGCGACGGCGAGCGATATTGACGACCAACGCATTTCTCAGCCGGTTCAGTTTATTCAACGCGGTACTTCTGCCTTTATGCGCGTCACGCTGGCGCTTTTTTCTGCCGGACTGGCAACGTTCGCCCTGCTGTACTGCGTCCAGCCTATTCTGCCGGTGTTGTCTCATGAATTTGGCGTTTCTCCCGCCAGTAGCAGTATTTCACTGTCAATCTCCACAGGAATGCTAGCCGTCGGCCTGTTATTTACCGGCCCATTGTCGGATGCCATCGGGCGCAAGCCGGTGATGGTGACCGCGTTGCTGCTCGCCTCCTGCTGCACGTTGCTCTCGACGATGATGACCAGTTGGCACGGTATTCTGGTAATGCGTGCGCTGATTGGCCTTTCGCTTAGCGGCGTGGCGGCGGTCGGGATGACCTATCTTAGCGAGGAGATCCACCCCAGTTTTGTCGCGTTCTCTATGGGGTTGTACATCAGTGGTAACTCGATTGGCGGGATGAGCGGACGTCTGATTAGCGGCGTGTTTACCGATTTCTTTAGCTGGCGCATTGCGCTGGCTGCCATTGGCTGTTTCGCGTTAGCGTCAGCCCTGATGTTCTGGAAAATTTTGCCGGAATCACGCCACTTCCGTCCCACGTCGCTGCGCCCCAAAACGCTGTTCATTAACTTCCGACTCCACTGGCGTGACCAGGGACTGCCGCTGCTGTTTGCCGAAGGTTTTCTGCTGATGGGGTCATTTGTCACTCTGTTTAACTACATCGGCTATCGTCTGATGCTTTCACCGTGGGAGCTCAGCCAGGCCGTGGTTGGCTTGCTTTCCGTCGCTTATCTGACCGGCACCTGGAGTTCGCCAAAGGCCGGTTCGATGACGGTCCGTTACGGACGCGGCCCGGTGATGCTCTTTTCCACCGCCGTGATGCTGTTCGGCCTGTTAATGACGTTGTTCAGTTCGCTGTGGTTGATTTTCGCCGGCATGCTGCTCTTCTCGGCCGGATTCTTTGGCGCGCATTCGGTGGCCAGTAGTTGGATTGGCCCGCGTGCGCGCCGCGCCAAAGGCCAGGCCTCTTCGCTGTATCTGTTCAGTTATTATCTGGGATCCAGTATCGCCGGTACGCTCGGCGGGGTGTTCTGGCATAGCTATGGCTGGAACGGCGTCGGGGGATTTATCGCGATTATGCTGGTACTGGCTATTCTGGTCGGCACACGACTGCATCATCGTCTTCACGTCTAGTCTGAAAGAAAAGCCCGGGCTTACCGGGCTTCTCGCCTCTCGACCAACAGTGGTTACCACATTCCTAAGATTGATGAATACCCCATCAATTCTCTGACGGCATCCAGTGCCAGAAGAGCAAAGACAACCCAGTGGAGTGGATTCATTTTGCTGTGTGTGCTTATTTTTATTAGACGGGTACGATGTTCCCGCTGGTTACTATAAAAAAGGCTATCGATAAACATAACTACCCATTATGGTGGGGACACTCAACCTGCCTGTTACGTCGAAGAGGTTACATGGATAACAAAAACTATCAACAACTTACCCGCACCTTCCTGCGACTCTCCCGCTTCTCTCATCTGTCCGCCATCGCCAGTTGGGATATGTTCGCAATGATGCCCCCTGGCGGCAGTGCGGCGCGTGGCGAAGCGCTGGCGGAACTGAGCGTGCTGGAGCACCAAATCCTGACCGAACCGAAAGTGGCGCAATGGCTTGCCGCTGCCGCACAGGAGGATCTCAATGATGTGGAGCAGGCCAACCTGCGAGAAATGACGCGATTGCATACCCAGGCCGCATTGTTACCGGAGTCGTTGGTGGAGGCCAAATCTCTCGCCGGCAGTCGCTGCGAACACGCCTGGCGCAGCCAGCGTCCCGCCAACGACTGGCAGGGATTTTCCGCCAATCTGCGCGAAGTGGTGAAACTCAGTCGCGAAGAGGCCAGACTGCGTGCGCAAGTCAAAGGCGGCTCGTTATATGACGCGCTACTGGATATTTATGAGCCGGAAATGACCAGCGCACAGCTGGACAGACTGTTTGCCGATCTCAAATCGTGGCTGCCGGATCTGCTCAACCGCGTGGTTGCCCGCCAGTCACAGCAGGCGCTGATTGCCCCTGTCGGCCCTTTCCCGACAGCCGTTCAGCGCGAACTGGGGCTGGAGACAATGTCTGTGCTCGGTTTCGATTTTAACGCCGGTCGCCTCGACATCAGCGCACATCCGTTTTGCGGCGGCGTACCGGAAGATGTGCGAATCACAACGCGTTATGACGAAAACGAATTACTCAGCGCCCTGTTTGGCGTGATCCACGAAACCGGACACGCCCGCTACGAGCAAAACCTGCCGCGTAACTGGCTGGGTCAGCCTGTCGCCCTCGCCCGTTCCACCGCGATCCACGAATCCCAGAGCCTGTTTTTCGAAATGCAGGTCGGTCGCAGCAACGCGTTTTTAAAGCGGTTGCTCCCCGCCGTGAAGCGTCATTTTGGCGATCAGGCAGCCTTTGAAGAGCAAAACTTCATCGCCTGGAACCAGCGGGTGAAACCCGGCTATATCCGCGTGGATGCCGATGAAGTCAGCTACCCGGCGCACGTGATCCTGCGTTATGAGATTGAGCGGGCTTTGATTAATGGCGATATCGAAGTAGACGATATTCCGGCGCTGTGGGACGAAAAAATGCAGGCATGGCTGGGGATCTCGACTAAAGGGAACTATCGCGACGGCTGCATGCAGGATATTCACTGGACCGACGGCGGGTTTGGTTACTTCCCCTCTTACACGTTGGGTGCGATGTACGCTGCACAGTTGTTCAGCGTCGCGAATCGCGCATTACCGGATCTTAGTCAGCAGATTGCCGGCGGCGATTTCAGCGCGTTGTTCGACTGGCTGCGACAAAACATCTGGCAGCACGGCAGTCGCTATACCACGACGCAGTTAATCACCCAGGCCACGGGAGAGGCCCTGAGCAGCCGTCATTTCCGCGCTCACCTGGAATCTCGCTATCTGTAAATCACCTCGCCGGGCCGCTGTGCCCGGCATTGTACATATCGTTACACGCCGAAACCAATGACTCACGGAAGCACTCATCACCCGGCGATATAGTTATTTCAACGGCCCCGCAGTGGGGTTGAATGAAAAACCAAATCGAGGGTATGAGAATGAAAAAAGTATTAGCTCTGGTTGTTGCCGCTGCTATGGGTCTGTCTTCTGCTGCGTTTGCGGCTGACACTACATCAACTGCACCGGCTGCGGCGCCTGTCGCGAAATCGGCCCCGGCAAAAACCACGCAGCACAAAAAACATCACAAAGCGACCACCCAGAAAGCGCCAGAGCAAAAAGCGCAGGCTGCTAAAAAACACCCGAAAAAAGCCAAAGCAACAGCTGAGCAAAAAGCGCCGGAACAAAAAGCGCAAGCCGCTAAAAAGCACACCAAAAAACACAGCCAAAAGCCGGCTGCTAAGCCCGCCGCTCAACCTGCAGCCTAAGTTCTGAAACGGTAAACTGGCGCGCCCCCTCGCGCCATTATTCAACGGCGCTGAACGCTTTCCCGGTTTAGCGCCGTCTTTTTCGGAGGGTAACATGGTGCGCCGTTATCGCTTTGAGTTCATCCTTATCACGCTTATTTTATGTGCCCTCATTGCCGCCCGCTTTTATCTTTCCTGATCGTAGTACGCTGATTTTGCTCTCACTTTCCTGCCGTTACGTCTATAGTAATTACTGAGGGTTTTCTTTTAATAATCATAATTACCCACACAGAGTGTGATATGCGTAAAACCGTTGCTGTATTACTGGGTTCGTTGTGCTTTTCATCGGGTATTGCGCATGCGGATAAGCCTGACGATGATACCGGGACCAGTGAAGTGAAAACGTTATTTTTTGGTCAGGACGATCGCGCGCCGGTAAGCGATCCTACCCAATCGCCATGGGATGCCATCGGGCAACTGGAAACCGCCAGTGGTAACCTCTGCACCGCGACGCTCATCTCCCCGCATCTGGCGCTCACTGCCGGACATTGCTTACTAACGCCGCCCAGAGGGAAACCGGATAAAGCCGTAGTCCTGCGTTTTGTCTCCAAAAAAGGGCTCTGGCGTTATGAAATTCACGGTATTGAAGGACGGGTGGATCCCGGTCTGGGAAAACGACTGAAGCCCGATGGCGACGGCTGGATTGTGCCGCCCGCAGCCGCACCGTGGGATTTTGGCCTGATCGTTCTGCGCTATCCCCCTTCCGGTATCACGCCGTTACCGCTCTTTGAAGGCGATAAAGCGGCACTGACCGCCGCACTCAAAGAGGCCGGACGCAAGGTCACGCAGTCTGGGTATCCGGAAGATCATCTGGATACGCTCTATTCTCATCAGGATTGTATTGTCACCGGTTGGGCGCAAAATGCGGTGTTATCGCACCAGTGTGACACGCTGCCGGGCGACAGCGGTTCACCGCTGATGCTGAAAACCGAGGCGGGTTGGCAGTTAATCGGTGTTCAGAGTTCCGCCCCGGCGGCAAAAGATCGCTGGCGCGCAGACAACCGGGCGATCTCGGTGACGGGATTTCGGGAAAAACTGGATGCGCTGTCCGGGGAGCAATAAGGCGCATCGTGCTGCCCGCAACAGGCGGGCAGCGAAGCATCAGGCCAGCTTAATCATCACCATGCCGGCCAGCAGCAGCGCAACACCGATCCAGCCTTTATGATTCAGACGCTGACCGAACAGTATCCATCCGGCAGCCAGCGTCGCGGCGATACCAAACCCTCCCCACAGCGCGTAGGCAACGGACAGGTCAATGCCTTTTACCGCCTGAGAAAGTGCGCTGAACGCGGCGAGTACCGCGGCCAGAGAGAGAATGCCGTACACTTTCCGTCGAAAGCCATCAGAGAATTTTAAAAAGACGTTGGCGATAATCTCCAGCACAATCGAAACGCTCAACCACGCCGCGTGAACCCACTCAAACTGTTGCATGCGTCACCTCTTTCTCGCTCTGACGCGGCTTGCGGGTACCGGATTTAATCAACACAATTCCCAATACCAGCGTTGTCAGTCCGGCAATTTTCATGGTCGACAGCGATTCATCAAATAACAGCACGCTAAACAGTGTAATAAATAAAATACCGATCCCTTCCCACAGCGCGTAAGCCACGCCGAGGGCGATTTTTTTAACGGCAAAAGAGAGGAAAATATACGAGGCTGCGATCATCACCAGCATTAAAATAAACCCGCTGTTGCCATCGCTCACGCTTGCCCATTTCATCGACAATGTGCCGGTAATTTCAGCGGCAATCGCCAGACCTAATAAAATCCAGTAAAACATGGTGCTTCTCCTGCTTGAGAATATAATCCTTTGGGCTTGCACAACGCTGCAAACCAGAAAATAAAATCAGTTAGCCAGACGCGTAGCGTCAGCTCAAACAGAAGAAGGGACTAAAGCGCGTTGCGCCAGTGCTGCTCACCTGCAAGCAGGAAAGAGGAGGAAGTGCGAAGAAGAATCTGTGTAGAAAAAAACGTCCTGAACATATTGTCCATAATATTACAATTATCCGCAGTGTTGCTTCTCGTCATCGCGGATGATAATTGTCCTCGGTAGTTGAACACGCCTGATTTGTATCATAGGCCAGGAATTAACTCAAAACCTTTTCACTTCTTTACCCGAATCGGGTGATTTTTCTCGGGACGCTTCGACCACAATCACATTATTATACGCGGCATGCAAAAAAATACAGGACGCTCCATGGCAAAACCAATCATCACGCTGAACGGTCTTAAGATCGTCATTATGCTGGGAATGCTGGTGATCATTCTTACCGGTATCCGCTTTGCGGCGGATATTATTGTGCCCTTTATTCTGGCATTATTTATTGCCGTCGTCCTCAGCCCGCTGGTACAGCGGATGGTGAAACTGCGCGTTCCGCGCGTGCTGGCGATCTCCCTGCTGGTGATCATCATCGTTATGGCGATGGTGTTACTGTTGGCCTATCTGGGAACGTCCCTCAACGAACTGGCGCGCACCCTGCCCCAATATCGCTCTTCACTGGTCATTCCGCTGAAAAACCTCGAGCCCTGGCTGGTTCGCTTAGGGATCGGCGTCTCGGTGGATGAGATGGTGAAGTATATCGACCCCAACGCGGCAATGACGCTAATCACTAATTTATTGACGCAGCTAACCAATGCCATGTCGTCGATATTTTTACTGTTACTCACCGTGGTCTTTATGCTGTTGGAAGTGCCGCAGCTCCCCACCAAACTCCAACAGATCATGGTTCGTCCGGTCGAGGGAATGGCCGCTATTCAGCGTGCTATCGATAGCGTGTCGCACTATCTGGTGCTGAAAACAGCAATCAGTCTGGTCACGGGACTGGTGGTCTGGGGCATGCTGGCAGCGCTGGATGTCCGTTTTGCCTTTATCTGGGGGCTGTTGGCCTTTGCACTCAACTATATCCCAAACATTGGTTCAGTGCTGGCGGCGATCCCGCCTATCATTCAGGTGTTAGCGTTTGGCGGCCTGTACGATGCGCTGGTGGTACTGGCGGGCTATCTGATCATTAACCTGGTGTTCGGCAATATCCTTGAGCCACGCATTATGGGGCGCGGTCTGGGGCTTTCTACGCTGGTGGTATTTCTGTCATTGATCTTCTGGGGGTGGCTGCTGGGGCCGGTGGGAATGCTGCTGTCGGTACCGCTGACTATTATCGTCAAGATTGCGCTGGAACAGTCCGTTGGCGGGCAAAGTATTGCCATTCTGTTAGGCGACGCCAACAAAGAGTGACCGACGTAAAAACGGCCTCCGCAGAGGCCGTTTCACCAGAACAACGGATTACAGCGCTTTCAGGATCGCATCCACGCTCGCTTTCGCATCGCCAAACAGCATATGGGTGTTCTCTTTGAAGAAAAGCGGGTTCTGCACACCGGCGTAACCTGTATTCATCGAACGTTTGAAGACAATCACGTTCTGCGCTTTCCACACTTCCAGCACTGGCATACCCGCAATCGGACTGTTTGGATCGTCCTGCGCCGCCGGGTTCACGGTATCGTTCGCGCCAATAACCAGCACGGTGTCGGTATCGGCGAAATCATCGTTTATCTCGTCCATTTCCAGCACGATGTCGTAAGGCACTTTCGCTTCCGCCAACAGTACGTTCATGTGGCCAGGCAGACGTCCTGCCACCGGGTGAATACCGAAACGCACCTTGATACCGCGTGCGCGCAGCTTCTCGGTAATTTCCGCTACCGGATACTGCGCCTGCGCCACCGCCATGCCGTAGCCCGGGGTGATGATCACCGTATGCGAGTTTTTCAGCATATCTGCGGTCTCTTCCGCACTGATCTCACGGTGTTCGCCCACTTCTTCATCACCGCTGGACGCCGTACCATCCGTACCAAACCCCCCCGCAATTACGCTGATGAACGAGCGGTTCATCGCCTTACACATGATGTAAGACAGAATCGCACCGGAAGAACCGACCAGCGCACCGGTCACGATCAGCAGGTCATTGCTCAGCATGAAGCCCGCCGCCGCTGCCGCCCAACCAGAGTAGGAGTTCAGCATGGAGACCACGACCGGCATATCTGCCCCGCCGATGGACGCCACCAGATGCCAGCCAAACGCCAGTGCGATGATAGTCATCACCAGCAGAGCCAGCACCTGCAAGCCAACGCTTTCGGTACGGACAAAAACCACCAACAGCAGGAAAGAGACGACCAGCGCCGCGAGGTTCATTTTGTGACGATTCGGCAGCATCAGCGGCTTAGAAGAGATCTTGCCGCGCAGTTTACCAAACGCCACCACCGAACCGGTGAAGGTCACCGCACCGATGAAGATGCCAAGGAACACTTCGGTCAGATGAATGTTGACCAGAATCGGCTCGAGGCCTGTTTCGTGATACAGATAGCTGTTGAAACCAACCAGTACCGCAGCCAGACCAACGAAGCTGTGCAGAATCGCCACCAGTTCCGGCATTTCGGTCATTTCGACTTTCTTCGCCAGACGAATACCAATCGCGCCGCCAATGATCATCGCCACCAGGATCCAGGCAACATTGCCGGTATCCGGGCCAAAAATCGTGGCGATCAGCGCAATCGCCATCCCGGCGATACCGAAGTTGTTACCCTGCTGAGACGTTTCATGCTTTGAAAGTCCCGCCAGACTGAAAATAAACAGGATCGCGGCAACAATGTATGCAGCTGTAACTAATCCTCCAGACATGTGTTACCCCTTAGTTTTTCCGGAACATTTTCAGCATGCGCTGAGTCACGGTGAAGCCACCGAAAATATTGATGCTGGCAATCAGAACCGCGATGAAGCTCAGGAAGCTAACCCAGCCGCCCTGACCAATCTGCAATAGTGCGCCAACGACGATGATCCCTGAAATGGCGTTGGTCACGGACATCAGCGGCGTATGCAGAGCATGGGAGACGTTCCAGACCACGTAGTAACCCACCACGCAGGACAGGGCGAACACCGTAAAGTGACCGAGGAACTCTTTCGGCGCGACATCTGCCAGCCAGCCGAACAGAACGATCGCCAGCGCCATCAGCGCGTATTTTCGCCACGGCGATGCCGGTTTTTCTGGCTCTTTTGCCGCCGGTGCAGCTTTCGCGGCGGCCTGCGGTTGTGCAGATACCTGAATCGGCGGCGCCGGCCAGGTAATTTCGCCGTCACGCACTACCGTGACGCCGCGCACGACCACGTCATCGAAATCAACGGTGATATTGCCGTCTTTCTCTTTGCACAACAGCTTAAGCAGGTTAACGAGGTTGGTGCCGTACAACTGTGAGGACTGCGTCGGCAGACGCCCCGGCAAGTCGGTATAGCCAATCACTTTAACGCCGTTTGCCGTGGTCGTAACCTGATTGGCGACCGTGTATTCACAGTTACCGCCGTTTTGCGCCGCCAGGTCGACAATCACGCTGCCCGCTTTCATGGAGTCAACCATCTCACGGGTGATCAGTTTCGGTGCTGGTTTACCCGGAATCAGCGCGGTGGTGACAATAATGTCGACCTCTTTTGCCTGCGCGGCAAACAGCGCCATTTCCGCTTTGATAAACGCTTCAGACATCACTTTGGCGTAACCGTCGCCGCTGCCTGCTTCCTCTTTGAAATCCAGTTCGAGGAATTCAGCGCCCATACTCTGGACCTGTTCTTTCACTTCCGGACGGGTGTCAAAGGCACGCACAATCGCGCCCAGGCTGTTCGCTGCGCCAATGGCGGCCAGACCGGCAACACCGGCCCCAATCACCATCACTTTGGCAGGAGGCACTTTGCCTGCCGCGGTGATCTGCCCGGTAAAGAAGCGGCCAAACTCATGCGCGGCTTCTACGATCGCCCGATAACCGGCAATATTTGCCATGGAGCTCAATGCATCCAGCGACTGCGCGCGTGAAATACGCGGTACGGAATCCATTGCCATCACCGTCACATTACGCTCGGCGAGCTTTTGCATTAACTCTGGATTCTGCGCAGGCCAGATGAAGCTGACCAGCGTGGTGCCCGGATTGAGTAGCGGAATTTCTTCATCTTCCGGCGCATTGACCTTCAAAATGATCTCTGATTGCCAGACAGTGCTGCCATCGACAATTTCCGCGCCCGCTTCTACAAAAGCGTTATCGTCAAAACTCGCCAGTCCACCCGCGCCGCTCTCTACCGCGACGGTGAAACCCAACTTCAGCAGTTGCTCAACCGTTTTCGGCGTCGCCGCTACGCGGGTTTCATTGGTAAACCGTTCTTTTGGTATGCCAATTCGCATAATGTTCCCTTCCATCGGTATTTTTGATGATGGTTTGTCAGTGATCGTGGAATTGCGCAGGCAATTTCACGCAGGAGGTATAGGTTACCCCGGAAAAATAAAACAGTAACAAACTCTGTATAACGTACTGAAAATAGCGCTTGTGATCTAGCGCCAAAAAACAGTATTTGTCGGGTTATCAGCAAAACAGGAACGATTCAGCCCTCTGACCGGGATAATGACCTTCAATTCCTCGTGAAAGGCCCATAAATCGCTCAGACGAAGCGGCAAAACATGATTAAGCGCCACAGCAGATCAACTAATTAACATTAAATTAACTTATAAAATTCAGTGCGTTCATCAGTTTTTACTGTGAAATGACCATTTTTTCGACATATCATAATTTGTTATCGACCTTGTGACCTCATCTGCCGTGTTGATTGAAAAATCACGCAGACAGTCACCGGGTTTAAATGCAATAATCAGCCACGTTTCTAGTCAATAACAATACCAGTACCTGGTTTGCGCAAGGCGAAGGATTATTTTATGAAGCTTAAGAACACTCTCCTGGCGTCCGCACTTCTTTCTGCGACGGCTTTTTCTGTAAACGCCGCAACAGAATTGACGCCGGAGCAAGCGGCAGCACTGAAACCTTACGACCGTGTCACGGTCACAGGCCGTTTTAATGCGATTGGCGACGCGGTGAAGGCCGTTAACCGCCGCGCCGATAAAGAAGGCGCCGCCTCATTTTATGTTGTCGATACATCCGATTTTGGTAACAGCGGTAACTGGCGTGTTGTTGCAGACTTCTACAAAGCCGACGCCGAGAAAGCGGAAACCAGCAAAAATCGCGTAATCAATGGCGTGGTTGAATTGCCAAAGTCAGAAGCCGTCATGCTGGAACCGTTTGATACCGTCACCGTACAGGGTTTCTACCGCAGCCAGCCGGAAGTAAATGACGCTATCACGAAAGCCGCGCGTGAAAAAGGAGCCTACTCCTTCTATATCGTGCGTCAGATTGATGCGAACCAGGGTGGCAACCAGCGTATTACCGCCTTTATCTATAAAGAAGATGCGAAGAAACGCGTGGTACAGAGCCCTGACGCGATCCCGGCGGATTCTGATGCGGGTCGCGCAGCGTTAGCTGCCGGCGGCGAAGCGGCGAAGAATGTCGAAATTCCGGGCGTGGCGACTACGGCATCCCCGAGTTCTGAAGTTGGTCGCTTCTTCGAAACGCAATCCACAAAAGGTGGGCGTTACACTGTCACCCTGCCGGATGGCACTAAAGTCGAAGAACTGAACAAAGCCACAGCGGCCATGATGGTGCCGTTCGACAGCATCAAGTTCACCGGCAACTACAGCAGCATGACAGAAGTCTCTTATCAGGTTGCCAAGCGTGCGGCGAAGCAAGGGGCGAAGTATTACCACATTACCCGTCAGTGGCAGGAACGTGGTAATAACATGACCATCAGCGCCGATCTGTATAAATAAGGCTCTCCGGTCATAAAATAAGGCGGCTTTATGCCGCCTTTCGCTTTATTAGTCACAAATTTTCCTCTGATCATTGCATGCAGTCTCTTCTCTCCGTAAAATCCCGCGCCTTAGTGGCTTTCACCATTTTTATGCGCTTTGCCACAATAATTATTCTCCATCGATCGTTTGTACCACGGGATAACCATGGAAAAAAAACTGGGACTGAGCGCTCTCACCGCGCTGGTTTTAAGCTCAATGCTTGGCGCAGGTGTGTTCAGTCTGCCGCAGAATATGGCCGCTGTCGCCAGCCCGTCGGCATTACTTATCGGCTGGGCGATTACCGGGGCCGGGATATTGCTGCTGGCGTTTGCCATGTTAATCCTGACCCGTATCCGTCCCGAACTGGATGGTGGCATCTTCACCTATGCCCGCGAAGGATTCGGTGAGTTAATTGGTTTCTGCTCAGCCTGGGGCTACTGGTTATGCGCGGTGATTGCCAACGTCTCCTATCTGGTCATTGTCTTCTCTGCCCTCAGTTTCTTTACCGATACGCCGGAATGGCGTCTGTTTGGTGACGGAAATACCTGGCAGGCGATCGTGGGTGCGTCGGTGCTGCTGTGGGTAGTGCATTTTCTGGTGCTGCGCGGTGTGCAAACGGCAGCGAGCATCAACCTGGTGGCGACGCTGGCGAAGTTACTGCCGCTCGGTCTGTTTATCGTGCTGGCCTTTATGGCATTTAAACTGGAGATTTTCAGCCTTGACTTTACCGGCCTCGCGCTGGGAGTCCCGGTGTGGGAACAGGTTAAGAACACGATGCTCATCACACTATGGGTATTCATCGGTGTGGAGGGTGCGGTCGTCGTCTCAGCCCGGGCACGCCATAAGCACGATGTAGGCCGCGCTACGTTGCTGGCGGTACTCTCCGCGCTTGCTGTTTATCTGCTGGTTACCCTGCTCTCGCTTGGCGTGGTTGCCCGCCCGGATCTGGCGGAGATCCGTAACCCGTCCATGGCCGGTCTGATGGTCAAAATGATGGGACCGTGGGGTGAGATTATCATTGCGGCGGGTCTGATTGTCTCCGTTTGCGGAGCCTATCTGAGCTGGACGATTATGGCGGCGGAAGTCCCGTTCCTCGCCTCAACGCATAAAGCCTTTCCGCGGATTTTCGCCCGTCAGAATGCGCAAGGCGCACCATCAGCCTCACTATGGCTCACCAACCTCTGCGTCCAGATCTGTCTGGTGCTGATCTGGCTGACCGGTTCGGATTACAACACGCTGCTGACCATCGCGTCAGAGATGATTCTGGTCCCCTATTTCCTCGTCGGTGCCTTCCTGCTGAAAATCGCCACCCGTCCGCTTCATCAGGCGGTAGGTGTCGGGGCGTGCATTTATGGCTTATGGTTATTGTATGCTTCCGGGCCGATGCACCTGCTGCTGTCGGTGGTGCTTTATGCGCCGGGTCTGCTGGTATTCCTGTATGCACGTAAGACGCATACGCATGATAACGTGCTGAATCGTCAGGAGATGGTTCTGATTGGTCTGTTGCTGGTTGCCGCTGTGCCGGCGACCTGGTTACTGGTGGGGTAAGCGCATCCCATCGTTTGACGCTAATAGCCTGATTCACAGGCGCATAAGGAGTTTTTCGATGGGAACTCAATATCCTCTGCCCATTCTCGTGACCGGTGGCGGCCGCCGCATAGGACTCGCGATTGCCTGGCATTTTATCAACCAGAAACAGCCGGTGATCGTTAGCTACCGTACGCATTACCCGGCAATCGACGGGTTGAGCCAGGCGGGCGCGCTATGCATTCAGGCTGATTTCTCCACCGATGAAGGCATTCTGGCCTTTGCCGATAGAGTGAAAGAGCAAGCCCGCGGTCTGCGCGCTATCGTGCACAATGCCAGCGCATGGATGGCAGAGAAGCCCGGAACACCACTTTCTGACGTGCTGGCCTGCATGATGCAAATCCACGTCAATGCCCCCTATCTGCTCAACCATGCGCTCGAAGGCATGCTGCGCGGACACGGGCACGCCGCCGCAGATATCATTCACTTTACCGACTACGTTGTGGAGAAAGGCAGCGACAAGCATATCGCGTATGCCGCCAGTAAAGCGGCGCTGGATAATATGACCCGCTCATTTGCCCGCAAGCTCGCGCCAGAGGTGAAAGTCAACGCCATTGCCCCTTCGCTGATCCTGTTTAACGAAGGCGATGACGCCGAATATCGCCAGCAGGCGCTGAACAAATCGCTGATGAAAACGGCTCCGGGCGAAAAAGAGGTGATCGATTTAATCGATTATCTGCTGACCAGCTGCTTTGTGACCGGGCGTAGCTTCGCCGTGGACGGCGGTCGTCATTTGCGTTAGTGCAGTTTGACCCAGCAAAAGATCAGCAGCCAGGCGCTCAGGCACCAGCAGATCACCGCCCCGCCCAGCGCCACCGGCAGCTTCAGAAAACCGGTGAAATACCACAGCGAAACAAGATAGACAAAATAAGGAATAATCGACCACATGCTGAATACGATGGTCGTTCTTAACGCGTCAATTCCCCGCTCGCTGGCCACGATGTAATGGGCAATCAGTGCGAAAGTCGGGAACAGAGGGATTAATCCTGCGATGTAGTAATTCTTTGTTTTTGCCAGCAACCCAATCAGCACCACCACCAGCGCACCCAGCGCGGCTTTAATCACGAGTCCCATTACCTTGCCTTTACACATCAATAACATCGACAACCAGCATAACGGAAGCGTCACCGTTTAGGAAAGATTAATGGAAGGCAACGCCACGGCGGTGTATGTTGACGTTTTCTGATCGGCAATCAAGACGATGAACACGATTGTATTTGTTGAAGACGATCCTGAGGTCGGCGCGCTCATTGCGGCTTATCTGGCTAAGCACGATTTTGACGTGGTCGTCGAACCGCGTGGCGATCTGGCTGAAGCGCGGATCCACCAGGTTCAGCCGGACCTGGTGTTACTGGATATCATGCTCCCTGGTAAAGACGGGATGACCCTCTGTCGTGACCTGCAAAACCAATGGCAGGGGCCAATCGTTCTGCTCACTTCGCTTGACAGCGACATGAACCACATCCTGGCGCTGGAAATGGGGGCCTGCGATTACATTCTGAAAACCACGCCGCCAGCGGTACTGCTGGCCCGTCTGCGGCTGCATTTGCGTCAGAGCGATCAGTCTGGCCATAGCAAAGGGATTCAGCCTGCCGCCGTCACGCCGCACAAGACGCTGCACTTTGGTTCCCTGACCATCGACCCCATCAACCGTGTCGTTTTGCTCAGTGGCGAACAGGTTATACTTTCCACCGCCGATTTCGAGCTGCTGTGGGAACTCGCCACTCACGCCGGACAGATTATGGACCGCGATGCGCTACTAAAAAATCTGCGTGGCGTCACCTACGACGGCATGGATCGCAGTGTCGATGTTGCCATTTCGCGTCTGCGCAAGAAACTGCTCGATAATGCGGCTGAGCCCTATCGTATTAAAACGGTACGCAATAAAGGCTATCTGTTTGCCCCGCACGCCTGGGATGAGGTGCAAGGTCAGTAAGACGAGGCCTTTCGCCCGTTACGGCATGACGATATGGGGAGGCAGTCTCAGGATCCGGAGATTGCCATAATGAATATCCAGCCCGGGGACCGTTTGAAACGGATGCTCATAGTAAATCGTCCAGTGCATGCGCGCACGGTTTTCTGTTGTACAGAATCGACGTAATTTTTCGTGGCAGGACAGTGGATAATGAATGCGTCCCAGTTGACGTGCAGGACTGGGATCGCGATTGGTCACCTGACAGGGGCAATAGGTAAGAAAGACGTCGGCGCGCCGGGGAAGACGATGTCGATGGTTCGCGAAATCCCGCAATACTTCATCCCAGTGTTCAATCATTGCTTCTTCCGCATGTCGCCCCTCGGGGTCCATAGCGGTTCTCGCAGCCATATTCCTCGCGAAACTAATCAGCTCTCGGTAGCGCAGTTGACCTTGTGCGCTATCGTAAGGCGGAGGGTCTTCGTGTCCTCGGTGCAGCAAGTCATGATGCAGTTCCAGCCTCCTTTGCAGAACGGAGCTGGCAACCTGATCGCGGGTCTGGCGACTATGAAAAACATAATAACGCGCGCCTTCCAGACTCAACACCAGGCCTACTGCCCCTGCCCGCGTACGTAATGGTAAAGCTTCCGTCAGCGTATTACGCACCAGCATTTGTTCTCTCCCTTGAAAAGATCCATTCCTGTTTTTACGACACCATATACTTTAGCCAGGAAAGAGATTTCCCTCTCCATCACAAAATTTTCACTCAGGACAGGACAGTGTACACTGCCAGGCGGGATACGCATGATGGCGACCAGGACAACAGAGCAACGCGCCTGCAATGTGCCTGCAATCCGTTTGCATCAGACACAACATTGAACATTCGGTGATTTTTAATGAAGAAACTGTTCGTGCAGTTTTATCTCCTGCTGTTTGTCTGCTTTCTGGTGATGACCCTGCTGGTCGGACTGGTTTACAAATTCACCGCAGAACGAGCTGGCAGGCAGTCGCTCGATGATTTGATGAAAAGCTCGCTGTATCTCATGCGCAGCGAATTGCGCGAGATCCCCCCGCATGACTGGGGTAAAACGCTCAAAGAGATGGACCTTAATCTCTCTTTTGACCTGCGCGTTGAGCCACTGACAAAATTCAGACTGGATGACCAGAGCATGCAGCGGCTGCGAGAAGGCGATATCATTGCGCTCGACGATCAATACACCTTCATTCAACGTATCCCGCGCAGTCATTACGTGCTGGCCGTTGGCCCCATTCCCTATCTCTATTTTCTCCATCAGATGCGCCTGCTGGATATCGCGCTAATGGCGTTTATCGCCATTTCACTGGCTTTTCCGGTGTTTATCTGGATGCGTCCTCACTGGCAGGAAATGCTGCGTCTGGAGGCCGCCGCTCAGCGGTTCGGCAAAGGTCATCTCAGCGAACGGCTGCATTTTGACAGCGGCTCCAGCTTTGAACGTCTGGGCATTGCTTTTAATCAGATGGCAGACAACATCAATGCGCTGATCGCCAGCAAAAAACAGCTGATCGACGGGATTGCCCATGAACTGCGTACCCCGCTGGTTCGCCTGCGCTACCGGCTGGAGATGAGTGAAAACCTTACTGAACAAGAATCTCTCGCGCTTAATCGCGATATCGGACAGCTCGAAGCCTTAATTGAGGAACTGTTAACCTACGCCCGCCTCGACAGACCGCAGAATGAACTGCATCTTAGCGAACCGGACCTCCCGGCCTGGCTCACGGCGCATATTGATGATGTGCAAAGTGTGAGTCCTGAGCGAACGCTGCAGGTGACGCGTCTCACCCACGGCGATTATGGCGCGCTGGATATGCGACTCATGGAACGGGTGCTGGACAATCTGCTGAACAACGCGCTGCGCTACTGCCAGTCCACGGTGCAGATAAGCCTGCAGCTCAGCGATCGTTTCGCGACGCTGACCGTCGAAGATGACGGGCCGGGCATTGCCCCGGAAGCCAGGGAGACGGTCTTTGAGCCTTTCGTCCGCCTGGATCCGAGCCGTGACCGAGCCACCGGCGGGTGCGGTCTGGGTCTGGCTATCGTCTACTCCATCGCTCAGGCGATGGGTGGCACGGTCAGTTGTGGGGAAAGCGAACTGGGCGGTGCCCGCTTCAGCTTTTGTTGGCCGATCTGGCACACACTTCCTGAATTAACCGCTGGCTGACGCAATCTGCACGGTAGTCGCAGGCGGCATGACATGATATATATTTAGTATGTTGTAACTAACGGAGTGCGCAATGGCTCGTTACGATCTCGTCGACAGACTGAATACCACGTTTCGCCAGATGGAACAGACGCTGGCTGAACTGACGCAAACGCTCGGAGAACATCATCTGATGATAGCCCGTGTCTTTTCGCTGCCGGAAGTGACCAAAGAGGCCGAGCACTCACCGCTGGACAGCATTGCGGTGAAGCAGCATCTCGGCAAAGAGGCTGAAGCGCTGGCGCTGGCGCATTATCGCCACCTGTTTATTCAGCAGCAGTCCGAGACGCGTAGCAGCAAAGCGGCGGTACGCCTGCCCGGCGTGTTGTGCTATCAGGTGGACAGCACCCGCCAGGCAGCGCTGGAAAATCAGGTACAGCGCATCAATCAGTTGAAAACCACCTTTGAGCATATTGTCACCGTGGAGTCCGGTTTGCCCTCTGCTGCACGCTTTGAATGGGTCCATCGCCATCTGCCGGGGCTGATTACGCTCAATGCGTATCGGACGCTGACGGTAATAAACGATCCGGCAACGCTGCGCTTTGGCTGGGCAAACAAACATATCATCAAGAATCTGAAACGCGATGAGGTGCTGGCGCAACTGGAAAAGAGTCTGAACATGCCGCGCAGCGTACATCCCTGGACCCGCGAAGAGTGGCAGGCAAAACTGGAGCGCGAATATCAGGACATCGCCGCCCTACCGCAGCAGGCAAAACTGAAAATAAAGCGACCGGTCAAGGTCCAGCCCATCGCCCGCGTCTGGTACAAAGGCGAGCAAAAGCAGGTACAGCACGCCTGCCCAACGCCGCTTATCGCGTTGATCAATACGGAAAACGGCGCAGACATGCCGGATATTGGCGAGCTACTGAACTACGATGCCGATAACGTACAGCATCGCTTTAAACCCCAGGCGCAGCCGCTGCGTCTGATAATTCCGCGACTGCACCTGTATCTTGCGGATTAACGCCCCGGCTTCATGCTGCCGACCATTTGCTCTGGCCGTACCCAACTATCGAACTCCGCTTCAGTGAGATAGCCCAGCGCCAGAGCTGCAGCTTTCAGCGTCAGCCCCTCTTTATGCGCTTTCTTGGCGATTTCCGCCGCTTTGTCGTAACCGATATGGGTATTCAGCGCGGTGACCAGCATCAGTGATTCATTGAGCAGCTGATTAATTCGCGCACGGTTGGGTTCAATACCTACCGCACAATGCGCATTAAAGCTCTCCATACCGTCCGCCAGCAGACGTACCGATTGCAGGAAGTTGTGGATCACCATCGGACGGAAGACGTTCAGTTCGAAATTGCCTGATGCGCCGCCGATATTAATCGCCACATCGTTCCCCATCACCTGACAGCACAGCATCGTCAGCGCTTCACACTGGGTGGGATTGACCTTGCCCGGCATGATTGAGCTGCCCGGTTCGTTTTCCGGAATGGCGATTTCACCAATGCCGCAGCGTGGCCCGGACGCCAGCCAGCGCACATCGTTGGCGATTTTCATTAGCGACGCCGCCAGGGCTTTCAGCGCACCGTGGGCATGAACCAGCGCATCACAGGTCGCCAGCGCTTCGAACTTGTTCGGTGCGGTGACAAAGGGCGCGTGAGTGAGGGCTGCCAGTTCATCGGCGACGCGACGGGCATATTCCGGATGGGTATTCAGTCCGGTGCCGACCGCTGTACCGCCCAATGCCAGCTCCGCGACGTGTGGCAGACTGTTTTCAATATGCCGCTGATTATGTTCTAACATCGCCACCCAGCCGGAAATCTCCTGCCCCAGCGTCAGCGGAGTGGCGTCCTGGAGATGGGTTCGGCCAATTTTGACGATATCAGCAAAAGCGTGTGATTTCTCGTTCAGCGTCTTCGTCAGCGCCTGCAACTGCGGGATAAGGTGGCTGCGCAGCGCCAGCAGTGCAGCGACATGCATCGCCGTAGGAAAGACGTCGTTCGAACTCTGGCTCTTGTTGACGTCATCATTAGGATGGACTTTGCGCTCCATGCCGCGAACGCCGCCCAACAGTTCGCTGGCCCGGTTCGCCAGCACTTCGTTCATATTCATGTTGCTTTGCGTACCCGACCCGGTCTGCCAGATAGCCAGAGGAAATTCCTCCGTATGTTTATCTGCCAGCACCTCATCAGCGGCCTGCATAATAGCGGCGGCTTTGTCGGCGGCCAGCAACCCTAAATCGTCGTTAACCTTCGCCGCTGCGCGCTTGGTGAGCGCCAGCGCGTGGATCAGCGAGACGGGCATTTTCTCGGTGGAGATCCGAAAATGCTCAAGCGAACGCTGGGTCTGCGCGCCCCACAGCTTATCGGCCGGGACATCTATTGCGCCCATCGAATCTTTCTCGCTGCGTACCGTTACCATGACCTGCTCCTTAGAGAATAAATTGATTAGGTTATGTTCGACATTGCCCACTTGCTTGCGGTCTTATGAGTATCAACGATGACAGCACCACCGTTTGGTGGTTTGTGCGATAAAAAAAACCGCCCCGAAGGGCGGCTGACGTTACTTAACGCAGCGTGCGCACTGCGACGTCTGAATCTGCTGGAAGAAATCGTTACCTTTATCATCAACGAGAATAAAGGCCGGGAAATCTTCGACTTCGATTTTCCAGATTGCTTCCATTCCCAGTTCCGGATATTCCACGCACTCCAGGCTTTTAATGCTGCCCTGCGCCAGTACGGCTGCCGGGCCGCCAATACTGCCGAGGTAAAATCCGCCGTGTTTCTGACAGGCGTCGGTCACCTGCTGACTGCGGTTACCCTTCGCCAGCATGATCATACTCCCGCCCTGCGACTGAAGCTGATCAACATATGAATCCATGCGCCCGGCTGTGGTCGGACCGAGTGAACCGGAGGCATAGCCTTCCGGCGTCTTCGCCGGACCGGCATAGTAGATCGGATGATCTTTTACATACTGCGGCAGCCCTTCGCCATTATCCATCCGCTCTTTTAATTTCGCGTGCGCGATATCACGAGCGACGATGATCGTGCCGTTCAGAGAAAGACGGGTCGACACCGGGTATTGCGACAGCTGTTCGAGGATCGCTTTCATTGGACGGTTCAGGTCAACGCGAACCGCTTCCCCTTCCCCCGCTTTACGCAGCTCTTCAGGAATGTATTTGCCGGGATTGTGTTCCAGCTTCTCAATCCAGATGCCTTTGCGGTTGATCTTCGCTTTGATGTTACGATCCGCCGAACAGGAGACGCCCATGCCGACCGGACAGGACGCACCGTGGCGCGGCAGGCGGATCACGCGAACATCGTGGGCAAAGTACTTGCCACCAAACTGCGCGCCTAAACCAAGGTTTTGCGCTTCCGTCAGCAGCTCGTTTTCCAGCTCAACGTCACGAAACGCCTGTCCATGCTCATTCCCTTCGGTCGGCAGTTCGTCATAGTATTTCGCCGACGCCAGCTTCACGGTCTTCAGGTTGGCTTCCGCCGACGTCCCACCAATGACAAAGGCGATGTGGTATGGCGGACAGGCGGCTGTTCCTAGCGTTCGCATCTTCTCAACGAGGTAGTTTTTCAGCTTGCCCGGCGTGAGCAGCGCTTTGGTTTCCTGCCAAAGATAGGTTTTGTTCGCGGAACCGCCGCCCTTCGCGATGCAAAGGAATTTGTACTCATCACCATCGACGCTGTAGAGGTCAATCTGCGCAGGCAGGTTGGTACCGGTGTTCACCTCTTTATACATATCCAGGGCGGCGTTTTGCGAATAGCGCAGGTTATCTTCGGTGTAGGTGTTGTACACCCCACGCGCCAGCGCCGCTTCATCCCCCCCACCGGTCCAGACGCGCTGACCTTTTTTGCCGACAATAATCGCCGTGCCGGTATCCTGACAGGTTGGCAGAATGCCCTTCGCGGCGATGTCAGAGTTGCGCAAGAACTGTAGCGCCACATATTTATCATTCTCGCTGGCGTCCGGATCGCGCAGAATATCAGCAACCTGTTGCTGGTGCGCAGGGCGCAGCATAAATGAGGCGTCATGAAACGCCTGGCGCGCGAGCAGCGTCAACGCTTGCGGGTCGACTTTAAGGATCTCTTGTCCTTCAAATTCGGCGACGGAGACGTATTCACTGGTCAGCAGGGTGTATTCGGTATCATCCTTTTTGAGGGGAAAAGGATCCTGATAATGAAAGGGTTTGTTTGACATTGTTCTCTCACTTACTGCTCGGTCTGATTTTCTTAGGCTTCAGGGCAGATGTTCCATTGCCCTCGTTAAAAGCGAGTTACACTATCCTACACAATTTTTTAACAAAAACTGAGACAAGTACGACTTTTTGCACCCACAGGTTACTTCCCGGAGGTTTCTTGCTTTAATAGTCGAATTAAGTTCTCACTGATTTCCAACTTGTAACAGGGCATTGAACATGCAAAAACTCATCAACTCCGTGCAGAACTACGCCTGGGGAAGTAAAACGGCGCTGACGGAACTCTATGGTCTGGCGAATCCACAGCAGTTACCGATGGCGGAACTGTGGATGGGCGCGCACCCGAAAAGCAGCTCAAAGATTGAAGACGCCAGCGGTCAGATCGTCTCGCTGCGTGAGGTCATTGACCGTCAACAGTCAGCCTTGCTCGGGGATGCCGTGGCGAAGCGCTTTGGTGAATTGCCGTTCCTGTTCAAAGTGCTGTGCGCCGCGCAACCGCTGTCCATCCAGGTGCATCCGAACAAGCGCAATTCCGAGGCTGGCTTTGCTAAAGAGAACGCCGCCGGTATTCCGATGGATGCCGCAGAGCGCAACTACAAAGATCCGAACCATAAGCCGGAGCTGGTGTTCGCGCTGACCCCGTTCCTTGCCATGAACGCATTCCGCGAGTTCTCTGAGATCGTTTCACTGCTGCAACCGGTGGCCGGCGCGCACACCGCCATCGCCCATTTCCTCGAACAGCCCAACGCGGAGCGGCTGAGCCAGTTGTTTGCCGGTCTGCTGAGTATGCAGGGCGAGGAGAAATCCCGTGCGCTGGCGATTCTGAAAGCGGCGCTGGAAACCCGGCAGGGCGAACCGTGGCAAACCATCCGCCTTATCGCCGAGTTTTATCCGGACGACAGCGGGCTCTTCTCTCCTCTGCTGCTGAACGTGGTGAAGCTGAATCCTGGTGACGCGATGTTCTTGTTCGCCGAAACGCCGCATGCCTATCTGCAGGGCGTGGCGCTGGAAGTTATGGCGAACTCCGATAACGTTCTGCGTGCGGGCCTGACACCGAAATATATCGACATTCCGGAACTGATCGCCAATGTGAAATTTGAAGCAAAACCGGCGAACCAGTTACTGACCACACCGGTGAAGCATGGCGCGGAGCTTGATTTCCCAATCCCGGTCGATGATTTCGCATTCTCCTTGCACTCTCTGTCCGCCAAGGAGACGGAGATTAACCAGCACAGCGCCGCGATCCTGTTTTGCGTTGAAGGCGAAGCGGTGTTGAGCAAAGGCGAGCAGCGTCTGGTGCTTAAACCCGGTGAATCGGCGTTTATCAGCGCCGAAGAGTCACCGGTGAACGTCAGCGGCGTGGGCCGTGTGGCGCGGGTTTACAACAAACTCTAGCAACTTACTGAATTTTTTAGTAACTCTTGCTAAGCTTGTAAGTGGCTTATGACTTTGCCAGGCGGTCTTTTCCGCCTGGTTTCATTTTATGGATAAACAATATGAAAAAATCGCTGGTAGCTGCAGGTGTGATCGTCGCACTCGGCGTCGTCTGGACGGGCGGTGCATGGTACACGGGTAAAAAGCTGGAAACCCATCTTGCTGAGATGGTCAGCCAGGCCAATGCGCAGATTAAACTCACGGCGCCGGAAGCAAATGTGGAACTCGCTTATCAGAACTATCAGCGTGGCGTATTCAGCAGCCAGTTACAGTTGGTGCTTAAGCCGGTGGCTGGAAAAGAAAATCCATGGCTGAAATCTGGTCAAAGCGTGGTGCTTGACGAATCCGTCGATCACGGCCCCTTCCCGTTCGCCCAACTGAAAACTTTTAATCTTCTGCCATCGATGGCCTCGGTGAAAACGACCCTGGTCAATAACGACGTCAGCAAACCGCTCTTTGAGATGGCGAAGGGTGAAACGCCTTTTGAGATCAATTCGCGGATTAGCTACAGCGGCGATACCCGTTCTGCCATGTCGCTGAAACCGCTGAACTACGAAAAAGGGGCGGAGAAAGTTGCATTCAGCGGCGGCGAATTTATCTTCAATGCTGATAAAGAAGGCAACGTGGTTTCCCTTTCCGGTGAAGCGAAGAGCGGTCTGGTTGATGCCGTGAATGAGTATGACCAGAAAGTCCAGATCTCCTTTAACGACCTGAAAACAGAGGGTTCAAGCACCCTTGCCAGCTTCGGCGAGCGCGTCGGCAATCAGAAAGTCACGATTGGGAAAATGGCCTTTGCCGTTGAAGGCAAAGAGATGGCGCTGCTGGAAGGCATGGAGATCAGCGGTAAAACCGATCTCGTGGATGACGGTAAAACCATCAACAGCCAACTGGATTACGCCCTGAACAGCCTGAAAGTACAGAATCAGGATCTGGGAAGCGGCAAGCTGACGCTGAAAGTAGGTCAGATTGACGGCGCGGCATGGCATCAGTTCAGCCAGCAGTATAATGCCCAGACCCAGGCTCTGTTATCGCAGCCGGACGTGGCGGATAACCCGGAACTGTATCAGCAGAAAGTGACCGAAGCCTTCTTCGGCGCCCTGCCGCTGTTGATGAAAGGCGAACCGGTGATCACCATTGCGCCGTTGAGCTGGAAAAATGCCAAAGGTGAAACGGCGCTGAATTTGTCCCTGTTCCTGAAGGATCCGGCCACCGCGCAGGGTGAGCCACAGACGCTGGCCGACGAAGTCGACCGCTCGGTGAAATCGCTTGACGGTAAGCTGTCGATTCCGGTGGATATGGCCGTTGAGTTTATGACCCAGGTAGCCCGTCTGGAAGGTTATCAGCAGGATGAAGCCGCTAAGCTTGCCAATCAGCAGGTGAAAGGCCTGGCCGCGATGGGACAGATGTTCCGCATTACCACCCTTGAGGACAACACCATCGGCACCAGTCTGCAGTACGCTAATGGTCAGGTGACCTTAAACGGGAAGAAGATGCCGCTGGAAGAATTTGTCGGCATGTTCGGTATGGTACTTCCCCAGCAGTAATCGCCAGCCCCCTCTGCGGAGGGGGTTATTCTTGCACCACCAGCCGCGCAGACAGCGTCTGACTGCGGGTGTGACTTTCCCCACGCGCAATGCGTTGCAGGATTCGTTCCGCCAGACTGTAGCCCATTTCCCGCGCCGGCATTGCCGCCCAGACAATGGGCAGATCGTCCAGCGCGTTTTCCGCCACATCGGCAAAAGCACCTAAAGAAACCTGCTGCTCAAAGTAGCGATCAACCCCCACCTCACCGCTCTGCCGTCCTGCACGCATCAGGCCAAACCACGCGCCTATCGCAATCGTTTCGTTGTAGCACACCACGGCGCTGATGGTCGGATTACGTCGTAGTAACGCGCCGATTGCCTCGGCTGCCTGCTTCTGGCTGGACGCGCATTCCATTACCCAGTCGCTGTGAAACGGTAAACCGTATTTCAGCAGTGTCGCGCAGTAGCCGCCAACGCGTTCCGCACGCGTTAATGATGATCCCTGTCCACCCAACCATGCAATACGCTGATGTCCGTGGCGAATCAGATGCTCCGTCAACAGTTGCGCAGCCTGCATATTGTCCGGACGCACAGTATCCACGTCGTCCAGATAGCTGGCTCGCGAAGCGAAAACGACCGGGATCCCTTTTTCTTCCGCCATCAGGCGCAAGTCGTCGCTACTGCCTGCCGCCCCGGCGATAACCACGCCGTCGACGCCCTGATTCAGCAGCATGGCAAAACGCTGCGCCAGTTGTTCACCATCCTGACCACCATGCAACAAAAACACCATCCGGCCCTGTGCTTCCAGCGCTTCCGTTAGCCCCGCCGTCAGTTCCGCATAAAACGGTGCCGACAGATCGCGAACAATCAGTCCGATCACCCCGCTCTGCCCACCGCGTAGCACCGAAGCCTGACGGTTACGCACAAACCCCAGTTGCTCTATCGCCGCATTCACCCGTTCACCGGTGGCGCTTGAAATGCGGCCCTTGCCGCTGAGCACCAGTGAAACCGTGCTGACAGAGACGCCTGCCGCCAGTGCGACATCGTGGATAGTGATTTTTTTGGCTATAGCCATAAAAACGCCAGACTCCCTGATAATGGGACAGATAAAACGTTTTATCTAATGCATCTATTTATACGCGTTAACATCCTTTAATAATGTGATTTTCACCGCACTAAATAGTGATAAAACGTTTTATCTTCTTGTTCAAATTTTCTCATTACCCATGGATTTGCACAAGGAGTCGTTAAATGACGGCGAAGACAACACCAAAAATTACGCTGTGGGAATTTTTCCAGCAGTTAGGGAAAACGTTTATGCTGCCCGTGGCGCTGCTTTCATTTTGCGGGATCATGTTGGGGATTGGCAGTTCGCTAAGCAGCCACGATGTGATCACCCTGCTTCCGGCGCTGGGTAACCCGGTGCTGCAGGCCATCTTTACCTGGATGAGCAAAGTTGGCTCCTTCGCCTTCAGTTTCCTGCCGGTGATGTTCTGTATTGCGATCCCGCTCGGACTGGCGCGCGAAAACAAAGGCGTGGCAGCGTTTGCCGGTTTTGTCGGTTACGCGGTAATGAACCTCGCCGTCAACTTCTGGTTGACCGCGAAGGGTATCCTGCCAACCACTGATGCAGCGGTCCTGAAAGCCAATAATATCCAGAATATCCTTGGCATTCAGTCTATTGACACCGGGATCCTCGGCGCAGTAATCGCCGGTATTATCGTCTGGATGCTGCACGAGCGTTTCCATAATATCCGCCTGCCGGATGCGTTGGCCTTCTTCGGCGGCACCCGCTTTGTGCCAATCGTTTCCTCGGTGGTGATGGGTCTGGTTGGTCTGGTGATCCCGCTGGTGTGGCCCGTGTTCGCGATGGGGATCAGCGGTCTGGGCCATATGATCAACAGCGCGGGTGACTTTGGGCCGATGCTGTTTGGTACTGGCGAACGCCTGCTGTTGCCATTTGGTTTGCATCATATTCTGGTCGCGTTAATTCGCTTTACCGACGCCGGGGGTACTCAGGAAGTATGCGGTCATACGGTGAGCGGCGCGCTGACCATTTTCCAGGCGCAGCTGAGTTGCCCAACTACCCAGGGCTTTTCGGAAAGCGCCACCCGCTTCCTGTCACAGGGTAAAATGCCGGCGTTCCTCGGCGGCTTGCCGGGTGCAGCGTTAGCGATGTACCACTGCGCACGTCCGGAAAATCGTCACAAGATCAAAGGGCTGTTGATCTCAGGTCTGATTGCCTGCGTCGTTGGCGGCACCACGGAACCGCTGGAGTTCTTGTTCCTGTTTGTCGCACCGGTGCTGTATGTCATTCACGCATTGCTGACCGGTCTGGGCTTTACCATGATGTCCGTTCTGGGTGTGACGATCGGTAACACCGACGGCAATATTATCGACTTTGTGGTGTTTGGGATCCTCCACGGACTGTCCACTAAGTGGTATCTGGTACCGGTCGTCGCGGCAGTCTGGTTCGTGGTGTACTACGCTATCTTCCGCTTCGCCATCACCCGCTTTAATCTCAAAACGCCGGGTCGCGACAGCGAAATCGCCAATACGCTCGAAAAAGCCGTTGCCGGCACGCCGGGAAAATCGGGTTATAACGTGCCTGCGATTCTGGCCGCGCTGGGCGGCGCCGATAACATCGTCAGCCTGGATAACTGCATTACTCGCCTGCGTCTTTCTGTTAAGGATATGTCGCGTGTCAATGTGCAGGCGCTGAAGGACAATCGCGCCATTGGCGTCGTGCAGTTAAATCAGCATAACCTACAGGTGGTGATTGGCCCGCAGGTCCAGTCGGTTAAAGACGAAATGGCAGGCCTGATGAACACCGTTCAGGCATAAGGACACGCACATGTTTGATTTCTCACAGGTTGTTGACCGTCACGGTACGTGGTGCACGCAATGGGATTACGTGGCCGATCGTTTTGGCAGCGCCGACCTGTTGCCATTTACTATCTCTGATATGGATTTCGCCACCGCCCCCTGCATCCTGGAGGCGCTGAACCAGCGCCTCGCTCACGGCGTTCTGGGTTACAGCCGCTGGCAAAATGAGGCGTTTCTCGGCGCAATTGCCCACTGGTTTGCCCGCCGTCATAACACACGCATCGATACCGGGTCGTTGGTGTATGGCCCCTCCGTGATCTATATGGTGTCGCAACTCATCCGTCAGTGGTCCTCTGTCGGTGACGGCGTAGTGCTCCATACTCCCGCCTATGATGCGTTTTATAAAGCTATTGAAGGCAATCAGCGCCATGTTGTCCCAGTGGCGCTGGAACAGCAAAATGGCAATTGGCATTGCGACATGGAGAAACTGGATGCGACGCTGGCGCGCCCGGAAAGCAAAATTCTGCTGCTGTGCAGTCCGCATAACCCGACCGGTAAAGTCTGGACGCGCAAGGAACTGGAAACAATGGCGGAACGCTGCCAGCGTCACGGCGTTCGGGTGATATCTGATGAAATCCATATGGATATGGTCTGGGGCGAACAGCCGCACATCCCCTGGAGCAATGTGGCGCGTGACAGTTGGGCGCTGTTCACCTCTGGCTCCAAAAGCTTCAATATACCGGCGCTGACAGGCGCTTACGGGATGATTGAAGACGCTGAGAGTCGTAATACGTATCTCAACGCGTTGAAAGGTCGCGACGGACTGTCTTCTCCCGCCGTGCTGGCGCTGACCGCTCATATCGCGGCCTATGAACAGGGCGAGTCGTGGCTTGACGCGCTGCGGGCGTATCTCCGGGATAATCTGCGCTACATTGCGGATACGCTGAATGCGGCTTTTCCTGAACTCAACTGGCCGGTGCCGCAGTCAACCTATCTTGCATGGATCGACCTGCGGGCGTTGAGCGTAGATGATAAAGCATTGCAGAACGCGCTGATTCAGCAGGAAAAAATCGCCATCATGCCCGGCTATACCTACGGTGATGAAGGACGTGGTTTTGTGCGACTGAATGCCGGCTGTCCACGTTCAAAACTCGAAAAAGGTGTGAACGGTTTGATTAACGCGATCCGCTCAGTACGCTGATACATTGTTGCGCAATGGAATTAATCATTGCGCAACATAGCTTTTCCTTTGCTTTTGTTTTTATAATAGCGCGCACTTTTATCTATTAAATATGAGTGCGACCATGATTGATACTTCCCTGCCGTTAACAGACATTCATCGCCACCTTGATGGCAACATCCGGGCACAAACCATTCTGGATCTTGGCCGCCAGTTCAATTTGCAACTTCCCGCGCAAACCCTTGAAACACTGATCCCTCATGTACAGGTTACCGCCACTGAACCGGATCTTGTTAGCTTCCTGTCGAAACTGGACTGGGGTGTAAAGGTCTTAGCCTCTCTCGACGCCTGTCGTCGTGTGGCCTTTGAAAACATCGAAGATGCAGCGCGCAATGGCCTTCACTACGTTGAGCTGCGCTTTTCCCCCGGCTACATGGCAATGACGCATCAACTGCCGGTTGCCGGCGTGGTAGAAGCCGTCATTGCCGGCGTGCGTGAAGGCTGCCAAACCTTTGGTGTGCAGGCGCAACTGATCGGCATTATGAGCCGGACCTTCGGCGAGGCCGCTTGTCTGCAGGAACTGGAAGCGCTGCTGACGCACCGCGATCGCATCACGGCCCTTGACCTTGCCGGTGATGAGCTGGGCTTCCCGGGCAGTCTGTTCCTGTCCCATTTCAACCGTGCGCGTGACGCTGGCTGGCATATTACGGTTCACGCCGGTGAGGCCGCCGGCCCGGAAAGTATCTGGCAGGCGATTCGCGAACTGGGTGCGGAACGCATCGGACACGGCGTGAAAGCGGTTGAAGATCCGGCACTGATGGACTTCCTCGCGGAACAACGGATTGGCATCGAATCCTGTCTGACGTCGAATATCCAGACCAGCACCGTGGCGTCACTGGCCGTACATCCGCTGAAAACATTCCTGGCCCATGGCGTCCTCGCCAGCCTGAATACAGACGATCCGGCGGTTCAGGGGGTGGATATTATTCACGAATATACCGTCGCGGCGCCGGCAGCAGGACTGAGCCGTGAACAGATTCGTCAGGCACAGATAAACGGACTGGAAATCGCCTTCCTGAGCGCGGCGGAAAAGCAGGCGCTGCGAGATAAAGTAGCGGCAGCTTAACGAAAAGAGGCCCGATGTGTTCATCGGGCCTGTCAGACATCAGGCAAGGCATAACGTCGAACGATGTTTCGCCGACTCAATTCCCAGCTCAATCAGTTCCATAATCTGAATAGCCTGGCTCGCCGGCACCGGGTTCTCTCCGTTACCATTGAGCGCATCACGGATACCGGCATAGTACGCCGGATAATTCCCCGGCACGGTCAGCCACGTCTCTTCCACGCGTGTTTCGCCTTCAACGCGTGTGACGATGCCATCACGCATATCATAGCCCCAGTCTTCCTGTGGCAGGCGTTCGCCATTTTTCAGGCGCTCTTCCTGGGGATCCAGACCGTACTTCACATAGCTGCCGCGCGACCCATGCACGATGTAACGCGCCGATTCCGCTGCCGCCAGCATTGTACCGTGTAAGATCACCCGACGCTGCGGGTAGGAAAGCGTGGCATGAAAGTAGTCCGTTGACTGTGCCCCTGGGCGTAACTGGGCCAGGTCTACCGTCATGCTGACAGGCAGACCGAACAGATTGATCGCCTGATCGAGGAGATGCGGAGCCAAATCGTACCAGATACCACTGCCCGGGCCCCCTTGCTCACGCCAGCGATCGCGTACCTGCGGACGGAAGCGATCGAAATGCGATTCAAAATAGGCCACCTCACCCAGAACACCTTCCGCCAGCATCGCTTTCAGGGTCAGGAAGTCACTGTCCCAGCGACGGTTGTGGAAAACAGAAAGTACTCGCCCCAGACTGCGTGCCAGCGCATCCAGTTCACGCGCTTGTGACAGTGTCACAGTAAAGGGTTTATCGACCACCACATGTTTGCCTGCTTCCAGCGCGGCTTTGGCCAGTGGGAAGTGGGTGTCGTTAGGGGTGGGAATAACGATCAGATCGATATCAGGATCGTTAAACAGATGCTTCGGCTCAGAGACAACGGCCACAGAAGGCCAGTCCGCCTTCACTTTCGCTGCATCGCTACTGGAAACGACGGCCAGTTCCAGTCCCGGCGTACCGTCAATCAGGGGAGCATGGAACGTTTTACTGGCGTAACCGTAGCCAATCAGTCCTACACGGATGTTGTCACTCATAACTATGCCTCTCGTTTCAGTCTGTGACTATTTCACACTATCCATGAACCACTCACAATAGTTTAATAACCTCGCCACGATAAAGGTCGTTATTTAACTTAAGTCAAATAAATGTCACTTTCGTGCAATTTGTCGATATAAAGTCGCTGAAATCGTTCCCGAAACACTTGCCGGAATAATTATTGCTAAGTAACATCTGCTGCCGGTATTTAAGGATAAATCAAGCAAATGTCGTCAGTTATCGATCGTCTAATTGAATTAACAGGTTGGGTGGTTCTTGCGGTCTCCGTGGTTCTTCTTGGGGTTGCCAACCATATTGATAATTACCAGCCTCCCGAACCGACCGCCGCCGTTCAGCAGAAATAGCGCGCCAGGCGGCCTCTGTCGCCTGGAAGGTCGGCTTTCCCGTATTACTTGCAGAAAAAGCTGAAAAATTATCTGAAAAAGCGAATTGTGCGGCCTCCCGCGACTGCGCTTATTGCCAGTCATGGCGAAGCGCGTTACCCTTCGCACTGGTGTCGTCTGACACGTCAAACACCATTTAAGATAATACTTTTTAGCCTTTGCCTGCCGGGTCCTTTCGCCGGAACAGGTTTATTTACCATTCGCCACCCGTGGCTTTATTTTATAAAAGGGATCCCTGTTTATGACCGTTCAGGATTATTTATTAAAATTTCGCAAAATTAGCTCGCTCGAAAGTCTGGAAAAACTGTTTGACCACCTGCACTACACCCTGACCGACGATCGTGACATTATCAATATGTATCGTGCCGCCGATCATCGCCGTGCAGAACTGGTCTCCGGCGGACGCCTCTTTGATGTTGGTCAGGTACCGAAATCCGTCTGGCACTACGTGCAATAAGAAAGTAGCGCTTGCTGGTAAAAGCTTTATAATAATTGCCCCAAAAAGAACGGTACGTCTGGCAATTCCGGAGATTTTATGACCACAACACCGGCACAGCGCATTGGCGGTTGGTTACTGGGCCCGCTGGCCTGGCTTTTAGTCGCCTTACTGAGTGCGTCGCTGGCTCTGTTTCTGTATGCTACGGCGCTCGCCTCGCCCAGGACGTTTGCGATGCTGGCGGAGCAAAGTACCGGCAACTTGCTGTTGTGGGGTATCTCTTTTCTCACCGCGATCGCCATGTGGTATTACACCCTGTGGTTGACGATTGCGTTCTTTAGGCGCAGACGTAGCGTGCCGAAGCACTATATTATCTGGCTGCTGGTTTCCGTCTTACTGGCGGTCAAGGCATTTGCCTTTTCACCCGTGCCGGATGCCTTAGCCGTGCGCCAGTTACTATTCCCGCTGCTGGCGGCAGCGCTGTTAGTGCCCTATTTCAAGCGATCGTCGCGCGTGAAAACCACCTTTGTGAACCCGTAATAACCCTACAGTTAACCTGTTGTCGCCTGCTGTAGATTGTCAGATAATAGGCGGCTTTTTTATTTCAGGCCGAAAAATGACTGATTACCTGCTGCTGTTTGTCGGAACTGTACTGGTCAATAACTTTGTACTGGTTAAGTTTCTGGGCCTTTGTCCTTTTATGGGCGTTTCCAAAAAGCTGGAAACCGCGATGGGGATGGGGCTTGCCACCACTTTTGTGATGACGCTGGCCTCCATTTGCGCCTGGCTGATTGATACCTGGATTCTGATCCCGCTCGATCTCATTTATCTGCGCACGCTGGCTTTTATTCTGGTTATCGCGGTCGTGGTGCAATTTACCGAAATGGTAGTGCGCAAAACCAGCCCGGCGCTCTATCGTCTGCTGGGGATCTTCTTACCGCTAATCACCACCAACTGCGCGGTTCTGGGTGTCGCGCTGCTGAATATCAATCTCGGCCATAATTTTTTACAGTCGGCGCTATATGGTTTCTCCGCCGCTGTCGGCTTCTCGCTGGTGATGGTGCTGTTTGCGGCGATTCGTGAGCGTCTCGCTGTTGCAGATGTCCCGGCGCCTTTTCGCGGTAATGCCATTGCGCTGATTACCGCTGGGTTAATGTCTCTGGCCTTTATGGGCTTTAGTGGTCTGGTGAAGTTGTAATGAATGCTATCTGGATTGCCGTTGCCGCCGTGAGCCTGCTGGGTCTGGTGTTCGGCGCTATCCTGGGTTACGCCTCCCGCCGTTACGCGGTAGAGGATGATCCTGTCGTTGAAAAAATCGATGAGATTCTGCCGCAGAGCCAGTGTGGGCAATGCGGCTATCCTGGCTGTCGCCCCTACGCGGAAGCGATTGGTAGCCAGGGGGAAAAAATTAACCGCTGTGCCCCCGGCGGCGAAGCGGTGATGTTAAAAATAGCTGAACTGCTGAACGTGGATCCTCAGCCAATCGATGGCGATGAACAGGATGTTGCGCCGGTCCGCATGCTGGCGGTGATTGATGAAGCCAACTGCATCGGTTGTACCAAGTGTATTCAGGCCTGTCCGGTGGACGCCATTATTGGCGCAACGCGCGCCATGCACACGGTGATGAGCGATTTGTGCACAGGCTGCAATCTGTGCGTGGATCCCTGCCCGACTCACTGCATTGAACTGCGTCCGGTCGCTGAAACGCCTGACAGCTGGAAGTGGGATTTGAACACCATCCCCGTGCGTATTATCCCCGTGGAACAACATGCTTAAGTTATTCTCTGCTTTCAGAAAAGATAAGATCTGGGATTTCAACGGCGGCATTCATCCGCCGGAAATGAAAACCCAGTCAAACGGCACGCCGCTGCGCCAGGTTCCCCTCGCGCAACGCTTCGTTATGCCGCTCAAACAGCATATTGGTGCTGAAGGGGAACTGTGCGTCGCCGTAGGGCAGCATGTGCTACGCGGACAAGCGCTGACCCGTGGATGGGGAAGAATGCTCCCGGTTCATGCGCCGACCTCCGGGACGGTGGTCGCCATTGCACCTCACTCAACGGCGCATCCTTCGGCTTTAGCCGAGCTGAGCGTGATCATCGATGCCGATGGCGAAGACCGTTGGATTGAACGCGAAGGCTGGCAGGAGTATCGCTCGCAGAGTCGCGAAGCTTTAATTGAGCGCATTCACCAGTTTGGCGTCGCAGGCCTGGGCGGCGCTGGCTTTCCGACTGGCAATAAATTGCAGGGCGGCGGCGACAAAATTGAAACGCTGATCATCAACGCGGCGGAGTGTGAACCCTATATCACCGCCGACGATCGTCTGATGCAGGATTGTGCGGCTCAGATTGTCGAGGGTATCCGCATTCTGGCCCATATTCTGCAACCGCGAGAAGTGCTTATCGGCATCGAAGATAACAAGCCGCAGGCAATCTCAATGCTGCGTGCGGTGCTGGCCGATGCGCGAGATATCTCGCTACGCGTGATCCCGACGAAATATCCTTCGGGTGGCGCAAAACAGTTGACCCAAATTCTGACCGGGAAGCAGGTTCCGCACGGTGGTCGTTCCTCCGACATCGGCGTACTGATGCAAAACGTCGGGACGGCGTATGCGGTAAAACGCGCGATCGTCGACGGCGAGCCTATTACCGAGCGTGTAGTGACCCTCACTGGTGAAGCGGTTAACCGCCCGGGCAACGTCTGGGCGAGACTTGGTACGCCGGTGCGACATCTGTTAAATGATGCCGGTTTCTGTCCTTCTGCCGATCAGATGGTGATTATGGGCGGCCCGCTGATGGGCTTCACCCTGCCATGGCTCGATGTGCCGGTGGTGAAGATAACTAACTGTTTACTGGCGCCGTCAGCGACAGAGATGGGTGAACCGCAGGAAGAGAAAGGCTGCATTCGCTGTAGCGCCTGCGCCGACGCCTGCCCGGCCGATCTTCTGCCCCAGCAGCTTTACTGGTTCAGTAAAGGACAACAGCATGACAAAGCCACGGCGCATAACATTGCAGATTGCATTGAATGCGGTGCCTGCGCCTGGGTCTGCCCAAGCAATATTCCGTTGGTGCAATATTTCCGTCAGGAAAAAGCCGAGCTTTATGCAATAAGCCAGGAAGAGAAGCGCGCGGCAGAGGCAAAAGCGCGTTTTGAAGCACGTCAGGCTCGCCTGGAACGTGAAAAAGCGGCACGTCTGGAACGTCATAAGAAAGCGGCCGCACAGCCTGCGGCGAAAGATCAGGATGCTATTGCTGCCGCCCTGGCTCGCGTCAAAGAGAAACAGGCGCAAGCGACCCAACCGGTGATGATCAAAGCCGGTGAAAAACCGGACAATAGCGCGGTGATTGCCGCTCGCGAAGCGCGCAAAGCACAGGCACGGGCAAAACAGGCCGAGAACGTCACCACAGTAGATGCCGATCCGCGCAAAGCCGCCGTCGAAGCCGCTATCGCCCGCGCCAAGGCGCGCAAGCAGGAACAACAGGCCAGCAGCAAACCTGCCGCACCGACTGAAACGGTGGATCCGCGCAAAGCCGCCGTCGAAGCCGCTATCGCCCGCGCGAAGGCGCGCAAGCAGGAACAACAGGCCAGCAGCAAACCTGCTGCACCGGCTGAAACGGTGGATCCGCGCAAAGCCGCCGTCGAAGCCGCTATCGCCCGCGCGAAGGCGCGCAAGCAGGAACAACTAGCCAGCAGCGGACCTGCCGCACCGGCTGAACCGACTGTAGAATCGCTCGACCCGCGCAAGGCGGCCGTTGCCGCTGCGATAGCACGCGCAAAAGCCAGAAAAGACGCTCAGCAGCACGTTGTGAACGAGGAATAAATGGTATTCAGAATCGCAAGCTCTCCCTACACGCATAATCAGCGTCAAACCTCGCGCATTATGCTGCTGGTCTTACTGGCTTCGGTGCCGGGCATCGCGGTGCAATGGTGGTTTTTCGGTTGGGGGACGCTGTTCCAGATTATACTCGCCTGCACAAGTGCGTTGCTGGCGGAAGCCGCCGTACTCAGATTACGTAAACAGCCGGTGGTGGCGATTTTAAAAGACAATTCAGCGCTGCTGACCGGTCTGCTGCTTGCTGTCAGTATTCCGCCCCTCGCCCCGTGGTGGATGGTGATCCTTGGTACGGTATTCGCGGTAATCATCGCCAAGCAACTGTATGGCGGCCTGGGACAAAACCCATTCAACCCGGCGATGATTGGCTACGTGGTGCTGCTGATCTCCTTCCCGGTACAGATGACCAGTTGGTTGCCACCGCAAGAGATTGCTGCGTCCGCACCGGGACTGGTCGATGCGCTACAGGTCATTTTTACCGGACATACCGCCAGCGGCGGTGACATGAATGCACTGCGTATGGGAATTGACGGGGTAAGCCAGGCTACGCCGCTGGATACGTTCAAAACCTCCCTGCATGCGGGTCATTCTGTTGAGCAGATCATGCAGTACCCTATCTACAGCGGTATGTTTGCCGGTGCAGGCTGGCAGTGGGTCAACCTGGCCTGGCTGGCTGGCGGTCTCTTCCTGTTACAGCAAAACGCCATACGCTGGCATATTCCGGTGAGCTTCCTGCTCTCATTGACCGTCTGTGCGACGCTGGGCTGGCTGTTTGCCCCCGAGTCGCTGGCCTCTGCGCAAATTCATCTGCTCTCCGGAGCAACGATGCTTGGTGCCTTCTTTATTCTGACAGACCCGGTGACGGCCTCGACGACCAATCGAGGTCGCCTGGTGTTTGGCGCGCTGGCAGGCTTGCTGGTGTGGTTAATCCGCAGTTTCGGCAGCTATCCGGATGGTGTGGCATTTGCCGTGCTGTTGGCCAATATTACCGTCCCGCTGATTGACTACTACACGCGCCCACGCGTGTATGGGCACCGCAAAGGATAATCCATGCTGAAAACGATACGTAAACATGGCTTCACCCTGGCGCTGTTTGCCGCTGGCTCGACCGGACTGACCGCCGCTATCAACCAGATGACCAGGACCACCATTGATGAACAGGCGGCCATTCAGCAAAAGGCCCTGTTTGATCAGGTTCTCCCGGCCGATCGCTACAATAACCGTTTGCAGGATCGCTGCGTCGTGGTCAACGCCCCTGAACTGGGTAAAGGTGAGCATCGCGTGTATATCGCCGAGCAGGACGGCACCCCCGTAGCGGCAGTACTTGAGGCGACGGCGCCGGATGGCTACTCTGGCTCCATTCAGTTGCTTGTCGGTGCCGATTTCAGCGGCACAATTTTGGGCACTCGCGTGACGGAACACCATGAAACCCCGGGTCTGGGCGATAAAATAGAACGACGTCTGTCTGACTGGATCACCGGATTTAGCGGAAAGAAAATTCAGAATGATAACGACAGCCACTGGGCTGTGAAAAAAGATGGCGGAGATTTTGACCAGTTTACCGGAGCGACGATTACGCCGCGCGCGGTGGTGAATGCCGTCAAGCGTGCAGGACTGTATGCCCGGACGCTGCCTGCGCAACTTCCTCAACTTCCGGCCTGCGGAGAATAAATCATGAGCGAAATTAAAGATGTCATCGTTCAGGGGTTGTGGAAGAACAACTCAGCGCTGGTGCAGTTGCTGGGGATGTGTCCCCTGCTGGCCGTCACGTCGACCGCCACTAATGCCCTCGGACTGGGACTCGCCACCACGCTGGTGCTGACGTTGACCAACCTGACCATTTCCGCGCTGCGCCGCTGGACGCCCGCAGAAATTCGTATTCCGATTTACGTGATGATCATCGCCTCGGTGGTCAGCGCGGTACAAATGCTGATCAACGCCTATGCCTTTGGCCTCTACCAGTCGCTGGGGATTTTTATCCCGCTGATCGTGACCAACTGCATTGTGGTCGGACGCGCTGAAGCCTTTGCCGCCAAAAAAGGTCCTGCGCTCTCTGCGCTCGATGGGTTTTCCATCGGGATGGGCGCGACCGGCGCTATGTTTGTGCTGGGCTCTATGCGAGAGATCATCGGCAACGGGACATTATTTGACGGTGCGGATGGGCTGCTCGGAAGCTGGGCGAAGGTACTGCGCGTGGAAATTTTCCATACCGACTCTCCTTTCCTGCTGGCAATGTTGCCGCCCGGCGCCTTTATTGGTCTGGGACTCATGCTGGCGGTGAAATATCTCATAGATGAGAAGATGAAAAAGCGCCGCGCCAGTGCATCAGTCGCAACGGAGTTGCCCTCCGGTGAACCAGGGAATGTCTCATGAATAAAGCAAAGCGGTTAGAAATATTAACCCGATTACGCGCAAACAATCCGCATCCAACCACCGAACTGAATTTCAGCTCGCCCTTTGAACTGTTGATCGCGGTACTGTTGTCAGCACAGGCGACGGATGTCAGCGTGAATAAGGCCACGGCGAAACTCTACCCCGTTGCCAATACCCCCGCCGCCATGCTGGAACTCGGCGTTGAGGGCGTGAAGTCCTATATCAAAACGATCGGCCTGTTTAACAGCAAAGCCGAAAACGTGATTAAGACCTGCCGCATCCTGCTTGAGCAACATCATGGCGAGGTGCCAGAGGATCGTGCGGCGCTTGAAGCCTTGCCGGGCGTGGGTCGCAAGACAGCAAACGTCGTGCTGAATACCGCCTTCGGCTGGCCCACCATCGCCGTCGACACGCATATCTTTCGCGTCTGTAACCGTACCCACTTTGCACCCGGCAAGAACGTTGAGCAGGTGGAAGAGAAGTTGCTGAAAGTGGTTCCCGCAGAGTTTAAGGTCGACTGCCATCACTGGCTGATCCTGCACGGTCGCTACACCTGTATCGCCCGCAAACCGCGCTGTGGTTCCTGTATCATCGAAGATCTCTGTGAATTCAAAGAGAAGGTGGATATTTGACCGATCGGGGCAGACCAATTCGCCCCGTCATAACATTTTGTTATCCTCTGTTTCTACCTCTTCATTCCGTCAATGATTCCACGCTCTTCCGCTTAGACAAATGAATCATCCCGGTAATTAGCAGTTATTCAGGTTAATCCTTTTTTTAATAACGAAAATTTCTATCCAATTGTGATCGCGATCATAGTGATAACTCCATGTAAATTTTTTTGTCCATTTTGGTTAATTCTACAATCAGATGACAATGAGTCAGTTTTTATACACAAAACATTACACTGGCTATTTTTTAGATACTGGCCTTTATCACTGCATTAATTGCCATATAGCAGAACATATCGCCATACAGCGATTTACAGGGCTGACTGATAGTGTAAAAAACTGCCATTCTGCAATTAAAGAAATTTAACGCTAGATAACATTTACCAACCCCGATGAATCCACCACCTCAGATATATGTAACAGATTATTACAAAAGACTTGTCTGAAAGTACAAGATAGTGAACATTACTTGCCGTTTCCCCTCCCACTATAACAATTTCACGGCTACCCGGTGGTATCACGTGACAGAACACCCCCGTTAATATGGGATGTAAAAAAAGAGGCTAAAGTGTCTACTGCAAACAAGAAACCAACGGAAAGCGTCAGTCTTAACGCTTTCAAACAACCGAAGGCGTTCTATCTCATCTTCTCGATTGAGCTCTGGGAGCGTTTCGGTTACTACGGCTTACAAGGAATTATGGCCGTTTACCTGGTTAAACAACTGGGTATGTCTGAAGCGGATTCAATTACTCTTTTCTCGTCCTTTAGTGCCCTGGTTTATGGTCTGGTCGCCATTGGTGGCTGGTTAGGCGACAAAGTTCTGGGTACCAAGCGCGTCATTATGCTCGGTGCAGTAGTACTGGCTATTGGTTATGCCCTGGTGGCATGGTCCGGACACGATGCCGGCATCGTTTATATGGGGATGGCCGCCATTGCCGTGGGTAATGGTCTGTTCAAAGCTAACCCGTCCTCGCTGCTGTCGACCTGCTACGCCAAAGATGACCCGCGTCTTGATGGTGCATTTACGATGTACTATATGTCCGTCAATATCGGTTCATTCTTCTCTATGCTGGCAACGCCGTGGCTGGCCGCGCATTACGGCTGGAGCACCGCGTTCGCGTTGAGCGTGGTCGGTATGCTGATCACAGTGGTGAACTTCGCGTTCTGCCAGCGTTGGGTGAAAAACTACGGTTCTAAGCCGGACTTCGAACCGATTAACTTCCGTAACCTGTTGCTGACCATCGTTGGCGTTATCGCGCTGATCGCGATTGCAACCTGGCTGCTGCACAACCAGCAAATCGCCCGTATGGTTCTGGGTGTGATCGCGTTCGGTATCGTGATTATCTTCGGTAAAGAAGCCTTCTCTATGCAGGGCGCTGCCCGTCGTAAAATGATTGTGGCGTTCATTCTGATGCTGGAAGCAATCATCTTCTTCGTGCTGTACAGCCAGATGCCGACGTCGCTGAACTTCTTCGCCATCCGTAACGTTGAGCATTCTATCCTTGGCATTGCGTTCGAACCTGAACAGTATCAGGCGCTGAACCCGTTCTGGATCATCATTGGTAGTCCTATCCTCGCGGCTATCTATAACAAGATGGGCGATACCCTGCCGATGCCGACGAAGTTTGCCATCGGTATGGTGCTGTGTTCTGGCGCGTTCCTGATCCTGCCGCTGGGTGCTAAATTCGCATCCGATGCAGGCATCGTATCCGTTAACTGGCTGATCATTTGCTACGGCCTGCAAAGTATCGGTGAGCTGATGATTTCCGGTCTGGGTCTGGCTATGGTGGCACAACTGGTTCCGCAGCGTCTGATGGGCTTCATCATGGGTAGCTGGTTCCTCACGACAGCCGGCGCCAACATTATTGGCGGTTATGTCGCCAGCATGATGGCTGTTCCGGAAAACGTAACCGACCCGCTGATGTCTCTGGAAGTGTATGGTCGCGTGTTCCTGCAGATTGGCGTGGCGACCGCAGTGATCGCTGTTCTGATGCTGCTGACGGCGCCGAAACTCAACCGCATGACTCAGGATGATGAACCTCGCGAGAAAGCGTCTACAACCGCTGCCGCGTAAATATCTGGGAAACGCATAATGAAGCTGCTAACTTTGCGTTAGCGGCTTTTTTTTTGCCTGAACCCGAGCCAGGATACGTTAAACCTTAGTGGAAAGGAGTTATCGATGAAACTGTTTTACAAACCAGGCGCCTGTTCTCTTGCTTCCCATATTACCCTTCGCGAGAGTGGGAAAGATTTCACGCTCGATGGCGTGGATTTGATGAAAAAACGTCTGGAAAACGGCGATGATTTTTTCGCGGTCAACCCAAAGGGACAGGTTCCCGCCCTGTTGCTCGATGACGGTACGCTGCTGACCGAAGGCGTGGCGATTATGCAATATCTCGCCGACAGCGTTCCTGATCGCCAGTTGTTGGCTCCCGTGAGCAGCATTTCACGCTATAAGACCCTGGAATGGCTTAACTATATTGCGACTGAGCTGCATAAAGGCTTTACGCCGCTGTTTCGCCCTGACACGCCGGAAGAGTACAAACCGACCGTTCGCGCACTACTCGAGAAAAAAATGCAGTACGTCGATGCCGCTCTCAGCGAGGGACAATGGATTTGCGGCTCGCGATTCACTATCGCTGATGCCTACCTTTTCACCGTGCTGCGCTGGGCGTATGCGATAAAACTTAATATGGACGGGTTAGACCATATTGCGGCATATATGAAACGAATGGCTGCGCGTCCGGGCGTTGCGGCGGCGATGAAGGCGGAAGGATTACAATAAGCGAATCAGGCCGGATGTAGCGGTCAACGCCACATCCGGCAGATAAGTCAGAGCCGTGTGGCGCTAAAATAATGATCTGGTTGAGCGATACGATCCTGCGCGGCCACCACTTGCAACTCATATTCCTGCATGGCTTTGGTGGCAATCATAATTTCATACACAGCCGCCGTAACATGTTCCAGCGCCTGCTGGATTGTTGCGCCTTGCAGCAACTTCACTAACAGCAACCCGCTGGTCACATCACCCACGCCGACCGGCTGCCGGGCGCCGAAATCCACCAGCGGACGGCTGATGTGCCAGGCATCATCGACAGTTACCAGCAGCATTTCAAAACGATCCTGGCTGTAACCCGCGCGCGCCAGGTGCTTGACCAGCACAATCTCCGGTCCTTGCGCAATGAGCTCGCGAGCAGCGGCAACCGCTTCATCTACGCTGTTCACCGCGTGTTCGCAGAGGATTTCCAGCTCAATCAGATTCGGAGCAATGATGTCGCTGGCAGGTAACGCGTGACGAACATGAAACTCAGCAACGCCAGGCGCGACGATGCACCCCTTTTCCGGATGTCCCATCACCGGGTCGCAGAAATATTTCGCCGCCGGGTTGGCCGCTTTCACCTGACGCACGATCCCCAGAATATGCTCGCCCTGCTCGGCAGAACCCAAATAACCACTCAACACCGCATCGCAGCGCTTCAACTGATCGATATCGTCGATACCCTGCACAATCTCCGTCAGATGTGAAGGCGGCATGACGCAGCCTGTCCATTTGCCGTATTGCGTGTGATTAGAGAATTGAACCGTATTGAGGGGCCAGACGTTGGCACCGAGGCGGCGCATCGGAAATTCCGCTGCGCTATTGCCAGCATGTCCAAAAACAACGTGGGACTGAATGGCGAGGATATTCTTCATTTTTTGCTTACCACAACCCTGAAAAAATAAAGGGGCGTGGTTTCCCACGCCCCTGCTCACTTTCGATTACTTCCAGCAGACCAGACAGTAATTCTTCTTACCGCGACGCAACAGCGTGTAGCGGCCGTACAAACGATCGCCTTCAACGAAGGTGTACTCCGGATCAGACTGCTTCTCACCGTTGATGGTGATCGCGTTTGACGCAATGGTTTTACGCGCCTGACCACGGGACGGTTGCAGTTCGGAATCCACCAGCGCCTGCATCAGGTCAGCGCCTTTTTCCATCTCAACCATCGGCACACCATCCTGCGCCAGTTGTTCGAAGTCCGCTTCGCTCAAATCGCTCAGCGTGCCGTTGAACAGGCTCTCGGTGATGCGTTTTGCCGCGATAAGGCCTTCTTCGCCATGCACCAGACGCGTGACCTGCTCGGCCAGCACATACTGGGCACGTGGCGCCTTACCGCTGTTCTTGTCTTCTTCTTCCAGCGCATTGATCTCTTCAATGTCCATGAAGGTGAAGAACTTCAGGAAACGATACACGTCGGCATCCGCCGTGTTGATCCAGAACTGGTAGAATTTGTACGGGCTGGTTTTCTTCGGATCCAGCCATACCGCGCCGCCTTCGGTTTTGCCGAACTTGGTGCCGTCCGCTTTGGTGATCAGCGGAACGGTCAGACCGAAGACCTGATTCTGATGCAGACGACGCGTCAGGTCGATCCCGGAGGTGATGTTCCCCCACTGATCGGAACCGCCAATTTGTAGCGCCACACCATGCAGTTTATTCAGACAGGCAAAGTCATAGCCCTGTAACAGGTTGTACGAGAACTCAGTGAAGGAGATCCCTTGATCGTCACGGTTCAGACGCTGCTTTACCGCTTCTTTGTTGATCATCTGGTTTACAGAGAAATGTTTCCCGATATCGCGCAGGAAGGTCAGCACATTCATGTTGCCGAACCAGTCATAGTTGTTCGCCGCGATAGCGGAGTTGTCGCCGCAGTCGAAATCCAGGAACGGAGCAACCTGTTTACGGATTTTATCTACCCACTCCTGAACGGTATCTTCGGTGTTCAGTTTACGCTCGGCGGCTTTAAAGCTCGGGTCGCCAATCAGACCGGTCGCGCCACCGACCAGCGCCACAGGTTTGTGACCTGCCTGCTGGAAGCGTTTCAGGCATAACAAGGGAACCAGATGCCCCAAATGCAAGCTGTCAGCGGTAGGATCGAAGCCGCAATAGAGCGCGATCGGGCCTTGCGCCAGTCGCTCTGCTAACGCTTCCTCGTCCGTCACCTGGGCGACCAGCCCCCGCTCTTGCAATTGTTTAATCAAGTTACTGCTTGCCATCAAAATCTCCATGTATAAAACGACTGCACCTTTGCCGGTACACGACTTTTCGCCAGACGCGAAAGCTCTATAGAATAAAGCGCTGGCGCACACAGCGCTAGCGCTTAACACAACAATTTTCCGGGTTTATGGCGCGAGACGGTCAATTTTCCATGCGTTATTTTCACGCTGGTATAAAAAGCGGTCATGCAGTCGGTGCTCACCGCCCTGCCAGAACTCCATCTGCTCAATGCTGACGCGGAACCCGCCCCAGAAACTGGGCAACGGCACTTCGCCCTGCTGGAATTTCTGTTTTAATTCGAGGAATTTACTTTCAAGGATCCCGCGCGCGGAAATGCGGCTGGACTGTTTCGAAACCCAGGCCCCGATCTGGCTGTCACGCGGGCGACTGTGGAAATACTTCACCACTTCCAGCGTCGATAAGCGCTCGGCCTGGCCTGTCACCATCACCTGACGCTCCAGCATATGCCAGGGAAACAGCAGGCTGATACGCGGATTTTTTTCGATTTGATGCGCTTTACGGCTGCCGAGGTTGGTATAGAACACCAGCCCTTTTTCATCGTAGTGTTTCAACAACACAATTCGCTGATACGGTTGGCCATTTTCATCTACGGTTGCCACAACCATGGCGGTAGGATCCGCCAGTCTGGCATCACATGCCTGAGCCAGCCAGCGTTCGAAAAGCGTTAACGGCTCAGCGGGAAGATCGCGGCGGCGCAGACCACCTTTGGTGTATTCACGGCGCAGATGCGCGATTTGCTGCAATTCGTCGTTATCAGACATGAGGTTCGCTACGGATTGTCAGTGGGTGGCGCTATTGTGCGCCGCCCTGCTGGAAATCTCAACGCTTCGGATTTTGTAACTGGCAGTTATTCAGCACGATACGGTCGCGTTTGTAAACGGTCGCGCCGTCGCCTTTCGACCAGAACACATAGATTCCATCGGTATAGCGCGCGCCAGACGCCGAAATGCCCTGCTTCAGATTAAGCAACTTGTTGTCATAAACAAAGTTCACCTCCTGACGGGTATTATTCAGTTTTACCGTCAGCGGTTTTTCATCACACTGGTATTCCAGCGTGTCCGTTTGCATACGTTCAACAAACTGGTTGTAGACGCTACAACCAGAGAGCATAAGCGGGAAACAAATGAGTAGCAGTTTTTTCATAGACGTATCCTGAAGACTTTCCTGGTCCGGGAGGGTGAATTCACCCTCCTTAATCTCCACAGTGTAACGACAGAAGACGAAAGAAAAATTCAGTTAACTCTGAGTTCGTGGGTTGGCAGGGAAAACAGCACCGAGCACACTCGCTTCGCGGGCACCGGTAACCGACGGTAAATTACCCGGCAGACCGGCCAGCGTGCGCCACGCCAGCCAGGCAAATGCCAGCGCTTCCATATCATCGCCGCTAATCCCAGCCTCATCGGTAGTGGTAACTTCTGTTCCCGGCAGCAGTCCCGCCAGTCGGGTCATTAACAAGGGATTACGACTGCCGCCGCCGCACACCATCAGACGTTCGCAGCCGCCACTCAGCAGCACTTGTTCGGAAATGGTAACAGCCGTCAGTTCCGTCAGCGTCGCCTGAACATCGCGCGGCGCAATTCCCGGGAATGCCGCCAGTTGACGCTCGATCCAGCCGTAGTTGAAGTATTCGCGCCCGGTACTTTTCGGTGCCGGTAGCGAGAACCATGGGTCGCTAAGCATATGTTGCATGAGCGGAATAATTACCGTTCCACCACTGGCCCATTGCGCATCTTTATCATAGGGTTTACCGCACTGCCGCCAGATCCAGGCATCCATCAGCATATTCCCCGGCCCGGTGTCGTATCCACGAACGGGTTGCCCGGGGATCAACAGCGACAAATTCGCGATGCCGCCAATATTAAGCACCATTCTTCGCTCTGTCGGATGCGCGAGCAGCGCCTGATGAAATGCAGGGACCAGAGGCGCGCCCTGTCCTCCCAGCGCAATATCCCGACGACGAAAGTCACCAACTACCGTGATACCGGTATGCGCCACAATCTGATTGTTGTCACCGATCTGTAGCGTATGGGGAGCAGCGCCTGTAGGTTCATGCCACACGGTTTGCCCGTGGCAACCGATGGCGATAATGTCTTGCGGACGCAGTTTTTCCTGTGTCAGTAGCGCGTTGACCGCCTCGGCAAACAGCTTGCCCAGCCGGACATCCAACTGACCAAACTGGGAAAGGGTCAGGGATTGTCCCTGGCAAATATCGAGAATCGCCTGTTTAAGAGAAACAGGCATCGGCCAGGTGAGGCTCCCCTGTTGGGCTACCATCGTGTCATCTATCGTCGCCAGTACTACATCGACACCATCAAGGCTGGTGCCTGACATCACGCCAATATAACGGCCCGATTTCATACATGTTCCTTTTTAAGCATGACTTTGCGTCAACACTCCATCATAAACGCGTAGTCAATGCTACGCTTCATTTACGTTTTTCCGGAAAGTACCCTCGCTGTGCTGATTTAATATATTCACTGAATAGTTCGTTTAAAGTTGGTTAAGCTGCCTGTTATTATGATTTCTCCATCATTCAGACAGAACATGTGACCTTAAACGCGCAAATGCCATATAATTTGACCATGAGGGATGCTTGGGTAGCGTTTCATGGTGAACAGGAGATTTTTAAATGATTAAACGTATACTGATCGTTTCACTGGCAGGCTTGTCTTTAGTGGGTTGTGCCAACACGGATAGCCTTTCGGGCGATGTCTATACCGCTTCTGAAGCGAAGCAGGTTCAGAATGTCACCTACGGGACGATTGTAAACGTACGTCCGGTAAAAATTCAGGCCGGCGATAATGATAACGTAATCGGCGCCATTGGTGGTGCTGTGCTCGGCGGCTTCCTGGGTAACACTGTCGGTGGTGGTACGGGGCGTTCTCTGGCAACGGCTGCAGGTGCTGTCGCTGGTGGCGTCGCCGGTCAAGGCGTGCAGGGTGCAATGAACAAAACGCAGGGCGTTGAGCTGGAAATCCGTAAGGATGATGGCAACACTATCATGGTTGTTCAAAAACAAGGGGATACGCGTTTCTCTGCAGGACAGCGTGTTGTGCTGGCCAGCAATGGTCGTCAGGTGACCGTCTCTCCGCGCTAAGTGAATTAACGTGTGGTCAGATCCTGACCACACGTTCCATACGATTAATCGTGCGACTGAAGCTCAATAATATTGTGTTCAAGTCGGCTGATCAGTTTAATCAGCAGGTCAATTTCCTGCGCAGAAATCCCTTCCAGAATCTCACCGCGGGTTTTATTGATAACCGCTTCCATGTCGGCAATTAGCGGCTCTGCCTTTTCCGTGAGTTTGATCCGTTTGGCGCGGCGATCGCTGACACAGGTCTGACGCGAAATAAGCCCTTTCTCTTCGAGCTGATCCAGCGTACGTACCAGTGACGGCTGTTCAATGCCAATCGCTTTTGCCAGTTGTATCTGTGATTGATCCGGTGGCAATTGATGAATATTATGCAGCGTAACCCAGTGCGTCTGCGTCAATTCCAGAGGCTTAAGACGGTGGTCTATCAAAGCACGCCAAATGCGCACCAACCGTGCCAGATCAGAACCTAATGGCGATTCCAATTTCATCTCCTTATAATTAGCTTGCTAAGATATTATACTGATTTTAGAATAGTGTGCAGTAATTGTATTGCTAAAACAAATGTATTGCTGCATTTGGTTACCGCCAGACATATTTTTCAGACATTACGCGAAAAAAGCACGCGTTGTACCAGTTTTTGCTAAACCTGGATAAACGTAGCCTGACGCAAAGGACTATTGCTTGTGACCTCCGCACTCAATACAACAGGGATGCCCTTACAGGACTTGGTGATTGGCGCATCTGTTTACTTCCCTCCGCTGTTTAAGGCCTTTGCGCTGGGATTTCTCCTCTGGCTTTTCATCCATCGCCTGCTGCGCGAACGCATTTATTCTGGTGAAATCTGGCATCCTTTATTGATGGATCTGTCAATTTTTGCCCTTTGCGTCTGTTCGGGGCTTCTTTTATTGGTTGCGTGGTAATGATGACGCTTAAAACACTGAAATATTTCTCCACCATTGTGGTTGCAGCCCTCGCCGTTCTGGCGGGATGGTTTATGTGGAATTATTACATGCAATCCCCCTGGACACGTGACGGCAAGGTCCGCGCCGAACAGGTCAGCGTAACGCCGCAAGTGTCTGGCACTATCGTCGATCTCCTGGTTAACGATAACCAGTTCGTCAACGCCGGCGATCTGCTTTTTCGTATTGATAAGACCCCTTTTCATATCGCCGAACTCAATGCGCAGGCCCAACTGGCTAAAGCACAATCGGAACTGGCGAAAGCCAACAACGAAGCCAACCGTCGTCGCCATTTGACGCAAAACGTCATTTCCGCAGAAGAGTTAGACACCGCGAATCTGAATGTAAAAGCGATGCAGGCAAGCGTAGACGTCGCCCAGGCGACGCTCAGACAAGCGCAGTGGCAACTGGCGCAGACGGATGTCCACGCCCCGGTTTCCGGCTGGATCACCAATTTGTCGACGCGTACCGGTAACTTCGCTACCACCGGCCAGCCGCTGTTTGCCCTGGTAGATAGCCACTCCTTCTACGTAATGGGCTATTTTGAAGAAACCAAACTGCGTCATATTCGTGAAGGTGCGCCTGCCCAGATTACGCTTTACAGCGGCAATATTAAGTTACAGGGTCACGTATCCAGCATTGGCCGCGCCATTTACGACCAAAGCGTGGAGAGCGATTCCGGACTGGTGCCGGATATCAAACCCAATGTGCCCTGGGTCCGCCTGGCGCAGCGCGTACCGGTACGAATTGAATTTGACCAACTTCCGCGTGACGTGACGCTCGTCTCCGGCACGACCTGTAGCGTGGCGATCGACAAATAAATGAAGCGCCTGCACGTGTCTGTGGACAATACGCCATGGCTGAAAGCGACAGCTGGACAGTGGCGCTATGCGCTGCGTAATACTCTGGCGATGTGCCTGGCGCTGACGTTTGCCTACTATCTCAATCTGGATGAACCCTATTGGGCCATGACCTCTGCCGCTGTGGTCAGTTTTCCCACGGTTGGCGGGGTGATCAGTAAAAGTCTTGGACGCATTGCGGGGAGCCTGCTGGGGGCGACCGCAGCATTAATTCTCGCCGGACATACGCTCAACGAACCGTGGCTGTTTCTGTTGAGCATGTCCGCCTGGATTGGCTTCTGTACCTGGGCCTGTGCGCAGTTTACCAATAACGTGGCGTATGCCTTCCAGCTTGCAGGTTACACGGCCGCCATTATTGCTTTCCCGATGGTGAATATTGTTGAAATCACTCAACTGTGGGATATCGCGCAGGCGCGCGTCTGCGAAGTGATTGTCGGGATCCTCTGCGGCGGCACGATGATGATGATATTGCCCAGTACCTCAGATGGTACTGCGCTACTGACCGCGCTGAAGAACATGCATGCGCGTCTGCTGGAACACGCCAGCCTGCTGTGGCAATCCGAGACGACCGATGCGATTCGCTCCGCGCACGAAGGCGTGATCGGACAGATTTTAACGATGAATTTATTGCGTATTCAGGCATTCTGGAGCCATTACCGTTTCCGTCGCCAGAATGCGCTGCTGAACGCCCTTTTGCATAATCAACTGCGCCTCACCAGCGTCATCTCAAGTTTACGCAGAATGTTGCTGAACTGGCCCAATCCCCCGGCCCAGATGCGGGAAATCATTGACCAACTTCTGGCGGCGCTGGCCCGTTCACAGACCGACAGTTATGCCGTTGCGCGGATCATTGCGCCCCTTGCCCCCACCGACGTTAGCGATTATCGTCACGTCGCATTCTGGCAGCGGTTACGCTACTTTTGTCGCCTCTATCTGCGCACCAGCCACCAGTTACGCCTGATCGAAAATGGCGGGCCGCTAACCCCCGTTAACATTCCGCGTACTCCCGCGCTGGCACGACACACCGATAATGCAGAAGCCCTCTGGAGCGGCCTGCGCACCTTTGTCACGCTGATGGTCATTGGCGCCTGGAGTATTACGTCGCAGTGGGAATCGGGTTCGGGAGCGTTGACGCTGGCGGCCATCAGTTGTGTGCTCTATTCCGCCGTTGCCACGCCGTTTAAATCACTGACGCTGCTGATGCGCACGCTGGTATTGCTCTCGCTGTTCAGTTTCGTAGTCAAGTTCGGACTGATGGTCCAGATTAGCGACCTGTGGGAATTCTTGCTGTTCTTGTTCCCGTTGCTAACCACCATGCAATTATTGAAGTTGCAAATGCCAAAACTGGCGGGACTTTGGGGACAATTGATTGTCTTTATGGGGTCGTTTATCGCCGTAACTAATCCACCGGTCTATGACTTTGCCGATTTTCTGAATGACAATACCGCGAAGATTGTCGGGGTAGCGCTGTCATGGCTGGCCTTCGCGATTTTGCGTCCGGGATCGGATGCGCGCAAAAGCCGCCGCCATATCCGGGCGCTACGCCGGAGCTTTGTCGATCAGTTGAGTCGCTATCCGACGTACAGTGAAAACGAGTACGAGTCGCTGACGTATCACCATATCAGTCAGTTAAGCAACAGTCAGGATGCGCTGGCGCGGCGCTGGCTACTGCGCTGGGGCGTGGTGTTGCTCAATTGTTCACACGTCGTCTGGCAGCTTCGCGGCTGGGAGTCGCGTTCCGACCCGCTGTCACAGGTCCGGGACATTTGTATTGCCTTACTGCATGATGTGATGAGCGAACGCGGCGTCCAGCAGCGGTCGCTTGCTGCAACGCTGGCGGAACTCCTGCGGATTTGCCAGACGCTGTCGCGCCATCATCAACCCGCCGCGCAAGAACTGGCGGCGATCGTCTGGCGACTGTATTGTTCGCTTTCTCAACTGGAACAAGCGCCGCCAGAAGGCTCGCTGACATCCTGATTATTTAATCACCCCACAAGCAAAGCGTGCCCCACCGCCGCCCAGAGGTTTGGGCTGATCGGACATATTATCGCCTCCGACGTGGATCATCAGCGCTTTGTCTTTGATATCGTTAAGGGATTTAAGGCGCGTTGCCGTGACGGGAATGATGGCTTTACCTTCGTTATTCACCACCAGCACGGGCAGATCGCCAAGATGCCCTTCGCCATCCGGTCCGGCGTGTTTACCGGTTTTATGCGGGTCAAAATGCCCTCCGGCGGACTCGGCGGCAAAGGCTTTGCCGTCTTTAATGGCCGGCTGACAACTGCCGTTGGCATGGATATGAAAACCATGCTCACCTGGCGGCAACGCTTTCAGATCCGGCGTAAATTCCAGCCCGTTCGCTGTTTCTGCAATCGTTACCTCCCCGATGGACTGCCCGACCCCTTGTGAGGTAACCAGGTTCATCTCCACGGTCTCACTGGCGGCTTGCGCCCCCGCACAGGCCAACAGGGTTAACATAGCCAGACTCAATCGCTTCATAGGACCTCCGTTCTGTATGTATGTCGGTTAAGTGTAAACCAGTGACACCATTTTGAACGGAGATCCGCGATTTTCCCTTACGGTACGTCGTAACCCAGCGCGGCTTTACGGATACGGAACCACTGCTGGCGGCTCATTTTCAGAGATTCTGCTTCCACCGCTGCACGAACACGTTCGATTTTACCGGAGCCAATGATCGGCAGCGGCTGTGACGGCAGACGCAGGATCCAGGCATAAACCACTTGCTCAATGGAAGAGGCGTTCAGTTCTTGTGCGATCACCGCCAGCTCATTACGCAGCGGCTGGAACGCATCGTCATTGAACAGGCGCCCGCCGCCGAGACAAGACCAGGCCATCGGGCGAATGCGCAGTTGCTGGAGCTGATCGAGCGTGCCGTCTAACAGCAGCGGCTGGTGAACCGGAGAGATCTCCACCTGGTTGGTCGCCAGCGTGAACGGAAGGCGCGATTGCAACAACGTAAACTGCGCAGGCGTAAAGTTGGAGACACCGAAATGACGCACTTTTCCACTCTGATGCAGGTGTTTAAAGGCGTCGGCAACTTCATCGGCATCCATCAGCGGGTCCGGACGGTGGATCAGCAGCAGATCCAGATGGTCAGTCGCCAGATTGGTCAACGACTGTTCCGCGCTTTTCACAATATGATCGCGATCGGTGATGTAGTGGCCGAGCGCGTTTTCCGCGCGCGCGGTAGTGGCGATACCGCATTTAGTGACGATCTGCATGCGCTCACGCAGATGAGGGGCCAGTTTCAGCGCTTCACCAAAGGCTGCCTCGCACAGATAGCCACCGTAAATATCCGCATGGTCCACGGTCGTGACACCTAAATCCAGGTGCTCTTCAATAAAGCTCACCAGTTCCCGGGGGGACATATTCCAGTCCATCAGTCGCCAGTAACCCATAACAAAGCGGGAGAATTCCGGGCCTTGTGGTGCAAGAGTAATACGCTGAACCATAACTGCTTCCTCGTGAAGTAAATTACTGCGAGTATATACAATTAGTGGTTTAAAAGAGTGAAGGCTGTTGAGGTTCTTCTGGCGCGGCGGGTTTATTTGCGCGTAATTTACGCAGCAGACGCTGGCGGCATAACCGCAGCACATCTTGTTTTTGCGAGTCGCTCATATTTTGCCAGTTGAACCGCTCATCCCGGCTGCGCAGGCATCCCCGGCAAAAACCGCGCTCATCTGACTGGCAAATCCCCCGACACGGACTCTGAACAGGGAAAAACTCTAACTGCTCCGCCACACCTTTTCCTCTTCATTAGGCCTTCACTCTATTGAAGACGTAAACATGCTTTCTGGCAACCTGACTTGCATTAGACCGACTGGTCTATTACACTCACTGCCATGAACAAGCAAACTGAATACGACACCCGCGAACACTTACTGGCTACCGGCGAGCATCTTTGCATGCAGCGAGGTTTTACCGGTATGGGGCTGAGCGAGTTGCTCAAAACCGCCGGGGTGCCGAAAGGCTCGTTTTATCATTATTTTCGCTCCAAAGAAGCCTTTGGTGTCGCCATGCTGGAACGACATTTTGCTGGTTATCATCAGCGGCTGGCGGTGCATTTTGACTCCGGTCCGGGCAATTATCGCGATCGCATTCTGGCTTATTATCAGGAAACCCTGAACCAGTTTTGTCAGCAAGGGATCATCAGCGGCTGCCTGACTGTTAAACTTTCCGCCGAGGTGTGCGACCTGTCGGAAGACATGCGCGCCGCGATGGACCAGGGAGCCGGGAAAATAATGACAATTCTGGCGCAGGCGCTGGATAAAGGTCGTGAAAGTCATTGTTTGACGTTTGCAGGAGAACCGCTGCAACAGGCGCAAATTCTGTATGCGCTATGGCTGGGGGCGAACCTGCAGGCCAAAATTTCGCGCAGCGCCACTCCGCTTGAAAATGCGCTGGGGCATGTGAAAAATATCATTGCAACGCCTGATATTTGACGGGCGTTTTATTTAATCTCTCACTAGACGACCGGTCTATTCATAACGGAAAACATTATGTCATCTGATAAACTGTTTACCCCACTGAAAGTGGGCGCGATCACCGCACCAAACCGTATCTTCATGGCCCCGCTGACGCGTCTGCGCAGCATTGAGCCTGGCGACATCCCTACTCCGTTAATGGCCGAGTATTATCGCCAGCGCGCCAGCGCGGGTCTTATCATCAGCGAAGCAACACAGATTTCCGCACAGGCGAAAGGTTACGCCGGCGCGCCGGGTCTGCACAGCGATGAGCAGATCGCCGCGTGGAAGAAAATCACAGCGGGTGTTCATGCTGAAAATGGCCATATCGCCGTTCAGTTATGGCACACAGGCCGTATTTCTCACTCCAGCCTGCAGCCGGGCGGTCAGCCGCCGGTATCGGCATCGGCTATCAGTGCGGGTACCCGTACTTCCCTGCGTGATGAAAATGGTCAGGCAATCCGCGTAGACACCTCAATGCCTCGCGCGCTGGAAACCGAAGAGATCCCGGGCATCGTCAATGATTTCCGTCAGGCGATCGCCAATGCGCGTGAAGCCGGTTTCGATCTGGTTGAACTGCACTCCGCCCACGGTTATCTGCTGCACCAGTTCCTTTCCCCTTCTTCCAACCACCGTAACGATCGGTACGGCGGCAGCGTGGAAAATCGCGCACGTCTGGTGCTGGAAGTGGTTGATGCCGGCATTCAGGAATGGGGTGCGGATCGTATCGGTATTCGCGTCTCGCCGATTGGCACCTTCCAGAACGTCGACAATGGTCCGAACGAAGAAGCCGACGCGCTGTATCTGATTGAAGAACTGGGTAAACGCGGCATCGCCTATCTGCATATGTCTGAACCCGACTGGGCGGGCGGAAAGCCGTATACCGAAGCGTTCCGTGAAAAAGTCCGCGCTCGTTTCCACGGCCCGATTATCGGTGCCGGCGCCTATACGCCAGAAAAAGCTGAATCCTTAATCGAGAAGGGTTTGATCGACGCCGTCGCGTTTGGTCGTGATTACATCGCTAATCCGGATCTGGTGGCGCGTCTGCAACGTAAAGCCGAACTCAACCCGCAGCGCAGTGAAAGTTTCTACGGCGGCGGCGCGGAAGGTTATACTGATTACCCGACGCTCTGATACCCCATCCGCATTCCTTCATTGATAGCGGCGTAAAAACGCCGCTATACTAAAACAACATTTTGAATGTATTGACCATTTTTTAAGGGGACAAAACATGCGTTTACTTCATACGATGCTGCGCGTTGGCGATCTGCAACGCTCCATTGATTTTTATACTAAAGTCCTGGGCATGAAGCTGCTGCGCACCAGCGAAAACACGGAATACAAATACTCTCTGGCGTTCGTTGGCTACGGCGAAGAGAGTGATGAAGCGGTGATTGAGTTGACCTACAACTGGGGCGTCGATAAATACGAACTGGGTACTGCTTACGGTCATATCGCCCTGAGCGTGGATAATGCGGCCGAAGCCTGTGAACGCATTCGTCAGAATGGCGGAAACGTCACCCGTGAAGCCGGTCCGGTTAAAGGGGGCACTACCGTTATTGCATTTGTTGAAGATCCGGACGGTTACAAAATCGAACTGATCGAAGAGAAAGATGCCGGGAAAGGTCTCGGTAACTAACGTCCTGCCGGGCGCAGTTGCTCTCTGCGCCTGTAGTTTTACTGCATCACTCCGCTTTTTTTGGCATAATGCGCGCTGCAATTTTTCCGTACTAAGAGACCCTGATGTCCGATAACGCTCAACTTACCGGTCTGTGCGACCGTTTTCGTGGTTTCTATCCCGTCGTTATTGATGTTGAAACGGCTGGATTTAATGCCAAAACCGATGCGCTGCTTGAGATCGCCGCCATCACGCTGAAAATGGATGAACAAGGCTGGCTGATGCCGGACAGCACGCTACAATTCCACGTGGAGCCGTTTGAAGGCGCGAATTTGCAGCCAGAAGCGCTGGCATTTAACGGTATCGATCCCTCTAACCCTCTGCGTGGCGCGGTAAGCGAGTATGACGCCCTGCACGCCATTTTCAAAATGGTGCGCAAAGGTATTAAAGACAGCGGTTGCAGTCGTGCCATCATGGTGGCGCATAATGCGACGTTCGATCATAGCTTCATGATGGCTGCCGCCGAGCGCGCCTCGCTTAAGCGCAACCCGTTCCATCCGTTCGTAACGTTTGACACCGCCGCGCTAAGCGGACTGGCTCTGGGGCAAACCGTGCTCTCCAAAGCGTGTCTTGCGGCAGGTATGGAGTTTGACGGTAACCAGGCGCACTCTGCGTTGTACGACACCGAACGCACCGCTGTGCTGTTTTGTGAGATCGTCAACCGCTGGAAGCGTCTGGGCGGTTGGCCGTTAGCGCATCCCGAAGAAGCCTGATTTTTATGGCCTGATAACGCGGTTTATCAGGCCGTGCCTTCCCCGCCCCAATACTGTATATTTGACCAGTATCAATACACCCTGCTTATTTCCCGCTATTCTGTAAAAAGGTCTTGATCCGCCAACTCCGCAAAAAGGACAGGGAACATGTCAGCAAAAAATGCGACGCCTCCGCTGCCGGATATTTTCTCACAGGCAACCCGTGACTGGTTTACCTCGGCATTTCAGCACCCTACGCTTGTACAGTCGCAAACGTGGGCGGTTACCGCGGCAAATCAACATGCTTTGGTGATAGCGCCGACCGGGTCAGGGAAAACCCTCGCCGCATTTCTCTACGCGCTGGATCGCCTGTTTCGGGAAGGTGAGGAAAAACACACTACGCCTCCCTCCGGCAAAGAAAAGAAAGTTATCCGCATCCTCTATATTTCGCCGATTAAAGCGCTGGGCACCGATGTCCAGCGCAACCTGCAAATTCCCCTACAGGGGATCAGCGAAGAACGGAAGAAATGCGGCGCGCCAGAAGTGGCTATTCAGGTTGGGATCCGCACTGGCGATACACCGCCTCAGGAACGCGCGAAGCTTAGTCGTCAACCGCCCGACATTCTGATCACGACGCCGGAGTCCCTTTATCTTATGCTCACCTCCCGCGCCAGAGAAGCATTGCGCGGAGTAGAAACGGTGATCGTCGATGAAGTGCACGCGGTGGCCGGCACAAAACGTGGCGCGCACCTCGCACTCAGTCTCGAACGACTGGATGCGCTTCTGGCGGAGTCGGCTCAACGTATTGGTCTGTCGGCGACCGTGCGTTCCGTTACTGAGGTTGCCGCTTTTCTGGGTGGCGATCGCCCGGTGACCGTCGTCAATCCGCCCGCTTCCCGTCAGCCTGACATCCACATCGTCGCGCCCGCCGCCAATCTTGATGATGTTCTGGCAGATAACCGTGACAGCAGTGATGGCATTCACAAAGGCAGAGAAGGTTCGATCTGGCCGCGCATTGAATCCGGTATTCTGGAGCAGATCCTTAACCATCGCTCCACCATTGTCTTCACCAACTCACGCGGACTGGCAGAAAAACTGACGGCCCGCCTGAACGAACTCTATCTCGCGCGGCAGCAAGCATTCTCTGAGCCGCAAGGGGAACCGGTACACTATGACTCGTCAACAGGTTCCACCAGCAATCGGGCACAGGATACCGGAGAATACATTGCCCGCTCGCATCATGGTTCGGTCTCCAAAGAACAGCGGGCCGTCACGGAGCAGGCCCTGAAATCGGGCGAACTTCGCTGCGTGGTCGCAACCTCCAGTCTGGAACTGGGGATCGACATGGGCGCTGTTGATCTGGTGATTCAGGTGGCAACCCCCCTTTCTGTCGCCAGCGGTCTTCAGCGCATCGGAAGAGCCAGTCACCAGGTCGGTGGGGTATCGAAAGGGTTGTTTTACCCAAGAACCCGCCGGGATCTGATTGATTCTGCGGTGATTGTTGAATGCATGTATGCCGGGCAACTGGAGACCCTGACGCCTCCGCGCAATCCGCTGGATATTCTGGCGCAACAAACCGTCGCCGCCGTATCACTGGATCCGGTCAATGTGGATGACTGGTATGCCCTCGTCCGTCGCGCTTACCCGTGGAAAGATCTGCCGAGAAGCGCATTTGACGCCACGCTGGATATGCTGGCTGGCCGCTATCCCTCTGGCGATTTTGCCGTATTCCGACCGCGAATTATCTGGAATCGTGAAACCGGGTTATTAACAGCTCGCCCCGGCGCACAGCTGCTTGCGGTGACCAGCGGCGGTACCATTCCCGATCGCGGCATGTTCAGCGTGCTGCTTCCCGAAGGAGATGAACAGGCGGGATCAAGACGTGTAGGCGAACTGGATGAAGAGATGGTGTATGAGTCTCGCGTCAACGACATCATCACGCTTGGTGCCAGTTCGTGGCGTATACAACAAATCACCCGCGATCAGGTTATCGTCGTCCCTGCCCCCGGACGTTCGGCCAGACTCCCGTTCTGGCGCGGCGAAGGTGTCGGACGTCCGGCGGAACTGGGGGAACGCATTGGCGATTTCATCCATATGATGTCCGATGACAACGCAAACCAACAGCGCTCCCCACGACTGTGTGATGATAATGTTCTGTCAAATATCAAAGGATTAATTGACGATCAAAAAAATGCGACGGGCGTGCTCCCCTGGAGCCGTCATCTGGTGCTTGAACGCTGTCGCGATGAAATGGGTGACTGGCGGGTTATTTTGCATTCACCTTATGGCCGTCGGGTGCACGCGCCATGGGCACTGGCGATTGCCGGACGCCTCCACGCGCAGTGGGGGGCGGACGCGTCGATTGTCGCCAGTGATGACGGTATTGTCGCCCGCATACCTGACAGCGATGGAAAACTGCCCGACGCTGCTATTTTTCTGTTCGAACCGGAAAAACTTCTGCGCATTGTCCGGGAAGCCGTCAGCAGTACGGCACTGTTTGCCGCTCGCTTCAGAGAATGCGCAGCCCGCGCCCTGCTGATGCCGGGTCGCACGCCAGGGCGTCGTTCTCCACTCTGGCAGCAGCGCCTGCGCGCAAGCCAGCTTCTGGAAATCGCGGCAGGCTATCCTGATTTCCCTATTATCCTGGAAACGGCTCGTGAGTGCCTCCAGGACGTTTACGATCTCGACGCGCTGGAGCAGGTCATACGTCGGTTGAACACTGGCGAGATCCAGATTTCTGAAGTGACCACGCCAGCCCCCTCGCCGTTCGCCACCGATCTGCTTTTCGGCTATGTCGCCGAATTTATGTACGCCACCGATGCGCCGCTCGCGGAACGACGGGCTTCGGTGCTGGCGCTCGACAGCGAACTGCTGAGCAACCTGTTGGGCCAGGGCGATCCGCTGGAGTTGCTTGACCCGGAGATCATCCGCCAGGTTGAAGATGAACTTCAGCGCCGGGCGGCAGGACGAAAAGCCCAGGGGATGGAAGGCGTTTACGATTTACTGCGCGAACTGGGACCAATGGCCGTCGAGGAGATTACCGTACGGCACGAGGGAACCGTTGCAGACATCAGGATATGGCTCGATGAACTGTCCGCAGAAAAGCGGATATTCCCGGTTGTTATCGCGGGCACGGCGCAGATGGCCTGCATGGACGATGCGGCCAGACTTCGTGATGCGCTGGGCGTTCGCCTGCCTGCGACGATTTCGGAGACATGGCTGCATCCGGTGAACACGCCGCTGCGCGATCTCTTCATGCGCTTTAGCCGTACCCACACGTTGTTTACCCGCACCCAGATTGCACAGACGTTCGGGTTGGGGGTAGCCGTCGCCGACGATCAACTGCGCCACTTGCGTGATGAAGGAGTGCTCATTCAATTGCGTGCCGCTACTTCATCCACGCCTGACGATGCGTCAACGTGGGTGAATGAGGACGTATTCCATCGCCTGCGCATCCGCTCGCTGCATGCGGCAAGAGAGGCAACCCGTCCGGTTCCGGCGACAAGTTATACCCGCCTGTTGCTGGAGCGCCAGGGACTTATTTCATCTGCGGATGGAAGCCCGGCGCGCCTTCCGACTTTCTCCACGGGTACGCTGGAAGGAAGTGACGGTGTCACGCGTGTTATAGAGCAACTGGCTGGAGTCGGCCTGCCAGCGTCGTTATGGGAAAGCCAGATTTTCCCTGCACGTGTCCGCGATTATTCGCCGGATATGCTCGATGAACTGCTGGCGACGGGAGAAGTCATCTGGTCAGGGCAAAAGAAACTGGGTGACGATGACGGACGGGTGGTGCTGCATTTGCGGGATTATCTGGCGGAGACGCTGCTCCCACCATCCGGTGATAGCGAAGCGCTTTCAGAGTTACAGCGCGCCATATTAGACGTTCTTTCGGGTGGCGGCGCATGGTTTGCTCAGCAACTTAGCGCGTTGATTCAAACGCGTATGACAGACGCCTGCGGTGACGAATGGATAACGCCAGCCACGCTGCATGAAGCGCTTTGGGGCCTGGTCTGGCAAGGGTATATCACGACCGATATCTGGGCTCCGCTGCGTGGCCTGTCGCGTACTGTCGCTGCATCGCGCCAGCCATCACGACGATCGCCGCGTATGCGTCGGGGGCGTCCAGCCTATGCTGCGCCGCGCCCCACGTCCATCGCCGTACCGGTTTCCTACACCACGCCTGCACTGGCCGGTCGTTGGTCACTGCTGCCGCGAGAGACGCTAAATGATACCGAGCGGATGCTGGCCTGCGCCGAGAATATGCTCGATCGCTACGGTGTAATAAGTCGACAGGCCGTGATTGCCGAGAATATTCCCGGCGGCTTTCCCGCCATGCAGACGCTGTGCCGTAGCATGGAAGATTCCGGGCGAATTCTGCGCGGGCGTTTCGTTGAGGGAATGGGCGGCGCACAGTTTGCCGAACGAGACACTATCGACCGTCTGCGCGATCTGACTTCGTCGACGTCTGAGCAACAGGCGTTTGCAGCGGTGGCGCTGTCGGCGAACGATCCGGCCAATCCCTGGGGATTGCTGCTACCATGGCCTTCGCATCCGTCCTCTCTGGTTCCTGGACGGCGTAACGGCGCGTTTGTCGTGATTTCCGCCGGTCAGTTGCGATTGTATCTCGCCCAGGGAGGGAAAAAGATGACGTTATGGACGGAAAATGAGGCGTTGCCTTCGCCAGAGATTTTCAAAGCGCTGGCGAGCGCTTTACGCCGTGAACCGCGGCTTCGTTTTACGCTGTCGGAAATTAACGATAAACCGGTACGGCAGACCCCTCTCTTTACTCTGCTGCGTGAGGTCGGGTTTTCAAGTTCACCACAGGGACTGGACTGGGGGTAGGAAGAGCAGGAATGAAAAGGAGCTTAACCTGAGTCAGGAAAAGCTCCTTTTTAACCGTCTACTGATTACTCAGCGTCTGATTCTTCAGATTTATATTTTGCAGCGGTCTCTTTGATCAACTGCTGTAGTTCGCCGCGCTGGTACATTTCGATCAAAATGTCACAGCCGCCAACCAGTTCACCGTCGACCCACAACTGCGGGAAGGTCGGCCAGTTCGCGTATTTCGGCAGTTCTGCGCGAATATCAGGATTTTGCAGAATATCCACATAGGCAAAACGCTCACCACAGGCGGAAAGTGCCTGCACAGCCTGGGCGGAGAAGCCGCAGCTTGGCAGTTTTGGTGAACCTTTCATGTACAGGAGAATCGGGTTTTCAGCGATCTGGCGCTGGATTTTTTCGATAGTGGTGCTCATTGTCTTGCTTCCTTAACTTCTTTTACGGCAGTCGACTGACATTGTAGCGGTTCAGAGCGACATCGGAAAATAACATTTTTATTACGCTTTACTATTTTATCGTCTGAACGCATAAGTTGCATTCCCAATAATGGTTTCCACTAAGCCTGAGCCGAAAGTGTGCGCCAAATAAGCAGATTTAGCTTTGGCTGCTGTTTTTTTTTGCACTCAATAGCGAAACCGTATTTTTAACAATAAAAGCTATTAACTTTATCCGTTTCTATAGATTAGAATCATCAGGTTTTGTAAATCACACGCAGGTATGATTGCGACCTGCCTCAACAGAGGACTGCTCAGTGGCGCGGATAAACCGACTTTCCCTCACGCTCTGTGCTTTACTATTTACAACGATTCCCTTTATGCCGATGGCACATGCGTCCAAGCAAGCCAGGGACACTGCTGATCTTTCGCATAATAAAAAGGCCAGCGACAAAAAGAAAAGTACGGTAACAGCAAAAAAAACGAAGAAAACCAGTCAAAAAACCGTCAAGAAAACCGCCAGTAAATCCAGCACTAAAACCGCCTCTTCATCTAAGAAAAAAGTCACAGCGCCTGTTAAAGCCAGCAAAACTGCCAGTCGCGCAGGCAAAACTGTCGCGGCGAAAAAAGTCGCCTCCGTCACCTGGAGCGAAAAATGTACGTCACGCAAAGGGCACAAGCCGACGTGTGTAAAAGTGAAGAACACCGCGCCAGGAAAGATTGCCGATGCGCATAAAGTGAAAGTGCAAAAAGCGACCAGCACGGCGATGAACAAATTAATGAGCCAGATTGGCAAGCCGTACCGTTGGGGAGGCACGTCGCCACGCACCGGTTTCGATTGCAGCGGTCTGGTTTATTACGCTTATAAAGATCTCGTTAAATTCCGTATTCCGCGCACGGCAAATGAAATGTATCACCTGCGTGATGCCGCACCGATTGATCGTGGGGAATTAAAAAATGGCGATCTGGTGTTCTTCCGCACTCAGGGGCGCGGTACCGCCGATCACGTCGGCGTTTATGTCGGCAACGGCAAATTTATTCAGTCGCCGCGCAGCGGTCAGGAAATCCAAATCACATCGCTCAGCGAAGACTACTGGCAACGCCACTACGTCGGCGCCCGTCGGGTTATGACCCCCAAAACCATTCGTTAAAACTTTACCCTGTTGTTAACGCAACAGGGTAAGTTCATCTTTTGTCTCACCTTTCAATTTGCTACCCTATCCTTACGCACAATAAGGTTATTGCGCGAAATACTATTAATAATAAGGAGAGAAGCAATGTCGTTCGAATTACCTGCACTACCGTATGCCAAAGATGCGCTTGCGCCGCACATTTCCGCCGAGACGCTGGAATATCACTATGGCAAACACCATCAGACCTATGTCACCAACCTGAACAACCTGATTAAAGGCACCGCCTTTGAAGGGAAATCACTGGAAGAGATCGTACGCAGCTCGGAAGGCGGCGTGTTCAATAACGCAGCTCAGGTCTGGAACCACACGTTCTACTGGAATTGCCTGGCACCGAATGCAGGTGGCGAGCCAACCGGCAAACTGGCTGACGCGATTACCGCCTCTTTCGGCAGCTTTGCTGAGTTCAAAGCGCAGTTTACCGACGCGGCGATCAAAAACTTCGGCTCTGGCTGGACCTGGCTGGTAAAAGGAAAAGATGGCAAGCTGGCTGTCGTTTCAACCTCCAACGCTGGTACGCCGTTGACCACCGATGCCACGCCGCTGATGACCGTCGACGTATGGGAGCATGCGTATTACATTGATTACCGCAATGCGCGTCCTGGTTACCTTGAGCACTTCTGGGCACTGGTAAACTGGGAGTTTGTCGCGAAAAACTTCGCCGCGTAAAAATGATAACGCAGAAGGCATTCCCTTCTGCGTTTTTATCCGACCGTTAACTGGCGACGCACACCTGCTCGGGTTGTTTTCTCGCTGAGACAAATACCAGCAACAGCGCCATACCCGCCACAATTGCCCCCATCACAGGAACAAAACTGTAGCCTAACCCGCCTGATATGACTGCCCCGCCCGCAGCAGCGCCCAGCGCATTTCCGAGATTAAACGCGCCAATGTTCACGGAAGATGAGAGACCCGGCGCTTCATGAGCCACACGCATGACGCGCATTTGTAACGGAGGGACGACTGCAAAGGTCGCTGCCCCCCAGACCACCATGCTGACCGCCGCACCCAGTTCATTCTGTGCCAGGAATGGGATCGCCAGCATAATGACCATCAACAGCAATAAAAAACCTTTCAGCGTGCCGTTAACCGAACGATCGGCCAGTTTACCGCCAAGATAGTTGCCGATAGAGAAGCCCACACCGATCAGAACCAGCATCCCGGTCACAAAGACCGGCGTCGCATGAGTGATGCTTTGCAGGACGGGCGAAATATAGGTATAGAGCGTAAACATGGCCCCCGCCCCCAGAACGGTGGTCAGCAGCGCGGAAAGCACCTGAGGACGCATTAGCACCGCCAGCTCTTTTTTCACTTCCGGACGCGCCCCGGCACCACCTTTTGGCAATGAGAAGAAGAGACTCAGCATCGAGATAACGCCAAGCCCCGCCGTCGCCATGAACGACATCCGCCAGCCAATGGTTTCACCCAACCAGGTTGCCGCCGGTACACCGCCGATGTTGGCGATGGTCAGCCCCATAAACATAGTTGCTACCGCGCTGGCCTGTTTGTGTTTCGGTACCACGCTCGCCGCGACCACCGACCCCAGACCAAAGAATGCGCCGTGGTTAAGGCTGGTTAAAATACGTGACAGCATCAGCGTGGTGTAGTCTGGCGAAATCGCCGAGAGTACGTTACCAAGTGTAAAGATAGCCATCAGAAAAATTAGCGCATTACGGCGTCCACGATGTGACAGCAATAGCGTCATCAGCGGTGCGCCGACCATCACACCAACGGCATAGGCGCTAATCAGCATACCTGCCGCGGGGATAGATACATCGACGCCTTGCGCGATGACGGGCAGCAAACCCATTGGTGAGAATTCGGTGGTTCCGATGCCGAACGCGCCGATGGCCAGCGCCAGTAACGGATAATTAATTTTCATGCAGTGATGACTCCGGCTCTTCGCGACAAGGCGCGATGCTTAACTAAGAGTCAAAAGCATGACATCAATCACAAAAAAAGAGAAGTTAACAAAAATACAAAAGACTTTTGCAAATTCAATAACAATATGGCTGGAGAGTCGAGGGAGCAGGAACTCCCCCGGGGGAATCAGTGCAGTACCGCTGTAAGGCCGCCCGCAACGATTAACGCCAGAACAATAAACGTGGTCACTAATGAAAATTTCAGATCGGTGCTCATCAACTTTTCTCCTTTTTATTCCCACACAAAAAGTGATATAGCGCATTTTTACACACTTGAGTGTAAAAATCTCCCACGATTTAGAGTGATATGTGCTTTTAATACTTCCCCTTTTCGTAAAGATCAGACAAAATTCGACGCTTACTTGATTAGCGTACCGGCCATTGACCCCTTCCTGACGTTCCGTGTCGTTTTCCGGCGTGCCGCAGCGCTGATATTGGGCACAGGATGAGTAAAGGCAAACGTTTACTTGGCGTAATTTAATGTTCAGGTTGGGTCTGGAGTGAGATTTAATGGCAACAATTAAAGATGTAGCGAAGCGCGCAAACGTTTCCACTACAACCGTGTCACACGTAATTAACAAAACGCGTTTCGTCGCTGAAGAAACACGCAATGCAGTGTGGGCGGCAATTAAAGAATTGCACTATTCCCCCAGCGCTGTTGCCCGTAGCCTGAAAGTTAACCATACCAAGTCTATCGGTTTGCTGGCGACGAGCAGCGAAGCCCCCTATTTTGCCGAAATTATTGAGGCGGTTGAGCAGAACTGCTTCCAGAAAGGCTACACCCTGATCCTCGGCAACGTCTGGAATAACCTGGAAAAGCAGCGTGCTTATCTGTCGATGATGGCGCAAAAACGCGTTGATGGCCTGCTGGTGATGTGTTCTGAATACCCCGCTCCCCTGCTCTCGATGCTGGAAGAGTATCGTCATATTCCGATGGTGGTGATGGACTGGGGCGAAGCGAAAGCCGATTTCACCGACACGGTGATCGATAACGCCTTTGAGGGCGGTTATATGGCAGGCCGTTACCTTGTCGAGCGCGGGCATCGCGAAATTGGCGTCATCCCGGGACTGATGGAGCGTAACACTGGCGCAGGTCGTCTGGCCGGTTTTATGAAGGCAATGGATGAAGCGCTGATTAAAGTGCCTGAAAACTGGATTGTACAGGGCGACTTCGAGCCTGAATCCGGCTACCGCGCCATGCAGCAAATTCTGTCGCAGACGCATCGCCCAACGGCTGTCTTCTGCGGCGGCGATATCATGGCGATGGGTGCCCTTTGCGCCGCCGATGAGATGGGTCTGCGTGTACCGCAGGACGTATCGCTGATAGGCTACGACAATGTGCGCAACGCCCGCTTCTTTACGCCGGCGCTGACCACCATCCACCAGCCAAAAGATTCGCTGGGTGAAACGGCCTTTAATATGTTGCTGGATCGCATCGTCAATAAACGCGAAGAGTCGCAGTCGATTGAAGTCCACCCGCGGCTGGTAGAACGCCGCTCCGTTGCGGACGGCCCGTTCCGCGACTACCGTCGTTAAACCGCGTCTGCGGGAGTCTCATCAGGCTCCCGCAACCACTCTTTGTTCAGCGTTTCGCTGTCTCCCAGATAGTCCAGCAGCCAGTTCAGCGCGGGTGACATATCATTCTGCTGCCAGGTCAGGCAACAGGCTGAATCCGGGAACGGGTTCTCCAGATTTAACGCCACCCACTGCCCTTTATTGAGATACGGCATGGCAAAATGTGTCGGCACCATGCCGACACAAAGTCCGGCGCTGATACAGGTCGCGGAGGAATCCCAGTCAGGAACCACCACCCGCTTCTGGTTGTCCAGCAGCCAGGTCACACGTTTTGGCAGAGTGCGGGAGGTATCTTCCAGCACCAGCGACGGCCAGTTGCGCAACGTATCATCGCTTAACGGCCCGCTCATGGCGGCCAGCGGATGCGTACTGGCAACGACGCAACACCAGCTCAGCTTACCCATATCGCGGAAGGTGTATCGTCCTCCGACTGGGATAGCCTGCGTTGCACCGATAGCGAGTTCGACCCGGCCATCTGACAGTGCGTCCCAGACGCCATTAAACACCTCCTGAAAGACCAACAGTTCCACGTCATCAAAGTGGCGGTAGAAATCAACGATCAATTGCCGCGTACGCTCCGGGCGCACGATATTGTCTACCGCGATGGGGAGTTGGCCCCGCCAGCCGTTGGCTATCTGCTGACATTGCTGGCGTGTGATCTGCATTTTTTTGATGACAGAACGGCCTTCTTTCAAAAACCAGGCGCCTGCCGGGGTTAACACCACGTCACGATGACGACGTTCAAAAAGCGGGACGGCCAGCCACTCTTCCAGTTGGCGGACCGTATAGCTCACCGCCGAGGGCACCCGGTGCAACTCCAGGGCCGCAGAACTGAAACTCCCATTGCGCGCCACCGCATCGACCACTTCCAGCGCATATTCTGACCACATAATCTGCCTACAAAATTTTTGAATGCAATAAACAAATATTACCGTTTCACAAGCCGAAATTCACTCCCTACACTCTGCGCCAGTCTTACTAATCAAAATCAGAGAACAACTATGCAACCAGGAAAAGGGTTTTTAGTCTGGCTGGCAGGGCTCAGCGTGCTGGGCTTTCTGGCAACCGACATGTATTTACCCGCTTTTGCCGCCATTCAATCTGACCTGCAAACACCGGCCTCTGCCGTCAGCGCCAGCCTGAGCCTGTTTTTAGCCGGCTTTGCCGTCGCACAACTGCTGTGGGGACCGCTCTCGGACCGCTACGGTCGTAAACCGATCCTGTTGCTCGGCCTGTCTGTCTTCGCCTTAGGCAGCCTGGGCATGCTGTGGGTCGAGAGCGCAACAGGCCTGTTAGTACTGCGTTTTATTCAGGCCGTGGGGGTCTGTGCTGCAACCGTCATCTGGCAGGCGCTGGTTACTGATTACTATCCTTCGCATAAAATTAACCGCATTTTCGCGACCATCATGCCGCTGGTCGGACTGTCCCCTGCACTGGCGCCATTATTAGGCAGTTGGATCCTGACCCACCTTTCCTGGCAGGCAATCTTTGCCACGTTATTTTTCATCACGCTGCTGCTGATGCTGCCCGCGCTGTTTTTAAAGCCCACCACCCGGGCACGCGATGACCGCAAGGACAAACTGACGTTTACCACCCTGCTTAGCGCGAAAGCATATCGCGGCAATGTACTGATTTATGCCGCCTGTTCTGCCAGCTTCTTTGCGTGGCTGACCGGTTCGCCGTTTATTCTGAGTGAAATGGGCTACAGCCCGGCGGTGATTGGGCTGAGCTATGTACCGCAAACCATCGCTTTTCTGATTGGCGGCTACGGATGCCGCGCCGCGCTGCAAAAATGGCAGGGACAACAACTCTTGCCCTGGCTGTTGGTTATCTACGCGCTGAGCGTGGTGGCGACCTGGGCAGCAAGCTTTATCCATCACATCACGCTTGCAGAGATCCTGATCCCCTTCTGCGTGATGGCGATTGCCAACGGCGCAATCTACCCGATTGTGGTAGCCCAGGCGCTACGTCCTTTCCCGCAGGCGACGGGTCGTGCCGCGGCCCTGCAAAATACTCTGCAGTTGGGTTTGTGCTTCCTGGCAAGCCTGGTGGTTTCCTGGCTTATCAGCACACCGCTGTTGACCACGACCAGCGTGATGCTGTCGACAGTTGTGCTGGTTGGACTGGGCTACAAGATGCAACTGCAGGCATCGGGCGTCAGCGAGCAGCATGAAAATCGCGGGATTGCCCACAGCGAATCCCATTGATATCACTCACAATCACCGTTAATTAGTCGGCTAACAATTTTTGGTTGTATCATCCATTTTTGAGGCCTATACTAAATTTCGCTTGTTAAAATTACGATAATTATTATGTGTTAACGGGAACCGGAGCGTTCCCGCTTCACCATGGATGGCCTTTTCGGCAAGGGGTCCTCCCTTCCTCTGTTCTACGTCGGATAATAGACTCGCGGAATGTTTCCGTGGGATTTCTCACAAAGCCCAAAAAGCGTCTACGCTGTTTTAAGGTTCTGATCACCGACCAGTGATGGAGAAACTATGAGTTCATCGTGTATAGAAGAAGTCAGCGTACCGGATGACGACTGGTACCGTATCACTAACGAATTATTAAGCCGCGCGGGCATTGCCATCAACGGCTCTTCACCAGCAGATATACGCGTCAAAAACCCCGATTTTTTCAAACGCGTTTTACAGGAGGGGTCGCTCGGTCTCGGTGAGAGTTACATGGATGGCTGGTGGGAGTGCGATCGGCTGGACCAGTTTTTTAGCAAAGTCCTGCGGGCAGGACTGGAAAACCAACTTCCGCACCATTTCAAAGATACCCTCCGCATCGCGGCCGCTCGCCTGTTCAATCTGCAAAGTAAAAAACGTGCATGGATCGTCGGTAAAGAGCATTACGATCTCGGTAACGATCTGTTCAGCCGTATGCTCGACCCGTATATGCAGTATTCCTGCGCGTACTGGAAAGACGCGGATACGCTGGAGGCGGCGCAGCAGGCCAAACTGCGGTTAATCTGCGAGAAGTTGCAACTACAGCCCGGTATGCGGGTGCTGGATATTGGCTGCGGCTGGGGCGGTTTGTCGCACTATATGGCGACGAACTATAACGTCAGCGTGGTTGGCGTGACGATTTCCGCTGAACAGCAGAAAATGGCACAGGCACGCTGTGCCGGACTGGATGTGTCAATTTTGCTGCAGGATTACCGCGATTTACACGATCAGTTTGATCGCATTGTGTCAGTAGGCATGTTTGAACACGTCGGTCCTAAAAACTACCCGACCTATTTCAACGTGGTTGATCGCAATCTGAAACCAGACGGACTGTTCTTACTCCACACCATCGGTTCGAAAAAAACCGACAATAATGTCGATCCGTGGATCAATAAGTACATTTTCCCGAACGGTTGCCTCCCGTCAGTGCGTCAGATAGCCAACGCCAGCGAGGCACACTTTGTGATGGAAGACTGGCATAATTTCGGCGCGGATTACGATACGACGCTGATGGCATGGTACGAGCGTTTTCTCGCTGCCTGGCCTGACATTGCCGATAACTATTCCGAGCGCTTTAAACGGATGTTCACCTACTACCTGAACGCCTGCGCAGGGGCGTTTCGCGCTCGCGATATTCAGCTCTGGCAGGTGGTTTTCTCGCGCGGCGTCGAAAACGGCCTGCGCGTTGCCCGCTAAATCGGCTCATACCCCCGCTGTTTCGCGGGGGCTGGATGGTTTTACGCTTCGCTGGCGGTTTTCGCTACCGTCGCTTCACGTGCAGCCAGCACGCGTTCTACTGTGTCCACCACCGCCTGTGTTTGCGGATCGATTTCGATATTCACGCGCGCGCCCAGTTTTTTCTTACCCAGCGTCGTGCGTTCCAGTGTTTCCGGAATGAGATGCACGCAGAAGCGCGTCGCAGTGACTTCTCCGACGGTCAGGCTGATCCCATCAATACCAATAAAACCTTTATACAGAATATATTTCATTAGCGTCGGATCCTGAACTTTGAACCAGATCTGACGGTTATTCTCTGAGGTTAAAATCTTTGATACTTCCGCGGTAGTCATGATATGACCAGACATCAGATGCCCGCCAATCTCATCGCTGAATTTTGCCGCACGCTCAACATTCAGCAGGTCGCCCACCTTCAGATCGCCCAGATTGGTGATCCGCAGCGTTTCTTTCATCAGATCAAAACTGATGCGATTGCCGTTAATTTCTGTGACGGTAAGGCAGCAGCCGTTGTGCGCCACCGATGCGCCCGTTTCCAGCGCGTCCAGCATGTATTCAGGTAATTCCACTACATGGGTGCGAAAATTGGGTTTTTCATCGATCGACACCAGTCTGGCGGTGCCCTGCACAATACCTGTAAACATACCTGCAACTCCTGAATTCAGTTAAACCATTTCTGCCTGCCACAATAGCAGTTGGAAAATCAGGTTGCCAGTGAAGTGCCGCCCTGACCTGTTTTTTCACTGGTGAAATTAGCATTCATCGCTACAATAGACTGAAATTTCCCCTTACATCTTCTTCTTGCTGCCGCCCGTGGTGGCTTTTTTAGTCTCTCAAATAAAAACAAAATGATAGGTGTACACGTGCAGAAGTATATCAGTGAAGCGCGTCAGTTATTGGCTCTGGCAATACCGGTGATTCTTGCGCAAATCGCCCAAACCGCAATGGGATTCGTCGATACCGTCATGGCGGGAGGTTACAGCGCCACCGACATGGCGGCCGTCGCCATTGGGACCTCCATCTGGCTGCCCGCCATTCTGTTCGGTCACGGGTTGCTGCTGGCGCTGACACCGGTGATTGCTCAGCTCAACGGTTCCGGACGTCGCGATCGCATTGCGCATCAGGTGCGCCAGGGTTTCTGGCTGGCAGGTTTTGTCTCACTGCTGATCATGATTGTGCTGTGGAACGCGGGTTATATCATCCGCGCGATGCACAATATCGATCCGGCCCTGGCGGATAAGGCTGTCGGCTATTTGCGCGCATTATTATGGGGTGCGCCAGGTTATCTGTTCTTTCAGGTCGCGCGTAACCAGTGTGAAGGTCTGGCAAAAACCAAACCAGGTATGGTGATGGGTTTTCTCGGTCTGCTGGTCAACATTCCAGTAAACTATATCTTTATCTACGGTCATTTCGGCATGCCGGAACTCGGCGGCGTCGGCTGCGGCGTGGCGACGGCGGCGGTCTACTGGGTGATGTTCAGCGCAATGCTCTGGTACGTCAAACAGGCGCGTTCGATGCGCGATATCCGTAATGAACAGCGCTTCAGCAAACCGGACAACGTTGTGATGAAGCGTCTGGTGCAGCTCGGTCTGCCGATTGCGCTGGCACTGTTTTTTGAAGTCACGCTGTTCGCCGTCGTTGCGCTGTTGGTTTCGCCGTTGGGTATTGTTGATGTTGCCGGTCACCAGATCGCCCTGAACTTCAGTTCGCTGATGTTTGTATTGCCGATGTCGCTGGCTGCGGCGGTCACCATTCGCGTGGGCTATCGCCTGGGACAAGGTTCGACGCTGGATGCGCAAACTGCCGCACGTACCGGTTTGGGCGTTGGTGTCTGCATGGCGTGCCTCACCGCCATCTTTACCGTGTCGCTGCGGGAGCAGATCGCCCTGCTCTATAACGACAATCCTGAAGTGGTGACATTAGCGGCGCAGCTGATGCTGCTGGCGGCGATTTATCAGATTTCGGACTCCATCCAGGTTATCGGTAGCGGGATCCTGCGGGGCTATAAAGATACACGTTCGATTTTCTTTATTACCTTCACCGCATACTGGGTGCTGGGGTTGCCAAGCGGTTATATCCTCGCGCTAACTGATCTGGTGGTTGATCGGATGGGCCCGGCAGGATTCTGGATGGGCTTTATCATCGGTCTGACCTCGGCGGCAATTATGATGATGTTGCGGATGCGCTTCCTGCAACGCCAGCCGTCAACGGTGATTCTGCAACGCGCTGCGCGATAAACCGGCAATAGCCGCCAGCCGGCGGCTATTCTCTCGACATTTTGCGCACTTCCTCCGCAATCGAGTGAAATCCGGAAGAAAAATGCCATTTCCCTCTTGCCACCTCCCGGCTGTGCCGCTAATATTCGTCCCCGTTGTCACATACAACGTTGCGTTCATAGCTCAGTTGGTTAGAGCACCACCTTGACATGGTGGGGGTCGTTGGTTCGAGTCCAATTGAACGCACCATTTTGCGTCCGTAGCTCAGTTGGTTAGAGCACCACCTTGACATGGTGGGGGTCGGTGGTTCGAGTCCACTCGGACGCACCATTTCACTGCCTGGTGATATGGTGCATACCACGTCTTTTACGCTCAGTACGTTACTTCTGGTTTTCGTTTATCGACGCATAAGACTGCATCTTTCTGTTTAATATTCCCCCTTCATCAGAAATACTGCTGTGTAATTGCGTTTTCAGCTCATTAATTTTCTCCACAACCGTCAGTATTCTCGACATAAGAGATTGCCAGCCACTTTCATTTGTTTTGATATCTGTTCGCATCAGGTTTTCCTGATATCCCCAGAAAATATTGGTCTGGCTGTAAATGTCTTTTATCAGCGAACTGAATTTGGGGTAATACAAATCCGCGATGGCCATCGCCTCATGGAGACGATGGCAATTTTGTAGGTAACGTTCTCTGAATACCGCGACATCCGTTTCAGTGTGGAAATAACTCATCGTTTGCGAATTCTCTAATGAAATCAGCGAAATGATACAGTGCAACTCTTTGAGGTTTTTGCGGGCCAGTTCCACCTCACTTTTCACACGTTCATCCAGTAAACGTCCAGTTTGCAACGTAATATCTTTATCCGCATTCTCCCGGGCGATTTTCTGCTGCACACGACTCGCTGATTTTGACGCCAGCCAGGCAGGTATCGCCGTAATCATCCCCCCCATGACGACATATAATCCATTTGGTAAATTGGCAAAATCCATGGTTCCTCCTCCCGATAAAAGTCATATTGCCATTAATATGCCTGATGAAGCCGGTATCTGGTACAATACGGCGCAGAAAAACAGCGGAAGTCGCCTGGCTCATTATTACTGAGCGTTATTGTTGAATCGTTAAATGGAGAAAGAATATGCCCACGTTATTACAACTTCACTTCGCTTTTAGCGGTCCATTTGGCACAGAAATGGCAGAACAGTTGCGTGGTCTGGCGGAGTCGATTAACCAGGAGCCGGGATTTATCTGGAAGGTATGGACGGAGAGTGAACAAAACCAGGAGGCTGGCGGGATCTATCTTTTCACAAGCGAGGAGACCGCACTGGCTTATCTGGATAAGCATACCGCGCGTTTAAAAAAACTTGGCGTCGACGAAGTCATTGCCAAAGTGTTTGACGTGAATATGCCGTTGAGCGAAATCAACCACGCCAGAGTGAGTTAATGATGTCGCTGAGGGGGATTTTCTCCCTCAGCGGATTCAACGTGACGCCAGGCTGGAGAGATATTTTTCCCCCGAACGTTGCACGATTTGACTGGCACTGCGGATAATATTCTGTCCCTCAAATGCCCCATATAGACTGGAAAACGCCACTATGTCTAGCCGCTGTATGATCCTACTGACGGTTTTCGATGACAGCGGCAGCATGTTTGGATAGCTCCACATAAACGAAACCGCATCAGCACCGCGAGTGACCTGTAAGATATCTCCGGCGAGGATCGTCCCTTCTCCCTCCTCCAGATACAGAACCGTTCCCCCTGCAAAATGGCCGCCCAAACGCAATAATGTGACGCCTGGAAGCACGTTTTGTTCTTCCCCTTCCCATAGCCGAATCCAGGGGCTGTCGCGCATGATCCAGTCGCGGTCATCGGCATGGAGCCAGACGGGAGCGTCAAACGCCTCCGCCCAGTCCTGCATTGTGGTGTAGTAATGAGGATGCGAAATTGCGATGGCGCTCAATCCACCCAATGCCTGGATAAGCGTTCGGGTTGCCTGATCCAGATTCGCCACGCAATCCCAGAGAATATTCCCTACCGGCGTTCTGAGCAGAAACGCCCGCTGGTTTATCGCAAAAGAGGGAACGGTTTTCAGGCTGAAAAGTTGCGGCGTGTGCTGCTGCCACTTATTGGTATGGCTTGCAATGAGCTCATCAAAGTCAATCCACGCCTGCCCGGAAACCGGGATATATTGCCGCTCATCCTCGCAGATTTTACAGCGTTCAACGTTGCCGTGGCTGTTATCAAACGAGGTGCCGCAGGCTTTACACAGCGTTATCATCGTCACTCCTTTCCTCCAGCAAGACACCGTTAAGTATGGCAGAAGACGCGGCTCATCTGCCGCGCCATGCAATTTCAGACCGAAACACCCGTACCGTCCTCATCTACACTTATCTGATGTAACAGAAGTATCAGCGGCAAAATAAAAATAACAGGACGGAAAGGGATATGAAAAAAATCGCGATTATTGGGGCTGGCCCGACAGGGGTCTATACCTTTTTCTCATTACTAAAAGAGGAACCACCGCTGGAAATCACCGTTTTTGAACGCGGAAACCAGGCAGGAATTGGTATGCCTTACAGCCATTCTGAAAATAGCCCAATGATGTTAGCCAATATTGCCAGTATTGAAGTCCCCCCTCTTTTTGACACCTGGCTTGAGTGGTTGCAGACCCAGGAAGCACAGTACCTTGCGCAATATGGCGTTAAGAAAGAAACGCTGCACAAGCGTCAGTTTCTGCCACGTATTTTATTGGGCGACTATTTCCGCGCGCAGTTTTTGCAGGCCGTCCATCATGCAGAAAACCGGGGATTTAAGGTAATGTTGTACGAATCCTGCGAAGTCACGGATGTCGCAGCGTCTCCCGCAGGCGTTCAGCTCTGGACCGATCAACACACCGGGCCGCTACATGTCGACTTAGCGGTGATCGCCACGGGACATGTCTGGCCGGACGATGACGAATCAACACATGCATTTTATCCCAGCCCCTGGTCCGGCTTGATGGAAGCTGACGTTCCCGCCGCCAGAGTGGGGATTTTGGGAACGTCACTGAGCGGTCTGGATGCGGCAATGGCGGTAGCGGTACAACACGGAACGTTTCACGAAACGGAAGAAAATCAGATCCATTTCGCCCTGAATAAAGGCAGTGAAGCGCTGGAGATCACGCTGATGTCCCGTTCCGGGCTTTTGCCAGAAGCCGACTTTTACTGCCCCATTCCCTATGAACCGCTGGAATACGTTACCGATCAGGCGATTAAGCGTGAAATCGATGCCGGTTCAACTGGACTCCTCGATCGTGTTTTCAGCCTCATGCAACAAGAACTCACAGTAGCCGATCCGAAATGGGCTGAGCAAATATCGCTCTCTACATTGGATGCAGATACCTTTCCCGTGGCGGTGTTTGCCGACAGAGCGCACTGCGATCCGTTCGAATGGGCGGCTGCAAATCTGAAAGAGGTCGACGAGAATAAGCGTTGCAAACGCACCGTTGCCTGGCGCTATACCCTGCTGCGTTTACATGAAAAGGTTCAGGATATTGTTGCCCATCTGGATGAAAAAGACAGCAAACGGTTCAGTTCGGGACTTGCCCGCGTGTTTATTGATAATTATGCGGCGATCCCGTCAGAGTCCGTTCGCCGAATGCTGGCGTTACACGCAGCCGGTATTTTGCACATTATTGCGCTGGGACAGGATTACGGGAAAGCGATGAAAACCGATCGTACTGAGATTACGACGCACAGCGATCGTCTGTCATTTGACATATTCATCGATGCGCGAGGCCAAAAACCCCTGAAGACAGCGGATTTACCGTTCCCGCGATTACGCCGGCAATTATTGTCATGTGGAGATGCGATTCCGGAGGTTGGCGATGACTATACGCTTCAGGCGCCAGAGGATGTTCGCGGACGAATTGCCTTTGGCGCGTTACCCTATTTAATGCATGATCGGCCCTTTATTCAGGGGCTGGTCGCCTGTCAGGAAATTGGTAACGCGATGGCCAGGGCCGTTTCAAAACCAGCTTCCCGCCTGCGCAGGCGTTTAGCGCCTTATGATCGGTAATGGCGCACGCATTGTGGATGCATCCTGCTCCTCATTTGCCCTATACTTGTCGGAAGTCAAAAACGAATGAAGAAAGGTGAGCGATGGAAATTGATCTCGATAATCTGGTTTTTAACGGACTGGAAGAAGCACAGGAACGCAACGCAGAGCGTCTGGAAGATGCGGATAAAAAAGCAGAATCGGTGATTGCCGATGATGACTGTGGCGACGCCTGCAAGATCTGATCTGTTGTAACCCGCCGCGCAGAACCGCGCGGTGGGTCCATAAGCCCCTTTTTATTTCCTCAATATTCCCGCGGTGAGTGCAGATTTCATTCCAGTACACCTCGCGCATCTGGCGGTGTTCAGCGTGTTGTTTTATCACGAAACCACTCCGGGTCAATGTTAGCAATGTCCACGCCGTAGAGGCTGGCGACAGGAAGAATGGACTCCACAACGCGCTGCAGATTCACCTCTGCACCGGGCTGTCGGGTCGGTTCAGGCGTAACGGCAACAAGCGCCCTAAGACGCGCCATCTGCATTTTTACCTTCTCCATCTCCAGCTCCTCTGTTTTGTCAGATGCTTTTCATTGCAGCGCAAAAGACGCAAAAAATAAAATGCGAATTCTGCGCACCGTTATCTGTTTTTGTTCGTTAGCAACCTTTCTTTAACACATTGTTCACTAATAACTTTTTTAATATAAATAAGATTTTTTTCTTATTTTGCTGCAGGTTCGGGTTATGGGAGCGTAATAGGACAAACCAATAATTGCAGGGATATCAAAGAAAATGATGGCACCGAAAACAAAAACACAGATCGCAAAAAAAATGATTCTCGCCCTCGGCGTCATCCTCGCCACGGGCTTCATGAGCGTTCAGGCACAGGCTGACCAACTCGCCGATATTAAAGCGGCGGGTGTCGTCAGGGTCGCAACGTTTGACGCCAACCCACCGTTTGGTTCCGTCGATGCAAAAACCCATCAGATCGTCGGTTACGATGTGGATTTCGCCCAGGCGCTGGCGAAATCATTGGGTGTAAAACTGGAGCTGGTCGCTACCAATCCCGCCAACCGTATCCCGCTGCTGCAATCAGGCAAAGCCGATCTGATCGTCGCGGATATCACGATCACCCCCGAACGCGCCCAGGTTATCGACTTTTCCGTGCCCTACTTTGTCACCGGCCAGCAGTTCCTGGTGCCCGCATCGTCACCGGATAAGCTGGATGAATACAGCCGCGCACGCATTGGCGCGGTGAAAGGAACCACCGGTGAACAGGCGCTACATCAGCGATTCCCGGGATCCCGCGTTCTGGCCTATGACGATATCCCGCTGGCGCTCACCGCCCTGCGTAACGGCAACGTGCAGGCTATCACTCAGGACTCCACAATCCTGGCGGGTTTACTCAGTGGCGCACCGGACAAGGCGCAGTTCAAAATCCTGCCGGATTTACTCAGCAAAGAGGAGATCGGCGTAGGTGTGAAGAAAGGTGAACCGGCACTGTTGAAAGCGGTTAACGATGAATTATTACGGCTCGAAGCCAGCGGCCAGGCGGGCAAAATTTATGATGTCTGGTTTGGTCCGGAAACTAAAAATCCGCAGCCGCGCGCCTTTAAAATTGAGGCAAGATAAGATGCTGGCCAGTTTACTCACGCCCTCCGCAGCCGGAGCTGCGGATTTCCGCTCGTTACGTCAGGCGCGGGTTGAGTTACGCGACGTGGTGAAAACGTTTGGCGATCACCGGGTACTCAACGGCGTCAGTCTCACCGTCGAGCCTGGCGAAGTCGTGACTATTCTTGGCCCCTCAGGATCGGGAAAATCAACGCTGATTCGCCTGATTAACCAACTGGAATCATTGAGTGGTGGCGACATCTTTATTGATGACAAACCGGTCGGTCAGCTTAAGGGGGCCGCGCTGCGACAACTGCGCAGCCGCATTGGCTTTGTTTTCCAGCAGTTCAATCTTTATGCTCATCTGACAGCACAACAGAATATCACCCTCGCGCTGGAGTACGTTCACGGCTGGAATAAAACCGATGCCACACAGCGCGCCTATGCCCTGCTGGAACAGGTCGGGCTGGAAGAGAAAGCCGGTGCTTATCCGGCACAGCTTTCCGGCGGTCAACAGCAGCGGGTGGCGATCGCCCGCGCGCTGGCCTCCTCGCCGCAAATCATCCTGTTTGATGAGCCCACCTCTGCACTCGATCCGGAAATGATCGGTGAGGTGTTACAGGTCATGAAACGTCTGGCGCACAGCGGTATTACGATGATTGTGGTCACTCACGAGATGCATTTTGCCCGTGAAATCGCCGACCGGGTGGTGTTTATCGACGGCGGCGATATTCTCGAAATCGCGTCTCCGGAGGCCTTTTTTACCCAACCACAGCACCCACGAACCCAGCGTTTTCTGCAAAAAGTGCTGGATCCGCTGCATCAGGAGTTATCACGATAATGCCGTCAATGGACTGGCAGGGGGTGCTTACCGGCCTGCCCCTGCAATGGATCCTCTCCGGATTTCTCACCACGCTGTGGGTCAGCGCCGCGGGCATTTTCCTCGCCACGCTGCTGGCTATTTTTTTGTTAGCCCTTCGTCTTTCCGGCCATTGCGCGGGCCATCGTCTGGTAGCAGGCTGGGTATCGCTGTTTCGTAACACCCCGCTGCTGGTCCAGTTACTGTTCTGGTACTTCGCTGGCTGGAACCTGTTGCCGCGCAGTGTTGTTGCTTTTGTCAACGCAGAGCATGGCTGGTCAATCCTGCCCGGCAACGTCTGGTGGCTGACCCCCGAGTTTCTTTGCTCAGCGTGGGGACTCGGCGTGTTTACCTCAGCGTTCCTGGTCGAGGAAGTGGCCTCCGGGTTACAGGCGGTCTCCGCCGGACAACGCGAAGCCGCAGTCTCGCAGGGATTTTCCTCATGGCAGACCTTCCGCCATATCCTGTTGCCGCAGGGGCTAACGAATGCCTGGCAACCGGTGGTGGGGCAATATCTCAACCTGATGAAACTGTCGTCATTAGCCAGCGGCATTGGCTTTGCGGAACTGACCTACCAGGTTCGCCAGATTGAAAGCTACAACGCCCATGCGCTGGAAGCCTTTGCCGTGGGCACAGCGCTTTATCTGTTCACCGGCGTGGCGCTCGGTCTGCTGTTAACCCACCTGGGGCCCGCTCCCCGACAGGAGAAAGAGCGGCAAACCCGACAATCCCGGTTCAGGAGTCCCCAGCATGATCGCTAATATTGCGGTGATAACCGACAATCTGGATTATCTCCTGTGGGGACGGCTGGCCGACGGTCAACCCGGCGGCGTGCTGTTGACCCTGATGATGGCGCTGGGGGCGGCGATGCTGGCCTTACCTGCGGGTATTGCCCTTGCCGCTCTTGCCTGGCGGTATCCGGGCGTTATCCGTAAGGGATTGTTCGTCTGGGCAGAACTCATACGCGGGATACCGCTGATCTTCGTCATTTTCTGGATGTGGTATCTGCTACCCATGCTTACCGGCAGCGATCTCCCCGGTGCGGCAACCGTGACGCTGGCGCTGGCCTGGTTTACCGCCGCGTCGGTCATGCATTCGGTGTACGCGGGCCTCAACGCGCTGCCTGACGGACAGTATGATGCGGCGGTGGCTCAAGGCTTCAGCCCTGCGCAGGCATTAAGGGGGGTCCTGCTACCACAGGTGTTGCGCCATGTATTGCCCTCCCTGACCGGGATATGCATTGGCCTGTTGAAGGACACCTCGCTGGCGTTTATCGTCAACGTGCCGGAGCTGACGACGGTGGCGGGACAGGTCAATAGCCGTGAACAGATTTACCCGGCGGCCATCTTCATCTTTACGGGCCTGGTTTACTATCTGCTTTGCTACGGGATGGAGAAAGCGACCCGGCGACGATTTGCGCGTCGTTGAACGTTCAGCACTCGACAAACTGGTGTGCGTCGTCGAGCCTGTATTTCACGCCTGCGCGGATCCCCGCCTCACCTTCAACGGCGACGGCGAAACGCATGCGTTCACCGTCGTGATACGCCAGCGCCGCGCAGCCGCCCGGTCCCAGCATCACTGAATCCACAACCCCGGTACTGGCAACGATCGCGTTATCGCCGTTGCAGATAATATGCACATTGTCGCCGCTGTTAGCGATTTTCGCATTGGCGCCAAAGCTCACTATCTGGCTCAGATCGCCATTACTGGCGACATGGCTTCTCTCACCCAGAGTGCTCACGCGTACACGCATACCGCTGCTGGCGATCCGTGTTCCATCACCGGCGCTGCTAATACGCGTGGAGTTTCCTGCGGCAGCCAGCCGTGCGCGATCCCCTGAACTGCTGATATGGCTGTTATAGCCCACGCTACCAATGCGAACGCAGTAACCCGCACTGGCAATTTGTGACGCGTAACCCGCGCTGGCGATCTTCATGTTATCGCCCGCACAGCCGAGATTCGCGTTATCACCCGCGTTTGCCACCTGCTGATCGCCTGTTAAGGCGTCCGGGCGCGCCAGTCGGGACATGGCAGAGATATCCTGGCGAGCAAAATTTTCTTCGTCCAGCCAGCGCGACCAGGCGTATTCCACCAGACTGTTCGCCCAGTCGAGATACCCTTCGCGACTCAATGCCCGATGCACATCGGCGTAGTTACCGCCTTCAGGAAAACGGCGTAGAAACCAGCGGTACATCACCGCACCCACTCGCCAGTTGCGCAAGTCCTCTCGCGTGATCAACATTGGTTAATGCCGGTGATAGCCATCGACCATACAGCGGAACGTTTCGCCCGGCGTGCGGCCCGTGGTGCACAGGTAGAGGTGACCAAAAATAAAGAACAGGCTGATGATAGCCAACGCGAAGTGCGCCTGTAACAACCAGTAGCGCACGCCGGGGAACAGATCACCCACGACCTGCGGATACAGCGCCAGCAACCCGCTTAGCAACAACAGCGGCAACAGGCCGTACATCACGCCAACATAGGCCGCCTGCTGTAATGGATTAAACTTCGAGCGCGGCGTGGCCGGGAACGGATGCGCTTCACCCTGCATAATGCCGTAGAGGTAGAAACGGGTCTGTTTCATCGCCCGGGCCATCCAACCCTGAGGACGAATAATGTAATGGTGGCCGTTCCCACCCAACGCATTGATCAGAACGAAACCGACCCAGCATGCCAGTAGCAGAAATCCGCAGACTTCATGTACCGTCAGCAAGCTTTTGATCACCGCCGTACTGACCAACGAAAAATGATTGATGAGTCCACTGCCGAGCAAGAGTAGAAACAGCAACGCATTCGACCAGTGCCACAGCCGTACCGCTCGTGAGTACAGATATACTTTCTCACCATGCCCCGCAGCAGCCTTGTTGGCCGCGCGAAAACGAAGCCAGGCGTGCAGCCCAAGCACAAGCCACATCGCCACCAGCAGAAGTCCGGCGATCACCAGCCAGACGGGCCAATACTCCGGGGAAAACACCGGCACATAGTTTGCCAACTGGGCCTGAAACTGTTCAGCATTCTGCGACGCGTTCATACATTATCCTTTTTAATCAAATGTTGACCGAACCGACGATACAGATGGGGCTTGCCCGCGCCAGGAAGTTGATACTGGTAAAAGTTATTTTCCTGCAGCCAGCGCTGGATCTCCGGGCTGTCCTCGCGACCAAACAGCAGCGCATGCTCCGGGCAGGAGGTCACGCAAATGGGCGGGAAGCCTTTCGCCAGCCGGGACTGGGCGCAAAAATCACATTTATCCGCGACTTTGGTAATCGGATTCAGGTAGCGCACCTGATAGGGACACGCGCCGATACAGTAACTGCAACCGATGCAGCGCGAACCGTCGACGCGAACGATCCCGTCTTCATCGCGCCAGGACGCACCGGTCGGGCAGACCTCAATGCAGGGCGCATCGTCACAGTGCTGACAAGACTGACGGAAGTAGTGATACAGCGTCTCGTTGTCATTATCTGAAACGGGAATATGCGCAATCGACAAACGACTTCCCTGCGCGGGAACATGATTCGTTTTGCGACAGGCGCGAGTACAGATGTTACAGCCATTACATCGCGATTCATCATGGATCATGACGTATCGAACGGGCCCGCTTGCGGTTGTCTTCGCCAGCAGCGTCTGGCCGGGTCCGCTGAAAAAAATGACCGTTCCCATGCCAAGCACAAATTTTCGTCGAGTGAAGGACATCTTGTTATCCTCTAATGCTGTGGTCGCGCTCGTCCACGCTTTCCATGAATTCAGGGATTCTGAAACTGCTCAACTTCCAGCCATTCGCACAAACCGTAGGCTTTGCCGTAACTCATAAAGCGTTCGCTAAACAAATACGGCACGTCGTTCGACGACGAAACCGGGCGAATATCGGCATAGTCGGGATGCGTTTCAATTGTGGCCAGTGCGGCGTCTATCTGCTCAGGTGAGAAACCGTAAGGCGATTGTTCCAGCATGGCGACCTTGTACGGACGCGGATAGGTCTGGCAGTCAAAACGCACCGCCAGTGCGATTGCCCGACAGATATCCTTTTCCACCACCTGAACGCACATGTCGGCATAGTTGGCGGTCATGGTCCGGGTTGAGTAGTAATATTCATCCTGAGAGCCCGGCACCCGGGCGATATCCTCCCCGGCAAGCCCCTCTCTGAGCATTTCCAGAAGTGGCGTGAGCTCCGCCTCCTCCACCGAGTACGGCGGTTGCAGGAACAGTTCGCGCGCGACAAGCTGGCCTTTAGCCGAATGTTGGCGGATAAAATCCGCCATAATCTCAGCAGGGCTTTCTGTCGTCGCCTGTTCTTGCGCGCAGGCTACCGGCTCACGTCGTCCCTGCAACCACTGCCGCTTTTCGAGGTCGACATCGGGTGCGGCAAGCTGACTCACATCCTCTGGTTGGCTCATGTGATTTTCCCTACGCCGGCAACAGATTCTGTGCGGCCAGGTCATCGGCGACGTCTTCCAGACCGAGTCGATTCAACGTCTCACGCGTCGGACAGCCCAATTCAGGGTGCCAGCCCATCTCTTTATAAAACAGCGTCAGGGATTCACGCATATCGTCGCGGTCCATCTTGTCGGTGCCTTCGCTAAAGACCGGAATTTTGGGATCCTTATCAAACACCCACGAGCAGATCAGATCGTGCGCATTGCGCATATCGTTGGTCTGCATCAGTTTTACCGTGTAGGCGCGATGCAGGGTGAAGATGCGTTCTGCCGCTAAATCGAGACTGGCCTGCGTGGTTTCATCACCGGTTACGGCCTGGAAGAATTTGGCTTCAAGATCCAGATCCCCACGATAGTTGCGACTTTTCAGCGGCGACACGGTCATCGGCCAGACCCAGTTACACAGCGTAACGGCGTTATGCAGGCACACTTTCAGCAGCGTCCATTTGGCATATTTGATTTTTGCCGCGTTGATTGGCGTGTAATTTTTCGTTTCATCGTAGGCGTCAGGTGAGCCAAACAGCTCTGCGGCCACTTCTCGTTGAAGTGTTAAGGGCAAACCCGAGCCAATGAAATTGATGTGGGTGTGGGTCATACAGTCGCGGTTGAACATGCAGTTGGTGATAGCCCCCACCTGCGCCGAGGCTTCGTTGGCGTGGTGAACCGGAAAGCCGAACGGCGACCACAGTTTATTTTTTTCATACGCCCAGTATTCATCACCCAGTTGCCAGCGCTCGGCAATGGCATACGACCCATCCGCCAGATGGCTAAGCTCACCCACGCGATGCGCCAAACGATAATAGAAGTCCTTGATGAAATTCGGATCGCCCGCTTCCAGTTGATCCCAGCGGATCTGGGCGTATTCGTCTGCCGGCAGGACGCGTTTAAACACCCCTTTGCTGTAGCAATAGGTAAAGTCGCGGTGCAACTGACCGTAGTTACACCAGATACCGTAGTCATCAAACAGATTCAGGCCAATCAGGTTACCAATAACGCGGCCATCATCTTTGTCTTCAAAGTCTTTCGGGCCGTTCGGGAAAATGGTGGTATGGACGAAGTTCGCCACACAGGTATTCCCCCCTGTGCTCGGCACACCAAAATCTTTCACACGAGGAATGTTCATCTGCGTCATACAGCGAATTGGACAGGAATGGCAGCCGCTCATTTTCACGGTGTACTTTTCCGCTGCCGGACCTAAATCGAAGACCGATTTGTAGGTCCTGAAACCGACGGTGTTCTGATTACCCGGCGGGATCTCGCCGGTTTCGATCGGCCCACCTTCCGCCGCGCCCCAGAACAGTCCTTTGCGTGCGGTCCAGCGCGACGCGGGCGAGGAATATTCCGCCCATGCCTGTGGGGTACTGGGCACAACATGGTTATTATTCGCGCCAATCAGTTCTGTCATCATGTAATCATTCAACCGCTTCATTTCTTTGCGATCGGCAATGTTGACGCCTTTGGTTCCTTCCACGGCGATGGCTTTCAGGTTTTTCGAGCCCATCACCGCACCGGTCCCGGCACCACCGCTGTGGTTGCGGCTGTTGAGCATACAGGAGAGCGGCACGAGATTTTCACCCGCCTGACCAATCGCCGCCACGCAGGTTTCTGGTGACGTCATTCGGCAAATTTCTTCCGTGGTCGCACGAGTGCCTTTCCCCCACAGGAAATCGGCTTTTTCGAGAGTGACTTTGTCATCTTTAATATTGAGCCAGACGGGCGATGCCGCCTTGCCTTCAATAATGATGGCGTCATAGCCGGCAAATTTCATTTGTGCCGCAAAAAAGCCTCCCATATGCGCATCAACAACCAAATTGCCTTTTGTGAATGTGGAGAGCGATGTGATATTAACGCGAGAACTGCAGGGGGCGCCGGATCCGGTAAGCGGTCCCGTGGCAAAAACTAATTTATTGCCTTCATCAAAGGGTTTAGTGCCAGCGGGAACTTCGTCGTACATAATTTTGTAGCCGAATCCCATGCCGCCGACAAATTTTTTAAATTTACTGGAATCTTCAAGGGTAATATCGCCTGTTGTAAGATTGACCCGTAAAATATTACCTGTCCAACCGTTAGCCATAATGTTTTCCTTTGCAAGACTCAAACAGTAATATCTTTCCACTCGATGATTTTTAATGCCCCGGTCGGGCAGGCGTTGGCACACTCACCGCATAAAACACATTTTGCTGATTTCTTCGTTTCGGTATTGACGGTGGCCATCATCCAGGGACACGCGGTGGTACAGGCGCTGCAACCGATACAGCGTCGGTGATCAACGGCAATGCATCCGTCTTCCTGATTCCAGGTTATTGCCCCAATGGGACAAACCTTCATGCACTGCGGATCTTTGCACTGACGACAGGTATCCGGGGTGTAGTTCAGATCGCCATACAGGCCGCCGCCTGACCCTGGTCCCTTGTCGCCAAAGAAATAATGTCGGTGAATTTTTATGCGAGAAAAGAAGGTGCCGACTGCGCCATCATTGAAATTGGTACAGGAAATTTCACAGCGATGGCAACCGGTGCAACGGGCGCGTTGAGTTACCAGCACCCCTTTCGGCGTGGAGATCAACCCCACGGTACCGCTATCGATATCTTCTTGCTTACAGCCAAAAAGCGACAATAACGCGGGCGCGATGGTTAACCCTGCCAGGCCTTTTCCCGATATACGCAGGAATTCCAGCCGCGTTAAGCCAGTATCTAATAATGGACGATCAACCTGGTTCATTTATTTTGCATCCTCTTCGCAAACGCAGTGTCGACAACACGTCCCAGGCTGATGCTAATTATGCTGAAACAGAGCCTCTGATGTTGCCTCCTACAGCTGAAGTTCTGCCATAACCGGATTGCATAAATAACGCAACTTAACGCAAATAAACTAATCCTTTAGGGTTAGGCGAAATAAATAATGGGAGTTATTGGCGGGTATAACTTTGATCGTTATCAATTAAAAACGGGAAGGGAAATATTAAATGCGTAGTGATATTTATTATCATAAAGACTGTGAAACACTGTTTCGCCAGATTGCAAATAAATGTGAAACTGTTCTCAACTATAAATTAAAAAACGACCGATATATATATAACAATATAGCGAATTATCCCTTAACGGTAATTGTCGATAACTTAGAAACATGCCTGACATTTCCCTGTGACGGGAAATAAGGGATGATCCCATCCCTCGTTGCGGTTAGCCTGCCAGCGCGTTGATTACCGTTACCATCGCCTGCTTTTCGAGGTCGCTACGCTGAATTCGTTGGTTCGCCAGCGCTGTTCGTAACACCCCGGCAATCACGATATGTTTGGGTTCCTGTCCCAGATCGCGCATTTCCAGCACCACTTTGCCCACCACTCTGCACATCTCACGGTACAGTTCATCATCTTTTGTCAGGTTTCCCATTATTGTCTCTCATTGCAGGTCCAGTTAAACAGCATATATCAGACGGGATGGGATGACAAAAAACAAAGAAAATCAAAGAAATAACCAACGGTATTATTCAACGATATGCGTTTCCTTTAATTGTTGCCATTTATTGACCAGTTCTGCCAGATTTGCTGCCTGCATTTTTTCCATCACCCTGGCGCGATGCACTTCCACTGTACGTACCGCGATGTTCATCACCTGCGCGATCTCTCGGTTCATCAGTCCCTTAACGACGAATCCGGCCAGTTCACGTTCTTTTGCCGTGAGCACACGGTAACAGGTGGCGATCTGAAGTCGGCAGACAGCCTGTTCCGATACCACCAGCGCACGTTCCAGCGCCATTTGCAGCGGTCTGGCGCTGACCGGTTTTTGCAGGAAGTCTACTGCCCCCTGTTTCATCTGCTCGACGGCCATCGGTACGTCGCCATGTCCGGTGAGAAAAACCACAGCCAGCGTACTTCCACGCTGACGCAACACTTCATGAACATGCTTGCCGTCCATGACAGGCATCCGCATATCCAGCAACAGTACGCCCGTCTGATAGACATCGGCCTGTGCAAGAAAAACCGCCCCTTCTTTCCAGCACGTCACCGAATAGCCCAGACTCTCCAGCAGAAAGGCGCAGGCATCGGTGACCGCCGTATCATCATCGAGTAAATGAATTATCGCCATTACGGCTCTTATCCTCCTGTTGGGTAAAATCCAGTACAACCGCCACGCCGGGCAACCCGTCTGGCGCGCGCTGATTTCGCAGGTGAATCTCCCCCTGGCCGTAACGCACCAGCCGCTGACAAATCACCAGCCCCAGCCCCATCCCCTCTTTCCGACTGGTCTTGAAGGGCTGAAAGGCCTGATGCAGTAAAGCATCGTCAATACCGCCGCCATTATCCTGTAACGTGATGCGCACTCCCTGTGTCAACGCTGAGGCATCCATCCATAGCGTGGTGGCGCCCGCCTGCGCCGCGTTAAGGATCAGATTAGCCAGCACCTGCTCCAGCAAAACCGACGGCAGCAAAATCGTCAACGCGCGATCGACATTGCTGTGTAAGGTTAACATCGGGAACTGTTGTGCCAGGCGCAACAGTTGCCAGACATGTTGAACCGCCTCGTGAATGCTGATGTTCTCCCACTCTTCTGTGCGGGTCGGGCTTCCCTGAGCCTGACTCACCCAGCGGCGCAGATTTCGCAGGGTCTCTGCCCCACGCTGCGCCTGACGATCAATTTGCTCGAGCGCAGGCAATAACGCGTGCGCCGGATCCTGCGACTGCAGGCGAATCAGGCTTCCCTGCGCGTAATGACGAATTGCCGACAGCGGTTGATTCAGTTCGTGCGCGAATCCGGAGGTCATTTCGCCGAGGACGCTCATCTGCCTTGCCGTTTCCAGCGCCTGTTCCTGTTGGCGCAACTGGACGCCGTTGCGTTCAAGCTGTTTGCCACGACGACGTACCAGCAGCATCACCCAGATGTAGTTCAACGTCAGCAGCAGCAGGATCAGCACGGTCCCGCCCATTAGCCACTGATGCTGTATCAGCCAGCTTTTCACATCCAGCCACAAACGTCGCTGTTGTGGATGCTGCTGCACATCGCGCAGAAGCGCCTCTACCTGGCTTGTCGACGCCGGCGCGCCCCAGTGAAACGCGGCGGTGTCTGGCGCCGCCAGCAGTGCGCGGGTGACGCGATCGGCCAGCGCATCATTGACGGCAGGTAATGCGGCGAACGACCAGTCAGGATAGAGCGGCGTACTGGCTAAACAGTCAATATTACCGGGACGATTGAGCACCGCGATAAAATCGTTTTTTTCAACCAGTCCCTCTTCGTCCATTTTTTCCAGCAGGCAGACCGGAACAATCACCGCCTGTACCGCTTTTTCACGGAGCAAATAGAGAAGTGCATCGGCCGGAAAACCGGTAAAGCGCAGGCTGAGGTCGCGCTCAGGGCGCAGACCGGCGTCGCTCAGCGCTTTATATCCCAGCAGGTAGCCGCCGAACGCCTGGGGATCGATGGCCCCCACCGTTTTACCGATCAGATCGTGTGCGCCTGTGATACCGCTGTCGCGCCTGGCAAGGATCGCACTGCCGATGACGTTACCCGTACCGCGCGCTGAACGCAGAGACGCCAGCCAGCGCAGTGGTGAATGGCTGTTCAGTTGCACAAATTGCGCCGGGTTGGTCACCACAAATTGCACGCTTTCGTTGTTCACTGCCGCCTGCATCTGGTGCAGATCCAACGGCCGGATATGGAACTGTTCTCCGGGAATTTGCTGATTAAGCAGCGTTTCCAGTGGCTGCCAGTGGTTACGGGTAGAAACCTCTCCACGCATCGCCAGAATCCCGATATTCCATGACCCCGCTAACGCTGCGCCACTGAACATTAAGGCCGATGCCAGCAGCGTCAGTCCCTTCACCGTTTGACCTCTCACGTCATTATCCCCGTTGATTATGTTGTTTTAGATCAACAACCCGCCGGGTATGTGGTTAACCACAATAGAGCTGTCCCCGCCACGATTTTTACACTGTAAATCATCGACATTCTTTATTCATCACACGCAAACCAACGGCGTGACAAATGTTTCGTTGTTGCCTTGAGACAGGAGAAAAAATGGACAGCAGTAAACGGCAGTTTCTCCAGCAACTGGGCGTCCTGACCGCAGGCGCGTCGCTGGTTCCACTGGCGCAGGCGAGGTTTCCTTTGTCACCTGAGCGTCACGGCGGCTCCGCGAAGCAGCGTTACGCGATGCTTGTCGATCTGCGTCGCTGTATCGGCTGTCAGGCCTGCACTGTCAGTTGTGCGATTGAAAACCAGACGCCGCAGGGTGAATTTCGTACCCATGTGAATCAGTATCAGGTCCGGATGGCGGATGAGGTGACCAACGTGCTGTTACCGCGTCTGTGCAACCACTGCGACAATCCACCTTGTGTGCCGGTTTGCCCGGTACAGGCCACGTTTCAACGCGAGGACGGCATCGTCGTGGTCGATAACACCCGCTGCGTCGGTTGCGCCTACTGCGTGCAGGCCTGCCCCTACGATGCGCGCTTTATCAATCATGAGACACAGACCGCCGATAAATGCACGTTTTGCGTCCATCGCCTGGAGGCCGGACTACTCCCTGCCTGCGTTGAATCCTGCGTGGGCGGGGCGCGCATCATTGGCGACATTCGCGATCCGCAAAGCCGGATTTCACAATTGATCCGTACCCATCACGACGCCATCAAAGTACTGAAGCCAGAAAATGACACGGTACCCCATGTTTTCTATCTGGGACTGGACGAGGCGTTTGTCACCCCGTTGATGGGGCGCGCACAGCCCGCACTCTGGCAGGAGGTCTGATGATGCAATCCTTAATCATTGAAGAAGTGCTTACCCGTCCACAGGCGGTGAGTTGGCTTCCCTGGGCAGTACAGTATTTCTTTTTCATCGGCATTGCCGCCTGTGCGGCACTGTCTGGCTGCGTGCTTCACTGGCGTAAAAAGGCCAATCCGACGCTGGAAAATCTGACGCTGCTGATTGCCCTGACCTGTGCCATTACCGCACCGCTGGCGCTGACCGCCGATCTCCACCAGACGGCCCGCGTCTGGCATTTCTATGCTTACCCCACGCCCTGGTCATGGATGCCGTGGGGCGCACTGTTTTTACCGCTGTTCACTGCGTTCCTCGGCCTCTGGTTTCTGGCGCAGGTTTATAAACAACTCACCGGTAAAAGTTACGTTGTCACCAAATGGTTAGCATGTGCCAGCGCGCTCGCTGCTATAGGGCTGTTGCTCTATACCGGGCGGGAAGTCTCTGTGGTTCAGGCACGCCCCGTCTGGTTCAGTTATGCCTTTGTTCTCGCGATGTTCCTGAGCGCGCTACAAACCTTTTTAGCATTGTTAATTGTGGGGGGGCGCGATGATTTCCCATCGCAAAAACGCCTCGCTCTCGGACAACTGCTGACACTGCTCGCCCTCGCAGTCGTCATCCTTTTCTGGGTCAGTGGTAACACGCTTTCCGGAACGGCAATCCGCCAGTGGCTGACGATCTCCGCCTCTGCGCGTCATTACGCCTCGGGCTGGCTGATATTCTGGCTGATCTCACTGTTGTTTAGCGTTATCGCCCAGCGCCGTCCGCTGTCATTGCCTCTGCGCAGCCTGTTGGCGCTGAGCGCGATGGCGCTGTGCTGGCTCATGCGCTGGACCTTACTGATTCAGGTACAGACGCTGCCGAAATTCAACGCCCAGTTCAACCCCTACGCCCTGCCCGCGGGTACCGACGGTTGGCTTGCCATCCTCGGCACCTTCGGCCTGTGGGTAGCGCTGCTCATTATTGTTCGCGAAATCGTGAACGTACTCGCAAGGAGACTGCAACATGGCTAATTTATCCCGCCGCCAGTGGCTCAAAGTCGGTCTGGCCGTCGGCGGTATGGCGACGTTCGCCCTTAGTTATCGTGACGTGGCGAAGCGCGCCATTGAGGGTTTAATCAACGGCACCTCTGGTAAAATCACCCGCGACCACATCGTGGGTAACGCGCTGATCCCGGAAGCCAACGCGCACCCGCACTGGCAGCAGAATCCGCAGCAAACCATCGCCATGACCCAGTGTTTCGGCTGCTGGACGCAGTGCGGCGTCAGAGTACGCGTTGATCAACAAACCAACCGGGTACTGCGTATTGCCGGCAATCCGTATCACCCGCTTTCTCATGAGCATCACATTGACGCCTCGGTACCGTTCAGCACGGCGATGGCGCAACTGGCGGGCGAGAACGGTCTTGATGCCCGCTCGACGGCCTGCGCCAGGGGCGCGACGCAGCTGGAAGGTCTGTACAGTCCGCTGCGTATTCTTGAGCCGATGAAACGCGTGGGGAAACGTGGCGAAGGAAAATGGCAACGCATCAGCTTTGAGCAATTGATCGATGAAGTGGTGGAAGGCGGCGACCTTTTTGGCGAGGGGCACGTTGACGGCCTGCGCGCCATTTATGCCCCGTCGACCCCCATTGACCCGGAACATCCGGGTTTTGGCCCCAAAACTAACCAGCTCCTGGTCACCAATACCAGCGACGACGGGCGAGACACCTTTTTACGCCGTTTTGCTCTTAATAGCTTTGGCAGCAAAAACTTTGGCGCGCATGGTTCCTATTGCGGACTGGCCTATCGCGCAGGTTCTGGCGCGCTGATGGGCGATCTTGATAAAAACACCCACGTGAAGCCCGACTGGGATAACGTCGAGTTCGCGCTGTTTATGGGCACCTCGCCTGCGCAGTCCGGCAACCCGTTTAAACGCCAGGCCAGACAGCTTTCCAGCGCACGCCTGCGCGATGACTTCAGCTATGTGGTCGTCGCCCCGGCGCTGCCATTAACCACCGTGCTGGCTGACGATCACGGCCACTGGTTACCCGTGATCCCCGGCAGCGACTCCGCGCTGGCGATGGCGATGATCCGCTGGATTATCGAAAACCAGCGCTACAACGCCGATTATCTGGCGTTGCCTGGCACAGAGGCGATGCAACACGCAGACGAGAAGAGCTGGACCAACGCCACGCATCTGGTGATTGCCGACGATCTTCCTGGGCTTGCTGGCCAGCACTTAACGCGTACCCATCTGGACCCATCTTCTGCCAGTGATCCACTGGTCGTGAATGAGCGCAACGAACTGATCCCCGCCAGTGATTGCCAGCGTGCCGTACTGTTTGTCACGCGTCAGGTGACGCTTGCCGACGGGCGTCATGTGACGGTAAAAAGCAGTTTCCAGTGTCTGAAAGAAGCGGCGGAAAAAATGACGCTCGCACAGTACAGCCAGCAGTGCGGCGTGGCAGAGGAGAAAATCATCGCGCTGGCGGACGCCTTTACCCGTCACGGACGTAAAGCAGCAGTCATCACCCACGGTGGGATGATGGCAGGAAATGGCTTTTATAATGCGTGGGCGGTGATGATGCTGAACGCGCTGATCGGTAACCTCAGTCTGGAAGGCGGCGTCTTTGTCGGTGGCGGGAAGTTCAACGGCGCAACGGACGGGCCGCGCTACAACATGGCAAGTTTTCCGGGAAAAGTGAAACCCAAAGGGCTGAGCATCGCGCGAAGCAAAACGGCGTATGAATCCTCTGAAGAATACCGTAATAAAGTGGCTGCCGGGCAGTCCCCCTTCCCGGCCAAAGCACCGTGGTATCCGTTTGTCGCCGGCCAACTGACTGAGCTTTTGAGCTCTGCGCTGGAAGGGTATCCCTATCCGTTAAAAGCGTGGATTTCCAATATGACCAATCCGTTCTACGGTGTGCCCGGTCTGCGCGCGGTGGCGGAAGAGAAACTGAAAGATCCTGCCCGTTTGCCGCTGTTTGTAGCAATCGACGCCTATATGAACGAGACCACTGCCCTTGCGGATTACATCGTCCCGGACACGCATAACTTTGAAAGCTGGGGTTTCAGCGCACCCTGGGCCGGCGTCGCCAGCAAAGCCACTACCGCACGCTGGCCGATTGTTACCGCTGCCACCGCCACAGCCGCCGACGGTCAGCCGGTTTCGATGGAGGCATTCTGCATTGCGGTGGCAAAACAACTGAATCTGCCGGGATTTGGTGACAAGGCGATTTCCGACAGCGAAGGAAACCACTATCCGCTCAATTGTGCGGAAGACTATTATCTGCGCATCGCCGCCAATATCGCGTTTATGGGAAAAGCCCCGGTCGCCGAAGCCGCAGCAGAAGACATTGACCTTACTGGCGTCAGCCGCATTATGCCAGTCATTCAGCGGACGCTGAAGACGGAGGAAGTCCGTCGGGTTGCATTTATCTATTCCCGTGGCGGACGGTTCGCGTCCGATAAGAGTGGTCGGAGCGAAAATCGGGTCGGCAATGCGTGGGAGAAGCCGCTGCAAATCTGGAATGCCGACGTTGCCGCTCATCGCCATGCTATCACTGGCGAACGCTACAGCGGCTGTCCGGCGTGGTATCCGGCAAGACTGTCTGACGGACGTTCAGTGGAAGAACTATTTCCATTAACGCAATGGCCGCTCAGGCTTATCTCGTTTAAGTCCAATACCATGGCCAGCGCCTCCGCGGTGATCCCGCGTCTACACCACGTTAAACCGGTCAATCTGGTGGCGTTGAATCCACAGGACGGACAGCGTTTCGGGCTGTCGCATGGCGATACGGTGCGGATCACTACGCCGGGTGGACAGGTAGAGGCGCAAATCAGTTTACTGCACGGCGTAATGCCTGGGGTCATCGCGATCGAGCACGGCTATGGACACCGGGAAATGGGCGGCGCACAGCACACGCTGGACGGTGAACCGCTGCCGTTTGATGCAAAAGTGAAATCGGGGATAAACCTGAACGATCTGGGATTTGCCGATCCGACGCGAAAAGTGAGTAACACCTGGCTGGACTGGGTATCCGGCGCCGCGGTTCGTCAGGGGCTGCCCGCGAAAGTTGAGCGATTGCAACGCTAATGCCGGATAGCAAAGCTAACACGTTTTATCCGGCCTACCGACGTCGTAGGCCGGGTCACGTAAAGCCGCCACCCGGCAAAAACGGATCAGTTATTTACCGGAATGACCGCGCCTTTGTATTTTGTGCGGATCCAGTCCTGAATCTCTTTTGAGTGCAGGACGTCAACCAGCGCGACAATATCCTTTTTCTTCTCATCGCCGCGGTGAACGGTAATGATGTTGGCATACGGGTTATTCTCACCGCTCTCCACGGCGATCGGATCGTGGACCGGATCCAGACCGGCGTCGATGGCGTAATTGGCATTAATCACCACCGCATCGCCTTCGTTGTTGTTGTACATCTGCGGCAGCAGCGCGGCTTCGACGTTCGGCAGGAACTTCAGTTTTTTCGGGTTATCCACGATGTCGCTGATGCGCGCACTGACTTTATCCACGCCAGGCTTCAGTTTGATGACGCCCTCTTTCTCAAAGATAGACAGAATACGCCCCTCTTCCGACACCGCATCACGCATGATGATTTTGCCGCCTTCCGGCAGTTCCTTCAGCGATTTAACCTTCTTCGAATAGATACCGATAGGCTCAATGTGGATCGCGCCCGCGCTGACGAAATCGTAGGTTTTATCCCCGGCATGATCTTTCAGGACGCTGTTCAGATAAGGAATATGCTGGAAGTAGTTGGCGTCAATTTCGCGGCCCGCCAGCGCGGTGTTCGGCAGGATGTAGTCCTGGAACGGTTTGATTTCCAGATCGATCCCCTGCTTCGCCAGAATCGGTTTGGCCTGCTCGAGAATTTCGGCGTGCGGTACGTTAGAGGCGCCCACGGTCAGCGTGTCGGCCCAGGAGGCGAAGCTCAGGGCACTTAAGGTGGCTGCGGCAAGAAGTGTCAGTGATTTTTTCATGAGTATGGTTTCCGTATTTTATTAGCGTTTATCTAACAGAGAAGTGATCACATCGCCGCAAAACTGGATAATGAAGACGATGACCAGAATGGTCACTGTCGCCACCAGCGTGACGTCGTTGTGGTTGCGCTGGAATCCTTCCAGATAAGCCAGATTCCCTAAACCACCTGCCCCAATCACCCCAGCCATCGCACTGTAACTGACCAGCGCAATCAGCGTCACGGTGATACCGGACACCAGAGCGGGTGACGATTCAGGTAACAAAACCCGAAAAATTAAGGTGCTGAGACGAGCGCCCATAGAACGTGTCGCTTCAATGACGCCCTTATCCACTTCGCGCAGGGCGATCTCAACCAGACGCGCATAGAATGGCGCGGCACCGACAATCAACGCCGGTAATGCGGCATTGGCGCCAAGAATGGTGCCGACAATCGCTTTGGTAAACGGGATCAACAAAACGATCAAAATGATGAACGGGATCGAACGGAAAATATTCACCACCAGCGAAATGCCGCTGTACAACGCGCGGTTCTGGAACAACCCGCCGCGTGCGGTCAGGAACAGCGCCAGTCCGAGGACGATACCGAGAACAAAGGTAGCAATGCCTGAGAGCGCGGTCATATACAGCGTCTCCTGGGTGGCGGCAAAAAGTTGATCCCATTTCAGATGGGGAAACAGATTCTCAGCCATGTTGAATCACCTCGCCGTCAATGCCGCTTTTGTGCAGGTCGTCCAGAATGTTATTGAGCTGCTCTTCTGACGCCACCACGTGCAGCCACAGCTGGCCGAACACGCCGTGCGCCGTTTGCGTCATTTTGCCGTGCAGGATGTTGAATGGCAGGCCGTAGCGTAGCGTCAGTTCGCCGACGATCGGCTGATGCGTGCTGTGCCCGGTGAAGGTTAACTTAATCACCGTGCCGCCCAGTTCGCTCGCCAGCTGCGGATTAAAGGCCTCTTCATCGGCATACTGTCCTACCTGACGGACAAACTGGCGGGTAATCGGCTGTTGCGGATGTGTGAAGACGCTCAGTACATCGCCTTCTTCCACCACCTGACCGTTCTCCATCACCGCCACCCGATCGCAAATTTTGCGCACCACGTGCATTTCATGGGTGATCAGGACAATCGTCAGCCGGAAGCGGCGATTAATATCGAGCAACAGATCAAGAATTTGATCGGTTGTCTGGGGATCCAGCGCCGACGTGGCTTCATCACACAGCAATACATCCGGGCTGTTAGCCAGCGCTCGCGCAATTCCCACGCGCTGTTTTTGCCCGCCGCTTAGCTGAGACGGATAAGCATTTTCACGCCCCGTCAGCCCCACCAGCTCAATCAGTTCCGCCACACGCGCCTGAATTTTTGCTTTTGGCGCGCCGGCGATTTGCATGGAAAAGGCGATATTTTCGCGCACGGTGCGCGACCACAACAAATTGAAATGCTGAAACACCATGCTGATTTTCAGGCGCGCCTGGCGCAGCGATTCGCCCCGCGCGGCGGAAATCTCGTGACCGTTGATAGTGACACTGCCCGCGGTAGGTTTTTCCAGCCCGTTAAGCAGACGAATCAGGGTGCTTTTCCCGGCACCGCTGTAGCCAATAATTCCGTAAATCTGCCCCTGCTCTACGGTCAGATTGACATTATCAACCGCAGTAATGGATAGCCGGCCTGGCGTGAATACTTTCGAAATATTTTTCAGGACAATCATGTCGTTTGGGTATCCGTTGCTGCTTATTGTTATCCTGCCAGCGCTTTCAGCTATTTAGCAGTATGGATGTCCAAACGAGTGTAATCAGGGTAATTTAGATTTGAAATGATTTAAAAGTCATTTGTTATAACTTGAAGTAATAAGACCAGTTGCGCAACACAGCCTGGTTTTTGCGTTTGCGCAATTGGCAGACACGACTTGTTTAATAACAATTTGTTGTGTAATTGCCTGGATGTATTCTGAAACACCGTTTCCATTTTCCTTTTGTGTGGATTTCAGCGTATAATGCGTGACAATTGTCACTTGAATGGTTTCAGCACATTGACCTGTCATACTCAGAGACTACAAAACGTCCCTTTTTGTCGGGCTGAAATACGAGCACACATTCCTCTGCACGCTCTATCGATGTCACCTATCCTTAGTGCGAGGCATCCCAACTTTCGTAATACAGGTTTAGCTTCCAGGCAGTGCGTTCCGGAAGCCGGCTTTCCATATCCTTCTCAACTTAAAGACTAAGACTGTCATGAAAAAGACGAAAATTGTTTGCACCATCGGTCCGAAAACCGAATCTGAAGAGATGTTAACCAAAATGCTGGACGCGGGCATGAACGTCATGCGTCTGAACTTCTCTCACGGTGATTATGCAGAACACGGTCAGCGTATCCAGAACCTGCGCAACGTGATGAGCAAAACCGGCAAGAAAGCCGCAATCCTGCTCGACACCAAAGGTCCGGAAATCCGTACCATTAAACTGGAAGGCGGTAACGACGTTTCCCTGAAAGCAGGTCAGACTTTTACGTTCACTACTGACAAATCCGTCGTCGGTAACAACGAAATCGTGGCGGTCACCTACGAAGGTTTCACCTCCGATTTGTCTGTCGGTAACACCGTACTGGTCGACGATGGTCTGATCGGTATGGAAGTCACCGCCATCGAAGGCAATAAAGTAATCTGTAAAGTGCTGAACAACGGTGACCTCGGCGAAAACAAAGGCGTGAACCTGCCAGGCGTCTCTATCGCCCTGCCGGCACTGGCAGAAAAAGACAAACAGGATCTGATTTTTGGTTGCGAACAAGGCGTTGACTTTGTTGCGGCCTCCTTTATCCGTAAGCGCTCTGACGTGGTTGAAATCCGTGAGCACCTGAAAGCGCACGGCGGCGAGAAGATCCAGATCATCTCCAAAATTGAAAACCAGGAAGGCCTGAACAACTTCGACGAAATCCTCGAAGCTTCTGACGGTATCATGGTTGCACGTGGCGACCTGGGCGTTGAAATTCCGGTTGAAGAGGTGATCTTCGCGCAGAAGATGATGATCGAAAAATGTATCCGTGCGCGTAAAGTCGTTATCACCGCGACCCAGATGCTGGATTCCATGATCAAAAACCCGCGTCCGACTCGTGCGGAAGCAGGCGACGTGGCTAACGCCATCCTCGATGGCACCGATGCGGTGATGCTGTCTGGCGAGTCCGCAAAAGGTAAATACCCGCTGGAAGCGGTCACCATCATGGCGACCATCTGTGAGCGTACCGACCGTGTGATGACCAGCCGTCTGGACTTCAACAACGACAGCCGCAAACTGCGCATCACTGAAGCCGTCTGCCGTGGTGCGGTAGAAACCGCTGAAAAACTGGAAGCGCCGCTGATCGTGGTAGCGACTCAGGGCGGTAAATCGGCTCGCGCAGTGCGTAAATACTTCCCGGACGCCACTATTCTGGCGCTGACCACCAACGAAGTGACGGCTCGCCAGCTGGTTTTGAGCAAAGGCGTTGTGGCGCATCTGGTGAAAGAAATTGCTTCTACTGATGATTTCTACCGTCTGGGTAAAGAGGTTGCTCAGCAGAGCGGTCTGGCGCAGAAAGGTGACGTTGTGGTAATGGTTTCTGGTGCTCTGGTACCGAGCGGCACCACTAACACGGCATCTGTTCACGTACTGTAATAATTCTCGAGTGAATTAATTCGTTTAAAAAAGCGCCCTCGCGGCGCTTTTTTTATTATTCCAATAGCCACTATTAATAAAAAAGCAAATCGGATTGAGCTATCTAATTACAGATTATCTAAGACGAATCCGATGGAAGCCGCCTGTTTTCACTCAGTTTTTTAGCCGTTTTTGCGCATTTCGATGCTTCTTTGAGCGAACGATCAAAAATAAGCGTCTTCTCATCAAAAAAATATTCTCAACATAAAAAACTTTGTGTAATACTTGTAACGCTACATGGAGATTAACTCAATCTAGAGGGTATTAATAATGAATCGTACTAAACTGGTACTGGGCGCGGTAATCCTGGGTTCTACTCTGCTGGCTGGTTGCTCCAGCAACGCTAAAATCGATCAGCTGTCTTCTGACGTTCAGACTCTGAACGCTAAAGTTGACCAGCTGAGCAACGACGTGAACGCAATGCGTTCCGACGTTCAGGCTGCTAAAGACGACGCAGCTCGCGCTAACCAGCGTCTGGACAACCAGGCTACTAAATACCGTAAGTAATAGTACCTGTGTAATAGAAATGGCGCACATTGTGCGCCATTTTTTTGTCTCGCGTTTTTTTCCCGCTACTGCGTCTGCGTTTCTTCCTGCACTGAACCATTTTGCGCTGACTGTACAGCAGGCGTGGTCACGGCAGTTGGCGTTTGACCGGAGGAGACCGCTACCGGATAACCCGCACGACGATACAACGCTTTATCCACCAGCCCATCATCCACCTCTTTCGTCGCCTTAAACTGACTGAACCCGGCAGGCAACACGTATGGCATCGTCTGCACGTTTTGTTCTTCCTGTGGCGACAGTGGTCGATGGACCTCAACGTAGCGCAGTCCGTTCGGCTCTACGGAATACTTCACCGGCTCATTAATCACTCTCACCGGCGTTCCCGTTCTGACCTGGGAGAACAACGCTTTGATGTCCGGGGCGTTCATCCGGATACAGCCGGAACTGACGCGCAGACCCACGCTGTCTGGTTGACTGGTGCCATGAATGAGATACTCGCCGTTCCCGTACGCCAGACGCAGCGCAAAGAGCCCCAGTGGGTTATTCGGCCCGGCGGGGACCACCGGCGGCAAGGTAATACCTCGCTCCAGAGATCGCTTACGGATGCCTGCGGTTGGCGTCCAGGTGGGATTCGGGATCTTCTGTCCAACGCGGGTTTCCATCACCGGCGTTTCCAGTCCCTGCAAGCCAATACCGATCGGGTACACCTGGACGATATTTTCTCCCGGCGGATAGTAGTACAGCCGCAGTTCAGCCAGATTAACAATGATGCCTTCACGCGGCGCATCGGGCAGCAATAGCTGTGACGGGATCGTTACCAGAGTACCCGGCTTTGGCACAGGAGCAATGGTATTATTCGCCTCCAGAATGAGCATGGCGGCAGTATCAAAACGACGGGCAATGGCCTGAAGGTTTTTATCACCTTCCTGCACTGTGTACATTTGATTCTGCCCAACAAGGCGACTGCCGACAGGTGGTAAGGGATAATCCACCGCCCGGGCAGCCTGTATGGCGCTGTAAGCGCCGATAAGCATTAGAGTAATAAGAGACGCGCGTTTCATACCCAACCTCCTGTATTCACTGGCATGGCCAGAATGCTGATAATCCTGTAAGACAGCCCGGCTGCCTTACCTGACAGGATGAAAGCTGTCTATTGAGTTTAGCTAAGCGTTGCTGCTTTGGTACGGATCGCGCGAATCATCGCTTCCAGCCCCTGTGAACGAGACGGCGTGAGATGTTGCGCGAGCGCCATTTGCTCAAACCACGGCCGCACATCAAAATTCACGATATCCTGAGCCGTCATCTGATGATACAGAATGAAGACGACCGCAATCAGTCCTTTCACAATGGCAGCATCGCTATCGCCCTGCAATTCAATCACGCCTTGCGCATTCTGGCGCATCACTATCCAGACCTGACTCTGACATCCCTGAATCGTATTTTCAGGACTGCGATCCGCGACGGCTATCTCCGGCAGTCGCTGTCCCAGCTCAATGATGTACAGATACTTCTCTTCCCAATTAGCGCAACGCTGAAAATTACGCAACAACTTTTCTTTATCCGGCAGCGCAGCCATAGTGCCTCCCTGTTACCCCAGTAAGCGATGGATTCGTTGCAAGCCTGTCACCAGGCGATCCACCTCTTCATGGGTGTTATACATTGCCAGCGACGCCCGGCACATTGCCGGCACCTCATAAAAAGCCATCAGCGGCATCGCGCAGTGGTGTCCGGTCCGCACGGCGATCCCGTAATTATCGAGAAAACTGCCGACGTCATAGGCGTGATGTTTCCCGAGATTAAAGGCGATAACGCCCAGTCGGTTGTTCGGCCCGTACAAGGTGAGATCCGGCACCGCCTTCAGTTGTTCCAGTGCGTAATGCATCAGGTTTTGTTCGTATTCGCTAATCGCCTCCAGTCCCAGCGCGGATACATATTCCAGCGCGGCGCCAAAGCCGATAATTCCGCCGGTATTCGGCGTCCCTGCTTCGAAGCGCCACGGCGCTTTCGTCCAGGTCGTCCCCTGCGTCAGACTGACGGTGGCGATCATCGACCCGCCCCCTTCCCATGGCGGCATCTGTTGCAACAGCGCCTCTTTGACATAGAGCACGCCAATGCCGGTCGGGCCATACAGCTTGTGGCCCGAGAAGACATAAAAATCGCAGTCCAGCGCCTGAACATCTACCGGGTGATGCATCACCGCCTGCGCCCCATCCACCAGCACCTTCGCGCCATGCTGATGCGCCAGCGCGATCATGTCGGCGACAGGGTTTTCTGTGCCCAGCACATTAGAGACGTGCGTTATCGCCAGCAGGCGGGTTTTCTCATCAAACAGGGTAGGCAGGATCTCCTGTTGCAATGTGCCGTCGGCGTTCAGCGGGATCACCCGCAGCTCCGCTCCCATCCGCGCGCACAGCATCTGCCACGGCACAATGTTGGCATGGTGTTCCATCTCACTGATGATGATGTTATCGCCGGCGTGGACGTTCTCTGGCCCCCAACTGTTGGCGACCAGGTTAATGCCTTCCGTCGTACCGCGCACAAACACCAGTTCTTCCGCAGAGCGAGCGTTGATAAACAGCGACGCCAGTTTGCGCACGTTTTCCATTTTTTCGGTCGCCTGAGCGCTGAGGGTGTGGATCCCCCGATGCACCGCCGCATAACCGTGACGATAAAACTCGGCTTCCGCGTCAATCACCTGCGCCGGTTTTTGCGCGCTGGCGGCGCTGTCGAGATACGCCAGCGGCAGGCCATTGACTTCACGCGCGAGGACGGGAAAATCCGCACGTACTGTATCGATGGAAAATGTCATGCTACGCCTCCCGGCAGACGTTGACCGATCCGCGCCAGCACCTGTTGTTTCAACGCCTCGTCGCTCAGCGCTTCAGTCAGCTCCGCGGCAAAGGCATAAAGGATCATCTGCTGTGCATCCTGTTGAGCAATCCCACGCGACCGCAGGTAGAACATCTGCTCATCATCAATGCGCCCTACCGTTGCGCCGTGGCTGCACTTCACGTCATCGGCGTAAATTTCCAGCTGCGGTTTGGTATCAACTTCCGCGAGCTTCCCGAGTAGCAGATTGTTGTTCGTCATCTGCCCGTCCGTTTTGATCGCGTGTTGGGCTACGTTAATCAGCCCGTTAAATACCGCCCGACCCTTATCGCTGACGATGGTTTTATGCAACTGTCGGCTGTTGCAGTAGCCTTTGTTGTGCTCAAGCCAGGTGCGGGTATCGCAGACCTCATTTTTCACCGGCATCGCCAGGCTGTTGATCCTGAGCGTTGTATTCTCGCCGTTCAGTTGGGTGCTGGTGTTATGACGCAGCACCGCACCACCGAGCAGAAAGCTGTGGCTGCGCGCCGACGCATCCGCCGCCAGCAAAATGTCATTATGGGCGAAGTGATGGCTGAGCGGGTTTTCAAATGCCAGTTTGATGTGATGCAGGTGCGCGTTGGCCGCCACGTTCATGGTCAGGCGTGCGCCGGTGAAATGTCGGGCATCATTCAGACTGACATAATGTTCGATAATCGTCGCTTCCGCCCCTTCCGCCAGCTCAAGATGGTGGCGATAGTGTGCGGTATTCACTTCTTCAGCAGATACGCCCTGGGTGATGTGCATCAGCAGCAGCGGCGTTGCCGGGCGCTGATTACGCTTAATGCGAATGTGCGTCACGCTGCGCGCAAGGCTTTCGGTGAGATGTAAAAACACCTCCGGCTGTACTGCGGCTGGCAGGTTCTGCCGCTCATCATTGATTGCCACCTCATAACCGCTGTTTTCCCAGCTGTCGCTAAGCGCCGGGCTGAACTGCCCGTCGACAAACACCAGCCGCAGCGCCTGCACGTTAAGCGCTAACGCATCGCATTGCGCCGGGGTGACATTGGCATACCGACTGACAAACAGGCTGTTAGTGAGGCCTTCCAGCGGTGTGTATTTCCAGTTCTCATGCTTGCGCGTGGGCAATCCCAGGCGCAGAACCTGCTGGAGATGCTGCTGCGCCTGCTGTGAGCGCGTCTCGCCCTGCGCTTCAAAGAGGTGGTGCCATTGTTGCAGTGCGTTACTGCTGTTCGGTAAGCCAGCCATATCCCTGCTCCTCCAGTTGTTTGACCAGCGTGAAATCGCCAGACTTCACAATCCGCCCCTGATACAGGACGTGGACAACATCCGGCTTGATATAGTCAAGGATGCGCTGATAGTGGGTGACGATAATGAACGAGCGCTTACCGTCGCGCAGTGAATTAACGCCGTCGGCCACCACTTTCAGGGCATCAATATCCAGCCCGGAATCAGACTCATCGAGGATACACAGTTCCGGCTCCAGCACCGCCATTTGCAGAATGTCATTGCGCTTTTTCTCGCCGCCGGAAAAACCGACGTTCACCGAGCGGGTTAACAGGTCTTCTGGCATTTTCAGCAGCGCGATTTTCTCTTCCATCAGATCCTGAAAATCAAAGCGATCGAGCGATTCCTGGCCGCGATAGGTCCGCACGGCATTGAGCGCCGTTTGCAGGAAAAACTGATTGCTGACGCCAGGGATTTCCACGGGATACTGGAAGGCCATAAATATCCCTTCGCCTGCCCGCGCTTCCGGTGCCAAATCCAGCAGGTCTTTCCCTTTAAATGTCACCGACCCTCCGGTGACTTCATAATCTTCGCGCCCTGCCAGCGTCGCAGAGAGCGTACTTTTCCCGGAACCGTTGGGGCCCATAATGGCATGCACTTCCCCCGGACGAACCTCGAGACTCAACCCGCGCAGGATCGCTTTCTCTTCCACACTGACCTGTAAATCTTTAATCGTTAACATGTTGCTTCCTTAACCGACGCTGTGTTCAAGGCTAATGGCGAGTAATTTTTGTGCTTCGACGGCAAACTCCAGCGGCAACTCGGAGAACACGTCTTTACAGAACCCGTTGACGATCATCGAGATCGCATCTTCTTCGCTAATGCCGCGTTGCAGGCAATAAAACAGCTGATCTTCACCAATGCGTGAGGTGGTCGCTTCGTGCTCCAGTTGCGCGCTGTTGTTGCGGCATTCGACATACGGGAAGGTATGCGCTCCGCAGTCGGCGCCAATCAGCATTGAGTCGCACTGGGTAAAGTTACGGGCATTGGTGGCGGTCGGCATGATTTTAACCAGCCCGCGATAGCTGTTCTGGCTGTGTCCGGCGGAAATCCCCTTTGAGATAATGGTCGAACGGGTGTTTTTGCCGATATGGATCATTTTGGTGCCGGTATCCGCCTGCTGATGACCACTGGTCAACGCCACCGAGTAAAATTCGCCGATGGAGTTGTCGCCGCGCAGAATGCAACTGGGGTATTTCCAGGTAATGGCTGACCCCGTCTCCGACTGCGTCCACGACATTTTGCTGTTTTCACCCTCGCACAGTGCGCGTTTGGTGACGAAATTCAGAATGCCGCCAGTGTTGTTATCGCCCGGGAACCAGTTCTGAACGGTGGAGTACTTTACCTCGGCGTCTTTATGGATGATGACCTCCACCACCGCCGCGTGCAGCTGATAGCTGTCGCGAACTGGCGCTGAGCAACCTTCGATATAGCTCACATAGCTGCCTTCATCCGCCACCAGGATCGTGCGCTCAAACTGCCCGGTTTTCTCGGCGTTAATGCGAAAATAGGTTGAAAGCTCCATCGGACAACGCACGCCTTTCGGCACATAGATAAAGGTGCCATCGGATGCAACCGCTGCATTCAGCGCGGCGAAGAAGTTGTCGTTGCCGGGTACGACGGTGCCGAGATACTGCTTAACCAGATCGGGGTGATCGTGAATAGCCTCGCCGAAGGAGCAGAAAATGATCCCCTGTTCCGCCAGCTTTTCACGATAGGTGGTGGCGACCGAGACGGAGTCAAAAATGGCGTCAACCGCCACTTCACGACCTTCGCGTACCGGCACCCCAAGTTGTTCGAAGGCGGCTTCCACCTCTTTACTGAGAAACGCGTTCGCCCCGGTTTGCTGTACCGCCCCCGGTTCCGACGCGCAGGTCTCATCGCAATTCCCGCACGAGGGCGCAGAATAGTAGCTGTAATCCTGATAATTCAGCTTCTCGTAGTGCGCCTTTAGCCAGTGAGGCTCCGGCATGTCGACCCAGGCTCTGAACGCGTTGAGGCGAAATTCCAGCATCCACTCCGGTTCATTGCGTTTGGCCGAAATGGCGCGCACCACCTCTTCGTTGATCCCTTTCGCCAGCTCATCCGTTTGCAGTTGGGTAAAGAACCCCTCTTTGTAATTCAGGGGGCCTCCGGTCCAGGTTTTGACATCGTCTGTTGCTTCAGTATTACGAGACATAGTACCGCCTATACCCCAAAGCTTTCGCCACAGCCGCATTCGTTCTGGGCTTTCGGGTTATGAAATTTGAATAACTGGTTTAATCCTTCGCGGACGTAATCCACTTCCGTACCATCAATAAACGGCATCGCCTGAAGCGGGACATAGAGCTTCGCGCCCTCAACGTCGAACAGTAGATCGTCTTTTTCCGGCTCGCTTACGGTATCCAGCACATAGCCAAAACCAGCGCATCCCGTCTGCTTAACGCCAAGGCGCACGCCCAGCATGCCCGGCTGCTTTGCGACCAGTTCGCGAATATGCGCCGCTGCCGCTGGGGTTAGCGTCAATCCGCGCCAGGCGAAATCGTCCGGATTAAATGTTCCTGAATGCAGTTCCATAGGGTTACCTCGCATAATGAGCCATCAGGCTATAACACCATGTTAGTGATAACGATTCTCACTTCAACCCCTCAACAGCAGGGGCATTACGGCGTTTCACCCGTTTTGACCACTTTTATTAAGCATAGACCCTGCCACGCGGGTTAAAAGGAATGGATAAATTTGTTCAATATATTGATTAATAATCACTTTAGCGTTCGTCATCGATCTGACCGGTCAATACAGTAAAGATGTATAGAAAATGACTATTTCAGGGATAGGAAAGGCATGGGAAGAGTGAAACCGCAGAAAAACAAAACCCTTAAGGTTGTCAGTAACAGCCTTAAGGGTTCCGGCCCCATCCGGCGCTTATCTCCGGCACTCGCGATGGCTTAGCTCTTGAAGGGGCGATAAGAATAGTCTCATATCGGTAAAGGTCATTTTTAACACAAATTGCTATCCCGCACTTTTTTGTGGTGGATCAATTATGTGCGTTCAACATCGTTTCCTGGATCGCCTCCAGAAACAGCCGAATACCGACTGGCTGATGTTCACGGGAAAGATACAATCCATGCACCGCAAGGCGTCGGGGTTGCAGCGTCGGCAGCACCCTCACCAGTCGCCCCTCGGCCAGTCCTTCACGCGCTTCCTTTTCCGGCACCAGCGCAATCCCCATGCCTGCCAGCGCGGATTCGCAGAGCAGAGACGAAATCCCGGCACTCAGATTTCCCTTAATTGCCACCGAGACCGCCTCGCCCTGCGCGTCGATAAAATGCCACGATCTCCCGGAAAACCCACTGTAATACAGACAGTTATGCCGGGCGAGATCTTCCACCGTCTGCGGGGTGCCGTGCTGAGACAAATACGCTTCTGACGCACAGAGAACCGATTCGCAATCGCCGAGTCGGCGGGCTATCGTGCCGGGCTCTGGGTTGTCGGTAATGCGAATCGCGAGATCAATACGTTCACCGACCAAACTGACCGGCTGATTGTTTATCTCAACCTCAATACGCAGTTCGGGATAGCGCGCTAAAAAACCCGGCAGCACCGGGGCGAGAATATGCATTGCCGTAAAGTGCGCACAGGCAACGCGTAGCGTTCCGCTGGGAATGTCTGCCGCCGTTGATGCGCCAATCGCTTGCGAAAGTTGCGCCAGCGTCCGCGTCTTTAGCAGCGCCTCTTCTCCGGCTGGCGTAATTGTCAGCTTGCGCGAGGTGCGATGAATCAGCCGCGCCCCGACCCATTTCTCCATCTCATCAAGATAACGGCTCACCATCGGTCGGGAGAGACCCAGCGCCCGCGCCGCAGCACTCAGGCTGCCTAAATCGCAGATATGGTTAAACACTGTCGCTGCCATCACTCTGTCCATCGCCGCCCCATCCGATCGTTTTATGAAACTCAGCATGTTCTGATACGGGAATTCTAACAGATCGCAATTTCCTTAGAATAAGGACCACATATAAAACTACTTCATCTGCATAAGGTTATCCCTCATGAAAAGTAAACTGCTGGCCCTGTTGCTGCCTGCTGTCGCCTCTCCACTGTTTGCCGCGCCGCTGCAACTTGACGTTTATAACCCGCAGGAAAACGCCATCTTCCCTGTTTCTTCAACATTGGTATCCGGCCCTACGGAAGCGATATTATTTGATGCGCAGTTCAGCACCAAAGACGGTGAAAAGCTGGTGGAGATGATCAAATCCCGTGGCAAGACGCTGAAGGCCATCGTGATTACCTCCGGCGATCCGGATTTCTATTTCGGCCTGCAACCGGTTGTGAAGGCGTTTCCGCACGCGAAGGTACTGGCGATGCCAAGGGTCGTTGAGCATATTCGCGCCACTAAGCAGGATAAGTTGGAGTACTGGGGACCACAGATGAAAGAAGGTGCGCCAACGACGCTGACCGTACCGCAGGCCAGCACAGAAACACGTTTTCGCATCGATGGCGAAACGCTGGAGCTGCGTCATCCCAATGATTACGCGGCGTATGTTTGGGTGCCAGCGAACCGGACCATTCTCGGCGGCACGGGCGTGGCGTCGGGTATTCATGTATGGACGGCTGATACGCAGACACCAGAGCAGCGCGCATCGTGGCGTCATGTCCTGACTGAAATGCATAACCTGCAACCTGCACAGGTCATCCCAGGACATTACCTTGGCGAGCGCCCCGCTGGCGCTGAGGCCATCCGCTTTACGCAGGATTATCTGCAATCATTCGAACAGACCCTGGCGGCAAAAAAAGGCGCGACCTGGGTCATTAACACGATGAAAGCCGCGTGGCCGGGACTGGCAGAGGAAAGTTCGCTGGAGTTGAGCGCGAAAGTGAATTCGGGCGAGATGGCGTGGTAATACCGCCAGGGAGGAACAAAAAAACCCGACACGTATGTCGGGTTCTCTTTACGTTAACGATCGCTGAATCAATGAACGCCAAGGCGCCAGGCAAAGTAGATCTCTTCTTTTAATTCAGTGGAAGAGAGCGTCAGTAAATCGGCGAATTCCAGCTCAAGCTGTTTCAGTCTTTTAAGATATTGGGCTGGAGAGAGCTCGGTTTTATCACGACGTAAAAACTCAATTGCCAGTTGGGCCGGGTCTAGTTGGCTTGTCATATCATCCTCGCTTATGGTCAAAACCTGCACAGTATATCACCTTTTACTGCGCAGATTATGACCAAAAGCAATAGAGATCACATTTTATTTTGTGACAACGTCACACAACCGCCGTGGTCAATCTTGAAGTACAGCACAGTCGCTGCTGCTCATCGTAGATGTTGATCTGCCAGACCTGATGCCGGGAGCCGGTATGAATCGCCTTACAAATCCCCTTCACGCGCCCTTCCCGCGCAGAGCGGACATGGTTAGCGTTCACTTCCAGTCCCACGACTTTCTGCTCGCCCTGAGTGCACAGATAACCGGCAACAGAGCCGATGCTTTCTGCAAGCACGACGGAAGCGCCACCGTGCAGCAGGCCAAACGGCTGCTTCGTGCGTCCGTCGACGGGCATTGACGCTTCCAGCGTATCCTCGCCGATATGCTCAAAGCGAATATCCAACAGGCCGACCATGTTGCCAGCGCCCATCGCATTGAGGGCGTCGAGGGTAACTTCACGTTTCCAGATCATCCAATAATCTCCAGTAATGCCTGTACAGGATGACGCACGCCCGTGCCTTCGACCCGTTTCACCTGACTGCGGCAGGAATATCCCGTTGCAAGACACCGGTTACGCGGCAGCCGCTCCATCGCCTGATGCCATGACAGTTCATAAATGCCCAGTGAACTCGCATGATTTTTCGCCTCGTGACCGTAGGTACCGGCCATACCGCAGCAGCCCACGCCCACGTTTTCCAGCTTCGCGCCAAAGCGGGCAAAGATCGACACCCATTGCGCGGGAGCGCCGGGCAGTGCGGTCACTTCGGTACAGTGACCAAAGAAATACCAGGATTCGCCGCTGACGTCACGTGGCTCCTGCGAAGCCAGCGCCGTTGCCAGCCACTCGTTGGCGAGCTGCACCTGGAAATCACCGCGCGCTTCGCCTAACGCCAGTTTGTACTCATCGCGGTAACAGAGCACCAGCGCCGGATCAACGCCAACCATCGGCATTCCCAGTTTTGCCACGCGGTTCAAAAACTCAGAGGTTTTTTTCGCAGTCTTCGCAAAGCGGGTCAGGAATCCTTTAATATGCTGCGCTTTACCGTTTGGTGAGAACGGCAACAGAACCGGCTGCATCCCCAGCTTTTCAATCAGACGGACGAAATCCGCAACCACCTGCGCGTCGTAATAGCTGGTGAACGGATCCTGAACCACCAGCACCGTATTGGCTTTCTGCACATCCGTCAGCGCTTCAAGCTGCTCCAGCGTCATGTTCGCCGAACGATGCCCAACCATCTGCTGTTGCAGTGACGGCGTCGACAGCAGCGGCAGATCGACCATGCCAATATGTTTTGCCGACAGTTTGCGCACCAGCGGCTGATTAATAAAGAAGTTGAAGGTCCTGGGTGCCCGCGCCATCAGCGGCGCATAGGTTTCGACCGTCGCCACCAGATGATCACGCAGTGGGCGCAGGTAGCGGGTATGGTAAAGCTGCAGGAAGCGCGAGCGGAATTCCGGGACGTCGATTTTGATCGGACACTGCGTCGAACAGGCCTTACAGGCCAGACAGCCGGACATTGCCTCCTTCACTTCATGCGAGAAGTCATACTCGCCCTTGCTGGCATGCCAGGTGTTACGGGTGCGTGAAATCAGAGATCGCAGGCTGGGCCGTTTGCTCGCCAGCGCGTTTTCCAGTCGCAGCGGATCAACACCACGATCCGCCAGCAAACGCAACCATTCACGCACCAGCGTCGCGCGCCCTTTTGGCGAATGGATGCGATTGAGGCTGATTTTCATTGACGGGCACATCGGGCTCTTCGCATCAAAGTTAAAGCACAGACCGTTACCGTTACATTCCAGCGCGCCACGCCAGGTCTGGCGCACGGCCAGCGGGATTTGTCGGTCCCAAGTGCCGCGTTTGACCGCATCGACTTTCATCATCGGCGCATCGATACCTTCCGGCGGACAAATTTTCCCCGGATTCAGCCGGTTTTGCGGATCGAACGCCGCTTTGACCTTCCGCAGTTCCGCGAAGAGTTCATCGCCGAAAAACGCCGGGCTGTATTCGGCGCGGAAACCTTTACCGTGTTCGCCCCACAGCAGACCGCCATATTTCGCCGTCAGCGCCACTACCTCATCGGAGATGTGCTTCATCAACACTTCCTGCTGCGGGTCGCACATATCCAGCGCTGGCCGCACATGAAGCACCCCGGCGTCGACGTGACCGAACATGCCGTAGCTCAGACCGTGACTATCAAGCAGCGCGCGGAACTCCGCAATGTAATCAGCAAGATGTTCCGGCGGCACGCAGGTGTCTTCAGCAAAGGGAATCGGTTTTGCTGCCCCTTTCGCATTGCCCAGCAGACCCACCGCTTTTTTACGCATCGCATAGATACGCTCAACGCCCGCCAGCTCAGTGCATAGCTGCCAGCCAATCACGCCCGCCTCTTCACGAGAGATCAGTTCATCAAGCCGCTCGCACAGGGAGGCGACCTGCCCGTCGATAACGGTTTCATCATCCCCGGCAAATTCGACAATATTCAGGCCGAGCATCTCTTTGTCCGGTACATCGGTAATCAGTTCACTCACCGAATGCCAGACGATATCTTCACGCGCCAGGTTCAGCACTTTTGAATCAACGGTCTCCACCGACAGCGCGCGCGCGTCCACCATAAATGGCGCATTGCGCAACGCGGAGTCAAAGGAGTCATATTTCACGTTCACCAGGCGCCGCACTTTCGGCAGTGGCGTAATGTCCAGCCGTGCTTCTGTAATGAACGCCAGCGTACCTTCCGACCCCGTGAGAATGCGGGTCAGATCGAATTCGCTCATGTCATCATTAAACACATGGCGCAAATCGTAGCCCGTCAGGAAGCGGTTCAGCTTAGGGAATTTATCAATGATTAACTGACGGTTATCGCGGCAGCGCTCAAACACCGTGCGATAAATGCGACCAATCGTGGTGTTGCTCTGGCCGAGTGTTTCCGCCAGTTCCACCGGCAGCGGCTGCGTATCGAGAATATCGCCGCCCAGCAGCACGGCCCGCACTCCGAGCACGTGGTCGGACGTCTTCCCGTAGACCAGCGACCCCTGTCCGGAGGCGTCGGTGTTAATCATCCCGCCCAGCGTTGCCCGGTTACTGGTGGACAATTCCGGGGCAAAAAAATAGCCATACGGCTTCAGATACTGATTCAGTTGATCCTTGATCACCCCCGCTTCCACCCGCACCCAGCCCTCTTCCGGGTTGATTTCAATGATGCGGCTCATATAGCGGGACATATCGACAATGATGCCCTGGTTGAGCGCCTGTCCGTTAGTGCCGGTACCGCCGCCGCGCGGAGTGAAGAGCAGCGAGGTATAACGCGGTTGCGCCGCCAGGCGGGCAATCAGCGCCACATCGGCCGTTGAACGGGGGAAAACGACGGCATCGGGGAGGAGTTGATAGATACTATTATCTGTCGACATTGTCAGACGATCGGCATAACTGGTTGCCGTATCGCCGGTAAATCCTTGCTGCTCCAGCTCTTGCAAAAAATTGAGCACCAGTTGAACGACGCCGGGTGCCTGAGAAATTTGTGGAATCATTATCGTGACCCTTTCCTGCGGTCTGTGTGTTGTGGGTGTTAATCGTTTGCTTATTGTTGTATCACATTTTTTTCTAATACACCCAACAGAAATACTGGCAGAATCCGCCTGTCAAAAACCGCTGAAATTGCTCATCATTATGAGACGTGTTTCGAGCGGTCGCGTCGCGTCAACGATCTGACGCACTACATAGGTGAAAGAGTTTATGGTCAATAGTCGTCAGCCCAGGGATATCGCACAAGTGCTGCTGTCGGTGCTGTTTTTAGCCATCATGATTGTGGCGTGTCTCTGGATTGTTCAACCTTTTATTCTGGGCTTTGCCTGGGCCGGGACGATCGTCATTGCGACGTGGCCGGTTCTACTGCGTCTGCAAAAATTACTCTGGGGCCGCCGTTCGCTGGCGGTTCTGGTGATGACGCTTTTATTGGTACTGCTGTTTGTGATCCCCATTGCCCTGTTGGTCAACAGTATCGTTGACGGCAGCGGTCCGCTGATTCACGCCGTCACGGGCGGGGACATGACGTTGCCGGATCTGGCCTGGCTGAACAGCATTCCGCTTGTTGGCGCGAAGTTATACGCTGGCTGGCATAACCTGTTGGATATGGGCGGTACGGCGATCATGGCGAAGGTCCGTCCGTACATTGGCACTACGACGACCTGGTTTGTCGGTCAGGCTGCGCACATCGGTCGATTTATGATGCACTGCGGCCTGATGCTGCTATTCAGCGCCCTGCTGTACTGGCGCGGTGAGACTGTGGCGCTGGGTATTCGCCATTTTGCTTACCGTCTGGCGGCAAAACGCGGCGACGCGGCAATGCTGCTGGCCGCACAGGCGATCCGCGCGGTGGCGCTGGGTGTGGTGGTGACCGCGCTGGTGCAGGCCGTGCTGGGCGGCATCGGTCTGGCGGTTTCTGGCGTGCCTTATGCCACCCTGCTCACTGTCGTGATGATTCTCTCCTGTCTGGTACAACTGGGGCCGCTTCCGGTGCTTATTCCTGCCATCATCTGGCTTTACTGGACCGGTGATACCACCTGGGGCACCGTCTTGCTGGTATGGAGCTGCGTGGTGGGCACGCTGGATAACGTTATTCGCCCGATGCTTATCCGGATGGGCGCGGATTTGCCGCTGATCCTGATCCTCTCCGGCGTCATTGGCGGCCTGATTGCCTTTGGGATGATTGGTCTGTTTATCGGTCCGGTACTGCTGGCCGTTTCCTGGCGACTGTTCTCGGCCTGGGTCAACGAAGCGCCAGCCCCCACCAGCAAACCTGAAGAGATCCTTGCAGAGCTGAGTGAAATCGAAACCTCTAAAGAATAACGCTATCCCAGGCGACTCCGGTCGCCTGATTGATTAGCATGGCTAAACAATATCGTACCGCAACTTATCTCTACTCTCTGTTTCCGCTTCGCTATCCCTGATTTACATCTCATATTCTTTACGGTTTTTAAACTATTGAGACGAATCTGATCGACGCTAAAACGCCTCATACCCTACTATTAGCTCACGGTTATAGATCAAGACATTGATTTATAAGTATGGAAATCCCCTGAGTGAAACAACGAATTGCTGTGTGTAGTCTTTGCCCATCTCCCACGATGGGCTTTTTTTTATCCTGAAGTTGCTGCTGTCTCATCGCAAAATAATCCTTCCCCTCCTTTGTCTATATCCCTCTCTTTTTCAGGGAAATCCCCCTTTCACATGCCCATAACAAATAATATTGCACAAGATACTGTGACTCTCTTCATGCCGAAGCCTGCTTAATAGTGTTATTTATGCTCTATCGTTTTTTAATATGAGGTCATTCAATGATGAACGCTTATGAACTACAGGCATTACGTCATATTTTTGCAATGACCATTGAAGAGTGCGTGTCGTGGATTGCGCCAGATTATAATGTCGCCGACTGGCAGCGTTGGGAAAATAGCGAAGGCGAACCGCCTCGCGCCATTGTTGAAACGCTGCTGGACATGCGAAGGAAAAGAAAACTACGCATTAATGCCATTATTGAGAAGATAAACAATCGTATTGGTAATAATACAATGCGTTTCTTTTCTGATTTAGCTGATTTCCAGTCAGTCTATCGTGATGGCAGTTTCCTTGACTGGAAAATTTATCAATCCGTTGCTGCTGAACTCTATGCCCACGACCTGGAACGATTGTGTTAGACCACATATTTCCTGCCATTGGCGATTCATACTAAGAAACTTCAATTTATTCGAAAAATTGCACTTTTAAGGCACGGGTATTTAACCCGTACCAGGGAAAATCATTAGCCATTTCGCTGAGCAGGCATCATGAAAAATCACTATTTCCCCACCGCGATGGGGCTGTATCTCAATTACCTGGTGCACGGTATGGGAGTCATCCTGATGAGTCTCAACATGGCATCACTCGAACAACAGTGGCAGACAAACGCCGCAGGGGTGTCTGTCGTGATCTCCTCATTGGGAATCGGGCGCTTAAGCGTTCTGTTTTGCGCCGGATTATTATCCGACCGGTTTGGCCGCCGTCCCTTTATTATCCTGGGGATGCTTTGCTATGTGACCTTCTTTTTCGGTATTCTGACCACTCATAACATCATCATTGCTTATGCATTCGGCGTCCTCGCGGGCATGGCGAACAGTTTTCTGGACGCCGGCACCTATCCCAGCCTGATGGAGGCCTTTCCCTCCTCGCCGAGTACCGCCAACATCCTGATTAAGGCTTTTGTCTCCGGCGGACAGTTTTTACTCCCAATGATCATCAGTCTGCTCGTCTGGGCGGAACTGTGGTTTGGCTGGTCATTTATCATTGCCGCCGCAATCATGTTGATTAACGGTCTGTTTTTACTCCGCTGCGCCTTTCCGCCGCATCCAGGACGCCGCGCCGCGTCGATCGCACCAGCACAGGAACATCGCCAGCGCCCGGCACAGAAGCATCGCTGCGCCTTTATCGACCTGGCCAGTTATACGCTGTACGGCTACGTCTCGATGGCCACGTTTTATCTTATCAGCCAGTGGCTGGCGCAGTACGGTCAGTTTGTCGCCGGGATGTCATATACCCTGTCAATCAAACTACTGAGCATCTATACCTGCGGTTCTCTGCTTTGCGTCTTGATTACCGCCCCGCTGGTGCGCAAAACAGTGCGTTCAACCACTTTGCTGATGCTGTATACCTTCGTCTCGTTTGTCGCACTGCTGACGGTGTGTCTGCATCCCTCGGTGTATGTTGTGATTATCTTTGCCTTTGTGATCGGCTTTTCGTCTGCAGGCGGCGTGGTACAAATAGGCCTGACTCTGATGGCAGCGCGTTTCCCACACGCTAAAGGGAAAGCCACCGGCATTTATTACAGTGCGGGCAGTATTGCCACCTTCACGATCCCACTGGTCACGGCCCATCTGTCACAACGAAGTATCGCCGATATTATGTGGTTTGATACCGGTATTGCCGCCGTGGGTTTCTTATTGGCGCTGTTTATCGGCTACCGCAGTCGCCTGGAAACAAAACGCCAGTTGATGATGTCGCCGTTGGCAGAATAAGTGTGAAACCAGCGAATGCAACATTATTAACGCTGACTGCAATATAGTTTGTATAACGTCAATAACAGCCATAAAACAGTGCAGGAGACGTGGGCTTTCACACTTTCACCTGCAATATACCTGGTAACGAAAACGTCATGTTATGTAGTTCATGCCGTATTACCGCCGTATATTAATAAAATATCGCCGGATATAAAAACGCCGGCGAAAACAGAATTAAATTAACCGGCAAGGAGCTTTTAAAAAATGTCACAGAATAAGGCTTTCAGTACGCCATTTTTCCTGGCGGTCATCTGTATTTATCTCAGCTATTTTCTTCACGGCATTAGCGTCATTACGCTGGCGCAAAATATGACCTCACTCGCCGCGAAGTTTTCCACTGACAGCGCGGGGATCGCCTATTTAATTTCCGGTATCGGGCTCGGTCGTCTGGTGAGTATTCTGTTTTTTGGCGTTCTGTCAGATAAGTTCGGTCGTCGGGCGATCATTCTGTTAGGCGTCGCGTTATATATCCTCTTTTTCTTCGGCATCCCTGCCAGTCCCAACCTGATGGTGGCCTTTGTACTCGCCGTGTGCGTTGGTGTGGCCAACTCAGCGCTTGATACCGGAGGCTACCCGGCGCTGATGGAATGTTTCCCGAAAGCGTCAGGTTCGGCGGTGATCCTGGTCAAAGCAATGGTCTCCTTCGGGCAGATGCTCTATCCGATGCTGGTCGGTTATATGCTGCTCAACAACATCTGGTACGGCTATGGTGTAATCATTCCTGGCATTTTGTTTGTGCTGATCACCCTGATGCTGCTACGCAGTAAATTCCCCGGTCAACTGGTGGATGCCAGCGTCGCCAAAGAGTTGCCGCAGATGAACAGCAAACCGCTGGTCTGGCTGGAAGGGGTTGCTTCCGTGATGTTTGGCGTGGCCGCGTTTTCCACCTTCTACGTCATCGTGGTCTGGATGCCGAAATACGCCATGGCCTTCGCCGGAATGGAAGAGGCGGATGCGCTTAAAACCATCACATATTACAGCCTGGGTTCGCTGGTCTGCGTCTTTATCTTTGCCGCACTGCTGAAAAAAATGGTTCGCCCCATCTGGGCTAACGTCTTTAATGCCGGACTGGCCACCGTTACCGCTGCCGTCATTTATCTCTGGCCGTCACCGCTGGTGTGTAACGCGGGGGCGTTTGTGATTGGTTTCTCCGCGGCGGGCGGGATTTTACAACTGGGCGTGTCGGTAATGTCGGAGTTCTTTCCAAAAAGCAAAGCCAAAGTCACCAGCGTTTATATGATGATGGGCGGCCTCGCGAATTTTGTTATTCCGCTGATTACCGGCTACCTCTCTACCATCGGCCTGCAATACATCATTTTACTGGATTTCGCTTTTGCCCTGCTGGCCTTTATCACCGGCATTATCGTTTTTATCCGCTATTACCGGGTCTTCAACATTCCACAGAACGATATCCGTCTGGGCGAACGCTATTTTTCAACAAAAAGTTAAGCGACAATTTAAGGAGTCATGTTATGGATGTAACCGCGAAATATGAACTGATCGGCTTAATGGCTTATCCCATCAGACACAGCTTGTCGCCAGAAATGCAAAATAAGGCGCTGGAAAAAGCCGGATTGCCGTTTACCTATATGGCCTTTGAGGTCGACAACACGACTTTTGCTGGTGCCATCGAGGGACTAAAAGCGTTAAAAATGCGCGGGACCGGCGTATCCATGCCCAATAAGCAACTGGCCTGTGAATTTGTGGATGAACTGACCCCGGCAGCGAAACTGGTTGGCGCCATTAACACCATCGTTAATGATGATGGTTACCTGCGCGGTTACAATACCGACGGTACCGGTCACATTCGCGCGATTAAAGAGAGTGGTTTCGATATCAAGGGTAAAACCATGGTATTACTGGGTGCCGGTGGTGCTTCCACGGCCATCGGCGCACAGGCGGCCATTGAGGGGATCAAAGCGATTAAACTCTTTAACCGCAATGATGAGTTCTTCCAGAAAGCGCTGGATTTCGCTAAGCGGGTGAATGAAAACACCGACTGCGTGGTGACGGTAACAGACCTTGCCGACCAGCAGGCCTTCGCTGATGCGCTGGCGACAGCGGATATCCTGACGAACGGTACCAAAGTCGGCATGAAACCGCTGGAAAACGAATCTATCGTCAGCGACGTGAGCCTGCTACGTCCTGAACTACTGGTCACCGAATGCGTCTACAACCCGCATATGACGAAGTTATTGCAGCAGGCTCAACAGGCCGGTTGCAAAACAATCGATGGTTACGGCATGTTGTTGTGGCAAGGGGCTGAACAGTTCAAACTGTGGACCGGCAAAGATTTCCCGCTGGAATATGTAAAACAGGTGATGGGGTTTGCGGCCTGACGGCCAGGAACTAAGACTGATAAAAGGTACTAAATGAAAACCGTAACCGTAAAAAACCTCGTGATTGGCGAAGGGGCTCCAAAAATAATCGTCTCGTTGATGGGCAAAGATATCGCCAGCGTCCGCGCTGAAGCGCAAGCCTATCGCGACGCAGATTTCGACATTCTGGAATGGCGCGTTGACCATTTCGCCGATGTCGCCTCTGCCGATGCCGTTCTGGAGGCTGTCCGTGCGATCCGCGCTGAAATGCCCCAGACTCCCCTGCTGTTTACGTTCCGCAGCGCGAGCGAAGGCGGTGAGCAGGCCATTTCGACCGACGCCTATCTCGCGCTGAATCGTGCGGCGGTCGACAGCGGTCTGGTGGATATGATCGATCTCGAACTGTTTACCGGTGATGAGCAGGTCAAAGCGACGGTGGACTACGCGCACAGCAAAAACGTCAGCGTGATCATGTCCAACCATGATTTTCACAAGACGCCGGCAGAAGAAGAGATCGTTGCACGACTGCGCAAAATGCAGGAACTGGGTGCCGATATTCCAAAGATTGCCCTGATGCCGCAGAGCCATAGCGATGTTCTGACGCTGCTTTCCGCCACGCTGAAAATGCAGGAACAGTACGCTGACCGTCCGCTGATCACCATGTCGATGTCGAAAACCGGTGTGATTTCGCGCCTGGCCGGTGAAGTCTTCGGCTCCGCGGCGACCTTTGGCGCGGTTAAAAAGGCTTCGGCCCCCGGACAAATATCCGTTAGCGACCTGCGTACGGTATTAACGATTTTACATCAGGCGTAATACGCGAAATAAAGGCGGGAAGCATTCTCTCCCGCCATTAAATATAAATTGTATTCCACAGTGAATATTTAACATGAATATTCAGCGGAGGCCTGCGCCTGAACGCAGCGGCGTAGCATTTCCGCCGAATATCCAGGAGTTAATATGAAACCTGAAAGACCACCACGCATTAATGGTCGCGTGCCTGTGCTCTCGGCCCAGGACGCGGTGAATTATATTAAAGATGAAGATGTGCTGTGTATATTAGGTGCGGGCGGCGGCATTCTGGAAGCCACCACCTTAATTACCGCATTAGCCGAAAAATATAAACAAACGCAAACGCCGCGTAATTTATCGATCATCAGTCCAACCGGTCTTGGCGATCGCGCCGATCGCGGAATCAGCCCGCTGGCACAGGAAGGCCTGGTGAAATGGGCGTTGTGCGGACACTGGGGTCAGTCGCCGCGTATTTCAGAGTTAGCGGAACAGAATAAAATTGCCGCCTATAACTATCCGCAAGGGGTGCTAACCCAGGCTCTGCGCGCGTCTGCCGCCCACCAGCCAGGGATCCTCAGCGAAATCGGGATTGGCACCTTCGTCGACCCGCGCCAACAGGGTGGCAAGCTCAATGAAGTCACCAAAGAGGACCTCATCAAGCTGGTGGAGATCGATAACAAGGAATATCTCTACTACAAAGCGATTGCGCCTACCGTTGCGTTTATCCGCGCCACCACCTGCGACAGCGAAGGCTATGCCTCGTTTGAAGATGAGGTGATGTACCTCGACGCACTGGTGCTGGCTCAGGCGGTGCACAACCACGGCGGCATCGTCATGATGCAGGTGCAAAAGATGGTCAAGAAAGCCACGCTGCATCCCAAATCCGTACGTATCCCTGGTTATCTGGTGGATATCGTAGTAGTCGACCCTGAGCAGACGCAACTGTATGGCGGCGCACCGGTGAACCGTTTTATCTCGGGCGATTTCACCCTTGACGACAGCACTCAGCTCTCCCTCCCCCTTAATCAGCGCAAACTGGTCGCCCGTCGCGCCCTGTTTGAGATGCGTAAAGGTGCGGTCGGTAACGTCGGCGTCGGCATCGCGGATGGCATCGGACTGGTGGCCCGCGAGGAAGGCTGTGCGGATGACTTTGTACTGACCGTTGAAACCGGCCCCGTTGGTGGGATCACCTCCCAGGGTGTCGCCTTCGGTGCGAACGTCAACACTCGTGCCATTCTTGATATGACCTCGCAGTTTGACTTCTACCACGGTGGCGGACTGGACGTTTGCTATCTGAGCTTTGCGGAAGTTGACCGCCACGGTAACGTCGGGGTGCATAAATTCAACGGCAAAATTATGGGTACTGGCGGCTTTATCGATATCAGCGCGACCTCAAAGAAAATTGTTTTCTGCGGCACGCTAACCGCCGGCAGTCTGAAAACAGAGGTCGCCGACGGGAAATTAACCATCGTCCAGGAAGGTCGGGTGAATAAATTCATCCACGAACTGCCGGAAATCACCTTCAGCGGAAAGATCGCCCTCGAGCGTGGTCTGGACGTGCGCTACATCACTGAGCGCGCGGTATTTACGCTAAAAGAGGACGGTCTGCATCTTATTGAAATTGCCCCTGGGGTGGATCTGGAGCGCGATATTCTGGCCAGGATGGATTTCGCACCGGTTATTTCACCAGAGCTGAAACTGATGGATGAAAGCTTATTTATCGACGCCACCATGGGTTTTGAACTGCCGGAAGCGGCTAATTAAAAGGAGTACGATAATGGACTTTTCTTTAAGCGAAGAGCAAGAGCTGCTGCTTGCCAGTATTCGGGAACTGATTACCAGCAATTTTCCGGAAGAGTATTTCCGTACCTGCGATCAAACGGCAACCTACCCCAGAGAGTTTATGCGTGCGCTGGCGGATAACGGAATTTCCATGCTGGGCGTGCCGGAAGAGTTCGGCGGTATCCCGGCAGACTATGTCACCCAAATGTTGGCCCTGATGGAAGTGTCAAAATGCGGTGCTCCGGCCTTTCTGATCACCAACGGCCAGTGCATTCATAGCATGCGTCGTTTCGGCTCGCCAGAACAACTACGGAAAACGGCGGAAAGCACGCTGGAGACCGGCGATCCGGCCTATGCCCTGGCGTTAACCGAGCCAGGTGCAGGTTCTGATAACAACAGCGCCACCACCAGCTACACGCGTAAAGACGGCAAGGTGTACCTGAATGGCCAGAAGACATTTATTACCGGTGCCAAAGAGTACCCCTACATGCTGGTGCTGGCGCGCGATCCGGAACCGAAAGATCCGAAGAAAGCCTTTACGCTCTGGTGGGTGGAATCCAACAAGCCGGGGATCAAAATCAACCCGCTGCACAAAATCGGCTGGCACATGCTCAGCACCTGCGAAGTCTATCTCGACAACGTTGAGGTAGATGAAAGCGACATGGTGGGCGAAGAAGGCATGGGCTTTCTCAACGTAATGTACAACTTCGAGATGGAGCGTCTAATCAACGCCGCGCGCAGTACCGGCTTTGCCGAATGCGCCTTTGAAGATGCCGCGCGTTATGCCAACCAGCGCATTGCCTTTGGTAAGCCAATTGGACACAACCAGATGATCCAGGAAAAACTGGCGTTAATGGCAATCAAAGTCGACAACATGCGCAATATGGTGCTGAAGGTGGCATGGCAGGCCGATCAGGAACAGTCTCTGCGTACCAGCGCCGCGCTGGCGAAACTGTACTGTGCCCGTACCGCGATGGAAGTGATTGACGATGCGATTCAGATTATGGGTGGGCTGGGCTATACCGACGAAGCGCGTGTCTCCCGATTCTGGCGCGATGTCCGCTGCGAACGTATTGGTGGAGGGACGGATGAGATCATGATTTATGTCGCAGGCCGGCAGATCCTGAAGGATTATCAGAATAAGTAACCGACAGACCGGATAGCGGTACCTGCACCGCTATCCGGCGATTCATCGGTTTACCGGTGACGAAACCAAAAATCAGGCATCCGATAACAGACAGGCCTGCTCGGCCAGGCTGTTTTTAAACTGTTTGCGGTAATCGCCTGGCGAGCAGCCGACGTGGCGCAAAAACAGCTTGGCAAAGTGGTCGACATTCTCATATCCGACACGCCAGGAAATTTCGGCCTGAGAATAATCGGTATTGGTTAAGGCAAATTTCGCTTCAGTCATCCGCCGCTGAATCACATAATTGATCGGTGAAATATGGTATTCCCGGGTAAATTCGTGGCAAATATAGCTGACGCTGGCACGGAATTTTTTTGATAACTGTTCAAGCGTAATTTTCTCTCGATAATTATTATTGAGATAGACCAGAATATCTTTAATCAGAACATCTTTCTTAATATATCCCTGTTCCGAACGATACGCATTTTTAAAGTTCTCAAAGAAAAGCACTGTTAACGCATAGGCAAAGGCGTCACAGACGGACGATGTCAGTCCATTTTTACTTTGTGGCAACATCACGCCGAGCTCATTAAAAATACTTTTGATGACGTCTTTTCCCTGCCCGACGGCGACCACCGGACAGGAATGCGATTGCAGCAGTTGATTCTCCTCCCAGCCCTGAAAGCGAAAGCCATACAGCGCGCAGGTGTAGGTAGTGGCCGGCGCATTCACATCCGATGCCACGGCGTGTAACCGCCCCCGCTCCACCACGACAATATCATCTTCGTGAGCCACATAAAGTGAAGAGTCGATAGTTAATCTGACGATGCCTTTTTTGACATAAATCAGCTCGGTTTCATTGTCATGAACATGATGACCGGACTCCCAGCGGGGATCATCACTAATGACAAATCGGGAAAATCGCGGGGTCTTACCCTGGTCAAAAAGGCTTTCCATGGCATTATCAAAACAGCGTTGATACATGACAACCTCCACAAGCAGAAATTCATCCTGAACAATATAATGAGGATAAAATAAAGCGAGTACGGCGGTTATACAACCGTATTTAGTGAGAGCAAAACAAGATTATTTCCCTCACCTGCAAGATAGTACGTTTAATTTTCTCAAATGATTTTCTACTCATTTCTTTTGCATGAGCGATCCCACTTTTTTTGCAAGATACCTGGTAAGGAAAACAGATTGCTCCGTCGATAAAAAGCCATCGTCTGTCGCACACTATTTCCAGTCAATTTTCACTTTCCGCCGGGGTGGCCTGATTGTCACTGTCGGTATGCGACTCACAGGAGATGTCATGAAAATAATAACCTGCTTTAAGCTGGTGCCTGAAGAACAGGACATTGTTGTTACGCCCGAACAAGCACTCAGTTTTGACAATGCGGACGCCAAAATCAGCCAGTTCGATCTCAACGCTATTGAAGCTGCGACGCAACTGGCCACCGAAGCCGAGGATGAGATCGCTGCGCTGACGGTGGGCGGTTTATTATTGCAGAACTCGAAAGTACGTAAAGATGTTCTCTCGCGTGGGCCGCACGCACTGTACCTGATGCAGGATGCACAGTTAGAACACGCCCTGCCAAAAGACACTGCGCAGGCCATTGCCGCTACGGTGGAGAAAATCGGATTCGATCTGCTCCTGTTTGGCGACGGGTCTGGCGATCTCTATGCGCAACAGGTTGGTTTACTGGTTGGTGAGATCCTGCAACTGCCAACCCTTAACGCCGTCAGCCGCCTCCAGCGTCAGGGCGATAAGCTGCTCGTGGAGCGTACGCTGGAAGAGGACGTTGAGGTGATCGAATTGTCTCTACCCGCCGTTATCTGTGTGACATCGGATATTAACACTCCGCGAATCCCCTCAATGAAAGCCATTCTTGGCGCCGGGAAAAAACCAGTACATACATGGCAGGCAAGCGACATCGGCTGGAGCCAGGGCGAGCTGCGGGCAGAACTGGTGGCTATTACCGTACCGCCACAAACGGCGCGTAAGCACATCATTCTGGATAACGATTCACCGGAAGCCATCGCCGAACTGGCTGAACATCTGAAAAAAGCCCTGAACTGAGCCCAACGGAGAACACAATCATGAGTCAATTAACCCACGTCTGGGTATTTAGCGATAACGTTGAACGCTACGCAGAGCTGATGGCCGGTGCGCGTCAGTGGGGTCAGCAGGTCTATGCCATTGTTCAGGGTTCTGAACAGGCGGCGCATGTTAAGCCGCTCGGCGCTGACCGCATCATCGTACTGGATAAAACCTCCGACCTGCAGCGAATCGAAAATTACGCCGAAACGCTGGCCGCGCAGATTCGGGCAAAAGGCGACGGGCTGCTGCTGATGGCTGCAACCAAACGCTGCAAAGCGCTGGGCGCACGTCTGAGCATCCAACTGGATGCGGCAATGGTGAACGATGCGACGGCAGTGAACGTCGAAGAGAATGCGCTGTATGCCGAACATCGCATGTATGGCGGACTGGCATTTGGCAAAGAAAAACTGAACAGCCCGCTGGCTATTATCACCCTCGCGCCTGGCGTACTTGAGCCTTTCGAGGCGGATCCTGCGCATGACTGCCCGGTAGTTACCGCCGAGTGGGTGGCCCCGCGACAGGAGATCCTGTGTCAGGAACGTCGCGCCAAATCGCTCAGCAGCGTTGACCTGAGCAAAGCAAAACGCGTGGTAGGCGTCGGTCGCGGCCTGGCAGCACAGGACGATCTGAACATGGTGCGTGAACTGGCCGCCCTACTCGGCGCTGAAGTGGGCTGTTCTCGCCCTATCGCCGAAGGGGAAAACTGGATGGAACGCGAACGTTATATCGGCGTTTCCGGCGTGCTGCTGAAATCCGAACTGTATCTGACGCTGGGTATTTCCGGACAGATCCAGCATATGGTTGGCGGCAACGGCGCCAAAGTGATCGTCGCCGTGAACAAAGATAAAAACGCGCCAATCTTTAACTATGCCGATTATGGACTGGTGGGCGACATCTACAAAGTGGTCCCTGCCCTGATCGCGCAGTTGCGCTAACTCTCACCATTACCCACATCTCCCGCGGTGCAAACGGCGGGAAGGGAGCTTTAAGCATGTCGGATGAAAAATTTGATGCCATCGTCGTCGGTGCTGGCGTAGCGGGAACGGTGGCGGCGTACATCATGGCAAAAGCCGGACTCGATGTTCTGATCATCGAACGCGGTAATAGCGCGGGCAGTAAAAATATGACCGGGGGTCGCCTCTACGCCCATGTGATAGAGCGCATTATGCCCGGATTTGGCGAGAAGGCGCCCGTTGAACGCAAAGTCACCCGCGAGAAAATCTCGTTTATGACACAAGAAAGCGCGATCACGCTGGATTACCATCGCGAACAGCCGGATGTCCCTGCTCAGGCATCGTACAGCGTGTTGCGCAACCGCCTCGATCCGTGGCTGATGGAGCAAGCCGAAGAGGCGGGTGCGCAGTTTATCCCCGGCGTGCGCGTGGACGCGCTGATTCGTGAAGGCAACCAGGTGACAGGCGTACAGGCTGGCGATGATATTCTCGAAGCCAACGTGGTGATCCTCGCCGATGGCGTCAATTCAATGCTGGGTCGTTCGCTGGGAATGGTACCTGCCTCGTCGGCGCACCATTACGCCGTCGGTGTGAAAGAGTTAATTGGCCTCTCCCCGGCGCAAATCAACGATCGCTTTAACCTGTCCGGAAATGAAGGCGCGGCCTGGTTATTCGCCGGTTCCCCGTCAAACGGCCTGATGGGCGGCGGATTTCTCTATACCAATCGCGACTCCATTTCCCTGGGGCTTGTTTGTGGGCTGGGCGATATGGCCCATGCGCAGAAAAGCGTGCCGCAGATGCTGGAGGATTTTAAACAGCACCCCGCCGTTCGTCCGTTGATTCAGGGCGGCAAACTGCTGGAGTACTCGGCGCATATGGTGCCGGAGGGCGGGCTGGCGATGGTACCGGAACTGGTGGGCGACGGAGTGATGATTGTCGGCGACGCCGCGGGCTTTTGTCTGAACCTCGGCTTTACGGTACGCGGAATGGATTTAGCCATCGCCTCTGCCGAAGCGGCGGCGCACGCCGCGATAGTAGCCAAAGAGCGCAAGGACTTCTCTGCCCGCACTCTGACGGAATACAAAAGCGAGCTGGAAAAAGGGTGCGTTATGCGTGATATGCAGCATTTCCGCAAGATGCCGGCGCTGATGGAGAATCCACGCCTGTTCACCCAGTACCCGCGAATGGTGGCGAATATCATGAATGACATGTTCACCATTGATGGCAGCCCGAATCAGCCACTGCGCAAAATGATCCTGTCACATGCAAAACAGGTCGGTCTGATGAATCTGCTGAAAGATGGCATTAAGGGAGTCACGACACTATGAGCCAGGAAAATCGCGTTAACGTCGACGTCAAACTTGGCGTCAATAAATTCCATGTCGATGAAGGCCATCCGCACATCATTCTGGTGGCAAACCCGGACAGCAACGAGTTTCAAAAATTGCTGAACGCTTGCCCCGCCGGGCTCTATAAGCAGGATGAGGCAGGTACGATTCACTTTGATTCCGCAGGCTGTCTGGAGTGCGGAACCTGCCGGGTACTGTGTGGTGAGACGATCCTCGAAAAATGGGAGTACCCAGCAGGCACGTTTGGCGTGGATTTCCGCTACGGCTGAAACAACGGATGGACACCAATGCCGGAGAGTGACGCCAGGCGTCTTATCCGGCCTGCAATCTTCTTACTACCCATTTGATTGACCGGGAACCTCCGATGAGTGTCACATTAACGTTTGACGCCGGGCGGCGGGACGCATACCGCAAACTTGGCTTTTGGGGCGATGCCTCGCTGGGAGACTACTGGCAACATACCGCGCGCAGCGTGCCAGACAAAATCGCCGTCGTGGATAACCGCGGTACGGCATTCACCTACGCTGCGCTTGATCATGCGGCAAGCTGCCTTGCAAGCTGGATGCTGGCGAACGGCATTCAGCCCGGCGACCGCGTCGCTTTTCAGCTTCCCGGCTGGTGCGAATTTACCGTTATCTATCTCGCCTGCCTGAAAACCGGCGCGGTATCCGTTCCCTTGCTGCCCGCCTGGCGCGAAGCCGAGCTGGTGTGGGTGCTGAACAAGTGTCAGGCAAAACTGTTTTTCGCCCCAACCGTGTTTAAGCAGACGCGTCCGGTCGATGTGATCTTGCCCCTGCAAAACCAGTTACCGCATCTGCAACATGTTATTGGCGTCGATAAACTGGCGCCGGCTACCACCTCGCTCGCCCTCAGTCAGATAGTAGCGGACAACGAGCCGCTTGCCCGTCATATTCAGGTTCACGGCGACGAACTGGCCGCCGTGCTGTTTACCTCTGGCACCGAGGGGCTGCCGAAAGGCGTCATGCTCAGCCACAACAATATTCTCGCCAGCGAGCGGGCCTATTGCGCACGTCTGAATTTGACCTGGCTGGACGTCTTTCTGATGCCAGCGCCGCTGGGACACGCCACCGGCTTTTTACACGGCGTGACGGCACCGTTTCTGATCGGCGCACGCAGCGTGCTGCTGGACATTTTTACCCCAACGGCCTGCCTTGATCTGCTGGAGCAACAGCGCTGCACCTGTGTATTAGGGGCGACGCCGTTTGTGTACGATCTGCTCTGTACCGTGGAGCAGCAGCCTGCCGATCTCTCTTCGCTACGTTTCTTTTTGTGCGGTGGGACGACCATTCCGAAGCGTATTGCTCGCGACTGCCAGCAGCGCGGCATTAAACTGCTCAGCGTCTATGGTTCGACGGAAAGCTCACCGCATGCGGTAGTGAATCTCGACGATCCGCTCTCCCGCATGATGAATACCGATGGCTACGCGGCAGCAGGTGTGGAGATCCGCATTGTTGATGAAGCGCGTAACCCCTTGCCACCAGGCGTTGAAGGAGAAGAAGCATCACGCGGGCCGAACGTATTTATGGGCTATCTCGATGAGCCTGAGTTAACCGCCAGGGCACTGGATAGCGAGGGCTGGTATTACAGCGGCGATCTCTGTCGGATGGACGAGGCGGGCTACATCACGATCACCGGCCGCAAGAAAGATATTATCGTTCGGGGTGGTGAAAACATCAGCAGCCGCGAAGTGGAAGATATTCTGTTGCAACACCCGCGCATTCACGACGCCTGCGTCGTTGCCATGCCGGATGAGCGGTTAGGTGAACGCTCGTGCGCCTATGTCGTGTTGAAAGCGCCGCATCATTCACTGTCGCTGGAAGAAGTGGTCGCCTTCTTCAGCCGTAAACGGGTGGCAAAGTATAAATATCCGGAGCATCTTGTGGTGGTCGAGGAATTGCCCAGAACCGCATCCGGTAAAATTCAGAAGTTCCTGCTGCGTCAGGATATCATTGCGCGATTAGACGCGGCGCAGGCTGTGGGATAACTTGCCGGATGGCGGCGTACTGGGGCATTGCGGGTGTCTGTATTGCCGGATGACGGCGCATCGCCATCCGGCATACAGGAGAAGCGCTGTAGGCCTGATAAGCGTAGCGCCATCAGGCATCACATTACTTCTTCAGTTCAGCCAGGCTCAACCAGGTCTGGACAACGGTATCCGGGTTCAGCGACAGGCTGTCGATCCCCTCTTCCATCAGCCAGGCGGCAAAATCTTCGTGGTCAGACGGCCCCTGACCGCAAATCCCGACGTATTTACCCTGTTTCTTCGCTGCGCGAATCGCCATCGATAGCAGCGCTTTCACCGCCTCGTTACGCTCATCAAACAGCTCAGATACCACGCCGGAGTCACGATCCAGACCCAGCGCCAGCTGTGTCATGTCGTTAGAGCCGATCGAGAAGCCGTCAAAGTATTGCAGGAACTGTTCAGCCAGCAGAGCGTTGGACGGGATCTCACACATCATGATGATCTTCAGACCATTCTCGCCGCGTTTCAGCCCCTGTCGCGCCAGCTCTTCCACTACCGCTTTTGCCTGCTCAACGGTACGCACAAAGGGGATCATGATTTCGACGTTAGTCAGTCCCATCTCGTTACGTACGCGTTTAACCGCGTCGCATTCCAGCGCAAAGCAATCACGGAAGCTGTCCGACACATAGCGCCCGGCGCCACGGAAGCCCAGCATCGGGTTCTCTTCGTCTGGCTCGTAGCGCTCACCACCCACCAGATTCGCGTATTCGTTCGACTTAAAGTCGGACAAACGCACAATCACGCGTTTCGGCCAGAACGCCGCACCGAGGGTGGCGATCCCTTCCGTCAGGCGACCCACGTAGAATTCACGCGGAGAATCAAACCCTTTCATCATCTCGCGGATTTCGTTTTGCAGTTTGGCATCCTGGGAGTCAAACTCCAGCAGGGCACGCGGATGGACGCCAATCATACGGTTGATGATGAATTCCAGACGGGCCAGGCCAACGCCTTCATTCGGCAGACAGGCGAAGTCAAACGCCCGGTCCGGGTTGCCGACGTTCATCATCACCTTCAGCGGCAGATCCGGCATGGTATCGACACTGGAACTCTTAACGCTGAAGTCGAGCAGGTCGGCATACACGTAGCCCGTATCGCCTTCTGCGCAGGAAACGGTGACCTTCTCGTCATCCTTCATGCGCTCAGTGGCATCACCGCAGCCCACTACGGCCGGGATCCCCAGCTCTCGCGCGATAATGGCGGCGTGACAGGTACGCCCGCCACGGTTAGTGACAATCGCCGCCGCTTTTTTCATGATCGGTTCCCAGTCCGGATCGGTCATGTCGGTGACTAACACGTCGCCTGGCTCAATGCGGTTCATCTCGCTGATGTCGTGAATAACTTTTACCGGACCCGCGCCGATGCGGTGACCGATAGCACGCCCTTCCGCAATGATTTTACCCTGCGCGTGCAGCGTGTAACGCTCCATCACCTGGCCGCGAGAACGCACGGTTTCCGGGCGCGCCTGGACGATGTACAGCTTGCCGGTATGACCGTCTTTCGCCCACTCGATGTCCATCGGACGACCGTAGTGTTTTTCAATCTGTACCGCCTGCTTTGCCAGTTCCTGCACTTCGTCGTTGGTCAGGGAGAAAATATCGCGGCTTTCCTGCGGTACATCTTCAATCGTGACCTGTTTGCCGTGCTCCTGTGTCGGTGCATAGACCATGCGGATTTTTTTCGAGCCCATCGTGCGGCGCACGATCGACGGACGATTGGCCGCCAGCGTCGGTTTATGGACGTAGAACTCATCCGGGTTTACCGCACCCTGAACCACCATCTCGCCCAGTCCCCACGCCGAGGTAATAAATACCACCTGGTCAAAGCCAGATTCAGTATCGATAGAGAACATCACGCCAGAGGACGCCAAATCGGAACGAACCATCCGCTGAACACCCGCCGAGAGCGCCACGCCACGGTGATCATAGCCCTGATGAACACGGTAGGAGATCGCACGGTCGTTAAACAGTGATGCGAACACGTGCTTCACGGCGACCAGGACGGCATCAAACCCCTGGACGTTGAGAAAGGTTTCCTGCTGACCGGCAAAAGAGGCGTCCGGCATATCTTCCGCCGTTGCAGAAGAACGCACGGCGAAAGACGCATGTTGATCATCCGCTGAGAGCTGCGCGTAGGCATCACGGATGGCATTTTCCAGCTCGGGCTGGAAAGGAGTGTCGATAATCCACTGGCGGATCTGCGCGCCGGCCTTCGCTAACGCGGTGACATCGTCAATATCCGTCTGATCCAGCAGTTCATAGATGCGCTGGTTTACACCGCTCTGGTCCAGAAACTGGTTAAACGCATCGGCGGTTGTGGCAAAACCATTCGGTACCGATACACCCATACCGGAAAGGTTAGTAATCATTTCACCCAGGGAGGCATTTTTGCCCCCAACTCTGTCTACATCATTCATGCCGAGTTGGTTATACCAAAGCACCAGCGGTGACGAGCCATTGTTGGACATCGAACAATCCTTTTGTGATAAATGAACGAGTTTAGGAAACGCTTAATTACGTATTTATCTTTACATATTTAAACCGCTTAAAAAAACGGTGAATCGTTCAAGCAAATAGTTTTTTTATTTTTTCGGACAGTTTACCCATTTGCGCAAACCCACGAGTGGCGGGCGATCCCCACAAAATGTGTCGGTATAAACATTTGTTCCAGAAAATGAAATGCACTTTTCACAAAATATAAAAATACCATTTCATTTTCAAAATAAGCGTTATTTTCTACGCTTCAGAGTAATTTTAATTTATGCTTTCAGAGAATTATGACTGACTTTCAGGGTGTGAAAATGGATAATGCTGTAGATCGTCACGTATTTTATATTTCCGATGGAACAGCAATTACCGCTGAGGTGTTGGGCCATGCGGTGATGTCACAGTTTCCCGTCACTATCAGCAGCATTACGCTGCCGTTTGTCGAAAATGAGAACCGCGCCCGTGCCGTTAAAGACCAGATCGACGCCATTTTTCAGCAAACCGGCGTGCGTCCCCTGGTGTTCTATTCGATTGTGTTGCCGGAGATCCGCTCCATCATTCTGCAAAGCGAAGGCTTCTGTCAGGATATCGTACAGGCGCTGATCACCCCATTGCAGCACGAAATGAAACTCTACCCCACGCCAATTGCCCACAGGACTCACGGACTGAATCCGGGTAACCTGAACAAGTACGATGCGCGAATCGCTGCCATTGATTACACCCTTGCCCACGATGACGGTATTTCGTTGCGCAACCTCGACCAGGCGCAAGTGATTTTGCTGGGTGTCTCGCGCTGCGGCAAAACGCCCACCAGCCTCTATCTGGCGATGCAGTTTGGCATCCGGGCGGCGAACTATCCCTTTATTGCCGACGACATGGACAATCTGGTTCTGCCTGCCTCGTTAAAACCCCTGCAACACAAGCTGTTTGGTCTGACGATTGATCCTGAACGTCTGGCCGCCATCCGCGAGGAACGCCGGGAAAACAGTCGCTATGCTTCCCTGCGCCAGTGCCGTATGGAAGTGGCTGAAGTCGAAGCGCTCTATCGCAAAAACCAGATCCCATGGTTGAACAGTACCAACTATTCGGTTGAGGAGATTGCCACTAAAATCCTCGACATCATGGGACTCAGTCGACGCATGTACTAACAAACTAGTTCACGAGTTCTGTTTTTTTGTTATCATACCGTTCTGCCGCGAGGTGTGATCCATCTCGCACTTGAAATCAGCAGGGATTGGTTTAAGGTTGTGCCCATCACTTCCCGGTACCTCTGCCGTAGAAGCCACAAATTTCTGAGAATTGTCATGAACAGAACCGATGAACTGCGTACCGCGCGTATAGACAGTCTGGTTACGCCCGCGGAACTTGCGCAACGGCATCCTGTGTCGTCCGCCGTCGCCAGCCACGTTACCGACTCCCGACGCCGGATAGAAAGAATACTGAATGGTGAAGACCGCCGCTTGCTGGTTATTGTCGGCCCGTGCTCCATTCACGATCTCGATGCCGCACTGGAGTATGCCACACGCTTACAGACGCTGCGTACTCAGCACCAGGCGCGCCTGGAAATCGTCATGCGCACCTATTTTGAAAAACCACGTACCGTTGTCGGCTGGAAAGGTCTCATTTCCGACCCGGATCTTAACGGTAGCTATCGCGTGAACCACGGTATTGAGCTGGCGCGTAAGCTGCTGTTGCAGGTCAATGAGCTGGGCATCCCGACCGCCACAGAATTTCTCGATATGGTGACCGGTCAATTTATTGCCGACCTGATCAGTTGGGGCGCCATTGGTGCGCGAACCACCGAAAGCCAGATCCACCGAGAAATGGCCTCGGCACTTTCCTGCCCGGTCGGCTTTAAAAACGGTACCGACGGAAATACCCGTATCGCCGTTGACGCAATCCGCGCCTCCCGCGCCAGCCATATGTTCCTCTCGCCTGATAAAACCGGTCAGATGACCATTTATCAGACCAGCGGCAACCCGTACGGTCATATCATTATGCGCGGAGGGAAAAAACCGAACTACCATGCTGAGGATATTGCTGCAGCCTGCGATACACTGCATGAATTTGATTTACCAGAACATCTGGTCGTCGATTTCAGTCACGGCAACTGCCAGAAGCAGCATCGCCGTCAACTGGATGTCTGTGATGATATTTGCCAGCAAATCCGTAACGGATCGACAGCCATCGCCGGCATTATGGCGGAAAGCTTCCTGCGAGAAGGTACGCAGAAAATCGTCAGCGGGCAGCCGCTGGTTTATGGTCAGTCGATCACCGATCCTTGCCTTAACTGGGAAGACACTGAACTGCTGCTGAGCAAACTGGCCTCGGCGGTAGACAGCCGCTTCTGACCGGTCGCCCATCCGTTCAGGGTGGGCATTTTCTCTTCCCCTTTTCGCAAACTACCACATTTAATACTTGTTGTTACCACGCACATTATTGATAATAAAAATTATTGTTAAATTAATTATTATTAATAAATCGTGATACCCGTATGGATAACATTGAGCCACCCCGCCTTAAGGAACGAGAAAATGCAGCTCTCCCGCCTGCCCCTGTCCGCAAGATCAGCAGTCAGAAACTGTTAGGTGATGACGGTAAGGTGATTATCGATCACAACGGTCAGGAATACCTGCTGCGTCAAACGCAGGCAGGTAAACTCTTACTGACCAAATAGCGCTTTAGCTTGAACAGCTGACTTCCAGGCGCTTTCCCCAGTCAGGCGGACGCTGGCTGTAATCATCATCGCGTTCGCGGAAAGGCTCCCGCAGCACGGCATGCAGACGATGCAGTTCGCTCATGTCGTCTTTTTCCGCCGCAGCTATAGCCCGCTGCGCCAGCCAGTTACGCAGCACCACGGAAGGATTGGCGCTTTGCATTAGAGACTGACGCGCAGCATCGCCAACTTCATCGCGCTGCAAACGCGTTCTGTAACGAGAGAACCAGTCATCAAAGGTGGCACGATCGATAAATTCATCGCGCAGCGGAGAGGCGGCGCTCTGCTGTTCTGTTGCGCTTAGCATGCGGAAAGTGCGGGTATAGTCACTGTGCTCACGGGCCATCAGGCTGAACAATTCGTTCAGCAGGTCGTTGTCCTCTTTTTGTTCGGTCATGAAGCCCAGTTTCTGCCGCATCCGCTGACCGTAGCGCGTTAGTAATGCTAGCTGGTAACCGTCGAGGGCCTCATTCAGCGCCGCAGCGGCGATAAAAGGCGACAGGCTTTGCGCGAGGCGCTGAAGATTCCACAACCCTACCGCAGGTTGGTTGTCAAAGCTGTAGCGCCCCTGGTGGTCAGAATGATTGCAAATGAAGCCAGGCTCATAGTCATCCAGGAACCCAAAGGGGCCATAGTCCATCGTCAGCCCGAGAATCGACATGTTATCAGTGTTCATCACCCCGTGCGCAAACCCCACGGCTTGCCAGTCGGCTATCAATGACGCGGTCCGCGCGACCACGTCGCGAAACCAGAGAATATACTTATCGTCGTCTTGCTGGAGATGCGGCCAGTAATGACGAATCGCGAAATCCGCCAGCTGTTGCACTTTTTCCGGCTCGCGACGGTAATAGAAATGCTCAAAATGGCCAAAGCGCAGGTGGCTTTGTGCCAACCGCATCAGCATCGCCCCCGCCTCGACCGTTTCACGGTAAACCGGCGTTTCGCTGGTGACAATCGTCAGCGCCCGGGTCGTCGGTATGCCAAGATGGTGCATTGCCTCACTGGCGAGGCTTTCACGGATCGTAGAACGCAATACCGCGCGACCATCGCCCATGCGCGAATACGGCGTCAGACCGGCGCCTTTCAGGTGCCAGTCCATCGTGCTGCCATCTGCAAGTAACTGCTCACCGAGCAGAATACCGCGCCCGTCGCCCAGTTGCCCCGCCCAGACGCCAAACTGATGGCCGCTATAGACCTGCGCCAGTGGAGACATCCCCGGCAACAACGTTTCACCGCCCCAGACGCCCGCCGGGCTGTCAGGATGAAAAAGTGAGTCGGGAATACCCAACTGTTCGGCAAGCGCATCATTGTGCCAAATGAGTCGCGAGTGATTCAGCGGTGTGGGCGACAGTGCGGTAAATGTTGCTGGCAGTTCATCGCGCCAGCGGGCTGTAAAAGACAGGGTCATAGGGCCTCCTGCCTGTAGTGTAGACGGTTAATACCGTCATAAACACCAGCAAACAGAAAGGTTATCCGTGGAGTAATTGGGTGATCTGATTGGCCGTGACGGCAGGCCACAGCCCGCCCTGCATAGCGCTAAAACCAAATGGCGTCACACGGGTCAACATCGCCTCGCTGTCAATACCGGCGATCATCAGCGATTCACAATAGGGAGACACTTGCGTAAGGATAGCGCGCATGAACGGTTCGAAGGAAAGACGCGTAGCCCGGCGGTGGACAAAATTACGGTCCAGGATAATTCGTTTAAATAACCCATCGAATATGGCTTTGTTAGCACTTTCCCCTGCGCCGAAATTGGCCAGTACCAGAGGAAAACGTTCGGCCAGGGCATTCAGCGTTTTATTCTCTTTGCCTTCAGACAGTTCGGGAAAATTCTCATTTATCATGAGTTCGAGAAATGAAAATCGCTTAACAGCAGCAACGCACTCACTATTCGTTAATAATAGCGGTACAACTGCCGGGGTTATATAAATCCAGGCGACAAGTTTATGCTGAATAAAAAAGTGTTGGCACGATTCAAGCTGGGCCAGTTTTTCGATAAATAGCTGGCACTGTTCTTCAGGAGAAAGTCGCGGAAGCACCAGTTCTGTCGGGATACGAACCTCACCATCATCACTGACAAAGTTTGCGATGACACTTAAACCGATAAGTTTCTGTTGAACATTCCTGGCAGGCTGAAAATAGAGTTCAGAATGATAGACATTATCCAGTGAAACATTCATCACGGCAGTCCCACGTACAGGGAGTGATTCGGCAACCTATTACACAGGATGTCGTCGTCCATCTTTTTTAATGCCAGAAGGAAAATGTTCATGTTGTCCTTTTCACCCGGATCCCCGGTTCCTTAGTATTCAGCTTATCCTGATTATAAACGCTTATCCAGCATTGTTCTTATTTCGTCAATAAAAGCGCGGGAAACACTCAATCAGAAATAATGCCCGGCGACTAAATCCGTCTCGCCTGCCAAAAATTTTTCCGCCAGTAGACATTATCCAGCGACGAGCGCATCACGCCACGGCTGGTCGACGCATGAATGAACTGACCGTTGGTATCATAAATACCCACATGTAAACCGCTCTCTCCGGATCCGGTTTTGAAAAACACCAGATCGCCTGGCAGCAATTCATCTTTATCGATTTCCGTCCCCAGTTTTGCCTGTTGACGGGTTTCACGCGGCAGTTGCAAAGAGAACTGATCGCGCATAGTCATCAACACAAAACCAGAACAATCCACGCCGCCGCGACTCATGCCGCCGTAACGATAGGGTGTCCCGCGCCAGGTCTGGAGCTGATCATTTAGCCCGGCAATCACGGCGATGGAATCAGAGAGCCGGGCATTGGGCGGCGGCGCTCGATGGCTACTACATCCTGCTAACAACAATGCTGTGCAAAAAAGAAACCAGAAACGCATTCAGACGAATCCTCTGTATTTTCTGTTCTTCACCCGATAGAGCGGGTATTTACGCAGGTTTCAAAAAACCATTTCATTTAAGTGGTTGATATAATCATTCTGTGACCTTCTATGTCAAGACGCCGGAAGTGCAGACCATACGCATGCGCTAAATGCGCTGGCGTCAGCACTTCATCTCGCGGACCGCTGGCGAGCAGTTTCCCCTGTTTGAGCAACCAGGCCCGGTGCGCGTGGCGTAAGGTATGATTCAGGTCGTGGCTGCTCATTACGATGGCAATTCCCTGCTCACACAAGCGGTTAAGAATGCGATCCAGCGCATTTTGCTGCGCGACATCGAGGCTGTTCATGGGCTCATCGAGTAGCAATAACTGCCCCTGCGGGTTGGTCTCTGGCGCGATTTGCAGGATCACGGCGGCAAGACGAACGCGCTGCCATTCCCCTCCAGAGAGTGCTTTCGCATTGCGTCCGAGTTTATCCGCCAGCCCCAGCGACCCGGCCACTGCCGTCAACTGCTCGGTGCGCGTTTTGTCTGCCTGATGCAGCATCAGGAAGTGCCATACCGGCATCGCGAAGGGCGGGTTTTGCTGTTGCGCCAGATAAGCCCGATGGCGGGCAAGTTTGGCTGCGGGCCATGACGCCAGTTCAGTGCCCGCCAGAGTAATGGTTCCCACCCCACTGGTTAGCCCCGCCATCCGCGCCAGCAGCGTGCTTTTCCCGGCACCGTTCGGCCCGACCAGATGCAGGATCTCCCCTGCCCGAATCTCGCCGGACAGAGGCCCTAACCGGGTCGATTCGGCAACATCCTGTAATTGCATCAGTGTCGACATTATTTAGCCAACGCGAGTTTGATACTTTCCATCACGATGGGATCTTCCGGCGTCATATCCGGTGAAAAACGCTGTATCACCCTACCATCGCGGCCCACGAGGAATTTCTCAAAGTTCCACAGAATATCGTCCGGATAAAGTGGCGCGCGCCCTTTGCTGGCCATTCGTTCATAGAAACCGCTCCCTTCAGGGGCTACTGCCGTCGGCGCCGCGTCAATCAGCTTCTGGTACAGCGGGTGACGTCCTTCTCCGTTCACATCAATCTTGCTGAACATCGGAAAGGTCACGCCCCAGGTGGTTGCACAATACGTTTTAATCTCGTCTTCGCTGCCGGGCTCCTGCCCAAGAAACTGATTGCAGGGAAAACCCAGAACGGTAAAGCCACGATCGGCCCACGCTTTCTGGATATTTTCCAGTTGCTCATATTGCGGAGTGAGGCCACATTTTGACGCCACATTCACCACCAGCAGCACATTACCGGCAAATTTATCGAGGGTCGTCACCTCGCCATCAATTGTCGTTACTTCAGTGTTCAGAATCGAGTCTTGCATAGCCTCTCCAGGATCGTGAGTGTTTCAAATACCAGCTTCTAATCATAGACCGTCTTATCGGACCTAACGTCCTGCTTTGAGTAGCAGCCAGATAAAGACTGGCGCGCCGAGCGTCGCGGTGACCACGCCAATCGGCAACTCCGCAGAGGCCAGCGCCAGGCGAGCCGCCACATCCGCCAGCAGCAGCGCAATGGCTCCCGCCAGCGCACAGCCAGGTAACAGAACGCGATGGTCCGTTAAGCCGCACAGCCGCAAAATATGAGGGATCACCAGACCAATAAAACCAATAGCCCCCGCCAGCGCCACGCTGACGCCGACCATCCATCCGGTGGCAACCACCAGCAGGTTACGCCAGAACCACAGGGGAAGTCCCAACTGTCGGGCAGAGGTTTCCCCCAACGCCAGCATGTTCATTGCCTGCGACTGACAGCAGATCCAGATTAGCACCGGAATCAGGGCCAGCATCAGCCAGGACTGCTCCCAGTTGACGCCACCGAATCCACCCATCATCCAGTACATCAACTGACGCAGATCGAATGAGGTTGAAAAATAGATGGCCCAGGTCATCAGGGCGCTACAAATAATCCCCAGCGCCACACCGGCAAGCAGCAGACGACTGGTCGAAAGATGACGGCGGGCAAAACGCAAGAGGATAAGAGTGATGACCAGCGCACCGGCAATCGCACACAGCCCGAGCGCCCAGTGCGGCAGTATGCCCTTCCCCAGCAGCACGGCGGCGATCAGTCCCACCCCCGCGCCGTTGGAGACGCCGAGCAAACCAGGTTCCGCGAGCGGGTTTTCAAACAACGCCTGCATCACAGCGCCGGACAAGGCCAGCGCCGCCCCCACCAGCAGAACGGCCAGCGCGCGCGGCAGGCGAATTTGCCAGACAAAGAGTTCGCCACGCGGCGTCAGCCAGTCAGCAGGCGCTATCCACTGCTCTCCGGCGCACAGGCTTAACAACAGTGTCAGTAGCATCAGTACCGACAGGCTCAGGATCCAGCGCACATGTTGTCGCTGTTGTTGACGGGCAAAAGTCAGCATGATTTCCGTTCAACTGAAAAGGATGTCATTGATTCTACGGTGCGATATCTCCGCAGAAAAGAAAAAAGGCCGCAAAAGCGGCCTTTTTGGTTAGATCTGATTACTCATCTTTGGGCGAAGCGTTTTCGACTCGGCTCTTTAACTTCTGTCCGGGTCTGAAGGTCACCACGCGCCGTGCTGTAATGGGAATATCTTCGCCCGTTTTCGGGTTACGTCCCGGACGTTGATTCTTATCACGCAGATCGAAGTTACCAAAACCAGAGAGTTTTACCTGCTCACCGTTTTCCAGAGCACGACGGATCTCTTCGAAAAACAGTTCGACCAGTTCTTTGGCATCCCGCTTGCTAAGCCCAAGCTTATCAAACAGATATTCTGACATTTCAGCTTTTGTAAGCGCCATAGGTTCAATCCCTCAATGATGCCTGGAATCGCTCTTTTAATGCCTCTACACATTTGGCGACGGTAGCGGCAATCTCCTCTTCTTCGAGTGTACGGCTGGTATCCTGAAGGATCAGGCTAATGGCGAGGCTCTTATACCCCTGCGCAACACCCTTACCACGGTACACGTCAAATAAGTTTACGCCAACTACCTGATTTACGCCAACTTTCTTACACTCGGATAAAATATCGGCAGCGGGAACGTTTTCGGCGACGACCACCGCGATGTCACGACGGTTTGCCGGGAAGCGTGAAATCTCGCGCGCCTGAGGCACCACGCGGTCTGCGAGCTTGTTCCACTCCAGTTCGAACACCAGAGTACGCCCATTGAGATCCAGCTTACGTTCCAGCTCAGGATGAACAACACCAATGAAACCAATGCGTTCACCTTTCAGATAAATCGCTGCAGACTGGCCCGGATGCAGTGCAGGATTGACCTCTGCTCGGAACTGAATGTCGCTAAGCTTACCCGTCAGATCCAACACCGCTTCCAGATCGCCCTTCAAATCATAGAAATCAACGGTCTCTTTTGCCAGGTCCCAGTGCTCATCGTAGCGGTTACCGCAAATAACCCCTGCCAGCATCAGATCCTGACGAATGCCCAGATTGGCCTGGGTATCCGGCACAAAGCGCAGCCCGCTTTCAAAAATACGTACACGGTTCTGCTGACGATTCTGGTTATACACCACCGTTGCCAGTAACCCCGTCCACAGCGACAGGCGCATTGCCGACATTTCGCTGGAGATCGGGCTTGGCAGCAGCAGCGCCTCTTCACCCGGATGAAGCAACTGCTGCACTTTCGGGTCGACGAAGCTGTAAGTAATGACTTCCTGGTAGCCTTTGTCATTCAACAGGGTTTTCACACGTTTCAGCGACAGATTCGCTTCACGGTGCGTCCCCATGATCAGACCCGCCTGGATCGGTTCATCAGGGATGTTATCGTAGCCATAGACGCGGGCGACTTCTTCGACCAGATCTTCTTCAATTTCCATGTCGAAACGCCAGCTCGGCGCAACCGCCTGCCACTCGCCTTCACCTTCGGTAACGTCGCAACCCAGACGACGCAGAATGTCGCTCACCTGCTCATCGGCAATGTGATGACCAATCAGGCGATCCAGTTTGCTACGGCGCAGCGTAATGGTCGCACGCTTCGGCAGCGTGGCTTCATCCGTCACGTCGATAACCGGACCGGCTTCACCGCCACAGATGTCCATCAGTAGACGGGTGGCACGTTCCATCGCTTTGTATTGCAACGCAGGATCCACACCACGTTCATAACGGTGAGACGCGTCGGTATGCAGGCCATGACGGCGTGCGCGGCCGGTAATTGACAACGGGTTGAAGAAAGCACATTCCAGCAGCACATTTTGCGTTTCATCGTTCACGCCAGAATGCTCACCACCGAAGATGCCACCCATCGCCAGCGCTTTATTATGATCGGCAATCACCAGCGTATCCGCGTTAAGCTTCGCTTCCGTGCCATCGAGCAGCACCAGCGTTTCGCCCTCTTTTGCCATGCGAACGACAATCCCGCCTTCGATACGGTCTTTGTCAAAGGCATGCATTGGCTGACCCAGTTCAAGCAGCACATAGTTGGTCACGTCAACCACGGCATCAATGGAGCGAATACCGCAACGGCGCAGTTTTTCTTTCATCCACAGCGGCGTTGGCGCTTTCACGTTGATGCCTTTCACCACGCGGCCAAGATAGCGCGGACAGGCGTCGGTGGCGTCTACAGTAATCGGCAGGACATCGCTGATGGTTGCCGTTACCGGCGTGATTTCCGGCTCTGCCAGCGGCGCTTTGTTAAGCACCGCCACATCACGGGCGACACCGATGATGCCTAAGCAGTCAGCACGGTTAGGGGTAACGCTGATCTCAATGGTGTTGTCGTTAAGCTTCAGATACTCGCGAATGTCGGTACCGATCGGCGCATCGGCCGGCAGTTCAATAATGCCGCTGTGATCGTCAGAAATACCGAGTTCAGAGAAGGAGCACAGCATGCCTTCAGATGGCTCGCCGCGCAGCTTAGCTGCTTTAATTTTGAAATCGCCCGGCAATACGGCACCGATGGTGGCCACCGCCACTTTCAGCCCCTGACGGCAGTTTGGCGCGCCGCAGACGATATCCAGCAGACGCTCACCACCGACGTTAACTTTCGTTACGCGCAGTTTGTCCGCATTAGGATGCTGACCGCATTCAACCACTTCACCCACGACGACGCCGTGAAATGCACCGGCGACCGCTTCAACACCGTCAACTTCCAGGCCTGCCATGGTGATTTGATTCGACAGCGCGTCGCTATCGATAGCCGGGTTAACCCACTCGCGTAACCACAGTTCACTGAATTTCATTGTTTTATCCTGCCTTTATTTAAACTGTTTGAGGAAACGCAGATCGTTTTCGAAGAACGCACGCAGGTCAGTCACACCGTAACGCAACATGGTCAGACGCTCCATCCCCATCCCAAACGCGAAACCTGAGTAGATTTCCGGATCGATGCCAACGTTACGCAAAACGTTTGGATGCACCATGCCGCAACCCAGCACTTCCAGCCACTTACCGTTTTTACCCATCACGTCCACTTCGGCAGACGGCTCAGTAAACGGGAAATAGGAAGGACGGAAACGAATCTGCAAATCTTCTTCAAAGAAGTTACGCAGAAAGTCATGCAGCGTCCCTTTCAGATTGGTAAAACTGATGTTGGTATCCACAATCAGACCTTCCATCTGGTGGAACATCGGGGTATGCGTCTGATCGTAGTCGTTACGATACACACGACCCGGCGCGATAATGCGAATCGGCGGCTGCTTTTCTTTCATCGTACGGATCTGTACGCCGGATGTCTGAGTACGCAGCAGACGCGTTGCATCAAACCAGAAAGTGTCATGATCGGCACGGGCCGGATGGTGACCCGGAATATTGAGCGCATCGAAGTTGTGGTAGTCATCTTCGATTTCCGGGCCGGTCGCAACGGTAAAGCCAAGCTCACCAAAGAAACTTTCAATACGGTCAATGGTACGGGTAACTGGATGCAATCCGCCGTTTTCAATACGGCGACCCGGCAGAGAAACATCGATAGTTTCCGCCGCCAGACGCGCATTCAGCGCAGCGTTTTCCAGATCGGCTTTACGCGCGTTGAGCGCCTGCTGTACCTGCTCTTTCGCTTCGTTAATCACCGCACCGGCTGCAGGACGCTCTTCAGCAGGCAGCTCGCGCAGAGTCGTCATCTGAAGGGTCAGGTGTCCTTTTTTGCCCAAATATTCGACGCGCACATTGTCTAACGCGGCAACATCTGACGCCTGGTTAATGGCCGCCTTCGCACTGGCTACCAGTTCTGCGAGATGTGACATGGTTTTCCTCATTGTGTCGGTGAAGACACCGGTTCGTTGAACGTAATCTCTCGATTTCGGGCACAAAAAAAGCCTCCATCAGGAGGCTTTTTTGCGCTGTTTTTCGTTTCTTCTTTCACGCGCTAGCCTCCCGGAGTCAGGTGCTAAAGTAAAAAAAGAAGCGGAAAATAGCAGCATTCATGCTTGCGTTACCTTGTGTGGTAAAACCGGAGAACCTTTATTGAAAAGGGTTATGGATAAATTGTCAACTCATTGACGGAACAACAAATAAAAGAGAGGGAGCCAGGCTCCCTCTTTTCACTGGCTTATGCCAGAGCTGCTTTCGCTTTTTCGACCAGAGCGGTGAACGCTACTTTGTCGAATACTGCGATGTCAGCCAGGATCTTACGGTCGATTTCAACAGAGGCTTTTTTCAGGCCGTTGATGAATTTGCTGTAAGAAATACCGTTCTGACGTGCTGCTGCGTTGATACGCGCAATCCACAGTTGACGGAACTGACGCTTACGTTGACGACGGTCACGGTAAGCATACTGACCTGCTTTGATAACGGCCTGGAAGGCAACGCGGTATACGCGAGAACGCGCACCGTAGTAACCTTTGGCTTGTTTCAAAATTTTCTTGTGACGTGCGCGTGCAATTACACCACGTTTTACGCGAGCCATAGTGCTCTCCTGTATCTATTCTGATTTGCCCCCTCTTTCACCACGGTGAAATCGGCTGGCATTAAAAAGTTAAAAAAAACGTTAACGGCTTATGCGTACGGCAGGCACGCGATGACCAGGCCCAGATCGCCTTTGGAAACCATGGCTTTCGGACGCAGGTGACGTTTACGTTTGGTCGCTTTTTTGGTCAGAATGTGACGCAGGTTAGCGTGCTTGTGCTTAAAACCACCTTTACCGGTTTTTTTGAAGCGCTTAGCAGCACCGCGTACGGTCTTAATTTTTGGCATTTTAATAACTTCCACTTCGCATTGTTAATAAATGAAACCCAGGCGAGCAAAACCTGTGAAGCCAAAAGGCTCCACAGGAAATACTACTTGAAGGCCTACTGTTTCTTCTTGGGAGCGAGCACCATGATCATCTGGCGGCCTTCGATCTTCGTTGGGAAGGATTCGACTACTGCCAGTTCACTCAGATCGTCACGAACGCGCGTCAGCACTTCCATACCAATCTGTTGGTGGGCCATCTCACGACCGCGGAAACGCAGCGTGATCTTGGCCTTATCGCCATCTTCCAGAAAGCGAATCAGGCTGCGGAGTTTTACCTGATAATCGCCATCGTCGGTACCAGGACGGAATTTAATTTCCTTAACCTGGATAACTTTTTGCTTTTTCTTCTGTTCCTTAGAAGACTTACTCTTTTCATAAAGGAACTTGCCGTAGTCCATGATACGACAAACTGGCGGTTCGGCGTTAGGGCTGATTTCGACTAAATCTACTCCAGCTTCTTCAGCTTTTTCGATCGCTTCTCTCAGACTCACAATACCCAGTTGCTCGCCTTCCAGACCTGTTAAGCGAACTTCCTGGGCGCGAATCTCGCCATTGATACGATTCGGACGTGCCGTTTGAACTCGTTTTCCGCCTTTAATACCTTATTCCTCCAGTTGTTGAAGACTGCGGCTGCGAATCTCTTGTTGCAGCTTCTCAATCACTTCACTTACGTCAAGGCTGCCCAGGTCTTTTCCGCGGCGAGTGCGAACGGCGACTTTGCCTGCTTCCACTTCTTTATCACCACAGACCAACATATAAGGGACACGACGTAAAGTGTGCTCGCGGATTTTAAAGCCTATCTTCTCATTTCTCAAGTCTGCTTTTACACGAATGCCCGCATTTTGAAGTTTCTGCGTCAATTCGTTAACGTATTCAGACTGTGAATCGGTAATGTTCATCACCACTACCTGAACCGGCGCAAGCCAGGTCGGGAAGAAGCCTGCAAACTCTTCGGTCAGGATACCGATAAAACGTTCCATAGACCCAAGAATTGCGCGGTGAATCATCACCGGCACCTGACGCTCGTTGTTTTCGCCCACATAGGAGGCGCTCAGACGAGACGGCAGGGAGAAGTCCAGCTGTACCGTACCGCACTGCCATGCGCGATCGAGGCAGTCATACAGGGTAAATTCAATTTTCGGACCGTAGAATGCACCTTCACCCAGTTGATATTCAAATGGGATATTGTTTTCTTCCAGCGCAACCGCCAGATCCGCCTCAGCACGATCCCACATTTCGTCGCTGCCGATACGCTTTTCGGGACGAGTGGAGAGTTTGACGACGATCTTCTCGAAGCCAAATGTGCTGTACATATCGTAGACCATACGGATGCAGGCGTTAACTTCATCGCGGATTTGCTCTTCAGTACAGAAGATATGCGCATCATCCTGGGTGAAACCACGCACACGCATCAGACCATGCAATGCACCTGACGGCTCGTTACGATGGCAGCTACCAAACTCCGCCATACGCAGCGGCAGATCGCGGTAGGATTTCAGACCCTGATTAAAGATCTGTACGTGGCCCGGGCAGTTCATCGGCTTGATGCAGTATTCACGGTTCTCAGAAGACGTGGTGAACATCGCATCTTTGTAGTTGTCCCAGTGCCCGGTTTTTTCCCACAGCACGCGGTCCATCATGAACGGCCCTTTCACTTCCTGATACTGATACTCTTTGAGCTTGGAGCGCACAAAGACTTCCAGTTCGCGGAAGATAGTCCAACCGTCGTTATGCCAGAACACCATACCCGGCGCTTCTTCCTGCATATGATACAGGTCAAGCTGCTTACCGATTTTACGGTGATCACGTTTCGCCGCTTCTTCCAGACGTTGCAGATAAGCGCTAAGAGCCTTTTTATCTGCCCAGGCCGTTCCGTAGATACGTTGCAACATCTTATTGTCGCTGTCGCCACGCCAGTATGCGCCTGCGGTTTTCATCAGTTTAAAGTGATGGCAAAAGCGCATATTCGGCACGTGCGGACCGCGGCACATATCGACATATTCTTCATGATGATACAAACCAGGTTTGTCATCATGGGCAATGTTTTCATCAAGAATGGAGACTTTATAAATCTCGCCACGCTTCACGAAGGTTTCACGCGCTTCGTGCCAGCTGACTTTTTTCTTAATGACGTCGTAATTTTTCTCAGCGAGCTCGTGCATCCGCTTCTCGAGCGCATCGATATCTTCCTGGGTCAACGTACGGTCAAGGTCTACGTCATAGTAGAAGCCGTTGTCGACAACCGGACCGATAGCCATTTTGGTATTCGGCCAAAGTTGTTTGATCGCATGACCTAACAGGTGCGCACAGGAGTGACGAATGATCTCCAGCCCTTCTTCATCTTTTGCGGTGATGATAGAGAGCGTCGCATCATTTTCGATCAGGTCTGAAGCATCAACCAGTTCGCCATTAACACGGCCAGCGATAGTGGCTTTCGCCAGACCTGGACCGATGTCCAGCGCAACATCCATGGGGCTTACAGCGTGGTCGTAATGGCGTTGACTGCCATCAGGAAGAGTAATAACAGGCATGTTATGTCCTTATTTGCAGTGGTGACCCATACGCAAGATCACATACAAAGAGAAAATTTATTTGTTTACAGTATGTTGCGTAGCCATCTAACCAACAATTGCTAAATTGGCACACAATCAGGAGCACATCCGCTTTCGCGATGCGAACACGGCAATGTGGTCGAACGATGGTAACATTAAAAAAAGGGTGAATGCACCCTTCTGTTTTATATTGGGCTGGAACATGACGTTAGCACGCGTTTTTCGTCCCCTCTTCTCACCTGCCCCTTAAGGATTGTCCTGTAGACAGAATGAATATCCATTCACTGACGGGCTGACAGTTTTGTTACACTAGGATTAACCGTCTGAAACCGACAGGAAATAAATGATGCCATCAAATCGCTTCGCCAAAAAACACTGGAAAATGGTGGTCGTCCTGATCGTCATCTGCGGCGCAATGTTATTACTACGCTGGGCGGCAATGATTTGGGGATAGCCGCGAAACGACGCGCCGTCGTGATCCTAGCTGCGTATACATTCTGAATCAAAGCGCTAACGGGCAAATCGTCATCAAACACCATAATAAAAAAAGCCAGACTGGTGAACAGTCTGGCCTCAGCTTACATTCGGTAGCCCAACGAGACGGTGGTGCGTCTGTCCGTATGCTCCGGCGCCGTTTCCGGCGGTTCGGAGTTCCACGTCACGTTGTACGCCACCTTCAGGCCAAAATGCTCATTGATAGCCACATTTAGCGCCGTCTCGGAGTTCAGCGTCGTATCTTCCGCACCGAACACTGACACGCCCTGAGTAAATTTGGTGTTGTCCGAAATCTGCCATGCATACGCGCCAGAGGCATAGCCCAGCGGCTGCGTTTCGGTCGTGCCATCCGTGTGTTCGTCGTACCGCACGCCTGGACCGAATTCAAAACGGAAGCTGTGTACGGGCCCGTTAAGGAACTGGCGACCATAACCGGCGGTGAACACGTCGCGCTCACGGTAGCCGTTATAACGATCCGTCAGCCAACTCGCCTGGCCGAAAAGGTAGTCATTATCGGTCACGTTATAACGACTACGGCCACCAACCGCATATTTCTCTGAAGAGCGTTCATCATTGGAAGAGGTGTTGCTCGCATTCCCCCACAATGACCAGGCCGTCGTTTGGCCATACCAGGTCATGGTCGTATCCGCGGTCAACGAAGAACTTTTCGTGTTGCCTGACTGCGCAAGATAACCTGCGTTGAGATTGCCTTCGAAGGGTTTCTTGGCACTTGAGGGGTCATCCATGACAGTAAAAACGGAATCATCGGCAGTTGCATACATCGACGCAAACACGCCCCCCGCCAGCAGAACGGCAGCGGGAACTGTCTTTAAAAGCTTCATTTATAAAGAGTCCGTACAACAAAAAAAGAGACCTTTACGGTCCCGGAAACTTTCAGAGGGATCAATGACAAACGCCCCAGGAAAGGTAACAAATTATAAAAAGGCGCGAATAACATAGCAATGAATTCTTATTTCATTTTTTGAATAAGAGAGCTCTTAAAACCAGTAAATATTTATATAACCTTACGCCAAATTAAATAAATAAACTTTAATTAATCATATTGTTAATGACTTCACTTTAAGGCTATTCGGTGCCAGACTGAACACAGCCTAACAGGAGGTAACGATGGTACGTATCTATACGTTAACGCTTGCGCCCTCTCTCGATAGCGCAACGATCACCCCGCAAATCTATCCCGAAGGGAAACTCCGCTGTACTGCCCCGGTATTTGAGCCCGGCGGCGGTGGCATTAATGTCGCTCGCGCCATTGCTCACCTGGGCGGAACGGCGACCGCCATTTTCCCCGTCGGTGGTGCAACCGGTGAACATCTGGTGGCTCTGCTCGCTGATGAAAACGTTCCGGTCGCGACCATTGATGCAAAAGACTGGACGCGTCAGAACCTGCATGTTCATGTCGAATCCAGCGGTGAACAGTATCGCTTTGTTATGCCCGGCGCGGCCCTTAATGACGATGAGTTTCGCCAGATAGAAGAGCAGGTGCTGGAGATCGAATCCGGCGCGATTCTGGTGATCAGCGGCAGTCTGCCGCCAGGCGTTAAGGTCGAAAAACTCAGCCAGTTAATAACCGCCGCGCAGAAACAGGGCATCCGTTGCATTATTGACAGCTCCGGCGAGGCGCTGACGGCCGCGTTAGCCATTGGCAATATCGAACTGGTCAAACCTAACCAGAAAGAACTGAGCGCGCTGGTTAATCGCGAACTTACCCAGCCTGATGACGTGCGCAAAGCGGCGCAGGAGATTGTCCGCAGCGGCAGGGCGCAACGCGTTGTCGTCTCACTCGGCCCTCAGGGCGCGCTCGGCGTCGACAGTAAAACCTGCGTGCAGGTTGTGCCACCGCCGGTGAAAAGCCAGAGCACCGTTGGTGCGGGCGATAGCATGGTGGGGGCAATGACCCTCAAGCTGGCTGAGGGCGCCTCGCTTGACGATATGGTGCGCTTCGGCGTTGCGGCCGGTAGCGCCGCGACCATCAACCAGGGAACACGCCTGTGCTCCCATGACGATACGCAAAAAATCTACGCTTACCTTAGCCAGCCATAATGTTCTCCCCCTCTTTTGAGGGGGAATTTTGCGTAAACCTGTCGGCTTACGCGTTCACCGTCTATGCTACAAACTCATGAGATTACAAAGGGGTGTCAAATGGCCAGTGGTGAAATCACCCGATATGTTATTACTGTCACGTTCCACGAGGACTCCTTAACGGAAATAAATGAACTGAACAACCATCTAACCCGTGCCGGTTTTCTGCTCACTCTCACGGATGATGACGGAAATGTGCATGAGCTGGGAACGAATACCTTTGGGTTAATTAGCGCCCAGAGTCCGGATGAGGTCAAAGCACTGGTCGCTGGGCTGGCTGAAAGCGCGTTAGATAAAGTACCGGAGGTCAGCGTGGAGACCTGGGAAGCGTGGGATCTCCGCGGACAATAAATGCCATTACCAGGAAAACACGTCCACGGTGTGCGTTAGTTCGTGTTTTTTTACCGCATCTTTGCGCTAACCTTATGATCTGGCAGACAACATGGGGAGAGACATCATGTGGCAGGCTATCAGTCGTCTTTTAAGCGAGCAACTCGGTGAAGGCGAAATCGAACTGCGTAACGAACTGCCTGGCGGAGAAATTCATGCCGCGTGGCATTTACGCTATGCGGGACGCGATTTCTTCGTTAAATGTGATGAGCGAGAACTGCTTCCAGGCTTCACGGCAGAAGCCGATCAATTAGAACTGTTATCACGCAGCCATACGGTGACGGTCCCCAAAGTGTGGGCGGTGGGTGCGGATCGTGATTACAGCTTTCTGGTGATGGATTATCTCCCTCCCCGTCCACTGGACGCGCACAGTGCGTTTATTCTCGGGCAACAGCTTGCCCACCTGCATGAATGGAGCGATCAGCCGCAGTTTGGGCTGGACTTCGATAACGCGCTCTCAACTACGCCGCAACCCAATGCCTGGCAACGCCGGTGGTCGACTTTCTTCGCCGAACAGCGCATTGGCTGGCAGCTCGAACTGGCGGCGGAAAAAGGGATTGCCTTTGGTAATATCGACGCCATCGTCGAGCACGTGCAACAGCGTCTCTCCTCTCACCAACCACAACCTTCTTTATTACATGGCGATCTGTGGTCCGGGAACTGCGCGCTCGGGCCAGACGGTCCGTATCTGTTTGATCCAGCCTGTTACTGGGGAGATCGGGAGTGCGATCTGGCAATGTTGCCGCTGCATACTGAACAGCCGCCGCAAATTTATGATGGTTATCAGTCGGTGTCGCCGCTGCCGTTAGATTTTCTCGACCGACAACCGGTATATCAGCTGTATACCTTGCTCAACCGGGCAAGACTGTTTGGCGGTCAGCACCTGGTGATTGCGCAGAAGGCAATGGACAGACTCCTCGCGGCGTAATAATGGCTGACATCAAAGGCCGCCGGTCGGCGGCCTTTTTGTTCAGACAAATCCCAGCAGCGAAAAGAATACATAGCCGAGAATGATGATAATCACCGGCAGGATGTAGAGCGGAAAAAATTGCAGGAAAATCGTGTGATGCGGTACCACAATGCGCGACTCAATCTGCTCGCGTGACAGCCCTTCACTGCCCTTAGCTTTCTCCAGAATCAACTGGTCTTCGACGCCTTCACGTAAAAACCGCGCCTGGCGACTCATGCGCGCACCGGAATCCTGCATCGCCAGCCCGATAAAAATCAGCGCAAAAATCAGCCAGAACAGAATATTCAGGCTGTTCTGAAAATCCGGCGTCGGCGAGTTGTACCAGAAGAGGTTCAGAAACGGGGTATTCACTCGCATCATGTCAATCATGACGTGGGTAAAATCGAGCATCACCGCGTTAATTCCTTCCTGCTTTTCGCTGTGCGCGTACATAAATTTCAGCGCAGAAATCAGCGTGGAGAGGAGCGCCGGGATAAATATCACCCATCCTAAGATCCTTTTTAACACTGCTATGCGTCCAGCTTGTTGATACGTCATGAGTTCCCCTTGGTGAAGACGCGTCGTTCTGGCTTAAGTCTACCTGCTGATAACCCTTTTCGCCCGATCTTTAAAAACGTTATGATAGCGGCTAACACTGAATACCCTACATTTAATGCTCAACAGGAGAGGTTGTAATGTCAACCCCGCGTCAAATTCTTGCGGCCATATTCGATATGGATGGATTGCTGATTGATTCCGAGCCGCTGTGGGATCGGGCCGAACTGGACGTGCTGTCCAGCGTCGGCGTTGATATCACTCGTCGTCATGAACTCCCGGATACGCTGGGGCTACGCATCGATATGGTTGTTGATCTCTGGTTTGCTCAACAACCGTGGAATGGGCCAAGCCGCCAGGAGGTCACCGATCGCGTCATTACCCGCGCCATCGCGCTGGTTGAAGAGACGCGCCCGCTGTTGCCTGGCGTCAAAGAAGCCGTCGCCTTATGTAAAGCGCAAGGTTTGAAGGTCGGACTGGCGTCTGCATCCCCTCTGCATATGCTGGAAAAAGTACTGGCGATGTTTGACCTGCGGGAGAGCTTCGATGCCATCGCCTCCGCGGAAAAACTGCCCTACAGCAAACCGCATCCTCAGGTTTATATCGACTGTGCGGCAAAACTGGGCGTCGATCCGCTATGCTGTGTGGCGCTGGAAGATTCCGTCAACGGTATGGTGGCATCGAAAGCGGCGCGGATGCGCTCCATCGTCGTACCGGACAAAGAGGTGCGACACGATCCACGCTATATTCTTGCTGACGTCAGGCTCACTTCACTTACGGAGCTGACCATCGCCGATTTACTTGGTTAACAGGGATCGGGCAATGACCATATTGCCCGTTTTGCCAACCAGTCAATAAAATTAAAACAACGTTTCATTTTTAATTGTATTCTTTCCGTTCCTCTCCTATCCTTCTTACAGGCACATAACAGATAAAAACGGATAGCCGAGGTTATTATGATTCTGGATGCATTTCGTCTCACAGGTAAAGTCGCCGTCGTCACCGGTTGTGATACCGGGCTCGGGCAAGGGATGACTCTCGCGCTGGCGCAAGCCGGTTGCGATATCATCGGTGTGAACCGCAAGGTTCCGCACGACACTGCCGCCAAAGTGGAAGCGATGGGACGCCGCTTTTTCGCCATACAGGCCGATCTAAGCCAGCAGGCGGTCATCGCGGACGTTATCGCCCAGGCGGTAGAGAAATTCGGTCGCATCGACATTCTGGTGAACAACGCCGGGACCATTCGGCGTGAAGACGCGCTCAGCTTTACTGAAAAAGACTGGGACGACGTGGTGAACCTGAATCTCAAGTCGCTCTTCTTTCTCTCCCAGGCCGTTGCACGTCAGTTCATCGCCCAGGGTGAGGGCGGGAAAATCATCAATATCGCGTCAATGCTGTCGTTTCAGGGCGGCATTCGCGTACCGTCCTATACCGCCTCAAAGAGCGGCGTGCTGGGCATAACCCGGCTGTTAGCCAACGAATGGGCGCAGTATCAGATTAACGTCAACGCCATCGCCCCCGGCTATATGGCAACCAACAACACCCAGCAACTGCGGGAAGATGCTGAACGCAATAAAGAGATTGTCGATCGCATCCCAGCAGGCCGTTGGGGAACGCCGGACGATCTGCAGGGACCGGTCGTTTTCCTCGCCTCCCCGGCCTCGGATTACATCAACGGTTATACGCTGGCCGTCGATGGCGGTTGGTTAGCGCGATAAACGCGCATTATTGACAAAGAGTTACAACGTCACCACTTCCGCCCACTGTATAAAAATCCTATACTGTACGAATTCACAGTTTATCAGGTTTTATCATGACGGCGGAAGGTCACCTCCTCTTTTCCATTGCCTGCGCGGTGTTTGCTAAAAACGCGGAACTCACGCCCGTGCTCGCGCAGGGTGACTGGTGGCATATTGTTCCTTCCGCTATCCTAACCTGTCTGTTACCGGATATCGATCACCCAAAGTCATTCCTCGGTCAGCGACTGAAATGGATTTCGAAACCGATCGCCCGTGCGTTCGGCCATCGCGGATTCACTCACAGCCTGTTAGCCGTCTTTGCACTACTGGCCACCTTCTACCTGAAAGTGCCGGAAAGCTGGGTTATCCCTGCCGATGCCTTGCAGGGCATGGTGATAGGCTATCTGAGCCATATTGCCGCTGATATGCTGACGCCAGCGGGCGTCCCCCTGCTCTGGCCCTGCCGCTGGCGCTTTCGTCTGCCCATTCTGGTTCCGCAAAAAGGCAACCAACTGGAGCGCTTTCTCTGCATGGCGCTGTTTGCCTGGGCGGTATGGATGCCACAAACCTTGCCCCAGAATAGTGCAGTTCGCTGGTCATCCGATATGATTAATACGCTGCAATGGCAGTTCAATCGCTTTATAAAGCATCAAATCGACCAGTAAAACAGCGGAATTATCGTTTTTGGCATAAACAATTCCATTTGAATATAAGAGCCAGGTCACAGTTCTGCTAACCTTGCGGCAACAGGATCGCTGTGACACAGCGGGACGAATAATAAAATCAGGAGAACGGGGATGAATTTTCCATTAATCGCGAACATTGTGGTGTTCGTCATTCTGCTGTTTGTGCTGGCGCAAGCCCGTCATAAACAGTGGAGTCTGGCAAAGAAAGTGCTGGTCGGTCTGGTCATGGGGGTGCTCTTTGGCCTTGCGCTGCACACCATTTATGGTTCTGACAGCCAGGTGCTGAAAGATTCCGTTCAGTGGTTCAACATCGTCGGTAACGGTTATGTTCAACTGCTGCAAATGATCGTCATGCCGCTGGTATTTGCCTCGATTCTGAGCGCCGTGGCCCGCCTGCATAACGCCTCGCAGTTGGGAAAAATCAGTTTCCTGACCATCGGTACTCTGCTGTTTACCACATTGATTGCCGCACTGGTCGGTGTGCTGGTGACCAATCTGTTTGGCCTGACGGCTGAGGGTCTGGTTCAGGGCGGTGCCGAGACGGCGCGTCTGAATGCCATTGAAACCAACTATGTCGGCAAAGTGGCCGATCTCAGCGTTCCACAACTGGTGCTCTCATTTATACCGAAAAACCCGTTTGCCGATCTGACCGGCGCGAACCCGACGTCTATCATCAGCGTGGTCATTTTTGCCGCCTTCCTGGGTGTCGCCGCGCTGAAACTGCTGAAAGATGACGCGCCGAAAGGCGAGCGTGTACTGACTGCTATCGACACCCTGCAAAGCTGGGTGATGAAACTGGTTCGTCTGGTCATGCAGTTAACGCCATATGGCGTACTGGCGCTGATGACCAAAGTGGTGGCGGGTTCTAACCTGCAGGACATCATTAAGCTGGGCAGCTTTGTCATCGCCTCGTATCTCGGTCTGGGCATTATGTTCGTCGTCCATGGCGTACTGCTGGGCGTGAACGGCGTGAGCCCGCTCAAGTACTTCCGTAAAGTGTGGCCGGTTCTGACCTTCGCGTTTACCAGTCGTTCCAGCGCCGCCTCTATCCCGCTGAACGTGGAGGCGCAAACCCGTCGTCTGGGCGTGCCGGAATCTATCGCCAGCTTCGCCGCCTCTTTTGGTGCGACGATCGGTCAGAACGGCTGTGCTGGTTTGTATCCGGCCATGCTGGCCGTTATGGTGGCACCGACGGTCGGCATTAACCCGCTGGATCCGGTCTGGATTGCGACGCTGGTCGGTATTGTGACCGTCAGCTCAGCCGGGGTGGCTGGTGTCGGTGGCGGCGCCACATTCGCCGCGCTGATCGTTCTGCCAGCAATGGGGCTGCCTGTCACGCTGGTAGCGCTGCTTATCTCCGTTGAACCGCTGATCGACATGGGCCGTACCGCGCTGAACGTCAGCGGGTCGATGACCGCCGGTACGCTGACCAGCCAGTGGCTGAAGCAAACCGATAAAACCATTCTTGACAGTGAGGACGACGCCGAACTGGCGCACCACTAAGCGTCCCAAAGACAGATAACCGCCCTTCAGGGCGGTTTTTTTATGCCGGAATTACTCCGCTATTTCGTTTTCCTGACGGACCTGATTTGCCCAGCGCTGGGCTGATTCCGCCTCGCTGAAGGCCGGCGATCGCTGGAACGACTCCCCCATTAAGACAAACGCGACATATTTCCCGCGTAAGATCCACACGTCACGAAACCCGTCCATTTTTATCGCATGTTCGGGCGGCGCAGGTTCAACACGCGGAACATAGCTAATAACCGGGCGATTTTGTTGGCGAAGAGGTTTCATCATTAATAGCTTCACTAAGACAAATTCAAAAATCAGAAAAGAACTATCTTAGCCGATTTTATCCCCGTCCGTCCTGCCCCGGGCGTGCTCTTTCCCCTTTCAACCGACGTTGTCATCCGCGTTCTGCCCGGCGGGATCACACGAGTGGACTATAGTTAGGGGGTTTTTGACAAAAAAAACATCGACCCTTTCAGCAATGAAAAATGGAGACGAGTTCAATGTCGCATAACGAGAAAAATCCCCATCCACACCAATCACCGGTACACGATCCACGCGAAGCAAAACCGGGTCTGGACTCTCTGGCACCTGACGACGGGTCGTATCGCCCTGTTCCTGAGCCGACGCCTCCCGGCATGCACCCCACGGCACCCGGCAGTCTGAAAGCCCCGGATACCAGCAATGACAAGCTGAGCGATCTGGAAAACGTCCGCACAGGTAGCGAGAATTATGCCCTTACTACCAACCAGGGCGTACGCATTGCCGATGACCAGAACTCGTTGCGAGCCGGGCATCGCGGTCCTACGCTGCTGGAAGATTTTATCTTGCGCGAAAAAATCACCCATTTTGACCATGAGCGCATTCCCGAGAGAATCGTCCACGCGCGCGGTTCGGCCGCACACGGATATTTCCAGCCCTACAAAAACCTTAGCGATATCACCAAAGCCGACTTTCTCTCCGACCCGGATAAAATCACCCCGGTTTTCGTGCGTTTCTCCACCGTACAGGGCGGCGCAGGCTCGGCAGATACGGTGCGTGATATCCGTGGCTTTGCCACCAAGTTTTACACTGAAGAAGGCATTTTTGACCTGGTCGGTAATAACACGCCTGTCTTTTTTATTCAGGATGCGCACAAGTTTCCTGATTTCGTCCATGCCGTGAAACCGGAACCACACTGGGCAATCCCCCAGGGGCAAAGTGCACATGACACCTTCTGGGATTACGTGTCGTTACAGCCGGAAACCCTGCATAACGTCATGTGGGCGATGTCCGATCGCGGCATTCCACGCAGTTATCGCACGATGGAAGGCTTTGGGATTCACACTTTTCGCCTAATCAATGCGGCGGGCAAGGCCACCTTCGTTCGTTTTCACTGGAAACCCCTGGCAGGTAAAGCCTCACTGGTATGGGATGAAGCACAGAAGCTCACCGGCCGCGACCCGGACTTCCATCGCAGGGAACTGTGGGAAGCCATTGAAGCGGGTGATTTCCCGGAATATGAGCTGGGGCTGCAATTGATACCGGAAGAGGATGAATTGAAGTTCGATTTTGACTTACTGGATCCCACCAAACTGATCCCTGAAGAACTGGTTCCGGTGCAGCGGGTCGGTAAAATGGTACTTAACCGCAACCCCGATAATTTCTTCGCCGAAAACGAACAGGTCGCCTTCCATCCGGGTCACATCGTCCCCGGCATTGATTTCACGAACGATCCTCTTCTTCAGGGCCGTTTGTTTTCTTATACCGATACGCAAATCAGTCGTCTCGGCGGACCTAATTTTCATGAAATCCCGATCAACCGTCCGACCTGCCCGTATCACAACTTCCAGCGTGACGGGATGCATCGGATGAGTATCGATACCAATCCGGCAAACTATGAACCCAATTCCATCAATGACAACTGGCCACGTGAAACGCCGCCGGGGCCGAAACGCGGCGGCTTTGAGTCATATCAGGAACGTGTCGAAGGCGACAAAATCCGCGAACGTAGCCCCTCATTTGGCGAATACTACGCCCATCCTCGCCTGTTCTGGGCAAGCCAGACGCCCGTCGAGCAGTTGCATATCGTCGATGCCTTCAGCTTTGAGTTGAGTAAGGTCGCTCGCACCTGGATCCGTGAGCGGGTGGTTGACCAACTGGCGCATATCGACATTAGCCTTGCGCAGGCGGTCGGGAAGAATCTGGGCATTGCCTTAACCGATGAGCAGACACAAATTGCCCCGCCGCCAGAGGTGAACGGACTGAAGAAAGATCCGTCGCTCAGTCTGTATGCCGTGCCGGATGGCGATATTAAAGGCCGCGTCGTCGGGATTTTACTTAACGGTAAGGTGAAATCAGCCGACCTGATGTCCATCCTGCCGGCGCTTAAGGCGAAGGGCGTTCACGCCAAACTGCTCTATTCACGGATGGGTGACATTGTTGCCGATGACGGTTCGCGACTGACCATCGCCGCCACCTTTGCCGGGGCACCGTCTCTCACCGTTGATGCGGTTATTGTACCGTGCGGCGACATCGCCGATATCGAGGACAACGGCGATGCGCAATACTACCTGCTGGAAGCGTATAAGCATCTCAAACCTATCGCGCTAGCCGGTGACGCACGGCGCTTTAAAGCGCAACTGCATATCGACAACCAGGGTGAGGAAGGCGTTGTGGAAGGCGATAACGCAGATAGCCGTTTTATGGATGAACTGTTTTCGCTGATGGCAGCCCACCGCGTCTGGTCACGAACGGCTAAAATTCCGGCCGTACCGGCCTGAGGCAGCAGCAGGCAAAAAAAAGCGGCGCACCACGCGCCGCAAACTCAGGAGTCAGACATCAAGAAAACTGCCCAGACGGTAACCACGTTCGGCAATCGCGTACCTGAGCGATGCCGACGTCAGCACGTCCAGTTCAGTCAAGCGGGGGTAACAATAGGCGCTCTGACGGATGATATTGTCGATAAACGCCGGGTGACACATCATTTCCAGTGAGGATTCTCCACGCTTTGCTGAAGCATCAAGAGCCTGCAGGAACAACGCTTCCGAAATCGCTTCCCCATAGAACTCACTGCTGAACCCTTGCGAGCAACGTAGCGTGGCCGGGAGATCGCCGGGCTGGAGCACCGCCTGACGATCAATGCGCAGCGCAATATTACGTTCTGCGGCAAAATGTGCGACAAGGGGGAAGATCTGCGGAAACATATGCACATGGTGATGGCTATCCAGATGCGTAGGCTCCCGCCCGAACAGGTCGATGAAACGCTGGTACTGACAGGCAAGTTCACGGGCGATTTCGTCCAACGGCAGCGTATCTTCCTCTGCCATCTGCCAGATCCATTTTCCCAGATGCCCTTCACGGGTTAAACCCGGCATCTCGGTAAGCGGTTTTCCCAGCGTCAGAACAAAGTGCATCCCTACTGCCAATGTCGGCAGGTCACGGCTCAAGGTGACCGCATGCTCAATGGCATCACCGTTCACCAGTGCCGTAGTCGAGGTCACCACGCCGTGGCGACAGGCTTCCACGATGCCGTAGTTTTGCCCTTTGCTCAGACCAAAATCGTCCGCGTTTACAATCAATAAGCGTTCCATAGCCGACCTCTTTAGTGTTGTGCGTCTTTAAGCTTCGCAATGCACCCGGCAAAGTTTGGCAACCATTTTTCGTGCGCCAAAATCAGTTCACGCGCCAGCCCTTCTGCGTCGTGGTCCGAATGCACCAGCGGACTCAGGTTAAGCGCTAACAACACATCATTAAGCTCACCGCTCAGCGCCGCGTTGCTGGCCGCCACTTCAAAGCCTTTGATGGTATAGATCAATCCCAACACTTTCTCGTCAAAATGGGTGATACGCGGCGTCGGCGTCGCCCCATTGCGGCCCAGCGTACAGGTCATCTCTACCGCCCAGTCGGCCGGAATGTTATCGACGTGGCCGTGATGCGGAATATTGACGTAATGCTCGGTCTGCTTGTCATTGAAAATCGCATTAATGACTTCACAGGCGGCGTCAGAGTAGTACGCCCCCCCGCGCTGTTCCAGCTCCTTCGGCTTGATGTTCAGCTCCGGGTTCTTATACAGTTCAAACAGCTGTTTCTCGACCTTCTGTACCACCTGGGCCCGCGCGCCGCCCTTGTAGTATTCGCCTATCTCAATCGCCAGCATCTCTTTTTGCTTGAAGTAGTACAGCAGATACGAGCACGGCAGCAGATTCAGAGAACGAATCAGCCCTTCGCTGAACGGCAGATCGAAAATATTTTTCACCGTGGACGCTTTAAGCTGGCCCGAGGCTACGCCATCCAGCAGCTCAGCAAAGCGTGACTGCCCATTGACGATCACATCTTTGATGAACACCATGTGGTTGAGGCCAAACAGGTCGATCGACAGTTCATCACTCTCTTTCAGCGCCAGCACATCATGAATGAACATTTTCATCCCGACCGGAATGTTGCACACGCCAATAAAGCGTTTGAAGTTCGTATGACGATAGACCGCTTCGGTCACCATGCCAGCCGGATTAGTAAAGTTGATCACCCAGGCATTCGGGCACAGTTCTTCCACATCGTTAATAATGTCGAAAATCACCGGGATCGTGCGCAGGCCTTTAAACAGACCACCGGCACCGTTGGTTTCCTGTCCCAGGTAGCCGTGACTCAGCGGAATACGCTCATCCAATTCACGCGCTTTCAACTGCCCTACGCGCAGTTGAGTGGTCACGAAATCGGCATCTTTCAGCGCTTCGCGACGATCCAGGGTCTTGAACACCTTCATCGGCACGCCGGCTTTTGCGATCATGCGCTGACAAAGTTGGTAAATAATATCCAGTTTCTCTTCGCCGCCTTCGACATCAACCAGCCACAATTCGGAAACCGGCAGCTCGTGGTAGCGCTTAATAAACCCTTCCAGCAATTCCGGGGTGTAGCTGCTGCCGCCACCAATGGTGACGACTTTTAATTTCTGGCTCATCGTTTCTCCCTTCAGTGCTTAACACTGGCGTGAATGATGCTTTGCCCTTCAGTCAGATATGACGCAGGCGTCCCGCGTCAATGATGGGCAAGCGTAAACCTGGTTGTTGAGTAAAATAATTACTGATTATATTGCGTGAGTTTTTTTCTGTAGCTATTAGGCGTAAACGACGTCATTTTTTTAAACGTCTTAATAAACAGACTTGGACTACTGTATCCCGCTTCATACGCAATATCCGTTACGGAGTAGTTGGTCATCTCCAGCTGTTTCTTGGCAAAGTTGATACGAATTTCATTAATTAATTGCATCGGTGTTTTGCTGTAATAACGCTGGGTCGCTCGCGTCAGGTATTCCTGGGACTTTGCGGACAGAGAAATCATATTTTCCAGAGCGTTTTCACCAAACTGCGCTTTATTGTGCATGGTTTCCACGGTGGCTTTCAGCCACTGCGGAATATCATCAAGAACCTGTTCTTCACGATAATGGCGCAGGCGGTTGATAATGTAGAAGGTGACCACTTCAACAAATTCTTCCAGCCCGGTATCACGAAAATTGAGCGAGGCGATAACCGTCTCGACATAGGTTAAAAATGCGCTGTTGGTGCGATAGACCTGCGATGCCACAAAACAGAACGGCATAAGCGGGCTGTAGTGCTGTTCAAAAAAACGTTTACTGATGCCAACGTTAAGAATACGCGTCGAACCGAACTCATAGAAGCTCTGGTGGTGCGAACCGAGCGGGACAAACACAAAATCCCCCCGTTCCAGCAGCACGCGTTTACCGTTGATCTCCTGGTAATAGCGCCCCGTAAGCACCAGCGTAAACTCATAGTAATCGTGCTGATGCAGACCGCAGGCGCTCTCTGTCTTGTTGTAGATAAAGACATGGAAATTTTTACCGTTAAACAACTGTTGTTCACGGGCAATGGTGATTTCCGGTGCGGTAGCCTGTAGTTGCATCATCAACTCCTTACTGTTTCAGCTTCTCATGAAGCTCAATCAACTCTGTCACCAGTTCGCGTGCCAGCATTGACGTCATCAGGTGATCCTGCGCGTGAACCAGAACCAGACTGACTTTCATTTTACCTTCGCCCTGATCGCCTTCAATCAGTTTCGTCTGCACCAGATGCGCTTCGTTCAGCGCCATGCGCGACTGCTCCATCATCGTTTTCGCGGCGTCGAAATCCCCCTGCTTAGCCTGTTTTAAGGCCGCGTAGGCCAGACTGCGCGCCTGTCCGGAGTTGATGATAAGCCCCATCACCACTTCTTCAAGCTCTTCGGCTTCGGTCTGCGTATCGGTAATATTCTCGAGATCCATCATAAATCATTCCTCTTTGACGGCCCGGCATGCGTCGCCACATGCCGGGTTAAACTTAGAATTTCAGTGCGTTAGCGATATCTTCTTCGCTCTCTTCCTTGTCGATAGCGTTCTGCGCTTTGTTCGCCACCACCACGAACGGAAGGTAAATCAGCGTCGCAATCCCTAAGTTGAACAAGGCGACCAGCAGAGCCGCAACGCTCCCGTTGGTGTTAAAGAACGCTCCCAGCCCGGTGGGCATGGTCCACGGCGCGATGTTAGTAATCGGCGGGATGATCCCCATGTAATACGCTATCAGCGTAATCGCGGCCAGAATCGGCTGTACCAGAATGAACGGAATAAACATCACCGGGTTCATGATGATCGGCAGACCAAACAGAATCGGTTCGTTAATCTGGAAAATACCTGAAGGCAGTGCCAGTTTCGCCACCTGACGGTAATCCGCACGGCGAGAGGCGATAAAGATGGCAAGGATCAGACCCAGTGTTGCACCGCTACCGCCGAGGAAGATAAAGGAGTCAAGCATTGGCTTCGCCCAGACGTGGAACGTCTTACCGGCGGCCAGCGCAGCATCCACTGAACCGTACTGCTGATAGATAGCGATGTTTTCCAGCGCCCATGGCGTCATGATGCCGCTGTCGAGCGCCGTCAGCGCCAGGGAACCGTGGATACCGAAGAACCACAGCAGCGGAACAAAGAGCACATACGCCCAGCCAACCACACTGCCCAGCGACGCCAGCGGTGTAGAGATGGTGTCCATAATGATCTGGTGGAAGTTAGTTCCCCAGGTCGTCAGTGCCCAGGCAATGATCCCCATAATGGAAAGGATAATAAAGCCCGGAATCAATGCTGAGAATGAACGGGAGACGGATGCAGGCACGCTATCGGGTAATTTAATGACCCAGTTGCGATGGACGATAAAGGTAAACATTTCCGCGACCACCAGACCGATAATAATACCGGAAATGATATTCGCGCCGCCCAGCCAGTTCGCCCCGACCGCATAGGCTTCGCCCACACTGTAAGGCGTGACGGTCATAAAGGCTGCAACGGATAACAGACCGGCCGCAAGAGCGTCGACTTTACGTTCTTCTGCCAGCGCCATACCGATAAAAAATGGCGCCATCAGGGACATAATACCCAGCGTACCGTTATAGACGTTTCCGCCGATACCTTTCAGACTATTAAGGTTTTCAATGGTTGACGCATCCAGTCGAACACCGAGGGAATAAAAAAACGACCCCTCCCCAAAGCTCAGGAAAACGTTATTGATTAATACAAACATCGCCCCCGCGAGGGTTAATGGCATTAAACGAATAAAACCGTTTTTGATTGCATTAACGTGTGGCTGCTTTCCTATTTTGACAGCAAAAGGAAGGAGTACCTTTTCAAGTGAAGCAATGACGTTACTCATAGAAAAATACCCTTAAAAACCGCAATTAATTATTGCGGTATATGTAAATGAAATAACTCTTTGACGGGAAAATTTAAAATATTAATTTGCAGCGGCTTTTTTAATTGCTGCAACCGCAGCCTTAAGCACGCCTAAACCATCGACTTTGCCATACAGCAGCGAGTCAATCACTTCTACAGGTTTGTTCGGTAACAAACGCTGAATTTCGGGCAACATATAACCAATTTGCGGACCTAATAATACAACATCGGCATTCGGTCCTTTTTCTCCGGCGAGGGTTTCCGGGAATGCTTCAATAATAACCGGGACTTCATACTTTTCCGCCTGCGCACGCATCTTTGACACTAACAAAGAGGTAGACATACCCGCAGAGCAAAACAGATAAATGTGTTTCTTTTCCATTCAGACCTTCCTCATGTGCGATTATCTGTCAACCAGACACGCCGCAAGTCTTAACCTGCATCTATGCTCTGGATAACCTGCGTAACCGAAAACTTATTTCTGTGTCTGAAATGAGTATACGGCATCGCACCCGCGGATGGTATTTCCTTGACCAACTAAATTGTCTCTCATTGACCTGGCGTTATGACCCCCTTCACACTTCGGGTAAATAATTCGCATCAATAAATAAGATCATCTTCGTTACAAAAAAACCGGCCAGCGGCCGGTTCATTGAGCTGTACAGGCAGTAGACAGTTATTGTGACTTCGCTGCCTGCGGGTCGGTATCGTACTCAGCGCAGCTCTGGTAGCCTGAGTTGATAACATGACCGGTGTCATCCAGCGCCACGAAATAGGTTTCTGCTTTACCATCACGTTGACCCAGGATGTAGGTCTGACAAGTACCGCGAGCATGGATCATGCTCACCTCAGACGACGGTTTCCCGGCAATCTGTGCAACCTGGGCGCGACTCATGCCTTTTTTCACATCTTTGACCACAGGCTGGACAAACTGGTCTTTGGTGCGATCGTACGCCGTACACCCTGCCAGCATTGTTAATACTGCTGCTGCACTAAAAATTCCTGCAATAGTCCTGTTCATTTTCCGTCCTCTTGTTTATCAGCGTGTTATATAAGCCTGGAATACATTATGACATTTTTCAAGCTAACGCTTAGCACGCGAATATTTTGTCAGATTCCGTTCAGACGGCAGGATGTCGTTTTAAGCGCCACCTAACCTGTGTTCACTTGTCGTTTGCACAGCAAAGGGTTAGCTTTATCACAGTCCGATTTTATTCTTTATACATTAAGGAGGTGGGGAAATGACTCTGCAACACGAGATCATCAAGGCGCTAGGCGCAAAACCGCACATTAATCCGGAAGAAGAAATTCGCCGCAGCGTGGATTTCCTGAAAGCGTATCTGCAACGTTATCCCTTCCTGAAAAGTCTGGTGCTGGGCATCAGCGGGGGGCAAGACTCAACGCTGGCAGGCAAACTTTGTCAGATCGCCATCAGCGAGTTGCGTGCTGAAACCGGTAACGATGCGCTGCAGTTTATTGCCGTTCGCCTGCCCTATGGCGTTCAGGCTGATGAGCAGGATTGCCAGGACGCCATCGACTTTATCCAGCCGGATCGCGTGTTAACCGTCAATATCAAAGGTGCGGTACTGGCGAGTGAGCAGGCCCTGCGTGAAGCCGGTATTGAACTGAGCGATTTCGTCCGTGGCAATGAAAAAGCCCGTGAACGCATGAAGGCACAGTACAGTATCGCAGGCATGACCAGCGGTGTGGTGGTCGGCACCGATCATGCGGCAGAAGCCATCACCGGTTTCTTCACCAAGTACGGTGACGGTGGTACGGATATTAACCCACTGTTTCGCCTCAACAAGCGTCAGGGGAAACAGCTGCTGGCGACGTTAGGTTGCCCGGAACACCTTTACAAGAAAGCCCCCACTGCCGATCTCGAAGACGATCGCCCTTCACTGCCGGATGAAGCCGCGCTGGGCGTGACCTATGAGAACATTGACGACTATCTGGAAGGGAAAGCGGTGGATGTCGCCATCGCAAAAATCATTGAAGGCTGGTATCTGAAGACAGAGCATAAGCGCCGTCCACCCATTACCGTATTTGATGATTTCTGGAAACAGTAAGATTGCACAGGCCGGATGGCAATGCCATCCGGCCTGTGCTCCGCAATCGCCCACGCCCTCTCTTTTTTAATCGTAACGGCACTGCTATACTGGATGAATAACCAGCATCCGGAGTTTACAGTGGCACGGCGTCAATCAGTTCCTCGTCTTGAGTTTGAAGCAGCAGCAGTTTACGAATATCCTGAGCATCTGCGGCCTTTTCTGGATTCGCTCCCGGCCGTACCCGGTGTTTATCTGTTTCACAGCGACAGCGATACCCTGCCACTTTACATTGGGAAAAGTGTCAATATCCGCAGTCGGGTACTGTCGCATTTACGCACGCCGGAGGAAGCCGCCATGCTGCGCCAGTCCCGGCGTATTTCCTGGATCGGTACTGCCGGTGAAATCGGCGCGCTCTTACTCGAGGCACGGCTAATCAAAGAGCAACAACCGCTCTTTAATAAACGCCTGCGCCGCAATCGCCAACTCTGCGCGTTAACGCTCAGAGAGGGGAACGTGGGCGTCGCCTGGTCGCGCGACGTTGATTTCTCCTGTGCGCCGGATCTGTTCGGTCTTTTTGCCAACCGCCGCGCCGCCCTGGCCGCCTTGCAATCACTCGCTGACGAACAACAATTGTGTTACGGGCGGCTGGGTCTTGAACCCCTGAGCCGTGGCCGTGCCTGTTTTCGCTCTGCGCTCAAACGCTGCGCTGGCGTCTGCTGTGATAAAGAGCGTCCAGAAGAGCACGACGCCCGTTTGCAGGCAGCGCTGGAAGAACTGCGGGTTATCTGCTGGCCATGGAAAAACGCCATTGCGCTCAAAGAGAGTCGGGCGCAAATGACGCAATATCACATCATTAACAACTGGCTGTGGCTGGGGGCGGTTGATACCCTGGAGGAGGCGGCAACCCTGGTACAAACGCCGGCTGGTTTTGATCATGACGGTTACAAAATTCTCTGTAAGCCGCTCGTTTCCGGTGCCTGCGAAATTATTGAACTGAATCCGGGGAATGCCCCTGCAGCCAGGTGATCTCGCTAAACAACAGTTTCCCCTCTGCTTTCAACAGCCGCAGCGTATGTTTGCCGTCGTGCCAACAGGCTCCCTGATCGGCAGTCAGAAGTTTATCGCCCAACTGCCAGGCACCGCTAATGACAAACACCACGCCGCCGCGCGAGCCAAACGTCGTGAAGGTGCGATCGGCCACCCGCACTTTCGCCTGGCAGGAGTCACGCCGGGTCATGATATTAAAATCCATCGACATCTGCCCTTCCGTCAGCCTGGCCTTCACCACGCGCTCACCGGCAAAGGTAAACGGCTGATGCTGCTTAAGGGTATGGCTGAATGCCCCCTGGCTTTCCAGCGTCACTTCGCTGCCTTCCAGCAGGGTAATCACCCGCTCGATACCAGGAAAGAGCGAAAATTCGCCATTACCGGCGATCGAAGCAATGCTGGCACGCCAGTGAAAGTCGCGGGTCGCCGGAGGAAAACAGCAAATTTCACGCGTTTCACCGGCGCCGTTGCGCCAGAGATTAACCGGCATCTTGCGGATATCGAAATATTCCATCATCGCTCCTGATAAACATCATGCGGTGTAAGAAAGCACAACGACGTTATCGGCAGCTATGAGCATTTTCCTTAGGGTCGGAACAAGAAAAAACCGCCGATCCTGCCCATCGCCTCAGTGGAGAGGATGGACAAGACCGGCGGTCTTCGAACAGGTCTGCTCAGCGATTACTCAGCAGGTACAGGCATTTTACCGTCACGCGCCGGACGTTCTGTCAGACGCTTCTCAAAATTGGCATTAAACTGTTTTTTCTGTTCCGGGGTCAGAATGTTATAGATCTTATTCTGCGTTTCCATGTGCGCCAGCATGTTGGCTTTACGCTGCTCTTCCATCTTCGCAATCTGCGCTTCTGCTTTCGCTTTATCGAAGGTATCGCTGGCGATGATGTCGTGCATTGCACGGCGTTCTTCAACCGGCGGACGCTTCATCTGGTCACGCTTGTCCTTCATGATGTCGCGGATCTGTTGTTTCTGAGCATCGGTCAGATTCAGGTCTTTAAACATCATGTCATGATGTGGGCCGAATTTGCCTTTATGCTGCATCATCGGTTTGGCGTCTGCCGGTGCCGCGGTGGTGGTGTCCGCCGCATGAGCCAGGTTCGCAGCGCCCAGCGCCAGCCCAGAAGCAACAATCAGTGCAGTTAATTTACGCATAATCTTTATCCTTCCTTTCAGTTATTTTACGGCTTTCTTGTCACCTCCGAAGAAGTACAGTGCCGTGTTGACGAGATTAACTTTAACGTCTTAATCGTCAATTAGTCAGAGCATCGGTAAAACAATGAAAGTGTAAAAAACATTTTTTCGCCAATTGTGGAGAAAAAAAGAAATTATTGCGAAGAGTTGAAAGAAAATATGACAACAGCATGATTTCACAGGGAATATGAAGAACTATACCTGAGCGGTGATGATAAATAAAGCAGTTCTCCAGGAATAGTCCGGATTTATTTGCTGGCGCACAATAAATTAAAACCCACAGGCCTTCGCCTGCGGGAAATACGTTAGCGTATTTTATCCAGCATCAGACCCGCACGTAATCCCGGCGCCACACCCGGATTAGGAAAAAGAACGTATTCGACGTCATGGGTGACGACAAAACGCTCGTCGCCCTCTTCCGCCAGCAGCGTGCCTGCGGTAAAGGGAGTGAAGTTGAGCGTCTGGCTGTCCATATGCAGCACAAACGCGTCGCTGCGCCGGGTGATCTGCGACACCACCCGATAGCGGACTGGCGGAGTGCCATCAGCCTGGTCAATCTGCCCCGACAGTAAACCGGTCAGCGCCGCAGATGTCGGAGCAAACTGGCGGAGATCGTTGTGACCGAATGGCAAGGCTTTGCCAAGCTCCAGCGTACAGGCGAGCGCGCCGAAGTGTTGAGCGCTAAAATGGGTAAACGTACCGCCCGGCGTTTGGTGAAACACCAGCGCTTCCAGTCCCGCGGCGCCCAGCCAGCCGAGAAACGTCTCATCCCAGGGGATGGGACGCTGTGGCAACACACCGAAGCGCAGATGGTAAGAACCACGGATGGCGGTATGTAGATCGAGATGCCAGCGCACCGACTCCGTGCCCGTCGCATAAAAGTCTTCCAGAGAGTGTTCCAGTTGACGTGCGCGCTGCGTCTCTTCACTTTCGGCAAACTGTTGCCAGCGCCCGCCAAACATCCGGTTCATATCGCTGTGGCAGTAGCGTTTCCCGACAGCCAGCGCCTGCGGGTTGCCGAGGATCACCAACAGCCGCCAGCGTAGCGTTATCTCCCCCTTCGACAGCGCCAGGAGCAGCGCATGGAGTATCTCCACCGGCGCGGTTTCATTGCCATGAATCCCGGCGGAGATCACCAGCGCGCGATCGGCCGCCGTGACGGGGGTGAGTTCGAGAATACCGACGTCCGCCCAGCGCCAGCGAAAGCCCGCCCCTTCACCCTCCCGGACCTGCGGTATCGTACCGGCCAGCGTGGCGGCGAGAAAATCATCCATGTCCGCCTCCCGATCGCTGGAACGGATAGACAGAGCCAAGCTGCAACAGTTGCGTCAGCGAATCCAGCGCTTCGCGCCCTTCCCGCAGCAGCTGCGGATCAGCGAGATCAGCGGCGGTCAGCCGGTCGCGATAGTAGCGATCCACCCAGTTGTTGAGCGCATTAAACAGCACGCCATTCATCATCACGGCCGGATTAACCGCCAGGCGTTCTTCATCGGTTAACACCACCCGCAGCCGCAGGCAGGCTGGCCCCCCGCCGTTTGACATACTCTCGCGCAGGTCAAACACTCGCATGTCGCGGATCGGGTTATCGGCTTCCAGCAGGTTCGTCAGATAGCGCCACACGCCCGCATGTTCGCGACACTCCTGCGGCAGAACCAGCATCATCGAGCCGTCATCGCGGCTCAACAGTTGACTGTTAAACAGATACGTCGCCACCGCATCTGGCACCGACACGTCCGCCGCCGGCACCACAATGGGGGTGAAGCCGGGCACACGGGCGCGCAGTTGATTCATGACTTCATTCTGTCTCGCGAAGGATTGCTCATGGCAGAACAACACTTCCCGATTAGAAACCGCAATCACATCGTTATGAAACACCCCAAGGTCGATAACCTCCGGGTGCTGCTGGGCAAAAAGACACTGCTGTGGATTCACCTGATTCAGGCGGGCTACCGCCTCGCTGGCCTCACGGGTTTGACGTGCGGGATAGCGGGAAGGCCGCGTATTGCCACCCTCTTCGCGTCCGTAGACAAACAGCTGCGTTCCCGGCTCGCCATACCCTCCGCCGAGGCGATTATGGTTAGCGGCGCCTTCGTCGCCGAGCATCGCCACCTGCGGCAGCGCGGAATGCACGGCAAAATAGCGTTCATCGCGGAAGATTGCCCGCAGCAGCGCCTCCGTGGTGGGCGCCTCGAGTGAACGATGAAACTTGTTATTGAGGTTAGCGACCGTCAGATGCACTTTGCCATCCAGCGTATCCGCCGACGGCGCTACCGTCGCCGCGTTTGCCACCCACATCGGCGATGCGGAGCTGACGCTGGAGAGCCAGTGCGGCCCCTGACGCGCCACTTTCTCAATCACCTGTTCATCGCTACCGCTAAACCCCAACTGGCGTAATGCAGGAATAAACGGTCGCTCGTGTGGCGGGATCACCGCCTGCGGATATCCCGCATCCGCCAGCGCCTTCATCTTAAGCAGCCCCTGCTTCGCTGCCAGCCGGGGATTGGATACCTGATGACGATGTCGGGTAGATGCCTCGTTGCCGAACGACAACCCGGCATAATGGTGCGTCAGCCCCACCAGCCCATCAAAGTTGACCTCGCGTGCTTTCATACCGACTCCTCACGCGAGAAATCAAGGCCAGGACTCAACGTAGCTGGCAGCGTCAACGCCGGCGATTCCAGACTTGCCATTGGCCAGGCACAATAATCGGCGGCATACCATGCGCTGGCACGATGGTTTCCGGAAGCCCCTACGCCGCCGAACGGTGCAGTACTGGCGGCACCCGTTAACGGTTTATTCCAGTTAACGATACCCGCACGCGCCTCCAGCAGTAGCTGGTCAAATTGCGCACGGTCAGGCGAGACCAGTCCACAGGACAGCCCAAAGCGAGTGTTGTTAGCCATCGCGATCGCCTCGTCGAAGCATTCATAGCGCCAGATGCCAAGCAGCGGACCAAAGACCTCTTCATCGGGCAGATTCGCCACGCCCGTCAGATCGATAATGCCAGGTGACAGCAGCGAGGTACCGTCCTTTAACAGGCGCGGTGCCAGCAGCGTCTGTCCACCGAGTGAGTCACGCTGTTGCCAGGCGTCAAATACATGACGCGCTGCCTGTTCGGAAATAAGCCCGCCGATAAACGGCTGCGGCTCATCGTCCCAGCGGCCTGGCTGGATACGTCGGCTGACATCCACCAGCCGTGCAAGGAACGCATCACCCTGCGCGCCTTTTTTCACCAGCAGGCGACGTGCGCAGGTACAGCGCTGCCCTGCCGTTACAAACGCGGACTGAATAGTCAGGTGCACCGCCGCATCGATATCCGCCGGATCCTCAATAATCAGCGGGTTGTTGCCGCCCATTTCGAGGGCAAGGATTTTTTCCGGCTGTCCGGCAAGCTGGCGATGCAGTTGATAGCCCGTATTCGCACTGCCGGTAAACAACAGTCCATCGAGGGCGTCCAGCGCGCTCAACGCCTGTCCCGTTTCCCGACCGCCCTGCAACAGATTCAACACCCCATGCGGTAGACCGGCCTGTTCCCAGAGTCGGATCACCGCTTCTCCGGTCCACGGCGTCAGTTCGCTGGGCTTAAAGAGTAAGGTGTTGCCCGCCAGCAGTGCCGGCACAATGTGCCCATTTGGCAGATGTCCCGGAAAGTTATAGGGGCCAAATACCGCCAGCACACCATGCGGACGGTGGCGAAGCGTTGCCGCGCCGTCGGGCAACTCACTGTACTGCTCGCCGGTGCGAGCGTGATATGCATTGATGGAAATGGCGATTTTGTTAATCATTGCCGTCACTTCCGTCGCCGCTTCCCAGCGTGGCTTACCGGTTTCGCGGGCGATAATAGCGGTCAGATCCGCTTTATTGCGCTCCAGCAGCCCGGCGAATTTTTCAACAATCGCCTGTCGTTCGCTGAAGGGGCGTCTGGCCCAGGCCGGAAACGCGGTGCGGGCAGCGCGAGCCGCCTGCATCACCTGCGCGGCATCGGCATCGTGGCCTTCCCAGAGTACATCACCCTGTACCGGATCCTTTTTCACCCGACGTTCACCCTGACCGGTCACCCAGTCACCGTTAATCCATAAAGTCATACCGTTTTCTCCTCTGCGCAGAGACGGACAAAGCGAACCTGGTCTCCTGCGTGACATTTCAGGGCATCCAGTTGTGCGGCGGTCAGCACCAGACGTTGTGTATTCGGATCGGCGCGCACCAGCATGACGCGGAAGTGGTGGTAGTTTTCATTGGCTACCAGGCAGGCCGGAAAATCGCCGGTCGCAGGCTGCCCTTCTACCACCTCTATCAGCCGACTTTTGCGGATCGCCCGCACCCGGTCGATATCACACTCCAGCGTCGGGCCGCCGTCGAAAATGTCGATGTAATTGCGATAGCGGAACCCTTCTTTCTCAAGCACCGCGCGCGCCGGTGCGGTCTGCGGGTGCACTTCGCCAATGACCGCCTGCGCCTCATCAGAGAGAAAGTGGGTATAAATCGGATGCTTCGGCATCAGTTCGGCGATAAACGCTTTCTGCCCGGTGCCGCAGAGAAAGTCAGCCCGCGTAAATTCCATCGAAAAAAAACGTTTCCCCAGGCTTTGCCAGAACGGGGAATAGCCATGCTCGTCGATCACACCGCGCATTTCCGCGACCACTTTTTCATTAAAACGGTCGCGAAACGCGGCCATAAACATGAAGCGCGATTTCGACAGCAGATAACCGTTGCCCTCTTTGCGCCAGTCAGGATCGAGGAACAGCGTGCACAGCTCACTGCTGCCAGTGTGATCGTTACTGAGAAACAGCGTTGGCAGCGCGTTATAGACGTTCAACTCTTTTGAAGCATGCACCAGCGTCCCTACGCGATAGTTGTACCAGGGATCGTTAAGCCCCACGGCGACTTCAATAGCGCAAATCCCTGCCACGGTGCCGGTTTCCAGATCCTCCAGCACAAAGACATAGCCTTGTTCGCTTTTCGGCAATTCGCCCCGCCAGGTTTTCAGGGAACGATCAATACGCGCCGCCAGCGTGGCTTCATTCGCCGGCAGCGAGGTCAGCCCACCGCCGGTTTTACTGGCAAGTTGCATTAACGCGCTGATATCGGCGTGCTCAATAGGGCGGATCACCATCATGATGAACCTCCGGCTTTAATCTGTTCGCAAGAAGCCGCAAAACGATCGAGTCCACTGGCGATCTCTTCCTGCGTGATGTTCAAGGCCGGTGCAAAACGCACCACGTTACCTCCGGCAATCAGCACCATCACGCCTGCTTTCGCCGCCTCCTGGGAAATCTGTTTGGCTTTACCGGCGAACTTATCGTTCAACACGCAGCCAATCAGCAGTCCCAGACCACGAATTTCACTGAACAGCCCGGTGTGCAGGTTAATGGCGTTCAACCGCTCCACGAACCAGTCATGACGCTGTTTCACTCCGTTCAGCATCGCAGGCGTATTGACGATTTCGAGTAATTTCCCGGCGACGGCGGTCGCCAGCGGATTACCGCCATAGGTGGTGCCGTGTGTCCCAACGGTCATCACGCTGGCGCATTTTTCATCGGCCAACAGCGCGCCAATCGGGAACCCGCCGCCCAGCGCTTTGGCGGTGGTCAACAGATCCGGCGTCACGCCATAGTGCATATAGGCATACAGTTCACCGGTACGGCCCACCCCGGTTTGTACTTCATCAAAAATCAGCAACGCATTATGTCGATCGCACAGTTCGCGCAGCCCTTGCAGGAAGGCCTGGGTTGCAGGTACTACCCCCCCTTCCCCCTGTATCGGCTCAACGATGACGGCGCAGGTAGTATCATCAATCAGCGTGCTGGCAGAGTTAATATCGTTGTAGACGGCGTGGCGGATATCCGGCGGCAGCGGTGCGAAATCCTGCGAATAGGCCGGTTGTCCTCCGGCGCTGACGGTAAACAGCGTACGACCGTGAAAGGCGTTCTTAAACGCCACAATGCCGCTCTTATTGCTGCCGTAGTGGTCGTGCGCATACTTGCGCGCCAGCTTCAGCGCCGCCTCATTGGCCTCAGCACCGGAGTTGCAAAAAAAGATGCGATCGGCAAAGGTGGCGTCGATAAGCTTTTTCGCCAGTCGCAGCGCCGGCTCGTTGGTATAGCCGTTGCCGGTGTGCCAGAACTTGCTCGCCTGCACATTCAGCGCTTCACGCAGTTCCGGATGCGCGTGTCCCAGGGCATTGACCGCAATGCCCCCCGCGAAGTCGATATACTCTTTACCCTGCTGATCCCACAAGCGTGAACCTTCACCGCGAACCGGAATAAACGGTGCCGGTGCATAAACGGGCATCATCCATTCATCAAAATTTTCACGCGTAATTGACTGAGACATAGCGACCTCATCGGTAAATAAAAAGTTATTTATATGTTAATGAATAGTAGTGTTTGCGCTGTAAATGTAGATTGCAGTCTTCGTGCCAGCCAGTGGAAAAAATGCATAAACGGCAACCTGCAACGAAAAATCAACGAGTTATAGCCCAGCGATATTCACTTTACGTGCATAGAAAGTGAATATGTTTGCGTAAAAGAGGAGTAATTGGAGGAAAAACCGCAATGTTATGCACAGACCAAATATAATTCTGGAAATGTGATCATCGACGAAATTTACAGGAAACTTCTGCGCCATTCTGACGCAATCCGCCCTAAAACAGGGCAGGCGTTGCCCCATTGTTAACACCATTCGCACCCATTGCCGGAATCTCACCATTATGGGCAGTCAGTTAGCGGAAATTCTGCTACCATCCATGCACTATTCATCCAGCAAAGTGGCAGCGACTATGAAATTTGTCTCTTTTAATATCAACGGCCTGCGCGCCAGACCTCATCAACTGGCAGCCATCGTCGAAAAACACCAACCCGATGTCATTGGCCTGCAGGAGACAAAAGTTCACGACGACATGTTCCCGCTCGAAGATGTCGCAAAACTCGGCTACAACGTTTTCTACCACGGGCAGAAAGGTCACTATGGCGTTGCGCTGCTGACCAAAGAAACCCCCATCGCCGTGCGCCGGGGTTTTCCTGATGATGGCGAAGAGGCTCAGCGCCGCATCATCATGGCGGAAATCCCCTCTCCGCTGGGCAACCTGACGGTGATCAACGGCTACTTCCCACAGGGTGAAAGCCGCGACCATCCAATTAAATTCCCGGCTAAAGCGCAGTTTTATCAGAACTTACAAAACTATCTCGACAACCAACTGAAGCACGACAATCCTGTGCTGATCATGGGCGATATGAACATCAGCCCCACGGATCTCGACATCGGTATCGGCGAAGATAACCGCAAGCGCTGGCTGCGCACCGGCAAATGTTCGTTCCTGCCGGAAGAGCGTGAATGGATGGACCGCCTGCTGGGCTGGGGCCTGGTTGACACCTTCCGCCACGCGCACCCGGAAACCACCGACAAATTCTCGTGGTTTGATTACCGCTCAAAGGGGTTTGACGATAACCGCGGTTTGCGTATCGATCTGCTGCTGGCAAGCCAGCCGCTGGCTGAGCGCTGCATGGAAACCGGTATCGACTATGACATTCGCAGTATGGAAAAACCGTCTGACCATGCGCCGGTGTGGGCAACATTCAAGGTCTGATGTTCAGCCGTGAACGCCAGAAAAATCGGGGTAACGAGCGTACTGTTCCTCTGTCTCGCCGGGATATTCTGGGCGTTGCCCCCCGGCCTGCTCACGCTGGAGACGCTTAAACGCGAACATGCCGCGCTGGTGGACTGGCAACGCCAGTCCCCTTTTGTCAGTGCGAGCCTCTATTTTCTGCTCTATACCGCCGTCGCGGCGCTGTCGATTCCTGGCGCGGCGCTGCTGACGCTGCTTGGCGGCGCGCTGTTTGGCCTCTGGCAAGGTACACTGCTGGTCTCTTTTGCCTCAACGCTGGGCGCCACGTTTGCCATGCTCACCAGTCGTTACCTGTTGCGTGACTGGGTGTCGCGGCGTTTTTCCCGGCATATGGCCACGGTCAATCACGGGATAGCGCGGGAAGGCGCCTTTTATCTCTTTGCGCTACGACTGATACCCTTGTTTCCGTTCGTTGTCGTTAACCTGTTGGCCGGTCTCACTACCGTTGGCGTGCGTCGTTACTGGTGGGTAAGCCAGTTGGGGATGTTGCCTGCCACCCTGGTTTATCTGAATGCCGGACGCCAGTTAAGCCAGTTAACATCAATGCGCGACATTATTTCTCCCGCTATGCTGACCGCTTTTGCCCTGTTGGGACTATTACCGCTGGCCTCCCGTTGGCTGGTCGCACGTTTTTTTCAGGAGTAATTATGCGCTGGGGAATACTACTCGCGGGTCTGTTGCTGACCGCTCCGGGATACGCCGAACAACGCTGGCAGCAGATTCAGGATGAGGCCAGAGGCCAGACCGTCTGGTTCAACGCCTGGGGCGGTGACACCGCCGTTAACCAGTATCTTGACTGGGTCAGTGACGAGATGAAAACCCACTACGCGGTCGATCTTAAAATCGTGCGCCTCGCCGATGCCGCTGATGCAGTGAAGCGCATCCAGACCGAAGCCGCCGCCGGACGGAAGACCGGCGGTTCTGTCGACCTGCTGTGGATCAACGGCGAAAACTTCCGCACGTTGAAAGAGGCAGGATTATTGCAAACTCAGTGGGCTGAAACGCTGCCCAACTGGCGCTATGTTGATACACAAAAACCGGTACGTGAAGATTTCTCGATTCCCACTGACGGTGCTGAATCACCGTGGGGTGGCGCGCAGTTGACGTTTATCGCGGATCGCGACGTGACGCCACAGCCGCCGCAAAGTCCGCAGGCGCTGTTGGCATTTGCCCGGGCGCATCCCGGCACCGTCAGTTACCCACGACCGCCGGACTTTACCGGTACGGCGTTTCTGGAGCAGTTACTGATCTCGCTGACTGACAACCCGCACGCGCTCACCGTCGCGCCGGACGCCGCCACCTTTGCCGGTGTGACCGCGCCGCTGTGGCGCTATCTCGATGCTCTGCATCCGAGTCTGTGGCGAGAAGGGAAGGATTTCCCGCCGTCTCCGGCGCGGATGGATGCTTTGCTCAAGAGCGGGACATTGCGCCTGTCGTTGACTTTTAACCCGGCGCACGCTCAGCAAAAGGTCACCCGCGGTGAATTGCCCAAACACAGCTACAGCTTTGGTTTTAGCGAAGGGATGATTGGCAACGTGCACTTTGTCGCCATTCCGGCCAATGCCCGCGCCAGCGCCGGCGCAAAACTGGTCGCCAACTTCCTGCTCTCTCCTGACGCACAGTTGCGTAAGGCCGATCCGACAGTCTGGGGCGATCCGTCGGTGCTCGATGCGATAAAACTGACCGCCGCACAGAAAGCAGCGCTGGAAGCTCGCATTCCGGACGGGCTGCCCGCCGTCCTGCCCGAGCCTCATGCGGCCTGGGTTAACGCACTGGAGCAAGAATGGCTGCGCCGCTACGGTTCGCGCTAATGCTTCTGGCCTGGCTGGGAATGGCGGCGATTTACGCGCCAATACTGCCTGCCAGTGTGTTGCTGACAGCACCCGCGCTGACACTGGCGAACTGGCAGGCGCTTGCTGCCGATCCGCAGCTACCGCAGGCGTTGCTGGCGACCGTGGTTTCGGTCTTCATCGCCGCCGCTGGCGCGCTGTTTATTGCGCTAACGATTGTGGTGGCGCTCTGGCCCGGCATACGCTGGCGACGGTTGAGCACCCGCCTGCCGTGGTTGCTGGCTATTCCTCATGTCGCGTTTGCCAGTGCCGCGCTGCTGCTTTTCGCCGAAGGCGGACTGCTCTGGCGCGCTCTGCCATTTCTCTCGCCTGCGATCGATCGCTACGGCATTGGACTTGGCGTGACGCTGGCGGTGAAAGAGAGCGCGTTTGTGCTGTGGATTTTATCGATTCTACTGAGTGAGAAAAGGCTGGCTCAACAGGTCATCGTGCTGGATTCGCTGGGCTACAACCGCCGTCAGACGCTCTGCTGGTTGATTTTACCCACTGTCGCCCCCGCGCTGGGAGCCGTGATGCTGGCCGTGGTGGCATGGACGATGTCGGCGGTGGATGTCGCCATTATCCTCGGCCCCGGCAATCCGCCGACGCTGGCGGTCCTCACCTGGCAGTGGCTTAGTCAGGGAGACGGCGACCAGCAGATCAAAGGCGCGCTGGCAAGCCTGCTTTTGCTGGCGCTGCTCGCTCTCTTTGCGTTTGCGGGTTATCTGCTCTGGCGTGGCTGGCGACGCACGCTTCCTGACGTCTATGGCGTACGTCAACGCCGCGTTTCGCCCGTAACGGGAAAAGCGCTGTCATTGTCGCTGCCCACAGCAGGCGTGCTCTGTACGGTATTACTGGCCTTTCTTGCGCAGCAATCTGCGCTCAATCTCGACGCGTTAACTCACAGCGTAGCGATCGGACTGGCCGCCAGCGCGCTGGGGCTGGTCATTTTGCTGCTATGGCTGGAATGGGGACCGCAGCACGGGCATCGTTGGGTCTGGCTGCCGATCCTTCTCCCGGCCCTGCCGCTGGTGATAGGCCAATATGCGCTGGCGTTACACCTTGAACTGGACGGTCAGTTTGCCACGCTCATCTGGGGACATCTGCTGTGGGTAGTGCCGTGGATGTTGTTTGTGCTGAAACCGGCCTGGCAACGCATCGACCCGCGTCTGCTGTTGATTGCCCGGACGCTGGGCTGGTCACCGGTGAAAATCTTCTGCACCGTGAAATGCCCGCAGATTTTACGCCCTGCACTGGTGGCGCTGGCGGTGGGTTTTTCCGTCAGTATCGCACAGTATATGCCAACCCTCTGGCTGGGCGCAGGTCGTTATCCGACGCTGACGACGGAAGCCGTCGCCCTCAGCAGCGGTGGCAGCACCGGTATCCTGGCCGCGCAGGCGCTCTGGCAATTGCTGTTACCGCTTTTCGTGTTCATGCTGATGGCCGGTCTCTCATCATGGGTCGGTCACCGCCGACAAGGATTGCGCTAATGCTCACCGTTCGTCATCTTTCCCTGTTTCTCAACCATAAACCGCTGTTTGGCCCGTTAACTTTCGAGGTGGCAAAAGGTGACATTGTCACATTAGCGGGCCCCTCCGGCTGCGGTAAGTCTTCATTGCTCTCCTGGATGGTGGGTGCGCTGACGCCGCCGCTGCAAGCTGGTGGTGAACTATGGCTGGACGAGCAACGTCTGGATGTGCTCCCCACCGCCCGGCGGCAGATCGGTATTTTATTTCAGGATGCCCTGCTGTTTGATCACTTTACGGTAGGACAAAACCTGCTAGTAGCGCTTCCTGCCAGTCTGAAAGGCGCGGCGCGGCAGGATGCGGTTTCGCACGCGCTTGAACGCGCGGGCATGGCGGGCTTATCTTCTCGCGATCCCGCCACGCTATCCGGCGGTCAGCGCGCACGGGTTGCGTTGCTTCGCGCCCTGCTGGCGCAGCCTGGAGCGTTGCTGCTGGATGAACCGTTCAGCCGTCTTGATGCTGACCGTCGGGCAGACTTTCGTCAGTGGGTCTTTGACGAAGTGCGTCGGCTGGATATTCCCGTTGTTCAGGTCACCCATGACGCGCAGGATGTTCCGCCGGGCGGTCACGTTTTGCAGTTATCTTCCGCGTTGTGAAACTGCGTACATACTGCGTTAACGCAAAGTTTTTCACCTTCAGCGAGCACAGAATGGCGCCTCCTTATCTCAACGTCGGACAATTCGATGAAACGTGTTTCTCAAATGACCGCGCTGGCACTGGCTTTAGGGCTCGCTTGTGCTTCCTCCTGGGCTGCTGATATGGCGCAGGCGCTCAACTTTACACAGCTGACGCAAAAACAGGGTACGGCAATCGATACCCGTCCCAGCGCGTTCTACAATGGCTGGCCGCAGTCAGTAAACGGCCCCTCCGGACATGAACCTTCCGCCCTGAACCTTTCTGCGCGCTGGCTCGACAACATGAGTGACGAACAGCTCAACGCCTGGATCCAACGGCATCAGTTGAAGACCGATGCTCCTGTCGCGCTGTACGGCAGCGACAGCGATGTGCAGGCGGTGAAAAACCGGCTGCAAAAAGCGGGGCTGCGGCAGGTTGCCACGCTCAGCGACGCGCTACAGGATCCGACCCGTCTGCAACGACTGCCGCATTTCGAGCAGCTGGTTTATCCGCAGTGGCTGCATGAGCTACAACAGGGCAAAGAGGTGACCGCAAAACCTGCCGGTGACTGGAAAATCATCGAAGCGGCCTGGGGGGCGCCGAAGTTTTATCTGCTCAGCCATATTCCAGGCGCGGATTACATCGACACCAACGAGGTGGAGAGTGAACCGCTGTGGAACAAAGTCTCTGACGCCAGCCTGCAAGCGATGCTGGCGAAGCACGGCATCCGTCACGACACCACGGTGATCCTGTACGGACGCGATGTTTATGCGGCAGCGCGGGTGGCGCAGATCATGCTGTACGCTGGGGTGAAAGACGTTCGTCTGCTCGACGGCGGCTGGCAGACCTGGTCTGACGCCGGGTTGCCGGTCGAGCGCGGCACGCCAGCAACAGTTAAACCAGAGCCCGATTTCGGCGTGACCATTCCGGCGCAGCCACAGCTGATGCTTAATATGGAGCAAGCGCGCGAACTGCTGCACCGTCAGGATGCTTCGCTGGTCAGTATTCGCTCCTGGCCGGAATTTATCGGCACCACCAGCGGCTACAGCTATATCAAGCCAAAGGGTGAGATTGCCGGGGCGCGCTGGGGACATGCCGGCAGCGACTCGACGCATATGGAAGATTTCCATAATCCGGATGGCACCATGCGCAGCGCGGATGACATCGCCGGCATGTGGAAGCAATGGCAGATTCTGCCGGATCAGCAGGTCGCCTTTTACTGTGGCACCGGCTGGCGCGCGTCAGAGACGTTTATGTACGCCCGGGCGATGGGCTGGAAAAACGTCTCAGTCTATGACGGCGGCTGGTATGAGTGGAGCAGCGATCCGAAAAACCCGGTGTCCACAGGCGAGCGCGGCCCGGACAGCAGCAAATAGTCTCACCCACTCTGACGCTGAAGCCCTTTCAGCGTCAAATAGCCACTCCAGATGCGGGTCAGCGTCGTCATCCAACACAGCGCGCCGAAGATCCATGCCAGCACGGCAAAGTACGCAGGGAACAGGCAACTGAGCACAAAGAGTACCATCGTTTCCGTGCCTTCAGTTAATCCCCCCAGATAGTAAAACGATTTATGCGCGTAGCCGGGGTTATCGATATTGTGCTTCGCGGCCAGCGCGGCAAAGGCGAGAAAGCTGCTGCCGGTGCCGATAAACGCAAATAACAGCCAACTCCCTGCCAGCGCGTTCTGCTGCGGGTCAGCCAGAATGAAGCCGAACGGCACCAGCGCGTAAAACAGAAAATCGAGCGCGATATCGAGAAAACCGCCCGCATCGGTAAGCCCCCGACGTCGCGCCAGGGCACCGTCAAGACCATCCAGTAACCGGTTCGAGACGATCGCCATCAGCGCCGCCAGATACCAACCCAGCGCCAGAAACGGCAACGCCAGTACGCCGAGGGCAAACCCAACCAGCGTCAGGCCGTCCGGGGATATCCCGGGCCTGTCGAGCGCGCCTGCACAGCGATGCAGCAGCGGTTTAAGCCGTGGATGCAAATGCCGGTCAAGCATGCGGCGCTCCTTTGACACTGTCGCACAGTCCCTGCGAAGGGATATCCAGCGCGGCATTGAAACGCGCCGAGAGATTCTGGAAAGCCAACAGCGCGGTCATCTCGCTAATGACGTCATCGCTGAAGTGCTGTTTCATTTGCGCTTTCAGGAGAAAGTCTACCTGCGGCGGCGTGGCGGTCACCGCGTCAGCATAGGCCAGCGCAACACGCTCTTCTGGTGTAAAAAGAGACGATGTCTGCCAGTTCGCCACCGCCAGCACTTTATCCATCGCGCCACAGCGCTCTGCCAGCCGCAGGCTGTTGGCATCCACGCAGAATGCGCAGTGGCAGACCTGCGACACGCGCGTCATCAGCAGCGCGCGCATCACCGGTGTCAGACATGCACGTTTACGCTCGAGAAACCCCACGAATAGCGCCACCAGCCAGAATAAAAACGGCATCCGCCCCCACCAGCGCGTCGGATGTAATATCTCTCCGTAGTGTTTTCTTTGCGTCATCACGAGAGGTTTGAGACTGGCGGGGAGACGGGCGAGTGGCGTTACCCACGATTGCGGATCGTTCAAGGGGGACTCCTGGGACTTCAGGTCAATCAAAGATGACGATAGTATGTCACTTTCTGTTGTTGAACATTGACGAATATGATGAAAACCCTCGACGTTGTTGCCGCTATCATTGAACGTGAAGGTAAAATTTTGCTCGCCCAGCGCCCGCCGCAGGCAGACCAACCCGGTCTGTGGGAATTTGCCGGCGGCAAAGTGGAAGCTGGCGAAACGCAGCCGCAGGCGCTGGTCCGCGAACTGCGCGAAGAACTGGGGATTGAGGCCACGGTGGGGCGCTATATTGCCAGCCATCAGCGTGAAGTCTCCGGGCGGATGATTCATCTGCATGCCTGGCATGTCCCGGCGTTTAGCGGAGACGTGATGGCACATGAGCATCAGCAACTGGTGTGGTGCGAACCGCACACCGCACGGGACTATCCCCTCGCCCCCGCTGATATACCTTTGCTTAACGCCTTTATGCTTTTACGCGACGCCAGACCAGCGGATTCGTGCTGAGCGTTTTCTCGTCGCGCTGGCACTGCAACAGTACCCCATCGGCTTTAATCACCGCTCCTTCTGAATAATTCTGATCCTGATAAACGCAGCACTGGTTACAGGGCTGCGCGCGTTGTCCGCCTGAACTAAAGACCTCCGGCGGCACGTTTACCTGAACATCCGGGCGAATACTTTGATTCGCCTGGGCGGATAAAGAGAGTGTTATCAACGCTGCCGCCATTGCGATAAAACGCATAGGGTTTCCTTACTATTTCGGGATTGTTCTCAGTATAACGGTAACCCGCGCGGGAAACTTTACTCTCTTCTGTCATCGTTTTTCGTTATGACAGCCGTCTGGTTATTAATTTGCCTGGCACCGGTATTTTTTTCTTGCTATCCGTCACATTCCTGGTGGTATAGTCAAAATCTGCAAACGCACTTAATACAAACAACATAAATACAACCACATTAAAATATAAGAGGTTTTTATATCTATGGATCAGACACGCTCTCTGGAATCATTCCTCAACCATGTACAAAAGCGCGACCCGAATCAAACCGAGTTCGCGCAAGCCGTTCGTGAAGTCATGACCACCCTGTGGCCGTTCATTGAGCAAAACCCGCGTTATCGTGAAATGTCGCTGCTGGAACGTTTGGTTGAGCCAGAGCGTGTGATCCAGTTCCGTGTCGTGTGGCTGGACGATCGTAACCAGGTCCAGGTTAACCGTGCATGGCGTGTACAGTTCAACTCGGCAATTGGCCCGTATAAAGGCGGGATGCGTTTCCACCCTTCCGTTAACCTGTCGATCCTGAAGTTCCTCGGCTTTGAGCAAACCTTCAAAAACGCACTGACCACCCTGCCGATGGGCGGTGGTAAAGGCGGTAGCGATTTCGACCCGAAAGGCAAAAGTGAAGGCGAAGTGATGCGTTTCTGCCAGGCGCTGATGACCGAACTGTACCGTCACCTGGGTCCGGATACGGATGTTCCTGCCGGTGATATCGGCGTGGGTGGCCGTGAAGTCGGCTTTATGGCCGGGATGATGCGTAAGCTCTCTAACAACAGCGCCTGCGTGTTTACCGGCAAAGGGCTCTCCTTCGGCGGCAGTCTCATTCGTCCGGAAGCAACCGGTTACGGCCTGGTTTACTTCACTGAAGCAATGCTCAAGCGCCATGGTCTGGGCTTTGAAGGGATGCGCGTAGCGGTTTCCGGCTCCGGCAACGTGGCGCAGTTTGCCATTGAAAAAGCGATGGAATTTGGAGCTCGCGTGGTGACGGCCTCCGACTCCAGCGGCACCGTCGTGGATGAAAGCGGCTTTACGAAAGAGAAACTGGCGCGTCTGTGCGAAATCAAATCCAGCCGTGACGGTCGCGTGGCGGACTACGCCCGTGAATTTGGCCTGACCTATCTGGAAGGCAAACAGCCGTGGTCAGTGCCGGTCGATATCGCTCTGCCGTGCGCTACACAGAACGAACTTGATGTCGACGCAGCCCGTCAGCTTATCGCCAACGGCGTAAAAGCGGTGGCGGAAGGGGCAAACATGCCAACCACCATCGAAGCGACCGATCTGTTCCTCGAAGCCGGCGTGCTGTTTGCACCAGGCAAAGCGGCAAACGCCGGTGGCGTTGCCACCTCCGGTCTGGAAATGGCGCAGAACGCGGCGCGTCTAAGCTGGAAAGCGGAGAAAGTGGATGCCCGTCTGCACCACATCATGCTGGATATTCACCATGCCTGCGTCGAGTACGGCGGCGAAAGCAAACAGACCAACTATGTTCGTGGGGCGAACATCTCAGCCTTCGTGAAGATTGCCGATGCGATGTTTGGTCAGGGCGTGATTTAATTCACCGCCCGTAAAAGCGAATTACAGGCCCGCCTCTGCTGATGGCGGGCTTTTTTTCGCCGCGCGCTTACGAGGTGCGCTCTTCTTATTCTTCTCTCCACCGCCACCACCAGGCGCCACAATGCCGCGGAAGCGACGTACCGGCGTACTGCGCGCCTGATCGATCAACTGATACAGCGTCCCCACCAGCGGTTGCATAAAATCCTGATAGCGACACTGCTTCTCGCTAATTTGCGTCAGAATCGACTCCCAGTGGGCGGTCATATCCGGACGGGTTGCCATTTCCGGCAGCGAATGGAACAGCGCTTTCCCGGCATCGGTAGAGTGGATATAGCGCCCTTTCTTGGTCAAAAAACCGCGCTTGAACAGCAGTTCGATGATCCCGGCACGGGTCGCCTCGGTGCCCAGGCCGTCCGTTGCGCGGAGGATCTTTTTCAGATCTTTATCCTGCACAAACCGCGCAATCCCGGTCATCGCCGACAGCAGCGTGGCATCGGTAAAATGGCGCGGCGGCTGGGTCTGACGTTCTACCACTTCACCCTTTTCGCACAGCAGTTCATCGTCTTTTGCGACCACCGGCAGCGGCGTGCCGTCGTTCTCTTCATCCCGCTCTTTGCTCCCGAGCAGGGTTCGCCAGCCCGCTTCGGCAAGGAACCGGGCTTTGGCAACGAATTTACCTTTCGCGATATCCAGTTCAATCACGCATTTACGGAATACCGCGTCTGGACAAAACTGCATCAGGTATTGACGGGCGATCAGGCTATACACCTTCGCTTCATTTTCCGTCAGATTGATACCATTGCTGCGGGCCGTCGGAATAATGGCGTGGTGCGCATCGACCTTTTTATCGTCCCAGCAGCGATTACGGGTATCGGGATTCACCGCCGGTTGCGGCAGCAGATCCGGCGCATGCACACCGATGGCGTTCATCACCGCATGACGTCCGGCAAAGTGCTCTTCCGGCAGATAGCGGCAATCGGAACGCGGATAGGTGATGAGTTTATGGGTTTCATACAGCTTCTGGCAGATATCGAGCACATTCTGCGCGCTCAGACCAAAGCGTTTCGCCGCTTCAATCTGTAAAGCTGACAGTGAGAACGGCAGCGGCGCGGATTCTGATTCCCGTTTATCGTTATAGCCGGTGACAATCGCTGGTTGACCGTTGATGCGGTTAACCACATGCTCTGCCAGCGGGCGGTGCAGCAAACGCCCCTCTTCGTCCTGATACGGTTCACAGGCTTCGCTCGGCTGCCAGATGGCGGTGAAGCGTTCATCCGCGGGGGTCACGATATGCGCTTTCACTTCAAAAAAATCTTTGGCAATGAAGTTTTCGATCTCTTCATCACGACGTACCACCAGCCCGAGCACTGGCGTCTGAACACGCCCGACAGAAAGCACGCCCTGATACCCGGCGTTGCGGCCAAGAATGGTATAGGCGCGGGTCATGTTAATGCCGTAAAGCCAGTCTGCTCGGGCGCGGGCCAGCGCAGACACGCACAGGGGGACAAATTCACTGTTTGAGCGCAAGCGTTCAATCGCGCGCTCAACGGCCTGCGGGTTGAGGTCGTTGATCAAACACCGCTGCACCTGATGACGCTTTTCCGGCGCCAGTTGCAGGTAATCCAGCACCTCATCGACCAGCAGTTGCCCTTCGCGATCCGGGTCTCCCGCATGAATAACCTCACTGGCCTCATGCAGAAAGCGCTTGATCACATTGAGCTGTTTGGTCACGGAAGGACGCGGCTGCAATTGCCACTTTTCCGGCACGATCGGCAGGTCGGCCAGGTTCCAGCGCGCATAACGACTGTCATAGACATCGGGCTGCGCCTGTTCAAGCAGGTGACCGATACACCAGGTCACCACCTGACCGTTGCCGCATTCAATAAAGCCATCGCCTTTGCGGTGCGGTTTAGGCAACACATCGGCAATGGCGCGGGCCAGACTCGGCTTTTCGGCAATAAACAACCGCATTGGGTTAACGGATCTCAACCATGGCGCGACCGCCACGGGCTTCAACCAGTTCACCAATCGCCGTCAGCTCGATACCAAATTCGGCGGCTGTCACTTTGACTTCCTCTTCAGCCTCTGGCGTTACCGCCAGCAGCAGGCCGCCGGACGTTTGTGGATCGCACAATAGATCGCGCACTGCCTGCGGCATTTCCCCCATCAGGTGGCCATAGCTGGCAAAGTTACGCTCGGTGCCGCCCGGGACAGCGCCCAGGCGGATATACTCTTCCACGCCCGGTAGTTTAGGGATGTCCTGATAGCGGATCTGCGCCTGCACGCCTGCGCCCTGACACATTTCGCTGAGGTGGCCCAGCAGACCGAATCCCGTCACATCGGTCATGGCCTTCACGCCGTCGATGTTAGCAAATGACGCCCCGGCAATATTCATCCGACACATCACTTCCGTTGCCAGTCCCTGATGTTCAGGTTTCAGCAGCGATTTTTTCTCGGCGGTGGTCAATACGCCAATGCCTAACGGTTTGGTCAGGAAAAGTTTACAACCGGCCGCGGCGGTACTGTTTTTCTTCACCCGTTCGGTGGGGACAATGCCGGTCACGGCCAGCCCGAAGATCGGCTCCGGCGCGTCAATCGAATGCCCGCCCGCCAGCGCAATGCCCGCCTGTCGGCAGGCAAAGCGCCCGCCCTCGGTCACCTCGCGGGCAATTTCCGGCGACAGCTTAGCGATGGGCCAGCCCAGAATCGCGATGGCCATAATCGGTTTGCCCCCCATCGCGAAGATATCGCTAATGGCGTTGGTTGCCGCAATGCGGCCAAAATCAAACGGATTATCGACAATCGGCATAAAGAAGTCGGTGGTACTGATGACGCAGGTCCCATTACCCAGGTCATACACCGCCGCGTCATCGCGGGTTTCATTTCCCACAAGCAGGTTCGGGTCGACAAACTTCGCCTGCTCGCTGTGCAGGATGGTTTCCAGCACTTTTGGGGAAATTTTACAACCGCAACCCGCTCCGTGGCTGTACTGCGTTAAACGAATAGCTTGCTCGCTCATGGACATCTCCTGTCATTGCAATCGGGCTATGGTAGCGCTCATTCCTTGAAGTGATAAGAGAGAGTGTCCGAATTCCGGCGTCTTTGCTCAGAATCCAGACAGTTTTGCAGAATTAACTAAAATTTCGTCACGAAAGGCGCGGTATCCGGCATGCTGATGGTGGTGGAGGCTTTCAGTTGCGGCGTACCAAGATAGAGGAAACCGACGATCTTATCCTGGGGCCGACAGCCAAACGCGTCGCGCACCACCGGGCTGTCAGTTAACGCGCCGCTACGCCAGATCCCACCGAAACCCTGCGCGATAGCGGCCATTTGCATCGCCATCACCGCGCAGCCAGCGGACATTTCCTGTTCCCAGACCGGGACCTTATGATTTTCCTCGCATTTCGCGACAACAGTGATGATAAGCGGCGCGCGAAACGGTGCGGTGCGCGCTTTTTCGATCCCTTTTTCATCGCTCCCGGCGGCAATCGCCCCCTTTTCCAGTACCGCGCTGAAGCGATCGCGCCCTTCGCCTTCAATAACGAAGAAATGCCACGGTTGCAGGGTTTTATGGTCCGGCGCGCGCATGCCCGCACGGAGAATATTTTGCAGTTGCTCACCGGCAGGTGCAGGTTCGGCCAGGCGAGAGGCGCTACGTCGGTTAACAAGTAATTCTAGTGCATCCATTTGGTTAACTCCTGTCAGTGTAAATATTCACAAAATTAACACGAGAGCAGATTTTGTTACAGCGCCGACGGTGATTCCTGCTGACAAGAGACGGCCGGGTCATTAGGATAGCCACATCTCATACGCCTGACTCAGGTGTAGTATTGGTAACGGTAGGGAGAATACATGCGAACCCTGTGGCGATTCATTGCCGGTTTTTTTAAATGGACGTGGCGACTGCTTAATTTTGTCCGCGAGATCGTGCTTAACCTGTTCTTTATCTTCTTGATCCTGGTTGGCGTGGGAGTCTGGATGCAGGTCAGCAGCAATAACACCAGCGATAAAGTCGGTCGCGGTGCTCTGATGTTAGATATTTCCGGGGTGATCGTCGATAAACCGTCCAGTACCAGTCGTCTTGGCGCTCTGAGCCGTCAACTGCTGGGCGCCAGTTCCGACCGCTTACAGGAAAACTCCCTGTTCGATATCGTCAATACCATTCGTCAGGCTAAAGACGATCGTAATATCACCGGTATTGTGATGGATCTGAAGAACTTCGCCGGTGCCGATCAACCGTCAATGCAGTATATCGGCAAGGCACTGCGCGAATTCCGCGACAGCGGAAAACCGGTCTATGCCGTTGGCGATAACTTCACTCAGGGCCAGTATTACCTCGCCAGCTTCGCCAATAAAATCTGGCTCTCGCCGCAGGGTTCCGTCGATATCCACGGTTTTGCCACAAACGGACTGTATTACAAATCCCTGCTGGATAAGCTGAAAGTGTCTACTCATGTGTTCCGCGTGGGCACCTATAAATCTGCCGTTGAGCCGTTTATTCGTGACGACATGTCGCCGGCGGCACGTGAAGCAGACAGCCGCTGGATTGGCGAACTGTGGCAGAACTACCTGAATACCATTGCCGCCAACCGCCAAATCCCGGCGGAGCAGGTCTTCCCTGGCGCACAAGGCGTTCTGGATGCGCTGACGAAAGCGGATGGTGATACGGCGAAGTACGCGCTCGACAGCAAACTGGTCGACGCTCTGCTTTCCAGCGCCGACGTGGAAAAAGCGCTGACCAAACAGTTTGGCTGGAGCAAAGCCGAAAATAACTATCGTGCGATCAGCTACTACGACTATACGCTCAATCCGCCTGCCGATACGGGTAGCGCTATCGGAGTGGTCTTTGCCAACGGCGCCATCATGGATGGTGAAGAGACACCGGGGAACGTCGGCGGAGATACCACCGCCTCGCAAATTCGCGATGCGCGTCTGGATCCTAAAGTCAAAGCCATCGTTCTTCGCGTCAACAGCCCTGGCGGCAGCGTGACGGCGTCGGAAGTGATTCGTTCGGAACTGGCCGCCGCGCGCGCTGCCGGTAAACCGGTGGTCGTATCGATGGGTGGAATGGCCGCATCGGGCGGCTACTGGATCTCTACGCCAGCCAGTTACATTGTGGCCAACCCAAGTACGCTGACCGGTTCGATTGGCATCTTCGGTGTGATTAACACCGTCGAAAACAGCCTCGATTCGATTGGCGTGCACACCGATGGCGTCGCCACGTCACCGCTGGCCGATATTTCGCTGACCAAAGCCCTGCCGCCGGAAGCACAGCAAATGATGCAGCTGAGCATTGAGAATGGTTATAAGCGCTTTATCACCCTGGTGGCGCAGGCGCGTAAATCGACACCTGAGCAGATTGATAAAATCGCGCAGGGCCATGTCTGGACCGGTCAGGACGCCAAAGCCAACGGTCTGGTCGACAGTCTGGGTGACTTCGACGATGCGGTGGCAAAAGCGGCTGAGCTGGCGAAACTCAAAGAATGGCATATCGACTATTATCAGGATGAGCCAACCTTCTTCGATATGATGATGGACAGCATGTCAGGCTCCGTTCGTGCGATGCTGCCGCAGGCGATTCAGGCGCTGCTTCCTGCGCCGTTGGCCTCCGCAGCCAGTACGGTCAAAGCGGAAGGCGATAAGCTCGCCGCATTCAACGATCCGCAAAACCGTTATGCGTTCTGTCTGACCTGCGCGAACGTGCGTTAATCTCCAGTCCCTCTTCCTGCGAAGAGGGATTTTCTCTTAGCGACAAGATACCAGCCATGCAGAAAAAATCGATTTACGTTGCCTATACCGGCGGGACCATTGGTATGCAGCGCTCCGAACAGGGTTACATCCCGGTCTCCGGACACCTTCAGCGCCAACTGGCGCTGATGCCTGAATTTCATCGCCCGGAAATGCCTGACTTCACCATTCATGAATATGCCCCGCTGATGGATTCGTCAGATATGACGCCGGAAGACTGGCAGCATATCGCCGATGACATAAGAACCCATTACGATGATTACGATGGTTTTGTGATTTTACACGGCACCGACACCATGGCGTTTACTGCCTCTGCGCTGTCGTTCATGCTGGAGAATCTGAGTAAGCCGGTGATTGTGACAGGGTCACAAATTCCGCTGGCGGAGCTGCGTTCTGACGGGCAAATCAATCTTCTCAACGCGCTTTACGTAGCGGCAAATTATCCGATCAACGAAGTCACGCTGTTCTTTAATAACCGTCTGTTTCGCGGCAACCGCACGACAAAGGCGCATGCCGACGGCTTTGACGCGTTCGCCTCCCCTAACCTCCAGCCGCTGCTGGAAGCGGGGATCCACATCCGCCGTCTGGGTACCCCACCGGCTCCCCGGGGCGAAGGCGAACTCATTGTTCACCCGATCACACCGCAGCCGATTGGGGTCGTTACGCTATATCCTGGGATCTCCGCCGATGTGGTACGCAACTTCCTGCGCCAGCCGGTAAGAGCGTTGATTCTGCGCTCCTACGGCGTTGGCAATGCGCCGCAGAATAAAGCGTTCCTGCAAGAACTCAGCGAAGCCAGCGAGCGCGGCATCGTGGTAGTCAACCTCACGCAGTGTATGTCAGGGAAAGTGAATATGGGTGGCTATGCCACCGGCAATGCCCTGGCGCATGCTGGAGTCATTGGCGGTGCGGATATGACCGTTGAAGCGACCCTGACCAAATTACATTATCTGCTCAGCAAAGGGCTGGATACGGATGCGATTCGCAAGGCGATGACGCAAAACCTGCGTGGCGAACTCACGCCGGACGACTAAGGAGGATCTGATGACACACCGTGCGTTGTTACTGGTCGATTTACAAAATGATTTCTGCGCCGGCGGCGCGCTGGCGGTCCCGGAAGGCGACAGCACCATTGATATCGCAAACCACCTGATTGCGTGGTGCCAGACACGCGGCGATGCGGTAATCGCAAGCCAGGACTGGCATCCGGCGAATCACGGCAGTTTCGCCAGTCAGCATCAGGCCCAACCATACAGCCAGGGGAAACTGGACGGTCTGGTACAAACTTTCTGGCCCGATCACTGCGTGCAGGATACCGACGGCGCGGCATTTCATCCGTTGCTAAGCCGCAAGGCAATAGAGGCCGTTTTTCATAAGGGCGAGAACCCGCTGGTCGACAGCTACAGCGCCTTTTTTGATAACGGACGCCGACAAAAAACCGGGCTGGAGGCATGGCTTCGCCAGCATGACGTAAACGAACTGATCGTCATGGGGCTGGCGACCGACTATTGCGTCAAATTTACGGTGCTGGATGCGCTGCAACTGGGCTATACGGTGAACGTGATTACCGACGGCTGTCGCGGCGTGAACATTCAGCCACAGGACAGTGCCCATGCCTTTATGGAGATGGCAGCGGCAGGTGCTACGTTGTATACCCTCGCTGACTGGGAAGAAACCCACCGTTAACCTCCCGCCGGATGGCTGACTGTATGGTCATCCGGCAAAAAATCTCTTTCCTTCCGTCACATAAAATGAACTGAAACCGGCAGTTAATCAGCGCAGGTGCTACGCTCTGATGGCTGTTTTTTCGCCACGCCATTTCCGTGGCGTGTTTGCTTTCTATTTTCAATGTCAAAGAGGATTGCTATGAAACGTTTGCCCCTGTTGGCAGCATTACCCTTGCTGTGCGCGTCTGTTGCGTCCGCCAGTTCCATGATGTCCGTCGGTTACTTCAACGGCGGCGGAGATGTCACTGCCGGACCAGGCGGTGATATCAACACCCTGGATGTCCGCCAGATTACCCACCTTAACTACTCATTTGGCCTGATTTACAACGCAGAGAAAGACGAAACCAACGCCGCGCTGAAGGATCCGACGAAATTGCATCAAATTTGGCTGTCGCCAAAAGTGGAGTCTGACCTTGCCCTGATCCCGGTACTGCGTAAACAGAACCCACAGTTGAAAGTCCTGCTTTCTGTGGGAGGCTGGGGCGCACGCGGATTCTCTGGCGCTGCCGCAACTCCGGAAACGCGTGCCGTGTTTATCCGGTCCGCCATGAACATCATGCAGAAATACGGCCTCGACGGTATCGATCTGGACTGGGAATACCCGGTCAACGGCGCCTGGGGACTGGTCGCCAGTCAGCCTGCCGACCGCGAGAACTTCACACTGTTACTGAAAGAACTGCGTCAGGCCGTCGGCAATCAGAAACTGGTGACCATTGCCGTCGGTGCGAATGCGGAAAGTCCGAAAAGCTGGGTGGACGTGAAGGCGATAGCGCCCTTGCTCGATTATATCAACCTGATGACCTATGACATGGCCTACGGAACGCAGTATTTCAACGCCAACCTGTATGATTCTAAAGACTGGCCAACCGTAGCGACGGCCGATAAATACAGCGTCGATTTTGTGGTCAACAACTACCTGGCCGCCGGACTGAAGCCCCGGCAGATGAATCTGGGGATCGGTTTCTATGGCCGCGTTCCCAAACGTTCTGTCGAGCCTGGAATTGACTGGACAAAACCAGACGCGCAAAAACATCCCGTCACGCAGCCCTACTTCGGCGAGCAAGTAATCACGCTGTTTAAATCACTGGGTGTCGATCTGGGCAAAGATACTTACGTGAAATACAACGACATCGTCAAAACCTTCCTTAACGATCCGCAGAAACGGTTTACCGAGCACTGGGACGATCAGGCGAAAGTGCCATGGCTGTCCGTTCAGTCGGCTGATGGTAAACCGCTTTTTGCCCTCTCTTATGAGAATCCCCGCTCGGTGGCAATCAAAGCGGATTACATCAAGAAGCGTGGGCTGGCGGGAGCGATGTTCTGGGAGTACGGCGCGGACAACAATAACCAGTTGGCAAAACAACTGGCGGAGTCCTTAGGCATTACGCATTAAGCATCGTTCATGGACGAAAATGCCCTGTGCGTGCGCATGGGGCCTTTTTTTCGGAAGCGGCCGGATGAAGTGTGTCACGCGAAAAGGGATCGGTTATGATGGCCTCACCCCGCTGCGTCAATGCGTGACGCATCGTTTCATTTTCAACTGGAGGCATGGGATTGTATGGCTTTTATCCCTAAAAACTACGCCCGTCTGGAAGTTGGCTACCGCGAAAAGGCGCTGAAACTCTTTCCGTGGGTTTGCGGCCGCTGCACCCGCGAGTTTGTTTACTCAAACCTTCGCGAACTGACGGTGCACCATATCGATCACGATCATTCTAATAACCCGGAAGATGGCAGCAACTGGGAGATGTTGTGCCTGTACTGCCACGATCATGAGCATTCCAAATACACGGAAGCTGACCAGTATGGTTCCACGGTGGTAGCGGGCGAGGATGCGCAAAAGAGCGTCGGCGAAGCCACGTACAATCCTTTCGCCGATCTGAAAGCAATGCTGAATAAAAAATAATCCGCCGCGTTAGCCCGGCCGCGCTACTGAATGCCGGGCCCATTGCGCACTATCAGGATTTGAACGTCGCAATCGGTTCTGGCGTAATGCCGAAATCCACTTTCAGCTGCTGTTTGCTCTTCATCACCATCTGCCCATTGGTGTCGATCGTCATATGTTGCGCATCCGTATTATGGCGAGCCTGCCAGAGCATCACCAGTTGCAGACTGTTCTCTTTTTGCTCCGGGGTCAGCGCGACGCCATCCGGCCATTTTCCCAGCTCAACGGCGGTGGATAAACGCTGGTATACATCCGGCGTCATGCTGTTAACTATCTCATCAAGATTCATGATAAGTCCGCTCCTATGGAATAATTTGCTGAATCGTTTTTTCAACCCTTCGTCTGGTCACCGTTTTCGTCATCGATGAAGCTCAGCGACGCTGAATTAACACAGTAACGTTCGCCGGTGGGCTGCGGACCATCAGGGAAGACGTGCCCCAGATGCGCATCGCAGTTTCCACAGCGAATTTCAATGCGTTGCATACCGTGTGAAAAGTCCTTGATATAGCGGATCGACTCTTCGCTTACCGGCTCGTAGAAGCTGGGCCAGCCGCAGCCGGAGTCATATTTAGACTGGGAGGTAAACAGCGGCGCATCGCAGATCAAACAGTGATAGACGCCGTCACGCTTGTTATGCAGTAACTGCCCGGTAAATGGCGGTTCTGTGCCGTGATTCTGCGTCACATAGAACTGCATTTCAGACAGGTTTTTTTTCAGATCTTCTGCAGAAGGTTTGTTCGCCATTTGCTCACATCTCACTTTTGATGACGCTGACATTGCGCGACAGATTCTAACAAAACATTAACACCTCAGTGCAGACTTTTGTTCTAAACTTGATCCTTGCGAAATGGCAGCGTGTGAATCGTGATGTAAATCACATTTTTATCTCAGTTGCCCTTTAAAATTCTGGGCGCCGCCCCCATGTGGTTTCAAGCCCAATGGAAGAGTGAGGCGAGTCAGCCGTGCAAAGCTTGTACAGAGGATTGATTTGTCGCAATGATTGACACGATTCCGCTTGACGCTGCGTAAGGTTTTTGTAATTTTACAGGCAACCTTTTATTCACTAACAAATAGCTGGTGGAATATATGACTATCAAAGTAGGTATCAACGGTTTTGGCCGTATCGGTCGCATTGTTTTCCGTGCTGCTCAGAAACGTTCTGACATCGAGATCGTTGCAATCAACGACCTGTTAGACGCTGAATACATGGCTTACATGCTGAAATATGACTCCACTCACGGCCGTTTCGACGGTACCGTTGAAGTGAAAGACGGTCATCTGATCGTTAACGGTAAAAAAATCCGTGTTACCGCTGAACGCGATCCGGCTAACCTGAAATGGGACGAAGTTGGTGTTGACGTAGTGGCTGAAGCGACCGGTATCTTCCTGACCGACGAAACTGCTCGTAAGCACATCACCGCTGGCGCGAAAAAAGTCGTACTGACTGGTCCGTCCAAAGATAACACCCCGATGTTTGTTAAAGGCGCTAACTTTGACAAATATGCTGGCCAGGACATCGTTTCCAACGCATCCTGCACCACCAACTGCCTGGCTCCGCTGGCTAAAGTTATCAACGACAACTTCGGCATCATCGAAGGTCTGATGACCACTGTTCACGCAACCACCGCTACTCAGAAAACCGTTGATGGCCCGTCTCACAAAGACTGGCGCGGCGGCCGTGGCGCGGCTCAGAACATCATCCCATCCTCTACCGGTGCAGCTAAAGCTGTCGGTAAAGTCCTGCCAGAACTGAATGGCAAACTGACTGGTATGGCGTTCCGCGTTCCTACCCCGAACGTATCCGTTGTTGACCTGACCGTTCGTCTGGAAAAAGCGGCTTCTTACGAAGACATTAAGAAAGCCATCAAAGCAGCTTCCGAAGGCCCGATGAAAGGCGTTCTGGGCTACACCGAAGACGACGTTGTATCTACCGACTTCAACGGCGAAGTTTGCACTTCCGTGTTCGATGCTAAAGCAGGTATCGCACTGAACGACAACTTCGTGAAACTGGTCTCCTGGTACGACAACGAAACCGGTTATTCCAACAAGGTTCTGGATCTGATTGCTCACATCTCCAAATAAGTTGAGATGAAACAGTAATCTGTAAGAGCGACTTCGGTCGCTCTTTTTTTTGCCTGAAGAGAAAGGATTGCATCATGATTAATCAAATTTTTGCACTTCCGGTAATCGAACACATTACCCCTGTCCTCTCCCGCCGTCAGCTCGACGAGCTGGATCTGATCGTCGTCGACCACCCGCAGGTAAAAGCGTCTTTCGCGTTACAGGGCGCGCACCTGCTCTCCTGGAAACCAGCCGGCGAAGAAGAGGTTCTGTGGCTGAGCAACAACACACCATTTAAAAATGGCGTCGCGCTGCGCGGTGGCGTGCCGATTTGCTGGCCGTGGTTTGGTCCGGCGGCACAGCAAGGGCTGCCCTCTCACGGCTTCGCTCGTAACCTGCCATGGACGCTGAAAGCACATAATGAAGACGACAACGGCGCCGTGCTGACGTTTGAACTGCAAAGCAGTGAAGCGACTCGCCAGTACTGGCCGCATGATTTCACTCTGCTGGCGCGCTTTAAAGTGGGCAAAACCTGCGAGATCGAACTGGAAGCGCACGGTGAATTTGAAACGACCTCCGCGCTGCACACCTATTTCAACGTTGGCGATATCGCAGCGGTGAACGTCAGTGGGCTGGGCGATCGTTTCATCGATAAAGTGAACAACGCCAAAGAAGATGTGTTGGCCGATGGCGTACAGACCTTCCCGGATCGTACCGACCGGGTTTACCTGAACCCGGAAGCCTGCAGCGTGATCCACGATGCCGCTCTGAACCGCAACATCGACGTCGTGCACCATCACCACCTCAACGTGGTCGGCTGGAACCCTGGTCCGGCGCTGTCTGTGAGCATGGGCGATATGCCGGATGATGGCTACAAAACCTTTGTGTGCGTGGAAACGGCGTATGCTACCGCCGCGCAGAAGACCACCGAAGAGAAAGCTTCCCGCCTGGCGCAAACCATTCGCGTTGCCAGCCGCTAAGAATGATTGCGGTTGAGATATCACTGGCCGGATAAGGCGTCAGTCGCCATAAGACATTGTTTGCCGGATGGCGATGCCTGCGCATTTTATCCGGCCTACGGGTCGAAACCGGAGCTTATCACACCATATCCAGCGTCGTTTTGCCCTTCGGCGCAGGATACGCCTTTTCCAGTGCGGCGAGTTCCTGAGCGGAAAGCGTAATGCTCAGCGCTGCCGCATTTTGTTGCACATGCGCCACACTTGCCGCTTTCGGAATCGCCATCACTCCCTGATGACTGATAACCCACGCCAGCAGGATCTGCGCCGCCGACGCATTATGCGCATGCGCAATCTCGTTGACCACCGGATGATTCAGTAACCCGCTGCGCAAACGCCCGGCCTGTGCCAACGGGCTGTAAGCCATTACGGGGAGATGCTGCTGCTGACACCACGGCAGCAAATCGTATTCAATGCCGCGTGAAGCCAGATGATACAGCACCTGATTGGTCGCACACTGTCTGCCGCCAGGAACCTGCCACAGCGCCTGCATATCGTCGATGTCAAGATTGGACACCCCCCAGCGCCGAATTTTGCCCTGAGCTATCAGGGTTTCCATCGCCTCGACCGTCTCGGCAAAGGAGAAATTGCCCGGCCAGTGCAATAAATAGAGATCCAGATAGTCGGTTTTCAGACGACGCAGACTGGCCTCGCAGGCGGTAGTCGCTTTTTGCCCACCCGCGTTCCACGGATAGACCTTCGACACCAGGAAAACGCGCTCGCGCAGTCCGTTCAGCGCCTCACCGACGACCTCTTCCGCTCCGCCATCGGCATACATTTCGGCGGTATCGATGAGCGTCAGCCCCAGATCCACGCCCGCACGGAGTGCAGACACTTCCGCCCGGCGGTAACCGGCGTTCTCCCCCATGTACCATGTCCCCTGCCCGATCGCAGGTTGAACAACCTCACCGGCGAAGACCACCTGTTTATCTGTCATCACATCCTCCTTTGTCGTGCACCAACGTAATGCAAAACAGGGCGCAAGCGCCCTGTTTTGATGCACAGATTGCACTGTAATAATGCACAATCAGAACTTATAGGTGATCCCGGTTGAAATCAGACCTGTCCAGGATTTGTCCACCATCGGGCTGTCGGTAATTTCATCAGACAGACGGGTATAGCGTGCGGTACCGTAAACGCTCCAGTCGCCGAGGAAGTTGTAATTAGCGCTCAGTTCCAGGTACGGGTTCCAGCTATCATCCGGATTATAGCCACGCATACCACTGCGTGCGGACTCTTTACGAGACACACCGTAGTAGTAGTCGTTCTGGTTCTCGCTGTTCCACTCCACACCGATACCCGGCGTCAGCGTCAGGCCACCGTTGGTATAACGGTACAGCCAGGCCAGATCCCAGACGATGCCGTTGCTGTTGTCCAGCGTATCCCCGGCAAGCGTAGTGCGCAGGAAACCGTATTCCGTGTTATGGACGTAAGATAAACCCGCCATCATAGTACTCTTACGCTTATCGAGACGACGCATCTGACGATCGTCGCTGTCGCCCGGTTTGAAATACATCGGAGACCAGTAGGCGGTGATCGACAATTTGTCTGCGGTGTCGTTCCACAGGTAGTACCCACCACCCAGGCCACGGAACCAGAAGTTGTCGCCTTCGTAATTAATTACCGGAACCGGATAAACATCCGCATCGTAATCTTTATATGGGTGTTCAACCACACCAACGCCAGCGCCAAGCGTCAGGTTGCTTTCAGCGTGCACCAGGGTAGCTGACGATGCGATTAACACGCCAAGTGCCAGAAGTTTGAGTTTGGTCACAATCCATCTTTCCTTATTCAAATGTTCAGCGGCAAAAGTGTAACCGCCAATACGTTACAACCCAACCATTTTACAAACTAATGAAAGAATGTAACCGTCTAATTTTGCAGGCTGAGATGACGCTCTGCTTACGATAAGGTGAAAACTGTGTGATCTCCCGCTGCATAATTTACATTTGCTATGCACTTATTGCGGATGAGTTATTGATATGCCATTGAAAATCATTTGCGGGCGCATGCAAGTTTTGCAAATGCCATCTACTCTTTAGTTTAGAAGTTGTATCACCGGGCACGTTGGTCTCACGCTGTACAAGCTGGCATGAGAGTTGCTGTTTTTTTGATACGAGACAGTAAATGACGTCGTTCAGTCTACCTCTTCCGGGAGCCTCTACTATTCATATGAACGGCTCTTAACCTGTGCTAAAAAACGAAAGGACGGCATATCATGAATATATTCGATCACTATCGCCAGCGTTATGAAGCTGCCAAGGACGAAGAGTTCACACTGCAGGAGTTTCTTACCACTTGTCGGCAAGATCGCAGTGCTTATGCCAATGCGGCAGAACGGCTATTGATGGCTATTGGTGAACCCGTCATGGTCGACACTGCCCAGGAACCCCGACTTTCTCGCCTCTTCTCGAACCGGGTGATTGCTCGCTACCCGGCGTTTGAAGAGTTTTACGGCATGGAAGACGCGATCGAACAGATTGTCTCTTATCTGAAACACGCGGCTCAGGGGCTGGAAGAGAAGAAACAGATCCTGTATCTGTTGGGGCCTGTAGGGGGCGGGAAATCGTCGCTTGCCGAACGACTGAAGTCGTTGATGCAGCGTGTCCCGATTTATGTGCTGAGCGCCAACGGTGAACGCAGTCCGGTGAACGATCATCCGTTGTGCCTGTTTAATCCGCAGGAAGATACCCAGATTCTGGAAAAAGAGTACGGCATTCCGCGCCGTTATCTCGGCACCATTATGTCGCCCTGGGCCGCCAAACGCCTGCATGAGTTCGGTGGGGATATCACCAAATTCCGCGTGGTGAAAGTCTGGCCGTCAATTCTTGCACAAATCGCAATTGCCAAAACGGAACCCGGCGATGAGAACAACCAGGATATCTCCGCACTGGTCGGGAAAGTGGATATTCGTAAACTCGAACACCACGCCCAGAACGATCCGGACGCGTATGGCTATTCTGGTGCGCTGTGCCGGGCAAACCAGGGGATCATGGAATTCGTCGAGATGTTTAAAGCACCGATTAAAGTGCTGCATCCGCTGCTTACCGCCACTCAGGAAGGTAACTACAACGGCACCGAGGGGATCTCCGCCCTGCCGTTCAACGGCATTATCCTTGCCCACTCGAACGAATCGGAATGGGTGACGTTCCGTAACAACAAAAATAACGAAGCTTTCCTCGACCGTGTTTACATCGTGAAGGTGCCGTACTGCTTACGCATTTCCGAAGAGATCAAAATCTACGAGAAACTGCTTAATCACAGCGAACTGACACATGCGCCCTGCGCACCGGGAACCCTGGAAACGCTCGCGCGTTTCTCGATTCTTTCCCGTCTGAAAGAGCCGGAAAACTCGAGTATCTACTCGAAAATGCGCGTCTATGATGGCGAGAGTCTGAAGGATACCGATCCGAAGGCGAAATCGTATCAGGAGTACCGCGATTATTCCGGTGTCGATGAAGGGATGAACGGCCTGTCGACCCGCTTCGCGTTTAAGATCCTTTCCCGCGTCTTTAACTTTGACCATGTCGAGGTCGCTGCGAACCCGGTTCATCTGTTCTATGTACTGGAACAACAGATTGAACGCGAGCAGTTCCCGCAGGAGCAAGCTGAACGCTATCTCGAGTTCCTGAAAGGGTATCTGATCCCGAAATACGCCGAGTTTATTGGCAAAGAGATCCAGACTGCCTATCTCGAATCCTATTCGGAATACGGACAGAATATTTTCGATCGTTATGTCACCTATGCCGATTTCTGGATTCAGGATCAGGAGTACCGCGATCCGGATACCGGTCAGTTGTTTGACCGTGAATCGCTGAACTCTGAGCTGGAGAAAATTGAGAAACCGGCGGGGATCAGTAACCCGAAAGATTTCCGTAATGAAATCGTCAACTTCGTGCTGCGTGCACGCGCTAACAACAGCGGACGAAATCCGAACTGGACCAGCTATGAAAAACTGCGCACGGTCATTGAGAAGAAAATGTTCTCCAATACCGAAGAGCTGCTGCCGGTCATTTCGTTCAATGCCAAAACCTCGACCGATGAGCAGAAGAAACACGACGACTTTGTCGATCGGATGATGGAGAAAGGCTATACCCGTAAACAGGTGCGTTTACTGTGCGAATGGTATCTGCGCGTACGTAAATCGTCTTAACAGCATAAATGACCCGGAAGATTTTATCCGTTTACCGGGCCAATAGTTTGTTTGTACGCGAAATCATTCAAGGTGTATCAAGGCAGCAAATGAGTGAATCCCCAGGAGCGTACATAAGTACGTGACTGGGGTGAGCGAATGCAGCCAACGCCGAGATAACTTGAAGGATGAAGCGTAAAGTTGGCAAATGCAGTACGGGGGGCATATGACCTGGTTCATTGACCGACGACTTAACGGTAAAAATAAGAGCACGGTTAACCGCCAGCGCTTTTTGCGCCGTTATAAAGCACAAATTAAACAGTCGATCTCCGAGGCCATCAACAAGCGTTCGGTGACCGATGTAGACAGCGGTGAATCTGTCTCCATTCCGACGGAAGATATTAGCGAACCGATGTTTCATCAGGGGCGCGGCGGCCTGCGCCATCGCGTTCACCCAGGTAATGATCATTTCGTACAGAATGACCGTATCGAACGCCCGCAGGGCGGAGGCGGCGGTTCAGGCAGCGGACAGGGCCAGGCCAGTCAGGACGGTGAAGGCCAGGATGAGTTTGTCTTTCAGATCTCCAAAGATGAGTATCTGGATCTGCTGTTTGAAGATTTAGCGCTACCCAATCTCAAACAAAATCAGCAACGCCAGCTTACGGAGTATAAAACACACCGAGCGGGTTATACCGCCAACGGCGTTCCGGCCAATATCAGCGTCGTGCGCTCACTGCAAAATTCTCTCGCCCGACGTACGGCCATGACCGCCGGCAAACGACGCGAGTTGCACGCGCTTGAAGAGGATCTCGACACCATCAGCAAAAGCGAACCGGCGCAACTACTGGAGGAGGAACGGCTACGCAAAGAGATTGCTGAGCTGCGGGCAAAAATCGAACGTGTACCGTTTATCGACACCTTTGACTTGCGCTACAAGAATTACGAGAAGCGTCCTGAACCGTCCAGCCAGGCGGTGATGTTCTGCCTGATGGACGTTTCCGGCTCGATGGATCAGTCGACGAAAGACATGGCCAAGCGCTTTTATATTCTGCTCTATCTGTTTTTGAGCCGAACTTATAAGAACGTGGAAGTGGTCTATATTCGTCACCACACCCAGGCAAAAGAGGTTGATGAGCATGAGTTCTTCTACTCTCAGGAAACCGGGGGAACCATTGTCTCCAGCGCACTGAAGTTGATGGATGAGGTTGTGAAAGCGCGTTACGATCCAGCACAGTGGAACATCTATGCGGCCCAGGCATCAGATGGTGATAACTGGGCCGATGACTCCCCGCTGTGTCATGAGATCCTGGCGAAAAAATTGCTGCCAGTGGTGCGTTATTACAGCTACATCGAAATTACCCGCCGCGCGCATCAGACGTTATGGCGTGAATATGAGCATTTGCAAGCGACCTTTGATAATTTTGCTATGCAACATATTCGCGATCAGGATGATATTTACCCGGTATTCCGCGAGCTATTTCAGAAACAAGGCGCAACCAGCACCAATTAAACGACAGCCAGCCAGGAAAATTGTCTCCTGGCTGGTTCATTTCATGCCTTTTGCACTCCATATCCCTGCTGACTGCCAGGTTGTACCTGTGACGTGTGATAGAATAAATTATCTTACCAGGAGGGTTTGTTGTTTATCATGAAATTGCCCCATAAAGCGCTAAGACTCTTTATTTCCGCAAGCGTTGTCGTTTTGACATCTTCCTTTTTAATCTATGAGCTTATTGCCAGCCATAAGTCAATGAATAGCTACATGCGCTATATCATCGAAAAAGCAGACTCCTCATTTCTCTATGATAAATACCAGAACCAGAGTATCGCCGCTCATTTAATGCGCACACTGGCAATGCCCGGGAAAACGGTCTCGACGGAAACCCGCAATACCCTTTGTCAGTCGTTTGAAAGCGTAAACTCGGTGTATGGTTTGAATCTGATGCAACATAATTATCCAGCGCTCAACGGCACGTTACAGACCGCTGTTGATGACTGTGAGCGTATCGCTGACGACGTGCTCCTGCTCCCTGCTTTTGATCAGGCCGTGCAGGTTAACCGCGAACAGGCCGATTATGGTAAAGGACTCGCCACCTCAGAAGAGAAATTTCATTATTATCTGGATTTACAGAATCAATATATTTATTTCTACGATCCGATCAATACGCAGCAGTTTGCTATGCACCATTGGGCCTTTTTACAGAAAGGCTCATTAGGTATTCATCAGACTGATATTGAGGAATTGTTTTCTGGGCGTACCGTGCTATCGAGCATCTATCAGGACGATCGTACTGAACTTAATGTAATGAGTTTTTTAACACCGGTTTATCTGGGTGGGAAGTTAAAAGGCATCGTGATGGTGGATATTAATAAGCATAATTTACAAAATATTGTTATTACCCACGATCGGCCTCTGGTCTGGCGTTATCTCAACGCCAGCGTCACCGATACCGACTCGGATAAGACCATTATTATTCATCAAAGCGAGAATAATCTTTTTCCCTACGTCAATTACGTCAGCGATCTGCCCGGGGGCCTTCACGTCGAGCTGTCACTTGATATTTTGTATTTCATTGTCTCGTCCTGGAAACTGTTTTTGTTTTATCTGCTGGCGACTGCCCTGCTCCTTAATATGGTCAGACTACATTTTCGCCTTTACCACAATGTCACCCGTGAAAATATCAGCGATGCGATGACAGGTCTGTATAACCGTAAAATTCTGACCCCGACGCTTGAGCAGCGACTCCAGCGGCTCGTCAGCGCCGGCACGCCGGTGACGTTTATCGCCATCGATCTCGATAAGCTAAAGATGATTAACGATACGCTGGGGCATCACGCGGGCGATCGGGCGATCACGCTGCTGGCGAAAGCGATTGAGGCGTCGGTGCGTAACAGCGATTACGCCATCCGTCTGGGCGGCGATGAGTTTTGCATCATTCTGGTGGATGCTGAGCCTGATATGGCAGCTCGTCTGCCGGAACGGATAGCCAACCACCTGCGGACCGTGGCGCCTGAGAAGGATATTCGTTTTTCATCAGGCTGCTATAGCATGCAGCCGAACGATACGCTGCAGGATGCCTACACCGCCTCTGACGAGCAGCTCTACCTCAACAAGCACCAAAATCGTCAGCGTTCGTGATAATCTTTAGCGTGTTTTTTTCGCGCAAACAGGAGTAAAAAATGAGCGAAATGGAGAAAGGCAGCGAAACCCATCAGCGTTTACTCGACTTATTATCACTGGAGGGCGCCCGTTATCGCGTCGTCAGCCATGAGGCCGTAGGGAAATGTGAGGCCGTGTCAGAAATTCGGGGCACCGCACTGGGTCAGGGCGCAAAAGCGCTGGTCTGCAAAGTCAAAGGCAATGGCGTGAATCAGCATGTACTGGCTATTTTACCTGCCGATCAACAGGCCGATCTCGGTCAACTGGCGGCTTATCTTGGCGGCCTGCGTGCGTCCCTTGCCAGCCCGGCAGAAGTGGACGAGCTCACAGGCTGTGTATTTGGCGCGATCCCGCCTTTCAGTTTTCATCCGAAGTTAAAGCTGGTCGCCGATCCGCTGCTGTTCGAACGCTATAGCGATATCGCCTTTAACGCCGGTGTGCTCACGAAATCGATCATTCTCAATACTGACGATTATTTGCGCATTGCCCAGCCTGAGCAGGTCGCATTTCACCGCGTGCCGTAAGCGTTCAACTGCCACGCTCAAGAATTAAAACAGAAATCACGATAACGGCCGCGATGGCGAAAAAGGATGAGCTAATAATGAGCGTTTCAACAAACATCTGATCGTTCATGGCTACACCTCGTCATGAGAGAAACCGGTTCATCTGTTATTGATAGCCCGCGATAATGGCAATTTGATGACAACACGCCAGAATTGGCTGTTTTTTCGCCATCAGGCAGATGCCCTAAAATAGCGGCTTGAATATAAAAATATCTGTTCTGCGTTGCGATTGGGCGTAGAGTAAACAGGCTTAACTTTTTTTGGCAAGGAAACCACGATGTTTGATGTCACTCTGCTGATCCTGCTTGGACTGGCAGCTCTGGGCTTTGTCAGCCATAACACCACTGTCGCCGTTTCAATTCTGGTGCTGATTATTGTCCGCGTTACCCCGCTCAATACCTTTTTCCCGTGGATTGAAAAACAGGGGCTGACCATCGGGATTATTATCCTGACAATCGGCGTCATGGCGCCTATCGCCAGCGGGACGCTGCCGCCTTCCACCTTGATCCACTCTTTCCTTAACTGGAAATCACTGGTGGCGATTGTGGTCGGCGTGGTGGTCTCATGGCTCGGCGGTCGCGGCGTGACGCTGATGGGCAGCCAGCCACAGCTGGTCGCTGGTTTGCTGGTCGGCACTGTGCTTGGCGTGGCCCTGTTTCGCGGGGTGCCTGTCGGGCCGCTTATCGCGGCTGGCCTTGTCTCGCTTATTGTGGGGAGGCAGTAGTTAACCCCGCCAGATAACGGCCTGGGGTCTGTCCCAGGCCTTTTTTGAACATGGTGATAAACGCCGTGGTCGAATCATACCCCAACAGTTGCGCCACCTGCTGCACGTTCTGCCCGCCGACCAGCGCCTGTAAGGCCAGGATAAGCTGGAGCTGATGCCGCCAGCGGCGAAAGCTGAGCCCCGTCTCTTTCACTACCAGTCGGGCAAGATTGCGCTCGCTCATCGCAAATACGCTGGCCCACTGACCCAGCGTTTGCCATTGCGCGGGTTCACGCGCCATCGTATCAACCATCCGACGGATCTTCGGATGGGCAGAAACCGGCAACTGCATCTGTTCCTGCGGTTGCTGCGGAAGTTCATCAAATAACACCTGCGTCAGGCGCTGCGTTTGCGGTTCCGTCCGCTGCTCGTCACTACGCGTCGCCAGCGAGAGGATCAGCTCCCGACAAAGCGGAGATATCTTTAACGTACAGCAGCGTTCCGGTAGCGTGACCGCCCCCGGTTCGATGAAGAGAAAGCAGAGCTCCGCGCCTGCCGTGACGTGGTTACTATGACAAACACCGCCGGGGATCCAGACCGCGTACTGCGGCGGCACCATCCACATAGCGCACTCAACATCACAGGTGATCGCGCCATGGAGTGCCATAATCAACTGCCCTTTACGATGCTGATGCTGCGCACTGAACAGCTCGTCAGGGCGGGCGCGGATACGAAACGCCACGGCGGCATCGTGATGCCGATCGGGGTCATATCCGTCAAGTCGCAGGCTGTACATCATTTTGTCCGAATTTAGCGATAAACTGTCATTTTAGCTTGATTCACAACACAGATAAACGCGGTAAGGTACGGCCTCGCCTGTTGATATGAGAGAACAATGACTTCTACACCACCACGCGGCAACCACGGCGCCCTGCTGATTGCCGGAATTCTGATGATTGCCACCACGCTGCGCGTGACGTTTACCGGTGCCGCTCCTTTGCTGGAGGCGATTCGCACGGACTATGGTCTTACGACCGCCCAGACGGGATTATTAACCACTCTGCCGCTGCTGGCGTTTGCGCTGGTTTCTCCGCTTGCCGCAGGCATTGCCCGCCGTATTGGTATGGAACGCAGCCTTTTCGTAGCCATGCTGCTGATTTGCGTCGGGGTTGCCGTGCGCTCGCTGCCCGATGCCTCTTTGCTGTTTCTCGGCACTGCCATCATCGGCTGCGGTATCGCCCTCGGCAACGTGCTGCTGCCAGGGCTTATCAAACGCGATTTTTCTCAGCACGTCGCCAGACTGACCGGTGCCTATTCTCTGACGATGGGCGCTGCCGCCGCGCTGGGCTCTGCGCTGGTGGTTCCACTGGCGCTGAACGGGTTTGGCTGGCGCGGTGCGCTACTGATGCTGATGGTGTTCCCGCTGCTGGCATTTCTGGTTTGGCTGCCGCAATGGCGTAATGCCGCCCACGCGAACGTAACCACCTCGCGCACTCTGCACGCACGCGGCATCTGGCGTTCTCCACTAGCCTGGCAGGTGACATTATTTCTGGGCATTAACTCGCTGATCTATTACGTAATTATCGGTTGGTTGCCCGCCATCTTAATCAGCCACGGCTACAGCGAGGCGCAGGCCGGTTCGCTGCATGGTTTGCTCCAGTTGGCGACGGCCTCCCCCGGTTTACTCATTCCCCTGGTACTGCACCGTTTTCACGATCAGCGTAGCATTGCCGCACTGGTGTCGTTCATGTGTGCGGTGGGTGCCGCCGGATTCTGGTTCATGCCGGATCAGGCGGTACTCTGGACGCTGCTGTTTGGATTCGGCTCTGGCGCAACGATGATTCTGGGATTGACCTTCATCGGCCTGCGTGCCAGTTCTGCACATCAGGCGGCGGCCCTTTCCGGCATGGCGCAATCCGTTGGCTATTTATTAGCCGCTTGCGGACCGCCGTTGATGGGCCGGATCCATGACGCTCAGGGAAACTGGCAGATCCCGCTGCTGGCCGTTGCTCTTCTGGCCATAGTGATGGCGGTATTCGGCCTCTATGCCGGACGTAATAAAGAGATTGCTGCCTGATAAGTTCCGGGCAGGCATTAAGCCCGCCCGGCTGATTAGCCTCTCGCAGCGCGCAGTATTGCCTGCGCCAGGGGAACCGGTTTTCCCGCAAGCGCGCCGCGTTCGGGCTGGAAAAGCGTGGCGACAAAAAACGGATGCGTGACCAATTCCACCGCCCGAATCTCTCCGTTCTCATCCCAGCCGGTCACCCGCAGATCGCCGCTGTCCAGTTCTGCCGCAAACGACTCAGCAATGCCATAGTTACACTGATATCCCTCCAAAATCACCGGCTGACCATAGGCTTTCGCTATCAGCGTGTTGGGACGCAGTTCAACCTCGTCGGTTTTTTCCACCAGTGAACAGGTGAGTGGCGCAATGACCATCCGGCCTGTCGTGTCTGTTTCCGCATGCGCGGCATCTGACCAGCCCAGTACATGACGCGCGTACTCAAGGATGGCATGCTGAAAGCCGCCGCAGGTTCCCAGAAAAGGAATACTGTTCTCACGGGCATAGCGGATGGCCGTCAGCGCACCTTCCGTGTTTTTATAGGGGCTGCCAGGCACCACCCAGATGGCGTCGTAGCCCACCAGATCTTCTGCGCTGGTGATTTCAGTACTGGACAGCCAGTCGTAATCCGCCAGCAGTTCCAGAACCGCAGCAGCGTCGTCGATGGCCAGGGGAATCGCCTGATGCGCCGTGATGCCAGCGTTGTAATCACCCACCAGCGCAATCCGCAGCGTATCTTTAACAGGGGATATTTCCATGGAGAATTCCTTACGTCAGAACAATTGGGGACAACATAAGGAACCTCAGCCTACCGATCTTTTACTGCCATCACAATCCCCTTAATTTAGGGATGAACGTGTGCAAAGTGATATAGTAAACGCGAGCTTTTTTTCTGCCGGACGAGGCAAATACGATGAAAAGTAAGGTTTTAGTGAGCGCTTGCCTGATGGGACTGAAGGTTCGTTATAACGGCAGCGAGAAAGCCCAGCCCGCCGCGATGCTGGCACGTTTGCAGACAGAACAGCGTCTGGTGGTTCACTGCCCGGAGCTTGCCGCAGGATTACCGACCCCACGCCCACCGGCTGAGATTGTGCGGGCCGATGGCAGCGACGTCATGCAAGGGCGAGCGCGTATTGTAGAAAAGAACGGTCATGATGCCACCGGACACTATCAGCTTGCCGCCTGGCTGGCTCTACAAACGGCGCAGGAGACCGGCTGTGACGTCGCTCTGCTTACTGACGGCAGCCCAACCTGCGGCAGTCAGTTTATCTACGACGGCAGCTTCAGCGAACAGCATCATCCCGGAATGGGGGTTGCCGCAGCGCTGTTACGCCAGCACGGAATTACGGTTTTTTCCGACCAACAGTTCGATGAGTTTTGCGACTGGATTGAGGAGAGAGACAAGCATGAATATTCAGTGTAAACGCGTCTACGACCCGGAAGAGGACAGCGACGGCTACCGGGTACTGGTTGACCGACTGTGGCCGCGCGGGATCAAAAAAGCGGATCTTGCGCTGGATGAGTGGGTCAAAGACCTCAGCCCTTCGACAGAACTGCGCAAAGCCTTTCACGCGGAAACGATCGATTTCAATTATTTTACTGAGCGGTACCTCGCAGAACTTGCCACGCAGAAGAAGGAAGGCGAGCGACTGGTAGAGATTGCCCGCCAGCAGACACTGACGCTGCTGTACGCTGCCAAAAACAGCGGACAGAATCACGCCCTTGTGCTGGCAGACTGGCTACGCAAGTTGTGATTCGCGGGTATCCGTCATTTCAGGCTGAGTATCCGGCATCAGGGGCATCAGGTGTTCCGCTCTGACCCAGGTAAAACCCTGTTGTCCATCTGCTGACACCACTTCACCCGTCACCAGCCAGAGCGAGCGCGGCGTCTCTGTTGGCAGCGTTGTTGTAAATCCATTAACGGGATTAATGAACACCTCTCCCGGTTGGCAGAGGTGAAATAATTCAACCGACTTACCTATGTTACTGCGCCCGGCAGTGGTTTTCGCACCAATGATTAGCGCCAGGGTACCCGGCTTAAGCTGGAACATACTTCTCTCGCTGCGCTCTCGCGACTTTGGTTAAGATAATTCCGAGAGATGATAGCCTGTCGAAAGCTCACTTGTCACGTCCAGGCGACTCGCAGAATTAGCAAAAAGCGTGGGGATAAAACCCCTTTTGTCACCCATTAACCCCTGTTATCCTTGCACCTCTTTGCATAATTCAGACAGGTGATCGCATGAGACTGGGCATACTGTTTCCCGTCGTCATTTTCATTACGGCCGTGGTTTTTCTGGCCTGGTTTTTTATCGGTGGCTATGCCGCACCGGGGGCGTAAAGCATGAAAAAAACGACGCTGATTATGATTGTCGTCGCGATAGTCGTGGTGGTGGGTACCGAGCTGGGCTGGTGGTAACGTCAGGCCTGAAATGACAAAGGCCACCCTCAGGTCGCCTTTTGTCAGTCAATGAGTACGGTTTAGCTTTTGATTTTGCGGTAGATAAACAGTACGACGATAGCACCAATAACCGCCACCACAAAGCTGCCAAAATTAAAGCCATCGACTTTCCCAAAACCAAGCAGGGTACTGATCCACCCCCCCACTACGGCACCGACGATCCCCAGAATGATCGTCATAAAGAATCCACCACCATCCTTACCAGGCATAATCCACTTCGCCAGAATACCTGCAATCAGACCAAAAATAATCCATGAAATAATGCCCATTTTTTCCTCGCTTATCGATTTTACGTTAGCGGTTTAGTCGCCGTTAAAAAGGATAGCACAATGTCAGGAAATTGAAATTTGTGATAAACATCACTTAATTTAGCTTTCTGATTTCTCCCACAAAAGATGGGGTTGCAAGTTTAGATGATAAAGATTATCTTTCTCATTACTGAATAGTTGAGTAATTAACTCAGGTATTCAGTACGACATTGCTCACATTGCTTCCAGTATTATTTGCCCGCCTCTGTGCGGGCTTTTTTTTGACGTCCGCTCGTCATTTATGTCGAATCCGCTGTCATTTTTCCTGCCGCTTCTGCCTCGTTCCGCGTCAGCGCTGGCCTGGCCATTCTGGCACGGATTATGCTTGTCTCCCGCGTCATGATGACAACCCGAAGCTTCAGCCATTCCGCTCAGGCTTCGACACAATTCGCGCTATTTCAGCTTTTAACAGGTCTGTTATTGATGAAAAAAATCACCAGTGTCTGTCCCTACTGTGGGGCCGGGTGCAAGCTCAAGCTTGTTGTTGAAAATAACAAAGTCATCCGCGCCGAAGCGGCTGAAGGTGTTACTAACCAGAACCAGCTCTGTCTGAAAGGGTACTATGGCTGGGACTTCCTTAACGATACCCGTCTTCTGACTCCCCGCCTCACCCGCCCGCTGATTCGCTACCAGAAAGGCGGAAAATTTACCCCGGTCAGTTGGGATGAAGCGATTCGTTATACCGCCCGACGTTTACGGGAAATTCGCGACTGCGAGGGTCCCCGCGCCATTATGACAACCGGTTCTTCACGCGGTACCGGCAACGAAACGAACTATGTGATGCAGAAATTCGCCCGCGCGGTTCTCAACACCAACAACGTCGACTGCTGCGCCCGTGTATGTCATGGGCCTTCGGTTGCTGGCCTCCAGGAAACACTGGGCAATGGCGCAATGAGTAATTCCATTAGCGACATCGAAAACTCAAAATGCCTGCTGATCTTCGGCTACAACTGCGCCGATTCTCACCCCATTGTGGCGCGCCGGGTGATCAAAGCGCGGCAGAATGGCGCGAAGATAATCGTCTGCGATCCCCGCCGTATTGAAACCGCCCGCATTGCTGACCAGCATCTGCAACTGAATAATGGTTGCAACATGGCGCTGGTGAACGCCTTTGGTTACGTCCTCATCGACGAACAGCTTTACGACAAGGAGTACGTGAACAAGCACACGCAGGGGCTGGATGCCTACTGGCAGACGGTTAAGGACTATGCGCCTGAAGCGGTCGAGCATCTGACCGGCGTTTCGGCGCAACAGGTTCGTCAGGCGATGCGGACCTTTGCCGCCGCCCCTTCTGCGACGGTAATGTGGGGGATGGGCGTGACGCAGTTCGGTCAGGCCGTGGACGTGGTACGCGGATTATCGAGCCTTGCCCTGCTGACCGGTAATCTTGGTCGTCCACACGTTGGCGTCGGCCCGGTTCGCGGGCAGAATAACGTTCAGGGTGCCTGTGATATGGGCGTATTGCCGAATCTCTTTCCGGGATATCAGGACGTGACCGATGCGGCCGTCAGAGAGAAGTTCGCCAGAGCCTGGGGCATTGACGTCAGCCGGATGGATGACAAAGTCGGCACGCGCATCACCGAAGTCCCGCATCTGGCGCGGGAAGGTAAAATCAAAGCCTACTACATCATGGGGGAAGATCCGCTGCAAACGGAAGCCGATCTGGGGCTGGTGCGTGAAGGTTTTGCAGCGCTGGATTTTGTCGTGGTGCAGGATATCTTTATGACCAAAACCGCCGCGATGGCGGACGTCATTTTACCCGCCACCTCCTGGGGTGAGCACGGCGGCGTATTCACCTGCGCCGATCGCGGCTTCCAGCGTTTCGAAAAAGCGATAGAACCCACTGGCGACGTGAAGCGAGACTGGGAGATCATCAGCCTGCTCGCCCGCGAAATGGGTTATCCCATGCACTATGAAAACAATCAACAAATCTGGGACGAGATGCGTGAACTGTGCCCGCTGTTCTATGGCGTAACTTACGAAAAGATGGGCGATATGGGACATATCCAGTGGCCCTGCCCCGAGCTTGACCATCCCGGCACGCCTTATCTGTATGAAAACAGCCGCTTCGACACGCCAGACGGTAAAGGCAAGCTGTTTGCCGCGCCGTGGCGCGCACCTGCGGAAGTGCCTGACGAGGTTTATCCGCTGGTCCTGTGTACGGTGCGCGAAGTCGGTCACTATTCCTGTCGTTCCATGACCGGCAATTGTGCCGCCCTGCAGGCGCTTGCCGATGAACCTGGCTATGTGCAAATCAGCACGCAGGATGCGCAAAAGGCAGGTATTCGCCATCGCGACCTTGTGTGGGTCAGTTCACGTCGGGGAAAAGTGATCAGTCGGGCGGATGTCTCCGAACGCGTCAACCACGGGACCGTGTACATGACCTATCAATGGTGGATTGGCGCGTGCAATGAGCTAACGCAGGATAATCTCGATCCTATCTCAAAGACGCCAGAAACCAAGTATTGCGCGGTTAAACTCGAGAAGATCGACGATCAGTCGTGGGCTGAACGCTATGCCGCACAAACCTACAGTGATATGAAGGTGCGCCTCTGCGAGGCGATTGCTTAGCGCTGTGGACGAACTAAACGGGAGTTATCTGGCTCCCGTTTTAATTTAAACCCAGAGTATGGATTACCAGTTTTTGATGATCGCGTCACCACACTCTGAACATTTCAGCAGATTAGCTGCTTCCATAATTCATCAGTGATATCTCAAATTTTCAGCGGGTTAATCAAATTTTTCACCAATAATTTATTATTTATCACTAATAAATTCAAAGAGTTACCACTAATCTAAAGCCTCAATGATGAAATTGTACAGTTGAGGACGTGCGCTGTGAGCGAAAAGCTGACGTTTTAATCATGGCGAACAGAAGAAAGCCTGACTCAGCCTTCGCGGTGGGTCCGGTTTTGGGTGATCCAACGCTCAATTTTCATCCTGCTTTCATCGGTTGCTGGATTGAAGACCATCATCGTCAGGTCCGGCCGCCCTTCAACCGAGAAGGTGGAGAACTCCAGGTCAATGGTCCCGATTTGCGGGTGATTCAGCCGTTTTAATCCTTCCCCGTGCCCGGCGACATCGTTACTACGCCACAGCCGGGCAAAATCGGCGCTTTGAGCGCAAAGCTCAGCAACCAGACGATCGATTTCGGCTGAAGCGCCCAGGCGCGCGGCATCCGCCCGAAAAGCATTGACGATAAGCCGCGCCACGCCCTCCCAGTCTTCCTGCATCTCCTTCGCTTCCGGGTCAGTAAACAGCAGGCGCAGAATATTGCGCCGCCCGGGCTCAAGCTGACCATAATCCTTCAGCACAATCGATGCCGGGTAATTCCAGGCCACCACGTCCCATGTCGCGGTTTTGATAAACGCCGGAATCGTCATACCGTCCAGCACGCGCTGTAACCGTGGCGTGATGCTGTCGGAAGGGCTAACCCGGTTTTCAGGTGGATGCCCAAAGGCCAGAATAAACAGATGATCGCGTTCGGGCGACGTCAGCCGCAGCCCGGCGGCGATACGGTTCAGCACCTCCCGGGAAGGTGCACCTCCTCGGCCTTGTTCAAGCCAGGTGTACCAGGTCGGGCTGATATTGGCGAGCTGGGCTACCTCTTCGCGGCGCAGGCCCGGCGTTCGGCGACGTCCGGGTAAAAAGCCAAACGAAGCCGGGTCAATGCCCTGGCGACGGGCCCGCAAAAACTCGCCCAATGGATTCTCAGAAAGCAGCGTCATAAATTAGCCTGTTAAGATTTATACCCTGATAAGGTCACTACTTTAATAGTAAGATATCCGGGCATACACTGTCCCGGTAAATTACTCAGGAGACAGGCTATGCGTATTTTTGTAACCGGTGCGACGGGCTTTATCGGCTCGCGTGTGGTATCGGCTCTGCTGGCACGTGGCCATCAGGTAACCGGGCTTGTCCGTTCGGAGGAAGCCGCCCGACAGTTGACCGACAAGGGCGCAACCGCTCAGCGCGGCACGCTGGAAGATCCACAGGCGTGGGTAGCGGGCATTGAACAGAGTGATGCGGTGATCCACACCGCTTTCGATCATGACTTCAGCCGTTTTGTAGAAAATTGCGAGAAAGAACAACGCGTTATTCGCGCTATCGGCTCTGTGTTGCAGGGCAGCCAGCGCCCCTTGCTTATCACTTCCGGCACGGGAATGGGCGATAATGACGACGGCCAGCCTGCTCTTGAAAAGTATTTTAACCCGGCCCATCCGAACCCGCGCGTTGCCTCAGAGCTGGAAGGGAATCAGCTGCTGGACTCAGGCATCGATGTGCGCGTAGTGCGTTTGCCCCAGGTACATAACACGGAGCGTCAGGGCTTAATCAGCTATTACATTTCGCTGGCGCGGGAAAAAGGCGTCGCAGCGTACATTGGCGAAGGTGAAAATGCCTGGTGTGCCGCACACGTGGATGACGTGGCCGAACTCTATGTGAAAGTGCTTGAGCAAGGCAAACGCGGTGAACGCTATCATGCGGTGGCAGAGGAAAGCATTACCTCACGGCTGATTGCGGAAACCGTGGCGACAGGACTGGATATCACTACCGCTTCGCTAAAACCTGAACTGGCCGCAGAGCATTTCGGTTGGTTCGCCGCCTTTGCAACAATTGATTTGCGTGCCAGCGGTGAGTGGACGCGCCAACAGCTCAACTGGCAGCCCAAAGGACCGGGGCTTATTGATGATTTGAGCAGAATGAATTTCTCAGGCCAGCCTTAGACCAAGCGCCGGGTAGCGGCTTTCGCCTTACGCGCCCCTGATGATTCCGCACCGCTACATGGACAGGCTCATGAGTGAATGACGGCCGGTAAAAACCTACATCTATAGACCAGGCCTTTTATTACGGCGGCGTCGATACGTTCGCTTTTGGCACTAAGCAGACGCCTATTGACTGCTGAAGGTCAGCTGTGAACGAGGAGGGACGTTTACACGGCTCATCACCGCTTATGAGCGCATTACGAATATGACACTGTATTAAACAACGAGAGCAGGTCAACTTAAGCAAGTAAGCATGCTTTGTACTAAGATGCTTATCCAACAGATACGTTAAGTTATTCTCTCAGTATCAAGATATGGATTATCAACATGACCAGAACAGAAAGGCTTCTCGAATTACTACAGATATTAAGGGCGCAAAGGTATCCGATCACTGCATACTCTCTCTCAGAAAGATTAGGAATAAGTGTGCGCTCCCTTTACAGAGACATAAAAACGCTACAAAACCAAGGGGTTTGCATTGAAGGTAGTGCTGGAATTGGTTATATCGTTAAGTCTGATTTTCATTTGCCACCTTTAAACCTTTCTCATGAAGAAATCAATGCTATTACCCTTGGGTTAAATTGGGTATCTCATAATACGGATTATGATTTCAAAAACACCGCCAGAAATGCGCTTGCCAAAATACACGCTGTCATTCCCGGTGAATTAAGAAATCTTATTGAGAGTCAATCCTATCTGATCGGTCCTGCAGAAAACAATGAGATCTTTTTTGAAGACATTCGCAATGCTATTAAAAAGCGGAAAAGAATTAAAATAAAGTATTGTGATAAGAACAATACTTATTCCTCTCGAGTTATATGGCCCATCGGATTGGTATACATGGAGTCATGCTGGCTTTTGGTTGCGTGGTGTGAGTTGAGAACTGATTTTCGTCATTTTAGAACTGACAAAATTGAAGAGATTGTGCTGCTGGATTCCATATATAGTGAAAGCAGGACGGTTTTATTGAAAAAATGGAGAATAAAAGAAGGGATCTGCGAGGGGAAAGAGTACTGACAAAAACTGTCACAGCTAATTTGTATACTAACCCAGATGAAAGACTAAATTCTACTTCATAGGGGGAGTTATGAATTTTCAGAATAAAGTGGCCGTCATAACAGGAAGTACTACAGGTATAGGTGAGGCAGTCGCAGAGCAATTACACAAACATGGCGCTAAGGTCGTTATTGTATCCCGCTCGTCAGAGCAGGCCACCCAAAAAGCGAAACGATTATCTTCACAGGGGCAAGACGCGATGGGTATCGGATGTGATGTATCACAGCCCGAACAAGTGCGGCAAATGATAGATAGGGTTATCAAACAGTTCGGTAGACTTGATTATGCAGTTAATAATGCGGGCTTAACAGGTGAACATGGTAAAAACATAACAGAACAGACAATTGAAAACTGGGATAAGGTTATTGCCACCTCATTGAGCGGTGTTTTTTACTGCCTGAAATATGAAATACCAGAGATGATAAAGTCGGGTGGCTCTATAGTTAATTTATCTGCAGTAAATGGTCTGGTCGGCATTCCTGGAATAGCACCTTACACCGTGGCTAAACATGGTATAATAGGTTTAACCCAAACCGCAGCGCTAGAGTTTGCATTTCAAGGCATTCGAATCAATGCTGTCGCTCCGGGCTATGTCCAAACCCAACGAATGAATGAATTCCCTGAAAACATCATACGAAGCTTCGCAAATAGCCACCCTATGAAAAGGATGGCAAAAATGCATGAAATAGCAGACTTCATCTTGTTTTTGCTGTCAGACAACTCTGCGTTCTGTACCGGGGGAGTTTATCCAATTGATGGTGGTTATTTAGCTGAGTAAAACTCCCCTGGATTCCTTCTAAACCGCAAGAATTACCTTAACAAAGTGCCAGACTCAATGGGAGCGTTAGAATATATATAGTTAGCGCTTCTATTGTGTAAATAGACTCGTTTTGATTCCATGTTTTGAGAACCCGACCAGTTAATGTTTAGTTCTACTACCGTGCATTTCTTCATGCTGCAGTAGATGCAGATACTACGGTAAACGCTTTACCAGGGTTGCCCTTAAGGATTTTGTCTCTGTACTTCGGAGTTCATACGAGGTGATACTGACAGCGATAGAATACGTGGGAAGCGGATACATATCTGCTCATGCTATTTATTCCTTGATTTGCGGGTAACAAACCGGGGCAGTATTTAGCATGAACATGCTACGGGCAAAGCCCCACATAAACGATCATCACCTCCCCAGGAGGCGGTTTAAAATCGAGAATAAAAAACGGGAACCCTTCGGCTCCCGTTCTTGCTTAACCCAGAGTCTGGATTACATGTTTTCGATGATCGCGTCACCAAACTCTGAACATTTCAGCAGCTTAGCGCCTTCCATCAGACGCTCGAAGTCATAGGTCACGGTCTTCGCGGCAATCGCGCCTTCCATCCCTTTAACAATCAGGTCTGCGGCTTCGAACCACTGCATGTGGCGCAGCATCATTTCAGCGGACAGGATGATAGAACCCGGGTTCACTTTGTCCTGACCGGCGTATTTCGGCGCCGTACCGTGCGTTGCTTCGAACAGCGCGCACTCGTCACCAATGTTTGCGCCTGGGGCGATACCAATACCGCCTACCTGCGCCGCCAGCGCGTCTGAAATATAGTCGCCGTTCAGGTTCATACAGGCAATCACGTCGTATTCCGCCGGACGCAGCAGGATCTGTTGCAGGAACGCATCGGCGATCACGTCTTTCACCACGATCTCTTTGCCAGTGTTCGGGTTCTTGATTTTCATCCACGGGCCGCCATCGATCAGTTCAGCACCGAATTCTTCACGCGCTAACTGGTAACCCCAGTCTTTGAACGCGCCTTCGGTGAACTTCATGATGTTGCCTTTGTGAACCAGGGTCAGAGAGTCACGGTCGTTAGTGATCGCATATTCGATCGCCGCGCGAACCAGACGCTTAGTCCCTTCTTCGGAGCACGGCTTGATACCGATACCGCAGTGCTCAGGGAAGCGAATTTTCTTCACGCCCATCTCTTCACGCAGGAATTTGATCACTTTTTCTGCGTCTGCAGAGTCCGCTTTCCACTCGATACCGGCGTAGATGTCTTCAGAATTCTCACGGAAGATAACCATGTCGGTCAGTTCCGGATGTTTAACCGGGCTTGGAGTGCCCTGATAGTAACGAACAGGACGCAGGCAAACGTACAGGTCAAGTTCCTGACGCAACGCCACGTTCAGAGAACGAATACCGCCACCAACGGGGGTAGTCAGTGGGCCTTTAATCGCCACGCGGTAATCACGAATCAGATCCAGAGTTTCTGTCGGCAACCAGACGTCCTGACCGTAAACCTGGGTGGATTTCTCACCAGTGTATATTTCCATCCAGGAGATTTTACGCTCGCCTTTATAGGCTTTCTCAACGGCAGCGTTAACAACTTTGATCATCGGAGGGGTAACATCAACACCGATGCCGTCGCCTTCAATGAATGGGATAATCGGATTGTGCGGCACATTCAGCTTGCCGTCTTTCAGGGTGATTTTTTGACCTTCTGCCGGAACAACTACTTTGCTTTCCATTCACCTCTCCTTCGAGCGCTTCTGGTTTGCTCGTCTGTCATCGCGCTGCATGTGCTTTTGCGTCCTGCTGCACGACTGCGTTAGAGCAATTTTTTGTTAATGTTTTGTAATGAGCATGTCAATACTACCCTAATGTTCGCTGCCATGAAAGACACTCGTTATTAGGCTATAATGCGGCAATTGATAAGATGTGAAAATAGCATGCAAAAAACTTCTTTTAGAAATCACCGGGTTGAGCGATTCAGCCCGAGACAAGTCACTAAGCGCCGGAAAGAAAACCAGCCAAAACGCGTGGTTTTGTTCAATAAACCTTACGATGTTTTGCCACAATTTACCGACGAAGCCGGACGCCGCACGTTAAAAGATTTTATTCCTGTACAGGGCATATACGCAGCAGGTCGTCTGGACAGAGACAGTGAAGGGCTGCTGGTACTCACCAATGACGGCGCATTGCAGGCGCGTCTGACACAACCCGGGAAACGCACCGGGAAAATTTACTACGTGCAGGTGGAAGGTGTACCGACGGCGGAGGCGCTGGAATCGCTGCGCAATGGCGTGACATTAAACGATGGCCCCACCCTACCTGCCGGTATTGAAGTGGTCGCAGAGCCCGAGTGGCTGTGGCCGCGCAATCCGCCCATTCGCGAACGTAAGAATATCCCGACCAACTGGCTAAAAGTGACCTTATATGAAGGCCGTAACCGCCAGGTGCGACGAATGACCGCGCACGTTGGTTTTCCCACCCTGCGCCTTATCCGCTACGCGATGGGCGATTACACCCTGGAAAACCTGGCCAACGGTGAATGGCGGGATGTCACTGATGATAAAAAAGGATAATCATGTTCAAACCGCACGTCACGGTCGCCTGCATCGTTCATGCAGAGGATAAGTTTTTAATCGTTGAAGAGACCATCAACGGTAAAGCGCTGTGGAATCAGCCCGCCGGGCATCTGGAAGCCGATGAGACGCTGGTGCAGGCCGCCGCGCGCGAGCTGTGGGAAGAGACCGGCATCAAAGCCCAGCCTCAGCACTTCCTTCGCATGCACCAGTGGATTGCGCCGGACCGCACGCCGTTTTTACGTTTTCTGTTTTCCATCGAACTTGCCAGAATGTGCGACACCGCCCCCCATGACAGCGATATCGACTGCTGCCTTTGGGTGAGCGCCGACACCATCCTTACTGCCCCAAACCTGCGTTCTCCGCTGGTTGCCGAGAGCATCCGCTGTTATCAAAGCGGTAAGCGTTATCCGCTGGAGATGGTTGGCGGATTTAACTGGCCGTTTACAGAGGGTGTCAACTAAAAGGGCTGCGTGATAGAATACGCCGCCTTGAAGTTCAATGTCGTGAGTATTCCAATGTCAGAAAGCCCAAAAAAAGTGATCGTCGGCATGTCCGGCGGTGTCGATTCCTCCGTTTCCGCCTGGCTGTTGCAACAACAGGGTTATCAGGTAGAAGGCCTGTTCATGAAGAACTGGGAAGAGGACGACGGTGAGGAATATTGCACAGCGGCAGCCGATCTGGCCGACGCTCAGGCCGTCTGCGACAAGCTCGGCATTGAACTGCACACCGTCAACTTTGCGGCAGAATACTGGGATAACGTCTTTGAGCTGTTCCTTGAAGAGTACAAAGCGGGCCGTACGCCGAATCCGGATATTCTGTGCAACAAAGAGATCAAATTTAAAGCCTTCCTGGAGTTCGCCGCAGAAGATCTGGGCGCAGACTACATCGCCACGGGACACTATGTCCGTCGGGCGGATGTTGACGGCAAAAGCCGCCTGCTTCGCGGATTAGATGGCAATAAAGACCAGAGTTATTTCCTTTACACGCTGGGTCATGAGCAGATCGCACAAAGTCTGTTCCCGGTTGGCGAACTGGAAAAAACGCAGGTGCGCAAAATTGCTGAAGACCTGGGGCTGGTTACCGCGAAGAAAAAAGATTCTACCGGTATTTGCTTCATCGGCGAGCGTAAGTTCCGCGAGTTTCTTGGCCGCTATCTGCCGGCGCAGCCGGGTAAAATCATCACCGTGGATGGCGAAGAGATTGGTCAGCATCAGGGGCTGATGTACCACACTCTGGGTCAGCGTAAAGGCCTGGGCATCGGCGGTACTAAAGAAGGCACGGAAGATCCGTGGTACGTAGTGGATAAAGACGTTGAGAACAACATTCTGGTGGTCGCTCAGGGTCATGAACATCCGCGTCTGATGTCTGTCGGTCTTATTGCTCAGCAACTGCACTGGGTTGATCGTCTGCCATTCACCGGCACGATGCGTTGTACGGTGAAAACCCGCTACCGCCAGACCGACATTCCGTGCACGGTAAAAGCCCTGGACGCCGAACGCGTCGAAGTGATGTTTGACGAGCCGGTGGCCGCCGTCACTCCAGGCCAGTCAGCGGTCTTTTACAGCGGCGAAGTGTGCCTCGGCGGCGGTATTATCGAGCAACGCCTGCCCCTGCCGGTATAATTATTCTTAACAGACTGATACAAGGAAGCAGTGATCGTGGCAAAGAACTATTATGACATCACCCTCGCACTGGCTGGGATCTGCCAGTCAGCCCGCCTGGTGCAACAACTGGCGCACCAGGGACACTGTGATGCCGATGCGCTCCACGTTTCACTGAACAGCGTTATCGATATGAACCCCAGCTCAACGCTGGGCGTGTTCGGCGGCAGCGAGGCTAATCTGCGCCTCGGTCTGGAAACCCTGCTCGGCGTGCTGAATGCCAGCAGCCGTCAGGGGCTGAACGCGGAACTGACCCGCTACACGCTGAGTCTGATGGTACTCGAGCGTAAACTCACCGCCGCCAAAGGCGCGCTAGACACGCTGGGCGAGCGGATCAACGGCCTGCAACGCCAGCTCGATCACTTTGATCTGCAATCCGAAACGCTGATGAGCGCGATGGCCGGTATTTATGTCGATGTCATCAGCCCGCTCGGTCCGCGAATTCAGGTAACCGGATCTCCTGCCGTGCTCCAGAGTCCACAGGTACAGGCCAAGGTTCGCGCCTCGCTTCTGGCCGGCATCCGCGCCGCAGTGCTCTGGCACCAGGTTGGCGGTGGACGTCTGCAGTTAATGTTTTCTCGTAATCGCCTGACTACTCAGGCAAAACAAATTCTTGCTCATTTAACCCCGGAGTTGTGATCTATGGAATTATCCTCACTGACCGCCGTTTCCCCTGTCGATGGACGCTACGGCGATAAAGTCAGCGCGCTGCGCGGGATTTTCAGCGAATACGGTTTGCTGAAATACCGTGTACAGGTAGAAGTACGCTGGCTGCAAAAACTGGCCGCGCACGCAGCGATCAAGGAAGTTCCTGCTTTTGCTGCCGACGCAATCGGTTTCCTCGATGCTATCGTTGCGAACTTCAATGAAGAAGACGCCGCGCGTATTAAAACTATCGAGCGTACCACCAACCACGACGTTAAGGCGGTTGAGTATTTCCTGAAAGAAAAAGTGGCGAATGTGCCAGAACTGCACGCGGTATCCGAATTCATTCACTTCGCCTGCACCTCGGAAGACATTAACAACCTGTCTCATGCGCTGATGCTGAAAACCGCTCGCGATGAAGTGGTGCTGCCATACTGGCGTCAACTGATTGACGCGGTCAAAGATCTGTCCGTGCAGTATCGCGATATCCCCCTTCTCTCCCGCACCCACGGCCAGCCGGCTACGCCGTCAACGCTGGGCAAAGAGATGGCTAACGTCGCGTATCGTATGGAGCGTCAGTTCCGCCAGCTTAACCAGGTCGAGATCCTTGGCAAAATCAACGGGGCTGTCGGTAACTATAACGCCCACATCGCTGCTTATCCGTTCGTTGACTGGCATCAGTTCAGCGAAGAGTTCGTCACCTCGCTGGGTATTCAGTGGAACCCGTACACCACGCAGATCGAGCCGCACGACTACATTGCCGAACTGTTTGACTGTATCGCCCGCTTTAACACTATTCTGATCGACTTCGATCGCGACGTCTGGGGTTACATCGCGCTGAATCACTTCAAACAGAAAACGATTGCCGGCGAAATTGGCTCGTCCACCATGCCGCATAAAGTGAATCCGATCGACTTCGAAAACTCCGAAGGCAACCTGGGCCTGTCCAATGCAGTGCTGCAACACCTTGCGAGCAAACTGCCGGTTTCACGCTGGCAGCGCGATCTGACGGACTCCACGGTTCTGCGTAACCTGGGCGTGGGTATCGGCTATGCGCTGATCGCCTATCAGTCCACGCTGAAAGGGGTGAGCAAACTGGAAGTAAACCGCGACCATCTGCTGGACGAACTGGATCACAACTGGGAAGTTCTGGCAGAGCCGATCCAGACGGTGATGCGTCGTTACGGTATTGAAAAGCCATATGAGAAGCTGAAAGAGTTAACCCGTGGTAAGCGTGTCGACGCAGAAGGCATGAAGCAATTCATCGACAGCCTGCCGCTGCCGGATGACGAGAAAACCCGCCTGAAAGCCATGACACCGGCCAATTATATTGGTCGAGCCATCACCATGGTGGATGAGCTGAAGTAATCACAACACCTGTGCCGGATGGCGCTAACGCTTATCCGGCCTGCAAGTGCTGCGAGTACAGTTTGTAGGCCGGATAAATCATCAGCCGCCCTCCGGCATTTCCCTCCCCTTCCCCGGTTTATGAAATGTTTATCCCCGCAACACCATAATCAGCGTTAAACTATTCATACTATAAATACAGAGGGAAAAGATGATGCGTGTACTGGTTGTTGAGGATAATGCGTTATTACGTCATCACCTGAAAGTTCAGCTTCAGGATGCCGGGCATCAGGTTGACGATGCCGAAGATGCCAAAGAAGCTGATTATTACCTTAACGAACACCTGCCTGACATCGCTATCGTCGATTTGGGTCTCCCGGATGAAGATGGACTTTCACTGATCCGCCGCTGGCGAAGCAATGACGTTTCTCTTCCGGTTCTCGTCCTGACCGCCCGTGAAAGCTGGCAGGATAAAGTGGAAGTGCTGAGCGCAGGCGCAGATGACTACGTCACCAAGCCGTTCCATATTGAAGAAGTCGCCGCACGAATGCAGGCGCTGATGCGCCGTAACAGCGGTCACGCTTCGCAGATTATCTCGATTCCCCCTTTCCAGGTTGATCTCTCGCGCCGCGAACTCTCGGTCAATGATGAAGTGATCAAACTGACTGCGTTTGAGTACACCATCATGGAAACGCTGATCCGCAATAATGGCAAAGTAGTCAGCAAAGACTCGCTAATGTTGCAGTTGTATCCGGACGCTGAGCTGCGCGAAAGTCATACCATCGACGTGCTGATGGGCCGCCTGCGTAAAAAAATACAGGCGCAGTATCCGGACGACGTTATTACCACTGTGCGGGGCCAGGGATATCTTTTCGAATTGCGCTGATGAATAAACTGTTGCGTCATCTTTTTCCGCTGTCACTGCGCCTGCGCTTTCTGCTGGCCACCGCAGGCGTGGTGCTGGTGCTCTCTCTGGCCTATGGCATGGTCGCGCTGGTTGGCTACAGCGTAAGTTTCGATAAGACCACGTTTCGTTTGCTGCGCGGCGAGAGTAACCTCTTCTATACGCTCGCAAAATGGGAAGACAATAAGTTCCACATCGAACTTCCCGAGCACCTCGACATGCAAAGTCCCACAATGTCGCTGATCTATGATGAGAACGGCAAGCTGCTGTGGGCCCAGCGTAACGTCCCCTGGCTGGTCAGACTGATCCAACCCGACTGGCTGAAAAGTAACGGTTTCCATGAGATCGAAGCGGATATCAGCGCCACCAGCACACTGCTTAATGACGATCACTCCGTACAGGAACAACTGAAAGAGGTACGGGATGACGATGACGACGCCGAAATGACCCACTCCGTGGCCGTGAACATCTACCCGGCCACCGCCCGTATGCCGCAACTGACGATTGTGGTTGTCGATACTATACCGATTGAGCTAAAACGCTCGTACATGGTCTGGAGCTGGTTTTTCTATGTGCTGGCAGCCAACCTGTTGCTGGTCATTCCTCTGCTCTGGGTCGCGGCATGGTGGAGTCTGCGCCCCATCGAGGCGCTGGCCCGCGAGGTGCGCGAACTGGAAGAGCACCACCGCGAACAGCTTAACCCGACAACAACGCGGGAACTGACCAGTCTGGTGCGCAATCTGAACCGCCTGTTGAAAAGCGAGCGCGAGCGTTATGACAAATACCGCACCACGTTGACCGACCTCACCCACAGTCTGAAAACCCCGCTGGCCGTACTGCAAAGTACGTTACGTTCAATGCGTAGCGATAAGATGAGCGTCAGCGAGGCGGAACCCGTGATGCTCGAACAGATTAGCCGGATTTCTCAACAAATCGGCTACTATCTTCATCGCGCCAGCATGCGCGGCGGCGGCGTCCTGCTGAGCCGCGAACTCCATCCGGTCGCACCGCTGCTGGATAATCTCACGTCGGCCCTGAACAAAGTGTATCAGCGTAAAGGAGTGAACATTAGCCTCGATATCTCCCCGGAAATCAGCTTTGTTGGCGAACAGAACGACTTTGTCGAGGTGATGGGCAACGTCCTGGATAACGCCTGTAAGTACTGTCTGGAGTTTGTTGAGATTTCTGCCCGACAGACCGACGATCATCTGTACATAGTGGTGGAAGATGACGGCCCGGGGATCCCGCAGAACAAGCGCGATCTGGTATTCGACCGCGGTCAACGCGTGGATACGCTGCGTCCGGGGCAAGGCGTCGGGCTGGCGGTGGCGCGAGAGATCACCGAGCAATACGATGGCAAAATTGTTGCCGGCGACAGCCTGCTCGGTGGCGCGCACATGGAGGTGATTTTTGGTCATCAGCAGCCGGGGCCGAAAGACGACTAAACCAAAACGTAATAAATATGAGCTAACTGCACGCATCTGGTTAAGCATCCGTTATAATCGGTGACAGATACCCGCCCCAGCCTGTGGAAGCTCAATATGGAATACCAATTAACACTCAACTGGCCCGATTTTCTTGAACGTCACTGGCAAAAGCGCCCGGTGGTGTTAAAACGCGGCTTTAATAACTTCATCGATCCTCTCTCCCCTGATGAACTGGCAGGGCTGGCAATGGAAAGTGAAGTCGATAGCCGTCTGGTAAGCCATCAGGATGGTAAATGGCAGGTCAGCCACGGCCCGTTCGAAAGCTATGACCATCTCGGCGAGAACAACTGGTCGTTACTGGTACAGGCGGTGAACCACTGGCATGAGCCGACCGCCGCGCTGATGCGCCCCTTCCGCGCCCTGCCCGACTGGCGCATTGACGATTTGATGATCTCATTCTCCGTGCCTGGCGGCGGCGTAGGCCCGCATCTCGATCAGTACGATGTGTTTATCATTCAGGGAACGGGGCGCCGCCGCTGGCGCGTGGGTGAAAAGTTGCAGATGAAACAGCACTGCCCGCATCCGGATCTGCTGCAGGTCGATCCTTTTGAAGCCATCATTGATGAAGAGCTGGAGCCGGGCGATATTCTCTATATTCCGCCAGGATTCCCGCATGAAGGCTATGCGCTGGAAAACGCGATGAACTATTCGGTCGGTTTCCGCGCGCCAAATACCCGTGAACTGATCAGCGGGTTTGCCGACTATGTCCTGCAACGTGAGCTGGGCAGTACGTATTACAGTGACCCGGACGTGCCGTCTCGTGAGCATCCTGCCGACGTCCTGCCACAGGAGATGGACAAACTACGCGCCATGATGCTGGATCTGATTAATCAGCCGGAGCATTTCAAGCAGTGGTTCGGCGAGTTTATCTCCCAGTCCCGTCATGAACTGGATATTGCCCCGCCAGAACCGCCGTATCAGCCTGATGAGATCTATGATGCCCTGAAACAAGGCGATGTGCTGGTGCGTCTGGGAGGATTACGGGTACTGCGCGTGGGTGATGACGTTTATGCCAATGGCGAAAGAATTGACTCCCCGCACCGTCCGGCGCTGGAAGCGCTCGCCAGCCATATCGTGCTGACTGCAGAGCACTTTGGTGACGCGCTGGAAGATCCCTCTTTCCTCGCCATGCTGGCAGCGCTGGTCAACAGCGGATACTGGTTCTTCGAAGGGTAGATTGAGATGATGCCGGATGGCGACGCTAATGCGTCTTATCCGGCCTGGAATGCAGCAATTCGTGACACTCAGCCGGATAAACGAAACGTTATCCGGCATCAACCACGCTACGACTGTTTCGCCGTTAGTTCAGCAATACGCACAATCACCTGCACGGCTTTTTCCATGCCTTCAAGCGTCACAAACTCATGCTTACCATGATAGTTGTAGCCACCGGTGAACAGATTCGGGCACGGTAGCCCCATGAAAGAGAGCTGCGCACCGTCGGTACCGCCGCGAATCGGCTTCATATCCGGTTGAATATCACAGTCACGCATCGCCTGCTGTGCGATATCCAGAACATGCGGATGCTCAACCACTTTTTCACGCATATTGTAATAGCTGTCTTCAATCACCAGTTCAATGTAACAGTCCGGGTGTAACCCTTTCCCGACCTTCCTGGCTATCTCCATCATCTTACGTTTGCGCGCTTCGAACTGTTTGCGATCGAAATCACGAATGATGTAGTGCATATCGGCGCGATCAACGGTGCCTTTCATGCTCGCCAGATGATAGAAGCCTTCATAACCTTCCGTCATTTCCGGGCTTTCATCCGCCGGAACCTCGGCATGAATGCGCGCCGCGAGGGATAATGCGTTAACCATGACGCCTTTCGCCGTCCCCGGATGCACGTTGTTGCCGACAATTTTGATATTCACCGAAGCGGCATTGAAGTTCTCGAACTCCAGTTCCCCTACGCCACCACCGTCAACGGTATAGGCCCATTTTGCGTCGAAAGCCGCAACATCAAAATGTTTCGCTCCTTTGCCAACCTCTTCATCCGGCGTAAAAGCAACGCGGATATCACCATGGGGAATATTTTTATGCTTGAGCACCGCCAACGCGGTCATGATTTCCGCCACACCCGCTTTGTCATCCGCTCCCAGCAGCGTTTTGCCGTCGGTGGTGATCAGCGTTTGTCCGAGCAACTGATGAAGCACCGGGAACATCACCGGCGACAGCACTTCATCGCCAATGCCAAGTGCGATATCGCCACCGCGATAGTTCTCCACGATCTGAGGATTCACGTGCTTACCGCTGAAATCCGGTGAGGTATCCACATGGGAAATGAAGCCAATAGCAGGGATATCGCCTGGGACATTCGCCGGCAACGTTGCCATCAGCGTCCCTTTGTCACTTAATGTCACATTGACCAGCTCCATCTCTTCGAGCTGCTGTTTGAGCAAATTTAATAACTTCCACTGTCCCTCAGTACTGGGAACCTGTCTCACACCTGATTTCGATTGGGTATCCAATGAAACGTAGTGTAGAAAACGCTCAAGTAGTTTATCCATGCAGTCACCCTCACTATTTGTGACAACATTATCAGTAAGCCACAAAAGACAAATATTGCGTCAGGTCACTTTTATCCCCGCAAACGAGAATATTTCGCTTCCTGCCACCTGGTGACTATAAGACTACATCAGTTATTGGCAACAAACGTTGGCGATGACAACGGTTTGCCGTAGAATTACGGCCCTCATTAAGAGTCACCAAGGTGGTCAACCACAAACCCCGCATCGGTCAGCCATCCGTTGCGTCTACATGGGACAGAGTAAAAAATTGAATAAACAACCGCGTTCGCTTTCACCGCTGGTTCTTTTGTCAGGTATCAGCAAAAGCTTCGATGGAAAAGAGGTCATTTCCCAACTGGATTTGACAATCAATAATGGCGAGTTCCTCACGCTGCTTGGCCCTTCTGGCTGCGGTAAAACAACCGTTTTGCGACTCATTGCCGGTCTGGAAACCGTAGATTCCGGGCACATCATGCTCGATAACGAGGATATCACTCACGTACCGGCGGAAAACCGCTATGTGAATACCGTCTTTCAAAGCTATGCGTTATTCCCCCACATGACCGTTTTTGAAAATGTGGCGTTTGGTTTACGCATGCAAAAGACTCCCGCCGCCGACATCACTCCGCGCGTACTGGAAGCGCTGCGAATGGTGCAACTGGAAGAGTTTGCCCAGCGCAAGCCGCATCAACTCTCAGGTGGGCAACAGCAGCGCGTGGCGATCGCCCGTGCGGTAGTCAATAAACCGCGTTTGCTGCTGCTGGATGAATCCCTCTCGGCGCTGGACTATAAGCTGCGAAAACAAATGCAGAACGAACTGAAAGCCTTGCAGCGTAAGCTCGGCATCACGTTCGTGTTCGTGACGCACGATCAGGAAGAAGCCCTGACGATGTCCGATCGCATCGTCGTTATGCGCGATGGGCGCATTGAACAGGACGGCACGCCGCGTGAAATTTACGAAGAGCCGAAAAATCTGTTCGTCGCCGGATTCATTGGCGAGATCAACATGTTTAATGCCACGGTGATCGAGCGTCTCGACGAACAGCGCGTTCGTGCTAACGTGGAAGGCCGTGAATGTAATATCTACGTCAACTTCGCCGTTGAGCCAGGGCAGAAACTGCACGTTCTGCTACGCCCGGAAGATCTGCGCGTGGATGAAATCAACGACGACAATCACATTGACGGCCTGATCGGCTATGTCCGTGAACGCAACTATAAAGGCATGACGCTGGAGTCGGTGGTTGAACTGGAAAATGGCAAAATGGTGATGGTCAGTGAGTTCTTCAACGAAGACGATCCGGACTTTGACCACTCTCTGGACCAGAAAATGGCCATTAACTGGGTAGAAAGCTGGGAGGTCGTACTGGCTGATGAAGAACACAAGTAAATTCCAGAATGTGGTGATTGTCACTATCGTCGGTTGGCTTGTGTTGTTTGTCTTTCTGCCCAACCTGATGATCATTGGCACCAGCTTTTTGACCCGCGACGATGCCAGCTTCGTCAAGATGGTCTTTACGCTGGACAACTACACGCGTCTGCTCGATCCGCTCTATTTTGACGTGCTGCTGCACTCGCTGAATATGGCGCTGATTGCCACCTTCGCCTGCCTCGTGCTCGGTTATCCTTTTGCCTGGTTTCTGGCGCGACTGCCAGAGAAAATCCGTCCGCTGCTGCTGTTTTTGCTGATTGTTCCCTTCTGGACCAACTCGCTGATCCGCATCTATGGTCTGAAAATCTTCCTCAGCACCAGGGGTTATCTGAACGAGTTTCTACTCTGGTTGGGCGTGATCGATACGCCGATGCGCATCATGTTTACCCCGAGCGCGGTTATTATCGGTCTGGTGTATATCCTGCTGCCGTTTATGGTGATGCCACTGTATTCCAGCATTGAGAAACTCGACAGGCCGTTACTGGAAGCGGCAAAAGATCTGGGGGCCAGCAAGCTGCAGACCTTTATTCGGATCATCATTCCACTGACCATGCCTGGGATCATTGCCGGTTGCCTGCTGGTCATGCTGCCCGCGATGGGGCTGTTCTACGTCTCCGATCTGATGGGCGGTGCGAAGAACCTGCTGATCGGTAATGTGATCAAAGTGCAGTTCCTCAATATCCGTGACTGGCCGTTTGGTGCCGCCACCAGCATTACGCTGACGATTGTGATGGGCCTGATGCTGCTGATTTACTGGCGCGCCTCCCGTTTGCTTAACAAAAAGGGAGAACTCGAATGATCGGTCGACTGCTGCGCGGCGGTTTTATGACCGCTATCTACGCATACCTGTATATTCCCATCATTATTTTGATTGTGAACTCCTTTAACAGCTCACGTTTTGGCATCAACTGGCAGGGTTTTAGCACCAAATGGTATGGCCTGCTGATGAACAACGACAGCCTGTTGCAGGCGGCGCAACATTCGCTGACGATGGCTATTTTTTCCGCAACGTTCGCCACCGCTATCGGTTCATTAACGGCCGTGGCGCTGTACCGCTACCGTTTTCGCGGCAAGCCGTTCGTCAGCGGGATGCTGTTTGTGGTGATGATGTCGCCGGATATCGTGATGGCGATTTCACTGCTGGTGCTGTTTATGCTATTAGGGATCCAATTGGGCTTCTGGTCGCTACTGTTCTCACATATCACTTTCTGCCTGCCTTTTGTGGTCGTGACCGTCTATTCGCGGCTGAAAGGGTTTGACGTGCGGATGCTGGAAGCGGCAAAAGATCTGGGGGCCAGCGAAATCACTATCCTGCGCAAAATCATTCTGCCGCTGGCCATGCCGGCAGTCGCCGCAGGCTGGCTGTTGAGCTTTACCCTGTCGATGGATGATGTGGTGGTTTCGTCGTTCGTCACCGGGCCTGGCTACGAAATTCTACCGTTGAAGATCTACTCAATGGTGAAAGTCGGCGTTTCACCAGAGGTGAATGCGCTGGCGACTATCCTGTTGGTGTTATCGCTGGTTCTGGTGATCGCCAGCCAACTTATTGCTCGTGATAAAACGAAAGTTCAGGGGACGTTAAAATGAAAAAATGGTCACGCCACCTGCTCGCGGCAGGCGCTCTCGCAATGGGAATGAGCGCTGCGCACGCGGACGACAGTAAAACACTCTATTTCTATAACTGGACCGAGTACGTTCCGCCAGGATTACTGGAACAGTTCACCAAAGAGACCGGCATTAAGGTGATCTATTCGACCTATGAGTCGAATGAAACCATGTATGCCAAGCTGAAAACCTATAAAGACGGTGCATACGACCTGGTGGTGCCTTCCACCTATTACGTCGATAAAATGCGTAAAGAGGGCATGATCCAGAAGATCGACAAGTCAACGTTGACCAACTTTAACAATCTCGATCCTGAGATGCTCAACAAACCGTTTGACCCTAACAACGACTACTCTATTCCGTATATCTGGGGCGCGACAGCTATTGGCGTGAACAGCGACAGCATCGACCCGAAAACGGTCACAAGCTGGGCCGATCTGTGGAAACCCGAGTACAAAGGCAGTCTGCTGTTAACCGACGACGCGCGTGAAGTGTTCCAGATGGCGCTGCGTAAACTGGGCTATTCCGGAAATACCACCGATCCTAAAGAGATTGAAGCGGCCTATAACGAGCTGAAAAAACTGATGCCTAACGTCGCCGCGTTTAACTCCGACAACCCGGCAAACCCGTATATGGAAGGTGAAGTGAACCTGGGAATGGTGTGGAACGGCTCCGCCTTCGTCGCACGCCAGGCAGGTACGCCGCTGGAGGTGGTCTGGCCGAAAGAAGGCGGGATCTTCTGGATGGACAGTCTTTCAATTCCGGCAAATGCTAAAAACAAAGAAGGTGCGCTGAAGCTGATTAACTTCCTGCTGCGCCCGGATGTGGCGAAAGAAGTGGCGGAAACCATCGGCTACCCTACGCCAAACCTGGCAGCGCGTAAGCTGTTAAGCCCGGAAGTCGCCAACGACAAATCGCTTTACCCCGATGCGGAAACCATCAGCAAAGGCGAATGGCAGAACGACGTTGGCGCAGCCAGTGCGATCTACGAAGAGTATTACCAGAAGCTGAAAGCAGGACGCTAATTCAGTACTCAGCCGGATGACGCTGCGCTCATCCGGCCTACCAGCCGTTCTCCGTAGGTCGGGTAAGGCGCCTTCACCCGGCACCCATCCACGTCACAGTCCTTTCAATAACTTCTCCACAAACGCAGGCACTACCTGGCTTGCAGGACCGTAATACTTCTCTTCAAACTCGCTGCCGACCTGGCTTGGTTCCAGATTCAGCTCAACCGTATGAGCGCCATGCAGCTTCGCCTCATGAACAAAGCCTGCCGCCGGATAGACGTGTCCGGAGGTGCCAATGGCGATAAAAACATCCGCCATCGCCAGCGCCATGTAGATCTCATCCATGCCGAGTGGCATCTCACCAAACCACACCACGTGCGGACGCAGCGGCGCAGGAAACTGGCAACAGTGACATTTATCTTCTGGCGTCACATCGCCCGTCCATTCGAAGATTTGCCCGCTCTGCGAGCAGTGCACTTTCAACAGCTCGCCATGCATATGGATGATATTTTGATTGCCTGCCCGCTCATGCAGGTTATCGATATTCTGAGTCACCAGCAGAAAGCGGTCGCCCAGCGCCTCTTCCAGCTTTGCCAGCGCGATATGCGCCGGGTTAGGCTGGATTTCAGGCTGCTGCAATTGCCGACGGCGGGCATTATAAAAAGATTGCACTAACGCGGGATTACGGGCGAAGCCTTCCGGTGTCGCCACATCTTCAACACGGTGCTCTTCCCACAGTCCATCTGCTGCGCGAAAGGTACGAATACCGGATTCCGCGGAGATCCCTGCCCCTGTAAGCACCAAAACTCTTGGTTTTTCCATCACTTCCGGTACCACTCTGTCTCTGAAAAAGATCCGTTGACGAAGGCGCTCGCGCAGATGGCGTTTGTTTTTCCGAAATCGACTTAACCGATGACCCCGACGCGACAGCATAGCAACCTCTTTTGATTAATCGGTAAGATGTAAAAATGCGGCACCGCGCATCCCACCGGCATCACCATGTCGTGCTCGCTCAATGCGGGGAACACGAGCCACGGGAAGCAGATGACGCGGTAATCTGTCCGCCAGATCGGTAGTGATCGCCGTAAAGTTCGACAATCCGCCCCCGATAACAACCAGATCCGGATCGACAATGGTCAGGATATTCCCCAGACACACCGCCAGCAAATCCAGATAACGCTCAACGTGCGCCCGCGCCTGTTCATCACCCTGCTCCCACAGTGAAATGATTTCAGGCGCCTGCAACGGTTGATGATAGTAATGCTGATATAACCAGGCAAATCCCCGCCCGGACAGATAATTTTCAATACAGCCGAGTTGCCCGCAGCCACAGCGGCGCAGCGGAAAATCGAGACCCATCAGGGTGAGCGCGTCGACTGGCAGACGCATATGACCAAACTCGCCGGTAATGTAACTGCGCCCGGTGATCGGTTTTCCGTTGAGGATCAAACCGCCCCCTACGCCAGTGCCCAGGATCAGGCCCATCACCAGCGGATAGCGGGTGAATTCGTCATCCCAGGCTTCAGAGAGGGCAAAACAGTTTGCATCGTTGTCGAGGCGTACGTCGCGGTCAAGCCGTGCGCTGAGATCGGCACGCAGGGGTTTGCCGCTGGCAGCAGGGACATTCGCGGCGTACAGCGTGCCATTTTCGGTTTCCGGCATTCCAGGAATGCCAATGCCCACCGAACCTTTCACGCCAAATCGCTGGTCGGCTTCCACCACCAACCCGCAAACGGCCTCTAAAAAAGCGTCATAGCTGTCACGCGGCGTGGGAACACGCTTTTCCCATTGTAATTTCCGCTCGTTATCAAAGACGCCTAACGCAATTTTTGTCCCACCAATATCAAACCCGTAATACATTGCCGCTCCTTGTCTCTCACGCAATTATGTTTACTGGCCGCTGAGTACCCTTGCAGGATCGATGTTACTGGCGCGGCGCGCCGGATACCAACTTGCCAACAGGCTCAGCAACAGTGCCGTCACCAGCACGTAAATCACATCCAGCCAGTGCAACTCGGATGGCAGGAAGTCGATAAAATAAATATCCCCGGAGAGGAACTGATGGCCGATCAGCGTTTCGATACCGTTAATGATCGGCGTCAACTGCAATGAAACCACCACGCCGATGACCACGCCGATCAGGCTGCCTAACAGTCCCGCCAACAGGCCGTACCAGACAAAAATGGCGCGGATCAGGCCATCTTTCGCCCCCAGCGTTCTTAATACCGCAATATCGCCACTCTTGTCTTTTACCGCCATCACTAATGTTGAGACTATGTTAAAACAGGCGACGCCGATCACCAGCACCATCGCCAGATACATAATGGCGCGGATCATCTGGATATCGCGGTACATATAGCCGTAGGTGCCAATCCAGCTCTTGATATAGACATAGCTGTTGGTCACTTCTCCTGCGTCACGCACCAGTTTGTTGGCGTTGAAGACGTCATTGACCTTCAGCGCAATCCCGGAAACCGTGTTATTCATCTCCAGATACTGCTGTGCATCGGCCATCGGGATCATCGCGAAGCTGTGATCCAGTTGACCACTCAGTTGCAGAATACCGGCAACGTGCAGGCGTACGCGTTTTGGCTGCATCAGCTTATGTTCGGCATTGGAATTGGGGATCATGATAGAGACCCAGTCCCCCTGCTTCACCTTAAGCGCATCTGCAACACCCTTGCCGATAATAATTTGCTGTTCACCGGCTTTGAAATCGGCCCAGGCGTTATTCGCTACAAACGAGGGCAGTGCGCTCAGACGCTGTTCCTGCTGCGGATCCACCCCTTTTACCTGGATAGCGCGCAGATTTGCCCCGCTCTCCACCAGGCCGGTAAAGTTAATGTACGGTGCCGCGGCGACGATCCCCGGCACCTTTTGCACCTTCTCCAGCGCTTCGCGCCAGTTGGTCCACGGCTGATTGACCGCTTCAATTTCACCGTGCGGTACCACTGCCAGAATGCGGTTGTTCAGTTCGCGCTCAAAGCCGTTCATCGCGCTGAGGCCGACGATCAGAACCGCCACCCCCAGCGCGATACCGATAGTCGAGATCACCGAAATCAGCGATACCATACCGCCGCGCCGCCGTCCCCGGCTAAAGCGCAGACCGATTAATAACGATAAAGGCGAGGCCATTACTCCGCCCCCATCAGGCTCAGTTCTGCCGTCAGGCGTCCGTCACGCATTTCCAGTTGGCGACTCATGCGCTTCGCCAGTTGCAGATCGTGGGTGACGACCAGAAACGCGGTGCCCTGCGAGCGGTTCAACTCGCCCAGAAGCTGGAAGATGCTGTCGGCGTTGCGCGCATCCAGATTACCGGTCGGTTCATCCGCCAGTACCAGACGCGGGTTGTTGACCAGCGCACGGGCAATCGCCACGCGCTGACGTTCACCGCCAGACAGTTCAGACGGACGATGGCTGCCACGATGATCCAGCCCTACCGCTTTCAGCATTTCACGCGCCCGCGCGTTAATTTCAGTCGGTTTGTGTTTGCCAATCAGCAGCGGCATCGCCACGTTTTCCAGCGCGGTGAAGTCCGGCAGCAGGTGGTGGAACTGATAAATAAAGCCGAGCTTCTGGTTACGCAGTTCCGCTTTCGCCGCCGACGACAGTTTGCTCATCGGCTGACCGCTAAAAATCACATCGCCGGAGGTCGGGGTATCCAGCCCGCCCAGCAGGTGCAACAACGTACTTTTGCCGGAGCCGGAGCTGCCGACAATCGCCATCATTTCGCCTTCGCCCACGCTGAAGCTGACATCGTGCAACACGTCAGTTTGCACGGAACCTTCCTGATAGCGTTTGCACAGTTTGTCGCATTGCAACAGGATCTTATTCATAACGTAAAGCCTCAGCGGGTTGAGTGGCGGCAGCGCGCCAGGAAGGATAAAGCGTGGAAAGCAGCGCGATGGCCATCGCCACCAGCGCAATAACGATGACCTGCAGCGGCTCAATCGCCACCGGCAACGCCGCACCGTCCAGCAGGATACCGATCACCGGCATCAGGGTATTGAGCTGACTGGCCAGCAGCGCCCCCAGCACGGCACCCAGCAGCGCGCCAATTATCCCGGCGCTGGCCCCCTGCACCATAAAGACCATCATGATCTGTCGCGGCGTCAGCCCCTGCGTTTGCAAAATAGCCACTTCTCCCTGCTTCTCCATCACCATCAGACCCAACGAGGTAATAATATTGAACGCAGCAACCGCCACGATCAGGCTCAACAGCAGCCCCATCATGTTCTTTTCCATTCGCACTGCCTGGAACAGCTCGCCTTTACGCTCGCGCCAGTCCTGCCATTTTGTCCCTTCCGGCAGCGTCTGTTGACTGAGCGAGTCCACCTTCAGCGGTTCATTCAGCCACAAACGCCAGCCGGTGATATTTCCGGCCGGGTAGCGCATGAGGCGCGAGGCATCCTGAATATTGGTCAACATCTGGTAACCATCGACTTCGCTGTTCGCCGCAAACGTGCCGATCACGGTAAACAGACGTTGGCTTGGCAAACGTCCCATCGGGGTGAACTGGCTGGCTGAAGGCACCATCACGCGGATCTGATCGCCACGATTGACCCCCAACTGGCCTGCAAGCTGCTCGCCGAGGATGACATTATACTTGCCTGGCTGAAGATCGGTTTGCTTCACATTGACCAGATACGGCGTCAGCGGATCTTTTTGTGCCGGATCGATACCCAGCATTACCCCGACCGCCACGCTGCGAGCGCTTTGCAGCACGACATCACCGGTTGTCAGCGGCGCAATACGATTGACACCGCTCAGCTTTACGGCGCTTTGGGGCAGTTGCTGCGGATTCAGGGAGCCTTGCTCCGCAGAAAGGATGGCCTGAGGCATCAACCCCAGGATGTTATTTTGCAGTTCACGTTCAAAGCCGTTCATCACTGACAAAACCGTGACCAGCGCCATCACCCCGAGGGTAATGCCAATGGTGGAAAGCCAGGAGACAAAGCGACCGAAGCGATCTGCTGCACGCCCGCGCATGTAACGCAGGCCGATGAATAGAGCGACAGGTTGGTACATGAAATCCGTCTGGTTGCTGTTAGCAAAGTCACGAGTATATAAGCGAAAGCCGCATGGGTAAACGCCTGAACCGTAAGTGTTCGTCAGTACACGAATGAAAAGGATCCGCAGCGCAACAGGCGCATGTTGTCGCCCCCTTCTGAGCCTGATCCTTTTCTTAAAAAAAGCAAAAAACAGAATGTTACGCATTACAGCGCCAGGGCCACCTCGCAGGATCACAGGCTATGTTGAATAACGCGAGCACGCTGTCCTGATGAAAAAGAAAGAACTTTGGATTAACCAAATCAAAGGGTTATGTATCTGTCTGGTCGTCATTTATCACTCAGTTATCACCTTCTACCCCCATCTGACCCACTTCCAGTTGCCTCTTTCGGAACTGCTGTCGAAATGCTGGGTTTACTTTAATCTCTATCTCGCCCCGTTTCGCATGCCGGTATTTTTCTTTATCTCGGGCTTTTTGATTCGCCGCTATATCGACAGCGTGAGCTGGAAAGAGAGCGTTAACAAGCGGATCTGGAGTATTTTCTGGGTACTGGCGCTGTGGGGCGTGGCCCAGTGGCTGGCGCTCAGCGCTCTGAACAGCTGGCTGGCGCCGGAACGTGATCTGACTAATGCATCCAACGCCGCTTACGCCGGTTCCGTCGGCCAGTTCCTTCACGGCATGCTGACTGCCAGCACCAGCCTGTGGTACCTGTATGCGCTCATTGTCTACTTCGTAATCTGTAAAGTGTTCAACCGCTGGGCCGTGCCGCTGTTCGCCCTGTTTGTTGTATTGAGCGTGACGATCAACTTTATTGCCACGCCGTGGTGGGGAATGAACAGCGTGATCCGCAACCTGCCATATTACAGCCTCGGCGCCTGGTTTGGCGTCCCGCTGATGGCGTGGATTAAAGAGGTGCCGTTGCGCCGTTATGCGCTGCCCTGCGCGGCCGTCTTCGTGCTGGCTATCGCGGCATGGCTGTTTAACGTCTCATTGCTGCTGTCGTTAGTCTCTATTGTACTGATTATGAAGCTATTTTATCAGTATGAGCAGCGCTTCGGCATGCGTGAATCCAGTCTGCTTAACGTGATCGGTTCGAATACTATCGCAATTTATACCACGCATCGCATTCTGGTCGAGGCCTTCAGCCTGCTGTTGATTCCGCAAATCAATGCCGCCGTCTGGTCCCCTGCACGGGAACTGACCCTGTTGCTGGTCTATCCGTTTGCCAGTCTGTTGGTGTGCACGCTGTCAGGTCTTGCCGTACGTAAAGTGTCGCAGGTCCTGTTCGGCGATATCCTCTTCTCTCCCCCTTCTCGCCCGCAAGCCTTTGGTTATTCCCGCTAAACTTTTCGCCCTCTAATGAGGGCGATTCAATTTGCTAATGAGGAGCGATCACGGATAATAAAGGGCATTGCTTATCAGACGACGACCAAAAAGAGATTCTGACAACCGAATGCCTGAACAACAACGTTACACGCTGCCTGTGAAAGCGGGCGACCAGCGCCTGTTGGGTGAACTGACCGGGGCTGCCTGCGCCACGCTGGTGGCGGAAATTGCCGAACGTCATGCCGGTCCTGTAGTCCTCGTGGCACCCGATATGCAAAACGCGCTGCGCCTGCATGATGAAATTCGTCAGTTTACCGATCAGATGGTTATGAGCCTCGCGGACTGGGAAACCCTGCCCTACGACAGTTTCTCCCCGCATCAGGAAATTATCTCCTCACGTCTTTCCACGCTGTACCAGTTGCCGTCGATGCAGCGCGGCGTGCTGATCGTACCGGTCAATACCCTGATGCAGCGCGTCTGCCCGCACAGCTATCTGCACGGTCATGCGCTGGTGATGAAAAAAGGCCAGCGTTTATCGCGCGATGCCCTGCGTTTACAGCTCGACAGCGCCGGTTACCGGCACGTTGATCAGGTCATGGAACATGGCGAATACGCCACCCGCGGCGCGCTGCTGGATCTGTACCCCATGGGAAGCGAACAGCCCTATCGCCTGGATTTCTTCGACGATGAAATTGACAGTCTGCGCCTGTTTGACGCGGACACCCAGCGCACGCTGGAAGAAGTCGACGCCATCAATCTGCTGCCCGCCCACGAGTTCCCCACCGACAAAACGGCGATCGAACTGTTTCGCAGTCAGTGGCGCGATACCTTCGAGGTGAAGCGCGACGCAGAGCATATCTATCAACAGGTCAGCAAAGGCACGTTGCCGGCGGGGATCGAATACTGGCAGCCGCTGTTTTTCAGCGAGCCGCTGCCGCCGCTGTTTAGCTATTTCCCGGCAAATACGTTGGTGGTCAATACCGGCGATTTAGAAAACAGCGCCGAGCGTTTCCAGGCCGATACGCTGGCGCGCTTCGAAAACCGTGGCGTGGATCCGATGCGTCCGCTGCTGCCGCCGGAATCACTCTGGTTGCGCGTCGATGAGCTCTTTTCTGAACTCAAACGCTGGCCGCGCGTACAGCTCAAAACCGATCATCTGCCTGCCAAAGCGGCAAACAGCAACTTAGGCTTCCGGCCGCTGCCGGACCTCGCGGTTCAGGCGCAGCAAAAATCGCCGCTGGATGCCCTGCGTAAATTCCTCGAGTCCTTCAACGGGCCGGTGATTTTCTCAGTTGAGAGTGAAGGCCGACGTGAATCCCTGGGTGAATTGCTCGCGCGTATCAAAGTCGCGCCGAAGCGCATTATGCGGCTGGATGAAGCGACGGAGACAGGACGCTACCTGATGATTGGCGCCGCCGAACACGGGTTTATCGATACGACGCGTAATCTGGCACTCATTTGTGAAAGCGACCTGCTGGGCGAGCGCGTGGCGCGCCGTCGTCAGGATTCGCGCCGCACGATTAACCCGGATACTCTGATCCGCAACCTGGCGGAGTTACATCCGGGTCAGCCTGTGGTGCATCTGGAGCATGGCGTTGGACGTTACGCCGGGATGACCACGCTGGAAGCCGGCGGGATCAAAGGTGAGTATCTGATGCTTACCTACGCCAATGACGCCAAACTGTACGTTCCGGTCTCCTCTTTGCATCTGATCAGCCGTTACGCCGGAGGCGCAGAAGAGAACGCGCCGCTGCATAAACTCGGCGGCGACGCCTGGTCCCGCGCCCGACAGAAAGCGGCAGAAAAAGTGCGCGACGTGGCGGCCGAACTGCTGGACATCTACGCCCAGCGCGCGGCAAAAGAGGGATTCGCCTTCAAACACGATCGCGAGCAGTATCAACTGTTCTGCGATGGTTTCCCCTTTGAAACCACACCCGACCAGGCGCAGGCGATTAACGCCGTGCTTAGCGACATGTGTCAGCCGCTGGCGATGGACCGTCTGGTGTGCGGTGACGTCGGATTTGGCAAAACCGAAGTGGCGATGCGTGCCGCGTTCCTCGCGGTCGAAAACCACAAGCAGGTGGCAGTGCTGGTGCCAACAACCCTGCTCGCCCAGCAACACTTTGATAATTTCCGCGACCGTTTTGCAAACTGGCCGGTGCGCATCGAAATGCTTTCCCGCTTCCGTAGCGCCAAAGAGCAGGCGCAGATCCTGGAACAGGTTGCCGAAGGGAAAATTGATATTCTGATCGGCACGCACAAACTGCTGCAAAACGATGTGAAGTTAAAAGATCTGGGGTTATTGATCGTCGATGAAGAGCACCGTTTCGGCGTGCGTCATAAGGAGCGCATCAAAGCGATGCGTGCCGATGTGGACATTCTGACGCTGACCGCCACGCCAATTCCGCGTACGCTGAATATGGCCATGAGCGGCATGCGCGATCTGTCGATTATTGCCACGCCGCCTGCGCGCCGTCTGGCGGTGAAAACCTTTGTTCGCGAGTACGATGCGCTGGTAGTACGCGAGGCGATTCTGCGTGAAGTGCTGCGTGGCGGGCAGGTCTATTACCTTTACAATGATGTCGAGAATATCCAGAAAGCCGCCGACAGGCTGGCGGAGCTGGTGCCGGAAGCGCGAATTGCCATTGGTCACGGGCAGATGCGCGAACGCGAACTGGAACGCGTGATGAACGACTTCCACCATCAGCGTTTTAACGTGCTGGTCTGCACCACTATTATCGAAACCGGCATTGATATCCCGACTGCCAACACGATTATTATTGAGCGTGCGGACCATTTCGGCCTGGCGCAGTTACACCAGTTACGCGGCCGCGTGGGACGTTCACACCATCAGGCGTATGCCTGGCTGCTGACGCCACATCCCAAAGCGATGACCACCGACGCGCAAAAACGTCTGGAGGCGATTGCCTCGCTGGAAGACCTGGGGGCAGGCTTTGCGCTGGCGACGCACGATCTGGAGATCCGCGGCGCGGGGGAACTGCTCGGGGAAGAACAGAGCGGTTCAATGGAAACCATCGGCTTCTCGCTGTATATGGAGCTGCTGGAAAACGCCGTCGATGCCCTGAAGGCCGGACGTGAGCCGTCGCTCGAAGATCTCACCAGCCAGCAAACGGAAGTCGAGCTGCGTATGCCGTCGCTGCTGCCGGACGATTTCATCCCGGACGTGAACACCCGTTTGTCGTTCTACAAGCGCATCGCCAGCGCGAAAAGTGAGAACGAACTTGAAGAGATCAAAGTGGAGCTGATTGACCGCTTCGGTCTGCTGCCCGATCCGGCGCGCACCCTGCTGGATATCGCCCGCTTGCGTCAGCAGGCGCAGAAGCTGGGTATCCGTAAGCTGGAAGGCAACGAGAAAGGCGGCACTATCGAGTTTGCCGAGAAGAACCATGTCAATCCGGGCTGGCTGATTGGACTGCTGCAAAAACAGCCGCAGCACTTCCGTCTTGACGGACCGACCCGACTGAAGTTCATCCAGGATCTGACGGAGCGGAAAACCCGGATGGACTGGGTGCGTCAGTTTATGCAACAGTTGGAAGAAAACGCCGTAGCATGATCGTGTGGTGCCGGATGGCGGCTTCGCCTTATCCGGCCTACAAATCGATACTGGCCCCAGGCCTGATAAGCGAAGCCGCCATCAGGCAAGGTTCCGCGATCTTTACAACTCTTTGCACTTCACTTGCATTTAAAGACACACCACCCCGCCATAATTATCTTTGGTCTGTTCTGGCATAATAACCCTTTGATTTGTGATGATAATGAACACTATGCGACTCTCCCGCTGGCTGGCCTTTTTTGCGCTCGCCGCCAGCATTACGCTTGCGCTTCCGGCGCAGGCGAATACCTGGCCTCTTCCTCCGCCTGGCAGCAAACTGGTTGGGGAAAATAAATACCACGTGGTCGAAAATAACGGGGGCTCACTGGAAGCCATCGCGAAAAAATATAACGTTGGTTTTCTCGCCCTGTTGCAGGCGAATCCCGGTGTCGATCCCTACGTTCCCCGCGCGGGCAGCGTGCTGACCATCCCGTTGCAGACGCTGCTGCCGGATGCCCCGCGTGAAGGCATTGTCATCAACCTGGCTGAACTGCGTCTCTACTACTACCATCCGGGGAAAAATGCGGTCACCGTCTACCCTATCGGCATTGGCCAACTGGGCGGTGATACCCTGACCCCGACGATGGTCACAACCGTCTCCGACAAGCGCGCCAATCCTACATGGACGCCAACGGCCAATATTCGTGCGCGTTATAAAGCACAAGGGATCGATCTCCCCGCCGTTGTCCCCGCCGGACCGGATAACCCGATGGGACACCATGCCATTCGCTTAGCCGCTTATGGTGGCGTCTACCTGCTTCACGGCACCAACGCCGATTTCGGTATCGGCATGCGCGTCAGTTCCGGCTGTATTCGTCTGCGTGATGGCGATATTGAGACGTTGTTCAGACAGGTCACGCCGGGCACTAAAGTGAATATCATCAATACCCCGATCAAAGCCTCGGTTGAGCCGGACGGGACGCGTCTGGTCGAAGTCCACCAGCCGCTGTCGAAGAATATTGATGATGACCCGCAGATTCTGCCTATCGTTCTGAACGGGACTCTGCAATCATTTAAAAATTCCGCGCAGACGGACGCGGCGGTAATGCAGCATGCGATGGACGTTCGCTCCGGGATGCCGGTCGATGTCCGACGCCATCACGAGGTGGATCAGCAGTCGATGTAATGATTCCGGATATGAAAAAGCCCCGCTGAATATTATTCAGCGGGGCTTTTTTATGTCGCGTTATTTTGCAGCAGCAGGCATCAATGAGGGGTTAATGCTTATTTATAAATTACTGCGGTCCCGTGCAGGTTATTCGGTCCCGTCACAGAAGTAATGCGGAATGATTTTGCACCCATGGCATCCGCTTTCTGCGCCAGTTCGTCCTGCAGTGAACTCAGGTTAGTCCCTGCGTTTGCTGAGATGGTGCCGACTTTTTGCTGACCCGCAGGCGTTGACTGAACTTCAACAGCTGCGAAGCTTGCGAATGACAGTGAACTCAGAACAACAGCAGCGATGAGGGTTTTTACGTTTTTCATAATAGTGACCTTTTGCAGATGATTGGGCGTCGTAAGCATTTACTTAACGATCGATAGATAAATGATAGATGTGATCCAGGTCACACGTCAACACATTTTTATAACGATCGCTATAAAAAATAAAAACCAGTTATCTTTCATATAAGTAGGCTGTCAATATTTTTCTCGCGAATACGCTGGAGCCTGCGCGGGTTTATTTTTATAATGGTTGTTCACTAAACTCATTAAGGTACAGCGGCACCATGACAACTGAATCGACAAGTTGTGTAAAAAAAAGCCGTGGCCGACCAAAAGTGTTCGACAGGGAAGCCGCGCTTGATAAGGCCATGACACTCTTCTGGCAGCACGGTTATGAAGCAACATCGCTATCTGATCTTGTTGAAGCGACGGGTGCGAAAGCGCCGACGCTGTATGCGGAATTCACCAATAAAGAAGGACTGTTCCGCGCGGTGCTGGACAGATACATCGCCCGCTTCGCGGCAAAACATGAAGCGCAGTTGTTCTGTGAAGAAAAAAGCGTTGAGGCGGCGCTGGAGGATTACTTCACCGCAGTGGCAACCTGTTTCACCAGCAAGGACACCCCCGCGGGTTGCTTTATGATTAACACCTCCGCGACGCTTGCCGCCGCGTCACGCGACATCGCGCATACGGTGAAATCACGTCACGCTATGCAGGAGCAGACTCTGACGCAATTTCTGCGTCAACGGCAGGAACGCGGTGAGATCCCGACGCACTGCAACGTGCAAAACCTTGCCGAGTATCTGAGTTGCATTTTGCAAGGCATGTCTATCAGCGCCCGCGAAGGGGCCAGTTTCGACAAGCTAATGCAAATCACCCACACCACCCTGCGTCTGTGGCCTGAATTGCTCAAGGCCTGATCGTTTACTCTGACCGGGAACCTCATTTCCCGGTTCTTCTGCACCTTAATTCCCGCACAATGACTAATGCTATCATTGAGTTAGACTCTACTTTTTGTAAAAATATATTGATAATGGCAATTATTATCAGCAATATTCGCATTTGATTTTTTATCTGTTTCACAATGTAACAGCCGGCGACGACCGGTTAAATCACTTCACCTGCACAGATATTTTCAGAAAGGAATGCGAATGAATAAGCGTCTATGGGTCCTCAACCCGATCCTGTTAGCCCTGACCCTCCCTGCTGCGGCGCAAACAGAAGAAGAAAACCTCATCGTCAGCGCCAACCGCAGCCAGAAAACCGTCGCCGAAATGGCGCAGACTACCTGGGTGATTGAGGGCCAGGAGATTGAGCAACAGGTTCAGGGCGGCAAAGAGTTCAAAGACGTGTTGGCGCAACTGATCCCGGGCATTGACGTCAGCAGCCAGGGGCGTACCAACTACGGCATGAACATGCGCGGTCGCGCGATTGTAATGCTGATCGACGGCGTACGCCTTAACTCATCGCGAACCGACAGCCGCCAACTGGATGCGATCGACCCCTTTAACATCGCACATATTGAGGTCATTTCAGGTGCAACGTCATTATATGGCGGCGGCAGTACCGGTGGTTTAATTAACATTGTTACCAAAAAGGGCCAGTCGGATCGCCAGGTGGAGCTTGAACTGGGCAGTAAATCCGGTTTTAACAACAGTAACGATCACGACGAGCGCGTTGCCGCGGCAGTTAGCGGCGGAACGGATCGCGCCTCTGGCCGACTGTCCGTCGCTTATCAGCGCTTTGGCGGCTGGTATGACGGTAACGGTGATGCTCTGATGCTCGACAACACACAAACCGGTCTGCAACACTCCGATCGTCTCGACGTGATGGGAACGGGGACCCTCGATATCGATGATAACCGCCAGATACAGTTGGTTACCCAGTACTATAAGAGCCAGGGTGATGAAGATTACGGGCTATACCTGGGCGAAAACATGTCCGCCGTTACCGGTAGCGGCGCCGCCAGCACCCGCAGCGGACTCAGCTCAGACCGTATTCCGGGGACGGAGCGCCATCTGATCAGCCTGCAATATTCCGACGCGAACTTCTTCGGCCAGAATCTGGTCAGCCAGATCTATTACCGCGATGAGTCGCTGAAGTTCTATCCCTTCCCGACGCTCAGCAAAGGTCAGGTAACCAGCTTCTCGGCTTCGCAGCAGGATACCGACCAGTTCGGCGCTAAAATCACCCTCAACAGCCAGTTGATGGATAACTGGGAGCTGACGTGGGGCGTCGATGCGGATCATGAAACCTTCGACTCCAACCAGAAGTTCTTCGATCTGGCCTGGTCTGTGCCGTCAGGCGGGATGGACAATCGCACGGCCTATACGACCGGACGTTATCCCGGCTACAGCATCACCAACTTCGCGCCATTCCTGCAAAGCAATTATGACATTAACGACATCTTCACCCTGAGCGGCGGTGTGCGCTATCAGTGGACGGAAAACCGGGTTGATAATTTCGTGGGTTACGCGCAGCAACAGGGGATTGCCAATGGCATTGCCAGCTCTGCCGATGTCATTCCGGGTGGCAAAACCGATTACGACAACGTCTTGTTCAACGCCGGTCTGTTGGCGCATCTGACAGAACGCCAGCAGACGTGGTTTAACTTCTCCCAGGGGGTTGAACTGCCGGATCCGGGAAAATACTACGGCAACGGCACTTACCAGTTGGTGGGCGATCATTACCAGCTTCAGCGCAGTGTTAACGTAGCAGATTCGCGTCTGGAAGGGATCAAGGTCAACTCGTATGAGCTGGGCTGGCGCTATACCGGTGATAATCTGCGCACCCAACTCGCGGCGTACTATTCAACGTCCGATAAGTCGATTGTGGTTAACCGTAGCGATATGACGATCCGCGTGGAACCTGACGATCGCCGGATTTACGGCGTCGAAGGCGCAGCCGATTACTTCATTCCTGACAGCGACTGGAGTTTGGGTGCAAACTTTAACATCCTGAAATCTGAAGTGAAACAGAATGGGAAATGGGAAAAATGGGATGTGACGCTGGCATCGCCGTCTAAAGCTACCGCCTGGGTCGGCTGGGCGCCCGAGCCGTGGTCGCTGCGGATTCAGAGCCAGCAATCGTTTGATCTCACCGATGCCAGCGGCAACAAGCTGGATGGCTACAACACCGTGGATTTTATCGGCAGCTATCAACTCCCGCTGGGTAAACTGACCTTCAGCATTGAAAACCTGTTGGATGAAGATTATACCACCCTGTGGGGACAGCGCGCGCCATTGCTTTACAGCCCTACCTATGGCAGTCCATCGCTGTACGAATATAAGGGCCGGGGTCGTACCTTTGGTCTGAATTACGCCTTAACTTTCTGATAAAAAAAGCCCCTCAGCCTGAGCGAATGAGGGGCTAACTTGCAGAGTACAGCTTTTTTACGCTTTGTTATTCAGAATCAACTGGCCATTGTTATCCAGCGGGATCTGTGTGCCGGGATCTTTATCCATGCGAATCTTGCCCTGCTGGTCGCCAATTTTATAGGTGACGTCGTAACCGAGCATTTTTTCCGACTTGTCGTAGACGGTTTTGCAGCGCTGCTGCGTGGACGTATAGGTGTCGTTTTCCTGCATCGAGCCCTGGATCTGGTTACCGGCGTAACCGCCCCCCAACGCCCCGACCACCGTCGCCACATCCTTACCTCGTCCGCCGCCAAACTGATGACCAATCACGCCACCGGCAACCGCGCCCAGCACTGAACCGGTAATGCGGTTTTCATCCTGGACGGGCTTGCGATGCGTCACCGTCACATTGCGACACTCCTGCCGCGGCGTTTTAATCGTTTCTTTGATAGGTGTTGCAGAAACCACCTGAGCATACTGTGGGCCACGATCGAACACGTTCAGACTGGCAACCGCCGCCACACCCAGCGCAGCAGCTACGCCAATCCCTATACCCGCCAACATCGATTTATTCACGGGAGATCCTCCTTCTTTGCTATTGGTTACAATTTTGCAACCAATGCAATAAGACGCCCATCAGACAGCGGATGAAAATATCGTTGTTCGCCATTAAAACAGGATGATTCAGAGAACTCTGAAGGGAGAGGAAAAGCGGAACAGGTGCTCAGCATCGCCAACAGGCGATGCTGAGTCAGGTGGGATTAATGCAGTTTCAGACGCGGGCGGATCACGCGGTTAATGCTGCCCACCAGCATCATCAAACCGGTTTTGAAATAGCCGTGCAGTGCGATCTGATGCATGCGATACAGTGAGATATAGACAAAGCGGGCGATACGCCCTTCCACCATCATCGACCCTTTGGTCAAATTGCCCATCAGGCTGCCGACGGTCGAGAAATTGGAGAGCGAAACCAGCGAGCCGTGATCTTTGTACTGATATGCTTTCAGCGGCTTACCGTTCATCTGCGCCAGAATATTGTTCATCGCGCAGGTCGCCATCTGGTGCGCAGCCTGCGCACGTGGTGGGACAAACCCGCCTTCCGGACGCGCACAAGAGGCACAGTCACCAATCGCGTAGATATCAGGGTCGCGGCTGGTCTGTAGTGTCGGTTCCACCACCAGTTGGTTAATCCGGTTGGTCTCCAGGCCGCCAATGTCTTTCATAAAGTCTGGCGCTTTAATCCCCGCCGCCCAGACCATCAGGTCGGCTTCAATATATTCGCCGTCTTTGGTATGCAGACCACCCACATCCGCACTGGTCACCATCGTCTGGGTCAGAACGCGAACGCCGAGTTTCGTTAATTCGTTATGCGCCGCCGCAGAAATACGCGGTGGCAGCGCGGGCAGAATTCGTTCGCCTGCTTCCACCAGCGTCACGTTTAGCGCGTCGTTGGTCAGCCCTTTGTAGCCGTAGCTGTGTAGCTGTTTCACGGCGTTATGCAGTTCTGCCGACAGTTCTACGCCCGTCGCGCCGCCACCGACAATCGCAATATTTACTTTGCCGTTCGCGCCCATACTGGCGGAATATTTCAGGAACAGGTTCAGCATTTCCTGATGGAAACGACGCGCCTGATGCGGGTTATCAAGGAAGATACAGTGATCTTTCACGCCCGGCGTGTTGAAGTCGTTGGAGGTACTGCCCAGCGCCATCACCAGTGTGTCCCAGGCAATTTTGCGCTCAGGTACCAGCAGTTCGCCCTTCTCATCGCGCAGTTCCGCGATGGTAATGGTTTTCGCTTCGCGATCGATATTCATCACCGAACCCAACTGGAACTGAAAGCCGTGGTTACGGGCATGCGCCAGATAGCTCAGCGCGTCCACGCCTTCATCCAGCGAACCGGTCGCCACTTCATGCAGCAAGGGCTTCCACAGGTGGCTGTGATTTCTGTCAACCAGCGTAATTTTCGCTTTTTTCTTGCGGCCCAGTTTGTGTCCCAACTGCGTCGCCATTTCCAGCCCGCCAGCTCCTCCGCCGACAATCACGATCTTTTTCAATGGTGTAGTCAACGTGACCCCCTTAAAATGATTAACCAATTGTTAATTAAAAGTTATAAACATAGCCTTTAATTAACAACAAGTTACGACAATGAAAATGTCCTTCGAGAGTGAGAATAACACATGCGGTGCATTGGTCATACCAAAATTGATGTGTATCAAGTTTTGCTGCTGAAAAGATAGACAACACCCGAAAAACAGGCAAAAAAAAACCAGCCCGAAGGCTGGTTTGATTCGACCATTCTGGCAGACAAGGGGTTAACCTAAGGTCTTAAACGCCTTGATGCGCTGCAAATGCGGCGAAATGTTTTTAAATTTATGTGTCTGCTCTTCATCCCACACGATCTCATAAAAATGGTGGAGCTCTTCTGAAGATCGCTGACTGTTCAGGGCTTCGTCATGACGCGAGAGAATGACCAGGCAACGATCGCGATTCTTCTCACGGAAGTTGGTCACGCACTTGGTGGCGATATCAGCATACTCTTCCGGACGATCGATCTTGCCTTCCATGTTCTCGTACGGGAACAGATTCGGATTAAACACCACCTGCCGAACATCGCAAAGAAAACCAATGCGTTCTGCCCAGTAGCCACCGAGGCCAACGCCGCAAATTAACGGTCGCTCATCAACATTAAGCTGCAACATTTTGTCCACTTCTTTCAGCAGATGTTGCATGTCATGTTTCGGATGACGCGTGCTGTAGCTGATCAGTCTGACGTCCGGGTCAATAAACTGCAGCTGCAAGACTTTTTCGTGGTTTCCCGGACTGTTAGAGTCGAAACCGTGTAAATAGATAATCATCGCATCCTCACCAAACGTGCGTTAATGACCTGCTTTTTCTTCCTGCCAGCGTTCATGTAACTGGTTGAGCTGCGCGCTGACAGTTTTCCAGCGTGCCGAGTCCATCAGTTCCTGACGCGAAAATGAACCTTTATGATACAAACGTGTAACACGCTCTGCATTGATCGGCGACAGATTATCTAACACACTGACCGCCCCTTTACGATTATTGCAGACCAGAATCATATCACAACCCGCGTCCAGCGATGCCTGCCCACGCTCAGCGTAGCTGCCCATGATCGCCGCCCCTTCCATCGACAGGTCATCAGAGAAAACGACGCCGTCAAAGCCTAACTCCTGGCGTAAAACCGTTTTCAGCCAGTGTGGGGAGCCGCTCGCCGGACGTGGATCGACAGCACTGTAAATGACGTGCGCCGGCATGATGGCGTCCAGCTTGTTTTCGCCGATCAGCGTACGGAACACGGACATATCCTTGGCGCGAATTTCCGCTTCAGGACGCAGATCGGTCGGCGTCTCTTTATGCGAATCGGCAGTCACTGCGCCATGTCCAGGGAAATGTTTGCCGGTTGTTTTCATTCCTGCCGCGTGCATGCCGTCAATAAATCGGGTCGCCATTGCCAGCGCTTTCAGCGGGTCGGCATGATAGGAACGTTCGCCAATTGCCGCGCTGATATGCCCGACATCCAGCACCGGCGCAAAGCTGATATCAATATCCATCGAGATCATCTCACTGGCCATCAGCCAACCGGCCTCTTCTGCCAGTTTTCCGCCCTCTTCCAGCCCGTGCAGCGCCGCAAAGGACTGCGCGGCAGGCAGTCGGGTAAAACCTTCACGGAAGCGCTGTACGCGCCCGCCTTCCTGATCGACGGCCACTACCAGATGATTGCGCGACGCCGCGCGGATCTGGCGTACCAGTTCACGTAATTGTTCTGGATCGTGGTAATTACGCGCAAACAGAATCAAACCGCCCACCAGCGGATGAGCCAGAATGTCTCGCTCTTCCGCATCCAGTTCAAACCCTTCGACATCCAACATTACTGGACCCACACTGCTCTCCTTAATCCTTCGTTGCCAGCTGCCGCCAGGTTGCATCGGCCAGACTGATAAATTGTCGTTCGCCGGTCTGTTGCCAGCGGTATTCAAACCAACCGGCCTTCAGCATCAGTATCCACGGATACCAGCGTTTGACCTGTTGCCATAATTTTTGCCCGTCCATGCGCGCGCTAATTGCATACGCTTCGACCAGTTGCCGGTGTTGCTCATCATCGTCCACCCACACCCCGGCCAGTTCCAGGGCGATATCGCCATCTCCGGCATATTCCCAGTCGATCAACCGCAGTCCTGCCGGACTATGGACGATGTTGGCAGCGTGAACGTCCATGTGCAGCGGCGCAAGTCGCAGCGGACGAGGCTCCCCCCGCTTGCGCAGTCGTTTCAACTCTTTCAACCAGTATGGCGTTCGCCGTGTCGGATCGCTTTCCTGCCAGTATTGTTCCAGCAACGGTAGCAGATGGATACGCCAACCGAAGCGAGGCTGCTGATGAAGATAATACAGTAAGCCCGCCAGTTCGTCGGCTTCCGGCAGTCCGGATTTTATCTCTCCCGGAACATAGTCCACCGCCATCCAGCCGGCCAGGTATAAACGCGGTTTCGGTGCAAGACGTTCAGGCAGCCGAGACAAAGCATGGTACTGGCGTAAAAAATGCGCTTGCGGTGCATCGGGATCGTGGTGGCGGCGAAGAACCAGCCGCTGATTTGGGCTTTCGATGATCACACTCCCGCCGCTAAGGCCACTCTGGCCTTCGGCGACGGGACGATAGTGCGGAAAGTAGCGCGACAACACCGCATCGCGCCCTGGTATGTTATTGTTGCTGAACGGCACCTTTACCTGACCAGATTATCTCGCCAGTTTGTACCAGCATTAATTGCATTTGCAGCGATGGCGCATTGACGTTACCCGAGGCACTGGAATACAGCACATAGTGCGCGCCGACATTACGGGCAATACCAATCGCTTTGCTACGCGTTCCCAGACTGTCCTGCGGCGACAGCCCTAACTGCTGTTTTGCCATTGACAACTGTTGCGCAGATACCAGGGTAAATTTGCCATTATTTGCCAGCGCGTTGCGCAGCGTTTCAGTGGCTTCACCTGCGTTCAGCGAACCGTTAGTGCGGTTATTGACGCTATCGACCAACAACACGCTCCCCGCCGTGACGCCATCGGCCTGCAGCATTTTGCCCACCATCGGCTGCATCGCGCTATTCCAGTCATAATGACGAATGCGCGGTGCCGGCGCCGCCGTCTGATCTTCATGTTCGATAGGACCAGGCTGTTCCGGGATCGTTGGCACCGAAGGAACTCCCGGTGCAGGTTCTTGTGGGTGCGCGGGCTGTTCCGGCGTGGGTTTCACCTCATCAACCGGTGCAGGTTCGCGTTGCGTCACACAACCGGACAGGAACATCGCCAGCGCGGCTATCAATGCGTAGCGACTCATTTTTGTCTTCAAGATTCACCCCTTACAAATAAAGATAAAGTCTGACTTTGTGCGCCCCCAGATAATTGGCGCTGCCATACAGCGTGACCGATGAACGCGCCGGGATCGTCACGCTGCGTGGCGCTTCCAGTGGGTGCATTTCTAACCCTCTGGCGTCATACCAGTAAAAGCGATAATGAACGGTAACGGGTTCTTGCCTTTCGTTATACAGCGTTGAGGATGCAGAGGGCTGAATATCCGATGTGGTCAACGTCGGTTCTTGCGCGGAGATCCCCGCCGCCAGCAGCGTCGACTCCATCACCAGCGACTGTTCATCACTTACCGGGATCTCAGGATGAGAACGGCATCCGGCAAGTAAGAGCAGACCCAGTGAAAGCGCAATGCATCCTCTGGTCATCATGACAACCCTTTGTGCGCAAGCATAGGACCGAGCGCACGACCGCCCAGCAGATGCATATGGATGTGATACACCTCCTGCCCGCCGTGACGATTGGTATTCATGATCAGGCGGTAGCCATCTTCGGCAATGCCCTCCTGCTCGGCAATTTTTGCCGCAACGGTAATCATCCGTCCCAGAGCCTGCTCATGCTCGGCGCTGACGTCATTAACCGTCGGGATTAGAACGTTGGGAATGATCAGGATGTGTGTAGGCGCCTGTGGTGAAATATCCCGGAATGCCGTCACCAGGTCGTCCTGATAAACGATATCGGAAGGGATTTCACGACGAATAATCTTGCTGAATATAGTCTCTTCTGCCACGACGTTTTCCTTTTCTAAAAATAGCCATGCGTGATGTCATGCTACGCTGAGCCACATTGCGAGTATAGAGTATGATCGACTTAAACCTGCTCTTTCAACCTTAACCCACGATTTCTTAAGCAAAAAACCACTATGGTGGCGCACTTATAGCCATTTCTCTCCTCTCCAGCTCCAAAAAGTAATGAAACAAGATTTCAGAAAGCAAGTTACATCTGTTTACAGAGTGAATATGAATGCGTATATTTCGCATTTGCATTTTCATGCGCATTAAATGGTTAAAAAAATAAAAAGGGGCTCATCGCCACCTTACAGGCCTGAGCCAAAATTCGTTCACTATTAAGGGCTTTCTGATGTCTTTCACAACACACAACAGGGATGAACAACGCCAGGCTGGCACAACACTATCATTGCTGGCGGCCTGTATCGCGATGGCATTGATGCCATCCATGAGTTTCGCGGCGCCCACTCCGGAAGAGACTGTCATTGTCGACGGTTCTGCGCCAGCGGCCTCAACGGAAAGCGGCGAACAGGATTACAGCGTCAAATCTACAGCCGCCGGAACTAAAATGATGATGACCCAGCGCGATATCCCGCAATCGGTCAGCATCGTCAGCGAGCAACGCATGGAAGACCAGCAGTTGCAAACGTTGGGCGACGTGATGGACAGCACGCTCGGGATCAGCAAAAGCCAGGCGGATTCCGACCGCGTCAGCTATTTCTCCCGTGGTTTCCAGATTGATAACTACATGGTTGATGGTATTCCGACCTGGTTCGAATCCCGCTGGAACCTGGGTGATGCCCTCACCGATATGGCGCTTTATGAGCGCGTGGAAGTGGTGCGCGGCGCAAACGGCTTGATGACCGGCACCGGCAACCCGTCAGCCTCCATCAATATGATTCGTAAACATGCCACCAGCCGTGAGTTCAAAGGCAACGTGTCGGCGGAATATGGCAGTTGGAATAAACAGCGCTACGTATTGGATCTGCAAAGCCCGCTCACCGATGACGGTAATGTGCGTAGCCGCATTGTGGCGGGTTATCAGGACAATGACTCCTGGCTCGATCGCTATCACAGCGAGAAAAACGTCTTCTCTGGCATCATTGATGCTGACCTGGGGGAAACCACCAGCCTTGCCGCCGGGTATGAGTACCAAAAAATCAAAGTGGATAGCCCTACCTGGGGAGGCCTGCCGCGCTGGAATACCGACGGCAGCAAAAACAGCTATGACCGCGCCCGCAGCACCGCACCAGACTGGGCGTATAACGATAAAGAGATCAACAAAATCTTTGTCACGTTCAAACAGCGTTTTGCCGACACCTGGCAGGCGACGATGAATGCGACCCACTCGGAAATCAAGTTCGACAGTAAAACGATGTATGTCGATGCCTGGGTGAACAAAGCAGACGGTATGTTGGTCGGCCCTTATGCCAGCTACGGACCGGGTTATGACTATGTCGGCGGCACAGGCTGGAACAGCGGTAAACGTAAAGTGGATGCGCTGGATCTCTTTGCCGACGGCGGCTATGACCTGTTCGGCCGTCAGCATAACCTGATGTTTGGCGGCAGCTACAGCAAACAGAACAACCGCTATTTCAGCTCCTGGGCTAACGTCTTTCCGGATGAGATCGGCAGTTTCAATAACTTCAATGGTAATTTCCCGGAAACCAACTGGTCACCACAGTCGCTGGCCCAGGACGACACGACACACATGAAGTCATTGTATGCCGCGACCCGCATTTCTCTGGCGGATCCGCTGCACCTGATCCTCGGCGCACGCTATACCAACTGGCGTATTGATACCCTGAGCTACAGCATGGAGAAAAACCACACCACGCCCTACGCCGGTCTGGTTTACGACATCAACGATAACTGGTCAACTTATGCCAGCTACACGTCCATCTTCCAGCCGCAAAACAAACGCGACAGAAGTGGAAAATACCTCACACCGATTACCGGCAATAACTATGAGGTGGGCCTGAAATCTGACTGGATGAACAGTCGCCTGACCACCACCCTCGCCGTGTTCCGCATTGAACAGGATAACGTTGCGCAGTCGACAGGCACGCCAATTCCGGGTAGCAATGGTGAAATCGCGTATAAAACAGCGAACGGAACCGTCAGCAAAGGCGTTGAATTTGAAGTTAACGGGGCGATTACCGATAACTGGCAGATGACCTTTGGCGCAACGCGGTATGTCGCGGAAGACAATGAAGGTAATGCCGTCAATCCAAACCTACCGCGCACCAGCGTCAAGCTGTTCACTCGTTACCGTCTGCCGATGATGCCTGATTTGACCGTGGGCGGTGGCGTAAACTGGCAGAACCGCGTGTACACCGATACCGCGACGCCGTATGGTACCTTCCGTGCAGAGCAAGGCAGTTACGCACTGGTAGATCTGTTCACCCGCTACCAGGTGACCAAAAACTTCTCCGTACAGGGTAACGTCAATAACCTGTTCGATAAAACCTACGACACCAACGTCGAAGGGTCGATTGTTTATGGCGAACCGCGCAACGTGAGTATCACCGCCAACTATCAGTTCTAATATCCTTGCCAGACCTTATCCGGCCTCGGGCATGACAGGATGTAAAAAAGGCAGCCATTCGGCTGCCTTAGTTCTCCCCAATGTCTTAGGTCTTAGCTGTTACGGATGTATTCATCCATCTCAGTTTTCAGGTTATCGGATTTCGTACCGAAGATAGCCTGAACACCGGAGCCTGCGACCACCACACCTGCGGCGCCCAGTTTCTTCAGGCCAGCCTGATCCACTTTCGCCACGTCAGCCACGCTGACACGCAGACGGGTAATGCACGCATCCAGGTTAGTGATGTTTTCTTTACCACCAAACGCCGCAATCAGCGCAGGCGCCATTTCACTGGTCGCGCCAGCTTTCGCGTCATCGGTATTGTCTTCACGACCCGGGGTCTTCAGATCCAATGCTTTGATCAGCACACGGAAGATGGTGTAGTAAACAATTGCGTAGCCCGCACCAACAATCGGGAACAGCCACAGCTTGCTGCTGTTACCGGACAGCACGATAAAGTCGATCAGACCGTGTGAGAACGAGGTACCGTCGCGCATACCCAGCAGGATACAGATCGGGAACGCCAGACCAGCCAGAATCGCGTGGATAACGTACAGGATCGGCGCAACGAACATGAAGGAGAACTCGATCGGCTCGGTGATACCGGTCAGGAACGAGGTCAACGCCGCGGAGATCATGATACCGCCCACTTTGGCGCGGTTTTCAGGTTTCGCAGAGTGCCAGATAGCAATCGCCGCTGCCGGCAGACCATACATTTTGAACAGGAAGCCGCCAGACAACATGCCCGCCGTCGGGTCACCTGCCATGTAACGAGGAATATCGCCGTGGAAGACCTGACCTGCTGCGTTGGTGTATTCGCCGATCTGCATCTGGAAAGGAACGTTCCAGATATGGTGCAGACCAAACGGAACCAGGCAGCGTTCAATGAAGCCGTAGATACCGAACGCCACAACCGGGTTCTGGTAGGCAGCCCACTGAGAGAATGTCTGGATAGCAGTACCGATTGGCGGCCAAATGAAGGACAGAATCACACCGGTAAAGATCGCCGCCAGACCAGAGATGATCGGCACGAAACGCTTACCAGCAAAGAAGCCCAGATACTCAGGCAGCTTGATACGGTAGAAGCGGTTGAACATATACGCTGCAATCGCACCGGAGATAATCCCCCCGAGCACACCCGTGTCTGCAAGGTGTTTTGCTGCGATTTCTTCAGCAGGTAAGTGCAGAACCAGCGGCGCGACCACGGCCATGGTTTTCACCATGATGCCATAGGCAACGACCGCAGCCAGAGCCGAAACGCCATCGTTGTTGGTAAAGCCAAGGGCGACACCGATAGCGAAAATCAGCGGCATGTTTGCAAAAACAGAACCGCCGGCTTCTGCCATCACGTGCGAGACAACGGCTGGCAGCCAGCTGAAGTTTGCGGAACCGACGCCCAGCAGGATACCTGCGATAGGCAATACGGATACCGGCAGCATCAGCGATTTACCGACCTTTTGCAGGTTAGCAAATGCATTCTTAAACATAATTGAGAGTGCTCCTGAGTATTTGTGCTTTCTACGTTCACACGCATTGGCGAGGGGGGAGAACCCCGCCGTGGACAGAGCATCTAAGTGCCCTTTATTTATTACACAGAGTAAAATAAATCAGCGAAATATAGTTTGACGGCTATCACGTTTCAACTCTGGACCGCGCGCCAAGTTGCACATTTTGACAAAAAAAGTATCTAAATGTGTCAGATCGCTCATTCACCGCCCACTTTGTGGCGGTGAACTTTACTCGCTTTACGTATTAATTACGAGCTTTAAAAAAACTCAACTACGAGGCTGACTGCAGGCGGGAAGCGTTGATATGGAACAGGCGGGCAAAGTTATCGGTGGTGATCTGTGCCAGTTCTTCAACGGCCACACCTTTCAATACGGCCATGTATTCCGCCACGTCGCGGACCATCGCTGGCTGGTTCTCTTTGCCCCGATGCGGTACCGGCGCGAGATACGGGGAATCCGTCTCCACCAGCAGTCGATCCAATGGCACGTATCGCGCAGCGTCACGTAACGGTTCAGCGTTACGGAAGGTCACAATGCCGGAAAAAGAGATATAAAAACCCAGATCCAGGAGTGTACCCGCCGTTTCTCTGTCTTCTGTAAAACAGTGTAGTACGCCGCCACAATCCGTCACGTTTTCATGGCGAAGAATCGCCAGCGTATCGGCGCGAGCATCACGGGTGTGGACAATCACCGGCTTGTTCAGTTCACGGCCTATCTGGATATGATGAATGAACGACTCCTGTTGGCGCACCTTCGTTTCGGGGGTATAAAAATAGTCCAGCCCTGTTTCCCCCATCGCCACCACGCCCTCGTCGGCCGCCAGATGACGCAGTTCTTCCACGTCATACGGTTCGTCCTGATTCAGTGGATGCACGCCGCAGGAGAAAACGACGTTGTCACGCTGGCCAACCAGTTCCCGCATACCGCGGTATCCCGGCAGCGTCGTTGCCACCGCCAGACAGAATTTCACATCGCGCGCGGCCGCCTTCGCCAGCACGTCATCCACATCCTTATGTAGAGATTGATAATCCAAGCCATCGAGATGGCAGTGCGAGTCGACTAAAAACATAATGTCTCTCTTACAGGTGGGGAACAGGCAACACAGTGCCTGGTTGCAGGTAATGCTCAATTTGCAGAAGAAGATCGGTCAACACCAGTTCACGGTTTATTCCACTCACGGTAAGCAGTTGCTCGCGGCAGTGGCAGATGGCATTAAGTATTGCCTGGATACGCATCTGCGACAGTTGACCGGCAATCGTGGCGATCAGTTGCCCGGCATCCGCATTGGTCATCATAGTGGCTCCGTTCTGGTGCTTAAGCGCATCTATCATTAACGTCGCGAGCCAGTGCAGTCTGGCAGGTGCCTGTTCATGATTCAGTACCGCCAATAATGAGTACCAGTCACCCGCTGGAATACTGCTCGCCAGCGCCTGACACAGCGCGTCGCGCTGGGACCAGCTTTCAGAGCCTAACAGGCTCAGAGCCGCCCCTGGAGAACCGGCACTCAGGCGCAGTGCGCTCAACAATGTATCTTGTGACACCGTCACTTCTCGTGCAAGCCACGATACCGCGTACGGTTCAGCCGGTGGCGCGAGATGATGTAAACGGCAACGGCTTCGCAGCGTCGCCAGTAATCGCGCGGGTTCACGGCAGGCGAGAAAGAACCAGGTTTGCGCGGGCGGTTCCTCCAGCGTTTTGAGCAGCGCATTGGCAGCGGCATCAGTCATCAGTGCCGCATCCGGGATCCAGACAACTTTGGCTCCGCCCAGTCGCGCACGCTCATACAGTTTTTCACTCACTTCACGCACAGCATCAATGCCCAGCGTGTTTTTCCCTTTTTCCGGGAAAAGTGAATAGTAGTCCGGATGCGTTCCTGCCTGCATAAGCTGGCAACCACGACAATGGCCGCAGCTTTTATGTCCATCCGGTTGCTGGCAAAGCAGGTAGCGGCTCAACGCATAGATCAATGCGTCGTCGCCCATCCCCGGTAAGGCCTGAATCAATAGCGCATGGTGACCCTTTCCCGCCTGATAGCTCGCTACCAGCTTCTCGAAGTCAGGTCGTAACCATGGATACCATTTCATTCGCCCTGCTCCTTCACCCACTCGGTGATGGTGGTACGAATATCGCTCATCACTTTATCCAGCGGCTGCGTCGCATCAATTGTCCTGATACTCGCATCCTGTGCTGCGAGCTCCAGATAGCGGGCACGGGTACGATTGAAGAAATCGAATGATTCCTGTTCGATGCGGTCCAGTTCACCACGGGCGCGGGCGCGCTTCAGCCCCACCTCGGGTGTGACGTCCAGGTACAGGGTTAAATCCGGGCGGAAATCCCCCAGTACGGCATCGCGTAGCGTCGCCAGCATATCCTGATCAACGCCGCGACCACCTCCCTGATACGCCTGGGTGGACAGGTCATGACGGTCGCCAATCACCCATTTACCTTCTGCGAGCGCGGGCTTAATGACCGTCTCAACCAGTTGCACCCGCGCGGCATAGAACATCAGCACTTCGGCTTTTACGGTAATGGTTTCGTCACCGACCGAGCGAATGTCCAGTACCAGGCTACGCAGTTTTTCTGCCAGCTGAGTACCGCCCGGCTCGCGGGTAAAAACCATGTCGCGAATGCCGAGTTGTTCAAGCGTCTCAACCACAACATTCTTTGCCGTCGTTTTTCCTGCGCCTTCCAGCCCCTCGATGACGATATAATTACTGCGCATTTTTTTCCTTAAGCACTTTCAGATAGTCCTGCACTGACCGGTTATGGCTGGCAAGATTAGTATTAAACGTATGACCGCCTTTACCGTCGGCCACAAAATAGAGATACGGCGTTTTGGCCGGATGCGCCGCCGCCTTTAGCGAGGCTTCACCCGGCATCGCAATCGGCCCCGGCGGGAGTCCGGTCATCGTGTAAGTATTATAGGCCGTTGGCGTTTCCAGGTCCGCACGTGAGATCTTGCCATTATAACGCTCCCCCATCCCGTAAATCACCGTGGGATCAGTCTGTAGACGCATCCCGATACGCAGACGGTTAATAAAGACGGAGGCAACTTGATCGCGCTCGCTGGCAATGGCCGTCTCTTTTTCAATTATTGAGGCCATCGTCACCAGCTGATTTTGATCTTTATACGGCAGCCCTTCCGCGCGCCCTTCCCAGATACGATCAACCGCCTTCACCATCTTCTGATGTGCGCGCTTGAGCAAGGCAATGTCCGTGGTGTTGGCGGTATACATCCAGGTATCGGGCCAGAACCAGCCCTCCAGACCGTCAGTGCTCTCAAGGCCCAACGCTTTTGCCACGGTTTCGTAGCGATCGTCGCTCAGAGTATGTTTGATATAGGGCGCATCACGCAGTTGCTTGAGATAGTCGCTTAAGCGCATCCCCTCCACCAGCCGCAATGGAAACTGTGCCTCTTTGCCGCTTTCCAGCAGTTGCAGCATCTCGCGAACGCTCATGCCCGGCGTTAAACGATAGGTTCCTGCCTTGAAGTGAGAGAGTTCCGGTTCGACCCGCAACAACCATTGAAACACGCGGGGACGGTTAATAACCCGGCCCGCATACAGCTGATCGCCCAGGGCCAGACGCCCGGTGCCCGGCTTGAGGGTAAAAATAGTCTCTTCTTTAATCAAGATGTTACTGTCCGCCAGTTGGCGAACCTTCCACATTCCCGCCCCTGCGGCAATGCCCAGCACTACAGCCAGTAAAAGGACAACACGAAACAATTTTTTCATGACTAATTAGGATGCTCACACAATGGGGCCAGAAACTTAAATAATGCACGTGAAGACAATGGGTTAATGCCATAAGCCCGCACGGGTACGATCGGCATCAGCGCATTGCAGATCACCATTTCATCGGCGTGTTGCAACGCTTCTTCACGGGCATTGATTTCGACAACCTGAAAAGAAGATTGTGCCAGTTTCTGGATACAGAATTGTCGCATAATACCGTTCACTCCCGCCTGATCGAGGCGCGGCGTATAGACCACATTGTCTTTTCGCCAGAATAAATTAGCCGCACAGCATTCCGTAACCCAGCCCTCACTGTCAAGAACCAACGCCTCATCGGCGTCCGTCTGCTCAAGATGAGAGCGGATCAATACCTGCTCGAGCCGGTTCAGGTGTTTGATGCCAGCGAGCAAGGGGTTACGCCCCAGACGAACCGGGCTTAAGGCAAGCGTGATCCCCTGTTCGCACCAGCGGTCATAATGCTGCGGATAGGTGGAGACAGAGAGAATGCGGGTGCTGTCGCAACACTGCGCGCCGCTGTATCCTCGCCCCCCGCTCCCACGGCTGATAATCACCTTCAGTACCGCTCGCGAATGACCTGCGGCCAGTACGGTCATTTCTCGCTCAAGCACATCCCAGTCATCAAATGCAATCAGCAATGTCGCGCAGGCCGCCTGCAAACGCCGCAAATGCGCTGCAAGCAGCGATATCGTGCCGTTGACAATGCGCGCAGTGGTAAAGCAGCCGTCGCCAAACTGGATGGCGCGATCGCTTGCGGGAAGGGATCCCTGTTCACGGCCATTGATCAAGAACATAGTGGCTCCTTATGCATGGCCCGTTAGTGTCGCAGGATGGTTGGCGCCGGACAAGGGAAGAAAATGCAATAAAAAAGGCCCGACAAGCGGACCTTTTCTCCAGGATGCAGAACCGCGATCAGACCTTTTTAAAGATCAATGAACCGTTAGTCCCACCAAAACCGAAGGAGTTACACAGGGTATACTCCATTCCGCTGACCTGACGCGCTTCGTGAGGCACGAAGTCCAGATCGCAACCCTCATCCGGGTTATCCAGGTTAATGGTTGGCGGAACAGCCTGATCGCGCAGCGCCAGGATAGAGTAAATGGACTCTACCGCGCCCGCTGCACCCAACAGGTGACCAGTCATAGACTTGGTGGAGCTTACCATCACACGGCTTGCCGCATCGCCAAAGACGGATTTAACAGCCTGCGCTTCCGCTTTATCGCCTGCTGGCGTGGACGTTCCGTGGGCGTTAACGTAGCCAATCAGGCCCGGTTCAATCGCCGCATCACGCAACGCATTGACCATCGCCAGGGCTGCGCCCGCACCGTTTTCCGGCGGAGACGTCATGTGGTAAGCGTCACTGCTCATCCCGAACCCAACGACTTCGGCATAAATTTTTGCGCCACGCGCTTTTGCATGCTCGTACTCTTCCAGCACCACCATGCCCGCACCGTCACCCAGTACAAAGCCATCACGCTCTTTGTCCCACGGGCGGCTTGCCGCTTGCGGGTTTTCATTACGGGTAGACAACGCACGTGCCGCGCCAAAGCCGCCTACGCCCAGTGGCGTACTGGCTTTTTCAGCACCGCCCGCGACCATCGCGTCCGCATCGCCGTATGCAATGATACGCGCGGCATGACCGATGTTATGTACGCCTGAGGTGCAGGCGGTCGCGATAGAGATGCTTGGCCCACGCAGGCCATACATAATGGTCAGGTGACCTGCCACCATGTTAACAATTGTCGACGGAACAAAGAACGGGCTGATTTTACGCGGTCCACCGTTCACCAGGGAACTGTGGTTTTCTTCAATCAGTCCGAGACCACCGATACCAGAGCCGATAGCGGCGCCAATACGGGATGCGTTCTCTTCCGTTACTTCAAGGCCAGAATCCTGCATGGCCTGAACGCCAGCGACAATTCCATATTGAATGAAGGCATCCATCTTGCGCTGTTCTTTGCGCGAGATAATGTCATCACAGTTAAAATCCTTTACTAAGCCAGCAAATTTCGTTGCATAGGCGCTAGTATCGAAATGGTCGATCAGGCTGATGCCACTCTGACCGGCAAGGAGAGCTTTCCAGGTAGACTCTACGGTATTGCCGACAGGAGACAACATGCCCAGTCCGGTCACAACTACACGACGCTTAGACACGGTTGTCCTCCAGGGAGGGAAAATTGATTCAAGTGGGACAAAAAGATAAAACTCAGGCGGTCGAATGACCGCCTGGAGATGTTCACTTACGCCTGGTGGCCGTTGATGTAATCAATGGCAGCCTGAACGGTGGTGATTTTCTCAGCTTCTTCGTCCGGAATCTCAGTATCAAACTCTTCTTCCAGAGCCATTACCAGCTCAACGGTGTCAAGAGAATCTGCGCCCAGGTCTTCAACGAAAGAAGCATTGTTGGTAACTTCTTCCTGCTTAACGCCCAGCTGTTCGCCGATAATTTTCTTAACGCGTTCTTCGATAGTGCTCATACTCTTAAATTTCCTATCAAAACTCGCTTTCGCGATGGTTTTCGTAGTGTATAAAATGTTGAAAAATTTGCAACTAAATCCCGGCAGGTCTTACCACGATTTTACGTTATTTTGAGGCCAAGCCCTACAATAACGCAAATATTTTTCAATCGTGGTTAAACCATATACATCCCGCCGTTGACGTGCAAAGTCTCACCCGTGATGTAACCTGCTTCGTCAGAGGCTAAAAATGCAACCGCACTGGCGATCTCTTTCGGATCGCCAAGACGACCTGCAGGAACTGCCGCCAACGTACCCGCACGCTGCTCATCAGTCAGCGCACGCGTCATGTCCGTTTCAATAAAGCCCGGAGCAACAACGTTCACCGTAATACCGCGGGACGCAACTTCACGCGCCAACGATTTACTGAAGCCGATCAGACCCGCTTTCGCCGCAGCGTAGTTTGTCTGACCCGCATTTCCCATGGTACCAACCACAGAACCGACAGTGATAATACGCCCATGACGCTTTTTCATCATAGCCCGCATTACCGCTTTTGACAGGCGGAAAACAGATGAAAGATTGGTTTCGAGAATATCGTTCCACTCATCATCTTTCATTCGCATCAGCAGGTTATCACGTGTGATACCGGCATTATTGACCAGGATATCCACTTCACCAAATTCTGCGCGAATTTTTTCCAGAACAGATTCGATAGATGCCGGATCAGTCACATTCAACATCAGACCTTTACCTTTAGCACCTAAGTAATCGCTAATGGCCTGAGCGCCACTTTCGCTGGTCGCGGTACCGATAACGGTCGCGCCACGGGCAACGAGCGTCTCTGCAATTGCGCGGCCAATGCCACGACTTGCACCGGTAACCAGCGCGATTTTTCCTTCAAAACTCATGGTGTTCCTCTTTTATTGCGCAAGTGCCGCCGACATCGCCGCCGGTTCGTTCAGAGCCGAGGCAGTCAGAGTATCAACAATACGTTTCGTCAGGCCCGTAAGTACTTTACCCGGTCCCACTTCATACAGGTGCTCGACACCTTGCGACGCCATTAATTCGACGCTCTTCGTCCACTGTACCGGACTGTACAACTGGCGCACTAACGCATCGCGAATGGCATTCGCGTCAGTTTCGCACTTCACATCCACATTGTTAATAACCGATACAGACGGCGCGTTAAAGGTAATGTTTGCTAATTCAGCCGCCAGTTTTTCCGCTGCTGGCTTCATCAGCGCACAGTGAGACGGCACGCTCACCGGTAACGGCAGCGCACGTTTCGCACCGGCAGCTTTACAGGCTGCACCGGCACGCTCAACGGCTTCTTTGTGTCCGGCGATAACAACCTGCCCCGGTGAGTTATAGTTCACCGGCGAGACCACCTGGCCTTCCGCGGCGTCTTCGCACGCTTTCGCGATGGACGCATCGTCGAGACCAATAATAGCTGACATGCCGCCTGTGCCTTCCGGAACCGCTTCCTGCATGAATTTACCACGCAGTTCAACCAGACGCACTGCGTCAGCAAAATTAATAACACCGGCGCAAACCAGCGCAGAGTATTCACCAAGGCTATGGCCCGCCATCAACACAGGCGCTTTACCGCCCAGCTGTTGCCAGACGCGATACAGCGCAACGGACGCGGTTAGAAGCGCAGGCTGCGTCTGCCAGGTCTTGTTCAGTTCTTCAGCCGGCCCCTGTTGAGTCAGCGCCCACAGGTCATAACCCAGCGCCGCAGAAGCTTCAGCAAACGTCTCTTCGACGATGGGGTAGCTTGCCGCCATGTCGGCTAACATCCCAACGGTCTGGGAACCCTGTCCAGGGAACACAAATGCGAATTGCGTCATGTTTAAATCCTTATACTAGAAACGAACCAGCGCGGAGCCCCAGGTGAATCCACCGCCAAAGGCTTCAAGCAACACAAGCTGACCTTCTTTGATACGTCCGTCACGCACGGCTTCATCCAGCGCACAAGGAACGGAGGCCGCAGACGTGTTGCCGTGTCTGTCCAGTGTCACCACCACATTGTCCATCGACATGCCCAGTTTTTTAGCGGTCGCGCTGATGATACGCAGGTTGGCCTGGTGCGGAACCAGCCAGTCGAGTTCTGAACGATCCAGGTTATTGGCCGCCAGCGTTTCGTCGACAATATGTGCAAGCTCGGTAACAGCCACTTTGAACACTTCATTGCCTGCCATCGTCAGATGAATCGAATTTTCCGGATTCACGCGATCGGCATTCGGCAGCGTCAGCAGTTCGCCGTAGCGGCCATCAGCATGCAGATGGGTTGAGATAATGCCCGGCTTGTCGGAGGCGCTCAGCACTACAGCACCTGCACCATCGCCAAAAATAATGATTGTGCCACGATCGCCTGGATCGCAGGTGCGTGCCAGAACATCAGAACCGACCACCAGCGCATGTTTGACCGCGCCGGATTTAACGTACATATCGGCGACGCTCAAGGCGTAGGTAAAGCCGGCACAGGCTGCGGCGACGTCAAACGCCGGACAGCCTTTGATGCCCAGCATATTTTGAATCTGACATGCTGCGCTGGGGAATGCATGTGTTGCTGAGGTGGTCGCTACCACAATCAAGCCAATCTGTTCTTTATCAATGCCCGCCATTTCCAGCGCGCGTTGCGCCGCCGCAAATCCCATCGTTGAGACGGTTTCATTCGGCGCAGCAATATGGCGTTCACGAATACCTGTACGGGTGACAATCCACTCGTCAGACGTATCGACCATTTTTTCCAGATCGGCGTTAGTCCGCACCTGTTCAGGCAGATAACTGCCAGTACCAATAATCTTTGTATACATGTACGCTCAGTCACTTTATGGTTATATACCGCGCATCACAACGGCTAAGAGGCTGGGGCTCTCACGCCACACCGTGTTCAGTGTGGCTGTGATGTGTCGCCATTGCCAGCGTCCAGCATTGTAAATCCAGCTGGGTATACAGATTCCAGGCGAGCGGCAATTCGCTGAGGAACTTGTCGCTGCACCGCCTGCACTGCCTGTTCAATCGCGACGGTAAAAGCTCGCTGATTGGCCGCACCATGACTTTTTATCACCGTGCCGCGCAATCCTAACAGACAGGCGCCATTATACTGGTCGGGGTTGAGGTGACTGAATCGCCTCGTCAGGCTTTTTTGTAACCAACGTTTTAATATCAGCAGCCACCACGACCGTTTTTTACCTTCACCCTGAGATTTCAGCAGTGAAAGGAACATTCTGACAACACCTTCCATCGTCTTTAATGTGACATTGCCTGTAAAACCGTCACATACCAGAACATCCGTTTTCCCCGTCAATAACTCATTGGCTTCAAGATAGCCGATGTAATTGATGGAAGGGATCGTTTTTAGCACCACAGAGGCATCCCGAATGCTGTCGAGGCCCTTGGTTTCTTCTTCGCCGATGTTGAGTAAGGCCACGCGAGGGTTGGTGATACCGACCACTTCTTCCGCAAGCACCGAGCCCATAATGGCAAATTGCACCAGCATTTTGCTGTCGCAATCGACATTCGCCCCCAAATCGAGGACCACCGTCTTTCCTTTCTGCTGATGCGGCAACACCGTCACCAGCGCAGGACGCTCAATACCGTCGAGCGGTTTGAGCAATAATTTTGCAAGGCCCATCAGCGCACCGGTATTTCCGGCGCTAACGCAGGCTTGTGCTCGCCCTTCCTTCACGAGTTCCAGCGCCACACGCATTGAGCTCCCGCGACTGGCGCGGATTGCCTGCGAAGGCCGGGCATCACTGGCGATAACTGACTGTGCAGGGATAATCTGCAGACGCGAACGTTGTTCAAAGTCAGCTTTAGCAAGTAATGGCGTGATTGTATCGGGATCCCCGACTAAAAGAAGTGTGAGTTGTGAATTAGAATTCAGTGCCTGCAATGCTGCAGGCACTGTCACGGAAGGGCCAAAATCGCCCCCCATGACATCTAACGCCAGGGTTAGACGTATCAAAGTCGTTTCGCCGCCTGGTTCGGTATTTCCCCGCAGCAACGGGGAATTTCCTCACTAAGCTTCATCACACGGATTCTCTTCGTCTCTTACGTGAGAGAGGCATTAACCGCCTGCCTGCAACGTAAAATTCGTTGAGGAACGCGTGATTACTTAGCGATTACCTTGCGGCCACGGTAGTAACCGTCGGCGGTGATGTGGTGACGCAGGTGTTTTTCACCAGAAGTTTTGTCTACAGACAGGCTGGTGACTGCGGTCAGAGCGTCATGAGAACGACGCATGCCACGTTTGGAACGGGTTGGTTTATTCTGTTGTACGGCCATGGACCTTACTCCTCAATTACTTACGCTTTAAGCTGGCTAATACGGCAAATGGGTTTGGTTTTTGCGCTTCATCAGGCAGTTCACCAAAGACCATGTCCGCCTCGGACACTTCACAGTGTTCAGAATCATGCACCGGAACTACCGGCAAGGAGAGGATAATTTCATCTTCCACCATTGCAAGCAGATCGATTTCACCGAATTCGTTAACCTCAATCGGCTCATACGCTTCCGGGAGTGCTTCAGCCTGTTCATCGGAACGAACCGGACTGAAACAATACGTTGTGTGAACATGATGAGGAAACGGCTTCCCGCAGCGCTGACATTCGAGCGTTACCGAAACTTTCGCATCACCGGTAATCACGGCAAGACGTTGGTTATCGATAGCAAACGACATGACGCATTCCACATCACTGTCCACACTGACTACAGAATCGGCGACGCGCTCTACCAGATCTGAAGTATAGATACCTTCATAATCGAGGCGTTTTTGAGCCGTACGAACCGGATCAAGAGTCAGGGGTAATTTTACCTTTTGCATAGGGCGCGCATATTAACTTTGTAACGTCATATAGTCAAAGAAAAAGGCAGCCTGCGGTTGCCTTTTGCCAATAATTCGCACACATTGCGGTTTACAGACTTATTTTCGCTCAGGAGACGCCACAACGGCACGCCTGAAGGACGAAGAGCATAGTTTAAAATGGCTCTCATCAATACGCTATATCTGGTGGAAAAAATATGCCTAATCTCATTCTTGCCTCCACATCACCCTGGCGCCGCGCCCTGCTGGAAAAACTGGCGATGCCCTTTGAATGCGCGGCCCCTGAGGTAGACGAAACGCCGATGCCCGCAGAGAGTCCTCGCCATTTAGTCAACCGTCTGGCGCAAGAGAAAGCCCAATCGCTGGCTCACCGCTTTCCGTCACATCTTATTATTGGTTCCGATCAGGTGTGTGTACTGGATGGAGAAATCACCGGTAAGCCATTAACAGAAGAGAAAGCCTGTCAACAGTTGGCCAAAGCCAGCGGTAATATCATTACGTTCTATACCGGTCTGGCGCTGTATAACTCCGCGACGGGACATTTACAGACCGAGGTAGAGCCCTTTGACGTTCACTTCCGCCATCTCAGCGAAACGGAAATTGAAGACTATGTGCGCAAAGAACGCCCACTGCACTGCGCAGGGAGTTTTAAAAGCGAAGGACTAGGAATTGCGCTCTTTGAACGATTAGAGGGGCGCGACCCGAACACACTGATTGGTTTACCGCTGATCGCGCTGTGTCAGATGTTACGTCGGGAAGAGATGAACCCGCTGAAAGCATAACCGTGTCTTGCCTGATGGCGCTACGCTTATCAGGCCTACCCATGATTTGTAGGCCTGACAAGTGGCATTCGCGGCAATCAGGCGGGTTTACGTAACGCCTGCAAGCAACACTTCAACTGATCGTCCATCGGCGCTTCAATACGCAGCACCTCTCCCGTTCCCGGATGGGTAAATTTCAGCGCCGCCGCGTGCAGGAAAAGACGGGTCAAACCGGTTCCCGCCAGTTGCTTATCGAACTCACGGTCGCCATAGCGATCGTCAAAAGCAATAGGATGACCCGCATACTGCGTGTGCACGCGAATCTGGTGCGTACGGCCCGTCACCGGGCTACAGCGAACCAGCGTGGCAAACGCGTAACGTTCTTCTACCTTAAAGCGCGTTTCAGACGGTTTGCCTTCCTGGTTCACTCGCACAATACGCTCGCCGCTTTGCAGGATGTTTTTCAACAACGGTGCCTGTACGGTTTTGACATGCGACTGCCATTGTCCGCGCACGAGGGCGAGATAATCTTTCTGCATCCCCTTCTCGCGCAACTGCTCATGCAGCGAACGCAGTGCTGAACGTTTCTTCGCGACCAACAGCACGCCCGACGTATCGCGGTCAAGACGGTGTACCAGCTCAAGAAAACGCGCCTCAGGACGCAACGCCCGTAACCCTTCGATCACACCAAAGCTTAACCCGCTGCCGCCATGCACAGCGGTTCCCGACGGCTTGTTCAGCACCAGGATATGGTCGTCTTCATAAAGGATAACGTCCGCCAGCGCCGCCACTTTTTGCAGATGCGGTGAAACGGCCTCTTCTTCACGTTCCGCCACGCGAACAGGCGGAATACGCACTTCATCACCCGCTTCCAGTTTGTATTCGGGTTTAATGCGTTTTTTATTCACCCGCACTTCGCCTTTACGCAAAATGCGATAAATCATACTTTTCGGCACGCCTTTAAGCTGCGTGCGCAAAAAGTTATCAATGCGTTGCCCCGCTTCGTCAGCAGTAATAGCAACCATTCTTACGGATGGAGTCTCTGTTTTCATGGGGGCCGATTCTAAATAGCCGTAAGGATTAGCGCCACTCATTTTTCTATGCTTATATTTATCTTTATCCTTCTTCACTCACATGCTTCATGACTGATTTGGTGGTTATTAAACCAATCACCGGGCATAAGTGAAAAAACTGTGAGTAAGCGGGTGATAAATGGTAAAAGTCATCTTGCTATAACAAGGTTAGCAGTGGAATAATGTCACCGTTTCCGTGCTGAATCTTGTTAAAACAAGGAATTTTACGGAAAGACCCATTTTGTCCGGACGATCATCCACGCAGCAATGGCGTAAGACGTATTGATCTTTCAGACAGTTAGCGGGCTGCGGGTTGCAGTCCTTACCGGTAGATCGGATCTTCTCTGGAGAGTAATACCCAGGCGGTTCCCCTGATAATTGCGCTGTGTTTCCGTATGAAACGCAGGCAACCGACACTCTGCGCCTCTTTGAGCTGACGATAACCGTGAGGTTGGCGACGCGAATAGACACGAGGCCATCGGTTCACACCCGGAAAGGCAATACTCTGCCCGCAGCTTAGTCGTCAATGTAAGAATAATGAGTAAGTTACGATGAAAAGAATGTTAATCAACGCAACTCAGCAGGAAGAGTTGCGTGTTGCCCTTGTAGATGGGCAGCGTCTGTACGACCTGGATATTGAAAGTCCTGGACATGAACAGAAAAAAGCGAACATCTATAAAGGCAAAATTACCCGTATTGAACCGAGTCTGGAAGCCGCTTTTGTTGATTACGGCGCTGAACGTCACGGTTTCCTCCCGTTAAAAGAAATTGCCCGCGAATATTTCCCAGCCAATTATAACGCTCATGGTCGTCCTAACATCAAAGATGTGCTGCGCGAAGGCCAGGAAGTTATCGTGCAGATTGATAAAGAAGAACGCGGCAACAAAGGCGCTGCGCTGACCACCTTTATCAGCCTGGCGGGCAGCTATCTGGTTCTGATGCCAAACAACCCGCGTGCAGGCGGTATTTCTCGTCGCATTGAAGGCGATGACCGTACCGAACTGAAAGAAGCGCTGGCCAGTCTTGAGCTGCCAGATGGCATGGGTCTTATCGTACGTACTGCGGGTGTAGGCAAATCTGCCGAAGCGCTGCAGTGGGACTTAAGCTTCCGTCTGAAACACTGGGAAGCCATTCAGAAAGCCGCTGAAAGCCGCCCTGCTCCGTTCCTGATCCACCAGGAAAGCAATGTGATTGTTCGCGCCTTCCGCGACTATCTGCGTCAGGATATCGGTGAAATCCTTATCGATAACCCGAAAGTGCTCGAACTGGCGCGTCAGCATATCGCCGCGTTGGGTCGTCCGGATTTCAGTAGCAAAATCAAGCTCTACACCGGTGAAATCCCGCTGTTCAGCCACTATCAGATCGAGTCACAGATTGAATCCGCCTTCCAGCGTGAAGTGCGTCTGCCTTCCGGTGGCTCCATCGTTATCGACAGCACCGAAGCGTTAACCGCCATCGACATCAACTCCGCTCGCGCAACACGCGGCGGCGATATCGAAGAAACCGCGTTTAACACCAATCTGGAAGCGGCTGATGAAATCGCCCGTCAGTTGCGCCTGCGCGACCTCGGCGGCCTGATCGTCATCGATTTCATCGACATGACCCCGGTACGCCACCAGCGTGCGGTGGAAAACCGCCTACGCGAAGCGGTTCGTCAGGATCGTGCGCGTATCCAGATCAGCCATATTTCTCGCTTCGGCCTGCTGGAAATGTCCCGTCAGCGCCTGAGCCCGTCGTTGGGCGAGTCCAGCCATCACGTCTGCCCACGCTGTAGCGGTACCGGCACCGTGCGTGATAACGAGTCGCTGTCCCTGTCTATTCTGCGTCTGATTGAAGAAGAAGCGCTGAAAGAGAATACTCAGGAAGTTCACGCGATTGTACCTGTGCCGATTGCGTCCTATCTGCTCAACGAAAAACGTACAGCCGTTAATGCGATTGAAACCCGTCAGGATGGCGTGCGCTGTGTGATCGTACCAAACGATCAAATGGAAACGCCGCACTACTCTGTCCTGCGCGTCCGTAAAGGTGAAGAGACCCCGACCCTGAGCTACATGCTGCCGAAGCTGCATGAAGAGGCGATGGCGTTACCGTCTGAAGAAGAGTTCGCCGAGCGTAAGCGTCCAGAGCAGCCAGCGCTTGCCACCTTCGCGATGCCAGAAGTTCCGCCTGCGCCAACACCTGCTGAACCGCCGGTGAAAGCCGCTGCGCCGAAGGCCGCCGTTGCGCCAGCCGCCCCTGCGGAGCCGGGTCTGTTGAGCCGTTTCTTAAGTGCCCTGAAATCGCTGTTCAGCGGTAGTGAAGAAGTGAAACCAGCCGAGCAACCTGCGCCGAAAGCCGCAGAAAAGCCGGAGCGTCAGCAGGATCGCCGTAAACGTCAGAACAACCGTCGTGACCGTAACGATCGCAACGAGCGTCGTGATAACCGCGACAGCCGTGGTGAACGTTCTGAGAGTGGTGAAAATCGCGACGAGAATCGTCGCAACCGCCGTAATGCCCAACAGAATGCCGAAAACCGTGATAACCGTCAGCCATCAACTGATGTAGCGGATAAGGCGAAGTCGGGTGATGAACAGCAGCAGCCGCGTCGCGAACGTAACCGCCGTCGCAATGAAGATAAACGTCAGGCGCAGCAGGAAGTGAAGGCGCTGAATCTTGACGAACAGCAGACAGCTGAGACCGAACAGGAAGAGCGCGTTCGTCAGGCCCAACCGCGCCGTAAACAGCGTCAGTTGAACCAGAAAGTGCGTTACGACGACAAGGTCTCCGACGTGGAAGGGGTAGAAACTGCAACCACGGAATCGAACGTTGTCGAACCGATCGCAGCACAAGCTGCACCGGCACAAAGCACTGAACTGGTGAAAGTTCCTCTGCCTGTCGTGACAGAAGCGACTTCTGAGCAGGATGACAATGGTGAAGCGCGTGATAACGGTGGCATGCCGCGCCGTTCTCGTCGTTCCCCACGCCATCTGCGTGTGAGCGGCCAGCGTCGTCGTCGTTATCGTGACGAACGTTACCCGTTGCAGTCGCCGATGCCGCTGACAGTTGCCTGCGCTTCGCCAGAAATGGCGTCTGGCAAAGTGTGGATCCGCTACCCGGTGGCACGTCCTCAGGATGCACAGCCTGAAGCACAAGAAATCGAACAGGTGCAGGTACAACCGGCAGTGACCGAACCGCAAGTCATTGCTGCTGCCGTTGAAACCGTTGCCGCAGTCGAACCGAACGTTGAAACTGTCGTTGAAACGGTGGCTGAAGCGCCCGTTCAGGCTGAAGCAGTGGTTGAAACCACCCATCCGGAAGTGATTGCCACCCCGGTTGTTGAGCAACCGCAGGTAATTGACGATGCCGATGTCCCTGTCGCTGAAGAAGTTGCCGCACAGGCGGAACCCATCGCTGAGCCCCAGGAAATTGCTCCGGTGATTGAAGAGACGTCTGCAGTCGTCGCGGTAGAACCTGAAACAGTGGCGGTAGAACCTGAAGTGGTTGCCGAGCCTGAAGTGGTTGCCGAAACTGAAGTGGTTGCCGAGACTGAAATCGTTGCAGAGCCGGTTGAGGCGCCTGTGGTTGTTGAAGAAGCAACAACACCTGAGCTGGTCGCTGAAGCCGTCGACGTTGCACCGGTCGCAGAACCCGCAGCGCCGGTCGCGGTGGAACCTGTTGCTGAGCACAGCCACGCAACCGCACCGATGACCCGCGCGCCAGCGCCGGCATACGTGCCGGAAGCGCCGCGACACAGTGACTGGCAGCGCCCTGCTTTCGCTTTTGAGGGCAAAGGTGCCGCAGGCGGTCACAGCGCTACGCATCATGCCTCCGCTGGACCGACCCGTCCTCAGCCTGTCGAGTAAAATCGATAGCGTAAAAAGCCGACCTCCGGGTCGGCTTTTTTATTCCCCTTCCGGTCTGCGCATTCCCGCAAGCTCAGGCATCACCGCTTTCATCAGCTCCAGAAACTTACGCAATCGCGTGGGGTAGTAACGCGCCCACGGGTAAACCAGATGCACCGGCAACGGCGCGGCCTGCCAGTCTGGAACCAGTTCGATCAGTCGCCCCTGCGCGATATCCTCACTCACTGTCCAGCTTGATACAAGCACTACGCCCAGCCCCGCCAGCGCGGCGTTTCGCGCAACGTAAATACTGTCTGTGCTCAGACGAGGCGTAATCGGGAACGTCACCGGTTCCCGGCTGTACTGATGGCTGAGCGAGACGTTGTGTTGATAGAAGGTGTTGACGGCAATCCAGGGCAGGGACGACAGCTGTTCTGGCGACGCGATCGTTGTAAATTGCGCCAGCAACGCCGGTGTAGCGACCACACTACGCGGCACTTCCGCTAACAGCACAGAAACCGTTGCCGGATCGACCTCCGCGCCGACGCGGATCGCGCAGTCAATATTATCGCTGAGAAAATCGACTGTCTTATCATTGAGCATCCACTCCACCGACAGATTGGGATAGCGTGCTAAAAAACTCAGTAATGGCGTAAGAAGCTGCTGCTGACCAAAGGCATGGGGAGCCCGCACCCGCAACATCCCGACAGGTTCATCGTCGGCAACGTTAAGCCCGTCCTCCAGCGCCAGCCAGGCGTCAATAATGTGTTTGGCATGCTGATAACCCCGCTCTCCATCATCCGTAAGCTTCATCGCATGGGTAGTGCGTAATACCAACTTCACCCCTAACATGGCTTCCAGTGACTGCAAGCGACGGCTGATCGTCGCCTGGGTGGTATTGAGTTGCCGGGCTGCGGCGGATAGCGACCCTGCTTCTACAATGCGCACAAACGTACGCATCAGTTCGACCCTGTCTATACGCTCTGTTTTTATCATTTTCAAAATGCTCATACGTAATACGTATAACTGTTTTACCACTACGCCTGCTACCAGACTATCGCCCGGCAGAGAAAAATAACCGCACACCGATGATTGAGGATTTTGAAATGCACACACCGTCACGCTGGCTCATCTTTGTTCTGGCATTGGGCGCAGGTTTTAGCGTCGCCGCCATTTACTATGCACAACCGTTATTACCGTTAATGGGGGCCGAGTTGGCACTCAGCATCACTGGCATGGGGCTGGTACCTACATTAACGCAGGCTGGCTATGCGTTAGGGATCCTGTTTTTATTGCCGCTCGGGGACCGTTACGATAGGCGCAAGCTCATTGTGCTGAAAAGCGCAGCGCTCGCCTTGCTGCTTCTGGCCTTTAGCGTCACCGGCCAGGTACATTCTTTACTGACAGTTAGCCTGTTGATTGGGATGGCAGCCACGATGGCACAAGACATCGTCCCGGCAGCGGCCATTCTCGCCCAGGAAGGTAAACAAGGGAAAACGGTCGGGACGGTGATGACCGGCCTGCTGCTGGGTATTTTGCTGTCTCGCACGGTGAGTGGTCTGGTCGGAGAAACCTTTGGCTGGCGGGAAATGTATCAACTTGCCGCGCTCAGTATCGCGCTGGTTGGCGTGTTGCTGTGGAAAGTCCTGCCCACGTTTGCCACCCATTCCACGTTGAGTTACCCCGCGCTAATGGTGAGCCTGGCGCAGTTATGGCGTCACTACCCGGCTCTGCGTCGTGCCGCCCTGGCTCAGGGGTTTCTGTCCATCGCGTTCAGCGCATTCTGGTCAACGTTAGCCGTCATGCTTGCGGAGCATTATCAATTGGGCAGCGCCGTCGCAGGTGCATTTGGTATCGCCGGGGCCGCCGGCGCGCTGGCCGCCCCGTTAGCAGGCCATCTGGCGGATAAGATGGGAGCAGAAAAAGTGACGCAACTGGGTGCGCTATTGGTGACCGTCTCTTTTGCGCTGATGTTTCTACTCCCCGCCTTACCCGTTCACGGTCAGTGGGGGCTAATTGCACTCTCCGCCGTCGGGTTTGACCTGGGACTGCAATCAAGCCTGGTGGCGCACCAGAACCTGGTGTATAGCCTGGCGCCGCAGGCAAGGGCTCGTCTGAACGCACTCTTGTTCAGCGTTGTATTTATCGGCATGGCGCTGGGCTCAGTGCTCGGCAGTCAGGTCTACACGCAGGCGAACTGGCAAGGCGTCGTCACGCTGGCCACCCTTAGTGGTGCCATTGCGCTGGCCATCAGACTGGCGGGAAAGCATTCATCTGCCCATCAGCAAGTTAACGTGTAACCGGCAAAAAAATGCCCGCTCCGGGGTGAGAGGGAGCGGGCAGACAAAACATACCCAGTTTCATGATATGTTTCAAAGTGGTATTAGCGGTTGAGCTGGAACAGCGACATCCCCTGCATATCAGTAAAGGCTTTATAGGATGCCTGGAGCGCCGCCTGCTGCATAACGTACGATGAAATGGCCGCGTTCCAGTCCACATCCACCAGATTACTCATCTGTTGCGTTTGTCCTAATGCACGATCGGTGCCGAGCGAGTCCAGTGCACTCAGTTCACTCAGTTGGGTACCCAGTTCTGCACGCACGCTCAGCACATTATTGAGCGAGTTCTTCAGACCGCGGTTAGTTTTATCAATCACCGCTTTCGCCTGCTCTTTCAGCGTTTCATCGTCACCCACCGGCGATTTCAGTGAGTCAATCGCTGAATCCAGCATTCTGAACAGGTTGGTTTCGGACGTTCCGTTGTTGGGTTCTGGCACCGCATTACTGGTGATCGTGTTGAAAATTTTATCGCCGGTGTGGCCGATGACCATCGAGCGGGAGGCATCCACCTGCTGAGTGATGTTATCCGTACCGCCGTTGTAGGTACCGTCAGCCTGCGCAAACGGGGCCGTTTCCGTTTTAAAACCGGCAAAAATATAGCGTCCGTTACCATCGGTACTGTTTGCCAGGTTCATCAACTGATCGCGGATCCCCTGTAAGTCAGTCGCCAGCGAGGCGCGGTCATCGTCACTCAGCGTTCCGTTACCGGCGCTGACGATTTTTTCCTGTGCGTTCTGAATTGCGGTTGTCACCTGACTCAGTACGTTCTCTTCCAGCGAAACCTTCTGCGTGGCGAAGGTTCGCGCCAGGGCAAACTGGCTGTTCTCCGCCTGCGCCTGTGACAAGACCACGGCCTGCGAGGCGGCGATGGGATCGTCAGACGGATTGATCACCCGCTTCCCCGTCGACATCTGCTCACCGTATTTCATCCATTCCGCCTGGGAATTGGTAATGCCGCGCATGTTCTGCTGATACATCATTTGGGTACTGATACGCATCGTTTCCTGCTCCCTTAGCGAATACTCAGCAGTGCATCAAACAGAGAGTTGGCGGTTTGCAACACCTGAGCGTTAGCCAGGTAATACTGCTGGAAGCGTTGCAGGTTGCCGTACTCTTCGTCAAGGTTGACGCCGGAAATAGACTGTTGCTGATTGCTCAGTTGTGTCACCACGTTGCCCTGGGTGGTGCTGCTGGTTTTCAGCGTTGCGGTTTTGCTGCCCACATTGCTTACCAGCGTGGCATAGGCGTCGTTAAACGATTTTGAGCCCCCCACGGTGGTATCGTCTTTTTGCAGATCCAACAGCGCCTGACCGTTACGGTTGTCGCTCTCGCCCGCCGTTGCGTCCTTCGCCATCGCAATTTGCGATTCGTTGGTCACCAGGACGCCCATATTGATGATGGCGTCGCTAACCGGCTTGACGATGAAACTGTCATTTTTAGCGGCTGCTGCATCGACTGTGATCTCCAGACCATCAAAAGTCAGAGTGCCCGCATTCTCGGTGGCTTCAAAAGTCGTGTTATCGGCAAGACGAGTGACCTGCCATTTAGTCCCGTCGTAGACCATTTTATAGTCGGTCGCCTGAACGTCTGAAGCAGTCTTAACGGTCGCGCTGATGCTGCCCGTGTTCTTGTCATTCGAATACACTGCCGGGCTACCGATGCTAAAGAAATCGACATTATTTTCGCCGTTTGCATTGTAACCTGCTCTGTGCTGCTGGTTAAACGCGTCAGCAAACGCCAGCGCCAGCTGTCCCAGGGTATTGCGCGTTTGATCCAGATCCTGAGAACGGAAGGTCAGCAGGCCGCCGAGCGAACCGGTCGTGAGCAGTTTTTCCGGAATTTCGATATTGCCTGCGATGGAATCCACATAGGCAACGGTGGTACGTGTAGGGTCGGCCTGCGAAGGGACGGCTGCCAACTGACGAGCATTACTTCCCTGCACCAGTGAATAGCCGTTCGCCATGGTGATGTTATAAGTGCCCCCGTCCTGAACACTGACCTCGACACCGACAATTTTGTTCAGCTCACTGACCAGCTGATCGCGCTGATCAAGCAGGTTATTCGGGGAGGCCCCGGCTCCCACGCCGGTCAGACGCGAGATCTGATCGTTCAGGCTGGCAATTTGCTTACTGTAGTTGTTAATCTGATCGACGCTGGAACCGATCGCGATATTGACCTGTTTGTCCTGATCGCGCAGATACTGGTCGGTCGTTTTAAACTGGTTTACCAGCCCGTTGGCTTTACCAATCAGCGTCTGACGCGCCGCCGGATCTTCGGCGTTACTCACCAGCGTTTGCAGGCTGGTGAAAAAATCTTGCATGGACACGGAAACAGAACTGGTTTTGCTGGCCAGCAGGTTGTCGACTTTAGACATCTGCTCATAACGCGTCGTCAGACCGCTGCTCTGATTTTGCGCCGCACGCAACTGATTGGTAATAAACGCATCGTATTCGCGCTGTACACCCGAAACATAGACACCATTGCCCACCCAACCACCGGCACCCAGCGTACTATTGGCTTGCGCCATAATGGTCGTCTGCCGCGTATAGCCCGCAACGTTATAGCTGGAAATGTTGTTACTGGCAGTATTCAGCGCCGCCTGAGCTGCGCTCAGCCCGCTCATAGCGTTATTAATCAAGCTGGACATGGGAGTTCCTTTTAATCCTTCAGTTACAGAACATTATCGGCAGCAGGTCACAAGACTTGAGCCATTTAGAAGAGATTGTCGAGATTCGTGTTGTAGGCGTTACTCACCTTCTCACTCATTGACTTCAACTGTTGGATCATGCTGGTCAATTTGCGCGCATAGTTCGGATCGGTGGCATAGCCGGCGCTCTGCAACGCCTGTGCCCCTTGCTCTGCGGTGATCGCCGTGGTCACTGCCGCGTAGCGTGGATTACGGGTCAACAGCCCCACATAATCCGACAGCGCTTCGAGATACGAGCTGTACACACGGAATTTGGCCTTCACCTTCTTCGCTTCGCCGTTTTCATATTCGGTCGTAGTGATTTCCGTCACCGGCCCTTTCCAGTTACCCGAAGCCTTCACGCCAAACAGGTTGAAACTCGGCTCGCCGTTTTCCCGGCGGATCTGCCGTTGGCCCCAGCCCGATTCCAGCGCCGCCTGTGCCAGAATCAGGTGATGCGGTACGCCGCTCTGCTCACTGGCCAGTCGGGCCGGCAGCGACAGTTGTGCCAGGAAGTCTTTGCTGTCGCCCGAGAGCGGTTCGTCATTGCTCTGCGGTGTTTTCGGCATTGCTTTACGCACCAGTTGCGTCAGCGCCTGGTTCTGGTAGCTGGTGACCGTTTCCAGCGGGAACTTCATCGGCACCTGCGGCGTTTCTTCCGCAGGCTGCGCCTGCCCCTGCGTCATCTGTTTGACCATCATTTCCGCCAACCCCAGACCTTTTCCTGCGGTCATCTGCTGTGCAATCTGCTGGTCATACATGCTGGTATACAGACGCGTCTGATCGCTGCTGAAGACGCCATCTTTTGGCAGCGCTTCACGCATGCTTTTCAGCATCATCTGGACGAACATTCCTTCGACCTGGCGGGCCACCGGGCGGATATTCGCCGCCGGATCCTGACCCGCTTTCGCCTTCAGTTCATTCAGCGATTGCGCATCCCAGGCGGCGCTGGCCATCAGCTTGCTGTCGCTAATCATCAGATAATTTCCAGTTTCGCGCGCAGACAGCCGGCGCTCTGCATCGACTGCAGAATGGACATCAGATCCATCGGCGTTGCCCCCAGCGCATTCAGCGCACGAACCACGTTGTTCAGATTGGCGCTGGAGCGAACGCTTTGCAGCGAACCGCCGCTCTGACGCAGATCGATCTGCGTTTGCGGCGTCACCACCGTCTGACCGCCGCCAAACGGCGTATCTGGTTGGCTGACGTTCGCCTGACGGTTAACGGTAACGGAGAGATTCCCTTGTGCAACGGCACAGCTATCCAGCGTGACTTCGCGATTCATCACCACCGAACCGGTACGCGAGTTGATCACCACTTTTGCATCCTGCGGCGTCACGTTCACTTCCATATTCTGGATATCGGCCAGGAAGCGAACCTGAGAGCTGTTGCCGCTCGGCACGCGAACCTGAATCGTGCGCGCATCCAGCGCGGTGGCGCTGCCAAAGCCGCGTGACCGGTTGATGGTGTCAGCAATTTGCTGTGCCATGGTGAAATCTTCATTATTCAGTTGCAGGTTCAACGTATTACCCGCACCGAACTGGCTGGGCAGTTCTCGCTCGATAGTCGCCCCGTTGGTGATCCGTCCGCCGTTAAGCTGGTTGACCTGCACGCTGCTGCCGCCCGCGGACGCCCCGGCACCGCCGACTAAAATGTTGCCCTGCGCCAGCGCATACACCTGGCTGTCGACCCCCTTCAGCGGCGTCATCAACAGCGTCCCACCGCGCAGACTTTTCGCGTTCCCCAGCGAAGACACCACCACGTCGATGGTTTGTCCCTGTCGACCAAAGGCCGGGAATGACGCGGTGACCATCACCGCCGCCACGTTTTTCAGTTGCATGTTGGTCCCGGTCGGCACGGTGATACCCAACTGCGAGAGCATGTTGTTCAGAGTTTGAGTAGTAAATGGTGTCTGGGTGGTCTGGTCACCGGTCCCGTCCAGCCCCACCACCAGCCCGTAGCCAATAAGCGAGTTTTCGCGCACGCCCTGCACGCTGGTCAGATCGCGGATACGATCGGCATGCGCCAGCGTGGCGACGAGGACCAGAACCAGTCCAACTACAGATTTCAACATGGGAGACCTCGCTTACATCGGCGACAGGTTAAGGAAGAAACGCTGGAGCCAGCCCATATTTTGCGCTTCGTTGATGTAGCCGTTTCCGACATATTCAATACGTGCATCCGCCACCTGAGTTGACGGAACGGAGTTACTGCCGCTGATGGTGCGCGGATTCACAACCCCGGAGAAGCGGATGAACTCAGTACCCTGGTTGATGGCAATCTGTTTTTCACCCACGACATGTAAGTTGCCGTTGACCAGCACCTGATCGACGGTCACGGTTAACGTGCCGCTAAAAGTATTGCTGGCGTTAGCCCCGCCCTTACCGTTAAAGGTGTTACCGCCAGACGCTTCAACGTCCGCTCGCGCATTACCAAATAACCCTTGCAGATAGCGCGGAACGGTATCAAAACCAAAGTTGGTTTTACCGTCACGGCTGGCGTTGGCAGAAGAGCTTTTACTGGCGCTGACGTTTTCCTGCAGCACAATGGTCAGCGTATCGCCGATGTTGCGCGGACGACGGTCTTCAAACAATGGCTGATAGCCATAGTTGATGGGCTGCGCGGATTGGAAAATCGAACCATTTGCCACCGGCGTCGGGCCAGGAACAGGCTGCGCCGTAGTCGCGCCCTGGACGAGCGGAGTGGAAGGGATCCAGGCACATCCTGACAGTGAAACCACCAGCAGGGCCATGATGGGGTATGCGTGCGCAGCGTTTTTTTGCATTGCCTTTATCTTCTGAATCCGGGTGCCGGTGAGACTGACGTCCCACCGGACAACACCTTAGAGTTGCGTCAGTTTTTGCAGCATCTGGTCGGTCGTTGAGACCGCTTTGCTGTTGATTTCGTATGCGCGCTGAACCTGAATCATATTGACCAGCTCTTCCGCGACGTTGACGTTTGAGGTCTCGACATAGCCCTGATACAGCAGACCGGCCCCGTTCAGGCCCGGCGTACTCTCATTTGGTGCGCCGGAAGACTGGGTTTCGGTGTACAGGTTTTCACCAATGCTCTCCAGACCGGTATCGTTCATAAACGTGGTCAGATTAAGCTGGCCCACCTGCACAGGTGCGGCCTGTCCCTGTTGGGTTACGCTCACGACACCGTCACGACCAATGGTGATGCTCAGGGCGTTAGCCGGAATGGTAATCGCTGGCTGAACCTGGAAGCCGCCGGCGGTCACCAGTTGACCATTCTGATCGACCTGGAAAGACCCATCGCGGGTATACGCAGAAGTACCATCCGGCAGAAGAACCTGAAAGAACCCCTGACCTTTGATGGCGACATCTTTACTGTTGTTGGTTTGCGACAGGTTGCCCTGACTGTGCAGACGCTCGGTCGCCACCGGACGCACGCCGGTACCAATTTGCAGGCCGGACGGCAACGTGGTCTGCTCAGAAGACTGAGCGCCAGGCTGACGAATGGTCTGATAAAGCAGATCTTCAAATACCGCGCGCTGACGCTTAAAACCATTGGTGCTGACGTTTGCCAGGTTGTTGGCAATCACGTCCATGTTGGTTTGCTGCGCGTCCAGGCCGGTTTTGGCGATCCATAATGAGCTGATCATAAAATGTCCTGTATTAAGTCATCGACAGCAGTTGGTTAGCGCGACCAGCGTTGTCATCCACGCTGCTGATAACCTTCATCTGCATTTCAAAACGGCGGGCGCTGGCAATCATGTCGCTCATGGCGGACACCGCGTTGACGTTGCTGCCCTCCAGTACCCCCGACATCACGCGAATAGTCGGATCGGCCTGCAACACTGGACCACGGGTTGCCTGTGCGGCAGCGGTCAGACGGAACATCCCGTCGTCACCGCGCTGCACTTCGTTCCCCTCGGCCTTCACCAGCTTCAGACGTCCCACTGGCGCGATGGTGTTCGCCGGATCGCCGGGATTAAGCGCTGAAATGGTGCCGTCCGCCGCAATGGTGATTTCCGACCCTTCCGGCACCGCGATCGGCCCGGCTTCGCCAATCACCGGATGCCCCTGAATGGTCAACTGTCCGGTTGGGTCCACCTGAATGCTGCCGTTACGGGTATAGCCTTCGCTACCGTTCGCGGTCTGTACCGCCAGCCAACCGTCCTGTTGTAACGCCACGTCCAGCGGACGCGAGGTGTAATCCATCTGACCGGGCGTCATATCTGCTCCCGGCGTTGAGGCCGTCACCAGCGTACGCGTGGGCAGCGATAAACCTTCAACCGGCACGGCGCGCAGCGCATTGAGCTGCGCACGGAATCCCGGTGTCGAGGCGTTCGCCAGGTTGCTTGCCGTCACCGCCTGTTGGTTCAGCGTCTGACTGGCCGCCCCCATCGCGGTGTAGATTGCGTGATCCATTACGTTATCCCGTCAGCGCTTAGCGCAGGTTAACCAGCGTGTTGAGGATCTGGTCCTGGGTTTTGATGGTCTGCGCGTTCGACTGATAGTTGCGCTGGGCGACGATCATGTTCACCAGTTCTTTACTCAGATCCACGTTCGACGACTCCAGTGCGCCGTTGGTCAGCTTACCGAAGTTACCGGTCCCGGCTGTTCCCAGCAGCTCTACACCGGACGCCTGCGTGGCGGCCCAGACGTTATCGCCCTGAGAGGCCAGACCTTCGTTGTTGGCGAAGTTCGCCAGCACGATCTGTCCCAGCACCTGTTTCTGTTCGTTGGAGTAGTTGCCGACCACGGTGCCATCGTCGTTAATCTGATAGCTGACCAGATCGCCCGGCTTGTAGCCGTTTTGCGTGGTGGCGATGACGGCGTTCGTCCCGGTATTCTGCTGCATTGAGTTTTGCAGGCTAAGGGTGAAGGTCGCGGGAACCGCACCGTTCACTGTCCCCGTGGTGATCTCGAATGATGGCGTGGCATTCGCCGCCCCCAGCGTCCAGGTTGGTTCGGTGGCAGGAGGAACAGCCGCAACTTCGGTATACTCTTTTACGGTATCCAGCGTGCCGTTCTCATCGAATGTCATCTGCGCGGATTTCACCAGCGGTGAGTTAGCTACGCTGGAATCCTGAGTCCAGACGTCCCAGGTGTTATCGCCAGTCTTGACGTAATACAGGTTAATGTCGTGCTGGTTACCCTGGCTGTCGAACACCGTCACCGGCGCACGTTTGTTATAGCTGTCAGCATCGGTCGGTTTGAAAGGCGTGTTCGCCGGAATTTTGTCCGTCGAGTTCAGGTTAATCTGCATCGCCGCGGTATCGGTGCTTTTTGCCCCCATCAGGGTGTTCGGAATGGTGATCGGACCCGGGTTCGCCCCTTGCTGAATGGTCGGCGGGGTGCCGGTTGCCGGATAGCCCGTCAGTTGCATCCCCTGCATGTTGATCAGATTGCGGTTTTCATCGAGCTTGAACTGGCCGTTACGGCTGTAGAAAACCGAGCCGTTGCTGTCGACCAGACGGAAGAAGCCATTCTGGCTGATAGCGACATCCAGACCGCGACCGGTGTTGGTGGTTGTACCATCGGTAAAGTCCTGCGTGATCCCCGCAACTTTTACGCCCAGACCAACTTTCGAACCGGCAAACATATCCGCAAAGGACGCCGTACCGGATTTAAAACCATAGGTCGCGGAGTTGGCGATGTTGTTACCAATGACATCGAGGTTGGTGGCTGCGGCATTCAGGCCGCTAACCGCTTGTGAAAAAGCCATGATGACTCCTGATTAATGTGAAGGCTTAGATTATCTGCCGTACTTCGTCGAGGGTGGTGGTTCCGTAGGTGCCCAGATCCAGTGTGTTGCCGCTGCTGCTACGAATCACCCCTTGTACCAGTGCAAACTGCAAGGGTTGCGCCACCAGTTGCGTCGTGCCGTTACTGGCGGTTATCGCCACGTTATATGAGCCGTTCTCCGCCGTCGTGCCATCGGTCAGGGTGCCGTCCCAGGTAAAGGTGTGAACACCGGCCTTCAGCGCACCAATTTCAATGGTGCGCACCACTTTGCCGTCTTTGTCGGTAATGGTGGCGGTGACTTTGTCAGCAGGCTGTTGCAGCTCAACACCAAACGGCGTGGTGGTGGTGGTCGCGCCCTCTTCGGTGCCTTTGCCTGCCAGAACAGTGGTGCCCGGGATCATCACACCATGACCAATCAGCGTACTGGCCTGTAATGACTGGCTGTTGTCGATCTGACCGGAGATCGACCCCAGAGTGGTATTCAGCTTCTCAATACCGCTGACGGTGCTGATCTGCGCGAGCTGCGTGGTCAGCTCGTTGTTCTGCATCGGGTTGGTCGGATCCTGGTTTTTCAGTTGCGCCACCAGCAGCGTCAGAAAGCTGCTTTGCAGATCCGCCGCATTACTGCCCGACAGCGAACTCCCGCTGCTGGAGCTTTTCACACCGGTGTTTGTCGGATCGTTAACGTTTACCGCAATTGACATGGCTGTCTCCTTTTACTGGCCCAGTGTCAGCGTCTTAAGCATCATGCTCTTAACGGTGTTGAGGACTTCGACGTTCGCCTGATAACTGCGGGAAGCAGACATGGTATTGACCATCTCGCCAACCACATCGACGTTAGGCATCTTTACGTAGCCATTGGCATCGGCCAGCGGGTTACCTGGTTCGTAGACCAGTTTATCCGGCGCCTGGCTCTCAATAACGTCCGACACTTTCACGCCTCCCGTTACCGCGCCGGGAGCCGCATCCACCTGGAAGACCACCTGCTTTGCGCGATACGGTTGACCATCGGGTCCGGTAACGCTGTCTGCGTTGGCCAGGTTACTGGCGGCGACGTTCAGACGCTTGGACTGCGCGGTTAAGGCCGAACCGGCGATATCAAAAATATTCAGCAGCGCCACGGATTAGTTCCCCCCCTGTAACACGTTCATCATGCCTTTAATCTGCCCACTCAAGGCGGTCAGACTCATCTGGTATTTCAGGCTGTTATCCGCAAACTGCGTGCGTTCCCGGTCCATATCGACGGTGTTGCCATCAAGCGAAGGCTGGTCGGGAATGCGGTAGAGCAGATCCGTAGACGGTGCGGTAATGGCCTGGGCGGGAATATGCTGTGCGGAGGTTAATGCCAGCGACACACCGCTGGTTTCTTGCCGTCCACGCACCATCACTTTTTTTAACTCACTGGCAAAATCCATGTCGCGCGCCTGATACCCCGGCGTATCGGCGTTCGCAATGTTGGCGGCCAATACTTCTTGCCGTTGGGCGCGCAGATTCAGCGCTTCCTGTTGAAAACGTAAGGCGGCGTCGAGCTTATCGAGCATATCTCCTCCGCAGATGACAAAATTCAGCCGACAGCTTAAATCCCATTACGCGCGCGTTATCGCCGGAATAAACGCAAAATGGGTCGCTATTTATTGCGTTGATGGTTGCGTCACACAGGTAGAATCCTGTCATTGCAAAAACGGTGGAAGGTGACGATGCAAACGTTAAAACGTGGAGTAGCCATGCTGGCGCTGCTGTTCAGTCCCCTGACACTGGCGCAGGATTTGAATGCGCAATTGAACGACTGGTTCAGCCAGCGTCTGGCCGGATTCAGTAACGATGTGGTTGTGACCGTGCGTACTCCACCCAATCTGTTGCCGCATTGCGAAACGCCGGCGTTCAGCATGACCGGGGCAAAACTGTGGGGGAACGTGAATGTGCTGGCACGTTGCGCCAATGAAAAACGTTATCTGCAGGTCAACGTGCAGGCGACAGGAGACTATGTGGTTGCGGCCACGCCCGTTGCGCGTGGCGGTACACTTGGCCCGGGCAGCGTCACGCTGAAACGCGGACGTCTTGACCAGCTCCCGCCCCGAACCGTGCTGGATATCAGCCAGGTTCAGGATGCGGTGAGTCTGCGCGATCTCGCGCCGGGGCAGGCCATCCAGCTCAATATGTTGCGCCAGGCATGGCGCATTAAAGCCGGACAGCGTGTGCAGGTGGTTGCCAATGGCGATGGATTTAGCGTCAATGCGGAAGGTAAGGCACTGAACAATGCGGCGGTCGCGCAGAACGCACGAGTGAGAATGTTATCAGGTCAGATTGTCAGCGGTATTGTCGATCCTGATGGGAATATTCTTATTAACCTATAATGAGTTAAAGATTTTGTGGCGGCTGCCGATAGTGATTACACATTCGATGATAGCTGGTCGCTACAGCATAACCCCTCGATGAGGATGATAAAATGAGCATTGACCGTACCTCACCTTTGAAACCCGTTAGCACCGTCCAGGCGCGTGAAAACACGGATACGCCGGTCCTCAAAGCGCGTCAGGAAAAAACCTCGACGGCAACCAGCACCAGCGTGACGTTAAGCGATGCTCAGGCGAAACTGATGCAGCCCGGCGCGAGCGATATCAATATGGAACGTGTTGAAGCATTGAAAACCGCCATTCGTAACGGTGAGCTGAAAATGGACACGGGAAAAATAGCCGACTCGCTGATCCGCGAGGCGCAGAGCTATCTCCAGAGTGAGTAACTGACCGTATGACGCGCTTGTCAGAAATACTCGATCAGATGACGACTGTCCTGAATGACCTGAAAACGGTGATGGATGCCGAGCAGCAGCAACTCTCCGTGGGCCATATTAACGGTAGCCAGCTCCAGCGTATTACAGAAGAAAAAAGTTCTCTGCTGGCGACCCTGGATTATCTCGAACAACAGCGGCGGCTGGAACAAGACTCACAGCGTAGTGGGAACGATGACGTGGCCGAGCGCTGGAAAGCGATTACCGATAAAACGCAGCACCTGCGCGATCTGAACCAACACAACGGCTGGCTGCTGGAAGATCAGATTCAGCGCAACCAACACGCGCTTGAGGTGTTAAAACCCTATCAGGAACCGTCGCTGTACGGCGCGAACGGTCAACCCTCTTCTGCCTCTCGCGGCGGGAAAAAATTCTCTATTTGATGATTTCCGGATGGCGGCGTTTCGCCTTATCAGACCTACACTGTGCAGTAGGCCTGATAAGCAAAGCGCCATCAGCCAGCGTGATTACGCCGTCCGGCGTGCGAAGTCTTTCACTTTAAAGCCCATCACTGCCAGCGCGGCAAAGTAGGCGGCAATACCGGCCACGACCACCGCCATCAGGCGAAGCAGACGCCACGGCATCGTCCCCAGCGACCATTCTGGCATGATATGCAACATGCCAACCAGCACGGCTGACATTACCAGCACGGCGATGACCAGACGGATAAGAAAACCCATCCAGCCCGGTTGTGGGGAGAAAATGTCCTGCTTGCGCAGTTGCCAGTACAGCAATCCTGCGTTCAGACAAGCGGCAAGACCAATCGACAGCGACAGCCCGGCATGCTTCAACGGTCCAATAAACGCCAGGTTCATCAACTGGGTCATGATAAGCGTCGCGATGGCGATCTTAACCGGCGTTTTGATGTTCTGACGCGAATAGAAGCCCGGCGCCAGCACTTTCACCACAATCAGCCCGATCAGTCCCACGGAATAGGCAATCAACGCCCGCTGCGTCATGGCCGCATCAAAAGCGGTAAATTTCCCGTACTGGAAAAGTGCAACGGTCAGCGGTTTCGCCAGAATCCCTAACGCCACGGCGCTCGGCAACGCCAGCAGGAAGCAGAGACGTAATCCCCAGTCCATCAGGCGGTTGTATTCATCGTGATTACCGCTGGCGAAACTTTTCGACAGTGACGGCAGCAGAATCGTCCCAAGCGCCACGCCGAGGACGCCGGACGGGAATTCCATCAGTCGGTCAGCGTAATACATCCATGACACCGAGCCCGATACCAGGAATGAGGCAAAAATAGTGTTAATGATCAGTGAGATCTGGCTGACGGAGACGCCAAGTATCGCTGGCCCCATTTGCTTGACAACACGCATCGCACCCGCATCGCGGAAGTTCACTCGCGGCAGCACCAGCATGCCAATTTTTTTCAGATGCGGAAGTTGATAGACCAGCTGCAGCACGCCGCCGGCGGTCACTGCCCATGCCAGCGCCAGTACCGGTGGGTTGAAATACGGCGCGGCAAACAGCGCGAAACCAATCATGCTGATGTTCAAAAACGTGGGTGCAAACGCCGGAATGGAGAAGCGGTTCCAGGTATTGAGGATCGCCCCGACCAGCGACGCCAGCGAGATAAGCAGGATGTACGGAAAGGTAATTTGCAGCAGTTTGGTGGTTAGCGCGAATTTATCTGCGGTGTCGGCAAATCCCGGCGCCGTCACCATAATCACCCATGGGGCGGCCAGCATCCCGGCGACGGTGACGACGGCAAGCGCCAGCGTCAGCAGTCCCGAAACATAAGAGACAAACACGCGGGTGGCGTCTTCGCCCTGTTTGCTTTTATATTCCGCCAGGATCGGCACAAACGCCTGGGAAAAGGCGCCCTCCGCAAATATGCGGCGCAGCAGGTTGGGTAATTTGAATGCCACAAAAAAGGCATCGGTTGCCATCCCGGCACCGAAAATTCTGGCGACAATCGCGTCACGCGCAAAACCCAGCACACGTGAAAACATTGTCATTGAGCTGACGGCGGCCAGCGATTTTAATAGGTTCATTGCTTTTTTATTCCAGACCCTACGGCAAAACGCCTGCAGTGCAGGCGTTGGAAGAGGCGCTTAGTCTACCTGGATTACGGTGAATTACTACCGCCAGATGTTACAGGGGATTATTCGCTCATCGCCTCGCGCCAGAGCTTTTCCACCACGCGCTGGGCAAGGATCGCCTGCTCACCGGCGGTTTCAGGAACCGTCTGATTTTGCACGCATTGCACAAAGTGACGTGCGCAGCCCGCGAACCCACGCTGTTCAAGCGTGGTTTGCCAACCAGGCACCGGTTTGTGAACCACGCCCTGCCCGCGCTCTTCACGCCACTCGCGCATATCCGTCACGTCAATTAGCCCACCATCTGTCACCGCCTGCACGCTCTCACGCTGGCTTCCCGCCCGGCGGTGCATACTGGTGGTGATTTGCAACTGACTGGTCGCAAAATGGTGCTCTGCGTAGAGCATTTCGCCCGCGTCGTTGGTGAGCAACGTTCCGCTGCTGAGCTGCGCGTTGCCGTCCGCCAGCCACAGCGCGGTGTCAACGACATGCAGATAGTCGTCCAGCAGCGTGAACCGTAGATCGTGAGGCCCCACGCTGTCGGTACGGTGTTTATCCATCCGCAGAGACGCCCCCGTCCCCAGTTCCGCCTTCAGCTCACGGTACAACGGCGCAAAGCGGCGATTGAAACCAACCATCAGCGTCAGATTTTTCTTCGCTGCTAACGCCACCAGCCGTTCTGCATCGCGTAAGTTTTCCGCCAGCGGCTTATCAACGCAGACATGAACACCAGCATTGAGCAATTCACTGACGACGGCGTAATGGGTCGCGGTGCTGGAGTGAACAAACACCGCGTCGCACCCGGCGGCAAGGTCGGTCAGCGAACCGGCATACGGAATGCGCCAGGCTGCGCAGATTTTCTCCGCTTTCTCGCGCGACGGCGACCAGGCGGCCTGTAACGTCCAGTCGCCGGTAGTGCCGAGCACGGGTAGCCAGGCTTTTTGGGCGATACCCCCAAGACCGACCACCCCAATACGTAATGTTGTCACGTTACTCTCCCAGATGCTCCAGTAGCGACTCAAGGCGCTGCTTCAGCGCGGCGACTTCGCTTTCCAGCACTTCGACGCGTGCCTGTAAATCCCCCGTCGCCGCCGGCGGCTCATCGGCCAATGCAATCGGCTCCTTCACCTCGCCGCAGAACAGATGCATATAGCGACTTTCACGCTTACCAGGCTCACGCGCCAGACGGACGACGTAAGGGCCATCCTCTCGCGTTGCCAGACGTTCCAGCGTCGATTCAACTTCCGCCATGTCGCTGAATTCATACATCCGCGATGCACGGCTGCGTAACTCGCCAGGCGTCTGCGCACCGCGTAGCAGCAGCGTCGTCACCAGCGCCACCTCCGCCGGACTCAGTTTCAGATTGCCAAATTCCGAATTGCAAAAGCGCTGCTCATACTTGGTGACTCGGCTACCAAAACCGCTGACCGTGCGCAGAAAATGGCGTTTCACCAGATTGTCGAGGTGCTCTTGTACCTCGCGCTCAGCCATATTCATTACTGGTTCACGGTTGGTTTTCTGATTGCAGGCGGTAACCACGCCATTAACGGAGAGCGGATATTGCTCTGGTGTCGTGACCTGTTTTTCGAGCAGGCAGCCAACCACACGAGCTTCAGCGGCAGTTAATTCATATTTCATAAGGTATCCTCACCGACCTGCGGTCCATTCTGATGTCGTTAACGCCGTCAGCACGTGGTCGCGCCATTGCCCGTCAATCAACAGATAATCTTTCGCGTAGCCTTCTTTTTCAAAACCAAGTCGCGCCAGTAAATCGCCACTGCGTTTATTGTGCGGCATGTAATTTGCCATAATACGATGAATATGTTGTGTGCGTTGCATATAACGGATAGCGGCGGTCAGCGCTTCAAACATCAGCCCCTGCCCTTGCCATTTCTGCGCAATGGAATAGCCCAGATAGCAGGCATGGAAAGACCCACGCACCACGTTAGAAAAATTCGCCACCCCGATAACCTCCTTTTCATCAGGATCCAGTAGCGCAAAGTAATACGCAGAACCTTGCTTATGAAATTCGGCAATCATGCCAAGCCGCGCCTGCCAGCCAGAGGGATAGCAGTGGCTTTCATCACGAATTGGTTCCCAGGGTTTTAAGAAATGACGATTTTCTGCGTAATAATCTGCCAGACGCCAGGCATCACGCTCATGCACTAAACGTACGACCAGGCGGTCGGTGGTTAAGCGCACTTTTGGCACGTTACTGCGATAGCCAAACATATTTATTTCTACTCCTTCCCGAATCGCCGTTACACCCTGATTGACTTACTATACCTGTGCAAAACCACCCTGTGAAAAGTGCAATTTGCCATTTTTTGAATTATTCCGCCATTTTGATGAAAACTCTCTATCAAGATGGACTTTTGATAAAAAAATATTGTCCCGGCGAGGGTGGGCAAAAAGGCAGCAAAGCCGCAGAATAGGAGATACTTCGCTTTATATACTCTCAATCATTCGAATGCCGCACATGCCGCGCAGCTCGAAGGATGACGAGTGTTTCCCGGGAGGGGAAATGTCGCGTGTCTCGCAGGCCAGGAACCTGGGTAAAACTTTCCTGCTCATCGATAATATGCTGGTCGTGTTGGGCTTCTTCGTTGTGTTCCCGCTGATCTCAATTCGTTTTGTCGACCAAATGGGCTGGGCTGCCGTAATGGTCGGTATCGCGCTGGGCCTGCGCCAGTTCATTCAGCAGGGGCTGGGGATTTTTGGCGGTGCCATTGCGGACCGCTTTGGCGCAAAGCCGATGATCGTCACCGGTATGCTGATGCGCGCTGCCGGGTTCGCCACCATGGGTATCGCGCATGAACCGTGGCTCCTGTGGTTTTCCTGTTTTCTCTCCGGCCTCGGCGGTACGCTGTTCGACCCACCACGCTCGGCGCTAGTGGTTAAACTGATTCGCCCACATCAACGGGGGCGTTTCTTCTCAATATTAATGATGCAGGACAGCGCTGGGGCCGTTATCGGCGCGCTATTAGGAAGTTGGCTGTTGCAGTATGACTTCCGTCTGGTCTGTGCCACCGGGGCGCTGTTGTTTGTGCTTTGCGCCGCCTTTAACGCCTGGCTGCTGCCCGCGTGGAAACTCTCTACCGTCCGTATTCCGGTACGGGAAGGGATGGGGCGAGTGCTCAGTGACAAACGCTTTGTCACCTATGTGCTGACGCTGGCGGGCTATTACATGTTGGCGGTTCAGGTCATGCTGATGTTGCCCATAATGGTCAATGACATCGCCGGTTCGCCTGCCGCAGTAAAATGGATGTATGCCATTGAGGCCTGCCTTTCGCTGACGCTGCTCTATCCCATTGCGCGCTGGAGCGAGAAACGGTTTCGTCTTGAGCATCGCTTGATGGCCGGCCTGCTGCTGATGTCATTGAGCATGTTGCCCGTGGGACTGGTGAGCGACTTACAGCAGTTGTTCACGCTGATTTGTACCTTCTATATTGGTTCGATCATTGCTGAACCCGCTCGCGAAACGCTCAGCGCCTCGTTGTCGGATGCCCGGGCACGCGGCAGCTATATGGGCTTTAGCCGTCTGGGGTTAGCCATAGGCGGTGCTATCGGTTATATCGGCGGCGGCTGGCTGTTTGATATGGGGAAATTGCTCCAGCAACCGGAGTTGCCCTGGATGATGCTGGGGATTATTGGCTTTATCACCTTCCTGGCGTTGGGCTGGCAGTTTAGTCACAAACGCACGCCGCGCGGCATGCTGGAACCCGGCGCCTGATTTGATACCTGCGCGTGTCTCCTCCATACTGAAAGGGAACTGACAGTCAAATGGAGGAGAAACGTGAAGCTTTATATTTACGATCACTGCCCTTTCTGCATCAAAGCCCGCATGATTTTTGGCCTCAAAAACATCCCCGTCGAACTGAATGTCCTGGCCAACGACGATGACGAAACCCCAACCCGTATGATTGGTCAGAAAATGGTGCCTATTCTGCAAAAAGACGACAGTCGCTATCTGCCTGAAAGCATGGACATCGTTCATTACGTCGATAAACTGGATGGCAAACCGCTGCTCACCGGCAAGAAGAACCCTGCTATTGACGAGTGGTTACGCAAAGTGAACAGCTACGCTAATCACCTGCTACTGCCGCGTTTTGCAAAATCTGCGTTTGACGAGTTTTCCACCCCTTCGGCACGCCAATACTTTACTGAGAAGAAAGAGGCGATGATTGGCAGTTTTGCCGACCATCTTGCCCACTCTGCTGGCCTGACCAAAAAAATCAGTGATGACTTGCGCGCACTGGATAAGCTCATTGTGCGGCCTAATGGCGTGAACGGCGAACTTTCCGAAGACGATATCCAGTTATTTCCCCTGCTGCGCAATCTGACGCTGGTGGCCGGTATCAACTGGCCGACGCGCGTTGCTGACTATCGTGACAATATGGCGAAACAGACGCAGATCAATCTGTTATCATCAATGGCGATTTAACGTTTACCGGCGGTGGCTGGATCATACAGGCTGCCGCTTTTTTCAGTTTTTTCTACTGGCGACGTTCGCGCTGGTGACACATGCTGCGTTATGTCAGGATTATGACGACCGCATCGTGTAGAGGAACCCCATGAAGAAGATTTTATTTGCTGCCGCGTTGATAGTTGGCGGCCTGTTGACCGGCTGTAATCAGCTCACACAGTACACCGTAAGCGAACAAGAAATTAATCAGGCGCTCGAAAAGCGCAATAATTTCGCCAAAGATATCGGGCTCCCTGGCGTGGCTGATGCGCATATCATACTCAACAACCTCGCCAGTCAGATCGGGCGCGAAGAGCCAAACAAAGTGACGCTGACCGGGGATGCCAATCTGGATATGAATTCGCTGTTTGGCAGTCAGAAAGCCACCATTAAGCTGAAACTGAAAGCCTTGCCAGTCTTTAATAAAGAACAAGGGGCCATCTTCCTGCAGGAAATGGAAGTGGTGGATGCCACCGTGACGCCGGAAAAAATGCAGTCGGTATTGCAAACCCTGATGCCGTATCTGAACCAGTCGCTGCGCAATTACTTTAACCAGCAGCCAGCGTATGTCCTGCGCGAAGACAGCAGCAAAGGCGAAGCGCTGGCGAAAAAATACGCCAAAGGCATTGAGGTGAAACCGGGCGAAATCATCATCCCGTTCACCGATTAAACGACAAAGGCGCTGCGGCGCCTTTTTTTACGTGCAAACGAAAACGTTTCCCCTTATCCTTTGTTTCCGGCAAAAATGACATCCCTCAGCCGGAGCATATTGATGACAGCACCCTCCCAGGTTTTAAAGATCCGCCGCCCAGATGACTGGCACCTGCACCTTCGCGATGGCGAAATGTTAAAAACGGTCGTGCCGTACACCAGCGATGTTTATGCACGTGCAATTGTGATGCCCAACCTGGCGCCGCCGATCACCACGGTAGATGCGGCAATTGCCTATCGCCAGCGCATCCTTGATGCAGTCCCTGCCGGACATACCTTCACACCGCTGATGACCTGCTATTTAACGGACACGCTGGATCCCGCTGAACTGGAGCGCGGCTTTCGCGAAGGCGTATTCACCGCAGCCAAACTCTACCCGGCGAATGCCACCACCAACTCCAGCCACGGCGTCACCTCCATTGATGCGATCATGCCGGTACTTGAGCGCATGGAGAAACTCGGGATGCCGCTGCTGGTGCATGGCGAAGTCACCCACGCCGATATCGACATTTTTGATCGTGAAGCGCGCTTTATTGAGACGGTGATGGAGCCTCTGCGCCAGCGTTTGCCTGCGCTGAAAGTGGTTTTCGAACATATCACCACGAAAGATGCGGCGGAGTATGTCCGTGACGGCAATGAATTACTGGCCGCGACGATTACGCCGCAGCACCTGATGTTTAACCGTAATCACATGCTGGTTGGCGGTATTCGTCCGCACCTTTACTGCCTGCCAATTCTGAAACGCAATGTCCACCAGCAAGCCCTACGTGAACTGGTTGCCAGCGGCTTTGAGCGTGCCTTCCTCGGTACCGATTCAGCCCCACACGCCCGTCATCGTAAGGAATCGAGCTGTGGCTGTGCGGGTTGTTTTAACGCGCCAACCGCGCTGGCAAGTTATGCCGCCGTGTTCGAAGAGATGAATGCGCTGGCGCATTTTGAAGCGTTTTGTTCACTGAACGGTCCACGTTTCTACGGCCTGCCGGTCAATGACACTTTCGTTGAACTGGTACGGGCAGATCAGCAGGTACCGGAGAGCATCGCACTGACCGATGATACGCTGGTGCCGTTCCTTGGGGGCGAAACGGTGCGCTGGACGATTAAAAAGTAAAAAAATTGATGCCGCCTGTTGTAACCTGCCCAGGATAACTGTATAAATAAACAGTATATTCAACAGGGGGCCATTATGCGTATTGAAGTCACCATTGCTAAAACTTCACCTTTGCCTGCCGGTGCCATTGACGCTCTGGCAGGTGAACTCTCCCGCCGTATTACTCACTACTTTCCCGATAACGACGGTAACGTGACCGTTCGTTATGCCGCAGCGAATAATTTGTCCGTGATTGGCGCATCGAAAGAAGATAAAGAACGGATCAGCGAAATTCTCCAGGAAACCTGGGAAAGCGCTGACGACTGGTTCATCAAAGAATAAAAATGCTATGCCGTAGTCTCTTTTGCCGGGTCGCCCCGGCTTTTTTCTGTCATCTTTAAAGCCAATCTCTTTGCGGCGTCATTTAATAAATCCTCTGACCTTAAGAATTGATTATATTTTCACCGGTCACTCAAAATAATTGCACAACATACTTAAAAATAGTGAACAAGATGGTGATTAATTACTCACAAATTCTTAATTTGCAGAAAATTATGCTTCCCCCTCTTTAAAATCTCAGTGAATACCCTTATTTATTGATATACTGAAGTTGCTTCAGATAAAAACGCATTGAACCTCGAAAACCGTTGTCTTGTAACACGAATTAGGGGGCATGATGGAAAAGAATAATGAAGTCATTCAGACTCATCCGCTTGTGGGATGGGACATCAGCACCGTAGATAGTTATGACGCGCTGATGCTGCGTTTGCACTACCAGACTCCAAATCGTCCCGAACCCGATGGTACAGAAGTCGGTCAAACGCTCTGGTTAACCACCGATGTTGCCAGACAATTTATTTCGATATTAGAAGCCGGCATCGCCAAAATCGAATCCGGCGATTACCAGGTAAACGAGTACCGTCGGCATTAACGAGACGGTCATTCTCACTTAAAAAGGCACCTATGGGGTGCCTTTGCTATTTCTGGGTTGTATTACGCATTTCACTTATTTACTCTGCATCAAACGCGACAGCAAAGAGAAACCAATGAAATACGACTTAATCATTATAGGCAGCGGGTCCGTTGGGGCAGCCGCAGGTTATTATGCCACTCGCGCCGGGTTAAACGTTCTGATGATCGACGCACATATGCCGCCGCATCAACAGGGTAGTCATCACGGTGATACCCGGTTGATCCGCCACGCGTATGGCGAAGGTGAAAAATACGTTCCGCTGGTGCTGCGCGCGCAGGCGCTGTGGGACGAACTCTCCACCCAAAATGAAGAGCCGATTTTTGTACGATCCGGCGTCCTCAATCTTGGCCCCGCCGATTCCCCCTTTCTGGCAAACGTCGCGCACAGCGCAAAACAGTGGCAACTGAACGTTGAGCATCTGGATGCCGCCGCCATCATGGCGCGCTGGCCTGAAATCCGCGTTCCCGCAGATTACACAGGCCTTTTCGAAGCAGATTCCGGTTTTTTGCGCAGTGAACTGGCGATAAAAACCTGGATCCGTCTGGCAGAAGAAGCCGGATGCGCCCAGCTCTTTAACTGCCCGGTCACAGCCATTCACCATGATGATGGCGGGGTCACCGTGGAAACCGCTGACGGCGAATACAGTGCGAAAAAAGCGCTGGTGAGCGCCGGAACCTGGGTTCAGGCGTTGCTCCCCGAACTCCCCATCCAGCCGGTACGGAAAGTGTTTGCCTGGTACCAGGCAGATGGCCGCTATAGTATCAAGAATAAATTCCCTGCTTTCACCGGCGAACTGCCCAATGGCGATCAGTATTACGGCTTCCCGGCGGAGAATGACGAGCTGAAGATCGGTAAGCACAACGGCGGACAACTTATCCAGGCCGAAGCTGAACGCCAACCGTTTGCCAGTATCGCCAGCGATGGGTCTGAAGCATTCCCGTTCCTGCGTAATGTCCTTCCCGGGATCGGCTGCTGTCTGCACGGTGCGGCCTGCACCTATGATAACTCGCCGGATGAAGATTTTATCATCGACACACTGCCTGGTCATGACAACACGCTGATCGTGACCGGACTAAGTGGTCACGGCTTTAAGTTTGCCTCGGTATTGGGTGAAATTGCCGCTGACTTTGCCCAGGAAAAGCCAGCCGCATTTGACCTTACGCCATTCAGGCTCTCCCGATTTACGGCATAATGGTTAAATGGCCTCGTAATGAGGCCTTTTTAATGGTGATGAAAATATGCGTCGTCTTTTTCTTTGTCTGATCAACAATATTCGCGAGCATTTTATGCTCTACGTTATTTTGTGGTCGTTGCTGGCTATTCTTGATGTTATTTACATTCTGTTTTACTGATCCCTGACACTGACAAATACTGACAAAAACTGAAAGTTATCTAATTATCGCCTTGTTTTTTTGATTAAGAAAACCACCTCATCCCCCTACAAGCAGTCACAAATCGGTCATTTATGACGAATCGATTGAATCAAAATTCATACTTCATACAAAATTATTGAATCAGCGTTAAATATCGCTCTCGATGTTATTTTTTAGTTGCATTTATGTCTTTATCAGGCCATTTTCATTCAATCCTGAAATATGAAATGGAATTTTTATGCAATTCTCTAATACCCCTCAACGGTATGGTTTTATTTCCGCCATGCTTCACTGGCTAACCGCTTTGGTGGTTTACGGTATGTTTGCGCTTGGTCTCTGGATGGTGACGTTGAGCTATTACGACAGCTGGTATCACCAGGGACCGGAATTGCACAAAAGCATCGGGATCCTGCTGATGATGGGTCTGGTTGTGCGGGTCGTCTGGCGTCTGCTCTCGCCACCACCAAAGGCATTGAAAAGTTATTCGGCCCTGACCCGCGCTGGCGCAGCGCTGGGCCACCTCGCCCTATACCTGCTGTTGTTTAGCATTGTCATCAGCGGTTACTTGATCTCGACGGCGGACGGTAAACCGATCAGCGTTTTCGGCTGGTTTGATGTCCCGGCGACTTTCGCTGATGCGGGTGTTCAGGCCGATCTCGCCGGAAGCGTACACCTGTGGCTGGCCTGGATCGTCGTTATTCTTTCCATTCTGCATGGCCTGATGGCCTTTAAACACCACTTTATCGATAAAGACGACACCCTGAATCGCATGTTGGGTAAGCCGTCATCTGACTATGGAGCTCAAAAATGAAAAAAAGCCTGCTGGGTTTAACTCTCGCCTCTCTGCTGTTCACCACCGGCTCCGCCGTTGCGGCGGATTATAAAATCGACAAAGAAGGACAACATGCCTTTGTTAATTTCCGCATTCAGCACCTGGGGTATAGCTGGTTGTACGGCACGTTCAAAGACTTCGACGGCACCTTTACCTTTGATGAGAAGGATCCCGCCGCCGACAAAGTGAACGTGACGATCAACACCAACAGCGTGGATACCAACCACGCCGAGCGTGACAAGCACCTGCGCAGCGCTGATTTCCTGAATGTGGCGAAATTCCCACAGGCGACCTTCACCTCCACCAGCGTGAAGAAAGACGGTGACGAACTGGACATCACCGGGAATCTGACGCTAAACGGCGTAACAAAGCCGGTGACGCTGGAAGCGAAGATGATTGGTCAGGGTGACGATCCGTGGGGCGGTAAACGTGCAGGTTTCGAAGCCGAAGGCAAAATCAAGCTGAAGGATTTCAACATCACCACCGATCTCGGTCCTGCCTCGCAGGAAGTAGATTTGATTATCTCGGTGGAAGGCGTGCAGCAGAAGTAATAAAGACATACTGCCGGATGGCGGTGTTGTCACCGTCATCCGACAACGCGATCACTCGGCGGGATCCGGGATCCCCAGTTTCGTATTCAGTCGTCCACGCGACTTATTGAAGATTTTATTGCCGTTCTCACGCCCTGCACGCAGGCGACGTTGTTCTTCTTCCGGTAACGCACTCTCTTCGCAGCAGATCTCGCTACAGCAGCCGTTGTACTTTTGCGCACATGCCGGGCACTGAATAAACAGCAAATGGCAGCCGTCATTTTTGCAGTTGGTGTGGCTGTCACACGGCGCGCCGCACTGATGACAATGCGCAATCACCTCATCCGAAATGCGCTCGCCCATGCGCTCATCAAACACAAAATTTTTGCCGATGAAACGCACCGGTAACCCCTGCTCGCGGGCCTTGCGCGCATATTCAATGATACCGCCTTCAATGTGCCACACTTTACTGAAGCCATTGTGCTTCATCCACGCGCTGGCTTTTTCGCAGCGAATACCGCCGGTGCAGTACATCACGATTTTTTTATCTTTGTGTTCCTGCATCATCTCGACCGCTTTGGGTAACTGCTCGCGGAACGTGTCGGCCGGAATTTCCAGCGCGTTCTCAAAATGGCCCACTTCGTACTCGTAATGGTTACGCATATCGATGAACAGCGCATCCGGGTCATCAAGCATCGCGTTTACTTCAGCGGCCTTCAGATAATCACCGACATTGCTGGCATCAAAGTTCGGATCCTCAATACCATCCGCCACAATCCGCTCGCGAACCTTCATCCGCAATACCCAGAAGGATTTGCCATCATCTTCTAGCGCAATATTCAGACGCACACCGTCAAGCGCCGGATCAAAGGCGTACAGTTGCTGGCGGAACGCATCAACCTGGCTTTGCGGCACGCTGATTTGGGCGTTAATACCTTCATGAGCCAAATAGATTCGACCAAAAACATTCAGCGCTGTTAACTTTTGATACAACGCATCGCGTGTAGCCTGCGGGTCTGTGATGGTAAAATATTTGTAGAATGAAATGGTCGTGCGCGGCTCAGTTTCAGCCAACATCCGGGCTTTGAGGGCATCATTAGAAATACGGTTATGTAACACTGGCATGGTGTACGGGTCCTGCAACAGGTGAAAATCAGAATCGGCGGCATCATATAGCAATCTGTGCCAATTTACATCCATACATTTTGCGCTACATTTGCTTCTTCAAACTAAAAATTTAACAACATTTGCTGCATTTATCGCCATCCCGGAGCCGCAAATTTTTTCTGCCGACGAAAAAATGCAACAATACAGAGAATTGCCCGTTTTAAGGTATACAACAGGAAAGACATGACGAATTTACCTCAGTTCTCGGCAGCATTACTGCATCCACGGTATTGGTTAACCTGGCTCGGTATTGGCGCACTTTGGTTGGTCGTGCAGTTGCCCTATCCGATACTCTATCGTCTTGGTCGTATTATGGGTCACCTGGCGCGTCATCTGATGAAGCGGCGGACGAAAATCGCGTATCGTAACCTCGAGCTCTGTTTCCCTGACATGAGTGAGCACGACCGGCATGCAATGGTGGTCAAAAATTTTGAATCTGTCGGTATGGGTCTGCTGGAAACCGGAATGGCCTGGTTCTGGCCCGATCGTCGTATCGCCCGCTGGACGGAAGTGATCGGTATGGAGCATATTCGTGACGTTCAGGCTCAGCAGCGCGGTATTTTGCTGGTAGGGTTGCACTTTTTAACCCTTGAACTCGGCGCGCGCCAGTTCGGTTTGCAGGAGCCCGGCATCGGCGTTTATCGTCCGAATGATAATCCCTTACTCGACTGGCTCCAGACCTGGGGACGTATGCGCTCCAATAAATCCATGCTCGATCGCAAAGATCTGAAAGGGATGATTAAGGCACTGAAAAAAGGCGAAGTGGTCTGGTATGCGCCAGACCACGATTATGGTCCGCGCGCCAGCGTGTTCGTCCCGCTTTTTGCCGTTGAACAGGCCGCCACCACCTCCGGCACCTGGATGTTGGCGCGAATGTCCAATGCCTGCCTGGTGCCGTTTGTACCGCGTCGCAAGCCCGACGGCAAAGGCTATCAGCTGATTATGTTACCGCCAGAATGCTCACCACCGCTGGATAACGCCGAGACCACCGCCGCCTGGATGAACAAGATCGTTGAGAAGTGCATCATGATGGCGCCGGAGCAGTACATGTGGCTGCATCGCCGCTTCAAAACGCGTCCTGCCGGAGTACCTTCCCGCTATTAAATTCCACAAAGCAGTCCATCCGGACTGCTTTTTCACCACTTTTAGCGATAAAAGCTCCCCACATTGCGACCCTCAGCATCCAGGCGCATAATGAATATGCTTAATTTATATTCGTTTTTGCCCGATCGCGCCAACGGCGGATCACACGCGGATCGCTATGTCACCCTCTGATACCCCCATAAACTGGAAGCGTAATCTTACTGTCGCCTGGCTCGGCTGTTTCTTAACCGGTGCCGCATTCAGCCTGGTGATGCCATTTCTACCACTTTATGTCGAACAACTCGGCGTAACTGGCCACAGTGCGCTCAACATGTGGTCCGGATTGGTGTTTAGTATTACGTTTCTCTTTTCCGCCATCGCCTCTCCCTTCTGGGGCGGACTCGCCGACCGTAAAGGCAGAAAGATTATGCTGCTGCGCTCCGCGCTGGGGATGGCGGTTGTAATGCTGCTAATGGGACTTGCGCAAAATATCTGGCAGTTTCTGGTGTTGCGTGCGCTGCTCGGGTTACTGGGCGGATTTATTCCCAATGCCAACGCGCTGATCGCCACCCAGGTACCACGGAATAAAAGCGGCTGGGCACTGGGGACACTGTCGACCGGGGGCGTCAGCGGCGCATTGCTGGGTCCGCTGGCTGGCGGTTTGCTTGCCGATCAATACGGCTTGCGCCCGGTATTTTTTATCACTGCCAGTGTGCTGCTGGTCTGCTTCTTATTGACACTGTTTTTTATTCGCGAGCAGTTTCAACCCGTTAGCAAGAAAGAGATGCTGCATATGCGTGAGGTGGTTACCTCACTGAAAAACCCGAAACTGGTACTGAGTCTGTTCGTCACCACGCTAATTATTCAGGTTGCGACCGGCTCCATTGCGCCGATTCTGACTCTCTATGTGCGAGAACTGGCGGGTAACGTCAGCAATATTGCGTTTATCAGCGGGATGATCGCCTCTGTACCCGGCGTCGCGGCGTTACTCAGCGCGCCGAGACTCGGCAAACTGGGGGACCGTATCGGGCCAGAGAAAATCCTCATCGTTGCGCTGATTCTTTCTGTTTTACTGCTGATCCCGATGTCCTTTGTTCAGAGCCCCTGGCAACTGGCGGTACTGCGTTTCTTACTCGGCGCTGCCGACGGCGCGCTGCTGCCTGCGGTACAGACGCTACTGGTCTATAACTCCACCAACCAAATCGCCGGGCGCATCTTCAGCTATAACCAGTCGTTCCGCGATATCGGCAATGTTACCGGTCCGCTAATGGGGGCGGCGATTTCCGCCAACTATGGCTTCCGCGCCGTCTTTCTGGTCACCGCCGGTGTGGTATTGTTTAACGCCTTTTATTCCTGGAACAGCCTGCGTCGTCGTGCTCTCTCGCGAACAGCGGGATGATTTTTCAGCATTCATACTTGCATAACCGGAGAATCAGCTATTCTTTCCCTGAATACCTCATCAAATCAAAGGGAGACTCTGATGACCATGTATGCCACGCTGGAAGAAGCCATTGACGCAGCCCGTGAAGAATTTTTGGCGGATCATCCTGAGCTTGAGCAGGATGAAGCCGATGTACAGCAGTTCAACGTGCAGAAGTATGTGCTACAGGATGGCGACATCATGTGGCAGGTCGAGTTTTTTGCCGATGAAGGAGAAGAAGGTGAATGCCTGCCGATGCTCAGCGGCGAGGCCGCGCAAAGCGTCTTTGACGGCGATTATGATGAGATAGAGATCCGCCAGGAGTGGCTGGAAGAGAATACATTGCATGAATGGGATGAAGGCGAATTTCAGCTTGAGCCCCCGCTGGATACCGAAGAAGGTCAAACCGCGGCCGATGAATGGGATGAACGGTAATTACTCGTAAGGGCCGTGGTGTATGTCGAGCGGCAACAGCAGCGTATCAAATACCAGTGAGAACGGCAGATCGAGGATAGTGACGTAGCGCCAGGCCGAATCCCGGACGTCCCACTGCACCCCGGGATAGTACTGGTTGCCATGCCCCTGTCCGGGAATTGTCCGGCTGATAATGCTGCCGCACCCGCTTAACAGCATCACCATGATGCCCACCGCTACGATTCGCACGTGATACCTCATCAATCATTTTCTTCAGTATAAAAAAATACCGGCGCAGGCCGGTATTTTTCAGATGATTACGCCGGATGGCGCTTACGGCGTCTTCAGCGTCTGTGGGTTCAGGGTAATCCCCTGATAGTAGCTCACCCACGATGAATACTTCTCTGGCGAATTCCAGACACGATAGTGCAAACGCGCCATCGTCACCGGATCGCTCAGCAGTACCAGACGGCGGTCGCGATTCAGTTTTTCCGGGGTTTCGTTCAGCGCCTGCTCAACGTGACGATCGCGGGCAATCTCCAGCACATGGCTTGCACGGTGACGTGCCGTCGCCATCGCGGTAGCCAGCGCGTTAAACGATGGGTTAAACACTGCATGCATAAAGCCGTCGTTAAGCGAGCGGTTACGGTTCATCACCAGATACTTGTCGGTATCCACCAGCACCTGCGGCGGTGAATACTCTTCCGGGATCAGGAACAGTTTCCAGCGTTTAGTGCGCAAACCGACCGTTGAACGGCTGGAGATCACCGAGACAAACGGTGACAGGATCAGCGAGAAGACAATCGGTGCCAGCCAGAACAGGAAACGTAGATCCAGCCACGCCATACCGACAGCCCACACCAGACCCAGCAACAGCTGCGAACCATGGCGCATAAACGCTTCGCCCCACGGCGTAGAGTCATCATCACGCTGTGGCGAATTCCACACCACTTCCCAGCCGAGAAAAGCGCTCACGACGAAGACGGTGTGGAACAACATGCGCACCGGCGCCAGCAGCACGGAGAACAACACCTCCAGCAGCAGCGACAGCGTCACGCGGAGAAAACCCCCGTACTCTTTGGTGCCTTTACACCAGATGAGCAGAATACTCAGCAGCTTCGGCAGGAACAGTAGCACCATCGTCGAAGCAAACAGAGCTATTGCCAGTTCCGGACGCCACTGCGGCCAGACCGGGAACAACTGACGCGGTTGCAGGAAGTATTGCGGCTCGGTGAGCGCGTGTACTACCTGTAGCGCGGTCGATAACGCGAGGAACATAAACCACAATGGCGCGGAGAGATAGGACATCACCCCGGTCAGGAACACGGCACGGTGAACCGGGTGCATCCCTTTTACAAGGAACAGACGGAAGTTCATCAGGTTGCCATGACACCAGCGACGGTCACGCTTTAGTTCGTCCAGCAGGTTCGGCGGCAGTTCTTCATAGGAACCCGGCAGATCGTAAGCAATCCACACGCCCCACCCGGCTCGACGCATCAACGCCGCTTCCACGAAATCGTGCGACAGGATAGAACCGGCAAAAGAACCTTCACCCGGCAGCGGTGCCAGCGCACAGTGCTCGATGAATGGTTTCACACGAATAATGGCGTTATGACCCCAATAGTGGGACTCACCCAACTGCCAGAAGTGCAAACCGGCGGTGAACAGCGGTCCGTATACGCGCGTTGCAAATTGCTGACAACGGGCATACAGCGTATCCATGCCCGACGCTTTCGGCGATGACTGAATGATCCCGGCATTGGGGTTCGCTTCCATCAAACGCACCAGTCCGCTCAGGCACTCACCGGTCATCACGGAATCTGCGTCCAGTACCACCATGTAGCTGTACTGGCTGCCCCAGCGACGGCAGAAGTCATCGATGTTACCACTTTTACGCTTCACACGGCGGCGGCGGCGGCGATAGAAAATCTGTCCTTCGCCCTGCACTTCGGCAATCAGCTCCATCCACGCCTTTTGTTCTGCAACGCAGATATCGGGGTTGTAGCTATCGCTTAGAATATAAACATCGAAATGCTCGCCGTTGCCGGTCGCTTTTACCGATTCCCATGTGGCGCGCAGACCCGCAAATACGCGATCAACGTCTTCGTTACAGATAGGCATAATCAGCGCGGTACGGTGCTGCGGATTCAGCGGTTCGTCACCGACCGTTGACGCCGAGATACTGTATTTATCGCGACCAATCAGCAGTTGCAGGAAGCCCATCAACGCAGTCCAGAACCCGGCCGAAACCCAGCAGAACAGCACCGCAAAGAGGATCAAAATACCGGTTTGCAGCATATACGGCAGCAGTTGCATGAAGGAGACCCACAGGTCCTGCCCGACCATATCCGCCGGATTGATCAGCGCCCAGCCCTGATAGGGCAGAATCGTCTTCATGTACCAGGTTGCAACCACGGTCTGTGCCAGCGTCAATAACAGCAGCGTATAGCGACGGAGGGTGCCAACGGTACGCCACTTCTGCTCACTTTCCTGTTCTTCTTTAGTCAGACGAGCCAGATAGCGCGGCGTGACGTCACGCCCACGCAGACGATCCCAGAAACGGCCAACCGGGTTGGTCCGCCAGGGATCGGGAAACATCGAAGAACGTTGGGCTTTTGGCATTGCCTGAAGCTGGTCGCGCCCTTCGTCATCTTTGATTAACTGCCCTTCGCTCAGCGAATCTGGCCAGGCTTGTTTGAGACGCGCTTTGACAGAACCCTGCGGTGAATCGTCTTCTCGCGAGTAACGGCGATGCTCGTCATCCAGCGCTTCATGCACCGCGCGGATGTCAGTTGTCGGCAATGCCGCTTTCTCGATCGCCGAGAGCGGCATGGCGTCAATGTACTCAGTTGTCTTATTCATTGGCAGGTAACTGGTAGCTCCAGGTTTCACTCAACGGCTGATCGGCATTGACCAGTGCCGCACGCATTTCAGTGGTTTTCTTCGCATCTTTCACTTTCACGCGCATCGTCATACGCCAACCTTTGATGATCGGGTTGTAACGTACCGTTGTTTCGACGATCTCGCCGTTGTCGCCAATGCTGGTTTGCGCAGTGACCGGGGTATCCTGCGGCAGTTTTTTCATGTCCGTGCCGGTGAAGTCCACCACGAAGGCGATCGTGCCGTCAGGCTGGCGAATGAGATTCGACTGTTTAACATCGCCGGTTGAACGACGCGTCTGCTGCACCCAGGCGTTATCCGGCGCATGAAGTTTGTCTTCATCGCGACTGAACGTGAGGGTGTATTTAAAGTTCATCTCTTTGCCAGGTTCAGGCAGTTGATCCGGAGTCCAGTAAGCAACGATGTTATCGTTGGTTTCGTCATTGGTCGGGATTTCAACCAGTTCTATCTTACCCTTGCCCCACTCGCCCTTCGGCGTGATCCAGGCGCTTGGGCGCAGATCATAACGGTCGTCGAGATCTTCAAAGCGAGAGAACTGACGGCCGCGCTGCAGCAGGCCAAACCCTTGCGGGTTTTCCATCGCAAAGCTGCTCACTGCGAGATGTTTGGGGTTATTCAGCGGACGCCAGATCCATTCACCGTTGCCGGCATGAATCGACAAACCGTTGGAGTCATGCAGTTCCGGACGGTAATTGGTCGCTGGTGAGGGCTGGTTCGGCCCATACAGGAACATACTGGTTAACGGCGCCACGCCCAGTTTACCGACCTTATCACGCAGATAGACTTTCGACTGCACGTCGACGACGGTGTCACGCCCTGGGATTATCACAAAGCGATAGGCCCCGGTCGCACGCGGAGAGTCCAGCAAGGCATAAATTGTCAGACGTTTGTCAGTCGGTTTTGGACGTTCAATCCAGAACTCACGGAAGCGGGGAAATTCTTCACCTGACGGCAGCGCGGTATCAATCGCCAGGCCACGCGCAGAAAGGCCATACACCTGACCGGCGCCCAGAACGCGGAAATAGCTCGCGCCAAGCATACTGACAATTTCATCATTTTTGTCTTTGCTGTTGATCGGGTACAACACTTTGAAACCCGCAAAGCCGAGATCTTTTACCGTGTCTTTATCATGCTGAACGTTGCCGAAGTTGAAGTAGTCCGGGCTGTATTTGATTCTTTTAACCGTGGTTGCCGTGACTTCATTGATTTTAACCGGCGTGTCGAAGTACATACCCTGGTGGTAGAATTCGAGCTTGAATGGGGTCTTAAGATTGCTCCAGTATGCTTTATCGCGATTAAACTGGATCTGCTGATAGTCCGCGTATTTCATGTCGCGGAAAACGGAGGGCAAGTTACTTTTTGGCGCCTCATAGCCTTTACCGGCTAAGGATTGAGCTTGCTTTGCTACATCATCGATGGAGAAGGCCCAGGCCGACGACGTGTACAGCGTTAACATGACTGCCGCACCCAACCAACGCATTTTCATCATTTGTGGTTTATGTTTCATAATTAGTAAGCACTTCCCCCTTTGTGTGCTTATATCGATCCGATCTATTTTAATGGATAATCAGGCATTAGGACAACTGAATCCCTGCATTGTTCAGCACGCTAACTCATGGCTTAGACACCTCGCCGGGCGCTTTTTCACTTTGCGTGCTTATCCTGGAGACAGGTCGTTGTACTTGGTGTAGGGTTGCCACCGACTGTAACTATTAATCGCCTTAGGGATAAGACGATTAGTCTGAGAATCTGAGAATACGAAAACCTCTATGAATCCCGTACCCGCACAGCGTGAATATTTTCTTGACTCCATCCGCGCCTGGCTGATGTTGTTGGGTATTCCCTTCCATATCTCATTGATCTATTCCGGCCATACCTGGCATGTGAACAGCGCCGAGCCCTCATGGTGGCTGACCCTGTTTAATGATTTTATCCATTCATTCCGGATGCAGGTCTTTTTCGTTATTTCCGGTTATTTTTCGTACATGTTATTTTTGCGTTATCCGCTGAAACGCTGGTGGAAAGTACGCGTTGAGCGCGTAGGCATTCCAATGCTTACTGCTATTCCGCTGCTGACGTTGCCGCAATTTATTATGCTGCAATACGTCAAGGGAAAAGCCGACAACTGGCATTCGCTCTCACTGTATGAAAAATACAATACGCTGGCATGGGAATTAATTTCTCATCTCTGGTTTTTACTGGTTCTGGTGGTATTAACAACGGTTAGTCTGTGGGTATTTAGCCGGATGCGGAAAAACCTGGAAAAAGCGGATAAAAAACGGCTGGCCGCCGTGTCGATGGGCAAACTGACGCTAATCTTTTTCTTACTGGGCATCGGTTATGCAGTGGTACGGCGGACGCTGTTCATTGTTTACCCTCCGATTCTCAGCGACGGCTTGTTTAATTTTGTGGTGATGCAAACGCTCTTTTATGTGCCTTTCTTTATGCTGGGCGCGTTGGCCTTCATCTCACCTGAACTAAAGGCACTTTTCACCACCCCTTCCCGGGGATGTACGCTGGCGGTAGCTTTCGCCTTCATCGCCTATTTACTGAATCAACGCTACGGCAGCGGCGATGCCTGGATGTACGAAACGGAATATGTCATCACCATGGTGCTCGGATTATGGATGGTTAATGTGGTGTTTTCACTCGGCCACCGTTTACTCAATTTCCAGTCAACCCGCGTCACCTACTTTGTTAATGCGTCGCTGTTTATCTATCTGGTACACCATCCGTTAACACTGTTTTTCGGCGCATATATTACGCCGCATATTACGTCGAATTTGTTGGGTTTTATCTGTGGACTGATCTTTGTCGTTGGCATCGCGCTGGTATTGTACGAAATTCATTTGCGCATTCCGCTGCTCAAATTTCTGTTCTCCGGTAAACCGCCGGTCAGACAGGAACAAAACAAAAAAGTGACCGGCTAATGCCTGCAGCCACGTTAGAGCAGCCACTCGACAGGCAATAGCGTCGCCAGTCGCACCAGAACCCGCTTCCAGAATCCTGTGGCGGGTTCTTTTTTTAACACCAGCTCTTCATCCTGTAGCCGATCCACCCAGTTGATTCGTCCCCAGCGGTCGAGACGTAATTGCCAGGCCGCATCGTGTTGACTCTCGATGAACCGCTTATGGATAAGCGTCGCCAGCGTTTCGCTTTCAATCACGAAGCCCATTTCCGTGTTCAGCAGCGTGGAACGGGGATCAAAATTCAATGAACCAATAAACACCTTACGCCCGTCAATACTGAACGTTTTAGCATGCAAACTGGAGCCGGAATTCCCCGTAAGCCCCCTGTCGTGCAGTACCACCTGACGTTCACGTGTCGGTTTCAGTTCATAAAGTTCGACACCGTAACGTAGTAGTTTTTTACGCCAGCGCGCGTAACCAGCATGCACCACCGCGACATCGTTGGCGGCTAATGAGTTGGTGAGGATCGCAATTTTGACCCCTTTACGTACCAGTTTTAGCAACTGCGCGACGCCTGCGCGAGTCGGGACAAAATAAGCAGAGATAATGTCAATCCGCTCCGTCGGCGATCCCATCACATCAAACAGTCGTTGTGGCAGTAAAGAGTGGCGCTGCGCTTTCCCCTCACCTTTCAAGGGATCATCACTTAATAGCCGGGTCTTCGCCCAGATAAGGGGCAGCGTTCCGCGATCGAGATGGGTCATAAACGGGCTGGTCTCCAGCTTATGCTGGTATCGACGGGTGATGGGGTCGTTATACCACGCCTCGGGTAACTCAATGCGATCGCTGATCTCTTGCTCAGAAAGCGCCAGTACCGATTTCAACGTCGAGACCGACGCACAATGCCAGTAGCGTTCGAAATCCTCTGCGACCTCCCTGACGACAGGTCCGATAGCCATCACGTCCAGATCGGAAAACAGCGGCTCCTCACCCGCACCGAAATAGGCATCGCCAATGTTTCGCCCACCCACCAGGGTGACAACACCGTCTACGGTATAGCTTTTGTTATGCATCCGTCGATTGAGCCTGGCAAAATCGGTCAGATACCCCAGCATCCGTAACATGCGAAAAGAGAACGGATTAAACAGGCGAACGTCAATGTTGGGATGGGCATCAAGCAGTTGCAGGGTGTCATCCAGCCCTGGCGTATTATTGTCATCAAGCAACAAACGCACATGGACGCCACGTTTTGCCGCCGCCAGCAGGACGGAGAACAGCAGTCGCCCGGACATATCGTCTTCCCAAATGTAGTACTGAACATCCAGCGTGCGCTCCGCCATTTCCGCCAGCCGGTAGCGGGCGGCAAAGGCGTCCAGACTATTATCAAGCGCAAGGATACCGCACTCGCCGGGGTGATTATCGCACAGAGGACGCGTGGCGCGGGCAAGCCGGGTCAGCTCATTCATCGCCTTGTTGGGTAAGTAAACGCTGGTAGAGTCGTGCTGTTTCGTCGTCATAACAGACAAAGTATATCTGCTCAGGCAAAGCGCGGCGGGTAATAAATTCCGAAACGGTTTTTAGCGCAATTTCAGCGGCTGCTGCTCGTGGATATCCATAGACCCCAGTGCTGATAGCCGGAAATGCGATGGATGTATAGCCATTGGCCAGCGCGAGATTCAGGCTATTAACGTACGCATCCTGTAGCAGTTGCGCTTCATTATGCTCACCGCCACGCCAGACAGGACCGACGGTATGAATGACCGCTTTGGCGGGAAGGTTGCCGGCAAGGGTAATCACCGCATGCCCCGTTGGGCACTCGCCCTGCTGCTGCCTGACCTTCATGCAGGCTTCCAGTAATGCGGGCCCCGCAGCGCGATGGATTGCCCCATCAACACCGCCGCCCCCCATCAGTGAGGAGTTGGCGGCATTGACGATGACATCAACCGCAACAGTGGTGATATCCCCCTGGATAACATGAATACGCGATTCCATAGAACCTCCTTGCGACACTCTATTTTGTAAGTGTACAGCAGGGGATACCCTGAAATCGTTTTTTTCGTGAGTTTGTCTGACCAGCCCACTCAGCGGTAATCGATACTCATCACTGCCAATGTTTTCTGTTCATTGAGGTAGCGCAGGTTGACCGCGGCGATCTGTGTAAAGTGCTGTGGTGCTTTAAGCATCTCTTGTGGCGAATAATAGCGTGTCTGCGTACGCCCTTCTTTATAGCACGACATTGCAAGGCGCTGCTGCACCCGACTCACCTCGCAGGGAGGTTCCACGATTTGACCGGAAAAATGAATAACCCCACCCTGTCCTCCCGCATCCGCCATTGCGGTGAAAGAATGCAGGGCAAGAAAAGCGAGCAGCGGAAGGCTTGTTTTACGCGTGACAGGTAACGGCATGATACTTTCCTCAATGAGTATTCATCCTTGAGGGGGTGATGTTTTCCCTGATGGCGACAAGGCCCGGGAGTCACGCATTCCGCGTCACTCTATTCATAGTTCAGCCGCCTCGCGTCTGCCAGCATCAGCGCATAAATTGTCAGCCTGCTATGACGGTTTCGCAGAGGGTGGCCACTGTTGTGATAAATGCAGCGACTGGCCATCAGAAACCGTAACCACGATTTTGACGGTGTCTTGTGCAGAGATATTTAAACTGAGTCTGGTCAAATCAATGGCCTGATTAGCAGGCAGAGAAAGGGTCTTTTTCTGTCGTGACTGACTTTGTCCCGCCACGCCTTCACGAAGGGCTAAAATCTGTACCTGGCACACACAGGGTTGTGTCAGGGTGACCTGCGGCGTAATCGTGTAAATATCACCTTGCTGGGTTGTTGCAAACGTTATCTGATTAGAGAGCGCCGCAAGGAGTAATAAGGTGTTCATGATCTCCTCCCGAAAAAAAACAGGGCTTTCGCCCTGTTTATCGTCAGCACATAAACTGAATTAGTACTGATTAGCAGTGGCGTTGTTGCCAAAACCCACTTGTTTAACCAGAACACTGGAATCAGAAGCCGTCTGGTTAACCAGGGCGGCGTTACGTCCGCCGTATTGACTCACAGTAATATCCGAATTTTTGCCGTTCCACTGATCGATGGTGGCGTTGTTTTTGAAGCCTTTCTGAGTCAGATCAATGGTGCTGTTATCTGAACCCTGGCCAACATCGGCGCCGTTACCATAGCCGTGCTGAGTGATTGTAGTGTCTGATTTACGAGCGTCGCTTTGCAGCGCCAGTGCGGCGTTATTGGTCCCGAACTGATAGATACTCAGCGTCGATTCCGGGCCGGAGCTGCTTCCGCCACCACCGCCACCGCCGCCGCCGCCCCATTGTGGAACAGAACCAGCCAGAGCACTGCCAGAAACCACGATTGCTGCAAATGCTGCCACTTGTAAAAGTTTCATGGTAAACCCCCATCGGATTGATTTAAGCGTCGTCAATGGATTAGCGTTGAATAACGCGAATTGCCATTTGCGACTGTCTCTGCACTACAACTGCTGTTTTTTGCGTACCATACTGAGTAATATTTGCTTTATTTCCAGAACCTTTCTGGATAATCATCGCAGTATTACCGTAATTACTTTGTGATATACTGGCATCATTGGAATTACCCGACTGCGCAATATACGCAAAGTTATAAGCTCCTGATTGGTCAACTTTGGCCCGGTTACTTCCACCTTCTTGTGAAACCACCGACAAAAGTTTAGAGCCTTCCTGGCGTATCTTTGCACTATTATTCGTGCCCACTTGACCAATAATGGCTGCCTGATTAAATGAAGACTTACTTAATTCATTTACCGCAAAGTTATATTCCGAATGTGCTAAGTCATAACTTGTTGCGGAAGCAATTCCAGGCGCACCCAGTACTGTAAACATCATAAATAACAATTTGTTTTTCATGTTGTCACCCTGGACCTGGTCGTACATTGAGAAAATAACGTTCTCATCAATTTCGTTGTTAACGCCAAACGTAATTTGTTAACGCTGCGTTACGATGAAGAGTATGTCTGTGGAAACATTTTAAATAACTCACCCGGCAGTGGTATTTTTATATTTTCGCTCACACCAAAGTACTAATCAGGGCAGAAATACCCTGTTATTTACGCTTATTTTATTTTCTCCGCATTTACTGGTGATGCATTTGCGCACCGTCAGTCAGCAGGCTGTAAAGTGGACTTTCCAGGCCATGTTGTACAACTGGAGTAGAGAGAGAAGAGCAAGTCGTGACAAGCATCATTTTTTTCGTCATAAAAATGAGCCATCCCAACAGATGTCATAACTCAGCAATTTTTTGGACTATCAAGCACCTGAGTTGTTTTCACTTTATCCTTATAATTCATCTAATTAATATAATTTGTATGATTTTTTAAATCTATGCAATAACGGTTAGATGTACAACTTTACTATCAAATCTAAACTTAAAAAATGCCTTAAGATAATAAATTAATATATATTTTTACATCTTGTTACATGTTTAACACTTGCTTTAAGATTTGTAATGACTAGATTGAAATCAGTTGTAGTTCATTTGTATTAATATTTTGACCCGTTCGGGCTGATTCTTATTTACTACACACAGCAGTGCAACATCTGTCAGTACTTCTGGTGCCTCATTTTTAAAGGCAGCAGTCAGATGTGCGACTAAAAAAGTGGGGTTTCATCATGTTTAATGAAGTCCATAGTATTCATGGTCATACATTATTGTTGATCACCAAACCATCCCTGCAAGCCACGGCATTATTGCAGCATTTAAAACAATCTCTGGCCCTCACCGGAAAACTGCATAATATTCAGCGTTCTCTGGATGATATCTCCGCCGGTTGCATTGTTTTAGTCGACATGATGGAAGCGGATAAAAAGCTTATCCATTACTGGCAAGATAACTTAAGTCGGAAAAACAATAATTTAAAAACGCTATTATTGAACACGCCTGATGATTATCCCTACCGGGATATTGAAAACTGGCCTCATATCAATGGCGTTTTTTACGTCGCAGATGACGAAGAGCATGTCGTAAACGGTTTGCAGGGGATCCTGCGAGGAGAATGCTACTTCTCACAGAAACTGGCCAGTTATCTGATCACTCACTCAGGTAATTACCGTTACAACAGCACAGAGTCGGCCCTCCTGACTCATCGTGAAAAAGAGATCCTCAATAAGCTGCGTATCGGTGCCTCGAATATCGAGATCGCCCGCTCACTGTTTATCAGTGAAAATACGGTCAAGACGCATCTTTATAATCTTTTCAAAAAGATAGCTGTCAAAAATCGTACCCAGGCGGTTTCGTGGGCAAATGATAACCTCAGGCGATAAAGCCATGAAACGCTATTTGACCTGGCTTGCAGCGGCACAGTTTCTGCTCGCTGCCAGCGCGACGCAGGCTGTAGAAGTAGAAGTTCCTGGACTCTTAACTGACCACACGGTTTCGTCTATCGGTCACGATTTTTATCGTGCTTTTAGCGACAAATGGGAAAGTGATTATCCAGGTAATTTAACCATCAATGAGCGACCGAGTGCACGTTGGGGAAGTTGGATCACCATAACGGTTAATCAGGACGTTATTTTCCAGACTTTTTTATTTCCAACGAAAAGAGACTTCGAAAAAACAGTTGTCTTCGCACTGGCGCAAACCGAGGACGCTTTAAACCGTCGGCAAATAGATCAAACGCTATTGAGCACCGGCGATTTAACGCATGACGAATTCTAAAGACTGATTTTTGTCCGGAGGCTGTAATGCGTGTCAAACATGCAGTAGTTGTACTCATGCTTATTTCGCCATTAAGTTGGGCCGGAAATATGACCTTCCAGTTCCGTAATCCCAACTTTGGTGGAAACCCCAATAACGGTTCTTTTTTACTGAATAGCGCTCAGGCGCAGAACTCTTATAAAGATCCAAGTTATGACGACGATTACGGAATTGAAACTCCCTCCGCGTTGGATAACTTCACTCAGGCCATTCAGTCACAAATATTAGGTGGCCTGTTGACCAATATTAACACGGGGAAACCCGGCAGGATGGTGACCAATGATTTCATTGTCGATATTGCCAACCGGGATGGTCAGTTGCAGCTAAATGTCACGGACAGGAAAACGGGAAAAACATCGACCATCGAAGTGTCGGGTTTACAGACAGATTCAACCGGTTTCTAAGCACCGCAACATAAGGACAATTATCATGCAGCGCTTACTTGTACTCGTCGCCGTCATTTTACTGAGCGGATGCTTAACCGCCCCGCCAAAAGAAGCCGCTAAACCGACATTAATGCCCCGTGCGCAAAGTTATAAGGATTTAACGCATTTACCGGCGCCAACGGGCAAAATTTTTGTCTCGGTGTATAACATTCAGGATGAAACCGGGCAGTTTAAACCCTACCCGGCCAGTAACTTCTCGACTGCCGTCCCGCAAAGCGCCACCGCGATGCTGGTCACGGCGCTGAAAGATTCGCGCTGGTTTGTACCGTTGGAGCGCCAGGGACTACAAAACCTGCTGAATGAACGTAAGATCATTCGCGCCGCCCAGGAGAACGGGACTGTCGCCATCAATAACCGGATCCCACTACAGTCATTGACAGCGGCAAACATCATGGTTGAAGGGTCGATTATCGGTTACGAAAGTAACGTGAAATCCGGTGGCGTTGGCGCACGTTACTTCGGTATTGGCGCCGATACGCAGTATCAGCTTGACCAGATCGCAGTAAACCTGCGCGTAGTCAACGTCAGCACCGGTGAGATCCTCTCCTCGGTCAACACCAGTAAAACCATTCTGTCTTATGAAGTGCAGGCAGGGGTGTTCCGCTTTATCGATTACCAGAGACTGCTGGAAGGTGAAATTGGCTACACCTCCAATGAACCGGTGATGTTATGCCTGATGTCCGCCATTGAGACAGGCGTCATCTTCCTCATCAACGATGGTATCGATCGCGGACTGTGGGATTTGCAGAATAAAGCCGATCGCCAGAACGACATTCTGGTGAAATACCGCCATATGTCGGTGCCGCCAGAATCCTGATGGCAATGAGCAAAAAAAGCGTGAGGGTTTCCTCACGCTTTTTTATTTTCCGCAACGGTTCGCGTACTTTGTCTTTCTCGCCGGGCCGCCAGCCACAGGCCACTGTTTTTCATGGCATAGCCAAAGAGCAAACCGACCGCCAGTGAAGGCAGGACCAGCTTCCAGTCGCCCTGGCCGGCAAATGTGGCACAGGCACCAATAAACGTGCCCGGCACAAATGACAGTAAGACTTGCTTTGCCTGAATACACATCAGGAAGGCCACAATGCCGGTGATCACATAACCCACCAGTTCCAGATGCGGCGTCAACGCGCTACCGTACATAATGACCAACGCCCATACCACGCCACTCAACAGCGTGGAGGCCGAAATGACCAACCCCTTTAACCCACCCTGCGGACAGGCAAAATAGGCCGTACAGCCTAAAAACCCTGCCCAGCTCAGTAAGCCAAGAGACACAGCCACCCATCCCCAGATACCAGAGAGAATGCCCGTTGTGATTGCAATGGAAAGAAGTATGTTCATGTCGCGCATGATAGCAGAAAACAACAACATGAATGAGATCGCGCACACAATTTATGCAATGACTAATTTATGTTGCATCACAAAGTGATTTACATCACATTTATGCGTCAGTTTCTTCTTCCAGCTCGTCCCACATCGCGCCAATCGCATCGCGTGTTAACGGCGCCATCGTCCGCCAGAAAGGAGTGGTGGCGTGCGCTTCCACTTTTCCAAGGAAGGTGTCGCACCACGGAAGAATGTAGTCCGCGAACAGGGTTTCCAGCGCCTCGCTTTCATCTTCCGCAGACTGATCTTCCAGCCAGGAAGCAGCCAGTAGCAATGTACCAATATGATCAGCAGGCGTTTCGGCAAGTGGCATTCCGCGCGCTGAAAGGAAGGACCGCACCTCTGATTCTGTCGCCCCATCCACCCACGCGCTGCGATACGGTGGCACCGCGCACTCCGCGCCGACAAACAACGCATTGTAATCTGCCGCCAGCTGCGACATGTCGCAGCTTTTCTGCAGACGCGCTAACAGCTCATCCTGCTCAAGCGGCCAGCTCGCCGGAAGTTTACCTTCGCGAATCAGGGTAAAAAGCGGAACCAGTAAAGGATCCTGCGGTTGACGGTAATACAACGATCCCAGTACGCGGCACAGGATAGAAAACTCGTTCATCAAAATATTCCAGCTCGTGGTGGTTAAAGTTCAGCAAATTCAGGAATCGGCGCCATTCCGCGTGATTCCAGGAAATTGAGTAATCGTTTCGGGGTCACGTTCAAAATACGATCTTCCGGGAAATTCACCTCTTCGATAATTTTCAGACATTCGCTGAAGTCGCCCATCGTAAAAGCGGTATGAGAATCCGAGCCCAATGCCACCCAACCGCCAGCATCACGCACTGCCGCCGCCACCGCGCGACAGTTTGCTTCACTGCCTTTGCGTGAGTGAAGGAAGGAAGAGTTGTTAATTTCCAGTGCAACGTTGTATTTCGCTGCAGCCTGGGCAATCGCTGTGATATCAACAGGATATTTCGGATTCCCAGGGTGGCTGATGATATGCACGACACCGCTCGCCATGGTGGCGATCATCGCCTGCGTATTGGTGGCTTCATCGTGAGGAGCGAAAACCGGTTCATGGAAGCCTGCAATGATCAGATCCAGTGAGGTGAGCATCGGGCCGGTACAGTCAATTTCACCTTCGATGTTTTTGATGTTTGCTTCAATGCCTCTCAGGATCCCTACCCCATCCACAACGCGTGGCCAGATACGCATATTAATGAAATGCCAGTGGTGTGGAGCATCCGCCATGTCCGGGCCGTGATCGGTAATTGCGAACAGTTTCAGTCCCTGGCGCTTCGCCTGGGCGATGTAATCGCTCAGGGTACTATAGGCATGAGTACTGGCGACGGTATGCATATGCAGGTCAACGGGATACATGTTTCTCTCCTGTGGTCATTTTTCGACAAGGATAGCAGGAATCGCCCGCGTTTATTAGTCGAAACCCGGCAGATGCCGGGTATACCTTAGTAGCCGCGCTGACGGTCAACCTGCCCGCTCACCGCTTCGCCATTTTCCAGATGTGAAATGGTGCGGGAAATATAGGCAACGGCTTCAGCAGGACGCGTGACTGCCGCAATGTGCGGCGTCATCGCCACGCGCGGATGCTTCCACAGCGGACTATCCGCGGGCAGCGGTTCACGGCTGAAGACATCCAGCATCGCCCCTTTGATTTTTTTACGATCTAACGCGGCCAGTAGATCATCTTCATTAACATGCACGCCACGCGCGAGATTCAGCAGATACGCACCATCCTGCAGTTGTTCAAGTAGTTTGCCATTGATAATGCCAACTGTTTCCGCTGTATTAGGCAGCAGGTTTATCAGCACGCGGGTCTGGCTAAGGAATGCGCTCAACTCTTCAGCTCCGGCAAAACTCTCAACCCCCGGCCAGCTTTTACGACTGCGACTCCAGCAGCGCAACGGGAAACCCCAGGCTTGCAGACTTTCAGCCACTTTTGCTCCCAGCACGCCAGCGCCCATAATCCCCACGGTAAACGTCTCGCGTGTATATTCCGGCAGCGGTCGCCATTGGCTCTCATTTTTAAGCGCCTGATAATCATCAAAGCGACGGAACCAGTGCAGCACCTGACTAACTGCGTATTCCTGCATCTGCAAGCCCATACCAGTATCTTCTAGGCGAAAGAGAGGAATAGCGGGGTCCAGCATCGTGGGATGGGCTTTCAGTTTGCTCAGGATCGAATCCACTCCGGCGCCGAGCGCAAACACCGCTTTAAGTTTACGACCTTCCAGCATTTCTACTGGTGGATGCCAGACCAGCGCATACTCTGCCGGATCGTTATCGCCCGGCTTCCACTCCCGGACTCTGGCGCCAGGAATCGCCTTTTCCAGTGCAGCGATCCACCAGGGGGTATCAAACGTCGGGTGATAAAAAATGATATCCATATTGACTCCTGCGGGTTGTTGTGCGGAATTTTTCGCACTTATTATCATCGTTTTCAAAGGGATCATCAGCATAGCAAATTCGCTGGCGCTGGCAAAAAAAGCAGTTTCCGCCTAATTAACCTACAGGTTGCTTGAAGTTTGTCTAAACGCACGATTTTTTTGGAAAAGTTGATTGACGCAGGCGGCGTATTTCCCTAAATTAGCGCCCGTTCCAGTTATTGAGGAACGACAATATGGTGAGGTGTCCGAGTGGCTGAAGGAGCACGCCTGGAAAGTGTGTATACGGCAACGTATCGGGGGTTCGAATCCCCCCCTCACCGCCATATTTGAAGAAGAGCTCGTACGCAAGTACGGGCTTTTTTTTCGCATGTTGCACCCCCAGGGGGAGATGAGAATACCCGACCGGGGTTCGACAACGGGCGCAGCCCGTTGGACAGTCCGCGAACACCGTGAGCGGGCTGCCCGTCAGGGCGAGCGAAGCGAGTCAATCCCCCCCTCACCGCCATATTTGAAGAAGAGCTCGTACGCAAGTACGGGCTTTTTTTTCGCATGTTGCACCCCCAGGGGGRGATGAGAACACCCGACCGGGGTTCGACAACGGGCGCAGCCCGTTGGACAGTCCGCGAACACCGTGAGCGGGCTGCCCGTCAGGGCGAGCGAAGCGAGTCAATCCCCCCCTCACCGCCATATTTGAAGAAGAGCTCGTACGCAGGTGCGGGCTTTTTTTCGCATGTTGCCCTCCCAGGGGGGGATGATCTCTCCTCAAAAAAACAAAGCCCGGTTTTCCCGGGCTCTGAACGCATTTCCGTCTAGCTGTACGCATTCAGCGTTCGTTGGCAGAGCGCCGAGCGAACGCAATCCTCTTTGTTGAAGCGAACAATCCCTATCATCTCATCTTCATTAAAGCGGGCCAGCGCATCACTTAGCCCTGACTGAACATGGGAGGGTAAATCGCACTGAGTGATATCCCCGTTCACGATAACCGTCACATTCTCCCCGAGGCGCGTTAAAAACATTTTCATTTGCGCAGCAGTGACGTTCTGAGCCTCGTCGAGAATGACCACTGCATTTTCAAATGTACGTCCGCGCATATAGGCGAACGGCGCGATTTCCACCTTACCGATTTCAGGTCGCAGGCAATATTGCATAAAGGATGCCCCGAGTCGTTTAACCAGCACGTCATAAACCGGCCGGAAATAGGGAGCAAACTTCTCCGATACATCTCCAGGTAAGAAGCCGAGATCTTCATCAGCCTGCAGAACTGGACGGGTGACAATGATCCTGTCTACATCTTTATGTATCAGGGCCTCTGCTGCTTTTGCCGCACTGATCCAGGTTTTACCACACCCGGCTTCGCCCGTAGCGAAAATCAGTTGTTTACTCTCGATAGCATTCAGGTAGTGCGATTGAGCCTCGTTGCGCGCCATGATTGGCGTGGTATCGCGACTGTCGCGCGCCATGCCAATCGCTTCTACGCCACTCATCTGCACAAGCGAGGTGACCGACTCTTCTTCACGCTGTTTATGACTGCGTGAGTCCCGTCTCAGCACACGTTTTGCTTCACGACGAGCTTTGATCACTGCTTTTTGTCTTCCCATGGATAGCACCTTGAGTTGTTGGTATTCATCACACGCGCCGTTGGCAGCGCGATTATGCGCACGAACATCTGCGGGTTGGCTTCCTTGTAAGCCATTGCTTGCCTTTCGAATAGACGCCACACACGGCTACGCGCACCGAATATGGCGTCAGTAACACGAATAAGAGGGGAAAGTGAGCGAAATTTAGCGGTGACGAGGTGGCTACCGGAGGAGAGACTTCCGCGTAATGGGCTGCAAAAACTGTCAGAAACGTGTCCACGAGAGGACTTTACCATTCGCGATCTCCATAGTGAATAATCATCACAGCCGGGAACTACCGCTATTACGTATAATTACATCAGAACTTAGCAATAACGCAACATTATTTTTACCTGACGTTAACTAAGCTCTTGTTTTCTGCTGGCAACAGTCTCTTACGGAGATATTACAAAATTATTTCAAAAAACGGATCATATAAAAAAAGAATATTTTCAGCAGCGTGAGACACAGCATACCCCGCCCGCAGACGGGGTATCACCGTCAGGCTTCAAGCAGAGACTGGCCCAAATAACGATCGGCCTGCATGATTCCCGGTAGCGCGAAGAAATAGCCGCCGCCAATAGGCTTCACGTACTCTTCCAGCGCCTCACCATTCAACCGCTTTTGCACGGTCAGAAATCCTTTTTCCAGGTCATGCTGATAGCAGACAAACAGCAATCCCATATCAAGCTGTCCGGATGGCGTCACGCCAAGGGAGTAGCTATAGCCGCGGCGCATCATCAGGCTCGACTGCGTCTGCGCCGTGCGTGGATTCGCCAGACGAATGTGGCTGTCCAGCGCAATAACATTACCCTCCGGGTCGCTGGCGTAATCCGGCACGTCATGTTCGTGCTGCATCCCCAGCGGTGCACCGGTGCGCTTATCGCGACCAAAAATGGTTTGCTGCTCTTTGAGCGGCGTGCGGTCCCAGAATTCGACGCGAAACTGAATCAGACGCACGGCCTGATAAGACCCGCCGGTGGCCCACGCCGGCTCCCCCTGATCCGCCGTCACCCATACCACGTCCTGCATCAGCTTCGCATCGCGGCTGTCCGGATTCGCCGTGCCGTCTTTAAAGCCAAGCAAATTGACTGGAGTCTCTTTACCCTTACTACGCGCCGCATGGTCGGATATAAACCCTTCTCGCTTCCAGCGAACGCTCAGTAAATCCGGCGTATGCTTGATGATATCGCGCAGGGCATGGATCACCGTGTCCTGGGTGTTGGCGCAAATCTGCAGCAACACATCGCCATGGCATAACGCTGCGTCCAGCGAATCATTCGGGAAGCGAGTCATTTTCTGCAACGTTTTCGGCATCTGCGCCTTTAAGCCATAACGCTCATCGAACAGCGAATGCCCCACCGATAGCGTCATGGTCAGATTATCCGGCGCAATGAAGGGGCCGAGGATCCCGGAGTCCATTGGCGGTAAGCGCGGGTTCGGCGTTTCCGGTGCCGGGCCGCCGGTAGTCAGGAAAGCAATACGTTTCGTCAGCAGGCGAAACAATCGTTCGAGCTCACCTTTATCAGCCGCCAGAACGTCAAAGGCCACCAGCATCATTGAAGCCTGCTGCGGCGTCAGGATACCCGCCTGATGGGGGCCGTAAAATGGCTGTGTCTCGCTGCGGGCATCCGGTGACAAGGTTCCCGGCGCGCTTTGCGGCTTTTGCGCATGGGCGACCGGACAACCGCCAACCAGTGCCAGCGCGCCGCCGAGTGCGCCCATTCCTTTCAACAAACGTCGGCGTGACGGTTCGCTCACGCCGTTTTTATCATCATGCTGCATGGTGCTTAATCCAGACCCAGTACACCGCGTAATTGCGCGAGATCTTCCGCCAGCGTCGTAATCGGGCCTTTCAGCGCATTGCGGTCCGCATCGGTCAGTTTATCGTAAGTTTCAAAACCGTCTTTGGTGCGATATTTCGCGAGGATGGCATCCACCTTTTTGAAGTTTGCATCCACCTTCGCCAGCAACTCTGCATTGGATTTCTGCAGTTGCGGACGCAGCAGGTTGACGATCTTCTGTGCGCCATCAACGTTTGCCTGGAAATCCCACAGATCGGTGTGACTGTAGCGATCTTCCTCGCCGCTGATTTTACTGGCCGCCACTTCTTCAATCAGACCTGCAGCGCCGCCAACCACTTTTGACGGTGGAAATGCCAGTTCACTGATGCGTTTTTGCAGCTCGAGAACATCGGTATTCAGCTGATCGGCATATTTCTCCATCCCTTTGGTCGAGTTATCGCCAAACAGCGCTTTTTCCAAACGGTGGAAGCCGGTAAATTTTGGGTCGGCGGCTTTTTGTTCGTAGTCGTCTTCACGCGCATCAATGCTGCCGTCGAGATCGGAGAACAGTTCAGCAATAGGCTCGATACGCTCATAGTGCTGACGGGTTGGCGCATACAGTGACTTCGCTTTCTCCAGGTCGCCCGCTTTAATAGCATTGGTGAAGGCTTTAGTTCCCGCAACCAGTTGCGCGGTCTCTTCGGTCACATAGGCTTTATAGTCGGTGATGGCACCACCCAGACTCAGTAAAGCATCACTCTGCGCCGCATCGGTCGTCGCGCTGCCTTTAACAATCAGCTTCCCTTTCGGGTTAGTCAGCAGGCCACATGTCATGTCATATTCGCCCGGTTGCAGATTGGCAGTCATTTTCTGGCTGAACCCAGGCGCGATATTTTCGCGCTCTTCCACCACCATCACGCCCTTCAGAATCTCCCATTCCAGCGCTTTCTGGCTATGGTTTTGAATAATAAACTGGGTTTTCCCGGCATTAACCGTGATGCTCATCGGCTCACATTGTTTATCCGTAACCGTGACGTTAACCTGCGGGATATCCGCAGCATGGGCAGTAAAAGCAGAAGCAAACAGCGCAGCCATGCCAAGCTGCAGCGCACTACGGCGAAAATGATTCTTCATGACCATCCCTTTAAAAGTATGTTGTAACTACATAAGAGTTTGCGTCGCGAACCGTCAAGGCGCTGCGCGGGACGCGGTTGTGCCTGTGCGCGGCGGCAATGCAAACACCACCAGCGCCGGTATCAGGTAAATAAACCAGACCGCAACCTCACTAACGCTCGGTGCTTCCTGGTAGCCAAAAATGCCTTCCATCAGGGTGCCAAACAGCGAGTGCGTCGAAAGGATGGCGCTCATATCAAATGCCACGTCCTGGAAGTAGTTCCATAATCCGGCTTCATGGAAAGCCCTAATCGCGCCAGCCGCAAGACCGGCCGCCACCAGCAGAATGAACAGGCTGGTCCACTTGAAGAAGGCCCCCAGATTCAGGCGAATACCGCCCCAGTAGAGTAAGAAGCCGAGCACAACTGCCGCCGCCAGTCCCAGCATGGCGCCAACCGGCGGCCAGATCCCGACGTCCTGTTGGAAAGCAGCCAGCAGGAAAAAGACGGATTCCAGCCCTTCGCGCGCCACGGCGAAAAAGACCATCATGATCAGCGCCCAGCCGTGGTGATTACCGCGCTGCAATGCGCTATCGACCGCCTGCTCCAGTTGGACTTTAACGTTGCGCGAAACCTTACGCATCCAGAACACCATCCAGGTGAGGATCACTACGGCAATCACCGCGACAATGCCTTCGAACAGTTCCTGCTCCTTTTGCGGAAACTCGCCGGTCGTTTCGTTAATAAAGATCCCCAGCCCGAGGCAAAGCGCCGCAGCCAGAAATACACCAATCCACATCACGCCAATCCAACGGCCTCGTTGGGTGCGCTTCAGATAACTGGCAATCAGGCTGACAATCAGCGCGGCTTCCAGCCCTTCACGCAACATAATTAGAAACGGAACAAACATCCCAGACACCCTTAAACGTTATTCTTGGTCAACTGATGCAAAGAAAGGTAAATTACAGTGATAGTGATTATCATTACGGCAAAAGAAAACTCAAGCAGAATGTAATGATAATGATGTCAGAATGTAAACACTTAGCGGGATAATGGTTATAGCAGGAAGCTATCGCTGAAATGACAAAAAAGCCCGCATAAAGCGGGCCAGATTACTCAGTGAATGGAGGCGTTAGCCTTCCTGTAAGCGCGACGGTGGTGCGGAATGATAGTGCGCGTCCGCCTCAGCGAAACGTTTGAGCATCGCAGACGATGGCGCTTTACCCAACAGACTGAAGACGACGATACCCACGCTGCCGAAGATAAAGCCTGGAATGATTTCGTACAGATCCAGCCAGCCAAAATGTTTCCAGACGATGACCGTCAGCGCTCCGATAATCATCCCGGCCAACGCGCCGTTGCGGGTCATGCGCGACCACATCACCGAGAACAACACCACCGGACCAAACGCGGCTCCGAAACCTGCCCAGGCGTAGCTCACCAGACCCAGTACCCGGTTCTCCGGGTTCGCTGCAAGGGCGATAGCCACCAGCGCGACCACCAGCACCATAATGCGCCCTACCCACACCAGCTCCTGCTGACTGGCGCCTTTACGCAGGAACGCTTTGTACAGATCCTCGGTAATGGCGCTGGAACACACCAGCAACTGACAGCTCAGCGTTGACATCACCGCGGCGAGAATCGCAGACAGCAGGATACCGGCAATCCATGGGTTAAACAGAATTTGCGCCAGTTCGATGAACACACGCTCCGCGTTCTGATTTACCGAGCCCGCCAGCGCCGGATTGTTGTTGAAGTAAGCAATGCCGAAGAAACCAACCGCAACCGCACCCGCCAGACAGAGGATCATCCACGTCATACTGATACGGCGGGCATGAACGATACTGTGGTGGGAATCGGCCGCCATAAAACGCGCCAGTATGTGCGGTTGGCCGAAATAACCCAGGCCCCAGCCCATCAGTGAAATGATAGCGACGAAATTCAGCCCTTTGAGCATATCAACGTTCTCAATGCTCTTCTGTTTGATGACTTCCAGCGAATCACCAAAACCTCCGACGCTGATAATGACGATCACCGGTGTCAGGATCAGTGCAAAAATCATCAGACTGGCCTGGACAGTATCCGTCCAGCTTACCGCGAGGAATCCGCCAATAAAGGTATAGATAATGGTGGCTGCCGCCCCCGCCCACAGTGCGGTTTCATAGCTCATGCCAAAGGTGCTTTCAAACAGACGCGCCCCCGCCACGATGCCAGATGCACAGTAGATTGTGAAAAACAGTAAAATCACCAGCGCGGAAATAATGCGCAGGATCCGGCTTTTGTCTTCAAAGCGCCCGGTAAAATAATCCGGCAGCGTCAGGGCGTTATTATTGTGCTCGGTATGGACGCGAAGGCGTCCGGCCACCAGCTTCCAGTTGATCCACGCCCCTAACGTCAGGCCGATGGCAATCCAGCTCTCTGATATCCCGGAAATGAAAATTGCGCCCGGTAAGCCCATCAGCAACCAGCCGCTCATATCCGATGCGCCCGCGGACAGCGCCGTAACGAAAGGCCCAAGGCTACGGCCTCCCAGAATATAATCATCAAAGTTCTTGGTTGAACGCCAGGCGATAAAACCAATTAATATCATGCCAAAAATGTAGACACAGAACGTCACCAGCATCGGTGTGCTAATTGCCATAAACTCTCCAGACTCTTCTGTTTTATTGCCCTGCCGGAACGTGGCAAAGCATCTTGTATTTCCCAGGCGACCGTATCCTGCCGGAAGCGTGAGTTATTCACAATCGATTTAACACACCATTTACATCAAATTTGGCTACTGATGAAGACTAATTTCCGCCAGGTTGCACTCCCTCACACTTTTTCAGGTTGCACCTTTTAAAAGTGTTAAGTGTCGCAGAGAAAAAGATAGCGCCTTTGTTTTTCTTAACGTCATACATCTTTCTTTTATTAACATTTCATTCATTTTTAAGCTTGTCGTACAGGTCACATTTAACGTGGTTGCACAAAGTTGCAACATAGTAGATATTTCTCGATAACCACACGCAGTACATTACCGAACAACAGGAGCAGATGGCATGGGAACCACCACGATGGGGGTTAAACTGGATGACGCAACGCGCGAGCGTATTAAGTCAGCGGCAACGCGAATTGATCGCACCCCGCACTGGTTGATAAAGCAGGCAATCTTTAATTACCTGGAAAAGCTGGAAAACGATGACGCGCTGCCAGAACTTCCTGCGCTATTAGCCGGAGCCGCCAACGAAGGCGAGGACGCCACGGCGCCGCAGGAAGAGAACCATCAGCCTTTCCTGGAGTTTGCTGAACAGATCCTCCCGCAGTCGGTTTCGCGTTCCGCTATTACCGCCGCGTACCGCCGCTCAGAAACCGACGCGGTTTCGATGCTGATGGAACAAGCGCGTCTGCCGGAACCGATAGCCGAACAGGCCCATAAGCTGGCTTACCAGCTGGCGGATAAACTGCGTAATCAGAAAACGGCCAGCGGCCGTGCCGGTATGGTGCAGGGTCTGCTACAGGAGTTCTCTCTCTCTTCGCAGGAAGGGGTGGCGTTGATGTGCCTGGCTGAAGCGCTGCTGCGTATTCCGGATAAGGCCACGCGCGATGCCTTAATCCGCGACAAAATCAGCAACGGTAACTGGCAGTCGCACATTGGTCGTAGCCCATCGCTGTTCGTCAACGCAGCGACCTGGGGACTGCTGTTTACTGGTCGTCTGGTCTCTACCCATAACGAAGCAAACCTTTCGCGCTCCCTGAACCGCATTATCGGTAAGAGCGGCGAGCCGCTGATCCGTAAAGGCGTCGATATGGCGATGCGTCTGATGGGCGAACAGTTCGTCACCGGGGAAACCATTGCCGAAGCGCTGGCGAATGCCCGTAAGCTGGAAGATAAAGGCTTTCGCTACTCTTACGATATGCTGGGTGAAGCCGCGCTGACCGCGGCCGATGCGCAGGCCTATATGGTCTCCTACCAGCAGGCGATCCATGCGATTGGTAAAGCGTCGAATGGACGCGGGATCTATGAAGGCCCGGGGATCTCCATCAAGCTTTCCGCCCTGCATCCACGTTACAGCCGCGCCCAGTACGATCGGGTAATGGACGAACTCTATCCGCGCCTGAAGTCGTTGACGCTGCTGGCACGCCAGTATGACATCGGCATTAATATTGATGCCGAAGAGGCCGACCGTCTGGAGATCTCCCTCGATCTGCTGGAAAAACTGTGCTTCGAACCTGAACTGGCTGGCTGGAACGGTATTGGTTTCGTCATTCAGGCGTACCAGAAACGCTGCCCGTTTGTTATCGATTACCTGATTGACCTCGCCACCCGTAGCCGTCGTCGTCTGATGATCCGTCTGGTGAAAGGCGCCTACTGGGACAGCGAGATCAAACGCGCCCAGATGGAGGGTCTTGAAGGTTATCCGGTTTATACCCGCAAGGTCTACACAGATGTCTCTTATCTCGCCTGTGCGAAGAAACTGCTCGCCGTACCGAACCTGATTTACCCGCAGTTTGCGACCCATAACGCCCATACCCTGGCCGCCATTTATCATCTGGCCGGGCAGAATTATTATCCGGGACAGTATGAGTTCCAGTGCCTGCACGGAATGGGGGAACCACTGTACGAACAGGTCACCGGTAAAGTTGCGGATGGCAAACTGAACCGCCCGTGCCGCATTTATGCACCGGTCGGTACGCATGAAACGCTGCTGGCGTATCTGGTACGTCGTCTGCTGGAAAACGGGGCGAACACCTCCTTTGTTAACCGCATCGCGGATACTACGCTGCCGCTGGACGAACTGGTGGCCGATCCGGTCGAAGCCGTCGAGAAACTGGCACAACAGGAAGGTCAGACCGGCTTGCCGCATCCAAAAATTCCTCTGCCACGCGATCTGTACGGCAAAGGCCGCGATAACTCCGCCGGTCTGGATCTGTCCAACGAACATCGTCTGGCCTCACTCTCCTCTGCCCTGCTCAACAGCGCGCTGCAAAAATGGCGGGCGCTGCCGATGCTCGAGGCTCCGGTTAGCGAAGGTGAATTGAGCCCGGTGGTCAACCCGGCAGAACCGAAAGACATCGTTGGCTACGTCCGTGAAGCCAGTGAAAGTGAAGTGGAACAGGCGCTGCAAAGTGCGGTGAACAACGCGCCTATCTGGTTTGCGACCCCGCCGCAAGAGCGTGCCGCCATCCTTCATCGCGCAGCCGTGCTGATGGAAGGCCAGATGCAACAGCTGATCGGCATTCTGGTACGCGAAGCGGGTAAGAGCTTCGCCAACGCCATTGCCGAAGTGCGCGAAGCGGTAGACTTCCTGCATTATTACGCCGGTCAGGTGCGTGACGATTTTGATAATGAGACCCATCGTCCGCTCGGCCCGGTTGTCTGTATAAGCCCGTGGAACTTCCCGCTGGCAATTTTCACCGGACAAATTGCCGCCGCGCTGGCTGCCGGCAACAGCGTACTGGCAAAACCCGCGGAACAAACGCCGCTTATTGCAGCCCAGGGCATTGCCATCTTGCTGGAAGCTGGCGTACCGCCGGGCGTGGTGCAACTGCTGCCTGGCCGGGGTGAAACGGTAGGCGCGCAGTTGACCTCCGACAGTCGCGTGCGCGGCGTCATGTTTACCGGTTCGACAGAGGTGGCGACGCTGCTGCAACGTAACATCGCAACACGACTGGATGCACAGGGTCGTCCGATTCCGCTGATCGCTGAAACGGGTGGCCTGAACGCGATGATCGTTGACTCGTCCGCCCTCACGGAACAGGTGGTGGTGGACGTGATGTCCTCGGCGTTTGACAGCGCCGGACAGCGCTGTTCCGCACTGCGCGTGCTCTGTCTACAGGATGATATCGCCGACCATACGCTGAAAATGCTGCGTGGCGCGATGGCTGAATGTCGGATGGGCAACCCGGGGCGTCTGACGACTGATATTGGTCCGGTAATCGACAGTGAAGCTAAATCCAATATTGAACAGCATATTCAGGCTATGCGGGCGAAAGGTCGCCCCGTGTTCCAGGCGGCGCGTGAAAACAGTGAGGATGTTCGTGAATGGCAGAGCGGCACATTCGTTGCGCCGACGCTGGTCGAACTGGAAAGCATTGATGAGCTGCAAAAAGAAGTCTTCGGCCCGGTTCTGCACGTCGTTCGCTACAACCGCAACAACCTGGAGGCGCTGATTGCCCAAATCAACGCTTCCGGCTACGGTCTGACGCTGGGCGTTCACACCCGCATTGATGAAACCATTGCTCAGGTCACCGGTTCGGCGCACGTGGGCAACCTGTACGTTAACCGTAATATGGTGGGCGCAGTCGTCGGCGTACAGCCGTTCGGCGGCGAAGGACTCTCGGGCACCGGTCCGAAAGCCGGTGGGCCGCTCTATCTCTACCGTCTGCTGGCAAACCGTCCGGAAAATGCGCTGTCTGTCACTCTGGCGCGTCAGGATGCGGACTATCCGGTGGATGCTCAACTCAAAGCCGCGCTGATCCAGCCGCTGGAAGCGCTCAGCGAGTGGGCTGTCGATCGCCCTGTGTTGCGTCAACTTTGTCAGCAGTTTGGCGAACTGGCGCAGGCCGGTACGCAGCGTCTGCTGCCGGGTCCTACCGGGGAACGAAACACCTGGACATTGTTACCACGTGAGCGCGTATTGTGTATCGCTGAAGATGAACAGGATGCGCTGGTGCAACTTGCCGCCGTCACTTCGGTCGGTAGTCTGATTTTGTGGCCAGACGATGCCTTCCATCGTGACCTGGCGAAACGTCTGCCAGCAGCCGTTTCCGCCCGCATTACGTTTGCGAAAACCGATAGCCTGACAGCACAGCCGTATGATGCGGTGATCTTCCACGGGGACTCCGATCAGCTTCGCGCCTTGTGTGAAGCGGTGGCAGCCCGCGAAGGCGCGATTGTCTCGGTGCAAGGTTTCGCCCGCGGTGAAAGCAATATACTGCTGGAACGACTCTACGTTGAGCGCTCGTTGAGCGTGAACACGGCAGCCGCCGGAGGTAACGCAAGCCTGATGACAATTGGCTAAGGCTGTGGTTAATTAAGGCTCCGGAAACGGGGCCTTTTTTTATGGATCCAGAGGGAATGATGAAACGAATACTATTCACCTGGGCTGCGCTGTTGCTCAGCGGTCAGGCGCTGGCCGACGATTGCACAAATGCCAGCACGCAAGCGGAAATGAATACCTGCGCTGTCACCCAGTATCAGGCGGCAGACAAAGCATTGAATGAAACGTATCAGAATGCGCTGAAGCGCGCAGCTCCGCCCCAACAGGAACTGCTGAAAAAGGCGCAGACCGCATGGATAGCCATGCGCGATGCCGACTGCGCGCTCATCAGCTCTGGTACCGAGGGCGGTAGCGCTCAGGCGATGATCGCTAATCAGTGTCTGGCGGATAAAACCGCCGAACGGGAAGCGTTTCTCGCTTCACTGCTTCAGTGTGAAGAAGGCGATATGAGCTGCCCGTTACCACCAGCCAATTAACGGACGCGAATTCCCTCAATAATCATGCGCTGAACGTTTTCAACCGTTTGATTAAAAAAGGTTTCATCACGCAGCGTTGCGCCCGTTACCGCCTCAACCTGAGGCGCAAAATCGGCGTAATGCTGTGTTGAAGCCCAAATCATAAAGATCAAATGGTGGGGATCGATCGGCGCCAGTTTGCCACTTTTCACCCAACCGGCAATCAGTGCGGACTTTTCATCAATCAGCGCTTTCAGATCGCCGGCCAGTTCATCCATCAACAGCGGTGCACCGGCCAGCATCTCCATGCAAAAAAGACGTGAAGCCTGTGGGTAGTCCCGGGACACTTCCAGCTTCAGCCGTATGTACTCTTCAATGGCGGCAAGCGGCGCAAAATCTTCCCGAAACGCCTTTAAGGGTGCCAGCCAGATATCCAGAATCTGTCGCATCACGGCGATATACAACGCCTCTTTTGACGGGTAGTAATAAAGGAGATTGGTTTTGGAGACGCCGGCCTGTTCGGCAATTTGTTCAATGCGAGTGCCGTGAAAGCCATATTGTGAAAACGCATTTAATGCGGCGGTCAGAATGGCTTCGCGTTTCGCGCTGACCGCCCGCGAGCGTTTGCCCGTTTTTTTCTCCGCACGTTGAACCATGCCCTTCTCCTTGTTCCGTGAATCTGGCAGTGGCGCATAGTCTGCGGGGCGTTTCATTTCAGTTCAACCTGACAGATAAAAAAAACCGCCGGATGATCCGGCGGCGCTGGCGTCATCACACAATATGAGAGTGCAATGGGTGATAACGTTCAGGGATGGCAGGGTTAGCTGTTACGGTTACCGTGGCTACTTTTGCCCCCTTTCTTTCCGGCTTCAGAGGCACGCTGCGGGTCATTCTTGAAGTTGCCCCCACTGTGCTGGCCACCTTTACGACCTGCTTCTGATGCTCTTTCACGGTCTTCGGCAAAATTGCCGGAGCCGCCTCGATGGTTTGCCATTACTGACCTCCGTCATTGATTAGACATCATATTGCATAGGTGTCGGGGTGTATCCCCTCGCAGCATATGAACCATGTCATAATGATTACTGCGTGACACTAAGCATAGTGAACACAGCCCGTGGAGAAGTGGATTCGTAACATTCTGTAATATCTTTGCCCGCGTATGGCTCTAATGCCGAATACAAGCCGCATAATTGTTTCTTATGACAAAAGAAAGCCTGAACGGAAAAAATGTTTCATGATAATTCAGAGCGCACCGTTGGCGTGGAGACGCGTAATTTCATGATGAAATTTATTATAAATCAAAGAAATGTTTCTAAGGCTTGCACTCTCGTCGACACGACTTATCTTTAAATAAGTGCAGCAATGAGCTGCTTTCGTTAAACCGAGGAGTAGTACAAATGGCAAAAGTTCTGGTGCTTTATTATTCCATGTACGGACACATCGAAACGATGGCACATGCGGTGGCAGAAGGAGCGAGCAAAGTGAACGGCGCGGAGGTCACCATCAAACGCGTACCAGAAACGATGCAGGCGGAAATCTTCGCTAAAGCGGGCGGTAAAACACAAAATGCCCCCGTCGCAACCCCGCAGGAACTGGCTGATTATGACGCCATTATTTTTGGTACGCCAACGCGTTTTGGCAATATGTCAGGTCAGATGCGTACCTTCCTGGATCAGACGGGCGGGTTGTGGGCGTCCGGCGCGCTGTATGGCAAACTCGCCAGCGTTTTCAGTTCTACCGGGACAGGCGGCGGCCAGGAACAAACGATTACGTCCACATGGACTACACTTGCCCATCATGGGATGGTGATTGTGCCCATCGGCTACGCCGCGCAGGAACTGTTTGATGTATCGCAGGTTCGCGGGGGTACGCCTTATGGTGCAACGACCATTGCCGGTGGTGACGGTTCACGCCAGCCAAGTCAGGAAGAGCTTTCTATCGCACGTTATCAGGGCGAATACGTTGCCGGTCTGGCAGTGAAGCTCAACGGCTAATCTTCAACGGGAGGATAAGAATGCCAACTCAAGAAGCGAAGGCTCATCACGTCGGTGAGTGGGCAAGTCTGCGCAATACATCGCCGGAAATAGCCGAAGCCATATTTGAAGTTGCCGGATATGACGAGAAGCTGGCAGAAAAAATTTGGGAAGAAGGCAGCGATGAGGTGCTCATCAAAGCCTTTGATAAGACAGATAAAGATGCGCTCTTCTGGGGCGAACAGACCATCGAACGTAAAAACGTTTAATCCGTCAATTCCCCCGCTTGCGCGGGGGAATCCCCAGTAATGAGCGGGTAAAAAGCAAGATTAAGCGCATCGATCGCCTTTTGGGCAATGACGCTTTACACCGCAATATTCCCGCTATTTTTCATAACATTACCCGGCTTCTGAGCCGTGACCTTACGTTGTGCGTCATTGCCGTTGACTGGAACGGCCACCCCTCTCAGGCATTCCACGTTCTGCCTGCCAGTCTGATCTGCGACGGGCATTCAATACCGCACCTGAGCCAGGTTGCTCCCTCATCCCGACAGCAATACGTTCAGGTGCATAAGGATTTTCTGGACGCGCTTGCAGCCGCCATTTCTCCGGATAAAAAAGTCATCATCATTACTGAAGCCGGTTTCCAGAGCGCCTGGTTCCGACATGTCCGCTCGCTGGGCTGGGATTTTATTGGCCGGATACGGGGAAACATCCAGTTCCGGTTAGCCTGTCTTCCGGAAATATGGGTAAAACTGAAGATGCTGAAACCCAGTAGTAAAGCAAAATATCTCGGAGCAGGAACGCTGGTCAGGGCTGAATATGGGCGCTGTGAGGGGCATTTATATCCTCATCAATATGAGGTGAAGTATACAGACCATAAGGACCCGAATGACAAATCGCGAATCTGGCGATAATTAAATTTATGGATGTAGCCACCCACGGGTCGCTTTTTGTTATTTCCGCAAATCCCATCGTTAACGCTCACTATGTGCCGTGTCGTTAAATCCAGCAGTGGGATTTGCAGAGGGTGGTTTAGTTAAAATCGCGGGCTGCGACAGATTGCACTTTCCAGGCTCCGTCTTCTTTGACCATGCAATCAATTACGGTATGCGGTTTTTTTTTGCCAAACGTGATATTCACATTCACGCAAACAGGGTCTGAATAATAAGAGGTGATAACGACATTATCCGGCCAATCATCGTCGATATATTGTGATTTAAGAAAAAAGTCCGCTTCATAAAATTCGTCTTCTGCGTAGCGCGGATCGTCTGCATGACGTAGTTTTTTCATCGTTCCGGCGGTAACAAATTGATCGATTTCATCCCCCTTCTTGATGGGATAGTGATCATTGTTTACCTGTTTTATATACCAGCGGTTGAATTCAAGGGCTCGCTGCATCGGGATCTGCATGTTCTCAACCCCCATAGCTGTGGCACTGAAAAACAAAAGAAAGGCAATTTTTTTCATATTAGTCGTGTCTGTATATGGTTACTGCAGGTTGTAATTGGCGATACGCTGGACCCGGGTACATTGTTCTTTGCTTGAAATCTGAATACCAGGTTCCGGCGCCATCGTAAATGCATACATGCCCATACTGATTAGGGCCGGGCAAAGCATCAATAACAGCAACATCACCAGCTATCGGGGTGCCATATACCTTAGTGAATCCTGCCTTTTCCAGAGAACGCCCGAAATTCTTTGCATTAGCCCCTTCAATTTTCACTCCTCCCGCACGAATGGCTGCCGCAACAGCGCGTGCGCAATAGTGGGTTGTTTGGGGTTGGGCGTGGTTACGGGCATATGAAACGGCTTCACTTTTATTCCATGGCATAAAAATTTCCTTATTGGCTTAACAGTTTGCAAGGGAAACATTACGCCGATAAGTTGCGTGGTTTTGTAACTAATTGCGACTCATGATAAACCACTATCTATATAATAAATAATGGATTATCGACTAATCAATAAATATTATGCCCGCCTTATTCAGTGAATGGCTGGGCGTGGCGCGTTCACATGGAAGAAACAAAAGGACCGCAGCACAACGCGGAAATTCTGCAGTTCTGGAAAGACATTAAGCGCAGCGGTATCAAAGATGATGAAACGCTCTGGTGTGCTGCGTTCGTTGGCGCAATACTGGAACGCGCTGGCGTTAAATCGACCCGCTACGAGCCTGCAAAATCCTATCTCGAATGGGGTAACACCCTGCAAACTCCGGCGCACTCGGTTGTATTGCGGTTCTGACCCGCGACAGCGGCGGCCATGCTGGGTTTGTGGTTGGTCGTGCGCCTAACGGTTATTTGATGCTGCTGGGTGGCAACCAAAACGATCAGGTGTGTATTCGTTCGTTTGCGCCGTCTCGCGTTACGGGTTATCGCTGGCCCGGTGGTGTGCCTGAGCCTGCTGGTAACCCTGGCGACAATAGTGATGTGACTGTTGGGTTATCATGCTGAAAATAAAGGATTACATCTGAGATATCAGGCGAACAGCCTGAAGTCGAGAAGAGTTATATCGTATCTGACATTAGCGGAGAATATCCTTAGACATTCTCCGCTTGTTTTAAAACGAACAGTGCTGAGCACTGTTCTAACCCGCCTCGCCAGAGCCTACCGAAGTATGGTGCTGGTTTATTAGCGCTGAGTTTGTGGGGAGCCCTCAGCGCCGACGCGGGGGAATCTTACTTATTTCGCCGCCTCATTCAACAGCGCGTCAAACTTGTCGATTGGACAGAAACCGTTCGCATCAATCGGACACCCTTTCAGCTCCAGCGTCACTCGTTGCGCCGGTGCTTTCAGTGTCAGCACATCCGCATTACGAAGCTGATCTGAACTCTGATATACATACTCAATTTTCATCAGATCGCGGTTGGCTTTACTGTCATGCCAGCGCTGGAAGACTATTTTGCCGCCAATTGGCGTGCGTTCGTTCTGATCATGCAACTGATAAGGTTTGAACTCCAGTGCGGTGAGCAGCGAAGCGATGTTGGAGTCATGCCCCACCAGCACGGTGATTTTCGGTGCTTTCGTCTGATCGGTCACCAGCGTTTTGTCGATGTATTTCACCAGCGGTTTCGCAACATTACGCGCGACTTCCGGAGAGGTAAACAGGCTGTCCTGGTAGCCATTTTTCAGCTTCGACAACACCTTCCACTGCTGATCGGATTTAATTTCGCCCCAGGCCACCTGATCCATCGGGAACCCTTCGTAGTATTGCAGCGTGAAGGCGTCCACCAGCGAGTTACCCACTTTTAGCGGTCCGGAGACGCCCGGCTCCTGTTCATAATTCGCGCTGAAGGTATCTTTGGCCTCAGTCAGAGAACACTGCTGTTTTTCTTTGCACGACGGCGAGTCTTTGTAATTGATCAGCTGCTCCAGCAACTTGTAGCTGTCATCAAGTTGCATCTGGCTGCGCTCTTTTTCCATCGCCTGTACGGCTTTCTCACGGAAGGCCGCAGAATCATCAGTGATCACCGGGTTAAAGGTCGGGTCCATGGTACCCATTTTTTCCTGGTGATGTACCGGGACATCACAGCCCGGGAACGCGCCGGTGATAAAGAACTGAGCGGTCGCAACCGTGCGCTGCAAACTGTTGGCATAGGTATAGACCGTATCCGGTGCCGGGCACTCGCCGGATTTCACCATCCCCTGCTCTGCCAGCCATTCACGCATGTAATGGCCCATATACACTTCGAGCACACCGCCTTTGGTGGTGAGTTGTCCGCCCGGCACATCCCATTCAGGCCACTTATTCGGAGTGGACTGCTCCAGCACGCTGCCATTATTGGCCAACGGCGCACGTAAGTTGTGTCGACTCATCATCAATACTTGCTGTAGCTGATAGCCTTCCGGCGCGGTTTGCGCCTGCGCGGCAGAAGACAGCATTACAACCCCTGCCACAGCGGCGGCAATTAACGATTTGTTCATCCCTACGACCTCGTGTTGTTATTCGTCATTCATAAGTGTGACAGATATATGACACTTTTCCGGGAACGAGACCGCAAAATGGGGATTCAGCGCATTACATTGATGCCAAATATTATCTGCAGCTTGCGGATCCCGGACGGCGTGAAGGTCACGTGGCGGCTTCCCGGCGCTGTTTTGATCCACCGCTGCTCGTGAAGCCTGGTCAATAATGCTGCGCCGAGTACTCCCCCCAGATGATAACGTCGCTCGCTCCAGTCCAGACAGCCGCAGCTAAATTTGCGCCGTGATGCGCCAACCTGGACCACGACGCCCAGTTCCGCCAGTTTCTCCTCACCCAGAGGCGTCAGCGTTTCACCGTCCGCCGTCAGCCATTGCCGGGCAATCAGCGTATCAAACAATTTCACCGCCACTTCTCCCGCCAGATGATCATAGCAGGTCCGTGCGTGACGCAAACTCAGCGGCGTGGTGATTTTGCGCGACACCGTGGATGCCCAGGCAACACCCATCAGGCGCTCCAGTAGTTCGGCAATGTCAGCGCTTGCGAGGCGAAAATAGCGGTGGCGCCCCTGGGCGAGGGACACCACGAACCGCTGCTCGCACAGACGGGCCAGGTGCGCACTGGCGGTAGAGGCCGACACATCCGCCACCGCGCTCAGTTCCGTCGCTGTCCATGCCCGACCATCCATCAGCGCACACAGCATCCGGGATCGCGATTTGTCCGCCATCACCGCCGCCGTCAGCGCCATTCGCGATTCCAGTTCGCCGTCTTCTTCCTCTACGACTATTGACGTCATACAGACCTCTCAGACTCGGGGAGGATTTAACCATGGCACGATTTCGTCATTACGTCACAGCACGGAGCATCATTTCGATACTCAGCCCCATCAGACAAAACAGAAAACATCGTTTAAACACGACTGGCGAGATAACCCGCCGGATACGGGTGCCAGCCCATTGTCCAATCAGCGCCGGAACGATGGCGAATGCCGATAAGTGCAGAGACTGCACGGGGAGCGCGCCATGCCACCATAATCCAAGTGCTAACGCCAGCGTGGAAAAAGTAAAAGAGATACCGAGCGCCTGAACCAGTTCATCCTTCTCAAAGCCCAGCGACTGGATCCACGGCACCGCCGGCATCACAAAGACGCCTGTCCCGCCGGTCAACAGCCCCGTGGCGAATCCGACGACCAGGGAGAGCGGTTTTTCACGCTGCGGTGCGACCGCGATCCGTTTTCCTGCCAGAGTCCAGATCGCATACACCATCAGCGCCAGCCCCAGCGCAAACTGCGTACGGTCGGTGTCGCCGCCGGCGATCCAGACGCTGGCCAACAGTGTAGCAATTACCACCGTTAGCAGCATCGGCCATAGCCGTTTGAGCAACATCCGGGTATTTCCGCCACCACCGAACTGAAACAAATTGCCGATCAGCGAAGGCAACAGCAGCATAGCAGCCGCCGCAACCGGTGAGATCAGCGAGCCGAGGATCCCCATCGCCACGGTAGGCAACCCCATGCCGGTGACGCCTTTGACCATCCCCGCAAGGACAAAAGTTAAGGCAACCATCACGACCTGCTCGGTGTCGAATGCAAAATGAAGGGTCATGCTTCAGAGTCCTGTGAAGAGAAGATGACCCATCCTGAATGCCCGCGACGATGCTTGCTTCGTCAGCGAACGAAATATGCTTTCAGCTATTCAGAGATAATGACTTCATGGCGGATGTTACGCGCGCAATAGGCTGTCCCATCTTTGAGATACAATTCCTGAAAACGGCTATTATCCATCGGTTGCTGCAGTCGCGAACGCTCGGTATCGACGAACTCTTTTTGCACACGGTAATGCACCGCATCCTGCGTCTCAAAAGAGATATATTCGCGAGTGGCGTAGGGCTTATGCTTCAGTTTGACATAGACAATGTACTGTACCGTGCTGAACGTCAGCCCGGTTCGTACGGCAATTTCCTTCATGGTCAGCGGTTCATCGGATTCATACAGCGCCTGTATCTGTTGAATTCTCGTCTGGTTATACGCCGATACGCGCAGGCTGAGTTTCAGCCGGTAAGCCATATTGCGCACCGCTGTCACATTGGTACCCAACATCTGCGCAATGTGCTGCGTCGAGAGGACGCCCGCGTTTTCACGCAGGAGAGCCAGGCTCTCGTCGTTCCAGATAAATGCCATCAGCGGTATCCCTCCACCGAAACTTATCGCCCCGCGAGGCGGGCGAACGTGGCGGCTAATTCCGCCGGTTTACGCATTCCCTGATGCCATTCCAGCACCCGCCCCTGCGGGTCAATCAGGACCGAGGTCGGCGTGCCGATGACCTGATAGCGTTCCTGAGTGATCTTCATCTGGTCGCGAAGGACCGGATACGATACCTGATGCTTCGCCAGTAGCGCATCCAGGCTGACCGTTTCCGGATCGGTATTCACCGCCACCACTACCACACTATCGCCCCATCGCTGGCTGAGCGTTTCCAGCGAATCCATCTCCGCCAGACAGCCACCGCAGCCTGCCGACCAGAAGTTCAGGTAGATCGATTTTCCCTGCCAGCGGTCCAGTCCGGACGACTTGCCCTGTAAATCGAAGGCCGCCAGCGCCGGCGCCGTTTCGCCTACGGCCAGCTTTTCCTCTTTACAACCACCGATCAGCACCGCCAGTGCAAGAATGAAAACGTTAAGCCCGCGCATGTTGCATCGTCTCCTCTCCCTGATACTTTCCGTGTTGCAGACGTAAAATACGATCGGCAAACTGCCCAAGCGCCGGGTTATGCGTCACCATGACTATCGTGCGCCCCTGACGGTGTAAATCGGTAAGCAAATCCAACACCCGCTGTTCATTCTCTTCATCGAGGTTGCCCGTCGGTTCATCCGCAAAAATGACCGGTGGTTCATTCACCAGCGCCCTCGCAATACAGACGCGCTGCTGCTCCCCACCGGAAAGCTGGCTGGGTAAATGGGTGACGCGGTGCCCAAGACCGACCTGCTCCAGCACGTTTCTGGCCGCCGCCTCGTCCACCACGCTGTGGTAGTGCTGTGCCAGCATGATATTTTCCAGCGCGGTTAAAAAGGGAATGAGGTGGAATTGCTGGAACACCAGACCAATCTTCTCGGCGCGAAAACGGCGACGCCCCTCTTCGTCCAGCGCGGCAGCATCCGTTCCGTCAAGGAACACCTGACCTTCTGTTGCGGTATCCAGACAGGTGAGAATGTTCATCAGCGTCGTTTTTCCGGAGCCGGAGGCCCCCATAATGGCGACGAACTCCCCTTGCGTAATCCGCAGGTTAATATCATCCAGAGCGGTAACGTCGCCGAACCGTTTATAAAGGTGACGTGTTTCGATCGCCACCAGTGGAATCTGCGTCACGGACATGGCGCTACTCTCCTTTCAGCACTTTTGCAGGTTCGACGCTGACCGCGCGCCGTACCGGAACAATCGCCGCCAGAACGGCGACCAGTAAAGACAATACGAGGGTGAGGGGCAGCACCGGCAGACGCAGCGAGATCGCCGCGTTGAATACCGTTAGTCCCAGCAGTTGCGCCAGCAAATAACCCAACAACCAGCCGCCCACCACGGCTGCAAGGGCGATAATGCAGGTTTCCAGCAAGATTTGCCGTACGATGTCGCCATTGCTGGCACCCAGCGCTTTTTGCAGGGCGAACTCGCGGGCACGCTCGCCGACTATCGCCATCAGGGTAGTATTCACGCACAGGGAAGAGAGCGCCAGAATCACCAGCGATACCAGTCCCATCAACCCTTTGATCTTATCCAGCACCTGCCCTTCTGAGGCGGAAACCTTACGCACCGGGCGAATCTCCAGATCCGGGTACTGGTTTTGCAGGCGGCTGGCATAGCGATCCACCTGGCCGACATCATTACTCACGCTCAACAGCCCATGGCTGATTTTTCCTGGCTGATGCAGCCAGGCTTGCGCCACGTCGAGACTGACGATCAGCATGTTGTCCGTGGCGTCGCCCGCTTCAACAATGCCTTTAATCTGCAGCATTTTCCGTTGGTTATGATCGACCAGTGCGATAGTATCGCCGGGTTGAACGTTGAGGCGCTCCGCCAGTTTGACGCCAATCATCGCGTTGCGATCGTCAAAGCTGACGCCAATCCAGCTGCCCTGTACCTGCCAGTACGGCACCAGTTTTTGCAGCGATTCGAACCAGACGCCGACGATCACGACTTTTTCCAGTTCGGTTCGCGCCATGCCGTACAGCCACGGACTGGCACCGTGAACCAATCCCTGTGGCGCGTCATCCAGAATGGTTTGTAGCGCCTGCTGCGGCATACTCGCGCCGTGTCCCGGCCCGATGTAGAAGTTGGCACCGAAGGTACGCAACTCTTCACTCATTTTGGTATTGATGTCGAACCATACCGCGCTCAGCGCCGTCACGATGGTCGCTCCCACCATCAGCGCGGCAAAAACCACGCTGACCCGCTGAAAGCGCAGGCGCAGCGCCCGCCACACCAGCAGCCAGAGCATTGTCTGTTTAGCGGCCATACAGCACCTCCACGGGATAGAGTCGCGCAATGCGCCGTGCCGGGAACCAGGTGCCGATCAGGGCAATCAACACCGCAACCACCAGTACACACGGCACCACAATCCAGGCGAAATCGAGCGGCGCGTCGAACAGCATCACGCCAATCGCTTTCGCCAGTCCCCATCCGGCAACACATCCCAGCGCCCCGCCCGCCAGTCCACTGGAGGCGGCTTCCAGATAAAACAGCAGCATAATCTGCCACTGGCGCGCGCCAAGCGCCTTCATCAGACCGATCTCTTTGGCGCGTTCCATTATGGTGCTCGTCATCAGCGAGGCGATCCCCATTGCCGATGCCGCCAGCGCGGCAATCGTCACCACCGCCATCAGCAGCTGAATTTTATCAATCACCACCCCTTCAGATGCCGCGACCTGCCAGACCGGGCGCACCTCTGCCCCGGAGATCGCCTCCTCCAGTTGGTGGGCGATAGAAGAAACATAAGCAGTGCAGTACCAGAGGTCGTACTCTTCCGCATTGAGCGCATCCAGATTTTCCCGTGCGCGACGTGAAAGCTCATTTTCCGGTACCGTCAGCGCCGAAACACGAATGGCCTGCACCTTACCGGGCAACCCCAACAACGTCTGCGCAATCGCGAGCGGCATCACCAGTTGGTTATCTTCCTCACCGCCGCTTAAGAGGATCCCGCTGACGGTGACACGGACTGTTGTATCCGCGTTGTTTAGTAGCAGCGTATCACCCGCTTTCCATCCTGTTTGTCGTGCCAGCGCGTGTCCCACCAGCGTTTGCGGTGGACTGTTCTCTCCTTCCTGCGGCCAGTCGCCGGTCACCTGCCAGAACGGACTGACCGTTTTCTGTCCGGTTTCATATCCCTCTTCATCCGGAATATCGACCGGTTGACTGAAGAACGTCCCGAGAATGCGCACCGGGTTACCATTAACAGTGACTTCACCGCCCAGCATCGGCGAAAAACCGACAATGTTATTGCGCCAGAAAATATCTTTGATATTTGGCAATTCAGCTTCATCAAGGAAATCCTGCCCCGAGAGCGGATTACTGCTTTCGCTAAACAGCGCAGGCAATGCCGCTTGTCCGGCTGGCTCAATCAGGATGTTCGCGCCGTAGGATTTGAGCTCCCTCGACATTTTGTCACCGATGTCGATAGACACCGCCAGCAGCGCAGAGATCAGGCTGGCTGCAAGAAAGACCGTGATAATCGCCAGCCCTTTACGCCGCAGGTTGCGTCCCCAGGATTGTCGTAACATTCGCCACAGCATCGTTACTCCTCCCTCAGTTCAGCAGGGACAAATTGTTCAGGCGTCTTGCGAAAACGGTCATAGTTCGCTTCGGAAGAGAAGAACCAGGTCTTACCGCCGTAGCTGTATTTGAAGTCGGCTGCCGTATTGGTCAGCGTTGAGCCGTCAACCGGATCGGTCACCTGAATGGTCATCACCGTCGAGAAGTAGTTCACGCCAGCGGCCAGTTCTTTACCGGGGATCACCAGCTCTTTTTCATCGTTGCGCCAGTTTTCAATCGGCACCGGATTACAGCCGCCGGGTTTGCCAATGGAAGGGATAAAAATATGTACCCCGCAGGCAACGCAAATCACCTGATTGCCTTCCATCACATAGCCCTGATCGCCACACAGCAGACAGGCATCAAACACCACGCCAAAGCGCAGTTTGTCGGGATAACGGTTGATGACGAAAAAGCGCACGGCTTTGCCATCGTCAGCCACCCAGACAAAGCGATGTAGCTTACCGTCACGCAGTTGCTCAACAGGTAAATGGATGCTGCCGTCGCTGGCCAGCGTGACCGGGATGGCTTGCGAAAGCTGCGGCGGTTGAGACGCGACGTTGTCCCACCACAGTTGCCCGGCAATCACCACCACGGCACAGCCGAGGGTGACCAGCCAAAGCCGTAGCGCATTCCGCCTCTGGGCCAGCGCCAGGCGATGTGCGATCGGTTCTTCTGTTGCCCGCGTCTGGCGATGGGCACTCAGCAACGACGGCAGCCAGCACAGTGCCAGAATCAGCAGCAATCCCACCGCCATCCAGTTATAGGCTGACGTATTATTGGTCACTTTTGCCACAAAGCTCAGCAGTGTTTTCGCCAGCGGCAGTATCTGTAGCTTCATCAACAGCAACAGCAAATTACCGCTCAACGGCAGCCACAGCATGACCAGCAGAATGAGGGTGAACGGCCAGTACAGCACACGGATACGGCGCAGCAGCATGGCGCAAAGCACACCTGCCAGACAGAGGGTCGCGAAGGCGAGGACCACTGACGTCACATTCAGCAGCAGTTCAGTATTCAGGACATGTGTGCTGGTTAAGCCACCGAGATTCGGGTCGAGCACCCAGTGACGCGCTGCGCCAAAGACCAGAACCCCCTGCCACAGATAGCGCACGCGGTTGCCGACCCACCAGAAGCTGAGCACAAACAGCAGCGTGACCATCACTTCCGTTCCGACCAGTAACAGCTGTACCGGCTGTGAACCACGCAGCGTCAACCCTGCAAGCACGCCGGTCAGCAGGCCAGTAAGCAGCGTCCAGCCCAGAGGCCGTAAAGAAGGGGGATCGTTTCGACTCCAGAGAACACCGGAGAGTAGCGCGATGCAAAAAAAGACCTGTAACGTGGTGACGAAAAAGTAACTCATGACATCGACTCAGAACAGCGGATTGACTCGGCCGGGATGATTTAGCATCCCGGCGCATCGGTTTTCTTAGTTCAGACCGACGTATTTAAATTCGTAGCTCACATCAAACGGTTTCCACCAGCGACCGACGCCGGTATCACTGTCGGTGTGACGGTGCATCCCCGCTTTGGATGGCGGTTCAATGTGGTAAGTCACTTTGTAGTTGCCCACCCCCATCATCTTGACGTTCGCGCCATAGTGAGGGCCATCGCTGGCGACCATCGGCATAAACGTCCCTTCTTGTTTTTCACCGGTATCGCTGTTGACCAGGGTGTAGCTGATGGTCAGATACGGGATCCACTCGCCTGCGCCAAAGCCGTTTTTACTGCCTTCAACCGCGTGAATATCCGCCTCAAGGTGAATATCGGCTTTGGCTGCCGGTAAGCCCATACCGCGAGGTTCCATATCAATCGGCTGCAGATAAACGGCGGCCAGCTCCATTTCATTCATCACGACAGGCTCGCCCGCCGGGTACTCTTTGAAAGCGAACGCTGCCGGTGCGGTGAAAATTCCGGCTATCACTGCACTGGCAATCAGGGTTTTCTTCATGGTCATCAGACATATCCTCTCGTCTAAAATCACAACTACAGCGTGTTTTTTATTGTGTCCCCGGGAATGGCGCTTTTTCGCCGCATAACCCACAGCGCAACCAGCGCAGCGAGCAGTAATACTGCCTGCGGTAGCAGCGTTTCCACATAGGGATAAATCCCCAGCCAGCTGATTTCCGGCAAGCCGTTAATCAACGTTGGCTGGAACAGTTTGCCTTCCACCAGTTCCAGCACGCCTTTGCCCGCAAACACGAAGGCCATCAGGTACATGAAACTGCCGGTAAACATAAAGAAGGGTTTCAGCGGCAGACGCACCACCGAGTAACGCATGACCAGCCACGCCGCCAGTAGCACAATGCAACCAATAAAAAAGCCCGCGCCGATCGCCATGTGTCCGGCAACATCCCTGGCATCGCCGATCAGGGCGTAGTAGAACAGAACCGTTTCGGCCCCTTCGCGATAGACGGCGAGGAAACTGGTCAGCCATAGTCCCACCAGCGACCCTTTCGACAGCGAGTGAGACAGCTTACCTTCCAGCCAGGCCTTCCAGTGTCGGGCTTCCACTTTGGACAGCAGCCAGTAACTCATGAAGAACAGCATCACCACCGCAATCAGCATCGTAATGCCTTCCAGTAACTCCCGACTGGCACCCGAGTTGGTGAACAGCAACTGGAAAATCACGGCGGTTACCACGCTGGCGACCAGGGCGACGATCACCGACTGACGAATCAGCGGCAGCTTATCCTGATGATTGTTTTTCACCATGTAGGCAACAATCGCCGCCACGATCAGCAGGGCTTCCAGCCCTTCACGGACGATGATCATCAGGCTATAAAGCAGCAGGCTCCATTGCGTCTCTTCCCCTTCGCCAAGCATCGTCACCGCTTTTTGCAGATCCTGCCCGAGCGCGCTCGCTTCTGACTGGAGTCTTTCTGCCGGCTGACCGGCCTTCATCAGACTGACCAGACGGGTGAAGTAGGCTTCCAGCGTGGTTTTGAACGCTGAATCACGCGAGCCAATTTTGTTTTCCATGCCGCTGGCTTCGAAGCGATCGAAATAGCTGTCCTGAACATCCAGAATGGCATTCTGCGCCTCGCCACGTTGATACCGTGCAATGGCGTCCTGAATGCTCTGATTGATTCCGCCTGCCACTTCCCCCCAGTTTGTGCGGGTACTCTCCTGTGCCGCCGCGGGGCTGTTGACAGCCGTTTGTGGTGCAGCAACCTGCTGTTCGTCGCGGGTTGTCGGCAAGCCGGGCAGAATATCCTCAATATCCTGTAACAGCGTGGTGACCTGATAAGAGACGTCGTTGAGGCGATCGGGTTGGGCGGCAAGAGCAATCAGCGCGGAAAACTGCTGGTTGATGGCAGCGGCATCTTTGGCTGAGCGATTCTGCCTGATCGACATTTCCATCTCAGTGTTTTTGAATCCCTGATAGTGCGCCTGCTGAACGTGTTGACTGGCCGGGGCGTAGTTTCCGGCCTGATAGTCATTCACCGCCTGGGCCAGCAGATCGTCGATAATACGGAAGCTCTCTTGCCAGTGGACTGCAATATCCGTTCGGGTGAGCGCGGTGTGCTGCTCTTCCGCCACCAGTCGGTGTCCGCCGTCCAGCACCGGTTCAACCTCACGCAGTGATGCTTTCAACCAGTCAATTCTCGACTGCACATCAGCGAGCGGTTTTTTCTCGCCAATCATCCGTCGGATTTCACCGAAAGCACTCTCCATTTCGTAACTTTTACTGGCGGAAATGTTGATACGGATCGGGCCTTCAAGATTTTCGAACACCTCAAAATAGGCCATCTGTACCGTGCGGCGCGCCTCATCGGGCTGTTGCTGTGAATAGAGTTCTGCTGTTTTATCAAGACGTTGCTCAATATCCTCAATAAACGGAGCATAGTTTGTCGTGGCCCATACGCTAACGCTTATGAGCAGAGTGAAGAGAGTCATCAGCAGTGAGAGGTAAAACTTACGCACGATACGCACCAAAGAACACAAATGATAATTATTATCATTATCGATTTTTACTGACGCTGTACATGACCTGGATCATAAAAATGTCAACAGGTGACAAGTTATGTAAATTTATTTCATAGATATGTGACGAAAGGAAGGTTCTGACGGTGGGTAATACTCCGAGTCACCGTCAGGAATTGAATAAGTGCGTTGCGTAAAGTCATAAAAAATTAATGATACTACGCCTGGTGGTTTAAATTAAATTATCCGCAGGCGCACATTATTCATCGATTCAACATCTCTGGATCCTGTTTCAGTCGCTGCAAAAATGGGCCATAACCCTGCTCACTGATCCAGTAGTTAATACTCTTCTCAACGCCCGTTGAGGTCAGCGTCGCACCCGAAATACCATCAACGGTATATTCATTATTCTTCCCTGACTTCTCCTGAACTATTTTCAACGCAGGTATTCCATTATCATCAGCCACTTTTTTCCCCGGCCATTGTTGACGCCAGCTTTCATCTTTCACTCTGGCCCCCAGAAATGGCGTCTCTCGCTGCTGATAATAATACAGATTGTTCACCGTCCGGCCGTCCAGCCCCAAAGAGAGAAAGGCGTGCATCATTGATTTCGCCCCTTTGCCCGAAACAGGGATGATAACCTGCTGAATCTTATTATACTTATCTTTCACCAGATAAACTTCCGCCAACATACAGCGCTGACGAATCTGCGCAGGGTCCTGCTCCGGAGTGAGTTTTTCACATCTCTGTACGGCCGTTTTATCCGTCACCCAGTCGCCGGAATCCAGATTTACTGTGCGCACGATAATTGAACGCTGATACAGGTTATCTCGCGATTTTTTATCCTGAGAATCTGTCTTAAGTAAGCCTGCGGCCTGTAAAACAGCGACGTTTTTTTCTTCTGCCGTCGGCTCTGTCATTTCCCCCTGAAACAACATAAACCCGGCGATCGCGATAAGAAAAATAAGGACACAAAGCACCATCATTGATGCAATAATAACTTTACCCTTGCGCATTTCTTTATAATCCCTGTAAGTATTAACATCGTTATATCGCCACATGATATGCCATCACCCATCGTAATTTGCAATGATAAAAACCGCAAAAATATAGGTTCAGCCCATTTACTTTTCGCTTTAAATATTTGAGCGGAATGTGATTGCGGCTATTTCACAGTGTAAAAAAACCGGGTTTCCCCGGTTTTTACTCAACTGAGTTTCGTCCACCCTAGCCGCAGGAGCATCCCCCAATAGCTGGTCCAGCCGCTGGTCGTGGAAACCACCTGCCCTTTCGACACCACGATCAGCGTGGGGGTGACGCTGATATCCCAACGGCGGGAAAGTGCGCCATTGGCATCATTGACCACAGGAAAGGTGAATTGTTTGCGCGCCAGCCAGCGTGTGAGCGTCTGCTCATCTCCCGAACGCAGCGCGATGGTCAGCACGTTCTTTCCCTGTGCCTGCAAGCGGGCAACATCCGGTGTGGTATAGCGGCAAACGCCACACCAGGTGGCCCAGAAATAGATGAGCAGCGGCTCTTCCTCGCTTAAAGCCGCCAGCGTCACCCGTTCACCATCCAGCGTATAAAGCGGCGTACTGGCGAAAGCCGTTGGGGCCTGTGGCGCACGCCAGATATCCATCAGCCACAGTCCACCCGCCAACAGGAGCAGAAAAATCACACCTTCATACAGCCAACGCCGCAGCTTACTGACCATTTGCCACCGCCCGTTTTTCTTTAACGATCTCTTCAAGCACCTCCCAGGAAACGGCGCCTGGGATCAGCTCATCGCCTACGATCGTCGCGGGCGTGCCCTGAACGCCGACGAGTCGCGCCAGTTGCAGATTGGTACTCAGCGTTTCATTGCTTTTTTCATCCAGCGTGACCGGACTGGCAGCCGATTTTTCCTGTGCCTGTTTAATGCTGGCGTCAGTGTGATATCCCTTCTTTTGCATCAGTTTTTCATGCAGCGCGAGGAACTGCTGTGGATGCTCGCGCCAGGTGGTAAGCGCTGTTCGCGCAGCCAGCACTGAGCTTTCGCCTTTAAACGGCAGCGGTTTGATAATCACCGCCACGTCAGGATATTTCGCCACCAGTTTCTTCAGCAGCGGATCAAGCTGTTTGCAGTACGGACAGTTGTAATCGGTAAAATTCACCAGCGTCAGTTTTGCCTGTTTTGCGCCAAAGCGCGGACTGGCAGGATCGTTAAACAACGCCTCCTGAATGAGGGCTTCGATCTGCTTTTCCTGCTCCGGGGTAAACGGCGCGGCTTCTTTAGCGAAGCTGAACGCGCTGAGCAGGGAAAATAACAGGATGATCAGGGATTTCATGGCGTTTCTCCTTTCGCTTCAGTCAGCGTTTCTAACAGATCGTCGCGCGTCAATATCGTCGGCAGTGCCTGACCTTTCGGCAGGCCAGGGCCATAAATTTGGTTATACGGTACGGCAACCTGGCCGCGTGATTTCAGAAACGCCGTGATCTCATCAGACGGCAGCGTCCAGTCGCCGCGCAGGGCCACCACATCCGGTTGCTGTAGCGCTGCCTGCACCGCATCGGTGTTCAGTACGTTGTATTTATTAACCTTACAGGTGATGCACCAGTCGGCGGTCACATCGATAAATACGCGTTTATGCTGCGCAAGCGCATCGGTAATCGCCTGCTCGCTAAGCGGTTGCCAAAGGACGCGTTCTTTCGCTGCGCTCTGGGAGGTAAAACCGAGATGTGGCAGGAGCAGCGTTGCCAGCCAGAGGGCCGAACCGAGCATCATTAAGCCGAGCAGGCGTCGCAGTCCGTTCATCCAGCGTCCCGGTCGCGGCAGACGAAGCGCCAGACCCGGACGCAGTGCGACCAGCAGCCACGGCAGACTCATCCCAACGCCGAGGGCGAAGAAAAGCCCCCACAGCACGGGCAGCGATGCCGTCAGCGCCACCGCCACTGCCGTACCGAGAAACGGTGCGCTGCACGGTGTCGCCAGCAGCGTGGCGAATGCGCCCTGCCAGAAATGCCCCGCCAGGCCATTGCCGCCGTAAGTCGCCAGTCGGGTGGTCATTGCTGACGGCAGGCGGAATTCAAACAGACCGAACAAACTGGCGCTGAAGGCCAGCATCACCAGCGCGATTACGCCAATAAACCACGGATTCTGGAACTGGATCCCCCACCCCAGCGCCTGATTGCTCAGCCGTAGCACGGTCATCAGTAATGCCAGCGCCATAAAGGAGACCAGAATACCGCCGACCGACGCGAGGAACTGCCGTTGTATCTGGCGACGATTTTTCTCCTCGACGAGCAAAATCGAACCCAGCTTCATCCCCAATACCGGCAATACGCAGGGCATCAGGTTGAGGATCGCGCCGCCGGCCAGCGCCATAAGCACCACCTGCCAGAGGGGTAGCCCGACGGTGTCCGCCGCCGGCGCATCACCAACGGTAAGCTGGCTCTCCTGCGCCACACCGTTATCCGCCAGTACCAACGTGAGCGATTTGCCGCGCAGATTCGGCGCCCCTTCTCCCCAGCTATCATGAACCGGCACCGTCGCGTGGAGTCGGTCACCGTCGACCCGGATCATCGGTTTAGCAAAATCCGAGTCCTCTACGCTATCAAGAAACAACGCGGGGGCAGTCCAGCCACCGCGGCGCTGCGCCTCGATCACCAACTCGCCGTCACGCGCACCTGCGATCAGGGTTTGTGTCAGACCGTGCGCCAGGGGCACGCGTCCCATCGCCTGAGCATAATCATGCGCAAACCCGGCATCCTGTTGAGAGGCCGTGAGCGAAAACGGGTAGTCAGTCAGCAAACACACGTTGCTACAGGTTGAGAGCGTCAGCACACCGGCAATATGCTCAGGTGCACGTCCCCGGACGGTCAGCGGAAAGGTGACCTGCGGGTGATAGCCCTGGGTGGTAATACCGGCGACGTCAAAACGGTCCGGTGTCGGCCAGAACCAGTCCACCGCAGGCATTTCTCCTTTCCAGGTGATAGCTGGCGCAACGCCGCCTTCCCCTGGCGAGCGCCAGTATGTCTTCCAGCCATTTTCCAGTTTGACGTCGATCAGCAGACGGGTTTCCCCCGCTGCTGTCGTATCGGCGCGCAGTCTGACGCTGGCATAGGCGTTCTCCGGGGAACGCAACCAGCCGCTCTCTGCCGCCCACGACGCGGGCAGCCAGAGTAATAACAGGCAGATCAGTCCCTGCCTGATGGCATACATCATAATTTTTCTCCATGAATGATTAACTTACTGTACGAAACAGCCGGTCTGTCATTCGCGGAAAACGCAGAATCTGAGATGGACCCGTAGCCTGGGTGGAGAAATAACGCGTTGCGGGAAGAACGGTAAGCGTACCGTCCTGAATGGCGTTAACAGAGCAAGGAGTAAACAGAACGCGAGGAGCGCACCTTCAAAAATAACCGGTGGCGCGGCAAGCAGGGATTTCGCACTGAGCTCGCACGGGGTCACAGGGGACGCGTCATCTGTCACGGATGTCGGCGATGCCATTACCGCAATCGCGGTTGTCTCCATCTGCAACGCGTGCAGACCCGCCATGCGCTGCGCGGTACAGACCATCACCACGACACATGCCAGGCAGAAGAACCACCATCCCATCCGTTGACGTTTCGCCATTACACCCTCACTCATTGACGCGAGTTATCTTAGCGACTGGCGTGTTTTACGCAACCTCCTGGCTGTAAAGTTATGTGGTCTCGCTGGTTGGCATTCGTCCGCGACAGGATTACCCTACACTTACCGGTGACACCTTTTCAGGGATCCCTTCAGCCTGTATTGATTAACCCGAGAGAACGCTATGGAATTAAAGGATTATTACGCCATCATGGGCGTGAAACCGACGGACGATCTCAAGACTATCAAGACCGCTTACCGCCGACTGGCCCGTAAATATCATCCCGATGTCAGTAAAGAACCCGATGCCGAAGCCCGCTTTAAAGAGGTCGCTGAAGCCTGGGAAGTACTGAGCGATGAGCAGCGACGCGCCGAATACGATCAGCTCTGGCAACACCGCAATGACCCACAGTTCAACCGCCAGTTCCAGCAGGGCGAGAACCAAAGTTACAACGCCGATGACTTTGACGACATTTTCTCTTCGATTTTTGGTCAGCATGCGCGTCAGTCGCGCCAGCGCCATGCCAGCCGAGGACATGATATCGAAATTGAAGTCGCGGTTTTTCTTGAAGAAACGCTCGCTGAGCACAGCCGAACCATCAGCTATAACCTGCCGGTCTACAATGCGTTTGGCATGATTGAACGTGAAATCCCGAAAACCCTGAACGTAAAAATTCCGGCTGGCGTCGGCAATGGTCAGCGCATTCGCCTGAAAGGCCAGGGGACGCCGGGTGAAAACGGCGGACCAAACGGCGATTTGTGGCTGGTTGTCCACATCGCGCCGCACCCCCTGTTTGATATCGTTAATCAGGATCTGGAAATTGTAGTACCGCTCGCTCCGTGGGAAGCCTCGCTCGGCGCGAAGATTGCCGTCCCCACGCTGAAAGAGAGCATTCTGGTCACCATTCCCCCTGGCAGCCAGGCCGGACAACGTTTACGCATCAAAGGTAAAGGTCTGGTCAGTAAAAAACAGACCGGTGATTTGTATGTCGTGCTGAAGATCGTGATGCCGCCGAAACCTGATGAACGCGCAACTGCACTGTGGCAACAGTTGGCAGAAGCACAGTCAGGATTTGATCCGCGCAAAGATTGGGGGAGAGCATAATGGCTAACGTCACCATCACCTTTACGGTTACCGAGTTTTGCCTGCACACCGGCGTGACCGAGGAAGACCTGAATGAAATCGTGGGTCTGGGCGTCATCGAACCTTATACCGCAACGACGGACAGTTGGCAGTTCGACGACCATGCGGCCACCGTGGTACAGCGCGCCCTGCGGTTGCGTGAAGAACTGGCGCTCGACTGGCCGGGGATCGCCGTGGCGCTGACGCTACTGGAAGAGAACTCGCATTTACGCCAGGAAAACCGTCTGTTACGACAACGGCTCGCACGTTTTATCCCCCATCCATAAAGTTATGGGCAGCATAAGCTGCCCATTTATCAGGCAATGATATAAATCAACGCTGGCCCAAAGGGTTAACCGTACGATAGTAGCATTCAAAATGCCACTTTATGGAAGTCAGAAGGCTATGGGCGAAAAAAGCAGAAAGCGCTGGCAACGCCGTCCTGGGACAACCGGCGGTAAACTGCCATGGAACGACTGGCGTAATGCCTCCACCTGGCGCAAAGCCACGCAGTGGCTGCTGGTGGCGATCAATATTTATATTGGCGTGACGTTTTACTACTGGGTACGTTATTACGAAACTGGCGGGACCAGTCTGTTCGTTCCCCGACCAGGCGGCATAGAAGGTTGGCTGCCCATCGCGGGCCTGATGAATCTGCGCTATACGCTGGAAACCGGCATCCTTCCTCCTGTTCACGCCGCCGCCATGCTGCTGCTGGCCGCATTTATGCTGGTAAGCCTGTTACTCAAAAAGTCGTTTTGCTCGTGGCTGTGCCCGGTGGGTACGCTATCTGAACTCATCGCCGATGTGGGCAAGGGATTGTTTGGTCGTCAGTTCGCCCTGCCCCGTTGGCTGGATATCCCTCTGCGCGGCCTGAAATATCTGCTGCTGGCCTTTTTCCTCTTCATTTCGCTGTCGATGCCGGCACAGGGCATTCAGGTTTTTTTGATGTCGGCCTACGGGATTATTATTGATGTGAAGATGCTCGATTTTTTTCGCAATATCGGCACGATCACCCTGCTGAGCGTCGCCCTCCTGATAATAATAAGCCTGTTCGTTCGCAACGCATGGTGCCGTTATCTGTGTCCCTATGGTGCCCTGCTCGGGCTGCTTTCTCTGCTCTCACCGTTCAAAATCCGCCGCAATGCGCAAAGCTGCATCGACTGCGGAAAATGCGCCAAAAACTGCCCGTCGCAGATCCCGGTGGATAAGCTAATTCAGGTGCGAACGGTTGAATGCACCGGCTGTATGAGCTGTGTGGAATCCTGCCCGGTGGCTTCAACGCTGACATTTTCCCTGCGAACGCCAACGGGAAATGTTGAAACACAGCGAGGAACGTTATCAGGTATGGCGATGACGCTGCTGCTACTGGGGATAATGTTTACCATTATCGCATTCGCGATGCTGATGGGCGTCTGGGACAGCCCGGTGCCGGAGCAGCTTTACTTCCGTCTGATCCCTGAAGCAAGGATGATCGGGCATTAACCGAAACCGGATGGAGCCTGCGCACCATCCGGTCGCTGACGATCACTGCGATTTCTTGTCTTCGCTGATGCCATCCTCGATAAAATCTTTATCGAGCTCTTCGGCATTCCCCTCGTGATCGCGCCCGGAAAGAATGTTCCAGCACGCGATAAACAGCGCGGCAACGAGAGGGCCAATGACAAAACCATTAATGCCGTAAATCTCCATTCCCCCCACCGTGGTGATAAGAATCAGATAATCAGGCATTTTGGTATCTTTGCCGACCAGAATGGGGCGCAGAATATTATCCACCAGCCCTACCACCACCACGAAGAAACCGACGATGAAAAAGCCCTGCCACAGTTGCTGTGTCGAAAAGAGATAGATAGCCGCTGGTACCCAGATGATCGCGGAGCCTACTGCAGGGATCAGTGACAGAAACGCCATCAATGCCCCCCACAGTATGCTGCCATCAATACCGACAATGTAAAACGCAATCCCCCCCAACGTCCCCTGCACGATCGCCACCACAACGGTGCCTTTTACCGTCGCCCTTGAGACCGCCGCAAACTTTGCAAACAGATGTTGCTTAACGAAATTCGACAACGGTAGCGAGTCGAGGATTTGCCGGACCAGAAACGGTCCATCCTTGAGCAGGAAAAATAGCAGGTAGAGCATGATGCCGAAACTGATCGCGAAGCCAAAAGTGCCTTTGCCAATCAGGAAGGCGCTCCCGGCCAGATATTGTCCGCCCTTTAATGCCACATCAGACAGTTTTTGCTGGATTTCAGCGGCATTGTCGAGGGAGTGATCGGCAAGAAACGAACGCGCCCACTCTGGCATATGCGCAAACAAACTTGCCACCACTTCCGGGAACTGAGCGTCATTATTCTGCAGCTTGTTATACACCACGTTCAATTCAACGGCGAGCGAGGAGAGGATCAGCATTAACGGGATGAATACAATCAAGCAGATAATGCCCAGCGTCAACAGAGACGCAACCCCGTTACGCTCCCCCAATGCCGAACGCAGCTTATTTTTCACCGGGTAGAAGATTACCGTCAGAATCGCAGCCCATAAGATGGCGGAAAAATACGGTGACAGCACGTCGAAGAAAGCCCATGTCACCATGGCGAGGAGAAAAAGGAAAAACCCTTTATTCAGTCCGTTAAAACGCATTAGAGGATCCTGTAAACAAAGAAACTCTGTGGACTATAGGACTGATTGCGGATTTTACAAAGCCGACAAGACGAAAACCGCCAGCCAGTGCTTCACATTCAAAATGTGATAGTGCTCATTGTTTCACCAAAAGGAATTGCATTTAGCTCAAGAATAGATCAATCATAATCACATACACGAACACAGTCCGCATATACGAACAAAACGGAGAAATGATGAGCGTATTCGATTACAGCAACCCGGTAACGTTTTATTTTGGCGCTGGGAAATTCAATAAGTTAGGCGAGATAGCCACGAAGCACGGGCAGAACGTGCTACTGGTCGTGTCTGACAGCACCAAACACACAGGCCAACTCGAACGGGCACAGCAGTTGCTTTCTGACGCCGGGATTGCCTTTGTCATTTACGATCGCTTTATGCAGAACCCGCTTTCGACACTGGTTGAAGAAGGCGCAGCGCTGGCCAGAGATGAACACTGCGATCTGATCATTGGGATTGGTGGCGGCAGTGCAATGGATATGGCAAAAGGCATCGCCTTTTGCGCCTGCAATGAAGGCAGTATCTGGAATTACGTGTTTGGCAAAAAACAGGCGCAGCACGCATTGCCGGTGATATTAATCCCCACCACTGCCGGCACCGGCAGCGAAGCGAACCGGACTGCCGTATTTACCAATCCACAAACGCATGACAAAAAAGGGCTGGTTAATCCGCTGATCTATCCTGTCGCCGCTATTATCGATCCTGAACTGATGCTTACCCTGCCCAAACGCGTTATCGCAGGCCCTGGCGCTGATGTTCTCTTCCATGCTCTCGAATCCTATATCTCGCGCAACGCAAATCCGTTCAGTGAAATGCTGTCCTTGCAGGCCATTCGTCTGCTGGCGAAAAACCTGCCGCGGGTTTACGAGGACGTGAGCTGTCTGGACGCCTGGGAAAAGGTGACACAGGCCAGCACTCTCGCGGGAATGGCGATCGACTGTGCGGGAACCACATTGCCGCACGCGCTACAACATCCGATGGGCGGGTTACTGGATGTGGTGCACGCAGAAGGGATTGCCGCCGTTTACCCTGTCTTCCTTGAATACACCTGGTCCGCCTCTCCAGAGAAATTTGCCGCCATTGCACAAGCCATGGGCGTAAACACGCAGGGAATGACCATTGAACAAGCGGCACAAAGCAGCGTTACCGCCGTCACCGACTTCCTGAAAGGCATCAATATGCTGCCGACGCTGAGCGAACTTGGGGTGAAAGAAGAACACTTCGACTGGATCATTAATAACGTGCTGACCACGATGAATGTGGTGTTAAACAATAACCCACGCGTGCCTGATGCGAAGACGCTTCGCGATCTTTTAACCCGTAGCCTTTAATCGATAAAGGAATAGCCATGTTTATTATTATAGATTCTGGCTCGTCGGCAACACGACTGTATCTTGTGGATTCAGGCGACCTTCGTGTCATTGACAGAACGGTTATTCAGACCGGTGTTAATTCCACGATTGAGAAGGGAAGCAATGAATTTCTGAAAACGGAGATAACCTCCGGAATTAGGGAATTGCTCAATAAGCACTCGCTGTCGACTGAGGCGATTGAATTCATTATCGCCTCAGGAATGATTACCTCTAATCTGGGACTTCATGAAATACCGCACCGGGAGGCACCAGCTGATATTGCGCAACTGGCTAAACATGCCGTGCGCTTCGCCGGTAACAAGCTGCTGCCGGTGAATATTCCGGTAATACTGATCCCGGGGATAAAAAATAAAACGACGGCCCAGTGGCAGAACCTGTGTGGCGTCGACCTCATGCGGGGAGAAGAAACGCAGGCCGTAGGCGTATTGCTCGCCAGGAACCCCGCATTGCCCTGCACGCTGATTGAACTGGGCTCAACCACTAAGCTTATCTCCATTAACGAAAAAGGAGAAATCGCCGGTAGCATCACGTCACTCAGTGGACAGGTTTATGCCGCCATTGTGAAACAGACTTTCGTTGCCGCCAGTATAGAGAATGCCGAAGACGCCGGTTTAGATGAAAGGGTCATTGATGCGGCGTACCGCTCTGTTACGCAAAGCGGCTTCCTGCGTACCGTATTAATGACGCGCTTCTTACAGTTTTCTTTATCCAGTACCGCGGCGCAGAGGAAATTATTCCTTGAAAGCGCAATGGCCTGCGACGATTTAAAACTGCTGTCAGATGCTCAACGCCAGGGATTTAATTTGAACGGCGACATCTATCTCATTGGGAATACAGCACGCTGCGCCTTATACCACTTTATTTTTTCGCATTATGCCCAGCCTAATGCGCATTTCAACATTATTTCCGATGCAGAAAGTATCGACATGCTGGCAATAACCGGAGCGAGCGCCATTGCCCGCGAGATACAAACTAACCCGCAGTGAGGTGAAAGCAGGATGACCATTATTACCATTGATACCGGAACCACCAATACTCGCGTCTGCGCCTGGCAGGACGGAACATTACTGGCTGAAGCTGCGCGTTGTGCAGGCGTCCGGGATACCGCCATTACCGGCAGCACGGCCACGTTAATGCAAGGCGTCAGCGACGCCGTACAGGAGGTAAAGCAAAAAGCCGGCATCTCTTGCGACGCGAAGGTGATTTACCTCTCCGCCGGGATGATCACCTCCAACGTGGGTTTATGCGAGATCCCTCATCTTGTCGCTCCCGCCGGGTTAAAAGAACTGGCGGCGGGGATGACTCCCGCGCATCTGCCAGAGATTAGCGATGAACCCATCTGGTTTGTTCCTGGCATACGTAATCATAAAGACGCCGTCTCACTCGATAACGTCGAGCAGATGGACATGATGCGTGGCGAAGAAACGGAAGCGATTGGCGTACTCAGTAGCCTGGACATCCGTGGTCCCGCGCTGATTATTTTACCGGGTTCACATTCCAAATTTGTCAAAATTGATGCACAGAACCGTATTGAAGGCTGCGTGACCACTATGGGCGGTGAGCTTCTGGAAGTCATTACCCGACATACGATCCTGGCCAGCTCTTTACAGCATCAATTCGCGACCGACATCGACAGCCCCTCGCTATTACAAGGCGCCCGCCAGTGTCTGCAAACCGGACTTTCCCGCACCTGTTTTTCGGTTCGCGTGCTGGATATGTTTGCTGCTTTATCGCTGAATCAGAAAGCGAACGTACTGCTCGGTGCCGTCTTGCAGGATGATCTTCAGGCCGTTAAAAACAGCCAGGCATTTGACTGTCCTGCGGATACGCACATTGTGGTGTGCGGTAAAGAGATTCTTAAATTCGCGTTCGCCACCTTAATCGATCATGACCCGTGGTTTAACGGAAAAATAACCGTCGCGCCGGAAAATAAATCCTTATCCGCAGAGGGATTACTGGCGCTGGCGAAACGAAAAAACATTATTTAACTCCTTTGTACCCTACAAAAATAAAGGTTTACGTTATGAACACAACCGTAAAAGAAAGTGCCGTAGTCAAAAAAAGAGGCGGTAAAAGATGGTTTGTTGTTTTCCTCTTATTAATCGGCGGGATTATTAACTATCTGGATCGCGCGAGTTTATCCATCGCCGCGCCCGATATGATGAAAGAACTGAATCTGTCTAATACGGATATTGGGCTTCTGGGTTCGGTATTCGCGTTGATTTATGCCTTGTGCCAACTCCCGGCCGGTTTTCTGGTTGACCGCTTTGGCCCTAAGAAAGTGTATGGCTGGGCTGTTGCGTTATGGAGCGGCGCCACGATGCTGACGGGGGCATGCAGCAATATGATGACCCTGATTTTCGCACGCGGAATTTTAGGTATTACTGAAGCTCCCTGCTGGCCAGGCGCGGCCAAAATCACTGCGTCCTGGTTCCCTAAGAAGGAGCGCGCGCTGGCGACAGGTTTCTGGGATGCTGCGTCGAAATGGGGGCCGGCCATTGCTCCGCCGATTCTGGTGGCCATTATCGTGCCTTTTGGCTGGCGTTCTTTATTTTATATTGCCGGTGCAATTGGCCTGGTCTTCGTGGTGTTCTTTATTTTTGCTTATCACCAGCCGGAAAAACACCCGAGTATCACTAAAGAGGAACTGGATTATATCAAGGAAGGCGGCGGTGGCACCGCAGAAAAACTGACAGGTGATGCAGAGAAAATCAGTTGGGGCGGCTTATTCAAATACCGCTGCATCTGGGGAATGATATTAGGCTGGTTTTGCTATGTGTGGATGATGAATATTTTCACCACCTTCCTGCCGCTCTATTTGATGAAAACCCAGAACATTCAGCTTAAAGAATTAGGGATCTATGCCAGTATTCCTTATTTCGGCGGTATTGTCGGCGCCATCATGGGAGGATACATCTCCAAATGGTTAATCGATAAAAATATCTTTACCGATTCACTGAAAGCAAAACGCGTCACCATCAGTATCTCTGCATTACTTGCGGGTATTGCCGTTATTGCCGTGCCGATGGTGGATGGTCTGTTTGCCACATTAACGCTGCTGGTGATTGCCATGGCACTGCTTTCCGCGCTCTCCGCGACCGGCTGGGCGTTACCTGGCGACGTTGCCCCCTCCTCCATGGTGGCGTCTGTCGGCAGTATCCAGAACTTCGGCGGTTATTTTGCCGGTTCGCTCTCCCCCCTTGCCACTGGCTTGATTGCTGATGTCACTGGCTCTTACACCCTGGCCTTCGTCAGCGGTGGGATTATCGCGGCCTGTGCCGCACTGTGTTACTGGTTCATCGTAAAAGAGCCGGTAAAAGTAGAAGAATAATACCGTCAGGGGGAAATCTCCCTGGCTTTTTACAGAGGTTATCAATGATTAAACATCGCGTTATTCACGCTATAGAACAGACCGGACTGATTGCCATCGTGCGCGGTATCGAGCCTGAATCTGTTTTGCCTTTGGCTGAAGCGTTATATGCAGGTGGCGTTGAGGTGATAGAGGTGACGTGTAATTCCACACGTTATCTGGAAAGTATCACTGCGCTAAAAACGAAAATGGGAGATAAGATGAAGGTGGGGGCTGGTACCGTCATCAATCCCGTGATGGCGCAACTGGTGATCGATGCCGGCGCTGATTTCGTGTTGTCGCCCGATTTCAATCCTGATGTCGTCTCTATGGTCCATGAGAAGCAACGACTGATGATCCCGGCGGTGATGACGCCATCCGAAATCCTCCAGGCCTGTCGCCTTGGCGTGGACTTGCTGAAGCTCTTTCCGGCAAACAGCCTGGGCATCGATTATCTGAAAGAGATCCAGGGACCGTTGGATAACCTCGCGCTGATCCCGGTGGGCGGCATTACGCTTGAAAATACAGCAAGCTTTGCCCATGCGGGCGCGTTTGCGGTCGGCGTCGGGAGCGCACTGACAAACAAACAGTGGGTAAAAGACGGTGAATGGGGAAAAATCACCCGTCAGGCTGAGGCATTTATCCGGGCTTTCCACGATAACAAGCGCCGATAAATGACAACGGCATCCTGCCCTGCACGTTTTTCCTTCATTGTGTTCATGAAGCCCGCCTGGCTATACTGCGGCTCATTAACACTACAGTGAGGGAAGAACGTGTCTGAGAAGATTAACCGCTCTGTCGCGCGGGCACTGGAAATCATGGAGTTGATTGCACAGAGCAAAGATGATCTCACTATTTCAGAGATCAGCAAATTTCTGTCCATTCCGAAAAGTACGACGTTCGATATTCTGTATACCCTTCTGGAAAAAGGATATCTGGAGCAGACCAGCGAGAAGCAGAAAACGTTCAGGCTGGGTATGAAACTGTTCCAGACCGGCGCTCACTATCTCGACAGAACGCCTTTTCGCGATGTTGCCCACGCCACCCTGGAAAAGCTGGTTGAAACCGCAGGTGAAACGGCCTTTCTCGCGATTCTCAATAAAGATGAACTGGTGTACCTGGACAAGGTTGAAAGCCCCAATTCTGTCAGAACCTCGGCGCGTATTGGCTCCAGTAACCCGCTGTATTGTACGGGGTTGGGTAAAGCCATTCTCGCCACCCTGCCCGATGATGAAGTGCGCGCAATATTAAAACGAACCGGTGGTCTGCGACCCGTGACACCTTATACGATCACGGATGAAGCACAGTTTATGTCTATACTCGCCCAGGCCAGACAGCAAGGTTATGCGGTCGATGACCGAGAACATAACAGCGAAGTCTTTTGCCTCGCAGCGCCGGTGTACAATCTCCACGGACATGTTAGCGCAGCCATCAGCGTGGCCAGTTTATTTTCTAAAGTGAAGGACGATCGGCAAAAAATAGAGCAACTGGGAAAAATGATCTCAGCCGCTGCGCTCGAGTTGTCACACAGAATTGGCTATCGGGGTAATTCACTCTATGTGAGTGAATGAGTTGATTGACGGTTTTACCTGACAAAATCGGCTAAACGACACGGTGTGGTTTACCAGGACTCTGCGCCGCAATCAGGTGCTATCGCCGTGGTCGTTGTAGTCGATTCGTTGAACACGTCTTTGTGAGTCGCTGTTGCTGGTCAGACTTCCCCGATCACCCACCCGCGAAGTGGTTTTCTTCGCATCAATCGGTGAGTGCGCGGCACAACCTATCAATATAGAGAGGGTTGTAATTACTGGCTGAAATCCATCTAACTCGTTCTCTTATCTAAACCATGCATGATTCTGCATGGAAAAATAATTATATTCTTGGTTTTTTCCACCACAAAACAGGATTCACCCATTTAAATCATTCACAAAATAAATATTTAAAGTTCTTTTATTGATTAAGTTTTTATTTTGCTGAGAAACCATGCATATTTGCATTCTGATCTCACAGAATATTCATCATACTATTTACGTCACATAGATATAGGCATCATTCGTTAATCTCCACCTATCCACTTGAATTAGATAAATTAATTACTCAGAACATAATACAATTCGTATGTCATATCAAAAAAAGATGATATTTCACTTTGCCCGAATCGCTAAAGTCACTGATAATGCGCCCGGTCGTCTCTCCAACATGGCGGTATATTCCCTATGCAATATGTGTTTTCTGGTCTGGATTTATATACCGGCTTGATGCTTTTACTTGCGCTGGTCTTTGTCCTGTTTTACGAAGCTATTAACGGATTTCACGACACCGCTAATGCTGTCGCGACCGTTATTTATACCCGCGCCATGCAACCCCAACTAGCGGTGATGATGGCTGCGGCTTTCAACTTCTTTGGCGTCCTGTTGGGCGGGCTCAGCGTTGCCTATGCCATCGTGCATATGCTACCCACAGATTTGCTGCTCAATATGGGGTCGTCACATGGCCTCGCGATGATTTTCTCCATGTTACTGGCGGCCATTATCTGGAACCTGGGAACCTGGTATTTCGGCTTACCGGCTTCCAGTTCTCATACCCTGATCGGCGCGATTATTGGGATTGGACTCACCAACGCGCTGATGACCGGAACGTCGGTTGTCGATGCGTTAAACATCCCGGCGGTGGTCAATATCTTTGCGTCGTTGATCGCATCTCCCGTGGTCGGAATGGTGATTGCCGGCGGCCTGATCTTCCTGCTTCGCCGCTACTGGAGCGGCACCAAAAAACGCGATCGCATCCATCGTCTTCCTGAAGAACGAAAAAAGAAAGGGGGTAAAAAGAAACCGCCATTCTGGACACGTATTTCACTCATCTTCTCAGCGGCAGGCGTGGCTTTCTCTCACGGTGCGAACGATGGTCAGAAAGGGATCGGCCTGGTGATGCTGGTGCTGGTGGGGATAGCGCCTGCCGGTTTCGTGGTGAACATGAGCGCTTCAGGCTACGAAATCACCCGCACGCGTGATGCTGTCAGCAATCTGGAAATGTACTTACAGCAACACCCCGACGTGGTAAGACAGGTGGCTGACATGACTCAACCGCTTGCGGCTCCGGCAGCGAATACCCCACCGACAACTGAATTTCATTGTCACCCGGCGAATACGATGGAAGCCCTTGGTCGCGTCAAAACACTGTTACCGGCCAATCTGGAGAGCTACGACACATTAAGCGTGCCGCAACGCAGCCAGTTACGACGCATCATGCTATGCATCTCCGATACAACAGATAAAGTGGCGAAGCTGCCGGATATCAGCCGTAGCGACATGCATCTGTTAAAAAAACTGAAAACCGATATGTTGAGCACCATTGAATATGCGCCGATCTGGATAATCATGGCGGTCGCACTGGCGTTGGGTATGGGGACGATGATCGGCTGGCGTCGCGTGGCAACCACGATTGGCGAGAAGATTGGTAAGAAAGGTATGACCTATGCCCAGGGGATGTCCGCTCAGCTCACGGCGGCGATCTCCATTGGTCTTGCCAGCTATATCGGAATGCCGGTTTCTACTACGCATGTGCTCTCTTCCGCCGTCGCGGGAACAATGATTGTCGACGGCGGTGGATTACAGCGGAAAACCGTCACCAGCATCGCGATGGCCTGGGTATTCACGTTGCCAGCGGCGATTTTGCTGTCCGGGTTTCTGTATTGGGCATCCCTGCAACTTATCTAACCTAATTAACGATTTAGCGAAGTGAAATATGCCTGAGAATGCCCGGTCCGACAGACTGGGCATTCTTACTTACTGAGGATGAAAGCCAACTACGGGCTTATTACCGCCAGTGTCATGATAACCCCGGGCCGCCATAAACGCCGTTATCGCTTTTTCCGCATCCGCCAGCACACTATCCAGCGACTGATTAGCATCAATATCGACAAGAGGTGCGCCGCCAAAGGTCAATTGTGGCGTTATCGCGATCTTCATTGCCAGCGCTTCTCTACGATGATCGGGTTTACGTGCACAGGCAACGTCGAGATCAACATTCAGTTTTATCACCAAATCTGGCTTATGGCTGGCCATCCAGCGAAACGCAGAGCGTTCTTGTTCGGCCAACCAACTAACGAAGCGACTCCCATCTGTATTAATGGGAAACACGGTACCATCATAGGCGCCCGGGATTTGAATTTGTGGGTAGCGATCGGTTAACACAATTAAGCCCCGACGGCGACACATCAGCATATGGCGAAACCGCAATAACCGACGCGCAACAAAAGACATAATTACCAATGCGGGAATCGCGCCAGGTAATCTTTTAGCAGTTTTAACTTTATTACGCTCAATAACTTTACCTAATGAATTACCCATTAACGGTAATTTAACCACAGCGCGCCCTACATTTCCTGCCTGTTTCCCTAGATGGACTTTTTCTGTTGGGCCATATTTCTGCAAACAGATAACAAGATGTTCGCAGACCGTTGTTTTCCCCGAACCGTCGCTGCCAATAACGGCTATTAGCGGAGGTTTTATTGATTGCATAAATACACCCCTAAAATAAAATTATCGCCATGAATAATTTATTATCCAAATTCCCTTGCGGATATAATTGTTAATACTAAAACGACAATTAGCCATTGTCACAACTTTATTGAACAGATATTCTGGGTACACAATTACTACCGTGAATTATTTATTTAAACTGGATTTTTCGTGAATCAATATACTATTCCCACTATAAATCCCCCTTTCGCTCGGGTGATTGCTATAGTCGGCTGCGATGGTTCAGGTAAATCAACCCTGGCAGCCAGCCTGACTTCACTTCTGGGCTCACAGCTGCCGACAAAACAGCTTTATCTCGGGCAATCCTCTGGTCGTATTGGCGAATGGATCGAACATTTGCCCCTCATCGGGGCGATACTGGGCCGTTACCTGCGGACAAAAGCCGCCGACGTGCACCAGCGCCCCTCTGCGCCGCCAGGAAACATCACGGCGCTGGTGATCTTCCTGCTCTCTTGCTGGAGAGCATACAAATTCCGCAACATGTTGATCCAGAGTCGACAAGGTACATTGTTCATCGTCGATCGGTATCCACAGGCGGAAGTGCCCGGGTTTCGCTTTGACGGACCACAGTTAGCGAAAACAGCTGGCGGTAACCGGTGGGTACGACTCCTGAAAGCCCGCGAACTCCAGTTGTACCAGTGGATGGCCTCCTGGCGGCCTCTGCTGTTGATCCGATTGGATATTGATGAAGAAACCGCCTTCTCACGTAAGCCCGATCATCCCCTTTCCGTCTTACACGAAAAGATCGCGGTTACGCCACATCTGACCTTCAACGGGGCACCAATTCTTGAACTGAATGGTCGGGAGTCGGCGGATCAAATTCTTACTGACTCATTACGCTCAATTCAGACCTCTCTTCGCGATCACCGGATCGTTTTTGCGAGTCCTTTTTAGACGGAACGACATGAACACAGAGACCTTAAGCCCGCAGAACGGGCCGTCAGCGCAATATATTCCGGGACTGATTGCCGTGGTGGGCTGCGATGGCACCGGCAAATCCACGCTGACGGCAGATTTGGTGAAAAACCTGCAACAAAAGTGGGTGACAGAACGTTGCTACCTGGGACTTATCTCTGGAGAAGATGGCGAAAAAATCAAACGACTGCCGCTTATAGGGACATGGCTTGAAAGACGGCTGGCGGCTAAATCCTCAAAAGCACAAAGCATGAGTACCCGGGCTCCGGCACTTTGGGCTGCGATTATTATGTACGGATTCTCGTTACGCCGGAGGGCTAACTTACGCAAGGTCCTGCGACTGACGCAAAGCGGCGTACTGGTGATCAGCGATCGCTATCCTCAGGCCGAAATTTCTGGATTTCATTATGACGGACCGGGTATTGGCGTCGAACGAGCAACGGGCTGGGTGAAAAGCCGCATGGCGAAGCGCGAATCCCGTCTGTATCAGGAAATGGCGTTATATCGTCCTGAACTCATCATTCGTCTTAATATCGATATTGATACCGCCTTTTCCCGTAAGCCCGACCACGACTACAACGAGCTGCGCGACAAAATCGACGTCATGGTGAAGATCACCTACAACGGCTCGCGAATTCTCGATCTGGATTCCAGAACCCCCTATCGTGAAGTGCTGGAAAAGGCGCTGGCAGTTGCATCCGTTACAGCCCGAGATTCTCAACGCAGGCTTGCGCTATCACAACACACCAGCGTTCCGCTCGAAATCGGGGAACATCTATAACCAATAAATCTCTGAGCTCAGGCACTGCGCAATTTACCAGCCTGAGATTTTATGCTGGGCAGGTTTGTTCCTGCTGAGTGATGATTAACCAGCTCTGGCGGGTTTTCGCCCATGAAAAAGTGGTTTGCTGATGGCGCCTTTCGCACCATCATTCGTAACAGCGCCTATTTAGGCTCCAGCAATGTGGTGAGCGCCCTGCTGGGTTTACTGGCACTCTCCTGTGCCGGTAAAGGAATGGCACCGGCGATGTTCGGCGTGCTGGTCATCGTGCAGTCGTACACTAAAGCCATTAGCGATTTTGCCAAATTCCAGACATGGCAACTGGTTGTTCAGTACGGTACCCCCGCACTGGAAAGTAATAACTTGCAGCAGTTCCGTGATGTGATCTCTTTTTCCTTTAGCCTCGATATCGCCAGCGGTGCCGCTGCGATCCTCTGTGGGATGGGGTTGCTCCCGTTTCTTTCGCATTCATTAGGCCTCGATGCCAACAGCTTCTGGCTGGCAATGCTGTATTGTACGCTGATCCCTTCAATGGCCTCCTCGACCCCGACGGGTATTTTGCGGTCAGTGAACCGCTTTGATTTAATTGCCATACAGCAGGCCACCAAACCCTTCCTGCGTGCGCTGGGTAGTGTTATCGCGTATCTCGGCGATTTTGGGTTTGCCGGTTTCGTGATCACCTGGTACACGTCCAGTCTGGTCGGCGGCACAATGTACTGGTGGTTTGCCGCGCGCGAACTGCGTAGCCGGAATATTCACGGAGCGCTACGCCCACGACTGTTTGCATCAGCGCGCCGCCTCGAAGGCGCATGGAATTTTGTCTGGGCAACCAATTTTGCCCACACGATCTGGTCTGCTCGCAACTCATGCAGCACGGTATTGGTGGGGGTCGTTCTCGGCCCTGCCGCCGCAGGGCTGTTTAAAATTGCGATGACCTTCTTCGATGCAACAGGAACACCAGCGCAGTTGCTCGCCAAAAGCTTTTATCCCGAAGTCATGCGCTTAGATCCACGCAGCAAAAAGCCGTGGCAACTGGGAATGAAATCAGCGCTTCTGGCTGGAGGGATCGGCATCATCGTGGCACTTGTTGTGGTGATTGTCGGTAAGCCGCTCATTTCGCTGGTTTTTGGCGTCAAATACCTCCAGGCGTATGATCTCATTCAGATTATGCTTGGCGCAATTATCGTATCGATGTTGGGGTTTCCTCAGGAATCGCTGCTGCTTATGTCCGGTAAACAGCGGGCTTTCCTGACCGCGCAAACCCTTGCATCCATCGCCTACATTGTCCTGTTACCAGGGCTATCACATCTCTTTGGCGTAATCGGATCGGCGTTTGCTTATTTCGCCGGACAATGTCTGGATGTGCTGCTTTCCCTGATCCCAACACTTCGCGCTTATTACCATCGCCAGCACTTGCCATTTACCGCAGGCAAAGAGACACACTCATGACGCACAAAAAATTCTCACCTGATGTTCTCCAGCGCCTCTTTGTGGCGGTGGAAGAAGACGACATTGTTGATCGCCATGTCGCGTTACCGGAGCGTATTCCAGTCTGTTACACCGAGGAGAATATCCGTCGTTGTTATGATCTGTGTCTGCAGTTTTGGGAGGAGGGTTTTACCCGGACAGACTTACTGCAATTGGTACTGAAACAATTACGCAGCGACGAGCTGTCAGTAAACGAACAGAGACAGTACAAATACATTCGCGCGCGGTATAAGCATTTACGCTTTGCGCAGCGCCTCTACCGCAAGGATCACCAGTCAGGCCACGTTTTTGGCAAAACCACCGTTTTTCTCGGGCATTTCCAGGACGGATTTCGTAACGGAAACAAAACGATGATTACCACTTACGGAAGACGGTTGCGCATTTGCCTAAGCCTCCCCATCTGGTGGGGCGTTCGATATTCCTTGCGTCATAGCCAGTTAGCGACAATAAGCGGATTCATAGTCTATTGTCAGACGCAAATGCGCACGCTACGGGACCTGCTTGCCCAAACGCAACTGACAGGAAGTGAATTCCATACCATACGAAAAATCATTAGTCAGCAGGTTTCTTTTTTTGACACGCTGCGCGCGCTCGATCCGGATAATGATGATGCTCGCGCCATCTCCCGCTTTCTGGCTGCCATTAACGGTCTGATGGGGGACCGGCACGATGAGATGGTGGCCGATGCGATGGAAATGAGAAAACCGTACGACGAGCCCTGCGAACTGGATAGCGACATTCGTGAACGTATAGCGCACTGGCTCGATCGTTATCCCCTGTAGATTCCCGGCACATGATTCCCATTCTGACTCAACAAAATAAAGGATCTGCGATGCTGCTATGTCGATTATTGATGATTTCACTTCTGATTTCGCCATGGCTGGCAGCAGCGCATAACTTTGTCGACGGCCAGCCGGTAAAGCCGATTGTCATTATGGATCGCGGCGAATTGCTGCTGGATAATCACGATGCGTTTCGCTATCGAACCTGGAAAAGCGATGAACTGGCGGGAAAGGTGCGCATTGTTCAGTATATTGCCGGGCGAAAATCGGCAAAAAAGAAAAACTCAATGCTGATTAAGGCCGTTAAAGCAGCCAATTTTCCTCTTGACCGCTTTCAACCAACCACCATCGTGAATACCGATGATGTGATCTTTGGCTCTGGTTTCTTTGTCCTCGGCAAGATAGAAAAAAACAAACGCCGCTACCCGTGGGCGCAATTTATCATCGACAGCAGCGGGCTCGGGCGCAGAACCTGGCAACTCAATGCGATGAGTTCCACCATTCTGGTGCTGGATAAAAAGGGGCGCGTCTTGTGGGCCAAGGATGGCGATCTGACGCCGAAAGAGGTGCATCAGGTTATCGCGATGGTACACAAGATGGTTAACGAATCATCAGGCCTGTGATGAAATTAATTGAACACTACATCATGAGCGGCATTTGTCGACTGGTGGTGACGCTTGTGGGCTTTCTGACTTTTATATTCGCCTGCTATTGCGCACAGCGCTACCTGACCGAAGCGGCCAACGGCACATTAGCCCTCGGCGTTGTGCTGAATGTTGTCTTCTATAAAGTGTTAATTGCGCTGGAGATGCTGCTCCCGGTCGGTCTGTATGTTTCCGTCGGCATCACCCTTGGCCAGATGTATACCGATTCAGAAATGACGGCAATAGCGGCAGCTGGCGCCACGCCTTCATGTCTTTATCGCGCCGTCATGGTCCTTGCCATTCCATTGAGTATTCTGGTGACGATACTGTCTCTGTACGGCAGACCCTGGGCTTACGCGCAAATTTATCAGTTAGAACAACAGTCGCAATCAGCGCTGGATGTCCATCACCTGCAGGCAAGAAAGTTTAACGTCAACAACAATGGACGGATGATCCTGGCCCGTCAGATTGACTCCGGCGCGGCTCATTTGAATGATGCGCTGATCTACACCGCCTCGGATAATAAAACCAGTATCTTCAGGGCCAACAGCGTTGACGTTGTTGATCCCTCCTCCACGACGCCCGCAGTGATGTTGCACTCCGGTACCGCTTATGTTCTGGACCATCAGGGTAGTAATGATAACGAACAAGTTTTCCGCAATCTCAGACTGAATCTGAAACCGTTGGATCAGAAAAACGAGGTCAAACGGAAGGCAAAATCCGTAGAGACGCTTACCCGCGCCTCTGTGCCGGCAGATATCGCTGAACTGCAATGGCGGGAAAGTCGCGGAGTCTGCGCGTTGTTCATGGCACTGCTGGCTGTTCCGTTAAGCCGCGTCAAGCCGCGTCAGGGACGGTTTTCCACCTTGCTCCCGCTCACGCTCTTATTCGTCATCATTTTTTATGGCGGCAATATATGCCGTACGCTGGTTGCCAACGGCGCGTTGCCGGTCACTCCGGGACTGTGGCTGATCCCTCTGCTCATATTGATCGGCTTTGTGATCCTGTTGGTTCGCGACGGCACGCTACGGTGGAAAACGTATAAATGAGCATCTTCAGTCGCTATTTAATACGCCATCTTTTTTTAGGATTTGCGGCTGCAGCAGGGTTACTGCTTCCTCTGTTTACTACCTTTAATCTGATCAACGAGCTCGATGATGTGAGTTCCGGTGGTTATCGCTGGACGCAGGCGCTGATAGTCGTGTTGATGACATTGCCCAGGACGCTTATCGATCTTGGTCCCTTTATTGCCCTGCTCGGTGGGATCGTCGGACTGGGACAGTTGTCGAAAAGCGGGGAATTAACCGCCATACGCACCACGGGATGTTCAATTTTCAACATCGCCATGGTGATGCTAAGTGGAGGACTAATACTAATCGTTGCCCTCAGTGCTATTGATGAGTGGATTGCTTCACCGATGCAGCAGCAGGCGTTGCAAATTAAAACGCATAGCAATCACGATACCTCAGGAAACATTCTGTGGGCCCGCCGTGGCAATGAGTATGTGACGGTAAAATCGCTGGATGCACATCATAATCCAGAAGGCATTGAGCTGTTTTACTACCGGGCGGACCACTCTCTGAAGCGGTATATTTATGCGCAAACCGCCACCCTTTCAGATAACGGAACCTGGCGGCTTGAAGGCGTGAATCAAAAGGAGTGGAGCAACGGCAAGGAGACAACTGAGACAAAAGAGAACGCTGTGTGGTCATCCCTGTTCGCAGACATGAGTCTCGAGGAGCTCACCCTGCCCAGCAGTAGTTTTTCGGTTAAGCAACTCGGCCATTATATTTCCTACCTGAAGAGTACAGGCCAACCCCGTCTCGAATTTACGCTGGCGCTGTGGCTAAAATTGGGGCATCCGCTTTTGATTCTGGCGATGATCTTACTGGCAGTCCCTTTTACCTTTAGTGCTCCCCGGGATCCGGGACTGGGGAGTCGCCTGGCCGTTGGCGTGATCGTTGGTCTACTGACTTACGTCTGCAACCAGATCATCGTCAACCTGGGACTGCTTTATTCCCTGAACGTGCAGATGACAACGCTCGCACCGCCAATATTGCTCCTGGCGGTGGCATTATTATTGGTTTACCGATTCGATCGCCAACCCTGATATCAAAACATTCATCAGAGGGCTTGATGGGCAGAGGATAAGACGCCGCAGCAGGTATTCTCAGGAAGAATATCTGCCGCGTAGCGCGGGTTATTTTTTCAGCTTTGCAAATGCCTGAATAATTGCGTCAATCTGCTCGTGGGTATGCGCAGCGTTAACACTGCAGCGTAGCAACGTGATCCCGGCGGGTGCAGCCGGTGGCAAAATGAGATTGACATAAACACCAGCGGCGATGAGCTCGCGCCAGATACGCAGTCCCTCTTCTTTTGCGCCAATTATCACCGGAACCACAGGACTGATGTGCGAACTCAGTTCATACCCCAGTCTCTCAAGCCCTTCATACAGTCGCACTGCATTATCCCATAGCGTTTGGCGCAACTCCGGTTGTGCAGCAATCGTTTTTAACGCAGAGCGGACGGTTGCAATGCTCGACGGCGACGGCGATGCGGTAAAAATATATGGACGACTGGCGTAACGCAGGACATCCATACCCTTCGCGCCAACAGCAAAACCACCAATAGAAGCCAGGCTTTTACTGAAGGTTCCCACGATAATATCAACATCCTGTTCCACACCCGTCGCTTCCGCCAGTCCCCGCCCCTTCGCCCCCATCACGCCGAAGGAATGAGCTTCATCGACAATCAGAAAACCGCCCAAGCGTTTTTTGATGTCGACGATTTCGGCCAGTGGCGCAATGTCGCCCAGCATACTGTAAATGCCTTCGACAATGATGATAGCGTCTTTAGCGCGCTCACCGAGGCGCACCATGCGCCGCTCCAGATCTTTCGCGTCATTATGGCGAAAGCGGATAATTTCAGCGCCGCCTAATACACAGGCATCATAAATGCTGGCGTGGCTGTCCGCATCCAGCATTACCACGGCATTGTGGCTGGCAAGCGTGCTGATTATCCCCAAATTGGCGGTATAGCCCGTGGAAAAGACGATGGCCGATGGTCGGTCAAAAAACGCGGCAATCTCTTGTTCTAAGGCTAAATGAGGTCCATAACTGCCGTTCGCCATTCGCGAACCGGTCGTACCTGTTCCCAGACTGGCTAAAGCAGCCTGCCCCTCGGCAATCGCCTGTAGATCAAAGGTGAGGCCCAGATAGTTATTCGTTCCCGCCAGTATAATTTTTTGGTTGCCAATCCGTCCTTCCGTCGCGGAAAACACTTCATCAATACAGGTACCAAATGGATTAATCCCCGCCATGCTAAAATGTTCCCGCTCGCTGGCCAGACGCGAGAATTTATCATAAAGACTCATCGATATTCTCCAGATAAGGGATTAATGCTCCCATTAATTGCGCAGGGGTTCTGACATCCAGCAAAATGTTAATGGGGATAGTAATATCGAATTTATCTTCCAGTAACATGAGTAAATCCATAACCTTAATCGATTCCAGCCCAAGGTCATTAACCAGATCGCTGTCAGGATGAATATCTACGCCGCTTTCGACCATCCCTTGCAAACAATAAAGGGTATAATCCATTACTTCGTCATGATTTAACATAGAAAATAACACACCTGTAATATTAATAATTAAAATAGCCCTTTCCGTAATGCATATTCCAGGCTAATCCGGGGAAACCAATTTATTTTCTCGCACAGACATTCATTATTTGCCGACCAGTCAGAGTGGATTAATTCACGAACTTTACTCCGGGTTAACATCGGTTCTTTTCCGATGAAGCGACTGATTAGCGTACTCGCGTCGGCAATCAAGGTGAGTAACGGTAACGGAATGGCTATGGCCCTGACCGGCCTGTTACGCACTGCGGCCGCAATTTCCTGAATACGTTGCCAGTTATAGCCATCTACAACACCATCACAGATTTCATAAGGATAAACAGGGGTGCGATCGGCCATGAGCCATTGACTGACAGCCTGAGCTAAATCGCTCACGTGCAAAAATGACAACCGGGCTTCGGCAGCGCCAAAGCGCGGAAGGTAACCGCGCAGCATCGCCCGAAACAACGGTGCTAACTCTTTGTCTCCGGGTCCGTACACTGCCGTGGGACGAAAAATCCCCAGCGTAATCTCTGCAGCCATCGCTGTAAGCCGCTGTTCTGCGACATACTTGGAATTTGCATACCACGAGAGTTCAGGGTGACGTGCTGCAAGCGACGAGATAAACAGAAAGCGTCGGCAACTGCCGCTCTCTTTCGCGGCCAGCATCAGTCGTTGGCTACCGTCAACATTGCAACGGGTGAAGGTAGCTTCTGAGTGTCCGCGAACCTGCCCTGCACAGTGGATGACGTGTTCCGCCCCGGCGACCAGTTGCGCCAGCGTTTCGCTCTCTTCCAGCGAACCCCGGATCCAGACAAGATTATCGCACGAGTCGTGACGAACGGTTCGGGTTAACGCCCGAACGGTAAAACCTCGGGACAGCAGGTCATCAATGATATGCTTCCCGATAAAGCCGGTTCCGCCTGTTATCCCAACCGTGGTACTCATTGCAAGTAACCCGGCTCGGGGATCGCTGAATTAAGTGTCTCCGCGAAGAGGTTGAGATAACGTTTTTTCGCTTCCGCGCGCGCCGGTTTCCCGGATGATGTTCGTGGAATGCTGTGCGGCGGTAAGAGTTCGATACTGACAGAAACGCCAAACTCGCTTTGTACTCGCGCTGTCAGACTGTGGACGATCTGCGCGCGGCGTTCTTCACAGCTAACCCGGCACTGGATCTGTAAAATAATCCGTTCCTGAGACGTAACGAAGGCTATCGCATCGCCAGAGTGAATTTCCGGCTCCTGTTCTGCAATATATTCAATATCCTGAGGCCAGATATTCCGCCCACGAATAATGATCAGATCTTTTATACGCCCCGTTACGTACAGATAGCCATCCAGCAGGTAACCCAGATCCCCGGTATCCAACCATCCCGTTGACTGGATTTCCTTTTGGGAAACCGGATCCTGAAAATAACCACTCATCAGACTCGGGCCAGAGATACAGATATGGCCCACGTCTCGCTCAGGAAGAGGGTTCCCAACTTCGCTACGAATTTCAATGCGGTGGCCGGGAAGCGCTTTGCCGCAGTTAACAAAAGTGGAAATCGCCCGGGTATTTTTCGTTGGCGCAACCGCCTTGCCCTGGTATTCGAGTATGTCACGGTCAACAGTGTTTACCTGGGAACCTGACGCTTCGTCGGAAAAACTTACCGCCAGCGCATTTTCAGCCAGACCGTAGCACGGCATGAACGCTTTGCTGTCAAATCCTGCGCGCTTGAAACATTCGCCAAACTGATTAAGTTGATCGGCAGAAATCGGTTCGGCCCCCACTCCCGCCACGCGCCAGCAGGAGAGATCCAACCCGGCAAGCTCGTTGTCATTGATACGACGCAGGCATAGATCGTAGCCGAAAGGCGGCGCCACAGAGACGGTACCGCGGTTTTGACTGATTAATTTCAGCCACTGTAACGGACGCATGGCGAAATCCTGTGTGCGCAGATAATCTACAGATAGCTGTGTCGCCACAGGTGTCAGCAGAAAACCCACCAGCCCCATGTCATGATAAAAGGGCAGCCAGGAGACACAGCGGTCATCGTCACGCAATTTGATCCCATCATGACTAATAACACGCAGATTCGACATCACTTCGCGGTGGGTAATGATGACACCGCGAGGAAAACGCGTGCTGCCAGAGGTGTACTGAAGGTAGGCAATATCGTCTGGCGACGGTAATGGCAGCTCGGTATCCTTTTCCGGCAACGCATTGAATTGCGCATTACTGAGAATATGGATTGCCGCGCCATGCTCGTTGACCACATTAATCAACGACAACCATTGGTCACTGCTGATGATGGCCGCAGGCTGACAACTGGCGAGCAGCCCCTGCAATTTCGCGGAATAAGAATCGCGTTGTCCAATCCCCATAGGAATGGCCAGCGGTACTGCCACCACCCCCGCATACTGACACGCAAAAAAGGCTTCGACAAAACCCACGCTGGTTTCCGCGATTAGTGCGACGCGATCGCCTTTATTAAGATTCAGCGAAAGCAACCGTCGGGCCCCGGCTTTTGCCCGCTTTTTTAACTCGCGGTACTCCAGTATGGCTTCAGGCTGATTGCGTCGATCATAAAAGTTCATTCCTGCATTTCCCAAAGCGGCATAGTCCAGAGCTTCCACCAGGGTTGAAAAGTCTGCATAACGCATAGGAAGAGAATGAGTAGAGATTCTATTGGACATATACACCATGAAAATGTTTGAATTTAAAATCGCTGGATCTACAAAACAAATATTCGGCAGACTGCATTTTAGATTAAATACTCATTAAACAGTACTTCTTTTTTTGCCAAAAATTATAATCAAAACAAATAAAGCCTCGCCTTTCAGTTTTAATAATTATGATATTAGCTGGTTAAATACTTTATTTCCTTCTCTGCATGGAGAGTTATCATTAACATCTTCTGCTACGTTTTTTTATTGCCCTCTCTTATCGCCAACCGCATTAAGTGGTAAAAGAGAGAAATATATATTGAGTAACTTATTTCGTTTCGGCTAACGATGTTACCGTATGGCAGTAAATGCAAATAGGTTTATTTCTGCACTTTTTATTTAAGGCTGTTTATGATCCAGATACAAAAAGTCATGAATAAACATGACCTCAACGCGTTTATCTCTTTCCCTTCTTCACTTTATTGCGCCGACGCCAACTGGATCGCCCCTTTGCACCTTGAACGTACAGATCATCTGTCGGCGAAAAATCCGGGTTCCGAGCATATCCGCTGGCAGGCGTGGGTCGCTAAAAAAGCAGGACGGGTCGTCGGGCGCATCACAGCACAAATTGATACTCTGCATCGCAAACGGTATGGCAACGATACCGGACATTTTGGCATGCTCGACGCCATCGACGATCCCGAGGTCTTTAGCGCACTGTTTGCCGCCGCCGAATCATGGCTGAAATCCGCCGGGGCGCGAAAAATCACCGGTCCTTTTAACCTGAACATTAATCAGGAAAGCGGTCTGCTGGTTGATGGCTTTGAGACACCGCCCTGCGCGCTAATGCCCCACGGAAAACCCTATTATGGCGCTCACGTGGAACAACAGGGGTACACAAAGGGAATCGATCTGTTGGCCTACTGGATGCAGCGCACTGATTTATCTTTCTCACCGCCGTTGATCCGAATGATGGATCAGGTGCGTCAAAAGGTTACTATCCGCAGCATCAACCGTAAGCGGTTTAGTGAAGAAATGCAGATTCTGCGAGAGATTTTCAACTCCGGATGGCAACACAACTGGGGGTTTGTCCCCTTTACAGAGCACGAATTCGCCACCATGGGCGAGCAGCTCAAGTTCCTTGTGCCAGACGATATGATTCACATTGCTGAAATAGATTCCGTTCCATGTGCCTTTATCGTTGGCCTGCCGAATATTAATGAGGCTATCGCCGATCTCAACGGTCGGCTGTTGCCTTTCGGCTGGGCCAAACTGTTCTGGCGGCTGAAAGTAAGCGGCGTACGCACTGCGCGGGTGCCGCTGATGGGCGTTCGTCAGGAATATCAGTTCAGCCGCATTGGCCCGGTCATGGCTCTGCTATTAATTGAGGCGTTACGCACCCCGTTTGCCAGACACCATATTGACGCACTGGAAATGTCATGGATTCTGGAATCAAATAGCGGGATGCGCACAATTCTGGAGCGCATCGGCGGAGTTGCCTATAAACGCTATCGCCTGTACGAAAAACAACTGTGAAAATTCTGTCCATATAACCGGGATGGTTCGCCAGAGGTGATATTTCTCATCTGGCGGCAAAGTCGCGCTTTACCGCTAAAAGACCAGCACGCTACCTGCGAAAAGGGAATCCATAAGGATCCCCTTTTCTGTTACGTTTTAGCGTACGTTGATCGTCTCATTCATTTCTGAACCTGGCGGCAAATCCGCCACAGAAAGGACAATATTCAGGCCTCGAGGTCGGAATGTTGTTGAATGAATCAACATATGTTTATACCAGCGAAAAAATAATCGTTTATCCCTTACGTTAATACGCTCAAGAATGCTGTACAACCTTGAGTATATCGACTTCTGGCTCAACCCCAGATATTGCGAAGCATCAGCATAGGTATCCAGACAAACAATCGCATTGAGCGTGTGTTTATCAGCCCTATTCATCTTCGCCATAAACTGGCAGAACTCACACGTCTGAACGCCACTGTTATCCTGCGCATTCTTAAGTTTTTCAATAATCAGATTGATTGAGTCACAAAAATTTATATGCTGCTTCAGGAACAAATTATCTTGTTTGTCTGAAACACTCACTAATGTATATTCAGCGACTATGGCACAACAGCATCGTGTTTGTACCCACATTGCAGGACGAAAGCAAAATGGTTTCCGATCTGTCGGCCTCGCAGCCCGATTTTTTATTTCACTCAGCGCAAGAGCGATCAGTGGAGAAATTTTATCATCGACAACCACGTTATCCCTCCTTGTATCGCTATTTGCAAATATACACTTAACTTAAAAAAAACTGCCAAATGATATAACTGTTCAATCCGGTACATCATGATAGGAACCAGCTATCACTATTTTTATTTTTATCGTTAAAGCAGATCATGCTATTAACAAAATACATAAATTACATATAAATATCAATTTGTTAAGGAATGCCACAAAACCACATAATAAAACAAAAACGAAACACAAAAAGAACAAATAATTAACTTAAAAACAGAGAACATCAATGAAAAATTAGGATTATTTAATCCCCATTTAGGAAAATAAAATAATCATGGCGCTAACCTTAAGAATCATCAAAAATAAATTTTAAGATTATTCCTAAATGAAAGAATAATCCCAAAAATAAAGACAGAGAGCATTGCGATAACTGTTAACACAACCAATTTAACTTAATTAAAAAAAGAACGAGCCATCTCTCAAATTATTAAAAAATATTATAAACGCGTCACAAAAATAATCCACAACCCCGATTTTAACGATTAACCACTGACAAGCCTGGCAGGAAGTCATTGTGATGTGTAAAGAAGGAAGGCTGGAGGATTATGTTTAATACGGTTCATCTTTTTTCGCTGCAACGCTTCTCATCAGATGAGAATACGGCATAGCCCTAAGGCTATACCGTATGACTCACGTTATCGTGCGATTAACGCAAATACGCCCCAACCGAAGTATTCCCGGGCGTATGTGACGTGGCGTTTAGGCGCTATCGTCAACTCCGCACGGACCTCATCGGCAAAAGCATCCTCTGGGTTAGCCTCTAACCAGCGGCGCATCGTCAGCCATTTCGCCGCTTCATATCGGTCCCAGCCTTCCTGGTCTGCCAGTACCATTTCCACAACGTCATAGCCGAGTTCGTCGAAAGAAGCGACGAGCCCAGGGAGGGTGAGAAAATCAGCCTTCGACGAAACCCCACAAGCCTTGGCGATCTCTTCCGTCGCGGGAACCTGGCGCCACCAGGGTTCACCGATCAGTATCATTCCGCCAGGCTTAAGGCTTTTTGCCAACAGCTCGACACTTCCGGCAACGCCACCGGCAATCCAGGTCGCGCCAACACAGGCCGCCACGTCGCATTTTTCATCCGTGACGTAACCCGCCGCGTCGTTATGAATAAAATGAACGCGTTCGCTGACGCCGAGTTCTTCAGCACGCTGTTTTGCCTGCGCGGTAAAGAGCTGGCTCATGTCGATACCGGTACCGTTAATGCCGTGATCGCGCGCCCAGGTACAGAGCATCTCACCTGAACCACTGCCGAGATCGAGGATGCGCGTCCCCGGCTTCATGCGTAACACCCGGCCTAATGTGGCGTACTTTTCCGCCGTGAACGGGTTATGAATGCGGTGTTCGCTTTCGCTAATCGTAAAAATACGTGGGATATCCATTAGTTAATTCCTTTCATTGCATTGCGAAAAAGAGAGCGTTCAGTCCGATTGTTATTCACGCCAGTGCTCCGGTTTCATTAAGGCCTGCGCACATTGAATGTCGCCGGCACGTTCAGAGGGTTGTGCGGAGAGGGACTGCATCATCCAGCAGGCCTTGTGTTTCTCCGCTATGGGGTAAGGTGCTGGATAGCCTCTCTCTCCGGCACAGGGTTTGAATCCGTGTCGCGGATAGTAAGTAGCATGACCAAGTACAAAAACGCGCTGGCATCCCATCGCCCGTAAATGTTCTAAACCGGTACGAATCAATAATCCGCCCACGCCTCTTCCCTGGTATTCAGGTATGACCGCCAGGGGAGCGAGGATATGCATCAGCGGGGAATCCACTTCTCCTTTGAAGGTCGCCCGCGTAAAGAGGATATGCCCGACAGCTTTACCTTCATGTCTGGCCAGCAACGATAACGCTGGACGCGCAGTGTCATCCTCGAGCAAAGAAGCCACCAGGCAGGCCTCTTTACTGTAGCCAAAGGCACAGGTTTCGACTTCCCGGATATCGATAGCATCACTTTTATCGGTGATATGAAAAGTGAAATTGCGTGTTGTCATAATGCTCTCCTTAGCGGTTATCTGGCTGTGCGCGAACGTTGTTCAGCCCGGTAGTGTTAATACGGTACGGCTGACCATTGACGGATTTGATCAGTTTTTTGGTTTTGAGTTTTTTAAAGACGGCGAGCGTACAGTCGGCGAGCAGCAACCCTTCGCGGCTGTAGCATTCAACGGCGGTGACGCGGCCTGACGCATCGCGGACGTGCGCAATACGTCCACCTTTGGCGAGAACGTGTAAGGTACGTTGTTCCTGACGGGATAAATTCATACTGGAAAACCTGTTTAATCATCATGTGCAAAACGTGCAAACACACAACAGTGTCCGCATTCGATTTCGGCGCATTGATAATCAGTCCGGCCTGGAAAGGTCGGGGAAACTGATTATCAGATGATTACATTCTCCAGCATCAAAGCCTCGGGTTGAGTTGAAAGGTATTTACGGAGTGAATGGTAACACGTAATGTCAGCAGGGATATGCGCAGGTCGGAAAAATGTGATCGCTGTCCAAATCGGGGGCCTTCTCACGGTTATTGCGATGCTTACACGTCACCCACCGTCCTTATGGCAGGTAGAAGAAAAAGAACACTCACCCATTGACATAAAAAGCTTATTATTTGTCTTCATGCGTTTTGCTTCAATTTTGTGTGTTGTTTGTACTATCACACAATGCTAATTCAAAAAGGGCGAGTGCTCTTTACGAAGAAAATAGACTTTCCTTTGAGGCGTTAACTGTGTTCAGCATGCGTTTGCATAGTAGACAAATGCCAGCTTATTGCCGTCGGGATCTCTGACATAGGCGCTATGAAAGCCTTGTCCATACTGCGGTCTGTGCCCCGGCGCGCCTTCATCCGTGCCGCCCAGGCGAAGCGAGAGCGCGTGAAGTTGCTGGATATGTTCGACGGATCGGGCATTCAGCGCCACCATCGTGCCATTACCGACACCAGCAGCCTGACCATCGAAGGGTTTGCCGACGCACAGTCCTGTGGTGTGATTTTCACTGAACGTCCCCCATGATGCGCCCTCTTCGCCCCGGCCTGCCTTCGGATGCCCAAGCAGTTCCATTAATGGATCGTAGAAAGCGATGGCTCGTGGCAGATCGTTCGTACCCAGCATGATGTAAGAAAACATACTCCCTCCTCATTTAAGCGTGATTATCTTTCATCCTGACGTCGCAAATCTTAAGTACCAATGAGAATAAACGCCCGGGTCACGAGAAGCGAGGCGACAGAGCGTTTATCCACGAAGTGTAAAAGCATCAGAAGCTGTATTTGAAGCCAATGGAAGCCTGAGAATCACGGTATCCTTTGTCACCGATTTGTTGGGTGACACTGCCCCATACGCTCAGCCTTTGGTTGACGTTGCCTTCAATACCCACTTTAGCTTCTCCGATGTTACGTGTGCCTGTCTGATAATCAGACACGTCATTCATTGTCACACCGACGTTTTTCGTATTGTGTAACCAGTTCACTTCAACAAACGGCTGCAGTGTTCGGCCAGTGTCAGCATCCGTCTGCTGGCGATAAGCGCGCAGACCTAAACGCGTTGACAGGTTATCGCCATTGCCCGTGACGCTTGTACCATTCGTTTCAACATGTTTGTCTGCATGGACACCCATCCAGATCGCCTGAGCTTTTGGCTGAAGCCAGTAACTGACGTTATCGCTCTGGCTTAGATTAAAGCTGTATCCTGCTTCAATCGACGCTAACCATCCTTCAGAATTATATTTCTCTTCCGCTAATCCCTCACCCTGAACAGAGTTAGTAAACCAGGCATGTTGTATCCAGCTATCGACATATAATCCGGACTTATCCTCCTGGTTGGCATACCAGGTACCATATAATCCCAACGAATAGCCATCTACTCTGCTATTTGCTTTATAGGTACTGTACTTAGCATCAGTATGACCTTGCGCGTAACCATAACCCGCCATGACGCCTAAATGAAAGCGATCCAGGCCACGGTGACTCCATTGGGCAATATCCCCGCCGATTTGTACCACGTAGCGATTGGTCTGTGTTTTTAGCTGACCCGATCGGGTCTTACTACGATTGTGTCCACCATCCTGACGCAACCACATACTGGTCACTTTGTTCTCACCGGTTAAAAAGTCGGTGTATTGTGTTTCACCAAGTCGATCATGCAAACGAGAAAGGAACAGCGTATTCGCTGCCGCAAGGTTTGTAACATAGGCCCCTGCCTCAGGCCGAATGACCTTAGCTCCCCCACCGTCATGTTCCTCTGCAGGCTGAGACGGCGCAATGGGCGTGGACGGCTCAGCGGGAATTGACGGCTGCGAAGGCGTCACTGGCGTCGTGGGGTCAGTGGGCGTTACAGGGACTTCCGGCTCTTCATAGACAGCACTGGTTAAATACCAGTTCTTACCCGTTTTCGCGACGTGATATTCATAAGCACCGGCTACGACGCGATTTCTTAGCGCGAAGATACCATCAGATTCACCCGAGACAGTAATCACTTCAATGCCATCTGCCGTTTGTGCACCGCTGCCATTATGATTATTCACAAACAGACCGGTTGTGCCGGAGGTATTTCCCTCCACCACCAGTTTATCTGTCTCAGAATTATCATCACCCAACGTCGTGTTGAGGGTTATGTTACCGCCGCCGCTATAATTGCCATTCACCGTCAATGTCTTAAATGTACCACCGTTGCCAGGCGGCATAAAAACGACCGAACCGTTATTTGACAGCGTTGAAACTGCCGAACTGTCAGTCATATTCCATTGGCTGATATCATTTAGTGTCATACTATCAACATCGGTCGTCTGGCCGGTGAATGAGGAAGCATGGTTTAACGTCACGTCTAAAGTCGCATCAGCATTATTGGATTGTGAGATAATATCGCCGACGATATGTGAATTATCTGCCGTAATATCCACCGCGCCAGATCGCACTGTTGAACTCAAATCCTTAATGTTGATGGCGGTACCGCTCTCGCCTCCCGAACGGCCGATAATAGTAGAATCATTCAGGTTCAGCGCTAACGATCCGCTTTCATTCTGGATGGCATAACCATCGTTCGTCTCGATATGGCTACCTGTTATCTGTAAACTATTACTATCGTTTGTGCTCACAGTATTAAAGACAATGCCATGGCTGTTGTTTCCGGACACATTCAGAATGCTGTTATTCAGTTGAGCATCAGCCCCATTTTGTACCCGCATGCCGACAGAAGAATCCCCCTGAATTTGTGCGCTGAGACGATCTGCATGCAAAATACTCCCCGCCGTTTTCGCCAGTAACCCTGTTGATGTAATACCGCGAGTTGTCAGTTGAACATTATCAAGATAGATTTGTGACCCCGCAGATTCAACACTGGCGCCGACACTGTCTGTACCGTTGAGCGTGATAACTGAATCAGATGCGGTAATGGTAGTGGGCGCAATACTATCGCTATTATTATGATGCGCATACAGCGCATAACTGTTATTTCCGGCGGTAATCACTTCACTGTTATTCGCCAAAAGAATCTGGCTACCATTTTTCATACCTACAGCGATAGCACTATCACCCAGCATGTCTATTTTTGTATTACGAACTTCCGATACTTCCTGGCTTTTATCGGCAAATACGGCACTGGTGTTGCTACCATGCGTTATAATGTGAGAATTGTTCATCAAAAATTGAGAACGCCCTATTTGCCAGATACCGTACCCAACGATGTCATTCATCTGCGTTTCGATCGTGACATTATCATAAATACCTTTGCTCGCCTGTATCTGCTCTGGCACCGAGAAACCGGCATCCCAGGATAATGCCGAACCATAGCTACGATTACCATGAATATACGTATTCTGGGCTGTGATTAGCGCGCCATTACGTGCATTGAAACCGGTCGACTGACTAAGCATTGAGATATCAGAATCCGTCACATGAATGCTTGTGCCAATATCCTTAGCAGTTAATCCATGCTCATGTGCAATCATCTCTGTATTATGGATATTGGCCGTCGCGCCATCTGATAATTGCGCAATATAACAAAAACTCTCTATTCTGGAGTCAGATATATCAACAAAAGAATCCTGGCCATAGGCGAGAATAGCCTGTGTGCGGTCACGGCTAAAACCAATCATGTTTGTTAAATGATTTATTGTTGCGCCCTTGAGAATGACCTTTCCCCCGGCATAAGCCATAACGACGGCCCTACCACTGCCATTGTAATTAGCCGTGAGAAAAACATCTTCCCCCCTAATCGTGCCGGTATTGTAAGCAATTAACGTCATATCATTAGTAACGTACTGCTCATTAGGGGTTAATGTTATATCCTGCCCATTCTCAGCGGTGACCCTTGTAGTGACAACTGCATTAACCTGCGATGCTGTCAGGGCGGCGCTGATGGCGAGCGCAATAGCAGAAATCTGGCAACTCTTTTTATAACAACGACGTATTGGTATATTGTCCATAAGTATCGATATCCTTTCCCTTTGCGTTACGTCAATTCCAGTGTTCACCCGGTAATTAATTGTCAACGACTTACCATAAGCTGATAATTATTTTAACTCCTATATTATCTTTAGCGTAATAAAAAGCACCCCTCTAAATAAATGCGTAAAACGTTCAGAATTTTATATAAAACTCCATGCTCCGGTATAAAATAATTCACTTACTAATGAAACAAATCAATAAAGTCAATAAGATAAATTAAGTTACTCTGTTGTCGTCAGGTTAATTAAAAATTATGGCATTGTAGAGTTACTCATTTGCCATTCATATAATTATTGATATTTCGGATTTTTCAGTTAACAGATTGTAAAAATGATGCCAGATTGAGGACGCTGGTAGTCATATATATTAACAAGATCGCGGGGGAAACCCGATATTTCCCCCACGAAGTCAATTTCAACTTTTCTTCATCTGTTCGCCCTTAATTGCGTTAGCGCGAATGATATAAGAATGGATAAATACTAAACCGTCATATTCTGTAAGTCCTGGCGCAACAAGACCTTACCCAGCAGATACGTGGTTGCCTGTCCGCCGATATGAACACGCTGCCCGACACTCTCGCAGCGTAACACCCCACCACGTTCGCCGCCCTGATGCGCCAGCATCTCCATCTTGTTCAGTTTTTCCGCCCAGTAAGGAATGAGCATGCTATGCGCAGAACCGGTAACGGGGTCTTCTGCTACGGCTTCTCCTGGACAGAAGAAACGGCTGACAAAATCATATTTCCCTTCACCCGGCGCGGTGACACAAACCATTTTCCCCAGAGGGAGCATAGCGTGAATATTCGGGCGCAGCGCGTCGACCTGCTGTTGATTATCCAGCACCACCATATAATCACGCCCCACGCGCACGTCTTTGTATTCCGTGATACCCAACGCGTCCAGCAGAAGAGAGGGGGGCGTGACAGGCTCAGTACTCCAGGCAGGAAAATCCAGCGTCAACCATTCGCCGCTGCGTTCAACGGTCAGCGGACCAACAAATCGGGTAGCAAAGTGGATAATGTCGCCCGGATAATCCAGATGTTCAAAAATGACATGAGCGGCCGCCAGCGTGGCGTGCCCACACAGGTTGATTTCACCCTGAGTAGTAAACCAGCGCAATTCAAAACCGTTTTCCGTGGGGACAAAATAGGCGGTTTCTGACTGGTTATGCTGTTTAGCCATCTTCAGTAACGTCTCATCGGACAACCATTCGGTTAACGGACAGACTGCCGCGGCATTGCCACCAAACGTCGTGGTACTGAAGGCATCAACCATGTAAAAATCAATTTGTTGCATCACGCAAACCTCGGATATTTTTTGTGTCATTCATACTCTATCATGCCACGATGACCTGTCGTCTTTTCATTTTCAGGTTTTCATATTCAGCGTAATGACAGAGCCATAATTCAGCTATTCAAACTGCGCACAAGATCACATTTAATCATCGCATTACGGTTCAGCATGTTGAACAAAGTGTATTTTCACCTCAGCAATGCCGATAACATTTATTCTACCAGCAGGAGGATTCCATTATGGTTCGCAAAGGGTGTAATTCATTAATTCGTGCCGAAAAAATATTAACCCACATCGCATGGGTCGGCGTGGCGAGTTATATGGAGCTGCTAAAAGAATTTCAGATTCCCAAAAGCAGCCTGCTTAATTTATTAAATGTGATGGTGGAATGCGGATTTCTCATCAAAAATAAAAACGGTCATTACTCACTGGGAATAAAAAATTACGAGTTGGGTTGTCAGGCGCTACACCGTCAAAATATCTTTGAGGTGACAAAACGCCCAATGCAGGAGTTGTCACTGAAAAGTGGCCTGGTTTGCCATCTGGGTGCGATGGAGAGCATTTCAGCAATCTATCTCGACAAGATTGAAAGCCCGAACTCAGTACCAACGAGTAAAAGCTGGATTGGTAAAAAACTGGAATTACATATCACCGCACTGGGTAAGGCGTTATTAGCCTGGAAAACACGGGAAGAACTGGATTATTTTTTCGATGCGCTCACGTTAACACCGCACACGCGCAACACGTTTACCGATAAAAAATTATTTCTGGAAGAGTTGCAAAAAACGCGGCTGCGAGGATGGGCCATAGACAACGAAGAATCTACCTACGGTGCAGTATGTTTAAGTATGCCGGTATTCAATATGTATAACCGGGTGAACTATGCAATCTCGCTTTCAGGCGATCCTGTGGTTTATTCAGGAAATAAGATCGACGGTTATCTGGAACTGCTCCGCAAATGCGCCGGACAAATATCTTATGGGTTGGGCTACAGAAACGAAAATGAGTATTTACGAAAAGGAAACTGAGGTAATGAGAAAATTCAGCGGCATTATTCCACCGGTATCCAGCACGTTTCATCGTGACGGAACCATTGATAAAACGGCAATGCGCCAGGTTGCTGACTTCCTGATCAATAAGGGCGTCGATGGGCTGTTTTACCTTGGCACCGGGGGAGAATTTAGCCAGATGAATACCGCCCAACGCATGGCACTTGCCGAAGAAGCCGTGGCTGCGGTCGACGGGCGCGTGCCGGTATTGATTGGTGTTGGTTCGCCTTCCACGGATGAAGCGGTCAAACTGGCGCGACATGCACAAGCCTGCGGCGCTGACGGCGTTGTCGCCATCAACCCTTACTACTGGAAGGTTGCGTCGCGAAACCTTGACGACTATTACCAGCAGATCGCCCGCAGCGTCACGCTGCCGGTGATCCTGTACAACTTTCCGGATCTGACCGGCCAGGACTTAACTCCGGAGACGGTGAAACGTCTGGCGCTGCAAAATGAGAACATCGTCGGGATCAAAGACACCATCGACAGCGTCGGCCATCTGCGCGCGATGATTAACACCGTAAAGTCAGTGCGCCCGTCATTTTCGGTCTTCTGCGGCTACGACGACCATTTACTCAACACCCTGTTACTGGGCGGCGATGGCGCGATATCCGCCAGCGCGAACTTTGCACCTGAACTTTCTGTCGGTATTTACCGCGCCTGGCGTGAGGACGATCTGGCAACTGCCGCCACTCTGAATAAAAAGCTACTGCAACTGCCAGCGATTTACGCCCTGGAAACACCGTTTGTCTCGCTGATCAAATACAGCATGCAGTGCGTCGGATTACCGGTGGAGACGTATTGCTTGCCACCAATTCTTGACGTGTCAGAAGAAGCCAAAGAAAAAGTGCATGCACTGCTGGCTGCGCAGGGAATTTTATCGCTCTGAGGAGAAGATCATGTCTGTTCGCTCTATTTTTGCTGACGAAAGTCACGATATCTACACCGTCAGAACGCACGCTGATGGTCCTGACGGTGAACTGCCGCTCACGGCGGAGATGCTTATCAACCGCCCCAGCGGGGATCTGTTCGGAATGACCATGAATGCCGGTATGGGCTGGTCGCCGGACGAACTCGATCGCGATGGCATCTTACTGCTCAGCACGCTGGGAGGGTTACGCGGAGCAGACGGGAAGCCCATCGCGCTGGCGCTGCACCAGGGTCACTACGAGCTGGATGTTCAGATGAAAGCGGCAGCAGAGGTGATCAAAGCGAACCGCGCCCTACCCTATGCCGTGTATGTTTCCGATCCCTGTGATGGACGAACTCAGGGCACAACGGGCATGTTTGACTCACTGCCGTACCGAAATGACGCTTCAATGGTAATGCGCCGCCTTATCCGCTCTCTGCCCGATGCGAAAGCCGTCATTGGCGTGGCAAGCTGCGACAAGGGACTTCCAGCCACCATGATGGCCCTCGCCGCGCAACATGACAAAGCGACCGTGCTGGTGCCCGGTGGCGCAACGCTGCCCGCGAAGGATGGGGAAGATAATGGCAAAGTCCAGACCATTGGCGCACGCTTCGCCAATGGGGAGTTATCGCTACAGGATGCCCGCCGTGCGGGCTGTAAGGCCTGCGCGTCTTCCGGCGGCGGCTGTCAATTTCTGGGCACCGCCGGGACATCGCAGGTGGTAGCCGAAGGCCTGGGGCTGGCCATCCCGCACTCTGCGCTGGCGCCTTCCGGCGAGCCGGTGTGGCAGGAGATCGCCAGAGCCTCCGCGAGAGCGGCGTTGAACTTGTGTAAACAAGGCATCACCACCCGGGAAATCCTCACTGATAAAGCGATTGAAAATGCGATGACGGTTCATGCGGCGTTCGGCGGCTCAACAAACCTGTTGCTGCATATCCCGGCGATTGCTCATCAGGCAGGCTGCCATGTGCCGACCGTTGACGACTGGATCCGCATCAATAAGCGGGTGCCCCGCCTGGTGAGCGTACTCCCAAATGGTCCGGTTTATCATCCGACGGTCAATGCATTCATGGCGGGCGGTGTGCCGGAAGTGATGTTGCATCTTCGTCGACTTGGCTTGCTGCATGAAGACGTGATGACCGTCACCGGCAGTACGCTTAAAGAGAACCTGGACTGGTGGGAGCACTCCGAACGGCGGCAGCGATTTAAACAACTTCTGCGCGACCAGGAACAAATCGACGCCGACGAGGTGATCATGTCACCGCAACGCGCGCGGGAGCGCGGCCTGACCTCAACGATCACCTTCCCGGTGGGCAATATTGCCCCGGAAGGTTCGGTGATCAAATCCACCGCCATCGACCCCTCAGTGATTGATGAGCAAGGCATCTATTACCATAAAGGTGTGGCAAAGGTTTATCTGTCCGAGAAAAGCGCCATTTACGATATCAAGCACGACAAGATTAAAGCGGGCGATATTCTGGTCATTATCGGCGTTGGCCCTTCCGGCACCGGGATGGAAGAAACCTACCAGGTCACCAGCGCCCTGAAACATCTGTCTTACGGCAAGCATGTCTCACTGATCACGGATGCGCGTTTCTCGGGCGTTTCCACTGGCGCATGCATTGGTCACGTGGGGCCGGAAGCCCTGGCCGGGGGGCCAATCAGTAAATTACGCACCGGGGATATTATTGAAATTAAAATTGATTGCCGTGAACTTCAGGGCGAAGTCAATTTCCTCGGAACCCGTCACGATGAAACATTACCTTCACGGGAGGAGGCAACCGCAATATTAATCGCCCGCTCCAGTCATCAGGATTTACTTCCTGATCCTGAACTGCCAGACGACACCCGGCTTTGGGCAATGCTTCAGGCAGTAAGCGGCGGAACATGGACGGGCTGTATTTATGATGTGAATAAAATCGGCACCGCCCTGAGCGAGTATATTAATAACCACCTAAAGCAAAAATAAAAATATCCAGACTGCTGAATAATCCGGCTATGCATTAATGCGTTACGTAGTCGGATTATCACCGGTCACTACCCTACAATGAGAGGACGTTATGCCACTAATTATCGTTGTGGCAGGGATTGCTTTACTCCTGCTTTTAACCATTAAAATTAAACTCAATACGTTTGTTTCCTTAATTATTGTTTCGATTGTTGTCGCCATCGCCAGTGGTATGGATTTGAGTAAAGTCGTCACGTCGGTCGAATCCGGGCTTGGCGGCACGCTGGGCCATATCGGTTTAATCTTCGGCTTCGGCGTGATGCTCGGTCGCTTACTGGCTGACGCGGGCGGCGCACAGCGAATCGCCCTGACCATGCTGAATTACTTCGGTAAAAAGCGGCTTGACTGGGCGGTGGTCTGTTCAGCCTTTATCGTCGGTATCGCCCTTTTTTTCGAAGTCGGCTTAATTCTGCTGGTCCCTATTTTATTCGCTATTGCCCGTGAAGCGAAAATATCGCCGATGTTTATGTGCGTGCCAATGCTTTCCGGTTTGCTGGTCGCGCACGGTTTTTTACCCCCGCACCCTGGTCCAACCGTTATTGCACGTGAATATGGTGCGGATGTGGGACTGGTACTGATCTACGGCATTATTGTCGGTATTCCGACCTTTATTCTTTGCGGGCCGATATTGAATAAATTCTGTCAGCGGATTATTCCTGACGCGTTTAAAAAAGAGGGGAATATTGCCTCTCTCGGCGCGACCCGACGGTTCAGCGAAAGCGAAATGCCTGGCTTTGGCATCAGCTTTCTCACAGCGATGCTGCCGGTGATCCTGATGGCGGTCGTCACCATCATCCAGATGACCCATACCAAAACCGCTTCGGAGTCAGGCACGTTTTATAATGTGTTACTGTTCCTGGGCAACTCGACGATTGCGATGCTGATTTCGCTGCTGTTCGCCATTTATACCATGGGATTGGGCCGCGGAAAGTCGATCCCTGAACTGATGGATTCCTGCGGAAAAGCCATTGCGGGTATTGCCGGACTGCTGCTGATTATCGGCGGTGGTGGCGCATTCAAGCAGGTGCTCATCGATTCAGGCGTGGGTCAGTACATTTCAACCCTGGTCTCAGGCATGGATATTAACCCCATTCTGATGGCCTGGGGCGTTGCCGCGTTCCTGCGTATTTGTCTGGGCTCCGCCACCGTAGCGGCGATTTCTACCGCCGGGCTGGTTATTCCGCTACTGGCGGTACATCCCGACACCAACCTGGCGTTGATTACGCTGGCCACCGGGGCAGGCTCCTGTATCTGCTCCCACGTCAACGACGCCAGCTTCTGGATGATTAAAGACTTCTTCGGCCTGACCACCAAAGAGACACTGTTGTCCTGGACGCTGATGTCGACGCTGTTATCCATCTGTGGGCTGCTATTCATTCTGCTTGCCAGCATGATGATATAATTGTGCCTTCGCCAGTGGACCGCGTTAGCGGTTCACTGGTTCCCCTCTTTCACTCGTTTTCGGGTATCAGCAAAACATCCTTGCTTCCTAAGGATGTTTCATGCACGCGTTAAGACGACGGGGTAAATCGTCGTCATGGATTTCCAGCTTCTGTCCATCGGAATCTATAAAGTAGAAAGGCTTTCCTTACCAGCGTACAAAGCAAGATTTTCATCTCCGGCAACTCCCCGAGGTACACGCCCCCGCCTCCCGCTGCAATACAGGGGACGCTCAGTTGCATGGGGCTGGCGGTGGCTGAGGACAGGCAGGTAACATGTAAGGTCTTAAGCATTAAAAAAATAAGGTGACGTTATGGCAACGATAAAGGATGTTGCACAGCTAGCGGGCGTGTCAACCGCAACCGTTTCACGTGTCATCAATCAAACAGCATGGGTTGAACCCGTGACGCGTGAACGAGTAGAAAAAGCCATGAGGGAACTGAATTATCGTCGTAATGCCGCCGCGATTGCGCTGGCAAAGCGCAGCGGCGATATGCTCGGGTTATTGACAGGTAATCTTGCCGATCCCTTTTTTGCTCGCCTTGCGCGCGGTGTCGAGGAAGTCTCACGTGCTGAAAGATTCCGTTTGATGGTATGCAGCGGCGGCCACGACGAAGGCATGGAAAAAGCCGGGCTCGATTTTCTGATCAACCAGGGATGCGAGGCGATTGTGGTCCATGCAAGCCGATTGCCTGAAAAGGAGCTGCTGCGCTATGCGGCCCATTTGCCTGCCATGGTGGTGGTGAACCGCTATATTGCCGGCATGGCTAATCGCTGTGTATGGCTGGAAAATTGTCACGCTGCGAAAACGGCAACGCTGCATCTGCTGGAACAAGGTCACCGGTGTATTGCCTGTGTGACAAGTGATTTACCGATTATCGATCGCCACGAGAGACTGGAAGGATATCGCCAGGCGTTGGCTCAATATGGCATTACACCAGAAAAAAACTGGGTGATAAGCGTACCTTTTAACGAAGAAGGCGGCGAACGCGCAGCACACCAGCTTCTTAACTGCACGACTCCTTTCACCGCCGCAGTGACATTCAATGATGTGATGGCTGCCGGTATCATGCGCATTTTGCATCAGAAAGGCATTTCGCTACCGCAGCAACTCTCTATCGTAGGTTTTGATGACGTGGTGATGGCACGTTATCTCTTTCCGGCACTGACGACGATGCATTATCCGGTTGAACGGATGGCGCGTCGCGCTTCTCAACTGGCAATACAACTCTTTAAAGGAATGACTCAGCAGCCCGGCATGAATAACTTTGTTGCGGAACTGGTTATTCGGGATTCTGTTATTTCTCCTGAACGCAATGACTGAATGGTCAAGCCACTGAATCGTGATCTGCTTCAAATTTACCACTCTCATGTAATCGCTTACATGAGGGCGAACGAACGATCACAGTCAGCTAAAAGGGTGTTCATCTACTCTTGAGCGACCTTACAGACTGGAGATTCATCGATGAATGCCACTCAAAAAAAGAAAAAAACGCTCTCATTTGGACTGGCAGTGCTGCCAATCTTAGCCATGCTGCTGCTGTTGATTATTGGCTACGGCATCATGGGGTTGCGCATTGAACCATTGTTGCTCTGTTCTGCTGCTGTCGCCGCAGGATTGGCCTGGTGGCAGGGATATAGCTGGGAAGATATTATCAGCTCGATAGTGGACAAACTCGCGAAAGCGATGCCAGTTATCATGATTTTGATCTGCGTGGGTGCCTTGATTGGTACATGGATGTTCAGCGGCACCATTCCTTACATGGTGTACTGGGGACTCAAATTAATAAGCCCCGAATACATTCTCATCGCCGCCTTCTTCCTGACCAGTGTCGTATCGGTATGTACCGGTACCTCATGGGGTTCAGCAGGAACGGTTGGCGTCGCGTTAATGGGGGTTGCCGCTGGACTGGATGTTTCCCTGGCAGCAGCAGCAGGCGCTGTTGTTTCTGGCGCTTACTTTGGCGACAAAATATCGCCGCTGTCAGACTCAACCAATTTTGCGGCAATTGTCGCAGATACTACCCTTTTCGAGCATATTCAGCACTTATTATGGACTACGCTCCCCAGTTTTTTGCTGGCGGCCGTGGTTTATCTCATTGCGGGCCACAGTAATATGTTGGGCGAGGTCGCAACCCCCCAGCGTGTCACTGACATTGTCAATGCCCTGGAGTCGCTGTACCACTTTAATATCATTCTGATTTTGCCTCCTGTCATTGTGTTATGGGGTGCCATTCGTAAGAAACCAGTAATCCCTTTAATGTTGAGTGCCTGTGTGCTGGCCCTGGTGCTGGGGGTGATTGTGCAAGGACTCAGCATCAAGCAAGGGCTGGATGCCTTTATTGATGGATTCAACATCACTATGTTCGCGCAAGGTAGCGAAGGCATCATTGCTGACGTGCCCCGCCTGCTTAACCGTGGGGGAATGTTCTCAATGATGGGCACTATCCTTCTGGTATTTTGCGCGTTCTCTTTCGCAGGCGCCTTAACGTTAACAGGGGCGCTTAACATTATTATTAACCGCTTACTGACGGTCATTCACAGTGTCGGTCAGTTAATTGCGGCAACTATTGGTACCACGATTCTGGTGACCGGTGCGACAAGCGACGGAAAGCTGGCGCTGCTGGTTCCTGCTGAATTGTTTAAAGACGCGTACCGTCGTATGGGCCTTGATACCAAAAACCTTTCCCGCACCATTGAAGACGCGGGAACCGTGATTGAACCGCTATTACCGTGGACGTCTGCGGGCGTCTACATGGCAACGACGTTGGGGGTGAGCACGCTGGATTTACTTCCCTGGGCGATTCAGTGCTACGCCGCTATCTTCTTTGCCTTATTTTTTGGCTTCACCGGTATCGGCATTGCGAGAACATCCGCAGTGACAGAAAAAGAACAGAAGTTAACGGCAGCAGAATAGAAAGGGAACTTAATGGATTTTAATAAGATTATTGACCGCCACAATACGGGTTCGCTGAAATGGGACTTCATGACGCGGTATTTCGGTGAAGGTGCTAATGAACTGTTGCCAATGTGGGTGTCTGACTTTGACTTTACCTGCCCTGATGTTGTTCAACAGGCTTTAGTTCACCGCGTTAAACACGGTATTTTTGGATACAGTGAGCGACCGCAACTTTACTTCGATTCATTACGAGCATGGTTTTCGACCCGGCATCGACTGGCAATAGAGCAAGAGTGGATATGCAGTGTTGAAGGTGTCGTTCCGGGGTTGTCGCTGTTGGTACAAATGCTGAGCCAACCCGGAGAGGGTGTGGTGGTTCAGGGGCCCTGGTATGGATCCTTTGCAAAAATCATATCCCTCAACGGCAGACGGTTACTGGAGAATCCCTTGAATGAGGATTCCGTTACCGGTTATCAGATGGATTTTGTTCACCTGGAAATGCTGTTCCGCACTGAACATCCGCCATTAATGATTTTATGTAATCCGCATAATCCAACCGGCCGTTGTTGGACGGCACAAGAACTGGAACAACTCCTTATCTTGTGCGAGGAATATAATGTTACGTTGGTCTCCGACGAAATATGGGCTGAATTGTTACTTCCAGGAGAACAATTTACTTCCGTTTTGCATCTCGGAGAGCGCTGGCATTCACGCGTTATCTCTGCCACTTCCGCCAGTAAAACGTTTGGTTTATCGACATTACGTATTGCAAACTTTCTGATCCCCGCGACAGCATTGCGTGAACACTTTTTACGCCGTCTGGATGCGCATGGACTGGATGTATTCAATGCGCTCTCCATTGAGGCGAGTATGGCAGCATGGCAACACGGTGCGCTGTGGCTGGATGAGCTACTGGATTATCTGGCCGAGAATCGCCGGTGGTTTATTACCCAGGTCAATAACTATCTGCCCTGGGCACGGGTTGTCCCTTCCCAGGCAACGTATCTGTTATGGGTCGATTGCAAGGCGCTGGGACTGGACGATGAGCAACTCAAATGGGTAATGGCGGACGTTGCAGGAATTGCACCGTCAATGGGGAGCAGTTTCGGCCCGGCTGGCAAGGGGTTTATCCGCCTGAATCTGGGATGCCCACGTATTTACCTTGAAAAAGCGCTGGACGGATTGAAACGTATTGCATTTACCCCAACAAAGAATTTCACTCCATCAGCGAGTCGAAAATGATAACGCGCTTACGTTGAATGAACCGATGAATAGTTAAGTTAAAAGCGTGCGATCGTTATACGAGCCAAAAAGCATCATCTCTTGTGAAAGATGATGCTTTCATTGGTACTGGCCGTCGATGACGACTAGATTAAATTAATTTTGACGTCATAGCTTTCCAGTCCAGTCATTTTTTCTCGAGCAGTAAACTGGATATCAGCGACTTCTTTACCTGTCTTTTTTTTGAGCTCAGTTATTTTTTTAGTAATGAAATCAGAAATATCCGCTTCAGTTTTTCTTTTTAACTCTTCGATTTTCATTATGCACCTCTTATGGTCTGTATTGGCACCTCTGCCCGGCAGATCCCATGATTCATGTGATAACTTGAACAACCATTGGTATCTATAAACGATAAGTTGCAAAGTTTCAATAATCAAGAGGTTAGTGCATATTGTTTACACTAAGTTCGCTCAATAATTCAACAACCATTCACAACTTTACCCGTACTCATAAAGATATGAGCAGTAATCATTTAAAGAGTTTTGATGCTGCTTCAAGAATTTCTTCTGAAGTAACATCCCGGTCTGAAGCAACATAAACAATTTTATGATCTCCGGTTATAGATGGAAAACCTGCAGACATGACTTGAAGATGAGCTTTTTCCCCGTTAGGATACTCACGCATTATTGTAGTAATACTCTTCATTACTGATACTACTACCGCGGATTCTGAATTAAAAAACACTATCACTTTTTTCATAATTTCCCCGCATTCACTCTGTCAATAATAACCAAACAGAAATAAAAAAGGCCCCATAAGGAGCCTGAACTTTATTTTCTGAAATCTAATGGAGACTGACCAGAACGGATATACATTGCAATATTATCGAATGTAATCATTGTAGTTTTGCAAAAAATACATTTCGCGCCGAAAGGATTGCTATCAGTGACATCAAAAGATGACATTCTGTACTGAGACCCATGGCAACAAGGGCATCTGAAGTGAATATTATTAGTAATAACAGTTTCCTTAAAGGGCGACGACATTAACTGCCGAGGGACCTTTAGGACCCTGTTCAACACCAAACTCGACTTCCTGATTCTCATTCAGCGTTTTAAAATCGTTACTCTGGATAGCAGAAAAATGTACAAACACATCCTTACTACCATCTTTTGGAGTGATAAAACCAAACCCTTTTTCAGGATTGAACCATTTAACTAAACCAGTCATTTTGTTAGACATAATCGTTACCTTTTTTTGAGTAAGCCCTTAGGCAGAATGGTCCGTAAAAAAATTATCAGAGAGAAAAAGCCGACAAGGAAATCTCAATAGGAACAAATAATAAAATTATTACAGTGACTGCTTCAGATAAATTCGCAACAAACCAGAGCCCCATTAACGCATGATTAACACGACATAGCAAGATATAGTTTTGTAAGTCAGTAACACTCTGCTGCTGAACATGCTTTGATGTTAATCTTTAATTTGAAATACAGGTTCGTCAGGAGCCCAGACAGCAAGCTACCCGTGATGCCAATCGCAGCCCCCTGTTCGGGTGTATATCCATCAAAAAACCGCCTGAACCAGAACAGCGCGCTACCTCCTGATGAGGCATGCCGATGATGATTCCCGGCGCCTGAAATAAAAAAGGCCGCCGAATGGCAGCCTCAAAGTGAATGTGAAAATATTGGCGATACTATCGGACTTAGGCTTTTCTTGCGACAGCCAGCAGATGCGACGAAATACCATGCAATTCAGGTAATTCCTCAGTCAAGCGCAGATACTTCAGCAAAAGGGCCTTTTTGTCCTCTACCTGCATTATCTCATCCGTATCAATGATGCTGGCAAACCCCTCTACAGCGAACAGTCTGATATCCTGAAAACCTGTTTGCTGAAGCTCCTGCACAATTAACGACGGGGTATGAAAAAAAGCCGTAGTGAAATAATTTGGGTTGCTTTCAGGGTTTTCATGATTTCCCGTCAACAGATCGGTTTCCACGATACGTTGAAACAACGGGTCATTTATAAACTGGTATTTATATCCATCCACCAGCGAAGCGGCCCTGGATATATAGGTAAAAATAGCTACGCCGCCGGGTTTCAGAACACGAAGGCATTCCTCAATGCATTGCATCCTGTCTACGCTTTCCTGCAGGTGATACAGCGCCCCCATCAGCATCACCATGTCAAAAGTGTTACCATCCCATGGTAGTTTTCGCGCATCGCCGCAGGTGTACGATTGCAACTTGAAAGCACTTTGTTGTCCGCGCTGTCTGGCCTGCTCAATATGTTTGCTGGAAAGGTCCAACAGATGTACATGATGCCCCTTCTCTGCCAGCCAGAATGAATAAAAACCATTTGCGCCGGCGATATCAGCAATAAGCATGGGGGAAGGCGTTAAAAATCGCTGAATAATCTCCTGAGAGCGGATAAATTCCAGCGTATTTACTGCGAAGCGGTTTGCCTCGTCGAAGTGACTCTCATAGAAGTCGTAGACACTTTCATTGTTTTCCATAACCCATTGTCTCCTGAAGAAAATTCCGTATTGTTTCGTTGATTGAGTTCTATAACTATGCTGAATATCTAAGTAACCACTATTAACATACTACAGCACTTTTTACGAACACATCTGCTCACGTATTCACCACTTTGCTAAAGACACTTCCCGGACCGCTGCGTGACCAGCAGAATTTTCACATTGGTATGTGGCAGCTCCGGAAGATGTCGAACCCTCTTCGCTCGGCTTTGGAGACCAGCGCTCGCCCGGCGGCAGGGCTTTTATTAAGATGGTGGCGTATCCGTCTTTTTCCCCTCCAGGAACTGAATCCGTCGCAACGCTTTATCCAGTCCATCAACCGGCAACTGTAGTTCAGTTTTCTTGTCGGCACCTCCTGCATTTTTACCGGTCAGCGTCCATTTACTGGCGGCCATCAGTGTCTGAAGCTGTTCTTTATTCCACTGAACCGGGATGACACACCCTTCCGGTACACAGGTACTGAACTTCAGTGTCTGCTGTTCCTTATCATCTGCAGACAGACTGATGCCATCCATAAGCGCCATACCAAATGGCAGGACCAGTTTTCCGGTTAAGGAAGTATCAGGTGTTCCACTCAGTTCCGCAGATAACACCCTGACACCCGAAGTTGCCTGCACCTGCACTGCAGAGCATTCCATACCGGCTTTTGCCTTACTTTCCTGACAGACAGCCATCCAGTTGCCATAGCGCTCCTGAAGCACCATCGCATCAGCACCATCAGGCAAAACGGCCTGAACCTGAGACCCTGCCACCATACAATAAAGTACGACTCCAGCTAATAAACGTTTCATTAATGCTTTTCCTGTGCTGTTGCTTACCAGTTATATTTCACCCCGAGCATGCCCTGGGTATCGCTGTAGCCGTTATCACCCATCTGCACACCGACATGACCCCAAACACTCAGGCGGTCGTTCAGCTTGCCTTCCACCCCGGTGCGGATTTCGCCCAGGTTGCGCGAGCCGTCACGGCTGACTTTGGTGCCATCCATCTTCACACCAAAGCGTTCAGTGTTATGGATCCAGTTCACCTCCACGAACGGCTGGAACTTACGCTGTTTACCGTCATCCATTTTGTGGTGACTGTTCAGGTACGTTCTCACCCCGAGGCGGGTCTGAATATTGCCGTCGCCCTGAGTTTCAATGCGGGTGCCGTCGTTGCGGGTGTGTGTATCCCCCTTCACGCCCATCCAGGTGACCTGCGCCTGCGGCTGGACATACCAGGTGTTCAGTGTTCCCTGGCTGCCGTAAAACTCCCCGGCTTTCAGGGTATAACCGGCTTCCAGAGAAGCCGTCAGCCCTTTCGATTTGTCGCTGTCGCTTTCACGGTTGTCGGACTCCACCCTGCTGTCAAACCAGTTGTACAGCATCCAGCTGTCGACATACGCCCCGGTTTTGTCCGCTTCGTTCTGGTACCAGGTGCCGTACAAACCGGCGCTGTAGCCGCTGACCCGTCCGTCTGAACCATAACCTGCGCGGTCGCTGCGGGTGTTGCTGTGTTCGTTGGCATAGCCGCCCATCACGCCCAGATGCCAGCGGTCGGTGCCGTCGGTACTCCACTGTGCGATGTCGCCACCCAGTTGCAGCACATAGCGGTTGCTCTGCGTTTTCAGTTGGCCATCACCGGCAGAGGAACGTTCGTGTCCGCCGACGTGACGCAGCCACATACTGGAAGCCAGCCCCTCGTCTTTCAGCGCGTTGGTGTACTGCGGCTCGCCGAGACGGTCGTGCAGACGATGGTTAAACAGCGTGTTGGCCGCCGCGATGTTGCTGATGTAGCTGCCTGCTTCCGGGCGCAGCGCGTCCGGGGCGGTAGGGTCGACAACCGGCGGATCCTGTACAGGTACCGCACCATTCCATTTACTGGTCAGATACCAGTTCTTCGCCGCCGCATCAGTACCTTTTGCCAGCGTATAGACATACGCCCCGGCTTCTACACTACCGTTCACTAACGCAAAGTGACCGGCTGAGTTTCCATCCACCTGAACCAGTTCAATGCCGTTCACCGTCTTCGCACCGCTACCGCCGACGTTATTCACGTCAACACGCGTGTTGCCGCTGGTGTCACCATGCACCGTCAGTTTATCCGTCGGGGAGTTGTCACCGTTCAGTACCGTATTGAGAACCAACAAACCGGCCTTACCAGTGTAATTGCCATTAACCGTCAACCGATTACCTGCTTCATTCCCGACAAGAGACACCGTCCCGCTGTTCACAACATTTCCGCCCACCAGACCCTGTCCGGCCAGCATACCGCCGGACGCCACCGTCACATCACCAGCCCCCGCGCCACCCAGTACCGTATCAGGCGAAGCCAACATCACAGTGGCGCCGTCGGCCACCGCCACACCGGCCGTCATACTACTGTTTACACTTTCCACTGTCAGGACACCGCCGTTCACATTAAGCTGGCCACCCCCGGTTATTTCTCCCTGTACGCGGCCCCCCTGTGACAGATTCAGCGTCCCGTCATTCAGTGCCAGCGTCCCGTTCTGCATGGTATTCAGGCGTCCGGCTGACTGGATGGTGCCGTTAAGGTCTGCTTTCGCACCGCTATTAATCGCCAGCGTCGCGGTGGCGCCCAGCGCACCGTCCACATCAGTACGCAAGGTACCGCTTACCACGCTGGTGTCGCCGGTGTAGTCGTTGCCGCTGTTGGAGAGTGACAGCACATCACTGCCTGTCGTACTGATGGCGAGGTTACCGCTACCCGTAATGCGGGCGGACTGGTCTGCGGCCGCATCGGTGGCACCCGGCGTCCCGTCGAGCGTCAGGGTCTGATCCTGCTGGATATCCAGCTCTTTCAGACCGTAGTTGACATACAGACCATCCTGGCTACCGGTAGTCCCGGTGGTGGTCATGCGGAAATCCCAGGTGCCTTTAGCCACCGTGGCACCGCCCTGGGCGATATCCACCTCTGTGGCGTCACTGATGGTATTGCCATTCTGGTCATGTAGCACCAGGTTTCCACCGCTGCCGCTAACCTGAGAGGCACTGACCAACTCAAGCGTCACGTTCGCCTCATCCTGCGTCATCAGGGATGATTGGGTGTCGGTCTCATGGTCAGGAATATAGGCCTCAGGGATGATAATCTGCACCGTGCCGTTACCGGTTGCATCCAGCGCACCGGCGGTCACATGGCTGTCAGCCATTTTCCCATCTGGCGCCATCGCGTTAAACACCGTCTCACCACCGGCATAAGCGAGGCCGCCAATGGTCTGATCCCCGTCCGCCACCGTGATGCGGCTTCCAGTATTCGCTTTAAGGATGGCATTGGTCAGGGCAGAAGTATTCACGCCACTGAGGCCCAGGGTTGCGTTATTCAGATCCACGGTTCCGCTAAAGGCATTGCCCGCTGCTGACGAAAAGTTAAATGCTTCGCCTGCCGTATCCACCTTCAGCACACCAGCACCGGTCAGGACATTCTGCAGGGTGAAAGCCCCTGCCGTGGCCAGGTCAACCAGCCCGTTATCGTTCAGGGAAGCCGACGCAGGCAGTGTAGTGTCTCTCACGTGCAACGAACTGCCGCTCTGAACATCGTATTTACCAGAAAATGGACTGCCTGTGTCCGTGAAAGTCACCTCTGCGTTGCCCGTCAGGACCACCGTACCAGCCCCTGTAACACGGCTGTTCAGGTTACCTTCATACGCATCCAGCGACAGGATACCGGTATTATGGGTATTGACCGTTGCCGTTGCCGTGTTATCAGCCCCGGAAGCATGCAGCCGGGTTCCATCCGTCACGTCCCAGGTCCCGGTAAACAGGCGGTTATCCGCTGTAGCCGTTACATCCGTTTCGTTATTCAGCGATACGATACCTTGCCCGCTGAGACGGTTCACAAGCGTCCCCGTCACGCCATCCAGCGTCAGCGTACCGTTATCGGCAATACCACCGGTACCTGCACCCAGCACATCATTAATGACCACTTGCGCACCATTGCTGATGGCGGTAGTGGCACTCAGGCCACTGTTGGCGCCGTCAATCGTCAGCATGCCGCCGCCGATGTTCAGGTTACCGCTGCCGGTCAGGCTACCATTGCTGAGGCCGCCGTTTGCCAGCGTCAGTGTGCCGCCATTGAGGTTGAGGGTCGAGCCTGCCTGGCCAGTCAGCAGACCCGACGTTTGTACTGTGTTGTTAAGGTCTGCCGTGGCACCGCTGCTGATACTCAGCTCATCAGTATCACCCAGCGCACCATCGGCATCTGTCCGTAATGTTCCTGCCTGTACCTGCGTGGTTCCGCTGTAGTCGTTAAGACCATTGGACAGAGAAACACGTCCGGCCGTATTAATGGCAAGGTTACCCGTCCCGGAGATTTTCGCCGACATGTCCGCATCTGCGCCGGTGGCACCCGCGAACTCTGCCAGCGTCAGCGTCTGTCCTGCACGGATATCCACTTCCTTCAGGCCATAGTTGATGTACAGACCGTCACCGGGTGCTGTGGTCATGCGGATACCGTACTGGCCGTCTGCCACCACCGTTCCGTTCTGCGCGATGGCAATATTCTCGTCGGTACCAATGGCAATTCCGTTCTGGTCGGTGAGCGTCAGGGAGCCGCCGGAGCCGATGACCGTGTCTGCCTGTACCAGTTGAATACCCGGCCTTGTGTCATCCTGCTGTAGCAGGTTGAGGTTGGTATCCGGGTCTGCCGTCAGACCCGGGTCATTCCATGGGTCAGTGAGTGTTACCTGAACATTGCCGATTCCGTTCGCCTGAATATCACGACCGTTACGGGTGAAGGTGCCTGCTCCGGCAACCAGCGTTCCCGTCTGGAGAGAGCCGCCAGACAGTGCCGCACCCGGCAGAGAAATATCCAGCGCCAGAGTGCCGCCATTAAAGGCCAGACCGTCGGTATGCTGAACACCATCGCTCACCGTGGTGGTGTTACCGGTACTGGTCATCAGCATGGCATTTGTCAGTGCCGCGGCGTTATCGCCGGACAGGGCAAACGTGCTGTTTTTCAGGTCAGCGACACCGGCGAAGGCAGTGCCGGCAGACGAGGCAAAGGTAAAGGTGTCTGCGCCTGACGCCAGGTCCACACTCAGCAGGCCGCTGCCGGTGAGCAGGTTGCTGAAGGTGAAATTACCTGAACCATCCGTGGTGGCGCCTGCCACTTCAAGCGTTCCCGGCGCGGCAATGTTCACAGCGCTGGTGCCCAGACCGGTGTTGCCTGTGGTGGACTGTGACGTGGTGGTGAGGGTACCGCCGTTAATTTGTGTGGTGCCGCTATAAGTGTTCTCGGTGCTCAGAACCGTATGCCCCGCATCCTGCATCACCGTGCCGTTGCCGGTTATCAGTTGAGTGAACTGATAGCCGCCGGCGGTGGTCGGGTCGGTTTCGGTATGGTTGAAGACGAGAGTGCCCGTCCCTGCGCCCATGTTCACACTGTCGGCGCCGGTGATAAACCCTGCGCCGGTTGCCGACTCACCGTGTGCGGCACCGATGTTGAGTGTGCCTGTACCACCTCCGATGGCGGCAATGGAAACAGGCACGTCGTTGGTCACCGCCAGCGTACCACCATTGGAGAGTGTCATCGCGGCATCGCCCAGTCCGCCAATCTTCACCTGTCCCGCATTGAGCACTGCATTGGCTCCGTCTACCGTAACGGTGGCGATGCTTCCGGCTGCACTGGCAAGCTGTGTGTTTCCGGCAGTGACCGAACTGTTCGCATGGATATTGAGCGTACCTGTACCGGACTGCGCCACGGTCAGATTCTGGGCGACGCCGTTATTGACAAGACTCCACGTTCCGCCACTATTGACATCAACCGTACCCGTACTGTTTGCAATACTACCCACCACACCAACACCGGTACTGTTCACTGTGCCACTGTCAGAAATGTTTAGCGTACCCAGCCCGCCATACCCCACCGTCAATCCTGTTGTGTTCAACACGGAGTCCTGGCCATTGACATTCACGGTACCGACTCCCGTAGCGGCATTACCAATCGTCGTGCCTCCGGCAGTGACCGTCCCGGTAGTATTGATATTGAGCGTGCCCGTACCGCTGTTACCCACGGTCAGGTTTTGTGCCACTCCACTGGCATTGACCAGATTCAACTCTCCACCGCTGCTGGCATTGACTGTGCCATTACCGCCCGCCACGGTACCAATGGAGGTACCAGTGAGGCCATTCATTACTGCATTATGGGTCAGCGTTACGGTAGCAGCGCCTGAACTCCCAACGTTCAATCCACTGATACTTGTCCAGGTGGACCCTTCACCATCGACCAGAATATCAGCGGTATCATCCGCATAAGTGCCAAGGATAGTCTGGACAGCCGTTACGGCTCCCCCATTTGTGACCCGGACGACGCCGGTATTGCCTGGCGAGGAACCTCCGACATAAAGCAGGGCAGGCGAAACGTCGAGTGTGGAGCCAGCTCCATCAACATTTACCGTGCCGTTGATCCGGTTGACACCATAAGCCGTGATGGTAGTGCTTCCGCCCTGGGTGATGTCCAGCGTCCCACCGGAGTTGACGGTAAAATTGGACCCTGTCAATCTGGAATCCGCACCATCAACTTCGGCTGTTCCAGTGATACTAATGCCGATTCCTGCGGGGATATTATTTACCAGGCCCCCATTTGTGACTGAAAGGTCGCCGGTTACCCACAGGGCACCTGCGTTATAGGACAAGGTGGAGCCTGCACCGTCTACGGATACTGTACTTCCGTCAGCGATAAATATGCCGTAGGGCGTATTCTGTTCAACCACGCCACCATTGGTTATGTTGAGCGCACCTTTGCCGCTCTGACCAATATACGTGTTGCCATTCACAAGATTCAGAATGGACCCGGCACCATCGACGTTCAATGTGCCATCACCTGTAGCAGACTTGCCAAGAAGTGCCGCACCGGTGGTAATTGTTCCGCCATCATGGATATTGACCGTACCTGCAGAGTTATTCCCCACAGTCAATATTTGCATGCCGTTATCCCATGATGCCCCCGAGCTAACGTCTATTGTTCCGCTACTGCCAGCGGTATTGCCCAGGGTGACGCCTGCGGTTTTCACCACGCCGCCGTCAGTCACCGTCATTGTACCTGTACCGGCCTGGCCCACGGTCAGGTCTCCGGTATTCAGTACAGCCCCCTGACCATCCACGTTCACTGCACCCTCGCCAGTAGCCTGAGCACCAATCAGAGTGTCATCAGCATTCACCACACCCGTGTCATGAATATTCAGGGTGCCCGTGGTACTGTTGCCCACCGTGAGCGTGCCGTTACCATTGTTCCATTCCGCCCCGGTACTGACATCCACCGTGCCGGTACCTGCACCGGCGTTACCGATGGTGCCACCCTGGCTGGTTACCCGCGCATTATCCGTCAACGTCATCGTGCCGGTACCTGAACCACCGGTGGTCAGTGTGCCGGTCAGATTCCACTGTGAGCCCGTTCCGTCAACGATGACGGTACCCGTACTGTTCGCTGCAGTACCCACAATGCCTGCGCCGGTGCTGTTCACTATTCCACTATCAGCAATCGTCAATGTACCCTGACCGAGATTAGCGACTGTCAGGGTTGTGGTATTCAGAACGGCATTGGTTCCCTCTACCTTCACGGCACCTACTCCCGTAGTCGTGCCACCAATGGCTGTGGCTCCTGCGCTAACCATGCCATCCGTGCTGACATTAAGCGTGCCAGTACCGTTGTTCCCCACGGTCAGGTTTTGCGCCACTCCGTTATTGATGAGATTCCACTGTCCACCACTGCTGACATTGGCCGTCCCCGTACTGTTTGCGATGCTCCCCACGAGGCCAGCGCCAGTACTGTTCACAACACCATTGTTTGCGATAGTGAGCAGACCCAGACCATAGCTGCCCACGGTCAGCGCAGTGGTGTTCAGCGCAGCATCAACACCACTGACGTTTACGGTACCTGAACCAGCCACGGCACCACCAACTGTGGTAACGCCTGCAGTGACTGCTCCGCCAGTGTTGATATTGAGGATACCCGTACCGTTATTCCCCACGGTCAGGGTTTGCCGGATACCGCTGGCATTAATCAGATCCCATAACCCACCGTTGCTGACATTAACTTCACCAGTGCTGTTCGCCCCAGCCCCCACAGCACCTGCACCTGCGCTGTTTACGACACCGCTGTCAGTGATGTTGAGCGTACCTGTGCCAGACTGTCCCATGGTCAACCCGGAGGTTTTCATTAAGGCATCTGCCCCATCCACGTTTACGGTTCCCACACCCGTTGCACCATTGCCAATGAACGTGTTTCCGGCAGTGACCGTCCCTGTGGTGTTAATATTGAGTGTACCGTTACCCTGGTGCCCAACCGTCAGATTCTGCGCAGTTCCGGTCGCAGTACTGACTAAATTCCAATGGGAACTGCTGCTTACATCAACCGTTCCTGTGCTTCCTGCGTTTGCTGCGACAGTCCCTGTACCACTGCTGTTCACAACACCATTATCGGTGATAGCAAGCGTACCCTGACCGACAGAACCGACTGTCATGGCGTTGGTATTCAGTACCGCACCCGTGCCGTCAACAGTCACGGTACCGGTACCGCCCGGGCCAAACGACGGCAGGTAAAAGCCGATATGGGTTGTCCCGGCTGTCACGCTGCTGCCTGCATGGATATTGAGCGTACCTTCTCCGCTACCACCCACGACCAGGCTCTGACTAACACCGCTGTCATTTACCAGGTTCCATTGACCGCCCGTACTGACATCAACGTCACCTGTGCCGCCTGCTACGTTACCCAGGGTGCCTGCCCCGGTACTGTTCACAACCCCACTATCAGTGATGGTGAGGGTACCTTGACCGGACGCGCCTATAGTTATCGCTGCGGTATTCAGCAACGCGTCAATACCATTGATGTTCGCCGTGCCCACGCCCGTAGCTTGACTACCAATGCCGACAGAACCGGCAGTCACATTGCCTGTAGTGTTGATATTGAGCGTACCGGTACCGCTATTACCTATGGTCAATCCCTGAGCGACTCCACTGGCATTAACCAGATTCAACTGTCCGTTGCTGCTGACATTAACCACGCCATTGCTGTTCGATGAGTAGCCGATCATCCCAAAACGGGCACTGTTCACTACTCCCCCATCAGCAATGGTAAGCGTACCGGTACCATTTAAGTGCAAATAATCTGAGCCCACATATAGCGAACCCCAACTCGCTGATGGGGAACCGGTAGCGTTCAGTACAGAATTGGGGCCTTTGACAGTCACGGTGCCGCCCCCCGTCGCGCCCACGCCAATGGTAACGGTAGAGGATGAATTGACTTCCCCTCCATTGGTAATGTCAAGCGTACCCTCGCCGGCGTTACCCACTACCATTTCCGCGGTATTCATTACCGCACCGGCCCCATCTACTGTGACGGTACCTGTGCTACCGGCTACTGACCCAATCGTACTGTAATCACCGGTTACGGTGCCGCCGTTGCTGATGCTGAGCTCACCCGTACCACCATTGGTACTGCCCACGATAATGTTTCCTGCATCTGCGACGGGATTATCTTGTGTGACGGACAGGGGACTGTTACCCAGACTGCTGTCCACCGTCAGGTCAGCAGAGGCAATACCTGGCAGCGCCATCAGTACCAGCAGAGAAAGCAGGCGGAGTCGTGAGGGGGCAGAGTATGAGATATGAGCATCCTGCGGGGAGGTAAGAGCGGAAGTGACAAGACATACGGATGATGTCCGATACTTCCCGCTCACCAGTTCAGAGCAGACCTGGAAAACGCGCAGCGTGCTGTTCCAGATTACGCGATAAGTTTTGTTCATGGTGGACACCTCTACACTGTTCCGGTACTGGCTACACAGGTACCCGGTCCCTGGACCATACCTGTACCACCACACATGAAGGGGGTAGTGTCTGTGCAGAGAAGATGTTTTGCATCTCCGCCATCCTGTTCCGGATTCATTTTTTGTGTTGCCATTGTCCGCAGCACGCCTGGTGATTTGCTAAAAAAGGAATTAATTGTTTTAATCATGTTGTGCGCTCGTTATATATCTGGTGCCATCTTAATCTGCGTAATGCTTTATAATGGGGGACTGCTGACAGAAATAAGAATATTCTCCTTGCTGAACAGCGGATACCATTAATCGCTTCAGAAATATTTCCTGAAGTAGGTTTATAGTGACATTAAGTGGGTGGTTTATTTACTCTCCTGTCAATGCCCTGCCTGAAAATAAACAGAAATTCAGTAAGTTATTTTATTATCCCTATTGCACAAAATAACTTTATAATAATTGTGGTTATATATCAGAACGTCGGACGCCACAGATAAAGATAATTAACACAACAGAAACATTTCATATCACCTGAGCTTTCCCGGTAAAATATTATCAAAACCGTGATGCAGGCAATGCTTCTGACTCTCTATACATTAACGCTACTTAACTATTTCAAGGGCAGTATTGCATGGCGCATAAAACGAATCAATACACCAGGACCGGCTCCGAAACGCGATAAGTCATTCACCGCAATTAATGATGCAAGTAAATTCTCATACTGACTTTCAGCCATGGTTTATTCATCCGCAACTTACGTCATATGCAATCAGAGCAACCAGGATATTTGATAACGGCATTAGGAATTTTATACTTATAGATAGCCAGAAAATTATTTTTGCAAATAGCATTTTTTGTTATCGTGCTCACTGATCTGTAAAATAAGAATTTTCAGATATGTTGCCTGTTCCGTGAAAGCCAGGCACAGACGCACGACAAGGCAGGAAATATAGCGGGTGGCGTGGCTACAGGAACCTATAAACACACTCTCAACAACATTAATCCAGAAATGATGAATTATAGTGATTAATTATTTCGCTTCTTACCGGCATTATTCGTTAATATTGATAACGATTTGCGACAAAAATCTCACACGATATCCGCCAGTAAAGACTCAGTCTGCACCTGTCTTGCCGTGTGTGGCATGCCGTCCGGCATGCTATCTTTAAACTGGTCACAGTACGACAGGTTCAGGGAACGCCGTTGGCTCTGCCGGCGACGCTGCCTGAAGCCCGGAACCATTTCATTCCTGGGCTGCCTCTACCAGCCACAGGTCTTATGTAACGCCCGGGTGGAAGAGAAGCGTGATGCCATGCAGTCACTGCTTCTCCCGCTACCAGCACAAGCCAACCATAAATGGCACTCCAATTGGCACAACAGAATAAGCAGAAAAAAAAGCCCAAGTCAATGAATGACTTGGGCTTTATATCTGGCGGAAGCGCAGAGATTCGAACTCTGGAACCCTTTCGGGTCGCCGGTTTTCAAGACCGGTGCCTTCAACCGCTCGGCCACACTTCCGGAATGAGGCGCACTATAAACATCCCGATGCGCCGTGTAAAGCCCGAATGTGTTCGTTTGCCTGAAAAACAGTCAAAATGCTATTAATAGCCTGAAATAACAACAAATTGACCATATATTCAGCACATTACTCACGCCAGATCTGCCAGGCACTGTCATCCGCGATGAAAGCTGATGTAGATCAAATGAGTAAAGATGGGTAAAAGCGCTGTGTCGCCGCCTGTGTTTTCATTATCCTCCATCCTTAATTACATCTGTCATAAGAGAGTGACTCATGGATCGTATTGTAAGTTCATCACATGACCGTACATCGCTACTCAGCACGCACAAGGTGCTGCGTAATACCTACTTCCTGCTGAGCCTGACGCTGGCGTTTTCAGCGATCACCGCTACCGCCAGCACCGTGCTGATGCTGCCCTCTCCGGGTCTGATTCTGACGCTGGTAGGGATGTACGGGCTGATGTTCCTGACCTATAAAACGGCGAACAAGCCAAGCGGTATCATTTCTGCGTTTGCCTTCACCGGCTTCCTCGGTTACATCCTTGGGCCGATTCTGAACGCTTACCTGTCCGCTGGGATGGGTGACGTGATAGGGATGGCGCTGGGCGGTACTGCGCTGGTGTTCTTCTGCTGCTCCGCCTACGTGCTGACCACCCGCAAAGACATGTCCTTCCTCGGCGGCATGCTGATGGCGGGTATTGTGGTGGTACTGATTGGTATGGTTGCTAACATCTTTTTGCAACTGCCGGCGCTGCACCTGGCGATCAGCGCGGTGTTTATCCTGATTTCTTCAGGCGCAATCTTGTTTGAAACCAGCAACATCATCCGTGGCGGTGAGACCAACTATATCCGCGCAACGGTCAGCCTCTACGTTTCGCTGTATAACATCTTTGTCAGCCTGCTCAGTATTTTGGGCTTCGCCAGCCGCGATTAACGGCAACAAAGCATGACACCCGGCCCCGCTTATGCGGGGCTTTGTTTTTTGGTAAACTGCCGCCAGGTTGTCTAACGCAGTGAAGAATTATGTTGATCTTTGAAGGTAAAGAAATCGCTACCGACGTCGACGGCTATCTGAAAGATAGCGCGCAGTGGAGCGAACCGATGGCGGTAGCCATTGCTGAAAACGAGGGCATTACCCTCTCTGCGGAACACTGGGAGGTCGTGCGCTTTGTGCGCGACTTTTATCTGGAGTTTAATACTTCGCCTGCCATTCGTATGCTGGTCAAGGCGATGGCAAATAAGTTCGGCGAGGAGAAAGGCAATAGCCGTTATCTGTATCGTCTGTTCCCGAAAGGACCGGCGAAACAGGCCACCAAAATTGCTGGCCTGCCGAAGCCGGTGAAGTGCATTTAATAACGAATAGTAAAACCGGTAAACGCCTCGCGAGGACGGTGCGGCTCACTCAGAACTCTGTCTACCCGGGCAGAACGCGGGCCGCCCTCTCTCAGCCACTTCAGTAACGTTTCCACTTGTTCAGCTTCGCCACAGGCGACCACTTCTACGCTGCCATCGTCCAGATTCTTTGCATAGCCGTTAATACCCAGTCGCCGTGCTTCATGCTGTGTGGTATAGCGAAATCCCACGCCCTGAACCCGGCCGTGGACCCACGCAATAATGCAGACTCTCGCCATGGCTGTTCTCCTTCTTATATAACGATGAGCGTAATCTCATGCCGTTATGTGGATATCATTAACGAACCTGTTTCGGCAAGCATCCGTAATGCTGGCTAAACCTCGCCGTAAACCGCGATCCTGAACGATAGCCGCAGCGCAGCGCGATCTCCCCTATCGGTAACGTCGTTGACTGCAATTGAGATAAGGCATAAGACATACGGACCTCTTCCACGATCTGTCGGTAACTCTGTGATTCTTGCTGGAGTCGTCTGCGCAACGTCGAGTTTCCCATGGCTAAACGACTCGCAATATCCTGTGCTGTCCAAAGCTTAGCAGGTGCCAACATAATGAGTTGGCGCACCTGTTCCGTCAGCGTATAACCTCGTTCAAGAAGAAGTGGACCGACAGCCCCTTCATGCAATAGCGCCAGTAATAACCCCATAGCCTGATGCTTCTGCAACTCCGTCGGCAATCCCTGACGCACAGCAGCCAGTAAATTCGCCCACATAAACGCCAGACCGGGATTCATTGACGTACATAACGAGGTCAGCGTGGCGGGCGGAAAATCCTTAACATAGGTGCTCTTAAATCCAGAAATCATGTCTGGTGAGAGCAACAGGAGATCGGAACGAAAACCGCCCTGCCCGGGTTGGTTAATAATTTCCAGCGATGTGTTTGCCGGAATGATGATTAACTCGCCAGGTGTTGCGACAAGGCGATTACCCTCTTGCATAATGACTTTACTGCCCTGCGTGATATGACAGATTGCAGCTGAGAAAAGCTTAACACGATGCAAGCGATGACGCTGACTGGAGCGCACCTCCGCTGTCGTGAGAACATTATGTTGAAAATAAACGTCCTGCACCGTGTTCTCCTCTGTTTATCTTCCGTACGTGGCAGTCAATTCCGCTTTGGCAATGACATGACTGTTAAGCATAAATCCTACCAGCGCGCCACTCGTATTGTGGTCAACAGGTAAAGCATCCGTGTTGAGTGCCCAGAGGGTGAACTGATAACGGTGTGGCTTATCTCCGACAGGGGGACAGGCGCCACCAAACCCAGCATAACCAAAATCATTACGCCCCTGAACCATCCCCGTCGATATGGTCTCCACCTTCACACCCGATGGAAAAGTATGAATACTTGCAGGAATATTCACGACCGTCCAGTGCCACCAGCCGCTTCCCGTAGGCGCATCGGGATCAAACAAGGTGATCGCGTAGCTTTTTGTTCCCTGTGGGGGATGTTGCCAGTGCAACTGCGGAGAGATATTTTCACCTTCACAGCCAAATCCATTAAAGATCTGCTTTTGCGTTAAAACGTGATTCTCGGGGATATCTGTACTGCCAAGGCTAAACACCGGCGAAACTGCAATCGTGTCAAAACTAAGCGTCGCCAGCACAACGGCGGTGAAAAAAGGTGACATTTTCATTGTATTTCCTTATTCAGAGTAAGAAATGACAATGTACCCGGCGCATCCCCTGAAAACTGTGCCTCTCTGCTTGCAGTTTGTGCTGAAATGCTCGCTGTCTGTGCTGATGATTGCATACCACATCTGTGCTACTCTACGCGCCATTTTGTTTTAACAGTATCAGGCTGGAATAGACACCCGGCTCGCATCACTGTCTGTGTGAGGTTGCTCGTATGACTGAATCTTCATTTCCTCAATATCCCCGCCTGGTGCTGGCCAAAGGGCGCGAAAAATCATTACTTCGTCACCATCCGTGGGTATTTTCCGGTGCCGTTGCCCGCATGGAAGGTAAAGCCAACCTCGGTGAAACTATCGACATTGTTGACCATCAGGGTAAATGGTTAGCGCGCGGGGCTTTTTCCCCGGCATCGCAAATCCGCGCACGCGTCTGGACTTTCAACAAATCCGAGTCTGTCGATATCGCCTTCTTCACCCGCCGCCTGCAACAGGCGCAGCACTGGCGCGACTGGCTGGCAAAAAAAGATGGCCTGGACAGCTATCGTCTGATCGCCGGCGAATCCGACGGTTTACCTGGGGTGACCATCGACCGCTTCGGTCATTTCCTCGTGCTGCAACTGCTCAGTGCCGGCGCGGAATATCAGCGTGCCGCTTTGATTAGCGCGCTACAAACGCTCTACCCGGAATGTGCGATTTATGACCGTAGCGATGTCGCGGTACGCAAAAAAGAGGGGATGGAACTGACCCAAGGCCCGGTTACGGGTGAGATCCCCCCTGCTCTGCTGCCGATTGAAGAGCACGGTATGAAACTGCTGGTTGATATCCAGGGCGGTCATAAAACCGGTTATTACCTCGATCAGCGTGACAGCCGTCTGGCGACGCGTCGTTATGTCGAAAACCAGCGGGTGCTCAATTGCTTCTCTTACACTGGGGGTTTTGCCGTGTCTGCGCTGATGGGCGGTTGCCGTCAGGTGATCAGCGTCGATACCTCCCAGGAAGCGCTGGATATTGCGAAACAGAACGTTGAACTCAACAAACTCGATCTCAGCAAGGCGGAATTTGTCCGTGACGATGTCTTTAAATTGTTACGAACCTATCGCGATCGTGGCGAGAAGTTTGATGTGATCGTGATGGATCCGCCGAAGTTTGTCGAAAACAAAAGCCAACTGATGGGGGCCTGTCGCGGTTACAAGGATATCAACATGCTGGCGATCCAGTTGCTGAATCCGGGCGGCGTGCTGCTGACGTTTTCCTGTTCCGGTCTGATGACAACAGATTTATTTCAGAAAATCATCGCCGATGCCGCAATTGATGCGGGCCGTGATGTACAATTTATAGAGCAGTTCCGTCAGGCCGCCGATCATCCCGTGATCGCGACTTACCCGGAAGGGCTGTATCTCAAAGGGTTTGCCTGTCGCGTCATGTAACTTGAAAAGTGGAATTTTACCCTCATATCGAGAGTAATGATTTCCCGGGAGGTGACTATGATTGCCAGCAAATTCGGTATCGGCCAGCAGGTCCGCCATTCCCTGTTAGGATATCTCGGAGTGGTCGTGGATATCGACCCGGTCTATTCGCTTGCAGAGCCGTCACCTGATGAACTGGCGGTCAACGACGAGCTTCGCGCCGCTCCGTGGTATCACGTGGTGATGGAAGATGATGACGGCCGTCCCGTACATACCTATCTTGCCGAAGCGCAGCTAAGCAGCGAAACGCAGGACGAGCATCCTGAACAGCCTTCGATGGATGAGCTTGCTCAGACCATCCGTAAACAGTTGCAGGCCCCGCGCCTGCGTAACTGATCCTTGCCTGGGCCCGATGGCGCACTGCTTCTCGGGCCCGTCTATTTACTTCGTTAACCCCAGTCGTGGGATCTCAATCGCCGGGCAGCGATCCATCACCACCGATAATCCCGCTTCGCGCGCCAGCACCGCCGCCTGCTCATTAATCACGCCCAATTGCATCCACAGCGTTTTCGCGCCAATCGCAATCGCTTCCTGAGCGACGCCCCATGCCGCTTCTGAATTACGGAACACATCCACCATATCCACTTTTTCCGGCACATCCGCCAGCGTCGCGTAGCCCTGCTGTCCTAACAAAGTTTTACCGGCAACCTTCGGGGAAACCGGAATCACGTGATAGCCCTGTTCGAGTAAATACTTCATCACGCGGTAGCTTGGACGATCGGGTTTATCGCTTGCGCCAACCAGTGCGATGGTATGGGTCGAGGTCAAAATGCCAGCAATATCGGTCTCTTTCATCATCATTCTCCAGGCTGTTTTGCAAAGTGTACGACAATCCTGACAACCCAACCACGCGTCCCACCCGTAAGTATGAGAGCAAAACGCCAAAATATGTCTATATGTTAGTAAACATGATTATCGAAAAATTTTGATACATTCTTATCCGGCGGTCTTTGGACAGGAGAACCTCATGAAAACCGGTACTGTGACCCTGATGATTGCCCTCTGCTTGCCGGTCACGGTTTTCGCTACCACGCTTCGTCTTTCAACCGACATTGACCTGTTGGTGCTGGACGGCAAAAAGGTCTCCAGTTCACTCCTGCGCGGCGCGGACAGCATTGAGCTCGACAATGGTCCCCATCAACTTGTTTTTCGGGTTGAGAAGACTATCCGCCTCCCCAGCCATGAAGAACAGCTCTATATTTCCCCACCGCTGGTAGTAAGCTTTGACACTCAGCGCGTGGAGCAGGTTAATTTTCACCTCCCGCGCCTGGAAAGCGACCGTGAAGCCAGCCATTTTGATGCGGCGCCACGTCTGGAATTACTCGATGGCCACGCGATGCCTATCCCGGTACAACTGGATATCCTCGCCATTACGTCAAAAACTAAAACCATTGATTTTGAAGCGGAAACGGAACGCTACAATCAATCGGCAAAACGTGCCTCCTTACCCCAGTTTGCTACGATGATGGCCGACGACAGCACCCTGCTTTCAGGGGTCTCAGAACTGGATACCATTCCGCCGCAATCTCAGACGCTCACAGAACAACGCCTGAAGTACTGGTTTCGCCAGGCGGACCCGCAAACCCGCAATAGCTTTCTGCAGTGGGCGGAGAAGCAACCCTCCTCCTGATGTTTTTGTCACGTCCGGCTTTTTTTGCGTCTTACTCTTGCAGCATCAGGCACATTCAGTACTCTGTAGCAAAACCCACAATGGAACTGAATGATGGAACTGACGACTCGCACTTTGCCGGCGCGTAAACACATTGCACTGGTTGCACACGATCACTGCAAAAAGATGTTGATGAGCTGGGTAGAACGCCACCAGCCGTTGCTGGAAAAACATGTACTCTACGCCACAGGGACAACCGGCAATCTCATTCAACGCGCCACGGGTATGGACGTGAACGCCATGCTGAGCGGTCCGATGGGCGGCGATCAGCAGGTCGGCGCGTTGATTTCTGAAGGGAAAATTGATGTGCTGATTTTCTTCTGGGATCCGCTTAACGCGGTTCCGCACGACCCGGATGTGAAAGCGCTACTGCGTCTGGCGACCGTCTGGAATATCCCTGTCGCCACCAACGTCGCCACGGCGGATTTCATCATCCAGTCGCCACACTTCAACGATGCCGTTGATGTCCTCATCCCGGACTATCCGCGTTACCTGGCTGAACGCCTCAAATAATCCGCTGCAGGCGACGCAGGTCGCCTGTTGCTTATGGTTTTCTTGCCACCGGAACGTCGAGGTCTTTGAGAGCCTCCACGAAGCGTGAGGGGTTCGCTCTGTTGTACAGCAGCCAGACCCGATGCCGGGCGCGGGTCAGAGCAACGTAGAGCAACCGCCGCTCTTCTGCATCCGGGAAATCTTCCACGACCGGCAGCAACGCCTCTTCCATGATGGATTCACGCGCCGGTGCCGGAAAGCCATCGCTCCCTTCCTGTAACCCGACAATGATGACGTAATCCGCCTGCTGCCCCTTACTGGCGTGGATGGTCATGAAATCAAGCTGCAGTTTCGGCCATCGGGTTGCCGCCTTTTCGAGACTGGTCGGTTTCAGGTGATGGTAACGGGCCAGCACCAGAATCCGCTCGTCGGCTTTTGCATAACCGGAAAGCTTATCCAGCAACGCATCAAGCTGCGTTTCGTCCAGCAGCGTGACGGCTCTCTTGTCTCCCGTCGTCAGACTATTAAGCGGTTTTTTCAGCTGATGTGGGTTCTGCTGAATAAAGCGGTTAGCGATTTCGCCAATGCGGTTGTTGAAACGATAGGTGGTATCGAGATCGCACCGGTCACCGTCGCCGAAAGTCTGATGGAACGCGGTCGTCAACGAAAGCTGTGCACCGCTAAAACGGTAAATAGCCTGCCAGTCATCCCCGACGGCGAACAGCGTGGTATGGCTGTTTTGCTTACGCAACGCAGCCAGCAGCGCGGCACGCTGTGGTGAGATATCCTGAAATTCATCCACCAGAATATGTTTCCATGGACTGACAAAACGCCCTTTTTCCAGAATCACGATAGCCTGATGGATCAAACCGGAAAAATCGACGGCGTTTTCCGTTTTCAGCGCGCCTTTCCAGGCCTTCAGCAGGGGTGCCATTAGCTTCACACGCTTTCCGAATAGATCCCGAATCTCCTCCGGTGCGCTGGCGATCATCTCCGCCTGGGCTCCGCCATGCATGCGCATCAGGCTCACCCAACGATCCAGACGCGAAGCCAGCCGACGCTGAAGTTTTTCATCGTCCCAGAAATTTCCTTCCGGCACCGTCCACTCCATCTCCTCTTCCAGCCACTGTCGCCAGCCTTTCGCCTGCGCTTTTTTCTCGCTGCATTGCTGACGCCAGGTGTTGATAAACAATTTATTGCGCGCGGCAGTATCATTTTCAAGCTTACTGATGCTCGGGACTTTTTTGCTCCCCTGCTGGATGATATGCAGCGCCAGGGCATGGAACGTCCGCGCCGTTATCTCCTCAGTATGTAGCCGCTCGCGAATACGCTCATCCATCTCCTGCGCCGCTTTGCGACCAAAAGCCAGCAGCAGGATCTGTTCTGCGGCCGCTTCGCCCCGCGCCAGCAGCCAACCTGCGCGCGCCACCAACACGGATGTCTTACCGCTACCGGCACCAGCCAGCACCAGTAAAGAATGTTCGCCATTGACAACCGCTCTGGCCTGAGCCGGATTGAGCGGTGACGATTCCACCTGCTGGAAGAAATCGGCGTATTCCGTCAACATCGTTTCGGTATACGCCTGGTTATGTTGCAGTCGACTTGCCTCGATATCTTTCAGCCACGCCAGGCACTGTCGCAGCGCATCACGACAGTTATCAAACTCTTCCAGTCGATTAACCGGCAGCGGCAGCGCGGCAAACGCTTGTAGGATCTGTTGCTGTAACCCCGTCGTCTGCTCACGCGTCAGCCAGCTATTTTGCCCGGTGCGGGCAGCAATTAAATCCAGTTGCTCCTGCAGTACACCAGCCGCCACTTCACTCATTTCCTGGCTCCACTGCTGCCAACGGCTGTTCAGATGGTGGTGAAAGCGCTGGGTTTCTGCCCACTCAGTGCCATGCAGTCGTACCACTTTTTCATCCGGCAGCACAAATTCCAGCTCACCCCACACCAACCCGCGCTTACAGTGAATCGCCAGTAACTGGTTGAAGGGAATAAGATATTCATGGCGATCGCCCGACACCTTAATGCCGGCATTGAGGATCACCGCCCGATCATAAGGGTGTTGCGCCAGACGTTTACCAATAGACGTTGCTTTCAGTTCCATGACTCAGCCGATCCAGACAAAGCGTATTTCTTCTCAGTGTAACCGCCAGAGAATAGGTGCTCCAGCCCAAAAAAACGTTACAATTGCCAGAAATCACAGAAAACCAGAATCAACCGAGGCTTTATGCGTACCGTTCTGAATATTTTGAATTTTGTGTTGGGGGGATTTGCCACCACGCTGTCCTGGCTCCTGGCGACGCTGGTGAGTATTGTGCTGATCTTTACCCTGCCACTTACCCGGTCGTGCTGGGAAATCACCAAACTGTCACTACTGCCTTATGGAAACGAAGCGGTCCATGTCGATGAACTGGATCCGGCAGGGAAAAGCGTGCTGATGAATACGGGTGGGACGCTGCTGAATATTTTCTGGCTGATCTTCTTCGGCTGGTGGCTGTGCCTGATGCACATTGCCGCTGGTATCACCCAGTGCATCACGATCATCGGTATTCCGGTTGGTATTGCGAACTTTAAGATTGCCGCGATTGCACTGTGGCCAGTGGGACGTCGCGTTGTCTCCGTAGAAGTCGCGCGTGCAGCACGTGAAGCGAATGCCCGTCGCCGTTTTGAGTCATCAGGACACTAAGTCAGTATGTTAAGTCCCTTGCTTCGCCGCTATACCTGGAACAGCACCTGGCTGTATTACGTGCGTATTTTTATCGCCCTCTGCGGAACAACTGCGCTGCCCTGGTGGTTGGGTGATGTCAAACTGACCATCCCCCTGACGCTGGGGATGGTGGCAGCGGCGCTAACCGATCTGGACGATCGTCTCGCGGGTCGTCTACGCAACCTGATCATTACGCTCATCTGCTTTTTTATCGCCTCCGCTTCGGTCGAGCTGCTGTTTCCGTACCCGTGGCTGTTCGCCATCGGACTGACTCTTTCCACCAGCGGCTTTATCCTGCTCGGCGGTTTAGGCCAGCGTTATGCGACAATCGCCTTTGGCGCGCTGCTAATCGCCATTTACACCATGCTTGGCGCGTCATTGTACGCCCAATGGTATCAGCAACCGCTTCTGCTACTGGCGGGCGCTATCTGGTACAACGGGCTAACGCTTATCGGCCATTTGCTGTTCCCGATTCGTCCCCTACAGGACAATCTGGCACGCAGTTATGAACAACTGGCACACTATCTGGAGCTGAAATCACGTCTTTTCGACCCGGATATTGAAGACGAAAGCCAGGCGCCACTATATGACCTGGCACTGGCCAACGGCCAACTGATGGCGACGCTGAATCAGACAAAAGTGTCCCTGCTGACTCGCCTGCGCGGTGACCGGGGGCAGCGCGGCACCCGGCGTACTCTGCATTACTACTTTGTAGCTCAGGATATTCATGAGCGCGCCAGCTCCTCGCATATTCAATACCAGACGCTACGCGACCATTTCCGCCACAGCGACGTGATGTTCCGCTTTCAACGTCTGATGTCGATGCAGGGCCAGGCCTGTCTGCAACTGTCGCGCTGTATTTTGCTGCGCGTACCCTATCAGCACGATCCGCATTTTGAACGCGCCTTTACGCACCTCGACGCCGCGCTTGAGCGAATGCGGGCAAACGGCGCCTCCGCCGATCTGCTGAAAACGCTGGGATTTTTACTGGCTAACTTGCGCGCCATCGATGCACAACTGGCAACGATTGAATCAGAACAGGCACAGGCCATGCCGCGTAACGAGTCGGAGAACCAGCTTGCCGATGACAGCCCGCACGGATTCAGCGATACCTGGCTGCGTCTGAGCCGCAACTTCACCCCCGAATCAGCGCTGTTTCGCCATGCGGTCAGGATGTCTCTGGTACTGTGTGTCGGTTATGCGATTATTCAGATAACCGGTATGAACCACGGCTACTGGATCCTGTTGACCAGCCTGTTTGTTTGCCAGCCAAACTACAACGCCACGCGACACCGACTGGCGCTGAGGATCATCGGGACGCTGGTCGGGGTGGCGATCGGTATCCCGATTTTATGGTTTGTTCCGTCACTGGAAGGTCAGCTTATTTTACTGGTGATCACCGGCGTCCTGTTCTTTGCCTTTCGCAACGTCCAGTATGCCCACGCCACTATGTTTATTACACTGCTGGTCCTGTTGTGTTTCAACTTGCTCGGCGAAGGATTTGAAGTCGCCCTTCCCCGGGTGATTGATACGCTCATCGGCTGTGCCATTGCCTGGGCGGCAGTGAGCTTTATCTGGCCGGACTGGCGTTTCCGTAACCTCCCGCGAATGATGAAAAGAGCGACCGACGCCAACTGCCGCTACCTGGACGCTATCCTGGAACAGTATCACCAGGGTCGCGACAATCGACTGGCGTATCGGATTGCTCGCCGCGATGCCCATAATCGCGACGCGGAACTGGCCTCTGTGGTGTCGAATATGTCCAGCGAACCTGATGTGACAGCACAGACGCGTGAGGCTGCATTCCGTTTGCTGTGCCTCAACCATACGTTCACCAGTTATATTTCTGCATTAGGGGCGCATCGTGAACAACTCACTAACCCCGACGTGCTGGCTTTACTGGATGATGCGGTTTGTTATGTCGATGATGCGCTACATCATCTCCCGACTGACGAAGCGCGCGTGCAGCAGGCGCTCACCGAACTGAAACACCGCATCCAGCATCTGGAGCCTCGTCAGGACAGCAAAGAACCGTTGGTGATTCAACAGGTCGGTTTACTGGTGGCCCTGCTACCGGAAATGGGGCGACTACAGCGGCAAATCACTCAATCTTCTCCACAGACATCGTTACCGGCGAAAGCGACTTAACCCACAGCGCAAGCTCCTGGCGGCGTATCGCCGGGAGCGCCGCTTCGTGAATACCGTAGATAGCCCCTTCAAGGTTAAACAGAACCTTGTCAGTGATTGATTTATTGATCTGTCGAAGTCGCAACCAGCACATTTTGGCCCCCAGCATACGCAGGGTGGCGACGTCGTAGATCCCCGCCTCATTCAGCAAACTCTCCAGATGAAAGGTCATATTGGGGAGATCCTTAAGCCGCTGCTGAGAACAGCGGGACAACTTCTCCTGTAACGCGGCATCCAGTGAAAACTGCGATAATTGGATCAACTGTTGTTGGTCGCGCCAAAGATATTCATCAACTTGATAATAATTAAGCATGACCGCACGCCCGCGTTTCATAAATGTCAGCCAGACAGGGGAATGTTGCACACAATACTGTACGCTTTGCTCACAGGCACGTAGATAAAGCTCGCCATTCGCCACCATCGCAAACACGGTATTCCTGATAGTCAGACTGTAGCTGCCGAACAGTGAGCGGAAGTGGATCGTCCCCAGAGAAGATAAATATTCCTGTGATTTATAGATTCTGTCATAGGAGTGAGCTTTCATGAAATTCCCTTTTAAATCATAAACTAAAAGAATAATTTGCCGTCACGAATCCGTTAATGACGAAAATAGGCAACTTATTCTAAAGGGGCAAGCTGAATTTCGTTTTTACCGCTACCATGAATAAAATTTGCGAGTCTCTTTCCGAAAATTAAGTTGATCTTTGATGACATCAGGGTTACTGTACATCCATACAGTAACCCACAGGGCTGGATTGATTATGTACACTTCAGGCTACGCAAATCGTTCTCCGTCATACTCTTCCACATCGAACACGATGGCGCGCACCTCTTCTGAGAGAGTGTCCACCGGGCTTATCAGCGAAGTGGTCTACCGCGAAGACCAGCCCATGATGACGCAGTTACTGCTGTTACCCCTTCTTCAGCAGTTAGGTCAGCAATCGCGCTGGCAGCTCTGGTTGACGCCACAACAAAAGCTGAGCCGTGAATGGGTTCAGTCTGCCGGACTTCCGCTGACCAAAGTGATGCAAATTAACCAACTGTCCCCCTGCCATACACTTGAATCAATGATTCGCGCATTACGTACGGGCAACTACAGCGTGGTGATTGGCTGGCTGACTGAAGAGTTAACAGAAGAAGAACATGCTGAATTGGTCAAAGCGGCAGATGAAGGAAATGCAATGGGATTTATCATGCGTCCAGTGAGTGCGCACGCCCATGCCACGAGACAGCAAACCGGGCTAAAAATTCACTCAAATTTGTATCATTGAGTGAAATTAGGATTTATCCTGGAATTTTTTTTCATCCTCAACCTTCACATTGAGGACTAACGTTTTTTTTCTGTGAACGCTTGGCGGACGCGGTTCCCGCGTACTCTGACGAAAATTTCTGCTGCACAAAATGTTAAATATTATGTATACAAGCTTTTTTTTTTCATATGCCTGACAGACTTCACACTTGTAAGTTTTCAACTACGTTGTAGACTTTACATCGCCAGGGGTGCTCGGTGTAAGCCGCAGATATCGGTAGAGTAACTATTGAACTAGTCCCCCGGTGAAGGATTTAACCGTGTTATCTCGTTGGAGATATTCATGGCGTATTTTGGATGATAACGAGGCGCAAAAAATGAAAAAGACAGCTATCGCGATTGCAGTGGCACTGGCTGGTTTCGCTACCGTAGCGCAGGCCGCTCCGAAAGATAACACCTGGTACACTGGTGCTAAACTGGGCTGGTCCCAGTACCATGACACTGGTTTCATCAACAACAACGGTCCGACCCACGAAAACCAACTGGGTGCTGGTGCGTTTGGTGGTTACCAGGTTAACCCGTATGTTGGCTTTGAAATGGGTTACGACTGGTTAGGTCGTATGCCGTACAAAGGTGACAACATCAACGGCGCTTACAAAGCTCAGGGCGTTCAACTGACCGCTAAACTGGGTTACCCAATCACTGACGATCTGGACATCTACACTCGTCTGGGTGGTATGGTATGGCGTGCAGACACCAAGGCTAACGTACCTGGTGGCGCTTCCTTTAAAGACCACGACACTGGCGTATCCCCAGTATTCGCAGGTGGTGTTGAGTACGCAATTACTCCTGAAATCGCTACCCGTCTGGAATACCAGTGGACCAACAACATCGGTGACGCTAACACCATCGGTACTCGCCCAGACAACGGTCTGCTGAGCGTAGGTGTTTCTTACCGTTTTGGTCAGCAGGAACAAGCTGCTCCGATCGTAGCTCCGGCTCCGGCTCCAGCTCCTGAAGTACAGACCAAACACTTCACTCTGAAGTCTGACGTTCTGTTCAACTTCAACAAAGCGACTCTGAAACCAGAAGGCCAGCAGGCTCTGGATCAGATGTACAGCCAGCTGAGCAACCTGGATCCGAAAGACGGTTCCGTAGTGGTTCTGGGCTTCACTGACCGCATCGGTTCTGACGCTTACAACCAGGGTCTGTCTGAGAAACGTGCTCAGTCTGTTGTTGATTACCTGATCTCTAAAGGTATCCCGGCTGACAAAATCTCCGCACGTGGTATGGGCGAATCCAACCCGGTTACTGGCAACACCTGTGACAACGTGAAAGCTCGCGCTGCACTGATCGACTGCCTGGCCCCGGATCGTCGCGTTGAGATCGAAGTTAAAGGCGTCAAAGACGTTGTAACTCAGCCTCAGGCTTAAGTTTACGTCTTATGAAAAACCCCGCGCTGCGGGGTTTTTTTTCATCTGTCATCCACAAAACGGGTTTAACGCAGCGGATTACTCTTTGCCCAGCAACGCCTGCAGATCCTGCTTCAGCGAAGACATCTTGTTGGCATACTTCTCTTTATTCTCAGCATCTTCAATCAGTTGTACCACGGTCTCTGATAACGTTTTGCCGCGCCGTTGCGCCAGTCCGGCCAGTCGTTGCCAGACGATAAATTCCAGATCGATTGATTTCTTTCGCGTGTGCTGATGCTCGGCATTGAAATGGCGTTTACGCCGCGCGCGTATCGTCTGTTTCATGCGGTTTTGCAGCGCAGGATTCATATGTTCGTCAATCCAGAGATTGACCCGCACCGGCTCATTTTCCAGCGTAAGCAACAAATCCACGGCTTCCTGGGCTGCACTGGCTTCCACGTAGCGGGTAATTAATTCACCTTCGCGGTGCTTCTTCACCAGGTACTTCCACTTCCAACCGCTTTCAAGATTCTCAAGTTGTTGATATTTCATGGCGATCTCAATGTTACCGTGTCACTCTCATCAGAATATCAGCTTTTTCAGTATCTGAAGAAAAGAATCTTCAGGCTGTGAGCCACTCTGCACCCTCCTGTGCGTTTGCCGTCGCTTTCCACGTGTGAAGCGCGGGCGGTTACGCTATAATCGCGTCTTTTACAACAGACTAAAAAACATCAACTTTGACCATTACGAAACTTGCATGGCGTGATCTTGTCCCTGATACCGAAAGCTATCAGGAGATTTTTGCACAGCCACATGTCACTGAAGAAAACGACACATTACTGAGTGATACTCAACCACGCTTGCAATTTGCCCTGGAGCAATTGTTACAGCCCAGAGCCTCATCCCCTTTCATGCTGGCCAAAGCGCCCGAAGAGCTTGAGTATCTTAATCTTCTTGCCGATGCCGCACGTGCCTTGCAGCACGATTCGGGTCACCTGACGGGAGGTCATTATGAGATCTCCGGTCACACGATTCGCTATCGTAACGCCGATCGGAAAGAGGACAATTTTTCCACCTTATCTCAGGTGGTGATTGCCGACTGGGTTGAGGCAGAACAGCTGTTTGGCTGTCTGCGTCAATTCAATGGCGACATCACGCTACAGCCGGGACTGGTTCATCAGGCCAATGGCGGTGTACTGGTTATCTCCTTGCGTACCCTGCTTGCGCAACCTCTGCTGTGGATGCGCCTGAAGGCGATTGTCAGCCGTGAACGCTTTGACTGGGTAGCTTTTGATGAATCACGTCCGCTACCGGTCTCTGTCCCCTCTATGCCGCTTAAACTGAAGGTGCTGTTAGTCGGTGAACGCGAGTCGCTGGCGGATTTCCAGGAGATGGAACCTGAGCTGGCTGAACAGGCAATCTATAGCGAATTCGAAGATAACCTGCAGATTGTCGATGCACAATCCATGACACAATGGTGCCAGTGGGTAACGTGGACCGCGAAACGTAACCAGTTGCCTTACCCGGCACCCGACGCCTGGGAAGTGTTGGTTCGCGAAGCGGTGCGCTATACCGGCGAGCAGGATACGTTACCGCTCAATCCATTGTGGATTATCAGGCAGTTCACTGAAGTCGCGCCGCTGTGCGAAAGCGAAACCTGCACCGGTGAACAGCTTAGCCTGATGCTTGCCCAGAGAGAGTGGCGTGAAGGGTTCCTCGCGGAACGCATGCAGGATGAGATCCTCCAGGAACAGATTCTGATCGAAACCGAGGGTGAGCGCGTGGGTCAGATCAACGCTCTGTCGGTGATTGAGTTTCCTGGCCACCCGCGCGCCTTCGGTGAACCTTCTCGTATCAGCTGTGTCGTGCACATCGGCGATGGCGAGTTCACGGACATTGAGCGGAAAGCTGAACTTGGCGGTAATATTCATGCGAAGGGGATGATGATCATGCAGGCGTTTCTGATGTCAGAACTCCAGCTTGAACAACAGCTCCCCTTCTCGGCTTCGTTGACGTTTGAACAGTCCTACAGTGAAGTCGATGGCGACAGCGCGTCCATGGCAGAACTGTGCGCGCTCATCAGCGCCCTGTCAGATGTACCGGTGAATCAGAACATCGCCATTACCGGTTCGGTTGATCAGTTCGGTCGTGCCCAGCCGGTTGGCGGTTTAAATGAAAAAATTGAAGGCTTCTTCGCGATTTGCCAACAGCGTGAATTGACAGGTAAGCAAGGGGTGATTATCCCGTCTTCCAACGTCAGACACCTGAGCCTGCAATCCGCCCTGTTGCAGGCCGTTGAAGAAGAGAAGTTCACTATCTGGGCGGTGGATGACGTGACCGACGCATTACCGCTGCTGTTAAATCTGGTGTGGGATGGTGAAGGCCAGATGACGCTGATGCAGACTATCCAGGAGCGTATCGCCCAGGCGACGCAACAGGAAGGGCGTCACCGTTTTCCATGGCCGCTGCGCTGGCTGAACGGATTTTTTCCGAACTGATCGGACTTGTTCAGCGTACACGTGTTAGCTATCCTGCGTGCTTCAATAAAATAAGGCTTACAGAGAACATGGTAGATAAACGCGAATCCTATACAAAAGAAGACCTTCTTGCCTCTGGTCGCGGTGAGCTGTTTGGTGCGAAAGGCCCGCAGTTGCCTGCTCCGAGCATGCTGATGATGGACCGTGTCGTCAAGATGACCGAAACGGGCGGCAACTTCGACAAAGGTTATGTTGAGGCAGAGCTGGATATCAATCCGGATCTTTGGTTCTTCGGATGCCACTTCATCGGCGATCCAGTTATGCCGGGTTGTCTGGGGCTGGACGCAATGTGGCAGTTGGTTGGATTCTACCTCGGCTGGCTCGGTGGCGAAGGCAAAGGCCGCGCACTGGGCGTAGGCGAAGTGAAGTTCACTGGTCAGGTACTGCCTTCTGCGAAGAAAGTGACCTACCGTATCCACTTCAAGCGCATCGTTAACCGCCGCCTGATCATGGGCCTGGCGGATGGTGAAGTACTGGTGGATGGTCGTCTGATCTATACTGCCAACGATCTGAAAGTCGGTCTGTTCCAGGACACCTCTGCGTTCTGATGCCCCCGATAAATGGCCAGACGGGGCTATTTATCACAGGTCATAAAAGGCGAAACCTCCGCATTGCGGAGGTTTCTTTTTAAAGAGACAGAATCAGGCCATTACCACCCTGTCAGCCATGGCTTCTCGCCAGCCTCCTAGCCAGTACGACCTCTGATTCAGCGTCTGATAGGGACACATTTCTTTAGAACGTCCGGCAATACCGGCCTGATAACCACGTTGATGTGCCCGTTCCAGGCGATCTCGTTTTTGTCTCTTCATGCCTCGTTTCCCTCATACTTATATCTGGTGGAAAAGATAACAGTGATTACGAAGTGCGCAATCACACTAAACGAATACCGCGAATCCCTGGTTCCGTCAATGCGCAAAATTCACACGGGTGTCATATTTGTGAGCTAGCGAAAAACTCAGTTGTACAAAAAATGTGAGCCGGAACAAGTTCCTGGATAACCTCTTCGGCAAAAAAAAACCGCTTCAAACGTGCTGTCTGAAACGGTTTTATTTACAAAATTTTAAGCTATGGAATACGCTTCACTTCCTGAGCGATCGCCGCTGCTTCCTGACTCCAGACGGTCGCCAACACTTTCACCATCTCATCATAACCGTCCCGCGTCTGCACGGCTTCGATGTGGAAGGGGCGCTTAATGAGGCGTCCCTGATGGTTGAGCAGCCACTCACCGCTGACCACCACTTTTCCATCGTAGCGACCGTGGAAGCCAGTGACCGTTACATTGAGCGTGTCCTGCACACTACCTAACGGTTGAGACGCCACCACCCAGCCCGGTAGTTGCGCACTCAGATTAGCCACCAGCGTATTGCGCAACTGCTGATCCAGCGGACTGGCCCACAAATTGTTGTTGGCAATCACGTACTGCACATCGCTGGTCTGGTAGACCACACCATTGCCGGCCAGATAATCCGGCACCGAAACCTGCTCGACCCACAGCAGACGATGACCCTGGCTTGCGGTACTCTGCACGCCCCCCTGCGTAACAGGAAGCTGGTAATAGCTTTTGTTATCTCCACTGGAACTGCACGACGTCAGCCAGAACGCCAACGCCACCACTAGCCACTTTTTCATTGTTTCGCCCTCTTCGGCTCTGGATCTTTCTTGTCCTTCGCTTCAAACACCAGTGCATTGCTCTTATCATTCAGTGTCTTCAGTACCGGCTGCAGCTCGCGGAGTACCTGATCAAGACGTTGCATATCGGCCACCATCTTGTTGTAGGCCGCGGAGCCCGGCTGGAAGCCCTGCATACTGCGGTTGAGCTCACGCAGGGTGTTCTGCATATCCGCCGGCAACTGTTGCATTGACTGGCTGGAGGTAATCTTGTTCATGTTATCCAGCGTCGTTTGCAGATGTTTCATCGTGCGCTGGCTTTCACTGAGCGTATTCGTCGCCTGCTCAATCATTGGGTTCAGCGGCAGATTATTGATCTTATCCAGCGCTTCCATCAGTCGCTGCTGAATTTGCGCCAGACCTCCGCTCACCGTCGGGATGATCTGATAACCGTTAAACTCGCGGATGCCGGTAATGGGCGGCTCTTTTGGATAGAAGTCCAGATCGACATACAGCGCGCCAGTCACCAGATTACCCGTTTTCAGCGAAGCGCGCAGTCCGCGCTGAAGCAGGCCAGCCAGATGCGCGGCGACATCCGTATCTTCACCCAGTTGCGCTTTCAGGCGCTCAGGCTCAATGCGTACCAGCACCGGAATGCGAAAATCATTGTTAAAAACCTGCCGCATATTAGGCGCGAAGTAAGGCACTTTGCTTACCGTCCCGAGCCGGATGCCACGAAACTCCAGCGGAGCGCCTGGCTGGAGGCCACGAATCGAGTCCTTAAAGAACATCAGGTAGTCGATGTGATCGGTATACAACGAATCCTGAATACTCCGCTGGTCATCATAGAGCGTAAAAGCCGATTTTTCGGCAACCGGTTGACCTTGCTCAAGCCCTTCAGGTACATCGAAGCTGACGCCCCCACCAAACAGCGTGGTCAGCGATCCCATTTCGACACGCATCCCCGCTGATGTCAGATCGACCGCAATCCCGCTGTCCTTCCAGAAACGGACGTTACTGGTGACTAGCCGATCGTTGGGTGCATTGATAAATAACTGATAGCTGATGCTGCGTTTTTGCGGATCAAAGGTACTGGTTTCCACCGATCCAACGCGATAACCACGGAACAGAACCGGATCGCCAGGACTTAACTGTCCGGCTTTATTGCTGTCGAGCACCACGCGGATCCCTTTGGCATCCGGCGGCGCCAGCGGCGGCGAATCCAGCAGTTGATAATCATCCAGTCTGCTGCCTTTCGTCCCTGGTTGCAGTTCAATGTAGGCGCCGGAAAGCAGCGTCCCCAGGCCACTGATCCCTTCGCGTCCCACCTGAGGCTTCACCACCCAGAACACGGAATCTTTATGCAGCAGTTTTTCCATACCAGCGTTGAGACGCGCTTTGATTTCGACATGCGTCAGATCGTCGGTCAGCGTGGCGCTTTCGACCACGCCCACATCAACGCTGCGGCTTTTGATCGTGGTTTTCCCGCCCTCAATACCCTCGGCATTGGTGGTAATCAGGGTCACTTCCGGCCCCTGATGGCTGTAGTGATAGAACAGAACCCATGCCCCAATCAGCGCAGTGACGATGGGAAAAATCCACACGGGAGACCAGTTCTTTACCTTCTGGATTTTGGCTTCCCCACTTTTAGATTCCATGTTGTCCGGACTCCTCATGGCCTGGTTCTGGTTCACGATCCCACGACAGACGCGGATCAAATGTCATCGCAGAAAACATTGTCATTATGACGACTAAAGCAAACATCAACGCACCCATTGCTGGATAAATATTCATCAAGCCTCCCATGCGCACCAGCGCAGAGAGCACGGCGATAACAAACACATCAATCATTGACCAGCGACCTACAAACTCTACGACTTCGTAAATCAGGTGCATTCGTTCACTGTCACGTTTGCCATGCCCTTTGGCATCCCAGCACAGCCAGGCAATCGCGATCATTTTCAGCGTCGGCACCATAATACTGGCGATAAAGATCACCGCCGCGACCGGGTAAGAGCCTTCGCTCCAGATTAAAACCACCCCCTCAAGAATGGTGGAGGGCAGTTTCGATCCCAGCAAATCGGTGATCATGATCGGCAGAATATTCGCCGGTAGATACAGCATGATAGACGTGAACAGTAGCGCCAGCGTCCATTGCAGGCTGTTTCTGCGCCGCACATACCCTTTCGTTTCGCAGCGCGGGCATAGATGCTCATCCGCCGGAAGGATCGCCGTACAGCAGGAACAGGAACGTAGTCCCTGACGGATGCCGGGAACGCCAGGCGTTAAGGTCTGTTTAATCACCGGCATGGGGGCAATATCATCCCACAGCCAGCGACGGTCGACGCACTGAAACGCACGCAGTTGCAGAATGCAGAAGAAGCACCAGGGGATAAAGCTGCTGCCGACGCCAATATCACCGTATGCCATCAGTTTGACAAAACTGACCAGCACGCCAGCAAGGAAGATTTCCGCCATTCCCCAGCTTTTCAGTTGGAATAAAATGCGCGCCAGTTGGGATTTAAGCCTTCCGGGCATGTGTACCCGATTCACCAACAGCAGAATGGTGAACAGGCAAAATGCGGGAACCAGTTGAACGAAGAGTAAAAAGAAAGTGCCAAGACTGGCGTAATCTTCCGAAAAGAGGACGCCAGGGATTTCCATCAGCGTCACTTCACTGCTCACCCCGGCGACATTCATATTCACGAACGGAAACAGGTTCGATAAAAGCAACATAAACAGCGCGGCTAGCACATAGGCAGTGGGACGCTGTCTCGGCGCGTCCCACATCACCGTCAATGTTGTGCCACATCTCGGACATGCCGCTTTCTGCCCATGCTCAAGGTGGGGTAATGCCACCAGCATGTCACACTGCGAGCACAAAATGTGCTTTGCTGCATGATGATGTTCGCACATGCTGTGCTCCTTAATTATGCACCATTCTTTAACGCTTCAAGATACTCCCAGCGCTCAAAGGCCTGTTCAAGTTCTTGCTCTGCATTGGCCAGATCGGCCAAAACCTGTTGCGTCTGCTCATGAGGCTGGCTGAAAAACGCGGCATCGGCAACCTGCGCCTGCAGCGTTTCCAGTTTCGCTTCCAGCGCTTCCAGCAACTGCGGTAATTGTTCCAGTTCGCGCTGCAGTTTATAGCTTAGTTTGCTACTGCCGCGTTTTACAATTTCTGCTTTCGGGGCAATAACTTCCTCTGTTTTTTTCGCCACAGGTTGTTTAAACGCCAGATGCTGTTCCTGTTGACTGCGCGCGTCGTGATAACCGCCGACGTAACGACCGATTTTTCCGTTACCTTCGAAAATCCAGCACTCGGTCACCGTATTATCGACAAACTGACGATCGTGGCTCACCAGTAACACGGTGCCCTGATAACCATCAATCAGCTCTTCCAGCAACTCCAGCGTTTCGACGTCAAGATCGTTGGTGGGTTCATCGAGAATTAACAAATTGCTGGGTTTCAGAAAAAGACGCGCTAACAACAGACGATTTCGTTCACCGCCGGAGAGTGCACGTACTGGCGTCATCGCCCGCTTCGGATGGAACAGGAAGTCCTGGAGGTAGCCGAGCACATGGCGCGGTTTGCCATTAACCATCACCTCCTGCTTCCCTTCCGCGAGGTTATCCATCACGGTTTTATCCGGATCCAGTTCCGCACGATGCTGGTCAAAATAAGCCACTTCCAGTTTAGTACCGACGTGGATACGCCCGCTGTCCGGTGACAACTGGCCCAGCATCAGCTTCAGCAGCGTGGTTTTACCACAGCCGTTAGGCCCGATCAGCGCAATTTTATCGCTGCGCTGTACCTGAGCAGAAAAGTCTTTCACCAGCTGTTTACCGTCGACCTGGTAATCCACGTTCTCCATTTCGAAGACGATCTTACCGGAGCGGGTCGCCTCTTCGACCTGCATCTTCGCGGTGCCCATCACTTCGCGGCGTTCGCTGCGTTCACGGCGCATCGCTTTCAGCGCCCGCACACGACCTTCATTACGGGTACGACGGGCTTTGATGCCCTGACGGATCCACACCTCTTCCTGCGCCAGCTTGCGATCGAACTCGGCGTTCTGGAGTTCTTCGACACGCAGCGCCTCTTCTTTCTCAACCAGGTATTGATCGTAATTCCCCGGATAGGTCACCAGCTTGCCGCGATCGAGATCGACAATACGGGTCGCCATATTGCGAATAAAAGAACGGTCGTGGGAGATAAAAATAATCGTCCCATTGAACGACTTCAGAAACCCTTCCAGCCAGTCAATGGTTTCAATATCAAGGTGGTTGGTCGGTTCATCCAGCAGCAGAACGCGCGGATTACTGACCAGCGCACGACCCAGCGCGGCTTTACGCAGCCAGCCGCCGGACAGCGACGACAGCGCCGCGTTAGGATCCAGTCCTAACTGCGCCAGCACTTCATTGATTCGGTTTTCCAGTTGCCACAGATTGTGGTGATCGAGCTGCTCCTGCACCTTTGCCAGTTCATTCAAGTTTCTGTCGCTCGGATCGGTCATCACCAGGCGTGAAATATCGTGGTAACGCTTGAGATATTCCGCCTGCTCTTCAATGCCTTCCGCGACAAAATCGTAAACGGTGCCTTCGACATTGCGCGGGGGATCCTGTTGCAAACGGGCAACGATCAGATCCTGCTCATAAATAATGCGCCCATCGTCCAGACCCTGCTCACGATTGAGGATCTTCATCAACGTTGATTTTCCGGCGCCGTTACGGCCTACCAGACAGACGCGTTCGTTATCTTCGATATGCAATTCTGCATTATCGAGAAGGGGCGCGTCGCTGAACGACAGCCATGCGCCATGCATACTGATTAATGACATTGATTTATCCTTTCAGGCTGCGGTAATCAGCCAACAGTTGTGGATTTGACGGTTACGGGCAAAGTCCTGAGAAAGCGTTTTTTGGGTGATTTCTTGTGCTTTCAGTCCCAGCGCCGCCAGGCCGTCAAGATCCATACGGAATCCGCGTTTATTGTTGGAGAACATGATCGTGCCGCCTTTACGCAGCAGACGTTTCAGATCCTTCATCAGCGCCAGATGATCGCGCTGAACGTCAAAAGCGTCCTCCATCCGTTTTGAGTTGGAGAACGTTGGAGGATCGATAAAAATCAGATCGAACTGTTCATTGGCTTCACGCAGCCAGGCCAGACAGTCGGCCTGGATCAGGCGATGCGCACGTCCGCTGAGGCCGTTCAGACGCAGGTTACGCTCTGCCCATTCCAGGTAAGTGCGCGACATATCAACCGTCGTGGTGCTGCGCGCGCCGCCTAAACCTGCATGCACACTGGCGCTGCCGGTGTAGGAGAACAGATTGAGGAAGTCTTTGCCATTGCTCATTTGTCCCAGCATCCGTCGCGCAATACGGTGATCGAGGAACAGACCGGTATCCAGGTAATCAGTCAGGTTCACCCACAGACGAGCGTTGTATTCACTAACCTCGATGAATTCCCCTTTCTCGTTCATCTTCTGATACTGGTTTTTACCCTTCTGCCGTTCACGGGTTTTTAGTACCAGTTTATTCGGCGCAATCTCCAGCACCGACAGGGTGGCCGCGATAATATCAAACAGACGCTGACGCGCTTTCTGCGCATCGACGGTTTTCGGCGGCGCATACTCCTGAATCACCACCCAGTCGGCGTAGCGATCTACCGCCACGTTGTATTCCGGTAGATCGGCATCGTACAGGCGGTAACATTCAATCCCCTCCTGTCGCGCCCATTTTTCCAGCTTCTTGATGTTTTTACGCAGACGGTTGGCATAGTCTTCCGCCACCGTCGCCGGTTTACTGTCCGGCGTGCTTTCCGCCACATGGTAGTTCTTCTGCACGCAGTCCAACGGACCGTTTTTCGCTTTGAACTGCTTGTCCGCACGCAGTTGCAGGCTGCTTAACAAATCCGGCGAGGCGCTGAACAGGGAGAGATTCCAGCCGCCGAACTGGTTCTTCATGGTGCGTCCCAGCAGGCTATGCAGCGCAATCAGCGCCGGCTCGCTGTCCAGACGTTCACCGTAAGGCGGGTTACTGATCACGGTTCCGTATGGCCCTTTCGGCAGCGGATTGCTCAGTTGCGCCACATCTTTCACTTCGAAGGTGATCAGTTCGCCAATCCCTGCGCGACGGGCGTTGCTGCGTGCGCGTTCAATCACGCGGGCATCGCTGTCAGAACCGTAAAAACGCGAGGTGTACTCCGCCAGGCCTTTGCGGGCGCGGGTTTGCGCTTCGGCCTTCACGACCTGCCAGATAGCCTCATCATGCTGCGCCCAGCCGCTAAACCCCCAGCGACCACGGTGTAGGCCCGGCGCGCGGTCGGTCGCCCACATGGCCGCTTCAATCAACAACGTTCCTGAACCACACATCGGGTCGAGCAGGGGTGTCCCCGGCTGCCAGCCAGAGCGCATCACAATCGCCGCCGCCAGCGTTTCTTTGATCGGCGCCAGACCCGTGCGATCGCGATAACCGCGCAAATGCAGGCCATCGCCGCTTAAATCCAGCGCAATGCTGGCCGTGTCTTTATTCAGCCAGACGTTCACGCGGATGTCTGGCGATTCGCGATCGACATTCGGGCGCGGCAGATTTTTACGCGTGAAGGCATCAACAATCGCATCTTTGACTTTCATCGCGCCATATTGGCTGTTGCGAATGGTGTCATTCAGCCCGCTAAAGTGGACCGCAAAGGTCGCCCCCGGATTAAACATCGCCGTCCAGTCGATCGCCTGCACGCCAAGGTATAGGTCTAAGTCACTGTAAACTTTGCACTCACCCAATGGTAAAATAATGCGCGAGGCCAGACGACTCCACATCAGGCTCTGGTAGACAAGCCGGGTGTCGCCCTGGAAATGGACCCCACCCTGAACCACCTGACACCCCACGGCGCCGAGGCTTTCCAGTTCAGTTTTTAACAGCTCTTCCAGCCCACGGGCCGTACTGGCAAACAAAGAATTCATAGCGTCACTTATACTCGAAGAAAATTGCTGCGCATTATAGCTAATATGCGCGCTATGTCATAAAGTTGAGGGCTTATTTCTTTTGAGGGGCCGTACCGTGTTGACGTTATCCAGACTTTTCATCCACCCCGTCAAATCAATGCGTGGCATTGGGCTGACCCACGCTCTGGCAGACGTCAGCGGTCTGGCTTTCGATCGTATTTTTATGATCACCGAAGCCGATGGCACCTTCATCACGGCGCGTCAGTTTCCACAGATGGTGCGCTTTACTCCCTCGCCCCTGCATGACGGCCTGCATTTGACCGCGCCTGACGGCAGCAGCGCGCTGGTGCGGTTTGCTGATTTTGCCGCCCAGGATGCGCCAACGGAAGTCTGGGGTAACCATTTCACTGCGCGAATCGCCCCGGATGCGATTAATCAGTGGCTAAGCGGCTTTTTCTCCCGCAGCGTACAACTCCGTTGGGTCGGACCACAACTGACCCGTAGGGTCAAACGCCACGCGAGCGTGCCACTCTCCTTTGCCGATGGTTTTCCGTACCTGCTAGTGAATGACGCTTCGTTGCGCGATCTGCAGAAACGCTGTCCGGCGGGCGTACAGGTGGAACAGTTCCGTCCGAACATCGTGGTCTCTGGAGCAACGGCGTGGGAAGAAGACCACTGGAAGGTGATCCGCATTGGCGAGGTCACTTTTGAGGTAGCGAAGCCATGCAGCCGCTGTATTTTTACCACGGTCAGTCCGGAAAAAGGACAGAAACACCCTTCCGGCGAACCGCTGGCGACGCTGCAAACCTTCCGAACCGCACCGGACAATGGCGATGTCGATTTCGGGCTGAACCTGATCGCCCGTAACAGTGGAGTGATTCGCGTTGGTGACGACGTTGAAATTTTATCGACCGGCCCGGCTCGGGTGTACGGTGCCGCCGCGCAAGATGACGCCGTTGATGCCGTGCAGCAACCCGAGTCCAGCGTTACCCTCGACTGGCAGGGACATGCGTTTCAGGGAAATAATCAACAGGTACTGCTTGAGCAACTGGAAAACCAGGGGATCCGGGTTCCCTATTCGTGTCGGGCGGGAATTTGCGGCTGCTGTCGTATCAAACTGCTGGAAGGCGAAGTGAACCCGCTGAAGCGTTCGGCACTTGGCGATGACGGCACCATCCTCAGCTGTAGCTGCGTGCCAAAAACCGCGCTGAAGCTGGCGCTTTAAACCGCCTGTTCGAAGCTGAAGCTGTGCGGACGAAACTGCGGCTTCAGTCGGTCATTCATAATTTTAATCGCATCGCCAAGCTGCATGGTTCGCCCGGCCACAACCACGCCGGGTTGCGCCAGCAGGCACAGCGCCGCATTCTCGCCAGGCTCCACCACAAGCAGATTGATTTGCTCCTGGGTATCACTCAGCCAGACACAGGCCGCATCGCCGGTTCCTGGTGACCAGTTTTCGCCGTGCGCCACAAAGTGCCAGCTTTTCGGCATCTGCGGTTTCAGATAGCGAATGGCCACCAGCGCATTGAGTACCAGTTCCGCTTTCTGGTCTTTAGTGAGTTCAAGGTCGCGGCACTTTTCTTCAAAAGAGAAGTACAGCGCGGCATCATCAACGCAAAAACCGGACGGTGAGAATGCATCCGGGGTGAGCATTTTGCGGGCAAAACGCGAGCGAAATAACATGCCATTGGCTAAATCGAGCATCATTCGGTCATGCTCTTCGTCATAATACCAGCGCCAGTTATCGTCAGGTTTAATTCGCATTGTTTTCTCTCCCCTTTCCATCGCCCCGTTGCAAAATTGTCCTTTTTCGCCGCTTCGTTTATTACCCTAATAAGCAAAGCCTAAAATGTTTAAATAAGCAACAGTGAAAGAATATAAAACAACCAGGGGAGGAAATAAACCCCTGGTTGTCGGATATTCTGATAAAGAGAGATAAAAAATCAAATATGAGTAACGATTTCTTTAATCAGCGGCGGACCTTTAAAAATAAACCCGGAATAAATCTGAACCAGCGACGCCCCGGCAGCCATCTTCTCGCGCGCGGCAATCACTGAGTCGATACCGCCGACGCCAATAACAGGCAATTGGCCTTTTAATTCCTGAGACAGACGGCGGATAATTTCTGTACTTTTTAATTGCAACGGACGGCCACTTAAGCCCCCCATTTGATCGCAATTTTTCATTCCCTGAACCAGAGAACGATCGAGTGTTGTATTGGTGGCAATAACGCCATCAATATTATGCCGTACTAAACTATCGGCAACCTGGATCAGTTCTTCTTCAGAAAGATCCGGCGCGATCTTTACTGCGATCGGGACATATTTTTGGTGGATCGTTTGCAGATCGTTTTGTTTATTTTTAATCGCTGTAAGCAAATCATCCAGCGCGTCGCCATATTGCAATGAACGTAATCCCGGTGTATTTGGTGAGGAGATATTAATGGCAATATAACCGGCATAGGCATAGATTTTTTCCATGCAAATCAGATAGTCATCTTTACCCTGCTCGACCGGCGTATCTTTATTTTTGCCGATATTAATCCCCAGCACCCCGTCATAATGGGCCTTTTTAACATTCTCCACCAGGTTATCAACGCCGTGATTATTAAAGCCCATGCGGTTGATCAAACCTTCGGCATCGACCAGACGGAACAGTCTTGGCTTATCATTGCCTGGCTGCGGACGCGGCGTCACGGTACCGATCTCGATCGAGCCAAATCCCATTGCGCCCAGGGCATCGATACACTCCCCGTCCTTATCCAGACCGGCAGCTAACCCGAGCGGGTTTTTAAAGGTTAATCCCATACAGGTGACCGGTTTTGCCGGAACTTTCTGGCGGATCAGCGCTTCTAGCGGCGTTCCCGTTATACGACGTAATTGCTGAAATGTTAATTCATGAGCGCGCTCAGGATCGAGCTGGAAAAGGGCTTTACGAACGAAGGGGTAGTACATGAACTCTCCTGGATTCCCGGTGTGCAAACCGGGGGCGTATTATGGGTGATATCGGTCAAAAAGGGAATTGACCTGCGGCAATAAAAAGCAAACGTTTTCCCTGCCCCCTTCTTTTTATACAATTTTCAGCTTTTCTATTGCGCATAAATCATTTCGATTCCCGATTCCCCTCTGTCAGACTGCAAAAATTGTTATCAATGTTAAATAAAAGCGAACAATTGGTTATAAGGGGAGAATGCATTTATGCGCGTCATCACTCTGGCGGGAAGCCCACGCTTTCCCTCTCGATCCAGTGCTTTACTGGAATATGCCCGGGAAAAACTCAACGACCAAGACGTCGAGGTGTACCACTGGAATCTGCACAACTTCGAGCCTGAAGATCTGCTGTATGCCCGTTTCGACAGTCCGGCGTTGAAAACCCTGGTTGAGCAACTGAAGGAGGCGGACGGTCTGATTGTTGCCACGCCGGTTTATAAAGCCGCCTATTCCGGAGCGCTAAAAACGCTGCTCGATTTGCTCCCGGAACGGGCGCTGGAAGGAAAAGTGGTTCTGCCACTGGCGACGGGCGGCACCGTGGCTCATCTCCTCGCCGTCGATTACGCGCTGAAGCCGGTGCTCAGCGCCCTGAAAGCCCAGGAGATTTTACACGGCGTGTTTGCCGATGACTCCCAGGTGATCGACTATCAGCATAAACCGCATTTCACCCCCAATTTACAGCTGCGTCTCGATAAGGCGCTGGAAACGTTCTGGCACGCCCTGCATCGCCGCGACGTTAACGTTCCCGCTTTTGAAACTGTACGAGGTGCAGCCCATGCGTAATCTTCTCAAAGCCCGAACGGCCTGGCTGGCATTCGCTGGACTGCTGGCCTTTTCCGCACTGACACAGGCGGCGGAGCCCTCACCTGATGCCCTGCGTATTGGCTATCAGAAAGGCAGTATCAGTATGGTTCTGGCGAAAAGCCACCAGCTTCTGGAAACACGTTATCCCGGGACAAAAATCTCCTGGATTGAATTTCCCGCCGGGCCGCAGATGCTGGAAGCGCTGAATGTCGGCAGTATCGATCTGGGCAGCACCGGTGATATTCCGCCCATTTTCGCCCAGGCTGCCGGGGCAGATTTAGTCTACGTCGGCGTCGAACCGGCAAAACCGAAAGCCGAAGTCATTCTGGTGCCGGAAAACAGTCCCATCAAAACGGTGGCGGAACTGAAAGGCCATAAGGTGGCATTACAGAAAGGATCCAGCTCGCACAACCTGCTACTGCGTGCCCTGCAACAGGCCGGGCTGAAATTTACCGATATCCAGCCTACCTGGCTGACGCCTGCCGATGCCCGTGCGGCTTTTCAGCAGGGAAATGTCGATGCGTGGGCCATCTGGGATCCCTACTATTCCGCGGCCTTATTGCAGGGTGGCGTGCGCGTACTGAAAGACGGTAGCGATCTGAAACAGACGGGATCGTTCTATCTCGCCGCGCGACCGTACGCAGAGAAAAACGGCGCATTCATTCAGGGCGTGCTGGATACCTTCAGTCAGGCGGACGCATTAACCCTCAGCCAGCGTCAGGAGAGTATCGCGTTGCTGGCGAAAACGATGGGTCTGCCGGAACCGGTGATTGCCTCGTATCTCGATCATCGCCCACCAACCACTATTTCACCGGTCAGCGATTCCGTGGCCGCTTTGCAACAACAAACCGCGGATCTGTTTTACGACAACCGGCTGGTACCGAAAAAAATCGATATTCGCCAGCGTATCTGGCACCCCACTCAACAGGAAGGAAAATCATTATGAGCCTGAATATGTTCTGGTTTTTGCCGACCCACGGTGACGGTCATTATCTGGGTACCGAAGAAGGCTCTCGCGCGGTGGATCAAGGCTATTTACAGCAGATTGCTCAGGCAGCGGATCGTCTGGGATTCACCGGCGTGCTGATCCCAACCGGACGATCCTGCGAAGACGCATGGCTGGTCGCGGCATCAATGATCCCGGTAACTCAGCGACTCAAATTCCTGGTGGCATTGCGCCCAAGCGTCACCTCACCGACGGTCGCCGCACGTCAGGCCGCCACGCTCGACCGTCTCTCCAACGGTCGCGCGCTGTTTAACCTCGTTACCGGCAGCGATCCGCAGGAGCTGGCAGGCGACGGCGTGTTTCTCGATCACAGTGAACGTTACGAGGCCTCTTCGGAGTTCACCCAGGTCTGGCGTCGTTTATTACAGGGTGAAACCGTTGACTTCAACGGCAAGCACATCCACGTTCGCGGGGCGAAGCTGTTCTTTCCGCCGATCCAACAGCCGTATCCCCCACTCTACTTCGGCGGCTCTTCCGATGTCGCCCAGGATCTGGCCGTTGAGCAGGTCGATCTTTATCTCACGTGGGGGGAACCGCCTGAGCTGGTGAAAGAGAAAATCGACCAGGTACGCGCTAAAGCTGCGGCCCGCGGGCGCCATATTCGTTTTGGCATTCGCCTGCACGTCATTGTCCGGGAAACTACCGAGGAAGCATGGCGGGCTGCGGATCGACTGATAGCCCACCTTGATGACGAGACCATTGCGAAAGCGCAGGCGGCGTTTGCCCGCACGGATTCTGTCGGTCAGCACCGGATGGCGGCGCTGCATAATGGCAAGCGCGACCAACTGGAGATCAGCCCGAATCTGTGGGCAGGAGTGGGTCTGGTGCGTGGTGGTGCCGGGACCGCACTGGTCGGTGACGGGCCAACGGTGGCGGCGCGCATCAATGAATATGCCGCACTGGGCATCGACAGCTTTGTGCTTTCCGGCTATCCGCATCTGGAAGAAGCGTACAGAGTCGGCGAGCTGTTGTTCCCGCATCTGGACGTCGCGATCCCGGAAGTTCCGCAGCCGCAACGCCGACATCTGCAGGGCGAAGCGGTGGCGAATGAGTTTATCCCGCGCAAGGTTGCGCAGAGCTGAGGAGAACCATGATGGCAACGCCAACGAAAAAGTGGTTATTACGCGCTGCCCCCTGGTTTTTACCGGTGGGCATCGTCGCCGTCTGGCAACTGGCCTCCTCCATGGGCTGGCTCTCCGGGCGCATTTTACCCTCACCGGAAGGGGTGATTACCGCCTTCTGGACGCTTTCCGCCAGCGGCGAACTCTGGCAGCATCTGGCCATCAGCTCCTGGCGCGCGCTGATCGGCTTTTCGATCGGCGGTTCGATTGGCCTGACGCTGGGGCTTATCAGCGGCTTATCGCGCTGGGGAGAACGTCTGCTGGATACCTCAATCCAGATGCTGCGCAACGTTCCACATCTGGCGCTGATTCCATTAGTGATCTTGTGGTTTGGCATTGATGAAACCGCCAAAATCTTCCTGGTGGCGCTGGGAACGCTCTTTCCTGTCTATATCAATACCTGGCACGGGATCCGTAACATCGATCGCGGTCTGGTGGAAATGGCGCGCAGCTACGGATTATCCGGCTTTTCGCTGTTTATCCACGTGATCCTGCCCGGCGCCCTGCCCTCGATTATGGTCGGCGTGCGTTTTGCGCTGGGACTGATGTGGCTGACGCTTATCGTCGCCGAAACCATCTCCGCCAATTCAGGGATCGGTTATCTGGCGATGAACGCAAGGGAGTTTCTGCAAACGGATATCGTGGTTGTCGCCATCATTCTCTACGCCCTGCTCGGTAAACTGGCCGATGTCAGCGCTCAACTGCTGGAACGCGTCTGGCTGCGCTGGAACCCGGCTTATCATGTGAAGGAGGCCACCGTATGAATACCGCCCGTCTTAACCAGGGTACGCCGCTCCTGCTGAATGCGGTAACGAAAAAGTACGCGGCTAACACTGTACTGAATCAGTTGGATCTCCATATCCCGGCAGGCCAGTTTGTTGCCGTTGTCGGACGCAGCGGCGGTGGCAAAAGCACCCTGCTACGTCTGCTGGCAGGGTTGGAATCACCGAATGCGGGTGAATTGCTGGCGGGTACCACACCGCTTCGCGATATTCAGGACGATACTCGGATGATGTTTCAGGATGCCCGGCTTTTGCCATGGAAGTCAGTGATTGATAACGTAGGTCTGGGTCTCAAGGGCAACTGGCGGGACGCTGCGCGACAGGCGCTGGCGGCGGTTGGGCTTGAAGACCGGGCGAAAGAATGGCCTGCGGCGCTTTCCGGCGGACAAAAACAGCGTGTCGCGCTTGCAAGGGCGCTGATCCATCGGCCAGGTCTGCTGTTGCTTGACGAACCGCTTGGCGCACTGGATGCGCTAACGCGCCTGGAGATGCAGGATCTCATTGTTTCACTGTGGCAGGAACATGGTTTTACCGTGCTGCTGGTGACACATGACGTCAGCGAAGCCGTGGCGATGGCCGATCGCGTTTTGCTTATTGAGGATGGCAAAATCGGGCTGGATCTGACCGTGGATCTTCCGCGTCCGCGTCGACTGGGATCGGTGCGTTTAGCGGAACTGGAGGCCGACGTGTTGAGTCGGGTCATGCGGCGAGGGGTAACAGAACAGCCGATCCGTCGACATGGATAAGCATTCAGGACGTTACAGGCCCGGTAAGCGTGAGCGCCACCGGGCATTTTACCGGATGGCGGGGTTACCGCCTTATCCGGCTGACAAACGACAGGTCAATGTCTCAGGCTAACGCTTTGGCTACCTTCTCAAACAGATCGCCGGAGAGATTCTCCAGCCCTTTCAACTGTTCCAGCGCGGCACGCATTTTTTGCTGACGCTTCGCATCGTAACGTTTCAGACGGATCAATGGTTCGATCAGGCGTGACGCTACCTGCGGATTACGGCTGTTAAGCTCGGTCAACATCTCAACCAGGAACTGATATCCGCTGCCATCTTCCGCGTGAAAAGCCGCCGGGTTACTGCCGGCAAACGCGCCGATAAGCGAACGAATACGGTTCGGGTTGCTCATGCTGAACGAACGGTGTTTCAACAGGCCACGCACCGTGTCCAGCACGTTATCCGCAGGGCTGGTGGACTGCAGGATAAACCATTTGTCCATCACCAGACCATCCTGATGCCACTTGTCGTCATACTCCTGCATCAGCGCGTCACGGCACGGTAGCTGTGCAGCCACGGCCGCAGACAGTGCCGCCAGTGCATCGGTCATGTTGTTGGCTTCACGATATTGCTTACTCACCAGCGTGTCCGCCAGCGTCGTTTCACCAAAGGCCAGGAAGCGCAGGCAGGCGTTACGTAGCGTACGTTTGCCGATGTCCGCATGCTCAACGCGGTACTCCTCCAGCCGGTTGGCGTTGTAGACGGCCAGGAACTCATCCGCCAGTTCAGTTGCCAGCGTACGCGTTAACGCTTCGCGAACTTCCGCGATCGCCAGCGGATCGATGATCTCAAACAATTCAGCCATTTCGTTTGCCGAAGGCAGCGTCAAAATTTCCGCAGCCAGTGCCGGATCGATCTTCTCATCCAGTAGCACCGCACGGAAAGCATCCGCCACATGCACCGGCAGAGAAAGCGGTTGTCCCTGCTGATGACGCGCTACGTTGAGCTTGATATACGTTGCCAGCAGACTTTGCGCCGCGTCCCAACGGGAGAAGTCGTTGCGCGCATGGCGCATCAGGAACGTCAGTTGCTGATCGCTCCATTTATACTCCAGTTTCACCGGAGCAGAAAACTCGCATAGCAGCGCCGGTACCGGCTGGAAATAAACGTTGTCGAACACAAACGTCTGCTCCGCCTGCGTCACGTTCAGCACAGCGTTCACCGGGTGGCCGCCTTTCTGCAGCGGGATCACTTTACCTTCGTTGTCATACAGTTCGATGGCAAACGGAATGTGCAGCGGCTGTTTTTCGGCCTGATCCGGCGTTGCCGGCGTGCGCTGGCTGAGGGTCAGCGTATATTGCTCGGTTTCCGGATTGTAATCATCTTTGACGGTGACAACCGGCGTGCCTGACTGGCTGTACCAGCGACGGAAATGGGAAAGGTCGACGTTAGACGCGTCCTCCATGGCCTGAACGAAATCATCACAGGTCGCCGCGCTGCCGTCGTGACGTTCAAAGTATAGCTGCATCCCTTTCTGGAAATTCACCTCGCCCAGCAGGGTGTGGATCATGCGAATCACCTCTGCGCCCTTTTCATACACGGTCAGGGTGTAGAAGTTGTTCATCTCAATGACCATGTCCGGGCGGATTGGATGCGCCATCGGGCTGGCATCTTCGGCAAACTGCAGGCCGCGCATCGTGCGCACGTTGCTGATCCGATTAACCGCACGGGAACCGAGATCCGAACTGAACTCCTGATCGCGAAAGACGGTCAAGCCCTCTTTCAGACTCAACTGGAACCAGTCGCGACAGGTGACGCGGTTACCGGTCCAGTTGTGGAAATATTCATGGCCGATCACGCGTTCAATATCGAGATAATCTTTGTCGGTGGCGGTGTCGGTGCGCGCCAGCACATATTTGGAGTTAAAGATATTCAGACCTTTATTTTCCATCGCGCCCATATTAAAGAAGTCGACGGCGACGATCATATAGATGTCGAGATCGTACTCCAGGCCGAAGCGCTCTTCGTCCCATTTCATCGAGTTCTGTAACGACGTCATCGCCCACGGCGCACGGTCGAGATTGCCGCGATCCACATACAGCTCCAGCGCCACTTCGCGCCCGGAACGGGTCGTAAAGGTGTCGCGCAGCACGTCGAAATCACCGGCGACCAGCGCGAACAGATAGCACGGTTTCGGGAACGGATCCTGCCACTGAACCCAGTGACGACCGTTTTCCAGTTCCCCCTCGCCGGTACGATTACCGTTGGAGAGCAAGAACGGATATTTACTTTTATCGGCAATAATTTTGGTCGTAAAACGCGCCAGCACGTCCGGGCGGTCGAGATACCAGGTAATATGGCGGAAGCCTTCCGCTTCGCACTGGGTGCATAACGCATCGCCCGACTGGTACAGGCCTTCCAGCGCGGTATTTCGGGCCGGGCTGATTTCATTCACAATACGCAGCGTAAAACGCTCGGGCAGATTGCTGATCACCAGCGCGCCCGCTTCTTCTTTCCAGGCTGTCCAGGGTTCATCGTTGACGTGGAGAGAAACCAGCGTCAGATCTTCTCCATCCAGTTTCAGCGGGGCATCCGATGCGCCATGACGAACAGCCTGGCTCACTGCCGTGACCACGGTTTTTTCAGCATCCAGGTCAAAGGTCAAGTCAATATCAGTAATCTGGTAATCCGGCGCACGGTAGTCGTGGCGGTATTTGGCTTGTGGCTGTTGTGTCATAAAAAAACCTTTAGCATCTTTTTGAAGAGTCTCGACTCCAGTCTATTCCTGTTGCGTAAAACGCGCTACGCAGAATGTTTATCTTTTCAGGCACAAACACTCTTTTCGCTACATTTTTATAACACGCGGCACGAAATGCACTCGACCCTGGCGTCAGCTTATGGTGTGATCGGGGTTCAATAAATCGCTAAACAAGGTATACTCCAGCGGTTTTCTTAGTTGTTTATTGTACTAAACGCTCCCGTGAGAGGATGCTACTGCGCACCTATGACACAATTCGCTTCTCCTGTTCTGCACTCGCTGCTGGATACAGATGCTTATAAGTTGCATATGCAGCAAGCCGTATTTCACCACTACTATGATGTGCAGGTAGCGGCTGAATTTCGTTGCCGAGGCGACGACCTGCTGGGTATTTATGCCGACACTATTCGCGAGCAGGTCAATGCTATGCAGCATCTGCGCCTGCAGGATGATGAGTATCAGTGGCTCTCCGGCCTGCCTTTCTTCAAAGCGGATTACCTCAACTGGTTGCGTGATTTTCGCTATGACCCACAACAGGTATCCGTCAGCAATGACAACGGGAAGCTGAATATCCGCTTAACCGGCCCGTGGCGCGAAGTCATCATGTGGGAAGTTCCACTGCTGGCGGTGATCAGCGAGCTGGTTCATCGCTATCGCTCGCCGGAAGTGGGCGTTGCGCAGGCCCTCGATACGCTGGAGACGAAACTAGTCGAATTCTCTGCTTTAACGTCCAGTCTCGATATGTCCCGCTTCCACCTGATGGATTTCGGTACCCGTCGCCGTTTTTCCCGCGACGTGCAGCAGGCTATCGTTAAGCGTTTGCAGCAGGAGTCGTGGTTTGTTGGCACCAGTAACTACGATCTGGCGCGTCGTCTGTCGCTAACGCCTATGGGCACCCAGGCGCACGAGTGGTTCCAGGCGCATCAACAGATAAGCCCTGAACTGGCGACCAGCCAGCGCGCAGCCCTCGCCGCATGGTTGAATGAATACCCGGATCAATTAGGCATTGCACTGACCGACTGCATTACTATGGACGCGTTCTTACGTGACTTTGGCAGTGAATTTGCCACCCGTTATCAGGGACTGCGCCATGACTCTGGCGATCCGGTTGAATGGGGTGAAAAAGCCATCGCCCATTATGAGAAGCTAGGTATTGATCCGCACAGTAAAACGCTGGTCTTTTCTGACAACCTCGATCTGACTAAAGCCGTTGATCTTTACCGTCATTTCTCCTCCCGCGTGCAGTTGAGTTTTGGTATTGGTACGCGTCTAACCTGCGATATTCCGCAGGTTAAACCGCTGAACATTGTGATCAAACTGGTCGAGTGCAACGGTAAACCGGTCGCTAAGCTCTCTGACAGCCCGGGCAAAACCATTTGCCACGACAAAGCCTTTGTTCGCGCGTTGCGCAAAGCGTTTGATTTACCGCATATCAAAAAAGCCAGTTAATCCGTCCCGGGAGCCGCTTTGGCTCCCTTTTCGCACTTATTTCTGAAATCTTTCTCTTTGCCTGTGAATTCTGCTTGTCTGATTGCAGATGCCAGGTAACATAGGAAATCCCCATTCCGGGGAACATGTGTTTATATATCGGACTAATAACAGAGAGAATATTATGAGCGTTGTGCCTGTAGCCGACGTACTCCAGGGCCGCGTAGCCGTTGACAGCGAAGTCACCGTGCGCGGATGGGTACGTACCCGCCGAGATTCAAAAGCTGGCATCTCCTTCCTCGCCGTTTATGACGGTTCCTGCTTTGATCCTGTACAGGCCGTCATTAATAATTCTCTGCCCAATTACAATGAAGAAGTGCTGCGTCTGACCACCGGCTGTTCCGTCATTGTCACCGGTAAGGTTGTCGCTTCTCCAGGGCAAGGACAGAGTTTTGAGATCCAGGCGACGAAGGTTGAAGTCAGCGGCTGGGTTGAAGATCCGGACACGTACCCGATGGCGGCGAAACGTCACAGCATCGAGTATCTGCGTGAAGTTGCGCACCTGCGTCCGCGTACCAACATGATTGGTGCCGTCGCACGTGTTCGCCACACGCTGGCTCAGGCGCTGCATCGTTTCTTCGACGAGCAGGGTTTCTTCTGGGTTTCCACTCCGCTGATCACCGCGTCTGACACCGAAGGTGCGGGTGAGATGTTCCGCGTGTCCACGCTGGATCTGGAAAACCTGCCGCGTGACGATCAGGGCAAAGTGGATTTCGACAAAGACTTCTTTGGTAAAGAGTCCTTCCTGACCGTCTCCGGCCAGTTGAACGGCGAAACTTACGCCTGCGCGCTGTCGAAGATCTATACCTTCGGCCCGACCTTCCGTGCGGAAAATTCTAACACCAGCCGTCACCTGGCGGAGTTCTGGATGCTGGAGCCGGAAGTAGCGTTCGCCAACCTGAGCGATATCGCCGGCCTGGCGGAAGGCATGCTCAAATATGCCTTCAAAGCCGTACTGACCGAGCGTGCTGACGACATGAAGTTCTTTGCTGAGCGCGTGGATAAAGAAGCGATTAGCCGTCTGGAACGTTTCATTGAAGCGGATTTCGCGCAGGTGGATTACACCGATGCAATCGCTATTCTGGAAGAGTGCATTAAGAAAGGCAGAAAGTTCGAGAACCCGGTTTACTGGGGTGTCGATCTCTCCTCCGAACATGAACGTTATCTGGCAGAAGAGCACTTTAAAGCGCCGGTTGTGGTGAAAAACTATCCGAAAGACATTAAAGCGTTTTATATGCGCCTGAACGAAGACGGGAAAACCGTTGCCGCGATGGACGTTCTGGCGCCGGGTATCGGTGAAATCATCGGGGGGTCTCAGCGTGAGGAGCGTCTGGATGTGCTGGATGCACGCATGCTGGAAATGGGCCTGAACAAAGAAGACTACTGGTGGTATCGCGATTTGCGCCGCTACGGTACTGTGCCGCACTCTGGTTTCGGTCTCGGCTTCGAGCGTCTGATCGCCTACGTTACCGGCGTACAGAACGTTCGTGACGTGATCGCATTCCCACGCACACCGCGTAATGCGACGTTCTAAGATCGTTCACAAAAAGGCCAGCCTTGCTGGCCTTTTTTATCGCCTGAAATGTCAGTTTTTGTGAGTAATAAGTAAGCAATTCTACGATCAACTCCCAAATATCCCCACTCCTGTTACCTGATTTTACGTTGTAATATTTCTGCACAAAAAATAAACCGCAGTTTTCTTGCGGATTAGTATTTCCTCACCCAATAGCACATTTTATACACAATCCCACAGCATTCCAGACGTCCAGATACGGCCATAAGCAAAACTGGAAACGTCTATTTTCTGTACGCCATTCTTCTTTTATCCAAATTAAAGATAAGAAAATCATATAAATAGATATAAATGGCGTGATCTGGAGATGAAATCGTTGCGAAATTTGATATCGTTCACAAAGTTCCAGAAATGTAATAAATAGTTACACATTTTTTCTTTCTGAAACCAATTCTTTATCTTTGTAGCACTTTCACGGTAGCGAAACGATAGTTTGAATGGAAAGATGCCTGTCAGACACATAAAGACACCAAACTCTCATCAATAGTTCCGTAAATTTTTATTGACGAAATTTATTGGCGGCAGTGGCAGGTGTCATAAAAAAACCAATGAGGGTAATAAATAATGATGAAGCGCAATATTCTGGCAGTGGTTATCCCTGCCCTGCTGGTAGCCGGTGCAGCTAACGCTGCAGAAATCTACAACAAAGACGGCAACAAACTGGACCTGTACGGTAAAACCGTTGGTCTGCACTATTTTTCTGATAACAAAGGCAATGACGGCGACCAGACTTACGCCCGTCTTGGTTTCAAAGGGGAAACTCAGATCAATGACCAACTGACCGGTTACGGCCAGTGGGAATATCAATTCCAGGGTAACAACTCTGAAGGCGGCGATGATGCTCAGAATGGTAACAAAACCCGTCTCGCGTTCGCCGGTCTGAAATTCGGTGACGCGGGCTCCTTCGACTACGGTCGTAACTACGGTATCGTTTACGATGCACTGGGTTACACCGATATGCTGCCAGAATTCGGCGGTGATACTGCGTACAGCGATAACTTCTTTGTTGGCCGTGTTGGTGGCGTTGCGACCTACCGTAACTCTAACTTCTTCGGTCTGGTTGATGGCCTGAACTTCGGTATTCAGTACCTGGGTAAAAACGAGCGCGCAAGCAGCTACGAAGTTGACTCTACCGATCCGACCAGCAACAACTTCAGCGATGTTCGTCGTTCTAACGGTGACGGTGTCGGCGGTTCTATTAGCTACGAAATGAATGGCTTCGGCATTGTAGGTGCTTACGGTGCAGCTGACCGTACTAATGCACAGCAGGATCCGGCACTGCGCGGCAGTGGCGAAAAAGCTGAGCAGTGGGCGACTGGCCTGAAATACGATGCGAACAACATCTACCTGGCAACTAACTACGGTGAAACCCGTAACGCTACCCCGATCAGCGGTGGTTTCGCGAACAAAACTCAGGACTTCTTCGTTGTGGCTCAGTACCAGTTCGATTTCGGTCTGCGTCCGTCCATCTCCTACAACAAGTCTAAAGCGAAAGACGTTGAAGGCGTAGGTAGCGAAGATCTGGTGAACTACATTGAAGTGGGCGCAACCTACTACTTCAACAAAAACATGTCCACCTATGTTGACTACCAGATCAACCAGATTGATTCTGACAACAAACTGGGCGTGAATTCTGACGATACCGTTGCTCTGGGTATCGTATACCAGTTCTAATAGCAGACCCCTTTGCTAAATGCCTAAAAAACAGGACTTCGGTCCTGTTTTTTTATGCCTGTCAGCGAAATCTTGCGACTTCAAAAAACCTTCAGGCTTTTCATCACTAACGGTTGGCATTTTGTAAATCTACCGTTAACCTGATAACGGATTTCCCTTCTGTAACCACAATGGAACCTCGTCATGTTTGAGAACATTACTGCCGCCCCTGCCGACCCCATTCTGGGTCTGGCCGATCTGTTTCGTGCTGATGACCGTCCTTCTAAAATTAACCTTGGGATAGGTGTCTATAAAGATGAAACTGGCAAAACGCCAGTGCTGACCAGCGTCAAAAAAGCCGAGCAATACTTACTCGAAAATGAAACAACAAAAAACTACCTCGGCATTGACGGTATTCCGGAATTTGGCCGTTGCACGCAGGAGCTTCTGTTCGGCAAAGGTAGCGCGCTTATCAACGACAAACGCGCACGCACGGCGCAAACGCCGGGCGGCACCGGCGCGCTACGCGTTGCAGCCGATTTCCTGGCAAAAAATACGGCAGTAAAACGCGTCTGGGTGAGTAACCCGAGTTGGCCAAACCATAAGAGCGTGTTTAACTCCGCCGGGCTTGAAGTGCGTGAGTACGCTTACTACGACGCAGAAAACCATTCTCTCGACTTCGACGCGCTGAAAAACAGCCTGAGCGAAGCGCAGGCGGGCGACGTGGTTCTGTTCCACGGCTGCTGCCATAACCCAACCGGTATCGATCCTACGCTTGAGCAGTGGCAAACCCTGGCTCAGCTTTCCGTCGAAAAAGGCTGGTTACCGCTGTTTGACTTCGCGTATCAGGGCTTCGCCCGTGGTCTGGAAGAAGATGCGGAAGGACTGCGCGCGTTCGCTGCGCTGCACAAAGAGCTGATTGTCGCGAGCTCCTACTCCAAGAACTTTGGTCTGTATAACGAGCGTGTGGGTGCCTGTACGCTGGTTGCGGCAGATACGGATACCGTTGAGCGCGCCTTCAGCCAGATGAAATCCGCCATTCGTGCGAACTACTCTAACCCGCCAGCCCACGGCGCGTCTGTGGTTGCCACCATCCTCAGCAACGATGCGCTGCGCGCAATCTGGGAACAGGAACTGACCGACATGCGTCAGCGCATTCAGCGTATGCGTCTGCTGTTTGTGAACACCCTGCAAGAGAAAGGAGCGGATCGCGATTTCAGCTTCATTATCAAACAAAACGGCATGTTCTCATTCAGCGGCCTGACCAAAGAGCAGGTTCTGCGTTTGCGTGAAGAGTTTGGCGTTTACGCGGTGGCCTCTGGTCGCGTCAACGTTGCGGGCATGACGCCGGATAACATGGCACCGCTGTGCGAAGCCATTGTCGCCGTGCTGTAAGCATTCCCTCAAAAGACAAAGCCCGCGGACGCGGGCTTTTTTTTGCCGGATGGCGACTCACCTCTTCTCCGGCCTAAAAGAATTATCGTTCTGTTACCAGACAGGCATTTCATCCTGCAAGAACGGATTGTGCAACCGTTCATAACCCAGCGTCGACAGCGGTCCATGACCAGGTATAAATGTTACGTCATCGCCTAGCGGCAACAGTTTACGTTTGATCGAATCAATCAGTTGGCTGTGATCGCCGCGCGGGAAATCACTACGCCCTACGCCACCTTTAAAAATCACGTCCCCTGAGATGAGAAGTTGCGACTGCTCGTCAAAGAAAACAACGTGTCCAGGCGTATGGCCAGGGCAATGCAACACCTGTAAAGTCACATTCCCTACGCTGACACGATCTCCTTCGTTAAGCCAACGATCGGGTGTCAACGGCTGACATTCGCCGAGGCCAAACATGCGACTCTGAGCAGGTAATCCCTGCAGCCAGAACTCATCTTCTTTTTCCGGACCGATAACCGGTACGCCATAGTGCTGCGCCAGTTCTGCCGCAGCTCCCACATGATCGAGGTGTCCGTGAGTGAGCAGGATCTGCGTCAACGTGATGCCGCTGACATCCACTTCCTGTTTGATTTTCTCAGCATCGCCACCGGGATCGACAAGCGCTGCCAGACGCGTTTGCTCACACCAGATCAAAGAACAGTTCTGGGAGAACGCGGTGACCGGAATAATACGATAGTTCATACTGCTCCTGTTTCGTTAATCACCAGTGCCGCGCCGGCCCGGTGTCAATATGCACAAAGTTACTGCGTGGGTAGTATCCTACACCACCTGCGCGCATAGATAACGCGGCTTTGCGAATATTACTTAACGAAATGCCTTCGATATGAAAATCCATAGCCTGGCCTTTGGTGTGATAGCTTTGTTTCGCTACCCCACGGCTGTGCGCACGCAATTCATTGTTAGTATCCAGTGAACGATAACCGGAAATCAATTGAACGGGCTTACGTGTTCCCAATAGCCCTTGCAGGCGGAAAAGCTGATCGAAAAGTCTGGGATCGATGGACTTCACCTTATTCGCGCGATAGTCACGGAAAAAATGGTTAAGTTTGGCTAATTCATCCTGAATATAAGCTCTGCCATCAAAAAATTCCGCTTTAATTGACTCTCCAGTATTGAGATTGCTCAGAGTCAAAATACGCGGACGCGGGGTAGAGAGTGTGGCAAACGCAGGCACAGGCAAGATGGCAGCCCCGAGGGCAGCACCACCTAACGCCAGCAGTTTGCGGCGATTAGCGTCAAATTTGTCCATGGTTTAAGGTCTACAGGTCAATGTTATCGTCGATATGCTTTAGCGCACGATAGGCACCTTAACTGGCATCAAAGCCGCCGTCAAGTTGGCCCAACCCCAGCAATGACGGGGCTTCTGGGCCGATGCCCCTGTCACTGCCAAATATTACGACAACAGATTAACCAGAACGTCTTCATTTACCTGATTAATTGTTCTGCTTTTGCCACAATTTGTGCGCTGGATCGCGCTGTCAGATCATAATTGTAAATATCTGTACGATACTGGGTACGCCCGTCCGCGCCAACAAACGCCGTCAGGTAATACAGGTTGACCGGGATAGTCTGACGAATATTGACGTAGCGCGTGTCGCCCTGTTTCAGGGCATCGGAAATTCGCGTATCGTTCCAGCCTGCATCCTGTAATAGCATGTTTGCCAGTTCGGAAGCCTTATTCACACGCACGCAGCCGGAGCTGAGCGCCCGGGTATCCTTCTGGAACAAATTATGGTTCGGCGTATCGTGCAGATAGATAGCATCCGAACTTGGCATATTGAACTTATAGCGGCCCAGTGAGTTGCGCGCTCCCGGTGCCTGCTGGAAACGGAACGGTAAATTTGACGGCGTAATGGTTGACCAGTCAACCTGCCACGGATCAATCGCCTCTCTGCTGTTCCAGCCTCGCATCACGGTATAACCGTGACGTTCAAGGTAGCCAGGATCGTTCCACAGCTTAGGCAGAATGTCCTTACGCGCCAGCGTCGGTGGGACGTTCCATGGAGGGTTGACCACCACGTTATTTAGCGCGCTACTCATCATCGGTGTTTTACGATCGGGGCGACCGACAATCACCCGGGACGCCAACACCTGATTGCCATTCTGATAATAGACCAGCGAATACGCCGGTATATTCACCATAATTCCTGTCGACAGTTCAGACGGTAGCAAACGCAGACGCTGGATATTGAGCGCCAGTACCCCTGCACGCTGCGCGGGGGTCACGTTCAACCAGTCGCGGGTCGCCGGGCCAATGGCGCCATCTGCGCCAAGCCCTTGCCACGTCTGGAAGCGTTTTACCGCGTCAACCAGCTCTTTATCATACGCAGCGCGGACAGCCGGCACCGGCTTACTGCGCGGTGCAGTCTGTTTTGCCGTATCAGCGGTCGGGGTTTCAACGGCAACGGCTGACGGGCTGACTACCGCTTCTGACGGGGTTTCATCACCCGGCAGCGCAATTTTCGGTCCCCCTTCCAGCATCCCGGTACGCTGGAGTATTTCCCGCAGCGCTGGCACGTCGTTGCTCCACTGACCCGGTCGAAGCGTTGCTTTGCCGGTCAGTTGCGGCCATGGACGTGAATCACCCACCAGCGTTAATAACGACGCATGCATCGACGCATACTGAGGGTGCTGAGGCGCCAGCCCGGCAATAAATGTCGGAAGTTGTCCATTATCCAGCGCAACCTGCCACTGATTGATTACCGACAGCGGCGGCGTCGCCAGCGCATACGGCTTACTGCTGTACAGCCAGCGATTGCCTTTGACCGGAATATTGGCGATCAAATGGAGATACCCCATCATCGCATCAGACAACACCAGATCGCGTGTGATGCCGTTAACGGCCGGATCGGTCAATAACGCCACCCAGGTGGTGAACTGAGGCTGGAAGCCAGCAATAGCGACCTCAGCCAGCTGTTGCTGGAACGCTTTGACGGCGTCGCGATTTTCCCACATGGGTTTCATATCGCGCGCCGCATAAAGCAGTTCAAGCTGATTCATATAGACAGGCGTATAGCCTGAAGGAAGATGCGACTGAAGCTCAGTTCGCGCCTTTTCCGCCGCCCCCTCAGGAAGGGGTTGCAAACCCGCCATCACGGCCGTTGCGCCAGATTGCGCCATCGGCTGCACGAGACTCTGCTCACTGACAACAACAGGGCTGTCGCCAGGTATCACTTCAGGCTCATCAGCCTGAACACTGGACAGTGGAGCGAATGCTACGGCCAGGCATAAACTCATTGCCGAGAGCCGACGACCACCAATTTTATTAAGCAACATCCCTTGCCCTCTGGTTACATTACGACATGCTCACATCTACCGGAGCTTTCCTTCATTATAGAAAGGCTGATATGCGATTGCCTAACCTAATGTAAAGAAGTTTAAAGAAAATGCACCTGAAATCCATAGTTTAAGAAATGAAAAAGACGGCTTTTCAGCCGTCTTTAGGGTCTTAGCTGGCCTCTGACGGGGCATCAGCCACGCCAGGGAGGGGTTCCGGCAACTGCGGCGCGAATCCGCGTAGCCCGACCACATGGACGTGTTCCGTATTCTGGAAGACTTTACGGACCAGCTTATAGGTGGTGCCCTTCTCCGGACTGATGTTTTCCGGCGCCGCGATGATGAGCTGCATCTGTAAACGCTCGCACAGTTCGAACAGCGTCGCGATGGAGCGCGCATCCAGACGGGCTGCCTCATCCAGGAACAGCAGACGGCATGGGGAGATATCTTTTCCGCGCAGACGGCGCGCTTCATCTTCCCAGCTTTGAACCACCATCACCAGGATCGACATCCCGGTACCGATCGCTTCACCGGTTGACAGTGCACCGGACTCCGCACGTAGCCAGCCATCGGAGCCACGGTTAACTTCAACTTCCATTTCGAGATAGTTACGGTAGTCCAGCAACTCCTCACCAATGGTTTGCGGCGTACGTTGCCCCATGTCGATCTGCGGATTCAGACGCTGATAAAGCTTCGCCAGCGCTTCCGAGAAGGTCAGGCGGTTGCTGTTGAACAGATCCTGATGTTGCTCATGCTGTTCAGACAACACTTCCAGCAGCGTGGCGTGGGTTTCACGCACATTCACGTTCAGACGTACGCTGTTCACCTGGCCGAACGACACGCTTTGCAGGCCCTGGTTGAGCTGGCGGATACGGTTCTGTTCACGCTGGATGGTCTTACGAATAATGTTCGCCACGCTACGTGAGCTGATCGCCAGCTTCTGTTCGCGTGAGGTTAGCTCTTCGGTCAGTCGGCCCAGTTCGATTTCCATCTGTTCGATGGCTTCCACCGGATCGTCGGTACGAATGATATCCTGACGGATACGCTCGCGCAGGTGCTGATACACCGCGACGAAGAACTGGATCTTACGTTCCGGACGTTTCGGATCTTCTGACAGACGCAGAACGTCACGCAGATGTTCGTTATCAGCGACTGCCAGACGCAGCGCACCCAACGCCTTATCCGACATGGAACGCAGTTCGTCACCGGAGAGATAGGCCAGCTCGCGGCGGTGCAGGCGACGTTCGACGCCGCTGTCTTTCACCAGGCGCATCACTGCGCACCAACCGGCTTTCGCGGTCACCACCTGCTCACGCATTTCATGGTAATCGCGTTCCAGTTTGCGCAGTTTGCGGGTCAGGTTATCCATCTCCGCTTCACAGAAGGTGAGCGCTTTTTCGAGCTGATTACGTCGCGCACGGTTGTTACTGAGCTGCGCGTGCAGTTCATCACGACGAATACGCGCACGCTCTTCCGCCCCACTGTCGGCACGAACGCCGATATCCTGCAATTCACGTTGCAAATCGTTAAGCAGCTCTTTCTTCGTGTCGTAAGAGCTTTTCAGTGAAGCCAGAACCTGATTGTACTGGCTCAGTTGCGCCGCATGACCACGCAGGGCTTCACGGGCGCGGGTACGTTCAGCTTCCGCATGTTCGAGTCGCTCACGCAGCTTTTCGTTCAGGTCGCTGTTGCCGCTGAGCATTTCCGCTGAGTCAGAATAGCCGAAGTGCGCACGACGCTGAACCACTTCGGTCAGCGCAAACGCCTGCTGACGCGCATCGCGCTGCGTCTGCTGGGAGTATGCGTAATCTTCTTTCAGTTGTTCAAACTGTTCCGGGTCGCTCTGCAATACCGAAACCATCGGCTCCAGTTTCGCCAGTTGGTTACCGTGCTGCTGCACAAAGCGCGCGGCTTCCTGCGCTTCATCCAGACGCTCGCGGATCTCCTCAACGCGGTCTGCCAGACTGTCGTCAGCCAGCAGGTTCAAACGCGGTAGCAGGCGGTTCAGCGCAGAAACGCCCTCTTTGGCCTGCTCATACTGCAGGCGCTGCTGCTGATTGTCGTTTTCGTGGGTGGTCAGCGCACGTTCCAGTTCAACGCGGCGGCTGTTGAGCTGACGAATTTCAGCTTCCGGATCGGATTCAAACGCCACCGAAAGATGGCTGCCGATAAAGCGACTGAACGCCTGATGCAGACGCTGCGTTTTCTGCACGTCAAAGGAAAGCGTGGCAAAACGCTCGGACAGCCCTTCTCGTTCTGCATGCAACGCTTCAATGCGGCTTTCTCGCGCCGCACGACCAAACAACGGAACCGACGGGAAGCGAGAATAACGCCACTGGCGGTCGGCGATCTTCACGACCACCGCTTTTTCCAGTTCGTCGACGCTAAAGACGCTGTCATCAAACGACTGCGGATCCCCTTCGATGAGATACAAATCTTCCGGACAATCCGTCAATCCTTCCAGTTGTTCGGAGATCAGCGACAGATCCGGCACCACGATGGCGTGACGCGACGGACCATACAGCGCGGAGAAGTACGGGGCATCTTCAAGACTGACGTCGTCATAAATTTCTGACAGTAGCACACCGCCGAAACGTTCCGCCAGCGCGTTCAGGCGCTGATCTTCCGAGCCGCCAGGCTGACTTAAACGTTCGATCTCTTCATCAACCGCATTTTTGCGTGCGCCGACTTCGTCACGTTCAACAATCGCTTCACGCTCACGTTCCAGCAACTGTTGCAAATATTCCGTTACTTCCTGGCCAGAGGTGAACGTTTCGCCACACTGCTCGCTAAGCTGGCTCAGACTGTTTTGCGCCGCCAGCCAGACAGGCGCACGCTGCATGAGATGCTGAATGCGGGACTGGAGCTGTTCCTGCTCCTGACGCAGCGCCATGCGCTGTTCATGCGCGCTGGAGACATTGTCAGACAGCGAGGCGATACGCGCTTCCAGTTCCTGATGCAAAGCTTCCAGCTCATCAATGTCGAAATTTTTGCCCTGACGTTTACAGAATTCCGCTAACAGACGTTCGGCTTCCTGTTGCTCGCGCAGACGCTGTTCCAGTTCGCTCAGTCGCATACGCAGCGGCTGTACTTGTTCCGCCAGGTGACGCTGGTCAACGCCTTCACGCAACAGTTCGCGCGCCACGTCCCATGCCTCATTTCGCGCCAGCGGACCATTGATCGTCACCACCAGCTGATAGGCTTGCTCGAACTGACTGTGCGCGGTTTGCGCCACGCTCATTTTCTGTTCCAGCGAAAGCATTTTTTCGGTCGCTTCCTGCTCTTTCGCCTGGAAGGTTTCCAGCCACTCGGCGGCGCTATCGGCCGTCAGATCCGGCAGATGACACACTGCTCTGGCGCGCTCCAGCGCCGAGATCGCCTGGTTGTACTGGATGGCGCGGGTCTGCTGAACGTCCAGCGCCTGCTGGTAATCCGCCAGTTGGCTTTTCAGCTCATCCACTTCCAGCTCAGCAGCTTCGGCGCGGGCTTCGTTCTCTTCCTGACGATCGGCGGCTTCTGCCACTACTTCGTTTTGTTCTTCGAGACGGATCTGCAACTCGTCGAGATCCGCTTCATAACGTTCAATTTTTTCTTGCTGACGTAGCGCCGTTTGTACCAGGTTCAGGTGATCGCTTGCCGCCTGATAATCGGCTTCGAGATCGCCTTCCGCGCCGTTGTGCTCGCCCAACTCACGCGCCATGTCGACGTGCTTATACTGCTCCGCCGCCAGCTGTTTACGCGACGTGTACAATTCTCGACGGAATTCCAGCGCTTTATCGAGGTGGATCCGGCGCTCGTTGGCGTGACGCATATAGTCCGCCGCCACATAGTTGGTGGCTTCGCTGATCAGGTGTTTAAACAGATCGCGATCGGACTGGGTAACACGGATGGCTTCCAGCGTCAGACGGTTTTCCCGCAGCGCGGCTTCCATATCCTGGAACGCCTTACGCACCCCGCTGTTTTCCGGCAACAGGTAGTCACGCAGAGAACGGGTGATCGCGCTGGAAATCCCGCCGTACAACGACGCTTCAATCAGGCGATAGAATTTACTACGGTCTGACGCAGAGCGCAGACGACGGGCGATGAGGCCCAGATCGAACATCAGCGAATGGTAATCGGTGATCGAGTTGAACTGCTTAAACTGCACGCCTTCCATCTCGTCGAGCTTCTCTTTCAGCTCCGTCAACGGCAGGACGCGCGCCTGACGTTCGTTCAGCGTCTCCGTTACCAGTTGCGTGGGCTGCACGGACATCGGCAGTCCCTGAATGGCAAACGGTTTGATGTCGACTTTACGGTCGCGTCCGGCAACCTGCTGCAAACGCACCCCCACCACCACGCGCTGATGGCGCGAGTTGATGGTATCGAGCATCGAATAACAGACACCCGCTTTCAGCTTACCGTGCAGACCTTTGTCGCGTGAGCCGCTGGTCGCCCCGGCTTCGGTAGTGTTACGAAAGTGCAGCAGGGTTAAGTCCGGGATCAGCGCCGTGACGAATGCCGCCATGGTGGTGGATTTCCCCGCGCCGTTGCCTCCGGAAAGCGTGGTAACCAGTTCATCCAGGTCAAAGGTACGGGCAAAGAAACCGTTCCAGTTAATCAGCGTTAGTGAGCGAAATTTACCGCGTTCAATCATTATTCTTCTTCTCCACTGTCCGGCTGATTCTCTTCGGTCTCATCATTGAGCTGTAGGTGGTTTTCGACCGGCATCGCTTCGCCATCGCGAATCAGGCGACGCTGCGCTTCCCGCGGATCATCACCACTGCGTACATCCGCGCCAAAGCGGAACACCGATTCCGTAATACGGAATTTGCTGCTGTCGTGTCCCATAAACCACACCATGCCCAGACGACGCAGACGGTTTAACGACGAGCGCATTTTTTCCTGTAACTTCTGGCGGTCGACGTCAGAGCCGGTTGAGCGGTTATTCACCAGCTTCAACAGCCTGGCTTCGTCAGCCAGCGTCAACAGTTCGTCGTACAACTCCTGCTGAGTGAAAATCCCCTCATTCGCCAGGCGCTCCGGACTAAGATAGAGGTAGCAGAGAATTTTACCGACCATCATGTCCAGTTCAGACAACACGGAACGCGGGATAATGGTCGTTGAACGCGGACGCAGATAGAAAAAACCTTCCGGCGCACGGATCAATTCCACGTTATAGCGGCTGTAAAACTCTTCCAGGTAATCCTGAAAGTCCATCAGAAATGCATGATTATCCAGTTCATCCAGACCGATGTGGCGGCCTGAACGTAATGCGCTATCCAGCGCCGGAAATAACGGATTCGCCAGCGCCTGCGCCAGCTTAACCGGCATCACTTGTTCAATATTTGTCAATGACATGCGCCTGTACCTTGGCTCCGTAATCATTAATCGGCTGCCATTTGGCTGGCAGTCCGGTGAAGTCTGCTTGCGCTACGCCAAGGCGTACCGCCTGATCGATAACAATGCGCGCAACGTCGAAATGACGCGCTCGCGGATATTGCGCAAGATACTCGCGCACTACCAGGCCGAGATCCAGCGGCGTCTCTTTCGATTTATAGATAGCCAGTTGGCCTTCGATAATCGCCGCCAGCTGTTCGCGGATCTCGTTAAACTCTTCGTACTCTAAGTCCGGCGGAAGTTCCCCGGTGACTTCTTCATCACGCAGCGCCATCTCTTCGTCACGCATATCCAGCAGACGATCGGCGTTGGCATAGGTCAGCGCCCACGGCTCGTCAAAGTAGGTCTGCACGGACTGACGTAAGCGCTGAGCAAAGACGCGGTTTTTATCCATATCAATGGCGGTACGGATAAATTTGTGGACGTGGCGGTCATAACCGATCCACAGGTCGATCGACTGCTGGCCCCAACTGATAATGCGATCGAGCTTGCTTTGCAGGTCAAACACGAGGCGATCAACAAAATGCAGATCGTCATGAGCCAGCGTCGCATCCTGAATGCGCAACAGGTTAGCCTGCAATTTATCGCCTGCCGCTTCCAGCGTATCCTGCAATTCGCGCAGGGTACCGGAGGTTTCTGAGAGTAGCAGTTCACAGCTCGAAATCGCCGCGCGCCAGTCTTTATTCAACAACTGCGCAATATCATCTTTTACCTGCTGCTGCTGTTCATCCATGATGCGCTGTGTCAGATCGATACTGTCGAAAATCTCTGCGACCGAATACTTGAGCGGCGCATAGACGTTGCGATGCCAGTGGAACTCATCGCCGCCCTCATCGGCGGCATCCGCCGCGCGCTTGAGTTCACCCGCCACGATCGACAACTGCATCGACAGACGCAGTGTGGAAAATTCACGTTGACGAATATAGTAATCAGTAATGCCAATGCCGAGCGGCGTCAGGCGATAAATCGCGTTTCCATCTGCCTGCTCACTGGTAAAGCGGTTCAGCAGACGTTGACGCACCATATCGTTGATCGCATTGTTCGCGCGCACGCCAATGGTTTCGCTGGTTTGCTCAAACGCATCACTCACATGGCGGAACGCATCCACCAGTTCGCCTTCGCTCATCTCACCGTCCAGGCGCTCGCCGTTCAGCGTGGCCACCGCCAGCAGGAACGAAAGTCGGTCTACCGGCAGCGAGATAGAGAAGTCATTTTTTCTGGCCCAGGCAACCAGTTCGGGGACTGTCTGGGAAAATTCACTCATAGGTTATCCTTGCATCTGCGGCTTACGCGCGGTGACGTGAATGTAACGCCCCAGGCTGACATACGGTTCCTGGCGACAGTAACGCGTTTCTAATTCAAGCAATATCTCATAACAGTCACGCTGCTGATGTTTCTCACGCAGATAATCATGAAACACACGCACCCCGGTCTTCCCGGTGATCTGCCAGCCAATCTGTTCAAGCCACTGGTAAACCTGTCCAGGCTCACGCGGATAGTCTGGCGAAAGGGTGCGCTTCTTACGTTTGGGCATCCCTATCTGCACGTAGTCAAAGTTCCCCGCCACCATGTTATGCATCAACAGACCGTTGGCATTGTAGAACATTAAAGACAGTACGCCACCGGGACGCAATACCGACCAGAGGGTCTCTAACACGCTGACCGGATCGGCCACCCACTCCAGCACAGCGTGAAACAATATCAGATCAACGGCGCTTTCCAAATGCGAAGCGACGTCCTGAGCCGCGCATTGTGTGAAATGCATGTTGTGGCTCACACCTTTGGCTTCTGCCGCCCGTTGCGCTCGGGCAATCATCTCACCGGACACATCGCACAACGTCACGTGATGACCACGTTCTGCCATTTTAATGGCTGTCTGCCCTTCACCGCCCCCGGCGTCCAGCACACGCAGTTTTTGTGAGCCGAAGTCCGCCAGAATACGGTCGAGATCCTGCCACAGGATTGCCTGCCTTAGCTGCCCCTTTGTGGTGCCGTAAATATTACGGGAAAACTTCTCAGCAATGTCATCAAAATTGCGATCCCGCATCGGGCTCTCCACAGGCTGGCTTAGGTGTTCTCTGATAAAACCGCTATTTTGTCACACCCGCGCGGAGAATGAACCTCTCTGGTGTAATATCCCGATTATTCTTCTGCTATATGGTCAAAAAAGGAACCAAAAAGGATGCTTTTTACACTGAAGAAAGTGATTGGCGGCATGCTGCTGCCTCTCCCTTTTCTGCTCCTGATGATGGGGATCGGTCTGGCACTGTTGTGGTGTAGCCGTTTTCAGAAAACCGGGAAGGTTTTTATCAGCTTCAGTTGGCTGGCGCTGTTCCTGCTCAGTCTGCAACCTGTTGCTGACCATCTGCTGCGGCCGATAGAAAGTCGTTACCCTACCTGGCAGGATGCACAGAAAGTCAAATACATCGTCGTACTGGGCGGCGGCTATACCTGGAACCCACAGTGGGCGCCCAGTTCCAACCTGATCAATAACAGTCTGCCGCGTCTTAATGAGGGAGTACGCTTGTGGCGGGCTAACCCGGGTTCGAAATTGATTTTTACCGGCGCGAATGCCAGAACCAATCCAGTGAGCACGGCGGAGGTTGGCGCGCGGGTGGCGCAATCGCTGGGCGTTCCGGGAGAAGACATCATTACCCTCGACAAGCCCAGGGATACCGAAGAAGAAGCCGCTGCCGTGAAGCAGGCTATTGGCGACGCGCCATTCCTGCTGGTCACTTCAGCCTCTCATCTGCCGCGAGCGATAATTTTCTTTCAGCAGGCCGGGTTAAATCCGCTGCCGGCTCCGGCGAATCAACTGGCTATCGACTCCCCGTTGAATCCGTGGGAACGGGCGATCCCTTCTCCCGTATGGTTGATGCATAGCGAGCGTGCAAGCTACGAGACGCTGGGGAGAATCTGGCAATGGCTGAAAGGAACGTCAGGCGAGCCAGGGCAGGAGTGATTTTGCAGCGTGATCAAAATGAGATCGGTTAAAACGCCCGGTATTGACCAGTTGCGCAACTTCATCCCATAACACATATAACCAACGCCGCCAGATGAACGATTCCGCCACTGGCGCGCGTTGCAGGTAGTGCCAGAACAACCCTTCCGCCAGCGTGTTGTCCATCAGCCGGAACAGTTCGTACTCTCGTGGAGCCCAGAGCATGATACCCGGCCCTACCATCGCCAGAAGCTGGTCGCTGCGGGCGTCTTTTAACATGCTGCGCAGACTGAAATTGCCATGCACCAGCACACAGTTGTCGTTAAAACCGTCAAACAGCGCTGGCAAACATTCGCGGGTGCGAAACAAAATGCGTTTATCCTGCATCGTCAACCCGGTGTTATTGAACTGGTTGAGCGTACTCCAGAGCACTTCAACCCGCTGGCGGTACCAGGAGGGCCAGATGTTCTCCTGCGTATTGTCCACCGCGCCGACACAACCCCGGCTATCCTGTCGATGCCAGGCCAGTAACCCTTCGACAATCTGATCTTTGAGCTGCTCCCAGCGCTCTGGCGTCCGGGCCGGTGCTTCAACGGGGACCCCGCGCAGACGTTCCAGGAGTAAGACATCCGGACCGGGATGTTCATCGTGAGTCATCACCCCGTAAATGACCGGCATTCGCACGGTACCGCTACGCGCTAACATGGTAGTTTTCCAGGCCAGTTGCTGTGCAACTCCTGGCGTAGTGAAACTTTGGGCCATCAGCGGCATCGGGTTACCCTGACTGTCGTAGAGCGACCACAGTGCAGTGTCGACTTTTTCATTCACGCATTCAATGCGGCTCAGTTTTTCGCCCAGTAAATGACTTAATTCGGCGCGCAGCTGTTCCATTCAGATTGCCCTCATAAAAGCTACTGCTTTTATAATGAGCGCCACACCGACGGATGTCACCCGGATGAGATCAATTGTTGAAAGAAAAAACGTGGAAAATCGTAACGGTACGACACTCCTCTCACTAAAGAGCGGAGTGTCGTAAAGAAAATTAACGCATTTCAGCGCGAACGCGCTCAAGGTCTTCTGCGGTATCAACGCCGGTGCCTGGCACCTCTTTTGCCACAGCCACGTGGATTTTTTCGCCGTACCAGAGTACGCGGAGTTGCTCCAGCATCTCGATATTTTCCAGTGGGCTGGGCTGCCAGCTCACATATCGACGGATAAATCCGGCGCGGTAGCCGTAAATACCGAGGTGACGCAGGAAATTATCGCCCACGGTCTCGCGACTTTTCGCAAAACGGTCGCGATCCCAGGGGATCGTTGCACGCGAGAAATACAGCGCATAGCCTTCGGCATCCAGTACAACCTTCACCGCATTCGGATTGAACGCCTCTTCAGCACTGTGAATCGGCGCTGCGAGCGTGGCCATTCCGACCTGACGCTGCGCCAGGTTGTCTGCCACCTGGCGAATGATGACCGCCGGGATCATCGGCTCATCGCCCTGCACGTTGACAATCACGGTGTCATCGCTGAAGCCACACTTTTCAACCACCTCAGCCAGACGTTCCGTTCCGGACTGGTGATCGACGCGAGTCATACACACTTCCCCACCCGCCGCTTCAACGGCGCGTGCGACATCGTCATGATCGGTTGCGACAATAATGCGCTCAGCACCAGATTCACGGGCGCGTTCCAGCACATGCACAATCATCGGTTTACCGTTGATATCCTGCAACGGTTTACCCGGCAGACGCGTGGAGGCGTAGCGGGCAGGAATAATGACCACAAAACTCATGATTTACGCTCATCAGCCGCTAATACGCGGGCCTCGGTTTCCAGCAAAACGGGAATGCCATCACGCAGCGGAAAAGCGAGGTTATCCAGTTTGCAGATCAGTTCTTGTTTTTCCTGGTTGTACCAAAGTTTGCCGTTACAGACCGGGCAGGCAACGATTTCAAGCAGTCGATGATCCATAGTTCCTCCAGATGGACCGGGTAGTGAATCGGAGAATCTTATCATACTCGCTCATGTGACTGCGTCTATTTCCCACCCCTGCCGACATTGCGTAAATATCCCCTCCGGACAGTAGCCCAGCGTCACGCGAACGGCCTTCTGCCAGCGGGCAAAATCGGTTATCGCCTGCTGTAATCCATTTTGCAGCATCACCCCTGGCTTTACTCCCTCTTGCAGATAGAGAGAAATAATTTCCAGCACGCCCGTCTTACGGTGCATTTTGGCATCCATCCGCCCCACCAGTTGCCCCCGGTGCAGTAAAGGCAGAACAAAATAGCCATACTGGCGCTTCGGGGCTGGCGTGTAGCACTCCAGTCGATAGCTGAAATCAAACAGTTGCTCCGCACGTTTCCGATCCCAGACCACCGGATCAAACGGCGACAACACCGCACTATGCGTCGCCGTCAGCTTTCCTGCCAGCGCCTGCTCAAGCTGCGGCAACAAATCCGCATGCAACCACAGCCGGCCAAGATTTTCGACCTCTACCGGAATGATGCGCTGCTGTTCAGCCCTCACGTCGCGCCAGTTTTGTAATTCGGGACGTTTCAGACGATAGTAATCTGCCAGCCATTGTTCACGAAAAATCCCCAGGCTGCGCGCACTGTTGTCCAGCATGGCAGACTCCGCTTGTGTCCGGGGTAGCAGATCGCGCGCATCATCCCAGTGTGGCATTACGCGATGCGTCAGATCGTACACGCGCTGGAAATTGCGCCGTTCAACCACCATCACTTTTCCTGCCGTAAACAGCCCTTCCAGATGCAGCTTGTGCGGCTTCCAGTCCCACCAGCCACTGCTTCCTTTACGCGGGTGCTCAAAGTCTGCCGAGCGTACGGGTCCATTTTGATGAATATGCTGCAACAGTTGCTCAATTTCACCGGCATGCTCTTTCATCCACGCCGCCTGATACTTCCAGCCCATTTTTTCGGGGGCCAGCATCCGGTGGCGTATCAACGTGAAGTCACTGCGCGGCAGGAAACAGGCCTCATGAGCCCAGTATTCCATCAACTCACCCCGCGACAAGGCCTCATCCAGCCACTGTATCGAGTAATCGCCCAGTCTACTGAACAGTACAAGGTAGGGACTGCGGGCAACAATATTGATGGTGTCAATTTGCAGCAGCGACATGCGGGTAATTGTCGGCAGGATATCGCTCGCCAGCGCACGGCGGCGTGGTTTTTTTAATAGTCCCTGGGCAGCGAGATGGAGATTACGGGCATCCGTAAGCGAAAGGTGCGGCAACGACATTCATGATTCCCTCATTTGTACGCTGCCGTCATGGTGATGCGCTAACGCGTCAGCGAGATCAATTTTTCGAGTAATGTCTCAGGTTCTGTCCCCGACAAATGTGCATCGACAGGAAGATACCACCAGTTGTCTTCAGCAAAAGCACGGCACTTCACGGCGTCCTTCTCCGTCATGACCAGCGTTTGCGACCTGTTCAGTAAGCCGTTGATATCACGCGAAGTCAATGCCTGATGATCCGCCAGCGGCACACATTTTTGTGGCTGTACGCCACAGGCCTCTAACGTGGCAAAAAAGCGCGGCGGATGGCCAATACCGGCCATCGCCACGACATTTTGCAGTTGCGCGACATCACGACGCTCACCGGTACGCAGATTCACGGCCAGCCCTGGCGCCAGACGCATCGGGATCTCGCCCGCCTGCGGGATACCACCGTTGACAATGACCGCATCCACTGTTTTCAGGCGACCTGCCCGCTCCCGCATCGGACCTGCCGGTAGCCACCAGCCATTGCCGAAGCGACGAACGCCATCAACCACCACAATCTCGACATCGCGGGCCAGACGGTAGTGCTGAAGACCATCATCGGTAACGATAATCTGCACGTCATGGTGCGCCAGAATCGCGCTTACCGCATCGGCCCGGTTGGGTGACACTGCAACCGGCGCACCGGTGCGCTGATAAATCAGCACCGGTTCATCACCGGCTTCCGCCGTGGGGGTTTCGGCATTCAACAGCAAGGGATAGGACGCCGCTTTGCCGCCATAACCACGAGAAACCACCCCAACGCGAAGACCGCGCTGCTGGAGTTGTTCCACCAGCCAGATCACTACCGGCGTTTTGCCGTTGCCGCCCGCTGTCAGGTTACCGACCACCACTACCGGTACCGGTGCGCGCCAGGCGCGTTTGATCCCAACCGCGTAGCACAGACGAATCGCCCCGCTCACCAGGCCATATAGCCAGGAAAGAGGGAGTAACAGTCGCCACAAGGGCGACTCACCGGACCAGATACGCTGGATCATTGACCAAATTGCATTTTGTGCAGTTGCGCGTAGACGCCGCGATGTTCCAGCAATTCGCTGTGCGTACCGCGCTCCACAATCAGCCCATCTTCCACGACCACAATTTCATCGGCCTGTTCGATGGTTGAAAGACGGTGCGCAATCACCAGCGAGGTGCGGTTTTTCTGCAGTTCGTCCAGCGCCGCCTGAATGGCGCGCTCTGATTCGGTATCCAGCGCTGATGTGGCTTCATCAAGGATCAGAATCGGGCTATCACGCAGCAAGGCGCGGGCAATGGCGATACGTTGACGCTGACCACCGGAAAGCAGTACGCCATTTTCACCGATCACCGTATCAAGGCCGTCATCCATCTTATTGATAAAGTCCATGGCATAGGCCATCCGGGCCGCTTCTTCGATCTGCTCACGGCTATACTGCTCGGTTCGCGCGTAGGCGATGTTATTCGCCACTGTGTCGTTGAACAGATGCACGTTCTGCGACACCAGCGCGACCTGATTACGTAATGAGGACAGCGTGTACTCGCGCAGATCGTGACCATCCATCAGGATTTCGCCTTCATTGATGTCATAGAAACGCGTGATCAGACTGGCAATAGTTGATTTACCGGAACCTGAACGCCCCACCAGCGCAACGGTTTTACCCGCTGGAATTTTCAGGTTAATGTTACGCAGCGCCGGCACTTCGCGGCCTGGATAGGTAAAGGTGACATTGCGGAATTCCAGATCGCCTGTCGCACGCTCTATTACGCGTTTGCCTTCGTCTTTTTCCTGCTCGCTATCCAGGATGGCGAATAAAGTCTGGCACGCTGCCATCCCACGCTGGAACTGGGCGTTAACGTTAGTCAGCGACTTCAATGGGCGCATCAGGGCAATCATTGAGGAGAAAACCACGGTGATCGTCCCTGCCGTCAGGCTGTCCATCACGCTTGGGAAGCTGGCCGCGTACAGCACAAACGCCAGCGCCAGTGAAGCGATCAACTGGATGATAGGATCGGAAATGGAAGAGGCGGAAACCATCTTCATCCCCTGCAAACGCATCTTGTTACTGACTTTGTCGAAGCGCTTCGTTTCCACTCCCTGACCACCGAAGATCAGTACCTCTTTGTGGCCCTTCAGCATCTGCTCCGCGCTGGTCGTCACCTGCCCCATCGTATTCTGCATATTCTTGCTGATAGCACGAAAACGTTTGGAGACTACGCGAATCGCGATCGACACGATGGGCGCCAGCACAACCAGGATGATCGACAGCTGCCAGCTGTAATAAAACATCATGATGAACAGGCCGATAATCGACGCGCCTTCACGCACAACGGTAATCAGCGCGCCAGAAGACGAAGAGGCAACCTGTTCAGAATCGTAAGTGATACGGGATAGCAGCGTCCCGGTAGACTGCTTGTCAAAGAAGGAAACCGGCATTCCCATCATATGACCAAACAGACGACGACGCATGGTCATCACCACTTTGCCGGATACCCAGGAAATACAGTAGCTGGAGATATAGCTGGTGATACCGCGCAATATCATCAGCCCAATAACCACCAGCGGCATCCAAAGCAACACTGAGCGATCTGTTTTACCAAAACCATCGTCCAGTAATGGTTTGAGGAGCGATAACATGAAGGTATCGCTGGCCGCGTTGAGGATTAACGCAACACCCGCCACGATCAGACCCGATTTGAAAGGCGCAATGGTTGGCCACAGTCGGCGAAACGTCTGCCACGTAGAGAGATCTTTATCGTTATGCATTCAAGAAACCAGCATCTGTTGAAATAGCCGCATATTCTACCCGTTATCGTCTGACACGCCAAACCACTGATGATACCAACGAGGTAAAATTTGCTCCCGCAGGCTGATGACCTGCCAGCCCTGAGTTGAAAAATCCAGCGAAATTTGCCCCTGATGCGGAGTATCCCACCACCGGTAACCCTGTTGCAGATAGCGCTGCTTCACCTTCCAGGATGGCAGTCGCCATGCGTTATAGCGTGAGGCGGAGACCAGCGCCACCTTACCACTAACCCGTTGAAGTAACGCCAGTGAAGACGAAGTATTGCTGCCATGATGCGGCACCTGAATTGCCGTCGCTGAAAGGTGCTGCCAGTAATGACTAAGCATTTTCAGTTCCGCTGGGGACTCTATATCGCCCGTCAGCAGGATACTGTGCGTACCATCATCAATCTTTACGACGCAGGAGTGGTTATTCCCCTGGGTCTGCTCTCCTTTCACCGGCCAGTGCACGCTAAAACGCAGTCCCTGCCATTGCCACGTCTCACCGCGATAACATGGCAGATGCCCCTGCCAGCCTAACGGACTGCGTACCCATAGCGTTGGCCAGGTTGCCTGCAAAGAGTGTAGCCCACCGCGATGGTCGAGATGCTCATGGCTGAGAATAATCCCTTCTGGCTGCAAGTGGTGCCATCGCAGCCACGGAATGATCATCTGCTGAGCGCTGTCACCTTCCGGCCAGGCCAGCCCGGTATCGTAGAGCAACGCCTTGCCATTGCGGGTGATAACCATTGCCAGCCCCTGCCCGACATCCAGCATATGCACCTGCCAGGCGTCACTACGCACCGGACTCCAGAACGGACAGCTCAATAATGTCAGCGTCGCCAGACAAAGCCCCGGAAACACGCGCCAGGCGATAAACCGCCAGCCCGGTAGCATCAGCCACGGCGCAAAGACCAGCCATTGCCAGCGGGCATCCACATTGATCCACCCCGCAGGCAAATGATTCAGCGCCCAAAATAACGTGGCCAACGAACGATCGGCAAGATACCAGAGTCCACTTTCAAGAAACTGAGGGCCAGTGAGATGGACCAGCATTCCGGCGAGGATCAGCGGGACACTGACAAGCGTTACCAGAGGGACAGCAAACAGATTCGCGACGAACGACGTCAAGCTGATGCCGTGGAACAGTGCGACTTGTAGCGGCAGGAGCAACAGGGTAATACCCAGTTGCAGGTGTGCCAGTTCAACTAATAAGCGCCCGGCGCGAGATAAGGGCCAGGTGGGACAAGGAAACCATTGATACCAGAACAACAGAGCTGCAACGGCAAAGGCCGAAAGCCACAGGCTTTGTGAGATCACGGCGATGGGATCGACAACCAGAATAGCCGCCAGACAGCAGCACCAGACTGACCATCCACTCCATTGTCGCCCGCTTAATTTCAGTGCCCCCCACACCAGCATTGCCACCACCGTACGTAGCGCCGGAGGCTGTAATCCGGTCAACCAGGCATAAAGTGCAGCAAAAATAAGTCCACCAATTACAGGATGTTGCCAGTAGATGGCACCAACCGGCAGCAGGAACTGCACGCTGCGTATCAGAGCGGCCGCCAGTAAAGAGGCAAAAGCGATATGCAAGCCAGAAATCGCCATCAGATGCGCTGTACCGGTATCACGCATGATCGATTTGATCTCCTGTGGCACCAGCAGGCGTTCCCCCATCCCCAGTCCCAGGATCACCTGCTGCCAGGGATACTTTTCCAGAGATGCCGTTAACGAGGCGAGATAGCGGGCTCGCCAACTGCATTTACTGTCGACAATCTTTGCCTGCAAAAAACGGCCAGTGAGCGGCTGATGCTGTGCCATGGCATAACGCTGACTATCAAATCCGCCATCGTTCAACTCGCCATGGATGGCGCGAATTTTCAACGTCATCGCCCAACGTTGCCCCGCGCACGGCGCTATCGGCAAATACTGGTTGTAAAGCACAATGCCTACAGCAGGAAAAAGCCGATGCCCATTAAGATGCGTGATCAGCCCGGTATGTGTGGTCATGTTATCCGTGGACGTAAGCTTAACGATGGCCTCCTGCGTGGCGCCAGGCAACATATTTCCCGCCCACAGCGATTGTTTCGCTGCCATGACGCCCCAGAGAAAAAACAGCAGGAGAAGCCCGGCGCACTGCGTGACTTTCCAGCGGAACAGACCGAGCAGACAGGCCAGCGCAAACAAGATACTAATGACCCATGCTCCCGGCAGCGCAGGGAGCAAAAATAAGGGAAAAATCCCCCCTAATGCACACAGACTGACCGTGGTTAATTTCATACACACCTCCGTGTTGGCAGAAGTGTGCAGGTCTGAACCGGGATTGTCAGGAAGAGGATGAGGGATTTACGGCCATGATTCCGCGATTTTCATCGCCACCCGACACTGTGCAACATGAAATGCGAGCGGCATTCCAGGGCTGAATAACAGGCAAGAAAAAAGCACCATAAAGGTGCTTTTCTGAGGTTATGTTTTGCGAAAAACTTAACCGTAAATATTGGCGCGATCGCGCAGTTCTTTACCCGGCTTAAAGTGCGGAACATATTTTCCTTCCAGATCCACTTTATCGCCAGTCTTCGGGTTACGCCCGGTACGTGGTGCACGGTAGTGCAAAGAAAAGCTGCCGAAACCGCGGATTTCAATACGCTCGCCCTGTGCAAGAGTCGAGGCCATATGCTCCAGCATCTCTTTGACTGCATCTTCAACCGCTTTCGCGGGAATATGAGATTGCTGAGTGGCAAGTCTTTCAATCAATTCTGACTTGGTCATGATTCCTCCGGTTCCAATAAGCTGCTGCTGTTGCATTGATTAAGGGCGGCCGTAGCCGCCCTTTGTCATTGATTACAGAACGAATTCTATAATCTGTCAAGTATTCTCATCTGACTTCGGGACGAAACCTCCCGAAGTTTCAAAGAATTACTCGCCTTTAGCTGCTTTGAAAGCTTCAGCCATTGCGTTGTTGGAGAAGTTTGCATCTTCCTGTTTGTTAACAGTTGCGATGGCATCTTTCTCATCAGCTTCGTCTTTAGCACGAACAGACAGGCTGATTGCACGGTTCTTACGGTCAACGCCGGTGAATTTAGCTTCAACGTCGTCACCCACGCTCAGAACCAGGGTAGCGTCTTCAACGCGGTCACGGGATGCTTCAGAAGCGCGCAGGTAACCTTCAACGCCATCAGCCAGTTCTACGGTTGCGCCTTTCGCGTCAACTGCAGTCACTTTACCGTTTACGATTGCGCCTTTCTTGTTCAGTGCAACCCAGTTGTTGAACGGATCTTCTGCCAGCTGTTTAACACCCAGAGAGATACGCTCGCGCTCTGCATCAACCTGCAGAACAACTGCTGCGATTTCGTCACCTTTTTTGTATTCACGAACTGCTTCTTCGCCTGCAACGTTCCAGGAGATGTCAGACAGGTGAACCAGGCCGTCGATGCCGCCGTCCAGGCCGATGAAGATACCGAAGTCAGTGATAGACTTGATTTTACCTTCAACACGGTCACCCTTGTTGTGGGTTTCCGCGAACTGCTGCCATGGGTTAGATTTGCACTGCTTCAGGCCCAGGGAGATACGACGACGTTCTTCGTCGATATCCAGAACCATCACTTCCACGACGTCGCCAACGTTAACCACTTTGGACGGGTGGATGTTTTTGTTGGTCCAGTCCATTTCGGAAACGTGAACCAGGCCTTCAACGCCTTCTTCGATTTCAACGAAGCAGCCGTAGTCGGTCAGGTTGGTCACGCGACCAGTCAGTTTGGTACCTTCCGGATAACGCTTAGCGATAGCGACCCACGGATCTTCGCCCAGCTGTTTCAGGCCCAGAGATACACGGGTACGTTCACGGTCGAACTTCAGCACTTTAACAGTGATTTCGTCGCCAACGTTTACGATTTCGCTCGGATGCTTAACGCGTTTCCATGCCATATCGGTGATGTGCAGCAGGCCGTCAACGCCACCCAGATCAACGAATGCACCGTAGTCAGTGAGGTTCTTAACGATACCTTTAACTTCCATGCCTTCCTGCAGGTTTTCCAGCAGCTGATCGCGCTCTGCGCTGTTTTCGGATTCGATCACGGCACGACGAGAAACAACAACGTTGTTGCGCTTCTGATCCAGCTTGATGACTTTGAATTCAAGCTCTTTGCCTTCCAGGTGCAGCGTATCGCGCACCGGACGAACGTCTACCAGTGAACCTGGCAGGAACGCACGAATACCGTTCAGCTCAACAGTGAAGCCGCCCTTAACTTTGCCGTTGATAACACCGGTAACAGTTTCAGCATCTTCGTAAGCTTTTTCCAGCGTGATCCATGCTTCGTGACGTTTCGCTTTTTCACGAGACAGCAGTGTTTCACCGAAGCCGTCTTCTACTGCATCCAGAGCAACATCAACTTCGTCGCCCACCTGGATTTCCAGTTCGCCGGCTGCGTTCTTGAACTGCTCTGCGGGAATTGCAGATTCAGATTTCAGGCCTGCATCAACCAGAACAACGTCTTTGTCGATAGCAACAACAACACCGCGAACGATGGAACCCGGACGGGTTTCGATTTCTTTTAAGGATTCTTCAAACAGTTGAGCAAAAGATTCAGTCATGTTTAATCTTCAGGTTTCATATTTAACGTCCACCTGGCTCCATGCCGGATGGGGTTGTTTAACATACCCGCTGTCATTCCGTTGCAACGGGGGTACTGCAAATTCGGTCGCTTTTAAGCGAGTGCCAGTTTTTGGCGCGCGTATTGTAGCGCTTTTTCAATCACTTGCTCAATGCTTAATCGTGTGGAATCTAAAACTAAAGCATCAGCAGCAGGAACCAGCGGCGCTACAGCACGGTTTCGGTCGCGATCGTCGCGTTCTTTGATCTCGGCCAAAAGGCGTTCAAAGTTAACACTAAAGCCCTTCTCCTGCAACTGTAGCATACGGCGATGCGCACGTTCTTCCGAGGAGGCGTCAAGGAAAATTTTGACCGGCGCATCCGGGAAAACCACCGTCCCCATATCACGTCCATCAGCGATCAATCCCGGCGCTTCGCGGAACGCACGTTGACGACGCAGCAGCGCTTCACGCACACGAGGGAATGCGGCGACCTGAGAGGCTGCATTGGCGACTTCCTGCGTGCGGATTTCACCGCTGACGTCTTCCCCTTCCAGGATCACTTCGAGATTTCCGTCGGTTGAGACAAAGCGAACATCAAGATGCGTTGCCAGCGGAACCAGCGCGTCTTCTGAGGCGACATCAACATGATGGTGCAGTGCCGCCAGAGCCAGCACGCGATAGATTGCGCCAGAGTCCAACAGATGCCATTGCAATGCTTCCGCCATCGCTTTGCACAAGGTGCCTTTTCCTGCACCGCTTGGGCCATCAATGGTAATTACCGGGGCAATTGCCGTCATCTTTATCTCCTTAAACAGGCGTCTGTTAACGTAAACGCCGCGCATTATACGCGCCAACGTCCACAATCGTTAACACTGTGTGCAAAAACCGGTTTTGTCTGTAATCGAATGAAGAATAATTGCGCAATTATAGCGGGCTGGAGAGAAACCAGCCCGAAAGATGACATTGTTTTACGTTGTTCAGGCAGACGTACTGATACGCGCTAACTGCTCGAAATAGTCCGGGAAGGTTTTAGCGGTACATTTCGGGTCAAGGATGGTGACCGGCGTGTCAGAAAGTGCCACCAGCGAGAAACACATCGCCATGCGGTGATCGTTGTAGGTACCAATTTCAGCAAACGTCAGTTGGGCTGGAGGTGTAATGCGAATGAAATCATGCCCCTCTTCCACCTCTGCCCCCACCTTACGCAGTTCGGTCGCCATCGCAAACAGACGGTCGGTCTCTTTCACGCGCCAGTTATAGATGTTACGTAGCGTCGTAGTACCTTTCGCAAACAACGCAGTAGTGGCAATGGTCATCGCCGCATCCGGAATGTGGTTCATGTCCATATCAATGGCGTTAAGTTCACCACGGGTACAGGCGATAAAGTCGTCCCCCCAGGTTACGGTCGCGCCCATTTTCTCCAGCACATCGGCAAAACGAATATCGCCCTGCATGCTGTTACGGCCAATCCCGGTCACTTTCACCGTTCCGCCTTTAATGGCACCTGCCGCGAGGAAATAGGATGCCGATGAAGCATCCCCTTCAACCAGATAGTGGCCCGGAGAGTGGTATTGCTGACCACCTTTGACTACGAAGCGCTGATAGCGCTGGTTCTCTATCTCAACGCCAAAGGTTTTCATCAGGTTCAGCGTGATATCGATATACGGTTTCGACACCAGATCGCCTTTGATACTTATTACCGTATCCTGCGGCGCCAGCGGAGCCGTCATCAACAACGCGGTGAGAAACTGGCTGGAGACGCTACCATCAACCTCAACCTGTCCGCCGGCAAATCCGCCACGCAGTCGAAGCGGCGGGTAGTTTTCCTGCTCCAGATACGCAATATTTGCCCCGCCCTGACGCAGTGCATCCACCAGATGACCAATCGGGCGTTCTTTCATTCGCGGTTCGCCGGTCAAAACAATGTCGTTCTCACCCAGGCACAGCGCGGCAGCCAGTGGTCGCATCGCCGTTCCGGCATTGCCAAGAAACAGCTCTAAAGCGCCTTCAGCATGCAGCGGACCACCGTTGCCAGTGATCTCACAGCGAGTGCGGTCCTCAGATAGGGTGTAATGAATCCCTAACGCGTTCAACGCGTTGAGCATATGGCGAACGTCATCGCTGTCTAACAGGTTGGTCAGCTCTGTGGTGCCATGTGCTAATGCCGCCAGTAACAGCGCGCGGTTAGATACGCTCTTCGAGCCCGGCAGATTAATCGTGCCATCGACCCGTGCGATGGGTTGTAACGTCAGGGATTCCATGAAACTCAACTCTCAAAAGACAGAAATAAAAACCCCACAGACAAGGCTGTGGGGATGAAAAGAGACACCAGATTAGCCGCGACGGCGCTCGAAATCAGTCATGAAATCGGCAAGCGCTTTAACCCCTTCCAGCGGCATCGCGTTATAAATAGAAGCGCGCATCCCCCCTACCACGCGATGGCCTTTCAGCGCATGCAGACCGGCAGCAAAAGATTCTTCCAGGAAGACTTTATCCAGCGCGCTGTCCGCCAACTGGAACGGCACGTTCATGCGCGAACGATTCGCGGTTGCCACATCGTTACGGTAGAAATCGCTTTTATCAATCACACCGTACAGCAGCTCCGCTTTTTGCTGATTGATTTTATTCATCGCCGCCACACCGCCGTTGGCTTTCAGCCATTTAAACACCAGGCCAGAAAGATACCAGGCGAAAGTCGGTGGCGTGTTGAACATGGAGTCATTGTCGTTCAGGACGGTGTAATCGAGAATAGACGGACACGCGATATTGGCCTTGCCCAGCAAATCTTCGCGCACAATGACAATTGTCAGCCCCGCCGGGCCAATATTCTTCTGTGCGCCGGCGTAGATGATGCCATAGCGAGAAACCTCTAACGGTGCGGACAGGATGGTTGAGGAGAAATCGGCAGTCACTACAACATCAGACGCAAAATCAGGCGTTTCATCAATCGCAATACCGTCGATGGTTTCGTTCGGGCAGTAATGCAGATACGCCGCGCCATCTGAAAGCTGCCACTCGCTCATCGGCTTAACGCCGCGCTTGCCGTCGATGGTGACTTTGGCATCAATGACATTCGGGGTGCAGTATTTCTTCGCTTCTTTGACCGCGCTGGCGGCCCAATAACCCGCGTCAACGTAATCGGCCGTGGTTTTGTCGCCCAGAATGTTCAGCGGAATGGCGGAAAACTGGCCGCGACCGCCGCCGTGACAAAACAACACTTTGTAATTGGAGGGGATATTCAACAGATCGCGAAAATCCTGTTCCGCCTCTTCTGCAACCTGGATGAATTCTTTGCCGCGGTGACTCACTTCCATGACGGACGTACCAAGACCGTTCCAGTCACAAAGATCCTTTTGAGCCAGTTTGAGCACGTCTGCCGGTAACATTGCCGGACCTGAACTAAAATTGAAGACCTGAGCCATTTCCCCTCACCACGTTGCGTTGTTATTCACCCAATCTCTTTTCGTACATGAACAGAGATTGGGTATAAGTTATTCCTGTGGATATCGGTTTTATCATTCAGTGACACGCGCCGCAATGGCTAAAACTAACCAGAGTAAAAATGAGCGTTCGCTCACACAACAGAATCTTCGGGATTGACGATAAAAGACCGATATTTTTGCTGTCAAACGACCCGTTTTGCCCGACTGGCCTTCGACCATTCTGGATTTTTACACCGCGGACATGCCTGACGATCGCCGGCTTTCATTGTGATCACTTCACTGCATCGCACACAGGAATAATCTCCCGCTTCAGGAACGACTTTATAACGTTGCGTACAATACTTCGGCAAAATGCTTAAGCCAGGCTTTACCTCACTGTCTTCAAAGAAATAAACGCTGATCTGACCATTCGTTTCAAGGATCGCCAGGCGCACCTGTCCCAGTTGTTCAACGCCATTTAGTCGCAACTCCATGAAAAACTCGAACTCGGTCATATTTGACTGGTTCAGTTTTTCCCACGCCAGTTCACCATCTTCAATAATCACGACTGGCTTACCTTCCAGTAAATCTTCCAGTTTTTCACTGCGTGCCATCAGCCACATCACCAGACGGTACAGCAGCGCGAGGGTAATGAAGACCACCAGTACTGGCAACATCGGGACATCATCATAAAAAGCCACGTCGCCCGCCGCCGACCCCAGCGTTAAAATAATCAGCACTTCGAAGAGCGACATCTGTCGCACGCCGCGTCGTCCTGTGAGCTTGAGAAACAAATAGACCAGCACGAAGGTATACAGACTGCGTAAAGCCACTTCAGCGAGGAATTCCATCGGCACTTTATCGAGTGCCATCCGTTGTAAATCAAACGCTTTCATTTTTATGCTCTTATGGTGGATCACTGCCTACAAGCATAGCCAAAACTTTTATTTACGCCGTGTCCATGGCGGCGATAGCGTCAGTCACATAAAACCCGTATCATTGCGCGCTTTCCGTACGACAAAAGTGATTTTCATGACGCAAACATTTATTCCCGGCAAAGACGCCGCACTGGAAGATTCCATCGCTCGCTTCCAGCAGAAACTGCTCGATCTCGGATTCCATATTGAAGAAGCCTCGTGGCTGAATCCGGTGCCGAACGTCTGGTCCGTGCACATTCGCGACAAAGAGTGCGCGCTGTGCTTTACCAACGGTAAAGGGGCAACGAAAAAAGCCGCACTGGCCTCTGCGCTGGGCGAATATTTTGAGCGTCTGTCGACAAACTATTTCTTTGCCGATTTCTGGCTGGGGGAAACGCTCGCCAACGGTCCGTTCGTGCATTACCCGAACGAGAAATGGTTCCCACTGACCGAAAGTGACGACGTACCGGACGGTCTGCTGGATGCGCGTCTGCGTGCTTTTTATGATCCAGAGAACGAACTGACCGGCAGCATGCTGATCGATCTGCAGTCTGGCAATGAAGAACGTGGTATCTGCGGCCTGCCATTTACCCGCCAGTCAGATAACCAGACCGTTTATATCCCGATGAATATCATCGGCAACCTGTATGTTTCTAACGGGATGTCCGCCGGTAACACCCGTAATGAAGCGCGCGTGCAGGGGCTGTCTGAAGTTTTCGAACGTTACGTGAAAAACCGCATTATCGCTGAAAGCATCAGCCTGCCAGAAATTCCGGCCGATGTGCTTGCACGCTATCCTGCGGTAGTCGAATCCATCGCAACACTGGAAGCAGAAGGCTTCCCGATCTTTGCCTACGACGGTTCGTTGGGCGGTCAGTATCCGGTGATCTGCGTCGTGCTGTTCAATCCGGCTAACGGCACCTGCTTCGCCTCTTTCGGCGCGCATCCTGATTTCGGCGTCGCACTGGAACGTACCGTGACGGAGCTGCTGCAGGGCCGAGGTCTGAAAGATCTCGACGTCTTTACGCCGCCGACCTTTGACGATGAAGAAGTGGCTGAACATACCAATCTGGAAACGCACTTCATTGATTCCAGCGGTCTGATCTCCTGGGATCTGTTTAAGCAGGATGCCGACTACCCGTTCGTTGACTGGCGTTTCTCAGGTACTACAGAAGAAGAGTTTGCCACCCTAATGGCGATCTTCAACGCAGAAGATAAAGAAGTGTACATCGCCGATTACGAGCATCTCGGCGTCTACGCCTGCCGAATCATCGTTCCGGGAATGTCTGATATTTATCCTGCTGAAGATCTGTGGCTGGCGAACAACAGCATGGGCGCCCATCTGCGCGAAACACTGCTCTCGCTGCCGAACAGTCGCTGGGATAAAGAAGACTATCTCAACCTGATTACGCAGTTAGATGAAGAAGGGTTTGATGATTTCACCCGCGTGCGTGAATTGTTAGGTCTGGCAACCGGTTCGGATAACGGCTGGTACACATTGCGTATTGGCGAGCTGAAAGCGATGCTGGCGCTGGCGGGTGGCGATCTGGAACAGGCGCTGATCTGGACCGAATGGACGATGGAATTTAATACGTCGATCTTTAGTGCTGAGCGGGCAAATTATTACCGCTGTCTGCAGACACTGTTGCTGTTGTCACAGGAAGAAGAACGCGAACCGCTGCAATATCTGAACGCGTTTGTCCGCATGTATGGCGCCGATGCCGTAGAGGCAGCCAGCGCGGCGTTGAGCGGTGAAGCAGCTTTCTATGGTCTGCAGCCGGTTGACAGCGATCTGCACGCATTTGCGTCACACCAGTCGCTGTTGAAGGCCTATGAAAAGTTACAGCGCGCAAAATCTTTATTTTGGTCAAAATAAAGACAATTAGCCTACACTGAGTAGGTTTAAATAATCGTCTGAGCTATATTACGGGGCGCACTAAGCGCCCCGTTTTACTTATTTTTGAATATCCAAAAATAAATGTAATAACAAGGTTAAATATTGGTAGTTGATATTACACAGCTTAATAGCTAGTTGTTACTTTATCAGTCAATTACTCCATATTAATTAACTGGCTAACAGACGCAGGAAGGAAAATTTTCAACTCATTTGCTAAAAATTAAAATTTATTTTTATCATATTAATCAATTAATTACTCCGTAATTGCATAAAAACCATGCGTATTGCGGGCCTATAAGCCAGGCGAGATATGATCTACATCAATTTCTCATCTATAATGCTTTGTTAGTATCTCGTCGCCGACTTAATAAAGAGAGAGTTAGTGTGAAAGCTGACAACCCTTTTGATCTTTTACTTCCTGCAGCGATGGCCAAAGTGGCCGAAGAGGCAGGTGTCTATAAAGCAACGAAACATCCGCTTAAGACTTTCTTCCTGGCAATTACTGCCGGTGTGTTCATTTCAATCGCCTTTGTTTTCTATATCACTGCAACGACCGGTACAGGTGCGATGCCCTTTGGTATGGCGAAACTGATTGGCGGTATCTGCTTCTCTCTGGGGTTGATTCTTTGCGTCATCTGCGGTGCGGACCTCTTTACGTCAACCGTGTTGATTGTCGTTGCCAAAGCCAGTGGCCGTATCACCTGGGGTCAGTTGGCAAAAAACTGGCTCAACGTCTATTTTGGTAACCTGATTGGTTGCTTGCTCTTTGTGCTATTGATGTGGCTTTCAGGCGAATATATGGTCGCCAACGGCCAGTGGGGAATGAACGTCCTGCAAACCGCCGACCACAAAATGCACCATACTTTTGTTGAAGCCGTCAGTCTCGGTATCCTCGCAAACCTGATGGTCTGTCTGGCCGTATGGATGAGCTACTCAGGCCGTAGCCTGATGGATAAAGCGTTTATCATGGTATTACCGGTTGCGATGTTTGTTGCCAGCGGTTTTGAGCACAGTATCGCAAACATGTTTATGATCCCGATGGGTATTGTAATCCGTGATCTCGCAACACCGGAGTTCTGGAGCGCAGTTGGCTCGACGCCGGAAAATTTTTCTCACCTGACCGCGATGAACTTCATCACTGATAACCTGATTCCGGTTACGATCGGTAATATTATCGGTGGGGGTTTGTTGGTTGGGTTGACATACTGGGTCATTTATCTGCGTGATAACGATCATCATTAATCTCTGATGACCGCCACACGCAGTAAATAAAAAATCCACTTAAGAAGGTAGGTGTTACATGTCCGAGCTTAATGAAAAGTTAGCCACAGCCTGGGAAGGTTTTACCAAAGGTGACTGGCAGAATGAAGTAAACGTCCGTGACTTCATTCAGAAAAACTACACTCCGTACGAGGGTGACGAGTCCTTCCTGGCTGGCGCGACTGATGCGACCACTGCACTGTGGGACAGCGTGATGGAAGGCGTTAAACAGGAAAACCGCACTCACGCGCCTGTTGACTTTGACACCTCTGTTGCTTCCACCATCACTTCTCACGACGCAGGCTATATCAACAAAGCCCTTGAGAAGATCGTTGGTCTGCAAACTGAAGCTCCGCTGAAACGTGCGATCATCCCGTTCGGTGGTATCAAAATGGTTGAAGGTTCCTGCAAAGCGTATAACCGCGAGCTGGACCCAATGCTGAAAAAAATCTTCACTGAATATCGTAAAACCCACAACCAGGGCGTTTTCGATGTTTACACCAAAGACATTCTGAACTGCCGTAAATCCGGTGTTCTGACTGGTCTGCCAGATGCATATGGCCGTGGCCGTATCATCGGTGACTACCGTCGCGTTGCGCTGTACGGTATCGACTTCCTGATGAAAGACAAATACGCGCAGTTCGTTTCCCTGCAGTCTGACCTGGAAAACGGCGTAAACCTGGAAGCGACTATCCGTCTGCGTGAAGAAATTGCTGAACAGCACCGTGCGCTGGGTCAGATCAAAGAGATGGCGGCTAAATATGGCTGTGATATCTCCGGTCCGGCAACCAACGCTCAGGAAGCTATTCAGTGGACTTACTTCGGCTACCTGGCTGCTGTTAAATCTCAGAACGGCGCGGCAATGTCCTTCGGTCGTGTGTCCACCTTCCTGGATGCATACATCGAACGTGACCTGAAAGCAGGCAAAATCACAGAGCAAGACGCTCAGGAAATGATTGACCACCTGGTCATGAAACTGCGTATGGTTCGCTTCCTGCGTACGCCGGAATATGATGAGCTGTTCTCCGGCGACCCGATTTGGGCAACCGAATCTATCGGTGGTATGGGTGTTGATGGTCGTACTCTGGTTACCAAAAACAGCTTCCGCTTCCTGAACACCCTGTACACCATGGGGCCGTCTCCGGAGCCGAACATCACCGTTCTGTGGTCTGAAAAACTGCCTCTGAACTTCAAGAAATTCGCCGCTAAAGTGTCTATCGATACGTCTTCTCTGCAGTATGAGAACGATGACCTGATGCGTCCGGACTTCAACAACGATGACTACGCTATCGCTTGCTGCGTAAGCCCAATGATCGTTGGTAAACAAATGCAGTTCTTCGGTGCGCGTGCAAACCTGGCGAAAACCATGCTGTACGCAATCAACGGCGGCGTTGATGAAAAACTGAAAATGCAGGTTGGTCCGAAATCTGAACCGATCAAAGGCGACGTCCTGAACTTCGACGAAGTGATGGATCGTATGGATCACTTCATGGACTGGCTGGCTAAACAGTATGTCACCGCGCTGAACGTGATTCACTACATGCACGACAAGTACAGCTACGAAGCCTCTCTGATGGCGCTGCATGACCGTGACGTTATCCGCACCATGGCGTGTGGTATCGCAGGTCTGTCCGTTGCCGCTGACTCCCTGTCTGCAATCAAATATGCGAAAGTTAAACCGATTCGTGACGAAGACGGTCTGGCTATCGACTTCGAAATCGAAGGCGAATACCCGCAGTTTGGTAACAACGACGCGCGCGTTGATGACATGGCGGTTGACCTGGTTGAACGTTTCATGAAGAAAATTCAGAAACTGAAAACCTACCGTGACGCTATCCCGACTCAGTCTGTTCTGACCATCACCTCTAACGTTGTGTATGGTAAGAAAACCGGTAACACCCCAGATGGTCGTCGTGCTGGCGCGCCGTTCGGACCAGGTGCTAACCCGATGCACGGTCGTGACCAGAAAGGTGCGGTTGCCTCTCTGACCTCCGTTGCTAAACTGCCGTTTGCTTACGCGAAAGATGGTATCTCTTACACCTTCTCTATCGTACCGAACGCACTGGGTAAAGACGACGAAGTTCGTAAAACCAACCTGGCGGGCCTGATGGATGGTTACTTCCATCACGAAGCGTCCATCGAAGGTGGTCAGCACCTGAACGTGAACGTCATGAACCGTGAAATGCTGCTGGACGCGATGGAACATCCGGAAAAATATCCGCAGTTGACCATCCGTGTATCCGGTTACGCAGTACGTTTTAACTCCCTGACGAAAGAACAGCAGCAGGATGTTATTACCCGTACCTTCACTCAGACCATGTAATGTGTTTTGACTGAAATCACGCGTTAAAAGGCGTACAATAAAGGCTCCACGTCAGTGGGGCCTTTTTAACAGGTCGTTTCCCAACACAGCCTGTTTTGTCAGCTATCTATACTCAATGGGTAACCGCCAAAACAGACTCGACACAGCCACTGAGCTGTGCACCAACACGGCCCCGGATGGGCCACATCTGGAGAAACACCGCAATGTCAGTTATTGGTCGCATTCACTCCTTTGAATCCTGTGGTACCGTTGACGGCCCGGGCATCCGCTTTATCACATTCTTCCAGGGTTGCCTGATGCGCTGCCTGTATTGCCATAACCGCGATACATGGGATACGCATGGCGGTAAAGAAGTCACCGTTGAAGAGCTGATGAAAGAGGTCGTGACCTATCGCCATTTTATGAATGCTTCCGGCGGTGGCGTTACCGCGTCAGGTGGTGAAGCCATTCTACAAGCAGAATTTGTGCGAGACTGGTTCCGCGCCTGTAAGCAAGAAGGTATTCATACCTGCCTGGATACCAATGGGTTTGTCCGTCGTTACGATCCGGTGATTGATGAATTGCTGGAAGTCACCGATCTGGTGATGCTCGATCTCAAACAGATGAACGATGAGATTCACCAGAATCTGGTCGGCGTGTCCAATCACCGTACGCTGGAGTTTGCGCGCTATCTGTCAAATAAAAACATCAACGTCTGGATCCGTTACGTCGTCGTGCCTGGCTGGTCGGACGATGACGATTCGGCACACCGCCTGGGTGAATTCACCCGCGACATGGGCAACGTTGAAAAAATCGAGCTTCTGCCCTATCACGAGCTGGGTAAACACAAATGGGTGGCGATGGGTGAAGAGTACAAACTGGACGGCGTACACCCACCGAAGAAAGAGACCATGGAGCGCGTCAAGGGCATCCTTGAGCAGTATGGTCACAAAGTGATGTATTGATATCCCCTGAAATAACGCATGGGCAAATGTTTGCGATAGGGAATTCGCTCTTACTTTTACGCCCTGCATCACGTCGGTCCGGGCTGACGCTGGACCGACGTTCCGTGATTTGTACAGCGAAGACGATACCGCAGACACAATCACGTTCTGTGTTTTTATTTCGACAGCGCACTGCTTACCCAGCGTTAACACTAACCGTTCTGAAAACCGGTACCGCCTGGAGAGACGTCTCAGGACATAAAATACTCAGACAGCTTATTAGCTACGCTCTCGATCGAGAAGATACTCTTCTGATGGGCTTTACGGCACTCCGCATAGCGCTCATCTTGTTCCTCAAGCGCATTGAGTAATTTGTCCGCCACCATCATTGCACCTGCGATTTCAGCGAACCCATACTCCCCCTCTCCCTTTAGCGCCACTGCGGCCTGTAAATTCCAGTCTGAGAGACGCCCCAAAGGTGCGAAGGTTCCTCGCGTGAGCGAAAGAATTTTCGCTCCCTGCTGTTTTGCCAGTGCCAACGCCTGCATCATATCTGCCGATGTCTGTTCAGTGTGAACCACAATGATCCCCTGACTCTGTGGCTCAACCATGATGGAAGACGTTGTCAGGTAAAAACGTTCAACAAAACTCGCCGCCTTACCCATCTTGATCAGGTTCATCTGCAAAAAGAGCGCGACCGGCACCGCCGTACCGACGGCATAAATAGCGACGTTATTCACCTGGTTGAGCCAGGCTGCTGCGGCCTGTAACTCCTGAGTGTTGATGATGGCATGACTGTCACGAATGCTTGCTACAACGGCAGAGATCTCCTCTTGTCCCTGCTCTTCAGGACGGGCAGCGCCTTGCTCGAGAGCAAGAGCAGTTCTGAAATCGGAGAAACCTTTAAATCCAAATGCCCGGCAAAAGCGCGTAATACTACCCTCGCTCGTTTCGATCGAATCCGCCAACTCAGTAATTGTGTGCCGCATCACAAAGTCGGGATTCTCCGTCACAAAACGGCCTACCTTTTCCAGAATGGGGCTGAGCTCACTTGCCTCATTCCTGATATTTATCAGCAAGTTAGTATTAATATGACTCATTTTTCGCCTTTTTGCTCAAAATGCAAACACAATCACATCTTTCTCTTCCTGCAAGGATAATAATTTTTTTCGCTTACACATAAAAGAAAAATAATTATTTTTACAATACAGGAGAAAGAAAATGAAAGGTCTTATTGTCTGTCGCACTGGCATGGGCAGCTCCTTAATGCTCAAAATCAAAGCGCAGAAAATCATCGATAAGCATGGCTGGGATGTTGAACTCGAACACGATGTTTTATCGGGCCTCGCCACCTGGCAAGAGATCGATTTTGTTATCACCATGCGCGATCTCACCGATGAAATCGAAGCCGCTGGATTCAAAGCTATCGGTATAACCGACTTGATGAACAGCGAAGAAATGGAAACCGCGCTCACCAGCGTCATTCAAGGCAACTAACCTCTCCCGGAGGCAATATGGATCTCCTCAGGTTTATTGTATTCGACATTCTGGGTGTAACCCCACTTTTAGTTGGATTTATTGCATTAATCGGTCTGCTAATCCAGCGCAAACCGATTGAAAAAGTACTCTCTGGCACCTTTAAAACCATTGTTGGCTTTCTGGTCTTTGCTGGTGGCGCAGGACTTGCAGTCACCTCGTTGGGTAATTTTCAGACGCTTTTTAGCGATGGATTTGGACTTAAAGGAGTAATGCCGCTGGCGGAAGCGCTAACCGGTCTGGCTCAGACCAAATTTGCCATGTGCGTCTCTCTGATTATGGTTATTGGTTTTGGCTGGAACCTGTTATTTGCCCGCATAACACCGTTCAAGTACATTTTTTTGACCGGGCAACATAACCTTTATCTCTCTGCTTTACTCACCGTCACATTGAAAGCGCTGGGTTATAGTGATGGCATTACGATTATCGTCGGTTCTGTGTTGCTGGGACTTGCAGCCTGTATTTATCCAGCCATCGCCCAACCCTGGATGCGAAAGATCACCGGTAATGATGAAATCGCTATGGGTCACTACGTCACGCTGGCGTATGCCGCCTCAGGCTGGATCGGCTCAAAGGTTGGGGATCCTAAAGAGTCAACGGAGAAACTTAACCTGCCTGGATGGCTGGGTATTTTTAAAGACTATATTGTCTCGGTCTCTATTTCAGTCAGTATTTTCTATTACATTGCGGCGCTGGCAGCCGGAAAAGCGGCAGTCACAGCCGTGGCAGGCGGCATGCACTGGCTGGTTTATCCGCTTTTCCAATCGCTGACGTTTACCGCTTCACTCTACATCATCATTACCGGGGTGCGCTTGCTCCTGTCAGAAATCGTCCCGGCATTTTTAGGGATTTCGGAGAAGTTCATTCCCAACGCTAAACCAGCACTCGACTGCCCGGTCGTCTTTCCCTATGCGCCAACGGCAACGGTGCTTGGATTTATCTCCTCGTTTGTCGGCGGGCTGGTCGTAATGGGCGTGCTTGCTCTGATTGGGCAAACGGTAATTATTCCGGTCGCCATCCCCTATTTCTTCATTGGTGCAACTGCCGCCGTCTTCGGTAACGCCTCTGGCGGCTGGAAAGGTGCTGTGGCGGGCAGTTTTATTACCGGCATTCTCATCGGCGTTGGACCTGCGCTTATTTATCCCATCATGGAGTCCGTCGGTCTCTCCGGCACCAGCTTCCCGGAGACCGATTTTGTTGCACTGGGTCTCGTGGTGTACTACATCGGCAAAATGCTGCCCTGATAATAAGGAGTCAACATGAATATTGATGAACTGAAATCTCATGCGCGCGCAGCCCGCCGCGATATTGTCTCCATGATTTACGAATCAGGTATTGGTCATCCCGGCGGTGCACTCTCCATTATTGACATTCTGACCTGGATTTATCATCAGGAGGTCAATCTGAATGAGTATCCCCGTACACGGGTGGTGATGAGTAAAGGTCATGCGGTCGCTGCTCAGTACGCCATGTTGTACCAGTTGGGGAAAATCGCACGCAGCGAATTTAATACCTTTCGCCAGATCAACTCACGTCTACAAGGCCATCCAAGCGTGAAGTCAATTCCTGATGTGGATGCCACAACCGGACTGCTGGGCCAGGGTCTTTCGGTGGCTCTCGGGATGGCTGCCGCAAAAAAACGTGTCCAGGATCCTCATCGTGTTTTCGCCATTATCGGTGATGGCGAAATGCATGAAGGCCAGATTTGGGAGTCGCTGCAACAGGCTGGTCATATGCGAATGGATAACCTGGTCGCGATTATCGATTACAACGGTTTTTCCTCACACGATCCAGTCAATGAGGTCATCAACCTTGAACCGCTTGCCGACAAAATCCGTAATTTTGGCTGGCACGTACTGGAGCTGCAAAATGGTAATGACATGCACCAGGTTGCCGACACGCTAATGCTCTCACGTCATCTGAAAGGTAAGCCGGTCGCGATTATTGCCCATACCACTAAAGGTAGCGGTGTGAGCTATATGGAAAATAATGGGGACTGGCATTCTAAAACCCCAAGCGCAGAGCAATATCAGCAGGCAATGGAGGAATTACAGTCATGAGAGCACCACGCGATGAAATTGGCAATGCCCTACTCGCTCTGAAGGCGAAAGGCTATCCTGTTGTCGTTATCGACAGCGATCTGGCAAGCTCCACCCGTACCGATCAATTTCAAAAGGCCTGGCCCGAATCGTTCTTTGAAATGGGTATTGCTGAAGGTTCCGCGATGAGTTTCGCCACAGGCCAGGCGCTGGAAGGAAATATTCCGTTCTACGTCAACTTCGCGATGTTCGTCACCGGTACTGCCTGGACACAGCTACGACAGGCCTGTTATGCAAAAGCGAACATTAAACTGGTCGGCAGCCACCCTGGTATGGATGATGGCCCGGATGGTGCTTCGCATCATGCGTTGGAAGATCTGGCCCTGACCCGCGTGTTGCCAGGAATCACGATCCTGACTCCTGCTGACGCAGAGGAAATTGAAGCCGCATTTGAGCAGGCAGTTAATATACCTGGCCCTGTCTACATCCGGGTTGCCAGAGAACCGATGCCCGTGCGCGATAAATCTGTCGTTCCTCGCATATCCGATATCGACGCAGTAGAGAACGCCGGCAATGACTTCGCCATTCTTTATGAAGGGACGGTTCTGGAACAGGCAAGTTCGGGGTACGCTCAGCTAAGCGCGCAGGGGAAACAGGGCAAGTTAATTCACGTCGCAACGTTAAAACCGTTTAACCGCCAGCGCTTTTTACAGTTGATTACCGACTGCCCATTGATTGCAACGATTGAGAATCACACGATTAATGGTGGGCTAGGCGGCCAGGTGGCTGAAGTGATAGCGGAAGAAGGATTGAGCGCTAAATTAATCCGCCTGGGAACACGAGACACATTCACGGAATCCGGCAATAGTCGCCAGCTGAAAGACAAATATGGGATTTCAGCGGCCGCGCTTTGTGAGGCGCTTAAATAGTTCAGGTAGGCAGACCGTTTTGCGGTCTGCCATCTGCGATAAGGAAAACGCAATGACACCGACACTATTTTCTGCCTGTCAGTTCTGTGAACAATGCAAATCCTGGCAGGAAGCAATAACGCTGGCCTGCCAGCCTCTGGAACAACTGGGAGCAATTACGTCCAGCTACACACAGGCGATCATCCGCGAGACAGAACAACATGGGCCATGGTACATCTTAAGCCCGGAATTTGCTCTGCCACATGCCCGCCCGGAAGAAGGCGTGATCGGCAGTGAAACATGTCTCTCCCTTCTATGTCTGAAAGAAGCCGTCCCTTTCCCGGAACATCCTGACGTGCGGCTAATCATTGTCCTGGCGGCAGCCAATAGCACTCAACATATTGAAATGATTCAATCACTGGTATGTTGGCTGGATGAGGCCGATCGTTTACAGCAACTGACCCATATCACCAGTCAGACACAGCTTCATTCGACGCTAAAAATGCGCTGAGCGATCACAATGTCCAGACATATGCGGTATGCAGGAAATATAGCCTCACATACCGTTTGATGTGTTTTATATGTGGGCAACCGGATTAGGTGTATGCCCGGCGTTGCGCAACAGCATCAGTAAGTAAATAAATGAGACGCTGGCAATCATGATAAACAGGAGATTGTCGGAGTAATTCTGCATCAACATGGCCGTAAAAGACGGCCCTAACAGACTGCCTACGGTGTAACTCAGCAACAGCGCCTGATTCATCGCCACCAGTTGGTGATGTTCCACTTTTTCACAAGCCCATGCCATCGCCACCGGGTAAAGCGTAAAGCCCGCCGCCCCCAGAATGAAAAGCGCGGGTGCCATTGCCGCCTGGCTTAGCATCGCCATACTCCCCAGGATCACCACAAACACCTGGACACGTAATACCAACAGTCGGCCATACTTGTCCGCCAGACGCCCGATAGGCCACTGCCCAAGAATGCCTGCACTGACCAATACCGCCATCCAGAAACCAATGCTGGCGTTGCTCATTCCCTGATGGTTGAGATAGAGCGGCATCAGGCCATAAAGCGAACCCAGTACAATCCCGGAGATGATGCAACCATTCACGCCCAGCCGCGCCTGACGCAGTTTCAGCATAGAAGTAATCGGTGTGGCGCTGTGTTCTTCAGCCTGTTGATTCAGGATGCGGGTAAAGAGCAGCGGTAAAATTCCCGCCAGAATCAGTCCTGTTGCCCACGGCAACACGCTCATCAATTCCGTCGATACTTTACTGACCAGCAGTTGACCGAGGAACGTCCCCACGTAATAAACCATCATGTAGGCCGCCAGCAGACGGCCACGGTTTCGTGACGTCCCGCTGCACATCAGCGCACTTTCGACGACAACCCAGATCATCGCGCAGCCCACGCCCGCAACAAAACGCCAGGCCAGCCAGCTCCAGAAACCGACCATGACACCCAGACCTACGCAGCCGGCGGCAAAGATCAGCGACGCAATGTAGTAGCTTCGGTTAAAACCAAGTCGCTTGATTAACTGTCCTGTCAGCAGTGTCCCCACCAGGTTCCCGGTGAAATAGGACGAACTGATAATACCCACCTGCCACGTCGGCAGGTTTTCCTGGGCGAGCCAAAGCGGGACGAGCGTGTTCAGCACCGCAATCGCCAGGGTCAGCAGAAGCAGACCAGCCAGCAAAAGCATGACGGGTCGGGTATAGGTGGACATGAGTATAAACCGTGAGGAAGTTCAAATTTCACGCGCATCATGCCACTAACAAAAACATTGTCAATCGGCTGAAATCGCCGTGTGGCGGGGGTTCACGCGCCTCGATTGAATTTATTGATTAAGAATATGAATTATTGATGACCTAACTATCCCATACTGCTGTTTTTATTGATTTAACGCAAAAGAGTTCCTTTTCGCTCAGTTGAAAAATCTCATAGTCGCGGCAACATTTTTTTTCCGTTCTATGCTTTGAATGACCCACATATGCCTGAATGATTTCGGGTGGTTGGCAGACAATGGAAAGGAGAAGAGAATGACCAAGCCTTATGTTCGTCTCGATAAAAACGACGCAGCAGTTCTTCTGGTGGATCACCAGGCCGGATTGCTCTCACTGGTCAGGGATATCGACCCCGATAAGTTTAAAAACAACGTGCTCGCTCTGGGCGATTTAGCCAAATATTTCAAGTTACCTACCATTCTTACCACCAGTTTTGAAACAGGTCCAAACGGCCCGCTGGTTCCCGAATTAAAAGCACAGTTTCCTGATGCTCCCTACATTGCGCGTCCGGGCAATATTAACGCCTGGGATAACGAAGACTTTGTCAAAGCGGTGAAAGCGACGGGGAAAAAACAGCTCATCATCGCGGGTGTCGTGACCGAAGTGTGCGTGGCCTTCCCGGCACTCTCCGCCATCGAAGAGGGTTTTGACGTATTTGTGGTGACCGATGCCTCAGGGACGTTTAACGAAATAACCCGCCATTCCGCGTGGGATCGTATGTCTCAGGCCGGCGCTCAGCTCATGACATGGTTTGGCGTAGCGTGTGAATTGCACCGTGACTGGCGCAACGACATTGAGGGGCTGGCGACGCTGTTCTCCAACCATATTCCTGATTACCGCAACCTGATGACCAGCTACGATACGTTAACCAAACAGAAATAAAAAAACCGGGGCGTTGGCCCCGGTCACTCATTTAACTGGCGACCGCCATACCGACAGTCATATGCAGACCGTAGAACACGCCACGACCAATCAGCTCACCGACCAGCAACAGAACAAATGCTACTGAAAGTAAAGGAACGGCAGGCTGATAACCTTTTAACTGCGGGACAATCCAGCAGCACAACGCCAGCGCCAGAACCACAATACGCCAGGCCATCAACGAACCATACTCTGGTACCAACGCAGAGGCCTGCTGGATAGAACTGTGTATTGCCGCCAGTTCAGCGCCCTGCATTACCGACATGATGGCGCTCACCACCAACGCCAACAGTGAGACCGCAGGCAGCAGGCGCATCGCCCAACCGTCCACACCCGCCACGCGCAGCAGCAAATACCCTAGCAATGGTCCTCCCATAAACAACGTCAGGAAGAAACCCAGCGGCGTCCAGATGCTGTACCAGGTCGGTACGGTATCAATGCTGTTGTAGACGCGCACCATCATCCAGACAAAAAGTACGCCCAGAATCATGGTGATCAGCAACCACAGGTTACGCAATGCTGGCGAAAGCTTTTTCATCATCGCCAGCAGCCAGCCAATGCCACCCACCGCAAAGAAAATTGAACCGCTGGCAATTTCATTACTCAGCGCCGACGGCCCTACGCGGTTGAGCGAATTAAACGCCCGCATTGGCGAGCCGAGGTGCAGCATAGACGCGATAAAGCCAATCCCCATCAGCACCCAAAGAGCAATCATACAGGTAATCACTCGCTGCTGCGTTTCCGCCCGCAGTTCGCCCTTCATCAGCGACAGCGCCAGAACAATAAAGCCACCGACCACACATTGTCCGAAGACCGTGAAGATCATCAGCGGCCACTCGTGCCATCCACTTCCCATCTTACACCTCCTTCGGATTCGCCAGATAACCGGTGGTATCCCCGGTCGGGCGGCTGTTGGCATTCGGTTTGATCACAATACTCGGCTTCGTGAAGTGTGCCCCTGGCAGCGGCGCAACCGCCGCCAGTTCACCGTGCTTCTTACGCAGTTCATCAATGGGACCAAAATCCAGCGCACGCAGCGGACAGGACTCGACACAGATCGGTTTCTTACCGTCGGCGACTCGGTCATGACAGCCATCGCACTTGGTCATGTGGCCTTTGGCGGCATTGTACTGCGGCGCGCCGTACGGACAGGCCATATGGCAATAGCGACAGCCGATGCAGACATCTTCATCGACCACCACAAAACCGTCTTCCCGTTTGTGCATCGCCCCGCTCGGGCAGACCTTAGTACAGGCCGGATCCTCACAATGGTTACAGGCAATGGACAGATAGTAGGCAAACACGTTCTGATGCCAGACGCCGTTGTCTTCCTGCCAGTCACCGCCCGCGTATTCATAAATGCGGCGGAAACTGACATCAGGGGTTAAGTCTTTGTAATCTTTACAGGCCAGTTCGCAGGTTTTACAACCGGTGCAACGGCTGGAATCAATAAAAAATCCATACTGGGTTGTCATCGGTTACTCCTTACACCTTCTCAACCTGAACAAGGTTCGTATGCGACGGGTTTCCCTTCGCCAGAGGAGACGGGCGCTGGGTGGTCAATACGTTGATACAGCCGCCCTGGTCAATGCGTTTTGTATCCGGGTCATACCAGGCCCCTTCACCTAACGCGACCACACCCGGCATCATACGCGGCGTCACTTTCGCCTCAATATGTAGCTCTCCACGACCGTTGAAAATGCGCACTTTATCGCCATTGTTGATACTGCGTTTTTGTGCATCAAGTGGGTTAATCCACATCTCCTGGCGGCACGATGCTTTCAGCACATCAACGTTTCCATAGGTGGAGTGAACACGAGATTTATAGTGGAAGCCCGTGAGCTGTAGCGGGTAGTCTTTGGTCAACGGATCGTTGTAGTTCTCAAATCCCGGCGTATAGATTGGCAATGGATCGATGACATCACCTTCCGGCAGTTCCCAGGTAGCGGCAATCTCCGCCAGTTCCTGCGAGTAGATCTCGATTTTTCCCGACGGCGTGGTCAATGGATTGGCCTGCGGATCGTCACGAAACGCCTTATAGGCCACGTGATGCCCTTCTGGATCGCGCTGCTTAAACAGGCCCTGCTTGCGGAACGCCTCAAAGGTCGGCAGATCCGGAATGGCTTTACGCGACTGCTCGTACAGATGACGCATCCACTCTTCCTGAGTGCGCCCTTCAGTAAACTGCTGCTCAACGCCCAGGCGCTTCGCCAGCTCGCTGGTCATCTCATAGATGGTTTTGCATTCAAAACGCGGCTTGATGGCCTGATCGGCAAAAATCACGTAGGACATATTCCCGCAGGACGCATCCAGCGCAAAGTCCATCTGCTCAGAAGCCGTACAGTCCGGCAGCAGGATATCGGCATACTTCGCCGACGACGTCATGTGACAGTCGATGACGACAATCATTTCGCACTTTTTGTCATCCTGCAGGATATCGTGTGTGCGGTTGATCTCTGAGTGCTGGTTGATAAGACAGTTACCGGCGTAGTTCCAGATCATCTTAATCGGCACGTCGAGTTTGTCTTTACCGCGTACGCCATCACGTAAGGCGGTCATTTCCGGACCACGTTCAATTGCATCGGTCCACATAAACATGGAGATACTGGTTTCTATCGGGTTTTCCAGCGTTGGCATCCGTACAAACGGCAGGTCATAAGAACCTTCACGTGCGCCGCTGTTACCGCCGTTGATCCCAACGTTACCGGTCAGAATGGCCAGCATAGAGATGGCACGGGTAGCGATTTCGCCGTTCGCGTGGCGCTGCGGTCCCCAGCCCTGGCTGATGTAGGCCGGTTTTGCACTGCCGATTTCACGCGCCAGTTTGATAATACGGTCTGCCGGAATGCCGGTAATTTGCGCCGCCCACTCAGGCGTTTTTGGCGTACCGTCATTCCCCTGTCCAAGAATATAGGCCTTATAGTGACCATTCTTCGGCGCACTGGCTGGCAAGGTCTTCTCGTCGTAACCTACGCAGTACTTATCGAGGAACGGCTGATCGACCATATTCTCAGTAATCAACACGTAAGCCAGCGCATTCACCAGCGCCGCATCGGTACCCGGACGAATTGGGATCCATTCATCTTCACGACCGGCCCCGGTATCGGTATAGCGCGGATCGATAATAATCATCCGGGCATTCGATTTCTGTCGCGCCTGCTCCAGATAGTAGGTCACCCCACCGCCGCTCATGCGGGTTTCGCCAGGGTTGTTACCGAACAGCACCACCAGTTTACTGTTTTCGATGTCAGACGGACTGTTACCATCGGCCCAACCGCCGTAGGTGTAGTTCAGACCCGCCGCAATTTGTGCGGAAGAGTAATCACCATAGTGGTTCAAATAACCGCCGCAGCAGTTCATCAGACGCGCCACCAGAGTACTTCCCGGCGGCCAGGAGCGGGTCATCGTACCGCCCAGCGTACCGGTACCGTAGTTAAGATAGATAGACTCGTTACCGTAGTCTTTAATCAGACGCTGCATGTTGCTGGCGATGATGTCGTAAGCCTCATCCCAACTGATACGCTCGAATTTCCCTTCCCCGCGTTTGCCAACGCGTTTCATCGGGTATTTCAGACGATCCGGGTTATAGACACGACGGCGCATGGAGCGTCCGCGCAGACAGGCGCGCACCTGATGTAAACCATCGTAGTTGTCATCACCGGTGTTGTCGGTTTCAACGTACTTGATTTCGCCATCCACAACGTGCATGCGCAACGGGCAACGACTCCCACAGTTTACGGTACAGGCGCTCCAGACGACTTTTTCGCTGGCTTGTGCCGGACTCAGTGCGTCGGCAGCATTGGCGATACGGGTAAATGGCAGGGTAAACGCGCTGCTGGCCATCGCCAGTCCGCCTATCGCCGTTGTTTTGACCAAACCGCGACGGCTCACCTCCGCTGCCATCACGGCATCAGGGATCTTAGTTTTCATATAGGTCACTCTGCTTGCTCACAGTAAAAAACAAAATTGATGTTATTATTTGAGTAGTTAAACAACGCTATATAGTTTTATATATATCGTATTTAGAGTATATCAGCGTAAAATGCTGAATTTCATTCGAAGGTAATATTACCCCCAAGGGAGTAATGAGTATTGTCCGGCGTCAAACCGGTATAAAAAAAGCGCCCAAAGGCGCTTTTTAGAAAGGAGTGAAGCGAGAATTACCCAATATATTCCAGTCCGTTCATGTACGGACGTAACACTTCGGGTACTTCGATACGACCATCAGCCTGCTGGTAGTTTTCCATCACGGCTACCAGAGTACGACCGACCGCCAGACCAGAACCGTTCAGAGTATGCACCAGACGGGTCTTTTTGTCGGACTTACTGCGGCAGCGTGCCTGCATCCGGCGTGCCTGGAAATCCCAGACGTTAGAGCAGGACGAGATCTCGCGATAGGTATTCTGCGCCGGTACCCACACTTCCAGATCGTAGGTTTTGCACGCACCAAAGCCCATGTCACCGGTGCAAAGAATAATTTTGCGATACGGTAAGCCCAGCAGTTGCAGCACTTTCTCCGCATGACCGGTCATCTCTTCCAGCGCCGCCATTGAATCTTCCGGGCGAACGATCTGTACCATTTCAACTTTGTCGAACTGGTGCATACGGATCAGGCCACGGGTATCACGACCGTAGGAACCCGCTTCAGAGCGGAAGCACGGTGTGTGCGCCGTCATTTTGATCGGCAGTTGGTCTTCGTCGATGATCTCGTCACGCACCAGATTGGTCAGCGGCACTTCCGCCGTCGGGATCAACGCATAGTTGCTGCTGTCGGCCTCTTCTTCCAGCGGACGGGTGTGGAACAGATCGCCGGCAAATTTCGGCAACTGCCCTGTCCCGTACAGGGTGTCATGGTTGACCAGATACGGCACATAGTTTTCGCTGTAGCCATGCTGTTCCGTGTGCAGATCGAGCATGAACTGCGAGAGCGCACGATGCATACGAGCAATCTGCCCTTTCATCACCACGAAACGGGAACCCGTCAGCTTAACGGCAGCGGCAAAATCCAGACCGCTGTGCATCTCGCCCAGCGTAACGTGATCGCGAACCTCAAAATCGAACTCACGTGGCGTTCCCCAGCGGCTGACTTCAACGTTATCGTTCTCGTCTTTGCCGACCGGAACATCATCGTGCGGAATGTTCGGAATAGCCAGGGCGATATCGCGGATCTCTGCCTGTAAAACATCCAGCTCCGCTTTTGCGGCATCCAGCTCTTCGCCCAGTTTGTTCACTTCCAGACGTAAAGGCTCGATATCTTCCCCGCGCGCTTTCGCCTGGCCGATGGATTTCGATCGAGAGTTACGCTCTGCCTGCAGGTTTTCAGTATTGACCTGCAAAACTTTACGACGCTCTTCAAGAGCGCGCAGCTTATCTACATCCAGCTTAAAGCCCCGGCGTGCCAGTTTTTCAGCGACTGCGTCTGGCTCATTACGCAGCAGATTGGGATCGAGCATGCTTATCCTGTGCTTATCGAATTGAAAGAGGAAAATGTGACCACAGCCTGCGGTCACAGGGATACAGTGCCAACATTACCGCAACGCCTGCGCTAACGGTAGCGTTTTATAGGGCTATTTTGATCCTGTCCGGCGAGCCAGGCGAGCTTTTCGCCAATCTTGCCCTCAAGACCTCTGTTTGTGGGGTGATAATAGCGTGTTTGTGCCATTTCCTGAGGGAAGTATTCCTCACCAGCAGCATAAGCATTTGGTTCGTCATGCGCATAACGATATTCCTGACCGTAACCCATCTCTTTCATCAGTTTCGTTGGCGCATTTCGCAGATGAACAGGCACATCGTAGTCAGGACGCTCGCGGGCATCGGACATTGCGGCTTTGAAAGCGGTATACACCGCATTGCTTTTTGGTGCGCAGGCGAGATAAACAATCGCCTGGGCGATGGCGCGCTCGCCTTCAGCAGGCCCGACACGAGTGAAGCAGTCCCAGGCAGAAATCGCCACCTGCATCGCACGCGGATCGGCATTGCCTACATCTTCGGAAGCAATCGCCAGACAACGCCGCGCGACATACAGCGGATCGCCCCCTGCCGTAATAATTCGCGCATACCAGTAAAGTGCCGCATCTGGCGCACTGCCGCGAACGGATTTATGCAATGCGGAAATGAGATCGTAGAAGCGGTCGCCTTTGTTATCAAAACGCGCACTGCGTTCGCCGGCGATTTCGGTCAACAACGCAGGAAGCAATATCCGCTTACCGCTGTCATCCACTTCCGCCATGTCAGCCATCATTTCCAGCGTGTTCAATGCGCGGCGTGCATCACCATTGACCAGTTCTGCGATAGCTCTACGAGTCTCATCCGGCAGAACAATATCCTGCCCACCGTACCCCCGCGCCTTGTCTTCCATCGCCTGACAGAGGACCTGCTCGATATCTTCCGTGGTCAGCGATTTGAGCAAATAGACACGTGCCCGTGATAACAGTGCGGAATTCAGTTCGAACGACGGATTTTCGGTAGTTGCCCCGATAAAGGTGATGGTACCGTCTTCGATATGCGGCAAGAACGCATCCTGTTGGCTTTTATTAAAACGATGAACTTCGTCAACAAACAGGATGGTACGACGCCCGGCATTGCGATTCTGTCGGGCGCGTTCAATGGCTTCGCGGATCTCTTTCACGCCGGAGGTGACCGCCGAAATCCGCTCAACGTCAGCATCGGCGTAGCGGGCAATCACTTCAGCAAGCGTGGTTTTTCCGGTACCCGGCGGTCCCCACAAGATCATGGAGTGCAGATGTCCGGCTTCAATCGCGCGCGGCAAGGGTTTACCCGCAGCCAGCAGGTGCTGCTGACCAATATACTGCGCTAAATTTTCTGGCCGCATCCGGGCGGCCAGTGGCTGAAAGGTATTATCAGAAAAATCGAGCGACAGGTTGCTCACGCCGGCCTCTACTTACGTTGGTCGTCTACCGTTACGCCTTGCGGTGGAGTAAAGGTGAACTTCGATGCGTCAACGGTGCCATTCTGCTGCGATTTCAGCTGATAGCTGCTGCGCTGGTCGTCCTGCTCCACGGCGCTGAACTGATGAATGGTCCCGTCACGGCCCACATTGATGGTGAACTGTTTCAGGTTGCCGTTGCTGGTTTTCGGCGTCAGGACGAAGTCGTCACCGCTCTGCTTGATATTGTACTGTTGCCAGTCGCTGGACTGGTTGCGGGCAATCAGCATAAACGGCGTGTTACCAGTGGCGTCTTTCAGCCAGGTCGCTGTAGCTTGCTCAACAAACGGGTTGAAGAACCACAGCGTTTTACCATCAGAAACCAGAATGCTTTCATCCGGTTGCGTCATGTGCCAGTTGAACAGGTTCGGACGCTTCACCCACAAATCACCCTGACCTTCCTGAACAGCGGCACCGCTGCCGTCGGTCACTTTCTGTGTAAAGCTGGCGTGGAAGCTGCTTACTTTATCCAGACGACTTTTCAGATCGCTGGCGGCATCCGCCCAAACGCTGCTTACCACGAATCCTGAGAGTAATGCACAGGTGATTGCGATTTTTTTCATTGTTATTCCTCAAAATACGTCACTCCCGACCGGGAGATCCCTCTGCTATCCATTCCAGGCCAAAAATCAGCGTGAGGAAAGAAGACAATACTGAATTACGTAACTTTGCACTTAGTCAAACGGCGGTGGCGCCAGCACTTCACGATTGCCGTTATGGCCCTGTTCGCTGACGATCCCTTGCGCTTCCATCTGTTCGATAATGCGCGCCGCACGGTTGTAGCCAATGCGGAACTGGCGCTGTACGCCGGAAATAGACGCTTTACGTTTTTCCGTTACAAAGTTGACGGCCTGATCGAATAACGGATCCAGCTCTTCGCCACCGTCAAAACCACCGCCGCCGCCTTCGCTTTCGCTGTCGGAGGTGATGCCATCCACATACTGCGGACGCCCACGCGCCTTCCAGTCCTGCACCACCGCGTGCACTTCCTGGTCACGGACAAATGCGCCGTGAACACGCACCGGCATGGTGGAGTTTGGCCCTGAGTAAAGCATGTCCCCCATTCCCAACAGCGATTCTGCACCGCCCTGATCGAGGATGGTGCGCGAGTCAATCTTGCTGGAGACGGTGAAGGCAATACGTGTCGGTATGTTGGCTTTGATCAGACCCGTAATGACGTCAACCGACGGACGCTGCGTTGCCAGCACCAGGTGGATGCCGGCAGCACGGGCTTTTTGCGCCAGTCGGGCGATCAGTTCTTCAACTTTCTTACCGACGGTCATCATCAGGTCGGCAAATTCATCCACCAACACCACGATATAAGGCAGTTTTTCCAGTACCGGATGCTGCGCATCCATACTGTCGCCCGGCTTCCAGTACGGGTCCGGAATTGGGCGTCCCATCCGCGCGGCTTCGGCTATTTTCTCGTTGTACCCCGCGAGATTACGCACGCCCAGCGCAGACATTAGCTTGTAACGGCGCTCCATCTCGTTAACGCTCCAGCGCAGGGCGTTGGCGGCGTCTTTCATATCCGTGACGACTTCCGTCAGCAGATGCGGAATGCCTTCATAAACCGACAGTTCCAGCATTTTCGGGTCGATCATGATAAAGCGAACGTCTTCCGGCTGCGCCTTGTAAAGCATGCTGAGGATCATGGCGTTCACCCCAACCGATTTACCCGAACCGGTTGTTCCCGCCACCAGCAGGTGCGGCATTTTCGCCAGATCGGCCACCACCGGATCGCCGGCAATATCTTTACCCAACACCACGGTCAGCGGCGATGGGTTTTCACGGAATTTCGCGTTATCCAGCACTTCGCGCAGATAAACGGTCTGCCGTTTTTTGTTCGGCAATTCCAGGCCAACGTACGGTTTACCCGGAATCACTTCCACCACGCGCACCGCGACGGTCGACAACGAACGCGCCAGGTCACGAGAAAGGTTGGAAATACGCGCCGCCTTCACGCCCGGTGCCAGATTCAGCTCAAAGCGCGTAATCACCGGACCTGGCGAGTAGTTCACCACGTCGGCCTTAATACGGAAGTCCGCCAGGCGGGCTTCAACCAGGCGCGCCATTTGCTCCAGCGCGAAAGTATCGACCGGCTCCACTTCGCTCGGCGGCTGCGTCAGCAGATCCAGCGAAGGCAGTGGCGTCGTCGGTCTTTGTAGTGGACGACTGTCACCGTTACGCATCAACAGCGGGTGAATCAGGCTTTCCTGCGGCTGTGGCGCTGCGGGTTGCTGCGGCTGTTGATATTGTGGCGGCGGCGATACCGGCTGTTGCGGCTGTTGATATTGCGGCTGCGGCGCCACCGGCTGTTGCGGCTGTTGATATTGCGGCTGCGGCGCCACCGGCTGTTGCGGCTGCTGGTATTGCGGCTGCGGAGATACCGGCTGTTGCGGCGGCTGGTACTGCGGCTGAGGCGCCACTGGCTGTTGCGGCTGTTGATATTGCGGCGCCGTCGGTTGCTGAACAGGCGCTGACTCCGGCATTACGCCCGGCGTAAACAGCGGCTCATGCGGACCATTATCCACCAGCGTTTTCATGGGGGAAAACTCAAAATCATCCAGCGAGAACGGATTCGCTCCCACGGGTTGCTCACCGGCATAGCGCTGCTGTTGCGAAGAGGCAAACTGGCGCGCCAGCTCGGCTTGTGCAGCCGCATCTTCATCGTCGGTATGCGTTGTATCGTGCTGATACTCGTCGCCGTAGCGACTTTGCTGCGACTGGGCAAACTGGCGAGCCAGTTCATCCTGTTGCATGGCGTCGATTTCATCATCGCTATATTGCGGATCGTGTTGCCCGGCTTCACGCGCTCTCTCCTCAGCCATACGCTGAGAAGGTAACTTAATGCCATACGATGCCAGTTCACGGCGTGTCGGTACACGCACACGATTTGGACGAGGCAACTGTGGACCAATCCCCTCTTTCACCTGCGGACGCGGCGCTCCGCCGTTCGCGAGGCTGAAGACTGGCGCAGCCACAGCCGCTGTCGCCCCGGCTGATAGCGTCGCGTCCTTCACGCCGGCAGCGATCGGCGCAATGGCTGCAGCGGCGTCAACTGGCGGTATAGCAGGCGCGACTGATGGTGCAGGAACCACTGGTTCAGGTGTGTTAATCGGCTCAGGAATCGGCTGATACCACGCTGCAAGTTGCTCGCGTTCACGCGCACGCTTCTCTTCTACTTCTTCAAAATAGTACAGCGGCGGACGCGCAGGTTTTGTCTCTTCGATTACCGGCTCAGGCTCTGTGGCAGGAGTTTGCTGAACCACCGGCTCGTGTGGCGATAAAGGCTCCGGCTGATACGCTGGCTGATGATAAACCGGCTGCTGAACAGGCTCGGGTTGATAAACAGGCTCAGGCTGCCAGGGCTGATCTACCGTAGTCTGCGGTTGCTGCCACGGTTGCTGTGGTACGTCTTGCTGCGGATAACCGGCTTGAGGAGCCACTGGCGCAGCGTAGTGCGGTTCAGGCGAAACAGGCTGTTGTCCTGTCTCATACTGCGCCTGTTGCGGTTGCGCGTACGGATTGTGCGGCGGATAGCCTTCCGGCGCTGGAGCAATCAGCGGCTCGCCGGTTTGCGGGCCTGGAACAGACTGCCATGCAACCGCGGGTTGCTCAGAAATCGTTTCCGCTCCCGGTACAGGCGGTGTTTGCATAATCGGATCGACCGGCGCGGCCCATGCCTGCGTCGCGGTCGTTGCCGCCGCCGCAGCGGCGACAGGTTCGGTCACCGAATGGCCGTTTAATAGCGGATCGTATTCATCATACTCCGGTTGAGTCGCGCGATGCCCGGAGAACAATACATCGCCAGGATCGGCCGCGACACCGCGCGCGCTGTAGACGATCTCATCGTCATCATCCATGCGCCTGCCGGAGAAGAGCGCCGCATCAGTTTGACGACCATGTGGATTGATAAATTTTTCAGCCAGACGTTTACGGCGCGCCAGCGCACCGCGAAGAATACGCGCCCGACGGGATTCACGTTGCCCGCCCTCGACGTCATCTTCATACTCTTCATCGTCTTCGTAGTCGTCATCTTCTACCCAGGTATCATCACGACGGGTACGGTTGCTGGCAAAGGTCAGAATATTAAGCAACCAGCCACCGAGTTTTTCGGCAATGCTAACCCACGACCAGCCAGTGAAGAGCGTCAGCCCTGCCGCCCATACGCACAGAAGCGTAATGGTGCCACCACTGCTGTGCAAAAGCGGTTGCAGCGTGGTACTTAACAGACTACCAATCACCCCGCCTGACGCGAAGTACCAGATGTCATCGGCATTAATGGCGGCCAGACCACAGGAGGTGAGGATAAGCGCCAGCACGCCAATGATACGCAGCGAGACGGCAAAATAGTCGATATAGTCATCGGTCGCCTGATGACGCCACGTAAACCAGCAGCCACCCACAATGATGACAGGAATGGTGTACGCCATGATCCCAAAGATAAAGAAAAGGGTATCAGCCAGCCAGGCCCCCGGCGCTCCCCCTAAATTATGGATAGGCTCATGCCAGGCCGTTTGCGACCAACTGGGATCAGAAGGATTAAAGCTCAGTAAGGCTGCCATCAGCCAGACGGCAAAAAGGACAATAAGAATCAGCAACGCCTCCAGAAGTCGGCGCCCGCTGCTTAACTTTGTCAATGTGACTTCTTTGTCTTCAGTGTATTCCTGGCTCAAAAAAGGCTCTCCAGGTTTCAGGCTTTTCCTGCCCGATGCTAAAACGGACAACAGCACCGGGTTGCCCCGGCACTGTTGCTGTATGGATTAACAGGAGTGTAATCAAAATACGCCGATTTTGCACCTGTTCCGTATTAGCGCGTCTTAATAACCAGACGATTACTCTGCTTGACTTCTTCCATTACCACGTAAGTACGGGTGTCATTGACGCCAGGCAGCCGCAGCAGGGTTTCCCCCAGTAGCTTACGGTAGGCAGACATGTCCGGCACACGTGTTTTCAACAAGTAGTCGAAATCACCGGACACCAAATGACACTCTTGAATTTCTTCAAGTTTTTGTACGGCGGCGTTGAATTGTTCAAACACATCCGGAGCGCCACGATTCAGAGTAATCTCAACAAATACCAGAAGTGATGCATCCAGATAATGCGGGTTTAACAGCGCTGTATAGCCCTGAATGAAACCCTGTCTTTCCAGACGACGCACACGCTCAAGGCAGGGCGTCGGGGAAAGTCCCACTCGTTTAGAAAGCTCGACGTTAGAAATACGCCCATCCTTTTGCAACTCATTAAGAATGTTACGATCAATACGGTCGAGATCTTTGCCAGGGCGCTTCTTGCTATCTACCATTATTATTGTCTCTCTGTATTCCTTCCCTACTCCTGCCTGACTCATCAAACATCATTGTCGAGAGTCGATGCCCATCACAATAGACCAAACCCAAGAGGATTGATGGCGCGCAATGCCTGGGTCTATAGTGAGAAGACCGTTGCCTGACGGCAGCTATCGACATCACGAATGGCGTCTGTCCACACCATGCGTAGATTTCGCTAGCCCGGTAAACATGGTATTTATATGCATGATTATGCGGCACACACACAACACTGTTTTTTTCTTCCTCGAATGTTTTCGCAAAACAGCAGGTGATTGTCAAAGTAAAACATCGATTTTTAGTACAACATGCCAGTTATTGATTATGCGTTAAGACGATTCATCATTTTATCACCTTATATCTGAGCGATTTTAAGTAGAATTCGTTATGGCGCGACGGCAGATTTGTTCACTCATTGGCCTCGTCTATTCCACAAATTGTTAACAAAATCGCTATACTCTTTTTTTACGCCGTCAAATTCCCTACAATCCAGCCCATTGCCTGCCAACTACAACGAGGATCTCATGGGCACGACCAAACACAGTAAACTGCTTATCCTGGGTTCCGGCCCGGCGGGATATACCGCGGCGGTCTATGCTGCGCGCGCAAACCTGCAGCCGGTCCTGATTACCGGTATGGAAAAAGGCGGTCAACTGACCACCACGACGGAAGTAGAAAACTGGCCGGGCGATCCGCATGATCTGACCGGACCACTGCTGATGGAACGTATGCACGAGCATGCGACTAAGTTTGAAACCGAGATCATCTTCGATCACATTAATAAAGTGGACCTGCAAAACCGTCCGTTCCGTCTGATCGGTGACAGTGCAGAGTACACCTGTGATGCGCTGATCATCGCGACCGGTGCGTCCGCCCGTTATCTCGGTCTGCCGTCAGAAGAAGCATTCAAAGGCCGTGGCGTTTCTGCCTGCGCCACCTGCGACGGCTTTTTCTATCGTAACCAGAAAGTCGCGGTTATCGGTGGCGGTAACACTGCTGTCGAAGAAGCGCTGTATCTGGCGAACATCGCCTCTGAAGTTCACCTGATACACCGTCGTGACAGCTTCCGCGCGGAAAAAATTCTGATAAAACGTCTGATGGACAAAGTTGAGAACGGTAACATCGTACTGCATACCCACCGCACGCTGGAAGAAGTGACCGGCGATCAAATGGGCGTCACGGGTCTGCGCCTGCGGGATACGCAGAATGCAGACAACATTGAATCGCTGGACGTTGCGGGGCTGTTTGTTGCCATCGGCCACAGCCCGAACACGGCGATTTTCGACGGTCAGCTTGAACTCGAAAACGGCTACATCAAAGTGCAGTCCGGAAGTCACGGTAACGCGACCCAGACCAGCATTCCGGGCGTCTTCGCCGCGGGCGACGTGATGGACCATATTTACCGTCAGGCTATCACCTCTGCAGGTACCGGTTGTATGGCTGCGCTGGATGCTGAACGCTATCTTGATGGTTTAGCCGACGCGTGCAAATAGTTTTTACAAATCAGTAACAAAAGTAAATAAGGCGACTATAAGTCGCCTTTATTTTTGCCCCGTTGTAACATTGCCCTGCCAAAAAATTCAGATAACTCACCTGCAAAGCGCGCAATGAATAAAACTCGTCAACAAGAGCTAACTCGCTGGTTAAAACAGCAAAGTGTCATTTCCCAACGCTGGCTTATGATTTCTCGCCTGCTGGGGTTCGTGAGTGGCGTACTGATTGTCGCCCAGGCCTGGATCATGGCTCGCATTTTGCAGCATATGATCATGGAGAATATCCCGCGCGAGGCGCTGCTGTTGCCCTTTGTCGTGTTAGTGCTGATCTTTATCCTCCGTGCCTGGGTCGTATGGTTACGCGAACGCGTAGGATTCCATGCGGGTCAACATATCCGGTTTGAGATCCGCCGCCAGGTGCTCGACCGTCTGCAACAGGCCGGTCCGGCGTGGATCCAGGGGAAGCCCGCAGGAAGCTGGGCCACGTTGGTGCTGGAACAAATTGACGATATGCACGATTACTACGCACGTTATCTGCCGCAGATGGCGCTGGCGGTATGTGTGCCCATCCTGATCGTGGCGGCTATTTTTCCGTCAAACTGGGCCGCGGCGCTGATCCTACTCGGCACTGCGCCGCTGATCCCTCTGTTTATGGCGATGGTTGGTATGGGCGCGGCCGATGCGAACCGGCGTAATTTCCTCGCGCTGGCGCGTCTGAGCGGGCATTTTCTCGATCGCTTACGCGGAATGGATACCCTGCGAATTTTTGGCCGTGGTGAAGCAGAAACGGAAAGCATTCGCGTCGCGTCGCAAGATTTCCGCCAGCGTACGATGGAAGTTTTGCGCCTCGCCTTTTTATCGTCGGGCGTACTGGAATTTTTTACTTCGCTTTCCATTGCGCTGGTCGCGGTTTACTTTGGCTTCTCCTACCTTGGTGAACTTAATTTCGGCCATTACGGTACGGGCGTCACGCTGGCTTCAGGTTTCCTCGCCCTCATTCTGGCCCCAGAGTTTTTCCAGCCACTTCGCGATTTAGGGACGTTTTATCACGCCAGGGCGCAGGCAGTAGGTGCGGCAGACAGCCTGAAAACCTTTATGGAAACGCCGCTCGCCCACCCGGAACGCGGCGATGTAGAGTTATCCACCCAGGACCCGGTATCAATTGAAGCCGTCGATCTCATTATTACTTCGCCGGAAGGTAAAGTCCTGGCCGGCCCGCTAAACTTCTCTCTTCCTGCCGGGCAGCGCACCGTGCTGGTCGGCAGAAGCGGTTCAGGTAAGAGTTCGTTGCTGAATGCGCTTTCCGGCTTCCTCCCCTATCAGGGATCGCTGCGTATTAACGGGGTGGAGCTTCGCGATTTGTCTGTGGAGTCATGGCGCAAACATCTCTCCTGGGTGGGGCAAAACCCACAGCTACCCGCAGCGACGATACGGGAAAACGTTCTGCTGTCGCGCCCCAACGCCAGCGAGTACGAACTGCGCGCAGCGCTCGACAGCGCCTGGGTCAGTGAGTTCCTGCCGCTGTTGCCGCAAGGAGTGGATACGCCCGTGGGCGATCAGGCCGGACGCCTGTCCGTCGGTCAGGCTCAACGCGTAGCGGTAGCTCGTGCACTCCTTAATCCCTGCAAGTTACTGCTGCTGGACGAACCGGCAGCCAGCCTGGATGCCCATAGTGAGCAACGGGTCATGCAGGCGCTGAAAACCGCCTCAAAACGCCAGACAACGCTGATGGTCACGCACCAGCTTGAAGATCTTGCCGACTGGGACAGGATTTGGGTGATGCAGGACGGACAGATTATCGAACAAGGCGCCTGGGCCGAGTTAAGTACCGTTAACGGCGCCTTTGCAACGTTATTGGCCCATCGTCAGGAGGAGATCTAAATGCGTGCATTGCTGCCTTATCTGACGCTCTATAAACGTCACAAATGGATGTTAACGCTGGGCATCGTGTTGGCTATCGTCACTCTGCTCGCCAGTATTGGCTTACTGACGCTGTCCGGCTGGTTCCTCTCCGCGTCTGCCGTGGCGGGTTTTGCCGGTATCTACAGCTTTAACTACATGCTACCTGCAGCGGGCGTGCGCGGCGCGGCCATTACCCGGACAGCCGGACGCTATTTTGAACGGCTGGTCAGCCACGATGCGACCTTCCGCGTGCTGCAACATTTGCGTATTCACACCTTCAGCAAGCTGCTGCCGCTTTCCCCTGCCGGACTGGCCCGTTATCGTCAGGGGGAATTGTTGAACCGCATTGTCGCTGATGTGGATACGTTGGATCACCTCTATCTCCGCGTCATTTCCCCCCTGGTGGGTGCCTTCGTGGTGATTATGGTTGTGACGATCGGCCTGAGCGTGCTGGATGCCACCCTTGCCTGCACCCTCGGCGGTGTGATGCTGCTGACGCTCTTTATTATGCCGCCAGTATTTTATCGCGCCGGGAAAACCACAGGGCAAAACATGACGCATCTGCGCGGTCAGTATCGTCAACAACTGACCGCATGGTTGCAGGGCCAGGCAGAACTGGCTATTTTCGGCGCCAGCGACCGTTATCGTGCGCAAATGGAAACCACCGAGTTACAGTGGCACGAAGCGCAACGTCGCCAGTCTGAACTGACGGCACTGTCACAGGCGCTGATGCTACTGATCGGCGCCGTTGCCATCTTATTGATGTTGTGGATGGCGGCAGGCGGCGTAGGGGGCAATGCCCAGCCAGGCGCGCTGATTGCCTTGTTTGTCTTTTGTGCGCTAGCGGCATTTGAAGCGCTGGCTCCGGTTACTGGCGCATTTCAGCATTTAGGCCAGGTGATCGCTTCGGCCGTTCGCATCACCGAACTGACCGAGCAAAAGCCGGAAGTGACTTTTCCGACTAACGTATCCGACGTCCCGGATCAGGTCACCCTGACGCTGCATGATGTTTCATTCAGCTACCCCGAACAGGCGCAAAAAGCGCTGGCTTCACTCACTCTTCAGGTAAATCCGGGTGAACACATCGCCATTCTTGGGCGCACCGGGTGTGGTAAATCGACATTACTGCAATTGCTGACGCGCGCATGGGATCCACAACAGGGCGAAATCCTGCTCAACGGCCATCCGATTGCGACAATGAATGAAGCGACGCTGCGCAACACCGTCAGCGTTGTGCCGCAGCGCGTGCACTTGTTTAGCGCCACTCTGCGCGACAACCTGCTACTTGCCGCGCCCGACGCCAGTGACGAGCAGCTTGCAGACACGTTGCGTCGCGTCGGGCTGGAGAAACTCCTTGACGATTCTGGCCTCAACAGTTGGCTGGGCGAAGGCGGTCGTCAGTTATCCGGTGGCGAGTTGCGTCGTCTGGCCATCGCCCGCGCGCTACTGCACGATGCACCGCTGATGCTGCTCGATGAACCGACAGAAGGGTTAGATGCGACTACCGAAAGTCAAATGCTTGAATTGCTTGCTGAAGTGATGCGCGAAAAAACGCTACTGATGGTGACGCATCGCCTGCGCGGACTCGCGCGTTTTGATCGGATAATAGTGATGGACAACGGCCAAATTATTGAGCAAGGTAATCACGCAGATCTGTTAGCACGACAGGGTCGTTATTACCAGTTTAAGCAAGGTCTGTAAGCTATTATTGAACGATCCGACTCGCGTACTGGAGTTCTGCTGTCATGCGCCTGGTTCAGCTTTCCCGACACTCTATCGCCTTCCCTTCACCGGAGGGCGCTTTACGCGAGCCAAATGGCCTGCTGGCGCTGGGGGGCGATCTAAGCCCTGCGCGCCTGCTGATGGCCTATCAGCGCGGTATTTTCCCGTGGTTTTCGCCTGGTGACCCTATTCTCTGGTGGTCACCAGATCCTCGCGCCATTCTGTGGCCTCACACGTTTCATGCCAGCCGCAGCATGAAGCGTTTCCATAAGCGTTCTCCGTATCGCGTCACGCTGAATTATGCGTTTGGTCAGGTCATCGAAGGATGCGCCAACGATCGCGACGAAGGAACCTGGATCACCCAGAGCGTGGTAGAGGCCTATCATCGACTGCACGAGCTCGGACACGCGCATTCCATTGAGGTCTGGCACGATAATACGCTGGTCGGTGGGATGTATGGCGTTTCCCTCGGGGCTCTGTTCTGCGGTGAATCAATGTTCAGCCGACAAGAGAATGCGTCAAAAACGGCGCTGCTGGTTTTTTGCGCAGAGTTTGTCCGCAAGGGCGGCAAATTAATGGATTGTCAGGTGCTCAATAGCCATACCGAATCGTTAGGAGCGGTCGAAATTCCGCGCAGGGTGTATCTGGAGCATCTCGATGCGTTGCGCCAGCAACGTCTACCCCGTGATTTTTGGGTCCCTCGCACGTTATTTTTGCCCGAGGGGTGAATGTTTTCGGCACATTTTTTGTCAGGGTGTTATAATTGCCGTCGCAGAGTTGGTTTAGCCCATTACCCCGCTGCCGTTAAGGATCCGTTCGCGTCAGGTAACGCCATCGTTTATCTCATCGCTCCCTTATACGTTGCGCTTCACGTGCGGCTTTGTCGTGTGTTTTTGAAGCGATCCGGAGTAATGCGCCAAATTTTGTTTGCTGCGTTTTAAACGTGCAAATCTTTACTTATTAAAAGAACTTCGGCATTATCTTGCCGGTTCAAATTACGGTAGTGATACCCCAGAGGATTAGATGGCCAAAGAAGACAATATTGAAATGCAGGGTACCGTTCTCGAAACGTTACCTAATACCATGTTCCGCGTAGAGTTAGAAAACGGTCACGTGGTTACTGCACACATCTCCGGTAAAATGCGTAAAAACTACATCCGCATCCTGACGGGCGACAAAGTGACTGTTGAGCTGACCCCGTACGACCTGAGCAAAGGCCGCATTGTCTTCCGTAGTCGCTGATTGTTTTCACGCCCTGATGGCGTCCAGATAGTAAAAGGTCGGTCTATCCGGCCTTTTTTGTTGCATAACCCCCCCACTCCTCCGTCATCTGCGCATACTCGTGCGTCAGAAAATCTACCAGCGCTCTGACCGATGGCAACACTCCCCTGCCTGTGGGGAATAGCGCGTGAATGACCTCTCGTCGCGATTCCCACTCTTCCAGTAACGCAACCCGTTCTCCCGTCGCCAGCTGTTCTTTCTCCATTAAGACAGGAAGTTGTACGGCACCGACGCAGCGTGTTGTTATTGTCGGGGGAACCGCTTTGGTCAGAGCTAAACCTGAGGAGGTCGAGAAGAAGGGTGAAATGACGGATTAACAACGCTAAATCACTCCCCAGGCGACTCTGGTCGGGGTAGATGTACAATGCGTAACCAAACGAGAAGCAAAGCGTAAATACTGCTTGACCGTTTTAGCGCAACTCCCTATAGTAGCGCCCCGTTGCCCCCCTGGTGGTCAGGCAGCAATACAATATGGTGAGGTGTCCGAGTGGCTGAAGGAGCACGCCTGGAAAGTGTGTATACGGCAACGTATCGGGGGTTCGAATCCCCCCCTCACCGCCATATTTGAAGAAGAGCTCGTACGCAAGTACGGGCTTTTTTTTTGTATGTTGCACACCCCAGGGGGGATGAGAATACCCGACCGGGGTTCGACAACGGGCGCAGCCCGTTGGACAGTCCGCGAACACCGTGAGCGGGCTGCCCGTCAGGGCGAGCGAAGCGAGTCAATCCCCCCCTCACCGCCATATTTGAGATACCGGACGAGCCCATGCCCGACGCTGGCATCACCGGTAAAGCGGCTGGTCGGCCGTTAGGCAGAGTACGTCAGGGTGCTGATTGTCGCCGAAGCGCTACCCGAAACCGCGCAGGATGACGTTGAACGACGCATTTTACACTCACTGATGCCATATCTCAGATCTGGCCCTGAGCCGTACAAACGAACGTGAAACACGTATAACTCTTTGCTTAGGGCGTATTTGCAACTGAGGTACATCAATTTCTTGTTCCGACATTCAATGATGATAAATTACCGATAATACACTTTTTGCGGAAGACATGTGCTAAGTTGGAATATTACATTTGTCATTAACATCCACACAAACTTATCGGGACAATAATGAAAAAAATTATCAGCAAAGATTTTAGAGCCGAAAACGCCTGGGGAGCAATGGACATCGCCTTGTTAGGTGGTACCTCTGTACGTTTACACTGGACAGATAAACCCTATAAGTGGCATATAAATGATGGTCAGGAAGTTTTTGCTGTTATGGATGGCGTCGTCGAGATGTTTTATAAGGAGCATGCCGAAATCAAAACAGTGATTCTAAATACAGGGGATCTCTTTTTTGCCGATCAGGGTTGTGAGCATGTCGCACATCCTAAAGGTGAAGCCAGAATATTAGTAATTGAAAAAGAAGGCTCAGTATAAATACTTCCTTTTACCTCCTTCAGCAGGCATAGTAACAAATGGGAATGGATTTGTTTTCATAACAGGAGTTGTCATATTTTCATATATAATGTTGGGTACCAACAACCCGGAAATGGCTTATCAATTTTATGCACCATTGATGGAAGTGCTGGGCTATCCGCTGGATGGTCGAAGTGAGAAAGGTGCGGCATGGGGCTCGTTCAAAGATGATCATTCCACAGGGCTATGTGTTGGCCTTCCTTTTAATCAGGGACCGGCGACATTTGGCAATGGCGTAATGGTGGCTCTTAATGCTCCTTCCGTTGATATCATTAACAAGCTCTATGCCTTAGCGCTAGAAAACGGTGGAGAAGATGAGGGGCCTCCTGGCTATCGCCCACACTATGGCGATGATTTTTATAGTGCTTATGTCCGCGATCCTGACAACAACAAGATTGCTTTTGTTTTTTACGACCCGACGAAAAAGTAAAATATAGTGTATTTGACGTGTTGCCTGCCTTGCCACACCACCTGAGTTCAACGGTGTTGTTCAAGCTCTGTAGGACATCCGTTAGTTCATTAGCTAAGCTGCAGTCACCTGACACTCTGCGATGTATAAACAGAGCGTCAGGATGTTATCTCGGTGTGAAAAAAAATATCAAATTGTGGCAAGCCAGGATTAATACCGGAAAAGGGTCATTATTCTGATTTACCGGTATTCTGTGCAATCACGCGCAGATACTCATTGTTTTTAAACGCAATCATAATAAGTTCAAACATGACGCGACAGCCCACAAGGCTAAAAACAGTCCCCAGTAACCCTGCGATGATTTGACCATTAAATATAGAAATGACGCCACCAATCACCACTAAGACCATAAAGATCCAGTATAAAAACACCATGATTTTAGGTGTCAAAAGACTATCAAAACCCAGAATTACTTTCATTGGCTATCCTTAATAAATAATTTTAAAAAAACTGCCAGAACACCATATATTATTCATTTCAAAATGTAAATACTGGTTTGCCAGCCTGGCAACGCTTCTATTTGTAAGAGTTAACGGTAAGAATGTTCATTAAATAGCACGATAATGATTGCAGAATTACAACATTAGGAAGGCATGAAATAGCATGTTGCAGGACAGAAACTGGCATTTATTGTTAAATAGTTATTAATTCAAATCACCCCGTCCTTTGCTGATGAAGAATAATCCGATAATGAACGAAAGGTTTAAGTCGAGGTGAACCGCTCCCGCTCCCTGAAGAGAAATTTGCGACCCTCAGACAATAAAAAACCGGGCACAGTAAACTGTGGCCCGGTTTTTTTAGACAGCGAAGAAATCAGAGATTAATGCGCGGCTTCCGGTTTGTGCTTCTGCGCACTCTGGAAGCCATAGGTCAGCTCATTTTTCTCTTTGTCCAGCGCCACGGTCACCTGTCCGCCGTCCACCAGCGAACCAAACAGCAGCTCGTTCGCCAATGGTTTTTTCAGGTTATCCTGAATCACACGCGCCATTGGACGTGCACCCATTGCCCGGTCGTAGCCTTTCTCTGCCAGCCAGTTACGCGCTTCCTGGCTGACTTCCAGGGAGACACCTTTCTGATCGAGCTGGACCTGTAGCTCAACGATGAACTTATCGACAACCTGATGAATCACCTCAGTAGACAGGTGTTCAAACCAGATAATATTGTCGAGACGGTTACGGAACTCCGGCGTAAACACTTTCTTGATTTCACTCATCGCGTCGGTGCTGTTGTCCTGATGAATCAGGCCAATCGATTTACGTTCCGTTTCACGGACCCCGGCGTTGGTCGTCATCACCAGCACCACGTTGCGGAAATCGGCCTTACGTCCGTTATTGTCCGTCAGCGTGCCGTTGTCCATCACCTGCAATAGCAGGTTAAACACATCCGGGTGCGCTTTTTCGATTTCATCAAGCAGCAATACCGCGTGAGGATGCTTGATGACCGCATCCGTCAGCAAACCGCCCTGATCGAAACCAACGTATCCCGGAGGCGCGCCAATCAGGCGGCTGACGGTATGACGTTCCATATACTCGGACATATCAAAACGCAGCAGTTCGATTCCCAGCGCTTTAGAAAGCTGCACCGTCACCTCGGTTTTCCCGACCCCGGTCGGACCGGCAAACAGGAAAGAGCCCACTGGCTTATGCTCGTGTCCCAGACCCGCGCGGCTCATCTTGATAGCTTCGGTCAGCGCCTCAATGGCTTTATCCTGCCCAAAGACCAGCATTTTCAGACGGTCGCCAAGGTTTTTCAGCGTATCGCGATCGCTTTGTGACACACTTTTCTCTGGAATACGCGCAATACGCGCAACCACGGACTCGATATCCGCCACGTTGACGGTTTTCTTGCGCTTGCTGACCGGCATCAGACGCGCACGCGCCCCGGCTTCGTCAATGACGTCAATCGCTTTATCCGGCAGGTGACGGTCATTGATGTATTTCACCGCCAGTTCAACCGCTGCACGCACCGCTTTCGCGGTATAACGCACGTCGTGATGCGCTTCATACTTCGGCTTCAGGCCATTGATAATCTGTACGGTCTCTTCCACCGACGGTTCTGTAATATCAATTTTCTGGAAACGACGCGCTAACGCACGGTCTTTCTCAAAAATGTTGCTGAACTCCTGATAGGTCGTGGAACCGATCACGCGGATCTTACCGCCAGAAAGCAGCGGTTTAATCAGGTTTGCGGCATCCACCTGACCGCCAGACGCTGCACCGGCCCCGATGATGGTGTGGATCTCATCGATAAACAGGATGCTGTTGGTATCCTGCTCCAGTTGTTTCAGCAACGCTTTAAAGCGTTTTTCAAAGTCACCGCGGTATTTGGTTCCCGCCAGCAGCGAACCGATATCCAGCGAGTAGATAGTGCAATCGGCCATCACTTCCGGCACGTCGCCCTGCACGATACGCCAGGCAAGGCCTTCGGCAATCGCCGTTTTCCCGACGCCAGATTCCCCCACCAGTAGCGGGTTATTTTTGCGCCGACGGCACAGCACCTGAATAGCACGCTCCAGTTCTTTGTCACGGCCGATCAGCGGATCAATGCCGCCAACGCGGGCAAGCTGGTTAAGGTTAGTCGTGAAGTTCTCCATACGTTCCTCCCCGCCAGCTTGCTCTTCGGTATTCGGCTGACTGCCAGGATCAGACGACTGACTCGGCTCATCTTTGCGCGTACCGTGCGATATAAAGTTGACCACATCGAGACGGCTGACCTCATGCTTACGCAGCAGGTAGGCGGCCTGAGACTCCTGTTCGCTAAAGATGGCAACCAGCACGTTCGCGCCAGTCACTTCACTACGCCCGGAGGACTGAACGTGGAAGACCGCACGTTGCAGAACGCGCTGAAAACTCAGCGTCGGTTGCGTATCGCGTTCTTCTTCGCTGGCAGGCAGTACGGGTGTGGTTTGTTCAATGAAGGCTTCGAGTTCCTGACGGAGCGCCACGAGGTCCACGGAACACGCTTCCAGCGCTTCGCGGGCCGATGGGTTACTGAGCAGCGCCAGTAACAAGTGCTCGACGGTCATAAACTCATGACGGTGCTCGCGCGCTCTGGCGAAAGCCATGTTTAAACTGAGTTCCAGTTCTTGATTGAGCATAGGCACCTCCCCCAATTTTTATGCCTGCATTCAGGCTTTTTCCAGCGTACACAGCAACGGATGCTCGTTCTCCCTCGCATACGTGTTCACCATCGCCACTTTGGTCTCCGCAACCTCTGCGGTGAAAACGCCGCAGATGGCTTTACCGTGATAGTGAACCGCAAGCATCAGTTGCGTTGCACGTTCTACATCATAAGAAAAGAATTTTTGTAACACGTCAATAACAAACTCCATCGGAGTATAATCATCATTGACTAATATCACTTTATACATAGATGGCGGTTTTAGCGCGTCACGCACTTTATCAGCCGCCAGCTGGTCGAAATCCAGCCAGTCGTTCGTCTTACCCATTGTCAGTCGTCATCTTCAGTTACGGTTACCGGCAGAACAGTCTGCCGCTGACAAGAGCGGATGTGCACAATCAATCTACCTCAATTAATAGATAACTATCATCTATCACTGGCATCCGCGACATCTGTCACATTCCCACCAATAGCGTTAACTGCTTCAAATTTTTGATTCATTTTTACCCACCGACCCCCGTCAGACGCTTGACGCCTCGCCTGATTTCTCTAAATTGTAATTTCGAGAGTTGGCGAGGTTTTGAACAACCCCCACTCCACCACCGGTTCATTCCATCTTACTTATATAAGATTTACGAAGGATGTCGAAGCATGGAAACGGGTACTGTTAAGTGGTTCAACAATGCCAAAGGGTTTGGTTTCATCTGCCCTGAAGGCGGCGGCGAAGATATTTTCGCTCACTATTCCACCATTCAGATGGATGGTTACAGAACGCTAAAAGCCGGACAGTCTGTCCAGTTTGATGTCCACCAGGGGCCGAAAGGCAATCACGCCAGTGTCATCGTGCCTATCGAAGCAGAAGCTGTTGCATAGCTCTTCTGTCTCATTGTGTACATCCCGCAGGTAAAATGCCAGCCCGATCGGCTGGCATTTTTATTTCCCGGGACGTCACTCTCGTGCTAACGCATCGACCGGATCCAGTCGCGCCGCATTGCGCGCCGGTAACCAACCGAACAGGACGCCGGTAAAGGTAGAGCACAAAAACGCCGTCAGCAGCGCCACTGGCGAGAAGCCAATTTCCCAACCCGGCAGGAACAGTTGCAACGTAAAAGCGATCAGCATCGACAACGTGATCCCCAGCGCGCCCCCCACCAGACAGACCAGCACCGCTTCAATTAAAAATTGCTGTAGCACATCGCTGGCGCGTGCCCCCACCGCCATCCGGATGCCGATCTCCCGCGTGCGCTCAGTGACCGACACCAGCATGATGTTCATCACGCCAATCCCACCGACCACCAGCGAAATCACCGCCACCAGCGTCAGGAACAGTTGAAGAGTACGTGTGGTCTTTTCGGCGGTTTTCAAGACGCCGTCCATATTCCAGGTGAAGAAATCCTTTTTGCCGTGACGCAGCGTCAGCAGTCGGGTGAGTTGCTGTTCAGCCTGTGCGCTATCGAAACCTTCCTTCACCCGCACGGTGATCGAATTCAGCCACGACTGCCCCATAATGCGCCCGGACATCGTGCTGTAAGGCAACCAGACGCGCAGGATTTTGCTGCTGCCAAACATCGACTGCTTCTCTTGCGCCACGCCAATCACCGTCGCAGGCATGTTCCCCACAAGGATCACCTCACCCACGACGTTCGCCTTATGCGGGAACAACTGACGTCGGGTGTTACTGTCGAGCACCACCACCTGCGCACGACCATTAAGCTGTTCGCGGTTAAAGGTGGTTCCTTCGCTGAAGGTCATGCCGTAGACGTTAAAATAGTCGCCGCTGACGCCATTCGCGCTGGCGGCAACGTCGGTATTGCCATAGCGTAAGCGCAGGTTCTGCGACACGGCGGGCGTCGCGGAGGTTACCCAGGGCTGTTTCTGGATCGCCGCAAGATCGTCGTATTTCAGCGCCTGCTGATACTGCGGATCGTCGTCGCCAAAATCTTTGCCGGGGTAGATATCAATGGTGTTGGTCCCAATGGCGCGGATGTCCGCCAGCACCAGTTGTTTCGCCGCGTCGCCGACCACCACAATCGACACCACTGACGCGATGCCGATAATGATCCCGAGCATCGTCAGCAGCGTGCGCATTTTGTTGGCCGCCATCGCCAGCCACGCCATCGTAAGTGCTTCGCGAAACCCGCTGACAAACTGACTCCAGCCGGACGCCGTTTTCACCGTCGGTTCCTGAATACCCTGCCCCTTCACAGCACGCTTCGCCGGCGGATTACGCACAATTTCACCGTCATGGATCTCAATCACCCGCTCAGCCTGGGCGGCAACCTGGGGATCGTGGGTGACAATAATGACCGTATGCCCGCGATCGCGCAGTTGGTGCAGGATTGCCATTACCTCTTCGCCGGAACGGCTGTCGAGTGCACCGGTGGGTTCATCAGCGAGGATCACCTGTCCTCCGTTCATCAGCGCGCGGGCAATACTCACGCGCTGCTGCTGACCGCCGGAAAGCTGCGAGGGCTGATAACCGACGCGATCGCCCAGGCCAAGCCGCTGGAGCAACTCCTGCGCGCGCGCCAGACGCTGTTTCCTTTCCGTACCGGCGTAAACGGCGGGGACTTCGACGTTTTGCGCCGCCGTCAGATGTGACAGCAAATGGTAGCGCTGGAAAATAAAGCCGAAATGCTCCCGACGCAGTTGCGCCAGCGCATCGCGGTCCAGCGTTGAAACATCGCGTCCCGCAACCCTGTAGGTGCCGCTGGTAGGTTTATCGAGGCACCCCAGGATGTTCATCAGCGTGGATTTTCCGGAGCCCGATGCCCCCACGATCGCCACCATCTCCCCGGCACTGATTTGTAGCGTGATGCCCTTCAGCACCTCCACCTGTTCTTCTCCGGAGGGATAACTGCGGCGAATATTGCTCAGTTCAAGCAATGCCGTCATTGCGCGGCTCCCGGTTTACCCTCGCCGGTCACCACTTCATCACCGGCTTCCAGCCCTTTCACAATCTCCACGTCAGTGTCATTGCGCGCGCCAATTGACACTTCGCGCTCGCGAGTTTCACCGTTACGCAGAAGTGTCACCTTGTAGCGATTGTCGCCGACCGGATCCCCCAGCGCGGAAAGCGGGATCGTCAGAACGTTTTTTACGTCCGTCAACTGGATATGGACCTGTGCGGTCATGTCCAGGCGTAAAATCCCCTTCGGATTGGGCACTTCAAAACGGGCGTAATAGAAAATGGCATCATTGACCTTTTCCGGCGTCGGCAGTACGTCTTTCAGCGTGCCTTCGTATCGGGTTTGCGGATCGCCCAGTACGGTAAACCAGGCCTTCTGCCCCGGCTTAAGGTGAATGACATCGGCTTCTGAAACCTGTGCTTTCACCAGCATCGTACTCATGTCCGCCAGCGTCAGAATGTTCGGCGCCTGCTGCGCGGCAATCACTGTCTGCCCTTGCAGGGTGGTGATCTGCGTGACTTCACCAGCCATCGGCGCGACGATGCGGGTGTAGTCAAGGTTAGTCTTCGCCGTATCCAGAGACGCCTGATTGCGTTTGATCTGCGCATCGATAGTGCCGATCTGCGCCTGCTTCACCGCCATCTCTGTCGCCGCGGTGTCCAGATCCTGTTGCGACACGGCCTGTGTTTTTGCCAGCTGTTGTTGACGGGAGAGCGTCACCCGTGCCAGCTTCCACTCGGCTTCGGCCTGTTGACGTTGAGCGCGAAGCTCCATCAGCGTCGCTTCCACCTCTTTGATCTGGTTTTCCGCCTGTTCAGGGTCGATAACGCCCAGCAACTGGTCTTTCTTCACTTTATCGCCAATCGCCACCGACAGCGTTTTGAGCTGACCACTCACCTGCGCGCCGACGTCCACTTTTCGCAATGCGTCGAGTTTGCCGGTTGCCAGTACGCTTTGCTGCAAATCTCCCGGCCGCACAATCAGCGTCTGATAATTTGGCACCGGCGCATTGAGCGTCCGCCAAAGGGCAAATGCCCCCAGGATGAGAATGAATATAAGCAACAGATAGCGTTTTTTAATTTTATTTCCCTTAATACCCATAGCGATCCTGATGATAAGTTTTCAGCTGAAATTCAACAGTATCTAAACAAACCGCAAGCGAAAAGGATAGCGCCCGAGGCATTGATGATTGGTTAAGATTCAGCGTGTTTCAATTTTCGCAATCATCGCATTGCGGATTATGATCATGTCACAGATTACTGATAATACCTTTTACACTTCAGACGTTGCGTCTCCTTTACAATTATTTTTGCGCCTGACGCGGGGTCAATTACTGCCGGGTAAATTCTGGCGGAAGGCCAGCTTTCGCCGTAAGTTTTTAATTCGCTCATTGTTGATGCCAAGGGCCACCCGTCAGTTGCTGGAAAACCTGACCCAGTGGCCCGAGCTGAATACGCTGCTGGCGAGACAACCCCGGTTGCCTATTCGTCTGCACCGCCCATACATGGCCGTGAATATTAAGCGCGATACCGCGCTGACTGCGCTTTGTAGCCATTATGACCTGCTGCGTCAGATGTTCAGCCGCGAACAACTGGCCCGTTATTTAAGTCAGACCGGTCTCAACCTGGCAAAATTTCAGGCCAAAGACGGTGCGTCATTCCAGCTTGATTTAGTCAGCCTGGTCTCACTGGATAAAGAAGGTGAAAGTACCGTCGTAATCCGCGACGATCGGATGCGTATTCTGGCAGAAATTACCTTCACATTCTGCACGTTAAACGGAAAACGCACCTTGTTTATTGGCGGCTTGCAGGGCGCGGCGAATGATGTTCCGCATGAGGTCATTCAGCAGGCCACCAAAGCCTGTTACGGTTTGTTCCCTAAAAGAGTGGTGATGGAAGTGCTGTGTCAGTTCGCGCACATCGCCAGGGCGGATCAGATTCTGGCGGTCAGTAACGCGGTGCATGTTTATCGCAGTTGGCGCTATATGGACAAAAAAACGCAAATGCATGCCGACTACGACGCCTTCTGGGCGTCCCTGGGCGGTGAAAAAACGCAAGAAGAGTATTTCTCGCTGCCGCTGACGATTGCGCGGAAAAGCGAGGCGGATATCGCCAGCAAAAAACGGGCTGAATATCGCCGCCGCTACGCGTTGCTCGATAGCGTCGCCACGCAGGTTCCGCAGTGCTTACAGGATTAGTCCGCTCTGCCGCGCGCCAGCCACAGCACCCGGGAGAACATTTTTCTCAGCAACATCGGCACCGCCTCCACCCCTCGCCGCCCGGCTTCCATCGCCACTTCGATGGCTAAGTCGGGCTTCGATGAGCGATGGATCGCCTTCGAAATGATTTTACGCATATTCATCGGCACATTTTCCGGGATCTGCGCCACCCGGTGAAAGACGTCAGCAAAACCCTGCCGGTACATGAAGTGTTCCATATCCAGCGCAGGCAGCGTGGTCAGGTGTTCGCGTTCCTCTTCCCGATCGTTATTCAGCAGGCTTCGCACCGTGGCGGCATATTTTTTTCCGGCTTCATCGCCATCCACCAGCACGTGCCACTCAATGCCCATCCGACGAGCGAATTTCACCAGTGGCTTAAGGCCAGACTGTGCGAACTCGATCACCTTAATCCCTTCGGCGTCAAAGTGATGACCGCACTGGCGGGCCAGTTCGTTGATCACCCAGGTTTCTGTTTCCCCTTCCACCAGCAGCCAGCAGCGGGCAAACAGCGAGGAGGCGCGGTTGAAGCGAATGTGAAACGCAATGCGTCGACCATCCTCTGCGCTCAGCCCCCCCGGTCCCAAACGCCAGGCCGCGACGCGTGAGGATTCACGCACCAGACGACAGACATGCTCCACGGGGGTCAGCGAAAGCAACTCACCCGAGTTGGTGGTGGTGATGCGCTGAAGCGGCAGCAAATTCAGCAACTGCCACGCCACTGACAGCATGATGGGATGTAGCCGCGTTTCCGGATCTTCTACCAGCAGCAGAGGTCTGGCATCTTTATGCAGTCTGACCGTGCCCTTCGCCTGCAACAGCGTGGAAAACAGCCCCAGCAAAATCACCCGGTGAGTTCGCCCCCCCGGTTTGTCGATCATCCGGTTGATAATGTCGAGATACCGCCAGCTTCGCTGTTCGTTAGTAGAGCGTCGGCGCATTAAGCGGTGGCGGGATTGCGACGTGCCCTGCTCGGTAAAATAGTGCTCCAGCAATTGCACCATCGCCGAGAGCCCCTGACGAATCTGTCCGTCAGTAAGATTCTGCGGCCGCGTCGCCAGTTCGCGGGCGAGAAAATCCAGTTGTCGGGCGGTGACTTCGACATCATCAACCTCTGGCACCGTGCCGTTACGAATACGGCGCATAAAACGCGCATCGCGTAAACGCAGCACCGGCATCAGACGCACCAGATGCCTCGCCTGCTCGTTGATATCATCTACCGCCAGCGGATGCCCGTCGCCGTCGAGAAAACTACGCAGCGTCATTACGCTGCCGTCCTCGCCGGATTCACCTTCAAGGCGATAAAAGATGCGCTGAAAGCCATCGTGACACGGTGCCCAGCATGCCTCCAGCGGCCGATAACGGCGAACCCGATGGCGCCCAGGCTGAGATTCACGAAACGTCAGTACGATATGCAGGTGATGTTCGCGGCCTTTCATATCGCCAGGAGGAAACCAGAAATCGTCGCGGTCAAAATGATACAACTCTGATTCGGGTGACAGCAGCAGCGTTAATGCATCCAGTAAACTTGATTTACCCCAGGCGTTCTCACCAATCAGGACGTTATTTTGCTCGAGCATCAACGACAGCCGATTGATACCGCGAAATCCCACTATCTCAACGCGTTCGAGAATCATGTTTCCTCCAGAAAATCTTCACTTTCCCTTTAAGTTCTTCGCAGTATAACTGCAAAACCCGGCGTGGGACGTGACAGGGATATTATTACGCAGGCTAACTGTACGAGGAGTGAACGATTTATTCTTTTCTCTTTCATTCGGAATACATAACCGGAAAGTTTTGCTGGACGAATAATATATCCGTAATTGCCAATCCTCTTTCCTGTGACGATGCGCTACACTTTTCCTTAAGAGAAATCTATGGAAGGAATGACGCCGCATTGCCCTAAATCAAACTAACGGGTTTTATTTGACTAGAGAACGGATGACGATCGTTTTTAAAATAGCGAGCTATTTATTTGTCGTCATTCAGGCAGACAATAAATACCGATTACCACAGCGCTTTTGTGGTTATTTTTTATATTGAGGTGGATATGTTCAGAAAATTAGCAGCCGAATGTTTTGGTACGTTCTGGCTTGTCTTTGGTGGCTGCGGCAGTGCTGTACTGGCAGCCGCATTTCCGGAATTAGGTATTGGTTTTGCGGGCGTTGCACTGGCCTTCGGCCTGACCGTATTAACCATGGCGTTTGCCGTTGGCCATATTTCCGGCGGGCATTTTAACCCGGCGGTAACCTTAGGCTTATGGGCCGGCGGTCGGTTCCCGGCAAAAGAGGTTATTGGTTACATTATTGCTCAGGTGGTGGGCGGTATTATTGCCGCGGCAGTTCTGTATCTGATTGCCAGTGGTAAAGCCGGTTTTGATGCAACAGCCAGTGGTTTCGCCTCTAACGGTTATGGGGAACACTCGCCGGGCGGATACTCCATGCTGTCCGCGATTGTTATCGAAATCGTGCTGACTGCCGGCTTCTTGCTGGTGATTCACGGCGCAACAGACAAATACGCGCCGGCAGGCTTTGCGCCGATCGCTATCGGCCTGGCATTAACCCTGATCCACTTGATCAGCATTCCGGTCACTAATACTTCAGTGAACCCGGCGCGTAGCACCGCAGTCGCTATCTTCCAGGGCGGTTGGGCGTTAGAACAGTTGTGGTTGTTCTGGGTGATGCCAATTATTGGCGGTATTCTCGGTGGACTTATTTACCGTACGCTGCTCGAAAAACGCGATTAATGTCAGAATGCCCGACGGCGCATACCCGTCGGGTCAAACGCGCTTCAGCCGGATAGGGTATCTCTCTGTCCGGCTTTTATTTTGCATCTTTACTGAATCCGCGTTATTGGGTAGTGTCATGGCGCTGTCTCGCTAATTCAAAGGACCCGGTTGTTCATGTTTTCAGGACTTCTCATCATTCTGCTTCCGCTGATAGCAGGTTATCTCATTCCGCTTAGGCACACCGCGGCATTAAAACTGATCAATCGACTATTGAGCTGGATGGTTTATCTGATTCTCTTTTTTATGGGGATTAGCCTGGCCTTTCTGGATAATCTGGCGAGCAACCTGCTGGCGATATTTCACTATTCCGCCGTCAGTATTACCGTTATTTTACTGTGTAATATTGCCGCATTACTGTGGCTGGAACGCACATTACCCTGGCGACACCATCACCAACAAGAAAAACTGCCCTCCCGTATCGCGATGGCGCTTGAATCGCTGAAGCTATGCGGCGTAGTGGTGGTCGGCTTTTTGCTGGGGTTGAGCGCGCTGCCTGTTTTGCAGCACGCCACAGAAGCAAGTGAATATACGCTGATCCTGCTGCTGCTGTTGGTCGGTATCCAGTTGCGCAATAGCGGGATGACGTTAAAGCAGATTGTCCTGAACCGGCGTGGCATGATTGTGGCGGTCGTGGTCGTCGCCAGCTCCATGATTGGCGGCCTGATTAACGCGCTGATTCTCGGTCTGCCAGTGAAAACCGCGCTGGCGATGGCGTCGGGTTTTGGCTGGTACTCCCTTTCTGGTATTTTGCTGACCGAATCCTATGGCCCGGTGATCGGCAGCGCCGCGTTCTTTAACGATCTGGCCCGTGAACTGCTCGCGATTATGCTGATTCCGGGTCTGGTGCGCCGCAGTCGTTCTACCGCACTGGGGCTGTGCGGCGCCACATCAATGGACTTTACCCTGCCGGTGTTACAGCGTACCGGTGGGCTGGAGATGGTTCCGGCGGCGATTGTTCACGGCTTTGTCCTGAGTTTGCTGGTGCCCATTTTGATGGCTTTTTTCTCCGCTTAACACCCTCTTTGGCGGTAGGCTTCTGCCGCCAAAATTGCGCTAAATCAATCTCCCTTTAAGTTGTATCAGAAATCCCTTTTATCCCTCGGCACACAAGCATAATCTTAAACATGTATATTAAATATAACTTTAAAAGGTGTGATCATGTTTTGTGTGCAATGTGAACAAACCATCCGTACTCCGGCAGGAAACGGCTGTTCTTACGCGCAGGGTATGTGCGGTAAAACGGCTGAAACTTCTGATCTGCAGGATCTGCTGATCGCCGCCCTACAAGGTCTGTCGGCATGGGCTGTGAAAGCGCGTGAATATGGCATCATTCATCATGACGTTGATAGCTTTGCGCCGCGTGCTTTCTTCTCCACGCTGACCAACGTTAACTTCGATTCTCCACGTATCGTCGGCTATGCCCGCGACGCCATCGCGATGCGTGAAGCGCTAAAAGCTCAGTGCCTGAGCGTTGACGCCAATGCGCACTGCGACAACCCAATGGCTGAACTGCAACTGGTTAGCGACGATCTGGGCGACCTGCAACGCCAGGCTGCCGAATTTACCCCCAATAAAGACAAAGCCGCCATTGGCGAAAACATTCTCGGTCTGCGTCTGCTGTGCCTGTATGGTCTGAAAGGCGCGGCGGCCTATATGGAACACGCGCACGTTCTCGGGAAGTACGACAACGATATCTACGCGCAATACCATAAAATCATGGCGTGGCTGGGTACCTGGCCTTCCGATATGAACGCTTTGCTGGAGTGCTCAATGGAAATCGGCCAGATGAACTTCAAAGTGATGAGCATTCTGGATGCCGGTGAAACCAGCAAATACGGCCACCCGACGCCGACCCAGGTTAACGTTAAAGCGACCGAAGGGAAGTGCGTCCTGATCTCAGGCCATGATCTGAAAGATCTGTATAACCTGCTGGAACAAACCGAAGGCACCGGCGTTAACGTTTACACCCACGGTGAAATGCTGCCTGCGCACGGTTATCCGGAACTGCGTAAATTCAAGCATCTGATTGGTAATTACGGTAGCGGCTGGCAGAACCAGCAGGTCGAATTCGCCCGCTTCCCTGGACCTATCGTGATGACCTCTAACTGCATCATCGATCCGACTGTTGGCAGCTACGACGATCGTATCTGGACCCGTAGCATCGTCGGTTGGCCGGGTGTGAGCCACCTGGAAGGCGACGACTTCGGTCCGGTTATCGCACAAGCGCAGCAAATGGCGGGCTTCCCGTACAGCGAAATCCCGCATCTGATCACCGTCGGTTTTGGTCGTAAGACCCTGCTGGGTGCGGCAGACACGCTGATAGACCTGGTGAGCCGTGAAAAACTGCGTCACATCTTCCTGGTTGGCGGCTGCGACGGCGCACGCGGTGAACGTAACTACTTCACCGATTTTGCCACCAGCGTCCCGGACGACTGCCTGATCCTGACCCTGGCCTGCGGTAAATACCGTTTCAATAAGCTGGAGTTCGGCGATATCGAAGGCCTGCCGCGTCTGGTTGATGCCGGTCAGTGTAACGATGCCTACTCCGCTATCATTCTGGCTGTGACGCTGGCAGAGAAACTCGGCTGTGGCGTGAACGACCTGCCGCTGTCGCTGGTGCTCTCCTGGTTCGAACAGAAAGCGATTGTGATTCTGCTGACCCTGCTGTCTCTCGGTGTGAAAAACATCGTCACGGGCCCGACGGCGCCAGGCTTCTTCACGCCGGATCTGCTGGCCGTTCTCAATGAGAAATTCGGTCTGCGCTCCGTGACCACCGTTGAAGAAGACATGAAGCAGTTGCTGAGCGCGTAAGGAGTAAAGAATGACAATGCCAACTCATCAGTGCCCATGGCGGATGCAGGTTCATCACATCCATCAGGAAACGCCGGATGTCTGGACAATTTCGTTGCTGTGCCACGACTATTATCCGTATCGCGCCGGGCAGTATGCACTGATCAGCGTACGTAATTCTGCGCAAACGCTGCGTGCTTACACGCTCTCTTCAACGCCGGGCGTCAGCGAGTACATTACGCTGACCGTTCGCCGGATTGACGACGGTGCGGGCTCACAGTGGTTAACGCGTGATGTGAAGCGCGGCGACTATCTCTGGCTATCTGATGCGATGGGCGATTTCACCTGCGAAGATAAAGCCGATGATAAGTTCCTTATGCTGGCGGCCGGCTGTGGCGTCACGCCGATCATGTCGATGCGCCGCTGGTTGGCGAAGTACCGTCCGCAGGCTGACGTCCAGGTTATCTTCAACGTGCGCTCGCCGCAGGATGTCATTTTCGCCGAGGAGTGGCGTCAGTATCCGGTCACACTGGTGGCCGAAAACAACGCCACTGCCGGTTTTGTCGCCGGTCGGCTGACCACTGAGTTACTGCAACAGGTACCTGATCTGGCCTCCCGCACGGTGATGACCTGTGGCCCGGCGCCGTATATGGATCTGGTCGAGCGGGAAGTGAAAGCGCTGGGCGTAACACGCTTCTTTAAAGAACAGTTCTTCACACCGGTTGCGGAAGCGGCAACCAGCGGCCTGAAATTTACTAAGCTGCAACCGGCGAAAGAATTTTACGCGCCGGTCGGTACGACGCTGCTGGATGCGCTGGAAAGCAACAAGGTGCCCGTCACCGTTGCCTGCCGCGCGGGCGTCTGCGGTTGCTGTAAAACCAAAGTGGTTTCCGGCGACTATACGGTCAGCAGCACCATGACGCTTACCGATGCCGAAATCGCCGAAGGTTACGTACTGGCCTGTTCCTGCCATCCGCAGGGCGACCTGGTTCTCGCCTGATAGCAGATTGCCGGATGGCGCTGCGCTTATCCGGCCTACGATAGCGATTGTAGGCCAGATAAGGCGTTTACGTCGCCATCCGGCAATTCCTCACCGCCACGCCGAATTGCCAGCAACCGAAAGCCGTCCCGCCCCTAAAAACGCCACCGCCAGCGCGCCGATAAAGAAATAAACCAGGCTTTCAATTGCCCATGCCCCGGTTTTATCCAGCGTCCAGGTTTCATTGACCCCGACCATCAGCCACGCCACAATCATGGTGAACGCCAGCACCAGCGCCGCCGGACGCGTCAGGATCCCGAGAATAATCAGGCAAGGCGCAACCACTTCCCCCACCAGCACGCCGTACGCAATAAAGCCCGGCAACCCTTTGGCAATCAGCATTCCGCTGATGCCATCAATACCGGCAAACAGCTTATGCAGTCCATGGAACAGCATCAATCCCCCAACCGCCAGGCGTAATAAAAACTTGCCAAAATCCTCGTGCGTCAGCATCCGATTCACTGCATTTAACCATGTTATAAGCATCTGAGTTTACTCCTGGTTCGCCCTGATTTTTTCCACGCTACGCATTATCCCCTTCAAAAGGAAGCTGCTGAAAATAAGGGGTGCCACGAAGCGTAATCACTATCTTCATCTAAACTTGTAACCGGTATCACAATTAAGGAGATGGAAAACCATGAAACAAACGGTTGCCGCTTTTATTGCTAAAACACTGGAACAGGCGGGTGTGAAACGTATCTGGGGCGTGACGGGCGATTCGCTGAACGGCCTGAGTGACAGTCTCAATCGCATGGGAACGATTGAGTGGATGTCGACCCGTCATGAGGAGGTTGCCGCATTCGCGGCAGGTGCGGAGGCACAACTGACCGGCGAACTGGCAGTTTGCGCCGGATCTTGCGGCCCCGGTAACCTGCATCTGATCAACGGTCTGTTTGACTGTCATCGTAACCACGTCCCGGTACTGGCTATCGCCGCCCACATCCCTTCCAGCGAAATTGGCAGCGGGTATTTCCAGGAGACGCATCCACAGGAACTGTTCCGCGAATGCAGCCACTATTGCGAACTGGTTTCCAGCCCGGAACAGATCCCCCAGGTGCTGGCGATTGCCATGCGCAAAGCGGTGCTCAATCGCGGCGTCTCCGTGGTGGTCTTACCGGGCGATGTGGCGTTAAAACCGGCGCCAGAAAGCGCCAGCAGCCACTGGTATCACGCGCCGTTGCCGATCGTTACACCTGCAGAAGAAGAGTTAAGAAAACTGGCCCAGTTGCTGCGCTACTCCAGCAACATCGCCCTGATGTGCGGCAGCGGCTGTGCGGGAGCGCATAAAGAACTGGTTGAGTTCGCCGCCAAAATTAAAGCCCCCATTGTTCATGCCCTGCGCGGCAAAGAGCATGTCGAATATGACAACCCCTATGATGTGGGGATGACTGGCCTTATCGGCTTCTCATCCGGCTTCCATACCATGATGAACGCTGACACACTGGTGCTGCTCGGTACACAGTTCCCCTACCGCGCGTTCTACCCAACTGACGCCAAAATTATCCAGATTGATATCAACCCCGCCAGCATCGGCGCGCACAGTAAGGTCGATATGGCGCTGATCGGTGATATCAAAGCCACGCTAACTGCGCTGCTGCCATTGGTGGAAGAGAAAACCGAGCGTAAATTCCTTGATAAGGCGTTGAGCGATTATCGCGATGCGCGTAAAGGGCTGGACGATCTCGCCAAACCCAGCGAGAAAGCGATTCACCCGCAGTACCTGGCGCAGCAAATCAGTCACTTTGCCGCCGATGACGCCATTTTTACCTGCGACGTCGGTACGCCGACGGTGTGGGCCGCCCGCTACCTGAAAATGAACGGCAAGCGCCGTCTGCTCGGTTCGTTTAACCACGGTTCGATGGCTAACGCCATGCCGCAGGCGCTGGGCGCACAGGCCACTGCACCGGGACGTCAGGTGATTGCCATGTGCGGCGACGGCGGATTCAGTATGCTGATGGGCGATTTCCTGTCGGTGGTCCAGATGAAGCTTCCGGTTAAAATCATAGTCTTTAACAACAGCGTACTGGGCTTTGTGGCGATGGAGATGAAGGCCGGTGGTTATCTCACCGACGGTACCGAGCTTCACGACACTAACTTTGCCCGCATTGCCGAAGCCTGCGGCATTACCGGAATTCGGGTGGAAAAAGCGTCAGAGGTTGACGAAGCACTACAGCGTGCGCTGTCGATCGACGGCCCGGTGTTGGTAGATGTGGTTGTCGCGAAAGAGGAATTGGCTATTCCGCCACAGATCAAACTGGAACAGGCCAAAGGTTTCAGCCTGTATATGTTGCGCGCCATCATCAGTGGCCGCGGCGATGAGGTGATCGAACTGGCAAAAACCAACTGGCTCAGGTAAAACAATGCACATCGCCTTTCAAACAATAGGGATGTGCAATGATCGATTTACGCAGTGATACCGTAACCCGTCCGGGTCGCGCCATGCTTGAAGAAATGATGGCCGCCCCGGTCGGGGATGACGTGTACGGAGATGACCCCACCGTTAACGCTCTTCAGCAATACGTCGCCGACCTTTCAGGTAAAGAAGCGGCGTTATTTTTACCCACCGGCACCCAAGCCAACCTCGTGGCGCTCCTCAGCCACTGCGAGCGTGGCGAAGAGTATATCGCCGGTCAGGGGGCACATAACTATCTGTATGAAGCCGGTGGCGCGGCGGTGCTCGGCAGTATTCAGCCGCAGCCGATAGACGCCGCGGCTGACGGTACGCTACCGCTGGATAAAGTCGCCGCCAAAATTAAGGCAGATGATATCCACTTTGCCCGTACCCGCCTGCTAAGCCTTGAAAATACTCATAACGGCAAAGTGCTGCCGCGCGAGTATCTGAAAGAGGCCTGGGAATTCACCCGTGAGCGCGGTCTGGCGCTGCATGTCGATGGCGCGCGTATTTTTAATGCCGTTGTAGCCTACGGTTGTGAACTCAAAGAGATCGCTCAGTATTGCGACTCCTTTACCCTCTGTCTGTCCAAAGGGCTGGGGACACCGGTCGGCTCGCTACTGGTCGGCAGCCGCGAATACATCAAGCGCGCTACCCGCTGGCGCAAAATGACCGGCGGCGGCATGCGTCAGGCCGGTATCCTGGCGGCAGCCGGAATGTATGCTCTAAAAAATAACGTTGCGCGCCTGCAGGACGATCACGACAACGCGGCCTGGCTGGCAGAACAACTGCGGGAAATCGGGGCGGACGTGATGCGTCACGATACCAATATGCTGTTTGTCCGCGTTGGAGAAGCTAACGCCGCGGCCCTGGGTGAGCACATGAAGGCACAGGGTGTGCTGATCAACGCATCGCCAATTGTCCGTCTGGTGACCCATCTGGATGTCTCACGGGAGCAGCTTGCTGATGTCGTCGCCCACTGGCGCGCCTTCCTGAATCGTTAAGGAGAGAGATGTGCCGCAACGCATCGTAGTTCTTGGCGCCAGTGGGTACATTGGTCAGCATCTGGTGCAGGCGCTCAGCCAGCAAGGGCATCAGGTACTGGCGGCGGCACGTCGCATTGAGCGACTGGAAAAACAGCGGCTGCCCAACGTCAGCTGTCATAAGGTCGATCTGAACTGGCCGACAACGCTCCCTTCCCTGCTGGTCGATGTCGACACTGTCTATTATCTGGTCCATGGCATGGGAGAAGGCGGCGATTTTATTGCGCACGAGCGTCAGGTCGCGCTTAACGTGCGTGACGCCCTGCGTGAAACGCCGGTCGGACAACTGATTTTTCTCAGCTCTTTGCAGGCACCGGAACACGAACAATCCGATCACCTGCGGGCACGGCAGGTAACCGCCGATACCTTGCGCGAGTCTGGCGTACCGGTGACGGAACTACGCGCCGGGATCATCGTCGGAGCCGGTTCCGCCGCTTTTGAAGTGATGCGTGACATGGTCTATAACCTGCCGGTGCTAACCCCGCCGCGCTGGGTGCGTTCGCGCACCACGCCCATCGCACTGGAAAACCTACTGCATTACCTGGTGGCGTTACTGGATCACCCATCCCGTGAGCATCGAATCTTTGAAGCCGCCGGGCCACAGGTGCTGAGTTACCAACAGCAGTTTGAACATTTCATGGCGGTCAGCGGCAAGCATCGCTGGCTTATCCCCATCCCCTTTCCCACCAGTTGGATTTCCGTCTGGTTCCTGAACGTCATCACTTCGGTGCCGCCGACCACCGCGAAAGCGTTAATACAGGGCCTCAGACACGATCTGCTGGCCGATGACAGCGAACTGCGGGCGTTGCTCCCCCAAAAGCTGATCGCCTTTGATGATGCCGTACGCAGCACGCTGAAGGAAGAGGAGAAACTGGTGAACTCCAGCGACTGGGGCTACGACGCACAGGCGTTTGCCCGCTGGCGACCTGAGTACGGTTTTTTCGCCAAACAGGCCGGTTTTACCGTAAAGACATCCGCCAGCTTGCCGGCATTATGGCGGGTAGTGAACCGTCTCGGTGGCAAAGAGGGCTATTTCTTTGGCAATGCTTTATGGAAGATCCGCGCCGCGCTGGATCGGTTAGTTGGCCATCGGTTGGCAAAAGGTCGGCCTGAACACGAAATGCTTCAACCAGGCGATACCGTAGACAGCTGGAAAGTGATTATCGTCGAGCCGGAAAAACAGCTCACGCTGTTGTTTGGCATGAAGGCACCAGGACTGGGACGGCTGAGCTTCACCCTTGAAGATAAGGGTGATCATCGCGAGATTGACGTGCGCGCCTGGTGGCATCCGCACGGTATGCCAGGGCTTTTCTACTGGCTGCTGATGATCCCGGCGCACCTGTTTATTTTCCGGGGGATGGCAAAGAAAATTGCCAGACTTGCAGAACAAATCACAGTTAAATCGTAAAAACTTGCTGTATTGTTTCACGTTTCCCATTGCATACCGACGTAATTCACGGAAGAATGCGCACGACGTTTTATTAAACACAGTGGACTGATATGAAGGTACTGGTTACCGGCGCAACCAGCGGCTTAGGACGAAACGCGGTTGAGTTTTTGCGCAACAAAGGCATCAGCGTCAGAGCGACCGGTCGCAACGAAGCGATGGGGAAACTGCTCGAAAAAATGGGCGCGGAGTTTGTGCATGCGGATCTGACCGAACTGGTCTCTTCGCAGGCGAAAGTCATGCTTGCCGGCATCGACACGCTGTGGCACTGCTCCAGTTTCACTTCTCCGTGGGGAACGCAGGAAGCCTTTGATCTGGCAAACGTTCGGGCGACCCGCCGTCTCGGCGAATGGGCCGTCGCCTGGGGCGTGCGTAACGTTGTCCATATCTCCTCTCCGTCGCTTTACTTCGATTATCACCATCACCGTGATATCAAAGAAGATTTTCGTCCACACCGCTTTGCCAACGAATTTGCCCGCAGCAAAGCCGCCGGAGAAGAGGTCATCAGTCTGCTGGCCCAGGCGAATCCGCAGACCCGTTTTACGGTGCTGCGCCCACAGAGCCTGTTTGGCCCACACGACAAAGTGTTTATCCCCCGTCTGGCGCACATGATGCACCACTATGGCAGCGTGCTGTTGCCGCACGGCGGCAGCGCGATGGTCGATATGACCTACTATGAGAACGCCATCCATGCGATGTGGCTGGCGAGCCAGGAACAGTGCGACACTCTGCCGTCCGGTCGGGTGTACAACATCACTAACGGCGAGCCCAGAACCCTGCGCAGTATTGTGCAAAAGCTTATTGATGAACTGAATATCCACTGCCGGATCCGTTCTGTACCCTACCCGATGCTGGATATGATTGCCCGCAGCCTGGAGCACTTTGGCAATAAGTCGGCAAAAGAGCCGGCGTTAACCCACTACGGGGTATCAAAGCTGAATTTTGATTTCACGCTGGATATCAGCCGCGCGGAGAGCGAATTGGGGTATAAGCCGATCGTGACGCTGGATGACGGGATTATCCGCACGGCGGCATGGTTGCGGGATCACGGGAAATTACACCGTTAGGATTTTGCAGACAAAAACGGCAACCCGAAGGCTGCCGTTTTTGTTTGGCTGATTACAACGCCGTCCACGCATCCTGCCATGCAATACCTTTACCTGGCTCGTAATACGACGGCGCGTTGTTGCACCAGCCGCTGTACGGGTAAGGTTTGCACTGGAACAACTGACCACGGTTGTTCACGATATCGCCGGCTTTCCATTTGGTTTTGGAAGTCCAGGTCGGGTAAGTCCCGGTCTGGCCGCCGTCGGTTTGTTTCGCTTTCACGTTCAGCGTATAGCTGGTGTTGCTGCTCAGCTTGCCGTCGCTGACGGTCAGGTTGATCTGATACTGCGTCGCAGCGGCAGCCTCCGGTGCGTTGAAAGTGATCACCGATTTATCTTCACCACTGACCGTCTGACCATTCTGGGAAGTCCAGGTATAGGTCAGTTTGTCACCATCTTCGTCAGTCGAACCGGACGCGTTCAGAGACACGGATTTACCTGCTTCAACCGCCCCCACTGGACCTGCGATTTTCGCCACCGGCGCGTGGTTCACCGGCGCTGGGGTGTTATCTTCCGGCGTATTGTCGTCCGGTACTGACGGCGTGTTGTCCGGGGTGGTACCTTCGTCCGTCGGGTCGACAGGAGTCGGCGTCGGGGTTGGCGTTACGCTACCACCGTCGGAAGTCCCGTCATCACCCACCACGTTGACGTTGAAGAATTTCTTCACGCACTTGGTATAGTCGCCCTCTTTAAAGGCGCTGAACGGCGTCTGATAACCCACCAGCTGGCAAGAGTAGGTTTGGCCTGACGGTGTATCCGCGCTCCATCCCCAGTCCTGTTCCCAGTAGATCTTCAGCGCGCCCGCACCGCCTTCGTCGAACTGCTTCATGTTCGCGCAACCCAGCACTTCGTTCGCCGGAACCTGGACTTTCAGGTAGTTAGCAAACTCTTTGTAGTACTTAATACGGTTCTGCGACTGGGCAATCTCAGTCGGGCCGCCGCACTCCACACCGCCGTTGATGATCTGCGTGGTCACACCAAAGCCCGGCACCAGGCCGTTCGCTTTATCGTGATCGTTTGGCTGCCAGGTGCCGTCGATAACCTGCAGCATGCTCGGTTTCGGTGGCTGTGGGTAGGCGAAGAAGAAAATGGCGGACGCCAGGTTCAACCAGGTGTCAGCCACCAGTTCAGGTTTATCCAGCAGAACGCGAACGTCGCCGTACATCGCTTCAGAGAACGGGCCATAGTTGTAGTTATAGGAGAGCTGTTTCGCGCCACGACCAAAGTAGCTGACGAAATCGCCATCTTTGTCTTTACCGCACGGCCAGGTCTGACCCTGCCATACGTCCGGGTTACATTCGCCGTTATAGCCGCCCTTCTGGCCTTCGCTCCAGCCCATTTCACGCACATAGACCAGCGCCTGACGCCATTCGGCTTCCGGACGCCAGGATTCGTGACCGCCGGTTTCCTGGGCGAAGTGCGCGAACATGGTCGCCAAAGATTTACGGCAGATGGCGTCGCTGTTGCGACCATCGGTATAGGTCTGGCAGAGTGCCGGGAATTTACCGACCGCTTTCAGGAAATTGCTGTAGGTATATTCCGGGGCGCGCAGCGGGAAGAGGTAATCCCAGTCGCTGGCCTTAATAATCCCTTCTACGCGCTTCACGTTTTCCGGGTTAGAGGGGTTACCCGGCTCGATTTTTTCCACCAGGCTGTTGTCCAGCGTACGGATCGTCGCCTTCACTGACGCCATCAGGGGGAAGTTGGTCAGATCCTGCTCTTTCTTCTGCAGATCGCTGGCCTTAACGGTATAGGGTTCACTGCTGGCCTGTAGCGTCGTTGCCTGAGCCATAAAAGGTGCAACGCATGCGCCTGCGATAAGAACACTGAGTAATGTCCTTTTGTTCATTTCGATGGTCCTGTTAATAACATTAAGAGTCAATAAAAAGTTAATTTCATTTGCGGTTTATTTATTAATCCATTTAATAAATAAACCAGGTGCAGTTTTCACTTTATGAAGAACACTTTCTGATATTCTTCAAAAAATGAAAATCAATAATAACGTGTACGAGCAGTACGTTTAATTTTTTGATATTTATTCCAGACTTTACGCGCATAGATCATACGCAAAGAAAAATTTTCTTTTTTCAGCCCTGCGTTATAGGCCCCAACAGCTTCCCAGTTATAGCCATACACTTTAATCATATCAGAGAGTATCGATGCCCCAACCATAATCGAGGTGCAGGGTTCGGTAATTAACCGGTACTCATTAATGCCCTGTATTTTCAGCTCAGCAAAATGAGAGCTGTTAATCTGCATTAATCCTACATCGCGTGTTCCATCACGATTCTGTCCAATCGCATACGGGTTCATTCCGGACTCGACATTCGCAATGGCGTACAATAAATAAGGATCCACATGATAATAATGCGCGGCTTTATCCCAACAGTTGGCAAAGACGCTATGGCTAACTATCAATAACATTAAAAATAACGATTTCATTTTTAGTCCGGGTCTTTTTCATTGTCTCCTTACACGCTTATTGGCTGTTTCCTGGTTTACGGTCCACGTCCGAAGTGGGGCGTGGACCGTGATAGCGGGTAAAAAATTACCCGCATTGTTATCGCTTTAATTATTTACAGTCAGCAGCCGGACCTTTTTTCACCCATACATCGCTGTTGCCAGGTTTATCACCCTTCGTCCACCATTTTGCGGTGTAGGTGTAACCGTTATAGGTGGTGGTGTCGCCGCCGTTGTAGACCACGTCGGAGCGCCAGTTGAATTTCACCTGGCTTACCAGTTCCCATGCATCCACGCCGAAGCCCGGCTGGTTGCCCTGAGTCCAGTATTTCGCTTTCCAGACCAGGTTGTCGAAGCTGACGGTATTCCCCGCGTTGTACACCTTGCTTACGCTCCAGGCAGCATATTTGCTGGCGTTGGCGTCAACAGGCTTATCGCAGCTATTGGTGGCAGAACCTTCGTCAGACGGCGTGTTGCCTTCGTCAGAGGGGGTATTACCTTCGTCGGACGGCGTGTTGCCCTCGTCAGATGGGGTATTACCTTCGTCGGACGGCGTGTTGCCCTCGTCAGATGGGGTATTACCTTCGTCAGACGGCGTTTCCACCGCTTTAGGCGTTACCGTCACCTGGACGTTAGTCTGCACGCTGGTCTTGCCATCGCTTACCACTACGGTCAGCGTGTAAGTTGATTCCGTGTCCACGTCCGGCGCGGTGATGTTCAGGTTCGCGGTGTCTGCACCTGTCGCCTGCATATTCGCAGGAACGCTCCAGGAGTAGGTCAGCGCGTCGCCATCGGGATCGTTGGCCTGAGCGTGCAGAGAGTAGCTCTGGCCCGCTTCCAGCGTCACGGCTTCCATCTGGTTCACGACCGGCGCCTGGTTTGCTTTCGGCGCTTTGTTCACGACCTGGACGTCAGCAGTGCTGCTCAACCCTTTCGCGTCAGTGACCGTCAGGCGGAACGCCAGCGTCTGGTTACTGGTGACAGCGGCAACGTTGAAGGTCGCTTTCGCTTTGGTGCTGTTGGTGATGGTCACCGACGGGCCAGAGATCTGCGTCCACTTGTAGGTAATGGCATCGCCATCCGGATCGGTGGAGGCAGAACCATCCAGCGTTACGGTTGCCGGACCGGTCACGGACTGGTCAGTGGCGGTCGCCACCGGCGCATGGTTGGTCACCACCGGATCAACCGGTGCGGCACCACCGCTGGTCAGGCTTTCATTCATCGCGTTCAGAATGTCTCCGGTATCGGAGTCGATAGACCATGCAAACAGACCGCCCAGGTTTTTCGCCAGCACATACTGACCTTTCGCCGTTGCAGAACGCGCGTCTTCATAGGTGATCAGATCGCCGGTGGTTTTGTTAAACAGATACGGCGCTTCAGCGGTTGTATCATAGTTGTATTCCCAGCCCGCTTTGCCTTTGTACTCGTTGACGATCTGACGATAGTCAACCACGCCCGGTTCCCAGGTCCCTTTCACCATGCCCGTTGCCGTGCCAGTGAACGGGTTGTTATTGCTGTAACCGTGAACGCCGGTCCAGCCGCGACCATACATTGCCGTCCCCACGACGATTTTGCCTGGCTGTACACCCTGCGCCAGCAGCGCATTCACGCCGTTTTCGGTGGTGTAATTGGTATCCGGTTTGTTCGCCGGTGCACGCAGTGCCGCCTGGTGACCCAGATCGGTATTGCTCCAGCCGCCGTAGAAGTCGTAGCTCATCAGGAAGATGTGATCCATATACTGCTGGGCAGTGGTGTAATCCACGTCTTCAATTTTGTCGCTGCCGGAACCAATTGCTGAAGTCAGTTCAAAGGTACGACCGGTTTCGGCTGACAGTTCGTTCATCATAGTGCGCAGTTCGCGCATCAGTGCGGTATAGGTCTCTTTATCTTGCTGTGGGTTGCCCAGCGTTTCGTTCTGACCGCCGCCGCCCGGGAATTCCCAGTCGATATCCACGCCGTCGAAGAATTTCCAGGTCTTCAGGAAATCTTTAACGGAAGCCACGAAGCGATCGCGGATCGCTTTGTCATGCATTTTGAAGAACGGATCGGAGAGGGTCCAGCCACCGATAGACGGCAGCACTTTCAGCCCAGGATTGGCTTTCTTCATCGCCATCAACTGGCCGAAGTTACCTTTGTAGGGATCGTCCCAGTTGCTGACGCCACTCTGAGGTTTCTGCAGCGCGGCCCACGGGTCGTGAATCGCCACCTGGAAGTCCTGACGGCCCGCACAAGCACGTTTCAGCGCTTCGAAGCTGTTACCGCCTTCGATGGTTTTCAGGCTGTCGTTGATGCCGTCGCCGCCGCAGATTGGAATGAAGCCATACAGAATGTGGTTAAGGTTAGCTGCCGGGATTTTATCCACCGGGAAGTTACGGTCGTAAACACCCCACTCAGGGAAATAGGCGCCCACCACTTTATCGGTGTGCTTAGAGAGGGTTTTATTATTTTCCTGCATGGTGGTGTTGAGTGGCAGCAGATGGCTACCGTCGGTATCCGCGACGATAATCAGTTTGCTGGCGCTGGTGCTGCAGCCGCTGGCATTGCAGAGCTCAACCGTTTCCTGATAGCGACCGCCTTTCGTCACTTTAAAGGTTGCTGTGCCGGACATGCTACCTGCACCGGTCCAGACGGTTTTACCGTCGAGCAACACTTTTGCTGAAGTCGGCGCCGCGCCGCTCCAGACGTCCCACTGCACTTTAACATCGGCGCCGTCATGGACTTTGACGAGGCTGTTGTAAGCAGAAGCAGACTGATCAACTTCGACAATGGCAAATTTATCATTACCACTGGCGATAGTTGCTTTACCTGGCACTGCTGCGAACACCGGGCTTGCAGCCGCTGCAACGAAGAGTGCCAGATATTTAGGCTTCAGAAATTTCATTATTAGATCCTGATAATACGATTTGTGAAATTAAATACCCATGCTTTTCCATTAAACATGGACGAACGTTATTTACTGATAAATTAATCGTGAACGTTTCTGGTTCGCGAAAGACCCGTTTATTATTGCGCTGTACTTTCCTCCACTCATAAAACCTTCAACAAATCTTTTATTGCGCAGAGAAGAATACAGTGGGGAATTTCTTTTTTCCTTTCATTCCCCCGGTGAAAAAACTTTAAAAAAAACTTGACTACTTTATTAAAAAAGAGAAATGCATAATTTGTGCGATAAAAACACTCATTCCGGCTAACGCAAGATAGGGGCCAAAAGAAATAAGGTTATTTTTATTCGCAAAGGGCTTTAACAGGCAATGCATAATAATGCCGCCGAGCGCGGCAATCAGTAACAGGGACGGCAGCGCCTGCCAGCCACACCAGGCGCCCAGCGCCGCCAGCAGCTTAAAATCACCGTAGCCTAACCCTTCCCGGCCGGTCAGCAGGCGAAACGCCCAATAGACTGTCCAGAGAGAGAGATAACCGGCAACCGCGCCGTAAATCGCATCGGTCAGCGGTAGCGTCCGGAAAAGGGCATGGAACAACAGTCCCGCCCACAGCAACGGTTGGGTCAGACAGTCCGGCAACAGCATATGACGCGCGTCAATCACCACCAACGGCAGTAACAGACTCCACATCACCCACAGCGCGATCATCTCCGCAAACGACGGCGCCAGCGCCGCGCTGATTGCGAAAAAGAGTGCGCTAAATACTTCAACCAACAGCAGACGCAGCGGAATGGACGTGTGGCAATGGCAGCAGCGACCTCGCAATACGCACCAGCTAATAACAGGAATATTTTCCCAGGCACTTAACGCGTGATGACATTCCGGGCAGTGAGACGCGGGAAACAACAGATTGCCCGCCCCCTCTTCTTCCATCATGAGCGGCGGAATACGCTCTGCTACCACCCCCAGGAAACTGCCAATAATTGCGCCCAACGCGCCGCTCATGGTGCACAGAACAGGCAGATCCATCTGCTGCAGCAACATTAACGGATTCATGCACTTTTCGCCCAGCTCAACGTGATGTGCGCTTTCACATCATTCAGACGGTCCACAGGCGTCAGGGCCAGTTTTTCCAGGTGAATCCCGGACGCAAGATTCATTTCACGCAGCCAGTTCTGCAACGCGTAAATGTTGATGCGTTCCACCTCAAAGCTCAGCGACTGGCCGTCCTGACGGATGTCAGCCAGAGAGACATGCACAACTTTGGCACTTTCTTCCACGACAATGCGCGGATTCGGCGTATTAATTACTCTGGCCTGAAGATGATTTTTATCTATTTCCTTTCGCATCCAGGTGAGCGTCTGCTTTTGTTTAATTAAAACGGACTCACTGTTTTTAATGATATTATCAAGCGGCATCATAGCGCCGTAATAGACAAATGCGCAGCATAATACGCCACCGCAGAGTTTAAATATATTACGCTCACGAGAACTGTAATTCTGCCAGCGAGCTTTTAACTGGGCTATTTGTGCTTTCATTTATAACTCCCGGTGATAATGGCGGTATAAGGTGCGTCGCCAGAAACCGGCTGCATCGCAAATTCGAACGTTTCGGCGCTACGGGCAACAAAATCCTGTAACGATTGTTTGTCCATGGACTTAACGTTCAGCGTCAGCTGGTTTTGCGCTTCGTCATATTCCACATTATTGATCTCCAGCACCGGCAGCGATTGTTTAATCTGATTGAGCGCTTCCAGTTGCAGGAAGACGCCTTTTTTCGCCTTATTAATATTTTGCCCGACGAAGTACTTCAGGTTGGTCGTCTGACGCAGGCTCGGGAAATAGTGTTGCGCTACGGTGGTGATCTCCTGGCGAACTTCATTTTGCTGATGCGTTAACATCCACGCCATTCCGACACGCGGGCCAATCAGCAGGCCAATGCTGAGAAAAACCAGCCCTGCCATGACCGCTTTGGCATGCCGAAAACTCGTGCCGCTGGCATGGCATGTGGAGAATTCGCCATGCAGCAAATTGACGCGGCAGCGCTGCCATTGCGGCTGAATCAGCACCAGCGGATGCTGCCATGCCAGTTGTTCATCAATCTCCACACCCTCTGGCGCATCGCCGTAGCAGCACACGTCGCCAGCCCTGCTTTTATTGATCAACAGCGGCAGCAGAACCGCATCGGATTCGCCGGCGGAGCAAGGAGAAAAGCGCAGCCAGTAATTCTCTTCAAGACTGACCATCGTGCTGCCGCCGTCGCTGACCGGCAGCAGCCAGGCATCAGGCAGCGCCTGAATCACGTTAAGGTCCGCCTGCGTAAACAGCGCAAGCCAGTGGCGCAGGCGTTCGGCGTCGATCGCCACGGCGTCCACTTCAGCCCCTTTTTTGTTCAGCACCGTCCAGTGCAGCGTGTCTACCTCTCCCAGCAGCGTCTCTTCCGCCATCCACGAAAACTGTGCCGTCTGAGCAGAAACCCCTTTCTTCGGCAGAGAAAAATGACGAAAGATCGTCTCGCTTGCAGGCAGCAACAGACACACCTGCTGAGAAAGCGGGTGGCTGGAAAGTTCTTTCAGCGCACTCCAGCCTGCCAGATATTCCACCCGATCGTTACCGGATTCACACCACCAAATTTTGCCGTCCTCGCGGGTATCGGGACGAATAAAAAGCACTTTTTTCATCATATTTGACTTATCTTATTCAACCATTCGGTAACGGCGTTGCCAGGTCACGACCTTGCCCGCTTCACTGTCAACGTGAAGCTGGCTGACGACGCGCAGCGTTAAATCATCGGTATTGCCGGTTGTTTCAACCCGAAAATAGCGACTGTTGACCGCAATCCTGTCCTGAACCTGCGCCAGGAGCTCTTTGGTCTGCGGGTAGTTGCTCTCCAGCACTTTGCTGAACGCCTCCAGCGATTCCCACCCCTCTTCCGGGCGTGAATCGATCAGGCGCGCAGCGTCATCCGTGTTTAACACGCCGGTAAAAACCGCCGCCAGCAGCGGCGCCTGTTCGCGCGTTAAGGTATTCACATCCACCGTGCCGTCTGTGTCCGGCTGGGCGCACAGCAGCTTACTGGCCTTCGGCCAGGCCGCCTGCGGAAAGGCAGGCAGCAGTCTGATTTCGCTAATGGTACGCATCATCTGGTTCGCCGGACCGCGGGCGGGCGTGACGCTCGCCCAGGCATCAGCCTCCTGACCCTGTTTCGCCGTCACGTCATCGGCATCGAGGTAATCCACCAGTTGCTGATAGATCTCTTCTGCCGCCAGCGTACCAACGCCGCTTTCCGTCAGCAGTTGTTCGATAATCTGCTCTTTGACCGGTTTTTCCGGTAGCGCAGCGGCATTCGCCGGGGCCGCGGTCGTGGGCGCCGCGTCAACCGCCAGCAGGCTGTTGACGTTAAAGCAGGTCCGGGCATCCTCCACCTGGCTCACTACGGTGTAGTTATCGCCTTGCGTTTCCAGCGGTTGTGCCCAGTCGCCAGACGGCGACAGCCCTGCCCCTTCTGAACTGGCCGCTTTTTGCAGCACGTTTTCCAGTACTTTCTGCTGACGGGCAATGGCCCAGCGCAGCGTCTGCTGACTGACCTGATAGTGTGTCTTTTGCAGATGTCGGCAAAACTGCTGACTGATTTTCGCCGCCAGGGCGGACATCATCACCAGCAGAATCAACACCACCAAAAGCGCCACGCCGCGCTCTTTTCGCGCGGTTTTGCCGCTCATGAACTCACTCCTTGCTGTGCTGCCGTATCGGGCTGCGGGTTTGCTGCCGGCTGCGCCGCGTTCCCCGCCGCCGGCGCCGGATCGGCGCTCGCCTCTTTCGGCGCGGCCTTAATCTCCGGCATATCGCCGGGCGTCATAAAGACCCAACGCCAGGTCTCCCCGTTTTCCATGGTCAGATTTAACTCAACCCCATCCGGCTGATGCGCGATATCGGTCCACGAATCCTGCCAGCCTTCGTGCCAGAAACGCCATTTCATCGCTTTCACATCACTCAGAATTGGCACTTCTTCCGGCTGTACACTGGCGGGACCGTCGATGGCCGCCCAGACATTGCGCCACAGGCGCTTATCCTTTAACGTCCAGCGCACCCGCTCGAGCTGTACCTGGCCGCTGATCCCGTTCAGGGTGGTCAGTTCCAGACCATTCTGCTGCTGGACGAACACCTCGCCGTTGTTGCGCGGCGCACGCGCCTGCAACTGATAAAAATCCCTTGAGAGCAGGTTGTAGGTGCGCTGAAGCGCCGTCACTTTCGTTGCGGATTCATCGCTGGCTGAAGACGTGCGCATCGCGCCGTCCAGAATTTGCCAGGCGAGAATGCTGATCACGGCAAAAATGGCCAGCGCAATCATGATCTCCAGCAGGGTAAACCCCTGCTGACGCTGGACCTTATTCACGATTCACCTCCGGTTCGGCGAGCTGAAGTGCCACCACCGGTTGTGCATCGCTCCCTTCGCTGTACACCCGTACCTCATCGGCGAAGGTATTGCCGTCGGTTTTGACGCGCTGGATGTGCCATGTCCAGGTCTGCCCGCCCATCGTTTCCGTGCCGACCTGTTCGGCATCCGGAAAATCGGCCTGCGCCAGTTGTGCTTCCGCCAGCTGATTTTCCGCCACCCAACCAGCCTGCAATGTTGCCGACAGACCATGGGTAAAGCGCACATTCAGGGTGACAGAGTTCATCAGTGCCAGCGCCGCAGTGGAGAAAATCACCAGCGCCACCATCACTTCCAGCAGGGTCATCCCCTGCTCTTTGGTTTTGCGTTTAGTCATCGTTTTCCACCACCACGGGCACGGCGCCCTGCGACGTCACGTGAAAGCGCTGTTTTTTATCCAGACTTTCTAGGCTGAGCGTGAAACGGCTCAGTTCACCGTCCGGCAAAAAAAGGATTTGCGGTTCATCATCCAGCGTGGCCGCCAGCGTCCGCGGCGAGAGGGAGAGATGCATATCCTCAGGAAAAACGCCACGCGTAGCGATACGCCCGGCCTTTAATAGCCTCCAGTGACGATCTCCGTTATTTCCAGCCGGTGTCACCAGCGCAAATTCAGAAGAGGTCATGACCAGTCCGACAATATTCCCGTCCATCACCGCGCGATCGGAACCATATTCAACGAGAGATTTTAACTGCTGACCAAATGTATCTGCGCCGCTGCGTGATGGAATGGTCGTCACCACCATCATGGCGCTCAGAGCAAATATCACTAACGCCACGATAATTTCCAGCAGGGTAAATCCACGTTGCTTATTCATTACTTATCTTTTTTATCAAAAGACCAGTTGCTGATATCGTCGGCGGTATTGGCTTCAGAATCCGGACCGGCTGAGAAAATATCGACCGCGCCATGTTCACCTGGGCTTACCAAAATATAGTCATTACCCCATGGGTCCTGCGGCAGGCGGCGAATATAGCCATCATCGCGGTATCCTTTCGGGATCGGCGCGATTTCGGGTTTGGTCACCAGCGCCTGCAATCCCTGCTCAGTGGTCGGATAGCGATGGTTATCAAGTTTGTACATATCCAGCGAACCTTCCAGCGCCACAATATCGCTGGTCGCTTTCTGAATATCGGCTTTTTCTTTGTTGCCCATTAAATTAGGCACCACCATACTGGCCAGCACGCCGAGAATAACGATTACCACCATTAATTCGAGCAGCGTGAACCCCGCCTGACGTTTCAGGCTATTTTTTTTCAAAGACATGATTAACCCACCATATTATTAAGTTGAAGCAGCGGTTGTAATATTGACAGAACAATGAATAAAACAACGGTTGCCATTGTGACTACCAGTGCCGGTTCAAATACCGACAGCGTTAAGGTAATTCGATGCTGTAAAGCAGATTCCTGGTTTTCCGCCGCGCGATCCATCAATGCGCCCAGCTCACCGCTCTCCTCCCCGGACGCCACCATATAAAGCATGGTGGGTGGGAAGATTTTCGCCTGTTCCAGTGCGTTGTAGAGTGAAGCCCCCTGGCGCACGGTATCCGCCGCCTGCTCCAGCACCTGCCGGGCGTAGAGGTTTTCAATCCCGTCCATGGCGATATACATCCCTTCCAGCAAAGGCACGCTACTGGCCTGCAAAATACTGAGCGTGCGGATGTAGCGCGCGCTGTTGATCGCACAGACCAGTTTTTTCAACGGAGACTGAAGCAACAGCCAGCGGTGATAAACAAATCGGTTTTTCTCTTTTTTCAGCCAGACCTTAAAGCCCGCCGATGCGGCGAACAGACCGCCGGCGATAAAGATGCCCCAGGCCTGTAAAAAATCGCTCACCGCAATCAGTGTGCGGGTGGTCATTGGCAGTTCCTGTTTCATGTGCGTGAACTGGTCAATAACCTGCGGCACAACCGCCACCAGCAGAATTGAGATCACGGCGATCGCCACCACCGTCAGGGTGATCGGATACACCATCGCCTGAGTGAGCTTGCTTTTCATTTTTTGGCGCTGTTCGTTGTACTCGGCGAGCTTCTCCAGCACGCCGCCGAGATGACCGGTCTTTTCACCGGCCATCACCAGCGTGCAGTAGAGCTTGTCGAAGCTGCGCGGAAACTGGCTGAAGGCATCGAACAACGTGTGGCCTTCCACCACCTTGTCGCGAATTTCGGTCACCATCGTCGCCAGCGTTTTATCTTCCGTCTGCTTAGCGATCGCTTTTAGCGCACTTTCGAGCGGCAACGCGGCGTTCACCAGCGTTGCGAGCTGACGGGTGAACATCGACAGAACCGGTATCGACAGCTTCGCCCCTTTACGGGCGTTTTTTCCCACCGTCGGTTCACGGGTCGCTGTGATATTCACTGGCATCAGCTTCTGTTCGCGCAGCATCTGGCGCACCTGCTTTGGCCCCTCGGCTTGTAGAGTGCCGCGCTGGTTTTTCCCGGCGGCGTCCATGGCGGACCACGCATACCAGGCCATTACGCATCTCCTCCACGTTCAGCGGTGACACGCATCACCTCTTCCAGTGAAGTCACACCAGAAATAACCTTCAGCAGACCGTTTTCGCGCAGGCTGTAAGCCTGTTTGAAAAGCTGCGTTTCAATGGACATCTCATCTTTGTCTTCATGGATCGCCCGACGCATGGCGCTGTCGACCACTAAAAATTCATGGATGCCGGCGCGTCCCTGGTAGCCGCTCTGGCGGCACTGCTCACACCCTACCGCGCGATAAATCGCTTTCGGCGGCGTTTCCATAAAGGTGAACAGCGCTTTTTCATTGTCATCCAGCGGACTGGTCGTACGGCAGTGCGGACACAGCCGACGCACCAGACGCTGGGCAATGACGCCAAGCAGCGACGAACCGATTAAAAATGATTCCAGCCCCATATCGCGCAGACGGGTAATCGCCCCTGCCGCGCTGTTGGTGTGCAGTGTGGACATCACCAGGTGACCGGTGAGCGAGGCTTGTACCGCAATTTGCGCGGTTTCGCCGTCACGAATTTCCCCGATCATCACCACATCCGGGTCCTGACGCAGAATAGCGCGCAGTCCGCGGGCAAAGGTCATGTCCACGCGTGGGTTAACCTGAGTCTGCCCCACCCCTTCCAGCTCGTATTCAATAGGATCTTCTACGGTCAGAATGTTGCGCTCATGTCCGTTAAGGGCCGACAGTAGCGCATACAGCGTGGTGCTTTTCCCCGAACCGGTCGGGCCGGTGACGAGGATAATGCCGTGCGGACGTTCTATCAGTCCCTTTAACTTCACCAGCTCTTCGTCGATCAGTCCGAGCTTATTGATATCCGGCTTGAGATTACTTTTGTCCAGCAGACGCATTACCACCCGTTCGCCATACTGGGAGGGAATGGTAGAGACACGAACGTCAATCGCCTTACGCCCAATGCGCAGCGAGATACGACCGTCCTGGGGAAGACGTTTTTCTGCGATGTCGAGTTTGGACATCACTTTAATACGCGACACCAGCAGCGGCGCAAGCTTGCGGGCCGGCTGCAGCACCGGGCGCAGCACGCCATCAACGCGAAAACGAATGCTCAGCGTGCGTTCAAAGGTCTCAATATGAATATCGGACGCCCCCTCTTTCACCGCTTCGCCCATAATGGCGTTGATCAGGCGGATAACCGGTGAGTTTTCGTCGTTATCAAGCAAATCCTCGTTATCGGGAATTTCCTCGGTTAAGGCCATCAGATCGATATCGGCGTCCATGTCGTCCACCAGCTGCTGCGAGACGCCGCTGTTCTGCTGCCAGATTTTGGTCAACATCTCGTCAAAGGCTTCCGCTGTCAGTATCACCGGCACAAAGGCGCGCCCCAGTACGCGGCGCATTTCCAGCAGGGCGTAAGCCTGCGCATCTTCGCGCACATACACCTCATCGTTGTAAAACAGCACACCGTTTCCTTTCGCCCAGGTACTGGTGTTGAGCGTGTTATTCATCTCCGTCATGTCGCCCCCGACTTACTGTTTAAACGGGTTGCGGGACGACACCGGCGCGCTGGCGCTCACCGGCGCGGCGCGGCTCTGGGACGGAAAGGCTGGCAGCATCGGCGAATCGGCATTCTCCACGATACCCAGCTTGTGCTCTTCCATACGCTGCTGTTGACGCGCCTGGATCTGATCATATTTTTCTTTCGACGCCGCGCTGTAGTTGTCGTCATCACGCAGCACGGTGGTGTGGATAAACACCATCAGGTTACGCTTGGCGCTGTCCTGCGAGGTATAGCGGAACAACTGGCCCACCAGTGGAATATCCCCCAGCAATGGCACTTTCGAAACCGACTGCTTGGTCACGTTTTCCATCAGGCCGCCGAGGACCACCGTCTGGCCACTGTGCACCATCACTTCGTTGTTGATGGTGCGGGTGTTGAAAGTCGGCCCCAGGCTGGCATCAGCGGTAGAGGTATTATCAACGCTGGAGACTTCCTGTTCGATCTTCAGATGGATCATGTCGCCATCGTTAATCTGCGGAACGATTTTCAGCTTGGTACCGACGGTTTTACGCTCCACCGAGTTGAAAACGTTGTCGCCGCTGGTGGTCTGCGAACCGGAGAGCACCGGCACATCCTGACCGACGTTAAACGACGCTTCTTTGTTATCCAGCGTCACCACGCTTGGGGTCGAAAGAATGTCGTTTTTACCGTTGGTGGACAGCGCCGTCATCAGCGCGCCAAAGTCGCCGTTAAAGAAGCCGGTCGCCAGACCCGTATAGCTGCCAATAACTTTTGATTTCTTGATCTGACTGATCGGCAGACCGGTAGAACCGAACTGCACGCCGCCGTGTTTACCGGTCCACTGCACGCCCAGATCCAGGCCGTTACCGTCCTGAACTTCGGCGATGATCGCTTCCACCAGTACCTGCGGACGGCGGATATCGAGCTTGTCGATCACTTTTTCCAGCGAATTCATGACGTTTGGCTGCGCGGAGATCACCAGTGAGTTGGTGGCCTCGTCGGCTGTGATATTCAGATCGTTCGCCATCGGGGCAGCTTTACTCTTACCGCCGCCCACTTTCTCTTTCAACTGCTCGCCAATCCCCGTCAGCACTGGCACCACTTTGCTGGCGTTAGCGTATTTCAGGTAGAAGACGCGGGTATTGCCCTCGTTGTTCTGCTCACGATCGAGCTGGGAGATCAGCATACGGGTGCGCTGACGCGCGTCCGGACTGCCACTGATCACCAGGCTGTTGGTTTCATCATCAGCCACTACTTTAGTCGCCAGCTGCGGCGCGTTTTGCCCTTTTTGCTCTTCATTGTTGAGGTTATTCAACATATCCGAGAGATCTTTGGCTGACGCAAAACGCAGTGGCACGATTTCACGGCGCTGGACGCCGCTCTGATCCACGCGCTGCACCAGATCCACCAGGCGGTTGACCACTGACGCTTTGCCGGTCAACAGCAGCACGTTAGACGGTTCGAAATGCACTACGTTGCCGATGCCGGATGCGTCGTTCAACTGACGCAACAGCGGTGCCAGTTCGCGTACCGGAACGTTTTCCATCCGCACAACGCGGGTAATAATTTCGTCACCTTTACCTGGATTTTTACTGTCGGCAATCGGCGCGCCCGACATACGGGCGACCGAGGAGCGCACGACTTTCACCATGCCGTTATCCATCGGAATAACTGACAGACCGTAAAGATCAAGTACGCTCAGGAAGAACTGGTAATATTCCTCTTCCGTAAGCACATTGTAAGTACGAACTGATACTGTGCCCTGGACAGAAGGATCGACCAGAATGGTTTTATTCAGATTCTGGCTGACCGTATCGATAAATTCGCGGACATCAGTATTTTTAAAACTAGCGCTAAAGTTCGCCGCAAACAGCGAACCGGAATAGAACGACAATGCGGTCAGCGCCACGCACGCCCATGGAAATTTCTTCATGTCTGTACACTTATTAATTGTTTAGAACATTGACCCGAACATTTTCAAGGTGAGCGTGACGCCGAATAACGACATCCGCCTCTTTCATTTTTGACCAGCGGGCAATAATTTCTTTTGCCTGCGCCTCTTTAGTCATATCACTATCGTCAACCTTAACCACCACATCCCCTTTTTCCAGGCCCGAATGGCTGTAAAAAGGCGACGCATTGCGTGGATTAATGTTGTAACCTTCCAGTTGGCCTTTTTCGATTAATGGTTTTAACACCAGATAATCATCCAGATGCAGATTTTCAGCACCAGCATCTTTTGTTGATTTCGTTACCGGGCCGCTGTCAACGCCACCCTTAAAATAATCCGGATTCTTTAATGCCAGAGTCTGCAATGTTCCGTCATAATTAACGACGACCCTGTCTTGTTTAATTGACTCTATATAGGCATCGTCAAATCCATTGAGTTTTTCCCCTTCCCGATAGCTCATTTGCCCGCTCTGGGTTTTGATTACCGCAAAGGACATCCATGCGTCATCACTGCTAATGATGCCTTCAATTTCAGCGGACAATGGTTTTTTCACGGCAGTTGGTTGGTTTTGTTGGCGCACTGCTGCGGTGAACAGCACAAATGGCTTTTCACCCCTGCGTTGTTTCAGTGGGGTTGCCTCCGCACGAGCCAGCTTTTTTGCTACTTTTTGATAATCTTTAATGATCACATACCCTTGCTGGCTGCAAAAAATAAGCAACACAAACATAATAAAGGGCGTTCTCCAGCGGGATAGAAATGAGAAGCTCATTATTCATCTGGCCTTTTGCAAAACGAAATTAAGCAGCATCGTGCTGCGCCAATACAGGAGGCAAATAATAATTACCGATGACCCAATCGACCATCAGCTTCACCATTAACTTTAGTAAACAAAAATATTGACACGAGAAAAATCTCATGGCAGGAAAATTCGACAGGATATTTTTACTCAGTACGCAAATTGATCCATTATGTAACTTAACTTACTTTTTCGTCCCAGTGCTAATCCAGTAAAGAGACGGTAAGTCGATATGTACAAGAGTCATTTTAATTTTAATCAGCTGCCCTTCAAAAAAGTCACCCGAGCCGCGGGCGATTTTTTTGTTCCTTATCATCAGGATATTTTTAACCTGCTGAAAGAGAAAACCCAGCAGACCGGAATTACCGGGCTCTTTTGTAACGACGCCCCCTTGCTTTGCCAGTTTAGCGATGCGTTGCAAACCACCCACCGTGACGTGCTTTCTCTTAATGCTTTCCCGAAACTGAGTGCCAGTAGCCTGCTGTACAAACTCAATCCGGGGAGTAAAGAGAGTAAAAGCCGTCTTCAGGCCGTTGATGCCGTGCTGAACCGTTGGCAGGAAGCTTTCCCTTCCCGTAAAGAGAAGCATAAAGTGCTGGTGATTTCCCAGATGCAAGCGATGAAAGAGAACTGTCGCGACGTGTTGGGATTGTTAATGAGCCGTGCACAAGAGATTGGTTTTCCCTTAGCGATTGTGCTGATGGGGTCCGCCGACCAGGAGACGGTACTGATGAAGCAGTCCGGTCTTCAGGGGTACGTTCATACCCATCATCAGGTACGTTCTCTTACCTGTCGTGAAATGCTGAATTATGTGCAGAACCAGTGTGATGAACAGGGTTGCGAAATCTCGCCATTCTCACCCGCTCGCGTGCGCAAAATGCACGCGCTGACGAAGGGCGATATCAGTCAATTCAATGAGCTGGCTCACCTGTCAATGCTGGCGGCATGGACAGAACGCGCCGCGTGCGTTGGCGCCCGTCATTTACGCCTCGCCGCCGGTGAGATCCTGCCCGCAAAAAAACACGGTAAGCGCCTGGCTACCGTGGGATTATTTGCGTCAGTCCTCTTCGCCGCCTGTGGCTGGTATATGACCTCTGCAATCAATGCCAGACTCCCCGCCCCCCTTCCCGTGCCGGCAAGCTGGAAACAGTCACAATCGACGGCACAGAGACCAACGGTACCGGTAATTGATAACGAAATGGTTAATCAACCCAGCGCCATGCACCAGTTGTATGTGATGTGGGGTTACGACGCCTCGGCGGAAGATGCCCTGTGTCAGAACGCCGCAAAGGTGAATCTGATGTGTAAACAGGGAAATGCGCCGCTGGATGAACTGGCGCGTGAGGGTTATCCGTGGGTCAGTGAAATGAAAACCGGCGATCATCTCAATTATGCTGTGGTTGCCAGGGTTGGCAACGACTCGCTGGATCTGCTGATGAATAACCGTACGTGGCAGGTGAGCAGAGAATGGTTTAACCAGCATGCGACCGGGAATTACACGCAATTGCATCGTTTGACTCCCGCTGGCAAAGACGTCATTAGCACCGAAAGCGGCGCCAGGGATCTGAGCTGGATGGATCAACAACTCAGCCTGGCGTTGAATCTGCCGGAAACCCACTCTCAGGTGTGGACAGCGGAGATGATGCAACGCACCCGCGAATTCCAGCAGAAAATGAATCTGCATGTGGATGGCATTGCAGGTGAAGATACCCTGATGCAGTTAATGCGTGAAACTAAAACCACGCCAAGCGTGCTCATTCAGTCCGCGAATACATCTGCAAATACACCTGTGCAGGAGAAACATTCATAATGTCGATGATTAATTTAGCTGCTCAACGCAGCTATACCCTTAACGAGCCGGTCTGGTTTTCCTGGCGGCGCCCCTCGTTGAAAAAGATTCTTTGCGTCTCGCTGCTGTGGATCGTCGGGATGGTCATGATGTTGACCGCAGGACTTTACGCCCATATATACTGGAATCTGCGCCATCCGGCCCCGGATCCGATAAAAACGAGCGCCGCTAAAGCGGAAACGCAGCTTTCTGATATGCATTACGTCTATATCAGCAAACCGTTTCCGCACCCGGAGCCCAGTCCGGAGCCAGTGCAAAAAGCGATGCCGCCGCTGCAGGAAATGCCGATGAATACCGACGATGCCGACTGGCAGCAGGCGCCGGATGGTGAAATGTCGCACGATATGTCACGGGATACCTTACCGGGCACCGGGCGAAATATAACCTCAGAAACGGAAGAGCCGGATACCGGGCAGGCAACCGATAACGGCGCAATAAAAGCGTTATTAATGCAGGCATTGAAAGAACAAGAAAGCGATTATTCGCAGGGGAAAGTGCCCGCGCCTCCCGTCGATGAAACCGTGGCAGGAACGCAGGCTAATAATTCTGTAAGAAGAGGTCACTCCCCGTTTAGTTAAAAAGGGAGTGGAAGTTGTTAGTATTTTTCCGGTAGTGACGACAAATACAGCAGGCGACCTTTATCAACCTGAATGTAATTTCCTTTTTTCAGGTCGGCGAGTATTTTAATAATGGTACTGCGTGCCAGGCTGGTATATTCCTGAATATAGTCGTAGATATTAATATCGCGCTGATGGTGCACCATCAGTTCGTTGATTTCCAGCAAGAACTCGCGAACAATCGAGTAGGCGCTGCGGGCAACCAGCACTTCGTCACGCTTGCTGAGCAGGCAGACGTACCAGGAGAGGACTTTGCTCAGGGCTTCCCAGAGGTTTTTTTCGTTCATCAGACAGATAAAATCCTCTTTTTTAATGGTTCGCACGACGGTATTGCCGCGAACCAGGCCGTACATATGCGTTGCATTGTAATAAAGCGAGGACAAGCCGAAAATACTTTTATTCTGTATGGTGAACATGCACAGCTCATCGGATTTACGGCGGAATTCAACTTCACCGCTTACGATAATGTGAATAACTTCGCTGTTTTCTGTACTGATGCGCTGCCATTTACGTAAGGTTTTTTCTTCAAATCCTTCAGTGGCTGCAATAATCGCGTCGAGTTCTTCTTGCGGACGAATATTTTTACTGTAGATGCTTAACATAGTGATACCCATTCAGAGATTAAATTGAAGAATATAAACGTGTGTAATCACAGCGCATAAATGCGCAGTCCATTTAAAAAATAAACAATAAGGCAGAGACGCTAACGCGTATAATTTTTATCTAATCGCGCTGACTATTTGTCCAACACGTTTGCGAGTAATTTCGACTGAGAAAAGCTTAAAACATTTACGGCGTGAATGTGATCGAAAGAAAGTCCAAAACGGGACTATGAAAAGGGTGTCGGGCGATCCGGAGGATCACCCCTGTCCGTAGCGTTCTAGCAACGCCTCAGCGATAGCCAGCGTTTCGCTATCGGCTACGCCATCCCAGCGGTGAGGACGGAAGTGCATCTGAAAGGCAGTGATGACGCGCTTTTGCTGCGCAGGCGTCATGTTTTCTGTCACCTCGTAACCATATCGCGACAGCAGATCGAGCAACACTTTCGGCTCCACGGCCCTATCGCGCGGTTTGCCATTCAGGTAAAACGCCACACGTGCCGGATCGGGCCAGGCACCGATCCCCTGCTCAGCCAGCGCTCGCCAGGGAAACAGCGGGCCGGGATCATCTTTACGCTGTGGAGCGATATCCGCATGGGCAACCACGTTCTGTGGCTTAATGTCATAACGGGCGATAATGTCTTTCGCCAGCGGAATCAGCGCCTGAATCTGTGAGGGTTCAAACGGGGCAAAATATTTATCACCTGCCGATTTTTGCCAGCCACGATTTTCCAGCTCGATACCGATCGAGGTGTCGTTGATGCGCGTCGCACCGCGCCAGAAGCTGATGCCGGCATGCCACGCCAGATCCTGTTCCGGCACCAGTTGCCAGATACGCGGTTTACCACTATGCAACGGCGGCACCGCCGGGATCAGGTAATGCGCGCTGACGTTTTTATCCGTCAGCGTCGCCAGCGAGCTATCGAAGTCATCTGCCGTATAGTGGATCACCAACACTTTAATGCGTGGATATGCCGCCTGCGCCTGATGACGGGTATCGAGCTGGTAGCCTTCTCTGTCTATAATCCCTTTTTCACCTGCGCACCCCGTTAACAATAGTGCCAGGGCCACCAGCCACAGCCATGTCTTCATCGGCGGGTTTTCACCGCTGTTCCACTCACGCTGACCATCAGCATGCTACTGTCTTTGCCGACCGTTTCATAATCGATATCAATGCCGACCACCGCGTCAGCGCCCAGCGCTTTCGCCTGCTCGCCCAGTTCTGCGAAAGCAATTTCACGCGCTTTGCGTAACTCTTTTTCGTAAGCGCCTGAACGACCGCCGACGATGTCGCGGATACCAGCAAAAAAGTCCCGAAAGATATTCGCGCCCAGAATGGCTTCGCCTGTGACCACACCGCAGTATTCCACGATGCTTTGTCCTTCAAGCGTGGGAGTTGTCGAAAATTGCATGATGTCTCTCCTGGTTACATTCAGCACATTATCAGCGCCATACACTATCATTGAAAGGATATAATTGATTATCGTAGATGACTGTTATCTTAGAAGACTCATGGCAGAACGCTTATAAGGAAATCACTATGCGCTATTCAAAACTCTCCCTGCTCCTCCCTTGCGCGCTGCTGCTCAGCGCCTGCACCACCGTCACGCCAGCCTACAAAGACAACGGGCCGCGAGCGGGAACCTGTGTGGATGGCGGCCCGGACAGTGTGGCTCAACAATTCTATGACTATCGTATCCAGCACCGCAGTAATGATATCACCGCCCTGCGCCCTTACCTGAGCGACAACCTGGCGAAACTGCTGTCGGACGCCAGTCGTGACAATGCACATCGTCAACTGATGAATAGCGATCCGTTCTCCAGTCGCGCAACGCCGCCGGACAGCGCCAGCGTCGCCAGCGCCTCGACTATTCCGAATAGTGATGCACGCAATATTCCGCTGCGCGTTGCGCTGAAGCAAGGCGATCAAAACTGGCAGGATGAAGTGCTGATGATCCGCGAAGGTCAGTGCTGGGTCATTGATGACGTACGTTATCTCGGCGGCAGCGTGCATGCGCCAGCCGGTACGCTTCGTCAGTCGGTTGAAAACCGTTAATCGCGCCGCTTAACCGCGCTAAAAATCGTAACCCCCGTAAATTGTCCGGCATTCTGCATGGAATGCCGACAATTGTTCTTATCGCCCTTCCCCCTCGCTATTTTGTGCTATGTTTAAGGGGAAATGCGCGCTATATTTAACTTTTAAAGCATAAATATTGCATAACTATTCTGTCAAAGGTACTATCTGCGGCTTCAATAGCTATCAGACGGCCAGTATACGAGCATCAATGAGTATTCAATTAAACGGCATTAACTGCTTCTACGGCGCGCATCAGGCGCTGTTCGATATCACGCTGGATTGCCCACAGGGTGAAACGCTGGTGTTACTGGGCCCAAGCGGGGCCGGTAAAAGCTCACTGCTGCGGGTACTCAACCTGCTTGAGATGCCGCGTTCCGGTACGCTCAGCATTGCGGGAAATCACTTTGATTTCCGCAAAACGCCGTCAGATAAAGCGATTCGCGAGCTGCGTCAGAATGTCGGAATGGTCTTTCAGCAATACAATTTGTGGCCGCACCTCACCGTGCAACAGAACCTGATTGAAGCACCCTGCCGCGTGTTGGGTTTATCAAAAGAACAGGCGTTAGCCCGTGCAGAAAAACTGCTGGATCGCCTGCGTCTGAAACCTTACAGCGATCGTTATCCGCTGCATCTTTCCGGCGGTCAGCAACAGCGTGTCGCCATTGCCCGCGCGCTGATGATGGAGCCGCAGGTGTTGCTGTTTGATGAGCCTACCGCTGCGCTGGATCCAGAAATTACCGCGCAAATCGTCAGCATCATTCGTGAACTGGCGGAAACCAACATTACACAAGTGATCGTGACCCACGAAGTGGAAGTGGCGCGTAAAACCGCCAGCCGCGTCGTGTATATGGAAAACGGTCATATCGTCGAGCAGGGTAACGCAAGTTGCTTTGCCGACCCGCAGACCGAAGCATTTAAAAACTATCTCTCTCACTAAGATTCGGGACAACACAATGAAAAAAGTTCTGATTGCCGCGCTCATCGCTGGCTTTAGCCTTTCCGCTACAGCAGCCCAGACCATTCGTTTCGCGACCGAAGCGTCCTATCCTCCGTTTGAATCCATGGACGCTAATAACAAGATTGTCGGCTTTGATGTCGATCTGGCCAACGCGCTGTGTAAAGAGATCGACGCGACCTGCACCTTTACCAATCAGGCGTTCGACAGCCTGATCCCAAGCCTGAAATTCCGCCGCTTCGACGCGGTGATGGCCGGGATGGATATCACGCCTGAGCGTGAAAAACAGGTGCTGTTCACGACCCCGTACTATGACAACTCCGCGCTGTTCATTGGTCAGCAGGGTAAATTCACCGGCGTTGATCAGTTGAAAGGCAAGAAAGTGGGCGTGCAAAACGGCACCACTCACCAGAAATTCATCATGGATAAACACCCGGAAATCACTACCGTTCCGTATGACAGCTACCAGAATGCGAAACTGGATCTGCAAAACGGCCGTATTGACGGTGTGTTCGGTGATACCGCGGTGGTCACTAAGTGGCTGAAAGACAATCCGAAGCTGGCGCCGGTTGGCGATAAAGTGACGGATAAAGATTACTTTGGCACCGGCCTCGGCATCGCCGTACGCCAGGGCAACGAGGAACTGCAGCAGAAATTCAACACTGCGCTGGAAAAAGTGAAGAAAGATGGGACCTACGAGACCATCTATAACAAATGGTTCCAGAAGTAAGCCTTGATGAACGAATTTTTCCCACTTGCAAGCGCCGCCGGGATGACCGTCGGCCTTGCCGTTTGTGCACTGATCCTCGGCCTGGCGCTGGCAATGCTGTTCGCCGTCTGGGAGTCAGTGAAATGGCGTCCTGTCGCGTGGACGGGTTCCGCGCTGGTCACCATTTTACGCGGCCTGCCGGAAATTCTGGTGGTGCTGTTTATCTATTTCGGCTCCTCTCAACTGCTGCTGATGCTCTCTGATGGCTTTACTGTCAATCTGGGTGTGGTGCAGATTCCGGTACGAATGGAGATCGAAAACTTCGACGTCAGCCCCTTCCTGTGCGGAGTGATTGCCCTCTCTCTGCTCTACGCAGCCTATGCGTCACAAACGCTGCGTGGCGCGCTGAAAGCGGTACCGCTGGGTCAGTGGGAATCCGGCCAGGCGCTGGGACTGTCGAAGACTGCCATTTTCTTCCGCCTGGTGATGCCGCAAATGTGGCGTCATGCGCTGCCGGGGCTTGGCAACCAATGGCTGGTATTGTTGAAAGATACCGCGCTGGTGAGCCTCATCAGCGTCAACGACCTGATGCTGCAAACCAAAAGCATTGCCACGCGAACTCAGGAACCGTTTAACTGGTACATTATTGCGGCGGCGATCTACCTGGTAATTACGCTGGTAAGTCAGTACATTCTCAAACGCATTGACCTGCGCGCGACACGTTTTGAGCGGAGACCGGGCTGATGCTTGAGTATTTACCTGAACTGCTTAAAGGGCTGCATACCAGCCTGACGCTGACGGTGGCGTCCATTGTCGTCGCCCTGATTCTGGCGCTGATTTTTACTATCGTTCTGACGCTAAAAACCCCGGTCGTGGTCTGGCTGGTGCGTGGCTATATCACGCTGTTTACCGGTACGCCACTGCTGGTGCAGATCTTCCTGATCTACTACGGGCCGGGACAATTTCCGTCTCTGCAAGAGTATCCGGTTCTGTGGCATCTGCTGTCGGAGCCATGGCTGTGCGCACTGATTGCGCTGTCATTGAACAGCGCAGCCTATACCACTCAGCTTTTCTACGGGGCGATTCGCGCGATTCCGGAAGGTCAGTGGCAGTCCTGCGGCGCGCTCGGGATGAGCAAGAAAGACACGCTGGCAATTCTGTTGCCGTATGCCTTTAAACGCGCCCTCTCTTCGTATTCCAACGAAGTGGTACTGGTGTTCAAAAGTACCTCTCTGGCCTATACCATCACGCTGATGGAAGTGATGGGCTATGGCCAGTTGCTGTACGGTCGCACCTACGATGTCATGGTGTTCGGCGCAGCAGGTGTCATCTATCTAATCGTCAACGGACTGTTAACGTTGATGATGCGTCTAATCGAGCGCAAAGCGCTGGCTTTCGAACGCCGTAACTAAGCACTTTATTGCATAAAACACCATCAACAAGACGGACAATTTTCTAACCTGCCCGTCTTTTTTTATATATGAAAAAATAGTTAATCATTTTTATTGCATACAAATTCAAATACTGGCATTGTAAATCCATGCCGCAGAAACGGCGCCTCATCATAACGGGAGTCCAACCATGAAAAAGTTAGTTCTGGCCGCATTACTTGCCTCTTTTGCCGTCGGCGCCTCCGCCGCTGAAAAAATCAGCTTCGGCGTCTCTGCGACCTATCCACCGTTTGAATCGATGGATGCGAATAACCAAATCGTCGGCTTCGACCTCGATCTGGCAAAAGCCTTGTGCAAACAGATGCAGGCAGAATGTACTTTTACCAACCATGCGTTTGACAGCCTGATCCCGGCACTCAAGTTCAAGAAATATGACGCCGTGATTTCCGGTATGGATATCACCCCAGAGCGGAGCAAGCAGGTGGCGTTTACGACCCCCTACTATGCCAACTCGGCGCTGGTGATTTCGAAGAAAGATACCTACAAAACCTTTGCCGATCTGAAAGGTAAACGTATCGGGATGGAAAACGGCACCACTCACCAGAAATATTTGCAGGATAAGCACCCGGAAGTGAAAACCGTGGCCTATGACAGCTATCAGAATGCGTTTATCGACCTGAAAAATGGCCGTATTGATGGCGTATTCGGTGATACCGCCGTAGTGAACGAGTGGCTGAAAACCAACCCGCAGTTGGGTGTAGCAACTGAGAAAGTCACCGATCCACAGTACTTCGGTACTGGCCTCGGCATCGCGGTTCGCCCGGACAACAAAGTGCTACTGGATAAACTGAACGCTGCACTGGCGGCGATCAAGGCCGATGGTACGTACAAAAAAATCAACGACCAATGGTTCCCGCAGTAAAGCTAATACCCGATGAAAAGCCGCGAAAAGCGGCTTTTTTATTGCCTGATGAGCAATGTCAGCACTTCATAATGCGCGGTATGCGGGAACATATCGAAAAGCTGTACCCGTTCAATGCGGTAGCCCGGCAAAGCGGCAATGTCTTTCGCCATTGTTTGCGCATTACAGCTGGAATAGATAATGAACGGCGTCGCCATCTGCTCCAGATAATCGCAAAGCGGCTTGCCGATTCCGCGTCTCGGTGGATTCACCAGCACCAGTTCCGGCACGTCACCCTTCCCGGTGGCAAACTGCGTCGAATCCAGCGCCTGAAAATGAAGATGAGTTAAGCCCAGTTCCGTCGCTGACTGCTTCGCACAGGCAATGGCTTCCGGCGCAATTTCAATTCCCGTCAGCTGCATCTGCGGCGTCGCGCAGTGCAGGCCAAAACCGCCCACGCCACAGAACAGATCCCACATGTGATTCACCGGCAACTGTCGCACCCAGTCACGCGCCGTGGCATACAGTTGGCTTGCCACCGCCGGATTGGTCTGGAAGAAACTGTGCGGGCGGATCCACAGCGGCACATCGTTAAACCGCTCCGCCAGCGCCTGCTGTTCCGTCAGGAAGATTTCTGTCTCCCCTTCCATAATCGCCATATGCACCGGCTGAAGGTTAACGCTGATAACCTTCAGTTGCGGCAGTTGCGCCTGCAGCCACGGCAGAGCAGCACGCAACTGCGCCAGTTTACTGTCTGAACGCAGGACAAAGCGCAGCATCATACCGCCATCAAACTGACTTTCCGTCAGCAGAAGGTACTTAAGCTCTCCACGCTTGCGCGCCACGTTGTAGGGCGTGAGTCCGGCGCGGGCAATAAACGGTTTCAGCGCGGCAAACACCGGCGCAAACGAGGCCGGATAAAGCGGGCAATCGCACAGATCTTCCGGCGTACCATCGCGATGCAACATGCCCAGCAATGGTTTTTCCACACTGCCGCTGACCACCATCTTCGCTTTATTGCGAAACGCCTGCTCCGGGCCGCTCACCGGCGCGCGCCACTCCCCGACCGGAAAACCGGCAAGCAGATTTTTCAGATCGGCGGTTTTGGCGGCAAGTTGCTCGCCAATGGGCTGAGTTACCCACTGACAGGAGCGACAGCGACCGGCGTCATAGAGTGCGCACTGCATACAGAAACCTTTATCTAAACAGGGGCGAGGATTATACACATTATTGCAGGCGGAAGAAGCGACGACTGGCCGCAGGCACAAATAGTAATAACAGCACCAGCATATCGGGTAACTTTTGCATCACCAGCGTACGCAGTATCTCCCGCTTTGACTCACCGGCAATACTGAACAGTTCAGGATAACCGTAGCCCAACGACGCCGCCCACAAATAGCCTGCGGCAATCACCTGCGTGAGGAGATACACCCAGCGCGCCCAGTTACGCCCCTTAACCAGTGAAAATGCGCAGGCGATCTCAACAAACACCAGCACCAGGCTGCTCAGAAAAACCAGCGTTAAACTCCAGGTTTGCACACTGCGATGAATAAACTCAACCAGTCCGCGAACGCCGAGCGTGTTAAAGATCATCAGCAGGTCGAGCCCACGGATCATAATAATGGCGAGCGCCGCCACCTGCACCAGTGCAGGCACATTCAGGCGGGCATGTGATGAGGATGATTTTTTAAAAAATCCCAACGAATCGTCTTCCATGAAAACAATGCCGCGACGAGCGCGGCATTGCGTAGCCAGGTTGGCAGATTTTAGTGTCTTCAGTCACGTCTTGCACGCTGGATATCGCGGATCCGCTGTTTTTCCGTGCGAGCCATCAGATACCAGGCGATAAAACCGACAATTCCGACCACGCCGAGGATCAGCGTCGCCAGGGCGTTGATTTCCGGGTTAACGCCCATCCGCACGCTGGAGAAAACCAGCATCGGCAGCGTGGTCGCGCCCGGTCCGGAGACAAAGCTGGCAATGACCAGATCGTCCAGCGACAGAGTGAACGCCAGCAGCCAGCCGGAGACGACTGCCGGCATAATCATTGGCAGCGTAATCACAAAGAAGACCTTCAACGGCGTCGCCCCCAGATCCATTGCTGCTTCCTCAATGGAACGATCCAGTTCACGCAGACGCGAGGAAATCACCACCGCCACATACGCCGTACAAAAAGTGACGTGCGCCAGCCAGATGGTCAGCATGCCACGATCCGACGGCCAGCCAATCGCGTGGCCCAATGCGACAAACAGCAGTAACAGGGAAAGCCCGGTGATCACATCCGGCATGACCAGCGGCGCGGTAATCATAAAGGCAAAGCCGTTCGACCCGCGAAAACGCCCAAAACGCACCATCACCACCGCGGCAATGGTACCGAGTATCGCCGCCATGGTCGCCGCGCAGGCGGCGATGGTCAGACTCAGCCCCACCGCGCTCATCATAGCGCTGTCACGGAACAGTTCGCCGTACCAGCGCGTTGACCATCCTGCCCATACCGTGACCAGTTTGGAACTGTTAAACGAGTAGATGACCAGCATCAGCATCGGCGCGTACAGGAAGGTAAACCCGAGCACCAGGATCACAATGCGCCAGGGCGAACGAATTACCGGTAAGTTGTTCATCCGTGGACCCCTCCGCTTTTTTGCTGATGTTTGTGGAACCACATAATCGGGACGATCAGCAGCAGCAACATAACAATCGCGACCGCAGATGCCACCGGCCAGTCACGGTTGTTAAAGAACTCTTGCCACAGCACGCGACCAATCATAATGCTGTCTGGCCCACCGAGCAGTTCCGGGATCACAAACTCGCCCACAGCCGGAATGAACACCAGCATCGAACCGGCAATGATGCCTCCTTTGGTCAGCGGGACGATCACGCTAAAGAAGGTTTTTAGCGGGCGCGCGCCCAGATCCAACGACGCTTCCACCAGCGAATAGTCAATCCGCGTCAGTGCGGTATAAATCGGCAGCACCATGAACGGCAGATAGGCGTATACAATACCAATATACACCGCCAGATTGGTGTGCAGAATGGTCAACGGCTGATCGATCACCCCCAGCCACAGTAGAAAGTTGTTCAATACGCCATTATTTTTCAGGATCCCCATCCAGGCATATACGCGGATCAAAAACGAGGTCCACGACGGCAGGATCACCAGCAGCAGCAGAATATTACGCGTTGACGGCTTGCTGTGCGCCACTGCCCACGCCAGCGGGTAGCCCAGCAGCAAACAACAGAGCGTCGAGATCCCCGCCACCTGTAGCGACTGTAGATAAGCATCGAAATAGAGCGGATCGTCCGTTAATTGCAGGAAGTTACCGAGGTTGAGGGTGATCGACAGTTGTCCGTCGGCCCACGCCATCAGCTCCGTGTACGGGGGGATCGCCCGCGCCATCTCCGCCAGACTGATTTTAAAGACGATCAGAAAAGGCAGCAGAAACAACAGGATCAGCCAGACGTAAGGCAGCGCAATGACCAGCTTGCGCCCGTGTTTCATCTGCACGCGCGCCAGCCAGAGCGTAAAGCCGCCTGGTTTTTCTACGCGAGCCGGAGGTTCAAGTGTACTCATCTTCGCTCCTTAAACCGTCAACACCACACAACTGTCCGCATCCCAGCACAACCGCACCTCATCGCCCCAGGTCGGCAGACCTTTGCGATAACGGTGAGCGTTTTGCAACTGGGCGCTGATCATCTGTCCGCTTTTCAGGCGTACGTGATAGATGGAGAGATCGCCAAGATAGGCAATGTGCACCACTTCGCCGACGGCGAAGTTAAAACCGTCGGCAGGCGGCTCTTCGCACAGCATGATTTTTTCCGGGCGCAACGCCACGTGCACCGGCACGTTATCCACCACCGACGCATCCGGATCGACCTTCAACGGATGTACCAGTCCGGGGGAATACAGCACCAGACCGTCATCCTGGCGCGCTTTGAGCACGCCCTCGAACACGTTGACCGAACCAATAAACTCCGCGCTGTAACGAGTGGTCGGATGCTCGTAAATCTCTTCCGGTTCACCGATTTGCACAAACTTACCACGGTTCATAATGGCGATACGCCCGGCCATGGTCATCGCCTCTTCCTGATCGTGCGTCACCATCACGCAGGTTACGCCGACGCGCTCAAGGATATCGACCACTTCGAGTTGCATACGGTCACGCAGCTTTTTATCCAGTGCGCCCATCGGTTCGTCGAGCAGTAGAAGTTTAGGCCGTTTTGCCAGGCTTCTTGCCAGCGCCACGCGTTGACGCTGGCCGCCGGAAAGCTGATGCGGTTTGCGTTTAGCGAATTCCTGCATATGCACCAGCCCCAGCATCTCATCAACCCGGCTGACAATTTCCGCTTTCGGTAGTTTGTCCTGCTTCAGGCCAAAAGCGATGTTCTGCTCCACCGTCATATGGGGGAACAGCGCGTAGGACTGAAACATCATATTGATGGGCCGTAAATAAGGCGGTACCTGGGACAGGTCAACGCCATCCAGCATGATTTGTCCGGTGGTGGGTTGCTCAAACCCCGCCAGCATGCGCAACAACGTGGATTTTCCACAGCCTGATGCGCCCAGCAGGGCAAAGATTTCGCCTTTATAAATAGTCAGACTTACGTCATCGACAGCGTGCTGACCATCGAAGGATTTGGTCAGATTGCGGATTTCGAGGAGCGGCGTCAGCGCTTTACGGGTTTTCGCCTGCGGGCGTGGGGTGGCATCATTCACGGGGTGCTCTCCGGCAGAAACAAATCATGGTGCAGGCGCACCAGAACGGTGCGCCTCTTGCCGGGAGCGCTTCGCTTGCCCGGCCTACGGCAAAAGGTTACTTACCGCTTTTCACCTTGGTCCAGGCTCGCGTACGGACGCGATCAATCTTAGGATCCTGAACTTTCAGGGTGAACATTTTTGCGCGCACATCTGCTGGCGGATAAATGCCTGGATTATCACGCACCTCTGCATTCACCAGCGCCGTTGCCTCTTTATTGGCATTCGCGTAGAACACGTGATCGGAGATATGCGCAATCACGTCCGGACGCAGCAGATAGTTGAGGAACTGATAGGCCTCGTCTTTATTTTTGGCATCTGCCGGCATCGCGAAGACATCAAAGAAGGCCATCGCCCCTTCCTTCGGAATCGAGAAGGAGATGTTGACGCCATTCTTCGCTTCTTTCGCCCGGTTGGCGGCCTGCCAGACATCCCCTGCCCAGCCAATCGCTACGCAGGTATCGCCGTTAGCCAGGTCGTTAATGTACTGCGAGGAATGGAAGTAACGAATATTCGGCCGCAGCTTGAGCAGCAGGTCGGTAGCCGGTCCGGTGTAGTCGTCCGCTTTGGTGCTGTTCGGATCTTTACCCAGATAGTTCAGCACGGTAGCAAACACCTCTTCCGGCGCATCGAGGAAAGAGACGCCGCAGCTCTTGAGCTTTTCAAGATTTTCCGGCTTCAGCACCAGATCCCAGCTATTCACAGGAGCATCAGCGCCGAGCACCGCTTTCACTTTATCGACGTTGTAGCCGATACCGGTGGTCGCCCACATATACGGCATCGCGAATTTATTGTCCGGGTCGTGTTTGGCGACCAGTTTCAGCAGTTCCGGATCGAGGTTTTTCCAGCCCGGCAGTTTGCTCTTATCCAGCGGCTGGAAAACACCGGCCGTTAACTGACGTTCAAGGAAGCTCGCGGAAGGCACCACAAGGTCAAAACCGGTGCTGCCTGCCATCAGTTTGCCTTCAAGAACTTCGTTGGAGTCAAAAACGTCATAGACCACTTTGATGCCGGTCTCTTTTTCAAAATTAGCGACCGTGTCCGGCGCAATATAATCAGACCAGTTATAGATATGGAGTGTTTTTTGTTCCGCAGCGAGCGTGCCGGCAGAGACGGCCATCAGAGCACCCGCAACCAGACCCGATAGCCATTTTTTATTTAAGGCGGTCATAATCTCTTTCCTTATCAAAGTTCGTTAACAAACGAACCAAAAAAGTTGCACTCAATGCTATGCAAGAAACGTGCATAGTCTGTCACTCGGCAAAAACCAGGAAGAGTGGACGCTCCCCCGACCGTTATTGCTCGCTGTAATTAAGCTTCGCAAGAATAACTTTAGCCAGGGTTTCAGGCTATAGCCCAGATTAAAAAACGCCTTTTATCAATTTTTTATGCAATTTATGTCTATGTGATAAAGCGAAACGGCGGAAAAGGAGGTGAATAATTCTTTAAAGAAAGGTTAAATGCAGAATAAAAGAACGTAAACCGCAGCCGCTCTGGCAGCGACTGCGCTATACGCGCCATACTTCACGTTAAAATCAGTGAAGAAAATGGTTCTCAACGCTGCTTTTTTGCGCGTCGTCTTCGGCGGAAAACAGCATCTGATGTGCGCCCGCCTCAAGAATGACCATCGATATCTGCTCTTCGCTCTGGCGTACAAACCATTCGAACTGCGCGTACGTCACCCCCTGCATAACGGATAAAGACTGGCAAACCACCAGCTTTGGCAGATTATCATCCTGCATATCCAGAAATGCTTTCACGGTGAGGGAGCTGGCATTGATGGCAGACAGATCCGCCGCCAGCGGCAGTAACGCGGAAGGCCTGACTTCCGCCATCGCGGAAAACAGCAGCGTATTATCGACGAGATCTAATTTCGCATCGTAGATGCCGTCAAAATTTTGCATGTGTGGTAAATGCAGTGCCTGACAGGTATCACATTCAAAAAAACTCATGCCCAGGTCGTCGAGCCATTGCCGCAACGTATCCAGAGTGGGAACGACCAATTCTGTCATAATAATGTGCTACCTCTTACGATGAAAAAATACCGGCACAGCTTACGCAAAAAGTGTTCGTCATGCCACGATCATCGGCGATATTAAGACTAGCCACCCGTTTTGAGACAAAATTCAGCCGTCGCATGGCGTTCGATCCACTGGATCATCCGCCCGGCAATATCAATGCCCGTGGTTTTTTCGATCCCTTCCAGGCCCGGAGAGGCGTTCACTTCCATCACCAGCGGGCCACGCTCGGCGCGTAAAATATCAACACCGGCGACATCAAGCCCAAGGGTCTGCGCGGCTTTTATCGCAATCTTGCGTTCACGGGGAGTAATGTTGGCGACGCAGGCCACTCCCCCACGATGCAAATTAGAACGAAAATCACCGTCCTTCGCCCGCCGCTCGATAGCGGCGACCACCTCATCCCCCACCACCAGACAGCGAATATCGCGACCTTTGGCCTCTTTAATATATTCCTGAACCAGAATGTGGGCGTTAAGCCCGCGAAAAGCATCCACGACGCTCTCTGCGGCCTGGCGAGTTTCTGCCAGTACGACGCCAATTCCCTGCGTTCCTTCCACCAGCTTCACCACCAGCGGCGCGCCTCCAACCATATCGATCAGATCGCTGGTATCATCCGGCGAGTGCGCAATGCCGGTAATCGGGAGATCGATACCCTGACGCGCCAGCAGTTGCAACGAGCGTAGCTTATCGCGGGCGCGGGTAATCGCCACAGATTCATTTAGCGGATAGCTGCCCAGCATCTCGAACTGGCGCAGCGCCGCCGTACCATAAAAGGTGATCGCCGAACCGATACGCGGGATGACGGCATCAAAATGAGGTAGCTTGCGTCCTTTATAGTGAATTGAGGATGCCGCCGGATTGATGTTCATATAACAGGAAAGCGGATCGAGTATTTCGACCAGATGGCCGCGCGTCATCGCTGCTTCACGCAGACGCTTACACGACCAGAGCGTTCCATCCCGGGACAATATGGCAATTTTCACCCTGCACCTCTCTGCATCACCCGATCACTATCCCGCATATCATACACAGCGGCGGATTTTTTAGCGCGTCGCCCAACCCTGTTTATGCAAATATTCCAGAATAAAGGGACGATTTTCCTTAATCAGCGTGCGGCGAATATGATCGCTCCAGGTGTCACGCCGCGTATTGCTGCCGCGGCTGAGATAATACTGCGCGAGCTGTTCGTCATAATTAGCCAGCGCGTCCCTGTCGAGTGGCTGATAGTGGTTCTCATGCATCACAATCGCCGCAGGCAGGCGCGGTTTTAGATCTGGATTATCAGCAGGCCAACCCAGGCACAGCCCAAACAGCGGCAGTACGTGCTTCGGCAGCGTCAGCAATGCCGTGACCGACTCGATATTATTACGTAAGCCACCGATATAAACGCCGCCCAGCCCCAACGATTCCGCCGCCGTCAGCGCGTTTTGCGCCATCATCGCCGTATCAACGACGCCCAGCAGCAACTGCTCAGCAAGGCCTAATTGCGCTTCAGGGCAAATCTGCAGATGACGATTGAAGTCCGCGCAAAAGACCCAAAACTCAGCGGCCTGCGCGACATGCTGCTGACCGCCGGTTAATGGCACCAGCGCGTCACGTAGCGCCGGATCCGTAATGCGGATAATGGATGTGCACTGCAAAAAGCTGGAACTGGAGGTCGCCTGAGCGGCAGCCAGAATCGCCTCTCGCTGTTCAGGCGTAATCGGTTGATCGGTAAAATGGCGAATCGAACGGTGACGACGCAGAAGGTTAATGGTTGGAGTCATTCTCTTTTTCTCTGTCTGAACGGGATAAATCGGATGGTGGCTTCATCAACTGTGGCGCCAGCCGCCGCGCGACGTGCCAGATGAATGCCAGTGCCGCGGGAATCATCAACAGTACACCCAAAAAAAGCATAATGATGACCGCTAACGCGCTGTTAAACGGCGCAGGCAGCGTCAGGTAGTGGTTCAGCGACAGTAAAGCCAGCGCCAGGAGCACCATACCCACCGTTTCCAGAATCAATACACTTTTCGGTAACGCGCCAGTCATACGCACAGGAAGCCCTCTTTTATTGAGACATAGTGTAAGGCGTTCAGCGTGAATGTGTTTAACAGATATAGACTAAATGTATCAAAGTAAAAGGTGCAACCTACTGTTCAAGACTGACGATTAGCGTCATCATAGCAACCATTCGCCGTCAGGCTTAGAGTTCGAGGAGAGAGACTACAATGTTCACCGTTATTTTTGGTCGTCCGGGTTGCCCTTACTGTGTACGCGCAAAAGAATTGGCAGAGAAATTGAGCAACGAACGCGATGATTTCAACTATCGCTACATCGACATCCACGCGGAAGGTATTACCAAAGCGGATCTGGAAAAAACCGTCGGTAAACCGGTTGAAACCGTGCCGCAGATTTTTGTTGATCAGAAACACATCGGCGGTTGCACCGATTTTGAAGCCTGGGCGAAAGAGAATCTGAACCTGTTCGCCTGAGTGCTGTGAGTGATGTAAAAACGCCCTCTTCGGAGGGCGTTATTGATTTTTTCGCTGTCGCGGCCTGAACAGACTGCTGATGAACAGGAAGCATAAAGCGCCTAAAGCACACCAGAATACCGCACTGAACAACCACGCCAGCTCCTGCCACAGCGAGCGAGTGGGCGTAAAGAAAAGACGTGTAAGCAGCAAACAACAAGGTGCTGCAAGCATCGCCCCGACAAGCGGTTTGATCACCTCCCGACGATGGGAGCAAAAACTGGCGACCGCGCCTGGTAGCGTAAAAAACAGTAGCCCAATTTCAGGATGCCCGGCGGCCCTAAATGCCCCTTTCATGTTCATTGTCAGAAAAAGACAGACAACCACAAAGAGCACAAAGCAGCAAACCGCGCCTACCCAACCATGTTTATATTTCAATCATTTCTCCTGACACTGTCTCTATCGAACACACTTTTCGCCAATAGCGTCCAGTCAGATAAAGCCGTTCAGCATTCCGTGCTAAAATACGCCAACACGATTCTTATAGCCGTTGATACGTAATGAGATTAAACTAGCGAGAATATATTGTTGCGCCGCTTATATTCGGGTCGTGAATATGTCACAATCACCCTTATTTGATGGCAAAACAGTAGCCTAAATTACCATTTCTTTCAACAGCTTACTCGTAAACAAGAAGTTAGTCTCCGTGAATATAAACGTCGCCGATTTGTTAAATGGGAATTACATCCTGTTATTATTCGTTGTACTGGCTCTCGGCCTGTGTCTCGGTAAATTGCGTCTGGGTTCCATCCAACTGGGTAATTCCATTGGCGTTTTAGTGGTCTCTCTCTTATTAGGGCAGCAGCATTTCAGTATTAACACTGACGCACTCAACCTGGGCTTCATGCTGTTTATTTTTTGCGTCGGTGTTGAAGCGGGTCCTAACTTTTTTTCCATTTTTTTTCGGGATGGGAAGAATTACCTGATGTTGGCACTGGTGATGGTCGGCAGCGCGCTGCTGATCGCCCTGGGGCTGGGTAAGCTGTTTGGCTGGGACATCGGCCTGACGGCCGGTATGCTGGCCGGCTCAATGACGTCCACTCCGGTTCTTGTCGGTGCCGGCGATACGCTACGCCACTTCGGAATGGAGAGCGCCCAGCTTTCCCGGGCGCTGGATAATCTGAGCCTGGGCTATGCGTTAACCTACCTGATCGGTCTTGTCAGTCTGATCGTCGGCGCACGCTATCTGCCTAAATTGCAGCATCAGGATCTGCAAACCAGCGCCCAACAAATCGCCCGTGAACGCGGTCTGGACACCGACACGAACCGAAAGGTGTACCTGCCGGTTATTCGTGCTTACCGTGTCGGCCCGGAACTGGTAGCCTGGACCGACGGGAAAAATCTGCGTGAGCTGGGTATCTATCGCGCAACGGGTTGCTACATTGAGCGCATCCGTCGTAACGGTATTCTGGCAAACCCGGACGGTGACGCGGTGCTACAGATGGGTGATGAAATCGCGCTGGTCGGCTATCCGGATGCCCATGCTCGTCTCGACCCCAGCTTTCGTAACGGCAAAGAGGTTTTCGACCGCGACCTGCTCGATATGCGGATCGTCACGGAAGAGATCGTGGTGAAAAACCACAATGCAGTGGGGCGCCGTCTTGCGCAACTGAAGCTCACCGATCACGGCTGCTTCCTGAACCGCGTGATTCGTTCGCAGATTGAAATGCCTATTGATGACAACGTCGTGCTCAACAAAGGCGACGTATTGCAGGTCAGCGGCGACGCGCGTCGGGTGAAAACGATCGCCGATCGCATTGGCTTTATCTCGATTCACAGCCAGGTAACCGATCTGCTGGCCTTCTGTGCGTTCTTCATTATTGGTCTGATGATCGGCATGATCACCTTCCAGTTCAGCAACTTCAGTTTCGGCATCGGTAACGCCGCCGGATTGCTGTTCGCCGGGATCATGCTGGGCTTCCTGCGTGCTAACCATCCCACGTTTGGCTATATCCCGCAGGGCGCGCTGAATATGGTGAAAGAGTTCGGCCTGATGGTCTTTATGGCGGGCGTTGGCTTAAGCGCGGGCAGCGGTATCGGTCAAGGGTTAGGGGCGATTGGCGGTCAAATGCTGATTGCTGGTCTGATCGTCAGCCTGGTGCCGGTGATCATTTGCTTCCTGTTCGGCGCCTATGTTCTGCGCATGAACCGGGCACTCCTTTTTGGTGCCATGATGGGGGCGCGGACCTGTGCACCTGCGATGGAAATCATTAGCGATACCGCACGAAGCAATATTCCGGCGCTGGGTTACGCAGGCACCTACGCGATAGCCAACGTGCTATTGACGCTGGCGGGGACACTCATCATCATCATCTGGCCGGGTTTAGGATAAAACTGAAGTTGTCCCTTAAGTGAAAATTTTTTGCAAATACGTAGAACTTTTCCTCAAGGCGTCAGTCATAACTATTGCCACTGCTTTTCTTTGATGTCCCCAATTTGTGGAGCCCATCAACCCCGCCGTTTTGGTTCAAGGTTGATGGGTTTTTTGTTGCCTGAATTTCTCTTCCCCCGTCTTTACCCCTTTCCTCACCCATACTTACCAATGATCGGCATGAAGAGCAGGATCGTGTGGCACAGGACATTTGTGTCGCCGGGGAGACAACCACTATCGCCCTCAACGATGCTCACCCGGCGATGCGTTTAACCATTCGCAGGATCTCTTCGCGCGTCATCGGCGTTCGGTCAGTCACAAAATGCAACGTCATCCCTTCAATAAAAGCGTCCAGCGCCCGGGCGGTAATAGGATCAAACCACTGCGCAAGGGTTGTCTGACTGGTTTGCATCCAGTCCTGCATCACATTTCTTAGCGCCGGCTTACGATTCATCATCGCGTACAGCTGGTACATCAGCTCCATATTACGCGGCGTCGTCACTTCTGAACTGTAAATGAGGGAGGTGATCGATTCACAGGCCATTTCCGGCCCGGTCACTCCGGCAAAAAAATCGCGATATTGCTGTGCCATGTCGCGCGTAAAACGCGTGAATGCCTCTTCAATCAGCGAGTCCATGCCCTCGAAGTAATACGTCATGGATCCCAGCGGAACTTCTGCGCAGCTGGCAATTTTACGATGCGTTACCGCACTGATTCCATGCTCAGCAATCGTCTCCAGCGTTGCCTGAAGTATCCTTTCCCGACGTTGTGGATCGTTTGGTCTTCTGCTCATCAATTCCCCTTCTGATTTATGTACAAATGTACACAAACTTGCTAGTGTTGTCGCTATTGTTGTACTTCTGGTGCTTCCCTGATGACAGTGACTTCCTCCCGCAAAGCCCTGCAACGCCGAACCTGGGCACTTTTTATGTTCTTCTTTTTGCCCGGTTTGCTGATGGCCTCCTGGGCCACACGTACACCTGCCATTCGTGACACGCTCTCGGTCTCGACGGCGGAAATGGGGGCTGTGCTGTTTGGCCTCTCGATTGGTTCAATGAGCGGCATCCTTTGTTCGGCCTGGCTGGTGAAACGATTTGGCACGCGAAAGGTGATTCGCACCACCATGTCCTGCGCGATTGTGGGGATGCTGATACTGAGCCTGGCACTTTGGCTCACCTCCCCTGTGCTGTTTGCGCTGGGTTTAGGTGTATTCGGCGCCAGTTTTGGTTCCGCAGAAGTGGCGATCAATATTGAAGGGGCAGCCGTTGAACGTGAGATGAACAAAACCGTGCTGCCGATGATGCACGGGTTTTACAGTTTCGGCACGCTGGCGGGCGCGGGTGTCGGAATGGCGCTAACGGCCTATGGCATAGCTGCAACCACACATATTGTGCTGGCCTCGCTGGCGGCCATTGCGCCGGTGTTTATTGCCATCAAAGCCATTCCCGATGGGACAGGTAAAAACGCCAGCGACGGTTCTCATCACCAGGAAAAAGGCGTCCCCTTCTGGCGCGATATTCAGTTACTGCTGATTGGCGTTGTGGTGTTGGCGATGGCCTTTGCTGAAGGTTCTGCCAACGACTGGCTGCCGCTGCTGATGGTCGATGGTCACGGGTTTAGCCCGACATCCGGCTCGCTGATTTACGCAGGATTCACGCTCGGGATGACCGTCGGACGCTTTACCGGCGGCTGGTTTATTGACCGCTACAGTCGTGTGGCGGTGGTTCGTGCCAGCGCCCTGATGGGTGCGCTCGGTATTGGTCTGATTATTTTCGTCGACAGCGCCTGGGTGGCAGGCGTCTCCGTGATACTGTGGGGCCTGGGGGCATCGCTCGGTTTCCCGTTAACCATTTCAGCGGCCAGCGACACCGGGCCAGATGCACCGACGCGCGTCAGCGTCGTGGCAACCACCGGGTATCTGGCGTTTCTCGTTGGCCCTCCGCTGCTGGGCTACCTCGGCGAACACTATGGTTTACGTAGCGCCATGCTGGTGGTGCTGGCGCTGGTGCTGCTGGCCGCTGTTGTCGCCAGAGCCGTTGCCAAACCAAATTCAACGACGCAAACTGCGATGGAGAAGGGATAAATGGGTATTAAATTAATTGCAGTCGATATGGATGGCACTTTTCTGAGCGATCAAAAGACCTATAATCGCGAACGTTTTCTGGCGCAGTATCAGCAGATGAAAACCCAGGGCATTCGTTTTGCGGTCGCCAGCGGCAACCAGTATTACCAGCTCATCTCTTTCTTTCCTGAGATTGCCCATGAGATCTCCTTTGTCGCCGAAAACGGCGGTTGGGTGGTGAGCGAAGGTCAGGATATCTTTAATGGCGATCTGGCAAAGTCTGACTTTACCGCCATCGTCGATCACCTGTTGACCCGCGCCGATGTGGAAATCATCGCCTGCGGTAAGAACAGCGCGTATACCCTGAAAGCGTACAACGACGAAATGAAAGCCACCGCTGGCATGTACTATCACCGCCTCGAGTTTGTGGATGACTTCGATAACATCAATGATGTGTTTTTCAAATTTGGCCTCAACATTTCTGACGACAAGATCCCGGAAGTTCAGCAAGCGTTGCACGACACCATTGGCGATATCATGGTGCCCGTTCATACCGGCTATGGCAGTATCGATCTCATTATTCCCGGCGTACACAAAGCGAACGGTCTGCGCCTGCTACAGCAGCGTTGGGGGATTGATGATAGCGACGTGGTGGCGTTTGGCGATGGCGGCAATGATATTGAAATGCTGCGCCAGGCGGGCTTTAGTTTTGCGATGGAAAATGCGGCGGATGTTGTGGCGAAGGCCGCGAAATACCGCGCAGGCTCGAACAACGAGGAAGGTGTTCAGGACATCATTGATTGCGTCCTGAAAAACGAAGCGCCGTTTAATTAACGACGAATAGGGTCATTCACCAGGCCGGATAAGGTGTTTACACCGCCATCCGGCTTTATTGCCAGATGGCGGTGCGCTTAGCGGGTCAACAATGTCGCCATCATCCTTCCCGCGTATTCCCGACCTGCTTATCTTTCAGAAAGATAAACATTAACAGTAGCCACAAAATACCATTTGCCAGGTTAAACAGGCTGAACAGGCCGTTCCCTCCGCTTAACCAGGCGTATTTGCTCAGTTCAATCCCGACGGTAAAGATCAGCATTTGCAGCATTCCCATCGCCGCAGAGACTGTGCCTTTACTCATGTCGCTGGCGAACAGCGTAAGGCGTACCAGCCCGGCGTTGGCTACGCCGATGCCGAACGCGTAAACGCTCAGCCCCGCCGTCATCCACAAATACGCGTGAGAGGCGACCACCGTTGCCGTTGCGGCGATCATCAGCCCGAGCACAATCGGCCAGCCGCCCATAATGATGAGCGAACGTACCTTACAGCGCGAGGTCAGGCGCGCCAGCACCAGGTTTCCGGCGATCAGTGCGCCAAAAATCGGTACCTGTAACAGGCCGTACTCGTAACTGCTAAGCTGCTCACCGCTAATGATGATAATCGGCGACTGGGCAATCCAGGCCAGCAGTGGCAGGCTGACAAATCCCAGCGCCAGCGCGCCGGCGACAAAGCGCCCATTTTTCAGCACCAGCCTGTAATCACTGCCCAGCGCCTTCAGGGACAGCGGCTCGCCGATCCGCGTGGCGGTCTCCGGCATCGCCCGTTGCAAGCCAAAGAACGCGATCGCCGCCAGTACGGCGAACAGCACAAACATCCCTTCCCACGGCAGGACATGCACCCAGGCAGCCCCCACCAACGGCCCCAGCAATGGCGCTATCAGCGCGACGTTCGCCATCAGCGCGGTGATTTTGATACACACCGCCTCTTCAAAAGACTCCTGGATCGCCGCATAACCCACCGCGCCAATAAAGCACAGGCTAATGCCCTGCAAAAATCGCAACAGCGTAAATTGCTCAATGCTTTGCGCCAGCAGCGTCGCGAGGCAAGTGACAATGAACCACACCACGCCCGCTAACATCACCGGACGACGACCAATACGATCCGACAATGGCCCTAGCAACCATTGCAGAAACATGCCGCCTGCCAGATAAGCGGTCATGGAGGTCGGTACCCAGTCGATCCCCGCCTGATACTGCTCCACCACCGCCAGCATACCGGGTTGGATCATATCGTTGCCAATGTAGGTGGAGAATTCGTAGAGCACCAGACAGAGAGGGAAAAGTAGCGCCTGACGTCCAAGACGGGCACCTTGTTGTAAACGGTTTTGCATGCAATCTCTTCGACAATAAAAAATCGCGCAAAGTGTAATGAAAGTGCCTCACCTGAGATAGTGAATTATGCGTGGTAAACGCAAAATGCGCACATTTTTACCCGCTTATGAAAATCTTCCCTGGGGTTTAAGGTTAATCTACGTTAGCGCGGTTATGCTGGGTGAAAAATCACGAGCAATGTCGCAAACGCCTTCATTTTACAGGTAAATAAGACAATCCCTCTTTACCCCGTGGATGGACACTTTTATTCTCGGCCTGCCTGGATATTCATTAAACGAACTGAGTCTGACTGCTATGCTGGAAAATATTAACTATTCGCTGTTCTACTTCATCAATGCCACGCCGGACTCGGCATCGTGGATGATATCGCTGGCCATTTTAATCGCCAGAGATCTTATCAATATCGTCCCGCTGTTAGCCGTTGTTCTCTGGCTGTGGGGACCGCGCGAACAGGTTTGTGCGCAGCGCCAGTTGATCGTCAAAATGGCGATGGCGCTGGTCGTTAGCCTGTTAGTGTCCTGGAGCATGGGACATCTCTTCCCACACGATCGTCCGTTTGCCGATCACATTGGCTACAATTATCTCCAGCATGCGGCAGATGACTCGTTCCCCAGCGATCACGGTACGGTGATATTTACTTTCGCGCTGGCGTTTTTGTTCTGGCATCGTCTCTGGTCCGGGGTCCTGTTGATGGCGTTGGCCGTGACCATTGCCTGGTCGCGGGTCTATCTTGGCGTGCACTGGCCGCTCGACATGCTCGGCGGGCTGCTGGCAGGGATGATCGGCTGCCTGAGCGCACAGATTTTCTGGCAAAAATTCGGCCCGGCCCTCTATCGTAGCCTGCAACATTGTTACCGCATCTGCTTTGCCCTGCCGATTCGTAAAGGCTGGGTGCGTGACTAGACGAAGGAAAAAAGAGTAGTATTAAGCGCTCTGAAAGAGTCAGGGCGCTTAATTATTCATCCAGGGGAATTATGGAAACACGTCGCGAAGAGCGTATTGGTCAATTGCTGCAGGCACTGAAACGCAGCGATAAACTCCATCTTAAGGAAGCCGCGACCCTGCTGGGCGTCTCTGAAATGACCATTCGCCGCGACCTGAATAACAACAGCGCGCCAGTGGTGCTGTTAGGCGGCTATATTGTGCTGGAACCCCGCAGCGCCAGCCACTATCTGCTCAGCGATCAAAAATCCCGTCTGGTGGAAGAAAAGCGTCGCGCGGCGCAACTGGCGGCAAGCCTGGTACAGCCGCATCAGACGTTGTTTTTTGACTGCGGCACGACAACGCCGTGGATTATCGAAGCGATCAATAATGATATCCCGTTTACCGCCGTTTGTTATTCCCTGAATACCTTTCTGGCGTTGCAGGAGAAACCCCTGTGCCGGGCGATCCTCTCCGGCGGTGAGTTTCACGCCAGCAATGCGATTTTCAAACCGCTCGATGCTCAGGAAACCCTGAACAATATCTGTCCGGATATCGCCTTTTATTCCGCCGCGGGCGTTCATATCGACAAAGGGGCGACCTGTTTTAATCTGGAAGAACTGCCGGTAAAACGCTGGGCAATGTCGATGGCGCAACAGCACGTGCTGGTGGTGGATCACAGCAAATTTGGCAAGGTCCGTCCGGCGCGGATGGGAGATTTAAAACACTTTAACGTCGTGGTAAGCGACTGCAGCCCTGACGATGAATTTGTCCGCTTCGCTAAAGCGCAGCGAATCAAGCTGATGTACTAATTGCGGTTTGCCGGACAGGCGTCAGCGCTATCCGGCAACCATCAGAACTTAAGAGAACCAGCTACCGAACCACTGATGGAATTTCATCAACACGAAATCCCACATCCGCCCAAAGAACCCGCCCTCTTCTACCGACTCCATCACAATCAGTGGACGCTGTTCAATCGATTTGCCGTTCAGCTGGAAGTCAATTGTCCCAACCACCTGGCCTTTTTTCAGCGGCGCGGTGAGCTGTGGTTCAGTCAGCGTAAAGCTGGCTTTCAGGTTTTTCAGTTGACCACGCGGAATGGTCACAGAACCGGCTTCGCCTGCCCCCAGATTCACCTCACTCTTATCACCAAACCAGACGCGCTGGGTCACAAAGGTGGCATCCGGTTTGATTGGCGTTACGGTCTCAAAGAAGCGGAAACCCCAGGTCAACAGTTTTTCAGATTCATTAAAGCGGATACGGTCAGTTTTGGTACCTAATACCACCGAAATCAGACGCATATCGCCCTGGGTGGCCGACGCGACCAGGTTGTATCCGGCTCCCGCCGTGGTGCCTGTCTTCATGCCGTCAACGTTAAGGCTGGAGCTCCAGAGCAGACGGTTACGGTTGGGCTGGCGAATCTTGTTAAAAGTGAACTCTTTCTCTTTATGGATCGCATACTCTTCCGGCACATCACGGATCAATGCTTTACCCAGCAGCGCCATATCGCGGGCGGTGCTGAACTGGCCCGGCGCATCGAGACCGTGAACCGTCTGGAAGGTGGTGTTCGTCAGTCCAAGCTTTTTCGCATAGCCATTCATCAGACCGATAAACGACTCCTGGCTCCCCGCGACATAGTCTGCAAGTGCGATACAGGCGTCGTTGCCGGACTGAATAATCACCCCTTTATTGAGATCGGAAACCGCCACCCGATCGCCGGGTTTCAGGAACATGACCGAGGAGCCACGCAGCGCCGGGTTACCGGTCGCCCAGGCATCTTTGCCTATTGTCACCATGTCGGTCAGTTTAATTTTTCCCGCCTTGAGTGCCTGTCCCACCACATAGCTGGTCATGATTTTCGTCAGACTGGCAGGATCCAGTTTCTCATCAGCATTGCCTTCTGCCAGTACCTTACCGCTGGCGTAATCCATTAAAATCCACGCGCGGGCATCGACGCCCGGCGCATCAATGGTCTGTTCAGCCGCTATCACCGTCGGCGCAAAGAGAAAGAGAAGTGCTGAACCCGCTGCAAAATTACGAAGGGAAGAAACGTATTGCGTCATAAATGCCACCCGAGTATCCATTCAAAAAATATACGTCATACCACCGTATAATAAGTGCGGTGAGTAATAACGCACTAAGAAGCGTAAGGGAACCGTAAGTTGGTAAAGTTTTTAAAGTTTATGCAATAACCCCCTGCGATGCCGTACCGGAGAGGATTTTTTTGTTGGCTGTTGCGTAAATGTTAGGTTTATCTCACCATGTGGAGTGAACGCAGCCCTGAGGCTGTCCATTTTTTGAGGGGTAATTATGATTACGCTGTGGGGCCGGAATAACTCAACCAACGTCAAAAAAGTGTTGTGGACGCTCGAAGAACTGGAATTGCCGTTTAATCATATCCTGGCGGGAGGACAGTTTGGTCTGAACCAGGATGCCGATTATCTGGCGATGAACCCGAACGGTCTGGTGCCTTTGCTGCGTGATGATGAAAGCGACCTGCTGCTGTGGGAATCCAACGCCATCGTGCGTTACCTGGCCGCGCAATACGGACAAAAACGTCTGTGGGTTGAGTCTCCGGCGCGTCGGGCAGAGGGCGAAAAATGGATGGACTGGGCGAATCAGACCTTGAGTCCGGCACACCGTGTGGTGCTGTTTGGTTTAGTGAGAACGCCGCCGGAACAGCGCGATCGCGCCGCCATTGATGCGGGGGCGAAACGCTGCGACGAACTGTTTGCGATCCTCGATGCGGCGCTGGCCGACCAGCCCTGGTTCTCAGGCACAGAATTTGGCACTGGTGATATCGCCATCGCGCCGTTTGTCTACAACCTGTTCAACGTGGGACTGACGTGGACACCGCGTCCGCATCTTGAGCGCTGGTACCAGCAGCTCAGCGAGCGCCCGGCGTTCCGTAAAACGGTCATGATCCCGGTCAGCTAAGCCGTTCAGGCGCGCGGCCTGTTGCCGTGCGTCTGTTATTCACTAAAACCCATCACCCACGGCAATATATTTTATCTTTATATTTCAAATAATTATACCTCCTGTGCGCACTCAAAAAATACGATACTGAATTCGTGAAGCGCTTTGCAGAAAGTCGCTGCCGCCATTGCCGCAAAGTCGAAACTAATCAACATTAGCGAGCAAACGATCTGCATGGAGACCAACGATGCCGCAACAATGGAGCACCACCCGGGCGCAGTCCTGGTATCAACATCATGGATGGGCGTGTGGGTTCAATTATTTACCACGAACCGCTGTCAACTGGAACGAGATGTGGCAAGCGGACACCTTCGATTATCCGGTCATCGAACAGGAACTCGCCTGGGCAGAAAGCTACGGCTATAACGCCCTGCGAACCAACCTGCCGTTTATCGTCTGGCAACACGACCGGGAAGGATTACTGGCGCGGATTGACGCGTTTTTGGATGTCGCTGCACGTCACCGGATTCAGGTGATGCTGACCCTGATGGACGACTGCGGTTTTTCCGGTGATGAACCGTGGTTCGGTCCGCAGAAAGCTCCGACCCCCGGGGTACATAATAGCCAGGCTGCTGCCAGTCCAGGCAGAGCCATCGTGATGGATCCCGAGCAGTGGCCGCAGGTCGAAGCGTACGTTCGCGATATCCTCACTCACTTCGCCAGGGACACGCGCATTTCAATTTGGGATTTGTACAATGAACCGGGCAACCGGGGAATTTTCCTCTCCCCGCAAGAGTACACCGAAGCGGATGTGGCGCTGGAAGAGTATGCCCTGCAACTGATACATGCCGTTTTTCGCTGGGCGCGCAGCATTGATCCGCTGCAGCCGTTAACCGTCGGTGCCTGGCATGTGGATAACGAGCGCTGGGGTACGTTTAAGCATCCCATTGACGTCGCAGCGCTGGAACTCTCGGATATTATCAGCTATCACGCCTATGTACCTGCCGCCAGGCAGTCAGACATCCTGAACACCCTCTCCCTTTATGGCCGCCCGGTCTTGTGTAGCGAATGGCTTTCCCGCCATACCGACTGCGTGTTCAGCGAACAGCTTCCGCTTTTTAACACCTTTAACACCGGTTGCTATCACTGGGGCCTGGTGCAGGGGAAAACGCAGACCTGGCTGCCGTGGCCCGGCGTCAATAAATCTCACCCGAGCCCGCAGTCACTGTGGTTTCATGACGTACTGAAGCCTGACGGATCCCCCTGGTGCGAGGAAGAAATGCAACTGGTGAAACGGCTTACGGATCCCCGGCAGAACGGGGGCTGACTTTGAGCAGCTCGCCGTCGGACTCGTCGGTTAAGACATACAGATAACCGTCGGGCCCGACGCGCACGTCGCGGATCCGCTGTTTTCGCTCACCCAGAATGCGCCCCTCTTCAGTTACCGTATTGCCATTCACACTCATCACGATCACATTCTGGTCTTTCAGTGCGCCAATAAACAGTTTCTGCCGCCACTGAGGGAAGGTGTCGCGGTCATAAAACGCCATCCCGCTGACGGCAGGCGATTTCTGCCAGTAGAATATGGGCTGTTCGGTGCCCGCCACCTTTTCACCCTGCGCTTCCGGGATCTTAAACCCGCTGTAGTTGATGCCCCAGGTTGCCAGCGGCCAGCCATAATTTTTCCCTTTTTCAGGGATATTGATCTCATCTCCACCGCGCGGACCGTGCTCATTGAGCCACAGCGCATCGCTCCATGGATTCATCGCCATCCCCTGCGGATTGCGGATCCCGTAAGACCAGATTTCCGGGCGCGCGCCAGGGCGATCAACAAACGGATTGTCCGTCGGGATTTTCCCCTGATCGGTCAGGCGTACCACCTTACCTTGCAATTTATCGAGATCCTGTGCCGTCGACCGCTGGTTGTTTTCCCCCAACCCAATGAATAAATGCCCGTTGCCGTCAAACACCAGTCGCCCACCGAAATGATTGCCGGTTGAGAGTTTTGGCATCTGGCGGAAGACCGTCTGGAAGTTTTCCAGTCGCGAAAGATCGTCGCTGAGCCGACCGTAGCCCACTGCAGTTCCTGCTTTGCCTTGCGCATCGGCCTGCGCAAAACTGAGCCACACGCGCCGCGACTGGCTAAAGTCCGGTGCCAGCGCCACGTCCAGCAGACCGCCCTGCCCGTTAGCCCACACCTTTGGCACGCCAGGGAGCGGATCAGAAAGCCCTTTATCCGCCTGCCAGTGGCGCAACTGACCGCCCCTCAGAGTGATCAGCATACCGTTGTCGCCCGGCAAAAAAGCCAGCGCCCACGGACGATCAAGTTTAGTTTGCAGTACCTCGACATTGACCGCAGGCGTTTCTGCATGAGCAAACCAGGGGAAAATAAGCAGTGTCATTAATGGGATAAGCAAACGACGCATAACGCCTCCTTGTTGACTCTGGTTAAAGCGTAGTCAGCGAGGAACGTCAGGGAGGCATTTTTACAAAAACTTAACGATGAAAGGGGGAGTTACCTCCCCCTGAAATCAGGCATCTTCCAAAGTTGAATGAGCCTGCAGACTCTCAATGCTCAGTGTTAAGGTTGTCAGGCAGGTATTGAGTTTTTCTGCATTGACAGCAATAAAGTTCGGACAGTCGTGGTGTCCGCTCATCAGGCACACCGCCGCAGCGGCGAGTGCACCTTCAGCATGGTGCAAAGCATCCCACTCTTCCTGATCGAGATGCAGATTCAAGCGCAACGATTTATCGTGCAGCTCGCGGTTCAGTTCGAAAAAGTTCTCACGTAGATGATCATTCTCGCTGACTGACATGTATCCCTTCGCCATCCTTAGCTGCAGATACGCAGCGAGGTCGATCCTGGCGTTGATGAGCTTATTCAGCAAATCGGTTCTCAGTCTGTCAACGAACATACTTCGTTCCTCCTCTTCCAGCCATGGTGCAACTTAATAGTATGGCTATTTTTTGTACAACGTGATGCCCGAGATCAATAATTCACCCGGAATTAACATTATTTACAATCAATCTATAAGCGGTTGGTGGCATCCCTTTCTCATCGGGTGAGATAGCAATACAATTTTTGTGCGGAACTCTGTAGAATCCCTGCCCTGAACATTCCAATAACTGAACAATTTTTAAGCTATGAGCAAAGTAACCCACCAGCCGAAAATCGGCTTCGTTTCCCTCGGCTGTCCGAAAAACCTCGTCGATTCGGAACGTATCCTGACTGAACTACGTACCGAAGGCTACGATGTCGTCCCGAGTTACGACGACGCCGATATGGTGATCGTCAATACCTGCGGTTTTATCGACAGCGCGGTGCAAGAATCACTGGAAGCCATTGGCGAAGCGCTGAACGAAAACGGCAAGGTGATCGTCACCGGCTGTCTGGGCGCGAAAGAAGATCAAATCCGTGAAGTCCATCCGAAAGTGCTTGAAATCACCGGGCCACATAGCTATGAACAGGTTCTGGAACACGTCCACCACTATGTGCCGAAACCGAAGCACAATCCGTTCCTGAGCCTGGTGCCGGAACAAGGCGTGAAGCTGACTCCCCGTCATTACGCCTACCTGAAAATTTCTGAAGGTTGCAACCATCGCTGCACCTTCTGCATCATCCCGTCCATGCGTGGCGATCTGGTCAGCCGTCCAGTTGGCGATGTGCTGAGCGAAGCAAAGCGTCTGGTCGATGCCGGTGTGAAAGAGATCCTCGTGATTTCTCAGGACACCTCCGCCTACGGCGTGGACGTGAAGCACCGCACCGGGTTCTATAACGGTGAACCGGTGAAAACCAGCATGGTCAGCCTGTGCGAACAGCTGTCAAAACTGGGCATCTGGACGCGACTGCATTACGTCTACCCGTATCCGCATGTTGACGACGTCATCCCGCTGATGGCAGAAGGCAAGATCCTGCCGTACCTGGATATCCCGCTTCAGCACGCCAGCCCGCGTATTCTCAAGCTGATGAAGCGTCCAGGCTCCGTTGACCGTCAGCTGGCGCGCATCAAGCAATGGCGCGAAATCTGTCCGGAGCTGACCCTGCGTTCAACGTTTATTGTCGGTTTCCCGGGTGAAACGGAAGACGATTTCCAGATGCTGCTCGACTTCCTGAAAGAAGCGCGACTCGACCGCGTAGGCTGCTTCAAATACAGCCCGGTGGAAGGCGCTGGCGCCAATGAACTGCCGGATCAGGTGCCAGAAGAGGTGAAAGAAGAGCGCTGGAACCGCTTTATGCAACTGCAGCAGCAGATCTCCGCGGAACGTCTGCAGGAGAAAGTGGGTCGCGAAATTCTGGTGATCGTCGATGAAGTCGACGAAGAAGGCGCGATTGGCCGCAGCATGGCTGACGCCCCGGAAATCGACGGCGCTGTCTATCTGAACGGCGAAACCAACGTGAAGCCGGGCGATGTAATCCGCGTGAAAGTGGAAAATGCCGACGAGTACGATCTGTGGGGCACCCGCGCTTAACGCTAACCCAGGCCGGATAAGGCATTTATGCCGCCTTCCGGCAATGCCTGATGGCGACGCTGGCGCGTCTTATCAGGCCTGGGGCTCACCCTTTTATCTTCGGATCCAGCGCGTCACGAAGGCCATCGCCTAACAGGTTAAACGCCAGTACCGTCAGGAAAATCGCCACCGCAGGGAAGAGCGCTACATGCGGCGCAATCACCATATCTGCCCGAGCTTCATTCAGCATCGCGCCCCACTCCGGCGTCGGTGGCTGTGCACCCAGTCCCAGAAACGACAGACTTGCCGCTGAGATGATCGAGGTGCCAATGCGCATGGTAAAAAAGACCACGATCGACGAGACGGTTCCAGGCAATATATGGCTGAAAATAATGGTCGCATCGCTGGCGCCAATGCTGCGGGCCGACTCGATAAACGTCTGCTGCTTCAGCACCAGCGTATTACCACGCACCAGACGGGCGAATGCCGGGATGGAAAAGATCGCCACGGCGATAATGACGTTAGCAATACCGCTGCCCAATACCGCCACCACGGCAATGGCGAGCAGGATCCCCGGAAACGCAAACAGCACGTCGCAGATGCGCATGATTATCCGATCCCACCAGCCTTCATAGTAGCCAGCCAACAGCCCCAGTACGGTGCCAATAGCCGCGCCGATCAATACCGCAAATACCCCTGCCGCCAGCGAGATTTGCGCGCCAACCAGCACACGGCTGAAGATGTCTCTGCCCAGCGAATCCACGCCGAACCAGTGCATCATCGACGGTCCGTCATTCAGCCTGTCGTAATCGAAATAGTTTTCCGCATCAAATGGCGTCAGCCAGCGGGCGAAGATAGCCACCAGGATAAGCAACAGCACAAACAGGCCAGCAACCAGCGCCACATGCTGACGACGAAAACGTCGCCAGAATTCGTGCCACGGCGTGCGCACCCGCTCCGGTTTCACTATCGGCATGGCATTTAAAATCGCCTGACGGCGCCAGTTAAGCAATCGCATCCTTACTTGTACCTGATAGCCGGGTTAATGGCGGCATACAACACATCCACCACTAAGTTGATAAGAATAAATTCCAGTGAGAACAGCAGGACTTCCGCCTGGATCACCGGATAATCACGCATCTCCACGGAATCCACCAGCAGACGTCCGAGGCCGGGCCAGTTGAAGACCTTTTCGACCACGATAGACCCGCCGAGCAAAAAGCCAAACTGTAACCCCATCATGGTGACGACAGGGATCATCGCATTGCGCAGTCCATGCTTGAGCACTACCCATGTTTCACTGACCCCTTTCGCCCGGGCGGTGCGCATATAATCTTCACTGAGCACATCGACAAACGAAGCGCGGGTAAAGCGCGCCATCACTGAGGCCACCGCCGCGCCAAGGGTGACAGACGGCAAGATATAGTGCTGCCAGCTGTCGGCCCCGACGGTCGGCAACCAGCCTAACGCTACGGAGAACACCTGCATTAGCAGCATCCCAAGCGCGAACGCCGGAAAGGAGATCCCGGTAACGGCCAGCGTCATGCTGAGGCGATCCGGCCAGCGATTACGCCATACCGCCGCGACAATCCCCGCCGCCATGCCGAACAGAACGGCCCAGATCATACTGGTCAACGTCAGCCATAATGTCGGCATAAAGCGGCTGGCGATCTCCTCCGAGACCGGCCGGCGTGAAACCATCGAGAGGCCAAAATCCCCCTGCAACACGTTAGTCATGTAATGCCAGAACTGGACGTGCAGCGGCCGATCGAGACCGAGCTGCTGACGAACCAGTTCAATCACCTGCGAATCGGCTTCCGGCCCGGCAATTAGCCGCGCCGGATCGCCGGGCAACAGGTGAACAAATAAAAACACCAGTACCGCAACAATAAACAGGGTGGGAATCAACCCTAGCAGGCGCTTGAGAACGTAGTTAAGCATCAGATTCCTTTGCTTACTTCAAATCGGCGTCATCAAAGCTGAATCCGGTGTCTGGCATGATCCAAAATCCGGTCAGCTTGTTACTGTGCGCAGAGACCAGTTTTTCCACCACCAGCGGGATCCACGGCGACTCTTTCCAGACGGTATCCTGCGCCTCTTTGTATAACCGTGCTTTTTCCTTCGGATCGGTGGTTTTCAGGGCGTCGGACAAATCGGCGTCAACCTGCTTGTTGCTGTAAAACGCCGTGTTAAACAGCGTTGGCGGCCAGTTTTGCGAAGCAAACAGCGGCGACAGCGCCCAGTCCGCTTCACCCGTCGACGCTGACCAGCCGGTGTAGAACATTCTCACACCGCTCTCTTTCTGCCCTTTCCCTTCAACTTCCGACGCGCGCTGACCAGCATCCATCGCCGTCACCTGCACTTTAACCCCCACTTGCGCCAGCTGCTGCTGCGTAAACTGCAACACTTTCTGGGCGGTACTATGATTGTGCGATGACCACAGGGTGGTGCTGAAACCGTTCGGATAACCCGCTTCTTTCAACAGTTCACGTGCTTTTGCCGGATCGTAAGGCCAGGCCGTGTAGCTTTGCGCATACGCAATCGACGGCGGTACCACGCCCGTCGCCGGTGTCGCGTAGCCGGCAAACGCCACTTTCACCAGCGCCTGGCGGTTGATGGCATAGTTTAACGCCTCGCGGACTTTCGGGTTGTCGAACGGCTTTTGCGTCACGTTCATGCTGATGTAACGTTGCATAATCGACGGGCTGGCGACCAGCTGCAGATTTTTGTTTTTCTCTAACAGCGCCGCCTGCTCGTAAGGGATTGGGAAGGCAAACTGTGCTTCCCCGGTTTGCAGCATCGCCGCACGGGTGTTGTTATCGGTGACCGGACGCCAGGTGATGCTGTCCAGCTTCGGCAACCCCGGCTGCCAGTAGCCGGCAAATTTCTTCACCTTTACAAAATCGGTTTGATTCCAGGTGTCCAGCGTGTATGGACCGGTTCCGACCGGATGGAAGCCAATCTCTTTGCCGTATTTCGCCAGCGCGGCCGGTGAGATCATCGCCGTTGCCGGGTGCGCCAGGATATTAATAAACGCGGAGAACGGCTGCTTCAGGGTGATTTTTACCGTCGCGGGATCCACGGTCTCTGTTTTGGCGATGTTTTTATACAGGTTATAACGCTTGAGGCTGTTGGCGGGATCGCTGGCGCGATCGAGGTTAATTTTCACCGCTTCGGCGTTAAAGTCAGTACCGTCCTGGAATTTCACGCCCTGGCGCAGTTTGAGGGTATACACCAGACCGTCGTCAGAGACGCTGTAGCTCTCCGCCAGCACGTTCTTTAGCTTCATCTCTTTATCAAGGCCAAACAGTCCCTGATAAAACGACTTTGCCACCTGCTGCGATAAGGTGTCATTCGCATCGTACGGATCGAGCGTAGTGAAGTTGGACCCCACGGCGACCACCACATCTTTCGCGGCAAACGCCGGGGACGCTACCAGCGCGGTCGTCGCGCCTAATGCCAACAACCAATGTCGGGCGAGCAATTTTGTCATCTTTTTTCTCCTGAACCCTGCCTGAATGTTATAAGCGCAATAGCGCATTTTCTTGTTGTGGACGCGCGACATAATGTCCGGGCCCGACTAACTGCAATGAAACAGGTGCTGGCGCTTCGCCACGCCGGTAAATATTGCTGGGCAGATCGTCCGACAACAGCACCCGCTGCGGCCGGTGATGTCCGGGATCGGCAACCGGAACCGCCGCCATAAGCTTACGGGTATACGGATGTTGAGGATCTTCAAACAGCGCGGCGCGTGGGCCAATCTCAACAATCTGCCCCATGTGCATCACCGCCACCCGATGGCTGATACGCTCTACAACGGCCATATCATGCGAGATGAACAGCCAGGCGATCCCCAGTTCCCGCTGCAGGTCGAGCAGCAGGTTGATAATTTGGCCGCGAATCGACACATCCAGCGCGGAGACCGACTCATCGGCAATAATCACTTTTGGATTGAGCGCCAGCGCACGGGCAATACAAATTCGCTGACGCTGCCCACCGGAAAACTCATGTGGGTAACGCCACGCATGTTCAGGTTTCAACCCGACGCGCTCCAGCAGCCACGCCACGCGATCGGCCGCCGCTTTCCCCTGCAACAGGCCGTGGACGCGCAGCGGCTCCATAATGGAATAACCCACGGTTTGTCGTGGGTCGAGCGAGGCGTACGGATCCTGAAAAATAAACTGAATATCGCGGCGCAAAGGCTGCAATTGACTGTCGGACAGCGTATCGATTCGCTGACCGTTGAAAGTAATCTCGCCGGATTGTGATTCCACCAGACGCAGTAGCGCACGTCCGGTAGTGGATTTACCGCAGCCCGATTCGCCGACCAGCGACAGCGTTTCGCCAGGCCAGAGATCAAAGCTGACATTTTCCACCGCATGGACTTCACGGGTCACCCGATTAAGGATACCGCTGCGCAACGGGAAACGGGTGACCAGATTGCGTACCTGCAAAATGGGATCGCCCTCGACGACCGTATTTTGATCGACAGGCTGCTCACGCTTTTCTGGCTCGCTCAGGGAGATCAACGGGAAGCGACGCGGATAAGGGAGACCTTTCATCGCCCCTAACTGCGGTACCGCCGCTAACAACGACTGCGTGTAAGGATGCTGCGGCGAACGGAAGATCTGTTCCACGCTGCCGGTCTCCACCCCCTCGCCCTGATACATCACCAGCACACGATCGGCGACATCTGCCACCACGCCCATATCGTGAGTGATGAAAATCACCCCCATCGACATCTCTTGTTGCAGGACTTTAATCAGTTGCAGGATCTGTGCCTGAATCGTGACGTCCAGCGCGGTTGTCGGTTCATCGGCAATCAGTACCGCCGGGCGACAGGAGAGCGCCATCGCAATCATCACTCGCTGGCGCATGCCGCCAGAAAGCTGGTGGGGATAGCGGGAAAGGATCGCTTTCGCCTCCGGAATACGAACCTGATCGAGCATCCGCTTAGCCTCCGCTATCGCCGCTTCACGCCCTGCCCCCTGATGCAGGCGGATGGACTCGGCAATCTGCTCGCCTACGGTAAACACCGGATTGAGCGACGTCATCGGCTCCTGGAAGATCATGGCGATATCGGCCCCCCGCACCCGCTGAAGCTGCGACGCACTCTGTTCGCCCAGTTCTATCACCTCACGGTTCCGTCGACGCAACAGCATCCGATCGCATTGCACCTCGCCGCCAGACTGTTCAATCAGTCGCATCAGCGACAGCGCGGTCACCGATTTTCCCGAACCAGATTCACCGACAATCGCCAGCGTCTCGCCGCGCTTGAGACGAAACGACAGGTTCCGCACCGCCTCAGTGCGCTGCTGGTCCTGTTGAAAGGCAATATTCAGATTGCTGACGGCCAGCACGTCGCTGGCGTCAAGCGCATCACTGTGTGGCAACGGTGTCCCCTTTTTCCCGGTAGATTCCGGTCGTTGGCGTATCTCCGGCATAACCCCAGGCGCGATACATTCCTTCACTGTTAAATGGCAGAGCGACATTGCCCTCGTGATCGACGGCAATCAGCCCACCGCTGCCGCCTAACGCAGGCAGCTTTTCCATCACCACCCGTTCACAGGCTTCCGATAAGCTCAGGCCGCCGTAGTCCATCAACGCGGCAATATCGTAAGCCGCCAGCGCACGGATGAACACTTCACCCGTGCCGGTACAGGAAACCGCCACGCTGGCATTATTGGCATAGCAACCCGCGCCAACGAGCGGACTATCGCCGACACGGCCCGGTAATTTGTTGGTCATGCCTCCGGTCGATGTCGCCGCCGCCAGATTGCCATGCACATCCAGCGCTACCGCGCCCACAGTGCCCATTTTTTTACTTTCATCGAGCGGCGCGCCGCTGTGATCCAGCACGGTTTCCCCGCTTGAGCGCGCGGCCAGCAGTTGTTCATAACGTTCAGGCGTTGAAAAGAAATCCGCAGACACCAACGCCATCCCCTGCCCGGCCGCAAATTTTTCAGCGCCCGCGCCGATCATCATGACATGCGGGCTGCGCTCCATCACCAGTCGGGCAGCGAGGATCGGGTTACGCAGATGGCTGACGCCTGCCACCGCCCCGGCTTTCAGGGTATTGCCATCCATGACGCAGGCATCCAGTTCATGGGTCTCGTCATGGGTATACACCGCGCCGACCCCGGCATTAAACAGCGGACACTCTTCAAGCAGTCGCACGGCTTCAGTGACCACGTCCAGCGCGCTTTCTCCCGCTTCCAGCATCTTTTGCCCGACGTCGACAATGTCGGAAAGCGCCTGGATATAGCGCAATTCCTGCTCCTGGCTCATCTGCGCGCGGGTAATCGCCCCTGCGCCGCCGTGAATTGCAATGACTGCTTTGCCCATGTTTGTCGCCTGTGTTCTACAAATATCAGAATTCTGTAGCATTATTGATTCGATTTTTGACTATAGAAAGATGCGATTAGCATGTAAAGCATTCCCCCTTCTTCCTAAGTCCGAGGTGGCATACAGTCGCCTCGCATTTTCTGACATAATAGATGGATTCGATTTTGCCCCGCAGGAGTGTTTTCATGGAATTTACCGCCGGACTCATGCCGCTGGAAACGGCGCTTACCGAGATGCTATCACGCGTTACCCCGCTCACCGCCATCGAGACGCTGCCGCTGGTGCAGTGCTTTGGCCGTATTCTGGCGACCGACGTGGTTTCGCCGTTGGACGTCCCGGGCTTCGATAACTCGGCGATGGACGGTTACGCGGTACGGCTGGCCGATCTCGCCAGCGGGCATCCGCTACCGGTTGCCGGTAAAGCATTCGCCGGTCAGCCGTTCCAGGGAGAATGGCCAGCGGGAAGCTGTATTCGCATTATGACCGGTGCGCCGGTACCGCCGGGATGTGACGCCGTCGTGATGCAAGAGCAGACGGAACAAACGGACAATGGCGTGCGTTTTACCGCCGACGTCCGCACCGGGCAAAACATCCGCCGTCGCGGCGAAGATATCACCCAAAATGCGGTGGTTTTCCCTGCCGGCACGCGTCTGACCACTGGCGAACTACCGGTACTGGCATCGCTCGGCATTGCCGAGGTACCGGTGGTGCGTAAAGTACGCGTCGCGCTGTTTTCGACCGGTGACGAGCTGCAACTGCCCGGCAAACCGCTTGGTGAAGGTCAGATTTATGATACTAACCGCCTGACCGTGCACCTGATGCTGCAACAGCTGGGCTGCGAGGTGATCAATTTAGGCATCATCCGCGACGATCCGCACGCCCTGCGCACAGCGTTCATCGAAGCCGACAGTCAGGCGGATGTGGTGATAAGCTCCGGCGGCGTGTCGGTAGGTGAGGCGGATTACACCAAAACCATTCTTGAGGAACTGGGCGAGATTACCTTCTGGAAGCTGGCAATCAAACCCGGGAAACCCTTTGCCTTCGGCAAACTGAGCAATAGCTGGTTCTGTGGATTGCCAGGCAATCCGGTGTCGGCGGCGCTGACATTCTACCAACTGGTTCAGCCGTTACTGGCGAAACTGAGCGGCAATGCGGCCAGCGGATTACCTGCGCGCCAGCGCGTACGTACCACCTCACGGCTGAAGAAAACACCGGGACGCCTGGATTTCCAGCGCGGCGTGCTACAGCGCAGTGCCAACGGTGAGCTGGAGGTGAGCACCACGGGCCATCAGGGTTCACATGTCTTCAGTTCCTTCAGTCTGGGTAACTGTTTCATTGTACTGGAGCGCGATCGCGGTAACGTCGAGGCCGGTGAATGGGTGGAAGTTGAACCCTTCAATGCGTTGTTCGGAGGCCTGTGATGGCTGAACTCAGCGATCAGGAGATGCTGCGCTACAACCGGCAGATCATTCTGCGCGGCTTTGATTTTGACGGGCAGGAAGCGCTGAAGGAAGCCAGGGTTCTGGTTGTTGGCCTCGGCGGACTGGGCTGTGCGTCTTCGCAGTACCTGGCGAGCGCCGGCGTCGGACACCTGACGCTGCTCGATTTCGACACCGTGTCGCTGTCGAATCTGCAGCGCCAGACGCTGCACAGCGACGCGACCCTCGGCCAGCCGAAAGTGGAGTCAGCGCACGCAGCGCTGAGTCGTATTAATCCGCACGTGGTTATCACTCCGATTAATGCACTGCTGGACGAGATCGCCCTTCAGGCATTAATTGCCGAACACGATCTGGTGCTGGACTGCACCGACAACGTCGCGATTCGTAATCAGCTCAATGCGGGTTGTTATGCGGCAAAAGTCCCGCTGATTTCTGGCGCAGCAATCCGCATGGAAGGTCAGGTAACCGTCTTTACCTACCATGAGGGTGAGCCCTGCTATCGCTGTCTGAGCCGTCTGTTTGGTGATAATGCGTTAACCTGCGTGGAAGCCGGAGTGATGGCACCGCTGATTGGTGTGATGGGATCGCTTCAGGCAATGGAAGCGATAAAGCTGCTGGCGCATTATGGTCAGCCCGCCTCGGGGAAAATCGTTATGTACGATGCCATGACCTGCCAGTTCCGCGAAATGAAGCTGATGCGTAATCCAGGCTGCGAGGTGTGCGGGGAAGCATCATCCTGATTAGACTCCAGTATGTAGGCCGGATAAGGCAACGCCGCCATCCGGCAATCTGCACCGCCGTTGCCTGTTAGCACTGCGCTTATCCGGCCTACAACTTACAGCGACGTACGCCCAAAGGCACTCTGCCAGTCGTGTTCAAACTTCGCCACCGCCGCATCAACCGCCGGAGAGCTAATCAACTGCTGGGCAACGTCCAGCGGTAAGGTGATGGATTCACAACCCGCCAGCAGACAATCCAGCGCCTGACGCGGCGTCCTGAAACTGGCAGCCAGCACTTTGGCATCCGGCGCATGCATCTTCAGTAAAGTCTGCAAATCGGTGACGGTCTGAATACCGTCCCCTCCTTGTGCATCTACGCGGTTCACGTAAGGCGCAACATACTCCGCCCCCGCCAGCGCCGACAGCAGCCCCTGCGCCGCACCGTACACCGCCGTTCCCAGCGTCGGGATGCCTTCCTCTTTTAGCAGTTTGATCGCCGCCAGCCCTTCCACCGTGACCGGTACTTTCACCACGATGTCAGGAATGATCCCTCGCAGTTTGCGCGCATCGATCACCATCCCTTGTGCCGTTGTTGCCATCACCTGGGCAAACAGACGCCCCTGCCCCCCCATCGCTTCAAGCAATTGTGGCAGTAAGACGTCCAGCGATTTTTTACCCGCAGCCACAATGCTGGGGTTAGTGGTCACGCCCGCCAGCGGGAAAACTCGCGCCAGCGCTTTCACCGCGTCAACGTCGGACGTATCCAGATAGAGTTCCATTATCATTCCTCAACGACTCGTTAGCATAAATGAAAGATACCACAACAAAACCTGTCTGTTAGTTGACGCACGTCAACATTACTTTCATTCGAAAGCTATTTAATCTTTATATGAAACAAATGAGGCCGATTATGATTTTCAATATTCAGCGCTACTCTACACACGATGGCCCCGGTATCCGCACCGTGGTGTTCCTTAAAGGATGCTCTCTGGGCTGTCGATGGTGTCAGAATCCGGAAAGCCGGGCGCGCACGCAGGATCTGCTGTTTGATGCACGTCTGTGCCTCGAAGGCTGCGAGCTTTGCGTCCAGGCGGCCCCGGGCGCCATCGAACGCGCGCTGAATGGCCTCCTTATTCATCGCGAAAAAATCACTGACGCGCATCTTGCCAGCCTGACCGACTGTTGTCCCACTCAGGCGCTGACCGTTTGCGGCGACGTCAAAAGCGTGGATGAGATAATGGCCACCGTCCAGCGCGATAAGCCGTTTTATGACCGCAGCGGCGGCGGTATTACGCTTTCCGGCGGCGAACCGTTTATGCAGCCGGAGCTGGCCGCATCGCTGTTTAAAGCCAGTCACGAAGCGGGCATTCATACTGCGGTTGAAACCTGTCTGCATGTGCCGTGGAAATACATTGAACCTTCACTGCCCTGGATCGATCTGTTCCTGGCGGATTTGAAACACGTCGCCGACGCGCCGTTTAAGCAATGGACGGATGGTAGCGCGTCACGCGTTCTGGAGAACCTGAAAAAACTCGCCGCCGCCGGGAAAAAAATCATCATCCGCGTTCCGCTAATTCAGGGCTTTAACGCTGATGAAGAGGCCATTAAAGCGATTACCGATTTTGCCGCCGACGAACTGCACGTCAGCGAGATCCACTTTTTGCCTTACCACACGTTGGGCATCAACAAATACCACTTACTCAGCCAACCCTACCACGCGCCGGATAAGCCGCTGGATGCACCCGATCTGCTCGCCTTTGCGCAGCAGTACGCCTGCTCGAAAGGTTTGACCGCAACGTTACGAGGATAATCCCATGACCCAACTGAAACTGGATACGCTCAGCGACCGTATTAAAGCGCACAAAACCGCGCTGGTGCACATCGTCAAACCACCGGTCTGTACTGAACGTGCGCAGCATTACACCGAAATGTACCAGCAGCATCTGGACAAACCGATTCCGGTACGCCGCGCGCTGGCGCTGGCGCATCATCTGGCAGAACGGACGATTTGGATCAAACACGACGAGCTGATCATCGGCAACCAGGCAAGCGAAGTCCGCGCCGCGCCGATCTTCCCGGAATACACCGTCTCGTGGATTGAAAAAGAGATCGATTCTCTGGCGGACAGACCAGGGGCAGGTTTTGCGGTCAGCGAAGAGAACAAGCGCGTACTGCATACCGTCTGCCCGTGGTGGCGCGGTCAGACCGTTCAGGATCGCTGCTACGGTATGTTTACCGATGAGCAAAAAGGGTTGCTGGAAACCGGCATTATCAAAGCCGAAGGCAACATGACCTCTGGTGACGCACACCTGGCGGTGAACTTCCCGCTGCTGCTGGAAAAAGGCATTGACGGCCTGCGGACAAAAGTTGCGGAGCGCCGCTCACGTATTAACCTGACCGTTCTCGAGGATCTGCATGGCGAGCAGTTCCTGAAAGCCATTGATATTGTGCTGGTTGCCGTCAGCGATCACATCACCCGCTTTGCCGAACTGGCACGTAAAATGGCGGGTGAAGAGACGCGCGCCAGCCGTCGTAACGAGCTGCTGACAATGGCGGAAAACTGTGACCTGATTGCCCACCAGCCGCCGCAAACCTTCTGGCAGGCGCTGCAGCTGTGCTACTTCATCCAGTTGATTCTGCAAATTGAGTCCAATGGTCACTCGGTCTCGTTCGGCCGCATGGACCAGTATCTTTATCCGTACTACCGTCGTGACGTGGAGCTGAATCAGTCGCTGGACCGCGAACACGCCATTGAGTTGCTGCACAGCTGCTGGCTTAAACTGCTGGAAGTGAACAAAATTCGCTCCGGCTCGCACTCTAAAGCTTCTGCAGGCAGCCCGCTGTATCAGAACGTCACCATTGGCGGACAAAATCTGGTTAATGGTCAGCCGATGGATGCGGTCAATCCGCTCTCCTACGCGATCCTTGAATCCTGCGGCCGTCTGCGTTCTACCCAGCCTAACCTCAGCGTGCGTTATCACGCCGGGATGAGCAATGACTTCCTCGATGCCTGCGTTCAGGTGATCCGCTGTGGCTTTGGTATGCCCGCATTTAACAACGATGAAATTGTGATCCCGGAATTCATCAAGCTCGGCATTGAACCGCAGGACGCCTACGACTACGCGGCAATTGGTTGTATTGAAACCGCCGTAGGCGGTAAGTGGGGATATCGCTGCACCGGCATGAGCTTTATCAACTTTGCCCGCGTGATGCTGGCTGCACTGGAAGGAGGTCGTGACGCCACCAGCGGGAAGGTATTCCTGCCGCAGGAAAAAGCGCTCTCCGCCGGTAACTTCAACAATTTCGACGAGGTGATGGCGGCGTGGGATAGCCAGATCCGCTATTACACACGTAAATCGATAGAGATTGAGTATGTGGTCGATACCATGCTGGAAGAGAACGTGCACGATATTCTCTGCTCAGCACTGGTGGATGACTGCATCGAGCGGGCGAAGAGCATTAAGCAAGGCGGGGCGAAGTATGACTGGGTGTCTGGTTTGCAGGTCGGTATCGCCAACCTCGGCAACAGCCTGGCCGCGGTGAAAAAACTGGTCTTTGAACAGGGGGCAATCGGTCAGCAACAGCTGGCGGCTGCACTGGCCGATGACTTTGACGGCCTGACCCACGAACAGTTGCGCCAGCGTTTAATCAACGGCGCGCCGAAGTATGGCAACGATGATGACAGCGTCGATACCCTGCTGGCTCGCGCTTATCAGACCTATATCGATGAACTGAAGCAATACCATAACCCGCGTTATGGACGCGGCCCGGTCGGCGGCAATTACTATGCGGGTACCTCGTCTATCTCGGCAAACGTGCCGTTCGGCGCAGCGACCATGGCCACACCGGATGGTCGTAAAGCCCATACCCCGCTGGCTGAAGGGGCAAGCCCGGCATCCGGTACCGACCATCTTGGTCCCACGGCGGTGATTGGCTCAGTTGGCAAGCTACCTACCGGTTCGATTCTGGGCGGCGTGCTGTTGAACCAGAAACTGAACCCGGCCACGCTTGAGAACGAGTCCGACAAGCAGAAACTGATGATCCTGTTGCGCACCTTCTTTGAAGAGCACAAAGGCTGGCACATTCAGTACAACATCGTGTCGCGCGAAACCCTGCTGGATGCGAAAAAACACCCGGATCAGTATCGCGATCTGGTAGTCCGCGTAGCCGGTTATTCCGCCTTCTTTACCGCGCTGTCGCCGGATGCACAGGACGATATCATCGCCCGTACCGAACATATGTTGTAATTTGCCCCCAGGCCGGATGATGGTATGAACGCCTTATCCGGCCTGCCTCTCCCTTCACCGCTTTCATTCGAAATAAATTTGTGCTTTAGGTCACATTGTTATTAAAATGTTTCTGGTCGCAGTTTTGAGCCAGGAGCTTTATATGACCGTTAAAGTTATCGTCACCGATATGGACGGAACTTTTCTCAATGACGCCAAAAAGTACGATCACGCACGTTTTATGGCGCAGTACCACGAGCTAAAGAAACGCAACATAGAGTTTGTCGTCGCCAGCGGCAATCAGTATTTTCAGCTCATCTCTTTCTTCCCCGAACTCAAAGACGAGATCTCTTTTGTTGCCGAAAACGGCGCGCTGGTGTTTGAGCATGGCAAACAGCTTTTTCACGGCGAACTCACGCGCCACGAATCTCAGGTGGTGATGGGCGAATTGCTCAAAGATAAACAGCTCAACTTTGTGGCCTGCGGTCTGCAAAGCGCGTATGTCAGTGAAAACGCCCCGGCCCCCTTTGTTGCGCTGATGTCGAAGCACTATCACCGCCTGAAGCCGGTGAAGGACTATCACGACATCGACGATGTGCTGTTTAAGTTCTCACTGAATCTGCCGGACCAGCAGATCCCGTTGGTCATCGATCACCTGCATACGGCACTGGACGGCATTATGAAACCCGTAACCAGCGGTTTCGGCTTTATCGACCTGATCATTCCCGGACTCCACAAAGCCAATGGCATCAGCCGGTTATTGAAACGCTGGAACCTCTCGCCGAAAGAGGTGGTCGCCATTGGCGACAGCGGCAATGATGCAGAAATGTTGAAAATGGCGTACTACTCATTTGCCATGGCGAATGCCACTGACAGTATCAAAGCACTCTCCCGCTACCAGACGGATGACAACAATCATCAGGGCGCGCTGAACGTGATTCAGGCCGTGCTGGATAACGCGGTACCTTTCAACTTGTAAAACCAGAACACGGCGACTGGGAAATATTTAACCCAGGCGCCGCCATCAGATTATTATTATCGACATTCAGATTATTACAAAAATAATATCAAGATTTTTTGTTTTTCCTGTATATACACATCCCTGGACTGGTAAAATTCTTAATCCTTCTGGATTATTGTCATGATGAACTCTATTTATATATCCGTTTTTCATGACACCTCCTTTACATAAATAGATAAACTCGCGTTGCTCACGGATGAGCAAGACCAGCAAGAAAATAAAAAAACACCCCAACTAACAATCTGATAAATATAAAAATTGTTATTTAATTAATTAAATTGATTTATATATTATTTTCATGCGCATACAAATCACTTAAACTGTCATTCGACAAACAGGAACTCAGGCTTTCCCCGCTTATTAAATGTTAAATTTTAATTATAATTTAACCATTATGGACAAGTTAACATGGAATGCACTCTCAAATTACACCGGGTCAGGAATTTCACATTTCTTTCAGGAAATTTTAATAAGACTTTTCTCGCCAGCGCTATTTTATTGGCAGCCCACTCCGCTTATGCAGATGACTGTAATAACCTGGCGCCGCAAGCGGGAGTAAGTTGCGTACAAAACGGTAACCAACTGAATATTGATATTTATGCCGATATCGACAATCCGACCCCTTACCCCGCCTACTCATTCACCGCTCAGAACGGAGGACAGTCTGATAAGGTCGTCATCTCTCTGGATGCGGGTAAGACGATCACGTCCGATCAGAATGGAATTCAAGCACAAGGCAATACCTTTGCTATTGAAGAAATAGAGGTCAGCACATCGGGAAACATCTATACCGGTAAGATAACCGACAGCGATGCAGCGGATCCGCTTGGGCCGATCACAGGCCCTTCTGGCGGCATTATTTTTGATGAAACCAATATCAGAGAGACGCAGCACGCAGGCGTTTATCTGGCCGGGGCATCGGGCGGGCTGTTAGCCATCGGCTCAGTCATTCAGCAGTCCGGAAGCCAGATTGTTAACAATAGTGCAAGTAAAGATACCGCAGCCGTCTATTCGCAGGCGCTTGAATCGCGGATTACCAGTTCAGGCGTGATCCGTGCTCAGGTCGGCGATGCTATTCGCCTGGAAAGCACCCCGCCTGAATATACCTGGTCCAGCGGGGGTTACATCATTGTCGATCCGCAGGGCGTGTTCGATGTTCACCTGAAAGCCACCAGCGTTGTCGAAGGGGGAAGCGAAGGCGCGGGTATCAAAACCACGGGAGGAACGCAATCCACTGTACAAATCGATCAGGGCGCTACGCTTGGCGCGTTATCCGATGTGGCAATCGACGTGGCCGGTCTTGACGCTTTTTATTTGCGCGATCCCACCATTTTCAATTCACCGATCGACAGTGCTCATTATAGTGGAGCAGAAACCCGCATCGTTAACGCAGGGACAATGACGGGCGTCATGCGTCTCTCCAGCGGTCAGGATACGGTGATTAACGAGTCTACGGGTGTCTGGAACGTGCGGCAGTGGTCTGATTCGGATCGTGATGGGGTTCGCGATACCGTTGCCTCAGTGGCGACCAGTGATTTTGGTGGTGGAACAACGGCGTTGATTAACCGGGGCGTGATTTCCCTCACTGCGCGCCCGGATGGGAGTGCCAACCATGCGCTGTTTGATAATCTGCCTGTGTTGCGAAACCAGGGTAGCCTGCAGTTAACTAATGCTGTCGCAGGTGACCGTTTGACCATTAATGGAGATTATGTTGGAGACGGCGGCGTCATTGCACTTGATACGGTTCTGGGTGACGACAACTCACTGACCGACCAGCTCATTATTAACGGCTCAACGTCGGGCCAGAGCGTGCTGTCCATTAATAATCTCGGTGGCAGCGGCGCACAAACCCGTGAAGGCATAAAAGTCATTGAGGTTAATGGCGATTCATCGGGGGTATTCACGCAGAGCGGGCGCATTGTCGGTGGGGCCTATGAATACTATTTACACAAAAATAGTCTCAGCGTTCAGGATGGCGACTGGTACTTACGCTCCGAACTGCCTTCGGTCACGCCAGATCCCAACGACCCCGCTCCTGAACCAGTACAACGTCCGGAGATCGGCAGTTATATGTTTAACCACATGGCTGCCAATACCCTCTTCCAGACACGTTTACACGATCGCCTCGGTGAAGCGCAGTATACCGATGCGTTAACCGGTGAACAGACAACCAGCCTGTGGCTTCGTCAAATCGGTGGGCATAACCGCTCTCAGGACAGTTCCGGGCAGTTCAAAAACCAGGGAAATCGCTATGTCGCGCAAATTGGCGGTGACATTGCGCAGTGGAGTTCCGATCAACGGGATCGCTGGCATCTGGGGATCATGGCGGGCTATGCCCGGCAAAGTAACAATACGGAATCCAGATACTCACACTATCAATCCAAAAGCTCAGTGAAAGGCTATAGCGCAGGTTTGTACGGCACCTGGTATGCCAATGATGAGAAGAAAACCGGTAGCTATGTCGATAGCTGGCTACTCTATAACTGGTTTGATAACGAAGTGAAAGGCGATCAACTGGCGACCGAAAAGTATAAGTCACGTGGTATCACCGCCTCTTTAGAAGCCGGTTATACTTTTGAATTAGGCAGCAGAGAAACCGATGCGGTGGGATATTACATCCAGCCGAAAGCCCAGCTTATCTGGATGGGCGTCAGGTCCAGTGACCATACTGAACACCAAAGCAGCGGCGGCTCGCGCGTCTCCTTCGATGGCGACGGAAATCTTCAAAGCCGACTGGGTGTCCGCGCCTATCTGCAGGGACACCGCGCGATCGACAAGGGTAAAAATCGTGAGTTCCAACCCTTCATTGAAGCAAACTGGATCCATAACACCCGTGATTTTGGGGCGAGTATCAATGGCCAGGGGAATGAAATTGCCGGTACCCGCAATATAGGCGAAGCCAAAATCGGGGTTGAGGGGCAACTTTCCCGACAGCTGGATATGTGGGGCAACGTCACACAGCAAATCGGGAGCAGTGGTTACAGCGATACGCAGGCAATGATAGGGATCAAATACCGTTTCTAGCCAGTAGCAGGTGTTCATCCAGACGGATAACCGCTGAGGTTGTCCGTCTGTCTCCTTGTCTATTTATCCCCAAACGCATTTGATAACAGGACTGGTCATGCAACCACGCGTTTTAATTGTCACCACAGAAGCCCCTGATGTGTTGTTCAGTGGTCTGGGTTTTTTTAATCAACATTTCTGGCAGGAATTAACGCGTCGTCGCTACCCTTTCAAAGTGTTATACCTGAATAATCAGAAAACCCGGGCGTCAAAGCTGGCTGATTATGAGATCGCCGTTGAGGCTTCACTCCCATTTGACTCCTCCCTGGAATCGCTGAGTCTGAATGTGGCGTGGAGTACTGCGCAAAAAATTCAGCCCATACTCAATGAGTTCAGGCCAGATATTATCTCGGTGCACGAAAACTCCCCGCTGTTACCGTTTTACTTTGAATTACACAGAGTGCAATTCACGCTGCATTCCAGCTATATCGGCATGCAGCATTACTTGACCCGTACGCAAAAAGGCATGCAGCATTACTGGGAACAGCGAATCGCCGTACGCCAGAGTGGCGCGGTCGTCCTTCACAGCGACTGGGCGCACCGTTCGATTATTCAGCATGTCTCCGCCGATATTGTGACCCCTGATATCTTCCCTATCGGCGTTGATTTTGCCGATTACCCGGAAAAAAAGATCCGCCATCCACAAGGTAAAGTGGTCATTAGCTTCTTTGGGCGGTTCACCGATATTGTGAAAAACTTCCAGATCTTTCGTGAGGCGGTGAATACGCTGCCAAAAGCCTGGCGCAATCGGGTCGAAGCCCGGGTTTACGGACCTGAAAAGATCCCTGACTATCTGGAAAAAGAGGGTTTCAAAGGCCTGACATTTGTTCAGGGCGAGGAAAAAAAGCGGGCTTTTGCGGAAACCGACATTGTGGTCTTCCCCAGCATCCAGGAGAGTTTCGGTATAGTCGGGCTGGAAGCCTTGCTCTCAAACTGCGCCCTGATCGCCACGCCAGGCCTGGGTATGGATGCGTATATGCCTTCTGAATACGCCTGCGAACCCACGGTCACCGCCATTCAACAGCGTATCGTCCACTATCTCTCACATGCTGAACAACTCCGCCGCGATCAGGATAATCAGGTGTTCCGCCAGAGCGTGAATTATCCGGAGCTAACGCTCGAAAAAATGACGGAATCCTATATCGAGGTCTGGGAAAAATTGCATCAAAAACTAGTGAACGCATCAGCGGTTACTGAATAAGCCACCCCTGCCCGTTATGGCGCCTTCGCGCGCCACAATCCCACAATCGCAAACCTTTAAACTTGCATTAACTTTTTTATAACTTATATTATCATTTGCAAGTTACATTGTTTTCGAATGAAAGTTACGCGAGGTGATTATGGCTTTTACCTTCACAAGCGACACATTACCGGTCGATCACAAAGCAGCGATCCGTCAGATGAAGCTGGAACTGCGGGCGCAACTCGGCGACGTCCAGCAGATTTTCAGCCAGATTAGCGATGCCATTGCCACCCGCGTGGCGGAAATAAACACGCTTAAAGCACAAGGCTCCCCGGTGTGGCCTGAGCTGTCGTATGCTGATATCAACGCCGGCACCATCAGCGAACAGCAGCGCGAGCAGATCAAACGTCGCGGTTGTGCGGTCATCAAAGGTCACTTTCCTCGTGAACAGGCGCTGGCCTGGGATCAGTCGATGCTGGACTATCTGGACAGCAACCATTTTGACGAGGTGTACAAAGGACCCGGCGATAACTTCTTTGGCACCCTCACCGCTTCGCGCCCGGAGATCTATCCGATCTACTGGTCGCAGGCGCAAATGCAGGCCCGGCAGAGTGAAGAGATGGCGAACGTGCAGTCGTTCCTCAACCGTCTGTGGTCCTTTGAAAGCGAGGGCAAGCAGTGGTTTAACCCGGATGTCAGCGTGATCTATCCGGACAGGATCCGCCGCCGTCCGCCAGGAACCACCTCAAAAGGTCTGGGGGCGCACACTGACTCCGGCGCGCTGGAACGCTGGCTGCTGCCAGCTTATCAGCGCGTCTTCGCGAATGTGTTCAACGGTAATCTGACGAAATACGATCCGTGGCAAGCCGCCCATCGTACCGAAGTGGAAGAGTACACGGTGGATAACACCACCAAATGTTCGGTGTTCCGCACCTTCCAGGGCTGGACCGCGCTGTCGGATATGCTACCCGGTCAGGGCTTACTGCATGTCGTACCCATTCCGGAAGCCATGGCCTATGTACTGCTACGTCCTCTGCTGGATGATGTTCCGGAAGATGAACTGTGCGGCGTGGCGCCAGGTCGCGTGCTGCCGATATCCGAACAGTGGCATCCCCTGTTAATCGAAGCGCTTACCAGCATTCCGCCACTGGAAGCAGGCGACTCCGTCTGGTGGCATTGCGATGTCATTCACTCCGTCGCCCCCGTTGAAAACCAGCAAGGCTGGGGAAATGTGATGTACATACCCGCCGCCCCGCTGTGCGAGAAGAATCTGGCCTATGCGCACAAAGTGAAAGCCGCGCTGGAAAAGGGCGCATCTCCGCCGGACTTTCCCCGTGAAGACTATGAAATGCAATGGAAAGGCCGCTTCACGCTGGAGGATTTAAACATCCACGGCAAGCGTGCTCTGGGCATCTGTTAACTGTCATACAGCCCTTCCCGCTCAACGGCGGTACGTCTGGTCCCCGGACGTATCCGCCGTACCGATTCACGTACCGCCAGCTGCCCATGTAAAAGTAACGATCCGCAAGGTGCCTCCGGGCGGATTAACCGTTGTTGCAGCATCTGTACCGCTTCCGTCCCCAGTTCATCACGCGGCACATGCACCGCAGTCAGGGGGACATCCTGAATAGCGGCCAGATTAAACCCGTCAATACTCATCACCGAGACATCCTGCGGCACCCGTAACCCGCGCCGTTGCAGCGCATTGATGGTTCCTGCCGCCATAAAGTCGCCCCCTACCAGGAACGCAGTGGGTAGCGATTTCTCACCCTGTGCTTCCAGCCAGGCACTGACCCTTTCTTCTGTCTCTTTGGCGCTAAAGCTCGGGACGGTAATGAGATCCCGATTGTCCTGAAAACGCAGATTATGGTTTTTCCATGCTTCCCGAATACCCACCAGCCTGAGCTCCATGGTGTAACGCCGCAAACACATCACGTTCACCACCGCCCGGTGTCCCATATCAAACAGATAGCGCGCCGCAAACTGGCCTATCAGCCGATGATCCGGGGCAATAGAAGGTAAGCGCATGCGCTCGTCACGGCAATTGATCAACACACAGGGTTTAGCAAAGTCTGCCGCCAGATCGTGAATATGGGGATCGTCAATCCCCAGCAGGATCGCGGCCTGAGTTTCCGTTTCGTTCATCCGCGCCAGAAACAGGTTCGCATCGCTGTCATTCTCTTCCAGCGCACAGTAGCGCAGCCGCACTTCATGAGGAGAGAGCGCTTTATTCAGACTCTGGATCACACGGTAGTAAAAGATGTCGGAGCGTTCATCAAAGGCTCGTTGCGGAGCGAAGACAATCAGGCTGTTGAGCAGCATACGTCCTGCCGCCATGCCTTCCATCACGCCCAGTTCACGGGCACAGGTTAATACCTGATGACGCGCTTTTTCACTGGTGTTGGCCTTACCGGCTAACACCCGCGAAACGGTACTGGCCGACAGTCCGGTCCGGGAGGCAATCTCAGCAATTTTTAGCTTTTTATCCATTTTGTGATCTACCTCCTTTTTGAAAATGACAAAATTTTCATGGCATTTCATCCCCTGTCCTACCGGCCAGGATGACATAAAAAAGCAGTATACCGCCAGTTCATGAAAAAAATTGCATAAATTGCGCTATTACCTGTTCTTTTTCTGTCCTACTCTAAATTGGCCTGACAACTTCCATACTAGTTATCAGAAAATAAAGCTTTTAAAACCTATAGATATCAAACATCTAAAAAATCTGTATGACAACTCACGGATTGAGTGGGTTAATCCCCTACAAACCGTCTTGTGGAGAATTCTATGAGCCAAGGTATTAATAACGAGATGACGGCCAGCAAAACGCGCCGTGTCGTTAAAAATTTGCGCTGGTGGGTACTGGTGCTTTTCTTGCTGGGTGTAACCGTTAACTACATTACACGCAACTCTCTGGGTATTCTTGCGCCAGAGCTCAAAACCGAGCTGGGTATCACCACGGAACAATACTCCTGGATCGTCGGCGCATTCCAGCTCGCCTACACCTTTTTCCAGCCGATCTGTGGTTGGTTGATTGATGTGATTGGCCTGAAACTGGGCTTCCTGATCTGCGCTACGCTGTGGGCCATAGCCTGCATCGCCCACGCAGGCGCTGGCAGTTGGCTGCACCTGGCGTTACTGCGTTTTGGCATGGGGGCTTCTGAAGCGGCGGCAACGCCTGCTAACGCCAAAACCATTGGCGAATGGTTCCCGAAATCGGAACGTCCTGTGGCTGCTGGCTGGGCTGGCGTGGGTTTCTCCATTGGCGCGATGCTGGCACCACCTATCATTTACTTCGCTCATGCCTCTTTCGGCTGGCAGGGCGCGTTTATGTTCACCGGCTTCCTCGCGTTGCTGTGGGTGATATTGTGGTGGGCGTTCTACCATAACCCGGACAAACACCCGAACCTGAGCAAGGATGAACTGGCGTATATCCAGCAGGACAATGAAGCCCCTGCGGTGAAGCTGCCCTTCCTGAAAGCGCTCGGCACTATCGCGAAAAATAAACGTTTTTACGGTATCGCTATTCCCGCCTTTATGGCGGAACCAGCCTGGGCGGTGATGAGTTTCTGGGTGCCGCTGTACCTTTCCAAAACCTACGGAATGGATCTTAAACAGATTGCCCTGTTCGCCTGGCTGCCATTCCTGGCTGCCGATCTCGGCAGCGTTGCCAGCGGCTACCTGACCAAACTGTACGTACGCCTTTTTGGCTTCACCCGCGTGAACTCCATTGTCGCCTCTTCTGTGAGCGGCGCCTTTCTGATGATCTCCCTGGCGGTGATGGCGTTTACCAATAATCCCTACATTGCGATTGCCATGATCTCCATCGGCGGCTTTGGTCACCAGATCATCTCCTGCATGCTGAGCGCTCTGGTAGTGGAGTCTTTCGACAAAGGCCAGATGGCGACCGTCAACGGGATGCGTGGGTCGGCAGCCTGGATCGCCAGCTTCCTGTTCTCACTGATTATTGGGGTGACCGCCGACAAGATCGGCTTCAACCCACTGTTCATCGCCATGGGGTTCTTTGATCTGATTGGTGCTGTATTCCTGATTGCATTTATTGCTGAACGTCGCGCGAAACGCGCCTGAAACTAGGTTGAGAAATGAAAACGCTAAAACACTGGATATTCGAGAAACAATCCGCCCACCACGTGGAACTGAAGGTTGATGGGCAGCATACGCTGTGCCTGTACATACTGGAGGAAAATCTTTTTCGCGTGCTGCTCAAACGTCAGGGGAAACTGACGCTGGACAGAACCTGGAGCATTGCCCCCGATAAAGACGTGCCGTGGGAAGGCCGCCCCCGTGAAGATATGAGCGGTTTCACCCTACCGGCCTGGAAACTGGAAAAAGAGGACAATCAGCTCACTCTCAGCACGTCGCAGTTGAAAGTGATCATTCATCAGCCCCTGTGGCTGGAGTGGCACTATAAAAATGAGGCTGGCGAATGGCAGTACCTGACGGGGGATCGTCCCACCAGCGCTTATCTGCTCAACGCCCACGGTGACGGCGTGGCGCACTATCTTAGCCGCCGTAAGGACGAACGCTTCTATGGCCTGGGGGAAAAAGCGGGGGATTTGCAGCGTAACGGTAAGCGTTATGAGATGCGTAATCTGGATGCAATGGGTTACAACGCCGTCAGTACCGACCCATTGTACAAACATATCCCCTTTACTATCACTCGTCGCGATGATGTGAGCTACGGCCTGTTCTATGACAACCTGAGCAGTTGCTGGCTGGATCTGGGTAATGAGATCGATAACTACCACACTGCCTACCGCCGCTGGCAGGCGGAAGCGGGTGATATTGATTACTACCTGTTTACCGGTCATCGGGTACTGGATATCACTAAAGCCTTTGTCCGTCTGACCGGAAAAACACTGTTCGGCCCGAAATGGAGTCTCGGCTACAGCGGTTCCACCATGCACTATACCGACGCGCCGGACGCGCAACACCAGCTGATGAACTTTATTCGCCTGTGTGAAGCGCATGCGATTCCGTGTGATTCCTTCCAGCTCTCGTCGGGATACACCTCGATTAACGGTAAGCGCTATGTCTTCAACTGGAACTATGACAAAGTACCGCAGCCAAAAGTGATGAGCCAGGCGTTCCACGATGCCGGACTAAAGCTTGCTGCCAACATCAAGCCGTGTCTGTTGCAGGATCACCCTCGCTATAACGAAGTGGCGGAAAAAGGATTATTCATTCGCGATTCCGAAAGCGATGCTCCGGAACGCTCCAGCTTCTGGGATGACGAAGGATCGAACCTCGACTTTACCAACCCGCAGACCATTCAGTGGTGGCAGAACGGTGTGACGACGCAACTGCTGGAGATGGGGATAGATTCCACCTGGAACGATAACAACGAGTTCGAAGTGTGGGACGGTGAAGCGCGCTGTAACGGCTTTGGCAAGGAAATTGCCATTAAACACATTCGCCCGGTGATGCCATTGCTGATGATGCGCGCCTCGCTGGAAGCGCAACAGCGTTTCGCGCCGGAAAAACGTCCCTACCTTATCTCCCGCTCCGGCTGTGCGGGGATGCAACGCTATGTTCAGACCTGGAGTGGCGATAACCGCACCAGTTGGGATACGTTGCGCTATAACACCCGCATGGGGCTAGGGATGAGCCTTTCCGGGTTGTTCAACGTTGGTCATGATGTTGGCGGGTTCTCAGGCGATAAACCTGACGCCGAATTGTTCGTTCGTTGGGTTCAGAACGGCGTGATGCATCCGCGCTTTACGATTCACTCATGGAATGATGACCATACGGTGAACGAGCCATGGATGTATCCAGGCGTCACCCCCGCCATTCGCAGCGCGATTGAGTTGCGCTATCGCTTATTGCCCTATTTGTACACCCTGCTATGGCAGGCGCATGCTGATGACGAGCCGATGATCCGTCCCACCTTCCTCGATCACGAACATGACGCGCAGACCTTCGAAGAATGCGACGATTTCCTGTTGGGCCATGATCTCCTGGTAGCAAGCGTAGTGGAAGCGGGACAGCGCGAGCGTCGCGTCTGGCTGCCGGATAACGAAGCTGGTTGGTACGATTTTTACACTCACGAATGGTTTTCTGGCGGACAATGGATCACTCGTGATGCGCCACTGGAAAAACTGCCGCTGCTGGTACGCGCCGGAGCGGGTTTGCCACTCAGCGAACGCATTACCCACGTGAGTGCTGAAAAAGACGACACCCGTGAATTGATGTTATTCCCGGTGAAAGGCGTGGGTACCACCACCGGGATGCTGTTCGAAGATGATGGTGAAACCTGGGGATATCAGAACGGCAATGCGCTGTGGCTGGAGTGGGAGATGCAGTGCGATGGCGCGGCCATTAACCTGAAAGTCAATGCGCGTGGTGATTATCGTCCGGCGTGGAAAACGTTGAAGCTGTCGTTACCGGCAGGGGAAAAACGTAAGCTGCTGGTCAATGGCGTCGAAGGGAGTGAGTGGGTGGTGTAGTACGGGCCTGATACCCTAACCCTCTACTACGGGAAGAGGGTACAGGAACAATATCCCTTTCCCTAAGTATTTCGCGCTGCAGGAAGGCGGCAAACCTGTGAATCCCCGGGAGCTTACATAAGTAAGTGACCGGGGTGAACAGGTGAAGTCAACGCGTCTGCAGCGTGAAAGACGACAGGAAATTAATTTTCGATACCTTTGCTGCGCAGATAATCTTCGTAGTTGCCGCTGAAGTCCACCACACGCTCAGGGGTGATTTCCAGCACGCGGGTCGCCAGTGAACTCACGAATTCACGGTCGTGAGAAACGAAGATCAGGGTTCCCTGGTACATCTCCAGCGCCATGTTCAGCGATTCGATGGATTCCATATCAAGGTGGTTCGTCGGTTCATCCATGACCAGAATGTTGGGTTTCTGCATCATCAACTTACCGAACAGCATACGGCCCTTTTCCCCTCCCGAAAGCACCTTCGCGGGCTTTTTGATGTCGTCCTGGCTGAACAGCAAACGACCGAGGATGCTACGCACCGCCTGTTCGTCATCGCCTTCCTGCTTCCACTGGCTCATCCAGTCGAAGACCGTCAGATCGTTTTCGAATTCAAATTCGTGATCCTGCGCGTAATAGCCGATACGCGCGTTCTCAGACCATTTCACGGTACCGCTGTCGGCGTCCAGATCGCCTACCAGCGTTTTCAGCAGCGTCGATTTACCCACGCCGTTGGTCCCCAGTACCGCCAACTTTTCACCGACTTCCAGCAGCAAGTTCACGCCTTTAAACAGCGGGCCGTTATCGAAGCCCTTGCTGAGCGCTTCCACTTCCAACGCATTACGGAACAGTTTCTTGTCCTGCTCGAAGCGGATGAACGGGTTCTGACGGCTGGACGCCTTCACTTCGTCGAGTTTGATTTTATCAATCTGACGGGCACGCGACGTTGCCTGACGAGATTTAGACGCATTGGCGCTAAAACGGCTGACAAAAGATTGCAGGTCGGCAATCTGCGCTTTTTTCTTGGCGTTATCCGCCAGCAGACGTTCGCGCGCCTGCGTCGCGGCGGTCATGTATTCGTCGTAGTTACCCGGATAAATACGCAGTTCACCGTAGTCAAGATCCGCCATGTGCGTACACACCATGTTCAGGAAGTGACGGTCGTGCGAAATGATGATCATGGTGCTGTCACGTTCGTTCAGCACCTGCTCCAGCCAGCGGATGGTGTCGATGTCCAGGTTGTTGGTTGGTTCATCGAGTAGCAGAATATCCGGATTGGAAAACAGCGCCTGCGCCAACAGCACACGTAACTTCCAGCCTGGAGCAACTTCACTCATCGGGCCGTAGTGTTGCTCCACCGGAATGCCGACGCCCAGCAGCAGTTCACCGGCGCGCGCTTCAGCAGAGTAACCGTCCATCTCGCCGTATTTCACTTCCAGATCGGCCACCTTGTAGCCATCTTCTTCGCTCATCTCCGGCAAGGCGTAGATGCGATCGCGTTCCTGCTTCACTTCCCACAGTTCACCGTGCCCCATGATAACCGTATCAAGCACCGTGTACTCTTCAAAAGCAAACTGATCCTGGCGCAGCTTACCGATACGCTCATTGGGATCGAGAGAAACGTTACCCAGCGTCGGCTCGAGATCGCCGCCGAGAATTTTCATGAAGGTGGATTTACCGCTACCGTTGGCGCCAATCAGGCCGTAACGGTTGCCGCCGCCAAATTTGACGGAAATGTTTTCGAACAGCGGCTTACTGCCGAACTGCATGGTGACGTTGCTGGAAACTAACACGGACGCATCCTAAAGAATATGTGACAAACCGCGTATTATGCCACAAGTCTTAAAGAAGATCGCGCCCCGTCGCAAACGACTACACTGGGAGTGACAAGAAAAAAATGTGATTTCGTACACATCTGAATTCCCTGTTAACTGGAATGCACATATAATGCGCTCCCAACACTACAGAATTCTCAACCCAACAGCCTGCCAGGCAATGAATCTCGCATAACATGAATATGAAATTAACAACGTTTTTCGCGGCAGCACTCGCGGTAGTCGGCTTTTGCAGTACCGCATCCGCTGTCACCTATCCTCTGCCAACGGATGGTAGTCGCGTCATTGGTCAGAATCAGGTTATCACCATCCCGGAAGATAACACGCAGCCGCTGGAATACTTTGCTGCTGAATACCAGATGGGGCTTTCCAACATGCTGGAAGCTAACCCGGGCGTGGACACCTTTCTGCCGAAAGGCGGCACCGTACTGAATATTCCGCAGCAGTTGATTCTGCCGGATACCGTGCACGAAGGCATCGTGATTAACAGCGCGGAAATGCGTCTGTACTACTACCCGAAAGGCACCAACACGGTGATCGTTCTGCCGATCGGTATCGGTCAGTTAGGTAAAGACACGCCAATCAACTGGACCACCAAAGTAGAACGTAAGAAAGCCGGGCCGACCTGGACGCCAACCGCAAAAATGCACGCTGAATATCGTGCCGCAGGTGAACCGCTGCCCGCCGTTGTTCCTGCGGGCCCGGATAACCCGATGGGCCTGTACGCTCTGTACATTGGTCGTCTGTATGCCATCCATGGCACCAACGCGAACTTCGGTATCGGCCTGCGCGTAAGCCACGGCTGCGTGCGTCTGCGCAACGAAGACATCAAATTCCTGTTCCAGAATGTGCCTGTCGGCACGCGTGTACAGTTTATCGATGAGCCGGTAAAAGCTACCACCGAGCCAGACGGCAGCCGCTACATCGAAGTTCACAACCCACTGTCGACGACTGAAGCACAGTTTGAAGGCGGCGAAATCGTACCGATTACCTTGTCGAAGAGCATTCAGAACATCACCAACCAGGCTGATGTTGATCAGACGGTGGTAGAACAAGCCATTCAGAACCGCTCAGGGATGCCTGTTCGTCTGAATTAATGATCCCCAGAACACAAAAAAGGCGGAAGATTTTCCGCCTTTTTTATTGCTCCACCTGTTTCAGCGTAGGAGCAGCAATAACGCAAATCCTGACACCGACGCCCACACCAGCATGGGAATGGAATAGAGATGAAAGCGCCACCAGATGCGCCGATCGTTTGCCATCCGTAGCGCAATCAAGTTTGCCAGCGATCCCGGCAACAGACCAAATCCGCCGACGTTGACCGCCCATGCCAGCAGCACGCCAGGAGGCACGTAATTCAGCAACAAGATGGTAGTAGGGACATTGCTGATAAACTGCGACAGGCCAATTGCCGTCAGCCACAGGCCGGGTCCAGACAGCGAGCCGACATGATTTAACGTCCCCTGCAATACCGGCAGTTGGGTCAGTAGATGGACATCAATAAACATCGCCATAAACACCAGTAGCAGCGTCCAGTCAACACTCAGCAGTACACGACGCGCCAGTAACAGGAAACCGAGTGCCACAATCGCCAGGCCAGCTAACTCCTGCTTAAGTTCCAGTGCCGTCAGAAAAACGATGTACAGTCCCAGACAGCCCCATACCAACCGGGGCTGCCACTCTGGCTGGCTTGTCCCGGTATGATATTGCAGCGGTTTATTGGGGAAACAAAACCAACAGAGTACCAGCAGCGTCAGTATCATCGCAGCGGCAAGCGGTGCCATCTGGCTGATAAACGCCAAAAATGAGAGGCCTGAACGCCCCCACAGCAGAATGTTTTGCGGGTTGCCGATCGGCGTCAGCAATGAACCGGCATTGACCGCCAGCGCTTCAAAAATAATGAGCCGGTTGACCGGTATCGCGCACAGCTTCTTCAGCGTAATGGTCAGTGGCACGACGATAAACAGTGCGACATCGTTGGTCAGAAACGTGGAAAGCAGTGCCGCTGCCAGCACCATGAACATCGCCAGACGACGTTCAGTCGCAAAGCGGCGGGTCATTTTGCGTCCCAGCACATCAAAATAACCGCTAAGCTCAACGCCTTTGGTTAGCAGCATCAGGCCGCTCAGGGTGATAATGGTGTGCCAGTCAATAGCACCGGACCAGGTCCGTGGCGCGAACGGTACCCACAAACTCAACCCCACGCCAGCAACAATCAATAGTTGAAAAAAACGGTCGCGTTTCAACGCCCGTAATATAGGCAGGTTCATTCAACGGAGGTTCCGTGTTGTTCGGTAAACAGCCGGAATGCCTCCAGCGTCTCCTGGCTAACATGGTGCTCCATCCCCTCGGCATCGCGACGGGCAATCTCCGCGCTCACCCCCAGCACCAGCAGGAAGTTCTCCACGATCTGATGGCGTTCGCGGCTTTCCTGCGCCAGCTTCTCCCCTTCCGGAGTTAAGAAAACGCCGCGCCAGGGAATCATTTCAATCAGTCCCACCGACGCCAGACGCTTGAGCATCTTGGCCACCGTCGGCTGAGACACCCCCAGCCGGGCCGCCATATCCACCTGACGCGCCTCTCCGACTTCAATAATCAAATCAGAAATTAACTCAACGTAGTCGTCGATCAGTTCGCGGCGATGCGCCTCCCTCACCTGACGAAACCCTTCAACGTGTTCCTCAACGTTAACTAACTGCGTCACTTTTTTTGTTGTTGGCATACCTGCGCGACGACTCATTCTGCTTCCTCATTCCTGTGACGCATTAACAGCATCTAATTGGAGAGCGCTCATTGTAAACCAGAGTTGCCCGGGCACAAAAAATTAACGTTTTAGCAATAGCTATATAATATAGCCTGTGCTATATCTGTATGTAATGCAGTCATCCCTCATGGACAGAGGGACCAGAAAGTCAGGAGGTCAATATGAATGAGTTCAAGAGGTGTATGCGCGTGTTTAGTCACTCTCCCTTTAAAGTCCGGTTAATGCTGCTCTCAATGCTGTGCGATATGATCAACAGCAAACCTGAGCAGGACAAACCCTCAGAAAAATAACGCGGCGTCGCGGTACGCCGCTTCATCTGGCTGCCATGCACCGCCGTTACACGCCTGTTTATGTCAAAATAGCCCTTCTTTTTGTCGGATTTGCTAACCCCTTCGCAAAACAATTTCTGTCTGCCAGTTGACCTTCACATTCACACGCTCTATCTTCTTGCAGCCCTGCCTAACATGCGGCTCGCAGATGCGGACCTCTTCCCCTCTTCACGCACTCTCAGCAGGTAATGACCCTTGGCGCCAGGGTGAGCACATGGCGTTTTTGCGATAGTGGCATATGAATTTAACCCTCAAAGACTCGCTTCTTGCCCGCAGCCGGGCCCTTAGCCCGTGGACTGGCTTTTATGTGTTGCAGTCCCTGCTGATCAACCTGGCGCTGGGCTATCCGCTTAGTCTGCTGTATACCCTTGCTTTTACCTGCATTTTGCAATTGCTCTGGCGAAGTGCGCCGAGAGCGCAAAAGGTCCTGATTGGCGTATGCTCGCTTGTCGCCGCCTGTTACTTTCCTTTCGGTCAGGCCTACGGATCGCCAAACTTTAATACGTTGCTGGCGCTGCACTCAACCAACATGGAAGAGTCCACAGAGATCCTGACGATTTTCCCCTGGTACAGCTACCTGATGGGGGTGTTTATCTTTGCCCTTGGCGTGATCGCCGTGCGTCGCAAACCAGATGAAGAGAAAAAGCGCTGGAATAAATATGACAGCCTGTGTCTGCTGTTCAGCGTCGTCGCCTTTTTTGTCACCCCCGTACAGAACCTGGCCTGGGGCGGCGTGTTTAAATTAAAGGATACCGGCTACCCGGTGTTCCGTTTCGCCAAAGACGTCATCGTCAACAACAATGAAGTCATTGAAGAACAGGAACGGATGGCGAAATTCGCCAGCATGAAAGACACCTGGACCGTCACCGCCGTGAAACCGAAGTATCACACTTACGTGGTGGTGATCGGTGAAAGCGCTCGCCGTGATGCGCTAGGGGCGTTTGGCGGTCATTGGGATAACACCCCATTTGCCAGCAGCGTTAACGGCTACCTGTTTGCCGATTACGTCGCGGCCAGCGGGTCAACGCAAAAATCGCTCGGGCTGACCCTCAACCGGGTCGTTGACGATAAGCCACAGTATCAGGACAACTTTGTCACGCTGGCTAACCGCGCCGGTTTCCAGACCTGGTGGTTCTCGAATCAGGGACAAATCGGCGAATACGATACCGCCATCGCCAGTATCGCGAAGCGAGCTGATGAAGTGCATTTTCTGAAAAGCGGTGACTTCGAAGCGGATAAAAACACCCAGGACGAGGCGTTGTTAAAAATGACCGCGCAGGTGCTGGAAACGGAACGCACCCAGCCGCAGCTGATTGTCCTGCATCTGATGGGTTCTCATCCGCAGGCGTGTGACCGTACCAAAGGGAAGTACGACACGTTCGTCCAGTCGAAAGAGACCTCCTGCTATCTCTACACCATGACCCAGACCGACGACCTGCTGCGAAAGTTGTACGATCAGCTTCGCAACAGCGGCGGCAGTTTCTCGTTGGTATACTTCTCCGATCACGGTCTCGCCTTTAAAGAACGTGGGAAGGAAGTGCAATATCTGGCGCATGACGACCAGTTCCAGCAAAACTTCCAGGTCCCGTTTATGGTGCTCTCCAGCGATGATAAAGCGCATAAGATCGTCAAAGCGCGGCGTTCCGCCAACGATTTCCTCGGTTTCTTCTCACAGTGGACAGGTATCAGCGCAAAAGAGATTAAGATGAAGTACCGTTTTATCTCCGAACAGAAGGCCGGACCGGTGTATATCACCAACTTCAAGTTGCAGAAGGTGGATTACACTCATCTGGGAAGCGATATTTTTAGCACCACATCGCGCTAAACCGTCGTGAAAAACAGCCAAAAAAAATCCGCCACTTGAGGCGGATTTTTTATATCACCGACGTGATTAGAAGCGGTAACCAACGCCTGCAATCCAGGTGCCAACGTCAACGCTACGAATACGGCTCTGCTCGTAAGAGAAGTCCAGCGCAACGTTTTCGATCGGGTTGAACTGCAGACCTGCGCCATAAGAGAAACCATAATCGCTGGTATCATCTTTATGCGTCGGGTAGTTAGTGTCCTGGAATTTACCGTAGCCCACACCCACAACACCGTAGATGCTTGCCCAGTCGTTCAGACGGTAAGCCGGACCAGCAGTGATGCCGTAGTACTGAGTTTTGTTGTAATCGCCTGCACCGTTAGTACGATCTTTTTCGGTGTAAGTGAAGGAACCGATTACGCCCAGCGGGTTGTTGTCCTGCTCATAGCGATACTTCAGGTTGAAACCGTTCATTTTGTTCGCCGCGCCCTGAGCATCGCTCTGCGCATAACCACCGGTAACGGTAGAGGTTGCAGCGACAGCGGAACCTGCGGAGATAGCCAGAACAGCGGCCAGTGCTGAAAGACATGCAATTTTTTTCATAACCACCTCAAATGTGCTTCAAATAAATCCTAAGTGTTAAATATATCAAAAATTGATGAGAAACTCTTTGCGATTAGTGATGTCTAACGGAGCATTTCATGTAACAGAACATTTCCATGAACCGCTATCTCTTTCAATTAACATCACTTTTCCAGATATATGCCCCATTATTACGCGCATAACAAAGGGTATTCATCCAGATTATTCCTAATCTGCCAGCGCATTAATCCATCAACTTGCCGCCATTTTACGGCTTTCCAGGAATTTTTTTTCAACGAAGACTCAACCGTAGGAGGTTATTTCCATTACACTGCCTCTTTTACTTTTCTATACACAAATCAGGCAAGTTGCTGGATGCCGTGTATCTACAGTTATAGTCGGGAGAAAGGATGCCAGGGTCGTTACGTAAAGCGCCAGTTTGGTTGCCCATCTTAGTACTGCTTATCGCCATGTCCTCGATCCAGAGCGGCGCATCGCTGGCAAAATCACTGTTCCCGCTGGTTGGCGCGCCCGGCGTGACCGCCCTTCGTCTGGCCCTGGGCACAGTGATCCTTATTGTCTTCTTCAAACCCTGGCGTCTACGTTTTGCCAAAGAGCAGCGCCTGCCGCTGCTTTTTTACGGCCTGTCGCTAGGGGGAATGAACTACCTCTTCTATTTGTCGATTCAGACAGTCCCGCTGGGGATCGCGGTCGCCCTGGAGTTTACCGGGCCGCTGGCGGTCGCCCTGTTCTCTTCGCGACGCCCCGTTGATTTTATCTGGGTGGTGCTGGCCGTTCTCGGGCTCTGGTTCCTGCTACCGCTGGGTCAGGACGTTTCGCATGTCGACCTGTTCGGCGCCGCCATGGCGCTGGGTGCGGGTGCCTGTTGGGCTATCTATATTCTTAGCGGTCAACGCGCCGGTGCTGAACATGGCCCGGCCACCGTCGCGGTAGGCTCGCTGATTGCCGCTCTGGTTTTCGTCCCACTGGGCGTGGCGCAGGCCGGAGAAGCGCTGTGGCACTGGTCGGTGATTCCGCTGGGGCTGGCGGTTGCAGTGCTGTCGACAGCGCTCCCCTACTCGCTGGAGATGATTGCCTTAACCCGCCTGCCTACGCGCACCTTTGGTACGTTGATGAGTATGGAACCTGCACTGGCCGCCGTGGCAGGTATCCTGTTTCTGGGCGAAACGCTGACGCCGGTCCAGTTGCTGGCGCTTTGCGCGATCATTGCCGCCTCAATGGGCTCGACGCTGACCATTCGGCCGGAAAGCAAAATAAAAGAGGTTGATGTAAATTAATTTTACATTTCTGCATGGTTGCATAACCATGCAGAATATCTTCCCGCTGTTTTCCCTGTATTTTCCTGATATTTCCCTGTCTTCCAACTGTCCCGTACCGGCTATTTATTCGCCTTCTCACGGTCGCATTAGAATATCTGCAGAGTCGCCCTTAACCTCACGCAACCACATGAATAATAATGCAATTAAATATCGAGGTTGTTTAATACTATTAAAGCGATAGGCAGAGCCAGAAAAGCAGGAATGATAACCGGTGCTATACTGAATCTCGTAAATTACTGGGACATAACATCAAGAGGATATGAAATTATGAGTACCGCTAAATTGGTAAAAACAAAAGCGTCCAATCTGCTTTATACCCGCAACGATGTCTCCGACAGCGATAAGAAAGCAACGGTTGAGTTGCTGAATCGTCAGGTGATCCAGTTTATCGACCTGTCGCTGATCACGAAGCAGGCCCACTGGAACATGCGCGGTGCTAACTTTATCGCCGTTCATGAAATGCTGGATGGCTTCCGGACGGCATTGACCGACCATCTCGACACCATGGCTGAGCGTGCCGTACAGCTGGGCGGTGTGGCGCTGGGAACCACGCAGGTCATTAATAGCAAAACGCCGTTGAAAAGCTATCCGCTGGACATCCATACCGTCCAGGATCACCTGAAAGAGCTGGCAGACCGTTATGCGGTTGTTGCAAACGATGTGCGTAAAGCCATCAGTGAAGCAAAAGATGAAGACACAGCAGACATCTTTACCGCGGCTTCACGCGATCTCGACAAATTCCTGTGGTTCATCGAATCCAACATCGAATAATCGCATCATAAGTATTCCCTCTATAACCCTCGCCACGGCGGGGGTTTTGCACTTTTATGGTGCATTACATCTTTCTTTCCCGCCACAAAGTAAAATATTTGTAATAATCACCTCACACAATCGTTAATGAAAGATTGTTTTATCAACGATATTTACGCTAAATAGGCAGACCGTAAGCGCACCCTCCTGACTGCACTAAATCAGTGCCCCAACATGGTGCAAAAAGTGAGTTTTGCTCCGCGAACTGTGCAAAAGTGCGCTGTCCCCTCTTGTTAAAACAAGGAGTTGCAAAACTGGCACGATTCTTTCATTACACTTATTGTTCTTGCAGGGGATCGCCCCGTGGATAAAAAAGGAAATGCTATGAAGTCTGTATTAAAAGTTTCTCTGGCAGCACTTGCCCTGGCTTTTGCGGTGTCCTCTCATGCCGCGGATAAGAAACTGGTTGTCGCTACTGACACCGCGTTCGTCCCGTTTGAATTCAAACAGGGCGACAAATACGTTGGCTTTGATGTGGACCTGTGGGCCGCGGTCGCAAAAGAACTGAAGCTGGATTATGAACTGAAACCGATGGATTTCAGCGGCATCATCCCGGCGCTGCAAACCAGGAACGTTGACCTGGCGCTGGCGGGTATCACCATTACTGACGAACGCAAAAAGGCGATCGATTTCTCTGATGGTTACTACAAAAGCGGTCTGTTAGTGATGGTGAAAACTAACAACAACGACGTGAAAAGCGTAAAAGATCTGGACGGTAAAGTGGTTGCGGTGAAGAGCGGTACCGGCTCTGTTGATTACGCCAAAGCTAACATCAAAACGAAAGATCTGCGTCAGTTCCCGAACATCGATAACGCCTACATGGAACTGGGCACTAACCGCGCAGACGCGGTTCTGCACGATACGCCGAACATCCTGTACTTCATCAAAACTGCAGGTAACGGTCAGTTCAAAGCGGTAGGTGAATCACTGGAAGCACAGCAGTACGGTATCGCATTTCCGAAAGGCAGTGACGAACTGCGCGAGAAAGTAAACGGCGCGCTGAAAACGCTGCGTGATAATGGTACCTATAACGAAATCTACAAAAAATGGTTCGGATCCGAACCTAAATAATAAAACGTTTTGCCTTCAGATGTTGCCCGGGGGCGCTAAGCGTACCGGGCATTTGATTTTTTTCACCACGGTAACAGGAACTACATATGCAGTTTGACTGGAGTGCCATCTGGCCCGCCATTCCGATCCTGCTTCAGGGTGCCAAAATGACCCTGTGGATCTCCATCCTCGGTCTGGCCGGCGGGATCATCATTGGATTGCTGGCGGGTTTAGCCCGTACCTATGGCGGCTGGATCGCCAATCACGTCTCTCTCGTTTTTATTGAAGTCATCCGCGGAACGCCGATCGTCGTCCAGGTGATGTACATCTATTTTGCCCTGCCGATGGCCTTCCCGGACTTGCGCATCGATACCTTTAGCGCCGCCGTTATCACGATTATGATTAACTCCGGTGCCTATATTGCGGAAATCACTCGTGGTTCGGTCCTGTCGATCCATAAAGGATTTAGCGAAGCCGGTCTGGCGCTGGGTCTTTCCCGTCGCGAAACCATCCGTCATGTGATCATGCCCCTCGCGCTGCGTCGTATGCTGCCTTCGCTCGGTAACCAGTTAATCATCAGTATCAAAGATACGTCGCTGTTTATCGTCATCGGCGCGGCAGAACTGACCCGAAGCGGTCAGGAAATTATCGCCGGCAACTTCCGCGCCCTGGAAATCTGGACCGCGGTAGGTGTTATCTATCTCATTATCACGCAAGTCCTGAATATCGTGCTTCGTAGTCTGGAAAGAAGGATGAAAATCCTGTGATTGAATTTAAAAACGTCTCAAAGCATTTTGGCCCAACCAAGGTGCTGCATAACATTGATCTGAACATTAAGCAGGGCGAAGTGGTGGTGATTATCGGGCCATCAGGTTCCGGTAAATCCACGCTGTTGCGCTGCATTAATAAACTCGAAGAGATCACTTCTGGCGATCTGATTGTCGATGGGCTGAAGGTCAACGATCCGAAGGTTGACGAGCGTCTGATCCGCCAGGAAGCCGGAATGGTATTCCAGCAGTTCTATCTTTTCCCGCACCTGACCGCGCTGGAGAACGTCATGTTTGGCCCGTTGCGCGTGCGTGGGACGAACAAAGACGCAGCCGAGAAGCAGGCGAAAGAGCTGTTGGCGAAAGTAGGTCTGGCTGAGCGCGCTCATCATTACCCGTCTGAACTTTCCGGCGGTCAGCAGCAGCGTGTGGCGATTGCCCGCGCCCTTGCGGTGAAGCCGAAGATGATGCTTTTTGATGAGCCAACCTCTGCGCTCGATCCAGAACTGCGCCATGAAGTGCTGAAAGTAATGCAGGATCTGGCGGAAGAAGGGATGACGATGGTCATCGTCACGCACGAAATCGGCTTTGCCGAAAAAGTCGCTTCACGCCTGATTTTTATTGATAAAGGCCGTATTGCCGAGGACGGCAATCCGCAAACCTTGATTGAAAACCCGCCAAGCCAGCGCCTGCAGGAGTTCTTGCAGCACGTTTCCTGACGGCCAGCCTCCCTTCCGCCAGGAGGGGAGGTTTCTCTACGACTCTTCCCATTTCGAATCGCCGCGCCTCCAGCCACTATACTTATCTCTTTGTTCTGTTTTCTCACTGGAGGAGTCATGCGGTGGATCCTGTTCATCCTCTGTTGCCTGCTGGGCGCACCATCCCACGCGGTGACCATTCCCGGCGTCACAACCGGCGCTGATGCTAACGCACAGACAACGCCTGCGCCCGAACCTGATGTCGAGCAAAAGAAAGCGGCCTACGGGGCGCTGGCCGACGTACTGGAAAATGAGTCATCGCGCAAAGAGTTGATTGACCAGTTGCGTACCGTTGCCGCCACACCGCCGCCGGATCCGGTACCGAAAATCACCCCACCGGCGGTCATTGAAGAAAAAACGGTGCTGGAAAACGTCACCGATCTTAGCCGCCATTATGGCGAAGCGCTGTCTGGTCGCTTTGCCCAACTCTATCGCAACATCACTGATGCCCCGCACAAACCCTTTAACCGCCAGACCTTCAATAATGCGCTCAGCCATTTTCTCATGTTGGCCGCTGCGGTGTTCGGTTTCTATTGGATGATCCGTCTATGTATGTTGCCGCTATATCGTAAAATGGGTAACTGGGCGCGGAAAAAAAACCGCGAACGCAGCAACTGGATTCAACTACCATCAATGATCGTTGGCGCGTTTATTATCGACCTGCTTTTGCTGGCGCTGACCCTGTTTGTCGGCCAGTTGTTGAGTGACAGGCTGAACGCTGGCAGCCGCACCATCGCGTTTCAGCAAGGGCTGTTTCTGAACGCCTTTGCACTGATCGAATTTTTCAAAGCCATTCTGCGACTGATCTTCTGTCCGAACGTAGCGGAACTGCGGCCTTTTACCATTCAGGATACCAGTGCCCGTTACTGGAACCGACGACTGAGTTCGCTGAGCAGTTTGATTGGCTATGGTTTGATCGTCGCTGTTCCGATTATTTCCAATCAGGTAAACGTACAGGTCGGTGCGATGGCCAACGTGGTCATCATGCTGTGTATCACCCTGTGGGCGCTGTATCTAATCTTCCGCAACAAGAAAGAGATCACCCAACACCTGCTGAATCTGGCGGAACGATCGCTGGCCTTTTTCAGCCTGTTTATCCGCGCCTTTGCGCTGGTCTGGCACTGGCTGGCAAGCGCCTATTTCATCGTGCTGTTTTTCTTCTCCCTGTTCGACCCCGGCAACAGTCTGAAGTTTATGATGGGGGCGACGGTGCGCAGTCTGGCGATCGTCGGCATTGCGGCTTTCGTTTCCGGGATGCTTACCCGCTGGATCGCCAAAACCATTACCCTCTCCCCGCATACGCAGCGTAATTATCCCGAACTGCAAAAGCGGCTCAACGGTTGGCTTTCTACCGCATTGAACGTGGCGCGGATCCTGACGGTCTGCGTCGCCATCATGTTGTTGTTAAACGCATGGGGACTGTTCGACTTCTGGAACTGGCTGCACAACGGCGCCGGTGAGAAGACGGTCGACATTCTGATCCGCATCGTGCTGATTCTGTTCTTCTCCGCGGTAGGCTGGACGCTGCTTGCCAGCCTGATCGAGAACCGGCTGGCCTCCGATATTCATGGTCGTCCCCTACCCAGCGCACGCACCCGCACGCTGTTAACGTTGTTTCGTAACGCGCTGGCGGTAATCATCAGCACCATCACCATCATGATCGTGCTGTCGGAAATTGGCGTAAACATCGCCCCCCTGTTGGCCGGGGCCGGGGCGCTGGGACTGGCGATCTCTTTTGGTGCGCAAACGCTGGTGAAAGATATAATTACCGGGGTCTTTATTCAGTTTGAAAATGGCATGAATACTGGCGATCTGGTCACTATCGGGCCGTTAACCGGTACGGTAGAACGCATGTCGATTCGCTCCGTTGGTGTACGTCAGGACACCGGGGCGTACCATATTATTCCGTGGTCATCGATCACCACCTTCGCCAACTTTGTCCGCGGCATTGGCTCGGTGGTCGCCAATTACGATGTGGATCGCCATGAAGATGCCGATAAGGCCAATCAGGCGCTAAAAGAGGCGGTCGCTGCGGTAATGGAAACTGAAGATGTTCGAGGGCTGATTATTGGTGAACCGTCGTTTGCCGGAATTGTCGGATTAACCAACACGGCATTTACGCTGAGGGTATCGTTCACCACGCTGCCGCTGAAACAGTGGACGGTCCGCTTCGCACTCGACAGCCAGGTGAAAAAACATTTCGACCTGGCTGGCATTCGCCCGCCGGTGCAAACCTGGCAGATACTGCCCGCCACGCCAACGACACCGATAGCCCCGACCGCACCGGCGTCGCAGCCACCGGGCGAACCGACGCTCTAGCGTTTACGCGTGCTAAATCGGCGGCGCTGGTCGTCATCCATAAAGGTCCAGGCGATAAAGCGGCTCTGCTTTTGTCCCTGGGCCATCTCTTTTTTCACCACCCTGACCGCCCCCACGTCAGTCAGCGAGCGATAGAGCGGCGGCAGGTTTTCGCCGCGTGACACCAGCGTGGTAAACCACATGACCTGACGGCCAAAGGCCTTGCTTTCGGTAATCATCGTTTTAATGAACGCCACTTCCCCCCCTTCGCACCACAGCTCCTGCTGCTGACCGCCGAAGTTCAGCGCATCATCTTTGCTCTGCCCGAGGTTGCGGCGTTTACGCTCGCTTCCTGCACGAGCAGAGGCGGCGGAGTCGTGGAACGGCGGGTTGCACAGCGTCGCGTCATATTGCTCATTTTTATGAATAATGCCGTTAAAGATAGCGGCAGGAGTTTTCTGTCGACGCAGGCGAATGGCGCGCGTCAGCCCCGGATTGGCGCTGATAATGGCCTGCGCGCTGGCTAACGCCTGATCGTGCGTCTCACTGCCTGTGAAACGCCAGCCATACTCATGAACGCCGATCAACGGATAAATACAGTTCGCGCCCACGCCAACATCAAGGATCGTGGCCTGGGTTGGCACACTTCCCGTCGTCTCAGCAAGAAGATCGGCCAGATGATGAATGTAATCTGCGCGCCCTGGCACAGGCGGACACAAAAACCCTTCAGGAATATCCCAGTTTGCCACCCCATAGAAATGCGCCAGCAGAGCCTTATTCAACGCCTTGACCGCCAGCGGATTGGCAAAATCAACGCTTTGCTCGCCCGCGGGGGTCAGGACAAGATACTGCGCCAGCTCGGGCGTGCCTTTGCAGAGCGTGGCAAGATCGTAGCGACTGTGATGACGGTTGCGCGGGTGTAAGCCCGGTTTCTGGGGGGACATAGCATTCTCCTTTTAACAGCGGCGTAAGATACCCGCATAACGCAACGCGGTAAACCGGGTTGATGAGAAACAGCAGTTCCACTGCAGCGAATCTGAGCGCGAAATGGGGCAAAGTGGTGCAAATCGCCCAAATATCAATGATATTTATGTCATTGATTTGTCAACATACGTCAATATTTTTCGTTCAAATTTTAAGCAGATCATCATCAATTTTTTACGCCATTTCTGCCGTACTGACGACCTACACTTATCTGGCACTACACGTTGTTTCACTGAGGAGAGCATCATGAAAAAATGCCTCGTATTACTCGTCTCCGCCACGCTTGCTGGTGTGGCCTTCGCAGCATCGGCAGCACAACCACTCAGCAGTCCCGATACTGGTCCGCTACGCGCGTCAGGTACCGTCTCTGCCACTGGCGCCACCAACCTGAGCGACCTGGAGGATAAACTGGCGGAAAAAGCGCAAGAACAAGGCGCGAAAGGCTTTGTGGTTAATTCCGCAGGCGGTAAGAATCAGATGTATGGTACTGCCACCATTTACAAGTAACCTTCCCCACCACCTGCCCGATAGCGACGCCGCTTATCGGGCCCCCCTCTTGAATGAGCCATTTTTGACCCCATCCTGGCTATAATGACCTCTGTGATAAAGCGTGAGGAGAATATCGCTATGGCCTCTGGTTGGGCAAATGATGACGCTGTGAACGAACAGATCAACAGTACAATTGAAGATGCTGTCGCGCGAGCAAGAGGTGAAATTCCACGCGGCGATAGCCTGTATGAATGTGAAGAATGTGGAGATCCCATCCCTGAAGCCCGCCGACAGGCGGTGCCTGGTGTAAGGCTGTGCCTTAACTGCCAACAGGAGAAAGATTCGCAAAATTCGTCCTATACGGGATATAATCGCAGAGGTTCAAAAGACAGCCAGCTACGTTGACCTATGTTTACACAGATATAAAGAACATGCCGTTTCGCTTACGCTCACGTTAAATTGCACTCTGCGTAGCAAAATGTGCCGTTCTCCTCTCAACTGTAAAGTGAACTGCGAAGAACCGTAAATTCATCTCGCGAATTAATTAGTAATCAATAAGTTATTTGTAGTTCAATTTTTTTGATGAATGTTGTCAATTCTCTTCGATTTTATCTCTCGAAAAAAAGCGTGATACTCATCACATCGACGGAACATCGTCTTCCTTAATAAATAACCTGCGAGAGATTAATAATGAAAACTATCAAATATGCTGTTGCCGCTGTTGCCCTGTCTGGTCTGTCTTTTGGCGTTTTCGCTGCCGAACCTGTTACGGCTGCTCAGGCGCAAAGCATGAATAAAATCGGTGTGGTTTCTGCGGAAGGCGCAACCACACTGGACGGCCTGGAAGCAAAACTGGCTGAGAAAGCCGCTGCAGCTGGCGCGAGCGGTTACAGCATCACCTCTGCCAACAACAACAACAAAATGAGCGGTACCGCTGTTATTTACAAATAAGTTTTACCCCGTCTGCTGCCAACAGACACCCTGCTCCAACCCTCATTGAACCTGAATTACCCTTATTTGCCCGTCCGCCACTGGACGGGCTTTTTTTTATCTGTCGTGCTAAAAACTGTCGTTCACTCGCGCCAGTCCTTCCTCGAGTGTTGCCACTTCTGCCGTTGCCACCAGGCAACAGGCCATCTGGATTTTCAACGATGCCGGTACCGGCTCACTTCCCGCCAGGCAGCGTTCGATCCAGCGCGCGGTCGTCTCAGGATCCTTTGCTGCGGGCAGCGGTACAGGTTCGTCGGGCATTTCACTTTGTCGGCTCTGTAGCACCCGAGTGCCAGTGCTATCAATCAGGCTAATCTGCGGGCAGCGTTGCGGATTGGCGTACACCTCACCTTCGGTTCCGTGCATCAACAGCCCACGCCCACCAATATCACTGAAGAATTTCGCTACGCGCGGCACATATTCCGGATGCGACACGCTGGCAAGACGCAGCGCGGCGTCTTCGGCAAACGGCGTTGCCAGCTTCGCCAACGTATGTGCGCTGTTACGCACGCCCAGTCGCCAGCGCATGGCCAGCTGTTTTTCCAGCGGTGGGCAGAGCGTACTCACCGGAATAAAGACCGGCTGATGTCCATCCAGTTTCGCCTGTGCCTGTCCGGCATGACGCGTCGGCGCAATTCCCATCAGCTCGAAAATGGTCTCCGTCAGCACGCGAGTCGGATCTTCACTCACCCCATGCACGACTACCGGAAAACCCAGCTTGTGCAATAAAATCGCCAGCAGCGGCGTCAGGTTCGCCTGTTTGCGGGCGCCGTTATAGCTGGGGATAACAATCGGCATCGGCTTCGCAACCGGCGGGGTAAGCTTAATGGAATGGTTTTGCATCGCCTCATAAAAGCCCAACATCTCGGCTTCCCCTTCTCCTTTGATACGCAACGCAATGAGTACGCCGCCCATCTCCAGTTCCGGGACATCGCCATTGAGCATATGGGTATACAGACCGCGTGCGGTGTCCTGATCCAGATCGCGCGCGTGGTTTTTGCCCCGGCCAATCTCTTTAATAATGTTGCGGTAATCCATAATGTCTCCCCTTACGACTTTTTCACACTATAGCCCCTCATAAGACCTGACTGATAGTCTTTTATCTTCGATACTACTGTTTGTTTTTTAGAACATTCTCAAAACGCAAGCATTATTTAAATTACTTGTGATTTCTTTGGCAAATTATTATTTCTGCGCATTCTGGTTTAATACGCTTCGGCAATGAGTAAGTTTCCATCTGAAAACTTCCAGGCAAAGTTTTCACAATAAAATACCAGGATTTAACATGAACAAAGTAACATTTGGCTTAATGATTGCTGCAATAATCGGATGCTCATCATCCGCATTTGCAGCGTCGAACGGCGAAGGACAGATTAACTTCACAGGTGAAATCGTTGATTCCGCTTGTCAGGTTGTTAATGGATTAAGCAGTCCCTTAAATGTGCAGTTAGGCAAAGTCTCTAAAACCGTCTTTACCGGGGCAGGGTCTACCAGCACATTGACAAAATTTGATATTCAGCTGAAAAACTGTCCTGAGACGGTGACTGCCGCAGCGATTAACTTTGGCGGTACGCCGGATGCGGATAACAACACCACTCTGGCGGTAACGCCGGGTGCTGGCGCAGCAGCGGGTGTAGCGATTCAGTTAGTTGATTCAGCGAATCAACCTGTGAGCCTCTACTCCCCTACCCGTCAATATCCGTTAGCAGCCGGAACCACAGTGAATAACCTTGAGTTCGGCGCACGTTATATTCAGACCCAGGCCGCAGTCACCGCAGGTCAGGCGAACTCCGTCTCTACATTTACTGTTATTTATAACTGATACAATCAATCAGGAGATATTCGTTTTCTCAAGAAGGCTAATATCTCCTCTTTTTTGAGAAAGAGCTATGCGACACAGTTATTTATTAGGCGCACTGTTACTGACAACAGTAACAGCCCATGCGGGTGTTATTATTAATGGCACCCGTCTGGTCTATCAGGGAGAGAAAAAAGAGTCTTCAATTGGTATTTCCAATCCGGACGATATTAACTACCTGGTGCAGTCCTGGGTGGATAACGGTATTAAGAAAGGTGATAAAGCCCCCTTTCTGATTACCCCACCGCTGTTCCGCCTGAACGCAAAAGAAGATAACGTGCTGCGCGTGGTTCGTACCGGTGGAAATATCCCGGAAGATCGCGAGTCATTGTACTGGCTAAATATTAAGGCTATTCCTTCCTCTAATCATCAGGAAGGGGTAAATACATTGCAAATCGCCATCAATACCCGCATGAAATTAATCTATCGACCGACAGCTATCAAAGGTAAACCTGAAGAGGTAGCCGATAAACTTGAATGGCACCGCGAAGGTAACGATCTGGTAGTGAATAACCCCACTCCTTTTTATATGAATTTCCAGAGCGTGACGCTGAATGGGAAAAAAGTGACGAAAGCCACCTGGGCTAAACCGAAAACGGCAAGTCACTTTGCTCTTCCGGCCAATACTGGCGGCTCAACCGTCTCCTGGTCTGTCATTACTGATTTCGGCAGTATCAGCAAAACCTGGTCTGCGCCCGTTCGTTAATACATTCACTCTTTGACGACTAAATAATCATGTACAGCACAAAAAAACCGCTTTCACGCCGATTGCATGCACTGCTGCCGACCTTTTTTGGGGTAGTAGTAACCTGCTTTGCGTTACAAGCCAGTGCTGAGGATTATTTTAACCCTGCCCTGCTGGATATAGATAATCCGGAGCAGGGTAAAACCGACCTTTCTGTTTATGAAAGCGGTCCGGGACAGGCACCAGGTAAATATCAGGTTAGCGTGTTTGTCAATAATAATAAAATTGACACCCGTGACGTTATTTTTAAATTACAAAAAGATGCGCAGGGAAAGAATTCCCTGCAGCCTTGCTTAAGCCTCGATGATTTAAAAAACCTTGGTGTCAAAACGAAAAACTTTCCGCAACTGGCAGGCGCCGGAGAGTGCGCGGATATTAGTGTAATCCCGTCAGCCTCTGCGACTTTTCGCGTCAAAAACCAGCAGCTTCTGCTCAGTATTCCTCAATCCGCGTTAGGTCAGATACCGCGTGGCTACATCGATCCGAAAGAATATGATGAAGGGATTACTGCTGGCATTTTGAATTACAGTGCGAATGCCAGTCAGAGCCGCGCCCGCCAGCCGGGGGAAGCGGACAACAGTAACCAGTACATTAACCTGCGTCCGGGCTTTAACACCGGAGCCTGGCGCGTGCGAAATTACACCACCTGGAATCACAGCTCTGATGGCGGGAAAGAAGATGGTAAGTTGACTCCCGTTTATACCTATGCACAACGCGATATCGTCGGTTTGAAAAGTGAACTGACGGTAGGTCAGAGTAATACCCAGGCCGACGTGTTTGACAGTATTTCATACACTGGCGCACAGATGGCTTCTGAAAGCGACATGCTGCCGGACAGCGAGCGCGGTTACGCCCCCGTAGTACGAGGCACGGCGCACAGTAACGCCCAGGTGGTCGTTCGTCAGAACGGCTATGTGATTTACCAGAACACGGTTGCTCCTGGCGCGTTCGAGATTAACGATCTCTATCCGACCGGCAGCAGCGGCGATCTGAACGTGACGGTAAAAGAGACCGATGGCAGTGAAAGTCATTTTGTGGTGCCGTTTGCCTCTGTGCCGGTACTGCAACGAGAAAAACACCTGAAGTACAGCGTGACCGCCGGGCGTTACCGTTCTTACGATAGCGATGTCGAGAAAACGCCTTTCGCGCAAGGGAGCGCGATCTACGGCCTGTCCCACGGCGTGACCGTTTACGGCGGTACACAACAGAGTTCGCATTATCATTCCGCCGCCTTCGGCGCAGGGAAAAACTTCGGCGACCTGGGGGCATTCTCCGTAGATGTGACTCGTGCAAAAGCACTGCTTAAACAGCGCAAAACCAGCAAAGGCCAGTCCATGCGCGTTCGCTACAGCAAAAATTTTGCCGTAACCGGGACTAATGTTTCACTGGCGGGTTACCGTTATAACAGCAAAGGGTTTTACACCCTTCAGGACACGATGGAATCCTGGACCAGCTCAAACGACTGGTCTGCACCGCAGCAACGCCGCTCACGTGCAGAAGCCACTATCGACCAACCTCTGGGCGATAACTGGGGCTCAGTGACCCTAAGCCTGGTGAAAGAGAGCTACTGGTCCCAGAATCAGGATATGACTTCATTAAGCGCCAGCTACAACAATAGCTGGCACGGGATAAGCTACAGCCTCAGCTACAGCTTCAATAAAAACAGCTATGACACTGATGAAGATGGCAAATCGGTCAGTAATGACCGCCAGATTAGCCTGAATATATCGGTACCTCTTGACCACTGGATGCACAACACATGGGCTAACTACAGTCTGAACAACGGTAAAGATGGCACCACTCATAACCTCGGCCTGAACGGTACGGCGCTGGAGAATGACAACCTGAGCTGGAACGTGCAGCAAAGTCTGGACAGCGCTAACAACAATACGGCCACCAGCATGAATACCGATTACAAAGGCACCTATGGCGAAGTGCACGGTGGCGTCAGCCAGGACAGCCATCAGCAAACCGTGAGTGCCGGCGTTCAGGGAGGCATTGTCGCCCACGCTGACGGCGTTACCTTTGGTCAAACCCTGGGTGAAACCATGGTGCTAGTCAAAGCGCCGGGTACGCACGGCACGCATGTGGCGAATCAGACCGGTGTGGAAACGGATCCTCGCGGCTATACCCTCGTCCCCTTTGCAACACCGTGGCGTCACAATCAGGTTTCACTGGATACCGAGACGCTGCCAGAAGATGCCGACGTCACATATGCCTCACAGACGGTAACGCCAACACGTGGCGCGGTGGTTCGCGCCAGCTTTGACACCCGCGTCGGCAACCGCGTCTTAATGACGCTGGCCTGGAATGACAAGCCGCTGCCCTTCGGCGCAACGGTCACCACGGAAGACAAAAGTAGCGAATTTATCGTCGGCAACGATGGCCAGGTGTATCTCACCGGCATGCCGCAGCAGGGACGCCTTTTCGTCTCCTGGGGCAAGGAGGCGAGCGAGCATTGCGTCGCCGATTACGCCCTGACGGAAGGAAAAGATGAAACCAACATTATTAACGCTGCCGCGCAGTGCCATTGATTAATACCGGACCGGACATGATGCAGATAGCAAAATCGTTTTTCTTACTTTTGGTTCTGGCGACGGCAGCACTCTTTATGCCGCACGCGAAGGCCTCGTGTCAGACGCCGAACCTACCGGCGCTATTGTCACTGGCATCGATCTCGGTCCCCACCAGCTTGCCAGTGGGGTCGACCATCCCCGGAACGGAACACGCCGTCCACGTATCGGGAAACTGCTACTACGCGCCGGATGCGGGTCAACCCATCATCGCGTGCTACAACGGCTTCGGTAAAGAGATTCCGGGGATCCCCGGCGTCTATGAAACGGGCGTCGCTGGCGTCGGCATCTCACTGAGAAATGATAAAGGACAGCGCGTGACGGGCGCGGCGGACCAGGTTTGTTCGGCGAACACGCCCATAGGCCAGGTCTCCGGTACGATGAACAGCGACAGTTCACTCTCTTTTAGCTTTGACGTGACGCTGGAACTGGTGAAAACCAACGAGACCGTCGCCTCTGGCTCGCTGACGATGAGTAATACGCAGTTCAACATTGCCGTTTCACGCCTTGAGGGCGTAGGTGAACCTAATACCCTCTCTTACTCAGGCAATGTTCAGGTGAAAGCAGTGACCTGTAACGTATCGCCCAAATCCCTGACCGTCACGCTGGGTGATTTTCCGGTGAGCCGCTTTACCGCACCGGGAACCGTGGTTTCCCAGTCGATATTCAATATTGGCATGCTCTGCGATCAGGATGTACAGCCGGAAATGATGATCGCCAGCGCCAATGGCTATGAAACGAATTATCCCGGCGTGATCAAACTAACGCCGGAAAGCGGCGTGGCGACAGGGGTGGGAGTGAAAATACTCTTTAACGGTCAGATACCGGCTTTCGGGCAATATATGAACACCTTTACCACCTATGCCAATATCCAGTCGCAATATCCCTTCAGCGTCTCTTACGAGCAAACCAGCGCGGAGGTCACGCCGGGAACGGCTAACGCCGTCGCAACCATCACGGTGGCCTACCAATGAAAACACTGATAACTATTTTGCTGCTTGGACTGTCCTGTTATAGCCAGGCAGAAGAGATTCAGGTCAATATTCGCGGAAATATTTATGCAAACGCCTGCCAGGTGGACAGCGCCAGCCAGAACCTGACGGTCAATCTGGGCAAAGCGAATACCGGCGATTTTAAAGATGTGGGCGATACCGGAACGTGGAAATCGTTCGACTTAACCCTGTCAAAATGCCCAAACACAGCCGTGCTGGCCACGGCCACCTTTCACGGTCAGCCGGACAGCATACATCCGACTAAATTCGCCAGCACCGGAACCGCGAAAGGGCTGGCGCTGGAGCTTGCCGACCCGCAGGATCAGATCTCGCTTGCCCCGGACGCCAGCTTCAGCGTATTGATTAACCAAAACGACCACACGGCGGATTTCCCGCTGGCCGCCCGCTATTACGCCACCTCATTGCCCGTCACGGCAGGAACGTTCAGTAGCGTGGTACAGGTCACGTTTATTTACCAGTAGAACCACGCCTCTTAGCACGGAGGCTTTTTTTACGCCCGGCGGTCAGTGTTGCCGGGCGTTTTTTTACTTCGGGTACATCAGGTTGTTCAATTGGAAACACCGGTAACGCATTCAGCAACCGCTGACCGTAGTTTTTTGTTAACAAACGCTTGTCGTAAATTACCACCTCTCCCCAGCAACCGTGGCTACGGATCAGGCGCCCGACCTGCTGAATAAGATTGAACGAGGCGGCTGGCAGGCTTTGCACTTCGAACGGATAGCGATTGAGGCTTTTAAGCCACTCGCCTTCGGTGATCACCACCGGGCTGTCGATGGGTGGAAACGCAATTTTGTGGATATGTACCTGGCTGAGTAAATCGCCTTTCAGATCCAACCCCTCGGCAAAAGACTGCAATCCGACCAGCACGCTACGCTCGCCGTTTTCCACCCGCTTGCGATGCAGTTCCACCAACCGGTAGCGCGGCTGATCGCCCTGAACCAGCAGCAGCAAACGCAGATCGGTGACGTGTTCCAGAAAGCGTTGCATCGCGCGTCCACTGGCAAACAGCACTAACATACCGGTATGTTTTTTACTTTCTAATTGTTCGCGGAAATAAGCAGCCATCTCCGCGATATGTTGTTCTTCGTTATCGATCAAGGGTTCGTAGCGCATCCGCGGGATGACGATTTTACCCTGTTCAACATGGTTAAACGGCGAATCGAGCGCGACGAAGCGGTCTCCGGCTTTTTCCTTCAGGCCGCTCATCTCCTGCAGACGCGAAAAGCTGTTGAGCGAACGCAACGTGGCGGAAGTGACGATAATATGCGGCACACTGCGCCAGAGTAGCCTTTCAAGCTGATCGCTCACGCGAATACCCACGCAATGAAACCAGACGTGAGGCTGTCCGTCACGCACATCGCGTGTCGTCCATTTCGACACCGGCGCACCAGACGACTGGCCAAGCGAAGCCAGTCGCCACAGCTTACTTTGCGCTTCAAACATTCCCAGCGCGCGGTTCATTTGCAAAATGATACGGTGCAGACGAACAATGTCATGGCTGCCGGTTTTCTCACTGAGATCGTTTAAAAACAGTTCAGCCAGACCACGTAACGTTTCCGTCAGTTTTGCCAGACGCTGGCAAATTTCCATTACTTCAGCGGGCAACTCTCCCATCGCAAAGCGGTGCTCCGCTTCCTGACCAGCAGGCATATATAAATTGAGAATATGGTTGAGTGACGCAATAAGCTCGTACAGCTCTTCGCAGTGGCTGTTCAGACGCTCCGGACTGGCTAACGGCGGCGTGGTTTTGGGACGAAACTGCTCCATGCAGGTCGCCACCAGTTTGCTGAACAGATCCAGTTGCAGGCGATACCAGGGCGCAGTAATTTCCGCGCTCATTTCCAGCGCATCGCGGGCGACGTCCGGCAGGTGATGGCCTTCATCGAGCACCAGCAGCAGGTTTTTCGGGTCCGGTAGCACCGCTTCACTCTCCATCGCCGCCATCACCAATGCATGGTTTGCCACCACCACTTCTGCTTCCTGAATCTCCCGGCGCGCCACAAAAAACGGACACTCGCGATAGTAATGGCAGTTGCGGTTCAGACAACTGGCTTTATCGGTGCTCAGTCGTCGCCAGAGATCGTCGTCAATGGCGATATCCGTATGATCGCGAAGGCCGTCCCACTTGTAGCTGTCGAGATCATTTTTCAGCCTGGCGCAGCGCTTCTGTTCTTCCTGATTGTTCGGCGTAAGCTCATCGTCAAGAAACGCGAGCAGATCCTGTTGCGTCGGTTCGGTACTCGCCATCGCCGTCAGGTTTCGCGGACACACATAACGTCCACGACCAAATGCGGCGGTAAAGCGAAGATCGGGAATGATTTTGCGCAGTAGCGGCAAATCTTTACTGTAGATCTGATCCTGCAACGCCACATTGGCGGTACTGACCACCAGCGTTTTTTGCTCTTCCCGCGCAATGGCAATGCCGGGGATAAGATAGGACAGGGTTTTCCCCACTCCGGTGGGGGCTTCAATCGCCAGATGGCGCCCCTCTTCCCCGGTAAGCGTTTTTGCAACATCAGCAATCATCTGCCGCTGCGGCGCGCGGGGGATAAAGTCGGGGATCTGTTCCTGAAGCGCCTTATACCAGGCGGCGATTTGCGCCTTAAGCGCAGCGGTCAATGCCATTGAGAAAACCTGAAACACTGTATAAACAGCCACTATTGTGGCACATTTCAGGCTCGGGACGTACCTTTTTTGCCAGTAGTGGGAAGCGCTTCGCAACTGAGAGGGAATTGCCGGATGACGGCTTGCGCCTTATCCGGCCTACGTTTATAGCGCGTAGGCCGGATAAGCGCAGCGCCATCAGGCAACGGCGCTGAAGCTTAATAGTAGCCCAGCAGCTTCCACCACAACATACCAACAGCAAAAATGATGATCACATTAAAGGTCACCACGCACAGATTGATTCGGTAAAACCGTGGTCGCTCAAAATAGCCTTGCGCAAAGTAGATAGGGCCGGGTCCGCCGCCGTACTCAGTATTTCCCCACATCAGGTTACTGAAGATACCGAAGCAGATAGCCACCATCATCGGCGGTGCGCCAGCGGCAATCGCCGTGGCGGCAAATGGCGCGTATAGCGCGGCAACGTGCCCCGTAGCGGTCGCAAACAGGTAATGGACGTAGATGTACAGGACGCCGAGCACGATAAAGGCTTCCATCGCGCCAAACCCCTGAATCCCGCTGCCCAGTTTTACCGTCATCCATTTGATGAATCCCAGATCCGCCAGTCCCGTCGCCAGGCTGATGATCACGCTGAACCAGATTACAGTGTCCCAGGCCGCATGGTCGTTAAGGAGACTTTTCCAGCTCACCGCCCCCGTCGCAAACAGATATGCCGCCAGCCCCAGTCCTACGGAGGTCGCAGAAATTCCGGTTATCAGGCTGGTTCCCCACCCCACCAGCGCCAGCACAAAGCCGATGGCTACTTTTTTCTCATTACTGCTCATGCCGCCCAGTTCACTCAGCGACTGTTTGCCCATCGCTTTGGCTTCCGGTGTATGCTTCAGTTCCGGATCCAACAGCTTGTAGACCAGCAGCGGCATCAGGCAAAAACAAACCATCGCCGGCACTACCGCGGAAATAAACCAGCCGCCCCAGGTGATCTCCAGACCCAGCGTGGATTTTGCCAGGCTTGCCACCAGCGGGTTCGCCGCCATCCCCGTTAAAAATATCGCCCCGGTGATCGGCGTGAACTGAAAGCAGACCATCGTTAAGAAATCGCCAATCCGCTTGCCGGTCACGCCGGGTGCCGAACCGAGCACGTCGTTGATTGAGCGGGCGATAGGGAAAATAATCCCGCCAGAACGCGCCGTCACGGAAGGCATCGCCGGGGCCATAATCAGGTCGGAAACGCCAAGCGAATAGGCGATCCCCAGGCTACTGCCACCAAACAGCGACAGCATTTTATAGGCAATACGTTTCCCCAGTCCGGAAGTAACAAACCCCAGCGAGAGCACGTAGGCACAGAAAATCAGCCATACCGTGCCAGAGGCAAAGCCCGACAGCGCCTTCGCTTCAGTCAACGTTTTGCTAAAGATGACCACGCAAAGCGCAATCAGCATGACCGCCCCCGAAGGGAGCGGTTGGGTCAGAATCGCCGCGATGGTCGCGGCAAAAATCGCAAACATATGCCAGGCCGCCGGCGTTAACCCATCAGGAACGGGAATAAACCAAATGACGACACCGATTACCAGCGGGATCAGAAATGAGAGAAGTTTCTTTCCCGCGACAGAATTTGTAGACATAGCCATATCCTTATTCCGTTAGCACGAGAACGTTCATTTCCGTGACTGATATTTGGCAAGCACCTGATCGACCATCTCCGGTGCCATGCCCAGATAATTGGCCGGGTCGGTCAGTTGGTTAATCAGTTGCGGATCCAGCCGTTGCGCGACGGTCGGCATGGCGTTCAGTACATCAGCCAGATGACCGCCCTTTTCATTGACGATGCGGCAGGCGTCATACACCACATCGTGAGCATCCTGACGACCGATGTACGGAGCCAGCCCCATCATTACGGCTTCGGCTACAATCAGCCCATTGGTCATTCCCAGATTGCGCGCCATCGCGGCTTCATCGACCTCCAGTCCTGCCAGCATAAAGTTGGCCTGATGCAGCGCCCCTGCGCTCAGGACGAAACTTTCCGGGATAGCAATCCATTCCGCGTGCCACGGTCCAGTGGCGCGCTCCAGATCCTGAACCATCGCATCCAGCATCAATCCGGCCTGTTGGCGAACGCCCTTCGCGCAGGCCAGCATCAGTTCGCTGGAGATAGGGTTACGTTTTTGCGGCATCGTGCTGCTGGCGCCGCGCCCTTTTACGAACGGTTCATACAGTTCGCCAAACTCGTTCGACGCCATCAGCATCACGTCATATGCAATTTTTCCTAGCGAACCGGTGATGACCGCCAGCAGATTCACTGCTTCGGCGAAGCCGTCGCGCGCGACGTGCCAGGTGGAGGTCGGAACGTTAAGACCTAACTCTTCCATCAGCGCTTTTTGTACCGGCAATCCTTTATCACCCAGCGATGCCAGCGTTCCGGCAGCCCCGGCAAATTCACCGACCAGCACACGCGGACGCGCCTGTTGCAGTCGTTCGGCGTGGCGTTCAAACATGTCCAGCCAGATGGCAGCTTTATAGCCAAAAGTCACCGGCAGCGCCTGCTGTAAGTGGGTACGTCCGGCCATCGGTGTATCCCGATAGCGCAGCGCCAGGTCAGCCAATGTCGCACGCAACCGGTTCATATCCGCCTCGATCAGTTCAAAGGCGTCACGGATTTGCAGCACCACTGCCGTGTCCATAATGTCCTGCGTCGTCGCCCCCCAGTGCACATAGCCGCCAGACTCTCCGGCCTGCTTTGAAATCTGGTGCACAAGCGGCAGGATCGGATAACCGACGATTTCCGTCTCATGGCGCAGCAAATCGAAATCCAGCGTATCGGCATTACACTTTTCGGCGATCTCTTTGGCTGCCGCTTCCGGGATAACCCCACAACGCGCCTGCGCTTTGGCGAGCGCCACCTCCACTTCGACATACTTGCGAATGAGTTCGTAGTCATCAAACACCGCACGCATTGCCGGTGTACCAAAAGAATCTCTAAATAAAACAGAATCCATTACATTCGAAGCCATAAATCCCCCGGTTCAATCTGATAATGATAAGATGAGCGTCTGACCCGGTTTACAACGCAACCGGGATAACAAAAATGTCCGAACATACATAAATGTCCGTACATTTGAAATGTACGGACATTTATAATAATCATGACGAATGTAGGGAATAGTCCGTACCCATTTTTGTGACTGTGATCATTAATTATTTGACGAAACTGCGATGAAAGAATCTCTGTACAAGCGGATAGCCCGTGAACTGGCCCATCAAATATCGACGGGAACTTACCCACCCGGTTCACTGTTTCCGACAGAAATGGAACTGTGCGAAACCTGGCAAGTGAGTCGTCATACCATGCGCGAAGCACTGCGGGAATTAACGGAACAGGGGTTGATTTCGCGACGTAAAGGCGCCGGCACGCGCGTATGCGAACCGCAGGCGAGCGGGGTTAACCATCCGCTCTCGCATCTGGAAGATCTGCTGCTGTTAGCAAAAAACAACCTGCGGGTAATTAAGAAGATCGATGAGATTGTGGCGGATATTGAGCTCTCCCAACTGATAGATTGCCCGCCCGGCTCACGTTGGCTACATATCGCCAGTATTCGCGAAGATGCGCAAAACCCGCAAGCGCCTATTTGCTGGACGGACAGTTACGCCAGCACCGATTACTCCCGGCTGCGCACGTTTATCCGCGACGACCCGCACTCACTGATAAGCGATCTGATCGAAACGCACTACGGAATTAAGAGTCACGAAGTGCATCAGACGATCACCGCCGTTGGCGTACCGAAGAAAATCGCGAAGCTACTGAATGTCGAGCCTGACTCTCCGGCGATGCGCATTGTACGTCGCTATCGGGATCGTGACGGAAAGGTGTTTGAGACCACCATTTCGATTCACCCGGCGGGAAGGTATACCTGCTCTATTGTGTTGAAATCGCAGAATTCCGGGGAGTGAGGGGGGTTATATTCGCATGCCACCATCGGTGATGGTTTACGTTCACCTTACGTCCACTTTTTCTCTGGAATATCTCTACCTGTGAACGTGCAAGGGAGGCTCTTCGCCGCCTCCTTAACACGTTCACAGGTGCAAATGTCACCATGAAGCAGTGAACATAAAGTGAACGTAGCCCATCACCTTATGAACATATTCTCCTGGACGCCTGCCAAACGGCTTACTGTACTGGCGTAATTCTGCGTGGACGACGCGGCGGACGGGGCTTTTCGCCTGCCAGTTTCGCATCGCCTGTGCGGCGTGAAGGTTTAGCGCCGACTTTTGGCGCGCCACCGTCCTGACGGCGCGGTTGCTGAGCGCGACCCGTCCCCTGACCACGCCCTCGACCGCCGCCGCTACGCTGCTGGCGACCATTCTGAATCGGTTCTGCTTTAATCGATGGATCCGGCTCATAGCCCGGCGTAGTAATACGCGGGATCTCTTTTTTCAGCAGCTTTTCAATATCACGCAGCAGTTTGTGTTCATCAACACACACCAGCGACAGCGCTTCACCCGTCGCCGCAGCACGACCGGTACGACCGATACGGTGCACATAATCTTCCGGAACGTTCGGCAGCTCGTAGTTCACCACGTGCGGCAGCTCTTCGATGTCCAGACCACGCGCTGCGATGTCAGTCGCCACCAGCACGCGAATATCGCCTGATTTAAAATCCGCCAGCGCACGGGTACGCGCCCCCTGGCTCTTGTTTCCGTGAATCGCCGCGCTGCGGATACCGTCTTTGTTGAGCTGTTCCGCCAGGTGGTTGGCGCCGTGTTTGGTGCGGGTAAAGACCAGCACCTGCTGCCAGTTGCCCTGACCGATCATTTGCGACAGCAGTTCGCGCTTGCGTTTCTTATCGACAAAATGAACGTGCTGCGTCACCTGCTCAGACGCCGTGTTGCGACGCGCCACTTCAATTTCCAGCGGGTTATGCAACAGCTTTTCAGCCAGTGCTTTAATGTCATCAGAGAACGTCGCGGAAAACAGCAGGTTCTGACGTTTCGCCGGCAATTTCGCTAAAACACGGCGAATGTCGTGAATAAAGCCCATATCAAGCATACGGTCCGCTTCATCCAGCACCAGAATCTCAATCTGGTCGAGCTTCACCGCGTTCTGATGTTCCAGATCCAGCAGGCGGCCCGGCGTTGCCACCAGCACATCGACGCCACCACGCAGTTTCATCATCTGTGGGTTAATACTCACGCCGCCAAAAACCACCAGCGAACGGATGTTCAGATACTTGCTGTAATCACGAACGTTTTCCCCAATCTGCGCCGCCAGTTCACGCGTCGGCGTCAGGATCAGCGCACGTACCGGGCGACGCCCTTTCGCATGCGGCTGTTTGGTAATGAGGTGCTGAAGCAACGGCAGGGTAAAGCCTGCGGTTTTACCCGTGCCGGTTTGCGCACTCGCCATCAGATCACGACCTTCCAGCACGGCAGGGATTGCCTGCTGCTGAATAGGGGTAGGTTCACGGTAACCCTGCTCGGCAATCGCGCGCAGAATATCAGGATTTAAACCCAGGGAATCAAAAGACATAACTACTCCGGACCGCCCCGACCGTTCCCGGTGTCGTTTTCAGGGAGATACATACAATTTGGGAATGACAAAAACCACAATGTCATGAAGGGGCGGAGTGTAGCAGTTTTTGTGACACACCGCATAAATTATCCCTGCCCCTGGAAAAGACAAAATAAACGACCAGACTGGACAAGGTGAATTATCAGTCATAATCTTAATCAATCGATTGATTAAGAATTGGGCCGCGTGATGAATACACCCACCATGACCACGAAAGGTGAACAGGCCAAAAGCCAGCTGATTGCCGCCGCGCTGGCACAGTTTGGCGAGTATGGCCTGCATGCCACCACCCGCGACATTGCCGCGCAGGCCGGACAAAATATTGCCGCCATTACCTACTATTTTGGTTCAAAAGAGGATTTATACCTCGCCTGCGCCCAGTGGATTGCCGATTTTATTGGCGGGCAGTTTCGACCGCATGCGGAAGAAGCTGAACGATTATTCGCCCAGGCTCATCCCGACCGTGCGGCCATGCGCGAGCTGATTCTGCGTGCCTGCAAAAACATGATCATACTGTTGACTCAGGATGACACCGTCAATCTGAGCAAATTTATCTCGCGTGAACAGCTCTCCCCTACCGCCGCCTATCAACGGGTACACCAGCAGGTTATTGAACCGTTGCACAGTCATCTGACCCGTCTTATCGCCGCGTATACCGGCTGCGATGCCAGCGATACGCGCATGATTCTGCATACCCACGCGTTGCTCGGCGAAGTGCTGGCATTCCGTCTGGGTAAAGAAACCATTCTGTTACGTACCGGCTGGTCCCGGTTTGATGAAGAAAAAACCGCACTGATTACGCAGACCGTGACCTGTCATATCGATCTTATTCTGCAAGGGTTATCGCAAAGGAGTCTGGACTGATGAAAAAACCGGTCGTTATTGGCCTTGTGATTGCGGCGCTGCTCGCTGTAATTGCCGGTGGCACATGGTGGTATCAAAGCCGGCAGGATAACGGACTGACGCTCTACGGCAACGTGGACATCCGTACCGTTAACCTCAGCTTTCGCGTCGGGGGCCGACTCGCGTCGCTGGCGGTGGATGAAGGCGATACCATTAAAACGGGACAGGTGCTGGGCGAACTGGATCACACTCCCTATGAGAATGCCCTGATGCAGGCGAAAGCCGGCGTCTCTGTCGCCCAGGCCCAGTACGATTTGATGCTGGCAGGCTATCGTCAGGAAGAGATCGCCCAGGCCGCAGCGGCAGTGAAACAGGCGCAGGCCGCCTATGATTACGCGCAGAACTTCTACAACCGCCAGCAGGGGTTGTGGAAAAGCCGCACCATTTCCGCCAACGATCTGGAAAACGCCCGCTCTTCCCGCGACCAGGCGCTGGCCACGTTGAAATCCGCCCAGGATAAACTGCGTCAGTACCGTTCCGGTAATCGCGAGCAGGATATCGCCCAGGCGAAAGCCAGCCTTGAACAGGCGCAAGCGCAACTGGCACAGGCAGAACTTGACCTCCATGACACCACGCTTGTCGCCCCGTCTGACGGGACGTTGTTAACCCGTGCGGTCGAACCCGGCAGCATGCTCAGCGCAGGTGGCACCGTGCTGACGCTTTCTCTAACCCGACCGGTCTGGGTGCGCGCATATGTCGACGAACGCAATCTGTCTCAGGCGCAACCGGGACGTGAAATCCTGCTCTACACCGACGGACGTCCGGATAAGCCTTACCACGGTAAAATCGGTTTTGTCTCCCCGACGGCAGAATTCACCCCGAAAACGGTAGAAACGCCAGACCTGCGTACCGATCTGGTTTACCGCCTGCGCATTGTGGTCACCGATGCCGACGACGCCCTTCGCCAGGGTATGCCAGTGACGGTGACGTTCGGCAACGAGGCCGGGCATGAATGACGCCGTCATCACGCTGAGCGGGCTGACAAAGCGTTTTGCCGGCATGGATAAGCCGGCGGTCGCCCCACTTGACTGTACGATTCATGCCGGGTATGTCACCGGTCTGGTAGGACCGGATGGCGCCGGGAAAACCACGCTGATGCGTATGCTGGCGGGCTTGCTGAAGCCGGACGGCGGCAGCGCAACGGTGATTGACTTTGATCCGATTAAAAACGACAGCGCGCTGCACGCGGTGCTGGGTTACATGCCACAAAAGTTTGGCCTGTATGAAGATCTCACCGTGATGGAGAACCTCAACCTGTACGCGGATTTACGCAGCGTTACGGGCGACGTGCGGGAGAAAACCTTTGCCCGCCTGCTGGAGTTCACCTCACTCGGCCCGTTTACCGGTCGTCTGGCGGGTAAGCTCTCCGGCGGGATGAAACAGAAACTGGGGCTGGCCTGTACGCTGGTTGGCGAACCCAACGTCCTGTTACTGGATGAACCGGGCGTCGGCGTTGACCCAATCTCACGACGCGAACTGTGGCAGATGGTGCACGAACTGGCGGGCGACGGGATGCTGATCCTGTGGAGCACTTCCTATCTGGATGAAGCCGAGCAGTGTCGTGACGTGCTGCTGATGAACGAGGGCGAACTGCTGTACCAGGGAGAGCCAACCCAACTGACGCAAACCATGGCAGGACGCAGTTTCCTGATGCACAGCCCACAGGAAAACAACCGTAAACTGCTCCAGCGAGCGTTGAAACTGCCGCAGGTTAGTGACGGTATGATCCAGGGGAAATCGGTGCGCCTGATCCTGAAAAAAGCGGCCACGGTGGACGACATTCGCCATGGCAACGGCATGCCGGAGATCGACATCAACGAGACTGCGCCGCGCTTCGAAGACGCGTTTATCGATCTGCTGGGCGGCGCCGCGACCTCTGAATCGCCGCTGGGCGCCATTCTGCATACCGTAGAGGGAACGCCGGGTGAAACGGTGATTGAAGCGAAAGCGCTGACCAAGAAATTCGGCGATTTTGCCGCCACCGACCACGTTGATTTTGCCGTCAAGCGCGGGGAAATCTTTGGCCTGCTGGGCCCCAACGGCGCGGGGAAATCCACAACCTTTAAAATGATGTGCGGCCTGCTGGTCCCCACCTCCGGGAAAGCGCTGGTGCTCGATATGGATCTGAAAGTCAGCTCCGGTAAGGCGCGCCAGCATCTGGGTTATATGGCGCAAAAGTTCTCGCTCTACAGCAACCTGACGGTGGAGCAAAACCTGCGCTTTTTCTCCGGCGTTTACGGCCTGCGGGGACGCGCACAGAACGAAAAAATTGCCCGTATGAGCGACGCATTTGGCCTGAAAAGCATCGCCTCGCATGCCACAGACGCACTGCCGCTGGGTTTTAAGCAGCGTCTGGCGCTGGCCTGTTCGCTGATGCACGAGCCGGACATTCTGTTTCTCGACGAGCCCACCTCTGGCGTCGATCCCCTCACCCGCCGCGAATTCTGGCTGCATATCAACAGCATGGTGGAAAAAGGCGTAACGGTGATGGTGACGACGCACTTTATGGACGAAGCGGAATACTGCGACCGTATCGGCCTGGTCTATCGCGGGAAATTAATCGCCAGCGGTACGCCGGACGATCTGAAAGCGCAGGCCGCCGATGACGACACGCCGGACCCAACCATGGAGCAGGCCTTTATCCGGCTGATTAACGACTGGGATAAGGAGCATGCCAATGCGTAACCGCCTTCTCTCCTGGCGTCGCGTGCGGGCGCTGTGCGTCAAAGAGACGCGACAGATCGTCCGCGATCCCAGTAGCTGGCTGATTGCCGTGGTCATCCCACTACTGCTGCTGTTTATTTTCGGCTACGGCATTAACCTCGATTCCAGCAAGCTGCGGGTGGGGATCCTGCTTGAGCAGCAAAGCGAGGAGGCGCTGGATTTTACCCACGCCATGACCGGTTCGCCGTACATTGACGCCACTATCAGCGATAACCGTCAGGCGCTGATTGAGAAGATGCAGGCCGGTCGCATTCGCGGACTGGTGGTCATTCCGGTTGATTTCGCCCAGCAGATGGCACGCCCCAACGACACCGCGCCGATTCAGGTCATTACCGACGGCAGTGAACCCAACACGGCCAACTTTGTGCAGGGGTATGTCGAAGGGATCTGGCAAATCTGGCAGATGCAACGGGCGGAAGATCGCGGGGAAACTTTTGAACCGCTGATTGAGATGCAGACCCGCTATTGGTTCAACCCGGCGGCCATCAGTCAGCATTTTATTATCCCCGGCGCGGTGACGATCATCATGACGGTGATTGGCGCGATCCTCACCTCGTTGGTCGTCGCGCGCGAATGGGAACGCGGGACGATGGAAGCGCTGCTTTCCACGGAAGTGACGCGCGCCGAACTGCTGTTGTGCAAGCTTATTCCTTACTACTTCCTCGGCATGCTGGCGATGCTGCTGTGTATGCTGGTGTCGGTGTTTATTCTTGGCGTCCCGTATCGCGGGTCGTTACTGCTGTTGTTTTTTATCACCAGTCTGTTTTTACTCAGTACGCTGGGGATGGGACTATTGATCTCTACCATCACCCGCAATCAGTTTAATGCCGCTCAGGTGGCGCTTAACGCCGCCTTTTTACCGTCAATTATGCTGTCGGGCTTTATTTTCCAGATAGACAGTATGCCTGCGGTGATCCGTGCGGTGACTTACATTATTCCGGCACGCTACTTCGTCAGTACCCTGCAAAGCCTGTTTCTCGCCGGTAATATTCCGGTGGTGCTGGTGGTTAACGTGCTGTTTTTAATCGCCTCGGCGGTGATGTTTATAGGGCTGACGTGGATGAAAACCAAACGTCGGCTGGATTGATGATTTGCCTGATGGCGCTGCGCTTATCAGGCCTAGGGGTGCTTCATCTGGTATAAGGGCAACACTATGTTTCATCGTTTATGGACATTAATTCGCAAAGAGTTGCAATCGCTGTTACGCGAGCCGCAGACCCGCGCGATCCTGATTCTACCGGTACTGATTCAGGTGCTACTGTTTCCTTTTGCCGCGACGCTGGAAGTCACTAACGCCACCATCGCCATCTATAATGAAGACAACGGGAAACACTCCGTTGAACTGACCCAGCGTTTTGCCCGCGCCAAAGCCTTTACCCACATCCTGCTGCTGAAAAGCCCGCAGGAAATCCAACCCACGATCGATACGCAAAAAGCGCTGCTGCTGGTCCGTTTTCCGGCGGATTTCTCGCGCAATCTGGATACTTTTCAGACTGCGCCCATGCAGTTAATCCTTGATGGTCGTAACTCGAACAGCGCGCAGATCGCCGCCAACTATCTCCAGCAAATCGTGAAGAATTATCAGCAGGAGTTAATGGAAGGCAAATCGAAACCGAACAATAGCGAGCTGGTGGTACGCAACTGGTACAACCCTAACCTCGACTATAAGTGGTTCGTAGTGCCATCACTGATCGCGATGATCACCACCATTGGCGTAATGATCGTCACCTCACTGTCCGTGGCGCGCGAACGCGAACAGGGCACGCTGGATCAACTGCTGGTCTCTCCGCTCACCACCTGGCAAATTTTTATCGGTAAAGCGGTTCCCGCGCTGATTGTCGCCACCGGCCAGGCCTCAATTGTGTTGGCTATCGGTATCTGGGCCTACCAAATCCCGTTTGCCGGATCGCTGGCGCTTTTTTACTTCACGATGGTGATTTACGGGCTCTCTCTGGTCGGATTTGGCCTGCTGATCTCCTCACTCTGCTCCACGCAGCAACAGGCCTTTATCGGCGTATTTGTCTTTATGATGCCGGCGATTTTACTGTCGGGCTACGTCTCTCCGGTCGAGAACATGCCCGTCTGGTTGCAAAACCTGACGTGGATAAACCCTATCCGTCACTTCACGGATATCACCAAGCAGATCTATTTGAAAGATGCGAGTTTGCAGATTGTCTGGGGAAGCTTATGGCCGCTACTGGTGATAGCGACCACGACGGGATCAGCGGCGTATGCGATGTTTAGACGCAAAATCATGTAGTTTTTTGTCTTTCGCCAGCAGGGAAACCACAGCGGGTCCGGCCAGGATTGCCAGTCCCGCAAACGCCAGCAGGACGTTGTTTTGTAAAACCCGGGACAGCAGCCACAGCACAATCAACGCCGCGCCGAAATACCAGGTGGTAGTGAGTTCTTCCAGCACGTCGGCGACTTCGCGCCAGCGCTGCTCGTGATGCCGCTGTAACGCCAGCATCAATAGTACGGTCACCCCGTACAATACGCATAATCCCAGACCGACGCGCACCAGCGTGCCGCTCATCCAGCCCAATACCAGCATCGCCACTACCAGTAAATGCAACATAATCTGCCAGCAACTTAACCCCGTTGCGACACGAACACGTTGTTGCCACCTCATGGCTATTCTCCTGAAGGATTTTTCTCTTAATGACTCAGAGTACCGCACTTTACGGAAAATTCCGTAACACCGCACCTTTTTGTGACGCCGACTACACTATTTCAATCAGGATAGTGACGCGAACAGGAGAAAAATGAATCAACATACGCGCAATTTTTCATTCAAAGTGCTCACCATTAATACACACAAAGGCTTTACCGCCTTTAACAAGCGCTTCATTTTGCCGGAACTGCGCGATGCGGTTCGCACGGTCAGTGCGGACATTGTGTGTCTGCAGGAGGTGATGGGCGCGCACGAAGTGCATCCACTGCATGTCGAAAACTGGCCGGATACCACGCACTACGAATTTCTCGCCGACACCATGTGGAGTGATTACGCCTACGGGCGCAACGCCGTCTATCCGGAGGGGCACCACGGGAACGCCGTGCTGTCTCGCTATCCTATTGAGCACTATGAAAATCGTGATGTTTCGGTCGCAGGAAGCGAAAAACGCGGCGTGCTCTACTGCCGTATTGTCCCGCCACAGCTTGATAAGCCAATACACGTAATGTGCGTTCACCTCGGATTGCGCGAATCGCACCGTCAGGCGCAGCTCAGTATGCTTGCTGACTGGGTCAATGCGCTGCCCGACGGTGAACCCGTGATCGTAGCCGGTGACTTTAACGACTGGCGGCAGAAGGCGAACCATCCGCTGAAAGTGTCCGCCGGGCTGGAGGAGATTTTCACTCGCGCCCGCGGACGTCCGGCACGCACGTTTCCTGTCAGCCTGCCACTGCTGCGCCTCGATCGAATTTACGTGAAAAATGCCAATGCCAGTTCACCAACGGCGCTGCCGCTGCGTAACTGGCGACATCTCTCTGACCATGCCCCCCTTAGCGCGGAGATCCATCTATGAAATGCGGCTGGCGTGAAGGTAATCAGATTCAGTTACTGGAAAACGGCGACCAGTATTATCCCGCCGTGTTTGCGGCAATCGCCGATGCACAGCAAAAAATCATTCTGGAAACCTTTATCTGGTTTGAAGACGACGTGGGAAAACAGTTACATGCTGCACTGCTGAAGGCGGCAAAACGCGGTGTGAAGGCGGAAGTGCTGCTGGACGGCTACGGCTCACCGGACCTGAGCGATGCATTTGTCGGCGAACTGACATCCGCAGGCGTAGTGTTTCGCTACTACGATCCCCGTCCCCGTCTCTTTGGCATGCGTACCAACGTCTTTCGCCGCATGCATCGCAAAATTGTGGTGATTGACGACCGGGTGGCGTTTGTTGGCGGAATTAACTATTCCGACGAGCATATGTCCGACTACGGCCCGGAAGCCAAGCAGGATTACGCGGTGCGGGTGGAAGGCCCCGTCGTTGCCGATATTTTGCAGTTTGAGGTAGAAAACCTCCCCGGACACAGCGCGGTGCGCCGCTGGTGGCGCCGCCATCATCCGGCAGAAGAGAATCATCAGCCCGGCGAAGCCCAGGCGCTGTTTGTCTGGCGGGATAACGATGAGCATCGCGATGATATTGAGCGTCACTATCTGAAAATGCTCACCCAGGCACGACGCGAGGTCATTATTGCCAACGCCTATTTCTTTCCCGGCTACCGTTTACTGCACGCCATGCGCAAGGCCGCTCGTCGCGGCGTGCGGGTAAAGCTGATTGTGCAGGGTGAACCGGACATGCCGATTGTCAAAGTAGGCGCCCGCCTGCTCTACAACTACCTGGTAAAAGGCGATGTCCAGGTTTACGAATACCGCCGTAAACCGCTGCATGGCAAGGTCGCGCTGATGGATGACCACTGGGCGACGGTCGGCTCCAGCAATCTCGACCCGCTTAGCCTGTCGCTTAATCTGGAAGCCAACCTGATCATTCACGACAGAGCGTTTAACCAGACACTACGCGACAACCTCAACGCAATCATGGTCAAGGACTGTAAGCAGGTGGATGAGTCGATGCTGCCAAGACGCACCTGGTGGAACCTGACTAAAAGCGTGCTGGCGTTCCACTTCTTACGTCACTTCCCGGCGCTGGTCGGCTGGCTTCCGGCGCATACGCCTCATCTGGCGCAAGTGGATCCCCCCGCTCAACCTGAAATGGAAACGCAGGACCGGGTGGAAGTGCACAACACAGGAGCCAAACCCTGATGGCAAAATCACATCCGCGCTGGCGGCTGGCAAAAAAAATCCTCACCTGGCTGTTTTTTATCGCCGTCATTGTGCTGCTGGTCGTCTACGCCAGCAAGGTCAACTGGGAGGAAGTGTGGACCGTCATCCGCGATTACAACCGGGTTGCGTTGCTGAGCGCCGTCGGGTTGGTGATCCTCAGCTATCTGCTCTATGGCTGCTATGACCTGCTGGGCCGCGCCTATTGTGGCCACAAGTTGGCTAAACGGCAGGTGATGCTGGTGTCATTTATCTGCTACGCCTTTAACCTGACGCTCAGTACCTGGGTCGGCGGCATTGGTATGCGTTACCGGCTCTACTCCCGCCTTGGCCTGCCGGGTGGCACCATCACCCGTATTTTTTCGCTTAGCATCACCACCAACTGGCTGGGGTATATTCTGTTAGGCGGGATTATCTTCACCTTTGGCGTGGTAGAACTGCCAGCTCACTGGTACATCGATGAGAGTACATTGCGTATTCTGGGCGTGATATTGCTGGTAATCATCGCCACTTACCTGTGGTTTTGTGCTTTCGCAAAACATCGTCATATGACAATCAAAGGGCAGAAACTGGTGCTGCCATCATGGAAGTTTGCGCTCGCGCAGATGGCCATTTCCAGTGCTAACTGGATGGTAATGGGGGTGATCATCTGGTTGCTGTTGGGCCAGGAGGTAAACTATTTCTTCGTGCTGGGCGTGCTGCTGGTCAGCAGTATCGCGGGGGTGATTGTCCACATTCCTGCGGGAATTGGCGTCCTGGAAGCGGTCTTTATCGCACTGCTGGCGGGGGAACACACATCGCAAGGCACGATTATTGCCGCCCTGCTCGCCTATCGCGTGCTCTATTACTTTATTCCCCTGTTATTGGCGCTGATCTGCTATCTGTTGCTGGAGAGTCGGGCGAAGAAGTTGCGGGCAAAGAATGAAAAGGCGATGGCGAAGTGAGGTTTTAGCGCCTGATGGCGCTGCGCTTATCCGGCCTGGAAAATAATCATCTCGACTTAATGCCGGATGGCGGCTACGCCTTATCCGGCCTACAGGATCATTTTTGTAGGCCGGATAAAGCATAGAGCAATCTCAGCGGCGGTTGCCAAAAATACGCAACAGCATCAGGAACAGGTTGATAAAGTCCAGATACAGCGTCAGCGCGCCCAGAATAGAGTATTTACGCAGATTCGAACTGTCGCGCACATCAATCTGCTCGCCGATATTTTTCAGCTTCTGGGTGTCATAGGCGGTCAGCCCGACAAATACCACCACGCCGATATAGGTCACCGCCCACATCAGCGCTTCACTCTTCAGCCAGAAGTTCACCAGCGAGGCCAGGATAATACCAATCAGCGCCATAAACAGCATGTTGCCCCAGCCGCTCAGATCGCGCTTTGTGGTGTACCCCCACAGGCTCATCACGCCAAACATCCCGCCGGTGACCACGAAGGTGCTGGCGATCGAAGAGTAGGTGTAGACGACAAAAATACTGGAGAGAGTGAGCCCGGTCAGCGCCGAATAGAGCATAAACAGCGTGGTCGCCATGCCAGCACTGAGCTTATGCACAAGCCCCGACAACACAAACACCAGCGCCAGTTGGGCGATGATTAAACCGAAGAACGTAATTTTGCTGGAAAAGACGAACATCATGACGGCTGGCGTATTCGCCGCATACCACGCAATAAACGCGGTGAGCAGCAGCCCGACGGTCATCCAACCGTAAACCTGCGCCATATAGGTTTGCAGGCCAGAACGCGCCTGCACTATCGATTCGGATCGTGGAAATCGGTCCATGTCAATCTCCTGAAAAAGTGATAACTCAGACTAAGCGTATCACATTATTGCTCTACCAGCGTTTTGCTGCCTGCCGATCGCTGTCACGGGCTTCCACCCAGCGCTCACCTTCCGGCGTGGCTTCACGCTTCCAGAACGGCGCACGCGTCTTAAGATAGTCCATGATGAACTGCCCAGCCTCAAACGCACTGCTGCGGTGCGAGCTGGTGACGCCGACAAAGACAATTTCATCGCCCGGCCACAGTTCGCCAATCCGGTGAATCACCGTGACGCGTCCCAGCGGCCAGCGCGCCCGCGCCTCATCGACAATCTCCGCCAGCGCTTTTTCCGTCATCCCCGGATAGTGCTCAAGCGTTAGCGCCTTCACGCTGTCGCCAAGATTATGATTGCGCACTTTACCGGTGAAGGTCACCACCGCACCGTCTTCGTCGCGTGCCGCCAGCCAGGGATACTCGTCACCCACGCTGAACGGCGCAGGTCCAACCACAATTTTTGTTTCCGCCATCTCAGCCTCCCGTGACCGGAGGAAAGAAAGCCACTTCATCACCCGCCGCCAGCGGATGATCAAAGCTCACCAGCGTCTGGTTTACCGCCGCCAGCAGTTTGCCGTCTTCCAGCGCCAGCGCCCAACGGTTGCTGTTAGCGGCCAGATGCTGACGCAGCGCTTCTACCGTCGGGAAATTGGCCGCTACATCCAGCGCATCGGTACCCACCAGCTCACGAACCTGAGCGAAGAACAAAACTTTAATCATTCGAATCCGCCTTAAAATCACCAGACTTACCGCCGCTTTTCGCCAGCAGGCGCACCGGACCAATCACCATATCTTTCTGCACCGCTTTGCACATGTCGTAAATGGTCAACGCGGCCACGGACGCCGCCGTGAGCGCTTCCATCTCCACTCCGGTTTTGCCGGTAAGACGACACAGCGATTCAACACGGACACGATTGTGTTCGGGCTGTGCCTGCAGTTGTACTTCCACTTTGCTCAACAACAGCGGATGGCACAGTGGGATCAGTTCCCAGGTACGCTTTGCCGCCTGAATACCGGCAATACGCGCGGTGGCGAACACGTCACCCTTGTGGTGGCTGCCGTCGATAATCATGGTCAGCGTTTCGCTGCGCATGGTGACAAAAGCTTCGGCACGCGCTTCGCGGACGGTCTCTGCTTTCGCGGAGACATCTACCATGTGCGCTTCACCGGCGGCGTTTATGTGAGTCAGTTGCGACATACTTATTATTTCTTCAGATGTGGGTGAAAATTACAGGGACGCGTGCGGGCATCAAGCTGCGGAGCAATAATATTGTCCCATGCGGTACGGCAGGCCTTGGTGGAGCCCGGCATCGCGAAAATCAGCGTTTTGTTGGCCACGCCCGCCACCGCACGCGACTGCAACGTGGCCGTGCCGATCTCTTCAAACGACAGCATGCGAAACACTTCGCCAAAGCCTTCCACTTCTCTGTCAAACAGCGGCAACAGCGCTTCCGGGGCCTGGTCGCCTTCGGTCAGGCCCGTGCCGCCGGTGACCAACACCACCTGCACGTCGTCACTGGCAATCCATGCCGAAACCTGTGCGCGAATGGCGTAACGGTTCTCTTTGACAATCGCTTTATCGATAATCTGATGCCCCGCTTCCTGCGCGGAATCACGCAGAAAATGGCCGGAGGTATCGTCTTCTTCGCCACGACGATTCGACACGGTAAGAATAGCAATGCGGGTCGGGATAAATTCTGCGCTTACCTGACTCATGGAAAACTCCTTGTTCAAAGCGGCATTAACCGCCTATGTATGAGAGGTTCTGGGTGATACCGGTATTGTTCTGATGCAGGAAATGGGTCTGTTTTTTCTCACGCAGCGCAAGCGAGATACGCGCTTCCAGCGCGGCTTGTTGCTTATCGTCTTCCAGTAAATCACGCAGGCTGACGCCACCCTCACCGAACAGGCAGAGATGGAGTTTACCCACGGAGGAGACGCGCAGACGGTTGCAGGTGGCGCAGAAATCTTTTTCATACGGCATGATGAGGCCAATCTCACCCTCATAATCAGGATGACAGAAGACCTGCGCCGGACCGTCGCTTCGCTGGCGTAGCTGGTGGATCCAGCCACGACGCAACAGTTCATCACGCAGTACCTGGCCGGAGATGTGGTGTTTACGGAACAGTTCGCTGCCCTCACCCGTCTCCATCAGTTCGATGAAACGCAGTTGAATGGGGCGCGTCTGGATCCAGTCGAGAAAGGTATCAAGCTGATGATGGTTCACATCGCGCATCAGCACGGTGTTGACTTTAACTTTTTCAAAACCGGCATCAAACGCGGCGTCGATACCCGCCATCACCTGCTGGAATTTATCCTGCCCGGTAATCGCATAGAACTGACGCGCATCGAGGCTATCGACGCTGACGTTAATGCCGGTCAAGCCAGCATCGCGCCAGTGGGCGGCATCTCGCGCCAGACGGTAACCATTGGTCGTCACCGCCAGTTGACGAATCGCCTCGTTTTCGCGCACGGCGGCAATGATGTCGTTGAAATCACGGCGCAGAGAAGGTTCGCCACCGGTCAGGCGCACTTTTTCAGTGCCCAGGTTGGCAAACGCGCGGGTCACCCGACGAATTTCATCGACGGAGAGAAAACCCTTATTGGTGACGCCGCCAGGCTTGTAGCCGTCCGGCAGACAGTATGTGCAACGAAAGTTACACACGTCGGTAATTGACAGACGCAAGTAGTAAAACTTGCGTGCGAAAGCATCGGTCAGTTGTGTGGCCATATACACCTTTCCAAATACGGGAGGCGAAGTCATTTCTTCCTGCGCCCTGGTGGCAATGCGTTTGCGTTGTCACGGCCAAAGCACCGTATCATTATGACCCAGGTGCAGAGGCTAGAGTGTTTACTGTGGTTATGGCGATACTAGCGTGTAAACGAACATTATGCCATTCACACTTAACGCTGTGTAATCATATATATAGCGCCATGATCGTGCCATTTCGCTACAGAATAAGTGAAAATAGCACTTTTGCATTGATGTACATCATTTCGCTGTCAGGCGCGGATCACCTTAAAGGGGTAACGTGGGAGAATTTTTATCTCAACTTGCCGTTGGCGAATTGCTGAAAAGCCCCTGTTTGCGCTACTGTAGCGCGGTACATCTGACTTCAGGAATTTTTATGCGCAATCGTACGCTGGTTGACCTGGATCGTGTCGTTGCTCTCGGCGGAGGGCATGGATTAGGACGCGTTCTCTCTTCCCTCTCCTCCCTGGGTTCACGCCTCACCGGGATCGTGACGACGACTGATAACGGTGGCTCAACGGGCCGTATTCGCCGCTCAGAAGGGGGAATCGCCTGGGGCGACATGCGCAACTGTCTCAATCAGCTTATTACCGAACCGAGCGTCGCCTCCGCGATGTTTGAGTATCGTTTTGGCGGTAATGGCGAACTTTCCGGTCATAACCTCGGAAATTTGATGTTAAAAGCGCTCGATCACCTGAGCGTGCGGCCTCTGGAAGCCATCAATTTAATCCGTAATCTGCTGAAAGTGGATGCGCATTTAATCCCCATGTCGGAGTTGCCGGTTGATCTGATGGCGATCGACGATCAGGGGCATGAAGTGTACGGTGAAGTGAATATCGATCAGCTCACCTCACCGTTGCAGGAGCTGATGCTGTCACCGAAGGTGCCTACCACTCGGGAAGCGGTGCAGGCGATTAACGATGCCGATCTGATTATTATCGGCCCGGGCAGCTTTTACACTAGCCTGATGCCGATCCTGCTGCTGGACGATCTTGCGCAGGCGCTGCGCCGCACGCAGGCGCCGATGGTCTACATCGGCAATCTGGGTCGGGAACTGAGCATCCCCGCCGCAAGCCTGACGCTTATCGACAAGCTAACCATTATGGAGCAGTACGTTGGCAAGAAAGTCGTTGATGCGGTTATCGTGGGGCCGAAGGTAGATATCTCTGCCGTCAGCGACCGGGTAGTGATTCAGGAAGTGCTGGAGGCCAGCGATATTCCCTATCGCCATGACCGCCAGTTATTACACAGCGCGCTGGAGAAAGCTGTGCAGGCGCTAGGCTAAACGGTTAGCCTGATGGCGCAATGCTTATCAGGCCGACTTATCGAATCTGCGGACAGCAACCAGGCCGGATAAGGTGTTTACACCGCCATCCGGCAATCAATCTCTCACGAAGCCGCGATAAACAGTTCACGCAACTGATGCAGTTGATCGCGGATCTGCGCGGCCTCTTCGAATTCCAGGTTCTGCGCATGCTGCATCATCTGCCCTTCCAGTTCGTGAATCTTTTGCTGCAGCGCCTTTGGCGTCATGTCCAGTTCCACGACATCCGATTTCGCAGCAGAACGCGATTTGCCTCTGCCCTTTGCCCTGGTTTTGGCAATGTTCTGCCCCAGCGCCAGAATATCGACCACTTTTTTATTCAGGCCCTGCGGAGTAATGCCGTGCTCTTCATTGTACAGTTGCTGTTTCTCACGACGTCGCTCGGTTTCGCTAATCGCCTTCGCCATCGAGGCCGTAATTTTGTCACCGTAAAGGATCGCCTTCCCGTTAATGTTACGCGCCGCACGACCGATAGTCTGTATCAGCGAACGTTCAGAACGCAGGAACCCTTCCTTATCAGCGTCGAGAATCGCCACCAGCGACACCTCAGGCATGTCGAGACCTTCGCGTAACAGGTTGATTCCTACCAGCACATCAAATTCGCCCAGACGCAGGTCACGAATGATTTCCATACGTTCGACGGTATCTATGTCCGAGTGCAGATAACGCACCCGCTCGCCGTGCTCTTCCAGATACTCAGTGAGATCTTCCGCCATGCGCTTGGTCAGTGTGGTCACCAGTACGCGCTCGTTGATCTCCGCACGCTTACGGATCTCTGAAAGCAGATCGTCCACCTGGGTTGCCACCGGACGCACTTCGATCACCGGATCCAGCAACCCTGTCGGACGCACCACCTGGTCAACCACTTCGCCGCCCGATTTTTCCAGCTCGTAATTGCCCGGCGTCGCAGACACATAAATGGTCTGCGGCGCCAGCGCTTCAAACTCTTCGAACTTTAACGGTCGGTTATCCAGCGCCGACGGCAGACGAAAACCGTACTCCACCAGCGTCTCTTTACGCGCCCGGTCGCCGCGATACATTCCGCCAATCTGCGGGATAGTGACGTGGGATTCATCCACCACCAGCAAACCGTCTGCGGGCAGATAGTCAAACAGCGTCGGCGGCGGCTCACCCGGCCCGCGTCCTGACAGAAAGCGCGAGTAGTTTTCGATCCCCGAGCAGTAGCCCAGCTCGTTCATCATCTCCAGATCAAACTGGGTACGCTGGCTCAGGCGTTGCTCTTCCAGCAGTTTGTCGTTGGCGAGCAGAACTTTGCGCCGTTCCGCCAGTTCGACTTTAATCTCTTCCATTGCCTGCACAATACGCTCACGCGGGGTCACATAGTGCGTTTTCGGGTAGATGGTGTAGCGAGAAATGGTGGACTCTATCTGCCCGGTCAGCGGGTCAAACAGCGACAGGCGCTCCACCTCTTCGTCAAACAGCTCCACACGCAGCGCAATGTCGTCCGATTCCGCCGGGAAGATGTCGATCACCTCACCGCGCACGCGAAAGGTTCCGCGCTGGAAGGCCTGATCGTTACGGGTATATTGCAGTTCGGCCAGCCGCCGCAAAATGGCGCGCTGATCGATGATCATGCCCACTGTCATATGCAGCATCATCTTCAGGTATAAATCGGGATCGCCCAGACCGTAGATGGCGGAAACAGAGGCCACGACGATGACGTCCCGGCGCTCCAGCAACGCTTTAGTGGCCGACAAACGCATCTGCTCAATGTGTTCGTTCACCGAGGCATCCTTTTCGATGAAGGTGTCTGAACTGGGGACGTACGCTTCCGGCTGATAGTAGTCGTAGTAGGAAACAAAATATTCGACGGCGTTATCCGGAAAAAACTCTTTCATTTCACCATATAGCTGCGCCGCCAGCGTTTTGTTGGGCGCCAGCACCATCGTCGGGCGCTGCAAATCGGCAATAACATTGGCGATGGTAAACGTTTTCCCCGATCCCGTTACGCCAAGCAGCGTCTGATGCGCCAGGCCGTCCTCCAGGCCCTCTTCCAGACGGCGTATCGCCTCGGGCTGATCGCCGGAAGGTTTAAATGCGGAATTCAGTTTGAACGGTTTACTCATGAGCAGCTACCTGAAGGAGTGAGCGGGCAGGAATGTAATTTTACTCGCAGGGGATAATATTGCCAGTAAAATATACTGGATGAAAAAACAGTAACGCCTCATAAAATTTGTGTTACGCATGATTAAAGCGGATCGGAGATGGCTAAAATTTCATCGCTTGCAAGATATTACACCAGGAAGCGGGTTTATCCCCAGACCATTGACTTCGTTAACATTGTCAAGGTGTGTTATGAAAGTTTTATTGCATTCAATGACCGCAATATGACAGCCATTGATTTTATCTAACGCATTGTAAGTTATAGGATATTTCATAAAGACGCCTTTCGCACCAATTCGGCTGAAAGCCGCGTATTCTCTCGCTTGCGTTGTGTTTTCTAACTCTAATACACAAGGTTATCCACAGGAATGGTGGATAACTGCCTGCAGGCCATATGGCCTGCCGCCTGGCAAATTCCCGGTCCGGCCGACCAGAATGCACATAAAAAAAAATTATCGCTAAATTTTGATTTTTATCAGCTAAGGGAGTGCACCTGGCAGACGAGATCTTGCTCGCAATTTCGCCTTTTACTCACCAACAAGAACAGCGAGATCCAGATATTGTCCTGTGGCCATATTTTCGGCTCCTGCTGCCAGCCACGGGATTTCACCCAGCAAGGGAGCAGGGATAACCTGCTTAAGCGTCGTCAGATACTCATGATGACGTTTTCCCGGCGGCATAACGTCATTCGCCACCCACCCGGCAAGCGGAAGCCCTGCCTGCTGTACCGCCAGTGCTGTCAGCATGGCATGATTTATACACCCCAGCTTCACGCCAACGACCAGGATCACCGGCAAGCGCTCGCTCTGCACCCAGTCGGCAAAAGTAAAATCCTCCGCAAGCGGGGTAAACCAGCCGCCGGCGCCTTCCACCAGGAGCCACTCCGCCTGCGCGTCCAGCGCGCGCAGTCCGTCTGACATCACGTCAGCACGAATCGGCCTTCCTTCAGCGGCGCTGATGATATGCGGCGAGGTGGGCTCCGCGAAGGTGTAAGGATTCACCGCCGCGTAGCCCAGCGTCAGGCTGCTGTTGCGTTGAAGCGCAAGGGCGTCGGTGTTGCGTAATCCTTGTGGCGTCATTTCACTGCCAGATGCGACGGGTTTATAACCGGCCGTCCGGTAGCCAAGACTACGCGCTGCCTGTAGCAGCGCACAGCTGGCGACGGTTTTACCGACTTCTGTATCGGTACCGGTGACAAAATAGCGTTTAGCCACGTGTAATTACTCCTGTAAAAAGATGGTAGGTCAGCGGATATTTCCCTTGCCGTTGGGGCCAGGCCAGTTGAAGCTGCTGCAACTGCGAGCGGGTTAAGACGCGCGACTCACGCCCTTCATGTAAATGGGTTGCGCCGATGCCTTTCAGTGAGCGCATGGCGCTCAGGGCGTCATCAAACGCCAGCGTCAGGGTGGTCGAGTGATGATGCCCCTGCCAGCCGCACATCGCGTCACACAGCGCCTCGCGGGATAAAAACCGGTTGCCATGCGCCCTGTCATCCACCGCGCGCCAGGCCTGATGAAGTTCAGGCAACGAGTCCTGGGCCAGCGTGGTGAAGGCCACGCAGCCACCGGGGCGCACGACCCGGCACAGTTCGCTTAGCGCACGATGCAAACTGTCACACCACTGCACGGCCAGATTGCTCCAGGCCAGATCGAACGTCGCGCTGGCTAATGGCAGCGACTCAATGTCGCCGGCGAGATAGTGATGCGCCACATCCTGACGACGCGCCTCGTCCAGCATGCGGGAAGAGAGATCCAGCGCGGTGACCTGACTCCCCTGTTCCCGCCAGTAGCGACTCAAACGCCCCGGCCCGCAGCCAGCATCCAGTACCTGAAAAAATGGGCGCTCCGGCAGTTGCGCCAGCAAGGCGTCGGCGCTCAGACGCTGCAATGTGGCGTGCTGCTCATAATGCGCTGCCGCACGGCCAAACGCCGCTGCGACCGCCTGTTTATTCACCTGCCCCATGCAGCACCTCCAGCAGTCGGTCAATATCCTCAGGCTCATGCGCCTGAGTTAACGTCAGGCGCAGGCGGGCTGTCCCGGCGGGCACGGTCGGCGGACGGATAGCCGTGACCCAGCATCCCTGACGGCGCAGAGTGTCCGCCAACTGCAACGCGCGCGCATTTTCGCCGACAATCAGCGGCTGGATGGCGCTGTGAGATTGCGCCAGCGTGAAGTCGGCATGACTGACTGCGGAACGAAAGCGCTGGATCAGTGCAGCCAGTTTCTCTCTGCGTTCGTCCCCTTCCTGACTGCGAATCACTGAAAGCGACGCCTGTAACGCCATCGCCTGCGCGGGCGGCATGTTGGTGCTGTAAATCAGATGACGGGCGAACTGCAGCAGATAGTCGGCAACGCTTTCGGAGCACAGGATCGCCGCACCGCTGACGCCAAAACCTTTGCCAAACGTCACCACCAACAACTCTGGTTTTACCCGCTGCTGCCAGCAGCTCCCGCGCCCTTCTTCGCCGCACACGCCAATACCGTGAGCATCATCCACCAGCAGCCAGGCATTACGCGCCTGTGCAGCCTGCTGAATGTCAACAAGCGGCGCACTGTCGCCATCCATGCTGAACACGCCTTCGCTCACCACCAGTTGTCGCCCTGAACAGGGGATGTCAAGCAGGCGCGCAAGATGCGAGACGTCGTTATGGGTAAAGCGGCGAAGCGGCGCCGGGCTAAGACTGGCCGCTTCCAGCAGCGAAGCATGGCTGAGTCTGTCAGCGATAATCCGGTCATCTTTTTCCATCAGCGAGGTAATCACCGCCTGGTTTGCGGCGAAACCGGAGATAAACAACAGCGCGCGCGGATAGCCCAGCCAGTCGGCCAGTTCCTCTTCCAGTTGCTGATGGGCGATGGAATAACCGCTGACGTGGCCCGAGCCGCCGCTGCCGACGCCAAACCGTTCCGCCCCCTGTTGCCAGGCGCGGACGATGTGCGGATGGTGACTCAAGCCCAGATAGTCATTGCTGGAGAAGTTGAGAAAGCGCTGGTCATTCGCCTCCAGCCAGCGACCAGCCCCCTGCATCACCGCGTAACGTCGGCGCAGCGTGTCCGCCGAACGACGCGCCGTCAGCGCATCGTCGATTTTTTGTTGCCAGGTCATACGGCTGCCGCGTTGTAGTAATCGTCAGTATCCGGTGTCAGCAGCGCCTGCTCCAGACGCTGTTGTTGTTCATTATTCCCGGCGAGCACCGCCGTTTGCTGCGGATTCAGCCCCAGCTTATGGAAGAGCTGGAGGTCTTTGTCCTCTTCCGGGTTTGGCGTGGTGAGCAGTTTGCAGCCGTAGAAAATTGAGTTGGCGCCGGCCATAAAGCACATAGCCTGCGTTTGCTCATTCATCTGCTCACGACCGGCGGACAGACGCACGTAAGAGGTCGGCATCATGATGCGCGCCACGGCAATGGTGCGAATAAAATCAAATGCGTCGACGTCATCGTTATCCGCCAGCGGCGTACCTTTCACCTTCACCAGCATGTTGATCGGCACGCTTTCCGGCGGCGTCGGCAGGTTTGCCAGTTGCAGGAGCAGCCCGGCACGGTCCGTCACCGTTTCGCCCAGACCGACAATGCCGCCGGAACAGACTTTGATCCCGGCCTCACGCACTTTATCCAGCGTGTCGAGGCGCTCCTGGTAGGAACGGGTAGTGATGATGTTGCCGTAAAATTCCGGCGAGGTGTCGAGGTTGTGGTTGTAATAGTCCAGCCCCGCCTCCGCCAGCCGCTGCGCCTGTGATTCATCGAGCGTGCCGAGCGTCATGCAGGCTTCCAGCCCCAGCGCTTTTACCCCCTGAACCATCTGTTGCAGATAGGGCATGTCGCGCTCATGCGGGTTCTTCCACGCCGCGCCCATGCAGAAACGGGTGGAGCCGGCGTTCTTCGCTTTGCGTGCCGACGCCAGTACCTGCTCAACTTCCATCAGCCGCTCAGATTCAAGACCGGTTTTATAGCGAGAACTTTGCGGACAATATTTGCAGTCTTCCGGGCAGGCGCCGGTTTTGATCGATAACAACGTGCTGACCTGTACCTGACGAGGATCGAAATGCTGGCGGTGGATTTGCTGTGCCTCGAACAGCAGATCCAGCAGCGGTTTTTCAAATAATTCGGTGACTTGCGACAGCGTCCAGCGAGAATGAGTGGTCATAATTTTATACGTTTTGTGGTGGTAAAGGTGTAGACTTGTAAACCTAAAACTTTTTAATTTGGTTTACAAGTCGATTATGACAACGGACGATATCACTTTTGATCAGCGCCACATCTGGCATCCCTATACCTCTATGACGTCCCCGCTACCGGTCTATCCTGTTGAACGGGCCGAGGGCTGCGAACTGATTTTATCCAGCGGTGAGCGCCTGATTGATGGCATGTCGTCGTGGTGGGCTGCGATTCACGGCTACAATCACCCGCAGCTCAATGCGGCGATGAAAACCCAGATTGATGCCATGTCGCACGTGATGTTCGGCGGGATTACCCATGCCCCCGCCGTCAACCTGTGCCGTAAACTGGTCGCCATGACGCCCGCAACGCTTGAGTGCGTATTCCTCGCCGATTCCGGTTCCGTCGCGGTGGAAGTGGCGATGAAAATGGCGCTGCAATACTGGCAGGCCAAAGGGGGATCCCGTCAGCGCTTCCTGACGTTCCGTAACGGCTATCACGGCGATACCTTCGGCGCGATGTCGGTCTGCGATCCGGACAACTCCATGCACAGCCTGTGGAAGGGGTATCTGCCGGAAAACCTGTTTGCTCCCGCGCCGCAAAGCCGGATGGATGGCGAGTGGGATGAGCGTGATATGGTGGCCTTCGCGCGCCTGATGGCCGCACACCGTCATGACATCGCGGCAGTTATTCTTGAGCCGATAGTCCAGGGGGCTGGCGGTATGCGCATGTACCATCCGGAGTGGCTGCGCCGTATCCGCAAAATGTGCGACCGCGAAGGCATTCTGCTGATAGCCGATGAAATCGCTACCGGATTTGGCCGCACGGGCAAACTGTTTGCCTGCGAACACGCCGGGATCGCACCCGACATTCTGTGCCTGGGTAAAGCGCTGACCGGCGGGACGATGACCCTCTCTGCCACCCTGACCACCCGCCAGGTGGCGGAGACCATCAGCAACGGCCAGGCGGGCTGCTTTATGCATGGCCCGACGTTTATGGGTAATCCGCTGGCCTGCGCGGTAGCGACCGCCAGTCTGTCTCTGCTGGAATCCGGCGACTGGCAGGCGCAGGTATCGGCCATTGAAACCCAACTCCGTCAGGAACTCGCCCCGGCCCAGACGTCGCCGTGGGTGGCTGATGTGCGAGTGCTGGGGGCGATCGGCGTGGTGGAAACGACGCATCCGGTCAACATGGCGGCCCTGCAAAAATTCTTTGTCCGGCAGGGCGTGTGGATCCGTCCGTTTGGCAAACTCATCTACCTGATGCCGCCGTATCTCATTGAGCCAGCGCAACTGCGTCGTCTGACGCAGGCCGTGAACGACGCTGTGCGCGAAGAAACATTTTTTAACGCGTAATTGACGGTAAGCTGTGAGGTTTCTGGCTACACTTTTGGCGAGAATGAAGGAGAGCGCATGAAATTAATCAGCAACGATCTACGCGACGGAGATAAGCTTCCCCAGCGCCACGTCTTCAATGGTATGGGCTATGACGGCGATAACCTTTCTCCGCACCTGGCCTGGGATGAAGTGCCTGCCGGCACGAAGAGTTTCGTCGTAACCTGTTTCGACCCCGATGCGCCAACCGGTTCCGGCTGGTGGCACTGGGTCGTCGCCAATATTCCTGCCGACACCCGGGTGCTGCCCCAGGGCTTTGGCTCCGGACTGGTTGCGCTGCCGGACGGCGTTATCCAGACGCGGACCGATTTCGGTAAAGCGGGCTATGGCGGCGCGGCACCGCCAAAAGGCGAAACCCACCGTTATATCTTTACCGTTCACGCACTGGATGTGGACAAGATTGACGTCGATGAAAGCGCCAGCGGCGCGATGGTAGGATTTAACGTCCATTTCCACTCGCTCGCCAGCGCCTCAATTACCGCGATGTTCAGTTGATTGGTGTCATGCCGGATGACGATGCTCACGCGTCTTATCCGGCATACGGAAAGGATTCGTAGGCCGGATAAGCGTCAGCGCCATCCGGCAATGTATTAAAGAAATTCCGGCACCAGCCGCAGCAAAGTCCCCTGCGCAAGCAATTGGGTCGCACGCTCAATATCCGGGGCGAAGAAACGGTCCTGAGTGTAATGCGCGACCTGCTCACGCAATACCGTTCGCGCCTGCTCCAACAGTGGGCTTGACGTTAACCCTTCGCGCAGGTCGATCCCCTGACAGGCTGCCAGCCACTCGACAGCCAGCACACCACGCGTATTCGCCGCCATTTCCCACAACCTGCGTCCCGCCGCCGGAGCCATCGATACATGATCTTCCTGATTCGCCGACGTTGGCAGGCTGTCCACGCTGTGCGGATGCGCCAGCGCTTTGTTCTCACTGGCAAGCGCCGCCGCCGTCACCTGGGCTATCATAAAGCCGGAGTTCACCCCACCGTTTTTGACGAGGAACGGCGGCAACTGTGACATATGTTTATCCATCATCAGCGCAATACGGCGTTCGGACAGCGCGCCAATTTCAGCAATCGCCAGCGCCAGATTATCTGCCGCCATTGCTACCGGTTCCGCATGGAAATTGCCGCCGGAGATAACATCTCCCAGGTCTGCAAAAACCAGCGGGTTATCGGAAACCGCATTGGCTTCCGCCAGCAGCACGTCCATCACCTGGCGCATCTGGGTCAGACACGCCCCCATCACCTGCGGCTGACAGCGCAGAGAATACGGGTCCTGCACCTTTTCACAATTGTGGTGCGACGCCGATAACGCGCTGGTTTCTGTCAGGACATGACGATACAGCGACGCCGCATCTATCTGCCCACGCTGTCCGCGCGCGGCGTGAATTCGTGCATCAAACGGACGGCGGGATCCCAGCACCGCTTCGGTGGTTAACGATCCGCACACGATAGCCGACGCAAACAACGCCTCTGCTTCAAATAGTCCGCGCAACGCAAACGCTGTCGACGCCTGCGTCCCGTTAAGCAGCGCCAGCCCTTCTTTCGCCGCCAGCGTAATCGGCTCCAGTCCGGCTTTTTTTAGCGCGTCCTTCGCCGGCAGCCATTTACCCTGCCAGCGTGCCTTTCCTTCGCCCAGCAGCGTGAGCGACATATGGGCCAGCGGTGCCAAATCACCGGACGCGCCCACCGATCCTTTCGCCGGAATATGCGGCCAGACCTCGGCGTTAACCAGCGCAATCAGCGCCTCTATCACGCTAAGACGAATACCGGAGAAGCCGCGCGCAAGGCTGTTTATCTTCAGCACCATAATCAGGCGCACCAGCGCATCATCTAACGCATCGCCCACGCCTGCCGCATGCGACAGCACCAGCGAACGCTGCAGGTTTTGCAGATCGTCATCGGCAATGCGCGTCTGCGCCAGCAGACCAAAGCCCGTATTTATGCCATAGGCCGTGCGCCCCTCGGCAACAATGGCGTTCACGCATGCCACGCTGGCGTTAATGCCGTCAATCGCGCTGGCGTCGAGGCGCAGTTTAACCGGCTGCTGCCAAATCTCACGCAGTTGTGAAAAGCTCAGATCGCCTGGCGTTAAGGTCATGGTGTTCATATCAGCGTATCTCCTGCGTTGCCGCAACCATCGGTAGATTCAACCCCTGTTCCGCGGCGCACGCCACGGCGATGTCATAGCCCGCATCCGCATGACGCATCACGCCGGTCGCCGGATCGTTATGCAGGACCCGGGCAATACGCTCAGCGGCTTCATCGCTGCCGTCACAAACAATCACCATCCCGGCATGCTGCGAGAAGCCCATTCCCACGCCGCCGCCGTGATGCAGCGATACCCAGGTGGCTCCGCTCGCCGTGTTGAGCAGCGCATTGAGCAGAGGCCAGTCGGAGACTGCGTCAGAGCCATCGCGCATTGCTTCGGTTTCGCGATTCGGGCTGGCGACAGAGCCGGAGTCCAGGTGGTCGCGGCCGATCACAATCGGCGCTGACACATCCCCACGACGCACCATTTCGTTAAATGCCAGGCCGAGTTTTTGCCGCCATTCGAGTCCTACCCAGCAGATACGCGCCGGCAGCCCCTGGAAATGAATACGCTCCCGCGCCATGTCCAGCCAGCGGTGGAGATGTTCGTCATCCGCCACGATCTCTTTGACTTTGGCGTCGGTTTTATAAATATCCTGTGGATCGCCGGACAGCGCCACCCAGCGAAACGGCCCGATGCCACGGCAGAACAGCGGGCGAATATAAGCCGGTACGAAACCTGGAAAGGCAAAGGCGTTTTCCACGCCCATCTCTTTAGCCATCTGACGAATGTTGTTGCCGTAGTCGAACGTCGGCACGCCCATGTCGCTGAACGCCAGCATCGCCTCAACGTGTTTTGCCATCGAGCGCTTCGCGGCCTCTACCGTTGCCTGTGGATCGGAGCGCGCGTTTTGTTGATAGGTTTCCCAGTCCCAGCCGGAAGGCAGATACCCATGCAGGGGATCGTGGGCGCTGGTCTGGTCGGTGACCATGTCCGGACGCACACCGCGTTTCACCAGTTCGGGCAGCACATCTGCCGCATTAGCGCACAGGGCAATCGACACGGCTTTACCTTCGCGGGTATATTTTTCAATTCGCGCCAGCGCATCATCAAGGGAGGTCGCCTGTTCATCGACATACCGGGTGCGCAGGCGGAAATCAATGCGGCTCTGCTGACATTCAATATTCAGGGAGCAGGCACCTGCCAGCGTCGCCGCCAATGGCTGCGCCCCCCCCATGCCGCCGAGCCCGGCGGTTAACACCCAACGCCCGCGCAGATTGCCATTGTAGTGCTGCCGTCCTGCTTCAACGAACGTTTCATAGGTGCCCTGCACAATTCCCTGACTGCCGATATAGATCCAGCTTCCGGCCGTCATCTGTCCGTACATCGCCAGCCCTTTCGCATCCAGTTCGTTGAAATGCTCCCAGGTCGCCCAGTGAGGCACGAGGTTGGAGTTGGCGATCAGCACGCGCGGGGCGTTCTGGTGGGTTCTGAACACGCCAACCGGTTTACCGGACTGGATCAGCAGCGTTTCGTCCTCTTCCAGTTGAGTCAGAGCGTGAATAATCGCGTCATAGCATTCCCAGTTACGGGCCGCGCGGCCTATACCGCCGTACACCACCAGCTCATGTGGGTTCTCGGCGACCTCGGGATCCAGATTGTTCATTAACATGCGTAATGGCGCTTCAGTCAGCCAGGATTTGGCCGTCAGCGTTGTCCCGCGCGGGGCACGGATATCTTGCTGACGATACTTGCTATGAGACATAACAACGACTCCTCACAGGCGTGCCGGATAAGGTCTATACGGCAAAGGGAATGATTAGGTGTGAGGTAAATATATACTTGTCTATACAAGACATAACAAGACGGAATTTAACAAACAAGATACATTTTTGTTATATTGCGTCAGCAATCACGCTTTTCAGCCTACGCGTTTCAGGAAGAGAAGTGGCCCTGCAAGCGGTATCTGGCCCCCGGGAAAAGCAAACGCGCATGAGAAACGATCTGCGTGGCAGACCAGGTGGTACGACGAATAAGCAGACAAGGATCGGTCTCGCTAATGTCCAGTAAGGCACACTCTTGCGCCGTAGCGCGTACCGCTTCAACAATGTGCTCCCCTTCCGTCAGCGGGGCAATCAGCGACAGATAGGCATGCGGCGTGGTCTGGCTGTAATCCTGCGCCAGATAATCCGGCACAATGTCGGCATTCACACAGCGATCTTCAATTTGTACTGGCTGGTCGTTTTCAAAATGGACCATCACAGAATGGAAAATCGCCGTGCCTTCAGTCACCTTTAGCGCTGCTGCCTGTCGCGCATTGGCCGGTTTCTTTTCCAGAATCAGCACCTCACAGTGATGCCGGTGCGCCCGTGCGGCGATTTCGTCGGCAATACTGCGAATTTCAAACAGCGCGGACTGGCCTTTCGGCTCCGCGACAAAGGTTCCCACCCCCTGCAGGCGCACCAGCATCCCTTCGTCGGTCAGTTCACGCAGCGCCCGGTTGATGGTCATCCGACTAAAGCCGTACTGCGCCACCAGCTCTGCCTCTGACGGAATACGATCGTGCGGCTGCCAGACGCCGCTGGCGATCTTTTCGCTAATCTCGCGTTTAACCGTCTCATAGAACGGTGCGGGAGCAGAACGAGGGCGAGAGAGTGTCATGGGAATGTTTTACCTTATCAATCGATTACTGCCACCAGTGGGCGATTTGCCAGCCGAGCCGTGCAGCCACGCGTGCCGACCTGCCATCATTATCAAAGCGCGGGGTAAATTCAACCATATCCACCGCCTGGAGCTTACCGCTGCGACAAACAGGTTCAATCAGTTTCAACAGGGTCGCCAGCGGCACGCCCAGCGCCGCAGGTGCCGATACGGCGGGCATCTCGCCTGCAGGCAGGACGTCGAGATCGACGGTCAGATAGAGTTTATCCACCTCGCTGCTAAACGCCGCCAGTTGAGCGTGGGCTTCATTGCACTGCAAATCTTCCACCACCAGCACGTTGCGCTTTTGCGCCTCATCCCACAGCGCCTGGGTATTTGCCGCCCGACTGACGCCAATGCACGCATAGCGGAACTCACGCTGCTGCTGATCGCAAAGCAGCGCCAGTTGACGAAACGGCGTGCCAGAGGTTGCCATCCCGGCGCTACGCAGATCCAGATGCGCGTCGAGGTTAATGATCCCTATCCGCTCGCCAGGAAATGCATCGAAAATGCCCGCCCCATGGCCGAATGCCGTTTCGTGTCCACCGCCAAGGACGAAAGTGCGCATCCCCGCCTGCTGACATTGACAGACCGCATCGCGCAGCGCCTGCTGCGCCCCTTCCAGATCCGTCGTTGGAGCCAGCAGATTCCCCATATCCACCAGTCGCTCATGTCCCGCGTGACTCGCCAGGTTAGCCAGCGCTGAACGCAGCGCGTCCGGTGCTCCGGCGGCGCCAGGACGCCCCTGATTACGCTTGACCCCCTCATCGCAGGCAAAGCCGAGCAGCGCGATCCTGTCGCGGTAACGCTCTGGCGAAAATGTCTGGCTGCGTTCGATCGTCTGAAACAGGCGTAACGCGTTGGCGGCCTCACCGCGGTCATCTCGCCCCCGCCACAGGTCAGGGGCAGCAGCTTCCCATTGCGTCATGTGATTTGTCCTCGGAATATGCGTTGATACAGCGGGTTACGCCCAGGTTCATAGAGGATCTCCACCGGGTTTTGCGCATCCCAGACGTTAAAGTCGGCGACGTAACCCGCCTTCAGTTGTCCGTGCGTCGACTGGCGGCCCAGCGCCTGAGCGGCATGACGGGTGACACCCGCCCAGGCCTCTTCCGGCGTCAGTCCAAACTGAACGCAGGCCATATTCATCGCCAGATGCAGACTGATAAAGGGGCTGGTGCCGGGATTGAAATCCGTCGCCACCGCCATCGGGATCTGGTAGCGGCGTAGCAACTCAACGGGCGGGCGCTGCGTCTCTTTGAGGAAATAAAACGCCCCCGGCAGGAGTACGCCAACGGTGCCGCTGCGACGCATCGCCGCCACGCCAGCTTCATCAAGATATTCAATGTGGTCCGCAGAAAGCCCGTGATAGCGACTGACCAGTTGCGTTCCGCCAAGCAGAGACAACTGCTCGACATGCCCTTTGACCGGAATGCCCGCAGCCTGCGCTGCGCGCAATACCCGCTCGCTTTGCGCCAGGGTAAACCCAACGCTCTCACAGAACAGATCGACGGCTTCAAACAGCCCCTTTTCCCATAGCTGCGGCAGAATCGTTTCGCAGACGTAGGTGATATAGCCGTCAGGATTGTCCCGATACTCAACCGGTACGGCATGTGCCGCCAGCAGCGTGGGGCTGATTTCGATAAGATTCTCTTCGGCAAGACGGGCCGCGACGCGCAGCATCTTTGCTTCTGCTGTCACATTCAGTCCATAACCGGATTTCACCTCCACCAGCGTTACCCCCTCACGCATCAGACGCGCAATCCGCGCCCGTGCGGAGATATAGAGCGCCTCCTCCGTTGCAGCACGTGTCGCCGTCACGGTGGCATTAATACCGCCTCCCTGCGCGCTGATCTGCTGATACGAGACGCCATTCAACCGCTGTTCCCACTCGCTGGCGCGGTTGCCGCCAAACACCAGATGGGTGTGACAGTCAATCAACCCGGGCGTCACCAGACGCCCTTGCAGGTTATGCGTATTGGCGTGCGTCGTCGGGAGAGACGCCTCCGGCACAATCGCCAGCACGCGCCCCTCACGGATAATCAACGCATGATGGTCCAGCATGCCATATGGCGTCGTTTGTGCCGGATCGAGCGTCGCCAGACGGAGGTTTCGCCAGAGCGTATCATCAGGTAACAGGTGTTGCATGCTCTCTCCAGGTTGTCTTAGGTTGTATAGACATTTATTTGAGATCGTTCGCCGGAAGTCAATCATCCTGGAAAAAATGTTACTTAATTGTGACTTTGACGATACCCGAATCCGCGCGGAGTGGTTTAAAAAACAACTTTTTAGCTTTTCACCTTCCTGTTTTGCTCAACTTAGTATAAAAAAGCAGGCTTCAATGGATACTTTTTTAGCCCGGAGCAACTCGTGAACACATCATCAGTTTCCCGTCTGGCGCTGGCACTGGCTTTTGGCGTGACGCTGACCGCCTGTAGCTCTACCCCGCCGGATCAAATTCCTTCCGATCAAACCGCGCCAGGAACCTCCTCGCGCCCGATTTTATCGGCGAATGAAGCGCAGAATTTTGTCGCTAAACACTATTTTTCGTCCCTGACGCCGAATACCGCGCCGTGGACGCCGTCTTCGATTTCGCTGCCCGCGCAGCCTGACTTTGTCGTCGGCCCGGCCGGTACGCAAGGTGTTACTCACACCACCATTCAGGCAGCAGTGGATGCGGCGATCACCACGCGCACCAACAAACGTCAGTACATTGCGATTATGCCGGGTGAGTATCAGGGAACCGTCTATATCCCTGCGGCGCCAGGCAGCCTGACGTTGTACGGAACGGGGGAAAAACCGCTGGATGTGAAGATTGGCGCGGCAATTGACGGTGAAATGAGTACCGCTGACTGGCGTCATACGGTGAACCCGGGCGGGAAATATATGCCTGGCAAACCGGCCTGGTACATGTTTGACAACTGCCAGAGCAAACGCGGCGCGAACATTGGCGTGATGTGTTCAGCCGTATTGTGGTCACAAAATAATGGTCTGCAGTTGCAGAATCTGACCGTTGAAAACAATCTCGGCGATAGCGTGGATGCGGGCAACCACCCGGCCGTTGCGCTGCGCACCGACGGCGATAAAGTGCAGATCAACAATGTGAACATTCTGGGCCGCCAGAACACCTTCTTTGTGACCAACAGCGGCGTGCAGAACCGTCTGCAGAATGACCGTCAGCCGCGTACCCTGGTGACCAACAGCTATATCGAAGGCGATGTGGATATCGTTTCTGGTCGCGGCGCAGTGGTGTTCGATAACACCGACTTCCGCGTGGTGAACTCGCGTACTCAGCAGGAAGCGTACGTCTTCGCACCGGCAACGCTTGCGAACATTTATTACGGTTTCCTCGCCACCAACAGCCGCTTTACCGCTGCCGGTGACGGCGTGGCACAGTTGGGCCGCGCACTGGATGTCGACAGCAATACCAACGGTCAGGTCGTGATCCGCGATAGCGTGATTAACGAAGGCTTTAACCTGGCGCAGCCGTGGGCTGACGCGGTGATCTCTAAACGTCCTTTCGCGGGTAATATCGGTGCGAAGGATGATAAAGGCGAAACCCAGCGTAACCTGAACGACACCAGCTTTAACCGCATGTGGGAATACAATAACCGCGGTGTGGGCAGCAAAGTGGTGGCAGCACCGAAGCAGTAAGCATAAAAAAACCGGCATCCTTAGATGCCGGTTGTTCTTTTATCGGTTGGCTAAAAAGTCCCCGCTTAATACGCGTTAACCACCACCCACATCGGGCCCTGGCCTACCGCATAACGTCCCTTCTCCGTTAACAGTCCCTGCGCACCGGCAATCTCGTACACCGCGATATGGTGCGACTTCTGCCCGGCAGCAATCAGATATTTCCCGCTATGGTCAACGTTGAAGCCACGCGGCTGCGTTTCGGTTGGCTGAAAACCTTCTTTAGTCAACACACTGCCATCTTCTGAAACGCTGAACACGGTAATCAGGCTGGCGGTACGGTCGCAGGCATACAGATGACGACCATCCGGCGTGATGTGAATGTCCGCAGCCCAGCGGGTGTCGGAGAAGTCCGCCGGCATCATGTCCAGCGTTTGCACGCATTCAATGTCACCGTGCGGATCTTTCAGTTCCCAGACGTCCACGGAGCTGTTGAGCTCGTTGATACAATACGCGTATTGCTGATTCGGATGGAACGCCATATGGCGCGGACCGGCTCCTTCAACGGTGGTCACTTCCGCTGGCTCTTGCGCCACCAGCTTACCGTCATCGCTGAGGGTAAACAGGCAGATGCGATCCTGCTTCAGCGCAGGCACCCACAGGGTACGGTTGTCCGGGGAGATATTGGCAGAGTGACAGCCATCCATCCCTTCCACCACATCCACCACTCCAACCGGCAGACCGTCTTCCAGACGGGTGACGCTAACGTTGCCCGCGTTATAGGAGCCAACGAAAACGAAACGACCATGATGATCGGTTGAAATGTGCGTCGGACTGCCCGGCAGCGCGGATTCTGCGGCAAACGTCAGCGCACCATCATCCGGCGCTATCCGGTATGCCAGGACGCGGAATTCAGGACGCACGCCCACGTAGAGATAACGTTTATCGGGGCTGACCACCATCGGCTGCACCTGCCCGGGTACATCAACCACCTGTACCAGCGTCAACGCGCCATCATGACTCAGACGCCAGACATGGATCTGTTGGCTCTCAGGACTGGCGGTATAAACGGTTTGCTTCATGAATGCTCCTCTGCTTTAGGCAACTGGCTGCAATAATGGAATACAGCTTAACGTAGTCGCTTTTAACGGTGAATGCTGAATCTACGAACGAAATTTTGCCTGCTCCCCGTCCCGGTGTACCATTCAGGCAGACAAAATTTCAATGTTAATCGGGATGACGATATGACCGCTCGCGTGATTGCCCTGGATTTAGATGGAACCCTGCTGACCCCGCAAAAAACCCTGCTCCCCTCGTCTGTCGAAGCGCTGTCACGCGCCAGAGAGGCTGGCTACCAACTTATCATCGTCACCGGGCGTCATCACGTCGCAATTCATCCTTTTTATCAGGCACTGGCGCTGGATACACCTGCAATTTGCTGTAATGGGACCTATTTGTATGATTATCACGCAAAAAACGTTCTTGCAGCCGATCCCTTGCCGGTTAACCAGGCGCTACAGCTTATTACGCTGCTGGAAGCGCATCAGATTCATGGCCTGATGTACGTAGATGATGCCATGCTCTATGAGCATCCGACCGGCCATGTCGTTCGCACATCAAACTGGGCGCAGACGCTGCCGCCGGAACAGCGCCCGGTCTTCACCCAGGTTCCGTCACTGGCGCAGGCGGCGCACGATGTCAACGCGGTCTGGAAATTCGCGCTGACAGACGAAGATATCCCTAAACTGCAGCAATTTGGCAAGTATGTCGAAGAGCAGTTGGGCCTTGAGTGTGAGTGGTCCTGGCACGATCAGGTCGATATTGCCCGTCAGGGCAACAGCAAAGGCAAACGCCTGACCCAGTGGGTTGAATCTCAGGGCGGGTCAATGGAAAACGTAATTGCCTTCGGGGATAGCTACAACGATATCAGTATGCTGGAAGCCGCCGGCACTGGCGTGGCGATGGGCAATGCTGACGACGCCATCAAAGCGCGTGCCAACGTCGTCATCGGCGACAACGCCAGCGACAGCATTGCGAAGTTCATTTATAGCCATCTGCTGTAATCAGGCGGTGATGGATACGCTCTTAATCTGCGCGTACAGCCAGAGACCAGGTTTGATCCCCAGTTCATCCCTGGCCCATGGGCTAATACGCGCCCATAGCGTTTTGCCTCCCACTTCAAGCTGAACTTCCACCTGCCCGTTATCGTCGTAGCATTGGACCACCTTCGCACGCAGGATATTACGAATGCTGGTCTGCTGCGGCGGCTGTAATACCAACGAGACATCCGACGCCTGAATGCGAATGCGCAGCGAGGCCTGCAGCGGCTCATTAAGTTTATTGACCCACAGATGCTGGTCTCCCAGCGCCAGCGCCGTCATCGCGTAATGCGGATGATGCTCCAGCACGCTCACTTTCAGAATGCTGCTCTGCTGTTCTTTCGGCAACCACGGGTGCATCACGCTGCTGCCCCAGACCTCTTCCAGCGCGCCAAACGCCTTCACCTGACCGTTTTCCAGCACCATCACGTTATCGGCAAGATGAAGAATTTCATCGAGTGAGTGGCTAACGTAGAGCATAGGAATGCTGATCTCCCGCGCCAGACGTTGCAAATAGGGCAACAACTCACGCTTACGCGGAATATCCAGCGAGGCCAGCGGTTCATCCAGCAGCAACAGTTCCGGCGCGGTCAGCAACGCCCGGCCAATCGCCACACGCTGTTTCTCACCGCCGGAGAGGCCGCCCGGCAGCCTGTCGAGCAGATGCTCAATGCCCAATAGCGCCACCAGCTTATCGAACTGGCCGGCCATGCTTTTCGCCATTCCGTAACGCAGATTACCGCGCACTTTATAATGGGGAAACAGGCGCGCATCCTGAAAGACGTAGCCAATCCGCCGTTTTTCCGGGGTCAGACAGATGCGATTTTCCGTGTCGTTCAGCACCCGTCCGTTGAGCACGATCCGCCCTTTCTGCGGGCGCGTCAGACCACTAATCGCATTAATGAGCGAGGTTTTCCCGGAACCGGAGACGCCAAAAATCGCGGTAATACCGCTGGCAGGAAGCGTTTCGTTGAGCGTGACGCAGTGGGTGCCGAGCGTCTGGGAGAAATTGAGTTCCAGCATAATTATCGCCCCGTCCGCTCGCGGCTGAGCCGCGCCAGCCATTCAGAAATTAACAGTGAAATCAGCGCCAGTACAATGGAGATCAGGCACAGTCGCGCCGCTGCGCTTTCACCACCCGGCGTCTGGATCAGGGTATACATCGCCGAAGGAATAGTGCGCGTTTCACCGGGAATATTGGAAACAAAGGTAATCGTCGCGCCAAACTCACCGAGCGAGCGGGCAAACGCCAGTACCGTCCCGACAATAATGCCAGGCAGCGTCAGCGGAAGCGTAATAGTGAAGAAGACGCGCCAGCGTCCCGCGCCCAGCGTCCGGGCGGCCTGCTCCAGCTTGAGATCCACCCCTTCCAGCGCAAGCCGGATAGCGCGCACCATCAGCGGGAAAGACATCACTGCCGCCGCCAGGACTGCGCCGCGCCAGCTGAAGGCAAAGGTAATGCCAAACCAGTCATACAGCCACTGGCCGATAAAACCGCGCCGTCCCATCGAAACCAACAGCAGATAACCGACCACCACCGGCGGTAATACCAGCGGCAGATGCAGTACGCTATCCAGCAGGGCTTTGCCAGGAAAAGTGCAGCGCACCAGCAGCCAGGCAAAGAAGATCCCAAACGGCAAACTAAACAACACGGCCAGGGAAGACACTTTCAGGCTCAGAAGAACGGCCTGCCATTCAGGATCGGTCAATATCATTACTTGGTCGTAAATCCGTAACGTTTAAAGATTTCAGCAGCCTGCGGTCCTTTCAGGTAATCATAGAACGCGCTGACCGTGGCGTTTTTATGTCCATCAACAATCGCGATGGGGTACTCCACTTTTTTGTGCGAATCTTCCGGGAAGGTAGCCACGACGTTAACACCTTTGCTGGCAACTGCGTCAGAGCCGTAAACGATACCCAACGGCGCTTCGTTACGCTCAACCAGCGCCAGGGCGCCGCGCACATCTTCCGCCGGAGCCAGTTTCGGTGACAGCGTCTCCCAGGCTCCCAGTTTCTGCAACGCTTCTTTTGCGTAGATCCCCGCCGGAACGTGTTCCGGATCGCCTACCGCCAGACGCCCACCGTTCAGCAGCGTCGTCCAGTTGGTTTTATTGTCGATCGTAAAATCTTTCTGCTCACTGGCCTTTGGCGCCACCACCACGAGGCTATTGCCCAGCAGCGTCTGACGCGTTGCGGTATCAATCGATTTTTTATCTACCGCGTAGTCCATCCATTTCTGATCGGCAGAAATGAACAGATCCGCTGGCGCACCGGCTTCGATCTGGCGAGCCAGCGTCGAAGACGACGCAAAAGAGGAGACCACATCGACATTCTTCTCTTTTTTGTACTCTGCCGCGATATCCTGCATTGCATTGGTCAATGACGCCGCTGCAAATACGGTAATTTTCCCTTCATCCGCCAGCGTTTGTCCGGCAACCGTCAGTGATAATGTTGCCCCAGCAAACAAGCGTAACCATGTACGGGCCATCTGTAACTCCTTTCGTTAATCGTTATGTAGACGCAAATATAACGACAAAGCAACGCTTTTCCCAGAAGTTATTGATACCTATAAGAGGTTACGCAAAGAAAATATCGGCAGGAATAAGGAGAACTTGAGATACAAACCCAACAGGTCCTGGGTCAGATAAAGGGGGCCAGCAAATATGCAACCTGAAAGATAAGGAAACAAAAACGCCCGACTGAGCGGGCGTTTGGGAAATCAATGATTCTGCCTGGACTGGTCTTTCTGACCGATACCGGAGAAAATGTTGAACACTTCACCGAGACCGTAAATCAGACCCAGGATGATGGCCATCACCACAGGTACCATGATTACGGCGAATACCAGACTTTTCAATAACTCTAACATGGTCAACTCCTGATATAGTCCTTGATGTATTCTAACCGCATCACTGAGAAAAGCACTCCCCTTTTGTGCGGTCGGCTTTGCGTCTCTGCGGTTTTCCGTCACAATAACCTTTTTGCCAGGATCTTGTTATGCAAGCCGAAATCCTTCTTACCCTGAAACTTCAGCAAAAACTGTTCGCCGATCCCCGACGCATCTCTTTGCTCAAGCATATTGCGCTTTCCGGTTCCATTAGTCAGGGCGCGAAAGACGCAGGCATCAGCTATAAGAGCGCCTGGGACGCCATCAATGAAATGAATCTTCTCAGCGAACAAACGCTGGTCGAACGAGCGACGGGTGGTAAAGGCGGCGGCGGCGCGGTGTTAACCCGCTACGGTCAGCGTCTGATCCAGCTCTACGATCTGCTGGCGCAGATTCAGCAAAAAGCCTTCGATGTCTTAAGCGACGATGATGCGCTGCCGCTCAATAGCCTGCTGGCGGCCATCTCGCGTTTTTCCCTGCAAACCAGCGCGCGCAACCAGTGGTTCGGCACCATTACCGCCCGCGATCGCGATCAGGTTCAGCAGCATGTCGACGTGCTGCTGGCCGATGGTGAAACACGACTGAAAGTGGCCATTACTGCCCAGAGCGGTGAACGTTTAGGGCTTGATGAAGGCAAAGAGGTCCTCGTGCTGCTGAAAGCGCCTTGGGTGGGGATTACCCAGAATGATGCCATTGCTCAGGCGGCGGATAACCAGCTCCAGGGCATTATTCATCATATTGAACGCGGCACAGAGCAGTGTGAAGTGTTGATGACGCTGCCGGACGGCCAGACGCTGTGCGCCACCGTGCCGGTGGACGCCGCCGCCACGCTGACAGAGGGCGCGAACGTCACAGCCTATTTTAACGCTGACAGAGTGATTATCGCGACATTGTGTTGAGTGCGCATTATGCGACGTTTCAGACGACGGCCTGATAGCAAATCACATTGACATTCCTCCCCGGAACACGTATCCCTGTCATTCATCGCTGCAAAAAATGGGATACAAAATGTCATCGTTGCATGTTTCGCAAGGCATGTTTCGTCTTAGCGACACAAAAACGCTTCACCTGGATTCCGTGAGGTTAAACGCGGGTGAGAGCTGGGCGTTTGTCGGCTCGAACGGAAGCGGGAAATCGGCGCTGGCACGTGCGCTGGCCGGCGAATTGCCGCAGCTCAAAGGCGAACGCCTGTGCACGTTCTCACGGATGGCCCGCCTCTCCTTCGAGCAGTTGCAAAAACTGGTCAGCGATGAATGGCAGCGTAATAACACCGATATGCTCAGTCCTGGCGAAGAGGATTCCGGACGAACCACGACGGAAATCATTCAGGACGAGGTGAAAAACCCGGCCCGCTGCGCGACGCTGGCGCAACAGTTTGGTATCACTCACCTGCTCGATCGCCGCTTTAAATATCTCTCTACCGGCGAAACACGCAAAACGTTGCTCTGCCAGGCGCTGATGGCTGAGCCGGATCTGTTGATTCTCGATGAGCCGTTTGACGGTCTTGACGTCGCCTCCCGCCAGCAACTGGCAGTACTGCTTGAAACGCTACATCAGTCAGGTATCACGCTGGTGCTGGTGTTGAACCGCTTTGATGAAATCCCGGCATTCGTGCAGTATGCCGGTGTGCTGGTCGACTGTACCTTAACGGAAACCGGGGCGAAAGCCGACTTACTCCAGCAAGCGCTGATCGCCCAGCTCGCTCATAGCGAACGACTGGAAGGGGTGGCATTACCTGAAGCTGACGAACCCGCCGCCCGTCCCCTTCTGCCTGCCGATTCACCACGGATCATCCTCAGGAATGGCGTTGTGTCGTACAACGATCGCCCTATTCTCGATCGTCTGAGCTGGCAGGTGAATCCCGGCGAACACTGGCAGATTGTCGGCCCCAACGGGGCAGGAAAATCGACACTGCTCAGCCTGGTAACCGGCGACCATCCACAGGGTTACAGCAACGATCTGACGCTGTTTGGCCGTCGTCGCGGCAGTGGTGAAACTATCTGGGATATCAAAAAACACATTGGCTACGTCAGCAGCAGTCTGCATCTCGACTACCGGGTGAGTACCACGGTGCGCAATGTGATTTTGTCAGGCTATTTCGACTCTATTGGAATTTATCAGGCCGTGTCGGACCGCCAACAAAAACTCGCACAGCAGTGGCTGGACATTCTGGGACTCGACAAACGCACTGCTGATGCGCCGTTTCATAGTCTCTCCTGGGGGCAACAGCGGCTGGCACTGATCGCCCGTGCGCTGGTTAAGCACCCAACCCTGCTGATTCTCGACGAACCCTTACAGGGACTGGATCCACTGAATCGCCAGCTTATTCGTCGCTTTGTCGACGTGTTGATTAGCGAGGGCGACACGCAGCTGCTGTTTGTCTCTCATCACGCTGAAGATGCGCCAGCCTGCATTACCCACCGTCTGGAGTTTGTGCCAGACGGTGAGACCTATACCTATCAGCAAACGCGGCTGCGTTAGTTTTCATCCATGGGCGCGAAAGCGCCTTTCTATTTTCGGATAAAAGGCGCAATCATTCTTAAAGTTAATGATTTATAATTGATTAATTGATGACTCAGCGTGAGAAATCACGAGTGTAAACGATTCCACTATTTTATTCCGTGTCACACTTTTCGCATCTTTGTTATGCTATGGTAATTCCATACCATAAGCTTAACGGAGCGAATTATGAGAGTTCTGGTCACCGGTGGTAGCGGTTACATAGGAAGTCATACTTGTGTGCAATTGCTGAAAAACGGTCATGACGTCATCATCCTTGATAACCTCTGCAACAGTAAGCGCAGCGTACTGCCTGTTATTGAACGTCTGAGCGGTAAACATCCGACGTTTGTTGAAGGCGATATCCGCAACGAAGCGCTGATGACGGAGATCCTGCACGATCACGCCATTGACACCGTCATCCATTTTGCCGGACTGAAGGCCGTCGGCGAATCCGTTGCAAAGCCGCTGGAATACTATGACAACAACGTCAATGGAACGCTGCGACTGATTAGCGCCATGCGCGCCGCTGGCGTCAAAAACGTCATTTTCAGCTCATCGGCAACCGTCTACGGCGACCAGCCGAAAATCCCTTATGTCGAAAGCTTCCCGACCGGTACGCCGCAAAGTCCTTACGGCAAAAGCAAGCTGATGGTCGAGCAGATCCTCACCGATCTGCAAAAAGCCCAGCCGGAGTGGAGCATCGCGCTGCTGCGCTATTTCAACCCGGTCGGCGCGCACCCTTCAGGCGACATGGGCGAAGACCCGCAGGGCATCCCGAATAACCTGATGCCTTACATCGCGCAGGTTGCGGTGGGCCGTCGCGATTCCCTCGCCATTTTTGGCAACGACTACCCGACCGAAGACGGCACCGGCGTACGCGATTACATCCACGTGATGGATCTCGCTGACGGCCACGTTGCCGCGATGGAAAAGCTGGCGGGCAAACAGGGAGTCCATATTTATAACCTCGGCGCGGGCGTCGGCAGCAGCGTGCTGGACGTGGTCAATGCCTTCAGTAAAGCCTGCGGGAAACCGGTGAACTACCATTTTGCTCCGCGTCGCGATGGCGACCTGCCTGCCTACTGGGCGGATGCCAGCAAAGCCGACCGCGAACTGGACTGGCGCGTGACGCGTACGCTTGATGAAATGGCGCAGGATACCTGGCACTGGCAGTCGCGTCATCCGCAGGGATACGAGGATTAAGAAACATCATGAGTCAATTCAACCCCGTCGATCATCCGCATCGTCGTTTTAATCCGCTCACCGGACAGTGGATTCTGGTGTCGCCGCATCGTGCCAAGCGCCCCTGGCAGGGGGCGCAAGAAACGCCCTCTAACGACGTGCTACCGGCACACGATCCGGACTGTTTCCTGTGTGCGGGCAATACCCGCGTCACCGGCGATAAGAACCCGGATTACCGCGGGACGTTTGTGTTCACCAACGACTTTGCCGCGCTAATGACGGATACGCCTGACGCGCCGGACAGTCACGACCCGCTGATGCGCTGCCAGAGCGCGCGCGGCACCAGTCGCGTTATTTGCTTTTCGCCGGATCACAGTAAAACCTTACCGGAGCTTAGCGTTCCTGCCCTGATCGAAATTGTGAAAACCTGGCAAGCGCAAACCGCAGACCTCGGAAAACACTATCCCTGGGTGCAGGTCTTTGAAAACAAAGGCGCGGCGATGGGCTGTTCTAATCCCCATCCCCACGGTCAGATATGGGCCAACAGTTTCCTGCCAAACGAAGCCGAGCGCGAAGATCGTCTGCAAAAAGACTATTTTACTGAGCAAGGCTCACCGATGCTGGTTGATTATGTGCAGCGCGAGCTGGCTGATGGCAGCCGTACGGTGGTAGAAACCGATCACTGGCTGGCTGTCGTCCCTTACTGGGCGGCCTGGCCGTTCGAAACGCTATTGCTGCCGAAAGCGCACGTGCTGCGCATCACCGATTTGACCGACGAACAGCGTGCTGACCTTGCGCTGGCGTTGAAAAAACTGACCAGTCGTTACGACAACCTGTTCCAGTGCTCCTTCCCCTATTCAATGGGCTGGCACGGCGCGCCGTTTAACGGTGAAGAGAATGAACACTGGCAGCTACATGCGCACTTTTATCCGCCGCTGCTGCGTTCCGCGACCGTGCGCAAATTTATGGTCGGTTACGAAATGCTGGCCGAAACCCAGCGCGATCTCACAGCGGAACAAGCGGCAGAGCGTCTGCGCGCGGTCAGCGACATCCATTTTCGCGAATCCGGAGTATAAAAATGAGTCTGAAAGAGAACACACAATCTCTGTTTACCGAAATTTTCGGCTACCCTGCGACCCACACTATTCAGGCGCCAGGCCGCGTCAATCTCATCGGTGAACACACCGATTATAACGATGGCTTTGTGCTGCCTTGCGCCATTGATTATCAAACCGTCATCAGTTGCGCAGCCCGCAACGATCGCCTGATCCGCGTCATTGCGGCCGATTACGATAATCAGACTGACGAGTTCTCCCTTGATGCCCCTATTGTGACCCATGACAGCCAGCAATGGGCAAACTACGTGCGCGGCGTAGTGAAGCACCTGCTCAAACGCGACAGCAGCTTTGGCGGCGCGGATCTGGTGATCAGCGGTAATGTTCCACAGGGGGCCGGGCTGAGCTCTTCCGCATCGCTGGAAGTGGCCGTCGGTACCGTGTTCCAGCAGCTTTACCATCTGCCGCTGGACGGCGCACAGATTGCGCTCAACGGCCAGGAAGCGGAAAACCAGTTTGTCGGCTGTAACTGCGGCATTATGGATCAGCTCATCTCCGCACTGGGCAAGAAAGATCACGCCCTGTTGATCGACTGCCGCACGCTGGGCACCAAAGCGGTCTCAATGCCGCAAGGCGTAGCGATCGTCATCATCAACAGCAACTTCAAGCGCACGCTGGTTGGGAGCGAGTACAACACTCGCCGTCAGCAATGCGAAACGGGCGCGCGATTCTTCCAGCAGCCGGCCCTGCGTGATGTCAGCCTGGATGCCTTTAACGCCGTAGCAAACGAACTGGACCCACTGGTTGCCAAACGCGTCCGCCACGTGTTAACTGAAAATGCGCGTACTGTTGAAGCCGCCAGCGCGCTGGAAAAAGGCGATCTGCAACGCATGGGGCAACTGATGGCGGAATCGCACGCCTCGATGCGTGATGATTTCGAAATCACTGTGCCGCAGATTGATACGCTGGTTGACATCGTCAAAGCCACGATTGGCGAGAAAGGCGGCGTACGCATGACCGGCGGTGGATTTGGCGGTTGTGTCGTGGCGCTGCTCCCGGAAGCGCTGGTCCCTGCCGTCCAGCAAGCCGTGGCTGAACAGTACGAAGCGAAAACCGGTATCAAAGAGACATTCTATGTGTGCAAACCATCACAAGGAGCAGGACAGTGCTGAATGAAACACCCGCACTGGCACCCGATGGTCAGCCGTATCGCCTGTTAACCCTGCGTAATAATGCAGGGATGGTGGTCACGCTGATGGACTGGGGTGCTACGTTACTCTCGGCCCGCATTCCTCTTTCCGACGGCTGCGTGCGTGAAGCGCTGCTGGGCTGCGCCAGCCCGGAACACTATCAGGATCAGGCCGCGTTTCTGGGGGCCTCGATTGGTCGTTACGCCAACCGCATCGCCGACAGCCGCTATACCCTCAACGGGGAAACGGTAACTCTGCACCCGAGTCAGGGCGTCAACCAGTTGCACGGTGGACCGGACGGATTCGATAAACGCCGCTGGCAAATCGTCAACCACAATGAGCGTCAGGTTCTGTTTGCCATTAGCTCAGACGATGGCGATCAGGGTTTTCCCGGCAACCTCTGTGCCACGGCGCAGTATCGTCTGACCGATGACAACCGTATCTCGATTACCTATCGCGCGACGGTGGATAAACCGTGCCCGGTCAATCTGACCAACCACGTTTACTTCAACCTCGACGGCGATCAGACCGACGTGCGTAACCATAAGTTGCAACTTCTGGCGGATGAGTATCTGCCGGTGGATGAAGGCGGGATCCCACGCGATGGCCTGAAGCCGGTCGCCGGAACTTCCTTTGATTTCCGCACCGCGAAAGCGATCGCCAGCGATTTTCTTGCCGATGATGACCAGCGCAAAGTGAAAGGCTACGATCATGCCTTCCTGCTGCAGGCAAAAGGCGACAGTAAAAAGCCGGTTGCTCTGCTCTCTTCGCAAGACGGCAAATTGCAGATGGAGGTCTATACATCAGCCCCGGCACTGCAGTTTTATTCCGGTAACTTTCTCGGTGGTACTTCTTCGCGTGGGCCAAACGCCTACGATGATTATCAAGGCCTGGCACTGGAGAGCGAATTCCTGCCAGACAGCCCGAACCATCCGGAATGGCCGCAGCCAGACTGCGTTCTGCGCCCCGGCGAAGAGTATGCCAGCCTGACGGAGTATCGCTTTATTCCTTCCTGACGGTGTGGTACAACCTGTGAAAAATGCCCGATAACGCCTGCGTATCGGGCTTAAGACACCGCACCTTGCTCAAATCCCCACCACTCAAAGACAAAATCGCAACTCAGAGTTCACAAGAACCTTACACTGCTGCACTATTTTCGCTATGGTTATGCGTAAGCATTGCCGCTGCCGCGTCACGGCAATATAATGAGAATTATTATCATTCGATAAAGCTTGAGGAGTGAGAGTATGGCTGTAACTAAGCTGGTTCTGGTACGCCACGGCGAAAGCCAGTGGAACAATGAAAACCGCTTCACCGGTTGGTATGACGTTGATCTGTCCGAGAAAGGCGTGGGTGAAGCGAAAGCGGCTGGCAAACTGCTGAAAGCGGAAGGCTATAGCTTCGATTTTGCTTATACTTCCGTGCTGAAACGTGCCATCCACACGCTGTGGAACGTACTGGATGAACTGGATCAGGCCTGGCTGCCGGTAGAGAAGTCCTGGAAACTGAACGAACGTCACTACGGTGCGTTGCAGGGTCTGAACAAAGCAGAAACCGCTGAGAAATACGGTGACGAGCAGGTTAAACAATGGCGTCGTGGTTTCGCGGTGACCCCGCCGGAGCTGACCAAAGATGACGAGCGCTATCCGGGTCACGATCCGCGCTATGCCAAACTGACCGAAAAAGAGTTGCCGCTGACCGAGAGCCTGGCGCTGACCATCGATCGCGTTATCCCTTACTGGAACGACACCATTCTGCCACGCATGAAGAGCGGCGAGCGCGTCATCATCGCGGCACACGGGAACTCCCTGCGCGCGCTGGTGAAATACCTCGACAACCTGAGCGAAGACGAAATCCTCGAACTGAACATCCCGACCGGCGTACCGCTGGTGTATGAGTTCGACGAAAACTTCAAACCGCTCAAACGCTACTATCTGGGTAATGCCGACGAGATCGCTGCGAAAGCCGCTGCCGTCGCAAACCAGGGTAAAGCGAAGTAATATTTCCTTACGCCATACAAAAGCCGACTCACTGAGTCGGCTCTTTATTTCGACCTCTTAACCCCGACGCGCTTTTACCGCATCCGCGAGCTGGCGCAAGATGGTGTCGGTATCTTCCCAGTTAATGCAGGCATCGGTAATACTTTTGCCATATACCAGCGGCTCACCGCTGTCCGGATTCTGATTGCCTTCAACCAGATGGCTTTCAATCATCACGCCCATAATCGCTGTCTCACCGTTAGCGATTTGCTGGCATACGTCAGCACCGACTTCCATCTGCTTTTTAAACTGCTTACAGGAGTTGGCATGGCTAAAATCAATCATGATTTGCGCAGGCAAACCCGCTTTCGCCAGACCTTCTTTCACCGCCGCGACGTGCGCAGCGCTGTAGTTTGGTTCTTTACCGCCGCGCAGAATGATATGGCAATCGCCATTACCGCTGGTATTCACAATGGCAGAGTGGCCCCATTTGGTGACTGACAGGAAGCAGTGCGGCGCACCGGCAGCGTTGATAGCATCAATCGCCACTTTGATGGTGCCGTCGGTACCGTTCTTGAAACCGACCGGACAAGAGAGACCCGATGCCAGCTCACGGTGAACCTGAGATTCCGTTGTACGTGCACCAATCGCGCCCCAGCTCATCATATCCGCCAGATATTGCGGGGTGATCATATCGAGGAACTCGCCTGCTGTCGGCAGCCCACTGTCGTTAATATCCAGCAGCAGCTTACGCGCAATGCGCAAGCCGTCATTAATCTGGAAGCTGTTATCCATGTGCGGATCGTTAATCAGCCCTTTCCAGCCAACGGTCGTACGCGGTTTTTCAAAGTAGACACGCATGACAATTTCCAGCTCACCTTTCAGCGCTTCACGCAGCGCCAGCAGACGACCTGCGTACTCTTTCGCCGCAGCAGGATCATGAATTGAGCACGGCCCAATCACCACCAGCAGGCGATCGTCATTCCCCTTCAAAATTTTGTGAATGGCTTTACGCGCATGAGCAACCGTGTTGGCGGCATTTTCTGTAGCGGGGAATTTTTCCAGTAGTGCGACAGGGGGTAATAACTCGTTGATCTCTTTAATACGTAAATCGTCGTTCTGATAATTCATGATTATTCCAGCGTTGCCATACTTATCTAAATGAATGCAATCCCTCCAATCTATATCCTCAGCCTAAAAGTGTAAACGGGCTTTTACACTTCGGACGGATTAATCCTGGAATTCAGCTAAAAAACGCCAGAAAGTAGCGAAAAACGAGATCTAACCTACAATTTTTAACTGTAACTACTCTGTTTATGATTCTTTTCAAGATTCTCTGCTGAGCTTTTGCGCTCGCCTGGGATCTTTAACCATTGCCTGACCCTTTGACTGGCATATGCACTGTTGGAAGACGTTATCCGACATCTCAACCAAAACAGGAGCATCTTATGAAAATGACAAAACTGGCTTCACTTTTTCTGACCGCTACGCTCAGCCTTGCCAGCAGCGCTGCGCTGGCCGCCGATACCGGCACCCAAAGCAATAATGGCCAGGCGAATGCCGCCGCCGACGCCGGACAGGTCGCTCCGGACGCAAAAGAAAACGTGGCCCCAAATAATGTTGATAACGACAATATCAATACTGGCGGCACCATGCTGCATCCGAATGGCTCTTCCATGAATCACGAAGGAATGACCCAGGATGAGGTGCACAAAAACACCATGTGTAAGGACGGACGCTGTCCGGACATGAACAAAAAAGTGGAAACCGGTGATGGTATGAACAACGATGTTGATAGCAAAACCGATGGTACCACGCAGTAAAACTGGCAATAGGGCTAATAATGGGAGAGCGCTGGCTCTCCCTTTTATTTTATTCGGCCAGAAACGGTATGATGTCATACAGTTAAGATGAAAATAACAAAGGGATGACATTATGGCGCACTCACACTCTCATTCTGCTCCTCACCTGCCCGAGGATGGTAATGCTCGCCGCCTGCTGCTCGCATTTTGCATTACGGCGGGCTTTATGTTGCTGGAGGTAGTGGGTGGAATTTTATCCGGTTCACTGGCGCTGCTCGCTGATGCCGGACATATGCTGACTGATGCCGCCGCGCTGTTGTTTGCGCTACTGGCCGTTCAGTTTGCCCGACGACCGCCGACTATCCGCCACACCTTTGGCTGGCTGAGACTGACGACGCTGGCCGCATTCGTCAATGCGATTGCATTAGTCGTGATTACGATTTTAATCGTCTGGGAAGCCATTGAGCGCTTCTACACGCCGCGTCCGGTGGCGGGCGGCATGATGATGATCATCGCCGTCGCCGGATTGCTGGCCAATATCCTGGCCTTCTGGATCCTGCACCGCGGCAGCGAAGAGAAAAACCTGAACGTTCGAGCCGCGGCACTGCATGTGATGGGCGATTTGCTGGGTTCGGTCGGAGCCATTGTCGCGGCGGTGATTATTATCTGGACCGGTTGGACGCCAGCGGACCCCATTCTGTCAATACTGGTTTCGCTACTGGTCCTGCGGAGCGCGTGGCGCTTATTGAAAGATAGCGTGAATGAGTTACTGGAAGGAGCCCCGGTTTCACTGGATATCGCGGCACTGCAACGCCACCTCAGCAGAGAGCTTCCTGAAGTGCGAAACGTTCATCATGTACACGTGTGGATGGTAGGTGAAAAACCGGTCATGACCCTGCATGTTCAGGTGATTCCGCCGCACGATCATGACGGACTGCTGGAACGCATCCAGCATTTTCTCATTCATCATTACCAGATTGAACACGCCACCATTCAGATGGAATATCAGCCCTGCCACGGGCCGGACTGCGATCTGAATCAGAAAGTGTCCGACCACTTACATCACCACCACTAATGGGACAGCGCGTGTGAGCCTCGTTCTCGCGCGCTGTTAATCCACATCCGGCTGCCGTTGAGCGCAATGAAGGTCAGGAGCAGGTACTCGAGCGACATCGCATAAACTCCCTGCAGGGCAAATATCACCACGCTAATCACATTGATCATAACCCATAACAGCCAGTTCTCGACATATTTGCGGGTCATCAGGATCATCGCCACAATCGACAGCACCATCATGCAGGAATCCCAGAACGGGAAGGCATCCGGCTGTAATGCCGGAACGACAACCTGTAAACCCAGCATCTGCATGACCGTCACCGCAGTACGGGTCAGAAAGGCAAAAACCGGGTCGATATAGACCGTCATCAGACCGATCGCCACCACGCAAACCGCCAGCCAGCCCAGCGCCTTAGGCAGGGGTAGCCAGCGAATCTTGAGTTCCGCTTCGTTCTGCGTGGTCTGTCGCGACCACGCATACCAGCCGTAAATGTTGGCGACGAAAAAGAAAAGCTGCAACAGCAGGCTGGCGTAGAGCTGGATCTGAAAAAAAATGATCGCAAACAGCGTGACGTTGATCAGGCCAAAAGCGTAGTTGCTGATCTTCTCCAGACTGGCGAGGCCAATACACAGTAAACCGGCGATAGTGCCTACCGCTTCGATCCACGACAGATCGTACCCCCCTGCGCCAATGGGAATATGTACCAGAATGTTCTGCGTGCTAAAAAAGTCCATCTTTTCCCCCAGAGCGTATGATTATCTACGCACGTAGTGTAGCCGCAAATTCCAGCATCCGGTTTAACGGCGCTAATGCGCCTTCTCGCAACGCCTCATCAACATGTATCTCATGGGCCTGCCCCATCTGTTCGAGACCCTCAGCAATTGCTTTGAGGCCGTTCATCGCCATCCACGGACAGTGCGCGCAGCTGCGGCAGGTGGCACCTTCTCCGGCAGTGGGCGCTTCCAGCAGCTCTTTACCCGGTACCGCCTGCTGCATTTTGTAGAAAATACCCCGATCGGTAGCGACAATAAGCTGCTGATGCGGCAGCGTTTTGGCTGCATTAATGAGCTGACTGGTGGAACCGACTGCATCGGCCATATCCACTATCGCCTGCGGTGATTCCGGATGAACCAGGATCGCAGCGTCCGGATACAGCCCTTTCATGCGACTCAGCGCCTGCGTCTTAAACTCGTCATGAACAATGCACGCCCCCTGCCAGCAGAGGACATCCGCTCCCGTCTGCTTCTGGACATATTTCCCGAGATGGCGATCCGGTGCCCAGATGATTTTTTCACCCAAACTATCCAGATGCTCAATCAGTTCAACCGCGATACTGGACGTCACCACCCAGTCGGCGCGAGCCTTAACCGCCGCAGACGTGTTGGCGTAGACCACGACGGTGCGATCCGGATGAGCATCGCAGAACGCGCTGAATGCGTCGATCGGACAGCCAAGATCCAGCGAGCATTCCGCCTCGAGGGTTGGCATTAAAATGGTTTTTTCCGGGCTGAGAATTTTGGCCGTCTCACCCATAAAGCGTACACCTGCTACGAGCAGCGTCGAGGCAGGATGATTGGCGCCAAAGCGGGCCATTTCCAGTGAGTCAGAAATACAGCCGCCGGTCTCTTCGGCCAGTTGCTGGATTTCGGGGTCGGTGTAATAGTGGGCAACCATCACCGCATCACGCTCCTTCAGCAGTCGTTTGATTTTTTCGCGATAGAACGCTTTTTCATCAACGCTTAGCGGTACCGGCTTTGGGGGAAACGGATAAATTGCGGTTTCAGGGTCAAACATCACGCTCATCATGCTTTCTCGTTTTACTGGCTTAACGAATTAACCGACTTAAGACGTGATGCATGTCATGATCGGTTATATTTGTTTTATATGCTAAACAAGATAGCGGATTGAGCGGCAAAAGTCACAACAATTGCGTTTGCTAACGCCGGATGGCGACTGACGTCTGATCCGGCCTACGCGACTGGTGGGTCGTGCAGGATGACTCGCTTCGCTCGCCCTTCGGGCCGTCGCCGCAGGCGGCTCCGTTGTCTCACTTCGTTCGACCCGAACCTGCTGCAGGTTCGAATCGTCACATTCAGCGCATAGCAAAAAGGCGACCCCTTGCGGGATTTTCTTACTTAATCATTCAGGATGGTGGGTCGTGCAGGATTCGAACCTGCGACCAATTGATTAAAAGTCAACTGCTCTACCAACTGAGCTAACGACCCATTCGGGTGTTGCCTGAAAGATTTGTTTTTTTACTCGGCACCAATTTAATATTTGATGTTAAATTGGTGGGTCGTGCAGGATTCGAACCTGCGACCAATTGATTAAAAGTCAACTGCTCTACCAACTGAGCTAACGACCCGAGTGGTGGGTGATGACGGGATCGAACCGCCGACCCCCTCCTTGTAAGGGAGGTGCTCTCCCAGCTGAGCTAATCACCCGATACTACGCTGGTAAAGATGTTTCCATCTTTAAGTGGTGGGTCGTGCAGGATGACTCGGCTTCGCCTCGCCCTTCGGGCCGTTGCTTTCGCAACGTTATCCTTCACGTTCTGCTATCGTGTCCACCAGAACGATTGGTGGGTCGTGCAGGATTCGAACCTGCGACCAATTGATTAAAAGTCAACTGCTCTACCAACTGAGCTAACGACCCACTTTTATGCGGCTTTGGGTATGTTTCATATCCCTTGGCAACGGCGGCATATATTACTGATTTAAGATTTGAGCGCAACAAAAATTTCGATGTAGATCACTCAACTGCTTAGGAATCGCACGACGCGACCAGAAATAATTCGATTTCTGGTCGCATGCTGTGCATTACATCGCGCCCAGACGTTTCTGCGCCTGTTTTGCGCCTTCGGTGCCTGGGTATTTGCTGATAACCTGCTGATATACCGCTTTTGCTTTCGCAGCGTCACCTTTGTCCTGCATGATCACGCCGACTTTATACATCGCGTCTGCAGCCTTAGGTGACTTCGGGTAGTTTTTCACCACCGAAGCAAAATAAAACGCGGCATCATCTTTTTTACCCTTGTTGTAATTCAACTGACCAAGCCAGTAGTTGGCATTCGGCTGATAAGTCGAATCAGGATACTTTTTGATGAAGTTCTGGAACGCCACAATTGCATCATCCTGGCGGGATTTATCCTGCACCAGGGCAATTGCCGCATTGTAATCGGTATTCGCGTCACCACTTTGTACTGGCGCACCCGACGTCGCAGCACCTGAATCAGGCGCAGGCGTCGCTGCAGCTCCGCTTTGATCGCCGCTTGCAGGCTGCGCGGAAGCGCCACCGCTGCTCAGACTGTCCATCTGTAACAGGATCTGCTTCTGACGCTCAACTACCTGATTCAGTTGATACTGACTTTCCTGAATTTGACCACGCAGGGAGTCGATATCGGACTGATTATCAGAGAGTTGCTGCTGGAGTTGGGTTAAAAGCTGACTGTGAGCGTTAGAAATACGCTCGAGTTGAGTGACACGGTCTTCGACCGAGCCTGAGCCGACACTACTGATTGGCGCCTGAGCAAAAGCGGCCCAGGGGGCCGCTATGCCAACCAGTAACGACAGACTCAACAGATGATGTCTGAAGTTACTGCTCATGCAATTCTCTTAGTAAACCAGTACGGCACGACGGTTTTTGGAGTAAGCCGCTTCGTCGTGACCCAGTACTGCAGGTTTTTCTTTACCGTAAGAAACGATGGAGATCTGGTCAGCAGAAACGCCTTTACCCTGCAGGTACATCTTAACAGCGTTCGCACGACGTTCACCCAGGGAGATGTTGTACTCAGGAGTACCACGTTCGTCCGCGTGACCTTCTACGGTGACTTTGTAAGACGGGTTGCTACGCAGGAAGTTAGCGTGTGCATCCAGCATTGCAGCGAAGTCAGAACGGATATCGTACTTGTCCAGATCGAAGTAAACGATGTTGTTCTGCTGCAGCTGTTGCATCTGCAGACGAGCCTGCTCTTCGGAGGACATGTTGCCGCTGCCGTTTGCATCCATACCAGTGCCGGCACCCAGCATGCCTTCGCTGCCGTCATTGCTGGCGTTCTTGTTAGAAGAACATGCCGCAATTGCCATAACAGGCAGAGCGATCATCAGCCCTTTCAGCACTTTGTTCAGTTGCATTTCAATGATTCCTTTATTAATCAATTATTTATTATCACAGATACGGCGACCAGGCAGGGAATTTGACCTGTCCATCAGTTGCCGGAAGACGCGCTTTGAAACGCCCATCTGTAGAAACCAAATTCAGCACGGATCCCATCCCCTGAGAAGAGCTGTAGATTACCATAGTGCCGTTAGGTGCCAGACTTGGCGTTTCGTCCAGGAACGTTGACGACAGAACTTGTACGCCACCCGCTACCAGATCTTGTTTGGCAATGTGCTGCTGACCATTGGCCGAACTTACCATTACCATAAATTTGCCGTCGCTGCTGACATCAGCATCCTGGTTTTGTGAACCTTCCCAGGTAATACGCTGCGGAGCACCGCCGTTAACATTAACTTTATACACCTGCGGACGACCCGCCTGATCCGATGTAAAGGCCAGGTTCTGGCTGTCCGGGAACCAGGTCGGTTCCGTATTGTTGCTGCGACCATCGGTCACCTGACGAATCTGGCCAGAGCCAATATCCATCACGTACAGGTTCAGACTCCCGGTTTTAGACAGGGCAAACGCCAGTTTGCTGCCATCCGGAGAAAACGCTGGCGCACCGTTGTGACGCGGGAATGACGCAACCTGACGGACCGCGCCGTTAGACAGCGTTTGAATGACCAGCGCAGAACGACCGCTTTCGAAGGTGACATAGGCCAGTTTAGAACCGTCTGGAGACCAGGCCGGAGACATCAACGGCTGCGGTGAACGGTGAACCACAAACTGGTTATAGCCATCATAGTCAGACACGCGCAGTTCATACGGGAACTGGCCGCCATTAGTCTGAACAACATACGCAATACGGGTACGGAATGCGCCTTTAATGCCGGTCAGCTTCTCAAACACTTCGTCACTGGCAGTATGGCCGGCATAACGCAGCCACTGCTTGTTGACTTTGTAAGAGTTCTGAGCCAGTACAGTACCCGGCGCACCGCCGGTGTCAACCAACTGGTAAGCGACATTGTAGGAACCGTCCGGATTCGGAGTCACCTGACCGACCACGACCGCGTCAATCCCAAGTGCAGACCAGGCAGCAGGCTGAACGTCCTGCGCAGTCCCTGGCTGTTGTGGCAAACGAGACCGATCTAACGGATTGAATTTACCGCTGTTGCGCAGGTCCGCGCCAACGATGCCACCGATATCTTCAGGTGCCGCGCCCGGCCCCGCCCACTGGAATGGCACAACGCCAATCGGGCGCGCCGAGTCCACCCCCTGGGTGATCTCGATACGTACTTCTGCGTGCAGCACCGCTGCCCACAGCATGAGAAAACCAAATGCTACTCGTAATGCCTGCTTCATCATATCTCCCTTATCCAGGCGATCAGCCCACGATAATTTAGCAGAATGTTAACAAACTCAAATACACAAAACTACCAGAACCCAGCGACTACCGCAGATTGTTTCCCCGCCATAACGGGGAAAGTTTAGCTTACGGTTTAAAGTCCAGAGGTGCGTTTTTAAACACTTCATATACCGCCTGGCTCGGTGGTTTTGGAATCTTCGCTTGTCGGGCTGCAGCAAGCGCTGCCTGACAAAGCGCGGGATCGCCACCTTCAGACTGGATGTCGAGCAGCATACCGTCAGAAGCCAGTTTTATCCGCAGCGTACAGGTTTTACCTGCATAAGACGATGCGTCGTAGAACTTGCTCTCAATGGCAGATTTAATCTGCCCGGCATAGTTGCTGATATCCGCGCCTGATGCGCCATTATTTTTAGTATTACCACTCCCCGCAGGAGAAGCGTTGTTCCCTTTTGCCCCACCGCCGGTTTTCGGCGCATTCTTACCGGAGCTGAGATCGCCAAGCAGATCGTCAACGCCAGAGGCCGCAGCCGCTTTTTCAGCAGCGGCCTTTTTGGCCGCAGCGGCTTTATCGGCTGCTGCTTTCTTATCGGCAGCAGCTTTCTCAGCTGCAGCTTTTTTATCAGCGGCGGCCTTTTCTGCAGCGGCTTTTTTCTCAGCTGCGGCTTTCTCCGCGGCGGCGGCTTTGGCTGCAGCCGCTTTTTCCGCGGCAGCTTGCTTAGCGGCTTCGGCCTCGGCTTTCTTCTTCGCATCAGCAGCGGCTTTAGCGGCTTCAGCTTCTGCTTTCTTCTTCGCGTCAGCCGCGGCTTTTGCCGCCTCTGCTTCGGCTTTCTTCTGTGCGTCCGCTGCGGCTTTCTTCGCCGCTTCTGCGGCTTCTTTCACCTGTGCGTCTGCTTTCGCTTTGGCATCCGCCGCAGCTTTCTTCGCCGCTTCTTCAGCCTGTTTCTGCTGTTCCTGCGCTTTCTTCGCGTCAGCTTCAGCCTGCTTCTGCTGTTCCTGAGCCGCTAAACGTTCTTTCTCGATCTGCTTAAGCCGTTCCTGTTCGGCAGCCTGCTTCTCACGAAGCTCTTCCGCCTGCTGCTGCTCCAGTTTTTCACGTTGCTCTTTGGCACGCTGCGCACTTGACTGTTGCTGCTGCTGACGTTCGTACTGCTGAACCACGGCGCCAGGATCAACCATTACGGCATCGATGGACGAACCACCGCCGCCGCCGGCTGAAGCCTCAATATGCTCATCGAACGAACTCCAGATCAGGACTGCAAATAGGATGACATGCAGCACCGCTGAAATAATTATCGCCCGTTTGAGCTTGTCGTTTTGTTCGGTTGCCTTTGACACTCTCGGTTCCCAAAAACTGTTCGCCTGTTACACGCTCTCTTTCAAACCAGAGACGCAAATGATCAGATAGGCTGCGTCATTAAGCCAACCGACTTCACACCCGCACTGTGCAACAAGTTCAGCGCTTTAATTATTTCATCGTAAGGCACGTCTTTCGCGCCCCCGATCAAGAAGACCGTTTTCGGATTGGACTCCAGGCGACTTTTCGCCTCGGCAATCACCTGTTCCGGCGGCAGTTGATCCATACGATCTTTCTCAACCACCACGCTGTACTGCCCTACTCCGGAAACCTCAATAATGACCGGTGGATTATCGTTACTGCTCACGGCCTGCGACTCGGTCGCATCCGGCAGATCGACTTCCACGCTCTGCGTAATGATCGGCGCTGTCGCCATAAAGATAAGCAGTAGCACCAACAGAACGTCGAGCAACGGTACGATGTTGATTTCGGACTTCAGGTCGCGACGACCTCGTCCACGCGATCTGGCCATGGCTTACCCCTTGTTGCTTTCGCTAACGGTAAACGCCTGACGGTGCAGAATCGCGGTGAACTCTTCCATAAAGTTGTCGTAATTCAGTTCCAGCTTGTTAACACGCTGATTCAGACGGTTGTAGGCCATGACCGCCGGGATTGCCGCAAACAGACCAATCGCCGTAGCAATCAATGCTTCCGCGATACCCGGCGCAACCATCTGCAACGTGGCCTGTTTTACCGCCCCGAGCGCGATAAACGCATGCATGATCCCCCACACCGTACCGAACAAACCGATATACGGACTGATGGAACCCACGGTGCCAAGGAACGGAATATGCGTTTCCAGCGTTTCAAGTTCACGGTTCATCGAGATCCGCATCGCACGAGATGCGCCTTCCACCACGGCTTCTGGCGCATGGCTGTTTGCCCGATGCAATCGTGCAAACTCTTTGAACCCGCTATAGAAGATTTGTTCCGAACCCGCCAGATTATCACGGCGTCCCTGGCTCTCCTGATACAGGCGAGACAGTTCAATTCCGGACCAGAATTTGTCTTCGAACGCTTCGGCTTCACGCGCGGCGGCGTTAAGAATACGCGTCCGCTGGATGATAATGGCCCAGGATGCGATTGAAAAACCAATCAAAATCAACATGATAAGTTTAACCAGAAGGCTTGCCTTCAGGAACAAATCAAGGATATTCATGTCAGTCACTGCTTAAACTCCGCGACAATAGACTTGGGAAGCGCACGAGGCTTCATTTTGAGTGGATCAACGCAAACAATCAGAACCTCAGCCTCATTGAGCACGGAGTTCTCTGCGTTGACAATGCGTTGCGTGAAAACCAAAGAGGTGCCACGCATTGACGTAATTTCTGTTTGGATTTCGAGCATATCGTCGAGTCGCGCAGGCGCATAGTATTCCAGCGTCATTTTTCGCACCACGAAGGCAACTCGCTCAGCCAGCAGCACCTGCTGACTGAAGTGATGATGACGCAGCATCTCTGTGCGTGCTCTTTCATAAAAAGCGACGTAACTGGCGTGGTAAACCACACCACCGGCGTCGGTGTCTTCGTAGTAGACACGTACCGGCCATCGAAATATATACTTACTCATTCCTGCTGCCTCTTTGTTGGCTTCGTCCACTCACACCAGTCACTTACTCCTGTAAGCTCCTGGTGATCCGCGCACTTGCCGCCGCGATGCATCAAGAATGCTGTTGTATATAGCGTTGTATTCACTTTACATCCCGGTAATGCAACAAAAGTTAGTGCTTTTAAACGTTGCTACTATACGCGCGCGATCGAGGCTTGGGAATGGGGTGAGGTTAAGGGAGAGTAAAAATTTATGGGCTTATGCAAGCCCATAGATCATTAAGGATGTTTCTTATTCAAAAGAAGAAGAAAATGAGACCGATAATAAGCACGATATCGGCGAGTAGCGGAGAGAAAATTCCCTGCCAGTGCGCAGCGCGAGGACGAAAACCCACGCCATGAATGATGCCTGCACAGACCGCCCACATCAGCAGCAGTCCATGCCATATTTCCAGCCCGCTGGTTTTTGCTGCGAAGCGGGAGGGATCCCAAAACATACATCCTGCTAACACTAACGCCATCACCAAAGAAAGCGCCCGTAACGGGCGCTTGTCCATCGCGTTATATTGCATCGCGATCAGGGTGGTCATCAGTGTTCTTCTTGACCGTCTTTGCTTGCCTCGACGTGCTCAAGGGCCAGCGCGGTGATGATCCCAAATGCACAGGCAAGAAGCGTTCCCAGAATCCAGGCGAAATACCACATAATTAGCTCCTTACTTAGTACAGAGAGTGGGTATTGTTTTCAATGTGCTCTTTGGTGAGGCGACCGAACATTTTCCAGTAACACCAGGCGGTGTAGATGAGAATGATCGGTACAAACACCACAGCAACCCAGGTCATCACATTCAGCGTCAACTGACTGGACGTCGCATCCCACATGGTCAGGCTCGCATTCATCATGGTGCTTGAAGGCATCACGAACGGGAACATCGCAATACCGGCAGTCAGGATGATGCAGGCCAGGGTCAGAGACGAGAACAGGAATGCCCATGCCCCTTTTTCCATACGGGAAGTCAGAATCGTCAGCAAGGGCAACGCCACACCCAGTGCCGGGATCAGCCACAGGATCGGTGCATTATTGAAGTTGACCATCCAGGCCCCCGCTTCACGCGCCACTTCTTTGGTCAGCGGGTTAGAGGCCGCATAATGATCAACCGCAGAGGTCACCACGTAGCCATCAATACCGTACATCACCCAAACACCAGCCAGCGCGAAGCAAACCAGCGTAACCAGCGCTGCAATCTGCGACGTTGCACGTGCACGCAGGTGCAGTTCACCCACGGTACGCATCTGCAGATAGGTCGCGCCCTGAGTAATGATCATCCCCACACTCACCACGCCTGCCAGCAAACCAAACGGATTTAGCAACTGGAAGAAGTTACCGGTGTAGTACAAACGCAGATACTCGTCGATATGGAACGGTACACCCTGCAACAGGTTGCCGAATGCCACGCCGATCACCAGCGGCGGCACGAAGCTACCCACGAAAATGCCCCAGTCCCACATATTGCGCCAGCGGGTATCTTCAATCTTGGAGCGGTAATCAAAACCGACCGGACGGAAGAACAAGGACGCCAGCACGAGGATCATCGCCACATAGAAACCAGAGAACGCCGCAGCGTAGACCATCGGCCAGGCCGCAAACAGCGCGCCGCCCGCGGTGATCAGCCATACCTGGTTACCGTCCCAGTGCGGGGCGATGGAGTTAATCATAATTCGACGCTCGGTGTCGTTACGACCGAGGAAACGGGTGAGCATGCCCACCCCCATGTCGAAGCCATCGGTGACCGCAAAACCAATCAGCAGAATGCCAACCAGCAGCCACCAGATAAAACGTAGTACTTCATAATCGATCATTTGACGACTCCTGTCTTAGCGTGCCGGCTGAGTAGTCGCAGTGGACTGCTCAAAGTGATAGCGACCGGTTTTCAGGCTGCTTGGGCCAAGGCGTGCGAACTTGAACATCAGGAACAGTTCAGCCACCAGGAACAGGGTATAGAGGCCACAAATCAGGATCATGGAGAACAGCAGGTCGCCGACGGTCAGCGACGAGTTCGCCACTGCGGTTGGGAGTACCTCACCAATTGCCCACGGCTGACGGCCATATTCGGCGACAAACCAACCGGCTTCTACTGCAATCCACGGCAGTGGAATACCGTACAGCGCGGCGCGCAGCAGCCATTTTTTCTCGCCGATGCGGTTACGAATCACGCTCCAGAAGGAAAGCGCAATGATCGCCAGCAGCAGGAAGCCACATGCCACCATGATACGGAAGGCGAAATAGAGCGGCGCAACGCGTGGAATAGAATCTTTCGTCGCCTGTTGAATCTGTGCTTCCGTTGCATCAGAGACGTTCGGAGTATAGCGTTTCAGCAGCAGACCATAACCGAGGTCTTTCTTCATGCTGTTGAACCGATCGCGAACAGCCTGGTCGGTCGAACCGGCACGCAGTTGCTCCAGCAGTTCATACGCTTTCATCCCGTTACGGATGCGCTCTTCATGCTGTACCATCAGGTCTTTCAGACCAATAACCGGCGTATCGACAGAACGCGTGGCAATGATGCCCAGTGCATAAGGGATCTGAATTGCCAGTTTGTTTTCCTGCGTATCCTGGTCAGGAATCCCAAACAGGGTAAAAGCAGCCGGAGCAGGCTGAGTCTCCCACTCTGCTTCAATGGCCGCGAGTTTGGTTTTCTGCACGTCGCCCATTTCGTAACCGGATTCATCACCCAGAACGATAACAGACAGCACGGCAGCCATACCAAAGCTTGCAGCGATTGCGAAAGAACGTTTTGCGAAAGCGACGTCGCGCCCTTTAAGCAGGTAGTAAGCACTGATACCGAGGATGAACATCGCACCAGTCACGTAGCCAGACGCCACGGTGTGAACAAATTTCACCTGGGCTACCGGGTTAAGGACCAGTTCAGAGAAGCTCACCATCTCCATACGCATGGTTTCGAAGTTGAAATCCGATGCGATAGGGTTCTGCATCCAGCCGTTTGCGACCAGGATCCATAGAGCTGACAGGTTAGAACCTAAAGCAACCAGCCAGGTTACCGCCATGTGCTGAACTTTGCTCAGACGATCCCAGCCGAAGAAGAACAGACCTACAAAGGTGGATTCGAGGAAGAAGGCCATCAGACCTTCGATCGCCAGCGGCGCACCGAAGATATCCCCAACGTAGTGAGAATAGTATGACCAGTTGGTCCCGAACTGGAACTCCATGGTCAACCCTGTTGCCACACCCAGAGCGAAGTTGATACCAAACAACTTGCCCCAGAACTTAGTCATATCTTTATAAATCTGTTTGCCGGAAAGGACGTAGACCGTTTCCATAATGGCCAGCAGGAACGCCATACCGAGCGTCAGTGGCACAAACAGGAAGTGGTACATCGCGGTCAAGGCAAACTGTAAGCGCGACAGTTCGACTATATCTAACATCATGACTCCTTGCTCATCGCATGAAGACTCCGAGAGTAACCCCGTTAGAAAGGGTCACACGCATGCCCCAATACAAATTTATTTGCGCGCTTTCGCCGTTATCGTTTTCCTGGAGAAGGAAACAGAAAGGGTGAAAGGTTACAAACATGTTAATAAAAAACTCAAATTGATCCCGCAATTATATTACGCCGCAAAATCCTTACAATAAACAGGTTTTTATTGAGGAAGATTTGCATTTTTCGACAGTGATCAATTTATAGCGAATTTATCACTTTTCCACCAATTTGATCGGCGACAATTTAACGTGTTTCTCCACCTTTTTCCAACGTTTAAACATTGATTTAAATCAAAAACAGTGCTTTTTGTTAATCGTGTTTAAATTGAGTGATCGTAGTGAAAAACATGTTGCCGACATGTGTCTTTGCGGAAGGGGATGGTTAACATGTGAAAATGTATATATAAAAAAACAGTGTTTTAATTAACGCGGTAACGGCATTTTCCGTGGCCCTGACACGCTCAATTTAGCGTAGTCAATTTTCAGTTATTTTCCAGAGACGAAGAATTTGCACGTTGTTATTCACAATTATTTTACTTTTACAGAAAAATGAATTAACACCACATTGTTATTATTCCGTTAACAATAAAATAATGCTGTGAGCAGCACCGATCTGTTTGCTGATTATTCCGCCAGGCATGCTTCTGCCCGTCCAGCATGTTGACGAAGAATCGTTCTCCTCCCCGGGCATGAACTCTCATTTAGCCAGGTTCAGCACCCCGTCAGTCCAACAGTCCGACATGATACGTTTGCGGAACTGACTTACGTGAAACGACAAGAAATGACCAGAATGTGACACGGTGTTGCCTGGAATGGTGTACAGCTTAAATGAATAATACAAACGCACTCGGAACAAATTATTATCTTTTCATTAACAGTTATTTTTATGTCTATATTAAGGGTTCCGTTAATTCCGTTACCTATCTCACACTTCTTCTTCTGAAGTTATTTAAAGATGCCTTTCGCTAACAGACAAATAAACAGGATTCAGATCACAAACATGAAACTCCGTTTAATAGATACCTTTTTATTAAAATATTAATGCGTTGAAATTACAACCACAACCACATGAAAGTAAAGGGGTTTTATTTTAATTTCATAGAACAGTCGTTTTTCGAAAGATATTTTGAAAATAGATCAATTGCATCCATCACGCCTCCCCACGACACTCCGTCTCTATTAAAACATTTCAAAACATTTTATTTCTTACCCTGAGTCCTGGAGAGGATTACCCATGAAAAAATCAACACTCGTTATTGGCGTCATTGGTGCTGATTGCCATGCCGTTGGCAATAAAGTTCTGGACCGCGTTTTTACTGCCCATGATTTTCGCGTAATCAATCTGGGCGTAATGGTAAGCCAGGATGAATATATTGATGCCGCAATCGAAACCGGCGCCGATGCGATTGTCGTCTCTTCCATTTATGGCCACGGCGACATTGATTGCCTGGGTCTGCGCGAGCGCTGCATCGAACGCGGTATAGGCGATATCCTGCTTTACGTCGGCGGCAACCTGGTGGTCGGCAAGCATGACTTCGCAGATGTCGAAGCCAAATTCAAAGAAATGGGCTTCCAGCGCGTCTTCGCCCCAAGCCACGATCTTGAAGATGTATGCCAGTTGATGGCAGCGGATATCAACAAGCGCCACGGCGTTGAACAGCGTTGTCTGGAAGAGGCCATCTGATGCAAACCGTCTCTGTCGATATCGGCTCGACGTGGACCAAAGCTGCCCTCTTCGCAAAGGAGGGGGATGCGTTAACACTGGTTAACCACGTTCTGACTCCGACGACGACCCATCATCTGGCGGACGGTTTTTTCGCCAGCCTGAACCAGGTGTTGAACGTTGCCGATGCGCGCCCGCTGCTCAACAGCGGTGAAGTGACCCTGAAGTACTCCTCGTCGGCGAAAGGCGGTCTTGCTGTCGCCGCAATGGGACTGGTGCCGTCGATCACCCTGGAATCGGCAAAAGTCACGGCGCATTCTGCGGGGGCAAAAATCGCCCAGTACTATTCGTACAAGCTAAATCGCCATGATATTCAGGCGCTGGAAGCCTCACCACCGGATATTCTGCTGTTCACCGGCGGCACCGACGGCGGCGAAGAGAGCTACGGTCTGGCCAATGCGCATGCGCTGGCGGAGTCCAGCCTCGACTGCGCCATTATCTACGCCGGAAATCGCGACATTCAGGACGATATCCAGGCGATTCTGGGACACAAAGATCTGACTACGGTAGACAACATTCTGCCCGATCTCGATCACCCGAATCCCTTCGCCGCACGTAAGGCGATTTGTGATGTTTTCCTGTCCCGCATTGTGAAAGGCAAAGGCCTGGATGTGATTGTCGGTGAAACCGGCGAAGAACCCATGCCAACGCCCTGGACGGTATACGAACTGGTCAAAGCCATCAGTGAAGTCGATAGCGCATGGAAAGAGTTCATGCTCATCGACATGGGCGGCGCAACCACCGACGTCTATTCCGCCAGCGCCAATACCCTCTCGCCCGATACCGTGCTGCACGGTGTCCCGGAGCCCTTTGTTAAGCGCACCGTGGAGGGCGATCTCGGCATGCGCGTCTCCGCCGTAGTAGTAGGCGAAAGCACCCAGGAACTGGTGAAGGTGGTATTCGCTCAGCAGCCGGCGCGCCAGGAGGCCTTCTATGGATACCTGCGGCATCTGGTGGCGCATCCTGATTATCTGCCGCAGAGCGAGGACGAAAAATACTTTGATTCTCTGTTAGCCGGGCTGTGCGTCGGTTACGCCGCAGAGCGTCACGCAGGCACCAAAAAGCAGGTCTGTACCTGCGTTGGCAACGTCGATTTACAGATGGGACGCGACCTGACCACCGTGCGCAAAGTGGTCGGCTCGGGCGGCTGGCTCTCCCGCGCCAGTCAGTTTGATATCCATCACTGGCTCAAATATCGCGAACTGGACGACGACGGTAGACGCATTCTTTTACCCACTCAGTTTGAGTACTACCGCGATGCAAAAGGTCTGCTCCCGCTGCTGGCAAACGTTGCCAGACTGGATCCCCAGGCCGCTGCGCGCACCAGCATTCACTGTTTAACCCTATAAAACCTAAGGCAGCGACGAATGGAACTTCGAAATAAAAAATTAACCCATGACGAATTTATGACCGAACGGCATCAGGTATTGCAAACGTGGCATACCGGCAAAGACGTCGAACATTTTGAAGATGGCGTGAAGTATCAGCAGACCATTCCTGAGAAAAAACGTTTCTCTCATGCCTTGTTGAAGGCGGATCAGGAAGGGAAAACCCTGAGCCAGCCGCGTGCGGGTGTAGCACTGATGGACGAGCACATCGCGCTGCTGAAAACCCTCCAGGCAGAGTGTGACCTGCTGCCGAGCACCATCGATGCCTATACGCGTCTGAATCGTTATGAAGAAGCCGCCATTGGGATCCAGAAATCCATTGAGGCCGGGACGTCAAAGCTCAACGGACTGCCGGTGGTTAACCACGGCGTGGCGGCGTGTCGTCGGATGACCGAAGCGCTGGAGAAACCGATTCAGGTCCGTCACGGTACGCCGGATGCGCGTCTGCTGGCGGAGATCGCCATGGCCAGCGGCTTCACCAGCTATGAAGGCGGCGGGATCTCCTACAACATTCCTTACGCCAAACGCGTTACGCTGGAAAAATCCATTCGCGACTGGCAGTACTGCGACCGTCTGATGGGACTGTATGAAGAACACGGCATTCGCATTAACCGCGAACCGTTCGGCCCGCTGACCGGCACGCTGATCCCGCCGTTCATGTCTCACGCGGTGGCGATTATTGAAGGTCTGCTGGCCCTGGAACAGGGCGTGAAGTCCATTACCGTAGGCTACGGCCAGGTGGGCAGTCTGACGCAGGATATTGCCGCGATCCAGTCACTGCGCGAACTGTCCCACGAGTACTTCCAGAATTACGGCTTCAATGATTACGAGCTGAGTACCGTCTTCCACCAGTGGATGGGCGGCTTCCCGGAAGACGAATCCAAAGCGTTCGCTATTATCTCCTGGGGCGCAGCGGTCGCCGGCATGTCTGGTGCGACCAAAGTGATCACCAAGAGCCCACATGAAGCCTTTGGTATTCCAACGGCGGCGGCAAACGCCCAGGGGCTGCGCGCGTCACGTCAGATGCTCAACATGGTCAGCGACCAGAAATTCCCGCCGTGTGCTGCGGTAGAGCAGGAAGTGGATCTGATTAAGAGCGAAGTTCGTGCGGTCCTGAAGAAAGTGTTTGAACTGGGCAACGGCGATGTCGCACGCGGCACCGTGCTGGCCTTCGAAGCAGGCGTGCTGGACGTACCTTTCGCCCCGGCCTCCTGTAACGCAGGAAAAATCTTGCCGGTTCGCGATAACGCCGGCGCGATCCGTATTCTGGAAGCAGGCTCAGTTCCGCTGCCGCAAGACATTCTCGCCCTGCACCACGATTACGTGGCCGAGCGTGCCCATTATGAAGGACGTAAACCCTCATTCCAGATGGTTGTTGATGACATCAACGCTGTATCCCACAGTCAATTAATAGGAAGACCATAATGAAAATTAAACAGGCGCTTTTCACCGCTGGCTACTCCTCATTCTATTTTGATGACCAGCAGGCGATCAAAAATGGCGCAGGTCATGACGGGTTTATTTATACCGGCGAGCCGGTTACCCCAGGCTTTACCTCTGTGCGCCAGGCTGGCGAGTGCGTTTCCGTACAGCTGATTCTGGAAAACGGCGCCGTCGCAGTGGGTGATTGCGCCGCGGTGCAGTACTCCGGTGCCGGTGGTCGCGATCCGCTGTTCCTGGCGGAACATTTCATTCCGTTCCTCAACGATCACATTAAACCGTTGCTGGAAGGTCGCGATGTAGATGCGTTCCTGCCGAACGCCCGTTTCTTCGACAAACTGCGCATCGACGGTAATTTGCTGCATACCGCCGTTCGTTACGGTCTGTCACAGGCGCTGCTTGACGCCACCGCGCTGGCCTCGGGCCGCCTGAAAACGGAAGTGGTGTGTGACGAATGGCAACTGCCATGCGTACCGGAAGCCATTCCTTTATTTGGTCAGAGCGGCGACGACCGCTATATCGCCGTCGACAAGATGATCCTCAAAGGTGTTGACGTCCTGCCGCATGCGCTGATCAACAACGTTGAAGAGAAGCTCGGTTTCAAAGGCGAAAAACTGCGTGAGTATGTGCGCTGGTTATCCGACCGCATTCTCAGCCTGCGCAGCAGCCCGCGCTACCACCCGACGCTGCATATCGACGTGTACGGCACCATCGGTCTGATTTTCGATATGGATCCGGTGCGCTGCGCTGAGTATATCGCCAGCCTCGAAAAAGAAGCCCAGGGTCTGCCGCTGTACATTGAAGGCCCGGTTGATGCAGGCAACAAGCCGGATCAGATCCGCATGCTGACGGCCATCACCAAAGAGCTGACCCGTCTGGGTTCCGGCGTGAAAATTGTCGCCGACGAATGGTGTAACACCTATCAGGACATCGTGGACTTCACCGATGCCGGCAGTTGCCACATGGTGCAGATCAAAACCCCGGATCTCGGCGGCATTCACAACATCGTTGACGCGGTGCTGTACTGCAACAAACACGGGATGGAAGCTTACCAGGGCGGTACCTGTAACGAAACCGAAATCAGCGCCCGCACCTGCGTACATGTGGCTCTCGCCGCACGTCCGATGCGTATGCTGATCAAGCCTGGCATGGGCTTCGATGAAGGTCTCAATATCGTATTCAACGAAATGAACCGCACCATCGCGCTGTTGCAGACTAAGGATTAAGAGATGGCACGCACATTTAAGATCTTATCGCCGACGGCTATCCTGGGTTATGGCTTCCCGGAAGAGAGCTTTCGTAAAGCCATGGAAGAGTCACCGGATCTGATCGCCGTTGACGCAGGCTCCTCCGATCCTGGCCCCCATTACCTGGGGGCGGGTAAACCGTTTACCGACAGGGCCGGAGTGAAACGCGATCTGCGCTATATGATCACGGCGGGCGTTAAGAACAACATTCCGGTGGTGATCGGCACCGCCGGGGGATCTGGTGCTGCACCGCACCTTGAGTGGTGTCGGCAAATTATCCTTGAGATCGCACAGGAAGAAAAACTGTCCTTCTCAATGGCGCTGATCCCATCGGATGTGAATAAAGAGGTAGTTCATCAGGCGCTGGATAACGGCAAAATCACCGCGCTGGACTTTGTTCCGGCACTGACCCACGAGGCGATCGAAGAGAGCACCTATATCGTGGCGCAGATGGGGATCGAACCGTTCCAGCGTGCCCTGGAAGCGGGTGCGCAGGTGGTGCTGGGCGGACGTGCTTACGATCCGGCCTGCTTCGCGGCGCTACCGATTATGCAGGGCTTTGATGAAGGTCTGGCGCTGCACTGTGGCAAAATTCTGGAATGTGCGGCCATTGCCGCCACCCCAGGTTCCGGTTCCGACTGCGCGATGGGGATTATCGACGACAACGGCTTTACGCTGAAGACGTTCAACCCGAAACGCAAGTTCACCGAAACGTCGGCGGCGGCACACACCCTGTATGAGAAGTCCGATCCGTACTTCCTGCCAGGTCCGGGCGGCGTGCTGAACCTGAAAGGGTGCAGCTTCAAAGCGGTAAACGATGGCGAAGTGTACGTCAGCGGTTCCCGTCATGAAGAAACGCCCTATGCACTGAAACTCGAGGGCGCGCGTCAGGTGGGCTTCCGTTGCCTGACCATCGCCGGTACCCGCGATCCGATCATGATTGCCAGCATCGACACCATTCTCGAAGAGGTTAAGGCCAGTGTGGCACGTAACCTCTCGCTGAATGATGACAGCATCCGCATGACGTTCCACCTGTACGGCAAAAACGGCGTGATGGGTAATCATGAACCGGTGCAAACCGCCGGGCATGAACTGGGCATTTTGCTGGATGTGGTCGCGCCAACGCAGGATATCGCCAACAGCGTCTGTTCGCTGGTACGTTCTACTCTGCTGCATTACGGCTACGAAAACCGGATCGCCACGGCAGGCAACCTCGCCTTCCCGTTCTCGCCATCCGACATTCAAAGCGGGCCGGTGTATGAGTTCTCAATCTATCACCTGATCGAAGCCAGCGACGCCCTGCGTTTTGACTTCCATATCGAACAGGTGACGCCGGAAGGAGTTCAGGCATGAAACACGCTATTTGCACCCTGGCGCAGGTGATTCGTTCCAAAAACGCCGGACCGTATGAACTGGTGTTAGATATTTTATTTAAAACACGCGAAGACTATCAGCGGGTAAAACGTTCTGAGCAATTAACCCCGCAGTTAATTGCCCGCTTATATAACGTTGAACCTGATTTTATTCATCGCATCGTCTGGTTTGACCCTGCGAATGCCGTAAAAATCGTGATGCCTCGCGATATTATTTCCGGCAACGTTGGTGACAATGATGTTTATGGCGCGCAGCAGCATGCGCCGTTATTAAGTATTGAGTTCGATCTGTAGCAAATAAAATACAACAACGTCCATTGGCGTACAGGATTTCGCTGTATCACTGTATTCCAGATAATTCATGCGGTTGGTCACAACCAGCGTGCGCCTGAGCTGCTGTCCAGGCTCAGGCGCACGCTACCCTACAACACTTCACAGACCAGCCTTGATCCGATGGAGTAATAATGAAGAAAATAAGTCTAACCAAAATGATCATATTAGGCCTGATCCTCGGCATGATTGCCGGGGTGGTCATTAATAATATGGCATCGGCAGATACAGCAAAATCGTACGCGCAGGATATTTCTATTTTTACCACCATCTTTTTACGTATGGTAAAAATGATTATCGCGCCGTTGGTTATTTCAACCCTGGTGGTCGGGATCGCGAAAATGGGCGATGCCAAAACACTGGGACGTATATTCTCAAAAACCTTTTTCCTGTTTATCTGTGCCTCACTGTTGTCGATTGCGCTGGGTCTGGTCATCGTCAATCTGTTCCAGCCAGGTGCGGGCATTAACTTTGTCGCCCATGACGCGGCGGCAGTGGCGGGCGTACAGTCAGAGCCGTTTACGCTGAAAGTGTTTATCTCTCACGCCGTGCCGACCAGCATCGTCGATGCAATGGCGCGTAACGAAATCCTGCAAATCGTGGTGTTCTCCATTTTCCTCGGGTGCAGCCTGGCCGCCATTGGCGAAAAAGCAGAACCGATCGTGAAAGTGCTCGATTCGCTGGTTCACGTCATGCTGAAGCTGACTGGCTACGTCATGTTGTTCGCCCCGTTAACCGTATTCGCCGCTATTTCTGGGCTGATTGCCGAACGTGGACTGGGTGTGATGGTTAGCGCCGGGATCTTCATGGGCGAATTCTACCTGACACTGGGCATGCTGTGGGCGATTCTGATCGGCCTGTCGACGGTGATTGTCGGTCCCTGCATCAGCCGCCTGACGAAAGCGATCCTCGAACCGGCGCTGCTGGCGTTTACCACCTCCAGTTCTGAAGCCGCGTTCCCGGGAACCCTGGATAAGCTGGAAAAATTTGGCGTCTCATCCAAGATTGCCAGCTTCGTGCTGCCTATCGGCTACTCCTTCAACCTCGTGGGTTCAATGGCCTACTGCTCGTTTGCCACGGTCTTTATCGCGCAGGCGTGCAACATTGAGCTGAGCATGGGTGAGCAAATCACCATGCTGCTGATCCTGATGTTGACCTCCAAAGGCATGGCGGGCGTACCGCGTGCCTCGATGGTGGTCATTGCCGCTACCCTCAACCAGTTCAACATTCCGGAAGCTGGTTTGATCCTGCTGATGGGCGTCGATCCGTTCCTCGACATGGGCCGTTCTGCGACCAACGTGATGAGTAACGCGATGGGCGCCGCGATTGTCGGTCGCTGGGAAGGTGAACACTTCGGTTCCGGCTGCCGGGGTACGGCACCGGTCAAAACGCCAGAACAGGAGCGTCCTGCAACTGAGCAGTCAGAAGTGGTGATGTCCTGATGATATAAGGTTGCCGGATGACGCCAGGGCTTATCCGGCCTACACATCCAGCATTAACCTGTAGGCCGGATGGCGCTTATGCCCATCCGGCCTGGAATCAGCCATTTTTTAGGTCGGATACGGCGCAACGCCGCCCTCCGGCGATATCAACCTTTACGTGAGAAGTAACATGTCTAAACCCTTTGTCTGGCAAGAACTCTTTGTACAAAGCAAAGAGAGTACGGAATACGAATTACTGAGCAATCAGCATGTTACGGTGACAGAATTAGATGGCGAAGAGGTCATCAAAGTGGCACCGGAAGCATTAACGCTGCTGGCGCAACAGGCATTCTATGAAGCATCGTTCTTTCTGCGCTCCGGACATTTAAAGCAGATCGCCAGCATCCTGCACGATCCGCAGGCCAGCAGTAATGACAAGTATGTCGCGCTTCAGCTGCTACGTAATGCGGAAGTGTCGGCGAAAGGCGTGCTGCCGAACTGCCAGGACACGGGTACGGCGACGGTAGTCGCCAGCAAAGGCCAACAGATATGGACCGGCGGCGATGACGCCGAAGCGCTCAGCAAAGGGATTTACACCACCTTTAAGGAAAATAACCTGCGCTATTCGCAAAACGCCCCGCTGGATATGTATACCGAGGTCAATACCGGCACCAACCTGCCGGCGCAGATCGACATCAGCGCCACGCCAGGTAACGAATACCGTTTTCTGTTCGTCAATAAGGGCGGCGGTTCAGCTAACAAAGCGGCGCTGTTCCAGGAGACCAAATCGATCCTGCAACCGGAAAAGCTCACCGCCTTCCTGATCGAGAAGATGAAATCGCTGGGCACCGCAGCCTGCCCGCCATATCACATCGCTTTTGTCGTCGGCGGTCTCTCCGCAGATCAGGCGCTCAAAGTCGCCAAACTGGCCTCAACCAAGTATTACGACAACCTGCCCACCAGCGGTAACGAACTGGGTCAGGCGTTTCGTGACACGGCGCTGGAATCCACGCTGCTTAATGCCAGCCGTGAATTTGGCATTGGCGCGCAGTTTGGTGGCAAATATTTCGCCCATGATATTCGCGTGATTCGTCTGCCGCGCCACGGCGGCTCCTGCCCGATCGCGATGGCGCTCTCCTGCTCTGCCGATCGCAATATCAAAGCGAAGATCAACAAACACGGGATCTGGCTGGAAAAACTCGAGCATAACCCGGGCAAATTTATCCCGGAATCCAGCCGCATCGAGAACAGCGCGCAGAGCGTAAACCTGGATCTGAACCGTCCGCTGCGCGAGATCCTGCATGATTTATCCGCCCTGCCCGTCGGCACGCGACTTTCGCTTAACGGCCCGATCGTGGTTGCCCGCGACATCGTTCACGCCAAACTTAAAGAGCGTCTGGACAACGGCGAAGCGCTGCCAGGGTACATGAAAGATCACATCGTCTACTACGCAGGCCCGGCCAAAACGCCGGATCAGATGGCCTGTGGTTCGCTCGGGCCAACCACCGGCGGGCGCATGGACGGTTATGTCGATGCCTTCCAGGCCGCTGGCGGTAGCCTGGTTATGCTGTCAAAAGGCAACCGCAGTTCACAGGTGACCGAGGCCTGCCATAAACACGGCGGATTCAACCTCGGCAGCATCGGCGGCGCCGCAGCCTTGCTGGCGCAACAATATGTGAAAAGCCTGCGCTGCCTCGAGTATCCCGAACTGGGAATGGAGGCGGTCTGGATGATGGACGTTGAAAACCTGCCGGCTTTCGTGCTGGTGGACGATAAAGGGAACAATTTCTTCAGCCAGTTTGAACAACAGCACCGTTGTGCATCCTGCCCGGCGGGACATTAAGGAGCGTTTATGCAAGCGCGAGCCAATGGCGACCGTCATCGCCAGCGTCAGCAAAAGCTGAAAGAACAGGTAGATATCCGCGTGGCCGCCGCCACGGAACAGAAAGGAATTGTGATCGTTTTCACGGGTAATGGAAAAGGGAAATCCACGGCCGCCTTTGGCACCGCTACCCGTGCAGTAGGTCATGGTAAAACCGTTGGCGTCGCGCAGTTTATCAAAGGCCAGTGGGATAATGGCGAATACAATACCCTGCATCCGCTGGGCGTTGAGTTTCACATTATGGGTACCGGGTTTACCTGGGAAACGCAAAACCGTGAGACAGATATTGCGGCGGCGCTTGCCGTCTGGGCAGAGAGCAAGCGCATGCTGGCCGACGCGCATTACGATCTGGTCGTGCTGGATGAACTCACTTACATGCTGGCATATCACTATCTTGATACCGAAGAGGTGATTGCCGCCATCCGGGAACGCCCGGCACAGCAGAGTGTGATTGTGACCGGACGAGGGTGTCACGCGCAGTTACTGGAGCTTGCCGATACGGTGAGCGAATTACGCCCGATCAAGCATGCGTTTGACAGCGGAATTCAGGCTCAGGCCGGAATTGACTGGTAGTGATCTCATTGCCGGATAGCGCATGCGCTTATCCGGCTTACCATTAACCTGTCACCCGCCCTCAGCGTTCCAGGTGAGATACCACTGATTTTTGCAACAGCCAGTCGCGGAATACCTGTAAATGACGGGATTCCGCTTTTTCTTCCCGCCAGGTCATAATGAAACGATTACCCGTGCGCATAGGCACATCGCAGGGGATCACCATATCTCCGTTGTCCAGATCGTGCTGGATCGCAAAGCGCGGGAGCAGCGCAACCCCCAGATTTGATCGCACTGCTGCGATCAGCATCGACAGCAGATCAAATCGCGGCCCCTTGTTGGCCAGAGGACTACTGACATCCGACAGGGCGAACCACTCCTGCCACCCGTTAATTCGCGTACTTTGATGCAGCAATGGAAACTCATTAAGCAACTCTTCAACAGCCAGTTTCTGGTTAGGCTGTGACAGCAGACTGCCGCTACAGACCGGCAGAATTTCCTCTTCGAAAAGATACTCCACTTCTGACCACGGCGAACAGAAGTCCTCACGCATAATAGCCGCATCATATTCACGGTTGAGAAAATCACCCATGTTCGCCAGCGAATGAATATTAACGATAATATCGGGGTTAAGTTTGTTGAATTCACGCAGATTGGGGATCAGCCAGTGGGTACTGAACGTCGGATTGACTGCCAGTTCAATGACTTCGACCGTAGGCTGCCAGGTCATAATGGTATTCGTATCACGCTCAAGTTTATTTAGCGTTTCCTTAACAATGCTCAAATAATGCTTCCCGGCCGCGTTTAGAAAAATCCGCTTTTTAGCATGACTAAATAATGCAGTATGCAGAAAATCCTCAAGTGCATTCACCTGGCGAAATACGGCACTTTGCGTTAATGCTAACTCCTCCGCCGCACGCGTATAACTTTCATGACGTGCCACTACTTCAAACGTCACCAGTAATTCAGTCTTTGGTATCTTTCCTCTCATAACGTCTTCCATATGCCGCGTACAAAAATAGTTTAATTTATAAAAAATAAATGCAACCGACTCCCGATTGGCCTGAGAGTTATATTTTATTTCCTACCTGGATGTCATTGATCCACTCCATGATTTATTCACACATAAGGCGAACAAATAATAACCAATAATACGCAAGACTGACCATAAACACAATTTAATTAAGGTTATTTTGCGACAAATAGCGTCAATAAGTTCTTAATAATTTTTCAAGACAACTTGTTTATCGGAGAAAAAACTTTGTGGGTTTAATCAATATTATTTACTTATTATTTCAGGAGAATTCAGTTCATTAAACGATAAGCAAACGATGGCGTTTTTCCATCTGCTTTTACCCTTTTTACCGTTTTTCCCGACAATAATTAAGGACGACATATGAAAGATTCCGGAAAAGTCTGGCTGGTTGGCGCAGGCCCAGGTGATATCAGCTTACTGACCCTTAAAGCCCTGCAATGCATTCAACAGGCTGATGTCATTATTTACGATCGGCTGGTTAACCCCAAAATACTCGAGTGGTGCACAGCAAGCTGTACCTGCATCAACGTTGGCAAAAGTCCGGGTTATCATTGCGTTCCTCAGGAGGAGATCAATGCTCTGCTTATCCAACATGCCCGGATGCAGCGGAACATTGTGCGCCTGAAAGGCGGCGATCCTTACGTGTTTGGCCGCGGTGCCGAAGAGGTGGAGTGCCTGGTCGAGGAAGGCATTGCCTTCGAGGTGGTACCGGGCATCAGTTCCGCTATTGGCGGGTTGGCTTGCGCCGGGATCCCAGTAACTCACCGTGACCTGGCATCGGGCTTTCATGTCGTGACGGGGCATACCCGCGAAGGCAATCAACAGCAGGACTGGCGGCAGCTCGCAAAGCTCAACGGTACGCTGGTGATTGTCATGGGGATCGCTAATCTGCCGTTTATCTGCGAAGAACTGCTAATGGGCGGCAAATCACCGGACACACCCGCCGCGATAGTGATGTCGGCCACCCGGGATAATCAGCGGCGCTTAACCTGTACGCTCGGCACATTGCTCACGAAAGCGCAGGAAGCGAATATTGTCCCGCCTGCGCTGATTGTGGTCGGCGACGTTGTGCGTCTGAGTGACCGTCTCTCTTTTATTCCAGAGGTGATGGAACGCGCTTACAGCGAAAGCTGTTCATGACGGAATGACTGCGGAGACGTCTGGTGAGCCGCCCGGAACACCCGACAAAAATAGCTGGTCTGCGCATACTGAAGTTTCCGGGCGATGCTGTCGATAGAGTTCGTCGGATCGCACAGCAACTCACTCGCCCGCTGCATTTTTTTCTGACTTACCCAGGTTTTAAAATTCACGCCCTGCCGTTTCTTAAAGAAGCGGCTAAAGTAGTTGGCGCTTAAACAGACATGCGCAGCCACCGACTCCAGCGTCAGTTCCTCATATAAGTGCTCATCAATATAGCGCAGCGCGGCGACCAGTTTCTTTTCATGGCGCGAAAGTTCCATTGCCGACAGGCGCAGGTCGCTCAACTGCACATCGGCAGTGTCTAACGTTTTACGCTGGACCGGGTGAAGATTATTAATAATAAACCTGAGCAGGTTTGCCGCCGCCATCAGATGATTATTTTCAACAATCGCAACCTGATTCCAGGCTGATTTAATTTTGGGATCGAAAACCCACTGTCGATCGTCATCAATGACAATGGTTTTATATTCCGGATACTTTGCACGAACCTGACCACAAATAATAAATCCCAGCAGGTGCCCCTGACTAATTAACGGCATAGAGAAAAAGCTTAACCCTGCATGACAGCAGAGTATTCTGACTTTTTCTTCTTTTAACCCTTCAAAGGCACAATATTTGTCACATTTGTGACAACTTTTTTGGTATTGCGGATGCGCGCGCAGTAATGAACAGAACGAATTAAAATTATGACAGGCAGAAATTTCCCGACCATGAATGTCCACAACCACGGCAGCAAGTCCTGTGGCCTTAGAAAACACCTCTGCCAGTGAATAAAAAGTGTGTAAGACATCGTCCTGATTATGCTGAGGCACGTTCCGCTCCGTCAGTGGTCTGGATAACGTCGCTACTATGCTTAATTTATCCAGGTGAAAAAATGACCCTGACCGCAAAAAATAATCTCATTTATTCAGGTGATTATGATCAAATTGCAAGAGTGGCGTCCTGTCTCCTCTACATCTTTCCCGTCACTGTTGTGACAACATTTCCCAAAGATTAACGAATCTTCACATCACTCTGTGAGTATCATTTCAATTTGAAATGGCATTTTTATCATTATTTTCAATTAGTTATTTGAAAACAATTCAATTTTATAATGTGTTTATTTGTGAGAATCATCATGTGAATGTGAAACGCCCTCCTGAATAATGGACGCAATTACCAGACAATCTGAACGGAGTGGATGTATGCCCGTCACGACAGGTGTTATCGCCGACGACTTTACTGGCGCAACGGATATCGCAAGTTTTATGGCTGAACAAGGCTGGCGGGTCGCGCTGTTGCCCGGAATGCCAGACGCCGCACAGCGGTGGGATGAAGAGGTCGATGCGATTGTCATCTCGCTTAAAAGCCGTTCTCTGCCGGCTGACCAGGCCATCGATCAGTCATTACGCTGCTGGCAATGGCTGCGCAACGCGGCTCGCGCACAGCAGATTTACTTTAAATATTGTTCCACTTTTGATTCCACCCCGGACGGCAATATCGGTCCTGTCAGCGATGCGCTGATGGATGCGATGCACGCGCCGTACATCATTCACTGTCCTGCCCTGCCGCAAAACGGACGCACGGTGATCCACGGTCATCTGTTTGTGAACGGCGTATTGCTGAACGAATCCGGCATGGAGAAACATCCGCTCAACCCGATGACCGATGCGAACCTGATTCGTCTGCTCGCGGCGCAAACGACCCGCACCGTCGGGCGCATTGACCTCAGCACAATTCAAAAAGGTGTGGAAGCGGTCACTCACGCGCTGGACCGCTACCAGTCTGAAGGTGTACGTCACGTGATCGTGGATACCTTCAGCGAAGCCGATCTGCAAACCCTCGCTCAGGCCTTACGCCGTGCGCCATTGCTGGCGGGCGGTTCTGGTCTGGGAGGCGCACTGGCCGCTTGCGCCGCACCACAGCGTGGGCGGGAAGTGGCGCATCCTTTCCCGCTGCCGGCAAAAACGGTGGTTTTTTCCGGAAGTTGCTCCGCCATGAGCAACCGCCAGGTGAATCGCTACAAAGCACAGGCTACCTCCCGTCAGCTTGACGTGGCGCGCTGCCTGGCAGACGCAGAGCGTTACAGCGATGAGCTGTCGCTGTGGGCAATGGCGCATGTCGATGATCCGTACGCGCCGTTGATTTACGCCACCCAGCCGCCAGAAGCGCTGAAACGTATTCAACAGGAGTACGGCGACCAGCAGGCCAGCCGGGCGATTGAACATACCTTTGCCAGGCTGACGGCCAAACTGCAGGCCGCGGGCGTGAACGGATTTATCGTCGCGGGCGGCGAAACCTCCGGTACCGTGGTGGAAGCGTTAAAGGTGAAGCGACTGACGGTTGGAAAAGCGATCGCCCCCGGCGTCCCATGGGTGTTTTCCGCCGAGCCGCCGCTCGCGCTGGCGCTGAAGTCGGGCAACTTCGGTGATGAAGACTTCTTTTTTACCGCGCAGGAGTATGCATCATGAGTCAGCTTAACGAACAGCAACTCCGTGAACAGCTGGTGCATTACGGTCGCTCCCTGTTTATGCGCGGTTTCAGCAGCGGTGGTTCGGGTAACCTGAGCGTAAGGCTGTCGGACGGCGGCTATCTGGTCACACCGACCAACTCCTGTCTGGGAGAACTGGACGCCGCTACGCTCAGTAAACTGGATGCCAACGGCGTTCACCTGAGCGGTGACAAACCGTCAAAAGAAGTGCCCATGCACCTGGCCTGGTACCGTCATCGTCCGACTTGCGGCGCGGTGGTCCATCTGCATTCACCGTGGCTGACTGCCCTTTCCTGTCTGCCGTGCAGCACACCGGAAAACTGTCTACCGCCGTTAACGCCGTACTACGTGATGCGCGTCGGGCAGTTGCCACTGTTGCCCTATTTCAAACCTGGCCATGAAGGTATTGCCAGCGCACTCAGTGAGATTGCGGCTGACCATACCGCCGCACTCCTGGCAAATCATGGTCCAGTTGTCAGTGGTCGCTCACTTCGTGAGGCGGTATTTAATGCCGAAGAGCTGGAAGACAGCGCCCGTATCTGGCTGACCTTAAAGCCCCTCGGCTACGTGCCGCTAACGGCGGAAGCGGTGGCTGAACTCGAACAATCCCGGCGAACATGAGGTGAGATGATGATCCCCGAACAACGACGTGATTTTATCTACCGCTACGTGCATGAAAAAAATGTCGCCTCGTTTAATGAACTGGCGGACCTGATGAGCGTGTCGCATATGACCGTGCGGCGCGATATTCAGTTACTGGAAGAAGAAGGAAAAGTCATCTCGATCAACGGCGGGGTGAAACTCAACAATCTGCTGAAATCGGAGCTGCCGTGGCGGGAAAAAGCCGAGTTGCATCATGAGGTGAAGCGGCGGATGGGGCAACTTGCCGCCATGCTGATAGAGCCCGGGCAAACACTGTATCTGGATGCGGGAACGTCGTTATTTGAAGTAGCGAAAGCCGTCGCCGCCAGCCATTGCTTTAACCTGACGGTGGTGACAAACGATTTCTCCATCAGCCACTATCTGATGGACATGCCACACATCACGCTGTACCACACCGGAGGACTGGTGGATCAGCGTAACCGTTCCTGCCTCGGGAAAAGCGCCGCCAGTTTTCTGCACACGATAAATATCGACGTGGCGTTTCTCAGCTCCTCCTCGTGGGATATCGAGCGCGGTATGTCGACCCCCAGCGAGGGCAAAGCCTCGGTGAAAGAGGCGGTGCTTACCGTCTCCCGCCGTCGGGTGCTGGTTTGCGACAGCAGTAAATTTGGCAAATACGGGATGTTTCATATCTGCTCTCTGAATCAACTGACCGACATTATTTCGGATAACCGGTTGCCCGACGTGGCGCAGGACAGCATTGCCAGTCAGGGCGTGAAACTGCATCTGGTTGATTGCCAGGAGGGAACGCATCATGCTGAAGTTAGCGGCTAATCTCGACTGGCTGTTTTGCGAACGGCCCATTGCGGCGCGCTTTCAGGCCGCAAAGGCGGCGGGTTTCCACGGTGTTGAAGGGCTGTTTCTCTGGCAGCATCCGCTGGATGTGCTACTGGCGGCACAGCGGGAAACCGGCCTGCCGGTAGCGTTGATGAATGCGCCAGCCGGTAACTGGCAGGCCGGCGAACGCGGGCTGGCCTCCCTGCCGGATCGTGACGAGGCGTTTCATCGCAGTCTGCTGATTGCCCGCGATTACGCCACGGCACTGGGCTGTCGCAAGGTGCACGTCATGGCCGGACTGCGCGTGGCCGGACATTCCACCAACGCCCAGCATGAGCGTTTAACCGAGCGACTGCGTATCGCCTGCGACGTCATGGTCGAGGCCGATATCGACGTGCTGATTGAACCGCTAAATCAGGAAGATATGCCTGGTTATTTCGTCGACAACTTCCCACTGGCTGAAAGACTTATTCGCGACGTGGGCAGAAAAAATATCGGCTTACAGTTTGATATTTACCATTGCCAAAAAATACACGGCAATGTTGCGCATCTTATTGACCATTATTTACCAATTATTAAACACTTCCAGATTGCTTCTGTGCCCGGTCGCCATGAACCGGGAACAGGAGAATTAAACGAAGCATGGCTCTTTGATTTTATTAAACAGACAGGTTATCAGGGCTGGATCGGTTGTGAGTATAAACCGTCAACACCAGGGCCCGAATCGTTACGCTGGATGACACCGTACTTATAATTTTAATATCTCTGTACCGGAAAACCGGAGGAACACATGTCGGATACTGTTATTATCTCGCTGGCACCCGTTGCCGCGGATTGCCCCAGAGTTATACCCGAAGAACTGGCACAAGAAATATTGGCCAGTGTCGAACATGGTGCGGCCATCGTGCATTTACACGTTCGTGATAAGCAAGGTCGCCTGACGTCAGACACCACCGATTTTCAGGCGACGATCGACCACGTCATGCGCCATTCTGACCTGATTATACAGGCCTCCACCGGTGGCGTCTCTGCCATGTCGATTGCCGAGCGCTGTGCGCCGCTGAACTGTCCCGGCGTCGAAATGGCATCGCTGAACGTCGGTTCCGTTAACCTCGGCGACGCCGTCTACTTTAATCCCGGACCGGACGTCGAATATTGTTCACAACAAATAACCCAACGCGGCATTATTCCTGAATTTGAAGTCTTTGAAATTGGGATGATTAATAACATTCTGGCGCTGGAAGAAAAAATACCGTTCAGAAAACCCATGTTATTTAATATTGTGCTTGGACACCGTGGAAGTTCGCCGGCGACGGTTGATGCGTTAATTGCCTTGCGTAGCATGATTCCACGCGATGCTTTATGGGGAATTACCCATTTTGGCCGCCACAATTTCGATATTATTGCAGCAGCGGTCGGCATGGGTGCCAGTGAAGTCAGAATTGGTTTTGAAGACAGTTATTATTTAAGCGCCGAAGAGAAAGCTCAACATAATTATCAGCAGGTTGCCAAACTCGCCACGCTTATTCGCAGTATGGATAAAAAGGTCGCCACGCCGGATATTGCGCGGCAAATGTTAGCTATTCCACCACGGCAGTAGTAACGAGAGAAAGGACATTTCATCATGACTATCACGACCGTTATTCACAAAACCGGACTGGGCGTCTGTATCGCCGGTGGCGCACTGGCGGCTATTGGCGCGCTGATGCAGTCTCCCGCCCTCTGGCAGCCGGGGCTGGTGATGCTGACGGTAGGCTTCGCGGCAGGCGCGGGCTACTGGACAAATCTTCGCAGCTATCAGTTTACCCTGTGGATCATCGCCGGCTTTGTTGCGGCGATGACCTGGTCAACCGATCTGATCGTCTGGGGCGGATTCAACATCACCCATAAATGGATCGTCTTTTTAGTGATCCAGGCGACCATGTTCAGCATGGGCACTAAACTCACGATCCAGGACTTTATCGACGTCGCTAAAATGCCATGGGCGGTGTTTATCGGCACCTTCTGTCATTTCGTCATCATGCCTCTGCTTGGCCTGAGCATTACGTTGATCTTCGACTTCCCACCGGAAGTCGCGGTAGGCATTCTGCTGATTGGCTCCTGCCCCAGCGGGCTCTCTTCCACCGTCATGGTATATATCGCAAACGCCAACCTGGCGCTGGCGGTCTCTATTGCCGCTGTCTCAACGCTGGCGGCGACGGTCATGACCCCGCTGTGGGTGAATCTGCTGGCGGGTTCGATGATCGACATCCAGCTCACGGCGATGGTGATGGACGTCGTGAAAATCGTACTGATCCCGATTGGCGCAGCGATTTTACATGACTACCTGAAAACCTACGCCGGTGTGCAGGGTCGTCGAACCGTGCAAATTCTTGCCGGGATCAGCGCCATCTGGCTGCTGTATATGATTGCCGGCGGCTGGGACTCACTGTTTGGCAGCGCCAGCGCCGACGCGCAAATGTATGCGGTGGTGCTGAACTTTGTGGCGGGTGGGATCATCTGGGCGCTGTTCTATAACTGGCTGTATGGACGTGTGGACGGCGTTAAGAAGATCATGCCGACTATCTCGATGATGGGCATCATTTTCTTCACCACCACGGCGGCAGCGGCCGGGCGCGACAATCTGGTTCAGGTCGGCTTCCTGCTCTGCTTCGCCATGCTAATGCACAACCTCGGCGGCTTCCTGATTGGCTATCTGATGAGCCGCTGGATCTTCCGTATGGATGTCCAGTCAGCGCGAACGGTGGCCTTCGAAGTCGGTCTGCAAAACGGCGGGATGGCATCAGGTCTTGCCGCCGCCATGGGCAAACTGGCCACCGTTGGTCTCGCCTCTGCGGTCATGACGCCGCTTGGCAACGTCAGCGGCTCGCTGCTGGCTAACTACTGGCGCAAAAAGGATGCCCGACAGGCGCAGGCCCAGAGCGAGAGTTCGCCTGCTCAGCCGGTATCAGAACCTCTGTCAAAAGGATAACTTACAATGATGACTCTAACCCAGGAACAGGCTCGACGCGCCGTAGACTGCGCGCTCGATCTCGCCGACACCCGTTATGCGCAACGTCCGCTCAGCGTGGCCGTGTGCGACGCCCACGGCGAGTTACTGAGCTTTGCCCGTATGGACAATGCCAAACTGTTGACCATTGAGCTGACGCAGCGTAAAGCGCGCACCAGCAGCCGTTTAGGCTGCACCACTCAGGCGTTTTTACAGCGTCTGCAAAACGAGGCGCTGGATATCAGCTACTTTGCTGACCCACGTTTTACCGCGCTGCCCGGCGGCGTACCGATTCTTCACAGCGGTAAATGTCTGGGGGCCGTCGCGGTGGGCGGACTGTCCGCGCAGGAAGATCACGATGCGGCCATGGCCGTTGCCGAATGTTTGCTCAAGGAGATCGCAGAATGAAAAAGATCGCTATGCTTCACACCAGCTCCGCCACGCTCGCCATGATGCAGCAACTGATCGGCGACATCATGCCAGAAGCGGACGTGATGCACCTCGTCGAAGAGTCGATGATCAAGCAGGTGATGAAGGCCGGTGGCGTGACGCCGAACATTGCGGCACGCATTGCCGACTACGTTCACATAGCCGAAAAAGCGGATTGTGAGATTTTCATTACCGCCTGTTCGTCCATTGGCACAGCGGTTGAGCAGTGCCAGTTTATGACGCCGCTGCAACTTGCGCGTATCGACTGCGCAATGGTGGAAAAAGCCATTAGCCTGGGTGAGAACATTGCCGTACTGGCCACCGTCGCCACGACCATGAAACCAACGCTGGAGTATGTCCAGCGCAAAGTGCAGGCCAGTGGTAAGCAATGCACCGTGACGCCAATATTGATGGAAGAGGCCTTCCATGCCCTGCTGGCGGGCGACATGGAAACCCACGATCGCATCGTCAGTGAAGGATTGCACAACGCGTATAAACAGGCTGATGTGGTGATGCTGGCGCAGGCGTCGATGGCACGCGTTCTGCAGCAGCTTCCGTCTCCGCCCGTCCCGGTGATGACCTCTCCGGAAAGCGGCATCCGTTGGCTGAAAACGCTAGCCGCAAGCGAGTAAGCGCCTGATGACGATGCTGGCGCATCTTAACAGGCCTACATCCGTAGGCCGGATAAGCGACAGCGCCATCCGGTAAACCTGCAGGCAAAAAAAAGGCCATCATCAGATGGCCAACCATGTCGAAAATGGACCAACCCTTTCCCCTGCATCACGGGTAAATGCAGGGGGTGGGCTGTTTTATTGCTTTTACTTAATGACGGCTTTCAGCGCTTCGCCGATATCGGCCAGGCTGCGAACGGTTTTCACACCAGCGGCTTCCAGAGCCGCGAATTTCTCATCCGCAGTCCCTTTACCACCAGCGATAATGGCCCCAGCGTGACCCATACGTTTGCCTTTCGGCGCGGTCACACCGGCAATGTAGCCAACAACCGGTTTGGTGACGTGATCTTTAATGTAGGCAGCCGCTTCTTCTTCCGCGCTACCGCCGATCTCACCGATCATCACGATCGCTTCAGTCTGCGGATCTTCCTCGAACAGTTTCAGAATATCGATGAAGTTAGAACCCGGGATCGGGTCACCGCCGATGCCCACACAGGTGGACTGGCCGAAACCGTAGTCGGTGGTCTGCTTAACCGCTTCATAGGTCAGCGTACCGGAACGAGAAACAATACCCACTTTACCCGGCTTATGAATGTGACCGGGCATGATACCGATTTTGCATTCGCCTGGGGTGATAACACCCGGGCAGTTCGGCCCGATCATGCGCACGCCAGCTTCATCGAGTTTCACCTTCACGGTCAGCATATCCAGCGTCGGGATACCTTCGGTGATGGTGATGATGAGCTTAATGCCTGCGTCGATGGCTTCCAGAATGGAGTCTTTGCAGAACGGTGCCGGCACGTAGATAACAGACGCGGTGGCGCCCGTCGCTTCTACGGCTTCACGCACGGTGTTAAATACCGGCAGGCCCAGGTGCGTGGTGCCGCCTTTGCCTGGCGTTACGCCGCCAACCATCTGCGTACCGTAGGCAATTGCCTGTTCGGAGTGGAATGTCCCCTGGCTACCGGTGAAGCCCTGGCAGATAACCTTGGTATCTTTATTAATTAAAACTGACATTATTTCCCCTCCACTGCGGCAACAACCTGCTGAGCTGCATCCGTCAGACTTTTCGCTGCAATAATATTCAGGCCGCTGTCAGCCAGTTTCTTCGCGCCGAGTTCGGCGTTGTTGCCTTCCAGACGGACCACCACCGGAACGTTAACACCCACTTCCGCTACCGCGCCGATGATGCCGTCAGCGATCAGGTCGCAACGCACGATACCACCGAAGATGTTAACCAGAACCGCTTTAACGTTGTCGTCAGAGAGGATAATTTTGAACGCTTCGGTGACGCGCTCTTTGGTGGCGCCGCCGCCCACGTCAAGGAAGTTAGCCGGTTCGCCGCCGTGCAGTTTCACGATGTCCATGGTGCCCATCGCCAGACCTGCGCCGTTAACCATGCAGCCGATGTTGCCATCCAGCGCGACGTAGTTCAGTTCCCACTGTGCTGCCTGCGCTTCACGCGGGTCTTCCTGAGACTGATCGCGCATTTCACGCAGATCCGGCTGGCGGAACAGCGCGTTGCCGTCAGCGCCCAGTTTGCCGTCGAGGCAGATCAGGTCGCCCTGTTTGGTGATGACCAGCGGGTTGATTTCGATCAGCGCCAGGTCGCGCTCAAGGAAAATGGTCGCCAGACCCATGAAAATCTTAGTGAACTGCTGAACCAGTTTGCCTTCCAGACCCAGTTTGAACGCCAGTTCGCGTCCCTGATACGGCATGGGGCCGGTCAGCGGATCAAGCGCCACTTTGTGGATCAGGTGCGGGGTTTCTTCCGCCACTTTTTCAATTTCAACGCCGCCTTCAGTGGAGGCCATGAAGACCACGCGACGGGAGCTACGGTCAACGACCGCGCCCAGGTACAGTTCTTTATCAATATCGGTCGCCGCTTCAACCAGAATCTGGTTTACCGGTTGACCGCTGGCGTCTGTTTGATAGGTCACCAGACGTTTGCCCAGCCAGTGTTCAGCAAAAGCGCGAATCTCTTCTTTGCTTTTGACCACTTTCACACCGCCCGCTTTACCGCGGCCACCTGCGTGAACCTGACATTTTACTACCCACGGACCTGCACCGATTTTCGATGCCGCTTCTTCAGCTTCACGCGGGGTAGTACAGGCATAACCCACCGGCGCCGGTAAGCCATAGCGGGCAAAAAGTTGTTTTGCCTGATATTCATGTAAGTTCATGTGTTCTGTCCATCCTTCAGGTAATCGTTATCTTAAACCGTAGGCCTGATAAGACGCGGTAGCGTCGCCATCAGGCATCTCATCAATGCCGGATGGCGGCATAAACGCCTTATCCGGCCTACGGGCAGGTGATACTCTTGTTTACTACACGTCCAGCAGCAGACGCGTCGGATCTTCCAGCAGTTCTTTGATCGCCACCAGGAAGCCCACGGATTCGCGACCATCAATCAGACGGTGATCGTAGGACAGCGCCAGGTACATCATCGGCAGGATTTCGACCTTACCATCTACCGCCATCGGACGATCTTTAATCGCGTGCATCCCGAGGATCGCGCTCTGCGGCGGGTTGATGATCGGCGTGGACATCAGGGAACCGAACACGCCACCGTTTGTGATGGTAAAGTTACCGCCCGTCAGATCTTCCACCGTCAGCTTACCGTCACGACCTTTGATAGCCAGCGTCTTGATGTTTTTCTCGATGTCAGCCATACCCAGCGTATCAACATCACGCAGAACCGGAGTCACCAGGCCGCGCGGCGTGGACACCGCCATGCTCACATCGAAGTAGTTGTGGTACACCACGTCGTCGCCATCGATAGAAGCGTTCACTTCCGGATAACGTTTCAGTGCTTCCACTACCGCCTTCACGTAGAAGGACATGAAGCCCAGACGGATACCGTGACGTTTTTCAAACGCTTCACCGTACTGCTTACGCAGATCCATGATCGGCTTCATGTTGACTTCGTTGAAGGTCGTCAGCATAGCGGTGGAGTTTTTCGCTTCCAGCAGACGCTCGGCCACGCGCTTGCGCAGACGGGTCATCGGAACACGTTTTTCACTGCGTGCGCCCAAAGCAGGCTGTGCCGCAGGGGCGGCTGCCGGGGCTTTGGCTTCAGCTTCGGCTTTCGCAGGCGCTTTCGCCAGATGTTTATCCACGTCTTCACGGGTGATGCGACCGCCCACACCGGTGCCTTTGATCGCACTGGCATCGAGGCTGTGCTCAGCCAGCAGGCGACGGATCGCCGGGCTCAGCGCATCGTTGTTTTGCTCTTCCAGAGAAGCCTGCTGACGCTGCGCCGGAGTAGACGCTTTTTCTTCGGATTTGGCGCTGGTTTCTTTACCGGCGCTGTTGCCTTCACGCAGGCGACCGAGGATCTGGCGCGAGGTCACGGTCGTGCCTTCATCTTCCAGAACCGCATCCAGAATGCCGTCCGCTGATGCCGGTACTTCCAGTACCACTTTGTCAGTTTCGATTTCTACCAGCACTTCGTCACGAACCACCGCATCACCCGGTTTTTTGTGCCAGGTGGCAACAGTCGCGTCCGCTACGGACTCAGGCAGGTCGGGAACAAGAATATCTACGCTACTCATTATTTATCCTTTAATTAATCGACGTTCAGCGCGTCATTAACCAGATCTTGTTGCTGTTTCTGGTGAACGGACATATACCCTACCGCCGGAGAGGCGGAGGCCGGGCGACCTGCATAACGCAGAGCGGACCCAAATGGAATTACTTCACGGAAATGATGCTGGCTGCAGTACCAGGCGCCCTGGTTGAGCGGCTCTTCCTGACACCAGACAAAATCATGTACGTGAGCGTACTGTTTCAACACGTCCTGCATCGCCTGATGCGGGAATGGATAGAGTTGTTCGATGCGCACAATGGCGACATCTTTCTGATCGTTTTTGCGACGTTGTTCCAGCAGATCGTAATAAACCTTACCAGAACACATCACCACGCGCTTCACGCCTTTCGGATCGATATCATCGATCTCACCGATGGCCGGCAGGAAGGTGCCGTTAGCCAGTTCGTCAAGGCTTGAAACCGCCAGCGGATGGCGCAGCAGCGATTTCGGCGACATCACCACCAGCGGACGACGCATCCCGCGCAGCGCCTGACGGCGCAGCATGTGATACACCTGCGCGGGGGTAGACGGTACGCACACCTGCATGTTTTGCTCAGCGCAAAGTTGTAGATAGCGTTCCAAACGCGCGGAGGAGTGCTCCGGCCCCTGCCCTTCGTAACCGTGCGGCAGCAGCATCACCAGGCCACACATCCGGCCCCATTTCTGCTCACCGGAGGAGATGAACTGGTCGATCACCACCTGCGCACCGTTGGCGAAGTCACCGAACTGCGCTTCCCAGATGGTTAGCGTGCGCGGTTCCGCCGTGGCATAGCCGTATTCGAATGCCAGTACCGCTTCTTCAGATAACACGGAGTCCCAAACGCGGAAGGAGCCCTGTCCGTTATGGACATGCTGCAACGGCGTCCAGGTAGAACCGTTGGTCTGGTTGTGGATCACCGCGTGGCGATGGAAGAAGGTGCCGCGACCCGAGTCTTCGCCGGACAGGCGAATCGGGATCCCTTCGTCAACCAGCGTGGCATAGGCCAGGGTTTCTGCGCCGCCCCAGTCGAACGGTTTTTCACCGTTCGCCATCAGCTGACGGTCGCCATAGATTTTGGCCACGCGGGACTGCATCTCAACCGCTTCTGGCACCGTACTGATGCGTTTCGCCAGTTCCTGCAGACGCTTCATTTCCACTTTGTTCGGGTAGGCTTCATCCCACTCATGGTTGAGGTATGGCGACCAGGTAAAGGAGTGCATGTTCATCGGGCGCCACTCTTTCACCACGCATTCGCCCGCGTCCAGCGCGTCACGATACAGGTTGACCATTTCAGTGGCGTCTTCCAGCGTCGCAACCTTATCCGCTTCCAGCTTGTCGGCATAGATTTTGCGCGGGGTTGGGTGCTTTTTGATTTTCTGATACATCAGCGGCTGGGTTGCACTCGGTTCGTCGGCTTCGTTGTGGCCGTGACGGCGGTAGCACACCAGGTCGATGAAGACATCGCGTTTGAAGGTGTTACGGAAGTCCAGCGCCAGGCGCGTAACAAACGCGACCGCTTCCGGATCGTCCGCATTTACGTGGAAGATCGGCGCCTGAACCATTTTACCGATGTCGGTGCAGTACGGGGTGGAACGCGCATCCAGCGGGTTGGAGGTGGTGAAGCCCACCTGGTTGTTGATCACGATGCGAACGGTGCCGCCCACTTCGTAACCTCGCGCTTTCGACATGTTCAGGGTTTCCTGAACCACACCCTGCCCGGTTACCGCAGCATCGCCGTGAATGGTAATCGGCAGGACTTTGTTGCTGCTTGGCTCGTCCAGACGATCCAGACGTGCGCGCACGGAACCGATCACCACCGGGCTGACGATTTCCAGGTGCGACGGGTTAAACGCCAGCGCGAGGTGAACCAGGCCGCCTTCGGTTTCAATATCCGACGAGAAGCCCATGTGGTACTTCACGTCGCCAGTGCCGAGATGTTCTTTATGTTTGCCCGCAAATTCGTCGAACAGGTCCTGTGGCTTTTTACCCAGCACGTTGACCAGTACGTTCAGACGACCACGGTGCGCCATTCCCAGTACCACTTCACGGGTACCGCTGTTGCCAGCATGGCGAATCATCTCTTTGAGCATCGGGATTAACGCATCGCCACCTTCCAGCGAGAAGCGTTTCGCGCCCGGGAATTTCGCCCCCAGATAACGTTCCAGTCCTTCTGCTGCGGTCAGTTCGCTCAGGAAGCGTTTTTTCTCTTCACCGCTGAACGCGGCGCGACCGGATTCAATCCGCTGTTGCAACCAGCGTTTCTCTTCGGTGCTGGTGATGTGCATGTATTCGGCGCCAATCGGGCCGCAGTAGGTTTGTTTGAGCGCAGAAATCAGCTCGCCCAGCTTCATCGTCTCTTTGCCGCCGGCAAAAGAACCTACGTTAAAGCTTTCCTGGAAATCGGCCTCTGTTAGATCGTGGAAGGAAGGATCCAGATCTGCCACAGTTTCTTGCTGCCACAGTCCCAGCGGATCGAGATTCGCATGCTGGTGACCACGGAAGCGATAAGCGTTGATGAGCTGCAGGACTTTTACCTGCTTCACATTGGTGTCAGGGTCGGAAATCGAAGAAGAGTAACGTGAGGCATCCTTCGCCAGACGACGGAAATAATCACGCGTTTTTGAATGGAATTGATCCGGTTTGACTCCGGTGCCAGGTAACTGCTGGAACGTCGAACGCCAGTTAGCGTCTACCGAGTCAGGATCGGTTAAGAAGTCTTCATAGAGCTGTTCTATCCAGCTCTGGTTTGCGCCAGAGAGGTAAGAAGAGTCCAACCAGGCTTTCAAAGCGCTGTTCTGCATCGTGATCCCTTAAGCATTTATATGCTTACTTCGCCGTGGATACTACCACGCATACGTCGTATGCGTGCCGGGGTTCACTTGTTACGGACTGTCGTGTGATCTGCGTCCGCTAAGGAACCTTTAAAAACTGTCAAACATAAGGGGCAGTTTTTAGAGGTTTCCTGCAATGATTTGCCTGATGGCGCTTCGCTGATCAGGCCTACGGGAAGGTACCCCGTAGGCCGGATAAGACGTTTACGTAGCCATCCGGCAACGGTTACTTACGCACTGCGTTGCAACAGCATCGACTTAATATGGCCGATGGCGCGCGTCGGGTTCAGCCCTTTAGGACATACACTGACGCAGTTCATGATGCTGTGACAGCGGAATACGCTGAATGCATCGCTTATCCCTTCCAGACGACTGTCAGTCTCGGTATCGCGGCTGTCGATCAGGAAGCGATAGGCCGCTAACAGACCCGCCGGACCGATAAACTTATCCGGATTCCACCAGAAAGATGGGCAAGACGTTGAGCAGCAGGCGCACAGAATGCATTCATACAGCCCATCGAGTTTTTCCCGCTGCTCTGGCATCTGTAAATGTTCACGAGCCGGAGGATTTTGCCCATTATTCAATAAGTAAGGTTTAATCTTCTCATATTGTGCATAGAATTGCCCCATGTCTACTACCAAATCGCGGATCACCGGCAAACCTGGCAGTGGACGGATGACAATTTTCTTGCCGGGCTGAACCAGCGCTGAGACCGGCGTGATACAGGCCAGACCGTTCTTCCCGTTCATGTTCAGACCATCTGAACCACACACGCCTTCACGGCAGGAGCGACGGAAAGAAAGACTGGGGTCTTTCTCTTTGAGCTGCATCAGCGCATCCAGCAGCATCATGTCACGCCCTTCTTCGCCTTCCAGGGTGTAATCCTGCATGCGCGGAGCGTCATCCACATCCGGGTTATAGCGATAAATTGAAAACTCGAGTTTCATTGTCCTGTCTCCGCATTAGTAAGTACGAATCTTCGGCGGGAATGCCGGGCGCAGTTTCGGTTCCATGTTGACTTCACGTCGGGTCATGGATTCCGTCTCTGGCAGATACAGGGAATGGCACAGCCAGTTTTCATCATCTCGCTCCGGGAAATCGAAGCGGCTATGCGCGCCACGGCTCTCGGTACGGAAGTTGGCGGACACTGCGGTTGCAAAGGCAGTTTCCATCAGGTTATCGAGCTCCAGACACTCTACGCGCTGGGTATTGAATTCGCTGGAGGTGTCGTCCAGACGGGCATTTTTCAAACGCTCGCGGATGGCTTTCAGCTCTTCGAGCCCTTTCGCCATCGCATCGCCTTCACGGAAGACCGAGAAGTTATGCTGCATACATTCTTGCAGCGCCTTACGAATCGCCACCGGATCTTCACCATCACGGTTGTTGTTCCAGCGGTTCAGACGCGCCAGGGACGCATCGATTTCGTCTTCTGTGGCATCGCGCAGTACACCCTGCTCGGCAATAGATTCCTGCAGATGCAGACCGGCCGCACGACCGAATACCACCAGATCCAGCAGTGAGTTACCGCCCAGACGGTTCGCGCCGTGTACCGATACGCAGGCAATTTCACCCACCGCGAACAGTCCTGGGATCACCACGTCTTCGCCCTGCGCGTTCACCGTCAGCGCCTGACCGGTCACTTTGGTCGGAATACCGCCCATCATGTAGTGACAGGTGGGGATTACCGGAATCGGCTCTTTTACCGGGTCAACGTGCGCAAAGGTACGGGACAGTTCCAGAATACCCGGCAGGCGCGACTCGAGAACCTCTTTACCCAGATGATCGAGTTTCAGTTTGGCATGCGGTCCCCATGGGCCATCGCAGCCGCGACCTTCACGAATTTCGATCATGATAGAACGCGCTACCACATCACGACCCGCGAGGTCTTTCGCATTCGGCGCATAACGCTCCATGAAGCGCTCGCCGTGTTTGTTCAGCAGATAACCGCCTTCACCACGGCAGCCTTCTGTCACCAGGACGCCCGCGCCGGCAATACCGGTTGGGTGGAACTGCCACATCTCCATATCCTGAACCGGGACACCTGCACGGATTGCCATCCCCACGCCGTCACCGGTGTTGATATGGGCGTTGGTGGTGGACTGATAGATACGGCCTGCGCCGCCGGTTGCCAGCACGGTCGCGCGGGCTTTGAAGTAGACCACTTCACCGGTTTCGATACACAGTGCGGTACAACCGACTACTGCGCCATCCGCATTTTTCACCAGATCCAGCGCATACCACTCGGAGAAAATGGTGGTATGGTTTTTCAGGTTTTGTTGATACAGCGTATGCAGCAACGCGTGACCGGTACGGTCAGCCGCCGCTGCTGTGCGTGCCGCCTGCTCGCCGCCGAAGTTTTTCGACTGACCGCCAAACGGACGCTGATAGATGCGGCCATCGTCAAGACGGGAGAAAGGCAGGCCCATATGTTCCAGTTCCAGAATCGCTTCCGGACCGGTTTTACACATATATTCGATAGCGTCCTGATCGCCGATGTAGTCCGACCCTTTAACGGTATCGTACATGTGCCATTCCCAGTTATCTTCATGGGTATTACCGAGCGCGACGGTGATGCCGCCCTGCGCAGAAACGGTATGGGATCGGGTTGGGAACACTTTGGACAGCAGCGCACAGGTCTGGCCGCTTTGGGAAATTTGCAGCGCCGCGCGCATACCTGCGCCGCCTGCACCAATGACTACAGCATCAAATTCTCTGACTGGCAGTTTCATTACACACCCCACACCACAACAAATCCATAAATCACGTAAACCACCAGAGCAACGACGATAGCCAGTTGCAGCGGCAAACGAATCGCCAGGGGTTTAACGTAGTCGGTCAACACCTGCCACATGCCGATCCAGGCATGAATCAAGATGGAAAAAAGAGCCAGCAGGGTGAAGACTTTGGTGAATGCCGATGAGAAGAAACCGGTCCAGACTTCCCAGGTGAGTGAACCGCTTGTGGCGAAGAAACCCACCATATAGATGATGTAGAGCGTCAGAACGATAGCGGTAGCACGGACCAGGATGAAGTCATGTACGCCATTGCGTCCTAATGCGGAGGCGTTGCTTACCATACGAGGACTCCTGCGAGAAGTGAAAGCACGACGGTGATAACAAATGAGATTTTGGCAGAGCGTTTACCCGCTTCGAATGTTTCTTCCAGATAACCAAAATCCATCATCATGTGACGAACACCGACCACGACGTGATACGCCAGCGCAGTAAGGATGCCCCACATAATAAATTTAACAAAAAAGCTACCCATGATGGCGGATGCCTGTTGGAATCCTTCAGGGGAAGAGAGGCTGGTGCCCAGTAACCACAACAGGATCCCGACCGCCACAAAGGTGATCACTCCGGAAACGCGATGGAGAATGGACGCTATCGCCGTGATTGGGAACCGGATCGTTTGCAGATCCAGATTGACAGGTCTTTGTTTTTTCACATTTCTTATCATGAATAACGCCCACATGCTGTTCTTATTATTCCCTTTGGACTTCGGGTACAGAGAGTGAATCTTCTGTAGCCTGAAAGACGACGGGATTTCCTTCCTCCGGTCTGCGTGCGGGTCAGACAGCGTCCTTTCTATAACTGCGCGTCATGTAAAACACTCCTTTCAGATGCTAAAACGACACGTTACAACGCTGGGTGGCTCGGGATTGCAGGGGTTTCCGGAGACCTGGCGGCAGTATAGGACGTTCACAAAATCATTACAATTAACCTACATATAGTTTGTCGGGTTTTATCCCGAACAGTGACACAGGTCACGATAACAACATTTATTTAATTTTTAATCATCTGATTTGACAATCATTAAACAAAGTTGTTACAAACAATACCAGAAAAGGCATATAATGCGTAAAAGTTATGGGGTCACTCTTTAACCTGCAAATAAGTTATGCAACAGTAGGAAGATATTGACCGATCCCTTCAGTACAGTTAATAGTGATAGACAGGTTGAATAATTCGGATTGCTAAGTTGTTGATTTGTTGCTAATTCACCATGAGTTAACTGATTTACCTGCAAGCGCCCATTGCTCTGTACCCTGGTTTTCTCCTCTATCCAGAGCGGCGAGCCGAATAACAAACTGGTAACGGTTGATTGATGTATCGATGGCAAATCTCACCTGAGTAGTCTTAAGCAATAAGGCGCTAAGGAGACCGTAAATGGCTGACACAAAAGCAAAAATCACCCTAAATGGTGATACGGCTATTGAACTGGATGTGCTGAAGGGCACGCTAGGTCAAGATGTTATTGATATTCGTAGCCTGGGTTCAAAGGGGATGTTCACTTTTGACCCTGGATTCACCTCTACTGCATCCTGCGAATCCAAAATCACGTTCATCGACGGCGATGAAGGCATTTTGTTGCATCGCGGCTTCCCGATCGATCAGTTGGCCACCGAGTCTAACTATCTGGAAGTGTGCTACATCCTGCTGAACGGCGAAAAACCGACGCAGGCAGAATATGACGCGTTCAGAACCACCGTAACTCGCCATACGATGATCCATGAGCAAATCACCCGCCTGTTCCATGCTTTCCGTCGCGATTCACATCCGATGGCGGTCATGTGCGGGATCACCGGTGCGCTCGCCGCGTTCTACCACGACTCTCTGGATGTTAACAATCCGCGCCACCGCGAAATTGCGGCATTCCGTCTGCTGTCCAAAATGCCGACGATGGCGGCGATGTGTTACAAATATTCTATCGGCCAGCCGTTTGTTTACCCGCGTAATGACCTTTCCTACGCCGGTAACTTCCTGAACATGATGTTCTCCACGCCGTGCGAAACCTATGAAGTGAACCCGGTACTGGAACGTGCGATGGACCGTATCCTGATCCTCCACGCCGACCACGAACAGAACGCGTCCACCTCGACCGTGCGTACTGCCGGTTCGTCTGGCGCGAACCCGTTTGCCTGTATCGCGGCGGGTATTGCTTCCCTGTGGGGACCGGCACACGGCGGCGCGAACGAAGCGGCGCTGAAAATGCTGGAAGAAATCAGCTCGGTTAAACACATTCCGGAATTTGTTCGTCGTGCGAAAGACAAGAATGACTCTTTCCGCCTGATGGGCTTCGGTCATCGTGTTTACAAAAACTACGATCCGCGTGCGACCGTGATGCGCGAGACCTGCCACGAAGTACTGAAAGAGCTGGGTACCAAAGATGACCTGCTGGAAGTGGCGATGGAGCTGGAACACATCGCGCTGAACGACCCGTACTTCATCGAGAAGAAACTCTACCCGAACGTCGACTTCTACTCCGGTATCATTCTGAAAGCGATGGGGATCCCGTCCTCCATGTTCACGGTTATCTTCGCCATGGCGCGTACCGTTGGCTGGATTGCGCACTGGAGCGAAATGCACACCGATGGCATGAAAATCGCACGTCCGCGTCAGCTGTACACCGGCTACGAAAAACGCGATTTTAAATCTGACCTTAAGCATTAATCGTCAGACTGCCGGATGGTGATGCTACTGCGTCTTATCCGGCCTACGGTAGTCACTTCGTAGGCCGGATAAGTGTTAGCGCCATCCGGCAACTTCCCTGTCTTTTCTTGACCCTCGATATATTAATCTTCTCTGCCCTTCTCTATGATTTACGGATAGTTTGTTCATTTTCTTCCGGGAGCACAGGATGCCAGTTCTGCAGTGGGGCTTGTTGTTTTTGCTGTCACTTCTTTTGTCCCTGCTCTTCCTCTGCATTCATCTTCCGGCGGCGTTACTGCTCGGCCCAATGATTACCGGTATTCTGTTCAGTCTTCGTGGTATTACTCTACGACTCCCTCGCTGCACGTTCCTCGGTGCGCAGGCCATTCTCGGCTGCATGATCGCACAAAATCTTTCGGTCTCCTTGTTAACCACCCTGGCGGCAAACTGGGCGGTGGTACTGGCGATTCTGCTGGTGACGCTGCTCTCCAGCACAATCGTTGGCTGGCTGCTGGTTCGCTACAGTTCGCTACCGGGCAACACCGGGGCGTGGGGCTCGTCACCCGGCGGCGCGGCGGCGATGGTTGCAATGGCCCAGGACTACGGCGCCGATATCCGTCTGGTCGCCTTTATGCAGTATCTGCGGGTACTGTTTGTCGCGGGCGCGGCGGTGCTGGTGACCCGATTCATCATGGGCGACAGCGCAGAGGCCGTCAGCCAACAGATTGAGTGGTTCCCGCCGCTGAGCGGCAATTTGTTCACGACGCTGCTGTTAGCGGCGGTAGCCAGCGTTATTGGACGGATGCTACGCATTCCCTCCGGTACGATGCTGGTACCGATGCTGGTCGGCGCAGTGCTGCACGCCAGCGGCGTGATGGTAATTGAACTGCCGGAATGGCTGCTGGCGATAGCCTATATGATTATTGGCTGGCAGATTGGTCTCGGGTTCGACAAGCAGGTATTTTTTATGGCGCTACGACCGTTACCACAAATCCTGCTCTCTATCTTCGCCTTACTGGCGATTTGTGCGGCGATGGCCTGGGGCCTCGCCCACTATATGCAGATTGATTTTTTAACCGCCTATCTCGCCACCAGCCCCGGCGGGCTGGACACGGTTGCGGTGATTGCCGCCGGCAGTCACGCCGATATGTCGCTAATCATGGCGATGCAAACCCTGCGCCTGTTCAGTATTCTCCTCACTGGCCCCGCCATCGCCCGTTTTATTTCAGCAAAGGCGCCACGACGGGCGCATTAATGCTGGCAATGCGGACACCAATAGAACGGGCGCGAAGAGAGCGTAGTTTTCGCGATGATCCCGCCACAGCGTTCGCAGGATTTACCGTCGCGGTGAAACACCTTAAAACGAAACAGCGCGCCATGATGTTTGTCGCCATCCGCCTGGCCGCGGGTGGTATACGACAGGCGTGGAATATCCAGCAACGCATGCGCTAACGCCGTCAACTGCGTATCGCTGAGATCGCGAGCTTTATGCTGACCGGTTAGCCCCACCTGCCAGAGGATCTCCACGCGCAGATAGTTCCCCAGTCCGGCGAGAAAGGCCTGGTCCAGCAACAGACCGGATAACTGGCGATTGCGAAAACGCGGCGAGAGTAACCGTGCTTTCACCGCGTCAGGCGTCATACGCAGGTCCAGCACGTCCGGCCCGACCCGTTGCAGGAAGGGATGCGTAGTGAGCTGTTCCGGCGTCAACATTTCAATGTCAGACGCGCTGTAGAGCAAAATGGTTTTATCCGCGGTTTGCAGTTTAACGCGCAGAATACGAGTGGTTTGCGGCATGTCACCCGTGTCCACCACGCGCCAGACGCCATACAGCTGGTTATGGCTGTAGAGCGTCAGACCAGCGGAAAAATGGGTCAGCAGCGCTTTGCCACGCGTTTCCATCGCCGTGACGGTCTGTCCCACCAACGGAGATTGATACGGTTTTAACTGCGCAAAGGCAAACCAGACATCCGTCAGAGGTTTACCTTTGATTGCCGCCTCCAGGTTATCCGCCGCACGGCGGATCTCCGGGCCTTCAGGCATGGGTCTGTCCTTATCTGAGAAAATTAGTGCGTGGCGCCACCTGTCACGGCGATGTCATCATCGACCTGTAATGCGGTAGCGATCGCCACTTCCAGCGCCAGACGCACCGTTTCCGCCGCCATACTGGGTGCACCCGGATGCGCCGCCGCCTGCTGCGGCAGATAAGGGATATGGATAAATCCCCCCTTCACCTCCGCGATACCGCTCAGTTTATGCAGCAATCCGTACATCACATGGTTGCAAACAAATGTTCCCGCGGTCTGTGAGACCGACGCTGGTACGCCCGCTTCACGCATCGCCGCCACCATCGCCTTGATGGGCAGCGTGCTAAACCAGGCCGCGGGCCCACCGGCAACAATCGGCTCATCCACCGGCTGCTGGCCTTTATTATCCGCAATACGGGCGTCGTCGACGTTGATCGCCACGCGCTCAACGGTAATATCCGTTCGCCCACCCGCCTGGCCGATGGCCAGCACCAGCGACGGAGAGAGCGTATCAATAGCGGAATTCAGCACACTGAGCGACTCGCCAAACACACACGGTAACTGGCGCGCCACCACGCGACATCCGGCGATGATAGCATTGTCGAGTTGCGAGACCACTTCCCAGGAAGGGTTAATCTGCTCGCCGCCAAAGGGTTCAAACCCGGTGATTAATACCGTTTTCATCCGTCCTCCTTACAGGAACATCAGGAAATACATCAGGAACACGTTGACGAACAGGAGCAGTATGCCGGTCGGCACCTGCGCTTTAATGACCGCGTTTTTATCTGGCAGTTCCAGCAGCGCGGCGGGCACGATGTTAAAGTTTGCCGCCATCGGCGTCATCAACGTACCACAATAGCCGGAGAACATCCCGATAGCCGCCATCACCGCCGGGTTTCCGCCGTGCTGGAGCACCAGAATTGGAATGCCGATTCCCGCGGTGACAATCGGGAAGGCGGCAAACGCATTGCCCATCACCATCGTCAGCAGGGCCATCCCAATGGTATATACCGCCACCGCAATAAAGCGACTGTCGACGGCCAGATACGCTTGAGTAAGATACGAAATTCCGCTGCCGACGCCTGCCGCCGTAAACAGCAGCCCTAACGTTGCGAGGATCTGCGGCAGAATAAATGCCCAGCCGATGGAATCCAACAGGCGGCGCGCCTCCTGAATCGGCTGATGCACCTTCTCATGGGTCATTTTGACAGCCATGCCCAGACCAATCAATGAACCAACAGTCATCGAGAATAGCGTCACCAGTGTGGCATGATTACCCGGCCCAAACAGGGCGTCCTGCAATCCCGGTATATGGTTAAACATCAGCACGCCAATCACGGTGACCACCGGAATGGCCAGCGCCGGATAAAACAGGCGATTCCCCAGTCGCGTGGCGCTCTCTTCACGCTGTTCGCGGGTGCGCTGATGATAACTCCCCAGCTTTACGCCGCCAAAACCGGCGATCAGCGCCATGAGCACCACCGCGACGCCTACGGCAATGTTAACCGTGCGTTTGTCGCCCACCAGTTGATACGTCCAGTCGCCGAGCAGGAACAACAGCCCGTAGACGCCCCAGAATAACCCGGTCGTTAACCGACGCGGATTCGCTTTATCCTGCCAGGACATAATGGCGACAATCAGCAGAACGATCCCCGCCAGCCAGTAGAGGTAGCTTTGCTGAAAATTCATTGCGCCTCTCCTTTGCAGGTATCAACAGAACCGGCTTTCGCCATTTCGCGTTGCAGATAGTTATCCAGCCGCCACAAACGCGCGCCATGAATAAGGAAGGCGCACAGGGCCGTTGGGATCCCCCACAGGGCAATATGCAGCGGCTCGGTCTGAATGCCGCCGGATTCCAGCATGAAGTTGTGCATGAAGATAATCGCCCCGAACGCGACGAAAATATCCTCACCAAAAAAGAGCCCCACGTTATCCGTCGCCGCCGACATCGCCCGCAGGCGATACCGCACCGCGCCGGGCAATGCCCCGTATGTTTTCTCCGCGGCACCTTCCGCCATCGGCGCCAACAGCGGACGCACCATTTGCGGATGGCCGCCCAGGCTGGTCAGCCCCAGCGCAGCGGTGGCTTCACGAATAAACAAATAGACAATCAGCAGACGACCCGAGGTGGCGCTCTGAATTTTAGCAATCCACGCCTGCGCACGCTCCTTCAGACCGTGACGCTCAAGCAAACCAATAACCGCCAGCGGGATCAGCAGGATAAACGGCAGGTTGCGGGTGTTGAGAAAACCTTCGCCCAGTTTTTCGAGGATCGTGGCGATCGGCATCTGTGCCGCCAGTCCGGTGACGATCCCGGCGACAATGACCACCAGCACCGGGTTAAAACGTAAAAGAAATCCAACCACAATGACGGCGATGCCCATCAGTGGCCAGAGCGTTATTGCATCTCCCATAATCCATTCCTGTATGTTGTGTTTTGTTGTGGTGTTTTTTATATGCGCCGTCTCTCTCTGGAGACAACGTCAATGGTATTTACGCGACTATCGCGATCCTGCGTTCATCAAATGCCGCACGTAGACGGCGAGCGAAGGCCAGTGCGTGCTCGCCATCCCCGTGTATACAGACCGTCTGAGCAACCACGTTCGCCCACTCGCCGGTGAGGCTTTTTACGCGTCCGGTTTCCACCATTCCCAGCGTTTGCGCCAGCGACTGTTCTTCGTCTTCAATTAGCGCGCCCGGTTGGCTACGCGGCACCAGACTGCCGTCCGCCTGATAGCCGCGATCGGCGAACACCTCCTGGCGCGTGACGAGACCGAAACGCTCGCCTGCACGGATCAGCTCGCTTCCCGCCAGGCCGACCAGAATCAGCGCCGGATCGCAGGCGTGCACCGCTTTTGCTATGGCATCCGCCAGTTGTGGATCTTTTGCCGCCTGGTTGTAGAGCATGCCGTGAGGTTTCACATGGCGCATGACGCCGCCTTCCGCCCGGGCCATTGCCGACAGCGCTCCGATTTGATACAGCGTTTGCGCGTAAACCGTTTCCGCGGGCAGCGTCATTGCCGTGCGGCCAAAGTTTTCCCGGTCCGGAAAGCTCGGGTGCGCGCCAATAGCCACGCCATTTTTCAGCGCCTCGCGCACGCTCGCCAGCATGGTTTGCGCATCGCCGGCATGAAAGCCGCAGGCAATGTTGGCCGATGAGACCAGCGTCAGCAGTTCTGCATCGCTGGCACAGCCTTCACCGAGGTCCGCATTTAAATCAATGTTCATCGTTGAGTCGCCATGTGAGTTGTTCAAGATAGCGCTGTTGGTCCTGCCGCGCTTTCAGCGCCTCCTCCAGCGAACACAGAACAAAGTGAATGGGTTGACCGAGCGGGATCTGCGCCAGGTGATACATGTCGGCCTCGATAATACAGGCAATGCGCGGATAGCCGCCGGTCGTCTGGGCATCGTTCATCAGCACAATCGGCTGCCCATTGTGCGGTACCTGAATCACGCCGGGCAGCAGACCGTGTGATACCAGTTCCCGATCCGTCGTTCGCGTCAGCGGTTGTCCCTGCAAGCGGTAGCCCATCCGGTTACTCTGCGCACTGAGATGCCACGGCGATCGCCAGAACGACTCCTGCGAAACGGCGTCAAATTCGTGGTACTCCGGCCCCGGCAGCGCCCGAATGCGATTTCCCCACAGCAGCTGTTTTACCCCTCGCGCTTCCCTGAACAAGCGCCGGGGTTTGCCGATGGCCAGCCGGTCGCCATCTTTGAGCAGACGTCCTTCCAGCCCGCCAATGCCCACTTTGAGATCGGTACTGCATGACCCCATCACGTCCGGCACGTCGATGCCGCCCGCGACAGCAAGATAGCTACGCATACCGTGATGCGGACGCTTCAGCGCCAGTCGCTGGCCCGCTTTCACCGGCAGACGCCAGCCCGTCCAGACGGGGTGATTATCCAGTTTCGCTTCACAACCCGCACCGGTCAGGGCAAACCAGCCGTCAGTTTCAAACTCCACAACCAATTGTCCGAGGGTAATTTCCAGCACTGGCGCACTGGACGCATTGCCCACCAACAGGTTGGCGATTTGCATCGCGGGCTTATCCAGCGCGCCACAGTGGCTGACGCCTGACTGACGAAAACCGTGGCGGCCGCCGTCCTGAACCGAAGTGTACAATCCAGCGCGAATAATATTCAGCATACCCCCTCCTTCTGCGGGATAAAGCGCACGCTATCGCCTGGCCGCAGGAGAACCGGTTCCGCTTTTTTCGGGTCGAACAGGGACAGTGAAGTATGACCAATCAATTGCCAGCCGCCTGGCGTTGGTAGCGGATAAATACCGGTTTGCGGCCCACCAATACCCACCGATCCCGCCGGAACGATCAGCCGTGGCTCTGCGCGTCTTGGCGTGTGCAACTGCTCTGGCAAGCTACCGAGATACGGGAATCCCGGCTGAAAACCTAAAAACCAGACCACGTACTCGACCGACGCGTGCAGTTCCACTACCTGCTTTTCACTCAGACCGCTGTGACGGGCGACTTCCGCCAGATCGGGGCCACCTGCGCCGCCGTAGGTCACCGGAATTTCGATGTAGCGCGAGTCAGGCTCCAGCGCCTCACTCTCCTCCCACCAGCGTTGCAGGCGTTCGATCGCATCCAGCGCCAGCGATTGCGGGTCGCGCAGGATCACGGTGATATTGTTCATTCCGGGAATAGCCTCGACCACGTTTGGCGTCTCAACCAAACGCTGGGCCAGTCGCCAGATACGTTTCTGACTCGCCAGTGTCACCGGCGGCTCAAGCTCCAGCACCACCGCCGTTTCACCTAACAGATAACAACGCGCTCGTTGCACTTGCGTTCCTCTTGTTCTTACCACCCGCTTTATCAGGCGTTATTGTCGCAGCCAGCCGGGACCCGGACAGCACGCAAAAACCGGAGCGTACAGGGAGTACGTGAGGGTTTTGAGCACAGCCCAGGGCCAAAATGGCAAGTAAAATAGCCCTTATAAGGCGGATTATGCAGGGTTTGGAATATCAATAAACGTCACATCCAAATCGGTGTTCTCTGTCAGCCATTCGCTGAGCGCACGGATCCCGCCGCGTTCGGTGGCGTGATGCCCGGCAGCGTAAAAATGTAGCCCCTGTTCACGGGCAGAGTGGATGGTTTGTTCGGAAACTTCGCCGGTAATAAAAGCGTCAACGCCTGACTGCGCGGCACTGTCGATGAAGCTTTGTCCGCCGCCGGTGCACCAGGCGACGCGTTTGATAGTATCCGGCCCGGTGTCGCCACACCACAGCGGTTTGCGTCCAAGACGCGCTTCGATCCACGACGCCAGTTCCAGCCCAGGAACCGGCATCGCCAGTTCTCCCCAGGGAACCAGCGGCTCGATTTCCCCCATCACGGTGATCCCCAACAGGGCCGCCAGTTGTGCGTTGTTGCCCAGTTCGGGATGCGCATCCAGCGGCAGATGCCAGCCGTAGAGGTTAATGTCATTCGTCAGCAGCGTTTTCAGGCGATTGCGCTTCATCCCGCGAATCACCGGGGATTCGCCTTTCCAGAAATAACCATGATGAACGATGACCGCATCGGCCTGTAGACGCACAGCTTCATCCAGTAACGCCTGACTGGCGGTCACACCGGTGACGATTTTCTGCACCGTTTCTTTGCCTTCAACCTGCAAACCGTTTGGCGCGTAGTCGCTGATAGCGGCGCTGTTCAGTTTCTCGTTGATCAGTTGTTCCAGTTCGGTGTTTTTCATCATCGATCCCTTGTTTATTTATGCACTCCGTTAACATAGCGTCCCTGTGCCTGTTCGTCGATAGACAATTATGAGCCCTATTAAGAAACTATTGCCTCCGCCGTCACCATAAAAAAGGGGGCGTGTTTACGCCCCCTTTCCTGAATAGTTATGGGATTTTGACCGCATAGTCACCGTCAGCTTTTTCGTGCGGCCTCATAGGCGGTAAGCGTCTCCTGACGTGCCTGTTTATGATCGACAATAGGCTGTGGATAGTTGAGCGACACGCCCTCTTTTATTGCCCATTTCCACGGCTCGTGAATCGCCTTGCCCGGCACAGCGCTAAGTTCCGGGATCCACTGACGGATAAACCCACCCTCGCTGTCGAACTTTTCGCCCTGCGTCGTCGGGTTAAAAATACGGAAATACGGCGCGGCGTCGGTTCCGGTGGAGGCAGCCCACTGCCAGCCGCCATTATTCGCAGCGAGGTCACCATCAATAAGTTGTGACATGAAATAGCGCTCGCCTTTACGCCAGTCGATCAGCAGATCTTTCACCAGGAAACTGGCCGTAATCATCCGCAGCCGGTTGTGCATCCAGCCGGTGGCGTTCAGTTGTCGCATCGCCGCATCAACAATCGGATAGCCCGTTCTCCCCTCCTGCCAGGCCAGTAAATCATCCGCACTGTCCCGCCAGCGCACGCGATCGGTCCAGAGAATAAAAGGGCGGTGTTTGCACAAATTAGGATGGTACGTCATCAGATGGCAATAAAACTCACGCCAGATAAGTTCGTTTAGCCAGACGCTGCCCGCGCCGCCGTCCAGCGCCTGCGGCTGTTCCGCCAGCAGGCGATGCAGACACTGACGTGGTGATAATCCCCCCGTTGCCAGACTGGCGGATAAACGACTGGTGCCCTCAATGGCCGGGAAGTCACGACGCTCGTCATACTCGCTCACCCCCTGCTGGCAAAACTGGCGTAGCCGGGCAATCACGTTTTTTTCTTCTACCGGGAAGAGGGTCTGGTCAAAATCCTGCTGCGGATAGTTGAGAGTGAGCGGAGACAACGATGGCAAAGCCGCATTCCTCTCACGTCGCGCAGGCGCGGAAACGCACTCCGGAATCCCTTCCTTTAGCCGTTTTAACCAGGCATTTTTAAACGGCGTGAAGACTTTATACATCTCATTGTTTCCCGTCATCACCGAACCTGGCGGCAGGATCACGCTATCATCGAACCCTTCGCAAACCACATTGGGCAGCGCGCTTTCCACTGCCGCATCGCGCTCGCGTTCATCCACTTCGTACTGATAGTGGTAGTACAAATGGCTGACGTTATGCTGTTCACATACCGCTTTCACCGTTTCAATGCTGGCCGCAAAATCATTGACCTCTTCAAAGAGCAGCGGAATGCCTTTTTCCGCCAGCGCCTGTTGTAAGGCGTTTAGCTGAGCCTGGATCAAGGCGGCCTGACGCGGTGACATCTCATGGTTTGCCCACTGTCCGGGCGTGGAGATAAACAGCGCCACGACGCGCGTGGCACGGTGACGGCAGGCAGCAGCAAGGGCAAGATGGTCATGCAAACGGAGATCGCGGCGAAACCAGACCAGATGGGTGGACATAACACTCCCGAAAGAAAAAAATCAACTCCCGTAGCGCAGTCGCAGGGCTTCTGGCCAGGGATCAAAGTAGCGTTGCCCGGAGAGATACGCATCCGGATATTCCGCCATATAGTGTTTGAGCAGCGTCACAGGCGCAAGCAGCGGCTGCGTAGCACGCCGGTAGCCATCAATGAGGGACGCCAACTCCTGCCGCTGACGGGCATTGAGTTGTTTGCGAAAATAGCCCTGAACGTGCATCAGGACATTAGTATGGTTACGTCGGGTGGCTGGATGGGACATCAGTTTCATCAGGCGCAGACGATATTCAATAAAAAAGTCATTGAGACTTTCCCACTCGTGTATCGCTGCGACAAAGCGCCCCAGTTCGCGATATTCCGGCTGTGAATGGGCCAGCAGCAGAAGTTTATAACGGCTGTGGTAGTCAATCAGCGCGCCACGCGTGAGTCCACGTTGACGCAGTCCATGCAATTCATGCAGGGCATAAATCCGCGCAACAAAATTTTCCCGTAATTGTGGATCGTGCAATCGCCCGTCCTCTTCAACAGGAAGCCACGGGTAAGATGCCATCAGGACGGAGGTGAAGATACCTCGACCGGCTTTGCGATTGTTTTTCCCATCGGCGTCATAAACACGAACGCGCTCCATCCCACAACTGGGTGATTTCGCACAGACAATATAGCCACAAAGGTGTTCGAAACGGCTGACGCGCTCTTCACTGAACGCGGTCATGGCCTGAGTTAAATCGCCTTCACGCCGATCGCTGAAACGCAATGCGATCGCCTCTTCCATTTTGACTAAACGCAATGCGGGGCGCGGCACCGGGAGGCCAATCGCCATTTCCGGACAGACGGGTTCAAAGTGCACCCACGGTGAAAGCTCTTCGACTGCAAAGCTCAGGCGTTTATGTCCACCATCAAAGCGAACCGCCTCCCCTAGCAAACAGGCGCTAATGCCTACAGGGATTTTCTCGCTCATGATGCCTCCTTTTCATTTCTGAAATAAGTGTAGACACTGAGGCATAAAAAAACCGCCACATTGCTGTTGGCGGTTTTTCTGAATGCGATTGTCTTAGTAAAAATCGCAGGTGGCTTTTTCAGCCTGATCCATCCACACCGGTTTATCGCTGGTTTTTGACCAGACACGATGTAAATAGCTGTAAAAACGGGCGCGGTCTTTCCAGAACAGCATTACCGGCAGTGCCAGTACCCCAGCCACAACGGCGAAAGTACGGCGCAACAATACAACATGTACTGGATATTCTTTGTACAACTCCATGATTCTCTCCCCTTTATCTGGCCGGTAATCATCACCGGTAAAGTCAAATTGGTTATCTGCTGAAAATAGTACCGCTTTGCGTGTAATTTTACTACTCATCCGACCACTTATTTTTAGCTATTTAAGCTTTATTTACATTCATCGCGTAATTAAGTTACAAGAAAGTTAAATTAATACTAAACATTAGTTAGATAATGGTCTTTGCCATTTTTATACTTTTTTTACATCCCCGACACCGATTTTTGCGACATCTTTGCAGCCAGATATTTACGCTTTGTTCATCACATTTAGGCCACGGGAGGTGCACTGTGAGTGCAGGCGTGATAATCGGCATCGTGTTGATTTTCTTATTATTAGGTTACCTGGTGTATGCATTGATCAATGCGGAGGCGTTCTGATGGCTGCGCAAGGATTTTTACTTATCGCCAGTTTTCTGCTGATTCTGTTCGTACTTGCCAGGCCGTTAGGCGCGGGCCTGGCGCGGCTTATCAACAATATCGCGCTGCCCGGTACGGCAGGCGTTGAACGTCTGATCTGGCGCGGGCTCGGCATTTCGTCGCACGAGATGAACTGGAAGCAGTATCTGCTGGCGATCCTCGGCCTGAACGTACTGGGGCTGGTAATTCTTTTTCTGTTGTTATTGTGGCAAAACCTTCTGCCGCTCAATCCACAGCAGTTGCCTGGCCTGTCGTGGCATCTGGCGCTCAACACCGCAGTCAGCTTTGTTGCTAACACCAACTGGCAGGCCTACAGCGGGGAAACCACCTTAAGCTACTTCAGTCAGATGGCCGGGCTGACGGTACAAAATTTTTTATCCGCCGCAACCGGGATCGCCGTGGTGTTTGCCCTGATCCGCGCCTTTACGCGCCAGAGCATGAGCACGCTGGGCAATGCGTGGGTCGATCTGGTACGCATTACGCTGTGGGTCTTATGCCCCATCGCGCTGGTGATTGCACTGTTCTTTATTCAGCAAGGTAGCCTGCAAAACCTGCTGCCCTATCAACCCTTCACCACCCTGGAAGGCGTGCAGCAACTGCTGCCGATGGGGCCAGTGGCCTCGCAGGAAGCCATCAAGATGCTGGGAACCAACGGCGGTGGCTTCTTTAACGCCAACTCGGCGCACCCGTTTGAAAACCCAACTGCACTGACCAACATGGTACAGATGCTGGCGATCTTTTTAATTCCAGCCGCGCTTTGTTTCGCCTTTGGTGACGCGACAGGCGACCGTCGTCAGGGACGGATGCTGCTATGGGCCATGTCGCTCATCTTTATCGTTTGCGTTGCCGTGGTGATGTGGGCAGAGGTTCAGGGGAATCCGCATCTGCTGCAATGGGGTGCTGATTCCAGTCTCAATATGGAAGGCAAAGAGAGCCGCTTTGGCGTGCTGGTAAGCAGCCTGTTTGCGGTGGTGACAACCGCGGCCTCATGTGGGGCAGTGATCGCCATGCATGATTCGTTTACCGCACTCGGCGGCATTGTGCCAATGTGGTTGATGCAGATTGGTGAAGTGGTGTTCGGCGGCGTGGGTTCGGGTCTTTACGGCATGCTGCTGTTCGTGCTGCTGGCGGTGTTTATCGCCGGGCTGATGATTGGCCGCACGCCAGAATACCTGGGCAAAAAAATCGACGTTCGCGAGATGAAAATGACCGCACTGGCGATTCTGGTGACCCCAGCCCTCGTTTTACTCGGCACCGCGCTCGCCATGATGACCGGGGCGGGGCGCAGTGCCATGCTCAACCCCGGCCCGCACGGCTTTAGCGAAGTGCTATACGCCGTCTCTTCAGCGGCCAACAACAACGGCAGCGCCTTTGCCGGTCTGAGCGCCAACACCCCGTTCTGGAACTGCCTGCTGGCATTCTGCATGTTTGTCGGACGCTTCGGGGTCATCATCCCGGTGATGGCCATTGCCGGCTCGCTGGTGGCGAAAAAAAGCCAACCGGCCAGTCCAGGCACGCTGGCAACCCACGGCGCGCTATTTATCGGCTTGCTGATCGGTACGGTGCTGTTAGTCGGCGCCCTGACCTTTATTCCTGCACTGGCGCTTGGCCCAGTGGCTGAACACCTTTCCTTACGCTGAGCGATGCGGAGCACAATGTTATGAGTCGCAAACAACTGGCGCTGTTCGAACCGTCCCTGGTCGCTCAGGCGCTGATGGACGCAGTGAAAAAATTAAGCCCACACACCCAGTGGCGTAATCCGGTGATGTTCATCGTCTGGATTGGCAGCCTCCTGACCACCGTGATTACCGTTGCGATGGCGACAGGACAGATGACGGGTAGCACGCTGTTTACCGGAGCGATCAGTTTGTGGTTGTGGGTAACCGTACTGTTTGCCAACTTTGCTGAAGCGCTCGCCGAGGGACGCAGTAAGGCGCAGGCTAACAGCCTCAAAGGGGTAAAAAAGACGGCTTTTGCCCGCAAACTGCGTGAGCCGAAGTACGGCGCAAAAATGGATCACGTCCCGGCCGATGAGCTGCGTAAAGGCGACATCGTGTTGGTGGAAGCAGGCGATATCATTCCCTGTGACGGCGAAGTGATTGAAGGCGGTGCCTCCGTAGATGAAAGCGCCATCACCGGCGAGTCCGCGCCGGTCATTCGCGAATCCGGCGGCGATTTCGCCTCGGTGACCGGCGGGACGCGCATTCTCTCCGACTGGCTGGTAATCGAATGTAGCGTGAACCCCGGTGAAACCTTCCTTGACCGGATGATCGCCATGGTCGAAGGCGCCCAGCGCCGTAAAACGCCCAACGAGATCGCCCTGACTATTCTGCTGGTCGCCCTGACGATTGTCTTTTTGCTGGCAACCGCAACGCTGTGGCCGTTTTCTGCCTGGGGCGGTCACGCGGTCAGCGTCACGGTGCTGGTCGCCCTGCTGGTTTGCCTGATCCCGACAACAATCGGCGGGTTGCTCTCCGCAATTGGTGTCGCCGGAATGAGCCGTATGCTCGGTGCGAACGTCATCGCCACCAGCGGACGCGCAGTGGAAGCCGCAGGCGACGTGGACGTGCTGCTGCTGGACAAAACCGGCACCATTACGCTCGGTAACCGTCAGGCCTCGGACTTCCTGCCTGCGCAGGGTGTCGATGAAAAAACGCTGGCCGACGCCGCACAGCTCTCTTCATTAGCCGATGAGACGCCGGAAGGTCGCAGTATCGTGATCCTCGCCAAGCAGCGCTTTAATCTGCGTGAACGTGACGTGCAGTCGCTGCATGCCACTTTCGTCCCCTTTACTGCCCAGAGTCGTATGAGCGGCATTAACATCGACAACCGGATGATTCGTAAAGGCTCCGTTGACGCCATCCGCCGTCATGTCGAGGCGAGCGGTGGGCAGTTCCCGGCGGATGTCGAGCAGAAAGTGGACAGCGTTGCCCGTCTGGGAGCTACGCCGCTCGTGGTGGTGGAAGGTTCCCGGGTGTTAGGCGTGATCGCGCTGAAAGATATCGTCAAAGGCGGGATAAAAGAGCGTTTTGCCCAGTTGCGTAAAATGGGGATTAAAACGGTGATGATAACCGGCGATAACCGCCTGACCGCCGCCGCCATCGCCGCCGAGGCGGGTGTAGATGACTTCCTTGCCGAAGCGACACCGGAAGCCAAGCTGGCGCTCATCCGTCAGTATCAGGCGGAAGGTCGCTTAGTGGCGATGACCGGGGATGGTACTAACGACGCGCCGGCGCTGGCGCAGGCTGATGTGGCGGTTGCCATGAACTCCGGTACGCAGGCAGCAAAAGAAGCGGGCAACATGGTCGATCTTGATTCCAACCCGACCAAGCTTATTGAAGTAGTGCACATCGGCAAACAGATGTTGATGACGCGCGGTTCACTGACCACCTTCAGTATCGCCAACGACGTGGCGAAGTACTTCGCGATCATTCCGGCCGCTTGTGCCGCGACCTACCCACAGTTAAATGCGCTGAACATTATGCGTCTGCATTCGCCTGATTCGGCCATCCTGAGCGCGGTAATTTTTAACGCCTTGATCATTGTCTTTCTGATCCCGCTGGCGCTGAAAGGCGTGAGCTACAAACCGCTTTCCGCGTCCGCCATGCTGCGCCGTAACCTGTGGATTTACGGACTGGGTGGTCTGGTGGTGCCGTTTATCGGTATCAAAGTGATTGATTTACTGCTGACCCTGCTGGGTCTGGTGTGAGGTGTCTGATGAGTGGCTTACGTCCGTTGTTTTCAACAATGCTTTTCCTGCTGCTGCTGACAGGCGGCGTGTATCCGCTGCTGACCACCGCGCTGGGGCAATGGTGGTTCCCGCATCAGGCCAACGGTTCACTGATTCGGGATGAGCACGGAGTGCGGGGTTCTGCACTGATCGGGCAGAATTTTACCTCTGAAGGCTATTTCCAGGGACGACCGTCGGCTACCGCTGAAATGCCCTATAATCCCATGGCATCTGGCGGCAGTAATCTCGCCGCCAGCAACCCGGAGCTGGATAAACAATTGCAAAGCCGGATCGACGCTCTGCGTGCTACCAACCCGCAGGCCAGTCGTAGCGTACCAGTAGAACTGGTGACTGCCTCCGCGAGCGGTCTGGACAACAACCTGACCCCCGCCGCGGTGGCGTGGCAAATCCCACGTGTGGCCCAGGCCCGCCATCTCACCATTGAACAGGTGACGCAACTGGTTGCAGAATACACGCAGAAACCGCTGGTGAGCTTTATCGGTCAACCGGTCGTGAATATTGTCGAACTTAATTTAGCGCTGGATAAGCTGTGATGGTCAATGATGAACCGGCACGCCCCGATCCCGATCGCCTGCTGGAGCAGGCGGCTGCTCCACATCGGGGAAAACTAAAAATTTTCTTCGGTGCCTGTGCGGGCGTCGGGAAAACCTGGTCAATGCTGGCGGAAGCCCAGCGCCTGCGCGCACAGGGACTCGACATCCTGATTGGCATAGTGGAGACCCACGGACGCAAAGAGACCGCCGCCCTGCTGGACGGTCTCAGCATTCTGCCGTTGAAACGCCTGGCGCGCCACGGACGTCATATCAGCGAGTTCGATCTCGATGCGGCGCTCGCCCGCCGTCCGGCACTGATCTTAATGGATGAACTGGCGCACAGTAACGCGCCAGGCTCGCGCCATCCCAAACGCTGGCAGGATATCGAAGAACTGCTCGATGCCGGTATCGATGTCTTTACCACCGTTAACGTGCAGCATCTCGAAAGCCTGAACGATGTGGTCAGCGGCGTGACCGGGATTCAGGTGCGCGAAACCGTACCGGATCCGTTTTTTGACGCTGCCGACGAGGTGGTGCTGGTCGATTTACCTCCTGACGATCTGCGCCAGCGCCTCAAAGAGGGCAAAGTTTATATCGCCGGACAGGCCGAGCGCGCCATCGAGCACTTTTTCCGTAAAGGCAATTTAATTGCGCTGCGCGAGCTGGCGCTGCGTCGCACAGCCGATCGGGTGGACGATCAGATGCGCGCATGGCGGGGCCGCCCAGGTGAAGAGAAGGTCTGGCATACCCGCGACGCCATTCTGCTCTGCATTGGTCACAACACCGGCAGTGAAAAACTGGTGCGCACCGCCGCGCGTCTGGCGTCGCGACTGGGCAGCGTCTGGCACGCCGTCTATGTCGAAACCCCCGCGCTGCATCGCCTGCCCGAAAAGCAGCGGCGTAATATTTTGCACGCCCTGCGACTGGCGCAAGAGTTAGGCGCGGAAACCGCCACGCTTTCCGATCCCAGTGAAGATAAAGCGGTAGTCCGCTACGCCCGTGAGCATAATCTGGGAAAAATTGTACTGGGGCGGACGACCACGCGGCGCTGGTGGCATCGCGATTCTTTTGCCGACCGGCTGGCGAAACGTGCGCCAGAACTGGATCTGATGGTGATCGCCCTGGACGAACCGCCGGTTCGGGTGCTGACGTCGATGCCCGACACCCGCACCTTTAAGGACAAATGGCGCGTACAAATTCAGGGTGGACTGGTCGCCGTTGCCCTCTGCGCCCTCACGACTTTTATTGCCAGCCAGTGGCTGGCCGCTTTTGATGCCGCAAACCTGGTGATGCTCTATCTGCTCGGCGTGGTGGTCATCGCCCTCTTCTATGGTCGCTGGCCGTCGGTATTTGCCACTTTTATTAGCGTGGTCAGCTTTGATCTGTTCTTCATCGCGCCGCGCGGCACGCTCGCCGTCTCGGACGTACAGTATCTCCTCACCTTCGGCGTCATGCTGACGGTCGGACTGGTCGTGGGTAACCTGACGGCAGGGGTGCGTTATCAGGCACGCGTTGCGCGCTACCGGGAACAGCGCACACGTCATCTTTATGAGATGTCGAAAGCACTGGCGATGGGACGCAGCGCACAGGATATCGCCAGCACCAGCGAGCAATTTATCGCCTCCACCTTTCACGCCCGCAGCCAGATTTTGTTGCCAAATGAAGAGGGAAAACTGGTCGCCCTCACCCACCAGCAGGGAATGACGCCCTGGGATGATGCAATTGCCCGCTGGAGCTTTGATAAAGGGTTACCGGCAGGTGCCGGCACCGATACTCTGCCCGGCGTGCCATACCAGATCCTGCCGTTACGCAGCGCAGACAAAACACACGGTCTGGTCGTTGTCGAACCGGGCAATCTGCGCCAGTTGATGATCCCCGAACAGCAACGACTGCTGGAAACCTTTACCCTGCTGGTGGCGAATGCGCTGGAACGCCTGACCTTAACGGCCAGCGAAGAGCTGGCACGGTTGGCCAGCGAGCGGGAAAGCCTGCGCAACGCCCTGCTCGCGGCACTGTCTCACGACCTGCGTACCCCGCTGACCGTATTGTTTGGTCAGGCGGAAATTCTCACCCTCGACCTCGCCAGTGAAGGCTCTTCACATGCCAGACAGGCCAGCGAAATTCGCCAGCACATACTGAATACGACCCGTCTGGTGAATAATCTGTTGGATATGGCACGGATTCAGTCCGGTGGTTTTAACCTTAAAAAAGAGTGGCTGACGCTGGAAGAAGTGGTGGGCAGTGCGCTGAAAATGCTCGAGCCCGGTCTGATTCATCCTGTCAACCTCTCCTTGCCCGCGCCACTGACCCTCATTCACGTCGATGGCCCGCTGTTCGAACGGGTGCTGATTAACCTGCTGGAAAATGCCATCAAGTATGCCGGACCGCAGGCGGAGATCGGCATCGACGCGCACGTTGAAGACGAGCATCTGCAACTCGACGTCTGGGATAATGGGCCGGGCATCCCACAAGGTCAGGAACAGCACGTTTTCGATAAATTCTCCCGGGGGAATAAAGAGTCCGCGGTGCCTGGTGTCGGGCTGGGGCTGGCCATCTGTCGGGCGATAGTGGAAGTGCACGGCGGGGCAATTGCCGTCTATAATCGCCCTCAGGGCGGCGCCTGCTTCCGTGTTACACTGCGGCAAGAGGCTCCGCCAGAACTTGAAAATTTTCATGAGGATATGTGACAAACGTTCTGATTGTTGAAGATGAGCAGGCCATTCGCCGCTTTCTGCGTACCGCGCTGGAAGCCGATGGGCTGCGCGTATACGACGCCGAGACCCTTCAGCGCGGTTTACTGGAAGCGGCAACGCGCAAGCCCGATCTTATTATTCTCGATCTCGGTCTGCCGGATGGCGACGGCATTGATTTCATTCGCGACCTGCGACAGTGGAGCGCCGTCCCGGTGATCGTGCTTTCTGCCCGCAGCGAGGAGAGCGACAAAATTGCCGCGCTGGATGCGGGGGCCGACGACTATCTGAGCAAACCTTTTGGTATTGGCGAGTTACAGGCACGCCTGCGCGTTGCCCTGCGCCGTCATTCCGCCACTCCCTCTCCCGAACCGGTAGTGCGCTTTTCCGATGTGGTAGTGGATCTCGCCGCGCATCTGATTCATCGCGGTGAAACAGAAATCCATTTAACGCCGATTGAATTTCGCCTGCTGGCCGTGTTGCTCAACAATGCCGGAAAAGTGTTGACTCAGCGCCAGTTGTTGAACCAGGTCTGGGGGCCAAACGCCGTCGAGCACAGCCATTATTTGCGTATTTATATGGGGCACCTGCGACAGAAACTGGAGCTCGATCCCGCGCGACCACGCCATTTTATTACCGAAACCGGCATTGGCTATCGTTTTATGCCGTGAATGGTTATTCATTTATTTTAAATAAACCATAAATAATATTTTAGTCATTTCTTGTGGCGCGATTTATATATTTATCGACGCAAGAAAAATCTTAATAAATATATTAAAAAACATATTTATAACATATAAACAACAATGCCGTAGCTTATCGCACGATATGCATAATTCGCGACTAAATATTTTGAAAATGATCGTTCAATATTGATCTTCTTCACAGAATAGCGCCATTTCCTGGATAAAATACCTTCACCTTCTACTGATACAGAAAAGGTAATCAAAATGGAAAACAATAGTCGTACAATGCCCCATATCAGGCGAACAACACATATTATGATGTTTGCCCACCGTAATAGCTTTGACTTTCATTTCTTTAATGCCCGTTAGTCTTTCGACTATGGGCACTCCAGCATACAGGTCTTCCTGACTCGCTGTATCACAGGCTCACGCCTGTATTCCTCAGTGCTCACACTGCTTAAACCTTGATTTGCCTGTAACCGGACAGGTAAGGTTTTTTGCATCCTAAAAAAAGCAATTTACTGATTTATTTATCAGGGGACAAACGTTGCTTTTATTCCGGCGTTATCAGTTTCTCATTCGAGAAATTGAGGACCTGCTATTACCTGAAAATAAAGAGATGAAAATGTCTGAATTAAAAATTGCCGTGAGTCGTTCTTGCCCTGACTGTTTTTCTACACAACGCACGATTGTGAATGTTGATGAAAGTAATTTTATTGACGTGGCTGCCGTGGTGTTGTCTGTCAATGATATTGAACGTGGGAAACTCGATGAAATTGACGCGACCGGCTACGGCATTCCCGTGTTTATCGCAGCAGAAGAGGAAGAGCGTGTACCGGCGGAACATCTGCCACGCATTTCGGGCGTATTCGAATGCAATGAAGCCCGCACCGCTTTCTATGGTCGTCAGTTAGAAACCGCTGCAAGCCATTATGAAACGCAATTACGTCCTCCTTTCTTCCGCGCGCTGGTTGACTACGTTAACCAGGGAAATAGCGCATTTGACTGCCCCGGACATCAGGGGGGCGAGTTTTTCCGTCGTCACCCGGCAGGTAATCAGTTCGTGGAGTATTTTGGCGAAATGCTTTTCCGCTCTGACCTGTGCAACGCCGACGTGGCAATGGGCGATTTGCTGATCCACGAAGGCGCGCCATGCATCGCTCAGCAACACGCGGCGAAAGTCTTTAATGCGGATAAAACTTACTTTGTGTTGAACGGAACGTCCTCATCCAACAAAGTGGTGCTGAACGCGCTGCTGACTCCCGGCGATCTGGTGCTCTTCGACCGTAACAACCATAAGTCAAACCACCACGGCGCGTTACTGCAGGCGGGCGCAACGCCGGTGTATCTGGAAACCGCACGTAACCCGTACGGCTTTATCGGCGGGATCGATGCCCATTGTTTTGAAGAGAACTACCTGCGCGAACTGGTCAGTGAAGTGGCGCCGCAGCGCACTCGCGACGCACGTCCATTCCGTCTTGCGGTTATCCAGTTAGGGACCTACGACGGCACGATTTATAACGCGCGTCAGGTGGTGGATAAGATTGGTCACCTTTGCGATTACATCTTGTTCGACTCCGCCTGGGTGGGCTATGAGCAGTTTATCCCGATGATGGCGGATTGTTCGCCGCTTCTGCTGGAACTGAACGAAAACGATCCGGGTATTCTGGTGACGCAGTCCGTTCACAAGCAGCAAGCGGGCTTTTCCCAAACCTCACAAATTCACAAAAAAGACAGCCATATCAAAGGACAGTCACGCTATGTGCCCCATAAACGCATGAATAATGCGTTCATGATGCACGCCTCTACCAGCCCGTTCTACCCGCTGTTTGCGGCGTTGGATATTAACGCCAAAATGCACGAAGGCGTCAGCGGGCGCAATATGTGGATGGATTGCGTCGCCAATGGTATCGACGCGCGTAAACTGATCCTCGATAACTGCCACCATATCCGTCCGTTTGTGCCGGAATTGGTTGATGGCAAACCGTGGCAGTCTTATCCGACTGCGGAGATCGCCAACGACCTGCGTTTCTTCCACTTCGTTCCCGGTGAACACTGGCATGCGTTTGAAGGTTATGCCGAGCATCAGTACTTTGTTGACCCTTGCAAACTGCTGCTGACCACGCCGGGCATCAACGCACGCAATGGCGAATACGATACCTTCGGCGTCCCGGCGACTATCCTGGCCAACTTCCTGCGTGAAAATGGCGTGGTCCCGGAAAAATGCGACCTCAACTCAATCCTGTTCCTGCTGACCCCAGCGGAAGACATGGCGAAACTGCAGCAGCTCGTCGCCCTGCTGGTGCGCTTCGAGCGACTGCTGGAGTCTGACGCGCCGCTAGCCGAGGTACTGCCGTCTATCTACAAACAGCACGAAGCGCGCTATGCCGGTTACACCCTGCGCCAGCTATGCCAGGAGATGCACGACCTGTATGCGCGTCATAACGTGAAGCAACTGCAAAAAGAGATGTTCCGTAAGTCACATTTCCCACGCGTCAGCATGAACCCACAGGATGCCAACTACGCCTATCTGCGCGGTGAAGTCGATCTGGTGCCGCTCCCAGAGGCCGAAGGTCGTATTGCCGCTGAAGGCGCGCTTCCTTACCCGCCGGGCGTACTGTGCGTAGTTCCAGGCGAAGTCTGGGGCGGTGCGGTACTGCGTTATTTCAGCGCGCTGGAAGAAGGGATCAACCTGCTGCCCGGTTTCGCGCCGGAACTTCAGGGTGTGTACCTCGAAGAGTGTGATGGTCGCAAACAGGTGTGGTGCTACGTGATTAAACCGCGTGAAGCACAGAACGGCCTGTTGAAAGGAGAAGCATTATGAGTAAATCCAAATCCAATAAAATGGGCGTGATGCAGCTTACCATTCTGACCATGGTCAATATGATGGGCTCCGGGATCATCATGCTGCCGACCAAACTGGCTGAAGTCGGCACCATTTCGATTATCTCCTGGCTGGTGACAGCCGTCGGTTCCATGGCGCTGGCCTGGGCATTCGCCAAGTGCGGAATGTTCAGCCGCAAATCAGGCGGCATGGGTGGGTACGCGGAATATGCGTTTGGTAAATCCGGCAATTTCATGGCGAACTACACCTATGGGGTATCGCTGTTGATTGCCAACGTCGCCATCGCGATCTCCGCTGTGGGCTACGGTACCGAACTTTTCGGCGCCACACTCTCCCCGGTGCAAATCGGTCTCGCTACCATCGGCGTACTGTGGATCTGTACGGTCGCTAACTTTGGCGGTGCGCGCATTACCGGTCAGATCAGCAGCATCACTGTCTGGGGGGTGATCATTCCGGTTGTCGGTCTGTGCATCATCGGCTGGTTCTGGTTTAGCCCAACGCTGTACGCCAACTCGTGGAACCCGCATCACGTACCGTTCTTTACCGCTGTCGGTTCGTCTATCGCGATGACGCTGTGGGCGTTCCTTGGTCTGGAGTCCGCCTGTGCGAACGCGGAAGTGGTGGAAAACCCAGAAAAAAACGTACCGATTGCTGTACTGGGCGGGACGCTGGGCGCGGCGGTGATCTACATCGTCTCCACCAACGTGATTGCCGGGATTGTGCCGAATATGGATCTGGCGAACTCCACCGCGCCATTTGGCCTGGCGTTTGCTCAGATGTTCACTCCAGAAGTGGGTAAAGTGATCATGGCGCTGATGATCATGTCCTGCTGCGGTTCACTGCTTGGCTGGCAGTTCACCATTGCGCAGGTCTTTAAATCCTCTGCCGATGAAGGCTATTTCCCGAAAATCTTTTCTCGCGTGACCAAAGTCGATGCGCCGGTTCAGGGAATGTTGACGATCGTCATCATCCAGAGCGGCTTATCGCTAATGACCATCAGTCCGTCGCTGAACAGCCAGTTTAACGTGCTGGTCAACCTGGCCGTGGTGACAAATATCATTCCGTATATTCTGTCGATGGCCGCGCTGGTGATCATTCAGAGAGTGGCGAATGTGCCTGCTGCAAAAGCAAAAACGGCAAACTTTGTCGCCTTCATCGGTGCGATGTACAGCTTCTATGCGCTCTACTCGTCAGGTGAAGAAGCGATGTTGTATGGTTCCATCGTGACCTTCCTCGGCTGGACGCTGTACGGCCTGGTATCACCACGCTTTGAGTTGAAAAATAAGCACAGTTAAAGCTAGCTAAACAAAAAAGGAGCCTTTCGGCTCCTTTTTTAATTCAGTGGTAACTCAGGCGTTTTTCAGCACTTCGCTGACGATTTCGACCGCTTCCTTCTCGATCTGCTTGCGATGCTCTTCACCAAGGAAGCTCTCGCAATAGATCTTGTAGGCATCTTCGGTACCAGACGGACGTGCCGCGAACCAACCGTTATCGGTCATCACCTTCAGACCGCCAATCGACGCTCCATTACCCGGTGCTGCCGTCAGACGTGCGGTGATCGGGTCACCGGCCAGCGTACTGGCACTAACCATCTCCGGAGACAGTTTAGACAGCGCCGCTTTCTGTGCCGACGTTGCGCCTGCCTGCAGACGGTTGTAGCTCGGCGCGCCAAAACGGGCCGCAAGCTCATTGTAGTGCTCCTGCGGGTTTTTCCCGGTGACGGCTGTAATTTCCGCCGCCAGCAGGCACATGATGATCCCGTCTTTATCGGTAGACCACGGCGTACCGTCGAAACGCAGGAAGGATGCCCCCGCGCTCTCTTCTCCGCCAAAGCCAAAGCTGCCGTCAAACAGACCATCAACAAACCATTTAAAGCCCACCGGGACTTCGACCAGTTTACGACCCAGATCGTTAACCACGCGGTCAATCATTGCCGAAGAGACCAGCGTCTTACCGACAGCCACCTCTTTACCCCACTGCGGACGATGCTGGAACAGGTAGTTGATAGCCACCGCCAGGTAGTGATTCGGATTCATCAGCCCTGCCGGGGTGACGATACCGTGACGGTCATAATCCGGATCGTTGGCGAACGCCAGGTCGAACTTATCGCGCAGCGCCAGCAAACCGGCCATGGCACATTCGGAGGAGCAGTCCATACGGATCGCGCCATCTTTATCAAGATGCATAAAGCGGAAAGTCTGATCAACCTGATCGTTTACGATAGTCAGATTGAGTTTGTAATGTTCAGCGATACGCTTCCAGTATTCGATGCCGGAACCGCCGAGCGGATCCACGCCCAGCGTCAGACCGGCTTTCTGAATCGCCGCCATATCGACGATATCCGCCAGTCCCTCAACGAACGGCTGTACCAGGTCCTGCTCTTTGACATGACCGGACGCCAGCGCCGCATCCAGAGAAATACGCTTCACGCCTTTCAGATCGTCAGCCAGCAGCGCATTCGCGCGATCTTCCACCACTTTCGTGACGTTGGTATCTGCCGGGCCACCGTTAGGCGGGTTGTATTTAATGCCACCATCTTCCGGCGGGTTGTGGGACGGGGTAATCACAATACCGTCAGCCAGCGGCCCACCTTTTTTGTTGTGGACCAGAATGGCATTCGAAACCGCGGGCGTTGGGGTAAAACCGTTGTTCTCCTGAACAATCACGTCGACACCGTTCGCTGCGAGCACTTCAAGTACGGAGATAAACGCCGGTTCGGACAGTGCATGGGTATCTTTGCCCACGTAGCACGGCCCCGTAATGCCGTTTTTCGCACGTTCTTCCGCGATAGCCTGCGCAATCGCCAGAATATGGGGCTCGTTGAAACTATGACGGCCTGCACTGCCACGGTGTCCGGAGGTGCCGAACTTCACCGCGTGTTCCGCATTTCCTTTTGCGGGCTTCAGTACATAGTATTGAGCCGTCAGTTGCGCGACGTTAATCAAATCACTCTGTTGCGCAGGTTTGCCTGCGCGGTCGTGGATTGCCATTGCCTGGTCCTTCTCTGCATGGATTAAATTGTTCCGCAAACCTTTTCAATCAATTCCGCCGGGAATTGCATTGACTGCATGATGTGCTCAATCATGCTGCATTTACGGCCGGTGTTGGTGTTGGTGATCACCCAATACGGCGTGCCGGGCACGTGTTTTGGTTTGGTTTGGTTACCATTTTTCAGTAGCGTCTGTTCATCAGCCGCGAAGTAGACACGCGTACGGCCATGCAACGATTCCGTTGCCTCAGCGAACGCGTGTTGATCCAGTGTATAGAGTGTAGTCAGCACCAGCATAAAGCGGTTAACGGCTTTCTTCTGTTCCGCATATTCATCGGACAGAAGCAGCTCACGCATAGCGCGCACTTTATCTTTGACAAGATTGACGGGTTTCGCCTCCGCAACAACCGGTTGCGCGGCGCGAACCTCTTTTGTCACTGGCGTGACGGGCTGTGATGCGGCGGAAAACTTCAACATACGCCGTAAAATCTCGGATGCGCTCTCGCCGATATGCTTCGTGTGGCTGGCAATATAGCTGTAGAGTTCATCATCAACTTCAATCGTTTTCATCTTAATCCAGTGCGGTGTCTTATCTGATCTGAAATACAAATCGTTGGGAGTATAGGGGCAAATCCCAACGGCGAATAGCGTCAAACCTGGCTTAACAAAAAACTCGGAGAAAACCGAAGTGGTTGCAGCCCAGTGGCAGAATGGTCAACATAATACCCTAACCCGACAGAGCGAAAAAAAGAACTTTGCCATGAAATTGAATATCCGAGCGCAATCCGCACAAAACCTGCACAATAATTCTCCCATCGTACTGGTTCACGGTTTATTTGGCAGCCTGGACAACCTGGGCGTACTGGCGCGAGACCTGGTGAATGACCATGACATCATCCAGGTTGATATGCGTAATCATGGTCTTTCTCCGCGTGACCCGGTGATGAACTACCCGGCGATGGCGCAGGATCTGCTGGATACGCTGGATGCGCAACACATCGATAAAGCCACCTTTATTGGTCACTCGATGGGGGGTAAAGCGGTAATGGCGCTCAGCGCGCTGGCCCCGGAACGTATCGCCCGTTTAGTGGCGATTGATATTGCCCCGGTGGATTACCACGTCCGCCGCCACGACGAAATTTTCGCCGCCATCAACGCGGTGACGGCGTCGGAAGCAAAGACCCGCCAACAGGCTGCCGCTATCATGCGCGAGCATCTTCATGAAGAAGGCGTGATACAGTTTTTACTGAAATCATATGTTGACGGCGAGTGGCGCTTCAACGTGCCGGTGCTGTGGGAGCAGTATCCGCATATCGTTGGCTGGGAGATAATACCAGCCTGGGATCATCCGGCACTGTTTATTCCCGGCGGCAATTCCCCTTACGTCACCGAAGCGTATCGCGCGGATTTACTGGCACAGTTCCCGCAAGCACGTGCGCATGTGATAGCCGGGGCCGGCCACTGGGTGCATGCCGAAAAGCCTGAGGCCGTGCTGCGCGCCATCCGTCGTTATCTTAATGAAACGGCTAACTGATTAAAAACTCAGCGTCCGTGCGCGATTACGCGTGCGAACGTTGGCGCGCCTCATTCGCTGATGTATGATGGCGCGCTATCCAGCCGGGCAGAGGCCTGGCTGATTGTTTCCCCGAAGTCACCAATATCATGGCCAAAGAACAAACGGACCGTACGACACTAGATCTGTTCGCGCACGAGCGTCGCCCGGGACGACCGAAAACCAATCCGCTTTCGCGCGATGAACAGCTGCGCATTAACAAGCGTAATCAACTCAAACGCGACAAAGTTCGCGGTCTTAAGCGTGTCGAACTCAAACTCAACGCGGAAGCGGTTGATGCGTTGAACGAGCTGGCGGAATCCCGAGAGATGAGCCGCAGTGAACTGATCGAAGAGATATTGATGGCCCAACTGGCGGCACTACGCGGCCAGGATCTCGCCTGAAATCATCCCATCTCCCACTTTCGTGTAGCATGGAGTGCACTCGTGTGCGTTTGCTATTTCCGCATACCTGACTGTTCTGCTATGATTGCCCTTATCTGTGGGCAATTCGCCACCACCATTTCAATAAGTTTCAAGAGGTTACTTTACTCATGGCAATCACTGGCATTTTTTTCGGCAGCGACACCGGGAACACCGAAAATATCGCAAAAATGATTCAAAAACAGCTTGGTAAAGACGTTGCCGATGTGCATGACATTGCAAAAAGCAGCAAAGAAGATCTCGAAGGCTATGACATTCTGCTGCTTGGCATCCCAACCTGGTATTATGGTGAAGCGCAGTGCGACTGGGACGACTTCTTCCCTACCCTCGAAGACATTGATTTCAATGGAAAACTGGTCGCGCTGTTCGGTTGTGGCGATCAGGAAGATTATGCAGAATACTTCTGCGACGCATTAGGCACGATCCGCGATATTATTGAACCGCGCGGTGCAACCATCGTGGGTCACTGGCCGACCGCAGGCTATCATTTTGAAGCCTCCAAAGGTCTGGCGGATGACGACCACTTTGTCGGTCTGGCGATTGACGAAGACCGTCAGCCGGAACTGACCGCTGAACGTGTGGAAAAATGGGTGAAGCAGATTTCTGAAGAACTGCACCTCGACGAGATCATCAACGCCTGATGTACGGCGGCGCAGACAATGTTTGCGCCGCATCAATAGACAGAACCAATCAAAATAATTGCTACAAATTTGTAACTTTCTTGCCCATCCCTGTACAATGTGCAGGAGTTTTTAGGTGGCGCTCTCATTTCCAGGCAATACCGACTATTTATTAACATTTGCCAGAGGCTTGCAGTTTTCATTTAGACACGGCAGTCCTATAATGAAACGCATTATCTCGAGTGCAATTTCTGTCACTTCTTGTATGAAGTGAATCGTTTAGCAACAGGACAGATTCCGCATGACTGACAACAATACCGCATTAAAGAAGGCTGGCCTGAAAGTAACGCTTCCTCGTTTAAAGATTCTGGAAGTTCTTCAGGAACCGGAAAACCACCACGTCAGTGCGGAAGATTTATATAAACGACTGATCGACATGGGTGAAGAAATTGGTCTGGCGACCGTGTATCGCGTGCTGAACCAGTTTGATGACGCCGGGATCGTAACCCGCCACAATTTTGAAGGCGGCAAATCCGTTTTTGAGCTGACCCAGCAGCATCATCACGATCACCTTATTTGCCTCGATTGCGGCAAAGTGATCGAATTCAGTGATGATTCTATTGAAGCGCGCCAGCGTGAGATCGCGGCAAAACACGGCATTCGTCTGACCAATCATAGCCTTTATCTGTACGGCCACTGCGCTGAAGGCGATTGCCGCGAAGACGAACACGCGCACGACGCGAAATAATTTGCATGATTCTGAATAAGCCAACCTGTCGGTTGGCTTTTTTTATGCGCGCCATTCACCACTCTGCGCTTTCTTCTGGCTGCATGTTGCTTTAATGTAAAATTTCCCCTTGCCTTGTCCGGAGAATAGAAATGGAACTTCGCCAGCTACGTTACTTCGTCCGTATTGTGGAAACCGGCAGTATGGGCAGTGCAGCGCTCGATCTCGACATCGGCGTCTCAGCGCTCAGCCAGCAGATGACGCGACTGGAAAATGAACTCGCGATTCGTCTGTTACAGCGAACCTCGCGCGGCGTAACGCCAACCAACGCGGGTCTGGCCTTTTACTCACAGGCACAGCTGGCGCTGCGTCACGCTGATGATGCTATTCTGGCCGCGCGAGAGGCGCGTCTGTCCGGGCACGTCAGCGTTGGCATGGCCCCCAGCACGGCCTCTGTCCTGGGAATGCCATTTATTCATGCTATGCGGGAACATTACGCCGACGTTCGCCTGCATGTAGTGGAAAGCCTGTCGGGTAACCTGGAGCGGATGATCAACACCCGTCAGATCGATCTGGCCGTCGTTTTTCAAAAAGAGAAGATCCTGCGCTGGAGTGCCAGGCCGGTTCTTGAAGAGCGTCTTTTTCTGATTGGCACGCACGAGCTGCTGGCGGATATTCCCGATGACACCATAACTCCCGCTCAACTGGCGAATATTCCCCTTATCATGCCAAGCCTGGGCCATGGACTCCGCGGCCGGCTGGAGGCCATTTGTCAGGAACACGGACTGAAGGTTGATATCGCCACGGAAATTGACGGTCTGACATTACTGATGCGCGCCGTTCGCAATGGACTTGGTGCCACGCTGCAACCCGGTGCCGCCATTTCTCATCTTGAGAGGGAAGCGCTAAGAGTGATCGGCGTCCATAATCCCATACTCAGTCGCCCCAATTACCTGGTCAGCCTGTCTGACGACGAACTCACCCCCGCCGGGCTCGCCGCCCGCGTGATGCTCACAAAAGTGATGCGTGAACTTGTTGAAACCGGTCGTTGGCCGGGTGCCACCCTTTACGCTCACTAAACAGGTCTTTAGCTTTTCGTCATAGCGCCCACACAACCCACGCGTATACATTTCAATTACAAATTTAACAAATAGTTAAATGGTAATGGAGTAAACGATGGTGGATGTACTGGTGATTGGCGGCGGTAATGCCGCGTTATGTGCCGCCTTAACCGCCCGTGAGGCAGGAGCTTCCGTGTTGCTGTTAGAGGCTGCGCCCCGGGAATGGCGCGGCGGCAATTCTCAACACACGCGCAATTTACGCTGTATGCACGATGCGCCACAGGATGTGCTGGTCGAGAGTTATCCCGAAGAGGAGTTCTGGCAGGATCTCTGGCGTGTCACTGAAGGCAATACCGATGAAGCCCTGGCGCGCCTGGTGATCCGCACCTCATCGCAATGTCGCGACTGGATGCGCCAGCACGGTGTTAACTTTCAGCCTCCACTCTCTGGCGCACTGCACGTGGCGCGTACTAATGCCTTCTTTATGGGCGGCGGTAAAGCTCTCGTGAATGCCTATTACCGCAGCGCAGAGAAGCTGGGGGTTAAGATTCGCTACAACTCGCCGGTACAGGCGCTTGAATTGCGCCATGGTGAATTCGTCGCCGCCCTGGCAGGGAACGAGCGCATTGAGGCCAAAGCCTGCGTCCTCGCCGCTGGCGGGTTTGAATCCAACCGCGAATGGCTGCGCGAGGCCTGGGGAGAAAACGCGCGTGGCGAATGGCCCGCCGATAACTTCCTCATTCGTGGCACCCGCTTTAATCAGGGTGTGTTGCTCAAATTTATGATCGACGCCGGGGCTGACATCATCGGCGATCCGTCCCAGTCCCATTGTGTTGCCATTGATGCCAGAGCCCCGCTGTATGACGGCGGCATTTGTACCCGCGTGGATTGCGTCTCGCTTGGCGTGGTGGTCAATCGGGACGCGGAGCGCTTTTACGATGAAGGCGAAGATTTCTGGCCGAAACGATATGCCATCTGGGGGCGTCTGGTTGCCCACCAGCCCGGTCAGATTGGCTACTCCATTATTGACAGCAAAGCGATCGGCCACTTTATGCCGCCGGTTTTCCCGGGTGCGCAAGCCAACACGCTGGATGAACTAGCCCGCCAGCTGGGGCTGGATCCCGAACGCTTTACCCATACCGTGGAGCGCTATAACCAGGCCTGTCAGCCGGGTCAGTTTGATCACACCACGCTGGACAACTGTTCAACGACAGATCTGACGCCACCGAAAACCCACTGGGCGCGCCCCATTGATACGCCGCCCTACTACGGTTATGCCCTGCGTCCGGGGATCACCTTTACCTATCTGGGACTGAAAGTGAATGAACACGCTGCGGTCCACTTTGCAGGCGTCCCCAGCCGTAACCTGTTTGTTGCTGGTGAGATGATGGCGGGCAACGTGCTGGGCAAGGGCTATACCGCCGGTGTCGGCATGTCCATCGGTACCACGTTTGGTCGCATCGCGGGTCAAGAAGCCGCGCGGGCAGCACGTAAGGAGGCGCGCCATGAAGCAGCTTGAAAAACTGATTATCGAAGCCAAAATTCTCACCGAGCCGGAGGCTGAAGTCGAGCGGGTGATGCAGGTGTGTAACGCCTGTCGCTATTGCGAAGGCTTTTGCGCCGTGTTCCCGGCGATGACTCAACGGCTGGAATTTGGTAAAGCGGACATTCACTATCTGGCGAACCTGTGTCACAACTGCGGTGCCTGCCTGCATGCCTGCCAGTACGCGCCGCCCCATGAATTTGCGATCAACGTACCAAAAACGATGGCGGAAGCGCGGCTGGAAACCTGGCAACACTACGCGCAACCGGCGGCCTTCGGAGCGCTGTATCGCCGGGCGGGCGTCACCGTGACGCTGGCGCTGGTCTTTGGTCTGATCCTCTTTTTACTCCTCACCATGGGGCTGAAGGGATCGCTGCTCCACCCGCCGTTGGCCGGTGATTTCTATCAAATCTTCCCGCACAACCTGCTGGCATGGATGTTTGGCTCGGTTTTCGTACTGGCGATCGGTTTACTGATGGCAGGGGTGATCCGTTTCTGGCGTGAGATTTCTCCCGTCGGGCCGCGCCCGGCGGAAATTGCTGAAGCCTCGCACAATGCACTGACGCTGAAATACCTCGACGGCGGACATGGCAAAGGCTGCAACGAAGCAGATGATGCTTTCACGCTGATGCGCCGTCGTTTCCATCATTTCACCTTCTACGGTTTTATGCTCTGTTTCGCCGCGACCGTGGTGGCGACTGGTTACCACTATTTTGCCGGATGGGAAGCCCCCTATCCATTCTTCAGCGTGCCGGTCATGCTTGGCACGCTCGGTGGAATCGGTTTAGTCATTGGTCCGGCGGGCCTGCTGTGGTTAAACCTTAAACGCTCACCGCTGCATGGCGACGCGCGGCAGAAACCGATGGATCGCGGATTTATTTTACTTCTGTTCCTGACCAGCCTGACCGGTTTAGGTTTGCTGGCGGGAAGAAACACCTCATGGATGGGTATCCTGCTTGCCATTCATCTTGGCGTGGTCATGGCGCTTTTTTTAACCATTCCATACGGCAAATTTGCCCACGGATTTTACCGCTGCGCCTCTTTACTCAAATGGGCGATTGAGAAGCGCCGTGGAAAACAGGCGGGGGTCGCAGGCGACTGACCCGCATACTCTTACCTCTATACATAATTATGATAAGACAGTGGAGCAACCTCAATGACTCAACAACCATCGCGCGCCGGCACGTTCGGCGCAATACTGCGTGTGACCAGCGGTAATTTTCTCGAACAGTTCGACTTTTTTCTGTTTGGGTTTTACGCCACCTATATCGCTAAGACGTTTTTTCCCGCTGAAAGTGAGTTCGCCGGTCTCATGCTTACCTTTGCCGTTTTTGGCTCTGGTTTTTTAATGCGTCCGATTGGCGCGGTAATTCTGGGGGCGTATATCGACAGGATAGGCCGCCGGAAGGGGCTGATGGTGACCCTGGCGATTATGGGCTGCGGCACGCTGCTCATCGCCCTCGTTCCGGGTTATCAGACTATCGGTCTGCTGGCTCCCGTGCTGGTCCTGGTGGGGCGTCTGCTACAGGGATTTTCTGCCGGCGTCGAACTGGGCGGCGTCTCTGTGTATCTTTCTGAGATTGCAACGCCTGGCAATAAAGGTTTTTACACCAGTTGGCAATCAGCCAGTCAGCAGGTGGCAATCGTGGTCGCCGCGCTGATCGGTTACGGTCTGAATGCCACGCTGGGGCACGATGAAATCTCCGAATGGGGCTGGCGCATCCCGTTCTTCATTGGCTGCATGATTATTCCGTTGATTTTTGTTCTTCGACGCTCGTTACAGGAAACGGAAGCCTTTTTACAACGTAAACACCGTCCCGACACCCGGGAAATTTTTACCACCATTGCTAAAAACTGGCGCATCATCACTGCAGGTACCCTGCTGGTGGCAATGACGACCACGACCTTTTATTTTATTACCGTCTATACCCCCACCTACGGAAGAACGGTGTTGAACCTGAGCGCGCGTGACAGCCTGGTAGTCACCATGCTGGTGGGGATTTCTAACTTCATCTGGCTGCCGATTGGCGGGGCCATCTCTGACCGGATCGGGCGTCGCCCGGTGCTGATGGGTATTACCTTGCTCGCCCTCGTCACCACCTGGCCGGTGATGAACTGGCTTACCGCTGCCCCTGACTTCACCCGCATGACGCTGGTGCTGCTCTGGTTCTCGTTCTTTTTCGGCATGTACAACGGCGCGATGGTTGCCGCACTGACCGAAGTGATGCCGGTGTATGTCCGAACCGTGGGTTTTTCGCTGGCCTTTAGTCTCGCCACGGCAATTTTCGGCGGCCTGACGCCGGCCATTTCCACGGCGCTGGTCCAGTTGACCGGCGATAAGAGTTCTCCGGGGTGGTGGCTCATGTGCGCTGCGCTGTGCGGGCTCGCCGCGACGGCAATGCTGTTTGTTCGTCTCAGCCGTGGTTATCAGACAGCAGAGAATAAGCTCTGAAACGCAAACGGGCGGAGAAATCTCTCCGCCCGCTTTATGTTGTCTCTGACACTTACTTCGCCGTATTGTTACTGCGAATTTCCTGCCAGATCTTATCGCAATCGGCTTTCACAGCCTGATCGTTACCGGTACGCGTTGCCTGAATACACTGCTGGTAATCCAGCACGCGAACACTTTCCTGATTCGCAAATTGTTGATGCTGTTTTTCTTTTTTCAGCACATCCAGCACGCTCTGACAGGCTTCGATTTTCTCTGGCGATCCCTGTGCCGTGTTGATACAGGCGCTGTACGCCTCTTTCAATCGGCTGTCTTCTTTCGGGGCCGTTGACGGTGCGCAGGCCACCAGTCCCGAGGCCATTACGGCGATGAATATCAGTTTTTTCATAGCATGGTCCTCAACGATGCGGCAGGCACAGGGCCTGCCGCTGATGGCATTAGAAGATGGTGAACGGTGCAATCACAATGAACTTCACGTCGCGCTCATCCTGGAAGATGTTGCCGTAACCGCCGCCCCAGCTCGGGATGTTGGAGTGATTGTCATATTCGGTGAAGTGCAGTTTAAACATGGTGCCTTTCGCACGACCGTCCTGCAGGGTGTAGACCGCATCCAGGCTGTATGAAGACTCTTCGATGGTACGGTTTTTGTCATAGTACGCATCCGGGCTGCTCTGCCAGGTAGACGGTTTCGCGTCCCAGGCATACACATACGAAGCCCCGACTGCCCAACCCGGCAGGTTCCAGTTTTTCAGATCATACATCGCGCCAAAGAAGACGGCTTTTTCGCCGTTGGCGTTGAAGTCTGAACGGTTATCCCACCAGATATCCAGACGACCGTTGGACGACGCATAGGTTGGAGTCATACGTTGCAGGAAGAATCCTTGCTGCCCTTCGGCCTTAACCCATGTCCCTTCCAGACGCAGGTCAACCACTTCTGCCACTTTGTAGCCGAAGGTCAACGCCTGCAGCCAGGCCGTACCGTCATAGATATCGCTGGCGCTGCGGTCATCGACTTTGTCACGCGCACCGTAGAACTGGTAGCTGGTGGAGAACGGATTTCCGCCTAAATCAAATTTATAGCTGGCTTTGGCGAAGTACTGATCGACATAACCTTCGGACTGACCAAATGCGGCTTCCAGCACCAGGTCATTTTTAAAATCATATTTTGCGCCGACAGAATGGAGATAATCGACTTTGGTCTTTTTATCGCCCTGGTAGAATTTATCGACTTCAGTGTGCCACGGCGCTTTATATTCGTTGGCCCACATATAGGAGAAGCTCAGTGCGCCCGCATCGCCGTAGTCAAAGTTTGCGCCAGCTTCGGCCCCCTGATAGGTACCAGGCATAAAGCTCCAGTGCGGCGCTAACAGCGTCTGACCGGTAGGCTGAATATAACCGGCACGAGCCCAGGCAGGACCGAATTTGAATTTCGCGGCGGCCTTGTACAGACTGATTCCGCTCTTATCACCGGAGTAGTCTTCATCGTAACCTTTGTTCTTTTTCGAGAACGCGATTTCGTTAGGATGGCCGCTGTCGCCGTTTTCCGCCATTTCAATAGCAGTAAACGCCGCCACATCGAGACCGAACATGTCGGCTGCATAGCCGGACTGGAAATCCAGGTTGGCGTTCCAGGTCGCGTGAGAAAGGTTGGTTTTATACTTATCTCCGTCGGTGACATCTTTACGGTCACGCTCACGCTGCCAGTAATAGATGCCGCCCGTCAGGGTTGAATCATCGATAAAGCCTTCGGCCTGTGCCTGCGGAACAACGACCAGACCCGACAGTGCTGTGATACCGGCGATAGCCAACGCCAGCGCACTACGTTTGCCACTAAACGTACGCATATGTTAATCCTCTTTGACGTATAAATTGCTGTTGCCAAAGGCGAAACAGCGAAAAAATAAAAAAGTAAAGGTAGCACTGAGAAAAACCTCACTGACTACAGTGATAGACTATTTTTCGCGACGCGAATTATCAATACCTTTCTGTAACGAGAATGTAAGAGTATGAGCAACCGCACATATTTCATCGCTTCCTGTTACATTTTATTCATCCGACAACAAATGCTATAAACAATGTAAATTTCCGTTGTTTTCCAGAAAGATGAAAGCGGTTTCATACTATTACCTGTTAATTATTCATGTTATCGATAACAGCTGTTTGTTAATGGCATTATTTTATGAATGGGAATTAATTCGCTTCGCAAAGCGAGATATTTTGTTGAGCAGAAGATGAAAAAAACGCCGCAGGATGCGGCGTTTGAAAGGTGAGTTGTGGCAGCTTATTCGCCGACTTTCGCCCAGGTGTCACGCAGGCCAACGGTGCGGTTAAACACCAGCTTCTCTGCGCTGGCGTAACGGCTGTCCAGGCAGAAGTAACCTTCACGCTCAAACTGGAACGCTTTCCCTGCTACCGCAGCGTTCAACGATGGCTCAGCAAAGCCCTGCTTGATCACCAGCGATTCCGGGTTCATCACGGACAGGAAATCTTCCGCCGCGCCAGGGTTCGGTACGCTGAACAGACGATCGTAGAGGCGAATTTCGATCGGCAGCGCATGGGCCGCGCTAACCCAGTGGATCACGCCTTTCACTTTACGCCCATCCGCCGGATCTTTACTCAGGGTATCCGCATCATAGGTACAGAAGATGGTGGTGATGTTGCCTTCGGCATCTTTTTCCACGCGTTCTGCTTTGACTACGTAAGCGTTACGCAGACGCACTTCTTTCCCCATCACCAGACGCTTGTACTGCTTGTTCGCTTCTTCACGGAAGTCCGCGCGATCGATCCAGATTTCACCACTGAACGGAACCTCACGGGTCCCCATTTCCGGTTTGTTCGGGTGGTTAGGCATGGTGACCAGTTCGCTTTCGCCCTGCGGGTAGTTTTCGATAACCAGTCTTACCGGATCGATAACCGCCATCGCACGCGGCGCATTTTCATTAAGGTCTTCGCGGATACAGGATTCCAGCGACGCCATTTCGATCGTATTGTCCTGCTTGGTCACACCAATGCGTTTGCAGAATTCACGGATCGCTGCGGCGGTATAGCCACGACGACGCAGACCGGAGATGGTCGGCATACGCGGATCGTCCCAGCCTTCAACGTGCTTATCAGCCACCAGCAGGTTCAGCTTACGCTTGGACATCACGGTGTATTCAAGATTCAGGCGTGAGAATTCGTACTGGCGCGGGTGAACCGGAATGGAGATGTTATCCAGCACCCAGTCGTACAGACGACGGTTATCCTGGAATTCCAGCGTACACAGAGAGTGCGTAATACCTTCCAGCGCATCGCTGATGCAGTGGGTGAAGTCGTACATCGGGTAGATGCACCACTTGTTGCCGGTCTGATGGTGCTCGGCAAATTTAATGCGGTACAGAACCGGATCGCGCATCACGATAAATGGCGACGCCATATCGATCTTCGCACGCAGGCAGGCTTTACCTTCTTCAAAGCCGCCGGTACGCATTTTTTCAAACAGCGCAAGATTCTCTTCGATGCTGCGATCGCGGAACGGACTGTTTTTGCCTGGCTGAGTCAGCGTGCCACGGTATTCGCGGATCTGCTCCGGTGTCAGCTCATCGACATAGGCCAGACCTTTGTTGATCAGTTCAACCGCGTAGGCGTGCAGTTGATCAAAGTAATCTGAGGAGTAGCGAACGTCGCCAGCCCAGTGAAAACCTAACCATTCAACGTCGTTTTTGATCGAATCAACGTACTCGATATCTTCTTTTACCGGGTTGGTGTCATCGAAGCGCAGGTTGCACTGGCCCTGGTAGTCTTGCGCGATACCAAAGTTCAGGCAGATGGACTTCGCGTGACCAATGTGCAGATAGCCATTTGGCTCCGGCGGAAAACGGGTATGGATCGTGGTGTGCTTACCACTGGCCAGATCTTCATCGATGATCTGACGAATAAAGTTACTCGGGCGGGCTTCAGCCTCACTCATCGTGGATTCCTCAAAGCGTAAACAACGTATAACGGCATATGATCTTATAAGCCGGACTGACTGACAACCTTTAGTTACTGAAAAAGTGGCGTTGAAGAAAAATAGGCGGGAATTTGCTGCAAAAAAAAGCGGCGGAGGTTTCCCCCGCCGCTTCATGTTATCGGATGGCGTCTTATGCCTTATCTGGCCTGGCCTTTAATCTCATACAGTGGCGTTTGACCGGCAACCACGTGACCGTCGGCTTTGATCACCAGGCCGCTGAAGTCGTCGATGTTGCTGCACACCACCGGACTGATCATAGAGCGCGCGTTCGCGTTCAGGTAATCCAGATCCATTTCCAGAATCGGCTGACCCGCCGTCACTTCTGCGCCCTCTTCCACCAGACGTTTGAAGCCCTGCCCGTTCAACGCGACGGTATCGATACCCATGTGGACAACGATTTCCGCACCTTTCTCTGTTTCCAGGCAGAACGCATGGTTGGTATTGAAGATTTTCACAATGGTGCCGGCAGCTGGAGAAACCACGGTTTTATCCGTTGGTTTTACCGCAACGCCGTCACCTACCGCTTTGCTGGCGAACGCTTCGTCAGGCACCTGTTCCAGCGCAACCACCTCACCGGTCACTGGTGACACCAGTTCAGCGATGGTTACCGCATTCGGCACGGCCTGCGGTTTTGCTGTTGCCTGAGCTGCAGGCGCTGCTGAAGCTTCAGCCGCCGCTACCGGACCGGTTGTTTTCATCGCGTTGGCGATTTTCTCAGCCACGAAGCCGACGATAATCTGCACGCTGGTTTTGTTCAGACGAATCACACCAGAGGCACCCAGGCGTTTCGCCATGCCTTCATTCACCAGCGATGAGTCTTTTACACTCAGACGCAGGCGGGTGATGCAGGCATCGATACCTGTGAGGTTCTCAGAACCGCCGATGGCAGCAATGTACTGACGCGCCAGCGCAGAAACGTCCTGCTCTTTATCGCTGCTCACATTGAGGTCCTGACCATCCGCTTCGCTGCCCGCTACGGCCAGTTCGCGTCCCGGCGTCATCAGGTTGAATTTGGTGATAACGAAACGGAATACCACGTAGTAAATGGCAAAGAACACCAGACCCTGCGGGATCAGCATCCACCACTGGGTCGCCAGCGGGTTACGGGAAGAAAGCACCATATCCACCAGACCCGCGCTGAAGCCGAAGCCGGCAATCCAATGCATGCTCGCCGCGATGAATACGGAGATACCGGTCAGGATAGCGTGAATCACATACAGAACCGGCGCAACGAACATGAAGGAGAATTCCAGCGGTTCAGTGATACCGGTGAAGAATGCGGCAAACGCACCGGCCATCATGATACCCAGCACTTTCGCCTTGTTCTCAGGACGTGCGCAGTGGTAGATAGCCAGCGCCGCCCCCGGCAGACCGAACATCATGATTGGGAAGAAGCCCGCCTGATAACGACCGGTAATCCCGACAACCGCTTTACCCGCTTCAATAGACTGAGCACCGCCGAGGAAGTTAGGAATGTCGTTAATCCCCGCAACGTCGAACCAGAATACGGAGTTCAGCGCGTGGTGCAGACCCACCGGAATCAACAGACGGTTGAAGAAGGCGTAGATACCCGCACCGGTTGAGCCCAGTTTTTGAATATGTTCACCGAAGTTAACCAGACCGTCGAAAATCACCGGCCAGATGTACATCATGATGAACGCCACGATGATCATCACAAACGAGGTGAGGATCGGCACCAGACGGCGCCCGCTGAAGAAGGAAAGCGCTTTCGGCAGTTCAACGCTGCTAAAGCGGTTGTACAGCTCAGCAGAGATGATACCGACAAGAATACCCACGAACTGGTTGCTGATCTTACCAAAAGCGGCAGGAACCTGGTCAGCAGGGATCTTCTGAATCATGGAAACCGCAGCCGGGGAACAGAGTGTGGTCAACACCAGGAAGCCCACAAAACCGGTCAGCGCCGCAGCACCGTCTTTATCTTTGGACATACCGTAAGCCACACCGATAGCAAACAGTACAGACATGTTATCGATAATGGCGGAACCGGACTTAATGAAGAACGCCGCAAGGGCGTTGTCTCCACCCCAACCTACCGGGTCGATCCAGTAGCCGACCCCCATCAATATTGCCGCCGCAGGCAGCGTGGCGACCGGCACCATTAGCGCACGGCCTACCTTTTGCAAATAACCTAGAATACTCACTTTCTTCCCCCTTTGAGACCCCGTTAAGGCTCGCTTTAAGCTGTGTTTTTATTTTGTCACTAACTTATTGAAATTCAGTTGTTGCTTTACTGGCATTGTGAGTGTGTAAAAATTTAATTCGTACCGCAAATTAAAAGCGTCTTTTTTGTGAGTTTAGTCACCAAATATCGTTATATTCACTCCCTTTTACTGGCTATGTGGGAAAACTTATTTTATCATTCAAAAAATCAAGACAGATTGACCCAGCTGATGCATGCCAGGTTACGCTTTACCATGCACCTATGCACAATCCGTCAACGGCTTACATTTACTTTCTGAGGTGAAGAATGAGACTGATTCCCCTGACGTCCGCTGAACAGGTCGGCAAATGGGCTGCACGCCATATCGTTAATCGCATCAATGCGTTCAAACCGACAGCCGATCGTCCGTTTGTGCTGGGTCTGCCGACAGGCGGCACGCCGCTGACAGCGTATAAAGCCTTAGTCGAAATGCACAAAGCGGGCCAGGTTAGCTTCAAACACGTCGTGACCTTCAATATGGACGAATATGTCGGCTTGCCAAAAGAGCATCCGGAAAGCTACCACAGCTTTATGCACCGCAATTTTTTCGACCACGTTGATATTCCAGCAGAAAATATCAACCTGCTCAACGGCAACGCGCCGGACATCGACGCCGAGTGCCGTCAGTATGAAGAAAAAATCCGTTCCTACGGTAAAATCCACCTGTTCATGGGTGGCGTCGGCAATGATGGTCATATCGCGTTTAACGAACCGGCTTCTTCGCTGGCCTCTCGTACCCGTATCAAAACCCTGACGCATGACACCCGTGTGGCAAACTCCCGTTTCTTTGACGGCGATGTGGAACAGGTACCGAAGTACGCGCTGACCGTTGGCGTGGGTACTCTGCTGGACGCTGAAGAAGTGATGATTCTGGTGCTGGGGCATCAGAAAGCGCAGGCGCTGCAGGCTGCGGTTGAAGGTAATGTGAACCACATGTGGACCATCAGCTGTCTGCAACTGCATCCGAAAGCGGTGGTGGTGTGCGATGAGCCGTCCACAATGGAACTGAAAGTTAAGACGCTGAAATATTTCAACGAGTTAGAAGCAGAGAATATCAAAGGTCTGTAATGTAGTCTCCGCCCTGTTTTATGTTCAGGGCGGCATTTTTTAGAAATCGGGGGTCGGAATGTATGCTTTAACCCAGGGCCGGATCTTTACCGGTCACGAAATTCTTGATGACCATGCGATTGTTGTCGCCAATGGCCTGATTGACCGCGTTTGTCCTGTGGCAGAACTGCCGCCAGAGATCGAACAACGTTCAGTGAACGGGGCCATTCTTTCCCCCGGCTTTATCGATGTCCAGCTTAACGGTTGCGGTGGCGTGCAGTTTAACGACACAGCAGAAGCCGTTACTGTTGAAACGCTGGAGATCATGCAAAAAGCCAACGAGAAATCGGGCTGCACCAACTACCTGCCTACGCTGATTACCACCAGCGACGAACTCATGAAGCAAGGCGTTCGCGTGATGCGTGAATACCTGGCGAAGCATCCAAATCAGGCGCTGGGCCTGCACCTGGAAGGCCCCTGGCTGAACCTGGTGAAAAAAGGGACGCACAATCCGAGCTTTGTCCGTCAGCCTGACGCTGCGCTGGTCGATTTCCTGTGCGATAATGCCGACGTGATCACTAAAGTGACGTTGGCACCGGAAATGGTCCCTGCGGACGTGATCGGCAAGCTGGCGAACGCCGGGATTGTGGTTTCTGCCGGTCACTCAAACGCCACGCTGAAAGAAGCAAAAGCCGGGTTCCGTGCAGGTATCACCTTTGCCACGCATCTGTTCAACGCCATGCCTTATATCACCGGACGCGAACCGGGTCTGGCCGGCGCGATTCTGGATGAAGCTGACATCTATTGCGGCGTGATTGCCGACGGTCTGCACGTTGATTATGCCAACATCCGCAACGCTAAACGGCTGAAAGGCGACAAACTGTGCCTGGTGACGGATGCGACTGCGCCAGCAGGGGCAAATATTGAACAGTTCATTTTTGCTGGTAAAACAATATACTACCGCAATGGACTTTGTGTAGATGAGAACGGGACGCTGAGCGGTTCGTCATTAACCATGATTGAAGGCGTGCGTAACCTGGTTGAACATTGCGGCATTGCGCTCGACGAAGTGCTGCGCATGGCAACCCTCTACCCTGCGCGCGCCATTGGTGTTGAGAAACACCTCGGCAGCATCACAGCGGGTAAAGTGGCGAACCTGACCGCTTTCACACACGACTTTAAAATCATCAAGACCATCGTTAATGGTAACGAGGTCGTTACTGAGTAAGAGAACGTATGACACCAGGCGGACAAGCTCAAATAGGTAATGTTGATCTCGTAAAACAGCTTAACAGCGCGGCCGTTTACCGCCTGATTGACCAGCATGGGCCAATCTCGCGGATCCAGATTGCCGAGCAAAGCCAGCTTGCCCCCGCCAGCGTAACCAAAATTACGCGTCAACTGATTGAACGCGGACTGATCAAAGAAGTCGATCAGCAGGCCTCCACCGGAGGCCGCCGCGCCATCTCTATCGTCACCGAAACCCGCAGTTTTCATGCCATTGGTGTACGTCTTGGACGCCACGACGCAACCATCACCCTGTTTGACCTGAGCAGCAAAGTGCTGGCGGAAGAACATTATCCTCTGCCCGAGCGCACGCAGGAAACGCTGGAACACGCCTTGCTCAATGCCATTACCGCCTTTATTGACAGCAATCAGCGCAAAATCCGCGAGCTCATCGCCATTTCTGTGATCCTGCCGGGGCTTGTCGACCCCGAAAGCGGCAAGATCCACTATATGCCGCATATTCAGGTGGAGAACTGGGGACTGGTTGAGGCACTGGAAAAACGATTTCTCGTCACCTGTTTTGTCGGTCACGATATCCGCAGTCTGGCGCTGGCAGAGCACTACTTTGGTGCAAGCCAGGATTGCGAAGACTCCATTCTGGTGCGCGTTCACCGTGGTACAGGTGCCGGAATCATCTCTAACGGACGAATTTTTATTGGTCGTAATGGCAACGTTGGCGAGATTGGCCACATCCAGGTTGAACCGCTGGGCGAGCGCTGTCACTGCGGCAACTTTGGCTGCCTGGAAACCATTGCCGCGAATGCGGCGATTGAACATCGGGTCCTCAATCTGCTCAAGCAAGGCTACCAGAGCCGCGTTCCGCTGGAAGACTGTACGATCAAAACCATCTGCAAGGCGGCCAATAAGGGCGACAGCCTGGCTTCCGAGGTGATCGAGCACGTCGGGCGTCATCTGGGTAAAACCATCGCGATCGCCATCAACCTGTTTAATCCGCAAAAAGTCGTGATTGCCGGTGAGATCACCGAAGCCGATAAAGTGCTGTTACCCGCGATTGAAAGCTGCATTAATACGCAGGCGCTAAAGGCGTTTCGCACGAATTTACCGGTGGTGCGTTCCACGCTGGATCACCGCTCGGCCATTGGTGCGTTTGCGCTGGTAAAACGCGCTATGCTCAACGGTATTTTGCTCCAGCATTTGCTGGAAAACTGATGCGCTCTTATAGTATCGGATTATTAACACATCTCCTGGGTAGTTCATGACCATCAAGAATGTCATTTGTGATATCGACGGCGTGCTGATGCACGACAATGTCGCCGTACCCGGTGCGGCGGAGTTTTTGACTGGCGTAATGGAAAAAGGCCTGCCGCTGGTGCTGCTGACAAATTATCCGTCGCAGACCGGCCAGGATCTGGCAAATCGCTTCGCAACCGCGGGCGTTAACGTGCCGGACAGCGTGTTCTACACCTCCGCAATGGCGACCGCTGATTTCCTGCGTCGTCAGGAAGGTAAAAAGGCCTATGTCGTTGGTGAAGGCGCGCTGATTCACGAATTGTATAAGGCCGGTTTCACCATTACTGACGTCAATCCGGACTTTGTCATCGTTGGCGAAACCCGTTCCTATAACTGGGACATGATGCACAAAGCGGCTTACTTTGTGGCAAACGGCGCACGCTTTATCGCTACCAACCCGGACACCCACGGTCGCGGGTTTTATCCGGCCTGTGGCGCGCTCTGCGCCGGGATCGAGAAAATTTCCGGTCGCAAACCCTTCTACGTCGGCAAACCGAGTCCGTGGATTATCCGTGCGGCGTTAAACAAAATGCAGGCACACTCGGAAGAGACGGTGATTGTTGGCGATAACCTGCGCACCGATATTCTCGCCGGCTTCCAGGCGGGGCTTGAAACCATTCTGGTGCTCTCCGGCGTTTCCACGCTGGATGACATTGACAGTATGCCGTTCCGCCCAAGCTGGATTTATCCCTCCGTCGCCGAAATCGACGTTATTTAACCCAGACCACGTCCCAGGACGTGGTTTTTCATTTTCGCCTCCCGGAAAAATAAATTCATTCAACAAAAGCGGCACAAAACTGATGATTCATCAATGAATACGCTCAATATGTAATCTTTTTTCACTAATCAACAATCACCATTGCGTTTTTTCTTTTTCGGACCGCAAATCCCTTGCGCCTCTTGTTTCTTTGCGGCATTTTCTTTAGCAAGCAAACACAAAAAGCATTACGCAACAGGTTAACGGAGAAGGTTATGTGTTCAATTTTCGGCGTATTCGATATTAAGTCAGATGCAGGTGAACTGCGTAAAAAAGCGCTTGAGCTGTCACGCCTGATGCGCCATCGCGGCCCGGACTGGTCCGGTATTTATGCCTGCGATAAGGCCATTCTGGCCCATGAACGCCTGTCGATTGTCGACGTCAACGCCGGCGCACAGCCACTGTATAACGATAAGAAAACTCACGTGCTGGCCGTCAACGGTGAAATCTACAACCACCAGGCGCTGCGTGCAGAATATGGCGATCGCTACGCGTTCCAGACTGGTTCAGACTGCGAAGTAATCCTCGCGCTGTATCAGGAAAAAGGCGTTGAATTTCTCGACGACCTGCAAGGGATGTTTGCCTTCGCGCTGTATGACAGCGAGCAGGATGCATATTTGATTGGCCGCGACCACATTGGCATTATCCCGCTGTATATGGGCTACGACGAGTTCGGCAACCTGTACGTCGCGTCAGAAATGAAAGCGCTGGTGCCGGTTTGTCGCACCATTAAAGAGTTCCCGGCGGGAAGCTATCTATGGAGTAAAGACGGTGAAATCCGTCAGTACTATCAGCGTGACTGGTTCGATTTTGACGCAGTAAAAGATAACGTTACCGATAAAAACGAACTGCGTCAGGCGCTGGAAGATTCCGTCAAAAGCCACCTGATGTCAGACGTGCCTTACGGCGTGCTGCTCTCTGGCGGCCTGGACTCCTCCATCATCTCGGCGATCACCAAAAAATTCGCAGCTCGTCGTGTCGAAGATGATGAACGTTCTGAAGCCTGGTGGCCGCAACTCCACTCCTTCGCCGTCGGTCTGGAAGGGTCTCCGGATCTGAAAGCCGCGCAGGAAGTGGCAAACCATCTGGGAACCGTACATCATGAAATTCACTTTACGGTACAGGAAGGGCTGGATGCGATCCGCGACGTGATTTATCACATCGAAACCTATGACGTCACCACCATTCGCGCCTCTACACCGATGTACCTCATGTCGCGTAAAATCAAAGCGATGGGTATCAAGATGGTGCTTTCAGGCGAAGGATCGGATGAAGTATTCGGTGGCTACCTCTATTTCCATAAGGCGCCGGACGCTAAAGAACTGCACGAAGAGACCGTGCGCAAGCTGCAGGCGCTGCACATGTTTGACTGCGCGCGTGCCAACAAAGCGATGTCGGCATGGGGTGTGGAAGCGCGCGTCCCGTTCCTTGATAAAAAATTCCTCGATGTGGCGATGCGCATTAACCCGCAAGATAAAATGTGCGGCAACGGCAAGATGGAAAAACATATCCTTCGTGAATGTTTCGAATCCTATCTACCGGCAAGCGTCGCATGGCGTCAGAAAGAGCAGTTCTCTGATGGTGTAGGGTATAGCTGGATCGACACCCTGAAAGAGGTGGCCGCAAAGCAAGTTTCCGATCAGCAACTGGAAACCGCCCGCTTCCGCTTCCCTTACAACACACCGTCTTCAAAAGAAGCATATCTGTACCGTGAGATCTTCGAAGAGCTGTTCCCGCTGCCAAGCGCTGCAGAATGTGTGCCGGGTGGCCCTTCCGTCGCCTGCTCTTCTGCTAAAGCGATCGAATGGGACGAAGCATTCAAAACCATGAACGATCCATCCGGTCGCGCAGTCGGTGTTCACCAGTCTGCATATCAATAAGCTACACTGAGGAAAAAGGGCCTTCCAGGGCCCTTTTTTGATCCTGAAAAACACGTCAGAAAGCGATTGATAACCAATAATTGCCGAATATTGCGTCACGCTGTTCGCAACCTAACCAAACAGTCACATTCCGGCCGTTTTCGATGAAAAAGAGGTTGACGCTTCAAGGCTCAATACGCATAATGCGCCCCGCAACGCCGATAAGGTAAGCGCGAAAAAAAGATGGCTACGTAGCTCAGTTGGTTAGAGCACATCACTCATAATGATGGGGTCACAGGTTCGAATCCCGTCGTAGCCACCATCTTTTTTGCGGGAGTGGCGAAATTGGTAGACGCACCAGATTTAGGTTCTGGCGCCGCAAGGTGTGCGAGTTCAAGTCTCGCCTCCCGCACCATTCCCATAAAAGCGTTGCACGGATGGGGTATCGCCAAGCGGTAAGGCACCGGTTTTTGATACCGGCATTCCCTGGTTCGAATCCAGGTACCCCAGCCATCTTTCTTCGAGTTTGCGGTTTACCGCGACGGTCATTGGGGTATCGCCAAGCGGTAAGGCACCGGTTTTTGATACCGGCATTCCCTGGTTCGAATCCAGGTACCCCAGCCATCGAAGAAATACCGTATCTGGCTACGTAGCTCAGTTGGTTAGAGCACATCACTCATAATGATGGGGTCACAGGTTCGAATCCCGTCGTAGCCACCATATTCAGAACACGTTAGTTTTTCATGCGGGTTCAAAACAATTTGTTGGGGTATCGCCAAGCGGTAAGGCACCGGATTCTGATTCCGGCATTCCGAGGTTCGAATCCTCGTACCCCAGCCAAATTTGAAAGACGTTCACCATGTGAATGTAAGAAGTGCCTGAAATTTTAAATTGGGGTATCGCCAAGCGGTAAGGCACCGGATTCTGATTCCGGCATTCCGAGGTTCGAATCCTCGTACCCCAGCCACATTAGAAAAGCTCGCTTCGGCGAGCTTTTTGCTTTCTATGATTTACCTGACCGGCGAATAAGCCTGATAAGCATTGCGCCATCAGGCTTTCATTAACGCTACAACCCTAATGCGTATTTCAGCGCCTGACGTTTTAACACGCCAGCACGTTCAGCCGCCATTAGCCCAAGGTTACGGATTATCCGCAGCGGCTGCAGGTCATTACTGAATCCGGCATAGAATAGATCCATCCCGCTTTGCATGATGAAGTTATCCGCCATGCGCCGGGTCTGGTAGCGTTTCAGAACCGGCTGACTCGCCCAGGACTCGCCATAGCTGCGGGCATTCACCAGCACATCGATGAGCACATCCACATCGCGATACCCCAGATTTACCCCCTGCCCGGCCAGCGGATGAATGGTGTGCGCCGCATCGCCCACCAGCGCCAGCCCAGGCTGCACATATTGCAGTGCATGACGGCGTGTCAGTGGAAACGCGCCAGCCGCGACGGGCATCACCGGCCCCAGACGCGCCGGGAAATGCTTCGTAATCTCTGTCTGAAGCTGCGCCATATTGAGCCCCTGCAACTGGCGGATCCGCGCCGGGGAGTCATACCACACCAGCGATGCCCAGTTATCGAACAGCGGCAAAAACGCGCGTGGGCCATCCGGCGTAAACTGTTGCCAGGTACTGTCGCCAGGGTCATTCTCGCACTGCACGGTAACCAACATGCAAGATTGCGCATACTGCCAGGCGTGAATGCCAATGCCGGCCATCTGCCGCACCTGCGAATTTGCGCCATCCGCGCCAATCACCAGTTTTGCGGTGATTCGCTCGCCATCCGCCAGTTCCAGCTCACAACGTTCGTTATGGCGATGCAGCGCAATCAGCGAAGCCGGAAACTGTAGCGTCACTTTCGGATGCGCTTCCAGTGCCTGCCAAAGCGCCTGTTGCAGAACATTGTTCTCAACCATATACCCGAGCAGCGGTAGCTTCAGTTCGCTGGCGTCAAACACCACATGCGCGTTTTCCCACTCCCAGGTTTCCAGTCGACGATAAGGATGACTGCGCATCCCCTGCACAGCATCCCAGACGCCAAGTCCCTTCAGCAGAGAAACCGAAGCGGCGCTGATCGCCGAAATACGCACGTCCGGCTGGCTGTCCGCAACAAACGGCGCGGGTAAGGCGTGTTCAATCACCGTCACCGTGAAGCCGTGTTGTGCCAGTCCCAGCGCCAGCGCACCGCCGACCATTCCCCCGCCGACAATGGCAATTTCCGTTGGTTGATTTGTCATGGTCAATCATCCTGTTGCATGAATAAGACAAGTTTACAGGATTTTTTACCCCTTGAGGCTGATAACGGTCATACTGGTCACCAGGGCAGCAAAGCATTACACTATGCGCCCTGCAATTCAGCCACTATTTCGCAAGAGCAAGTCGATGACCAAAAAACTCCATATTAAAACCTGGGGCTGTCAGATGAACGAATACGATTCATCGAAGATGGCCGATCTGCTGGATGCCACTCACGGGTATCAACTGACCGACGTGGCGGAAGAAGCGGATGTGCTGCTGCTGAATACCTGCTCAATCCGCGAGAAGGCTCAGGAGAAAGTCTTCCATCAGTTGGGCCGCTGGAAGCTGTTAAAAGAGAAAAACCCCGATCTGATCATCGGCGTCGGCGGCTGTGTGGCGTCTCAGGAAGGCGATCATATTCGCCAACGCGCGCACTATGTCGACATCATTTTCGGGCCGCAGACGCTGCATCGCCTGCCTGAGATGATCAACTCCGTTCGCGGCAACCGTAGCCCGGTTGTCGACATCAGCTTCCCGGAGATCGAGAAGTTTGACCGTTTGCCGGAACCGCGTGCAGAAGGTCCGACCGCGTTTGTCTCTATTATGGAAGGCTGCAATAAATATTGTACTTACTGCGTGGTGCCTTACACCCGCGGTGAGGAAGTCAGCCGCCCGTCTGACGATATCCTGTTTGAAATTGCTCAGCTTGCCGCTCAGGGTGTACGTGAAGTCAATCTGCTTGGCCAGAACGTCAACGCCTGGCGTGGACAAAACTACGACGGCACCACCGGTTCGTTCGCCGACCTGTTGCGCCTGGTTGCCGCCATTGACGGTATTGACCGCATCCGCTTCACCACCAGCCATCCGATCGAGTTCACCGACGATATTATCGACGTCTATCGCGACACGCCGGAACTGGTGAGCTTCCTGCACCTGCCGGTTCAGAGCGGTTCAGATCGTGTGCTGAATCTGATGGGGCGTACCCACACGGCGCTGGAATATAAAGCGATCATCCGTAAGCTGCGTGCCGCGCGTCCGGACATTCAGATAAGCTCCGACTTTATCGTCGGCTTCCCGGGAGAAACGACCCAGGACTTCGAGCAGACCATGAAGCTGATTGCTGACGTTAATTTCGACATGAGCTACAGCTTTATCTTCTCTGCACGTCCGGGAACGCCGGCCGCCGATATGGTGGATGACGTGCCGGAAGATGAGAAGAAACAGCGTCTGTATATTCTGCAGGATCGGATTAACCAGCAGGCGATGGCATGGAGCCGTCGGATGCTTGGCACCGTTCAACGCATTCTGGTGGAAGGAACATCGCGTAAGAGCATTATGGAGCTGTCGGGTCGTACCGAAAATAACCGCGTGGTGAACTTCGAGGGCACGCCGGAGATGATCGGTAAATTTGTCGATGTGGAAATTACCGATGTCTGGACCAACTCACTGCGTGGGAAAGTGGTGCGCACCGAAGACGAAATGGGTCTGCGTATTGCAGAAACCCCGGAATCGGTGATTGCGCGAACCCGTAAAGAGAACGAGACTGGCGTCGGGTTCTGGCAGCCTTAATTCTGCGAAAACGTCAAAATGCCCGATGGCGCTGCGCTTATCGGGCCTACAAAGCACGATGCTTCATAGGCCCGAAAGGCTCTTGTATTTCCTTTCTACGCCCCCATCTTTATTCCAGTGCTTGCGCCTTTAACTCGTGGCGTGAATAATTTCCTGACAGGCCGGTGAATGTTCATCTTCCGGCTCCCTATGCATAAGAGGAACAGTTTGAACACAGACACTCGCGAAATTACCCTTGAGCCTGCAGACAACGCCCGCCTGCTGAGCCTTTGCGGCCCGTTTGATGACAACATTAAACAGCTGGAACGCCGTCTCGGCATTGAGATAAACCGCCGTGACAACCATTTTAAACTGACCGGTCGCCCGATTTGCGTCACCGCGGCGGCGGATATCCTGCGCAGCCTGTATGTCGATACTGCGCCGATGCGCGGCCAGACGCAGGATATCGAACCGGAACAAATCCATCTCGCCATTAAGGAAGCGCGTGTGCTTGAGCAGAGCGCCGAGAGCGTCCCCGAGTATGGCAAAGCGGTCAATATCAAAACTAAGCGTGGTGTGATTAAACCACGTACGCCTAACCAGGCGCAGTACATCGCCAACATTCTCGACCATGACATCACCTTCGGCGTCGGTCCTGCCGGTACAGGGAAAACTTATCTCGCTGTCGCCGCCGCCGTAGATGCCCTTGAGCGTCAGGAAATCCGCCGTATTCTGCTAACCCGTCCAGCGGTTGAAGCCGGGGAAAAACTGGGCTTCCTGCCAGGCGATTTGAGCCAGAAGGTTGACCCTTACCTGCGCCCGCTGTATGACGCCCTGTTCGAAATGCTCGGCTTCGAGAAAGTTGAAAAGCTGATTGAGCGCAACGTGATTGAAGTGGCTCCGCTGGCCTATATGCGCGGTCGTACGCTGAACGACGCCTTTATCATTCTTGATGAGAGCCAGAACACCACCATCGAGCAGATGAAGATGTTCCTGACCCGTATCGGCTTTAACTCGAAGGCGGTGATTACTGGCGATGTCACCCAGATTGACCTGCCACGTAACATCAAATCTGGCCTGCGCCATGCTGTTGAGGTTCTGGCGGAAGTCGAAGAGATCAGCTTTAACTTCTTCCACAGTGAAGACGTTGTGCGCCACCCGGTGGTTGCCCGCATCGTTAACGCCTATGAAGCATGGGAAGAAGCCGAACAAAAACGTAAAGCCGAGCAGGCTGCCGAGCGCAAGCGTGAAGCTCAGGAACAGGAACAGAAATGAGTCAGGTGATCCTTGATTTGCAGCTAGCGTGTGAGAATAACAGCGGTTTGCCAGAAGAGAGCCAGTTTCAGAGCTGGCTGAATGCGGTTATCCCGCAATTTCAGGAAGAATCAGAAGTGACGATTCGCCTGGTGGATGAAGCCGAAAGCCACGACCTTAATCTGAACTACCGTGGGAAAGATAAGCCAACCAACGTGCTCTCTTTTCCCTTTGAAGCGCCGCCGGGTATTGAGCTGCCGCTACTCGGCGACTTGATCATCTGCCGCCAGGTCGTTGAACAAGAAGCGCAGGAGCAAGGTAAGCCGCTGGATGCTCACTGGGCGCATATGGTCGTCCACGGTAGCCTCCATTTACTGGGTTACGATCATATCGAAGACGACGAAGCAGAAGAGATGGAAGCCCTTGAGACAGAGATTATGCTTGCTCTGGGCTATGAGGATCCGTACATTGCCGAGAAGGAATAGAATGCCGGATAAGGCGCATGCGCCTTATCCGGCATACGTTCTTTCATTTTGTAAGCCTGATATGCAGAGCGTCATCAGGCAGACCATGCCGTCAACTGCTGAGTTTGCGCAGGACGAGCGCTCCATTAACTAACAAGAGAACCCATACGACGCCATGAGCGACGACAATTCACACAGTAGTGACACGTTAAGCAGCAAGAAGGGATTTTTTTCCCTGTTACTGAGCCAACTTTTCCACGGTGAACCGAAAAACCGTGATGAACTGCTGGCGCTGATCCGTGATTCCGGGCAAAACGAGCTTATCGATGAGGATACGCGCGACATGCTCGAAGGGGTGATGGACATTGCGGACCAGCGCGTTCGCGACATCATGATTCCCCGCTCCCAGATGATTACCCTGAAACGCAACCAGACGCTGGACGAATGCCTTGATGTCATTATCGAGTCCGCCCACTCGCGTTTTCCGGTGATCAGCGAAGACAAAGATCACATTGAAGGGATTCTGATGGCCAAGGATTTGCTGCCGTTTATGCGCAGCGATGCCGATGCCTTCAGCATGGAGAAAGTGTTACGCCAGGCCGTTGTCGTCCCGGAGAGCAAACGCGTTGACCGTATGCTCAAAGAGTTTCGCTCTCAGCGTTACCATATGGCTATCGTCATCGACGAATTCGGCGGTGTCTCCGGTCTGGTAACCATTGAAGACATCCTCGAACTGATTGTTGGTGAAATCGAAGATGAGTACGACGAAGAAGATGATATCGACTTCCGCCAGCTCAGCCGACATACCTGGACTATTCGCGCGCTCGCGCCGATCGAAGACTTCAATGACGCCTTCGGCACCAGCTTTAGCGACGAAGAGGTCGATACCATTGGGGGTCTGGTGATGCAGGCGTTTGGTCACCTGCCCGCACGGGGTGAAACCATTGATATCGATGGTTACCAGTTCAAAGTGGCCATGGCCGACAGCCGTCGTATTATTCAGGTTCACGTCAGAATTCCGGATGACTCTCCCCAGCCAAAACTGGACGAATAAAACCGAACGGGAAGAAGAACTCAATGGCTTTTGCCTCATTAATTGAACGCCAGCGCATTCGCCTGCTGCTGGCGTTATTATTCGGTGCCTGCGGTACGCTGGCTTTTTCTCCTTATGACCTCTGGCCCGCTGCGATTGTGTCGCTGATGGGTTTGCAGGCATTAACCCTCAATCGTCGCCCGCGTCAGTCGGCCGCTATCGGTTATTTCTGGGGACTAGGACTCTTCGGAACGGGGATCAACTGGGTTTACGTCAGCATCGCGCAGTTTGGCGGGATGCCTGGTCCGGTCAACGTCTTCCTTGTTGTGCTGCTTGCGGCCTATCTTTCGCTGTATACCGGGCTATTTGCCGGCGTACTTGCGCGTCTGTGGCCGAAAACCAACTGGCTGCGGGTCGCCATTGCCGCGCCGGTGGTCTGGCAGCTCACCGAATTCCTGCGAGGCTGGGTGCTGACCGGATTTCCCTGGCTGCAGTTTGGCTACAGCCAGATCGACGGCCCGCTGAAAGGGCTGGCGCCGGTAATGGGTGTTGAAGCCATTAACTTCCTGCTGATGATGGTCAGCGGCCTGCTGGTCCTCGCCCTGGTGACCCGCAACTGGCGTCCGCTGGTGGTCGCCATCGTCCTTTTCGCGCTCCCTTTCCCGCTCCGCTACATCCAGTGGTTTACGCTGGAGCCAGCAAGAACCACCCGTGTGTCGATGGTTCAGGGCGATATCCCGCAGTCGTTGAAATGGGATGAAGGCCAGTTGGTTAATACGCTCAAGATCTACCTGGATGCGACGCAGCCTGAGATGGGGAAATCGCAGCTGATTATCTGGCCGGAATCCGCCATTCCGGATCTGGAAATCAACCAGCAGCGTTTTCTGGAGATGATGGACGATCTGCTGCGTTCGAAGAACAGCTCGCTGATCACCGGTATTGTCGATGCGCGACTGAACAAGCAGAACCGCTACGACACCTACAACACCATCATCACGCTGGGGAAAGACAATCCTTACCGCTATGACTCCACCAATCGCTACAACAAAAACCATCTGGTGCCGTTTGGCGAGTTCGTACCGCTGGAATCCATTCTGCGCCCCTTAGCGCCATTCTTTGACCTGCCGATGTCCTCGTTCAGTCGTGGACCGTATGTTCAGCCGCAACTGCATGCGCACGGTTTAGCGCTGACCGCCGCGATTTGCTACGAGATCATCCTCGGCGAACAGGTGCGCGATAACTTCCGTCCGGATACGGACTATCTGCTGACCATCTCCAACGATGCGTGGTTTGGTAAGTCGATTGGTCCGTGGCAGCATTTCCAGATGGCGCGGATGCGATCGCTTGAACTGGCGCGGCCGCTGCTGCGCAGTACTAACAACGGTATTACGGCGGTGATTGGCCCGCAAGGCGAGATCCAGGCGATGATCCCGCAATTTACGCGCCAGGTGTTGACCGCCGATGTGACGCCAACCACGGGCTTAACGCCCTACGCCCGAACCGGCAACTGGCCACTGTGGCTCCTTACCGCACTGTTCGGTTTTGCCGCCGTGTTAATGAGTTTGCGTCAACGTCGCAGATAACACAGTGCACCCTCAAATATAGGCCGGATAAGGCGGTACGCCGCCATCCGGCGGGTGTGCCACATCGTGCCTGATGGCGCTACGCTTATCAGGCCTACATCCCCCCCCGAAAACCATTCTGGCACGCACATTGCTTTGGTAAACAAGGCAAACCTGTTTTTGGCGTTCAGCGCAACTAAGTCGCACTAAAGCAGTTCACCGGTAGCACCGAAACGGTGCAATGAGAGATTTTTGCCTCTAAACGGTGCGGCGCACTTCGCAAAAATAAACAATAACGCAGCAAAATCTTTACATTAAGCCAGACTAAATGTTAACAAACAGGTAAAACACTGCACGCTTAAGTTGCAGGTGATAACAACACAGACACTCACAATAGGTATCACTGCGTCGACGGCGCAGACGATAAGGAGTTGGATATGCAATTACGTAAGCTAGCCACAGCAATGCTGGTTATGGGACTGTCAGCCGGTCTGGTACACGCGGAAGACGCCGCACCTGCCGCAGGCAGCACGCTCGACAAGATCGCCAAGAATGGCGTTATCGTCGTCGGTCACCGTGAATCCTCCGTGCCGTTCTCTTATTACGACAATCAGCAGAAAGTGGTGGGTTATTCTCAGGATTACTCCAACGCCATCGTTGAAGCCGTGAAGAAGAAGCTGAACAAACCCGATCTGCAGGTTAAGCTGATCCCAATTACCTCTCAGAACCGTATCCCGCTGCTGCAAAACGGCACTTTCGACTTTGAGTGCGGTTCCACCACCAACAACCTTGAGCGCCAGAAACAGGCTGCTTTCTCTGACACCATCTTTGTCGTCGGCACACGTCTGCTGGCGAAAAAAGGCGGCGACATTAAAGACTTCGGCGATCTGAAAGGCAAAGCGGTGGTGGTGACCTCAGGCACCACCTCTGAAATTCTGCTGCACAAACTGAACGACGAGCAAAAAATGGATATGCGTATCATCAGCGCTAAAGACCACGGTGACTCTTTCCGTACCCTGGAAAGTGGTCGCGCCGTTGCCTTTATGATGGATGATGCCCTGCTGGCCGGTGAGCGCGCCAAGGCGAAGAAACCGGATAACTGGGAAATCGTCGGCAAACCACAGTCTCAGGAAGCTTACGGCTGCATGCTGCGTAAGAACGATCCTGAGTTCAAAAAGCTGATGGATGACACCATCGCTCAGGCGCAGACCTCCGGTGAAGCCGCGAAATGGTTTGATAAGTGGTTCAAAAATCCGATCCCACCGAAAAACCTGAACATGAACTTCGAACTGTCGGACGAAATGCAAGCGCTGTTCAAAGAACCGAATGATAAAGCACTTAACTAACTAGAACGAAATGGGGCGGGGACTCCTTGCCCTCTCGATTGCTATGCAGCACGGACAGACTATATGCCTGATGGTCGTTCCCCATCAGGCCTGAAAACCGAAATACGCTGGATAACAATCTTCGAGGGTAGCGCTGCTACCCTTATTTTTTCGGAGTAGATGTATGTCAATAGACTGGAACTGGGGCATTTTTTTACAACAAGCCCCATTCGGCAACACCACCTATCTCGGCTGGCTCTGGAGCGGTTTCCAGGTCACCGTCGCACTATCCATCACCGCCTGGATCATTGCCTTCCTGGTCGGTTCTTTGTTTGGCATTTTACGTACAGTCCCGAATCGCTTCCTTTCCGGGATCGGCACCCTTTATGTGGAACTGTTCCGTAACGTACCGTTGATTGTCCAGTTCTTCACCTGGTATCTGGTGGTACCTGAACTGCTGCCAGAAGATCTTGGCATGTGGTTTAAGGCGGAACTGGATCCTAACATTCAATTCTTTCTCTCTTCCATGCTCTGTCTGGGATTGTTCACCGCGGCGCGCGTCTGCGAACAGGTTCGTGCCGCCATTCAGTCACTGCCGCGCGGTCAAAAAAACGCGGCGCTGGCGATGGGTCTGACCCTGCCGCAGGCCTACCGCTACGTGCTGTTGCCTAACGCCTATCGCGTGATCGTGCCGCCGATGACCTCTGAGATGATGAACCTGGTAAAAAACTCCGCCATCGCCTCTACTATCGGTCTGGTCGATATGGCCGCACAGGCCGGTAAGCTGCTGGATTACTCGGCACATGCCTGGGAATCGTTTACCGCCATTACCCTGGCGTACGTGTTGATTAATGCCTTCATCATGCTGGTGATGAGTCTGGTGGAACGTAAAATCCGCCTGCCTGGCAATCTGGGAGGCAAATAATGTACGAATTCGACTGGAGTTCTATTGTCCCTTCACTGCCGTATCTGCTGGACGGCCTGCTCATCACGCTGAAGATTACTCTGACAGCGGTGGTCATCGGTATTGTCTGGGGAACGTTGCTTGCGGTCATGCGCCTTTCCAGCTTCGCGCCTGTCGCCTGGTTTGCTAAAGCGTACGTTAACGTCTTTCGTTCCATCCCGCTGGTGATGGTACTGCTGTGGTTCTATCTGATTGTGCCAGGGCTATTGCAGGACGTACTGGGTCTGTCGCCGAAGACCGATATTCGTCTGATTTCGGCGATGGTCGCGTTTTCGATGTTTGAAGCCGCCTATTACTCCGAAATTATCCGTGCGGGTATCCAGAGTATTTCCCGCGGACAGTCAAGTGCGGCGCTGGCGCTGGGGATGACCCACTGGCAGTCAATGAAGCTCATCATTTTGCCGCAGGCGTTTCGCGCGATGGTGCCGCTGCTGCTGACGCAGGGTATTGTCCTGTTCCAGGATACCTCCCTGGTGTACGTTTTAAGCCTCGCGGATTTCTTCCGCACCGCGTCTACGATTGGCGAACGTGACGGTACACAGGTCGAAATGATCCTGTTTGCCGGCGCCGTCTACTTTGTTATCAGCCTGAGCGCGTCGTTGTTGGTCAGCTATTTGAAGAAAAGGACAGTTTAATGATTACCCTGAAAAATGTTTCTAAATGGTATGGTCACTTTCAGGTGCTGACCGACTGCTCCACGGAAGTGAAAAAAGGCGAAGTGGTGGTGGTCTGCGGCCCATCAGGTTCCGGAAAGTCAACGCTTATCAAAACCGTTAACGGCCTGGAGCCTGTGCAAAAAGGTGAAATCACCGTCAACGGCATTATGGTCAACGACAAGAAAACCGATCTGGCGAAGCTACGTTCACGCGTCGGGATGGTGTTCCAGCACTTTGAGTTGTTCCCGCATCTGTCGATTATCGAAAACCTGACCCTGGCGCAGGTAAAAGTGCTTAAGCGTGATAAAGCCCCGGCACGCGAAAAAGCGCAGAAGTTACTGGAACGCGTGGGCCTTGCCGCACATGCCAATAAGTATCCTGCGCAGCTTTCCGGCGGCCAGCAGCAGCGTGTGGCGATTGCCCGCGCGCTGTGTATGGATCCTATCGCCATGCTGTTCGATGAACCCACTTCCGCGCTCGATCCGGAGATGATCAACGAAGTTCTCGATGTAATGGTTGAGCTGGCCAATGAAGGGATGACCATGATGGTGGTGACCCATGAAATGGGCTTTGCCCGCAAAGTGGCGAATCGGGTGATCTTTATGGACGAAGGGAAAATCGTTGAGGACTCGCCGAAAGAGGCGTTTTTCGCTAACCCGAAATCCGAACGCGCAAAAGATTTTCTCGCCAAAATCCTGCATTAATCTTTCCGGCGCGCATGTCAGAGTGCGCGCCACCTCACGCTTTCTTGCCTCGCTCCTCGAATCATTTTCACCCCGGCGTTACCCTTGCCACAAAGTAGCACTCATAAGGAGCAACAATGGCACTGCCAATAATCATAGATTGCGACCCGGGTCATGATGACGCTATCGCACTGGTTCTCGCCCTCGCCTCACCGGAACTTGACGTTAAAGCCATCACCTCATCCGCAGGCAACCAGACGCCCGATAAAACGCTGCGCAATGTATTGCGGATGTTAACGCTATTGAACCGCACAGACATTCCAGTGGCGGGCGGCGCGATAAAGCCCTTGATGCGTGAGCTGATCATTGCTGATAACGTCCACGGTGAAAGCGGACTGGATGGCCCGGCTCTGCCGGAACCGGGCTTTGCGCCGCAGCCATGTACCGCCGTTGAGCTGATGGCAAAGACGCTGCGTGAGAGTTCAGAGCCCGTTACCCTTGTCTCAACCGGACCGCAAACCAACGTCGCGCTGTTGCTGAATGGCCATCCTGAACTGCATAGCAAAATCGCCCGTATCGTGATCATGGGCGGCGCAATGGGGTTGGGCAACTGGACGCCTGCCGCCGAATTCAATATCTATGTCGACCCGGAAGCCGCAGAAATCGTCTTCCAGTCGGGGATTCCGGTGGTGATGGCCGGTCTGGACGTCACGCATAAAGCGCAAATTCATGTCGACGATACCGAACGCTTCCGCGCCATTGGTAACCCGGTTTCCACTATCGTGGCTGAACTACTCGATTTCTTCCTCGAGTATCATAAAGACGAGAAATGGGGATTCACCGGTGCGCCGCTACACGACCCGTGCACTATCGCCTGGCTATTGAAACCCGAACTGTTTACCACGGTTGAACGTTGGGTTGGTGTGGAAACGCAGGGGAAATACACGCAGGGGATGACCGTAGTGGATTATTACTTCCTGACGGGGAATAAACCGAATGCCACCGTGATGGTGGATGTGGATCGTCAGGGATTTGTGGATCTACTGGCAGAACGCCTGACGTTTTACGCGTGATCAATGCCGGATGGCGCTGACGCTTATCCGGCCTACGTCATTAGTCACCGTAGGCCTGATAAGTTACGTCAATATCCCATGTTCTTTATCACGGCTCGAAGGGTCGTCGCTGGAACTGATCGTGTCCGCATTTCGGGCACAATGGCAGTACGTCCGGCGTATACACCGCTAAGTGGAAATGACACTTCTCGCAGACCAGATTCCCCAGCCCTACCACTTCGCCGCTGTGATATACCCCATGATGACTGAGGTCCTGAAAAACTTCGCGCCATTCGAGCTGCGTTTTGTCCGTGATATCCGCCAGTTCCTGCCACAGGCTCTCTTTGATCACCCGCATAAAGACGCTGTCGGACTCCTCTTCCAGACTCTCCTCATAGCTGATGGCGAACTCTTCCAGGTCGCGTCTGACGGCGCGCGTCAGCTCGTCCACTTCGGTTCGCGTTAACTCCCCTGCCTGCAAAACCTGCTGACGCGCCTGTTCCACCAGCGCATCGATGTCACGCTCGCCATTGCGCAGACGTTCACTTAATGACGTCACCAGTTCACGGTAGTATTGAGCAACCTTGTTCATCGTTTCGCCTCCTGGGTCGTTAACTGTCTATAATAATAGACGTTATTTCGGTCGCGCTTTGCAAGACTGTCCACAGAGTGTGTAAATTCGTGCAAGGATTACCGTTGCGTGAATTCGAACCTGAATGCGCGAAAGGCTGTTTTGACGCGGGCGTTTGGGCTATGCTATGCGGATCTGAAACACCACATCGAAAGCTACGTTTGTAGCTGTATTGAAAACAGGACCACTGGCTGCCATGCAAGAGCAATACCGCCCGGAAGAGATAGAATCCAAAGTACAGCTTCACTGGGATGAGAAGCGCACATTTGAAGTTACCGAAGACGAGAGCAAAGAGAAGTATTACTGCCTGTCTATGCTTCCCTATCCTTCTGGTCGACTACACATGGGCCACGTACGTAACTACACGATCGGTGATGTGATCGCCCGTTATCAGCGCATGCTGGGCAAAAACGTGCTGCAGCCTATCGGCTGGGACGCCTTCGGCCTGCCTGCGGAAGGCGCGGCAGTGAAAAACAACACTGCGCCGGCACCATGGACCTACGACAACATCGCCTACATGAAGAACCAGCTTAAAATGCTGGGCTTTGGCTATGACTGGAGCCGTGAACTGGCGACCTGCACCCCGGAATACTATCGCTGGGAGCAGAAATTCTTCACCGAACTGTACAAAAAAGGTCTGGTCTACAAGAAGACCTCGGCAGTCAACTGGTGCCCGAACGATCAGACTGTACTGGCAAATGAACAGGTTATCGACGGTTGCTGCTGGCGCTGCGACACCAAAGTTGAGCGTAAAGAGATCCCGCAGTGGTTTATTAAAATTACCGCCTATGCCGATGAACTGCTCAACGATCTGGATAAACTGGATCACTGGCCTGACACCGTGAAAACGATGCAGCGCAACTGGATTGGCCGTTCTGAAGGTGTAGAAATCACCTTCAACGTGAACGATTATGACAACACGCTGACCGTCTACACGACCCGCCCGGACACCTTTATGGGGGCCACCTACCTGGCGGTTGCCGCTGGTCACCCGCTGGCGCAGAAAGCCGCAGAGAACAACCCTGAACTGGCAGCCTTTATCGACGAATGCCGTAACACCAAAGTGGCCGAAGCCGACATGGCGACCATGGAAAAGAAAGGCGTCGATACCGGCTTTAAAGCGGTTCACCCGCTGACCGGTGAAGCGATCCCGGTGTGGGCAGCTAACTTTGTGCTGATGGAATACGGCACCGGCGCGGTCATGGCCGTACCGGGTCACGATCAGCGCGACTACGAATTTGCCACCAAATACGGCTTAACCATTAAACCGGTTATCCTGGCAGCTGACGGTTCTGAGCCGGATCTTTCCGAACAGGCGCTGACGGATAAAGGCACACTGTTTAACTCCGGTGAATTCAGCGGTCTGAGCTTCGAAGACGGTTTCAATGCCATTGCTGACAAGCTGACGGCTCTGGGCGTAGGCGAGCGTAAGATCAACTACCGTCTGCGCGACTGGGGCGTTTCCCGTCAGCGTTACTGGGGCGCACCGATCCCGATGGTGACGCTGGAAGACGGCACCGTGCTGCCAACGCCGGAAGATCAATTGCCGGTGATCCTGCCGGAAGACGTCGTAATGGATGGCATTACCAGCCCTATCAAAGCCGATCCTGAGTGGGCGAAAACCACCGTTAACGGCCAGCCTGCACTGCGCGAAACCGACACCTTCGACACCTTTATGGAGTCATCCTGGTACTATGCGCGCTACACCTGCCCGCAATATCAGGAAGGGATGCTGGATTCCAAAGCCGCTAACTACTGGCTGCCGGTTGATATTTACATTGGCGGTATCGAACACGCCATCATGCACCTGCTCTACTTCCGTTTCTTCCACAAACTGATGCGCGATGCCGGCATGGTGAACTCTGACGAACCGGCTAAACAGCTGCTGTGTCAGGGGATGGTACTGGCAGATGCGTTCTACTATGTGGGCGAGAACGGCGAACGTAACTGGGTTTCCCCGGTAGATGCGATCGTTGAGCGCGACGAGAAAGGCCGCATCGTGAAGGCGAAAGACGCGGCGGGCCATGAGCTGGTGTATACCGGCATGAGCAAAATGTCTAAGTCGAAAAACAACGGTATCGACCCGCAGGTGATGGTTGAACGTTATGGCGCAGATACCGTGCGTCTGTTCATGATGTTCGCCTCTCCGGCAGACATGACGCTGGAATGGCAGGAATCCGGCGTGGAAGGCGCTAACCGCTTCCTGAAACGCGTCTGGAAGCTGGTATACGAACACACGTCCCGTGGCGACGTTGCGCCGCTGAGCGTTGACGCGCTGACAGAAGATCAGAAAGCGCTACGTCGCGATGTACATAAAACGATCGCTAAAGTAACCGATGATATCGGCCGCCGTCAGACCTTCAACACCGCGATTGCCGCCGTGATGGAGCTGATGAACAAGCTGGCCAAAGCCCCACAGGATGACGAGCAGGATCGCGCGCTGATGCAGGAAGCGTTGCTGGCCGTTGTGCGTATGCTCAACCCGTTCACCCCGCACGTCTGCTTTACGCTGTGGCAGGCGCTGAAAGGCGAAGGCGACATCGACAACGCGCCGTGGCCGGTCGCGGACGACGCCGCAATGGTCGAAGACTCCACGCTAGTTGTCGTCCAGGTTAACGGCAAGGTGCGTGGCAAAATCACCGTTCCGGTGAATGCGACAGAAGAACAGGTTCGTGAACGTGCGGGCCAGGAACATCTGGTCGCTAAATATCTTGATGGCGTTACCGTGCGTAAAGTGATTTACGTACCGGGTAAACTCCTCAATCTGGTCGTTGGCTAAGCGCGGGAGGAAGCGTGCGATATCTGGCAACATTGTTGTTATCTCTGGCGGTGTTAACCACCGCCGGATGTGGCTGGCACCTGCGCAATACCACGCAGGTTCCGGACACCATGAAAACCATGATTCTGGACACGGGGGATCCGAATGGTCCGTTAAGCCGTGCGGTGCGTAACCAACTGCGTCTGAATGACATTGAGCTACTGGATAAGAGTTCGCTGCGTAAAGACGTACCGTCGCTGCGTCTGGGCCGGGTCAGTATTTCGAAAGATACCGCGTCTGTCTTCCAGAATGGGCAGACCGCGGAATATCAGATGATTATGACGGTGAATGCGTCAGTATTGATTCCTGGTCACGATATTTATCCTATCAGCGTCCGGGTATTCCGTTCGTTCTTCGACAACCCGCAGATGGCGCTGGCGAAAGATAACGAGCAGGATATGATCATCAAAGAGATGTACGACAGAGCGGCGGAACAGCTGATTCGTAAGCTGCCAAGCGTACATGCTGCGGATCGTCTCTCATCGCAAGAAGAAGTTGCCGTTGACGATAAAGCAGCGGCCCCCGCGTCCACTCCAACGCGTGTCTCCAGCACGCTGGGTAACGGATGATTCGGTTGTACCCTGAACAACTCCGCGCGCAACTCTCTGAAGGGTTGCGCGCGGCGTATCTGCTACTCGGAAACGACCCGCTGCTGTTGCAGGAAAGCCAGGATGCCATCCGTCAGGTTGCGGCAACTCAGGGGTTCGACGAACACCACACGTTTACTGTCGACAACAATACTGACTGGAACGCATTGTTCTCGCAATGCCAGGCGATGAGTCTGTTTGCCAGCCGTCAGACGCTATTGTTGTTGCTGCCCGAAAATGGTCCGAATGCCGCGATTAATGAACAACTGGCGACACTGGTTCAACTGCTGCATGACGATCTGCTGCTAATCGTGCGCGGAAACAAGCTCACTAAGGCGCAGGAAAACGCGACCTGGTTTAGCGCGCTGGCCGACCGGGCCGTACAGGTCAGTTGTCAGACGCCGGAACAGGCACAGCTTCCGCGTTGGGTAGCGGCGCGCGCAAAGCAAAATAATCTGCAACTGGACGACGCAGCGAATCAACTATTGTGCTATTGCTATGAAGGTAACCTGCTGGCACTGGCGCAGGCGCTGGAACGTTTGTCCTTGTTGTGGCCCGACGGTAAGCTCACCCTGCCTCGCGTCGAGCAGGCCGTTAATGACGCTGCCCACTTCACCCCCTTCCATTGGGTGGATGCGCTGGTCATGGGCAAAAGTAAGCGCGCACTGCACATTCTTCAGCAGTTACGTCTTGAAGGTAGCGAACCGGTTATTTTGCTGCGTACCCTGCAACGTGAACTGTTGCTGCTGGTTACGCTGAAACGCCAGTCGGCCCATACCCCGTTGCGCACGCTTTTTGATAAGCATCGCGTCTGGCAGAACCGTCGGGGCATGATCGGTGACGCGCTGAACAGACTTAGCCCGACGCAATTGCGGCAGGCAGTACAATTACTGACCCGTACGGAAATAACGCTGAAGCAGGACTATGGTCAGTCGGTCTGGGCGGAGCTTGAAGGGCTCTCACTGCTGATTTGCCACAAAGCGCTGGCTGAAGTTTTTATTGATGGCTGATATGAAATCGTTACAAGCTCTCTTTGGCGGCACCTTCGATCCGGTGCACTATGGTCACCTCAAGCCCGTGGAAACGCTGGCCAATCTGATTGGTCTGTCGCGGGTGATCGTGATGCCCAATAATGTTCCCCCTCATCGTCCGCAGCCAGAAGCCACCAGCGCACAGCGGAAAACCATGCTTGAACTGGCGATTGCCGACAAGCCGCTGTTTATCCTCGATGAGCGCGAACTGAAGCACGACACCCCTTCTTATACGGCGCAAACGCTAAAGGCCTGGCGTGAAGAGCAAGGCCCGGATGCCCCGCTGGCGTTTATTATTGGTCAGGACTCGTTGCTGACCTTCCCGACCTGGCATGACTATGAAACCATTCTCGACAATACCCATCTGATTGTCTGCCGTCGTCCGGGCTATCCGCTTGAAATGGCGCAGGAACAGCATCAGCATTGGCTGGATCAACATCTGACGAATACGCCGGACGATCTGCACCTGCTACCAGCCGGGAAAATCTATCTCGCCGAGACGCCGTGGTTCAATATTTCCGCCACGATCATCCGGGAACGCCTGGAGAACGGTGAACCCTGTGATGACCTGATGCCGCATGCGGTGCTGGACTATATCAATCAGCACGGACTGTATCGCTAAGCACTTCAGTTAACGCCGCCAGCAGGCGGTTATTCTCTTCCTGACTGCGTATTGCCACGCGGAAATAGCGTCCATCAAGACCCGGATAATTGGCACAACTGCGGATCAGAATATGTCTCGCCAGCAAAGCGCGCTGAAGATCGGTTTCGCAGCGCAGCAGAAGATAATTCGCCTGGCCTGGATACACCGTCAGTTCCGGCAGCGCACATAACTGCTGATAAAAACGTCCGCCCTCTTCCCGCAGCCACTGCCACGTCGTTTGTTGATATGCGGTATCCTCCAGAACCTGCTCCCCTGCCAGGGCGGCAAAAGCGTTGACTGACCACGGCATCTGACGTGCTCTCAACGCCGCGACCGCCTGCACATCGCTATTGATGAGATATCCCAGCCGCAGCCCCGGGATGGCATAGAATTTTGTCAGTGAACGCAGAACCCAGATATGCGGGTTATCCTTTAACAGCGGAATAAATCCCGCTTCGTCAGCAATAAAATCGATAAATGCTTCATCAAGAATCAGCGCAATATTCAGCGCCTGACAGCGCCCGGCAATCGCTTCGAGTAACGCCCGCTCCGGCAGTAATCCGGTGGGATTGTTAGGCGTGCACAAAAACAGACAGTCCAGCTCTGCCGTTAACGCATCAAGAATCGCCCCGGTTAGCTGCCATCCATCCTCTTCACGCAGCATGAACGTATCAATGACGCATTCCCCCCACTGCAACGCGCGCCGGTATTCGGCAAATCCCGGCGCGACGACCATCGCTCGCCGCGGTTTCAAATTGTTCACCAGGGTAAAGATCGACTCGGTCTCACCGTTTCCGGCGAGGATCCATTCGGCTGGCACCTGATGATGTCGGGCCAGCGCCTGATGCAGGTGGCGGTAATCAACGTCAGGATAGCGCTCGGCAAGGTGTAAATTGTCGACAATGGCGCGTTTTACCGATTCTGGCATACCCAGAGGATTAATATTCGCGCTAAAATCCAGCAACTTCTCGGGCGAGATCCCGAGGAACTCAGCCGCCTCACGGGTGTTACCGCCGTGGGCGCTTTTGAATAGAGGCATCGTGCCGCTCCTGGCAAAAGAGACTATTTTAGAGAAAACAGCACGCGCATTCAGGGCGAATGTCATGTTTTGCGCGAATACGTATCACGAGGGAAAAATGCGACTCTGGCTAGTTCGTCATGGTGAAACCGAGGCAAATGTGGCGGGATTGTACAGCGGTCATGCCCCAACATCGTTGACCAGACGCGGCGTGGCGCAGGCGCAAACGCTGAATGCGCTGCTTCGCCAGGTCCCCTTTGAGCAGGTACTGTGTAGCGAGCTGGCGCGCGCGCAGCACACGGCGCGCTTAGTACTTCAGGGGCGTGAACTGCCGCTGCATGTAAAGCCTGAGCTCAATGAGATGTTCTTTGGAGACTGGGAGATGCGTCATCACCAGGATCTGGCTCGCGAAGATGCCGAGAACTATGCGGCATGGTGTAACGACTGGCAAAACGCGACACCAACCAATGGGGAAGGATTTCAGAGCTTCGCCCAGCGGGTTGAGCAGGCAATTGCGCTCCTTGCTGACTATCAGCACCATGAACATGTGCTGATAGTCAGCCATCAGGGTGTTCTCAGCCTGTTAATCGCCCGGTTGCTTGCCATGCCTGCCGCGGCGATGTGGCATTTTCGCGTTGAGCAGGGCTGCTGGAGCGCCATTGATTTTACTGGCGATTTTGCCACGCTTCGGGTTCTCAACAGCAGGGCAATATGGACGCCAGGTGAGTGAAACATCTGTTTTTTACCGCCAGGAACCTTCCGCCCATTGACACCCCCGGACAGGCTGCTATTCTCCGCTGCCAGACTTTTCCCGCCCTTCAGCGTTTTGCAGAAATTGTTTTACAAAAATGGCGATGCATTCTGTTGCATGGGGTGGGATGATAGCCCACTTTTAAAAACCGCCCGGTGACATTTGTCCCGAAAAGACTGTGGGTTCAGGTATACTGACAGGCTTATTAATACTCATTCATGCACCCAGGGGGAAAACTTGCAGGGTAAAGCACTCCAGGATTTTGTTATCGACAAAATTGATGACCTTAAAGGTCAGGACATCATCGCCTTAGACGTTCAGGGCAAATCCAGTATCACCGACTGCATGATCATCTGTACCGGTACCTCCAGCCGTCACGTCATGTCTATTGCTGACCACGTCGTTCAGGAATCTCGCGCGGCTGGAATGCTGCCGTTGGGCGTGGAAGGTGAGAGCGTCGCCGACTGGATCGTCGTTGACCTGGGTGAAGTGATTGTCCACGTTATGCAGGAAGAGAGTCGTCGCCTGTATGAGCTGGAAAAACTCTGGAGTTAATGCGTGAAGCTTCAACTTGTCGCGGTAGGCACGAAAATGCCCGACTGGGTACAAACCGGTTTTACCGAGTATCTGCGGCGCTTTCCTAAAGATATGCCTTTTGAGCTGATCGAAATTCCGGCCGGCAAACGTGGCAAGAACGCGGATATCAAACGTATTCTCGACAAAGAGGGTGAACAGATGCTGGCTGCCGCTGGTAAAAACCGCATCGTCACCCTGGATATTCCCGGTAAACCCTGGGACACGCCGCAACTGGCGACCGAGCTGGAACGCTGGAAACTGGACGGGCGTGATGTCAGCCTGTTAATTGGCGGGCCGGAGGGATTATCCCCTGCCTGTAAAGCCGCGGCAGAACAAAGTTGGTCGCTCTCTGCGCTAACGCTTCCTCATCCGCTTGTCCGGGTGCTGGTGGCAGAGAGCCTGTATCGGGCGTGGAGCATTACCACTAATCACCCTTATCACCGTGAATGATCACTGAGCTTGAGTAGACTAAGCAGCGGATGAAATTACAGAATTCTTTTCGCGACTATACGGCTGAGTCCGCGCTATTTGTGCGCCGGGCGCTGGTCGCTTTTTTGGGTATCTTACTGCTCACCGGCGTGCTTATCGCCAACCTGTATAATCTACAGATCGTCCGTTTTACCGATTACCAGACTCGCTCCAATGAAAACCGAATTAAGCTGGTGCCCATCGCCCCCAGCCGCGGCATCATCTATGACCGTAACGGTATTCCGCTCGCGCTGAACCGCACTATTTACCAGATCGAAATGATGCCCGAGAAGGTCGACAACGTGCAGCAAACGCTGGATGCCTTGCGCAGCGTCGTCGATCTGACCGATGATGATATTGCAGCATTCAAAAAAGAACGCGCGCGGTCCCATCGCTTTACCTCTATTCCTGTCAAAACCAACCTTACCGAAGTACAGGTTGCGCGTTTTGCCGTGAACCAGTACCGCTTCCCGGGTGTGGAAGTGAAAGGCTATAAGCGCCGGTTCTACCCGTACGGTTCCGCGCTCACCCACGTCATTGGCTACGTGTCGAAGATTAACGATAAAGACGTTGAGCGACTGGATAAAGACGGCAAACTGGCGAACTACGCTGCGACGCATGACATCGGGAAACTGGGGATTGAGCGCTACTACGAAGATGTGCTGCACGGTCAAACGGGATACGAGGAAGTCGAAGTCAATAACCGTGGCCGCGTCATCCGCCAACTCAAAGAAGTTCCACCGCAGGCCGGACACGACATCTACCTGACGCTGGATCTTAAACTACAGCAGTATATCGAGACGCTGCTTGCCGGCAGTCGCGCCGCCGTGGTGGTGACCGACCCGCGCACCGGCGGCGTACTGGCGCTGGTTTCGATGCCAAGCTACGACCCGAACCTCTTCGTCGACGGTATCTCCAGTAAAGACTATTCCGGCCTGCTTAACGATCCGAACACACCGCTGGTCAACCGTGCAACGCAAGGGGTTTATCCACCTGCGTCGACGGTAAAACCGTATGTTGCCGTGTCGGCATTAAGCGCAGGTGTTATCACCCGCAATACCAGCCTGTTTGATCCTGGATGGTGGCAGTTGCCAGGCTCAGAAAAACGCTACCGTGACTGGAAGAAGTGGGGTCACGGACACCTGAACATCACCAAATCACTGGAAGAATCGGCGGACACCTTCTTCTATCAGGTCGCCTATGATATGGGGATCGATCGCCTCTCTGAGTGGATGGGCAAATTCGGATACGGTCACTATACCGGCATCGATCTGGCGGAAGAGCGTTCCGGCAACATGCCTACCCGCGAATGGAAGCTCAAACGCTTTAAAAAACCCTGGTATCAGGGTGATACCATCCCGGTTGGCATCGGTCAGGGCTACTGGACGGCAACCCCGATTCAGATGAGTAAGGCGCTGATGATTCTGATTAACGACGGTGTGGTGAAGGTACCTCATCTGCTGATGAGTACCGCTGAAAATGGCAAGAAGGTTCCCTGGGTACAGCCGCAGGAACCACCGGTCGGCGATATTCACTCTGGCTACTGGGAACTGGCGAAAGACGGTATGTATGGCGTCGCCAACCGTGGCAACGGGACCGCACATAAATATTTCGCCAGCGCGCCGTATAAAATTGCCGCTAAATCCGGTACCGCGCAGGTCTTTGGCCTGAAAGCGAATGAAACGTATAACGCCCATAAAATTGCCGAGCGTCTGCGTGACCACAAACTGATGACGGCATTTGCTCCGTATAACAATCCGCAGGTGGCCGTCGCTATCATCCTGGAAAACGGGGGGGCGGGCCCGGCAGTAGGGACCATTATGCGTCAGATTCTTGACCACATCATGTTGGGCGATAACAACACCGATCTGCCAGCGGAAAATCCGGCGGTTGCAGCGGCGGAGGATCAATAACCATGACGGATAATCCGAATAAAAAAACATTCTGGGATAAAATCCATATCGATCCCACCATGTTGCTGATTTTGCTGGCGCTGCTGGTGTACAGCTCACTGGTTATCTGGAGCGCCAGCGGCCAGGACATTGGCATGATGGAGCGTAAAGTCGGTCAGATTGCGATGGGCCTGGTGATCATGGTGGTCATGGCGCAGATCCCACCCCGCGTTTATGAAGGCTGGGCGCCGTATCTCTATATTTTCTGTATTATTTTGCTGGTGGCGGTCGATGCCTTCGGGGCGATATCCAAAGGCGCGCAGCGTTGGCTGGACCTCGGTATCGTACGTTTTCAACCTTCTGAAATCGCCAAAATCGCGGTACCTCTGATGGTTGCCCGTTTTATCAACCGCGACGTCTGTCCACCGTCCCTGAAGAACACCGCCATCGCGCTGGTGCTGATTTTTATGCCGACACTACTGGTGGCGGCGCAACCTGACCTCGGGACCTCTATTCTGGTCGCCCTTTCCGGGCTATTCGTGCTGTTCCTCTCCGGTCTGAGCTGGCGTCTAATTGGCGTCGCTGTGCTGCTGGTCGCGGCGTTTATCCCGATCCTGTGGTTCTTCCTGATGCATGATTATCAGCGTCAGCGTGTGATGATGCTGCTTGACCCGGAAACCGACCCGTTGGGTGCCGGTTACCACATTATTCAGTCTAAAATTGCGATCGGTTCCGGCGGTCTGAGCGGTAAGGGTTGGTTACACGGTACCCAGTCGCAACTGGAATTTTTGCCCGAACGCCACACCGACTTTATCTTCGCCGTCCTGGCGGAGGAACTCGGCCTGATCGGGATATTGATCCTACTGGCACTGTATATTCTGCTGATTATGCGTGGCCTGTGGATTGCCGCCCATGCACAAACCACCTTTGGTCGCGTGATGGCCGGTGGACTAATGTTGATTTTATTCGTTTATGTCTTCGTGAATATTGGTATGGTGAGTGGGATTTTGCCTGTTGTAGGCGTTCCGCTTCCGTTGGTCAGTTACGGAGGCTCAGCACTGATCGTGTTGATGGCCGGGTTCGGGATTGTCATGTCGATCCACACCCACAGAAAAATGTTATCGAAAAGCGTGTAAGGGGTGCGCAATGCGTAAGCAATTGCCTGGAGTCTGCGTCGCAGCAGGAATTATGCTGCTCGCGGCATGTACGAGTGATGATGGTCAGCAACAAAATACCGTCGCGCCGCAGCCAGCGGTATGTAATGGACCCGTCGTTGAAATCAGCGGGGCCGATCCGCGTTTTGAACCGCTCAACCCGACCGCTAATCAGGATTACCAGCGAGACGGTAAGCGCTACCAGATTGTGCAGGATGTTTCGCGCTTTAGTCAGGCAGGGTTCGCGGCGATCTACGATGCCGAGCCAGGCAGTAATCTGACCGCTTCAGGCGAAGCGTTCGATCCGATGCAGCTCACCGCAGCGCATCCGACGTTACCGATCCCAAGCTATGCGCGGATCACTAACCTGGCCAATGGGCGGATGATCGTGGTGCGGATTAACGATCGCGGACCCTATGGCAACGATCGCGTGATTTCACTGTCACGCGCCGCAGCCGACCGTCTGAACACTTCCAATAACACAAAAGTCCGGATTGACCCGATTATTGTCGCACAGGATGGTTCATTGTCTGGTCCGGGTATGGCCTGTACCACGGTGGCGAAACAAACTTATGCCCTGCCCGCACGTCCGGATCTGAGCGGCGGCATGGGCGGCGCCTCCTCCGCACCGGAAGCGATGCAGCCTCAGGGTGACGTTCGCGCCATCAGCAATTCCACACTGCAAAGTGGGGATAACGCCGGCGCACCGGTTCAGAGCAGCGGTTTCCTCGGTGCGCCAACAACCCTGGCCGCTGGCGTACTGGAAGGCAGTGAACCGACGCCAGCGCCACAGCCCACGGCTGCGGCTCCCGTTAGCGCACCAGCCAGTACGCCAGTAGCAGCACCCGCCGCGACGCCTGCGCCTGCCGCTGCTTCCGCCAGCGGTAGTTACGTAGTCCAGGTCGGTGCAGTGAGCGATCAGGGGCGAGCGCAACAGTATCAACAACGCTTAGGGCAGCAGTTTGGCGTGCCGGGACGCGTCACGCAGAATGGCGCCGTGTGGCGTATTCAGCTCGGACCGTTCGCCAGTAAAGCGCAAGCTAGCGCGCTGCAACAGCGATTACAATCTGAAGCCCAATTACAGTCCTTCATTACCGGCGCACAGTAACGTAACAAGGGGCATCTGAAGTGTCAGTTTCTGTAAATGACGTTAACAACGTTAACAAAGTCATGCGGAAAGTCAGATGCCTGCCGGTACTGCATTTGCTATAGTAGGGCACTTTTTTTAATTCCATCACGGACGTCGTAGTTCAGACCATGAAGACCACTTTTTCCGCTCGTTTCCTGCAGCGCATGGCGCTCACCACGGCTCTTTGTACAGCCGCTATTTCAGGCGCGCATGCCGATGACCTGAATATCAAAACCATGATCCCGGGTGTTCCGCAGATCGACGCGGAGTCTTACATCCTCATTGACTATAACTCCGGTAAAGTGCTGGCGGAACAAAACGCCGATACACGTCGTGACCCGGCCAGTCTGACCAAAATGATGACCAGCTACGTTATCGGTCAGGCAATGAAAGCAGGCAAGTTTAAAGAGACGGATCTGGTCGCTATCGGTAACGACGCCTGGGCCACGGGGAACCCGGTCTTTAAAGGCTCATCACTGATGTTCCTGAAGCCGGGCATGCAGGTTCCGGTATCGCAACTGATTCGCGGGATAAACCTGCAGTCCGGTAACGACGCCTGCGTTGCAATGGCAGACTTTACTGCCGGCAGTCAGGATGCGTTTGTCGGTCTGATGAACAGCTATGTGAACGCGTTGGGTCTGAAAAACACCCATTTCCAGACGGTTCACGGTCTGGATGCCGACGGTCAGTACAGCTCCGCTCGCGATATGGCGCTGATTGGCCAGGCGCTGATCCGAGACGTTCCTAACGAATATTCCGTCTACAAAGAGAAAGAGTTCACCTTTAACGGTATCCGTCAGTTGAACCGCAACGGTTTGCTGTGGGACAACAGCCTGAAAGTCGATGGCATCAAGACCGGTCATACCGATAAAGCAGGCTACAACCTGGTGGCCTCGGCGACCGAAGGTCAGATGCGTTTGATCTCGGCGGTCATGGGCGGGCGCACCTATAAAGGGCGTGAAACAGAAAGCAAAAAACTCCTGACCTGGGGCTTCCGTTTCTTTGAAACGGTTAACCCGCTGAAAGCTGGCAAAGAGTTCGCATCTGAACCGTCCTGGTTTGGTGATACCGATCGCGCCTCCTTGGGGGTTGATAAAGATGTGTATCTGACCATTCCGCGTGGCCGCATGAAAGACCTGAAAGCCAGCTATGTACTGAATAGCACGGAGCTGCATGCGCCGCTGCAGAAAAATCAGGTTGTCGGTACCATCAACTTCCAGCTTGACGGTAAAACCATTGAGCAGCGCCCTCTGGTCGTGCTGCAGGAAATCCCGGAAGGTAACTTCTTCAGCAAAATCATTGATTACATTAAATTAATGTTCCATCACTGGTTTGGTTAAAAATTGAACACTTGAAAGTGTGATTTCCATCCCCATATACTAAGCATCAGTAAAACTCCCGCCCTCTGGCGGGAGTTGTTATTTATTTACGTTACGCCGGAGCTGACATGAAAACCAAACTTAACGAACTGCTTGAATTCCCTACTCCTTTTACTTACAAAGTTATGGGGCAGGCGTTACCTGAGCTGGTTGAACAGGTGGTTGAAGTGGTACAGCGCCATGCGCCAGGTGATTACTCTCCGACGGTAAAACCCAGCAGCAAAGGCAATTACCACTCGGTCTCGATTACCATCAATGCGACCCATATTGAGCAGGTTGAAACGCTGTACGAAGAACTCGGTAACATTGAAATCGTCCGTATGGTTCTGTAATACAGCTTTGGGCCCCGACCATGTTCGGGTGCCCACCTCGTCTCGTCTTCGCTGTGATATACTTCCCTTCCTCATTTGTTACTTCTCTACGGAGATGCTGTTTTGTCTCAGGATAAAATACTGGTCCGCCAGCTCGGTCTTCAACCCTACGAACCCGTCTCCCAGGCCATGCACGATTTTACCAACACCCGCGATGAACAGACTCCCGATGAAATCTGGCTGGTTGAGCACTATCCGGTTTTCACCCAGGGTCAGGCAGGAAAAGCGGAACATGTTTTAATGCCCGGCGATATCCCGGTCATTCAAAGCGATCGCGGTGGGCAGGTGACTTACCATGGACCAGGCCAGCAGATTATGTACGTTCTGTTGAACCTGAAGCGGCGTAAACTGGGTGTGCGGGAATTGGTCACGTTGCTGGAACAGACCGTTGTGAATACGCTGGCGGAGCTGGATATTGACGCTCACCCGCGTGCCGATGCCCCTGGCGTTTATGTCGGTGAAAAGAAAATATGTTCCCTCGGTTTGCGTATTCGTCGCGGTTGTTCATTTCACGGACTGGCATTAAACGTTAATATGGATCTGTCACCTTTCTTACGAATTAATCCCTGCGGCTATGCTGGAATGGAAATGGCAAAAATATCTCAATGGGATAGTCAGGCCACGACAGATAATATCCAACCACGATTATTAGCCAATATTTTAGCGCTGCTAAATAATCCCTCTTACGAATATATTCCTGCTTAACTTATTGAATGCAATGGCCCAAAAAGTCGTGGGTCATTGTCCCTCTTCCAATTCAAATGCTTTACAATTCCTCCTGGTTTCTATATTTTCTGTCTGTCTTAGCTTGAATTTTTAACGAGTTTACTCCGTCATAAAAAACGACGTAGGATTTTTCTTTATACAACGTTAAACCTTCAATCAATTGCCATAAAAAGGTTATCGATACCGCGAGATGAACAATAGTGGTGCAAACGCATGCTTACAAAAAATACAAGCATCACTATTATTTATAATGTGAATTAAATTGGAGTTAGAACGTGAGTGAAAATAGTAAGCCGAAAGGACATTTCAACGAACAACGACCCGAAGATAAGCCGCAAATTTTCAGAACGCTGAGAAATATAGACCTGAACCTGCTGACTATTTTTGAAGCCGTTTATGTTCATAAAGGAATCGTCAACGCCGCGAAAATTCTTAATCTGACTCCCTCAGCGATCAGCCAGTCCATTCAGAAACTGCGCACCATATTTCCCGATCCTCTGTTTATTCGAAAAGGCCAGGGCGTGACGCCCACTACCTATGCCACCCATCTGCACGAATATATTAGCCAGGGACTGGAGTCCATTCTCGGGGCATTGGACCTTACCGGCAGCTATGATAAACAACGGACGATCACGATCGGGACCACGCCGTCAATCGGCGCGCTGGTGATGCCGACGATTTATCACGCCATCAAAACTCGCCATCCGCAGTTGCATCTGCGTAACATCCCCGTCCATGACGCCGAAGCACAGCTCAGCCAGTTTCAAAGCGATTTGATTATTGATAACCACATCTACAGCAACCGAGCGGTAGAGAATCATGTTCTGTTTTCTGACAAAATCGAACTGGTTTGCCGTCAGAACCACCCTTCCCTGACACGCGCCCAGGCCCCTGAGGCACTTAATGGAGCAGAACATAGTCTGCTAATGATTGAAGGGCAAAGTTTCACACTCCTGCGCCAGCGTATCCAGGAACTGTTCCCCGATCGGCAAATCAGCTTTAGCAGCTACAACATTTTCACGCTGGCATCGCTCATTGCGCACAGCGATCTGGTGGGAATTATGCCCGCACGCTTCTTCACGCTCTTCAGCCACTGCTGGCCACTTCAGCGGATCCCTCATCCCTCACTGAACCATGAGAAAATCGACTTTTCACTGCATTACAATAAGCTGAGCTTACGCGATCCCGTGCTGGAGAACGTCATTACAGCGATCTGCGACGCCTTCTGAACGGAAATGTTGCGACCAGGTCAAAACTGATGCCAGGAAAATGGCACAAAACAACAACTATTTTACATTTTGCCAGCCGCTCAGGCTGCTTTCAGGCCCGTTTCGATGATATACTGCGTATAGTGAATTCAAAAATAGTTGATAAATACAACATTCCCTTGAATTGAAACGCTTTCCCTCGTTATTCGCAACTGGAACACGCACGCTATGAGTAAACCCATTGTGATGGAACGCGGTGTTAAATACCGCGATGCCGATAAGATGGCCCTTATCCCGGTCAAAAATGTGGCGACAGAGCGCGAAGCTCTGCTGCGCAAGCCGGAATGGATGAAAATTAAGCTTCCAGCGGACTCCACTCGTATCCAGGGCATCAAAGCAGCAATGCGTAAGAATGGCCTGCATTCTGTTTGTGAAGAAGCCTCTTGCCCAAACCTGGCGGAGTGTTTCAACCACGGTACCGCCACGTTCATGATCCTCGGTGCCATTTGTACCCGCCGCTGTCCATTCTGCGATGTGGCCCACGGTCGTCCGGTGTCGCCGGACGCTAACGAACCGGTTAAGCTGGCACAAACGATTGCCGATATGGCCCTACGCTATGTGGTAATCACCTCTGTTGACCGTGATGATCTGCGTGACGGCGGCGCTCAGCATTTTGCCGATTGCATTACCGCAATTCGTGAGAAAAGCCCTACGATTAAGATTGAAACGCTGGTCCCCGACTTCCGCGGCCGTATGGATCGTGCCCTGGAGATTCTGAACGCCACACCGCCGGACGTTTTCAACCATAACCTTGAAAACGTACCACGTATCTATCGTCAGGTTCGCCCGGGCGCAGACTACAACTGGTCGCTTAAATTACTGGAACGTTTCAAAGAAGCGCATCCGGAGATCCCGACCAAATCCGGTCTGATGGTGGGTCTCGGTGAGACGAATGCGGAAATCATTGAAGTGATGCGCGATCTGCGTCGTCACGGCGTAACAATGTTGACGCTGGGGCAATATCTGCAGCCGAGCCGTCACCACCTGCCGGTTCAGCGCTATGTCAGCCCGGACGAATTTGAAGAGATGAAAGCGGAAGCCATGGCGATGGGCTTTACCCACGCCGCCTGTGGACCGTTCGTCCGTTCGTCTTACCATGCCGACCTGCAGGCAAAAGGGATGGAAGTGAAGTAATTCTGAAATAAATACTTACATTTCGCCCATAAAAAACCCGCTTAATCGCGGGTTTTTTCTCATCAGAGTAAAACGGTTATGCCTTTGGCTCCGGTTATTACTCTTTATGAGAGAGTTTCTCAGCCTGAATGCTGCCGTCTGCGTCTTTTTTCGCGCCCGCATCTTCATCATTCATCGCTTTCTTGAAGCCTTTAATCGCCGTGCCCAGGTCTCCACCCAGTGTACGTAACTTCTTGGTACCAAACAGCAGAACGACCAGTGCGGCCACCACCAGCAATTTGGTAATACTAATCTCACCCATAGATACCTTCTTAACTTGAAACAGGCGGCGTAGCGCGCCCTTAGTAACCTGAGAATATTAACGGTCATTTGACGCGCGCACACAATAGCAATCTGTAACAAGGTGAATCAAGTAGTGTTTAAAAAAACGTCATAATAATTGCGGTGGCACAAATCTACGGTTACGTAATACCGGTAATTGCGCCCGCACCTGACGAATCCGCTCAGCGGAGATCTCTGTCATGATAAGCGCCGGGACATCAGCCGCCGCCGCAATCGTCACCCCAAAGGGATCGATAATACGACTCTGGCCGATGTTTTTATTCCCACACTCCCCTGCGGCAATCATATAACAGGTGGTATCGAGCGCGCGGGCAGCCAGCAGTGTCGACCAGTGATGTTCCTTCAGCGCCCCTCTGACCCAGGCCGCTGGTAGCACCAGGACTTCCGCGCCCTGCAACGCCAGCGCCATCGACAGCTCGGGAAAGCGCAGATCGTAGCAGGTCATCAGCCCTACTCTGAATCCATCCACGTCAAGCAGCGGCGCAATAACGTTGCCGGCATCAACATTGCGGGACTCCTGAATAGAGAAAGCATCATAGAGATGTAGTTTGGCGTAGCTTGCCACGATTTTCCCCGCGCGCAGCGCCACCAGCGTGTTCACCGCACGACCAGCCCGCGAGGGAACATGAACGGTGAGAATGGTGGTCATCGTATTCGATGCGCTTTCCCTGCGTAGTTGTTTCAGGAAATCCCCCTCTACAGGCTGGGCAGATTTCACCGACAGGTCGGGATCCGCATCGTCTCGCGCCAGTAATGCCTCTGGCAGAACCAGCAATGACGCGCCGTTTCCCGCCGCCTGCGACATGAGCGTGACGCAGGTTTCTGCGTTCTTTTCCCACACAGGACTCACGGCAAATTGCCCTGCAGCAACTAACATAATGCCTCCGGTCAGGTTTATCAGGCTCGCCAACGGCGATTATTCAGCGTTACACTTATCTTATATACCAACCAAATAGCAGGATTAAGCAGTGTTACAACTTCTTTTAGCGGTTTTTATTGGCGGTGGCACAGGAAGTGTAGCGAGATGGATGCTCAGTATGCGGTTTAACCCCATGCATCAGGCGATACCAATAGGAACCCTGACCGCAAATTTACTGGGTGCATTCATCATTGGTATGGGGCTGGCATGGTTTAGCCGAATGACTAATATCGATCCAATGTGGAAGGTCCTGATCACCACCGGCTTCTGTGGCGGGCTGACAACCTTCTCCACCTTTTCGGCGGAAGTGGTCTTTTTGCTTCAGGAAGGTCGAGTGGGCTGGGCAATGCTAAATGTGTTGGTCAACCTGTTGGGCTCATTTGCGATGACGGCGCTGGCATTCTGGCTATTTTCCGCCTCCAGCGCTCACTAAAGATCAAAAAAAACCCGCTAATAAGCGGGTTTTGAAATCTGGCTGACGTAAGCTTACAGAGCAGTTACGTTTGCAGCAGAAGGGCCTTTGGCACCGTTAGTGATTTCGAACTCTACACGCTGACCTTCAGCCAGAGTTTTAAAACCATTGGTCTGGATTGCAGAGAAGTGTACGAACACGTCTTTGCTGCCATCTTCCGGAGTAATGAAACCGAATCCTTTGGACTCATTAAACCACTTAACGTTACCTTTAATCTTAGACATCAAAATTACCTTTACATGAAAAATAGACACAAATGCTGTGTCGGGTACCAGTACACCAATTGTGGTTCACTTTGTCCAGTCGAACTTTGGCAAAAAGTGATAAATGTCGCTTTATTTTTTGAGATAAGCTTATATCACTCTGTTTTATATGGAAATTACTACCAACACTCGGTTCAGAACTGAAAGCGCATCCATGCAAAGTAGACGTTACCGTTGTTATAAGTACCGGGGATGTAGGTCATCTGAAACGTAGCCGGGCCATAACCGATGGAAGCCAATGGCAGCAGAACAGGAAGAGGAATGTAATTCCAGTTATCACGCGCCGTCACACCGGCGGTAAAACCTAATCCCAGATGGAAATTGTCATCCGGCAGAGGTCGCCACGTACTTTCCCAGCCATAACCACCAATCGGCTCCCATTTATTCCATGAATCTTTGAAAGCCATAATGTAAAGACCATGCCAGTTTCCCTTTTCATCCCAGCGAGACTGACCAAAACCACCGCCCCACGGACGCTCGTTATAACGATCGGTTTTTTCTTTATCATAGGCAAAACGCGCATGCCAGGTGATGGCGGGAATATACAGATCATAATGCTCAGGCTGCTGCCAGGTTTCGGCAACATTGTCTGTAAAGGTATTAAACCACCCTTTTTCTTCAGCCACTGCACGTGGCAGTATCGCTAACTGAATAAAAATAAATGAAAAAAGGAGAATATATTTTTTAGCTGTACTCACAACGTTTATTACCATTCTTAAGTTCAGTTTTTATTATACCAATAACAACTTGAATGAAACCTTAACAGCGGCAGCGCTGACATGAATCAGATTGTTCTAAGATTTTGAATGCCACAATTAAACCTTGTTTTTTGTGGCATTATTTTTCGCTGGATTATCAGTCAGATGTAGTATGATTTTTCTCCATTCACGTTGTAAACACTCATTTACTGCCATTCATTAACATCATCACCACACAAACAAGACAAAAAAGAAACAATCGAGATTTTTCCAGGGAACCGGAAAATAAAATATTTCACCTTCATCACGGCAACGAAAAAAAATAGACAGTAACCAACGGTTAATCGTTCTGTTTATTGATTTTAATCAGCAAGTAGAAAGTACTTATTCGGCACATTTTCACACCAACTTATTGGCATTTTCTTAATTTCAATTCTGGGTGTCCACGCGACAGGGGAAACAATGTTGACATTTATCGAACTCCTTATTGGAGTTGTGGTTATAGTGGGTGTAGCGCGCTACATCATTAAAGGGTATTCGGCAACCGGCGTGCTCTTTGTTGGCGGTCTGGCGCTGCTGATTATTAGCGCCCTGATGGGCCATAAAGTGCTACCTTCCAGTGAAGCCACCACGGGCTATTCTGCAACGGATATCGTTGAGTACATCAAAATCCTGCTCATGAGTCGTGGCGGCGACCTCGGCATGATGATCATGATGCTCTGCGGTTTTGCCGCTTACATGACCCACATCGGCGCGAACGATATGGTCGTGAAACTGGCTTCGAAGCCTTTGCAGTACATCAACTCACCTTATCTGTTGATGATTGCCGCCTATTTTGTTGCCTGTCTGATGTCCCTGGCGGTGTCTTCCGCCACCGGACTCGGCGTACTGCTGATGGCTACACTTTTCCCGATCATGGTTAACGTGGGAATTAGTCGCGGCGCCGCGGCTGCCATTTGTGCTTCCCCTGCCGCCATTATTCTTTCTCCTACCTCCGGCGACGTGGTGCTGGCTGCCAAAGCAGCCGAAATGCCGCTGATCGATTTTGCCTTTAAAACCACGCTGCCTATCTCCATTGCGGCGATCATCGGGATGGCGCTTGCCCACTTTTTCTGGCAACGCTATCTGGATAAAAAAGAGAATGCTGCCCACGAAATGCTGGATGTAAACGAAATCACCACCACGGCGCCCGCGTTCTACGCCATTCTGCCGTTTACGCCAATTATCGGGGTGCTGATTTTTGATGGTAAATGGGGACCGCAGTTGCACATCATTACGATTCTGGTGCTCTGCATGCTTATCGCGGCGGTGCTGGAGTTCGTCAGAGGTTTTAACACCCAGAAAGTGTATTCCGGACTGGAAGTCGCGTATCGCGGTATGGCTGATGCTTTTGCGAACGTGGTGATGCTGTTAGTGGCGGCAGGCGTTTTCGCACAAGGTCTGAGCACGATTGGCTTCATCCAGAGCTTGATCTCCATCGCCACCTCGTTTGGATCGGCGAGCATCATTCTGATGCTGGTACTGGTCATTCTGACCATGCTGGCAGCAATGACCACCGGCTCCGGTAATGCGCCGTTCTATGCCTTCGTTGAAATGATTCCTAAGCTGGCGCACTCCTCGGGCATCAACCCGGCGTATCTGTCGATTCCAATGCTGCAGGCGTCCAACCTGGGCCGTACGATCTCCCCGGTCTCCGGTGTCGTTGTGGCGGTGGCAGGGATGGCGAAAATCTCGCCGTTTGAAGTGGTAAAACGCACCTCCGTACCCGTCATGGTCGGGCTGTTGATCGTTATCATCGCGACCGAAGTGATGGTGCCGGGTACTTCATCCGCAGTAACGGGAGGCTGATTCAGAACCCATGCCGGATGATGGCGCACAATGTCTCATCCGGCCGTACGTCACCCTTAACCGTGGTAAATACGCTGCGGTCTCCCCACCTTGCCGTGCACGATTTCCGCAATAACCAAATGCCGACTGGCGCAATATTCGAGGTACCGTCTGGCGGTCGTACGGCTGATGGTCAACGCCTGCGCGACGGTTTCAGCGGTGTGTTGTACTTGCGGATCGTCAAACAGTTTTTTCACCGCATTTAACGTTAACGCATCAATACCGGTGGGCAACTCATCTTTGGGCTCGCCTCGCGCATAGGCATTAAACATTTCATCAATCTGTCGCTGGCTGGCACTGTCGTTTTCTGCCAGCATCCGTCTACGCTGCTGGTAACGGGTGAGCGTCTGCCCCAGGCGTTCATAGGCGATGGGTTTGATCAGATAATCAAACGCGCCGCTGCGTACCGCGTCGGCCACCGTTTCCATATCGCTGGCAGCGGTGGTAAAAACCACCCCGCCTGGATAATGCGACGCCGTCAGCTCATGCAGCAACGAGATCCCCTTGCCGTCCGGAAGGTAGTTATCCAACAAAATGAGACCCGGTTTAAACCGTTCAATCATCATTCTCGCCTGCGCCAGATTACCGGCTAACCAGATCTGATTAAAACCAGGAATATGGCGGATGTACTCTGCATGCATCTCGGCAAGCAGCATTTCATCTTCAACGATTAATAGGGTTAATGGTTCTGTCATTGTTCTTTTTCACTTTCGGAATAAAAAGAGAGAATAAGGTGCCGCAAGGATCGTTATCTTCCAGAGTAATCGTTCCACCACAGCGCCCCACATAACTTGCAATCAGATACAGTCCGATGCCGTGCTCACCCGGTTCATCGGAACGGGTGCTTACACCCTGTTCGAATATTTTTTCGCGCAGCGCCTCAGGGACACCGCATCCCTGGTCGGCAACTTCGATCACCACATCATCGCCTTCATCGCTCAGATACAGTTCCACGACCTTATCCCCCTCCGCGGTTCGCAGACTGGCTTCAAAGGCATTGTCGAGAAGATTGCCGACAATCGCTGCAAACTCGGTACTGTCCAGCCCTTCCGGCAACTGCTGAAGCTGGCTGCCGGGAACGATCGTCATTTTGAGACCCAGTTCACGCGCGCGCTGAACCTTACCAAATAGCAGGCCCGCCACCTGGCGATCGGCAAATGCCTCGCGCAGGCTGTCGATCAACTGTTGCTGCGCCTGCGATTCCCCCTGCACCATCTCCCTGACCCGATCGTACTCTTTCATTTGCAGCAGGCCATTGAGCGTTGACATCCAGTTTAGGTGCTCATGGCGCAACGTTCGCAGACTCTCCACATATTGCTTAATCTGCGTCAACTGCGCGTTCAGGGTGGCAATTTCATCTTTGCTACGGAAGCTGATAATCGCCCCCAGCAGCTCATCACCTGAACGGATTGCCTCACGGTTGGCGATAACGCTCAGGCCATTGAAATTCATCATCGCGTCCACACGCCTTTCAGCAATCTGTTCGGTAAAGAAGTCCGATGGATTTACCACCTCATCAATCGGTTTGCCCAACCATTGTCGACCCGGTGAACGCAGGCCGAGCATCTTTCTCGCACTGCGGTTAATGGCCGTAATATAGCCGTCCGGATCGACGGCGATCAGCCCTTCATACACTGAGCTAAACAGCGCTTCCTGCTGACGGACCACCCGGGCAATTTGCTTGGGTTCCATCCCCATCATCTGGCGGCGGATATGGGCGGCGAAAAACCAGGAGAGCAACATCAGAACCACCAGCAGCAGAACAAACACGCCAGCCATCGGCAGAATGAAATCCAGTCGCCAGCTGTCAATTTTGCTGACCAGATAACCAATAGAGACCACGCCGATGACTTTACCGCCATCATCAAAGATTGGCGTTTTTGCCCGCATCGCCAGCCCGATGGAGCCAGTCCCGGTAATGAAATAGCTTTCACCCCTCTCCAGCGCGCCCGGCTTGGTGAACTGCATCGGGTAGCCAATTTTCTCCGGGTTAGGATGATAAAGCCGGATAGAGTGACTATCGCCAATCACCACATAGTCAAAATCGGTGTCGCTCTGCAGTTTCCCGGCAATCATCGCCAGTCGTTTGGTATCGCGGTCCTTCACCGCCGCAATAACGCTATCGTTAGCCGCGATAATCTTCGCCTGGTTCATCGCCATATCACGGACATGCGTACTTAGATAATCTTCAAAACTGGCGGAAAAATACTGCGCCAGCGCGGCAATAATGAACACCGAAAAAACAAGAATAAGCAGAAAAATACGCAACGGAAATGCCAGTCGGCGAAAAAAAGAAAACGGCTTTTTATTTTTTTGAACCAACATGACTGTTCCTTAACGGGCATTATTCGGTTTAGTTCGCCAGCAAATGTAATAAAAATGTTTTATCTGCATAGACAGATAATAAAGTCGATCGTTACAGATTCATCACGTTAAATCAATTAAGTCACTTAACTCCACGTCACAAACTGCGATAAGAATAATTAAAAAACTTAAAACCATTAAACCCATAAAAACCATCTAAGTGTTTGTGAAATAAATCAAAATTTACCTCAAAAATACTCCTTACGATGTATGTGTCCGGGGAAAAAAGAAATAAACCGTTGCAAAATCGTCTTTTCCCCGGAATGAAAACAAAACGTTATCAAATCGTTTTTTCATACAACATACGCATAAAGCTGGCAACAACAATATCTTTCCAGGACTTATTTACTATGTTTGCTAATAATGTGTTCACGCGCGTCAGACGCTCAGAAAATATAAAAATGGCGGCGATCACGCAATTCCTGAAAGAAAATGATCTGAGCGTCGATACCACCGTTGAAGTTTTTATTACCGTTACTCGTGATGAAAAACTCATCGCCTGCGGCGGTATCGCTGGAAATATCATCAAGTGCGTAGCTATTAGCGAATCGGTACGCGGCGAGGGGCTAGCGCTAACACTGGCGACAGAGCTTATCAATCTCGCCTACGAAAGGCACTGCACGCATCTCTTCATTTATACCAAAACTGAGTATGAAACGTTGTTCCGGCAGTGCGGATTTTCAACGCTAACCAGCGTTCCCGGCATCATGGTGCTGATGGAAAACAGCGCTACGCGCCTGAAACGCTACGCGGAGTCATTGAGCAAACTGCGTCATGACGGTAAGAAAATTGGCTGCATCGTGATGAATGCCAATCCGTTTACTAATGGACACCGCTATCTGATCCAACAGGCGGCGGCGCAGTGCGACTGGCTTCATCTGTTTCTGGTGAAAGAAGATACCTCCCGTTTCCCGTATGAGGACCGACTCGATCTGGTCCTCAAAGGTACGGCGGACATTGCGCGCCTCACCGTGCATCGCGGTTCGGAATACATCATTTCGCGAGCCACCTTCCCGTGCTACTTCATCAAAGAACAGAGCGTCATCAACCACTGCTACACCGAAATCGATTTAAAAATTTTCCGTCAGTATCTGGCTCCCGCGCTGGGGATCACCCATCGCTTTGTCGGTACGGAACCATTTTGTGGCGTAACCGCCCAGTATAACCACGACATGCGTTTCTGGCTGGAAACGCCGACCCTCCCCGCCCCGCCCATTGAACTGGTGGAAATCGAGCGGCTGTGTTTCCAGGAGACACCGATCTCGGCCTCTCTGGTGCGCAAACTGCTCGTGAAAAAAGATCTCACGGCTATCGCGTCGCTGGTGCCTTCAGCCACTTTGCAATACCTGCAAAGCATGCCTGAGCGCACACCCGCTCACGCGACAGTCCGCCAAAAGACCCCCGCATTAGTAACAGGTGAAAAATGAAAATAAACCAGGCTGCCGTCGCAGGCACACTTGAGTCCGGTGATGTGATGATACGCATTGCCCCTCTCGATACGCAGGATATTGACCTGCAGATCAATAGCAGCGTTGAGAAACAGTTTGGTGAAGCCATTCGCGCCACCATCCTGGATGTTCTGGCGCAGTATGACGTACGCGGCGTGCAATTGAATGTCGATGATAAAGGCGCACTGGACTGCATTTTACGTGCACGACTGGAAGCATTACTGGCGCGCGCCAGCGGCATCCCGGCTCTGCCCTGGGAGGATCGCCAATGATTTCCGCTTCTCTGCAACAGCGCAAAACCCGCACTCGCCGCAGCATGCTGTTCGTCCCAGGCGCCAATGCCGCAATGGTCAGCAACTCCTTTATCTATCCGGCAGATGCCCTGATGTTCGACCTGGAAGACTCCGTCGCGCTGCGTGAAAAAGACACCGCACGTCGCCTGGTCTACCACGCGCTGCAGCATCCGCTGTATCACGACGTCGAAACCATCGTACGCGTTAACGCGCTGGATTCCGAATGGGGAGTCAACGATCTGGAAGCGGTCGTTCGCGGCGGCGCTGACGTGGTTCGGTTGCCGAAAACCGATACCGCTCAGGATGTTATCGATATCGAAAGCGAAATTCTGCGCATTGAAAAAGCCTGCGGTCGTGAACCGGGTAGCACGGGTCTGTTGGCTGCCATCGAGTCACCGTTAGGCATCACTCGCGCCGTGGAAATTGCCCACGCCTCTGAACGTCTGATCGGTATCGCGCTGGGAGCTGAAGATTACGTACGCAACCTGCGCACAGAACGTTCACCAGAGGGCACTGAATTACTGTTTGCCCGTTGCTCCATTTTGCAGGCCGCACGCTCTGCCGGGATTCAGGCCTTCGATACCGTCTATTCCGATGCCAACAACGAAGCGGGTTTTCTGCATGAAGCCGCCCATATCAAACAGTTGGGTTTTGACGGTAAATCGCTGATCAACCCCCGCCAGATTGACCTGTTGCACAACCTGTATGCCCCGACGCAAAAAGAAGTGACACACGCGCGTCTGGTCGTGGAAGCCGCAGAAGCCGCCGCCCGCGAAGGTCTCGGGGTGGTTTCCCTGAACGGCAAGATGGTCGACAGCCCGGTGATTGAGCGCGCACGTCTGGTGCTCTCCCGTGCAGAACTTTCCGGCATCCGCGAAGAATAAGGCAAAAACAATGACCCAGAAAAACGAACAGTCTCAACGACAGGAACGGGTAGCGGCCTGGAGTCGCCTGGCTGAAAGCGACCTTTCCACCTATACCAGCACCGCGAAACAGGTTCTACAGGCACAGAAACCGCGCGACCAGAAACTGTGCGCAAGCCTTGAAGAGGCTATCCGCCGTTCCGGTTTGCAGGATGGCATGACAATTTCTTTTCACCATGCATTTCGCGGCGGCGACCTGACCATCAACCTGGTGATGGCCACTATCGCCAGCATGGGATTTAAAAACCTGACGCTGGCCTCCAGTTCCCTGAGCGATTGCCATGCACCGCTGGTCGACCATATCCGTAACGGCGTCGTTAGCCGCATTTACACCTCCGGTCTGCGCGGACCGCTGGCAGAAGAGATCTCTCGCGGCCTGCTCGCAGAACCCGTTCAGGTTCACTCCCACGGTGGTCGCGTGCATCTGGTACAGAGTGGCGAACTCAGCATTGACGTCGCCTTCCTTGGCGTCCCGTCCTGCGATCCGTTCGGGAATGCCAACGGCTACACCGGTAAAGCATGCTGCGGCTCACTCGGCTATGCCCGCGTTGATGCTGAAAGCGCGAGTCAGGTGGTGCTACTGACGGAACAACTGCTGCCTTATCCGCATAACCCGGCCAGCATTACCCAGGACCAGGTTGATCTGATCGTACAGATAGACCAGGTCGGTGATGCCGATAAGATCGGCGCTGACGCCACGCGAATGACCACCAACCCGCGCGAACTGCTGATTGCCCGCAGCGCAGCAGAGGTCATCGCCCACTCCGGTTATTTCAAAGAAGGCTTTTCCCTGCAAACCGGTACGGGTGGTGCCTCACTGGCGGTCACTCGGTTCCTGGAAGACAAAATGCGCAGCCGCGATATCCGCGCGGATTTCGCCCTGGGCGGCATCACTGCCACCATCGTCGATCTGCATGAAAAAGGCTTAATTCGTAAACTGCTGGACGTCCAAAGCTTCGACCGCCATGCCGCAGAGTCACTGGCACGTAACCCGAATCACATCGAAATCAGCGCAAACCAGTATGCCAACTGGGGTTCAAAAGGGGCCTCCGTTGACCGTCTGGATGTGGTCGTGCTGAGTGCGCTGGAAGTCGACACTCAGTTTAACGTCAACGTACTGACCGGTTCTGACGGCGTCATTCGCGGCGCATCCGGCGGTCACTGCGATACCGCTGTTGCCGCCGCGCTGTCGATTATCGTCGCACCGCTGGTTCGTGGACGTATTCCAACGCTGGTAGATAACGTACTGACCTGTGTCACACCCGGTTCCAGCGTCGATATTCTGGTTACCGATCATGGTATTGCGGTTAACCCGGCACGTCCAGAACTGGCGGAACGCCTGAAGGAAGCGGGGATGAAAGTGGTTTCCATTGAGTGGCTGCGTGAACGTGCACAACAGCTCACTGGCGAACCGCGTCCCATCGAATTCACCGACCGTGTGATTGCTGTGGTCCGCTATCGCGACGGCTCAGTGATCGACGTTGTTCATCAGGTGAAGGAATAAGCCATGCACCTGCTTCCTGAACTTGCCACCCGCCGCGCGATTTCAATTCCCGAGCTGCTCGTCAGCCGGGATGAGCGACAAGCACGGCAATACGTCTGGCTGGCGCGCCATCCCATTCCACTGGTCTCCTTTACCGTGGTAGCGCCTGGCCCGATTAAAGACAGCGAGCTCACCCGTCGCCTCTTTAATTACGGTGTGACCGCGCTACGCACGCTGGCGGCACAGGCGGACTGGCACATCAGGGAGCAGGCTGCACTGGCCTCAGCCAGCGGGCCGGAAGGCATGCTCTCGATTGAGGCACCGGCCCGTGACATCAAGCTCGCAACGATTGAGCTTGAACACACCCATCCTCTGGGACGTTTGTGGGACATTGATGTACTCACTCCCGGAGGCGAAATTCTCTCCCGCCGCCATTTCGCGCTTCCCGCCCGCCGCTGCCTGCTGTGTGAGCAAAGCGCTGCAGAGTGCGCGCGTGGGAAAACCCATACGCTCTCCGATCTGCTCACCCACATGGAGGCGCTGCTGCATGCTGCCGATTCCCAATATGCCCGTTGAAACCACCGCCCTTCCCCGCACGCTGTTTGACGCGTACGCCCATCTGGCGTGGCGCGCAATGCTGACGGAAGTGAACCTGTCGCCAAAACCCGGGCTGGTCGATCGTCTGAACTGCGGCGCGCATAAAGATATGTCGCTGACGGATTTTCACCGCAGCGCGTTGGCGATTCAGGCCTGGCTGCCGCGTTTTATTGAATACGGCGCATGCTGCGCACAGATGCCGGCCGACACCGTATTAAACGGCTTACGCCCGTTAGGCATGGCCTGTGAAGCGGACATGTTTCGCGCCACCGCCGGTGTGAACACCCATAAGGGCAGCATTTTTTCTCTCGGTCTGCTGTGTGCCGCCATTGGCCGTCTGCATCAACAGCAGCAAACCATTACCCCGGAAACGATCTGTATCACCGCCGCCCGCTTTTGCCGCGGACTGACCGAGCGCGAACTGCGCAACAACAATCAACAAATCACGGCAGGCCAGCGACTTTATCAGCAACTGGGATTAACCGGCGCACGCGGCGAAGCCGAAGCGGGATACCCGTTGGTTATCCACCATGCGCTTCCGCATTATCGCGCCCTGCTAGCCGGGGGACGCGATCCCGAGCTGGCGTTGCTGGACACTTTACTTCTGCTGATTGCGCGCAACGGCGACACCAACGTGGCCTCGCGCGGTGGCGCGGCAGGACTGCGCTGGATACAGCAGCAGGCAAACGCATTGTTACAACAAGGGGGCATCCGAACCCCCGCCGATCTCGATCGCCTGCATCAGTTCGACAACCACTGCATTGAACGCAATCTCAGCCCTGGCGGCAGTGCCGACCTGCTGATCGTGACGTGGTTTTTAGCCCAGATTTCTCAAGTTAAACATTTACAAAATTATTGAAAAGATCCTTTCCGGAGAATCACTTATGTCTTTATCGAAAGATAGTATATGGAAGTTGTTGGCCCCCCTGGTCGTTATGGGCGTCATGTTTCTTATCCCTGTCCCGGACGGCATGCCCCCTCAGGCATGGCATTACTTCGCCGTTTTCGTGGCGATGATCGTCGGTATGATCCTGGAGCCAATTCCGGCTACCGCGATCAGCTTTATCGCCGTGACCATCTGCGTAATTGGCAGCAACTACCTGCTGTTTGATGCCAAAGAGCTTGCAGACCCGGCATTCGACGCCGGTAAACAGGCGCTGAAATGGGGGCTGGCAGGATTCTCCAGCACCACCGTCTGGCTGGTATTCGGTGCGTTTATCTTCGCTCTGGGCTACGAAGTCACCGGTCTTGGCCGTCGCATCGCGCTGTTCCTGGTGAAATTCATGGGCAAACGCACCCTGACGCTGGGCTATGCGATTGTCATTATCGATATTCTGCTGGCGCCGTTTACGCCATCCAACACCGCCCGTACCGGGGGCACTGTGTTCCCGGTAATCAAAAACCTGCCGCCACTGTTTAAATCGTTCCCGAACGATCCATCCGCGCGTCGTATCGGCGGTTACCTGATGTGGATGATGGTTATCAGTACCAGCCTGAGCTCTTCGATGTTCGTCACGGGCGCGGCACCAAACGTGCTGGGCCTGGAGTTTGTCAGCAAAATCGCCGGTGTGCAGATCAGCTGGCTGCAGTGGTTCCTCAGCTTCCTGCCGGTCGGTATCATTTTGCTGATCGTGGCACCTTGGCTCTCTTATGTTCTCTATAAGCCTGAAGTCACACACAGCGCGGAAGTCGCCGCCTGGGCGGGTGATGAACTCAAAACCATGGGCACCCTGACGCGCAAAGAGTGGACGCTGATCAGTCTGGTTCTGCTGAGCTTAGGGTTGTGGGTTTTTGGTGGTGAAGTGATCGACGCCACCGCCGTCGGTTTGTTAGCCGTTTCTTTGATGCTGGCGCTGCATGTGGTGCCGTGGAAAGACATTACCAAATACAACAGCGCCTGGAACACGCTGGTGAACCTTGCCACCCTCGTGGTGATGGCAAACGGGTTAACCCGCTCCGGTTTTATTGACTGGTTCGCCGGTACCATGAGCACCCATCTGGAAGGGTTCTCGCCTAACGCGACGGTAATTGTATTGGTGCTGGTGTTCTACTTTGCTCACTACCTGTTTGCCAGCCTGTCGGCGCACACAGCAACGATGCTGCCGGTTATTCTGGCGGTCGGTAAAGGTATCCCGGGCGTGCCGATGGAACATCTGTGTATCCTGCTGGTGCTGTCCATCGGGATCATGGGCTGTCTGACACCGTACGCAACAGGCCCTGGGGTCATCATCTACGGCTGTGGCTATGTGAAATCCAAAGATTACTGGCGTCTTGGCGCCATCTTCGGGGTGATTTACATTGCGATGCTGTTGCTGGTTGGCTGGCCGATTCTGGCGATGTGGAGCTAGTTCTGACGTAAAACGCTGAATGGATCAAGGCCCGCGGGGTAAAGACACCTCGCGGGCCTTTTTTATGGTTAAATAGATACTATTCAGATTTTATATAAGTTCAGAATCATCATGAAACCGACCTGGCAAAAATGGGTGTGGCTCGCCGCCCCACTCCTCCCCCTTTCTACCGCCGTTGCCAACGAATTACAGGCCACGCGGTACGGCGACTTCGACCGTTACGTGCTGGCGCTTTCCTGGCAGACGGGCTTCTGCCAGAGCCAGCACGAACGTGACCGCCACGAGCCTGACGAGTGTCGCCTGCAAAAAGAGACGGCCAACAAAGTCGATTTTCTGACCGTACACGGTTTGTGGCCAGGATTGCCGAAATCAGTCTCTTCACGCGGAGTCGATGAACGCCGCTGGATGCGTTTTGGCTGCGCCACGCGTCCGATCCCTAATCTGCCGGAAGCACGTGCCAGCCGCAAATGTTCCGCTCCAGAAACAGGACTGTCGCTGGAAACCGCCGCAAAACTCAGCGACGTAATGCCGGGAGCGGGTGGACGTTCTTGTCTCGAGCGTTATGAGTATGCGAAACATGGCGCCTGCTTTGGCTTTGACCCGGACGCGTACTTCGGCACCATGGTGCGGTTGAACAAAGAGATCAAGACCAGTGAATTAGGGGCATTCCTGGGCGAGAATTACGGTAAGAGCGTCAGTCGTCGCGCCTTCGATGCAGCGATAGCCCGACGTTGGGGAAAAGAGGCTGTCAAAGCGGTTAAACTGAGCTGCCACGGCAATCCGGCTTATCTGACAGAGATCCAGTTTTCGCTGAAGGCCAGTACCATCAACGCACCGCTCTCCGCCGACTCGTTTGCCCCACAACCTCATCCTGGAAACTGTGGTAAGCAGTTCATCATCGACAAAGTGGGTTACTGATCTTGCGATCCGGCGTGAAATCCGCGCCGGGTAATCTATCAGCGTTTCGCGCGAGCATCCGGACGCACCAGATCAAAACGGTGAGACTCGCTGATCGCATAGTAGGCCGTTGGTCCACCGGCGCGCAGCACGGGCTGTGCTTTTGCGGTCTGGTAAATACCCTCTTCCAGCAGCGTTTCGGCAATATGAATCCCGACAACTTCTCCCAGGATAAGCCAGGTTTCGATGGCTTCCCCCTGCGCGGTCGTCAGTTGAATACTCTGTGACAGGCGACATTCGAAATTCACCGGACTTTGCGCAACGCGTGGCGCTTTCACCAGACGACTTTCCGCCTTCGTCAGCCCGGCGGCAAAAAATTCATCTTCGCCATGCGGCAGACTGGCGGAGGTTTCATTCATCGCGCTGGCTAACTCCCGGGTGGTCAGGTTCCAGACAAACTCGCCGGTTTCCATGATGTTACGCACGCTGTCTTTCCAGCCGGTGCTGGCAAAACCGATAATCGGCGGATGATAATTGAAACAATTGAAGAAGCTGTAGGGAGCCAGGTTATCCCGACCTGTCGTGTCCTGAGAGGCTATCCAGCCAATCGGCCTGGGGCCAACAATAGCATTCAGCGGGTCGTGCGGCAGGCCGTGTCCCTGCGAGGGTTGATAGAAATACATAGTATGCTCTGATGAATTTAACGTCAGCGAAACACGAAATGCGCTCCGCTCATCCCCCTGATGGAAGAGGATCAGCGTAGAGCAATCCGTTAAAAATTACGACTGAATAAAGTTGAGCAGGTCCTGATTTATCTGCTGCTTATGAGTGGTGCAGATGCCGTGGGAACCGCCCGCATAGACCTTCAGCTGCGCGTCAGGCAGTATTTCCGCCGCCACTTTACCGCAGGTCTCAAACGGGACAATCTGATCGTCATCACCATGAATAACCAGCGTCGGAATGGTCATTTTGCGCAAGTCTTCGCGCAGATCCGTTTCCGAGAACGCCTTGATGCAGTCGTACAGCGCTTTTATTGAGCCCTGTAATCCCTGCTCAACAAAGCTTTCACGTACCGCTTTTGACTCCTTCGCTCCGGGTCGGTTATAGCCATAGAAGGCAGAGGTAAGCTCATAGAAAAAGGCGGCGCGATCATTAACAACGCCTTCACGGATGCCGTCGAACACCTCTTTCGGCACACCGTTCGGGTTAAAATCAGTTTTCACCATGATGGGCGTTACCGCGCCAATCAATACCGCTTTCGCCACCCGCTGCGTCCCGTGTCGCCCTATATAACGCGCCACTTCGCCACCGCCAGTCGAGTGACCGACATGCACCGCGTTTTGCAGGTTCAGGTGTGCAGTCAGTTCAGCCAGATCGTCGGCATACTGATCCATCGTGTGCCCCTCCCACGGTTGCGCGGAGCGCCCATGCCCGCGCCTGTCGTGGGCGATCACCCGAAATCCTTTCGAGCCAAGAAAAAGCATCTGATCTTCGAAGGCATCTGCCGTTAACGGCCAGCCGTGGCTGAAGACAATGGGCTGTCCACTGCAGTTACCCCAATCCTTAAAATACAGATAGCTGCCATCTTTGAGAGTAATTTTGTCGTACTGGCTCATGAGATCTCCTGTAACGGAACACTGAGAAAGTGATGCGCCCGCGACGCGCGCTTAAAAAGCATAATGCAAATTTGAGAACGATCACGTTTATCGAATAAAATTCATACTAGTAATGCTTTTTTGGCTATTTACCCGAATGTGAACTAAATCACTTCAAACCCAGGGTAAGTCTCAGTATCATCGGGAGAGTTAAACCCTTGCCGCCAGACGGTGAGGGTTTTCTTTTGGGAATATTACCTGCGGCAAAACGCAGTACTGACGACATGGAGTAAAAATGTCCAGACCAACTATCATCATTAACGACCTTGATGCAGAACGCATCGATCGCTTGCTGGAGCAACCCGCGTATGCAGATTTACCGATTGCCGACGCGTTAAATGCCGAGCTTGATCGTGCCCAAATGTGTTCGCCAGAGACCATGCCGCATGACGTCGTGACCATGAACAGTCGTGTTAAATTCCGCAATCTCAGCGATGGCGAAATTCGCGTGCGCACGTTGGTTTATCCTGCGGCGATGACTGACAGCAGTACGCAACTTTCAGTAATGGCACCTGTGGGTGCAGCGCTGTTGGGCGTGCGTGTGGGCGACACCATTCACTGGGAACTACCGGGCGGCGTATCCACCCACCTGGAAGTGCTGGAACTGGAATACCAGCCAGAAGCGGCAGGCGACTTCCTGCGTTAATCCCATCTGCATAAGCGATTTTCCGCTTTACCCAGAGGATGCGCTCGCATCCTCTTTCCGTAAGTTACGTAAAATCACCCATTCTTCCTGGTTCGCCTCTGCCCAGACTGATCCACACTGAATCGGTTTCATTGGCAGGTGCGGTCATGAACGAAACATTCAGCATATTACTGGGATTCTTCATCATGGCGGCGATCATCGTCGGTGCCGTACTTTACCTGGAGAATCACTGGTAACGAATGAAGAAAAATCCCCTGCAGAACGCAGACAGAATTATTATTATATGCTTGAATGATTTAAGTATTAATTAACAGGGAGAAACGGGTATGTATAAGACAATCATTATGCCGGTTGATGTTTTTGAAATGGAACTCAGCGATAAGGCGGTTCGCCACGCTGAATTTCTGGCGCAGCAGGATGGCGTCATTCATCTTTTGCACGTGCTGCCAGGTTCTGCCAGCCTGAGCCTGCATCGCTTCGCCGCCGACGTTCGTCGTTTCGAAGAACACTTACAGCATGAAGCCGAAACCCGGCTGCAAACGATGGTCGGCCACTTCAGTATCGACCCTTCTCGTATTAAGCAACATGTTCGTTTTGGCAGCGTTCGTGACGTGGTTAATGAGCTCGGTGAAGAACTGAATGCTGACGTCGTGGTCATTGGTTCGCGTAATCCATCGATTACCACACACCTGCTGGGTTCTAACGCCTCAAGCGTGGTACGTCATGCCACGCTGCCGGTGCTGGTTGTGCGTTAATCATTCTGTGACTGACAAAAAAAGAGGTGCCAGTTGGCACCTCTTTCATTTTGCAGGTGTAGTCTTACTTTCTTTTTTATGCCGTCTTCGTACGAATCAGATAATCAAAGGCGCTCAGAGACGCTTTCGCCCCTTCGCCGGTTGCGATGATAATCTGCTTGTACGGTACAGTGGTGCAGTCACCCGCCGCGAATACGCCCTTCACACTGGTTTCGCATTTCGCGTCGATGATGATTTCACCCATCCGGTTGCGTTCAATCGCCCCTTCCAGCCAGGTGGTATTCGGCAACAGGCCGATCTGAACGAAAATCCCCGCCAGTTCAACGTTGTGAACGTCTCCGCTCACGCGGTCGCGGTATTCCAGACCAACCACTTTTGTGCCATCGCCTTTCACTTCCGTGGTCTGGGCGTTCAGAATGATATCGACGTTTTTCAGACTGCGGACTTTATCCTGCAGAACCTGATCCGCCTTCATTTCCGGGGCAAATTCCAGCAGGGTCACGTGTTCCACGATCCCCGCGAGATCGATCGCCGCTTCCACGCCAGAGTTACCGCCGCCGATCACTGCCACGCGCTTGCCTTTAAACAGAGGGCCGTCGCAGTGAGGACAATAGGTAACGCCTTTGGTACGATATTGATCTTCGCCAGGAACATTCATGTTGCGCCATTTCGCACCAGTGGCAATGATGATGCTGCGTGCTTTCAGCACCGCACCAGAAGCCGTTTCAATCTGATGCAAACCGCCTTCGCTGGCCGCCGGCACCAGTTTGCTGGCGCTCTGGCTGTCAATGACATCCACGTCATAATCATCGACATGAGCCTTCAGCGCACCAGCCAGCTTCTGCCCTTCCGTTTTCGGGACAGAGATGTAGTTTTCGATATCCACGGTATCGAGCACCTGACCGCCGAAACGCTCACCCATCAGGCCGGTACGAATTCCTTTACGGGCGGAGTAGACCGCCGCCGCCGCGCCCGCAGGGCCGGAACCGACAATCAGAACATCATATGCCTCACGCTGACTCAGCTCTTCTGCGGCACGTTTTTCTGCGCCGGTATCCACTTTCGCCACGATTTCCGTTAGCGTCATACGACCCTGACCAAACTCTTTGCCGTTAACGTAGACGGCCGGAACGCCCATCACATTTCGCTCAGTGATTTCGTTCTGGAACGTACCGCCATCAATCGCCGTATGCTTGATGCGCGGGTTCAGCACCGCCATCAGGTTCAACGCCTGCACCACGTCAGGGCAGTTATGGCAGGAGAGTGAGTAATACGTTTCAAACTCAAAATCGCCGTCAATATCGCGGATCTGCTCAAGCAAAGACTGCGATTCTTTTGACGGGTGTCCACCAGTCCACAGCAATGCCAGAACCAGTGAGGTAAATTCGTGCCCTAACGGAGAACCCGCAAAGCGAGGTCCCTGATCAGAACCTGGGTTGGTGATCAAAAAAGAGGGCTTGCGCACGGGCAGGCTATTGTCTTCTTTAAACGTGACTTTCTCTGACAGTTCGGCGATTTCAGCCAGCAGTTCCTTGATTTCTGCCGATTTAGCGCTGTCATCCAGCGTAGCAATCAGCTCAACAGGTTTGGTCAGTTTCTCAAGATAAGCCTTGAGCTGGGTTTTCATATTAGTGTCGAGCATTGTTCTTCCCTCTCTGAAAACATCATCATGCAAGCTGATTTGGCTGAGTCTGCATCAATACAACTTGCGTCATGGTGCTGAATAAAACGGGCACCCAAAAGCACCCGTCTGTGAGGCAAATTCCCAGTATTTCTTGTCACAGGAAGGCGGCAAGCTTATGAATCCCCGGGAGCTTACATAAGTAAGTGACCGGGGTGAGTAAGCGCAGCCAACACACCTGTGACATGAAAGACGCCGGAATTTTTAGATTTTACCAACCAGATCTAAAGATGGAGCCAGCGTCGCTTCGCCTTCTTTCCACTTAGCCGGGCACACTTCGCCTGGGTGAGAAGCAACATACTGAGCGGCTTTGATTTTACGCAGCAGGTCAGAAGCATCACGGCCGATACCTTCAGCGGTAACTTCGATCGCCTGGATGATACCCTGCGGGTCAACAACGAACGTTGCGCGGTCTGCCAGACCTTCGTCTTCACGCATGTTGTCGAAGTTACGGGTCAGGGCGCCAGTCGGGTCGCCGATCATCGCGTATTTGATTTTAGCGATGGTGTCAGAGCTGCTGTGCCATGCTTTGTGGGTGAAGTGGGTGTCGGTAGAGACAGAGTAAACGTCTACGCCCAGCTTCTGCAGTTCTTCGTAATGGTCTGCAACGTCACCCAGTTCGGTCGGGCAGACGAAGGTAAAGTCAGCCGGATAGAAGAAGAAGACGCTCCAGCGGCCTTCGGTATCTTTCTCGGTTACTTCGATGAATTCACCGTTTTTGAACGCCTGGTTTTTAAAAGGTTTAATTTTGGTATTAATCAAAGACATCTGTACTTCCTCCATGTTTTCGTTGAGAGATAAGTTACCGAAGATTGACTGACAGGGCTAATGCGTTTCCTTTATCAAATCAATAAGCGTTAGCTAACAAACCTCTCAATTCAACGTTGTGAACGTGCTACGACGCAAAGTAAAAAGGGCCACCTTTGCAGGCAGCCCCGTTACCTGAACTACCCGTGGGTAACTTCAGCGCCAGTGAAACTGGCTATGTGTTGCGCTCTACATTACCTTAACAAAGGCTGTAACAGCGAGAAGGATTACACCACCCCACTCCTGAAAGGGCAACGTTCCAGCCTGAGGTCTTACCTATGGCTGTGATAGGTTTCCTCACCTCTCGCTACATCGCTCTGATTTATAAGGATAAAAGATGTTAAACCGTATACTTTTGCTCTCCTTCTTCCCTCTCTTTGCCTGGGCCGAAGATCTGCCAGCACCCGTTAAAGCGATAGAAAAACAAGGAATTACCATTATAAAGTCTTTCGAGGCGCCAGGTGGGCTGAAAGGCTATCTTGGAAAATACCAGGATATGGGGGTTACTATCTACCTGACGCCGGATGGCAAGCAGGCCATTTCAGGCTACATGTACAATGAAAAAGGCGAAAATCTGAGTAATCAGTTGATAGAGAAAGAGATCTATGCGCCTGCCGGACGAGAAATGTGGCAGCGCATGGAAAAAGCCAACTGGTTACTGGATGGCAAGAAAGAGGCTCCGGTGGTGCTCTATGTGTTTGCCGATCCTTTCTGTCCGTACTGCAAACAGTTCTGGCAACAGGCTCGCCCGTGGGTGGCGTCCGGCAAAGTACAATTACGCACGCTTCTCGTCGGCGTCATCAAGCCAGAAAGTCCGGCTACCGCCGCTGCCATTCTGGCATCGAACGATCCGGCAAAAACCTGGCATGATTATGAAGCCTCTGGCGGAAAAATGACGCTCGCTGTGCCCAAAGCGATTTCTCCCGAGCACATGAAGACACTCAATATGAACCAGAAAATCATGGATGATTTAGGCGCAAACGTCACACCCGCGATTTACTATATGAGTAAAGAAAATGTACTCCAGCAGGTCGTTGGCTTACCTGAAAAAGCGCAACTGGATGCCATGATGGCGCAACCATAATTAATACGGGTAATTATATGCAATCAAATATAATTACCCTGAATAATTCTCATAACAGGTTGTAAAAATCACTTCGTTATTTAAGCATCACTGAAGTAACGCTCACGCCAGAAAGAAACATTTCTTTGCAATAATCCGTAGTTTTTAACCACACAAGCTTGTATAGCGCGCATGTAATATCAATTAATATATATTAATAACCAATATATTAAATACACGTTAATTAATTTATTGAATTAATTTAAACATTGCACACCCACAAAAAAGACTTATATTATAGAGGGATATCTATTCCAGACGTACGACTTTAACGTTTAAGGATAAGCGATACATGTCAGTTTATAAAATAGCATTAAACCAGAATGTTCTTGAAGCCGCCGAAGAACGCATCACCTGGACTCTCGAAAATCTTCCTCGTTTGTGCGTCTCCTTTTCCGGTGGTAAGGATTCCGGCTTGATGTTACATCTGACGGCAAATCTTGCACGTAAGCTACACAAAAAAATCAATGTGTTGTTCATTGACTGGGAAGCGCAATTTTCCTGTACCATTAATTATATTTCCGCGTTACGCGATATGTATGCCGATGTCATCGACCATTTCTATTGGGTTGCCCTTCCCCTCACCACCCAAAACTCACTGTCTCAGTTTCAACCTGAATGGCAATGCTGGGAACCCGATACTCAATGGGTTCGTCAACCGCCGCCAGACGCCATCACCGATCCGGGCTATTTTCCTTTCTATCAACCCGGCATGACCTTTGAACAGTTTGTGCGTGAATTTGCTGACTGGTTTTCGAATAAACGCCCGGCAGCCATGATGATCGGGATTCGGGCCGATGAGTCCTATAACCGTTTTGTGGCTATCGCCAGCTTACGTAAACAACGTTTTGCCGATGACAAACCCTGGACAACAGCCGCACCAGGTGGGCATACCTGGTACATCTACCCGCTGTATGACTGGAAAACAGCCGATATCTGGACCTGGTTTGGTCGCACGAATCTGCCCTGTAATCCGCTCTACACCCTGATGCATCAGGCCGGAGTCCCGGCCCGTTACATGCGAATTTGTGAGCCATTTGGCCCTGAACAGCGCCAGGGATTATGGCTCTATCATGTTGTTGAACCGGAAAGATGGGCAGCGATGTGCGAGCGCGTGAGTGGCGTCAGAAGTGGCGGGATCTACGCCGGACAGGATAATCACTTCTATGGCCATCGAAAAATTCTCAAGCCCGATCACTTGAGCTGGCAGGACTACGCCATGCTGTTACTGCTCAGCATGCCAATCAACACGGCTGAGCATTACCGCAACAAAATCGCCGTCTATTTACAGTGGTACAAGAAAAACGGCCTCAGCGAGATCCCGCAAACGCAAACTGGCGATATTGGTTCGAAAGATATCCCCTCCTGGCGACGTATCTGCAAAGTGTTATTGAACAATGATTACTGGTGTCGGGCGCTCTCTTTCAGTCCAACTAAACCAAAAAGTTACCAGCGTTATAGCGAACGCATGAAAGCGAAACGCAAGGAATGGGGAATTTTATGCAACAACGATTAACTCAGGACCTCCTTAGCTATCTCTCTGGCTTATCTGATGACGAACGAATAAAAGCCATCAATGAGTTCAGAAAGGCGATTCACAGCGTCAGTCCGTTTCGTGACGAGCCGGTTGACTGTGTGCTATGGATAAAAAACGAACACATTTCGCCTAATGATTACAATCCCAATAACGTCGCTCCGCCGGAGAAAAAGCTGCTGCTGAAATCTATAGAAGCGGATGGTTTTACCCAACCCATTGTTGCCACCCAATCCAGCCCGGAAGAGTATGAGATCGTCGATGGTTTTCATCGCCATGAACTGGGGAAAGGCAAAGCCTCGCTCAAATCCCGCCTCAAAGGCTATTTACCCATTACTTGTCTGGAGGGGGAGCGTCATGACCGCATGGCGGCGACCATTCGCCACAACCGCGCCCGAGGCCGTCATCAGATCCACGCCATGTCGGAGATCGTACGTGAACTGGCATTACTGGGATGGGAAGACGAAAGAATCGGTAAGGAATTAGGGATGGACGAGGACGAAGTCCTGCGCCTGAAACAGATCAATGGTCTTCAGGAGCTGTTTGCCAGTCGTCGATTTTCAAAAGCCTGGACGGTGAAATAAGCTGATTATGCCGGATGACGGACTTATCCGGCCTGAATCCCCTCGCGTTCAACAGCAGCGTGCTCCACCTTTTCCGCCATAGCGCGCATCCTGACGCTCACGGAAAAACTCCTCATAGGTCATGGGCGTCTGATCCGGATGGGTGAGCCGCATATGCTCAACGTAGTTATCATAATCCGGCACGCCAATCATCAGTTTCGCGGCCTGGCCCAGATATTTACCGGCTTTCGAAAGCGTATCAAACATCATTACCACCTGTCAGAGACCCCCTCTCCCGGTCGGGAGAGGGGCATAATTACACGTTAGTGCGCCCCTTTGGCCTGCGCAACAATCTCTTCCACATTTTCCGGCATCGGCTCATACGGCGTCTCTTTCGCCGTCGGCTTGTCCTCTTTAAGCGCGGCGAGCGCTGTCTTAATGGAGAACAGCGCCAGTACCACAACTACCACCATGAAGAAGATAGTCAGGCCCGCATCCAGACGGTTGTTAAACACCAGTTGTGCCAGCTGCGATTCCGTGTACTGCGGCGGGATGTTGCCGCTGTCGATCATCGCCTGGAATTTATTGGCAATCGCCAGGAAGCCCACTTTTGTATCCGGGCTGAAGGATTTCTGCCAGCCCGCCGTCAGGGTACAAATCAGTAGCCATGCGGTCGGCACCAACGCCACCCACGCATAACGCTGACGTTTCATCTTGAACAGGACAACCGCACAGAGCATCAGCGCCATACCTGCCAGCATCTGGTTGGCGATACCAAACAGCGGCCACAGGGTGTTAATGCCGCCTAACGGATCCACCACGCCCTGATGCAGGAAGTAGCCCCACGCCAGCACGCACAACGCGGTCGCCAGCAGGTTGGCAGGCAATGAATCCGTACGTTTAAGGCCAGGAGAAACCACGCCCAGCAGATCCTGCAGCATAAAGCGTGCCGCACGCGTCCCCGCATCGACCGCCGTCAGAATAAACAGTGCTTCGAACAGAATGGCAAAGTGATACCAGAAGGCCACATCCATCATCCCACCCAGCGCGCCGTGCAGGATATAGGCCATCCCCACTGCCAGCGTAGGCGCACCACCCGCACGGGAGATGATCGACTGCTCGCCCACCTCGTTGGCAATCTGATGCAGCGTATCCGGCGTAATGGCAAAGCCCCAACTGCTGACCACCTGAGCGGCAGACGCCACCACGTCAGCAGTACCGGCAGGCGCCAGCACGGCCATTGGGCTATTCATGGCAAAATAGACGCCCGGATCGATGATACAGGCAGAAACCAGCGCCATGATGGCGACAAACGATTCCATCAACATGCCGCCGTAGCCGATAAAGCAGGCCTGCCCTTCGTTCGCCAGCATTTTCGGCGTCGTGCCGGAGGAGATCAGCGCATGGAAGCCCGAAACGGCACCACAGGCGATAGTGATAAACAGGAACGGGAACAGGTTACCCGTCCAAACCGGCCCGGTGCCATCGACAAATTTTGTCAGCGCGGGCATCGTCAGCGTTGGGCGCATGATCAAAATGCCCACCGCCAGACCGACAATGGTCCCGATTTTCAGGAAGGTTGAAAGGTAGTCACGCGGCGCCAGCAGCAGCCACACCGGCAGTACCGCCGCCACAAAACCGTAGCCCACCAACATCCAGGTTAACTGGACGCCGGTGAAGTCGAAGTACGGTGCCCAGGTTGGACTTTCCGCGACCCAGCCACCGGAAATAATGGCAAACACGAGGAACACCAGACCGATAACCGACACTTCGCCGATACGGCCCGGACGCAGATAGCGCAGATAGATCCCCATAAAGATCGCCAACGGGATGGTAAACGCGACGGTATAGGTTCCCCACGGACTGTGGGTCAGCGCTTTCACTACGATCATCGCCAGCACTGCGAGGATAATCACCATGATCATGAAGCAGGCCACCAGCGCAATTACCCCTGCGGTTGGGCCCATCTCTTCTTTGACCAGTTCACCGAGTGAGCGTCCATCGCGACGCGTCGACACGAAGAGCACCATGAAATCCTGTACCGCCCCGGCTAATACCACACCAGCCAGCAGCCAGATCATCCCCGGCAGATAACCCATTTGCGCAGCCAGTACCGGCCCGACCAACGGACCTGCGCCGGCAATCGCCGCAAAATGATGACCAAACAAGACTTTTTTGTCGGTGGGAACGTAGTCAAGCCCGTCGTTATGACGTACCGCTGGCGTCATTCGCGTCGGGTCAACCGCCAGTACATTTTTGGCGATATACAGACCGTAGAAACGATAGGCAATGAGATAGACACAGACCGACGCCACGACTATCCACAGTGCGTTGATCTGTTCCCCACGGTTTAACGCAATATAACCCAGAGCAAATGCACCCATTACCGAGAGCACTGTCCAGATGAGGTATTTCCCTGATTTATTCATGGTTGTTATCCGTTTGCGTGTTCCAGAGAAGGTAGATGTTACATTTTGTTTCTATAACATCTTTTCTGGTTTTAACAACCTGACAACCCAATAAACCTGAAGTATCACCGACTATTTACATTGCATTGTTAACTGGATCACTTCATTCACCAGCCAACACTGCAATCACATGACATTACGTGTGCTCAACCCAGCACCGCAGTTCCCAGACGACAGGTACAGCACCGCCGCCCTTGCTCATCAAACACAACGATTTCCCAACTCTGGCTTTGACGTCCCAGATGAAGCGGCTGACAAACACCGCGCACCTTGCCCTGCGAAACCGCACGGTGATGGGTGGCGTTCAGTTCTGTCCCAACCACGCACTGCCCGTCGCGGGTCATTAAATAACCCGCCATTGAGCCTAACGTTTCGGCCAGCGCCGCCGAGGCCCCACCGTGCAGTAAACCAAACGGCTGGTGTGTGCGGATATCCACTGGCATTTCGGCTTCCAGCACGTCGTCACCCAGTCGGGTATAGACAATGCCCAGATGCGCCACCATCGTGTTCTGGCTGGTGGCGTTCAGTTCATCAAGCGTTAAATGACGTTTCCAGATCATCGTTACGCTCCCAGCGTGGAGCCGCCGTCCACCACAATATCCTGTAGCGTAATGTGGCTGGCCAGATCGGAAGCAAGAAACAGAATGGTATTGGCGATCTCCTGTGGTCGGGCGATTTTGCCCAGTGGGATGCCGAGCTTGAACTGCTCGCCAAAGCCGCGTATACGCTGCTGTTCCGCGTCATCGCTGACCCACAGCGTCCGCTGCATGTCGGTATCCGTAGAACCCGGGGATACCAGGTTACAGCGCACGCCGCTGCCCGCCAGTTCCAGCCCGACGGTCAGCGCCAGACTCTTCAGTGCGGCCTTCGACGCGCCATAGGCGCTCATGCCGATGCGCGGTGTATGTGCGGCATCAGAAGCCACAGTCACGATCGCTCCCCCCTGCTGACGGCGAAATTGCGCCATGGTCTGCTGAAACAGGTTAAAGGCCCCACCGACATTGACGGCAAACGTCTGCTGCCAGTCCTGCGGACTGAGCGAGTCGGTCGCCCCCATACGTAAAATCCCGGCAGCGTTCACCAGCACGTCCAGCCGTTCGTTGTGCGCCAGCACGCGCTGGCAGATCTCAGCCACCTCTCCGGCATCCGCCACATCCATCACTTCAGTGGCAAACGGATAATCCTGTAAAGCGAATTCGCAGTCAAAACCCGTGACCTGCGCGCCGGCCTCGACGAACGCCTGCGCCGTCGCGTAACCAATCCCTTTACCCGCGCCGGTGACCCACACCGTTTTGCCGCGAAAATCGAATCCGATCATTAGCGCACCTCGCGGGAAAGCAGCGCCCACCAGGCATCAATGGTCGGGTTTTTCGCCAGCATCACGAAGTCGATATCGCCATGCACTTTACGCCAGCGCGCTGCCAGCGCCATCATCCGTACCGAGTCCAGACCGTAATCGATCAGGTTCTCGTCATCCATCGGTTCATCGGACTCATCAAGCAACGGTAAAATCAGCGCCCGCAATTCATCTTTGCTGGCCGGTACCGGCGCAGGCAGTAACTCCTGGGTCATCACCACGCGGCCCGCTCGTCCTGCAACGTACTTCAGTGACATAAGATGCTCTTCACGGCTGAAATCCGCCAGCGCATCCGCCACCATAAACGGCTTGATATCCCGCATGAAAGCGTCTGTTGCCGTGGTCATACAACCAATGTGCGCATAGACCCCAGTGATAATCAGCTGATCGCGGCCAGTTTCTTTCAACATCAGTTCCAGCGGGGAACGGTGAAACGCGCTGTAACGCCATTTCACCAGCACGTTATCCGCTTCATCCGGAGCCAGCGCAGCGACCACTTTTTGCTGCTCCGGCGAGCGCGTCAGTCCCGGCCCCCACATATCGTTAAGGAGGGCGCGATCTTCATCGCTCTGCTCCTTCGGCTGCGCGGTGTAATAAACGGGAATATTATGCGCTTTACAGTAGTTGCGCAGAGCGGCGATATTGGCGATCACCTGCGCCATCATCGGACAGTTTTCCCCCCAGAAGCTGACGAAGTAGTCCTGCATATCGTGGATCAATAGCGCCGCACGGTCCGGCTCGAATGCCCAACTGACCTTATTGGCCGGAATATCAAGCGCGCCAGGTAGCGCGTAAGCCTGCAGTTTAGGAATTGCCATTGTGTATTCTCCTTCAGGCCGAACGTGTTGCCAGCCACTGACGTAATTGTTTTTTATCGACTTTTCCAACCGGGGTCAGAGGCAGCGCCTCAACGGTTTCCACCCGGTCCGGTAACTTGAATTCGGCGACGCCCTGCTCACGCAGGAAGCGACGCACTTGTACCGCGCGCAGCGGTTCTTTCACCACCAGATATGCACAGCTTTTCTCGCCCATCAGCTCGTCTTCCATACTGACCAGCGCCGCATGGATCACCGACTGATGACGAAGCAACAGGTTTTCGATCTCTTCCGCCGCAATCTTCTCGCCGCCTCGGTTGATCTGATCTTTCTCTCGTCCCTGAACGGTGATGTAGCCATCCTCGTCGATAGAGATCAGATCGCCTGAGCAGTAAAAACCGTTGGCGTCAAACGCGCTGGCGTTATGCTGTGGGCTTTTGTAATAACCGCGGAAGGTGTATGGACCACGCGTCATCAGTCGTCCCGTTTCCCCCTGAGGTAACGGGTTGCCGTCGGCATCTGCCACCCACACTTCATCATCCGGACACATTGGACGCCCCTGGGTATTGATTATCCGCTCCGGGCTGTCGTCGAGACGGGTGTAGTTCACTAAACCTTCCGCCATGCCGAAAACCTGCTGCAACTGGCAGCCGATTTCAGCCGGGATCCGCGCCGCCAGGGATGCGGAAAGACGTGCACCGCCAACCTGCAACAGCATCAGCGAAGCCAGTTGCGCGTTACTGCCCCACTCGTTAATCGCCTGTAACCACAGGCTGACCGCTGGCGGCACCAGCGCCGTCGCGTTAATCTGATGTTTTTCGATCAGCGGGAAACACAGCGTGGCGCTTGGATCATCGGCCAGCACAACCGTTCCGCCTGCAAGAAATACGCCCAGCGAACCGGGTGAGCTCATGGCGTAGTTATGTGCGGCAGGAATAGCGCATAAAAAACGGGTATCGGCAGTGAAGTGACAGATTTCATTACTGCGACGCACGCTGTAGTAATAGTCGTTATGGGTTCGCGGGATCAGCTTTGGCGTTCCGGTCGTGCCGCCGGAGAGCTGGAAGTAAGCCACCTCATCCGCCGGCGACGGCGTGGCGATAAATGCGTCTGCCGGCTGGTTTATCGCCGCTTGCAGACAGTGCTCTCCGCGGTCATTGAGCAGATGCACCACGCGGATAGAATTATGCTGAGCAATAAACGTATTCAGAAAATCATTGTCGGTAAACAGCGCGTGCTGACGATCGGCAATGAGCAGCGTGGGCTCGATTTGTGTCGCATACGCGGTAAGTTCGGTGCGTTGATGGCTGAACAGGGCAAGCACGGGCGCAACGCCAAGCTTCAGCAGCGCAAAGAAAGTGATATACAACTCCGCCACGTTGCCCAGTTGTACCAGCGCGGTTTCGCCGGATGTGATCCCCTGACGGCGTAGCGTACAGGCGAGATTATCCGCCGCCTGATTCAGTTCACGATAGCTCAACTGACGCTCACCCTCGATGACCGCCGTATGGTCGCTTTCTGCATGGCGGGTCAAAATATCCGTCAGCGGCAGATCCTGCCAGTAACCTTTTTCGCGGTATCGCCGGGCGAACTCGTCAGGCCACCGGGTGAAAGGAATGCTCATCATCGCTCCTTAATGCAATCCAAAAACGTTCAACATGGTGGAGAGTTTGACGCCGGTTTCACGCCACTCTCCCACCGGCGAAGAGGCCGGGACGATCCCTGCACCTGCAAACAGACGCACCTGGTTTTTACGTAACGTCGCACAGCGGATGGTCACTACCCATTCACCGTTACCTTCGGCGTCACACCAGCCCACGATGCCGCCAAACAGTTCGCGGTCAAATGGCTCCAGTTCAGCAATCAACTGTTTCGCTGCCTGATGCGGGAAACCACTCAGCGCAGGCGTCGGGTGCAGCAGACAAGCCAGCGTCAGGGCGTTTTCTCCGGCATTGGCTTTGCCTTCAAATGGCGTACCGAGATGCCAGAGCGTAGGGGTGGTAATGAGCTGCGGTGAAGACGGCAGTTGCAGATCCTGACTGCGATCGCGCAGCACGGTTTTCATCGCCTGCGTAACCAGCTCGTGTTCATGACGATCTTTCTCAGAGGCCAGCAGGCGGTTTCCGGCTTCCCGGTCAAGCACATCATCAGGCTGACGGCGCGCGGAGCCCGCCAGCGGCAGAGAGCTGAAGCGATCGCCCTCTTTGCGCAGCAACAGTTCCGGGCTCGCGCCCAGCAGAACGCCGCCATCGCGCAGCGGGACATGGAAGTTGTAACTAACCGGGTTTTGCGCCACCAGACGTTCCAGCAACGCACCGCTGTTGATCTCAGCGTCGGTGGTGATGTCAATCAGTCGTGACAGCACCACTTTGTCGACGTCCGGCGTCGCCGTCAGCGCGGCTGCACGCGCGACCATCTCTTCAAACGTCTCCTGCTCGGGGATCGCGTTGCGTGCCATAACGTTCAGTGTCTGATGATCGGTAAAGTAGCGTGATGACTGCTGCTTTTCCTGGCGAGAAAAGGTCTGCCAGCTCTGGGGAATAAACAGCGATGATGGCTGGCGGGTATCGAACGGAATCGCCCCCACTATAATCGGTTTTGCGATACCCTGCGCTTTGGCTTCGGCAAACAGTGCTTGTAATTTTTGTTGGAAGGGGCTGTCTGGCGAATCGCCGTTAACGGCAGGTTCATCGAAGCGGGCGAAGCATCCTGACGTCGTAAAGCTCCGATACGGCGACATAAAGAAAAAGCGATGGGGCGCAAGTGTTGCCATGGTCTGCTGCACTTCCTCGGCCAAAGACGTATCCATATCATCCTCCAAAAAATGATAAAGGTTTTAATAATGATTATCATTTATATTTTCGGTCGCTAACCTAAAAGCAAACAGGCAACATGTCAACTCTTGAGGTAGCACAAAGTGCGACTAACGCTTGCATCCCTTACGCTTAATAATGAAAATGAGAAGCATTAATAACTCAGCACAGGAACTGATTTGTGAGACTGCCTTCCCTGCCCAGCCTGCTCGTTACGCTCTTCGTTTTCGGATTCTCCTCAGCCCACGCCGCGGATTGGCCGCGTCAGGTGACGGATGTTCGCGGCAGCCACACGCTGGAACACAAACCTGAACGCATCGTTTCGACCAGCGTCACGCTGACCGGCTCATTGCTGGCGATTGATGCACCGGTCGTCGCCAGCGGGGCGACAACACCAAACAATCGCGTGGCTGACGATCAGGGATTTTTACGTCAATGGGGCGACGAGGCAAAAACACGCAAGCTGACGCGCCTGTATATTGGCGAACCGAACGCCGAAGCGGTGGCAGCACAAATGCCCGATCTCATTCTGATTAGCGCGACTGGCGGCGACTCCGCCCTGGCGCTGTACGATCAGCTCTCGCCTATTGCCCCGACGCTTATCATCAATTACGACGATAAAAGCTGGCAGTCACTGCTGACACAGTTAGGCGAGATTACCGGCCAGGAGAAACAGGCTGCCGCACGTATTGCGGAATTTGATAAGCAGCTAACCATCGTTAAGCAGCAGCTGACGTTGCCGCCACAACCGGTGAGCGCGCTGGTCTACACCGCCGCCGCCCACAGAGCCAATCTGTGGACGCCAGAGTCCGCGCAGGGAAAAATGCTCGAACAACTCGGCTTTACGCTGGCAACGTTGCCTGGCGGACTGCAGCCCAGTCAAAGTCAGGGGAAACGTCACGATATCATTCAGCTTGGCGGTGAAAATCTGGCAGCCGGACTGAACGGAGAAGCGCTGTTCCTGTTTGCCGGCGACGAGAAAGACGTACAGGCGATTTACGCCAACCCTCTGCTGGCACACCTGCCTGCGGTACAGAACAAGCGCGTCTATGCCCTGGGCACCGAGTCTTTCCGCCTCGATTATTACAGTGCGATGCGGGTGTTAAACCGCCTCGCCGCGCTGTTTTAATTGCTATTACCGGAGCGGCTAACGCGTTATCCGGCCAGTCCCATTCTATGCCGGTTCCGGCGGCATCTGCCGGAATCGACGCAGCTCGCTGAGTAACAGCAGCAGTAGCAGCCCCACAATCACCAGACCAAAGCCGCTGACGCTCGCTGAGGCCACCGGCGTCATAATAGCTCCCAGACCGCCTAATAACGCGGCACCAATGGCATCTCCTGTCACGTTCTGCGCCGTCCACAGGCCATTGATACGCCCTAACATATTTTCTGGCGTCTGCGTTTGCAGCATTGTGTACTGCAACAGCGAACTGATGGCACTCAGCCAGCCAAACAGCGCCAGACACACCACGCCTAACGCCCAGACGGGCATCAGGGCAAACAGGCCAATGGCCAGAAACGCCCCCACGCTCGAGGCCAGCATGATTAACCCCGGGCGCACGCTGTGCGCCAGTTGCCCACTGGTGAGTGCGCCAACCGCCGCCCCGAGAGGAATGGCGGCGTACAATACGCCAATCTGCGCCGCTGACATCTGCCAGCTTATCGCCAGCGCCGGATAAAGCACGCGCACGGCGCTTGCCATCGTCAGCAGACCGCCAAGCAGTGCAATGCCACCAATCAGCGGACTGGCAAGCAGGAAGCGAAACGCCGTCAATAGGGATTTCAGCGGATGTTCACGCTGCTGCGGTGGGGGCGGCAGCGCCGGAAGGCTCAACAGCGGTAATAAGGTGATAAAGGTCCCTGCCGCCGCCAGACCGTAGTTCCAGGCCACACCGCCGGAAGCGAGCAACAGTCCGCCCAGCATAGGCGAAATCACCGAGCCCAGACGCACGGTCAGCATGGTAATCGCCCCTGCCTGCATCAGGTTTTCGCGCCCTACCAGCGCAGGCGTTGCCGCCAGCAGTGCCGTCACGCCCAGCGAAGCAAAAAAGCCGTCCCACAGGCCCAGCAGATAAATCGCAATCAACGAAGGCTCCGGCAACATGGCGTTCAGACACAGACCAATGAAGCCAATACCGCAAGTCCCACGCGCCAGCAGGATCACCTTTTTGCGTTCATAGCGATCGGCCAGCACGCCCCCTACCATCAGCCCGACAAACATCGCGCTACCGGTCAGTGTTACCGAGAGACCCACCTGCCAGGTCGAATGCGTCATCATCTGGATCTGCACGGGTACCGCGACGCCGAGCAGTCCGAGCGAAACAATAGAGATAAAACGGGCCAGGAAGACTGCGCGAAATGCCGGGTGTGTCTTCAGTAAACTGAGGTTGAGCAACCAGGATTGTCGATTCATTACAACGCCTTAATGCGATCTTTTTTTCATTATCCATTCAATGGCTGCACATGCTAACATAATCAAATAAGATCGATAACGATAATTACTATCATTATCAGGGAAGTTGATATGTCATGTTCTGTTTCCGTGACGCGTGCCATTGCCGTGCCCGGATTGTTGTTATTACTGGTTAGCGCCACGGCATTAAGTCTGACCATCGGTGCAAAATCCTTACCCGTCTCCGTGGTGCTGGACGCGCTCACCGGCACCTGTCAAAGTGCCGACTGCACTATCGTGCTGGACGCCCGCCTGCCGCGAACGCTGGCAGGACTGCTGGCGGGGGGGGCGCTGGGACTTGCCGGAGCGTTAATGCAAACCCTCACCCGCAATCCGCTGGCCGATCCTGGGCTGCTTGGCGTCAACGCCGGAGCCAGTTTTGCCATCGTGCTGGGTGCGGCGCTGTTCGGTTTTTCCACTCCACAGGAACAACTGGTGATGGCCTTTATCGGCGCGCTGGTGGCGTCACTGATTGTGGCGTTTACTGGCAGTCAGGGTGGCGGTCAACTGAGTCCGGTACGTCTGACGCTGGCGGGCGTCGCGCTCGCCGCGGTTCTGGAAGGTCTCACCAGCGGTATTTCCCTGCTGAATCCTGACGTTTACGATCAGCTTCGTTACTGGCAGGCTGGTTCACTGGATATTCGCAATCTGCAAACCCTCAAAGTGGTTATTGTGCCGGTGCTGATAGCCGGTGCCACTGCGCTAATGCTCAGTCGGGCGCTGAACAGCCTGAGTCTGGGAACTGATACCGCCACGGCGCTTGGCAGCAAAGTCGCACGCACACAGCTCATCGGCCTGTTAGCCATCACCGTCTTATGCGGTAGCGCCACGGCGATTGTCGGACCGATTGCGTTTATCGGCCTGATGATGCCGCACATGTCTCGCTGGCTGGTCGGTGCCGATCACCGCTGGTCGCTTCCCGTGACGCTGATCGCCACCCCAGCCCTGTTGCTTTTTGCCGATATCATTGGCCGGCTGATTGTTCCCGGCGAATTGCGCGTGTCAGTCGTGAGCGCCTTTATTGGCGCTCCGGTGCTGATCTTTCTGGTTCGTCGTCGTCCGCGAGGTGCCGCATGATGTACGTATCACGTCGCCTGCTGATCGCGTGCCTGCTTCTGACGGTCGGCTGCCTGATCTTCGCGCTCTGGGGTCTGCGTAGCGGTGCGGTGACGCTGGAAATCCCGCAAATTATTGCCGCGCTATCCGGCGATGCGCCGCGCAGCCTGACGATGGTGGTGACCGAGTGGCGCTTGCCGCGCGTGCTGATGGCGCTGCTGATCGGTGCCGCACTCGGCGTCAGCGGAGCGATTTTTCAGTCCCTGATGCGTAACCCACTCGGCAGCCCGGACGTAATGGGCTTTAATACCGGAGCCTGGAGCGGCGTGCTGGTCGCGATGGTACTGTTTGGCCAGCATCTGACGGCTATCGCGCTGGCAGCGATGGCCGGCGGCATTCTGACGTCACTGGTGGTCTGGCTGCTGGCCTGGCGTAACGGTATCGAAACCTTCCGCCTGATCATTATCGGCATCGGCATTCGCGCCATGCTGTTTGCATTTAACACCTGGCTGTTACTGAAGGCTTCGCTGGACACAGCACTGACCGCTGGATTGTGGAATGCCGGCTCGCTTAATGGTCTGACCTGGGCAAAAACCTGGCCTTCCGCACCCATCATCATTCTGATGCTGGCAGGTGCCGGACTGCTGGTGCGCCGCATGCGTCTGCTGGAGATGGGGGATGATAGCGCCTGCGCGCTGGGGGTCAGCGTGGAACGCTCGCGACTCGCTTTGATGCTGGTCGCCGTGGCGTTAACCGCGGCTGCCACCGCGTTGGCCGGACCGATTTCCTTTATTGCGCTGGTTGCGCCGCACATCGCCCGCCGACTGAGCGGCACCGCGCGGTGGGGGTTAACCCAGGCCGCGCTTTGCGGCGCGCTGTTACTGCTGGCGGCCGATCTGTGCGCACAGCAACTGTTTATGCCTTATCAACTTCCGGTGGGCGTCGTCACTGTGAGTATCGGCGGTATTTACCTTATCGCTTTGTTAATTCAGGAGTCCCGCAAAAAATGACCGAATCAGTAGCCCGTTTGCGCGGCGACCAGTTAACGCTGGGTTATGGAAAATTCACCGTTGCCGAAGACCTTAACGTCACCATTCCCGATGGTCATTTCACCGCCATTATCGGACCAAATGGCTGCGGGAAATCGACGCTGTTGCGAACCCTCAGTCGGCTGATGACGCCGGCAAACGGTCATGTCTGGCTGGATGGCGAGCCTATTCAACACTATCCCAGCAAAGAGGTCGCTCGCCGCATCGGTCTGCTGGCGCAAAATGCCACAACCCCGGGCGATATCACCGTACAGGAACTGGTGGCGCGCGGACGCTATCCGCATCAGCCGCTGTTTACCCGCTGGCGTAAAGAAGATGAAGATGCTGTGACGCAGGCCATGCGCGCCACTGGTATTACACATCTGGCGAATCAAAGCGTGGATACCTTGTCCGGAGGACAGCGTCAGCGCGCATGGATAGCGATGGTATTGGCACAGGAAACGTCAATCATGCTGCTCGATGAACCGACCACCTGGCTGGATATCAGCCATCAGATTGATCTGCTGGAATTGCTGAGCGAACTGAATCAGGAGAAAGGCTACACCCTCGCCGCTGTACTTCACGACCTCAACCAGGCCTGTCGCTATGCCACACATTTGATTGCGCTGCGTGAAGGAAAGATTGTCGCCGAAGGCGCGCCAAAGGAGATTGTCACCGCAGAGCTAATTGAAAAAATCTATGGGCTACGCTGCATGATCATTGATGATCCTGTGGCGGGCACACCGCTGGTGGTGCCGCTGGGCCGCCGTTAGCCGCAGGCCGGAAGGCGTTGAACCTTCCGGCCGTCAATCAGACCAGATCTCTTTGACCGCGGCCTCATCCCTTTTACGGGATACCATAGCATGATGGAGAAGCACGCCAGCACAGGCCACAATCCCTCCCATCAATGCAGCCAACACGACCACGATCATTCGACCCGGCCCCTGTTTTTTTACCGGTAAAGATGGCTCAAGCTGATATTTGAACGGCGAGAATTCCACATCATGAACATTGACTGACTCCAGTTGTTCAACATAATACTGCCGGTTTTTTAACTCCGCATTCAACTCAGCCACATCCGTGACCGATTTTTCAATCTCCAGCTTTCGCTGGATCCCATCAGCGCCCAGAGAAATAGAAAAATCAGGATCGTCTTTCACCGCCTGGCCATTGCTGTAAACCGGTTTTTTAATTCCGGCGGCATTTGCAATCTCCAGTGAATAATTGAGTCGTTGAATATTGGTATCCAGCTGATTTTTAAGTTTAACGCGGTCAAGTGCCAGGCGTTCTTTCTCAAAACGCGTTTTGACTTCTAATTGATTGCGGATATTTTCCAGTGAATCCTGTACCACCATCTCGGCAATAAACTGGATATACCCTGCCAGTACCTGTTGTGCCTCTTCTTTGGCCGGAGCCGTAAAACTCAACACCCATGACGTATACAGTGCCGTTTCATTTTTCTTTCCGGCATTGCTGTCCACGGCTTTCATTTTTTCGCTCAGCGCGACGATGGCCCGATGCAGTTCCAGCTCATTGATTTCCGCGCCTTTTAATTGATCCATTACATACGGAGATGAGCGTAAATATTGCTCCAGCAATGAAAAGGACTGAAATTTCTTGATAAAGAGATTGAAGGTGTTACTGCGATCGACATTGATATCAAGATCCAGAACGCGTAATCCCGTCAGCGTTCTTTGTAAATCCTGCCACTGGATTGATTCGGCGGGCGTCACCACGGCTTCACTGGTCCAGCGTTGAGGCAAAAAGAATGTGACGAATAACCCCACGCACGCAAACGCGAGTGTACACACAATAATACGTTTTTTAGCCTGCCATAAAATATCAATCAGCTTTAATAAATCGATTTCATTACTCTGAGAATGGGGCAACGGAAAACCAGTAAACTCCGTATTTTTACCCTGCTTAATATTAAGTGACGGCATACTGTACGTCCTGTTGCATGTTCCACGAAAGCTAATTCCTGCTAACAGCGTAACAAACCCCCATAATATTCCGAAATACTAATGCATGGATAAAGCCAAATTCAGATGTTGCCCCCTCTGAAGGAAATATTCTTAATACAAAGAATTATCGCAATAAAAGATCCCCCGTAACGATGGCACGTGGTTACGAGGGATGCTTAGAGGACGAAATATTATTCAGCTATGCTTATATTTATTGCAGCATGCGGCGATGATAGGGCCGATATTTTCAAAGGCGGATGGGGAGATAATCTCCACATGCGCGCAATCCTGACGATATACCTCCAGCTCCGCAATCCACGGCGCCCAGCTGCGTTCCGGGCTTACGCCATCCGGCAGAGTACGCTCGGCAACAAACAGCGTCGCACGGCCATCAAAGGGGACGCTGTGCGCGCTGGTGAGTAAGCGGACGGCATCAGCGTAATTCCCTTCAATGGTGCTAAACAATTCGCCTGACGCGTTCCCCTGCTGCGCGGCCAGAAAGGCTTCCCGCTCGCGGTCAATTTCCGCCAGCACTTCCGGATCGAGTCCATTGGCCTCTTTTTCTGACCAGTTCTGCGTTTCCGGCGGCCAGGTATCCAGCAGACCGAGGAAAGCGACCGCTTCACCCCGCGCCCGCAGACGTGCGGCAATACCCTGTGCCAGCGTGCCGCCAAGCGAATAGCCCAACAGGTAATACGGGCCATGCGGCTGTTGTTCAAGGAGCGTCGCCAGATGGTGTTCGCAGACCGCGTCCAGATTGGCTGACGTCTGCATCGGCCCTTGTGGACGCGGCGACTGAATTCCCGTAATCGACCACTGTGGACTGAGATAGCGCGACAGTACGCTAAACTGCCAGGCAAATCCCGACGCCGGATGGAAGCAAAACAGCGTTGGGCCATCACTTTTACGTAGTGGCAGCAGCGTTTCAAACCCAAGACGTTGTGTCTGTACGTCATCGTCCGCATCCAGTAACGCCGCCAGCTGCGCCACCGTCGAGGACACCATGACCTGCCCCGGTGTCACCTGACGGGCGAAGGTCCGGCTCAGTTGCGCTGCCAGCTTCATGGCCAGCAGCGAATGACCACCCAGCGCGAAGAAATCAGCTTCAACGTCGTTGACGTCACAGCCCAGCAGTTCACTGAATGCCTTCGCCACCATCGTTTCGCTGCCAGGCTGCGGGACTCTCCCTCTGGCGCCCGGCGTTAATTCCGGCATCGGTAACGCTTTACGATCCAGCTTGCCGTTGGCGCTGAGCGGCAGTTGCGCCAGTTGCAGTAACACCACCGGCACCATATGCGGCGGGAGTTTTTCACGCAGCAGCGCCTGGAGCGCGGGGATATCGAGCGGAAGACCTGACTGCGAGACCAGATAACCTACCAGTTGGCGGGCATCGCCTCCCGTTGCTGCCGCCTGATTAAAGACGCAGGCGTGAACCACCGCCTGTTCAACATCAGGCAACGCCTGCATCACTCGATCGATTTCGCCCAGCTCGATGCGCTGACCGCGGATCTTGAGCTGATCGTCACTGCGTCCCAGATACTCCACCGCACCGTTTTCCAGCCAGCGCGCGACGTCTCCGGTACGGTACATTCGCTCCCCCGGCGCAAACGGATCGGCGATAAAGCGACTCGCCGTGAGATCCGGTCTGCCAAGGTAACCCTGCGCGAGCTGGATACCGGTCAGGTAGAGATCGCCCGCTACGCCGACGGGAACCGGATGCATCATCGCATCCAGGATCCGCAGTCCGGTATTCCACACCGGGAAGCCAATCGGTACGCTGCTACCGGTGACTTTTGCCAGTTCATTGCCCCAGGCTGGATACCAGCTGACATCAACCGCCGCCTCCGTTGGACCATACAGATTATGCAGCGGGGCATGCGTCAGTTGCTCCCACTCACGGCATAAATCGGCGGGTAAGGCTTCGCCGCTGCAAAAGACATGCTTTAACGTTGCGCAGCTTTCACTGGCGCGCTCTGGCGTCAGCGAGGCGACGAATGCCGCCAGCATCGACGGCACAAAGTGAGTCGTCGTCACCCCGTGGTGGGCAAAAAAGCGCTGCATGGCCAGCGGATCGCGGTGTGCTTCTGGCTCAGCCATCACCAGCTTCGCCCCGGCAATAAACGGCCAGAAGAATTCCCACACCGAGACGTCAAAGCTGCACGGGGTTTTTTGCGCCACCACGTCTTTCGACGTCAATCCATATTGGTTTTGCATCCACAACAGACGGTTAACGATGGCGGTTTGCCCAACCATCACCCCTTTCGGTCTGCCCGTTGAACCCGAAGTAAAGATGATGTACGCCGTATGCTGCGGTTGCGATAACCCCAGCGGCGCGCTATCGCCTGCCGTCAGCGGTTCGTTATAGCAGAGGCTTTCCAGCCCCGGAATATCGCTAAAGCGCGATAGCTGTTCCGCCGTGGCGATCAGCAGCTTCGGCCGCGCGTCTTCCAGCATCATCCGTAGGCGATCGTCAGGATAACCGGTGTCTAACGGCAGCCAGGCCGCACCGGCTTCAACAATCCCGTGCAGTGCCAGCGTCAGAAAGACGGAGCGTGGTAAAGCCACCGCGACGCTGTCGCCCGGTTGCACACCGCGTTCGCGCAACACACCGGCGAGCGCCACCACCTGTTCGCGCATTTCGCGGTAGCTGAACTGATAGCGGGCATCCGCCAAAGCGGGCGCGTCCGGCGTTCTGCTCGCCTGTTCCGCCACCAGCGCACTGAGCGTCGTGGAAGGGATGTCAACCGCCGTGGCATTCACCTGTGCAATCTGCTGATATTCAGCCGGAAGCAGCAGATCGGCATCACCGCAGCACAGAACAGGGTTAGCGGCAAACTGTTCGATTAACGCCATCAGACGTGACGCATGCTGTTTGAGCGTCGCTTCATCATAACGTTGCTGGTTGGCGAGAAGCTCAATGCTTAGCCCGCCCTCTTCATCCGGGAACAGTGCCAGTTCCAGATCGTTAACCGGCCCCGTCGCCAGCGTATGGGTTAGCGCTGAAACGCCGGGCATGTCCAACTGATAGTCGAAGACTTTGACGTTAAACACCGGACCAAACAGCGGCGCGTCCCCCGCCGCTCGCCCACTGTCGCGGACGATTTGCTCTGCATCGTAACGCTGATGACGACGCATTTTCTTAAGCTGAGCGGACAACCGTTTTGCCAGTTCAGGCAATTTTTCTGCGGCATCAATACGCACGCCCAGCGGTAACACGTTGAGCACGGGCCCGGTAGCGGTCAGCGCCGCCGAGCCCATGCGGCGCATAAAGATAAAGCCTGCCGCGTATTCCATCCGATTACACAGCCGTCCCAGCCAGAGCGCCACCAGCGCCAGCGCCAGATCGGTTCGCTGAACGTCAGGCAGTTGCGCCGCCAGGTGGCGAAACGCACCTTCCGGGGCATCGAGCTTCATACGGTAAATTTCAGACGTCGCTGCTCGTCCCGGCAGCGGTGCGGGTGAAAGCGACGCCGGCGGCGGAAGCTGTTTACGCTGTTCAGCCCAGAACGCGCCGTCACGTTGCGAGGCCTCACTCTGGCGATACTGCTGATACTCTTCCACCACCTCGGCAAACGGCGTGAAGGGGGAATCAGGCGTCGCGTCACCACGACACCATGCGCTGTAAATCGCGGTGATTTGGCGGGTAATCGCCGGGAAACTGAAGCCATCAACCAGTAAATGGTGATAGCGCTGATACCAGTACCACTGGTCGTCACCAACCTGGATCAACTGATGATGCACCAGCGGCTTGCCGCCATCGACGCGCAAATTTCGTTGCAGGTCAGTCTGCATCAGCGCCAGCGCGGCATCATGTGGGTTCTCGGCGGAGCGGAGATCGCAAATCTGCGGCTCAGCAAACATAAAGGCGTCATCGACCCATTGCCAGACGTCACCGTTATCCTCGGTAAAACGCAGCCGTAAGGTATCAGCCTGCTGCAGACCGGTGGCCACTGCGCGCGCCAGCAGTTGCGCGTCCAGTTCACCGGTTAACGCCACATAATGTGCGACGCTCCAGGCAGAAGATAATGCGGAGAGCTTTTCGGCCATCCAGATGCCAGGCTGTGCGGCAACCAGCGGTAAACGACGACTCATTGCGCCTCCTGCGAAACGGCATAATGGCCGGGAATTAACGTGGTCCAGTGTTGCGCCAGCCATTGCTGGCAGGCTTCCTGAGACTGCGGTTCGCATATCACCTGCCAGCCAGCAGGTAATGCACAGTGTTGTGGCCAGAGGCTAAACTGCTGCTGCGAATTTTGCAGAATGTAGAATTGTCCCTGCGGGTTATCGAAGGGATTACTGAATTCCATACTCAACTCCTGTCGTGGAAAATCACTCGCTCAGCGCAGCGGCTTCCAGAGGTCGATCAACCCCTGCGTCAGGCCGCCACGCCAGCAAAGTGCATCATGTCCGCCGTCAACCTGACGCCAGAAAACCGACTGCTGTGTGGTCTGTAGTTGTGTGTAGAGCGCCTGATTCGCGCGAAAGATAACCGGTTCGCGGACTCCCGCCTCGAGGACAATCCGCAGTCCCTTCGCGGACAACTTACCGGCGCGAAGTTGTTCAATAATCAGTCCGTTTTGTTGGCCGCCACGATGGGGCCACCAGTAAGAACCCGACTGACTGAGCACGCAGCCAAAGCGTTCCGGCCAGTGCAGCCCCGCAAACATCGATGACAGCCCGCCAAAACTTTGTCCTGCAACGATCGTACGTTCCGGACGATCGCTGAATGGCGCAACGCGCCGGACCTGCGGCAATAATTCGTGTTGAACCGCCAGCCAGAAATCCGCGTTACAGGGAAGTTCACGGCTGCGGTGCGTGGTATCGATGGCATCAATAAGCAGATAAACCGCCGATGGAAGTTTCCCCCGCTGGGTGAGTGAAGTGAGTGCAGGCCAGACCGGCATACTCTTTGCCCAGAATTGCCCATCGAGAAGAATCGCCAGAGGGCGTTCATCCGGTTGCGCATCGCCGGTCATAAAAACCCACACACGACGCGTATTACCCAGACGCGCGCTGTTCCAGTGCAGAACCACCGGCGATGACGCTGGCGTTTGTGGGTCGTCCCAGCCAGGTTGCGCAGGGGCCTGCGGCATTTCAAGCGCCGACACGGCGTGCCCTCGCCCCCCTGTCCAGCTCACAGGATTAAGCGGATCGGCTATCGCCTGCGGCAACAACTGTCGCCAGCCTTCGCGCAGCGCAGTGCGATCCCGCGCTTGATCCGCCTTTAGCGACGCAAACGTATCGTCCCGCGTAGAGGGAATAAAGCAGTAGCTGCCGCGCCAGTTGGCGCTTAACACGGTCTGCCAGTGCCAGACATCTGTTCCGGCAATGCGCTGCATCGTCTGGGGAAAGACATTCTGGTGATGATCGGTCACGCCGGTGATGTATACCCAGACTCGCTGAATAGCAGAATGTAACTCACTCCCCTGCGGATCGCGCCACCAGAAGGTCACCCGGTAATTTCCGTCTGCTTCACGCGTCCATTGCGGACCGTTTTTTGACTGCCACCAGGCCTCACTGCCTACCGTTAACGCCGTCACCGCCATAACCTCATGTTTATTGTGATCTTTTTCATTGATTGATGAAATATATTGATAATATTATTGATAACTATTTGCATTTGCAATAGCGTATTGACGCGCCGTGGGAAGCGCGAACAGTTTTTAACCAACCGCACTGCGGGCTTTTCTGGAACGGAGGGTTTTCGCAGAGGCGGGCGACATCGGGCCGGATACCAATCTCAGGCGTCTGGTACACGTGGCTAAAGAAAAGCAGGAAATACAATGAACAAGAAGATTCATTCCCTGGCCTTACTGGTCAATTTAGGGATTTACGGGGTAGCGCTGCCTGCTATGGCAGAAGAAACCGCTGATAGCACCGCCGTCTCTCATGAAGATACTATTGTGGTTACCGCCGCCCAGCAGAACTTGCAGGCTCCTGGCGTGTCGACTATCACCGCAGATGAAATTCGCAAAAATCCTCCCGCTCGCGACGTCTCTGAAATCATTCGTACCATGCCAGGCGTTAACCTGACCGGTAACTCCACCAGCGGCCAGCGCGGCAATAATCGTCAGATTGACATTCGTGGTATGGGGCCAGAAAACACCCTGATCCTGATCGACGGTAAACCGGTGACCAGCCGTAACTCCGTACGCCTCGGCTGGCGCGGTGAGCGCGATACCCGTGGCGATACATCCTGGGTACCGCCAGAGATGATCGAACGCATTGAAGTCCTGCGCGGGCCTGCCGCCGCGCGTTACGGTAACGGCGCTGCGGGTGGCGTGGTGAATATCATCACCAAAAAGGGCAGCAACGAGTGGCACGGCTCCTGGAATACCTATTTCAACGCGCCGGAACACAAAGAGGAAGGCGCGACCAAACGCACTAACTTTACCCTCAACGGCCCGCTGGGCGGGGATTTCAGCTTCCGCCTGTTCGGTAACCTGGATAAGACACAGGCCGATGCGCGTAACATCAACCAGGGCCATCAGTCTGAACGAACCGGCACCTATGCCGACACGCTGCCAGCCGGCCGTGAAGGCGTCATCAACAAAGATATTAACGGTGTGGTGCGCTGGGACTTCGCGCCAATGCAGTCAATAGAACTGGAAGCCGGTTACAGCCGTCAGGGTAACCTGTACGCCGGAGATACGCAGAACACCAACACCAACCAGTTGGTGAAAGATAACTATGGCAAAGAAACCAACCGTCTCTATCGTCAGAACTACTCGCTGACCTGGAACGGCGGTTGGGATAACGGCGTCACCACCACGAACTGGGTACAGTACGAACACACGCGCAACTCCCGTACACCGGAAGGCCTCGCGGGGGGGACCGAAGGGATCTTCGACCCGAAAGCGTCACAAAAATATGTTGATGCCGACCTGAACGACGTCACGCTGCACAGTGAAGTCAGCCTGCCGTTCGATTTTCTGGTTAACCAGAACCTGACGCTGGGTACAGAATGGACCCAGCAGCGCATGAAGGACATGCTATCCAACTCGCAAACCTTTATGGGCGGTGATATTCCAGGCTCCAGCAGCACCGACCGCAGTCCTTATTCAAAAGCGGAAATTTTCTCGCTGTTCGCCGAGAACAACATGGAGCTGACCGACAGCACCATGCTGACGCCGGGACTGCGTTTCGATCACCACAGCATCGTGGGCGACAACTGGAGCCCATCGCTAAACCTGTCACAGGGGCTGGGCGACGACTTCACCCTGAAGATGGGCATTGCGCGAGCGTATAAAGCGCCAAGCCTGTATCAGACTAACCCGAACTACATTCTGTACAGTAAAGGCCAGGGCTGCTATGCCACGGGTGCCGCGACCGGAATCGGCTGCTACATGATGGGTAACGACGATCTGAAAGCAGAAACCAGCATTAACAAAGAGATTGGCCTTGAATTCAAACGTGATGGCTGGCTGGCGGGGGTGACCTGGTTCCGCAACGATTATCGCAACAAGATCGAAGCCGGTACGGTACCAATGGACCGCACGTCCATTACCAGCAAAGGCAAAACCACCTACACCGATATCTATCAGTGGGAGAACGTGCCTAAAGCGGTGGTCGAAGGGCTGGAAGGGACGCTGAACGTACCGGTGAGCAACACCGTTAACTGGACCAACAACATCACTTACATGCTGCAGAGTAAGAACAAAGAGACCGGCGAACGCCTGTCGATTATTCCGGAGTACACGCTGAACTCAACGCTGAGCTGGCAGGTACATCAGGATGTTTCTCTGCAATCCACCTTTACCTGGTACGGCAAACAAGAGCCGAAGAAATACGATTACCAGGGTAAACCGGTGACCGGTTCAGATAAACAGTCCATCAGCCCGTACAGCATCGTGGGTCTGAGCGCGACCTGGGACGTGACCAAAAATGTCAGCCTGACCGGTGGCGTGGATAACGTCTTCGACAAACGTCTGTGGCGTGAAGGTAATGCGCAAACGACCGGTAGCACGACCGATGTCTCTTATATGCGTGGCGCGGGCGCGTACACCTATAACGAACCGGGTCGTACGTGGTACATGAGCGTTAACACGCACTTCTGATGCCCTCTTCCCTCCTCCCCCCGGAGGAGGGTTTTTGATGACGCAATGCAGACAACTCACTCTCTTCTCACTCTGGCTCACCACACGTTACATTGTGTCACGTTCGAGCCGCACACCTTTCATGAGCACGATCTGCTGTGGCTGCCTCATCATGCGCAACTGGCACCTGCCGGGCGTAAACGTAAAGCCGAACACCTGGCCGGCCGTATTGCCGCCGTTCATGCGCTACGCGAATGGGGTCATAAAAACGTACCGGGAATGGGCGAACAACGACAACCGTTATGGCCGGAAGGCCTGTTTGGCAGCATCAGCCACTGCGCGACTACCGCGCTGGCTGTGGTTTCCTGTCAACCAGTCGGCGTTGATAGAGAGGAAATATTTACGCCGCAGACAGCGGCAGAACTGGCGGACAGTATCGTCTCAGAGACAGAAAAATCACGGCTTGCAGGAAGCGGATTACCTTTTGAACAGGCGCTCACGCTGGCGTTTTCTGCCAAAGAGAGCGCCTTTAAGGCAACCCAGGGGCGAACGCAGGTAGGCTGCGGATTCATGCACTATCACATTCTGGACGTTCAACATGACCAGATGCGATTACGAGCGTTCGACCAGACCTGGTGGGTACAGTGGCTCGCTTCCGATAGCCATGTCGTTACCGTGGCAACGCGTTAACTTTCAAAGCATTTCCCGCGCCTGGGCCGCTATCGACTCGGCATCAAAACCATGGTGCTGGCGCATCCAGCCGCGATCGGCCGCCGCCGCGTATTCACCATCCGGGATGCCTAAGCGCTTCAGAACCGCACCAGTGCCTGCTTCAGCCAGAACTTCCGCCACCAGGCTTCCCAGTCCACCGTTGATATTATGCTCTTCAACGGTGATCACCGCTTTACAGCCTTTCACTGCCGCTAACAAGACTTTGGTATCACACGGACGAATGGACGGTACACTTACCACCGTCGCCTGAATACCGGAATCGGCTAACAACGCGGCCGCATCAACAATTTCGTGGACAGTAGAACCTGTTGCCACCAGCGCCAGCGAGTCGCCTTCACGTAAGGTCACTACGGCGCCCGGCACAAAACGATAGCTCTCATCATGCAGTTCCGGGAGCGCTTTTCCGTCCATGCGAATGTACACCGGCCCTTTGTAGCCAAGGGCATAGTCGATTACCTGTCGACACTCTCGCGGTGAAGAGGGGGCGAAAATCTGGATATTGCCAAACCCACGCATAATGGCGATATCGTCGATAGCGTGGTGCGTGCTCGCCAGCGGACCATAGCTGGCCCCCGCATTCAGGCCAAACAGTTTCACGTTGGTATTGTTGTAGCAAACGTCAACTTTAATTTGCTCATTGGCACGGGAAATCAGGAATGGCGCCGCGTTACAGGTGACTGCAACCTTGCCGCCGAGCGCAAGCCCTGCCGCCGTCCCGACCATGCTTTGCTCGGCAATCCCCACGTTGACCAGCCTGTCCGGAAACCGCTTAATAAAGGGACCAATTTTCGCGGTGGATGTTGAGTCAGCCACGACCGGCACCAGATCAACGCCATTTTCTACTGCATCAATAAACGCCTGAACCATCACGTTTGCGAGGTGTTCTGCATTACTCATCTTTTAACTCCTCCAGAGCCAGTTCAATCTCTTCACCTTTTGGCACCCGGTGGTGCCACTCAGGACGCCCCTGGATAAACGAAATACCTGCGCCTTTTGTAGTATTGGCAATCACGACGTTCGGTTTCCCTTCCTGCTTCAGACCTTCCAGCGTACTGACAACCGACGCCATATCATTTCCCTGGCATTCGGTAACCTGCATGCCGAAGGCACGCCATTTATCCGCAAGCGGATCGGTGTTCATGATTTCACGCGTGGGTCCGGCCAACTGGAGATTATTCTTGTCATTAATGATCACCAGGTTATCCAGTCCATAATGCGCGGCGGCGAGCGCGGCTTCCCAGTTGCTACCTTCCGCCAGTTCACCATCACCGGTAATTAAAAAGATACGGCGAGCACTGTTACTTTTCTTCGCCGCCAGCGCCAGCCCCACCGCGACAGGCAAACCGTGGCCCAGCGCGCCGGTGTTCAGTTCAATACCCGGCGTTTTCTGGCGTACCGGATGGCCCGGAAGATGAGAATTGGCGTGTTGGTATGTGTTCAGCCAGTCAACAGGGAAAAAACCGGCCTCTGCCAGAACACAGTAGTAACAACCTACCGCATGGCCTTTGGACTGAATGTAGATGTCCCGCTCCCCATCGTCGATGCGATCCGGGGCGACATTCAAAATGCGGAAATAGAGTGCGGTGAGCAGTTCAACCTGAGACAGGTCCGCACCGGTATGCCCTCCTGCAGGGCTATAGGCGTTTAATTTGACGATGTGACGACGCACCGCTCGCGCTGTGCGTTCAAGAGTCTGGATATCGTAGTGCCAGGGATTCATGTAACACCTCTGAATTTATTTTCAATATGGAATATTTATTCCATCAGGGACTAAAAAAACCAGAAATCCCTTTGCTTCACACCACACGGCTTACGCCACGGTATCTTACTCAGGAACATTCTGCCTCCTCACCGCGACTACCTTGACGTCGGGAATAATCAGTTGACCTGAAACCACCTTGAATATATATTCATAGATGATTCTTTATTCAATTATGCAACCACATTTCCGTATTTGTCCATCCCTGTTTTTGAGGATTGGTTAAAGTTAGAGCTTTATCACACTTACCTGTCTTTTGTTTTCGCGTATGATAAAAGTCTCTAAGATAATGGCTGTACGTAAATGATTTTCGGGGAAATATATGGCTAAGCAGGACGAACAACGGCTATTGGTTAAAATCGCCACCCTTTACTATCTTGAAGGACGCAAACAGTCCGATATTGCTCAACTTCTCTCGCTTTCTCAGTCGTTTATCTCCCGAGCCATCACCCGCTGTCAGAAAGAAGGGGTAGTAAAAATCAGCGTTGTGCAGCCCTCAAATATCTTCCTGAATCTTGAAAAAGGGATCGAAGATCGCTACGGACTCAAACAGGCGATTGTGGTGGATACCGAAGACGATGCCACCGACCACAGTATCAAACGCGCCATCGGTTCTGCTGCCGCCCATTATCTTGAAACCCGCCTGCGACCCAAAGATCTGGTGGGCGTCTCCTCGTGGAGTTCAACCATCCGGGCGATGGTTGACGAAGTCCATACTCAGAATCTGAAAGCTGGCGGCGTGATCCAGCTACTCGGCGGCGTCGGACCAAACGGCAATGTGCAGGCCACCATTTTGACCCAGACGCTGGCGCAACATCTTAACTGTGAGGCCTGGCTACTCCCTTCGCAAAGTATTGAGGGGTCGGTTGAGGAGAAAAATCGTCTTATCGCCAGCAAGGATGTCGCCGAGGTGATCTCGCGTTTCGATAATGTCGATATCGCCATCGTAGGGGTGGGGATTCTGGAGCCGTCCCAGTTGCTTAAGACGTCGGGCAACTATTACCACGAAGATATGTTACAGGTACTGGCCGATCGCGGTGCCGTGGGAGATATCTGCCTGCACTACTACGATAAAAACGGCCAGCCGGTCTTACAGGATGATGAAGATCCGGTCATTGGCATGGCGCTCGAGAAAGTCAAAAAATGCCCTAACGTCGTGGCATTGGCAGGAGGAACTGACAAAGTTGCTGCCATCAAAGGGGCGTTGAACGGGGGCTATATCGACGTATTGATCACCGATTATCCTACCGCGCGAATGTTAGTAACAGCCTGATCTTCCCACATCTTCGGTCTTTGCGAAAAAAGAGCTCGCCGCAAAGACCGTATAAAAATCCCTATATTTCAATAAACTGAAAGGATTCACCTCCACGTAACTGTCGCGTGAACCTGATATTCTTCCCGCTGTGTAAGTGTGATTCTCAGCACAATTGATGATTTTTTCTATAGCCCTACTGAAAGATTCTGGCTAAGGTATTAAATAAATAATCAGCATCGAATATATATTCAGACAGTAAAAATACACAATGTCACAATCAAGCCTGATTAAGTAATGACGCGACAGTGAGGGAGGCCCCTTTCCCTTTAACGCCGGGACGCAATGTGACTCAGGAGATAATCAATCTATGTGTGCAGCAAAGAAAGAGTTCATCATTGCGCTGGATGAAGGTACCACCAACGCTAAGGCGGTCGCACTGGACGCACAAGGCCAGGTGGTCGCCAAATTTTCTCAACCGCTGGCCATTCAGACTCCGCGTGAAGGCTGGGTGGAGCAATCCGGCGAGGTATTGATTGAAGCATCTCTTGATGTTATTGCAAAAGCGATAAGTCACGTCGGCGCTGACAATGTCGCGGCCCTGGCGATCAGTAATCAACGTGAAACCGCCATTGGCTGGTATCGCCTGACGGGTAAACCACTGAATTCCGCCATCACCTGGCAATGCACACGCAGTGCGGCGTATTGTGAAGAACTGCGTCACGACAACAAAGAACACCTGATCAAAACCACCACCGGCCTGCCAATTGCACCGCTTTTTTCCGCCTCGAAAATGCGCTGGCTACTGGAGTCGGTAACCGATGGTCCGCAGCTTGCGGCCGAGGGGAAAATCTGTCTGGGCACTATCGACAGCTGGCTGCTGTGGAATTTAACCGGCGGCGAGGCCTTCAGTTGCGACTACTCTAACGCGGCCCGCACCCAGTTACTCAATCTGCACACCGGGCAGTGGGATGACACCATGCTGGAGCTATTCCACATCCCCCGCGCCGCGTTACCGGAAATCAAACCCTCCAGTGGATTATTTGGCTATACCCGCGGCCTGAGCGGCATTCCGGATGGTATCCCGGTGATGTCGATGGTCGGTGACTCGCACGCTGCGCTGTTTGGTCATGCCCTCGGCGAGATGGGGTGCGTCAAGGCCACTTACGGCACCGGATCCTCCGTAATGGCGCCGGTGACCTCTGCCCAGTGTGATATTGGCGCGCTGGCGACCACCATTGCCTGGCACGACGGTGAGAACATCATTTACGGCCTGGAAGGCAATATTCCGCACACGGGCGATGCGGTGGCGTGGATGGCAGATAGCACCGGCTTGAGCGAACTTTCTGACGCCGAACTGGCGCATGAACTGAATACGCTCCCCGCCTCCGTCGAGTCAACCCTGGGGGTGTACTTCGTCCCGGCCTTAACCGGTCTCGGCGCGCCATGGTGGGATGACAGCGCGCGCGGTGTGATCTGCGGGCTAAGTCGCGGCGTCAAACGAGCCCATCTGATCCGGGCCGCCCTTGAGTCGATCACCTATCAAATCGCCGATGTGGTGGTTGCCATGCAGCAGCATGAGGACTTTAGCTTGTCGGCGCTGATGGTTGACGGCGGCCCAACAAAGAATGACTGGTTAATGCAGTACCAGGCAGACCTGCTGGGTTGTCCGGTGATGCGCAGCGACGTGCCTGAACTGTCGGCCATTGGCGCCGCGTTACTGGCGCGCAAAGCGCTCAACCCTGGCTCGCTCACTGATTTAAAAGCTTTTTTAACCGTACACAGCGCATTTCAGCCCGATATGGCCCGCCATCATCGCCTGCAAAAAAGATGGCAGGAGTGGCGCAATGCGGTGAACAGAACACGATGGAAACCGGCCCCGTCCGCCTGACGCCTCACCAGGGAAGATGCGTGACACCCCCGACTCATTAACAGAAGGAGAACTCCGGCCCATTAGCCCTGCTTTATAAGAATTCATGCTTTACGTTGTTTCACCGTACCCGACAATAACAACACAGAGAGAACATTGTCATGAAATTACGTTTAACGCTGTTAACCGCTGCAACCCTGACCGCATTGTCTTTTACTGCTCATGCCGCAGAGAAAGGGACAATTATGATTATGGTGAATTCACTGGATAATCCGTATTACGCGTCAGAAGCCAAAGGCGCCAGTGAAAAAGCCCAGGAGTTAGGCTACAAAACTACCATTTTGTCGCACAGCGAAGATGTAAAAAAACAGAATGAATTGATTGATACCGCTATCGGCAAAAAAGTTCAGGGCATCGTTCTGGATAATGCGGATTCAACGGCCAGCGTTGCCGCCATTGAAAAAGCGAAAAAAGCCGGTATTCCCGTTATATTAATCAACCGCGAAATTCCCGTTGATGATGTGGCGCTAGTGCAAATTACCCATAATAACTTCCAGGCAGGTTCTGAAGTTGCCAACGTTTTCGTTGAGAAAATGGGGGAAAAAGGGAAATACGCCGAGCTGACCTGTAACCTCGCCGATAATAACTGTGTTACCCGCTCGAAATCTTTCCATCAGGTTATTGACCAGTTCCCGGATATGGTCAGCGTCGCCAAACAGGATGCGAAAGGAACGCTCATCGACGGTAAGCGAATTATGGACAGCATTCTGCAAGCCCACCCGGATGTGAAAGGCGTCATCTGCGGTAACGGTCCTGTTGCGCTGGGCGCAATCGCCGCGTTAAAAGCCGCAAATCGCAATGACGTTGTGGTCGTCGGCATTGACGGCAGCAACGATGAACGCGATGCGGTGAAAGCCGGTACATTGCAGGCTACCGTCATGCTTCAGGCTCAGGCTATCGCCGCACAAGGCGTGACCGATCTGGATAACTACCTGCAAAAAGGAGTGAAACCAGAGAAACAGCGCGTCATGTTCCGCGGCATTCTCATCACCAAAGATAACGCAGATAAAGTACAGGATTTCAATATCAAGTCCTGATCTCGGGTAGTTGCGCCTCTGCGGAGGCGCAAAGGAGAGCATTATGTCTAAAAAAGCCTGGCTGGCGCTGGTCGTGTTGACCGTGGGTGGATGCCGCATCGTCTCGCAGCAGGAACTTGCGGATCTTAAATCTCCGCCTAATCCCCATATGTCCAATATAGACCAAACGTGGCAAAACAAAATTGTGCCGCAAATTGTTGGGCAGGCTCGTCCGGTGGCGGATTTAATGGCTGCTTTACAGGCCGAGAAGGATTTCGATAGTGCCTGTAAAAAACTGGGCTATCGCGCTCAGGAAGAGAACCCTTGCATTTTTTACGTCAAAGTCGAAGGCAAAATTGGCACCATTGATACCGCTTCCCGCAGCGGAAAAATGACCGTCGCGGATAAAAGTGGCAGCAATATTATTGTTCAGATTGGTCCAACGCTACGCGGCACACATTTACGCGACGCCTGGAAAGGCGCAACTTACGGTGATTTCAACGACCAGGTGTTGTTCGGCGAGTACGGTCGCGCCATTAACGACCAGGCGATAAAAATGATTCAGGCGGCCCCGCTTAAAACCGGCGAATCCGTACAAGTATATGGCGTATTTTCCGCATGGGATATTCCGCAGACCATCCCGGATATTACGCCCGCAAAAATTGAACCTGCAGGAGGACAATAACATGCAACAGCAAGATATCGTCGCTCCCCATCCCGTCGAATCAGAAGTGATTATCGAAACCCGCAGCCTGTCTCGTGTCTATCCTGGCGTGGTGGCATTAGATAACGTTAATTATCGGGTATATCGGAATAAAGTGAATGTTCTGATCGGAGAAAATGGTGCGGGTAAATCCACCATGATGAAAATGCTTGCTGGTGTCGAAACCCCATCCTCCGGTGAAATTTTTTTGGATGGTACGCCTGTTACGATGAATTCAACGCATCAGGCCGAAAAATTGGGTATCAGTATTATTTTTCAGGAATTGAATTTATTCCCGAATATGAATGTCATGGACAATATTTTCATGGCTAACGAGTTTTTTCAGAAAGGAAAAATTAACGAAAAGTATCAGTACGCGCTGGCACAAAGCCTGCTAAAGCGACTGGAACTGGATGTTGATCCATACACGCCCTTAGAAGAACTGGGGATTGGCCACCAGCAACTGGTTGAGATTGCCCGCGCACTCTCGAAAGATACGCGCGTCCTCATCATGGATGAACCCACTTCCGCGCTGAGCCAGTCTGAAGTCAAAATCCTGTTCAACGTGATTGAACAGCTCAAGCGCCGCGGCGTAACCATTATCTATATTTCCCATCGTCTGGAAGAGCTGATGGAAATTGGTGACTACATCACCATTTTCCGCGATGGTCGCTTTATCAGCGAGCGTCCGGTCAGCGATGCCAGCATTCCGTGGATCATCGAACAGATGGTGGGTGATAAGAAAAAACACTTCGATTATCAACCGGCCCCGCAAGGCGACACGGTTCTCGCGGTACAGGGGCTGACAGCGCTCCATGCCAGCGGCGGCTATAAGCTCAATGACGTGTCGTTTAGCCTGAATAAAGGCGAAGTGATTGGGATCTACGGTCTGCTGGGCGCCGGACGCACTGAACTCTTCAAGGGGCTGGTGGGCCTGATGCCCTGCCAGAGCGGCAGCGTTCAGCTCAACGGTGAGTGCATCGATAAAGCCCACTTCCAGTCACGACTTAAAAAAGGGCTCGCGCTGGTGCCGGAAGACAGACAGGGCGAAGGCGTCGTTCAGATGATGTCGATTCAGTCCAATATGACGCTCTCTGACCTCAGCCTGCAGGGTTTTCGCCGGGCCTGGAAATGGCTGAACCCGCACAAAGAACAGGACAGCGTGAAGAAGATGATTCAGCAACTTGCCATCAAAGTGAGCGATCCCGAACTGCCTATCACCTCACTCAGCGGTGGAAACCAGCAAAAAGTGGTGCTGGGTAAAGCGTTAATGACGCAGCCGCAGGTGGTGTTCCTCGATGAACCGACCCGCGGCATCGACGTAGGGGCGAAAACGGATGTGTATCACCTTATCGGCAAAATGGCACAACAAGGACTGGCAGTCATGTTCTCTTCATCAGAGCTGGATGAAGTGATGGCGCTGGCGGACCGCATTCTGGTGATGGCTGATGGCCGGATCACCGCTGATGTCCCCCGTCATGCAGTCACCCGCGAGAAGTTGATCGCGGCTTCTACACCGCAAGATTAATCAGGCTGGAATCCATCATGAACCAGAAATATATGATTTACATGTACCTGCTGAAGGCCAGAACGTTTATCGCTCTGCTGCTGGTCATCGCATTCTTCAGCGTGATGGTACCGAATTTCCTGACCACATCTAACCTACTGATTATGACCCAGCACGTTGCCATTACCGGCTTGCTGGCGATTGGAATGACGCTGGTGATCCTGACTGGCGGCATTGACCTGTCGGTCGGCGCCGTTGCCGGTATCTGCGGCATGGTGGCGGGTGCGTTACTCACCAATGGGTTACCCATCTGGGGCGGCAACATTATCTTCTTCAACGTGCCGGAAGTGATCCTCTGTGTCGCCATCTTTGGCGTTCTCGTTGGGTTCGTCAATGGCGCCGTCATCACCCGCTTTGGCGTTGCGCCTTTCATCTGTACTCTCGGTATGATGTATGTTGCCAGGGGCTCAGCCCTGCTGTTTAACGACGGCAGCACCTACCCCAACCTTAACGGTATGGAGGCGCTGGGAAATACCGGTTTTGCCACCCTTGGCTCCGGCACATTGCTTGGAATTTACCTGCCTATCTGGCTGATGATCGCCTTCCTGGTGTTGGGCTACTGGATCACCACCAAAACCCCGCTTGGTCGCTACATCTACGCGATTGGCGGTAACGAATCCGCCGCGCGACTCGCCGGCGTACCTATCGTCAAAGCCAAAATTTTCGTGTACGCCTTCTCCGGGTTGTGTGCTGCCTTCGTTGGGCTGATTGTCGCCTCCCAGTTACAAACCTCTCACCCGATGACCGGCAACATGTTTGAGATGGACGCCATCGGCGCCACCGTTTTAGGCGGGACCGCGCTCGCGGGTGGTCGCGGACGCGTATCTGGATCCATCATCGGGGCCTTCGTCATCGTTTTTCTGGCCGATGGCATGGTGATGATGGGCGTCAGCGATTTCTGGCAAATGGTCATTAAGGGCGTCGTTATCGTCACCGCCGTGGTTGTCGACCAGTTCCAGCAAAAGCTACAGAACAAAGTCATTCTGATGCGTCGTCATGAAGAAAAAGAGGCGACAGCACCCTCAGCAAATACCGTATCCAGTTAAGTAGCATCACTGCGCCGGGCATTGCGTGTCCGGCTTATACAGGGGAAAGAAATATGCAACGTGATTTTCATGGTAAGACGGTCGTCATCACCGGTGCATGCCGGGGAATTGGCGCGGGTATCGCCGAACGTTTCGCCCGGGACGGCGCAAACCTGGTGATGGTCTCCAACGCTGAGCGCGTTCACGAAACGGCAGAACAGCTGCGCCAGCGCTACCAGGCTGACATTTTATCACTACAGGTTGATGTCACTAACGAAGAACAGGTGCAAGCACTGTATGAGCAAGCTGCTGCACGCTTTGGCTCGATTGATGTCTCTATTCAGAACGCGGGCGTGATCACCATTGATTATTTTGACCGGATGCCGAAAGCGGATTTTGAAAAAACCCTCGCCGTCAATACTACTGGCGTGTGGCTCTGCTGCCGGGAAGCGGCGAAATATATGGTTAAACAGAATTACGGCTGCCTGATTAATACCTCTTCCGGCCAGGGACGTCAGGGCTTTATCTATACCCCGCACTACGCCGCCAGCAAAATGGGTGTAATTGGTATCACGCAAAGCCTGGCGCATGAACTGGCACCGTGGAACATTACCGTCAACGCCTTCTGTCCGGGGATCATCGAAAGCGAAATGTGGGATTACAACGATCGCGTCTGGGGCCAGATCCTCAGTACCGATGAAAAACGCTATGGCAAAGGTGAACTGATGGCGGAATGGGTTAAGGGCATCCCCATGAAACGCGCAGGTAAACCTGAAGATGTCGCCGGACTGGTTGCCTTCCTGGCCTCTGACGATGCGCGCTATCTTACCGGACAAACCATCAACATTGATGGTGGCCTGATTATGTCGTAATACCCGACGGGTATTTGTGAAGAGAGTTATCACTATGATCGCAAAAGATTTTGCTCAACAACTGTTTAACCTACAAGGACGCGTCGCTTTCGTCACTGGCGCCGGTAGCGGCATCGGTCAGACCATAGCCTGGGCGCTGGCCAGCGCGGGCGCACGGGTTGTCTGTTTTGATCTGCGCGAAGACAGCGGGCTGAAAGAGACCGTTGATCATATCGAAGCAATAGGCGGCCAGGCGGCATGCTATACGGGGGATGTTCGTCAGCTCAGCGATCTACGCGCCGCCGTCGCCCTCACCAAAGAGCGGTTTGGTCGTCTGGATATCGCGGTCAACGCTGCCGGTATCGCCAACGCCAACCCGGCGCTGGAAATGGAAAGTGAACAGTGGCAGCGCGTTATCGACATCAACCTCACGGGCGTATGGAACTCCTGTAAGGCCGAAGCGGAACTGATGCTGGAATCTGGCGGCGGCTCAATCATCAACATCGCCTCTATGTCCGGAATCATCGTCAACCGTGGCCTTGAACAGGCGCATTACAACAGTTCGAAAGCGGGGGTTATTCATCTCTCGAAAAGTCTGGCGATGGAATGGATTGAGAAAGGCATTCGCGTGAACTCAATCAGCCCGGGTTACACCGCGACACCGATGAACACCCGCCCTGAAATGGTTCATCAGACGCGTGAATTTGAGAGCCAGACGCCGATTCAGCGAATGGCAAAAGTTGAAGAGATGGCAGGCCCGGCGCTGTTCCTCGCCAGTGATGCGGCCTCGTTTTGCACCGGCGTCGATCTCGTCGTTGATGGCGGATTTATCTGCTGGTAAACAGAAATTCGCCCGCAGCCATGACTGACTGCGGGCGATGTGATAAAGCGGGTGCCGTCTCATCCAGACCTGACAAGCGGATATGCGGGGATAGTTCCCCGCATAACGGCTACTTCTTCGATTCGTAAGCGAGAACTGCCTTAAACTCAATACCATGTTCCCTGACGCTGAACTCACAGAGTGAGTCCCTCACCAGGAGCGTGAATCCCAGCACTGTAATGCAGAGTGCGATGACTGTCATTAAGGCATATTTCGTCAGCATGTATTGCCTCCATGCGAAGAAGAGACTACCATCCGAATTGTTCAGGTTTGGAATGGTAGCCTCAAGGTTGATAGAACTATCTCCTTGGGGCTTTCTTCTTTCCAGACCTCAGCAACGGCCTGAAGCTGGAAAGCATCAGGCACCCGCCGTTATCGTACTCTTCTTCTATCTCGATACTGTATATTTATACAGCCAAACTTCATTTTCGGAAAACATTTAGACAGCCCTACATGCCCGGGAACAGCACGCCATTTCCTGGCGCTTCGCGATCCAGATGAATGAAGTTCAGATGACGTTCATACTGGTCGAGAATATCGGTAATCACCTGCTCTTTGCTGTAATCCATCAGGTCATTGCCCTGACTGCCTTCCAGCAGGAACGTCTCCAGACGGTAATAGGTCGATTTCCCGCTGCGAGCACGGTAGGTAAAGCCCGGAATCGCATACTGCTGCGGCCAGATTTGATAGATAAAGTTACGCTCATCTCCCATGTGCACCCGCAGATCAAGGTGCCCCAGACTTTCGCCTTCGACCGGCGGCAGACTTTTCAGTTCTACGTGCGCACCACGCAGTGTTAACTCTTGCGCCACCTCTTGCATCGCCGGGAAGCACACGATTTCCATCATCTCGCGGGTGTAGCGCGTACCAGGATAGTTCATCAACCGCGCCAGGCGTTTTTTCCAGCTCAATCGATCCTGCATGCCCATCGGCCGCGGCGCCGTATTCCTGCTCGCGCTCTCACGGCGATAATCTTCCACTTTCAGTGACTTATACAATCCCGCCATGATAAAGAAGATAACAAAACTGAACGGTAGCCCCATAATGACCGTCGTATTTTGCAGGGCTGAAATCCCGTTCGTCATCAGCATACCCAGCGTCAATAAACCGATCGCCACCGACCAGAAGACACGCAGCCATGACGGGGCATCGCTATTGATATCTTTCAGTTTCGAGGTGAAATTCCCCAGCACCAGCGCGCCGGAATCCGCTGACGTCACATAGAACAGTAGCCCGGTGATCGTGGCAACCGAGGCGCTGAAGGTAAACGCCGGATACTGCGCCAGCAGACTGTAAAACCCTCGTTCCGGATGCGCCATCGCCTCCTGGGCAAAACCTGCATCGCCATGGATAATTTCATACAGCGCGCTGTTGCCGAACACCGACAGCCACAGCAGCGTAAAGGTGAACGGAATAATCAACGTACCGAAGACAAACTGACGAATGGTACGCCCGCGAGAGATTCGCGCGAGGAACAGGCCGACAAACGGCGACCAGGCCACCCACCATGCCCAGAAAAACAGCGTCCAGTTATTCATCCACTCAACCGGACGATCGAAGGCAAAGCTGTTGAGCGTCATCCCCATAAAGCGATTCACATAGTCGCCCACGTTGAGCACCAGCGCGTTGAGCAGAAATGAGGTGTCGCCCATAAACAGGACAAAGAGGATCAGCCCCAACGCCAGCAGAACGTTAAGCTCTGAAAGTACGCGGATACCCTTATCCACTCCGGAAGTGACCGAAATCGTGGCGATCACCACCGAAAGCACAATCAGCGCCGCTTTCGCCGCCATCGAATCCGGGATATCAAACAGCACGCTCAGACCGTAGTTGAGCTGAACCACACCAATGCCCAGCGTGGTGGCAATACCAAAAATAGTACCGATGACAGCGGCAATATCGACACTATGTCCAATCGGCCCGTTAATGCGTTTACCGAAGATCGGATAAAGCGCAGAACGGATGGTCAGCGGCAGATTATAGCGATAGCTAAAGTATCCCAGCGCCATGCCCATCAGGGCATACATTGACCAGCCGGTCAGGCCATAGTGGAAGAGCGTCCAGACCATCGACTGACGCGCCGCTTCAATGGTTTGCCCTGCCCCTTCCGGCGGCTGCATGTATTGCGTCACCGGCTCCGCCACGGAGAAAAACATCAGGTCGATACCAATCCCGGCGGCGAACAGCATAGCCGCCCAACTGAGCAGACTGAATTCCGGTTTCGACTGCTCCGGCCCGAGTTTAACCGAACCAAAACGCGAGCAGGCGATGAAAACCACAAAGACAATGTACAGCGTGGCCGCCAGCAAATAGTACCAGCCGAACGTTTTTGAAACCCAGTTCAGCGTCCGGCCAATCCAGACGGCGGAGAAATCGCTAAAAAAGATGGTGGTCAGGGAAAACAACAAAATCAGCCCGGCGGACGTGTAGAAAACCACCGGATTGATTTTGTCCTTTTCTCTGCGCTGTGGAAGGTCTGACATCCAGTATCCTCACATTTTTTGTAACTATTAAAAATCAAATTCGCAACAATTAAGACACATTTTATATTGAACGTCCAATCAAAAACCGTTTTAATGGTTAAACAAAATTGATGAATGGAGTCCCAAAATGCCCAAACTGGGGATGCAGCCGATACGCCAGCGGCAGCTGATTGACGCCACGCTGGAAGCGATAAATGAAGTCGGGATGCATGATGCGACGATTGCGCAAATCGCCCGGCGTGCCGGTGTTTCAACCGGGATCATTAGCCATTACTTTAAGGATAAGAATGGATTGCTGGAGGCAACGATGCGCGACATCACCAGCCAGCTGCGTCATGCCGTTTTGCATCGACTCCATGCGCTACCGGGCGCGCGCGCCGAGCTGCGATTGCGCGCCATCGTGGCGGGAAACTTTGACGAGACCCAGATCAGCCACGCCGCAATGAAAGCCTGGCTGGCGTTCTGGGCCAGCAGCATGCACCAGCCGATGCTGTACCGCCTGCAGCAGGTCGCCAGTAAACGCCTGCTGTCAAATATCGTGGCCGAATTCAAACGCGAGCTACCGCGTGAACAGGCTCAGCAGGCGGGCTACGGATTAGCGGCGCTGATAGACGGGTTGTGGCTGCGCGCGGCCCTCAGCGGAAAGCCGTTTGACCTGAGCCTCGCCCAGGCGCTGACCACCCATTACATCAGTCAGCACTTACCCAACGCCACTGACTAACCGAGGAGAAACCATGTCCCGAATGGCAGAACAACAGCTTTACATTGATGGTGGCTATACCCCCGCCGCCAGCGGTCGCACTTTCGAGACGATCAATCCTTTTACTGGCGAGGTACTGGCCACCGTCCAGGCCGCAGGACGTGAGGATGTCGACCGCGCGGTAAAAAGCGCGCAGCGCGGACAAAAAATCTGGGCGGCGATGACCGCCATGGAACGCTCGCGCGTTCTGCGCCGGGCGGTGGAGATTCTGCGCGAACGTAACGACGAACTGGCGACGCTGGAAACGCGGGATACCGGCAAACCGTTCAGCGAAACCGCCAGCGTCGATATCGCCACGGGAGCCGACGTACTGGAATACTACGCCGGGCTGATCCCCGCGCTGGAAGGCAGCCAAATCCCCCTGCGCGAGACTGCGTTCGTCTACACTCGCCGCGAGCCGCTGGGCGTCGTCGCCGGGATTGGCGCATGGAATTACCCGATCCAGATCGCGCTGTGGAAATCCGCGCCGGCGCTGGCGGCAGGCAATGCCATGATCTTCAAACCCAGCGAAGTCACCCCGCTGACCGCCCTGAAGCTGGCAGAAATCTACAGCGAAGCCGGTCTGCCAGACGGCGTCTTTAATGTCCTGCCGGGCGAGGGCGCGGAAACGGGCCGCTATCTGACTGAACATCCGGGCATTGCCAAAGTCTCCTTCACCGGCGGCGTCGCCAGCGGTAAAAAAGTGATGGCGAACGCTGCCGCATCCTCACTCAAAGCGGTGACGATGGAACTGGGTGGGAAATCGCCGCTGATCGTTTTTGAAGATGCCAACATTAACCTTGCCGCAGATATTGCGATGATGGCGAATTTCTACAGCTCCGGTCAGGTCTGCACAAACGGGACGCGCGTGTTTATACCGGCACGGATGAAAAGCGCATTCGAGCAGACCATTTTGTCTCGCGTGGCGCGGATCCGCGCAGGCGATCTGTTTGATTCCGCCACTAACTTTGGCCCGCTGGTTAGCTTCCCGCATCGTGAAAACGTCCTGCGCTACATCGAAAACGGTAAAAACGAAGGTGCGACGCTGCTCTGCGGCGGCGATGTGCTGAAAGGCAAAGATTTCGATCATGGCGCCTGGGTTGCCCCAACGGTGTTCACCGACTGCCGTGATGAGATGACTATCGTACGCGAAGAGATCTTCGGCCCGGTGATGACGATTCTGACCTACGAGAGCGAAGACGAGGTCATCCGCCGCGCCAACGACACCGACTACGGTCTGGCGGCAGGCGTGGTCACTGAGGATCTCAACCGCGCGCATCGCGTCATTCACCAACTGCAAGCCGGGATCTGCTGGATCAACACCTGGGGGGAATCGCCCGCAGAAATGCCGGTTGGCGGCTACAAGCATTCCGGTATCGGGCGCGAAAACGGTGTGATGACGTTGCAAAGCTACACCCAGGTGAAATCCATCCAGCTCGAGATGGCCCCCTTCCAGTCCGTATTTTAAGCAGGAGGTTTCATTGCATTTTGACTACATCATTATTGGTGCCGGTTCTGCCGGCAACGTCCTGGCAACACGACTGACAGAAGACAGCTTTACCACCGTTCTGCTTTTGGAAGCAGGCGGTCCGGATTACCGTGCGGATTTCCGCACCCAGATGCCGGCAGCGCTGGCCTTCCCGTTGCAGGGGAAGCGCTATAACTGGGCGTATGAGACCGAACCTGAACCGCATATGAACTACCGTCGCATGGAGTGCGGACGCGGCAAAGGGCTGGGCGGCTCCTCGCTAATTAACGGCATGTGCTACATTCGTGGCAACGCGCTGGATCTCGACAACTGGGCAGAAGAACCCGGACTTGAGCACTGGAGCTATCTCAACTGCCTGCCCTACTACCGCAAAGCGGAAAGCCGCGATGTCGGCGCGAATGACTATCACGGCGGCGATGGCCCGGTCAGCGTAACCACCTCAAAACCGGGCGTAAACCCGCTGTTTGATGCGATGATCGAGGCAGGCGTCCAGGCAGGTTATCCGCGAACCGATGACCTGAACGGTTATCAGCAGGAAGGTTTTGGCCCAATGGACCGCACCGTCACGCCCCAGGGACGTCGCGCCAGCACGGCCAGAGGCTATCTGGATCAGGCGAAAAAACGGCCGAACCTTACCATCGTGACCCACGCGCTGACCGACCACATCCTATTTGACGGTAAAAAAGCGGTCGGTGTGGAGTGGCTCGAAGGCGACAGTACGATCCCCGTCAGCGCGACGGCCCGAAAAGAAGTGCTGCTGTGCGCAGGCGCGATTGCTTCACCACAGATCCTGCAACGCTCTGGCGTAGGGGATGCCGCGCTGTTAAAAGCGCATGCCATTCCGCTGGTTCACCCTCTGCCTGGCGTCGGTGAAAACCTTCAGGATCATCTGGAAATGTACCTCCAGTATGCGTGTAAAGAGCCCGTCTCGGTCTACCCTGCCCTGCAATGGTGGAACCAGCCAAAGATCGGCGCTGAATGGTTATTTGGCGGAACGGGCGTCGGCGCCAGCAACCATTTTGAAGCGGGGGGTTTTATTCGCAGCCGGGAAGAATTCGCCTGGCCCAACATCCAGTACCATTTCCTGCCGGTGGCGATTAACTACAACGGATCGAACGCGGTGAAAGAGCACGGTTTTCAGTGCCACGTTGGCTCGATGCGCTCGCCGAGTCGCGGTCATGTACAAATCAAATCGCGCGATCCGCGTGAGCATCCGGCAATTCTGTTTAACTACATGTCGACAGAGCAGGACTGGCAAGAATTCCGCGATGCAATTCGCCTTACCCGTGAAATCATCAACCAGCCGGCGCTGGATAAATTCCGTGGACGAGAAATAAGCCCCGGCATTGACTGCCAGAGCGACGAACAGCTGGATGCGTTTGTGCGTAACCATGCAGAAACAGCGTTCCACCCCTGTGGCACCTGTAAAATGGGCTTTGATGAGATGGCCGTAGTCGATGGCGAAGGCCGCGTGCACGGCGTGGAAAACTTACGCGTGGTGGATGCCTCAATCATGCCGCAGATTATCACCGGCAATCTGAATGCAACGACCATCATGATTGGCGAAAAAATTGCCGATGCCATTCGCGGCCGCGAGCCGCTGGCGAAAAGTACCGCGTCATATTATGTGGCAGGCGATACGCCGGTACGCAAACCGGCACAACGCTAAGGCGATGTCCGCTCTGGAGACAGAGCGGACTGCCGATTATGGCAACCGACACTGCGCTAACGTTTGCCGCTGCTGGCCGTGCTCGTCAAAATTCTCCGGCGCTAACCAGCGCTGTAATGCGCGGTCACGCTCAGGCCACTCACTGTCAATCATCGACAACCAGTCGCTGTCCCGATTGCGGCCTTTGCGGACAATTTTCTGGCGAAAGCGGCCTTCAAACACAAAACCTAAACGCTCTGCTGCCCGGCGCGACGCCAGGTTCAGCGAATCACATTTCCACTCCACGCGACGATACCCCAGCGCAAACGCATACCGCAACAGCAGCCAGACGGCTTCAGTGCCCAGTACGCTATTTTTCATCCGCGGCGACCAGGTGACATGGCCGATTTCAACGCTGCCGTGATCGCGTTCGATCGCCATAAAGCAGACTAACCCCACCGCACGTTCAGCGCGGATATCCACCACGGTGAATGGCACCAGTGTGTCATCATTCGCTTTCCCGCTGAGCCAGTGGAACGTCGCCTCAACGCTGTCGGGGCGACTGCTCGCCAGCCACGTCCAGTCCCGCTCGTCTTCGGCCTGCGCATAGGCGTCGAACAGTTCTCCGGCATGACGTTCTGGATCGAGTGGCACAAGGCGACAGTAACGACCTTCCAGCACGGTTCGTTGCAGAACCGACGCGCCATGCCAGTCCGGCAACGCGTCACCAACCGTCTGACCATACTGATTAATTTCCGGCACAGCTTACTCCTTACGCAACGGTAAAATTTGGTTATAACAGTTCCCGATCCGTCTTCAAAGCGCCACTTTCAGATTTCTTCTGCCGCGGCGGATCTGCCCATCGCTTCTATACTGAAAGCAAATCATCAGGGGAAACAACGCCATGCCACTACCCGATTTTCACGTCTCACAACCGTATACCCTCGGCATTGAACTGGAAATGCAGGTGGTCAATCCGCCTGGTTATGACCTGAGTCAGGACTCGTCGACGCTGATTGCAGCGTTGAAGGATCGCGTAAGCGCCGGAGAGGTGAAGCACGATATCACCGAAAGCATGCTGGAGATGGCCACCGACGTCTGCCATAACATCGATCAGGCCGCCGCGCAGTTTTCTGCCATGCAAAAGGTGATCCTCGAGGCAGCGGCTGATCACCATCTCGAGATTTGCGGCGGCGGCACCCATCCGTTTCAGAAATGGCAGCGCCAGCAGGTGTGCGACAACGAACGCTACCAGCGCACGCTGGAAAACTTTGGTTATCTCATCCAGCAGGCCACCGTATTCGGGCAACACGTTCACGTTGGTTGCCAAAGCGGCGATGACGCCATTTATCTGCTACATGGACTGTCGCACTTTGTCCCACACTTTATTGCGCTTTCGGCCGCCTCACCCTATATGCAGGGCGCCGACACCCGTTTTGCCTCATCACGCCTGAATATCTTTTCCGGCTTTCCCGATAATGGCCCGATGCCATGGGTCCGCAACTGGCAGGAATTTGAAGGACTCTTCCGTCGGCTCAGCTATACGAGCATGATCGACAGCATTAAGGATTTGCACTGGGATATTCGCCCCAGCCCGCATTTTGGCACTGTCGAAGTGCGGGTGATGGATACACCGCTGACCCTGTCGCATGCGGTGAATATGGCCGGATTAATCCAGGCCACTGCCCATTGGTTGCTGACCGAGCGCCCGTTTAAGCATCAGGAACAAGATTACCTGCTGTATAAATTCAACCGTTTTCAGGCCTGTCGCTATGGGCTGGAGGGCATTCTGACCGATGTGCATACCGGCGCTCACTACCCGTTGTCAGACGATACGCTGCGTCTGCTGGAACATGTGGCTCCATCAGCGGATAAAGTGGGCGCCGCCAGCGCTATTGAGGCCTTAGCCCGCCAGGTGAAAAACGGTCTTAATGAAGCGCAGACCATGCGCGAATTTGTCAGCGAAGGCGGTTCGCTCATCGGGCTTGTGAAAAAACATTGTGAGATCTGGGCAGGGTAAGCGGAGCGGGTTTGCGTTAGCGGAGAAGATCCCGGACAATGGCTGTTTTAACTCAAGTTTAACAATGCCATGAAACACCCGCTTGAATCCCTGATGACCGCCGCCGGTATTCTGCTGCTGGCTTTTCTCTCCTGCCTGCTGCTTCCCGCGCCGACGCTGGGACTGGTGCTGGCGCAAAAGCTGGTTGTGACCTTCCACCTGATGGATCTCAACCAGCTCTATACGCTGCTGTTTTGCCTGTGGTTCTTAGCGCTTGGCGCTGTTGAATATTTCGTGATTCGTTACATCTGGCGTCGTTGGTTTTCGCTGGCTCACTAGGCCGGTGAAATCCCGCCGCCGCGTCGTTGAGTTTCAGTGCGTCTGACTGTGGTTTTCTTTACGGTAGGCGCCCGGCGGCTGGTTAAACGTGCGGGTAAAAATGCGGGTAAAGGTCTGCTGGGAGTCAAACCCGTAGCGCAGACAAATGTCATACACTTTTTCGTTGGACTCGCGCAGATCGCGTGCCGCCAGCAGCAGTTTACGCTCGCGAATATAGCGCCCCAGACTCTCCCCTTTGTACTGCAAAAACAGACGCTGCAAATGCCACTTGGAGTAACCCGCATGGCGTGCGATGTCGTCAATGCGCAGCGGCTGATTCAAATTATCATCGATCCACTCGACAATGCTGTCGATAACCTGAGCAGAAATGGTCATTCGTAACTCCTCTCCTGCAATTGTGTAGCCTGCTCCCACCATGGGGTGAACCCTTGCGCCGGGTCGTTCAGCTTCAGCGGTTCACCCTGCATCGGAGTGAGCAGACGGTAGGCTTTATTGCGACTGGCCAGCGCCAGCCGTTTGTAAGGGTCATCCCAGCTATGCTTTGCCAGCACAAAGCGTCCGGCATGACCGGGCAATATCGCTTTTGCCCGCAAATCCAGAGCCGCCTGCGCGGTCTCTTCCGGCATCATGTGAATATACTTCCAGTCCTGGTCATATTGACCATTCTCCATGATGGCAAGGTCAATGCCGCCAAACTGTTCGCCAATCGCCCTGAAATGTGGGCCATAACCCGAGTCACCGCTGTAATAAATTTTCTGTTCCGGCGTTTCAAACAAAAAACTGGCCCACAGCGTCTGGTTGCGCTTTATGCCACGTCCGGAAAAGTGTCGTGCGGGCAACACATGAATCATCAGCGAATCGTCGACCCTGACGGACTGATTCCAGTCACGCTCTTCAATAATGTCGCCATTCATTCCCCAGTAACGCAGATGCGAGCCAACGCCCAGCGGCGTGAGCACACGTTTCACCTTTGGCATTAACGCGGTGATGGTGGCGTAATCCAGATGGTCATAATGATCGTGAGAAATGATCAGCAGGTCGATTGCCGGCATTGTCTGCGCCGTCCACGGGTACTCGCCGGCGAACGCTTTGTTGAGGAACGAAAACGGTGCGGCATAGCTGCTCAAAACCGGGTCGATCAGCATTCGTTTGCCATCCAGTTGCAGATACCACGAGGAGTGCCCCAGCCAGATCAGGGTATTCTGCTCAACCGGCAAGCTGGCAAGATCGGTGGCAACCAGCGGTAACGGCTGCGCAGGCCGCGCGTTTTCACGCTTCGCGACCAGAAACTCCCACCATGCTGCGAGCATACTTTTGTTTCCGGTATAGCCCGGCGTGGGCACCTGATTATGGAATTGCCCATCACGGTAGTTTGCAGATTGTTCTACCTGGCTAAGCTGAGCGCCCTGCGGCGCCTGGCCGAAGCCTGCATTGAGGACAAACGGTAACGTTGCTGCACTGGCAATGAGCATAATAACGACCACACAAACGCAGAGAGGCTTCATATCCTGACCTGTAAAACGCGCTCCGGTCCGATGGTTTGCGCGGCTGACTCTTGATTATGAGTGAGTAAGCACTCATTATAGAAATCGGAAGTTTCGCGTCAAGATGATTTTCAATCTTTGACATTCACCGTTGCGGCGCTGCAAAGGCCGTGTTTCAATCACCTTTTTAGACAATCTTAAGGGTAAAGTGTAGTGGCTCGTCCGAAGAGTGAAGACAAAAAACAGGCATTACTGGAGGCTGCAACCACGGCCGTTGCGCAATCCGGGATCGCGGCATCAACCGCCGTGATTGCCCGCAACGCAGGCGTGGCAGAAGGAACGTTGTTTCGCTATTTCGCGACAAAAGACGAGTTAATCAACGAGCTTTATCTTCACCTCAAACAGAGCCTTTGCCAGTCGCTGATCGAGGATCTCGATCGTTCACTGACGGATACCAAAGTGCTGACCTTTTACATCTGGAGCAGCTATATCAGCTGGGGCCTCAACCATACACAGGGACATCGCGCCATTCGCCAGTTAGCGGTCAGCGAAAAAATCACTAAAGAGACAGAACAGAAAGCTGACGATCTGTTTCCGGAATTGCGCGATCTCTGCCACCGCTCAGTGTTGCCGGTCTTTATGTCCGATGAGTATCGCGCCTTCGGCGACGCGCTGTTTTTAACGCTGGCGGAAACGACGATGGAATTTGCCGCCCGCGAACCGGCTCGCGCCAGCGAATTTATCTCCCTGGGCTTTGAAGCGATGTGGCGCGCCCTCACCCGTGAGGAAGCATAATGGAAGAAAAAACGCTGTACGCATGCGCGAAACGTCTGGCGCTGGCGTTTCCCTTTACCGAACACTGCTGGCCGTTCGGCCCGGAATACGACGTGTTTAAAGTGGGCGGCAAGATTTTTATGATCGTTACCGAATTTAACCACCGCGCGGTGATTAACCTGAAAGCCGATCCTGAGAAATCTCTGCTAAATCAACAGATTTACCCAAGCATTACTCCCGGTTACCACATGAACAAAAAACACTGGATTTCCGTCGCCCCCGGCGATGACATCAGTGAGTCATTGCTGGAAGAACTGGTCAACGATTCGTGGAATTTAGTCGTCGATGGTCTGGCTAAACGCGACCAAAAACGAATCCGCCCTCTCTGATTGGTCGTGAAAGCCGAAAACTGTTTTCGCATTATCTCTCTTATCATCGCTCAGAGAACCTTGTACTCTGCGAGTAGTAAAACCAACCGGGAGTAGTTATGGATATCGTTTCAGTGGCCTTAAAGCGCCACTCCACCAAGGCATTCGACCCTAATAAAAAGCTGACTGCTGAAGAAGCAGAGAAAATCAAAACGCTGCTGCAATACAGTCCGTCCAGTACCAACTCTCAGCCGTGGCACTTTATCGTTGCCAGCACAGCGGAAGGCAAAGCGCGTGTGGCCAAATCTGCCGCCGGTAACTATGTTTTCAACGAGCGAAAAATGCTTGATGCTTCGCATGTCGTGGTGTTCTGCGCCAAAACGGCCATGGACGATGCGTGGCTGGAACGCGTGGTCGATCAGGAAGAGGCCGACGGTCGTTTTGCTTCTGCCGACGCGAAAGCCGCCAACCACAAAGGACGTACTTTCTTCGCCGACTTGCACCGGAAAGATTTGAAAGATGACGCGCACTGGATGGCAAAACAGGTTTATCTGAACGTCGGTAACTTCCTGTTAGGCGTTGGCGCGCTGGGTCTGGACGCGGTACCAATCGAAGGCTTTGACGCAGCCATTCTCGACGCGGAATTTGGCCTGAAAGAAAAGGGCTTCACCAGTGTGGTCGTGGTTCCGGTAGGCCATCACAGCGTCGAAGATTTCAACGCGTCTCTGCCCAAATCTCGCCTGCCGCTGGAAACCACGCTGACAGAGGTGTAATTCACTCAGCGTCCCTCCGTTTGCATAATTTCCCCTCAGCGGTCATCATTGACCGCTGTTTTATAAAGGAGAAGTTATGCAGGAATTAATTACCCAGGTCGAAGATTTAGCGGGTATTGAGATGAATCACACCACCTCGCTGGTGATGATTTTCGGTATTATTTTTCTTACTGCCGTTATTGTGCATATTATTTTGCACTGGGTGGTACTGCGCACATTCGAAAAACGCGCCACCGCCAGTTCTCGGTTATGGTTGCAAATCATTACTCAGAACAAATTATTCCATCGCCTGGCGTTTACCCTACAGGGGATTATCGTCAATATTCAGGCGGCGCTGTGGTTGCAAAAAGGTAGTGAAGCGTCAGACATTCTGACCACCTGCGCACAGTTGTGGATCATGATGTATGCACTGCTGTCGTTGTTTTCATTACTGGATGTCATCTTAAATCTGGCGCAAAAAATACCGGCCGCCTCTCAGCTTCCGCTCAAAGGCATATTTCAGGGCATTAAACTGATTAGCGCGATTATCGTTGGCATTCTGGTGATCTCGCTGTTAATGGGTCAATCCCCGGCGATCCTGATTAGCGGTCTGGGCGCGATGGCGGCCGTGCTGATGTTGGTATTTAAGGACCCGATTCTGGGGCTGGTTGCCGGCATTCAGCTTTCAGCCAACGACATGCTGAAACTGGGCGACTGGCTGGAAATGCCGAAATACGGCGCGGACGGCGCGGTGATTGATATTGGTTTGACGACGGTGAAAGTCCGTAACTGGGACAATACCATCACCACCATACCCACCTGGTCACTGGTTTCAGACTCGTTTAAAAACTGGAGCGGCATGTCGGCCTCCGGCGGTCGGCGTATTAAACGTAGTATCAGTATTGACGCCACCAGCATTCATTTTCTGGATGATGATGAAAAGCAGCGCCTGTATAAAGCGCGCCTGCTTAAGCCTTATCTGGATACCCGCCATCAGGAAATCGATGAATGGAATCAACAACTGGATGCGCCTGAATCGGTACTGAACCATCGCCGGATGACCAATATTGGGACGTTCCGCGCCTACCTGAACGAATATCTGCGCAACCATCCGCGCATTCGTAAAGATATGACCTTAATGGTGCGTCAGTTAGCGCCAGACGATCATGGTTTACCCATCGAGATTTACGCTTTTACCAATACCGTGGTCTGGCTGGAATATGAAAGCATTCAGGCGGATATTTTCGACCATATATTTGCGGTGGTGGAAGAATTCGGCCTACGTATCCACCAGTCGCCCACCGGCAATGATATTCGCTCGCTGACAGGCGTTTTCACCAAATAACTCAGGTACTGGCGCGTGAAATAAAGCGCCAGTCCATCATCACCCTTTCCGTTGGCGCATCCGGATTATCGATTTTGTTGAGCAATAAGGTAACCGCTTTGCGACCAATCTCGCGCGACGGCTGTTCAATGGTGGTAAGTGACACCATCTCAGAGAGTTCAGTGCCATCGAACCCAACCACGGCGATATCCTGCGGTACGCGAAGACCCGCCTGCTCGATGGCGCGCAGTGCCCCTGCCGCCAGCGTATCGGAAACGGCAAACACCGCATCCGGAGGATTCTCTTTCAGCAGCTTTTGCATCGCCGCCATCCCGGCCGCTGAACTGAGGTCGCTGGCATACTCCACCGCCTGATAGTCCAGATCGCGCAAATGAATCACGCTCTTATAACCGCGTTCGCGCAGACGGGCATATTTGTAGCTTAAATCATGGTTAATCAAGGCGATCCGCTTACGCCCGCTGTCAGCAAGCTGGCTCACCACGTGCTGCGACGCGTCCACATCGTTGATCCCGACACAGGAAACCGTCCCCGCATCGGCATATTCAGCACACTGAACCCAGGCCGCGTTGCCGATTAACTCCGCAAGTTCCGGCAGTCGGGAGAAGGCATCCATGGTGATAATACCGTCGACGATTTTCCCTGACAGCAGGCTTAACCCTGAGCGGGAACGATCGATATCGGAACCCGAATTGCACAGCAGAATCCGGTAGCCATTTTTCTCGGCCTCGGCTTCGATCCCTTTGACCACCTCGGCGCAAAACGGGTTGGCGATGTTGGATACCATCACCAGAATCATGTGGCTGCGCGCGGTGCGAAGTTGACGTGCCAACAGATTGGGCTGGTAGTTGCTCTCCTTGATTGCCTGCAAAACCCGCTCACGGTTTTTCGCTTTCACGCTGTCGCTGTTGTTCAACACGCGCGACACCGTCGCCACCGAAACCCCGGCCAACTGAGCGATTTTCTGAATAGACATAACGACGACACATCCTGCGGTTAGCGTTTTATGCAGGCTATCATAAATTCGTTGCCCGGCGAACCGGGCAACGCGTCATCGCTCAACACGTACCCAGCGCTGCTGCTGATGACTTTTTACTATCGCATCAATGATATACATCACATTCGCGCCATCGTGGAAGGTGGCAAACAATGGCTTTTCCGGCATTTTGCCTTCCTGAACGGCACGGTAGAACTGCGCCATCATATTTTTGAAGGCATCGGGCCAGCCTTCAATATGTCCGCCGGGATAATGCGCGCTGTCGGCGACATCGCGGTTCATCAGTGCAGGATCATCGCTCAGGATCTGATTCGCCTGCGCCCGACGGCCGACCCATAACTGCTGCGGCACCTCCTGATCCCAGGCGACGGACTGCTCGCTACCGTTGATTTCAAATGTCAGGCCATTTTTGTGCCCGGCGCTAACCTGTGATACGCGAAAACTGCCCTTGCTGCCATCATCAAAGCGGAACAATACCGAGGCGAAATCTTCAGTGCTTACCGATTTATCTTCATACCGGGCGTTCGGGTCATGAGCAAAGGTCTGGCTGCCCGCGACATTCGCCTTGCGCGTCGGCCAGACGATCGCGAGGTCGGCCATCACCTCCGTGATGCGCCGACCGGTGACAAACTGCACCGTATCGCACCAGTGGGAACCAATATCCGCCACGGCACGCGACGCCCCGCCGAGGGCCGATTCCACCCGCCAGTTGTAGTCGGTTTCCAGCAGCATCCAGTCCTGTAGATAGCTGCCATGCGTGGCAAACAGTCGCCCGATACTCCCTGCGCGCATCATGCTGGCGGCCTGTCGCACCATCGCAAACTGACGATAGACAAAGCTGACGCCGTGCACCACGCCAGCCTCTTCCGCCAGCGCCACCAGCTCACGCGCCTCTTCCGCCGTCATACACAGCGGCTTTTCAGAAAAGACGTGCTTGCCTGCCCGCAAGATCTGCCGGTTAATCTGCGCATGCAGATGGTTAGGCGTGCAGTTATGCACCACCTGCAGATTCGGATGCGCGAGCAGTTCCTCAACGCTGCCATAGGCATGCGGCACGTTCAGTGCCTGCGCCTTTTCCTGTGCCTGGGACAGACTTCCGTCACACAGCGCCACTACCTGAACAAACCCGAGGCGGCGCAGCGCTTCGACATGTGCAGGTCCAATAAATCCGCTGCCAATAATGCCGACATTAATCACTGGCACCTCCGGCAGCAAAATCATCAAACGCCCGACCGGAGACCGGAATAATATGGCGGCGGATGAATTCGCTGCCTTCGCTGGCCCCGATCTCGCCGTCTTTCAGGCAGCATTCCCACTCCAGCACCGCCCAGCCGTCAAAGTCATACTGCGCCAGCTTGCTGAAAATACCGTTGAAATCGATCTGCCCGTCACCGAGTGAGCGGAAGCGCCCTGCCCGGTTGATCCACGGTTGATAGCCGCCGTATACCCCACTACGTCCGTTCGCCCGGAACTCTGCATCTTTCACGTGAAACGCTTTGATGCGCGCGTGGTAGATGTCGATAAAGGCCAGGTAATCCATCTGCTGCAACAGCATATGGCTGGGATCGTAAAGAATGTTGCAGCGCGGATGGTTGTCGAGAAGGTGCAAAAAACGCTCGAACGTGACGCCATCGTGCAAATCCTCTCCGGGATGAAGCTCAAAACAGACATCCACACCGTGCGTATCAAACGTATCCAGTATCGGCCGCCAGCGGTTTGCCAGTTCGCTAAACGCCTCCTGAAAACGCTGTTCATTGTGCGGCGGCCACGGATAGAAAAATGGCCAGGCCAGCGAACCGGAAAATGTGGCATGCGCATTAAGTCCCAGTTTTGCCGACGCCGCGGCCGCCTGTTTCAGCTTCTGCGTGCCCCACGCCCGGCGCGCTGCATCGTTACCACGCACCTCTGCTGGGGCAAAGTGGTCAAAGGCGTCGCTGTAGACCGGATTGACCGCAATCAGCTGTCCTTCCAGATGGGTCGACAACTCGCTGATAGCTACCCCGTATTCCGCCAGCTTACCGTTGATGTCATCACAATAGGCCTGGCTTTGTGCCGCCTTTGCCAGATCGAAAATATGCGGCTGATGACAGGGGATTTGCACCGCTTTATAGCCCTTGCCAGCCGCCCACCCCGCCAGTCCCTCCAGCGAGTTAAACGGCGCGTGATCCCCGATAAACTGTGTCAGAAAAATACCCGGCCCCTTAATCGTTCTCATACCACCTCCTGAAAATTACGCCTTGTCATCGTCATACCTGAACGAGAACAGGAAAATCAGTGCAATCACCGCGGCCGCTACCGCTGGGATCCACCAGAATGTGACCCACGCCTGCGGCACGGTTTGCCCGGCAACCAGCCGGTTATACAACGCCCCGGAGATCTGCGAGCCCAGCAGCATTCCAATGCCATAGGTGAACATCACGATCATGCTCTGTGCCTGACCTTTAACCTTTTCACCCGCCACACGGTCGGTGTAGATAAAGCCGACAACAAAGAAAAAGTCATAGCATACGCCGTGCAGCAGAATGCCGAGATACAACAGGAAGCGCCCCTCTTCGCTTACGCCAAGCGCAAAGAATGCATAACGGACGAACCACGCCAGCATGCCGATCAGCAGCATATATTTCACGCCCAGACGGCGGAACAGCAGTGGGATCACCAACATGAAGACGATTTCTGACATCTGCCCAAACGACATCGCGCTGCTGACATCCGCAATACCGGCATCCGCCAGATAAGAGGCGGTGTAAGCGTAATAGGTGCCGAGTGGTACCGAGATCAGCGTTGCGCACAGCGAAAAGATAAAGAAATGGCGCGTTTTGAGCAGCGCAAACGCATCGGCACAAAACAGATCGCGCACCTGCACCGGTTGTCCCTTCGCAGGGGCCGGCGTATGCGGCAGCGTCAGACTGTACAATGCCAGCAGTACGGAGCTGATCGCCGCCACCTGGAAGATGGTTATGCTGGATGCCACACCGGTGACGCCGATGAAAATCCCCGCCACGATCCAGCCGATAGTGCCAAACACGCGTACCACCGGGAAGGTTTTATCGACATTCGACAAACTGTGAAACGCAATGTTATTGGTCAGCGCCAGCGTCGGCATATAACACAGCGTATAGCCGAACAGCAGGCCAATCAGCAACGCCCCGTTCTGGGCAATCAATGCTCCCGGCACAAACCACAGGATCACCGCTCCAGCCAGATGCATCACGGCCATCACCTTTTGCGAGGCAAAGAAGCGATCCACCAGCATACCGAGCACAAACGGCGAAAGAATAGAGGCGATCGGACCTGCGGAAAACGCATCGCCAATCAGCAAAGACATATTGTGTTGCGTCATGACCAGACCGAGCGTCACCGACCAGCTTCCCCAGATAAAAAACTGTAAAAACATCATCAGCGACAGTCGGGGTACCAGCAGCCGCTGCTGCCCTATCGCCTTTCCACTACTTTCCGTTGTTGACACCATTTTGAGCCTCGTCATGAAAAAGTAATCGATTACAAACCGCATCAAATAAAAAGTAATCGATTACAAAAACAAGATCCTGTGGATCGAAACAGAATTGGGAGAAGGGTCACGTTAAAGATGGAAAATGGCGGTAACGGGTAACAGGTCATATCGGCCCGGTAAGCAAATCGCCACCGGGCTTCAACAGGTTACTTTTTACGGGACAGTTTGAACGCAACAAACAGGAAGATAACCCATACCGGCAGTAACAGCGCTGACAGACGCATGTCGTCGATGGTGCACATCAACACGAGGATCATCGCCAGAAAGGCAATACAGATGTAGTTCCCTGCCGGGTAGAGCAACGCTTTGAACTGGGTATCGCGCCCTTTGCGACGCATCGCGGCGCGAAAACGCAGATGCGCCAGACAGATCATGATCCAGTTCAGCAGCAGCGTCGCCACCACCAGCGCCATCAGCAGGCCAAACGCCTCCTTGGGCAGCAGGTAGTTAATCAGCACCACCAGCGAGGTGATAGCGCCCGAGAGCAGCAGTGAGTTCACCGGCACGCCGCGACGGCTGACGCGAGTCAGAAACTTCGGTGCATTGCCCTGCACTGACAGACCAAACAGCATACGACTGTTGGAATAAACGCCACTATTATAAACAGACAGCGATGCCACCAGAATCACGAAGTTCAGCGAGGAAGCCACCACGTTGCTATTCAGATCGTGGAAAATCATCACGAACGGGCTGCTGTCCGATTTCACTTCTACCCACGGGTAGAGCGCCAGCAAAACCACCAGTGAACCGATGTAAAACAGCAAAATGCGATACACCACCTGGTTGACCGCTTTCGGAATGCTTTTATGCGGATCGCGAGCTTCTGCCGCGGTGATGCCGATAAGTTCCAGCCCGCCAAAGGAGAACATAATTACCGCCAGCGACAGAATCAGCCCTTCCCAGCCCGTCGCCAGGAAACCGCCGTGCTGCCACAGATTATCGATAGTCGCCCGCTCGCCACCGTGGCCCGAGAACAGCAGCCACAGGCCAAAGCCGATCATGCCGATAATCGCCAGTACTTTGATGAGCGCAAACCAGAACTCGGTTTCACCGTACAAACGGACATTCACCAGGTTGACGGCGTTAATGATGATAAAGAAGGCGGCGGCCCAGACCCAGGTGGGGACGTCGGGTAACCAGTATTGCATATAGATACCGGCGGCCGTCAGTTCCGCCATCCCGACCAGCACAAACATGACCCAGTAGTTCCAGCCTGACAGAAAGCCCGCAAATGGTCCCCAGTATTTATAGGCAAAGTGAGCGAAGGAGCCCGATACCGGCTCTTCAACGACCATTTCACCGAGCTGGCGCATGATCAGAAAAGCAATAACCCCGGCGATGCCGTAACCCAGCAGCACGGCTGGCCCCGCCATCTGAATAGCCGGACCGATCCCCAGAAACAGCCCGGTACCAATCGCGCCGCCAAGGGCGATTAACTGAATATGTCGATTTTGCAAACCACGTTGCAGCGTCGGACTCTGTTCCGACGACGCTTCAGAACGGCCGTTGCCTGAAGCGGATGACGCGTCTTTCACGCCCTACCCCTGTCTCTTTTTTAGAAGGGGCACGTTTTAACACTTCATGCTGGAGGTAGCAAGTTAAAGGCACTGGAATGGATGGGGGCATCCTTGCCCCTGATAACGAGGTGGAACTCAGAACTCGTAGCCAACAGACACTTTGAAGGTGCGCGCTTCCCCCTGGGTAACATACGTGCCGGAATCATCAACACTGGCCCAGTAGTTTTCGTTGGTAACGTTGTCGATACCCGCACGAACGGTCATCTGGTTTTGGTTCTGGTTAAGTGCAAAGCGATAGCGCATGCCCAGGTCCAGAGTAGTGTAGCTGTCGAGCTTTTTGCTGTTGGCCAGATCTGCATACTGAGAACCGGAGTGGTTCACACGCGCAGTAGCGGTCAGCCCCTCAATGGGTTTGATGTCATATTCGGCACCCAGCACAGCGTAAAAATTAGGTACGCCGATCGCATCATTGCCCTGATTCAGGCCATTATTGGTTTTAGTCATCTCCGCCTGCAGCCAGGTGGCGCTGGCGTTCAGTCGCATACCCAGCATCGGCTCACCGAAGACGTTCAGCTCAACGCCGCGGTTACGCTGTTCGGCATCCAGACCGTAATGTTTGGTTTCGCTATCGAGGATCGCCGACGGCATCTTGATCTCAAACAGCGCCAGCGAGCCGCCAACGCGCCCGAAGTCCGCCTTCACGCCCACTTCATTCTGCTTTGAATGGACAATGCCAGTACTCTGGCCATAGTTGGTTGCGGTATTGGGTGCCGTTTTACCGGGCTGTAACGCTTCGGTATGGTTGGCGTAGAAAGAGATCGTCTCCCATGGCTTGTAGACGATGCCGTATGTCGGCATCCAGCGGCTACCATCAAAACCGTCGGCGGCGTTTTCCGCACCAGTGACTTTGTCATAGCCCCGGATCACCACTTTCTGATGGCGTGCTCCGACGGTAAACAGCAGTGTGTCATCCAGCACGCCCAGGGTATCGCTCAACAGCCAGCCCTGAGTCCGCGTGCGTCCGCTGGTCAACGGATCGCTGTAATTACCGCCCTTACCGTTCGAGTTGGTGCTGGCCGGCGCATCAACGCCGCTGTTGTGGTAGATGTTGGTATATGGGTTATCTGCCGCTTTAGACATCTTCCACGCGATTTTTTCGTTTTTGCTTTGCGCCGAGTAGCCAATGTTCACTTTGTGCGAGACAAAGCCCGTATCGAAATTGCCACGAATTCCCGCCATGCCGCTGACCGTGTCGCTGATACGGTTGGTATCGAGACGACTGGCAGTGGCCGTCCCGCTCTTATCCAGCAGTTTTGGCGCGCTGTAGAGACCCTCCTCGTGCGCGTGCTGGGCACCCAGTCCGGTGTAGGCAGTCCAGTTGTCGGTGATGTCGTATTCGCTACGCCACATGCCGAACTCATTTTCAATGTCGCTATACGCCCATTTCTGCGAGAAGTTGCGGTCATTTTTTGGCGGCGTCGGAACGAAATCGACCGCAGAAATGTTGACGCTGGTTGGACTGCCGTGGAAGGTTTTCTTCTGATAACCCACGTCCAGTGAGGTGCGGAAGTTATCGCCTTGGTAGTCCAGACCGGTGGAAAGCAGCGTGGTGCGACGGCGATCGTCCTGAATTCGGGTTTCGCCCTCACGGTGGACCAGATTCACCCGTGCGCCAAACTGGTCGTTGTCGCCAAAGCGACGACCGGCATCCAGCGTGGTGCCAATCTGTGAATCAGAGGTGTAGTCCACGCCAACTTTGGCCTGCGGGATATCGCCTGCATGTTTCGGCTCAAGGTTGATCATTCCGCCGACCGCAGAGCTCGCGGCGCCGTTCAGCAGAGCGTTTGCCCCTTTGAAGATTTCAATGCGATCCACCATCTGCGCATCCACCACCTGACGCGGCAGGACGCCGGACAAGCCGCCAAAGGTCATATCATCGCCGTCAAATTTCAGACCACGAATGCGGAAACTTTCCGCGCTGTTGCCGTAGCCCTGGACATACTGCACGCCCGCATCGTTTGCCACGACGTCGGCGATGGTTTTCGCCTGCTGGTCCTCAACCAGTTTAGAGGTGTAACTGATGACGTTGAACGGTACGTCCATCGCACGTTGTTGGCCGAGCATCCCCAGCCTGCCGCCGTTGGCGACTTGTCCATCAAGAAACGCTGGCAGCGGCGTATCGCCACCGGGTTTAAAATCATTGTTCGTGGTCGCCTGGACCACAATGGTGTCTTCCGCTTTTTTCGCGCTATCTGCCGCCCAGGACGTGCCAGAGATCGCGCCAATCGTCAGCGCCAGAATAGTTTTGGTGTTGTTCATGTGAATGCCATCAAAAAGAGTCAATGTGTCGGGGACGAGATTCGCCCCCGGCTGTTTTTATTATTTATTCAGCTCAATACGCACAACGCTGTCCGGCGCATCGGTTGAGTGGTCTTTATTAAATTTCTGTTTCACGGTGACATACAGCGTCTGACCGTCAGCAGAGAGCAGCAGGCTGTTTGGATTCGGCGGCAGATCCCAGCTTTTCTTCACGCTGTAATCGGTCGCGTTGAGACTGAGCAGTTTCCCGGAATCACGCTGGGTGATGTAAATTTCGTTGCGTTTCGCGTTGAATTTCACCGCCAGAGAATCCCCCACGTCCAGTTGTTTCAGCACCTTGCCGGTGTGAATATCGAGAACCAGCGTGGTTTTCGCTTTGGAGTTATCGGTTACGAACAGGCGCCCGGTTTGCGGATCTTCCGCCATATTCAGCAGCAGCGCCGGTTTGTCGCCCAGCGGCTTCCAGCGTTTCTCAACGCGCTGATTACGCGGGTTGATGACCAGGATCTCGCCACCGCCATTCGCGGCGTAAATGCGCTGGGTCGTTTCGGCGTAGTGCAGACCGGTCATCCATTTGCCAGTGTTTTTGATGCGCGTTTTCAACTTCAGCGTTTCAGCATCGACCACCCAGATCACCGCAGGATCCGCGACCGCGCCGATATACAGCAGGCCGTTATGCAGCAGCACCTGACGTGCGCCATACGGGAAACCTTCCGCGTTCCGCTCCGGGAACAGGACGCGATTTTTGACTTTACCATCCGCAGTGTTCAGCGCGCTCAGGCCACCGTCCAGCGAGTTGGTGACGTACACCGTTTTGCCATCTGGCGAAATCGCCATACCAAAGTTTTTCAGATCTGTGTGGCTGCGACCGATCGTCTTAAGGGTTTTAGCATCTAGTTTGTATACCACCCCGCCCTGAACATCTTTAAAGCCTTCGGCGCTGGCGACATACAGCGCATCCCCGGCAGGATTTAACGCCATCTCATACAGGCCATCCGCCAGAGAGCGTTTTAACGAATCGTTCGCCACCGCTGATGTCGCCGTTTTTTCAACGGTATTTGTAGGCGTGGTGGTGGGCGTGGTAGCCGCGCAACCGCTTAATGCCGCTGCGATCAGCACGGCCAGCGCAGTAATATTTTTCTTCATTCCAGGGTTCCTTACCAAAATAGGCACATTAAACAATAAAGAGAATGAGAACTATACTTATTCTCTTTATCGAAGCAAGCGTATTTCGCGCAAAAAATACCCTTAATGAAACAGAGGTTCGAATTGTGAGAGCTCAAACGAAAATGACGAGTGAACGAGAATTTCTGCGAATTATTCTGGACGAACAGGCCCCGCAGGCCACAGAATGCGATTTGCACTTTTTTTATATTTTTCAAACGAATGACTTAACCTAAATATCGTCATTCATGTGTCGGTCACGCCAGGCAACGGTGTCATGAATAAAATCATCAAACGACTCGAAATCATTAAAAGCGCCATCGAACTTGAGGATGAAGAGATCATCCAGCAGCAGCTTGTGCATCTGCAGCGAGAATCTGACGATCCCATAATAACGGTAATTGCCCATGCTATCGAGACGCGTCGGTTCAGTGATGCAATGCGTGAAATTGCCACCTGGCTCCAAAATCAGCGCGCCATAACCAGCTGGCAGGATCCGGCGATTGCCGCCAGCAAGCTGGAATTAAAAGCGCTGGAAAGTCAGTTGCGTGAGCTGATCGACACCCGTAATACCCGCATTCAGATTCTGGATGAGTTTAACGACCAGTATCATCTGCGCCTCGGGCCATTAATGAGCCGTATTCTCGAACTGCGTAAACAGCTTGCCGCCAGCGCCCTGCGCCGGGAGGAAGCGGAACGCCGACGTCGAGAAAAAGATTACCTCTCCTGTCAGCAGTACATCTCTCTGGCTGTCGATCGGTTAGCACAGCTCAAACAACAGTGGATGGGCATGGACTCGGCCTCTCGTGCGGCTGTCGACATTCGTCAGCGCATTCAGCAGCAAACGGAGCTGATTACCGATCTGCTCGCCGAAATCCGTGAACTGGAAGCCGATTTTTCCCGTCAGGATGACAGCGACACGCGGCAGGCGCAGGAAGAGGCGACGCATGAATATGAGGAGTATCAGGAACAGCAGCAGGATGCTCAGCACCGATTCGCACGCGATCAGCGTCTTTCAACGGATGAGCGCAATGAGCTTAAGCGCCTGTGGCGTCAGGCCAGCCGTCTGTGTCATCCGGACCTTGTCGCGGATGAACTGAAAGAGAAGGCGCATCAGATGATGGTGCAGCTTAATCTGGCGCGGCAAAATGCCGATCTGGCGGCCATTCGCGCTCTGCTTACCCAATTGCAAAGCGGTCTGGAACCAATGATGGCCAGCGATCGGCTGAACAATCTCGACCATCTGCGGCAGAAAATCCAGCAGCTGCGGATCCAGATTGACGCGTTGCTGAAAGAGATCGCCGCGCTGGAAGCGGAAAATGCCTGGCGTCTGGCAACCTCGGTTCGTGATAAAGAAGCGTACTTTTCCGAGCAGGAGCGCGCGTTGGCCGAGCTTCGCGATACGCTGGAGACCCAGGTTAAACACGTTGAACAAGATCTGCTGGCGGGTTAACACTTTTTGCCCCACATAGTCGCCCGTGAGTGCTGGCCTGCCTGTCAGGCCCAGAATCAGCACAAATAATCAAAAACCACATTTAACTTCAACATCCAAGTGATAGGTGAAATTTTATTACGGATAAACAATTTTTTACGGATTTATTCACTCAAAAGACATTGATATTAAGAATATTCCGCAGACATAAAATTTTTAAGCTGATATTGTCCAGGAATATTCTTAACTCACGCTCCGCCGCATCGTCACTTTTATTCCCTGTCGCCAGACGGCACGCCTTTACCTCCTGCTCTCTCCACTATTTTTTCAGACTTCCCCGCAATCTCGCCATTATTTCCCCACCTTTTTTCAGCAATCCATAAGTGAAATCTATCAATCATTCTCCAGCAGGCGAAATAAACGATTTATCTTAAATTTTAACAAAGCGTAATATTTCAATTAAGAATAATCCCAATACGAAATGCGGATTTAAACCGTTTCCCGAACAGGGAAGAACCCTTTTTTAATACGTTAAAGAGGGGCAGGATGCTATCGCCGATTCAAGGAGAATTTAATGTCAAAAGCTATTTTTATGGGTGATAATTATTACACATGGCTTGGCATGAAAAATATCCTGCGTGGCACATTAATCTATCATGGCATGCAATATTATGCAGCGAACTCATCGCCCTCTTCCCTCCCGGTTATTCAGAATAATGATTGCCTCATTATTCACCCCGAACAGACGGATATTCTGAAATACGCCAGCATTATTCGCCGTCTCTCCTCGCGTTCGTCATTGATGTTTTTTGTACTGACAGATGCCGAAACCTTTGCGGTATTTCAGACCATTTGCGGCATGCAGATGCACTTTATCGACCACACGTTGAGCCTTGACGCATTGCACCGGCGGATGACTCAACTCATCAATGGCAAGAACACGAGCGTGAACCGACCGCTGGATAATGCCATGAGCGTTAATGAATTTAACGTCATGATGATGTATTCCCGGGGCTGGTCGTTGTCCAGAATTGCCACTATTGCGCATAAAAGCGAAAAAACCATCGGTACCTATAAAAGCAATATTGCCAAAAAATTGGGACACAGCAACAGCCATCTTAAATATATGTTCTCCCATTATCGCTAACACACTACTAAGGAAATAAGACACGGACGACTGACCATTATTTAAGGCGTTATCAATCACTAAAAATTATTCCGCCCTGCGGAAGGGACGCCTGTTTTCGAAATTTACCAACCCAGGCCAACTCATCGCGAGCCAACCCTAACCACAAACGCAACGTGTCAACCAACTAAAAACAGAAATGCAGACGAGGTTATTATGAATAAGGTTTACAACATCATATGGAATGCGGCTCTCGGGCTTTGGGTTGTCGCCTCCGAATTATCGAAAGGGAAGAAAAAAAGCCGCTCGCGTAAAGCAGGGTTACTTATTGTTTCTGGTTTACTCGCTGGCGTTTCACTGACTGCCGTCGCCGCGCCGATCGTAACCGATGGCACGCGCGATATCGCCGTGGATTACCAGAGTGGCATCTCCGCAGGCGTTCATCAGGATGTATTCAACTACGGTTTTTTATATGAAAACCACACCGGTGGCAGTGAACTGAATATTACCGGCGCTATCCCCAACATCGCCTATGGACAGAGCGGCATCGTGGAATCTTCCACCATCCGGGATCTGCTGGAAAGTGGCAAAATTACTATCACCGCCACCAACCTCGCCCACGAGCAAAAATCCATCACCACCATTGAAGAACTGGCGGAATACCTCAGTCATACGCAGTCGTCTACCCCGCAGCAAAGCGTGGAATTTCAGGTGATTGACCCGGCCGATCCCGAGACGACCTCCACCCTGAAAGTGTTTGATAGCGCAAGCCTGGCAAGCTTTATCAGCGTCTCGCAGATTGGCGATGCGGTGCTTAACACGTATGACGCCAATGTATCGCAAATCTATAAGCAGTTTGGCTTTGCCCTTGCGAAAGATGGCGCAACCGCCAATCTCAACATTGGCGATAATTCACTGAACGTCAGAGAAAATGCTATCCGTCTGCTGGCAAAAGACTCTTCTCTGCTCAAAGCGCAAGACCCGAACAGCAAGGTTAACTGGCAATCCGATAACTACGTCCAGTTTGGTGCTGCGCCGGTTGTTCCGACCAAAACCTTTGCCGGTTCAAAACAGACCACCGTGTTTGGCAATGACATTACCTTAATGACCTACGGCTACAACGAAGAGGGCAAAGTCGTTGAAACGGGTAACCGCACCTTTTCTATCAAAAGCACGGCGGATCTGGCGAATTTCAACAACTGGCTGATTGGTGCCGGCAGTGAGAGCGCCAAAACACCCGACGGGCAAGATATTAGCCAGATCCAATTGTGGCTGGATTCTGGCGCCATGAGTAAAGTGTCTGATGCACAGAAATACTACGCAAGTCTTATCAATCAACTGCTGACCTCCAGCACCAATGCCGACCTGCTGACCTGGGATTACGATGTCTGGACTGACGGGCAAGCGCACACCAATAACACCACGGCGGCCACAGGGGAGCTGCATGCCATTTACGCGAATGGAGCAGGCACCACCGGCACATTGGCTTTGGGCACGATTCTGGCTGTCGATGGCAGTATCAATGGGGCAATGAAGGCCGATGGCGGTGGTTCTATTCTCAATGAGGGAGCCCTGAATGTTCTGCGGACCTCAACCGGACAAGGGCTGGCAATTGGCATGCTGGCCAGCGATGCCAGCGCCACTAACCGCGGCACGATCAACTCCGGGTTATTTATCGACAAAGATGGCAATCAGAACGTCAACAGTTACGGTGCCTTCGGGATGCAGGGACTGGGAAACAGCAGCGTGGTCAATGAAGGTACGATTAACCAGGCCATCACGACAAACAATTACGGAACTGCGGCCGCAGCTGACCCGTGGTCGACCGATACCCCTAACAGTTCACTGACACTCGCTATCGGGATGCAGTTGTCGGGTGAAACTACCGGTATTAACAAGGGTGAGATTAACGTTGTAGACGGACGCAATAACGGCGCTTCATTTGGCAAGGGAACGGCTTACGGCGTAGAAGTGTCCGGTGATGCCACCTTCACGAACACCACAGGCGGTACGATTTACCTTGGGCGTAATGTTGACAATCCCGCTGAAGATATTGCAATGGGCGGCGGTGCCAGCCCCGGGGCCGGGATCCTGACCAGAAGCTCAGGCGATGTCACCAATGACGGAACGATCACCCTTGGAAAAGGTGTACGTAACGCCGCCGGGATCTTGGTAGGCAACGCCACCGGGAATGTTACCAACACCGGTAACATCACCCTCAATGGTGACTCGACGTCCGGCACCAGCCAGAACTTCGGTATTTCCGTGCGCGACAGCGGCAGCGAAAACGGCCAGCAGATCCGCAACGACGGCAAGATTAACGTCAACGGCCACAACAACATCGGCATCCACCTGACCGCCAGTTCGAAGAACGCGCATGTCACATCCAGCGACACCGGGGCGATCACGGTCGCGGGCGACGGCGGCACATCGAACCGTAACTATGCGATCTGGGCTGAAGGAAGTACCACATCTCAGGCAATCGTCGACGTGTATTCCACAATCACGCTGGAAGAAGTCGGCAACATTGGCGTTCATGCCCGCGATAATGCGGTCGCTAACATTAACAGTACCAGCAGTCCGCTGTTCAAAAACAGCGATCAGATTGGTTACTACCTGTACGGCAAAGGCGCGACCGCCAATATCGGCGAAGCGGTGATGAACGATAACGGCCAGGCCCGTACTACGTTGTTCCGCATCGCTAACGGCGCAAATTTTGCCGGCAATACGTTTGACCCGCAGACGCACCTGTCATCAAAACTCGAAATGACATTAACGGGTGAGAAATCCATTGGCGTTTTTGCGACCGGTAAAGGCAGCACTGTGGATACGGGTGAAGCGACATTTACGGTTAGCGGCGACGGTGCGGCGGCACTGCTGCTCGAAGGGGGTGCAGAGGGTACCATCAGCGATAAGACCCTTATTGAACTGACCGGCTCAAATACCACTGCCGGGATTGTCGATGGTCAGGCGCATCAGTTGAACGGTAAAGCACAGGATGCCCCTGTCGAAACCATTCTTAACTCCAGCGCCGTCATTAAATCCCTGGATACTGGACTGAACGTCATCGCCTATGTGGCGAAGAATCTCGGCAACATCGTTCTGCAACAGGACGCGGTTATCGATCTCGCCAGTAAAGACAGTATCGGTGTCGACGTGCAGGAAGGAGGACGGTTGACGAATAACGCCTCTCAGGCATTGCATGTCAGCAACGGTATTGGCGTTCGCGCCTCTGGCAAAGATGCGCAGATCAAAAAGCTCGGTGCGATTGAGGTCGATGACGGTACCGCAGGCGTGCTGTTGACCAATGGCGCGACGCTGAATATTTCTGCAGGAAGCGGTGGATTAGCCGATACCATTACGACCAGGGGCACGGCGGATGGGATTCGCCTTGAAGCGGGTGCAGGGTCGCTGACCGCCGAAGGCGTCACCATCAGCGCATTAGGCAGCGGCGCAGGAATTCAGAACCATGCCGAAAGTTCGGATATCACGCTAAACGATGTCACGATTAACGCCAATAATGGTCCCGGGATCCGCACCAGCGTGGCGCTGAACGTGAAGGACGGCGCCAACAACACCATCAATGTGACCGGCTCTGGCGCTGGATTTGCCTTTATGACAGAAAGCGGCGGCGACGCCACCGGCGATTTGACGATCGGCACCGGCTACAATGTCCTGGTACACAACGACAGCGACGATGCCACAGGCTACGGGATTGATGCCCGCACCAACGGCAAACTGACCACCCGCGCCAATATCACCGTTCAGGACGCGACGGGCGGTTCGGCGATTCTGGCAAAAGACGTTTCTGCCATCATTAACAGCGGAAACATCACCTCCAACAGCCTGAACGGTCCGGTGGTAGATGCCAGTGGCGACAGCAGTAAAACCATCACCAACACCGGGGCGATCCTCGCAGCCACCGATCAGGCTGTCGCGATTCAGTCCGGTAAAGGCAATGACACCATCAACATCAGCGGCGGCAATACCCGCGGCGTCATCAATACCGGTGCCGGTAGCGATAATTTTATCTGGAACAGCGGAACGTTCGCCGGGGAAGTAAACTTTGCGGGGACAACCAACAACAAAGCCAACATCGGCAACGTATCGCTGGCGAACACGCGTCACATCACCACATTAGCCGGTACGGGTAACGCTCTCACCTTCACGAATACCACCGGTAATATCGGTACGCTGCTGGCGGATGACCTCAGCCTGGGAACCCACATCGGCAGCGGCTGGAATACCTTAACGTTGACGGGTGCGCAGACTGACATGCGCATCGTGGATAGTCTGACGCTGACTGATGGCACCCTGGCCGTTAACAATGGCGCGACGCTGCGCACGGGCGACCATCGCGATGCCAGTAATACCGGGGCGACCATTGGTAACTACAGCATCACCACCAGCGGCAACGCCAGCAACATCATCTTTGATACGCTGGGCAATGGCGCTGATAGCCAAATTTATCAGGGCACTATCAGCGGTAGCGGCAACTTTGTTCGTGCAACGGGCGGCACGACCATCTTTACCACCGATAATAGCTACAGCGGTTCCACTACGATTAATCAGGGCGGGATTTTACATCTCGGTCAGGGCGGCACGACCGGCGGCATCAACCCGGTTTCGCAGATCGTTGATGACGGTATTCTGACCGTTAACCGCAGCAACAACGTCCTGCTTAACGGAGTGATTTCTGGCATCGGTGCGCTAGAGCAAATCGGTAAAGGCATCACCCGTTTAACCGGCGCCAACCGTTATTTAGGGGAGACTACCGTCGACAACGGCACGCTGTTGGTTAACGGTAATCAGTCAGCCGCGACGGGCATGACAACCGTGAACGGCATTGCAACCCTGGGCGGCACCGGGACTCTCGGCGGCAGCGTTATGATGAATGACGCCACCACGCTCAGCGCAGGCGACGGCGGCGCGGGTACGCTGAAGATCAATGGAAGCCTGCAACTGGGCAATAAAACCACCTCTGCATTTGAGCTGGGGCAGGCCTTCGTGCCAGGCGGCGCACAAAACGATCTGGTCGATGTCGCAGGCAATTTACTGCTCGACGGCACGCTGAACGTCAGCCAAAGCGCGGGCGGCACGTTTGGTCCAGGCGTCTATCGTCTCTATAACTACGGCGGCACGCTCGACAACCAGACGCTGGAATTGGGCGATGTCCCGGCGGGTCAGGATAAGAGCAATCTTTTTGTCCAGACGGTGCTGGATAAGCAGGTCAACCTGGTCAACGCCAACGGCGTCACGCTGCAGTTCTGGGACGGCGCGCAGACGGGTGAAAACCACGGTAAAACCGGGATTGAAGGCAACGGTAAAATCGATGGTGGCGATGGCAAATGGATGGCTATCGGAAGCCTGGGCGATAACAACTGGACGCAGCAGGACGGTATCGGCAACGCGCCGTGGGCGCAAAAAGCCTTCGCGGTCTTTACCGGCAACGCCGGTACGGTAGAGGTCGATCAGAGCGCAGGCAACGTTCAGTTCTCCGGCGCACAGTTTGACGCAGACGGCTACGTTATCAAAGGCGATGCGCTGAACGCCTGGGAAACTACCGCGGGTAGTAATGAACTGATGCTGCGCGTCGGTGCCGGTGGCGCAGGCGAAAACTTCACCGCAACGATCGCATCGGCGATCCGCGAAGGTGACAGTGCGGATCGCCTGACGCTGGTCAAGACCGATCGGGGGCGTCTGATCCTCAGTGGCGATAACACCTATCATGGCGGCACGCGCATCGACGGCGGCACGCTGCAAATCTCGGCGGATAATAATCTGGGCCAGGCGGGAACCGGCGTCACCATCAACAACGGTTCAACGCTACAGCTGGGCGCGGATTTCACCACCCAACGCACTCTCACCCTGGGGACGTCAGGCGCGGACGCTGTGTTCGATCTGAATTCGCACCACTTCTCCCCTGTTGGCGATATCGCGGGTGCGGGCAACCTGAAAGTCACCAGCAGTACCCATGATGCGGCCAGCACGTTGTCGCTCGATCGGGCTAACAGCTATCAGGGTACGACGCAGATTGAAGGTACCGGACAAGCTAACAACGTCACGGTCAATGCCAGCCAGACAGGAACATTTGGTAGTAACGCCAGCAGCACGGTGAGCGTGACGAAAGGCGCGACGCTGAACGTCAGCGGCGCAGCCACCCATCTGCAATCTCTGACCCTGGACATTGCCGACAGCCTGTTAACGCTAAAAGACACGGTCACTGCCGCCGACGCGACGCTGAATCTGCACGGTAAAGCTACGGCGCGGATTACAGACAATGCCACCGCAGGACAGTCGACCATCAACGTGTCAGAAGAAAGTACCCTTGCGCTGGAAGAGGATGCCAGCGGCGGCAGCGCCACGGTGACCAACAGCGGATTGATGTCCTTTGCCGATCGCGCGCTGGCGGAAATGACCACCGTGAATAACCTTTCCGGTGGCAATGTGGATATCAGCAACGTCGACAGCGCGACGTCCATCGGTTCACTGTCCGGCGCGGGCAACGTTATGTTGGGTGATAAAACGCTCTCTCTCGGTAATCTGGGTCTCAACGACACCATCAGCGGCATCATCCGCGGTGACAGTGGCAACCTGGTGAAAATCGGCGACGGAACGCTGACCTTAACGGGCGACAACACCTGGACTGGCACCACATCGGTCGATGAGGGCGTACTGCTGGTCAACGGCAATCAGGCGGCAGCGACGGGTGACGTTACGGTCAAGGCGGGTGCGACGCTGGGAGGCAACGGCATTATTGGCGGCGCGGTGAATGTTGCGGATAACGGCCATATTACTGCCGGTTCCACACTCAATAGCGTCGGCAAACTGACCACCGGCACTCTGACGCTGAATGACCTGTCGCAACTGGATTACCAGTTTGGTCAGGCATATACCCCGGGCGGCGCTTTCAACGACCTGATTAACGTCAACGGCGATCTGGTGCTCGACGGCAAGCTCAACATTGAAACCTCGCCCGGCGGCAGCTTTGATGTCGGCGTTTATCGTGTCATTAACTATTCCGGCACGCTGACCAATAACGTGATGGATATTGCCAACGCCCCGGCGGCGGCAGACAGTCTGTACGTGCAGACATCGGTTAACAATCAGGTCAACCTGGTCAACCACGGCGGTCTGACTCTGCGCTTCTGGGACGGCACCGGCGGTGAAAATGGTGAACTGAAAAACAACGGCGTGATCAACGGCGGCGACGGTATCTGGCAGTCCAGTCATGGCAACGATAACTGGACCACCGATGAATCCACGCCGGAAGGCGCGTTGAACGCGCCGTTCACCGATGCCGCTTTCGCCGTCTTCCAGGGAGTGGCAGGCAACGTCACCGTGGATAACAGTCTGGGCGATGTGATCATCAGCGGCGCGCAGTTTGCCGCAGATGGCTACCGTGTAGCGGGCGATGCCATCACCACCGACACGGCCAACACGCTGATTCGCGTCGGCGACGGCACCGTCGATGGCGCAGGGTATGTCGCCACCATCGATAGCGAGATCCGCGGCACCGGCGGCGTCAATAAGAGCGACCTCGGCACGCTGATCCTGACCGGTGAGAACAGCTACAGCGGCGGTACAACCATTACGGCCGGCACACTGCAGGTTACCGGCGATAAAAACCTCGGCGCAGCCAATACCGGGATCACCTTTAACGGCGGCACGCTGAAGTATGGCGATGCGTTTAATACCGCCCGCCAGGTGACGCTGGAATCCGGCGGCGGAACCTTCGACACCAACGGCTTCAACGTCGAACTGTTGACCGACGTTGAAGGCAGCGGCCAGTTAACGAAAACCGGCCAGGGTACGCTCATGCTCACACTCGACACCACCTACACTGGCGGCACCCACGTCGTGCAGGGCACGTTGCAGTTGGGTAATGGCGGTGAGATCGGCAGCGTACAGGGCGATATCATCGCTGACGGCGTACTGGATGTGAAACGCTGCAACAGCTATACCCTGAGCGGCAATATCAGCGGCGAAGGACAGTTCCACCATACCGGCAGCGGCACCACCACGCTGGAAGGCGCGAACAGCTACAAAGGCGCAACGCTTGTCACCAACGGGGTTTTACAGGCCGGTGGCACCAACACACTGAGCGCAGCGTCTCATCACTATGTGGCGAGCGAAACCGCGCTGAAAACACAAGGTTATGACCAGACGATCGCCGGATTAACCAACGGCGGCAACGTGTCGCTGACGGGGGCGGCAATCGGTTCCGCGTTGACGGTGAAAGGCGATTACAGCGGCAAAAACGGGACGCTTGAATTAGCCGCGGCGCAAAACAGCGGCGGTCAGGGCATTGCGGACCGACTGGTGATCGATGGCGGTAAGGTCAGCGGCAGCACGCTGCTGAAAGTTGACGGCTCCAGACTGGGCGCGCCGACGGTGGGCGATGGGATCGAAGTGGTGACGGCGAAAAACGGCGCCACCACCACGGCACAATCCACGCGTGACGGTTTCTATCTGGCGAGTAACCGGATGTCTGCCGGGGCGTTTGAATACCAGTTGTATGCCGGGAACGTGGAAGGCATGGGTGAAAACTGGTATCTGCGCAGCGCATACCGTCCGGAAACCATGCTCTATTCCGGTCTCGCAAGCGTAGTGCGTCAGGGCGACCTGAGCCTGTTAGGCAACATGCACCAGCGAATGGGAGACGACGCACGACCGGGTCTCGATGAAAACAACCGTGCGTGGGCGAGAATGATTGGCTACTCCGGTAAAACCAAACTGGACGATGTCACCGGCACGCAGACCACCAGCCACACGATGGGGATTCAGGCAGGGGTTGACCTTTACGCGGATACCAGCTGGAAAGCCGGTGTTTACACCAGCATTCTGGATATCGACAGCAGCGTCAAAGGTAGCAACGCAGGCAGCGCGGGTAAAGGCGGTAACATCGACGACAACGCGTTCTACCTGGGTGGCTACGCCACCTGGTTCTCCACCGATGGGATGTATGTGGATAACGTCCTGCAATACGGTAACCATGACGCCCGCCTGTCGGCATCCGGAAACCATGGCTCTCATACCGTGAAGGGCCACACGCTGACCGCCTCGACGGAGATCGGCAAAGCATTCCGTTTGGGGGCAAGCGCGTGGAGCCTGGAACCACAGGCGCAGTTGATCTATCAGTACAGCGATTTTGATGACAGCACGCTGGGCGGCGCGGCGAAGACGAAGGTCAGACTCGATACTGCCGATGCCTTTACCGCCCGTGTCGGGCTGCGGCTGAAAGCGGACTACGACACCCGTCACGGTAAGATTCAGCCATATGGTCGCGTCAACCTGTGGCAGGGCCTGGGGTCAAAAGATAAAACCCACTTCAGCAATGCTGTTGCCACCACAACGCTGGAATCCTCGCAGCAGTACTCCAGTACCGAAGTGGCGGCAGGGCTGAGCTGGAACATCGACCGCGACCTGCAGGTGTACGGCGAACTGGGAACGCAGTTCAACAACGGCGGGCATAAATCGCAGGTAGAAGCGCCGATCAATGCCTCCATTGGCTTTAAAAAGTCGTTCTGATAACGCCTGAAATGAAAAATCCCTCTGTGATGCAGAGGGATTTTTTGCCCGGTGGCAACTCAGGATAAAAATGCCAGTAGGTAGGCCTGATAAGCGAAGCGTCATCAGGCTTAATGGCAAACTCAGGATAAAAATGACAGCGGATGGTTAAATCTGACGATCAGTTTATTCAGTTCAGCAGAATGGGCCAGACCCAGCTTCGCGATGATTCGCATTTTATGGGTTTGTATCGTTTTATAACTCACACTGACCAGATCCGAGATTTCATTTGGCGAATACCCGTTCACCAATAAACTGAGAATTTGCTGTTCACGATCGCTCAGCCGTTTTTGTGAACGGAATAAACGGGGATTCCAGCACTCCCCGGTCAGGGTCGTCAGTCGCCCAAAGTCACGCAGCGGTGATTTATCGGTCAGCACAATGACCTTTTCGACATACAGCAACTCAATGCACAATTTCGCCAGACGGCTATCGGCAACGACCACCACGGCATTATCATAAACTTTAAAGCGGTTCTTATTTAAATAGCTGACAAAATCCGCATAAGACTGCTCGTGGCTGATGATATTAAAAATCATCAGCCGGTGGCGATAGCGCGCAGAGTAATCCACCATCACTTGCCAGGGAACATTCATTACTTCAGCGTTTTTGCTTTTTAAATACGTTGAGACACTGCTGCCGACGAAATCTTCATTTCCACACATCAACATAAAGTTCACCTTCCTTTATAAACTTTTCAATTTATTACTCATCAAAAAATGAATAATGACCTTTTCGACATCCAACGCGTCGCGAGGATGTTTAAATTCGAACTTGCAGGAGATCTGCTGACAGGAATAAAGCTGATTGTTCTCATCAAATTCATTGATGGCAACAACGTTGACAACCCGGAGATCGCAACGCAAACGACCAAACTGTTCAAAATCAAGAAATGCCCCTTTAATCAGTGCATTTTTATAAAGAAAGCGGGTGTTTATTTTTTGTGAAATCAGTGCGCAACCACCGCGGGAGATATTTTTAATCTGTAGTGAATAATTCTCACCATTTTTATAACGTCCAGAACAGTAAAAATGATATCCCTTTAAAAAAGAGAAACGCTGATGCTGGCGACGCTGAACCAACAGGATTACTTCGGGTATGTGATACGCCAGTCCGCACTCCAGTTTATCGGTCAGCGACTGACTGAACCGGGCATTGAACCTGATAATGCCGCTGTCGCTGTGCAAGATAAAAGACTGAATAGTAGAGAGTGGGATGTCACTATTGCTGGCAATCACGAAGTAGTCGAAGTCAACCTTTTCTAATTGAGTAACCACGCTGGTGTCTTTAAATTTCAGTTCCACCTTCGTTTTTCTGAGAAGCTCTTCGCGAATAATGGCCACGATCTCAAACTTATTGTCCTTTGCCATCCCAAATCCCATAGTAAAATCCTTATTTTATATTTCAGATACTTCTCATTCGTGTTTAATGATAAAAGGCTAAAACTGGCTCCCGCTGATGGTTTTTTGATTACCATAAGGGATTACCTTTCAGATATTTCGCATGATATTAAGTTTTTGACTATTTTTACTGATTAATTGATATGTAAAAACATTCAGTGAAGTGTAAAAGTGGCCCGGTTTATGCGTAAAAGAGGATGAACTTAACAAAAACTTGATAACAAAAATGAATAAAATGCGATTAACTGCACGATTATGAAATATAAGACTGATGTTTATACTATTTGCAACACAAGGATGCAGATTGTGCTTTTTATGCACAACCTGCTGAGAGGTAACCACCAAATGAAATATCTGCAGGAAGCAATGAACAATAAATGGAGATTCAGGAAGGGATAAACGTCATTACCAGAAAAAGCATTTTACAGTATTGCGGAATATGTCAGAGAGAATGAAAAACGACCGTCAGAATGATTTTATCCGGCCTGCTTCCATTCAGCAGGCCGGATGAGGAAGGTGTTAATGTGATAATTTGCGGTGACGACGCATCCACATCAACTTATAAGCTGCGGGGATAATAAACAGTGACAGCAGCGGTGCCGTAATCATACCGCCGATCATGGGCGCAGCAATCCGACTCATCACTTCCGAACCGGCTCCTGTCCCCCACAGGATCGGCAGCAGACCGGCAATGATTACCGCCACGGTCATTGCTTTGGGCCGTACCCGTAACACCGCGCCGTGATACAGGGCGTCATCCAGTTTCTGCGCGCTGAACGTCTGCGGGTTGTCCAGCGAAGGATCGGCCTCTATGGCATGGCGCAGGTACATCAGCATGACCACGCCAAATTCCGCAGCAACACCCGCCAGCGCGATAAACCCGGTTCCTGTCGCCACTGACAGATGGAATCCCATCCAGTACAGGAACCAGATCCCGCCCACCAGCGCAAACGGTACGCTGGTAATAATCAGCAGGGCCTCCCCGACCCGGCGGAAAGCCAGATACAGCAGGACGAAGATAATCATCAGCGTCATGGGCACCATCAGCTTCAGCTTATGGTTCGCTCGCTCCAGCAGCTCAAACTGCCCAGAAAACGCGACGCTGGTTCCGGGCTTCAACTGGACGTTATCGGCAATCGCCTTTTTCAGATCGTTGACCACGGAGACCATATCCCTGTCGCGTGCGTCAATATAGATCCAACCGGTGGGCCGCGCATTCTCGGTTTTTAGCATCGAGGGTCCCGGTGTGATATTGACGGTAGCCACATCCCCCAACGTTATTTGCTGCTTCATCGGTGTCAGGATCGGAAGCTGGCGCAGCGCCTGCGGGCTGTCACGAAAGCGCTGCGGATAACGCAGATTGATCGGGTAACGGGCAATTCCCTCAACGGTCTCCCCGACCATCGCCCCCCCCACCGCAGAGGTAATAAACAATTGTACGTCACCCACCGTCATGCCATAGCGGGCAGCTTTCTCACGGTTAATATCGATGTTGAGATAGCGGCCGCCTTGCAGACGCTCGGCGAGCGCGGACGTCACGCCAGGAACTGTTCGGGCAACCTCTTCAATCTGCCCGGCCATTGCATCAATATCGGCCAGCACATTCCCAGAGACTTTAATCCCAATCGGACTCTTAATCCCGGTCGAGAGCATATCAATACGGTTACGAATCGGCGGCACCCACAGGTTTGCCAGTCCCGGCAGACGAACGGTGTTGTCCAGTTCCTCAATGATTTTGTCCATCGTCATCCCCGGACGCCACTGATCCTGCGGTTTGAGTTGAATCGTGGTTTCCACCATCTCCAGCGGTGCCGAATCCGTAGCGGTTTCCGCTTTCCCGGTTTTGCCAAAGACCCTGGCGACTTCCGGCACGGTCATAATAAGCTTATCGGTTTTCTGTAACATGCTTGCGGCTTCTGCCGCCGAAATCCCCGGCAGCGTGGACGGCATATACAAGAGATCGCCTTCGTTAATCTGCGGTAAGAACTCGCCCCCCACTTTACTCAGCGGCCAGGCAACCGTCAGGATCGAGAGCACAGCCACCAACAGCGTCGTTTTCGGCCAGTGCAATACTTTCAGCAATAGCGGATGGTAAATGCGGATCAAAAAGCGGTTAAGCGGGTTGCTGCTTTCCGCCGGAATTTTACCGCGGATCCACAGCCCCATCAGGATCGGGATCACCACGATCGCCAGAAATGCCGCGCCCGCCATCGCATACGTTTTAGTAAACGCCAGCGGCCCGAACAGGCGTCCTTCCTGCCCTTCCAGGGTAAAGATGGGAATAAAAGAGAGCGTGATGATCAACAGGCTGATGAACAGCGCCGGGCCAACCTCCACTGACGCGTTGGTGATTACCTTCCAGCGCGTTTCATTATCAAGCGCTTCGCCCGGATGCTGATGTTCCCACTCTTCCAGGCGCTTATGCGCATTTTCAATCATTACAATGGCGGCATCCACCATCGCCCCCACCGCGATGGCGATCCCGCCAAGCGACATAATATTGGCGTTCAGCCCCTGGAAATGCATCACAATAAAGGCGATACACAGCCCCAGTGGCAGCGAAATGATCGCCACCAGCGCGGAACGTACGTGCCAAAGAAACAGCGCGCAGACCAGCGCCACGACGATAAACTCTTCCAGCAGCTTATGGCTGAGATTGGCGATGGCGCGGTCAATTAACTGACTGCGATCGTAAGTGGTTACCACTTCCACCCCTTCCGGCAGGCTACTTTTCAGCGCCTCGAGTTTATTTTTAACCGCCGAAATCACCTCACGCGCATTTTTACCGGAGCGCAAGATAACCACCCCGCCAGCCACTTCGCCATCCCCGTTGAGTTCGGCAATCCCCCGGCGCATTTCCGGGCCGATTTGCACGCGCGCCACATCCCGCAGGTACACGGGTACCCCGTTTTCCCCTGACTTCAGGACGATGTTATTGAAGTCATCCAGCGTTTGCAGATACCCACTGGCACGGACCATGTACTCGGCTTCAGACAATTCCACCGACGAGCCGCCCGCCTCCTGGTTAGAGGCATCCAGCGCCCCTTTCACCTCCGACAGATTGATGCCGTACTGAGCGAGTTTCATTGGGTCGATCACCACCTGATACGCTTTCACCACGCCGCCCACGGAGGCCACTTCCGACACATTCGGGATGGTTTTCAACTCATATTTCAGAAACCAGTCCTGCAACGAACGCAGTTCCGCCAGGTCGTGCTTACCGCTGCGATCGACCAGCGCATACTCGAAGATCCAGCCCACGCCGGTGGCGTCTGGCCCCATTTCCGCACTGACGCCCGCCGGCATTTTACCCTGCACCTGGTTGAGATATTCCAGCACGCGAGAACGCGCCCAGTACGGATCGGTGCCATCTTCAAAAATGACATAGACATACGAGTCGCCAAACTGCGAGAAGCCACGTACCGTCTTAGCGCCCGGCACGGACAGCATGGTGGTGGTCAGCGGATAGGTCACCTGATTCTCGACAATCTGCGGCGCCTGCCCAGGATAGCTGGTTTTGACGATCACTTGCACATCGGACAGGTCGGGCAGCGCATCCACCGGCGTGTTAACGATGGTCCAGGTCCCCCAGACGCTGAGAAAGAGCGCGCCGATGATCACCAGAAAGCGGTTGGCGACCGAGCGGCGAATAATCCATTCAATCATCTGCGTTCTCCTCAGTGCGCATGGGCCGCATGACTGGACGAGGCCGGCGGTTGCTGCGCGCGCATCCGATCCAACGCCCCCGAGATGTTAGCTTCTGAATCAATCAGAAACAGACCGCTGGCAACCACCCTCTCACCTTCAACCAGCCCGGAACGGATCGCCGTTACCTCTTGCGAGGACTGGTAGACAGAAACGGGTTTAGGAACAAAACGCCCTTCAGCGTCCACCGTGATCACCCGCTGCTCGCTGCCGGTATCGATCAGCGCTTTAGACGGGATCAGCAGCATCGGCTCGCTTTCCGTTTTCAGATTGAGATAAGCATTCATCCCCGGTTTTAGCGCTTCGTCGGGGTTCTCGACTTCCAGACGCAGTTGCAGCGTTCGGGTAGTGGCATCGGCGCTGGGCAGTAGTGTCCACTTGCGGAAAGTGAAAGACGTGTCCGGACGCGCCGGAACGGTCAGCGAAAAGGGTGACGCGTCTTTAATCAACCACGCGATGGATTCAGGCACGGCGGCGGTTACCCACACCGGGTTCATCCCCTGAATTTTCGCCACCACGTTATCTTTGGCGATGTTCATGCCGGCGCGTAAATCAAAGCCGGTAATCACCCCATCAATGGGGGCCGTAAGGGTAAAGCGCGTCTGAATTTTGCGCGTTGCTGTCAGACGCCGAATATCCGCGTCCGGCATTCCGGCCAGCCGCAGTCGCTCCAGAATTCCCTCAACCTGCGTCGCCGTGCCGCCCGTCTCTTTGAGCAGCAGGTATTCACTCTGCGCTTCCACCCAGTCAGGGATCGTCAGTTCGAGCAGCGGCGCGCCTTTTTTCACCTTATCACCCACGGTGAGCGGCCAGACTTTCTCGACAAATCCGGCGGCCCGCGCCTGCATAATGACAAACTGATACTCGTTGTAGCTGACGTTGGCCGGGAACGTCTGGGCAAAGGTGAGAGGTCCACGACGCACAGCCTCGGTTTTCACACCGAGGTTTTGCGTTTGCGTCGGATCGATACGGACACCCGGCGCTGTAGCGCTGGCAGACTCTTCATCGGCATATTTCGGCACCAGATCCATATCCATAAAGGGCGATTTGCCGGGTTTATCGAAGCGGGTATTCGGGTACATCGGGTCGTACCAGAACAGCACCTTGCGGGCTTCTTTTTCCGAGGCAGGCGGTGTATTCGCCGACGGGGGCGCAGCGGTCAAATACGCATAGCCGCCCACGGCGATAATGCCGCCCGCCATCATGCTGCCGATAATCAGCGCGATTTTTTTCATGAGGTCATGCTCAACGTTAAAATAAGAGAGAATTACTGGCTTTTAATATCCTGCAATAAAGAGAGATTGCCCTGCTGAATAAACGTAAACGCCACGTTGTCGCCAGGTTTAATATTGTTGAGCTGCGTTTGCGGCGTAATGGTAAAACGCATGGTCATGGCCGGCCAGTTCAGCGCGGGAATCGGGCCGTGTTCAATAGTGACTTTTTTACTTTCCGTATCAATGCTTTTTACCACGCCGGTAGCGCTGACCGTTGGGCTTTGTTCGGCAACAGGCATGGCGCTCATCATATCGCCGTGATGATGCTCATTGGCCTGGGCGTTAATTGCCAGCGTAGAGAAAATTGCCAATACGGCCGCTTTACATACTGTGTTCATGTCAATCTCCTGTGATGTCTTAAGATTTATTCCAGCCAACCGCCGCCAAGCGCGGTATAGAGCGTAATTTCGTTAACCTGTCGGGCGTAATTAAGATCAAGCAGGGTTTGCTGCGTCGAAAATAATGAACGTTCGGCGTCCAGCACTTCGATATAGCTCACCGCACCGTTGCGATAGAGCGCTCTGGCACGCTGAAGGGTGATTTGTAGCGAGGTCAGATATCGTTGCTGACCGCGAATCTGATCGGTAAGGCTCTGGCGCAGCGCCAGCGCGTCAGCAACCTCTTTGAACGCGTTCTGGATCTTCTGCTCGTAATTGACCACCGACTGCTGCTGGCGGATTTCAGCCAGATCGAGGTTGGCCTGATTACGTCCGGCGTTGAAGATCGGTAACTCCACCTTCGGAATGAAATTCCACATCCCGCTTGCCGCCGAAAACAGACTGGAGAGATCGCTGCTGCTGCCAGCGATCCCGCTGGTCAGCGTGATGGAGGGGAAAAACGCCGCCCGCGCCGCGCCGATATTGGCGTTTGCCGCCATTAGCGCATGTTCGGCTTCCATGATATCCGGACGCTGCAACAGGATGTGTGATGAGAGCGACGGTGGTATCACCACGCCGTTAATATCGCCGACGTTCTGTCGCGTGTCGTCCGGCAGCGTGCCGTAGCTACCCAGTAACAGCTGCAACGCGTTATTCGCCTGCGCCAGTTCCCCCTGACGTTTTGCGATATCACTGCGGGTACTTTCAATCACGCCACGCGCCTGCTCTAACGCCAGCACGTTGGTACTGCCGGTAACCAATTGTTTTTCCACCAGCGCATAGGCGCGCTCATAGTTGCTCAGCGTGTCTTGTGCCACCTGAAGCTGCGCGAAGGCCAGACGCTGATTGAACCAGCCCTGCGCCACGTTGGACACCAGCAGAATATGCACCGCCCGGCGCGCCTCTTCACTGGCGAAATAGCGCTGTCGGTCGGCTTCACTCATGTTTTTCAGCCGGCCAAAGAAATCCAGATCAAAGCTCAGGTTCAGTCCGGCCTCATATTCACGCGTACTGCGGGTGTCGCCTTTCAGTTTTCCACTCCAGTTTCCGCTGCTTTGTGCATTCAACTGCGGATAGCGATCGGCATCGGTTACCCGGTATTGCGCCCTCGCCTCCTGCACTTTCAGCGTCGCCATGCGTAAATCACGGTTGTTACGCAGCGCCTCGTCAATCAGCGTTTTTACCTGTGGATCGACAAAAAACTGCCGCCAGCCGCTGTCCTGAAAGCCCGCCGGTGACGTCACCAGTTGGTTCTGGCTGAGAGAAAACTGCTGCGGTACCGGGAGCGCCGGGCGCTGGTAGTCCGGGGCGAGTGAACATCCTGCCAGCAGTAACGCCATTGAGAGCGTGAGAAGCTTAAAATTACGCATAAGCCTGATTTTCATGTGGGTTGATATCAGCAACTTTACCTGGCGCTCTCTGTTCAAGGCGTGACAGCAAAATGACAAAGCTGTCATTTTCCCAGAATGCGATTGCTATCCGATCTGGCTTCTCTAGAATTGAGAGGCCCATGACAGTCGCGTGGCGAAGGAGGATGAGTTGAAGATTTTGATCGTCGAAGATGAGAAGAAAACCGGTGAATACCTGACCAAAGGGCTGACGGAAGCCGGCTTTGTTGTCGATCTTGCTGACAACGGTCTTAACGGCTATCACCTGGCGATGACCGGTGATTATGACCTGATTATCCTTGATATCATGCTGCCCGACGTCAACGGCTGGGATATTGTCCGGATGCTGCGCGCCGCGAATAAGGGCATGCCGATTCTGCTGCTTACCGCGCTGGGAACGATTGAACATCGGGTGAAAGGACTGGAGCTGGGGGCGGATGATTATCTGGTGAAGCCGTTTGCCTTTGCCGAACTATTGGCGCGTGTCAGAACGCTGCTTCGCCGGGGGGCGGCGGTAATTGTCGAAAGCCAGTTTCAGGTGGCCGATCTGATTGTTGACCTGGTGAGTCGCAAAGTGAGTCGTAGCGGCACCCGCATCACGCTCACCAGCAAAGAATTTACCCTGCTGGAGTTTTTCCTGCGCCACCAGGGAGAAGTATTACCCCGCTCGCTGATTGCCTCTCAGGTGTGGGACATGAATTTTGACAGTGACACCAACGCCATCGATGTGGCCGTGAAGCGCCTGCGCGGTAAAATTGATAACGACTTTGAGCCAAAGCTGATTCAGACCGTGCGTGGCGTGGGATATGTGCTTGAGGTACCGGATGGTCAGTAAACGGTTATCCCGCCCTTTTTCGCTGGCGACGCGCCTGACCTTTTTTATCAGCCTCGCGACCATTGCCTCCTTTTTTGCCTTTGCCTGGATCATGATTCAGTCGGTAAAAGTGCATTTTGCCGAACAGGACATCAACGATTTAACCGAGATCAGCGCTACCCTCGAACGCATCCTTAGCCCCTCCGACGAGCCGGAATCCCGCCGTCTGGAAATCCTGAAAAACGTGGTGGCCGGTTACTCAAACGTCATTATTTCGCTGGAAAATGCTAACCAGCAGGCGCTCTTTCATTCGCCTCATATGCCGGATATCCGTCAGTTTCTTGCCCGCGCCACGGTGGATAAAACCGTTCCGGGCGGCAACGTCTATTTGATTAACGGTCCGTCGATGCAGATGGCAGGCCACGGCACCCATTCCAGTTGGCGCATGATCCGCTTGCCGATCGGACCGCTGGTAGACGGTAAGCCGACCTATACCCTGTATCTGGCGCTGTCGATCGATTTTCACCTGCATTACATTAACGACCTGAAAAACAAGCTGATCATGACCGCCTCGATCATCAGCATGTTGATCATTTTTATTGTGCTGTTTGCCGTTTATAAAGGCCACGAACCGATCCGCAGCGTCAGCCGACAGATTCAAAACATCACTTCGAAAGATCTCGATGTGCGTCTGGATCCTCACTCGGTACCGATTGAACTGGAACGGCTGGTGCATTCGTTTAACCACATGATCGAGCGTATCGAAGACGTTTTCACCCGTCAGTCTAATTTTTCTGCTGATATTGCCCATGAGATCCGCACCCCCATTACCAACCTGGTGACACAAACAGAGATTGTTCTCAGCCAGCCCCGCAGCCAGAAGGAGCTGGAAGAGGTGCTCTATTCCAACCTCGAAGAATTGAGCCATATGGCGAAAATGGTCAGCGATATGCTGTTTCTGGCCCAGGCCGATAACAACCAACTGATCCCGGAGAAAAAAGCGCTCAATCTGGCAGATGAAGTCAGTAAAGTGTTCGACTTTTTTGAAGCGCTGGCGGAAGAACGGGAGGTTGGACTGCATTTTGAAGGGAGTCCATGCCTGGTTTCCGGCGATCCCGGCATGCTGCGTCGGGCGATAAGCAACCTCCTCTCCAACGCGATGCGCTACACGCCACCGGGCCAGTGCATTACCGTCCGGCTGAAAGAGACGGACGACCAGGTGCACGTCATTATTGAAAACCCGGGAACGCCCATCCCCGCAGAACATCTGCCACGATTGTTTGATCGCTTTTATCGCGTGGATCCGTCCCGCCAGCGCAAAGGAGAAGGCAGCGGCATTGGGCTGGCCATCGTGAAATCCATTGTCACGGCGCACCACGGAAACGTGTCGGTGACCTCGGATACCCGCGTTACCCGTTTTATTCTGAGTTTGCCAAAAGAGCAGGTCTGACTGGCCTGCACCTCAGGGTGTAGTTTCCATTTTGAGTACCGGCAACGCTAAGATTCATCCTAAAAAAACAGCAGGTTGTCTTTACTTATTTTTCATCATCACATGTTATTCACATTTGTATCACTTTCTGAGTTTTGCCACTCCGCTTCTGTAGCGACACGGTTGACTCTCACTCTTCGCTCTTCTGCCCGCTAACCCCCTGCCCGCTCTCCGACAAACCAACCCTGGCCATGCAGATCCTCATCACTAAAACTTCAAACTACTGCACAAAATGCTTTACTAAAATGCAATAAAAATCCGAAAAGATGCCTTTCTAAAAATATTGAAACATCACAGAAAAAAGGTCTCAGACTTTGCAATGAGCAATCAGGAACTTATCATTCCTTCCCTCTTCCTGCATCATTGTTAATATTGCGTTGATATTTTTTAAAAAGGGTAAACTTTTAATTATTGCATGCGCAATAAAACTAAATTTACTTTGCATTGAGAAACCATTCTTCGAATGCTACTGTAAAAATACATACCAACAGTTATAAATATAAACAGGAGATGACGTAAAAGCTTATGCAATATAACCTCCTGTGGCTTGTTTGGGGGCTTTGGATTTACCTCATCATCCATTACGGCGTAGGTGATCAACATTTTTACATCACATTGAAGTCCCGATGGAAGATTGTTGCCGCAATTATTTTAAGCTGTGGTTTAATTTATGCTGTTTATTTACTTTCATCATTGACGGGGATCCGGACCATGTTTAAACGTAAAGGACAAAACACGACTTTTGCTGATACCAACTCAGATATTAACATTGCATCTTCTCTTAATGCTTCCCAGGTTTCCTACCTTGGTGACGACGTTGAAATCACGGTAAAACCTTCTCAAAGTGTACAGATGGAAGCCACCGTTGCTGTTATTCCTGAAACCTGCATTATTAAGGGCGAACTGAACTCGACCAGCGACATTCACGTAAATGGTCGTATAGACGGTATCATTCGCTCTGAGAAAACTGTCCATATTTTAAAAAGTGGACACGTCGAAGGTGATGTTATTGCGTACGCTATCGCCGTTGATGGTGTACTGAATGGAAACTGCATTGGTGGTGAGGTCAGTATTAATGCACAGGGCATCGTCAATGGTCAGGTGAAAAGTGATTCTCTGGCTATTCACAAAAATGGTCGCTTCTATGGCAACTCCTCACCACGCGAGGAGGAAGAAGAACATGAACATGCGTTTATTTCCGCAATGGACTCGGTGAAAGAAAACACTGTCGATATCTCAGACTTTTATAGAGAATAATATATTCATCGGTATGCCGGATAACGGCGACATCTTATCCGGCCTGCGACGAAAATAATGCAGGTGCGAAAATAACCGTTCTGAGAGATAACCGGATCGGTATTGCCATTGATTTTATTACACAGAAGGCACTGCTCCATCAGGGGCCAGTAGCACAGGAAAATTAATTGTGGATAACCTGACCATCAATATCAATAATACCCGCAGTGACATTGAATATATTACTGCGCTGGACGGCGATCAGGAAGATGCCTTTTTAATCTGGCCGGTGTGACACTCCTTAATTCAACGACGAGCGGTGTAACCGGGGATGTGATGGGTGCGTATGCCAAACGCGTTACCACGTGGCGGTATACACGACCGCCTCTGTCTTTTTCGCTTATTGCAGGCATCTGAGACGATATCTTTATTATTTGCCCGGTGCATACCTGACAGGCAAATGAGTACACAATTTCGTTTCTTCGTGATAAAAGTCCGACAGATTCCGTTGATAGTCTGACGGCGTTACACCACTGAGCGCTTTAAAGTCTTTGGTGAAATGGGCCTGATCATGGTAGTCCAGATCGCAGGCAAGCGTTCTGAGAACCTGCTCTCCCCGATTGATGCGGCGACACGCTTCGTTGATTCTGAGAATTCGGGCAAACGACTTCCAGGATAATCCGATACGCTCCTGACATAATCGGTTGATATGTCGGGGGCTGTAAGACGTCATCTCGCTCAGGGCATTTAGACGAAGCATTCCGCACGCAGAGGAAGAACAGGCCAGTATCTGCCGCATAAGCACGCTTTCTGTGACTCTATCGCAATGGCGGACTAATGCATCATCAATAGCCTGAAGCAGGAGCGGGTATGAATCGTGATGCAATTCAATAACAGGACGAAATAGCGGTTCCAGAGAAGGGGCGATGGTTCCCAGACGCTCCTGCCGGTTTTGCAATTCATATAGAGGCAGGCCGCCCAACAGCCCAAACGCGCCGCCAGGCAAAAACTCAACCAGAATCCGCAGATCGATCGTGTTAAAGTCCCGCGTCACCGGTTGCGGTTGGCAGCCAGGCCCCCAAAGTAGCAACTGCACTCGCTCACGGGTTACAGTGAAAACAAGGCAGCCGCTGGCGTCAGGAATAATCGTCAGTGGCTGTTGCGATGGTTGCTCACAAACACAGCGTAATTGCACGGTATAGTGGGAAACCATGTGACGTAAAGGCTCAGACGGCGCGAAAAAGAGCTGCGTCGCCGCACCGTGTCGATTGCCGATAATGGGTTTAAGTCTGCCTGAAAATGTGTTCATCGTTGTTCAGATGACGCAATAGCATAGCGTTGACGATGCGATCTCTGGGTAATGACAGGATAATTTTTATCTTCCCTCACTGAAAATGTCCCTTTTTTACAACGAAAAGTCTGGGTTATATCGTACCTTATCCTCATCAACTGCAATAAGTCTTATCATTATGCAGTTAGTGTATAACAATGCAATCACGCTTCAAAACATGAGGTGACTATGTCCAGTATCCCAAAAGGAATTAATGTGCTATTTGTCGCAGGATTTGGTCCTGTCACGAAAAATACGGATGAAAGCGCTGCTTTATATAAAGACATATTACAATTGCCGCTTGAGACTATTGACGGTTATGATGGGTATCTGCACTCACAAAACATTCCCGGAGTGAAGTATTTTGCCATCTGGCCACTTGATAAAGTCGCTCTTTCTTGTTTTGGCTCATCTGAATGGCCAGAAAATTTGCCTGTTCCTCAAGCCTGGCTCGAATTTGACGTTGACGACATACAATCCGCTTCCGAAATATTAAAGGAAAATGGATGTCAGTTACTGACCTGTATGCAGGAGGAACCCTGGGAACAAACTGTCACCCGTTTTCTCAGTCCTGAAGGGATCATCATGGCAATTTCCTGTACCCCATTTTTGCGAAAGGCCTCAGAACAGGAATAGTGAGTGAATGCGCTCGCATCGCCAAACGGCCATCCGGTTTCCGGATGGCCTTTCTTCATGGTGATGCATGCTTGTCTCAATGCGTTAACCAGCGAATATAATCAATCAACCAATAACAGACTATTCCCGATATAACGGAAGGCATCATGCTTTAATCCATTCTAAATAATGCTGAAGTGTGTGTTAAATCTGTGACAATTCATTTGAATAAACCGACCCAGGAAATTATCGCAGTAATTACGCCGGGGCAAAACAGGTGATAACAAGAACATTCCGTTATATACTTCTCGCGCGCCAGGGCATGAACAACCTGGCCATTGCCGCGGTCAGTTACCATACACAATATGTCTGCGGTATCCTCCGCTTTGACCGTGCGAAAAGGAGTGAGTAATGGACTATGTACAGCAGATGCGCAGTATGATTGGTCATCGTTTACTATTACTGGTGGGTTCTAATGTCGTTCTGACAGACCAAAATCAATGTATCCTCCTGCAGCATCGACGGGACGGAACATGGGGCCTTCCAGGAGGGCTTCTTGAACCGGGTGAGTCTTTGGAAGAAACAGCTATACGTGAAGTTAAGGAAGAAACAAACCTTGAGGTCCACAACCTGACCTTACTGGGCGTTTTTTCCGGTCCGGAATATACATTTACTCTTCGCAACCAGGACAAAATCAACGTAGTTACCTCCCTTTTCTGGTCTGGTGACTGGACTGGAAAAATGGTGAATAACCCTGAAGAAGGGCTGGAGCTAGCTTTTTTTTCTCCAAATGATTTACCGGAAAATATGGACAAAGAATATCAGGTTTATATCAGCCATTATCTGGCATGGTTAAAATGAACCATCCGAACGTGTGATAGCTCATGCCTGCATAAATCTTGACAAATAACCCATCGGATACGGAGGACACGCGGTCATCGAATGCCAGCCGGTCCTGGTCTTCTGCGGCCATCTTCGTTTCATTGCGATGCCATTTCCGTCAGTCATCTTCTCCGAATAGTGAACAGCCGAATCATCGCCAGAAGCCTGACTCACACGGCTATCAGGTTGGGTTTCGCAATATCAACCAGACGTTGAGATAATAAAATTTTGTTCTAAGACCTGGTATATCTGGATTTAGTAGAGTTTAAAAGAGGTTGGTGCAGGTGAAAATGGCGCCCCCTACAGGATTCGAACCTGTGACCGACGGCTTAGAAGGCCGTTGCTCTATCCAGCTGAGCTAAGGGAGCAGTGAACTGCAATGCGGATGATACAAAACTGGTCGGTATTATACGTTCACAACTTTGACGGTCAATGGCTTTCCTCTCAACTGCTTGAGTTGTGAGCATACTCCTTTTCCACAGGGCATATCCCCCACGGATCGCCATCTAAAACCGCGCCGACTGTAAGCGGTAACTGACAACCGTCTTCACTTCTGACAGAATAGCGCCATCCCCTTTGACGTGAAGTAACAGATGGAATCCTCTCTCTGATGGCAGCAAAGATTATTGACGGTAAAACGATTGCGCAGCAGGTGCGCTCTGAGGTTGCTCAAAAAGTTCAGGCGCGTATCGAGGCCGGACGCCGAGCCCCTGGCCTGGCTGTAGTGCTGGTAGGCAGTAACCCGGCTTCGCAAATTTACGTAGCAAGCAAGCGTAAAGCCTGTGACGAGGTGGGATTCGTCTCCCGCTCATATGACTTGCCGGAAACCACCAGCGAGGCGGAATTGCTTGAGCTGATTGATACGCTCAACGCCGACAACACCATCGACGGTATTCTGGTACAGCTACCGCTTCCGGCGGGCATCGATAATGTCAAAGTGCTGGAGCGGATTGATCCGGATAAAGACGTTGATGGTTTCCATCCGTACAACGTCGGTCGCCTGTGTCAGCGCGCCCCGCGTTTACGCCCCTGTACGCCGCGCGGGATCGTCACTCTGCTCGAACGTTACAACATCGATCTGTATGGTCTGAATGCGGTCGTGATCGGCGCCTCTAACATCGTCGGTCGTCCCATGAGTATGGAACTGCTGCTGGCCGGTTGTACCACCACGGTAACCCACCGTTTCACCAAAAATCTGCGTCACCACGTTGAGCATGCCGATCTGCTGATCGTTGCCGTCGGGAAACCAGGTTTTATTCCGGGTGACTGGATCAAAGAAGGCGCTATCGTGGTTGATGTCGGCATCAACCGTCTTGAAAATGGCAAGGTCGTCGGCGACGTGGTGTTTGAAGATGCAGCCGCGCGTGCCTCGTACATTACACCCGTACCGGGCGGTGTGGGTCCGATGACGGTCGCCACACTTATCGAAAACACGCTACAGGCGTGCGTTGAATATCACGATCCTCAGGATAATTAATATGGCGACATTTTCTTTAGGCAAACATCCTCACGTTGAACTGTGCGATTTGCTGAAGCTGGAAGGCTGGAGTGAAAGCGGCGCCCAGGCGAAAATTGCCATTGCCGAAGGTCAGGTAAAAGTTGACGGTGCGGTTGAAACCCGCAAACGTTGCAAAATCGTGGCCGGTCAAACCGTGAGTTTCGCCGGTCAGAGCATCACCGTAACGGCCTGAGTTATCTGATTTCTCACCCGATCTCTCCTCCGGGGATATCGGGTGAAACTCCCTCTTCCCTTCCCTATCGCCCTATGACCATAATGGTTAATTATCGATCAACTTCAAATAATCACGATTTCATTTGATACAGCGTGAGATTTTAGTTGCGCAAAATCCCTGCCTTCATCACGATAAGTAGAACGTTCTACTATAACGTTCTACTTACAATAACAGCGTCAATAAAAACGCTTCTCGGGGGAAATCAGCATGAGTCTGATATCAGGGTTTGTTAAATCATTGTCTAAATTATCGATGATTGGTCGCGCGTTAATGCTACCAATTTCACTGCTTCCCGCTGCGGGTCTGCTGTTGGCCTTCGGGGATAAATTCCATCTGCCACTGATGATGAACGCGGGCGGCGTTATCTTTGATAATCTGCCGATGCTGTTCGCCATCGGCTCTGCCGTCGGTCTTGCCTCAGAATCGGGTATCGCGGCGCTGTCGGCGGCGGTCTCGGTGTTTGTCACTAACATCACCATCAGCACAGTGCTAAGCATCACGCCGGAGATGGCCTCCCAGGGCGGAAAATATGCAATGGTGGTCGGTATCCCGACCTTGCAAATGGGCGTCTTTGGCGGTCTGATCTGCGGTATTCTCGCCGCCTGGTGTTACAACCGCTTTCACACCATGCAGTTGCCGGAATTCCTCGGTTTCTTCTCCGGTAAACGTTTTGTGGCGATCGCCACCGCGTTTCTCTCCTTTGTGCTGGGACTGCTGCTGCCCTACATCTGGCAACACATTCAGTCCGGTATCGATGCGCTTTCGGTGGTCGTCAACGGCGATAATCAGGCGGTCTCAACCTTTATCTTTGGCCTGGTTGAACGTGCGCTGATCCCCCTCGGTTTACACCACATCTGGTATCCCTCATTCTGGTATTCCTTTGGCGATTACACCACTCAGGCAGGCCAGGTGATCCACGGCGACCAGACAATCTGGTTCAAAATGCTGGAGGAAGGGGTCAAATCCTTCAGTAGCGATACCTATCAGAACGCCGGTAAGTTCATGCAGGGCGAGTTCCCGCTGATGCTGTTTGCCCTGCCTGCGGCGTGTCTGGCGATGTACCACGAAGCGCACACGAAGAATAAAAAAATTGCGGCCGGTATTCTGTTCTCGGCGGCACTCACCTGCTTCCTGACAGGGATCACCGAGCCGGTTGAGTTTACCTTTATCTTCGTGGCACCGATTCTGTATGTTTTCAACGCCGTGATGGCGGGTCTGGCTTACATGACCATGTACCTTCTGCATGCGCATATTGCCAAATCGTTCTCCGCCGGTTTCATCGACTACCTGTCGTTTGGCATTCTGCCGTCCTTCAATGGCTATCAGACCAACTTCCTGAATGCCATTATCATTGGCGTGCCGATGGCATTGATTTACTACTTTACCTTCCGCTTTGTCATTCGCCGTTTCGATATCAAAACGCCAGGTCGTACCGAAGTGACCGCCAATGCGAACGACAAAACGGATACTGAAATTGCTACTGAAATCATCGGCCTGCTGGGCGGCGCGCAGAACATCGATTCCGTCGGTTCCTGCATCACCCGTCTGCGTCTGGAAGTGGCTAAAAGCGACGTGGTCGATAAAGACGGTCTCAATAGCCTCGGTGCCCGCGGCGTGGTCTTTGTTGGTGACAATGGTATCCAGGTGATTTTCGGCGCCAGAGCACAGTTTATTGCCCAGACCATGTCCACGATGATCGGCAAATAATAAGATGCCTGAATGACACGTCTCCTGTACGCTGGGAGACGTTGTCGTATCTGGCTGATAACCGGTAATTTTCAGGGAGCGATTTTGAAGAAAGTCAGCATTATTGATGTCGCAAAGCAGGCGGGCGTTTCAGTCTCGACCGTTTCGCTGGTGCTACGCCAGAAAGGGAAAATCTCAGAGGCAACCATTGAGAAGGTCCATGCTGCCATCAATACGCTTGGCTATGTCCATAACATCGCCGCGGCAAATCTTCGCGCCAATACCTCCAACCTGATCGGCTTGATCCTGCGTGATTTCAGCGACAGTTTCTCCATCAAAGTGATGGCAAGTATTGTCCAGGAGCTGGAAAAGCAAGGCTTTATGGTTTTTCTGGGGCAGCCACAGGATGATCGGACAAGCCTTGAGCGCTGTTTTCTCTCTTTCAAGCAGCAAGGTGTGGCTGGCGTCATTTATCTCTCGTCGGACCCCACCCGTACAGCGTTACCTGAACAGGTGCGCCAGTGCCCTTTACCACTAGTTGTCGTATCGCAATCGCTGATTGAAGAAAACTGCAATCTGGTAATGCGCGATAATCGTCAGGCGGCAAGCCTTGCCACTCGCTATCTGATTGAACGCGGGCACCGTAGCATTGGCTATATTGGCGGTCGACCAGACTGTCTGATCCGCCAACAGCGATTACAGGGGTTTCGCAATACGCTGGCACAAAATGGCATGGTCTATAAAGAAGAATCGACACCTGCTTGTGACGATGATACCCACGCCGCCAGCATTGCCACCCGCCATCTGCTGGAACAAAATAACACTATCACCGCCCTGCTTTGCCACTCACCCGCGGCGATGATTGGCTCTATCTCCGGCATTCATCAGGTTGGACGCACCCTCGGTAAAGACGTATTCCTGACCCAGCAGGTGGCGCTGATTGGTTTTGAAGATATGCTGCACGTGAATCTGACCTCGCCGTCATTAACCTATGTATCATCCGCCAGTGAAGAGACCGGACGCCAGGCGGCAACACTCATGATACGCAAGCTGAAAGAACCAGAATTGCAATGCCAGCGTATTACGCTTTCAGGTCAGCTTATCGCCCGGGAATCGGCCTAAAAAAAGCGGCCCCAGTACATGTCTGGCGCCGCGGGTGTTAGTGAGTGACATTAACAATTCGCACGTCGTAGACCATTGTGGAATTTGGCGGAATATTTGGTGGGCTACCGGCTTCGCCGTAAGCAAGCTCGGGTGGTACTACCATTTGTAGTTTGCCCTTATTGTTCAACTTGCTAATCGCAGTCTTAAACAGAGGCGGGAACTGTTCCAGCGGAAGCACCAGCACTTTGCCTGATTTATTCATATCCTTAATGACGTTACCGTTCGACAGGCTTTCAGTTACCGCAATAGCAACGGTATCGGAGCTCTTAATAACCCCGCGTCCTTTTTCTGTTATGCGATAGTAGTAACCCATATCCGCACGCTTCACGCCTGGTTTTTTACTATAGGCGGTGATGAACGTTTTCCCCTCGTCTTCTGAGGTGGAAGGTTGCGGCTGTTTGCCTGTAACGCTGGCATCCATGTCTTTCAATTCTGCCAACATTTTTTCCTGAGGGATTTTAAACTTCCCGCGCATCATATCCGTAACACCGCTGACAACCTGTGGCTGCGAAAGTTTAAAGCCATCGCTTTCCACTTTTTTCATCGCATTCAGCACGTCATGGCCCCAAAATGCACCGAGGGCATAAGCACGGATATCTTCTTTACTGGTGGGAACGGGCGTTTCAGGATCCGTATGCAGAGAAGCGAGTTGTTTGCTCTGACTTTCCAGTTTGCTATTTGCCTCTTGCCATTTTTGTTCAAACGCCGCGCGATTCACCTCACTCTCGCTTAACGCTTTACTTACCGCCGCGAGTTCTGTGGTTTTAGCATTCTGCTGTTCGTTAAGCCCGGCCATTTTTTTAGTGAGTTCCGCCGCCTGGTTTTGAGACTCAGTTAAAGATTGCTTCAGATTTATAACTTGCTGACTGTCCTCAAGGTGGCTGGCATTCATTTCCACCACTCGCTTATTCGCCATTTCAAGCTGTTGCGAGGTGCTTTGCCACTTTTTCTCCGCATCAGCACGCTTTATGTCACTGTCCGCTGATGCTTTTTTCGCCGTGGCAAGTTCCACTTCTTTAGCATCCTGTAACGCTGTCAACGCTGTGAGCTTTTTCGTTAGTTCAACATTTTGCTTCTGGATGTCAGCCAGAGATTGTTTCAACTGCTCGACTTCCTGCCCGTCATCCAGTCTCCCCGCTGACAGCTCAGCAATCCGTTTATTGGCGTTTTCCAGTTGCTGCGTAGCGCTTTGCCACTTCGTTTGCATATCAGCAAGCTGCTTCTGACTCTCTTTTAATTGCTGCCGGGCTTCGTCTGATTTAGACGAGCCCTCCTGAGCCTGCGCAATTTGTCGGGTCAACTCGGCAATTTTTTTTTCCTGCGCCGCCTTCAATGCAGCTATCTGGGCATTCAACGCATCTGCTTGCGCCTGCGAGGTCTGCAAACGATAGCGGGCACTTTTAGGAACAGATGTTGCTCGCGGCTCCTGGGCAGAAACAACAGGTTCAGGAAGCGTGACCTTTTTCTCCAGTAATAATGAAGGGATTTCACTGGACTGTGAGGTAATTGAATCGAGAGATTTTACGGCACCTGACGTATCACTTGCCTGAACCTGCAGAGCAATCGAACCGCCCAAAATCATCGGCAGAGCGATGATTAACGGCTTCATTCTGAATGCGTTCATTTCATATTCTCCACGCGATTAATGAGCGCCTGCCTTACAGCCTGCTCAATATCACTGCAGATTTTCTGCGTTTTGAATTTATAGAATGCATCCATCGTATCTTTCGTTTGCGCAGTAATATCTTCACGTACACCCGTGTAGACTGACGCACTTGTGAGTAGCTCATCAAAGGCGGCTTTTTTCTGGGCATAAAGTCTTTGGTTAATTTTCGATAACGCCACCAGTTCTCGCTGACAGCTTGAAACAGATCCCGTCTCGGGAGGCGTAGATTCTGGTTTAACGCTTTGTGTTGCCGGGGCCATCGGCGTTATCGCAGGCACAGATTCACTACCCGTAGAGGGTACAGAGAGTCCAGTCGTTTTCTCAACAGGTTGAGCGTTTTGACAGCCACTCACCGCCAACAGGCTCGATATAAACAAGAATGAAAATAAATGCCGTATAGCATGTTGGCGCAATCTGCCCGTGACGTTCACAATATTAACCCTTTTAAATGATTATTACAGGAATGCATTACATGAAAGAATATACCGCCTTATAACTCACCATACGCAGGAGGGATGCAAAGCATTATCCGTAAAGCTTATACGCTGGAGTGCTCAAAAAGAATATCTCTACAGAGTTTTTACAGTCCAAAATTGGATCATTGAAATTAATAACATACAAAAAACAGCTAAATAAATAACGTAAAATATTTTCCACTTAATAATAAAAACAGGTTTACCCGCTCCCCAACCCTACTGCTAAAATAGTTATTTTATGGATAGCGATAATATGCCTACTGTCATCACCCACGCCGCCGTCCCCATTTGCCTTGGGCTGGGTCTGGGACTGAAAGTCATTCCTCCACGTTTACTGTTTGCCGGGATCGCGCTTGCGATGCTGCCGGACGCCGATGTGCTGTCATTTAAACTCGGAGTATCCTACGCAAACGTGTTTGGACATCGTGGATTTACCCATTCACTGCTGTTCGCGCTGGGGGTTCCCCTGCTCTGCGTATGGATGGGACGACGATGGTTTAAAGCCGGGTTAATGCGCTGCTGGCTGTTTTTGACCGTTTCGCTGCTGTCGCACAGTCTGCTGGACTCAATCACCACCGGTGGCAAAGGCGTCGGCTGGCTGTGGCCGTGGTCGGACGAACGCTTTTTCGCACCGTGGCAGGTGATAAAGGTCGCGCCGTTTGCCCTGTCGCGCTACACCACGCCGTACGGACATCAGGTCATTATTTCCGAGTTACTGTGGGTATGGTTGCCGGGCGTACTGCTGATGGGGGTGCTGCGGTGGTATAGACGTCATTAATAGTGCCTGATGGCGCTACGCTTATCAGGCCTACCGATCATTCCATCGTAGGCCGGATAAGGCGTTAGCCACCATCCGGCAAGAACATTACTTACGACGCCAGGTGGTACCCTGCGGACCATCTTCCAGCACGATGCCCATTTCGTTCAGACGGTCGCGCGCCGCATCCGCAGCCGCCCAGTCTTTGGCTTTACGGGCATCCAGTCGCTGTTGAATCAGCGCTTCAATTTCCGCGACCTCACTGTCATCAGCCTGAGCACCGCTTTGCAGGAACGCTTCCGGATCCTGTTCCAGCAGACCCAGCACGCCAGAAATCTTACGCAGGTGAGAAGCCATCGCATTCGCGGCAGCCTCGTCTTCGCCCTTCAGACGGTTCACTTCACGCGCCATGTCAAACAGCACGGAGTACGCTTCCGGAGTGTTGAAATCGTCGTTCATTGCCTCGACAAAACGCGCTTCAAACGCCTCGCCACCGGCAGGCGCAACGGATTTATCTGTCCCGCGCAGCGCCGTATACAGACGTTCGAGAGCAGAACGCGCCTGCTTAAGGTTCTCTTCGCTGTAGTTCAACTGGCTACGATAGTGGCCGGACATCAGGAAATAGCGCACGGTTTCCGCATCGTAGTATTTCAGCACGTCACGCACGGTAAAGAAGTTACCCAGCGATTTGGACATCTTCTCGCGGTCAACCATCACCATCCCGGAGTGCATCCAGTAGTTCACATACTCACCGTCATGCGCGCAGGTGGACTGGGCAATTTCGTTTTCGTGGTGCGGGAACATCAGGTCAGAACCGCCGCCGTGAATATCAAAGTGATTACCCAACTGTTTGCAGTTCATCGCGGAACACTCAATGTGCCAGCCAGGACGGCCTGCGCCCCACGGAGACGGCCAGCTCGGCTCGCCCTCTTTGGACATTTTCCACAGCACGAAGTCCATCGGGTTGCGCTTCACATCCACCACGTCCACACGTGCACCAGCCTGCAGTTGATCCAGATCCTGGCGTGACAGTTGCCCGTAATTCGGGTCGGTAGGGACATCGAACATCACGTCGCCATTGTCCGCCACATAGGCATGACCTTTAGCTATCAACTGCTCGGTGATTTCAATGATTTCGGCGATATGGTGGGTTGCGCGCGGTTCCAGGTCCGGACGCAGAATATTGAGCGCATCAAAGTCGTTGTGCATTTCGGCGATCATACGATCCACCAGCGCGACAAAGCTTTCGCCATTTTCATTTGCGCGTTTAATGATTTTATCGTCGATATCGGTGATGTTACGCACGTACTTCAGCGTGTAGCCCAAAAAGCGCAGATAGCGTGCCACCACGTCAAACGCCACAAAGGTACGGCCATGGCCAATATGACAGAGATCGTAAACGGTAATACCACACACGTACATGCCGACTTCCCCGGCATGAATGGGTTTGAATTCCTCTTTTTGGCGCGTCAGTGTATTAAAGATTTTTAACATCGAAGATTCCGTGTAAGACGTGTGTGGATAACAAAGTCTGTATAATACCCATAATTGGGACGGGAAGCAGCACACTTTGCGAGGTGATCGCAGCGTGCGGTTATGCTATAACACCTCCCTAACTCTGACCCTTAGCTGGGTTAAAGCACCACTATATCGGAACAGGATGCAAAAATGGTTACTTTCCACACTAATCACGGCGATATCGTAATCAAAACGTTTGATGATAAAGCGCCTGAAACAGTTAAAAACTTCCTGGACTACTGCCGCGAAGGTTTTTACAACAACACCATTTTCCACCGTGTGATTAACGGTTTTATGATTCAGGGCGGCGGTTTTGAACCTGGCATGAAACAGAAAGCCACCAAAGACGCTATCAAAAACGAAGCCAACAACGGTCTGAAAAACACCCGTGGTACGCTTGCAATGGCGCGTACTCAGGCTCCGCACTCCGCCACAGCGCAGTTCTTCATCAACGTTGCCGACAACGACTTCCTGAACTTCTCCGCCGAAAGCATGCAGGGCTGGGGCTACTGCGTATTTGCCGAAGTCGTTGAAGGTATGGACGTAGTTGACAAAATCAAAGGCGTTTCTACCGGTCGCAGCGGCATGCACCAGGACGTACCGAAAGAAGACGTGATTATCGAAAACGTGACCGTCAGCGAGTAATTGTGACGACACTGTTTATTGCAGATCTTCATCTCTGCACGGAAGAACCGGCGATCACCGCCGGTTTTCTGCGTTTTTTAGCCAGCGAAGCCCGTCAGGCCGACGCGTTGTATATCCTGGGCGACCTCTTCGAAGCCTGGATTGGCGATGACGATCCCAACCCATTGCACCGTGAAATAGCCGCCGCTATTAAAGCGGTTGTCGATTCCGGCGTCCCCTGCTTCTTCATTCACGGTAATCGTGACTTCCTGATTGGCAAACGCTTCGCCCGCGAAAGCGGTATGACCTTGCTTCCCCAGGAAAAAGTGCTCGATCTGTACGGTCGCCGGGTACTTATTCTGCATGGCGATACGCTGTGTACCGATGATGTGGGTTATCAGGCATTTCGTGCAAAAGTCCATCAACCCTGGCTGCAAGCGCTGTTCCTCGCCCTGCCGCTGTTTATACGCAAGCGTGTGGCCGCCAGAATGCGTGCTGATAGCAAAGCCGCCAACAGCACTAAATCACTGGAGATCATGGATGTTAATAAACATGCGGTTGTCGCCGAGATGGAAAAATACCGCGTCCAGTGGCTGATTCACGGCCATACCCATCGCCCTGATGTTCATGCGCTCACCGTCAACGGCGAACCCGCCTACCGCGTCGTATTAGGTGCCTGGCATAGCGAAGGATCGATGGTCAAAGTCACAGCGGACAACGTGGAACTGATTGCTTTCCCGTTTTGAGAAAAAAACACCCTCATTATAAAATGATGACTCAGATCATTATCTTCTAAGTTTGGATGGCTATGCTAAAACAAACTTAAGAATTAAGGGTGATGATGAATATCGATCAGGATTTTATCCGTACTACGGTACACAGTTTTCATCGAAGTTTAATGAGAGATGGTTTTTTATGTGACCATTCAGAACTTTTGCCTTTAAATGGTAACTATGATGACGAAGTTTATCAAAAAATATATGCTTTAAAATACCTTCCGGCCTATTATTTTGAGTACTGTATTTTAGCCAATTTACTTTTGGAAAGGCTAAATAAAAATAGCGTAACCGACATCAATATTGCCTCAATGGGATGTGGGTTATATCCCGATTACTTTGCTCTTCTGCATAATCTTGGCGGCATTAACTTTAATTATTATGGCTACGATGTATGTCATTGGAAAGCAAGGCGATTGCTGCCAGAAGGAAATGACAATCTATATCTGACATCGCGTTCTGTTAATCAAATCAGCACTAAGATTCTGGGGAAATTTGATGTATTTATTTTCCCAAAATCAATTAAGGATATTGAGCAGTCATCAGATATTGAACAGCTCGCTCAGGAAATTTCAAAAACTAAAAAAGATAAGCTCTACTTTCTCAATTCTTATGTCAATACTTCTCTTGATCAAACCAGTGCACATGTCAAAATTTTCGAACACATCCATAATGAATTAATCCGCCATGATTTTCGTACCGCGGATAAACACACCGTCACTCAATACATGGGGAATGCCAATACGGGTTTAAAAGCGATAGATGTTCACTTTGATTATCCAAAAGAATGTATAGTACTTTGCCAGGACAAAGATAATGACTGTCGATGCAAGGTCAGAGATTACCCGATATTAACTAACCGATATCTTGACTATCAAATACTGGAATATACGCGATGATCATTAGTGCCAGCCGTCGCACCGATATACCCGCTTTCTACAGTGAGTGGTTAATGAACCGCATTCGTGCAGGTTTTTTACTGACCCGGAATCCCTTTAACTATCACCAGGTCTCTCGGGTGTCATTGCTTCCTGAAGATGTTGATGCAATCGTATTCTGGACACGCAACCCCACGAAACTGCTCCCTTATCTTGATGAACTCTCTGAGATCGGCCATCGTTTTTACTTCCAGTTCACCCTCACCGGATATCCGCGGTTAATTGAGTCTAAAACCTTAAATCCGCATAAAGCGCTCGAGGTATTCAAACGACTGTCAGAAAAGATTGGCGCTGAAAAAGTCATCTGGCGCTATGACCCTATTTTGTTTTCAAATCTTCTTCCATTTGACGAACATGTCCGCCTGTTCAGTAAAATCGCCACCGAATTAGAAGGCCATACCCGACGCGTTGTGATTAGCTTCGCTGATTTTTATCAAAAGACGGAAAAAAACCTTAAAGCGATTGATTCACTCATTTACAGCGATATCACACAAAATCATGAACTCTGCTTAACGCTGTCGCAAAAATTATCAGAGATTGCCCGACAACACGGGTTGGATATCTACTCCTGTGCCGAAGAGGTCAATCTTACCGGGCAAGGCATTCAGCATGGGAAATGTATTGATGAGGCGCTAATTAATGACCTGTTTGGCTTATTAATACCCAATAGCAAAGATTCAGGTCAGCGTGAGGCCTGTGGGTGTGTGAAGAGTATAGACATCGGTACCTACAACACCTGTCTGCATGGATGCCAATATTGCTACGCGACCTATAATCAGCATCAAGCCAACAGCAATTTCAAAAAACACTCTCCAGAGAGTCCCTTTTTGTTAGGCGGTACAGATGGAGTTGATCCTCTTCTATTAGAACCGGTACGTTTTCAGCCACCACTATTTTGATATCCCCGGAAGCCTTAAAATCAAGGCACGCAACCGTTTTCCTTGCTGATATAACGTGCTATTCTTTGTGGCCTCAAAAGCAGTGTGTCCCGCACCACAGGAGTTTTCAGACGCATGTCTTCCCGCAATAACCCGGCGCGTGTCGCCATCGTGATGGGGTCCAAAAGCGACTGGGCTACCATGCAGTTCGCCGCAGAAATCTTTGAAATTCTGGATGTCCCGCACCACGTAGAAGTGGTTTCTGCCCACCGCACGCCCGATAAACTGTTCAGCTTTGCCGAAAGCGCTGAAGAGAATGGCTATCAGGTGATTATTGCTGGTGCGGGTGGCGCGGCCCATCTTCCTGGGATGATTGCGGCGAAAACGCTGGTGCCAGTACTGGGCGTTCCGGTACAAAGCGCGGCGCTGAGCGGCGTCGATAGCCTGTACTCTATTGTACAGATGCCGCGCGGTATTCCGGTCGGTACGCTGGCGATTGGTAAAGCGGGCGCGGCTAACGCGGCGCTGCTGGCGGCGCAGATTCTGGCGACGCATGATACCGCATTGCACCAGCGTCTGAACGACTGGCGCAAGGCGCAAACGGATGAGGTGCTGGAGAATCCGGATCCTCGAGGTGCGGCATGAAACAGGTCTGCGTACTGGGCAACGGGCAGTTAGGCCGGATGCTCCGTCAGGCGGGTGAACCGCTGGGCATCGCCGTCTGGCCGGTCGGGCTGGATGCGGAACCGGCTGCCGTGCCTTTTCAGCAAAGCGTAATTACCGCAGAAATCGAGCGCTGGCCGGAAACCGCGTTAACGCGTGAACTGGCGCGTCATCCGGCCTTCGTTAACCGCGACGTATTCCCCATCATTGCTGACCGGCTGACGCAAAAACAGCTTTTCGATAAGCTCGGTCTGGCGACCGCGCCGTGGCAGTTGCTGGCAGACAAAAGCGAATGGCCTGCTGTCTTTGACCGTTTAGGCGAACTGGCGATCGTGAAACGTCGCGTCGGCGGTTATGACGGTCGCGGTCAGTGGCGTTTACGCGCCAGTGAAACCGATCAACTGCCGGGCGACAACTACGGCGAATGCATAGTTGAACAAGGCATTAACTTTTCGGGTGAAGTGTCCCTCGTCGGCGCACGTGCGCATGACGGCAGCACGGTGTTCTACCCGCTGACGCATAACCTGCATCAGGACGGTATTCTGCGCACCAGCGTCGCCTTTCCACGCGCTGACGCCAGACAGCAGGCGCAGGCCGAATCGATGCTTTCGGCCATCATGCAAGATCTGGGTTACGTCGGCGTGATGGCAATGGAGTGTTTTGTCACGCCGGAAGGTCTGCTGATCAACGAACTGGCCCCGCGCGTACACAACAGCGGTCACTGGACGCAAAACGGCGCCAGTATCAGCCAGTTTGAGCTGCATCTGCGGGCGATTACCGGCCTGCCGATGCCGTCACCGGTGGTGGACAGTCCATCAGTCATGGTGAATCTGATTGGCAGCGATCTGAATTATAACTGGCTGAAACTGCCGCTGGTGCATCTGCACTGGTACGACAAAGAGGTGCGTCCGGGGCGTAAAGTCGGTCACCTGAATCTGACCGACAGCGATACCGCGCGTCTGAGTGCGACGCTGGAAGCCCTCGCGCCGCTGCTCCCGCCAGAGTACGCCAGCGGTATCCTCTGGGCGCAAACTCAGCTTAAATAAACCTTCATTACGGGTAAAATGCGGGGAAGTTTAACTTATACTTCCCCGCGCTCTCCTTCCGCGCGTAAAATCCCGTCCATTGCTGTTTGTCTTTTTCAGGATTTCTCATGAACGATGGAACGGACTATCGCGCGATTCTTACCGCCGATACGCCCTTAATCGATGTCCGCGCGCCGGTTGAATTTCAGCAGGGTGCCATACCGGGCGCGATAAATTTACCCTTAATGAATGATGACGAGCGTGCCGCCGTGGGTACCTGCTATAAACGCCAGGGGCCAGAGGCTGCACTGGAGCTTGGTCATCAACTGGTCTGCGGCGAGATTCGCCAGCAGCGTCTGGACGCCTGGCGCGAAGCCTGCCGGCAACACCCCCAGGGCTATCTCTGCTGCGCCCGGGGCGGTCAGCGTTCGCACATTGTCCAGCAGTGGCTACGTGAATCCGGCGTGGATTACCCGTTGATCAACGGTGGCTACAAAGCGCTACGCCAGGCCGCGATTGCCGCCACGGAAGAACAGGTCCAAAAACCGATCGTGCTGATTGGCGGTTGCACCGGCAATGGCAAAACGCAACTGGTGCAACAGCAGGAAAACGGGGTGGATCTTGAGGGATTGGCCCATCATCGCGGCTCCTCATTTGGCCGCACTCTGGAACCGCAGCTCAGTCAGGCGAGTTTCGAAAATCTGCTGGCGGTGACGTTGCTCAAAAAACAGACCACACGCTGGGTACTGGAAGATGAAGGTCGAATGATTGGATCTAACCATTTGCCGGAATGCCTGCGCGAGCGCATGGCGCAGGCCACTATCGCCGTGATTGACGATCCGTTCGAACGGCGTCTTGAGCGCCTGCGTGAAGAGTATTTTGTGCGAATGCATCATGATTTTACCCACGCGTATGGCGAAGAACGGGGATGGCAGGAATACAGCAACTATCTGCATCACGGGCTTTCTGCAATTCAACGGCGTCTGGGTTTGCAGCGGTTTAACGAGTTAACCGCAAAGCTGGGCGTGGCGCTGGAGACACAGCGTCATACCGGCAGCACCGAAGCGCATTTCAGTTGGTTAGTGCCGCTGCTGGAAGAGTATTACGATCCGATGTATCGCTATCAACTGGAAAAGAAAGCCGGAAAGATTGTCTTTCGTGGAACGTTCGAAGAGGTGGCGGGCTGGCTGAGCCACTAAGAATTGCCGGATGGCGACGCTCACGCGTCTTATCCGGCCTACAAATCACCACAGTCCTGCAGGCCGGATAAGCCTCAGCTCCATCCGGCACACAAATCACCACAGTCCTGCAGGCCGGATAAGCCTCAGCGCCATCCGGCACACAAATCACCACAGTCCTGCAGGCCGGATAAGCCTCCGCGCCATCCGGCGCACAAATCACCACAGTCCTGCAGGCCGGATAAGCCTCCGCGCCATCCGGCACACAAATCACCACAGTCCTGTAGGCCGGATAAGCGCCAGCGCCATCCGGCACACAAATCACCACAGTCCTGTAGGCCGGATAAGCGCCAGCGCCATCCGGCACACAAATCACCACAGTCCTGTAGGCCGGATAAGCGCCAGCGCCATCCGGCACAGCATCATACTTAGAAGTCGTAACGCAGGCGTACCAGGTTCATATCACCCAGGTCGTCGGTGCTGGAGGTAAAGACATGTTCGTAATCAACACGGAAACCGTAATCCAGTTGGAAGCTGATACCCACGCCATTATCGGTACGCAGGTAATTGCGACCATTCACATATTCAATGCGGTCCCCCATGAAGTACGGCTGAATGGATTTCAACGCATACTGGTTGATTGGGAATTTATAGCCCGCAAAATATTCCAGCCCCCACGCATCACCGGCAAAGTAGTCATGTGCTGACACTTTCCTGGTGGTCATGAAGTTCTGATACCAGCCGCCGCCCAGTGAGAAGGTCCAGTTATCCGGTGTCCAGCTCAGCGCGGTACCCACGATATTCTGATCGTACGTTTTGCTGCCGTTACCGCGCATTTCCGCACGCGTGTAGTTCCACGCCGTACCCCAGCTCAGATCGTCAGTGATGTGATAATCCGCACCCAGTGAACCACCGCCTTTACGCTTGTAGTTCAGGCCATTGTTCGGGTTGTAGTCGTCGCTGAACAGATAAGAGGCGTAGAGATCAACATCGCCGACCGTTTTCTTATATTTCAGCATTTTGCGGGAACGGTAAGAACCATCATAGTCGCCGTTAATCCCGTTACCCGGAGCCTGACCAATCATGTCGTAGTCCCAGATATCGGTTTTCGCACCGACTACATCGTAGTAGATGCTGTTCTGTTGACCGAAGGTCAGCGTACCCCAGGTATCGCTCTTCAGACCGGTGTACAGCATACGACGCGTGGTGTCATGCGCGCCGTCAGCATAGTGGTTATCCCAGTTGAACTGCGCCGGAATGTTAACACCCAGTTCGTAGAAGCTGATCCAACTAATGTCATCAAACAGATAGTAATCTGCCGCGAAGCGGAAACGGGTACCGCCGTCAAAGCCATTGCGTTTATAGCCATTTGCGCCGTCATCGCCCGTCATATTCTGGAACTGAGGACGAATACTTCCGCCAACGGTAAAGTTAAGACGGCTCAGCGGATTGCCCGCCTGTGGATCTTGTTTCAGAACGGTGATTTCCGCCTGAGAGGCGAAAGACGTCAATGCCACTGCTGCGCCGATCGATGCCGCCAGCGCTGTTGTTTTTATAGTCATTATTTTTCCTTGATAGATTTCCTGCTAATTATTCAGCGATTGAATATTAACTGGTATTAACACTGACGTGTTGGCGGGTTTTTAATGATTTGTGCCGTTAAACAGCGAAGGGTTATCAATTTATGCTACTAAGAAAGTACGCGCCAGCATAAAAACCGGCGCGTCATTATCACGATGTTAAACAGTAAACTGCCGGAACAACGCTTTCCCTTTCAGCAGACGGACACCGAGCCAGCCTCCGCAAAGAGAAAGTAAAAGCGCACCGCAGACCGGCAGAACAATCCACAAACGCCAGTCAGGTTCCCACGGGAAGTCAAATACCTGAGTTTGCAGCACTGCCAGCGCGGTTTCCGCGCCGATGGATGCCACCAGCCCGGAGACCAGCCCCAGCATGGCGAATTCACACCATAGCGTGGTACGCAGGAGTTTCTTGCCCGCGCCTAACGTCCGCCAGACCACCAGTTCCTGATGACGCTGACGCATACCGACCTGCACCTGCGCCAGTAACAACAGCATGCCGCAGGCGGTCACCAGCACCACCATCACCTCCAGCGCCCGGCTAACCTGCTCCAGCACCTGCCCCACCTGCTTAAGGATCGCGCCGATGTCTAACAGGCTGATGGTCGGGAACTCTCGGTTAAGCTGCGTCAGCATGCCGTTGCCGTTTTCCCAGCGGAAGCTGGTCAGCCAGCTTTGCGGCTGACCATCCAGCGCGCCGGACGGGAAGATAAAGAAAAAGTTGGGTCGCAGGCTCTCCCAATCTACCCGACGCAAACTGGTTACCTTCGCACTGAAGGCCTGGGTGTCGCCCATAAAGGTGACGCTGTCGCCGAGTGAAACGTTCAGCCGTTTTGCCAGTCCCTCTTCCATCGATACCTCGCCTTTTTCTGGCGGCCAGTGACCGGCGGTGACAGGATTGTGATCCGGGCGGGCATCCTGCCAGGTCAGGTTTAGCTCACGATTCAGAGACTCATCTTGTCCACCTTCTGTCGACGTGTTGTTTATTGCCGTCAACCTCGCCCGCACAATCGGGTAGAACGCTTCCGGGATCACCTGATGCTCGGAGAGAAATGCTTTCACCTGTGGCACCTGATCCGGGGCAATATTGATCAGAAAATAGTTTGGACTTTCCGGCGGAAGCTGCTGCTGCCAGCGATCAAGCAGATCGCCGCGTAATACCAGCAACAGCGCCAGCAGCATAAACGACAGCGAAAACGCCGACAATTGGCTCAGCGTCGACCACGGCTGACGCAGCAGGCGACTGACCGAAAGGCGTAGCGGCAGCGCCGATAGCGTCATCCCCCGCAGGACGTTCAGCAGCATCCACCCCAGCACGCCACAGAGCAGCGCCAGTACCACCGCCCCCGCCAGCACCGCCCACAGCAGCGGGCTGCCGCCCATTAACCCGGCCAGTAACACCACCACCACAACGGTTACGATCGGCAAATAGAATTTCAGCGGCCAGACGCTGGCCACCACATCACGACGTAATACGCGCAGCGGCTGGGTGGCTAATAACAAGCGATAGGGACGCAACCCGACCAGCAGTGAGATCACCGTCATGGTGCCCAACGCCCAGATCCACGGCCAGGAACTGGCAGGCGGCAGCGCGGCAGGTAATACCGGTTTGAGCAGCGCCATTAACAGCTTTTCGAATAGCAGACCGATCGCCCCGCCCGTCACGGCGGAAAGCGCCAGAACCATCAGCCACTGCCCGACGATAAGTTTTCGCAATTGCACCCTACCCGCGCCGAGCGTTTTCAGAATCGCCACCAGATCGTAGCGACTGCGACAGTAGTGATTCATCGCCACCGCCACCGCAGCGACGGCCAGCAGCAGCGTTAACAGTGCCGAAAGAAGAAGAAATTGTTGCGAACGCTCAAGGGATTTGCCCAGCGCGCCTTCGTCCTGTTCAAGTCCGTACCAGCGATGCTCCGGCTTTAGTTGCGGTAGCAACCACTTTTCATAGCCATCAAGCTGTTGCGGCGTGCCGCCAAATTTATAGCGCCATGTGACGCGACTGCCGGGCTGTACGGCACCGGTTTTCGCGACATCCGCCGTATTCATTAACAGGCGCGGGGCCATCTGGAAGGGGTTAAAGCCGGAGTCCGGCTCCTGTACCACTTCACCGGCAATGCGCAACGTGGCATCGCCGACATCAAGGGTGTCGCCGGTTTTCAGATTCAGCAACGCCATCAATCGCGGTGCCAGCAGTACCGTTCCCGGCTGCGGCGTGAGCCCTGGTGGGTTGGTTTCCAGCTCGCCGTACATCGGGTAGATATCATCAACCGCTTTGACATTCGCCAGTTGGGGCGTGTCACCGGCAAAGGTCATGGTGGCAAACGTCAGTTGTTCCCCGACCTTCAGACCGCGCTGACGCGCTTCGTCAAGCCACGCCTGCGGCACTACGCGTGAGCTACGCAGTGCCCGGTCGCCGGCCATAAACTCACGGCTTTGCTGACTTAATCCTTTTTCCATCCGGTCGCTGATATTGCCCAGCGCCAGCACGCAGGCCACCGCCAGACTCAACGCCAACCAGACAATCAACAGCGACGGCGAGCGCCATTCGCGCCAGAACCAGCGTGCAATCATGCCTCCTCCTGCAACTGTCCATTCACCAGACGCAACCGCCGGTTGCAGCGCGCCGCCAGTTGCGGATCGTGAGTCACCAGGATAAGCGTGGTACCGTGTTCGCGGTTAAGAGAAAAGAGTAGATCGGCAATCTTCTCGCCAGTTTGCCGGTCGAGATTACCCGTCGGTTCATCGGCAAACAGGACGTCCGGGCGACCATTAAAGGCACGTGCGAGTGCCACGCGCTGCTGCTCACCGCCAGAAAGCTGCGCCGGAAGATGGTCCAGACGCTTGCCCAGCCCCAGTTGTTCAAGAAGGGCTTTCGCTCCCGCTTTAGTTTGTCCGCTGTTTTCGCCGCGCAGCAGTGCGGGAAGTTCAACGTTCTCCAGCGCATTCAGCGTGGGAATCAACATAAATGACTGAAAGACAAAACCGACATGCTGTGCACGCAGTTGAGCCCGAGCCTCTTCATCCATCTGATGCAACGGTTTCCCCACCAGATTGACGTCACCGTCGGTACCGTCATCCAGCCCGGCGAGGATCGCCAGCAGCGTGGATTTCCCTGAACCCGATTCGCCAATCAGCGCAATGGTCTCAGCGCGTTTGACAACCAGGTCAACTCCGGTAAGGATGGAAAGCTCGTGCTCCCCCTGACCGACGGACTTCTTAAGATGATGAACTTCAACAATGTTTTCCGCTGGCATTTGCCTTTCCTGTTCCTGATCCTGTTTACCTGTCGGGCCGCTGCGGCTGACACGTTGTTAATCCTCGGCGACAGCCTGAGCGCCGGATATCGAATGTCCGCCAGCGCCGCCTGGCCTGCGCTGCTCAACGATAAATGGCAGAGCAAAACCACCGTGGTGAACGCCAGTATCAGCGGCGACACCTCCCAGCAAGCGCTGGCGCGTCTGCCTGCGCTACTCAAACAGCATCAACCGCGCTGGGTACTGGTCGAGCTGGGCGGCAACGACGGACTGCGTGGATTTGCGCCGCAACAGACCGAACAGACGCTGCGTACCATCGTGCAGGACGTCAAAGCAGCGAACGCCGAACCGCTGCTGATGCAAATTCGCCTGCCCGCAAACTACGGTCGTCGGTATAATGAAACCTTTAGCGCACTCTATCCAAAGCTCGCCAAAGAGTTTGATATTCCTCTGTTACCCTTTTTTATGGAAGAGGTCTATCTAAAACCGCAATGGATGCAGGATGATGGTATTCATCCTAACCGCGATGCCCAGCCCTTTATTGCCGACTGGATGGCGAAGCAGTTGAGTCCTTTAGTAAAACACGAGTCTTAATTCAACGGAGATCCTGACAGGTAAAGTTATGCAAAAATCGGTCTTAATAACAGGCTGTTCCAGCGGTATCGGCCTGGGAAGCGCGCTTGAGCTGAAGCGTCAGGGCTTTCAGGTTCTCGCCGGCTGCCGCAAACCCGACGATGTCACGCGCATGAATAACATGGGATTCACCGGCGTATTGATCGACCTCGACTCTCCCGAGAGCGTGGATCGCGCCGCTGACGAGGTGATCGCCCTGACCGATAACTGCTTATACGGGATCTTTAACAATGCCGGATACGGCGTTTACGGTCCGCTGACCACCATCAGCCGCGCACAAATGGAGCAGCAATTTTCCGCTAATTTTTTTGGCGCGCACCAGCTCACCATGCGCCTGTTACCGGCGATGCTGCCGCACGGCGAAGGTCGGATCGTGATGACCTCCTCGGTGATGGGGTTGATCTCAACGCCTGGGCGCGGTGCCTACGCGGCCAGTAAATACGCGCTGGAAGCCTGGTCAGATGCGTTGCGCATGGAGCTGCGTCACAGCGGAATTAAAGTCAGCCTGATTGAACCCGGCCCCATCCGTACGCGTTTTACTGAAAACGTCAATCAGACACAAACGGATAAACCGGTGGAAAACCCCGGTATTGCCGCACGTTTTACGCTGGATCCTGACGCAGTTGTCGACAAAGTGCGCCATGCTTTTGTCAGCGATAAACCCAAAATTCGCTATCCCGTTACGCTGGTGACCTGGGCCGTTATGCTGCTTAAACGCCTGCTGCCGGGACGCCTGATGGACAAAATTTTGCACGGATGAGTTGAAGCACGCGCTTAAGCCCCCATGTAAAAAAGAAATCGACACAAGAGAGTGACTCCATGTCCACACAGAATATTGTCAACATTAACGAATCTAACCTGCAGCAGACCTTAGAACTGTCGATGACCACGCCGGTCCTGTTCTACTTCTGGTCTGAACGCAGCCAGCACTGCCTGCAATTAACGCCGGTGCTGGAAAGTCTTGCCGCGCAGTACAACGGCCAGTTTATTCTGGCAAAGCTCGACTGCGATGCCGAGCAGATGATTGCCTCTCAGTTTGGTCTGCGCGCCATTCCGACCGTCTATCTGTTCCAGAACGGTCAGCCGGTTGACGGCTTCCAGGGACCGCAGCCGGAAGAGGCGATCCGTGCCCTGCTCGACAAAGTGTTGCCACGTGAAGAAGAGCTGAAAGCGCAACAGGCCATGCAACTGATGCAGGAAGGCAACTACATTGAAGCGCTGCCGCTGCTCAAAGATGCCTGGCAACTCTCTAACCAGAATGGTGAAATCGGCCTGCTGCTGGCGGAAACACAAATCGCCCTCAACCGCTCTGAAGACGCAGAAGCCGTGCTGAAAACCATTCCGCTACAGGATCAGGACACCCGCTATCAGGGGCTGGTTGCGCAAATTGAACTACTGAAACAGGCGGCAGATACGCCGGAGATTCAGCTACTGCAACAGCAGGTAGAGGAAAACCCGCAGGATGCCGGACTGGCAGCGCAATTGGCGCTGCAACTGCATCAGGTCGGACGCAACGAAGAAGCGCTGGAACTGCTGTTTAGCCATCTGAAGAAAGATCTCGCTGCCGCGGACGGTCAGGCGCGTAAAACGTTCCAGGAAATTCTTGCCGCGCTGGGTACCGGCGATGCGCTGGCGTCAAAATATCGCCGTCAGCTGTATGCCTTGCTGTACTGATGGTATTTGCCCGATGGCGCTACGCTTATCGGGCCTACAATAAGCACTCATCCGTAGGCCGGATAAGGCTTCAGCCGCCATCCGGCGATCTCTGTTACGATTTCTTTAAATGCGTCACCACCAGTTGGTGACGCGAATTATAGAACTTTCGATACGTTAAATAGCAGGCAATGATGGTCGACAGACTCGCCGTTGAGAGTAGCATAAACGTCACCATGATCTGATATTTAATCGCTTTAACCGGATCGATACCGGCAAAGATCAGCCCCGACATCATCCCCGGTAAACTCACCAGTCCGACCGTTTTCGCGGAGTCGATCGTCGGGATCAGCGAGGCGCGAATACTATCGCGGATCAAGCCAGCAGAGGCCATTTTCGGCGTGGCGCCAAGGCTGAGTTTCTCCTGAATCCGCTGCTGCTCGCTGCTGAAGCGCTGCCCCAAATTGTTGTAACACAATCCAACAGCCACCATCGCATTACCGGCAATCATCCCGGAAATGGGGATCACCTGCATAGGGATAAATTCAATCGATCCTGACAGCACCAGCACCGCCAGCGTTAACCCTGCCCCCGTCGTGATGGCAATGAACGAGGAAATAAACGCTTTATCAATATATTTACTGCGTTTCTGCGCGTTATACGCGGCGTTAAAACAGATAAATAATACCATCACTACCGTCAGGACAGCATGATTCACCGCGAAGATATATTTCAGGACATAGCCGACGATAATAAGCTGAACCACGGCGCGAGCGACGCTCCAGAGAATATCTTTCTCCAGCGCCAGTTTCTCTTTGTGGCTTATCAGCATCGCCACCACCACCAGCATCATCGCTAATCCCAGTGACTCGTTGGTAATATTATGTTCATTCATTTCGTGCTTCCTGCATTTCTCCGGCATGCGGCATCAGCGTGATTATTTCATCCGCATGATTAATTTCATCTTTATCGTGAGTCACCCACAGTACGCCTGTCTGCTTGTCGCGAGCATAGTGATGAATAATCTCATTTACATTGCGCTTATTGCTTTCATCCAGCGCGCTGGTGATTTCATCAAGCAGTAAAACCTGCGGCAAAAACTGTAAATTGCGGATCAGGGAAATGCGCTGTTTCTCTCCACCGGAAAGTTCGTTGATATTTTTCGCCAGAATCGTCTCCGGCAGTTGAAAGCGGGCCAGGTCCGCCAGAAAAACCCCAGGGTCAGGACGCCGGTTACGGATTTGCCAGGGGAAGATCAGATTATCGTAGACGGTATCGCCAAAAAGCGCGGGCGTCTGGGCGCAATACGAAACCTGTTGGCGATAATGTTCCGGGTTGAGCGTGGCGATCTCCTCCCCGACAAAGAGGATCTCGCCGCTAGTCGGACTGAGTAACGACGCAATAATCTTTAGTAAGGTACTTTTTCCACAGCCGGAAGGGCCGGTTATTAATTTAAAATCACCGGGGTGCAAGTTAAAACTGATGTTATTCAGAATTTTCGTTGTCCCGACCTGGTAGCCCACATTGTTTAGCTGCAGCAAAATGCTATTTTCACGCATTATCTATCCTGTTTTCGCGTTTTATCGCAAAATAGTGTATCCCTCTAATTAACGAGAGGGGAACTCTCTTTAATGAATCAGGTATAATTTCAAGAGTACCGTCGCCAGTCTCGACATCATGGACAGTTCAACAGGAGGTTTTCAATGCTTATCGTTATTCCTATTCTCATTTTTGTCGCGCTGGTGATTGTCGGTGCCGGTGTGAAAATTGTTCCCCAGGGATATCAGTGGACGGTAGAGCGATTTGGCCGCTATACCAAAACCCTGCAACCGGGTTTAAGTCTTGTGGTGCCGTTCATGGACCGGGTTGGCCGCAAAATCAATATGATGGAACAGGTTCTGGATATTCCATCTCAGGAAGTGATCTCAAAAGACAACGCCAACGTTACCATTGATGCCGTCTGCTTTATTCAGGTCATTGATGCTCCACGTGCGGCCTATGAGGTCAGCAACCTGGAGCTGGCGATCATCAACCTGACCATGACCAACATCCGTACTGTTCTCGGTTCTATGGAACTTGATGAGATGCTCTCCCAGCGTGACAGCATCAACACGCGGCTGTTGCACATTGTCGATGAAGCGACCAATCCCTGGGGCATCAAAGTCACCCGTATCGAAATCCGCGACGTGCGTCCGCCCGCAGAGCTTATCTCTTCAATGAACGCCCAGATGAAAGCAGAACGTACCAAGCGCGCCTATATTCTGGAAGCCGAAGGGGTTCGTCAGGCGGAGATTCTGAAAGCGGAAGGGGAAAAACAATCGCAGATCCTGAAAGCAGAAGGCGAGCGCCAGTCGGCCTTCTTACAGGCAGAAGCCCGTGAACGTTCTGCTGAAGCGGAAGCCCGCGCAACCAAAATGGTTTCGGAAGCCATCGCCTCCGGGGATATTCAGGCAGTGAACTACTTTGTGGCGCAGAAATATACCGAAGCGCTACAGCAAATCGGCTCGTCCAGCAACAGTAAAGTGGTAATGATGCCACTGGATGCCAGCAGCCTGATGGGTTCCATTGCCGGGATTACTGAACTGATCAAGGACAGCGCCAGCGCACGGAATAAATGATGATTAGCTTAATCGTGGAACACCCACATATTTTCTGGCTGAGCCTCGGCGGCCTGCTTCTGGCCGCTGAAATGCTGGGCGGTAACGGCTATCTGTTGTGGAGCGGCGTCGCGGCGGTCATTACCGGCATTCTGGTCTGGCTGTTGCCCGTCGGCTGGGAATGGCAGGGTGTTACCTTTGCTGTTTTAACGTTGTTAGCCGCCTGGTTTTGGTGGAAGTGGATGGCGAAACGCGTTCGCGAGCAAAAACCCGCAGACGGTCAGCTCAATCAGCGTGGTCAGCAACTGGTTGGCCGCCGGTTCGTTCTGGAATCTGACCTGGTCAACGGACGCGGACATATGCGGGTTGGCGACAGTTCATGGCCGGTCAACGCCAGCGACGATCTGCCCGCAGGAACGCACGTTGAAGTGATCGCCGTTGAAGGTATCACGCTCTATATCAGACCCCTTCCCCGATGAAGCAGATGACAGGAATCGAATAATGGTCAGGAAGACGCCTCTGGCATTAAGTTTTTGCGCACTACTGACGAGCGCCCCACAGGCATTCGCCTCGTTTGACATGGCAGACTGTACGTGGAGCGACGAACGTTGTCTGCTAAAAGGCGACCCTATTCTGACGCCCGGTAATGATTCTCGCGATAACCTGTTGCGCCTGCTGAGTGAGGCAAAGTCGTTTGCTGTGCCCGTTCAGTCGATGCCTGCGGATATCAGCCGTTCACGCGATTTCTATTTTGCTTATCATCCGCAGTGGGATGACGTTGATGTCCAGGCGGACTCGCCTGAACAAACGCAGAACGCGCCAGACCCGATCGTCCAACAAATGGCTACGCTGCAGGTGGAGCCAATCGAATTCAAGCACGACGGTGAGCAGGAAAACCGTTTCGTCTCCAACAATGCCGACAGCGTCAGCCAGTTTTTTGCCGCGCTGCTGAACGATGCCGCGCTAACGGCGGAGCAAAAGCAGGCGCTGGCGCAGGCGCGCCTGGGGCTATATTCCGGGGCCAGCGCGGAGCAGATTACAGCGTCTCTCACCACGCTTCCTGTGGATTCACCTGCTCTGGCGTATAAAACCTATCTGACCGGCGCGGCCCATTTTTACGCGGGCGAATACGAAAGCGCGGCGCAGACCTTCACATCGCTGCTTAAGCACGATCGCCCGTGGCTGGCGGAAACCGCGCAATATATGCTGATGCGCACAGCGCTCAACAAAAGCAGCCAGAACAGCGTCGGCGAATATGGCGATTTTGATATCGCACGAATAAACCGTGAAGACGCCCTACTCGCGCAAAAGGAGGCCCAGACCTATCTCCAGCGCTGGACGGAAGGCCGCTATGCCGATTCCGCACGTGGCATGCTGCGCCGTATCGATTGGTATTTGCAGGACTGGACAACCCTTGCGGGATTGTATGAACAGGCATTCCAGCAGGCCACCGATGCGCAGGCGCTGCGAAACCTGGTGATTGAATACGATAACGTCTATGGCATGCAGTTTTACGATCAATCCGTTCAGGAGGCATTTGCCGATGCCCCCCTCGTCAGCTATACCGAGATGCTGCGCGCCCTTCGCCTGGACAGCGATCGGAAACCAACCCTGACCCAGGCCAACCTTGATGCCAGCAAGCCGGTTTTTGACAAGAGCGGAAAACTGCCGCTGTGGCGCAATTTACAACTCAACCTGTGGCTGGCGACAGATAACTATGCCGCCATTCTTCAGGCGGTCACTCCGGCGCAAAAACTTCCGCCTCACGATATCCTCGCCTTCAGCGAACAGGTTCTCTATGGTAATGCGCTGATGGGACAAAAGCAGTGGCCAGCGGCGCGCGATTTCTGGTCGATACTGCTGATGCTGAGCCAGGATAACGAACAGCAACAATATGTGCAGGCAAAACTGGCGGCCACGCTGGTCTACAGCGGTGATACAGCGGCGATTTTTGCCCCGAACAGCGCCGTCACCAGTTTGCGCTATCGCTCCCGGGTACTGAAAACCGTGGCGATGCCTGAGCAGTTACGTCAGCAGGTCAGCCATGGACCGAATAACGAAGAACGTACTATCGCACTGCATACGCTGCTGGTGCGCGATCTCACTGAAAACCGCTTTAGCGACTGGCTGCAGGACCGCAAACTTACCAGCGTCATCACGCAGCCGGCGATCGGTGAGGCGTTCGATGATGTCAATCTGAGTGCGTTTGACTGGAACGGCGACGCCGCCGAAATCGGTTACGTGTGCCGCAGCCTCAATGATACCGTCGGCACGCTGAGCAAAAATCCCGATGACGCCCATGCGCTGAACTGTCTGGGCGAATTCTTCCGCACCTCGCAAACCCATGTCGATTTGTGGAAAGACAGCGCAGGTAATGGTGAACTGGAATCCGCTATCCATCAGAAAGATCCCGTCGGACAGTTTAATCGCCAGCGTTATTATCAGCAGGTCATCGCCTCGCCGAAAGCCGAGCACGAAGACAGAAGTTACGCGCTGTATCGCGCCATCATGTGCTACGCCCCGTCCGGCGCGAATGAGTGCGGCGGAGAAGAGGTGGACAAATCGCAGCGTAAAGGCTGGTTCACGCAGTTGAAAACTCAGTATCCGGGTAGCCCGTGGGCGCAAAAACTCAAATACTACTGGTGATTGCGTTACTGGCGGAACAGGCGCAGGCGGCAGAGACGGTTACCGCCCGCGAACACCCTGCATTCTGGCTCTGGTCGGGGGTGAAAGCCAGCGACGAACTGAGAGACGCCCGGACTGTCTATTTGCATCAAGGGGACGTAATGATACGGGAGAAGGGTGCAGAGTTTCAGCGCCTGGGACTTCCTGTCACTCGCCTGACGTTTCCGTCCATCTGGCTTACCGTGCGCTTTACCACGCTCGACGTCCCGGACACGATCCCGGCTCGCATCGTGCGGCTGATGCAGCGCTGGCAGGCGGCAGGAAATCAGGTCGTGGGGCTACAGGTCGATTTTGACGCCGCGACGCATCAACTCGCCGACTATGCCCGCTTTCTGCAATCATTGCGCCAACAACTGCCGCCCGACTTTGCTCTTGGAGTCACCGGATTGCTGGACTGGGCGAAAACGGGAGATATCGCGACGCTGAACGCGCTGCCGGTGGATGAACTGGTAGTGCAGAGCTATCAGGGACGGCACACGGTAACGAATTATCAGGACTACCTGCCCGCTCTCACCCGACTGCGTATTCCGTTTAAGCTTGGTCTGGTACAGCACGGCAAGCGAGATCGCCTGGCGGAAGCACCGTTACAAACGTCGCCGTGGTATCGTGGTACAGTGGTCTTTATGCTCAATCCCGACGCGCGTTAAGCCTGCGCCTTGTGGTGGCAACAGCCAGAAAGGTTATCGATAATCGGGCATTCCGCGCTGTCATCGCCCGGACATGATTCCGCCAGCGCCAGCAACTGTACGCGCATCGACTGTAATTCGCTGATATGGCGTTCAATTTCCGCCACTTTCTCCAGCGTTCGCTTTTTGACATCCGCACTATGACGCCCCGGATCGTTGAACAGATTTACCAGTTCACCGCACTCTTCAAGATTGAATCCGACCTGGCGCGCCTGGCGCAGCAGCGTCAGCTCATTGAGATGCTGTTGGCCGTACGTGCGATAGCCGTTTTCGCCACGCAGCGGCGGCGTGACCAGCCCTTTCTCTTCATAAAAGCGGATCGCTTTACTGGTTAAACCGGTTTTTTTTGCTACATCGCTGATATTCACAAGTCCTCCGCACCTTAAGCTGTGGCATGCTGTCATTATAACGTACTTGTTGCTGACACCACACGCCCCCTCCCTTTTGATGCCCGTATCCTCCTGGCATTTCACATTTTCCCGTAACCGTCGAGCGTTCGTACTAATAAACAGTGAAGCACATCGAAGCAGGCGTACCTTTTTCTGTAACAATTGCCTGTTATAAGTGATCGCTTTCGCAATTTTAACTCTTTTATTTGATCATTCTACGCGGGTAGATTTATTAATCTCCGGTAAAAATATAATATCTACGCGAGTAGAACATGAAGAGAACAAACCTGCGACGTATGTCGACAGATAACTTCAAGGAGTTCTTATGAACACGCATTCATCCTCTGTTCCCCTGACGGATAACCTACAGGCAGCTCAGGAGCGGCTGGAAACCCCCGAAGGGCGCCGCGAGTTTTGGCGAGCAACATTTTCCTGCTGGTTAGGTACCACGATGGAATATGCCGATTTTGCCCTGTACGGCCTTGCCGCAGGCATTATCTTTGGCGATGTCTTTTTCCCGGAAGCGACACCCGTCATGGCGTTACTTTCCAGCTTTGCCGCCTATTCTGTCGGGTTTATTGCTCGCCCTATCGGTGCATTACTGTTCGGCTGGATAGGCGATAAACATGGTCGAAAAATTGTCATGGTTATCACGATTGGATTGATGGGCATGTCGACCATGCTAATAGGATTAATCCCCAGCTACGCCCAGATTGGCGTCTGGGCGCCGGTGTGCCTGGTTATCCTTCGATTTTCTCAGGGCCTGGGAGCCGGCGCGGAGCTCTCAGGCGGTACTGTGATGCTCGGTGAATATGCTCCAGTTAAACGCCGTGGGCTGGTTTCCTCGATTATCGCGCTGGGCTCGAACAGCGGAACATTGCTGGCTTCTCTGGTTTGGCTCATCGTCCTGCAAATGGACAAAGATGACTTACTGAGCTGGGGCTGGCGTATTCCTTTTCTTTGCAGCATTCTTATCGCCGCTACAGCGTTATTGATTCGTCGCCATATGCGCGAAACGCCCGTTTTTGAACGTCAAAAAGCCCTCCTGCAGGCCGAGCGAGAAAAAGTTCTTCGCGAGGGAAAGGCACAGCAACAGCATGATACACGTAGCTTCTGGAAACGGACGCGTGCGTTCTGGACCATGGTCGGATTACGCATTGGCGAGAATGGCCCTTCCTACCTGGCTCAGGGATTTATCATTGGCTATGTCGCGAAGGTGCTGATGGTGGATAAATCTGTGCCGACCATGGCGGTGTTTATCGCATCGGTTCTGGGATTCGCCATTATTCCTCTGGCGGGCTGGCTGTCCGATCGATTCGGCAGACGGATCATCTATCGTTGGTTCTGCTTGTTACTCATCCTGTATGCCTTTCCGGCATTCATGCTGCTGGATTCTCGTGAGCCGTGGATTGTTATCCCAACGATCATTACCGGGATGGGAATCGCGTCACTGGGTATTTTTGGTGTTCAGGCTGCCTGGGGCGTTGAGCTTTTCGGTGTCACGAATCGTTATACTAAAATGGCATTTGCAAAAGAGCTTGGTTCCATTATGTCTGGCGGGACAGCGCCACTTATCGCCTCTGCACTGCTCTCGTTTTATGGACACTGGTGGCCAATCGCTCTCTATTTCGCTCTTATGGCCACAATTGGACTGGTAACCACTTTCTTTGCACCAGAAACGCGTGGGCGGGATCTTAACTTACCCGAGGATGCGATTTGAGGCTAGAGAACGTGAGATGCGCGTTCTTTACCAAAGATTTTTGGGTCATAACGCCTTATGCTGTCTGGAAAAAATCACTCTGAACGCAATCAGGTAGGTGCCTTGTGACTCAATCACATTTACAACGCGTAACACGTGCTGACGTGGCAAAAGAAGCGGGAACGTCCGTCGCTGTCGTTAGTTACGTTATTAATAATGGCCCGCGCCCTGTTGCCGAAGCGACCCGACAACGTGTACTACAGGCCATTAAGAAAACTGGCTATCGACCCAATGGCATCGCGCGGGCGCTGGCTTCAGGGAGTACACAAACTTATGGGCTTGTCGCACCTGACATCTCGAACCCGTTTATCGCCTCTATGGCTCATGCTCTGCAACACGAAGCATTTGCTGATGGCAAAGTACTCCTGCTGGGTGATGCAGGCGACAGTAGCTGCCGTGAACGTGAACTCATTAATAATATGTTGCACCGCCAGGTTGACGGGCTGATCTACACCAGTGTCGATCGCCATCCTTATATCAATTTGATTCAGGAAAGCGGTACCCCCTGCGTCATGCTCGATCGCGTGGATCCTGGGCTTAACGTCAGCGTTATCCAGGTTGATGAACAACTGGCGGCGATGCAGGTAACACAACATCTGATTGATCACGGATACCGTGATATCGGCATCATCTGTGGTCCGCGTGAAATGCTGAATACTCAGGATCGTATCCGCGGCTGGCAGCAGGCGCTGGAAGCCTCATCGTTAATGGTCAATCCCTCATGGATTTTTTCGACCAACTATACCCGCGCGGGGGGTTACGAGGCGACTAAACGCATGCTGCAGCGCCAGCCGCCGCGCGCGCTGTTCGCGACGAATGAACAGCAGGCACTGGGTTGTTTACGCGCCCTGGCGGAACATGGACTGCGCGTTCCTGAAGATGTTGCACTGGTCTGTTTTAACGCGACACATGAATCGGCTTACAACGTCCCTTCTTTAACCGCCGTTCGACAACCGGTCGATAAGATGGCCCGTGCGGCAATTGACATGCTGAAAAATTGGGATGGAAAGGTTCGCCGCGTTGAATTTGAGTTTTATTTACGAACAGGAGAGTCATGTGGCTGCCAGGGACATGAAGTACAACCCGAGACAACGTGAAAATAAACCGATGCGTATAATTATTGACTGCGATCCCGGCAATGGCATTCCCGGCGCGAATATCGATGACGGCCTGGCGCTGGCGCTGGCGATCGCCGCTCCGCAAATCACTCTGGAGATGATCACCACTGTCGCAGGAAATACGCCGGTAGACGTGGGATATGCCGTCGCTAAAGATCTCATTACGCAATTGGATATTCCCGTTTCGGTTTACCGTGGTGCCTCGCGCGCACTCCGGGAAGATCCGCATCCCTGGCGTGAAAAACTGGATCAGGGTGTCGATCAGTTTGGCTTACGGCAACTCTGGTCTGAGGTTCCTGCCCCGGCATTGTGTCAACAGGTAACTTCCCATGCACCTGAGGCAATAGGTGAACTCATCTGTAATAACCCTGATGAGATCACGTTGGTTGCTACCGGTCCACTCACCAATGTGGCCATTGCCCTACAGCTTTACCCGCAGATTGTTCACGCGGTCAAAAATATCGTTGTTATGGGCGGCGTATTCAATGTGCCGGGCTACCTGAAAGATACAAATTTTGGTCTCGATCCTGAGGCAGCTCATGCGGTGCTTACCAGCGGCGCACCAGTCACGCTGGTCCCGATGGATGTGACCACGAAAACTCAAATGCTTCACGCTGATTTGGATCGTCTGGCAACAACAGAAAACGGGCTTAGCCGTTATCTGGCGCAAACCATTCGCCCGTGGATCACATACTCTATGCAAACCCGCAATCTGCCCGGATGTTGGATCCACGATGTGTTAACCGTTGCCTGGTTACTGGATCCCTCTCTGGCAACGATGGAGGAAGATTATCTGGATGTCTCTCTGGAAGGCATCACGCGCGGTATGACCTGTCGCTATGGACGTGACACGTTGCGTCTCAATGTTGGGATCCCTGAACCAAAAGGTTCGCCGGTAAAAATTCTGCAGAGCGTCGATAACCGGCGACTTCTTTCGCTGATTGAGCACTATATCCATACCTACAGCGCATAGTGTTACGGGTCAGAAAGGGCGACCTTCCTGCGCGGTTTGGGGTGAGTTTTTCCGGAGGAAATATGAATACGTTATCCTTCCTCTTATTCGGTGAAGGAGAATCTCTCGTAATTACACTGGGCAAAATTTGCGTCGCTTTTATCCTCGGTGGGATCATCGGTCTTGAAAGAGAATCAAAAGGAAAGCCTGTCGGATTTAAAACGTGCGTCATCATTTCAGTCGCCAGCTGCGTTCTGACAATCGTCTCTATTCAGTCAGCAGAATATTACGCGGAAATCTCGATGAACATACGTAGCGATCCGATGCGCCTGGCCGCACAAATTATCAGCGGCGTGGGCTTTCTCGGTGCGGGTGTTATCCTTCATCGCCATGATGACGCCATATCCGGGCTGACAACCGCAGCCATTGTATGGGCTTCCGCAGGAGTGGGAATTACCAGTGGCGCCGGTTTTTATATGCATGCACTGATTGCCACAGGCTTATTCCTGCTGGCCATAAAACTCAGCTATTTTGTGATCTTTTTACAAACCAAAAATCAATTACCCGGTAAAGTAAAGATTCGCATTATTCTTGACGAAAAATCAGGACTACAAACGCTGGTGGAAAGTATTAATCAGCAAAAAAACATTATTGAAGCTATCACCATCCGCGATGTCAAAAAGGGGAAAATAGAGGTTAACCTTAAGGTCGTGATTAGAAAAAAAATGACCTTACCGGAACTTTACAACAACCTTTCTACCCTCGAACATGTTTGCGCCATCGCGCTGGAGCATTAAAAATAAAGGGAGAAAACAAATCCCTTGACCTTCCCCTTGCTGGGAGGTTTCAAGTGGCGCAGCACCGTAAGACACTGCGCCAATTCAGCATTTTACAGACTTAACTAGCCCTCAAAACCCCCGTATTGCCTCCAGAGTGTGGACACAATGTGGACATTCCACTTAGGGGATTGTAGCTCACTGCATCCAGTAAATAGTCCGGTGCAAAGTGGGTTTGCGAAATATCAGAATGACCCAGAATGCGTTGTAACGCGATAATGTTTCCCCTCTTCATCATGAAATGCGTTGCGAACGTATGGCGTAACGCATGCGCGGCCTGCCCGCCTGGCAAATTGGGTTTAGACTCTTTCATGCGTAGGTAGAACGTTTTGTAACTAACGCGAAACAACCTTCCCGACTCCTGAATTTTTACTATCTTTGCAATGTCATCTGATATGGGAACAACTCGTCTTTCACCGTTTTTGGTGATCGTAAACATGACCTTGTTTCCGACGATATTTTCAGCCTTAAGCTGATAGGCTTCACCCCACCGGGCACCGGTCGCCAGTAACAGAACGGCGATGCGGTAATAATCACCAGAGCAAAGAGACAACAACCGATCCACTTCCGATTGTGTGAAATATGACATTTCTGTTTTTGGCTCTTTCAATGCCGAAATTGCCGCAACAGGATTTTCACCGTGAAACTCGTCGATTTCTGCCATCGCTTTAAACACTCCACTTAGTGCGAAAAGGTCGTAGTTAATTGTTGAAGCCTTGCTCCTCTCCTCCAGTCTGTATGTACGGAAATCGATAACGGCCAGCGATTGACCCAGGTCAGACTTAATAATGACAATATGGCAATCACCTGGCATCCCCGCAACAAAGCGACCGGCAGCCGTTGCAGAATTCACCGTTTCAGCGTCAGGCTGAAAGTGCATCTCCGAAACTGACTTCCGGCTTACACCTTCCAAAACTTTCCAAGGTTGAGGTACCAGGCGAGGATGTTTCGGGCACTAATATCGCCGATCCATTCCACCCACAAACCATCGTATGGCCTTCCGTTCGTTCAACACCGCCCAGCCACGGAAACCACAGCACGCTGACAGAAGCGGATCAGAAACGGAAACGACGCTACACCGTACCCGCCGAAGCAATTTGGAGCTTAAAAATTGTGCACAAGAATTTTGAGCAAACCATACCACCAGCCCGCGCCGCTTCAGGGGTTCTATAGTCTCGAGCTTTTGCAAACTGCGGAAGATTTTGCAGCACTATGCAACACTCGCTGCATCAGTTGGCGCTAATCTATTGGTTAACCATATGTTTTAATAGGATCGTTTTAAATTCTGTGACGATCAAAAGCAAATCGAACGAGTATGGAAATAATCGGCAGCAAGCGTGCAAAGCCTTACGAGGCGCGGGTTGTAGGAAAACAGTTATGTTTTAAATTTTGCAAAACACCGCAATAATGAAAAAAGGATCCTCCAGGTGTCCAGGTATGCCCCACCGCTTTGCGGGACATACTGACCATGTACTGATGCTTACACAACTCTGGGCAAAAGGGAAAAGCTTATTGTTTTGCTGTCTGTTCGTACTGCCGTTTGATCACAGTGCTTCGACTCTCAACATACTTATACATAACAGGCGCAACTATACCCGCTGTAATAATGGCGCAAATTTGCCAAATATAATCACCATAATTATATAAATAATGTTTAGATATTGTTTGAGCAATCCCATGTATTAAATAAAGAGAAAAGCTACATGTTCCAAGCATAGTAATGGGACGTGATGTTAGCAATCCAAAGTAATCACACCCGCACTTAATTGTATAAAATACAATAAACATATAAAGTGGAGTCGTTGTGTTATAAGCATGCTTGGTAAAATATAAGGCTAAAAAAAGCAACAATGCGCATATTAGATCTGACGGCCTTTTGTTAGTTTTTATTGTTGCAACCAAAAAACCCGCAAGAAAGTACATGATATAACTTAGGTACTGCTCATTACCAATGAGATACTTATAACCTAAGACAAGCACCATTAGAGAAATGACAAATACTTCCTTATACTTTATTTTTTTCAAAATTATATATATAAGTGGTATCGCAAAGTACAAGCGTAATTCCCACACCAATGTCCAAAAAACACCAGACGTTGCAATCTGGAGAGACATACCATTGATATCCGCTCCGGGTGCTTTGAAAATAAATGGAAGTGAAGATATAAACCATTCCCAGACAGGAGTGTGTCCACCCACATTCATGATAAATGTTGTGATGTAAATAATCAACAACGTTGCAATTACTGGTGGGTATATCCTCATAAACCGTGAAATAGCGAAATCTTTAACATTGAATGATTCTGCAAGTGCTTTTCTGAAAAATAGAAATGCGGAAAGCATAAAAAAAACACCAACAGATAACTCACCAGTTAAATATATAGTTCTTTTAACATTACTTATAGTGATGTAATCAAGAGACCAATAGAAATCAGATTCTCCGCCAGCACGCCAGTATAAATGAAAGACGGCAACCATGGCAGCACAAATTCCGCGCAAACCATCAAGTGCGGCATACTTATGTTTTTGCGGTTTAATACCCAGAGACTTCGATGTAATAAAGACGGTCACAATTAATATGCTAAGATAGAATCCGTATTCAAGTATATATTTCATTATGTTTCTTGTTTAATCTCATTATTTTTGTGGATATTAACATTTCTTTCATCAATGGTGAATCATCACTGTCGTGACTTACGTGTCGGCTCACAGCGATGTCACAAAGAAGCCTCGCAGCATAGCGAGGCTTTGTCATTGTAATGTGGACACTTTTGTCGAAGTGTGGACGCTATGTGGACACTGATTTTAAAAATCCCTTTCAATCAGCAATTTAAACACTTGACCTTCCCCTTGCTGGAAGGTTTAACCTTTATCACAGTCAGTTAATCCCTGTAATAAAGGAGTGTAGTGATGTCTCAAACTATCGACCTGACTCTGGACGGCCTGTCCTGCGGTCACTGCGTCAAACGCGTAAAAGAGAGTCTTGAACAACGCCCGGACGTGGACCAAGCGGAGGTTACCGTGACCGAAGCGCACGTCACCGGCACCGCCAGCGCCGAAGCACTTATCGACACCATCAAACAAGCCGGTTACGGCGCAGAGTTAAGCCACCCAAAGGCTAAACCGCTGACGGAGTCATCAATCCCGTCGGAAGCGCTGGCAGCGGTCCCTCCTGAGCTTCCGGCAGCGACGGCTGAAGATGAGAGCCAACAGTTGCTGTTAAGCGGCATGAGCTGCGCCAGCTGTGTTTCCCGGGTACAAAATGCGCTACAAAGCGTTCCCGGGGTCACGCAGGCACGGGTAAACCTCGCGGAACGTACTGCGCTGGTGATGGGCAGTGCGTCCGCCGCTGATTTAGTTCAGGCGGTAGAAAAAGCCGGTTATGGCGCGGAGGCGATTGAAGACGATCTCAAACGCCGTGAGCGCCAGCAGGAAACCGCCATCGCAACGATGAAACGCTTCCGCTGGCAGGCGATTGTCGCTCTGCTGGTGGGCGTGCCGGTGATGGTCTGGGGGATGATCGGCGATAACATGATGGTGACTGCCGACAACCGCAGCCTGTGGCTGGTGATTGGCCTGGCGACACTTGCCGTGATGGTCTTTGCGGGCGGCCATTTTTATCGCAGCGCATGGAAAAGCCTGATGAACGGCACCGCGACGATGGACACCCTGGTGGCGCTGGGCACCGGCGTAGCCTGGTTATATTCCATGAGCGTCAACCTGTGGCCACAGTGGTTTCCGATGGAAGCGCGTCATCTCTATTATGAAGCCAGCGCGATGATCATTGGTCTGATTAACCTCGGACACATGCTGGAAGCCCGCGCACGTCAGCGCTCGTCTAAGGCGCTGGAAAAATTACTCGATCTCACGCCGCCAACGGCGCGGGTAGTTACAGAAGAAGGTGAAAAGAGCGTTCCGCTGGCAGAGGTTCAGCCGGGGATGTTGTTGCGCCTGACCACGGGCGACCGCGTGCCGGTTGACGGTGACATCACCCAGGGCGAAGCCTGGCTGGACGAAGCAATGCTCACCGGCGAACCCATCCCACAGCAAAAAGGGGAAGGCGACAGCGTCCACGCGGGTACCGTCGTGCAGGATGGCAGCGTGTTGTTCCGCGCCAGTGCGGTAGGCAGCCATACCACGCTGTCGCGCATTATCCGCATGGTGCGCCAGGCGCAGAGCAGTAAGCCGGAAATCGGTCAGATGGCCGATAAGATTTCCGCCGTGTTTGTCCCGGTCGTGGTGCTGATTGCGCTGGTGAGCGCGGGCATCTGGTATTTCTTTGGCCCGGCCCCGCAAATTGTCTATACCCTGGTGATTGCCACGACGGTGCTGATCATCGCCTGTCCGTGCGCGTTGGGCCTCGCGACGCCAATGTCGATTATTTCCGGCGTGGGTCGTGCGGCTGAGTTTGGCGTACTGGTACGTGATGCTGATGCTCTGCAACGCGCCAGCACTTTGGATACGGTGGTCTTCGACAAAACCGGGACGCTGACCGAAGGCAAACCACAAGTGGTTGCGATTAAAACCGTTGGCGGTACTGACGAGGCGCAAGCACTGCGCCTGGCTGCGGCGCTAGAGCAGGGCTCCAGCCACCCGTTGGCACGGGCTATTCTCGACAAAGCGGGTGACGGCGCACTGCCGCAGGTCAACAATTTCCGCACCCTGCGTGGATTAGGCGTTAGCGGCGAAGCGGAAGGCCATACGCTGTTGCTCGGCAATCAGGCGCTGCTGAATGAACAGCAGGTTGACACCCGCGAACTGGAAGCTGAGATTTCAGCTCAGGCTTCCCAGGGCACCACACCGGTATTGCTGGCGATTAATGGCAATGCGGCGGCGCTGCTGGCCGTGCGCGATCCGCTGCGTAGCGACAGCGTGACCGCCCTTCAACGACTGCACCGTGCTGGCTATCGTCTGGTGATGTTGACCGGCGATAACCCAACGACGGCCAATGCTATCGCCAAAGAGGCGGGCATTGATGAGGTGATTGCCGGCGTTCTGCCGGACGGTAAGGCCGATGCCATCAAGCGTCTGCAAAGTCAGGGACGCCAGGTGGCGATGGTCGGTGACGGTATCAATGATGCACCGGCGCTGGCGCAAGCCGATGTCGGGATTGCCATGGGAGGCGGCAGCGACGTGGCGATTGAAACTGCCGCGATCACGCTGATGCGCCATAGTCTGATGGGCGTGGCAGATGCCCTGTCCATCTCACGGGCCACGCTGCGCAACATGAAACAGAATCTGCTCGGGGCGTTCATCTACAACAGCATCGGTATTCCGATTGCGGCCGGGATTCTGTGGCCGTTCACCGGCACGCTGCTGAACCCGGTGGTTGCCGGTGCGGCGATGGCGCTCTCATCGATTACCGTGGTGAGCAACGCGAATCGACTGCTGCGCTATAAACCAAAAGAATAAGCAATGCCGGATGAGGCGCTTTATCGCCGCCATCCGGCAATTCACACATTGCACACCCCTGGGCCACGCGTTAGCATGGTCATCTGATTAGGGAGGTCGCATGGATCTGTTTTACCGGGTAAAAACATTTTTCGCAGCGCTATCCGGCCATCGCTATACCTGGCCCGCCATTGATGTTTCGTTGCCCGGCAACCGCCATTTCCATCTGATTGGCAGTATTCATATGGGCAGTCGCGATATGTCCCCTCTCCCTGCCAGACTGCTCAAAAAGCTTAACAATGCCGATGCGTTAATTGTTGAGGCCGACGTCTCCGGCAATGACAGCCCTTTTGCCGACCTGCCCGAGTTTGCCGCACTGGAAGAGCGCATCAGCGCGGAGCAGTTGCGCAATCTGCATAACGCCACCGATGAACTGGGGATCTCTCCGGCGCAGTTTTCCACGCAACCGTTATGGCAAATCGCGATGGTGCTGCAGGCCACCCAGGCGCAACAGTTGGGATTGCGCCCGGAATACGGTATTGATTATCAGCTGTTGCAGGCCGCAAAGAAGGCAGAAAAACCGGTGATTGAACTGGAGGGCGCCGCCAGTCAGATTGCCCTGTTGTGCGAACTGCCTGATAACGGTCTGGCGCTGCTGAATGATACGTTGACCCACTGGCACACCAACGCCCGGCTGCTGCAACAGATGATGAGCTGGTGGCTGAAAGCGCCGCCGCAGGACAATCACCTGGCCCTCCCGAACACCTTCAGTGAGTCGCTGTACGATGTGCTGATGCATCAGCGCAATATCGCCTGGCGGGATCGCCTTGCGGCACTGCCTGCGGGCCATTATGTGGTGGCTGTCGGTGCGCTACATCTGTATGGAGAGGGAAACCTGCCGGAGCTGATGCGATAAAAAAGTGGCCAATATTGCTATTGGCCCGTCAAAGAGGAATTTCATCTTTATTATTATGCCGTCGTTTAATACGACGGTGTATGTCGATTGTCGCTCAAACTCTGCATCCTGCCAATACAATTGCGCAAGATGGTACTATTTTTTAGACAATCATCAGAGGTACGCTTGACTTGTCATTTGGTTTAGCCAGGAAAAATAGCTATGACACCCGCAGTTAAATTACTCGAAAAAAACAAAATTACGTTCAGGATCCACACCTACGATCACGATCCGGCCGAAACCAACTTTGGTGATGAGGTGGTGCGCAAGTTAGGACTGAATCCCGATCAGGTGTACAAAACACTGCTGGTTGCGGTGAATGGCGATATGAAACATCTGGCGGTTGCGGTCACGCCCGTGGCCGGGCAACTGGATCTGAAAAAAGTCGCCAAAGCGCTCGGCGCAAAAAAGGTCGATATGGCCGATCCGCTGGTGGCACAACGCACAACCGGATATCTGGTCGGCGGCATTAGTCCGCTGGGACAGAAAAAACGCCTGCCGACGCTTATCGATGCGCCAGCCAAGGCGTTTGACACCATTTTTGTCTCAGGTGGCAAACGCGGACTGGACATTGAACTGGCGGCGGGAGACTTAGCCACTATTCTGGAGGCTAAATTCGCCGATATCGCCCGCCGGGATTAAGCGATTTTAGAATGATTGCCTGATGGCGCTACGCTTATCAGGCCTGCAAATCGCACTGACCTGTAGGCCGGATAAGGTGCCAGCACCGCCATCCGGCACTCCGCCCGGTTACTGCCAGCTGACTTCTCCCTTCGGTTCAAATGCACTGGCATCCAGCGGTGAGTTCTTCTGAATGTACTCTTTCAGCACCTCCGCATCGATAAACCCGGTGTTGACGTACCCTGGTTTGTTATCAATACGCGGATAGCCGTCGCCGCCAGTCGCGTTAAAGCTGAGCGTCGCCATGCGGTAGGTTTTCGCCGGGTCAACCGGCTCGCCCTTAATTTTCAGATCGTTGAGCTTGCCGTCTTTTGCAACAAAACTGACGTTAGCAAACTGCGGATAAGCGCCGGAATCCGGCTTCATCTGCGCCACGGCCGTCAGATAATCCGTTACGTCCTTACCGTTCATATCGGCATACACAACTACGTTGCCGAACGGCTGGACCTTCAGCACGCTTTTATAGGTGATATCCCCGGCTTCGATCGAGTCACGAATGCCGCCGCCGCTCATGACGCCAAAATCGGCACTGGTGCGCGCCATTTGCGCAGCCAGAATTAAATGCCCCATGTTGGTCTGCACAAAGCGGACCTTGCTGCGATCGCCTTCCAGTCGGTCATTCACCGCACCGATTTTCACATCCAACTGGGCTTTCCCTTTATTCTGGAACGGTGACAGCAGCGAGAGCATCTGCGCGTTCTCAGCGATTTCCGGGGTGTAAAGTACGTGCTCACTTTTCCCGTCTTCCCAGGTCACTTTCTTCTTCAGGTTCACCGGGATCAGCTGATAGTTGACCATTTTCATCTCGCCGTTACGGAACTCAAAGTCCGCGCGGCCAACATATTTTCCCCACTCATGCGCCTGTACAATCCAGATCCCGTTCTGTTTGTCCGGCGCGCATGGCGTACCCGGAACGTAATCCACCTGTTTTTTATTTTCCGCCGCCATGCATACCGGATCCTGTGAGTGACCACCCACAATCATCGCCAGCGCACCCTCTGGCAGACTGCGCGCCATTTCAACGTCACCCGGCGCGTTCGAACCATGGTTGCCGTTGTCGTAGTGCCCCATATGTGTAGTGGCAATAATGACGTCAGGCTTTTCATTCATCTGTAATTCCTGAATCACCACCTTTGCCTCTTCCGCTGGTTTGCGAAATTCGATGTCGGTGAAGAATTCAGGGTTACCAATTTTCGCTGTGTCGTCAGTGGTCAAACCAATAACCGCGATGTTCAGGTCCTGACGCTTAAAGATGGTCCAGGGTTTAAACAGGCGTTCACCGGTACTTTTCTGGTAAATATTGGCTGAGAGAAACGGGAACTTCGCCCATTTCTCCTGCTGACGCAGGACGGTGAGCGGATTATCAAATTCGTGGTTGCCGACGGCCATCGCGTCATAGCCAATCAGGTTCATCCCACGAAAGTCTGGCTCAGCATCCTGTAGATCCGATTCGGGAACACCGGTGTTGATGTCACCGCCGGAAAGCAACAGGACACTGCCCCCTTCGGCAGCCACCTCGCGACGGATCCCGTCCACCAGTGTTTTTTGCGCCGAAAGACCGTATTCGCCGTATTCGCTGCGCCAGAAATGGCCATGATGATCGTTAGTATGCAGGATGGTGATTTTATAGGTCTTATCTTTTTCATACGCCTGAGCAGGCTGACTTGCCAGCGTGAATGCGGCGAACAGTGCCAACGCCACACCCCGTTTCAAAAATTTCATGTTTCTCTCCCTGACTCCATTTCAACCGCAGAAATTACAATTATCTGAAATAATAGTCGAATAAGTTTTCAGAATTGAGACTTCCTTCAAACCTCGTCCGCAGGTATGTTAGTCAGGTAATAATCACAATGACGATATTCCCCTGTGCGCAACCTCATTTACGTTGCATCCGGGCAGCGTGAAAGATAAAGCGCATACATCGCAAATCAGACAGAAGTGAATTTCTATGGCAATAAGTGAACAAACCCAGCCAGCGCCTGGTGCGTCCGCGCCAGTCGCTAAGGCACGTACTTCGTTCGGCATTTTAGGTGCGATCAGCCTTTCACACCTGCTTAACGATATGATTCAGTCGTTAATTCTGGCGATCTATCCGCTATTACAGTCCGAATTCTCACTGACTTTTATGCAGATCGGGATGATCACCCTGACCTTCCAGTTGGCCTCTTCGCTACTACAACCGGTGGTTGGCTACTGGACCGATAAGTACCCAATGCCATGGTCGCTGCCAATTGGCATGTGCTTTACGCTAAGCGGTCTGGTGCTGTTGGCAATGGCCGGCAGTTTTGGCACCGTACTGCTGGCTGCCGCGCTGGTGGGCACCGGCTCTTCGGTATTCCACCCGGAATCGTCCCGTGTGGCGCGGATGGCCTCAGGCGGACGCCACGGTCTTGCCCAATCCATCTTCCAGGTGGGCGGTAACTTTGGCAGCTCCCTCGGTCCGTTGTTGGCGGCAGTGATTATCGCCCCTTACGGCAAAGGTAATGTGGCCTGGTTCGTGCTTGCGGCGCTGCTGGCAATTGTGGTGCTGGCGCAGATCAGCCGCTGGTATGCCGCGCAGCATCGCATGAGTAAGGGGAAACCGAAAGCAACGGTTATCAATCCGCTACCGCGCAATAAGGTGGTACTTGCGGTCAGCGTCCTGCTGATCCTGATTTTTTCGAAATACTTCTATATGGCGAGCATCAGCAGCTATTACACCTTTTATCTGATGCAAAAATTCGGATTATCGGTACAAAACGCGCAATTCCACCTCTTTGCCTTCCTGTTTGCGGTTGCAGCAGGAACGGTTATCGGCGGGCCTTTAGGCGATAAGATTGGCAGAAAATATGTCATTTGGGGCTCTATCCTAGGCGTCGCGCCGTTTACGCTGATTTTACCTTATGCCACCCTACACTGGACCGGCATTTTAACGGTGATCATTGGTTTTATCCTCGCTTCTGCGTTTTCCGCCATTCTGGTGTACGCCCAGGAGCTGTTGCCGGGGCGTATCGGTATGGTTTCTGGTCTTTTTTTTGGTTTTGCCTTTGGAATGGGTGGCCTGGGAGCCGCAGTGTTAGGTCTGCTTGCGGACCATACCAGCATCGAGTTAGTCTATAAAATCTGTGCTTTCCTGCCACTTCTGGGGATATTGACCATATTCTTACCTGATAACCGGCATAAAGCCTGAGTTTTTTGCGGCTAAAGCTAAACTTTAGCCGCGCGCTATGCCTGCTGTCATAAGCCTTTGCCCTGTCTATAGCCCACTCGTTTTCCGATCCGTGCTTTTTCCGCCTCAAAATGCAGTTTTCTTCAAAATTCAATAATTATTCATAAACATAATAGTCAAAATTGTCATAAACTATTACCTGGAATTTTGGAAATCAGCTACCAAAGGAGACGGAATGCATCACGCCACCCCGCTTATCACCACCATTGTTGGCGGCCTTGTGCTCGCTTTTATACTCGGCATGCTTGCCAATAAACTACGTATTTCTCCTCTGGTGGGATATCTGTTAGCGGGCGTTCTGGCCGGTCCTTTTACTCCTGGCTTTGTCGCGGATACCAAACTTGCGCCGGAGCTCGCTGAGCTTGGCGTTATTCTGCTAATGTTCGGCGTCGGTTTGCACTTTTCGCTTAAGGATTTGATGGCGGTAAAGTCGATAGCCATTCCCGGCGCGATCGCCCAGATAGCCGTGGCGACGCTGTTGGGTATGGCCCTTTCCGCCATGCTGGGCTGGTCGCTGATGACCGGTATCGTCTTTGGTTTATGTCTGTCAACCGCCAGTACCGTGGTGCTGCTGCGCGCGCTTGAAGAACGACAACTGGTCGACAGTCAGCGAGGACAAATTGCCATCGGCTGGCTGATTGTTGAAGATCTGGTGATGGTGCTGACGCTGGTCCTGCTGCCCGCCGTGGCCGGAATGGTGGAAAAAGGCAACGTCGGTTTCGCCTCGCTGGCCGTCGACATGGGCATTACCATCGGTAAAGTTATCGCCTTTATCGCCATTATGATGCTGGTTGGCCGCCGTCTGGTACCGTGGATTATGGCGCGTAGTGCGGCAACCGGCTCCCGCGAACTGTTTACGCTGTCCGTACTGGCGCTGGCATTAGGTATCGCTTTCGGCGCGGTGGAACTGTTTGATGTCTCCTTCGCGTTGGGTGCGTTCTTTGCCGGGATGGTACTGAATGAATCGGAACTAAGCCACCGAGCGGCCCACGACACCCTGCCGCTGCGCGACGCGTTTGCCGTCCTGTTCTTTGTCTCCGTCGGTATGCTGTTTGACCCGCTGATTCTCATTCAACAGCCGCTGGCCGTGCTGGCAACGCTTGCCATCATTATCTTTGGTAAGTCGGTCGCCGCCTTCTTCCTGGTTCGTCTGTTTGGTCACTCTCCGCGTACCGCGCTGACCATTGCCGCCAGCCTGGCGCAGATTGGTGAGTTTGCCTTTATTCTCGCCGGTCTGGGGATGGCGCTGAACCTGCTGCCGCAAGAAGGGCAAAATCTGGTGCTGGCGGGGGCGATTCTGTCGATTATGCTCAACCCGGTGCTGTTTGCCCTGCTGGAAAAATATCTGGCAAAAACCGAGACGCTGGAAGAACAGACGCTGGAAGAGGCTATCGAGGAAGAGAAACAAATTCCAGTGGATATCTGCAACCACGCGCTGCTGGTCGGTTTTGGCCGCGTTGGCAGTCTGCTCGGTGAAAAACTGATGGCCGCAGGTATTCCGTTAGTGGTTATCGAAACCTCACGGACACGCGTGGATGAGCTGCGCGAGCGCGGGATCCGCGCGGTGCTGGGAAACGCTGCCAATGAAGAGATTATGGCTCTGGCGCACCTGGATTGCGCCCGCTGGCTGATCCTCACCATCCCGAACGGCTATGAGGCTGGCGAAATTGTTGCCTCCGCCCGCGAAAAGTGCCCCAATATCGAGATTATCGCCCGCGCCCATTATGACGATGAGGTGGAGTACATTACCGAACGTGGGGCGAATCAGGTAGTGATGGGTGAGCGCGAGATCGCCCGTACCATGCTGGAACTGCTGGAAACACCGCCAGCCGGTGAAGTCGTGACGGGATGACCGTCGTTGCATCGGCTCGTTTGCCTGATGGCGCTTCGCTTATCAGGCAAACGTGATGACACAGATAATGGTAACCGTAGGCCGGATAAGGCGTCTACGCCGTCATCCGGCATGATGGCTTAGCGATCCCAGTACGACTCTTCGAGGCTATCCTCACGCTCCGGTAATCCCCGCGTCAAACGCGGAGAGTGTTGGTTCAGCACCTGATAACTCACGCGATTGGCATATTTACACACCTGCGCTAATGACGAATAGGTCAGCCAGGTGAACTTATGCTTGCTGGAATTCGGTACATTCGAACGGTGGTAGCTGTTGGCGGTAATATCGTGCAGCAGTGCTGCCAGCGCGCCATCACCTGCGCCATTGGTGTTCATGATCTTTTCCGGGCCACCCATATACGGCGCGATATGGGAATAAACGCGCAGCGGATGGCGACAGTCTTTATGACGCATCGCACGGCTGAACTCATACTGGTTAAATTCGGCAATCGCGCCCGGCAGCAGCGGGTGCTGGGTTTTGCGTTTAGCTTCCTCTTCGGTAAAGCCCGCCATGTACAGCCCTACCGGTCCGGCAGTACACAATACCAGATCGACCCAGTCCAGCGCTTTGTCAGACGCCAGCAGCGGATCGTTTTCGCCGGTCAACGCTTCAGCCTCTTCTTCATTCATCGCCAGAATTGAGACGTTCTCCTTCAGGAAATCCTGCCACCATTGCGGGTTATCGGCGATAACAAATTTAGTTCCGAGCGTCAGCACCACCGGCACATTGTGCTTTTTGGCATACTCAATGGCCTTCATGGTGGCTTCCGGCATCGGCTCGCCCGGCTTACAGCGCACCAGATAGGAGGTCAGTACCAGCGCCGATGCCCCGGCAATCACCGATTCCGGAATGCTTTCCGCACGCAGTTGGTTCATGTGCCCTGGGCTGATGGCAAACGTTCGTTCGCCGGATTCGCCAATCAGGGTAAAGCAGCGGCCAATCGGTCCATCAACGCCCTGCAGATAATTGAGATCGGTCCGGCTGGAAGTGTTGCACAGATAGCGGTAAGCGTAACTGCCAATCTCAATGTTACTGCACATCACCCCCAGCAACACCGAACGGTCATCGGCCAGCACGGAGTAGTTGTGCATAGTGTTACCAATGGTCCCGCCGGCAAACTGATGGGTGATCAGATTGTCACGCACCAGTTCCTGATACAGCGCTTCGGCCACATCGTCCTCAATCACCAGCGAATGCCCGGCGCTTAGCCCATAACGTTGCACAAACGAATCATCCACTTTCGCTTCAATATCTACCAGCGTCTGGTCAATCCCCACCACCCATGCGGCGCTGGTTTCATTTTCAGCCTGGATTTGTTGCAGCAGCGGATCGCGTGCGTTGACGGGGAAATAGTGTTTGGATTTGCGTTTACCGGGAAATTTCATGACTGTTTTTACGGGTGGCTAACGGAGCGGTGAATGGTAGCACATTCCCCTTGCGACGACAGAGTTTCAATATCGGACGAACGGATCGCAGTTTCCCCGGGGGAAGTTTTTACAATGGGCCGATTTCACAAGGAGCGTTTTATGAAACCGGAAAACAAACTTCCCGTACTGGCGCGCATTTCAGATGAGATGCAAGCCGTGCTGAATGTGCATCAGGACGATCTGCCCCCCTGGCCGTCCGCCGATGACGTGGCAGCCATGCGTCAACACTACATTCTTGAGCGCCGATTCTGGAACGCGGACGCACCGCAGATGCCAACGCGAGAATATGCCATTCCCACACGCTGGGGAGAGGTGATAACGCGCCTGTACAGCCCAACGCCAGACAGTCGGGCAACGTTGTTCTATCTGCACGGCGGCGGTTTTATTCTCGGCAATCTGGATACCCATGACCGCATCATGCGCCTGCTGGCACGTTATACCCAGTGCACGGTGATTGGCATTGACTATTCGCTGTCGCCTGAAGCGCGCTTTCCGCAGGCCATAGAAGAGACCATTGTCGCCTGTCAGTTTTTTCATCAGCGGGCGGACGACTATCAGTTGAATATGACGCATATTGGCTTTGCCGGTGATTCCGCGGGTGCCATGCTGGCGCTTGCCAGCGCGCTATGGCTGCGCGATAAGCACATCGCCTGCGGAAAGGTAGCGGGCGTGCTGTTGTGGTACGGCCTGTACGGTTTACAGGACTCGGTGAGTCGACGACTGATGGGCGGCGACTGGGATGGTCTCAGCCGCGAGGATTTGAAGATGTACGAAGAAGCGTATCTGCGAAATAGCGACGATCGTGAGTCGCCGTACTATTGCCTGTTCAACAACGACCTGACAGAAGCGGTGCCGCCCTGCTTTATCGCCAGTGCGGAGTTTGACCCGCTGATCGACGACAGTCGCCTGCTCTTTCAGACGCTGGTTGCACACCAGCAGCCCTGCGAATACAAAATGTATCCCGGCACACTGCACGCCTTTCTGCACTACTCGCGGATGATGAAATCTGCTGATGAAGCATTACGCGATGGCGCGCGTTTCTTTACTCAGCAGATTAACGCAGCACGTTAACGGTACGCGGCCGTCAGTTTTAGCATCATATCGATATGTTCCGGCGTGGCATTCAGCGCCGGAATATATTCATACTTTTTACCGCCCGCTTCGAAAAAGATCTCTTTATTCTGCACCGCAATTTCTTCCAGCGTTTCCAGACAATCTGCCGCGAAGCCCGGACACATCACCTGAACATGCCCCGTTCCCTTTTCGCCTAACATCTTCAGCGTTTCGTCAGTGTAAGGCGTCAGCCATGGCTCACGGCCAAAGCGCGACTGGAAGGTCATCATTACCTTTTCTGGCGGCAGCCCGAGTGCAGAGACCAGTTCACGGGTGGTGTCGCGACAGCGCTGCGGATAGTCGTCGCCTTCATCAGCAAAACGCTGGGGGATGCCGTGATACGACAGCAGCAGTAAATCCGGTTCGCCGTGTTTGGCAAACGAGGCTCGCGCACTGTTCGCCAGCGCATCAATATAGGCGCGGTCATCGGCGTAATCGCGAATAAACGAAATGCCGGGAATACGCCGTTTACGCGCCAGAATGCGCGCCAGCTCATCCCAGACCGCAGCGGCGGTGGAGCAGGAATATTGTGGGTAGAGCGGCAGCACGACGATGTGATCAACGTGATTCGCCAGCAGTTCGTCCACCGCGCTTTCCAGCGACGGCGAGCCGTAACTCATGCCCAGCGCCACCGGCGTGTCCGGTAAGCGCGCAGCAAGCGCCTGCTGCTGTTGCTGGCTATAGACCATCAACGGCGAGCCGCCTTCCATCCAGACTGACTGATAAAGCTTTGCCACACGCGGAGCGCGCAGTGGCAAAATCACGCCGCGCAGCAGCGGCCACCACAACACACGGGGCGTATCGACAACGCGTTTATCGCTTAAGAATTGCCGGAGATAACGTGTTACTGCCGCCGGAGTGGGGGCATCGGGAGTCCCAAGGTTTGCCAGCAGGATACCGGTTTTCGTCTGACGCATTACCGCCTCTTATCGATTCAAATTGTTGATAATTGTAGCGGAAAAGCGCGTAAGAAGAACTAATTGCTGTGAGAGGTCATGCGGATAGTTGCCTGATGGCGCTAACGATGCCGGTAGGCCGGATAAGGTGTTTACGCCGCCATCCGGCACCGATTGCCTGATGGCGCGGCGCTTATCAGGCCTACAAGATAATGGCAGGCCTGATAAAAGGTGAACGACGCGAAAAACTTAGCCGAGGATTTTTTCCAGCGCCGCACGCACGTCAGCTACGGCCAGAGTCCCGTCAACTTTCGCGTATTGGGTGTTACCCGCGGCCGCTTCTTTCTGGTAGTAACCAATCAGCGGTGCCGTCATCTGATGGTATTCCACCAGACGTTTACGAACCGTCTCTTCCTGGTCATCTTTACGGGTGGTCAGTTCTTCGCCGGTCACATCGTCTTTTCCTTCCACTTTCGGCGGATTGAATTTGATGTGGTAAACACGGCCAGAAGCAGCATGCACGCGACGACCCACGATACGGTCAACGATCAGCTCATCCGGTACGTCGAATTCGAGAACATAATCCACCACGATGCCCGCTTCTTTCATGGCGTCAGCCTGCGGAATCGTGCGCGGGAAGCCATCTAACAGAAAACCATTACGGCAATCTTCCTGCGCGATACGCTCTTTTACCAGCGCGATCACCAGCTCATCGGTCACCAGCTTGCCGGCGTCCATGATGTCTTTCGCTTGTTTGCCCAGCTCGGAGCCAGATTTCACGGCGGCACGCAGCATATCACCGGTGGAGATTTGCGGAATACCATACTTCTCCATGATGAACTGAGCCTGAGTTCCTTTACCCGCGCCCGGAGCGCCAAGCAGAATGATACGCATTACGAAAATCCCCTTAAAGGTTGTCGATATTTTTTAAAAAGCGCTAAACGATACCACCATCACGCCATTGGCTCAAGGAAGCGGGGTAAGGCTGAAACGGTTAATGAGGGGAAGATGCGCGAAAAAAAGCCGGATAGCGGTGCAATCACCTTATCCGGCCTACAAAAGCAGATTTAACCGTAGGCCGGACAAGCGTCAGCGCCATCCGGCATTACAAAGCCGTGCTCAGGACACCAGCAACTGATTCATACGGCGGATGAACTGGTTTGGATCTTCGAGTGTACCGCGCTCAGCAAACAGCGCCTGATCCAGCAGCAGTTCAACCCATTCCTTAAACTGTCCTTCATCCTGGGTATCCGCCGTACGTTTCACCAGCACGTGGTCCGGGTTAAGTTCAAAGATGTATTTCACTTCCGGCACGTTCTGACCCGCTGCGGCAAACAGTTTCGCCATCTGCGTGCTCATTTCGTCCGCGTCGGTGGTGACGATCGCTGGCGTATCGGTCAGACGGTGCGTCAGACGCACATCTTTAACCCGGTCGCCCAGCAGGTTTTTCACGCGCTCAACAAACGGTGTCAGCGCTTTTTCCGCTTCTTTCGCGCTTTCGTCAACCTCATCAGCCAGCTTGTCGATCGACTCGTCCGCTTTGGCGACGGACTGGAATGCTTTACCGTCAAACTCGGTCAGGTAGTTCATCATCCACTCGTCAATACGATCGGAAAGCAGCAGTACTTCGATGCCTTTCTTACGCAGCAGTTCCAGATGCGGGCTGCTCTTCGCCGCCGCGTAGCTGTCTGCAGTGATGTAGTAAATCTTCTCCTGCCCTTCTTTCATGCGAGAGACGTAGTCTTCCAGCGAGACCGTCTGCGCAGAAGAGTCGGTATGTGTCGACGCGAAACGCATCAGTTTGGCGATGGTTTCCTGGTTAGCATGATCTTCCGCCGGCCCTTCTTTCATCACCAGACCAAACTGCTGCCAGAACGTCTGGTATTTTTCAGCGTCATCTTTCGCCAGTTTTTCCAGCATCTGCAAGACGCGTTTGGTCAGTGCGCTACGCAGGTTGCGGGTAACGCTGCTGTCCTGCAGGATCTCACGAGAGACGTTCAACGGCAGGTCGTTAGAGTCGATAAGCCCGCGCACGAAACGCAGATAGTTCGGCATGAACTGTTCGGCGTCGTCCATGATAAAGACGCGCTGGACGTACAGCTTCAGCCCGTGTTTGTGATCGCGATTCCACATGTCCCACGGTGCCTGAGACGGGATATACAACAGACTGGTGTACTCCTGCTTCCCTTCTACGCGGTTATGGCTCCAGGTCAGCGGATCGGTAAAATCGTGCGCAATATGCTTGTAAAACTCGTTGTACTCGTCGTCTTTGATTTCCGACTTGTTACGGGTCCACAACGCTTGCGCCTTGTTGATTTTCTCCCAGGAAACGACGGTTTCGCCGTCTTTCTCTTCCTGCTTTTCAATTTCAACGGGCAGCGCGATATGGTCGGAGTATTTGCTGATGATGGAACGTACGCGCCAGTCATCAAGGAACTCGTCTTCGCCTTCGCGCAGATGCAGGGTAATTTCCGTTCCGCGATCGTCTTTGGTGATATCGGCAACGGTGTATTCGCCTTCGCCCGCCGACTCCCAGAACACGCCGTTCTCCGGCTTATCACCGGCCGCACGGGTGCGAACGGTAACTTTATCTGCAACGATAAACGCAGAATAGAAGCCAACGCCAAACTGACCAATCAGTTGGCTGTCTTTTGCCTGATCGGAGCCCATGGATTCAAGGAAAGATTTGGTGCCGGACTTCGCGATAGTCCCCAGATGATCGATCACGTCATCACGGTTCATCCCCACGCCGTTATCGGCGATGGTCAACGTACGCTTATCTTTATCGAAGGAGACGCGCACGCGCAGTTCACCGTCGCCTTCATAGAGGTCCGGGTTCGACAGCGCGCGAAAACGCAGCTTGTCTGCCGCATCGGAGGCGTTAGAGATAAGCTCACGCAGGAAGATTTCTTTATTGGAATACAGAGAATGGATCATCAGGTGCAGAAGCTGCTTTACTTCTGACTGAAAACCACGAGTTTCTTGTCCTTTCATGTAGATCTACCTCAACAATGCCATTTTCAATGGTAAAAACACGTTGAGGATGAAATGGGGACAGGCGGGAAGGATTTCAAGCGGAGGCCGCGAGCGCAGCCTCCGTTTGGTCAGAATTTAATCTTGTGACGTCCGGCCAGAGAATGCGACAGCGTGGTGCCGTCCACCATCTCCAGTTCACCGCCGACCGGCACACCGTGAGCAATACGGCTGGCGTCAACGCCATATTGCGCGCAGAGCTCAGCAATGTAGTTCGCCGTCGCTTCCCCTTCGACCGTGGGGTTGGTCGCGAGGATCACTTCACTGAGTTGCTCGCAGGACAAGCGCTGCTCAAGTCTGTCGAGACCGATATCATCCGGCCCGATGCCATCGAGCGGCGACAAATGCCCCATCAGCACAAAGTAGCGTCCGGAAAACTGCCCGGTCTGCTCGATCGCATAGATATCCGCCGGACTTTCGACCACACAAATTTGACCGTTTTCCTGACGACGCGGATTCGAACAGATATTACAGACGTCCTGCTCGGTGAAAGTGCGACAATCGGCGCAGTGGCCGATTTCCGACATCGCCCGGGTGAGCGCTTGCGCCAGGCGCATCCCGCCGCTGCGGTCACGCTGAAGCAACGTAAACGCCATGCGCTGCGCCGACTTTGGGCCAACGCCCGGCAGACAGCGCAGTGCTTCCATAAGCTGAGTTAACAGCGGGCTGGTTTGCATCAGAACGGCATCTTAAAGCCTGGCGGCAGTTGCATACCGGAGGAGACAGACGCCATCTTTTCTTTCTGCGTCTCTTCGATACGGCGCGCAGCATCGTTGAACGCTGCCGCAACCAGATCTTCCAGCATCTCTTTGTCATCTTCGAGCAGGCTTGGGTCGATCTCCACGCGACGGCAGTTATGCGCGCCGTTGATAGTCACTTTCACCAGACCCGCGCCAGATTCACCGGTCACTTCCAGCTTTGCGATCTCTTCCTGCATCTGCTGCATTTTTTCCTGCATCTGCTGGGCCTGCTTCATCAGGTTACCCAGACCGCCTTTACCAAACATAGGCTTCTCTCTCAATCACGTTAAGGGATGACAATCATAAGCGACGCTTACGATCAAATGGGACGAATACTCTCTTCATCCAGATCCGCATCGAAGAATCGACGCAGGGTCTGGATGTTGTTATCCGCAACTATCGACTCGCGCGCCTGCGCAAGTTTCTCTTCATAAATCGCCTGACGCCACTCCAGCGGCGTTCGCACCGCCGGATTATCATCTTCTACGATGGTCAGTTCAACCGCTGATCCCGCAAGCGCACTCAGCGCCTGCGCCAGCTTTTGCTGCGCACCGCTGGAATTCAGGTGACGCTGGCTGGAACGCAAATGCAGACAGACCGCATTACCATTTTCTTCTTTCCAGGCATTAAGCGCGACCTGCTCAACCAGTTTTGGCAGTGAAAGCTGACTCACCTGCGCCGCCCATGGGTCGCGTTCAATCGCTTCTGCCGCCAGCTTCGCTGCAAGTTCCGGCGTTTTCTCATGCTCCAGCGCTTTCTTCAGCGCTTTCGGCGTGGCCACCACCTCTTTCACTTCCGCAACCGGTGTGGTCGCCTTCCAGCGATAGGCTTCTTTCTTCGCCGGAGCCTGTTCGAGCGCAGACGGCGCAGGACGAGCCTGCACACGTTCTGATACCGAAGCCAGTCTTTCCAGCGCAGCGTTATTCACCGGCCGCGCGCGGGGTGCGGCTGCCGGTTCACTCTTTTTTGCTTTGGTTGCTCCCTGCGCACGTTGCAGTTGGTTACGCGCCGCCAGCACCTGACTGGTGGATTCGGGCAAGGGTACTGCCGGAGCCGGTTGCGCGGGTGCAGACTGCTGCGGCACCTGGGTCGGCGTCATCACCGCCGTTGGCGCGACAGGGGCAAACGATTGTCGAGAAACCTCGGGTTCCGGTAGCGGCATACGCGGATGAAACGCCAGCGCCCGCAACAAGGTCATTTCAACGCCCATGCGTCTGTCTGGCGCGTACGGCAGTTCTTTACGACCGATCAACAGCGTCTGGTAATAAAGCTGAACGTCCGCAGGCGGCACGGTGCGCGCCAGTTCACGCATGCGCACTTCAATTGTCGCCATCTCGCTGCCGAGCGCGGCAGGAGACAACTGGACCAGCGCGATACGGTGCAGCAGAGCAAGCATTTCAACCAGCAGCGCTTCCCACTCGATTCCCCGCGCTGCGGCCTCATTGACCAGCGTCATCACCCGTTCGCCGTCGGCGGCGATTACCGCCTCCACCAGCGACAGCGCCTGATCGTCATCCAGCGTGCCGAGCATCGCGCTCACCGCCTGGGTGGAAACCTGGCCGTCACCGCTGGCTATCGCCTGATCGGTCAGACTCAACGCGTCACGCAGACTGCCGTCTGCCGCACGGGAAAGCAGTTGCAGCGCACGCGGCTCGTGAGCGATCTGCTCTTCATTAAGAATATGTTCAAGTTGATGGCGGATCTGGTCAACATCCAGCGCTTTGAGATGGAACTGCAGGCAGCGGGACAAAATCGTTACTGGCAGTTTTTGCGGATCGGTTGTCGCCAGCAGGAATTTGACGTGCGACGGCGGCTCCTCGAGCGTTTTGAGCAGTGCGTTAAAACTGTGTCGAGACAGCATGTGCACTTCGTCGATCAGATAAACTTTGAATCGACCGCGCGCCGGCGCGTACTGGACGTTATCCAGTAGATCCCTTGTGTCTTCAACTTTGGTGCGCGAGGCGGCATCGATCTCAATCAGATCGACAAAACGCCCTTGCTCGATTTCACGGCAGTTATCACACACGCCGCACGGGGTGGCGGTGATGCCGGTTTCGCAATTCAGTCCCTTTGCCAGCAGACGGGCAATAGAGGTTTTACCGACACCCCGGGTACCGGAAAACAGATATGCATGGTGAATACGCCCTAACGACAAGCCGTTCGCCAGTGCGGTCAGCACATGTTCCTGGCCGACGACGTCAGCAAAGGTTTGTGGGCGCCATTTTCGGGCTAAAACCTGATAACTCATTGGCTGGCTCTGAAACGCTGGAAGGTGGATTCATAGGGGGGAATGCTAACACAACCTCGCACATTCAGCGAGGTTGAGAGGTGATATTCAGGCGTCATCGTTGCAGCCAGTTTGGTGACGGACAGCGCGCAAAAACCGGAGCGTACTGACAGTACGTGAGGATTTCGAGCACTGACCGGGGCCAAAATGGCAAATAAGATAGCCTGAATCAGTGCCCCGGGAAGGGAACCAGGCTATAACAGTTAATGCCCTGCTGCGCCAGGCGCTGTTCGCCGCCGAGGTCAAACAGATTGATGATGAACGCCGCATCGGTCACGTCACCGCCCAGACGACGGATCAATTTCACGGTTGCTTCAATCGTGCCGCCGGTCGCCAGCAGATCGTCAACTACCAGCACCTTATCACCAGCGTGGATCGCATCAGCGTGGATTTCCAGTTGATCGGTGCCGTATTCCAGTTCGTAGCTTTCAGCGATCGTTTCACGCGGCAACTTGCGCGGTTTACGCACCGGCACAAAGCCAACGCCGAGACCCAACGCTACCGGCGCGCCAAACAGAAAGCCGCGTGCTTCGGTACCGACAACTTTGGTGATGCCTGCATTTTTGTAACGCTCAACCAGCAATTCGATGCTAAGCGCGTAAGCTTTCGGATCTTCCAGTAAGCTTGTGACATCACGGAAAAGAATGCCCGGTTTCGGGTAATCCTGAATGCTTTTAATGCTATTTTTGAGAAACTCAAGCTGCTGTGCAGTTGCGGTCATAAGTTTGTGCCTGATTAATACGGTGTTACTTCACGGCGCACTATACACTTCATCCTTCAAGCTGTCTCTTTGTTGACTGCCTTCATTCATCCCAGCCACTTACTTATGTAAGCTCAGGGATTCATTCAGTCCGCCTCGATGCACCTTGAATGCCAGTGTGTGTATAGAAGGTCAACATTCATTTGACCCGGCGCGCCTGTGCTCGAAAACGGTCGAATTTACTGGCTACCGCTTGCAATTGCAACCGCGATTATTGCACTTCAGTGCTTTTGTTGCTTTTCGTCAATCACTGGTATTCGCCACATAAATATCAGCAGGCAGACCAGGATCACCAGTAGCAGGATCCGCACCCACCACATCGGCGTCAACCACAGCGATACGGCGAAGGTGAGGAGGATCATAATGATCGCGCGGGGCTTAACGCCCGGCGGCATTGCCTTATATTTCTGCCAGAATCGCAAATAGCTACCAAACCACGAACGGTAGAGTAACCAGTCATGGAAACGTGGCGATGAGCGGGCAAAACACCAGGCTGCCAACAGGATAAACGGTGTCGTCGGCAGTACAGGCAACACGACGCCCAGCGTCCCTAATACGACCGCCAGCCAACCCGTGATGATTAAAAGGATTCGTTGCATAATAAAGGCATATCGCAAACCAGAACGCTACTTTAGCATAACAGTTATCATTTTCATCGGAGTGTTACATTGAAAACCGCCATGCTGCTGCAAACGCTGGAAGATCGACTCGCCCTGCTGCGCCAACGCTGCGCACCGGTGGCGCAGCATGCCACGATCGGCGCCCGTTTCGATCGCCATCTTTTTCAGACTCGCAGCACTCTGCTTCAGGCCTGTCTGGATGAAGCAGAAGGCCATCTCCAGGCGCTACGCCAGGCGGTAGCACAGCAGCAACTGCCGCAGGTTGCCTGGCTGGCTGAACATCTGGCGTCGCAACTGGAAGCGATCTCCCGCGAAACAGCCAGTTGGTCCCTGCGAGAGTGGGACAGTACCTCGCCGGGCGTGGCGCACTGGCAGCGTAAACGTATTCAGCATCAGGAATTTGAACGGCGTTTGCAGGAGATGACCGCGCAACGCAAGGCGCGACTGGCTCAGACCACCCGTCTTGATGAACAACAAACGCTGCAACGCGAAGTGGAAATCTATGAAGGTCGTCTGGCGCGCTGTCGCAAGGCGCTCGACAATATTGAACGTGTCCTGGCGCGTTTAACCCGCTAATACCTGGAGACGCTATGTCACTTGAAAACGCCGCGGATGAGGTCAAACTGGCCGTCGATTTGATCGTCCTGCTGGAAGAAAACAATGTCGCCCCGCATACCGTTTTGAAAGCGCTGGAAATGGTTAAACGGGATTATGAAAAAAAAGTGGCTCAAATGGCTGACAAACCGGATTGAGTTGTGCCTGATGGCGCGCAAACGCCATCAGGCATTCGGGAGTTTAATTAAACCGCAGGCGCCGGATCATCGCCTTTGATCTCGCGTTTAACCTCTGTGACCTCATCGCCCTTTTCGTTGCGCAGATGCACTTCAAGCTGGTTAAAGGCGATATCAATGTTGTTTTCACGACACAGACGATCGATCGACCGGTTCAGCTCATCAACCGTGTGGCTGCGATCGCGCAGTTCACGCACGTACAGACGCAGTTCGTGATCCAGGGTACTGGCGCCGAAGGTGGTAAAGAACACCGCCGGCTCAGGATCGTGCATCACTTTCGGATGCTCCATCGCCGCCTGAAGCAGGACTTTCTTCACTTTATCCAGATCCGAACCGTAAGCCACGCCGAGGCGGATCACCAGACGCGTGGTGGTATCAGACAGCGACCAGTTGATCAGGCGTTCGGTGACGAACGCCTTGTTCGGGATGATCACCTCTTTGCGATCGAAATCGGTAATGGTGGTAGCGCGGATACGGATCTTGCTGACGGTACCAGAGAACGTGCCGATCGTCACCGTATCGCCGATCCGCACCGGGCGTTCGAACAAAATGATCAACCCCGAGACGAAGTTACCGAAAATCTCCTGCAAGCCGAAACCGAGACCGACCGATAAGGCCGCTGCCAGCCACTGTAGTTTATCCCACGACACGCCGAGCGAACCGAAGACCGTCATCGCCCCGACAGCAATGATAATGTAGTTAAGGATCGTGGTGATGGCGTACGACGCGCCCTGGCGCATTTTCAGGCGCGACAGCACCAGCACTTCCAGCAGACCCGGCAGGTTGCGGATCAACGCCCAGGCCACCATTGAAGCAAGAATGGCAAATAGCAAGCTGCCCATCGTCACGCTTTTCACTACCGCCGCGCCAGCTTCGGTGCCGTTGTAGTGCCAGAGCGTAATGCTATCGAGATAGCTGAACACGGTGATCAAATCGGACCAAATCGCCCAGAACACCACCGCGAACAGTGAAACCATCAGCAACATCGTAATGCGCAACGTTTGCTGGTTCACCTGCTCGAGTGCTATGGTCGGTTCTTCCTGCGGTTCCGCTCCTTCGGCCCCCTCTTTCACCAGATTCTGACGACGCGCCAGCGCACGACGCCAGGCGATACGCCGCGCCGCGACGCTTAAACCGCGCAGCACCGTCTGGTACAGCAGGTTCCAGATGATGACCAGATAAACGGTCTCAATCCAGCGGCCCGACAGGCGCAGCGTAGTGTAGAAATAGCCGGTTGCCGTCAACACCATCAGCGCAATCGGGATGATTGACAGGACGGTGATCGTCACCAGGCGCAAGCCATGCGACTCTTTATCACGCCAGCTTTCGCGGCACATCGGCCACACCAGAAACGCGATCAGCAGCAGGTTGAGGAAAATCATCGCCTGCCCCAGCACATCGTCCATCAGATGCAGTGGAGAAAGCTCAGCCACGACGGACCAGAAGTGCAGCGGCAGCAGCGCCAGGCTAATGCGTACAATCTGGCGACGCCAGTGGCTGGTCAATTGCGCGGGCATACCGAAATGGCGAATCGCCACGCCGTCTTTTTCGAGCACTTTCCAGCATAACCCGAAGACCAGCCAGAAGATCGCCAGTTTTTTACTGAATGCCCACAGCAGGTCGCTGATGTTTAACTGCATGGTCAGCAAAATCAGGCCGACAGCCAGAATCAGCAGGCATATCGGCAACGCACGGACCAGATCGATCAGAATCGCTTTCGGTGTGTTTAGCTGACTGTCATTGCGCAGCGAGCCGACCGCGGCGGCGAGTTTCTGCTGCCAGGCTTTCAGCCACTTCAGACGCCAGCGAATCAGTCCGGCAATCAGCAGGAGCGGCAGCCCGGCCAGGAAGGCGATAAACACCGCCGGCCACGCTTTTTCCCAGTTCACCGTGATTTTCATCGACTTGAACTGATCTTTCAGCGACTGCGGGAAGGCTTTGATCCAGTCCCAGTCCATTGGCCGGTTGCTGTTCACCCAGAAGATTTGCTGGGTCAGGATCTCTTTCAGGCTTTTCGAGACGCTCATTAACTGCTGCTGATTGATTTGCAGGTTAATGGCCATCATGAGCTGATTGCCCAACTGCTTATTAAGCTGGTCCAGCAGTTCACGGCGCATATCAACAACCTGCAACAGCGCATCGTGGACTTCGTCATTCACCTCGTTGCTGTGACCTTCTTCCAGTTTGGCCACGAACGCATCGTTCTGGAACAGCGCGTCTCGCTGCTGATTGACTTCAAACTGTTCAAGACGCAGGTCCGCAATGCGATTGGTCATGTCAGAGAGTTCATCTGCCGACGGCAGCGTTTGCTGCTGCTGATAGAGGATACGCGACAGCAACAGACTGCCTTTCAGCACCGCGATTTGTTCTTTGATATTACGTTCGGATTGCAGCGCCCGGTCCAGCCAGTTCTTAACTTTGATGTTTTGCTGCATCAGCGAGTTGCCATTTTCCGTCGCCGTGATCAGGCGCTGGCTGAGCTGGTGGTTAATTTCCAGTTCCTGTTTCACCAGCGGGTTATCCTGAATGCGAGCAGCTTCATCTGGCGACATCGCCTCCTGCGCCGTTTTTTCCGTTAAGGTCAGGCGCTTACTGTTGACCGCTTCCTGCAATAGCTGTAGCTGATGCTCAAGCCGGTTGCTATTGGCAGTGACGTAGTCTCGCTGCTTTTGCAGGGTATCCTGCAATACCGTATTACCTTCCAGACTTTTTCGCTGTTGATCGATCTGGGTATTCAGCAACGCTTGCTGCGCCTGTAAAAGCACCTGCTGAGTGGGTCGCAGCGCCGCTTCGCCCACGTTGGTGCCGTCCAGTCGGTTGCGGATCTGCTGGAGCTGCTGAGAAGCCGTATACATCGCGTTTTGTACACGCTCTGGCTGCGTTTGCAGAGAGACCAACTGGCTGTTATAGGTGGCGAGATCGTTTTGCGCGTTCTGTAAATCATCCAGCACCTGCGCAACACGCATCTCTAACTGACGCAGTGATAGCGTACTGAGAACCTTACGGGTTTCATCATCATTATCCACATCGCTGAGGGCATTCAGCGCCTCTGTCGCCTGACGCATTTTTTCCGGCGCCTGCGCCACGCGCTGACGGAGCTGTGCCGTCTCGTCCTTCACCCGGTCGATTTTTTCAAGCGTGGCAATCGTCTCTGTGAGATCCTGCTGAACCAGCTTATCCTGCGCCGAGAGATCTTTTTGCTTATTGAGCGTATCCAGTTGGCTTTGCAGGTCAGCCTTCGAAGGCAGGTCGCTGTTCGATGGCGCACGGGCAATTGCCAATGACTGGCAAGACAGCATAAGGATGAAAACAGCCACCGAGATAAAAACAAAGTGCTGTGAACGTTTATAGAGCTGCAACATAGTCATGTGAATGAAGGTTTCTGAACCGAAAAGACGACCGAAAATAGTCAACGCGCAAGAATATCACGGCTGTGTCGGACAGAATAGCGGCAGCGAAACCGACCAGGATAATTCCTGGAGTCGCGTCAGGACACGGCGTCAGGTACCGTCGACCGCAGCGTGGGACAAAATGTTAACATTTCCAGCAGAACGGCGACGTAATCCCGGGCTTCTTTTTTGAGATCAAACGATTGTGGGGCAAAGAGCCAGTTTTCCATCAGACCCGAAACCGTAGCGCGCATCATCACCGCCGCCCGCCGCGTAATCAAATTTTCAGGCAACATTTTTGCATGAATACAGTGGGTTAAAGTTTGCTCGATCCGATCATAGCTCTCAAGACAGATGTTTCTTTGCGCCTGCTGAACTATAGTCATTTCTCCCACAAATTCACATTTGTGGAATATAATCTCCATCAATAAACGTCGCCGTTCTTCTGTCACGGTAGATTCAAGGAGATGAACGAGAATTTCTCTTAATACTGATAGTGGATCGTCGGGGAATTTTGCCTGATACTCAGTCTCAAGCTCACCAATACTGGATTCTGATAGTTCCCAGATTTCACTAAATAAATCCGACTTGTTTTTGAAATGCCAATAGATTGCACCGCGAGTCACGCCAGCGGCTTTTGCAATCTCCGCCAGCGAGGTGGAAGATACCCCTTGTTGCGAGAACAATCGTAGCGCTACATCCAGGATGTGTTGTCGTGTTTCCTGCGCTTGTTGTTTGGTTTTTCGTGCCATATGTCGGTGAATTTACAGGTGTTAGATTTACATACATTTATGGATGTATGTACCATAGCACGACGATAATATAAACGCAGCAATGGGTTTGTGGACTTTTGACCATTGATCAATTTGAAATCGGACACTCGAGGTTTACATATGAACAAAAACAGAGGGTTTACGCCTCTGGCGGTCGTTCTGATGCTCTCAGGCAGCTTAGCGCTTACAGGATGTGACGACAAACAGGCCCAACAAGGGGGCCAGCAGATGCCAGAAGTTGGGGTTGTGACGCTCAAAACCGAACCTCTACAGATCACAACTGAACTCCCGGGTCGTACCAGTGCTTTCCGAATTGCGGAAGTTCGTCCTCAGGTGAGCGGTATTATCCTGAAGCGTAATTTCGAGGAGGGTAGTGATATCGAAGCAGGAGTGTCTCTCTATCAGATTGATCCTGCGACGTATCAAGCTACTTATGAAAGCGCGAAAGGCGATCTGGCGAAAGCCCAGGCCGCAGCCAGCATCGCTCAGGTAACGGTTAACCGTTATAAAAAGCTGCTGGGAACGCAGTACATCAGTCAACAAGATTACGATCAGGCGCTGGCCGATGCGCAACAGGCGAATGCTGCCGTGGTTGCCGCGAAAGCCGCCGTTGAAACAGCGCGCATTAACCTGGCGTACACCAAAGTGACCTCTCCTATTAGCGGCCGTATTGGTAAATCGGCCGTGACGGAAGGCGCACTGGTGCAAAACGGCCAGGCGACAGCGCTGGCAACCGTGCAGCAGCTCGATCCTATCTATGTTGACGTGACGCAGTCGAGCAACGACTTCCTGCGCCTGAAACAAGAACTGGCTAACGGAACGCTGAAACAGGAAAACGGCAAGGCGAAAGTCGAACTGGTGACCAGCGACGGCATTAAATTCCCGCAGACCGGTACGCTTGAGTTTTCAGACGTGACTGTCGATCAGACCACCGGTTCTATCACCATCCGCGCCGTCTTCCCTAATCCGGATCACACCTTACTGCCAGGAATGTTTGTACGTGCACGTCTGGAAGAAGGAACCAACCCTACTGCGTTACTGGTACCGCAACAAGGCGTGACCCGTACGCCGCGTGGCGATGCAACAGCACTGGTTGTGGGGGCTGATGACAAGGTGGAAACCCGTCAAATCGTTGCCAGTCAGGCGATTGGCGATAAATGGGTGGTCACTGACGGACTTAAATCGGGTGATCGCGTCATTATCTCTGGTTTGCAAAAAGTTCGCCCTGGCGTGCAGGTAAAAGCGCAGGAAGTAACATCTGACAATCAACAACAAGCCGCGAACGGTGGCAAGTCAGAGCAAACAAAGTCTTAACTTAAACAGGAGCCGTTAAGACATGGCTAAGTTTTTTATCGATCGCCCTATCTTTGCATGGGTTATCGCCATCATCATCATGCTGGCAGGGGGTCTTGCGATCCTCAAATTGCCGGTGGCGCAATATCCAACGATTGCTCCACCTGCAATCACGATCTCTGCGAGCTATCCTGGTGCTGATGCGAAAACGGTTCAGGATACCGTGACGCAGGTTATCGAACAAAATATGAATGGTATCGATAACCTGCTCTATATGTCCTCAACCAGTGACTCTTCAGGTACCGTTCAGATTACGATTACCTTTGACTCCGGTACGGATGCGGATATCGCTCAGGTTCAGGTGCAGAACAAGTTGCAACTGGCGATGCCGTTACTGCCGCAAGAAGTACAGCAACAGGGCGTGAGCGTTGAGAAATCCTCCAGTAGCTTCCTGATGGTTATGGGGATGATCAGTACTGACGGCTCTATGACGCAAGAAGATATCGCGGACTATGTCGGTGCAACGGTTAAAGATCCTGTCAGCCGTACCAGCGGCGTGGGTGATGTCCAGTTGTTTGGTGCGCAATATGCGATGCGCATTTGGATGGATCCGACCGAGCTTAATAAATACCAGTTAACGCCGGTCGACGTTATTGCGGCAATCAAAGCGCAAAACGCCCAGGTCGCAGCCGGTCAGCTCGGTGGTACGCCGCCGGTAAAAGGTCAGCAGCTTAACGCATCCATTATTGCCCAAACCCGTCTGACCTCGACCGAAGAGTTCGGCAAAATTTTGCTGAAAGTGAATCAGGATGGTTCTCGGGTTCGCCTGAGTGATGTGGCTCGTATTGAACTCGGTGGCGAGAACTATGATGTCATCGCGAAATTCAATGGGCAGCCGGCATCGGGTCTTGGGATCAAACTGGCAACAGGCGCGAACGCGCTGGATACGGCAAACGCAGTACGCGCGACAATTGCGAAACTGGAACCTTTCTTCCCGCACGGTCTGAAAGTCGTTTACCCGTACGATACGACACCTTTCGTTAAAATCTCGATTAACGAAGTGGTGAAGACACTGGTCGAAGCTATCGTACTGGTATTTATCGTTATGTACCTGTTCCTGCAAAACTTCCGCGCGACGCTGATTCCTACCATCGCCGTGCCGGTCGTTCTGTTAGGGACATTTGCAATACTGGCAGCATTTGGTTTCTCAATAAATACGTTAACCATGTTTGGTATGGTTCTCGCGATAGGCCTGCTGGTTGACGATGCCATCGTGGTGGTTGAGAACGTCGAACGCGTCATGGTTGAAGAGGGATTACCGCCTAAAGAAGCAACGCGAAAATCGATGGGTCAGATTCAGGGCGCCCTGGTCGGTATCGCGATGGTATTGTCGGCGGTATTCATCCCAATGGCTTTCTTTGGGGGTTCAACCGGGGCGATTTATCGTCAATTCTCTATTACCATCGTTTCGGCAATGGTGCTTTCTGTACTGGTGGCGATGATCCTGACCCCTGCGCTTTGCGCCACTATGCTTAAACCTGTGGCTAAAGGCGATCATGGAGAAGGCAAAAAAGGCTTCTTCGGCTGGTTCAACCGCATGTTCGATAAGAGCACGCACCACTACACCGACAGCGTAGGCAACATCCTGCGCAGTACGGGTCGTTACCTGCTGCTGTATCTGATCATCGTGGTCGGCATGGCGTTTCTGTTCGTTCGTCTGCCAAGTTCCTTCCTGCCAGATGAAGACCAGGGTGTATTCCTGACCATGGCACAGCTTCCGGCTGGTGCTACGCAGGAACGTACGCAAAAAGTCCTTGATGAAGTCACGGACTATTACCTGAAGGATGAGAAAGCCAACGTTAACTCTGTGTTTACTGTAAACGGCTTTGGTTTCTCGGGTCGTGGCCAAAACACCGGCCTGGCGTTCGTTTCTCTCAAAAATTGGGAGGATCGTCCCGGTGAAGAAAATAAAGTGCCTGCCATTGCAGCACGTGCAAGTGCGCACTTTGCTTCCATTAAAGATGCAATGGTCTTTGCCTTTAACCTGCCAGCAATCGTGGAACTGGGTACCGCTACCGGTTTTGACTTCCAGTTAATTGACCAGGCAAACCTTGGCCATGACAAACTCACGCAGGCGCGTAACCAGCTGTTCGGCGAGATTGCGAAGCACCCCGATCTGTTAGTCGGTGTTCGTCCTAATGGTCTGGAAGATACCCCGCAGTTCAAAATTGATATCGACCAGGAAAAAGCGCAGGCGTTGGGTGTTTCCATTAGCGATATTAATACCACGCTGGGTGCCGCATGGGGCGGAAGCTACGTAAATGACTTTATTGACCGTGGTCGTGTGAAGAAAGTTTACGTGATGTCCGAAGCGAAATACCGCATGTTGCCGAACGATATTGGCGACTGGTATGTGCGCGGCGCAGATGGACAGATGGTACCGTTCTCTGCCTTCTCATCATCACGTTGGGAATACGGTTCACCGCGTCTCGAACGCTATAACGGTCTGCCTTCGATGGAAATCTTGGGTCAGGCGGCCCCCGGTAAGAGTACTGGTGAAGCAATGGCAATGATGGAAGAGCTGGCAAGTAAGCTACCATCCGGTATCGGCTACGACTGGACGGGGATGTCCTATCAGGAACGTCTATCCGGTAACCAGGCCCCTGCCCTGTATGCCATCTCACTGATCGTCGTCTTCCTGTGTCTGGCTGCGTTGTATGAGAGCTGGTCAATTCCGTTCTCCGTTATGCTGGTGGTTCCGCTGGGGGTTATCGGTGCGCTGTTGGCTGCCACCTTCCGTGGATTAACCAACGACGTTTACTTCCAGGTTGGCCTGCTCACCACCATTGGGCTATCGGCGAAGAACGCGATATTAATCGTCGAATTCGCCAAAGACCTGATGGATAAAGAAGGCAAAGGTCTGGTTGAGGCAACGCTGGAAGCGGTACGTATGCGTCTACGCCCAATTCTGATGACGTCTCTGGCGTTCATTCTGGGCGTTATGCCGCTGGTTATCAGCTCCGGTGCCGGTTCCGGTGCGCAGAACGCCGTAGGTACTGGCGTAATGGGCGGGATGGTCACCGCGACGGTTCTGGCTATCTTCTTCGTTCCGGTCTTCTTTGTAGTGGTACGCCGCCGCTTCAGCCGGAAAAGTGAAGATATTGAGCACAGTCATACCGTAGAGCATCACTGATACTCATCTGATAAAAGGTCGCGCAAGCGACCTTTTTTTCGAATGAAATCCGCAAAAGCGCTTATTGATACCTTGTTGACTTTTGGTTGGGGATAATAAAGGTTATAATCCACAAGAGGATAAAGGCTATTTCTGACAATTTGGCTTATGGCTTATTCCCTGCTTAATAATTCATTATTAAGACAATTCCTGGGGATAAATCTGTCTTTGACCTGGCGCCAGTGCGAGCGATGAGGATGAGAAAGAGTAGATAATCTGATGAATTGCAAAATAATCACGTAATTATCTCATTCCGCAATGGGTTGGCGACATGCTATAATGGCTAAAAGGTATGAATCTGTGCTTTCTCTCGTATTACATTAATTGTAATTTTTCGTAATATAACGATGAAATCTTTTTTAGAGTAGATTATAGTTAAATCATCAGGCGTAGAAGGCAGTTCCAGGTCAGTTAGTTGTACCCATCCCGAAAGGTGTTCGGTTAGTTTAAGCCACTAAGAAGGGGATGCGTTATGGATGAATACTCACCCAAAAGACATGATATAGCGCAACTTAAATTTCTTTGTGAAACGCTTTATCACGACTGTCTTGCAAACCTTGAAGAAAGCAATCATGGCTGGGTTAACGACCCAACCTCGGCGATCAACCTTCAACTCAACGAACTGATAGAGCATATTGCAACCTTCGCACTTAATTATAAAATTAAGTATAATGAGGACAATAAGCTGATTGAACAGATTGACGAATATCTGGACGACACATTTATGTTGTTCAGCAGTTATGGCATTAATGCGCAGGATCTGCAGAAATGGCGGAAATCGGGTAATCGCTTGTTCCGCTGCTTTGTGAATGCCACCAGGGCTAATCCTGTTAGTTTGTCTTGTTAAAAATTATTACAATCATAGGTAAGATTTATGTCCGATAAACCATTAACTAAAACTGATTATTTGATGCGTTTGCGACGCTGTCAGACAATTGACACACTTGAGCGTGTGATCGAGAAAAATAAATATGAATTATCTGACAATGAATTGGCTGTATTTTACTCAGCCGCCGATCACCGTCTCGCAGAATTGACGATGAATAAACTTTACGACAAAATCCCTTCCTCCGTCTGGAAATTCATTCGTTAATTTGATTACTGTCCATCAGGAAATACGGATGTTTTCCTGGGGAACATTCTTCATACTTGCAATAACAATAGCATGACTATTGTGACCTCTATCACGGTATAGTTCAGGGATCGTTCCCTGATTATCGCTGTCCCTCTACTGTATTGCCTCACAGGTGAACAGTCAGAGAGCGCAGAATGAGTGAAGAGAAACGGAAAATGATAGCGGGTGAACGGTATCACCCGGCAGATGAAACCCTGCGCCAGGACCGACTGCAGGCGCGTCGATTCGTTCACCGCTACAATCACACCGCCCCGGAAGAAAAAGCAGAACGGCTGGCTATTCTCCACGCCCTGTTAGGCCAGTGCGACCACCCTTATATCGAGCCGTCATTCCGCTGTGACTACGGTTACAATATCTTTCTGGGAAAAGAATTTTACGCAAACTTTGACTGCGTCATGCTCGACGTCTGTCCGATTCATATTGGTGATAACTGCATGCTGGCTCCCGGCGTTCATATCTACACCGCCACACATCCGCTGGATGCGGCAGAGCGCACTAGCGGGCTGGAATTCGGCAAACCCGTCACGATTGGCAATAATGTCTGGATTGGTGGACGTGCGGTCATCAATCCCGGCGTCAGCATTGGTGACAACGTGGTTGTCGCCTCCGGTGCGGTAGTGACCAAAAACGTACCTGACAACGTGGTAGTAGGCGGTAACCCGGCACGGATTATTAAAACACTGTAACCAAAATTGTAACTGTTATGCTAAATAGTGGTTAATCTGTTACTTTTTTCACGTTAATTGCCCACTTAAAATAGGGCGTTCCCCTGTAAGTAGCGAAAATCACGAAGGCAAAAAATGACAGAAATACAACGCCTGCTCACCGAAACCATCGACGATCTGAACGTGCGTGAGAAGCGCGATAACAAGCCCCGCTTTAGCATCAGCTTTATCCGCAAACATCCCGGTTTGTTTATTGGGATGTATGTCGCCTGGTTTGCCACGCTGGCGGTTATGCTGCAATCAGAGACGCTGGTTGACTCAGTCTGGCTGCTGGTGGTGCTGTTTGTCATCCTCAACGGTTTTTTCTTTTTTGATGTCGCCCCACGCTATCGCTATGAGGATATCGACGTGCTGGATTTCAGGGTGTGTTACAACGGCGAATGGTACAACACCCGGTTTGTGCCTTCTGCGCTGATTAGCACCATCCTTCACTCCCCGCGCGTTGCCGATGAACACAAAGCACAATTGCAAAAGATGTTGATGCGTAAGGGCGAACTGTCGTTTTACGACATCTTCACCCTTGCTCGCGCAGAAGCCACGTCATAACCGGTTAGTGATGCCGGACAGGCATTTTCCCTATCCGGCCCTCTCCTCTCTTTAACGCCGTTTTTTTCTTCCCTGTACCGCTTTAAAGCGCGGGTTGCTCTTACAAATCACATACAGACGCCCTTTCCGCTTGACTATCTGACAGTCCGGATGGCGCTGCTTTGCGCTACGTAATGAATTCAAGACCTGCATAGTATCCTCATCACTTTCGATATTGTGTAATAATATAACATTACTTTATCGTTGAACGCACGACAGTTCAAACCTTTCTGCATAACGCACGTTCTTTCGCGGTGAAAACAGCAAAAACCCTCACGCTCATCAAAAAAACGTGCAGATTAACGACATCATTTACAGGGCTTTTTTCACGATCGGATATACTTTCTCTACAATGCGTTATTAAGGATATTTGCGTGAGAACACGACATCTGGTCAGTCTGGTGACAGGAGTGCTTATCCTCGCCGTGTTGGTGCCGGTCGGTTTGAGTATTTGGCTTGCTCATCGCCAGGTCGAAAAGAAATTCATTGAGGAACTGGACACCTACTCATCGCGCGTCTTTGAACGCACCGAGCGCGTGGTTATTCAGGCCAAAGACGCGTTAAAGCAGATCGAAACCGTGAGCAGCGCACCCTGTTCACGTGAACACTTACTGGCGATGCGACGTATCTCCTACAGCTATCGCTATGTTCAGGAAGTGTTATATCTGGAAAATAACATGCCGCGCTGTTCCTCACTGGAACAGGAGAGCCATACCGCCGCTTTTCCTCCGCCCATGAAAATCACCGATGATGGTTACCGCGCATGGTTTACCGCGCAGAATGATCTGGGAATCGAACGCTATATGGCTGCGCTGGGAACCGAGCATTACATCGTCATGATCGATCCGGCCTCCTTTATTGATGTTGTCCCCTTTGGCGCATGGCAGATCGATGTTGCAATTATTGGCGTAAAACGCAATACCGTCATTGCCAGCAGCAGTGCGCTTGCACCGAATATCCTGCAATTTACCCAGGAAACCACGCCTCGCCACCTGGAAAGTCATGGCATTATTTATGAAATGCGCCCCTTCCCGGAAATGGGCATTACCATCGTCAGTTGGGCTTCCACCCTTCCGCTGCAGAAAATCTGGTATCGGCAGGCGCTGATCTGGGTTCCCATCGGTATTCTGATCGGTTTGCTGGCTGCCGCCTTTATTCTGCGTATTCTGCGCCGCCTCCAGTCCCCCCATCACCGTTTGCAGGACGCCATCAATAACCGGGACATTAAGGTTCACTACCAGCCCATCATTTCGTTATCTAGCGGGAAAATCGTCGGTGGGGAAGCGCTGGCGCGCTGGCCACAAACCGATGGTAGCTACCTGTCACCCGATATTTTTATCCCCCTGGCCGAACAGACCGGACTGACCGGGCAACTCACCCGGTTAATTATCGAAACGGTGTTTGAGGATATGGGGAAATGGCTGAAGCAGCATCCCGAACAGCATATTTCCATTAACATTGAAGCGGCGGACCTCGCCTCTGAAAAACTCCCGACACTGCTGAGTAAACTGCTTAACCGGTATCAGCTTGCCCCCTCACAGATTGCTCTGGAACTGACGGAACGGGGATTTGCCAATCCGAAAACCAGTTCCCCCATCCTCGCCCGCTACCGTAAGGCGGGACATGCCATCTATATTGATGATTTCGGCACCGGCTATTCCAGCCTCAGTTATTTGCAGAATCTGGACGTGGACATCCTGAAAATCGACAAATCGTTTGTCGATGCGCTGGAGTACAAGAACGTGACGCCGCATATCATTGAGATGGCTAAAACGCTGAAGCTAAAAATGGTGGCGGAAGGGATTGAAACGGCCAATCAGGAAGACTGGCTGCGCCAGCACGGCGTCCATTACGGACAGGGTTGGCTTTACAGCAAAGCGCTGCCCAAAGAGGCCTTTATTCTGTGGGCGGAAAAACGCTTATAACGCGGAGATGGCTGGCGGCACGCCGCACAGCCAGTCACGTTAATCGTCGAGAATAGGTGAGAATCCGCCGTAAATCATGCGTTTACCATCAAACGGCATCGACTCACCGAACGCCTTCATGCGCGGATCGGACATCATCTTCTGATTCGCCTCATCCCGCACTTCTTTCGACGGGTATTCAATCCAACTGAATACCACCTCTTCGTGATCCTCGGCTTTCACCGCCATGCGAAAATCGGTGAGTTTGCCATCTGGCACATCGTCGGCCCAGCATTCCACAATGCGGAGCGCACCAAATTCCTTGAACAGCGGTGCTGCTTTTGCCGCCATCGCCTTATAAGCCTCCTTGTTTTCGGCAGGTACGGCAAGGACAAAACCATCCACGTACTTCATGAGAATAACCTCCGAAGTTTACTGCGCAGCAAGCCGATTCCAGCCGCGTCAGTCGTGAATAAGTGTAGTCGCCCTCTGCTTACTATGCCGTCTGAATCCGGGCCCGAGGTTTATAGCGAAACCACGGCAGGCAGATCTGGATCAGCGGCCCAATCGCCAACGCATACAGCACGGTTCCGACGCCAAGCGTACCACCGAGCAGCCAACCGCTCAGTAAAACAGAGACTTCAATCGCCGTTCGGATTGTACGTACCGACCATCCCGTGCGGGCGTGAATACCGGTCATCAGACCGTCTCTCGGCCCGGCACCAAAGCCCGCGCCAATATACATGCTTGTCGCCAGCGCGTTCACCACCACGGCCGCCACCAGCATAAGGCTACGCACAGCGAGTGAGGAAAACGCCGGCATCACTGCCAGCGCGGCATCAGCGGCAAGTCCTATCACAATCACGTTGCTGAGAGTGCCCAGACCGGGACGTTGACGAAGAGGGATCCACAACAGAAGTACCAGCGCACCGACAATAATCATCACCACGCCAATCTTGATCGAGAACAGATTCGCCAGCCCCAGATGGAACACGTTCCACGGATCGGCACCTAAATCCGCGCGCACGAACATCGCGGTTGATACCCCATACAGAGCCAGCCCCAAATAAAGTTGAACCAGACGACGCCCCATTTTCACCCTCCTCGTTCAGATAGCCTTCATCATCGCTGTAATTGGCACTATGATTAATGACCAGTTTTGAAAAAGTGGACTGCAATGTCATCACGTCGTTATGGAAGCCAATCTCTCCAGCGCCTGCTTGGGCACTGGCAGGACAGCTCGGCAAGAACTCCGCTCTGGCGGCAACTGGCTGAAGCGTTACGTCTGCTGATCCTCGACGGGCGTCTGGCGCTCGACAGCCGTTTGCCCGGGGAACGCGAACTGGCTACGGTACTTGATGTCAGCCGGACCACCGTAGCCAGCGCGCTGGCGCAATTGCGGGAAGAGGGATATCTGGAGAGTCGTCATGGCAGTGGGTCGCGCGTAATTCTGCCAGGTCATATCCGTGAAGTGCCGACGCGTGCCGGTACCACGATGGCGTTAGATCTCTCCACCGCCGCCCTCAGTGCGGGGCCTGAAATCCATCAGGCTTATCAACAGGCGCTGGTTGCGATGCCGCCGCATTTGCTGACGTCGGGCTATCAGCCACAGGGATTACTCTGTTTACGTGAGTCACTTGCCCGTCAGTACTGTGCGCGAGGCCTTCCGACAACGGCGGATGAAATCATGGTGGTCAACGGTGCGGTCAGCGGTCTGGCGCTTATCCTGCGCTTATTGACCGGACCCGGCGATCGGGTGGTGGTTGATCATCCGACGTACCCGCTGGCGATTGCGGCCATTCAGGGCGCTTCCTGTCGCCCTGTGGGCGTGTCATTACCCGAAAAGGGTTGGGATACGGATGGACTTGCCGCCACCATCGCCCAGACGGCACCGAGAATAGCCTATCTGATGCCGGATTTTCACAATCCCACCGGGCGGTGTATGGATGATGAGACGCGACAAGTCGTTGCGAATATCGCCGCCCGTACGCGTACGACGCTGGTAATCGACGAAACGATGATGGACCTCTGGTACGACGCCCCACCGCCTCCGCCGATAGCAGCATATCACCGCGACGCTCCGGTGATTATGCTGGGCTCGGCGAGCAAGAGTTTCTGGGCAGGATTACGACTGGGCTGGGTACGTGCGCCATCACGCACCATCACGGCGCTGGTGCAGACGCGGGATACGGTCGATTTGGGCTCGCCAGTCATCGAACAACTTGCCACCACGTGGCTACTGGATCATGCCGATTCCTTTTTGCCGCAGCGCAGGCAGCAGCTTGCCGCACGCCGCGCGCTCTGCGACACGCTGATGCGCACGCACTTCCCCGAGTGGCGTTATCAACAACCACAGGGCGGTTTATCCTTCTGGGTGGAGCTGCCGGATACGCTGGCGACGCTTTTCGCCACGCGGGCGGAAAGCGTCGGGATTCAACTGGGGACAGGCACCCGCTTTGGGCTTGCGGGCGCGTTTGATCGTTTCTTACGTATGCCGTTTGCCTTGCCGGAAGAGACTCTTCGCACGGCGATTACCACTCTGGAGCCGATCTGGGAAACACTGCGTCTGCAGTCCAGTAGCGGTAAGATGCGTAAGATTATTTAATGCTGACGGGGCACCGGAAAACCCTTGAGCGAAATCACAAAGTTATCGCCCTCTTTTTTTATTTTGGCACCGGCATCACACCAGTCTGAGGCAATGCGGAAAAATTCATCACTGCCGACATTCCAGCTCAGACAAACATGCTTAACATAACCCGAGCGGAGCAATTCACAGGCTTCGCCATAGTTACTGGCGATGGAGAGCGTTTGCTGTTTCATTTTTTCTTCTTCAGTAGTCTGCGCAATGCTTTGATTTCTTTAGGAGTCAGTGGCTCAACCAACGACTCTTCCGTGTGTTGACTATCGATATCGCCAGCCGAGACCCCCACCTCTGCCGCAACGTCGAAGGCAATCAGCAGCAGTTTTTCTGTCGTGATGCTTAAATTCTCATTATTGAGTTCAGCGTAATGACGCAGTTTTTCTTTTAACGTCTCATCAATTTTGACATTCAGTACTGCAGTAGCCATCGTAAGAATCCTTGTGGACAGGCAAAAGCACGGTTCCGGCGACGACTGAATCGCCACGGCGTGAAAAGAGAATTGAGCGCCAGGATTTAACATCCCAAAAACACTCTGCCAGTATTTGATGACAAAAAAATGACAAAACCATGACAACAACAAGAAGAAAAACGAAGATGTGATGCCGCGCGGCACAAATGGGTGGGGGCCCTGCCAGCTACATCCCGGCACACGCGTCATCTGCCTTGGCTGCTTCCTTCCGGACCTGACCTGGTAAACAGAGTAGCGTTGCGGGAGAACCAACAGAGCCCCCATTGAGAGCGTTGTTAACCAACGCGCAGGCGCATTATCACTGCTGCCCCCTGTAATTGCAAGCCATCGGCGGTCAGATGCTGGTTTCTTGCGCAATGGAACTTCCCGCGCCCGCCATTCCAGATTATGCTGAAGGATTACCGCAGGAAGAGACCATGGACAGACAAGACACTTTCCCTCAGCGCGTCTGGCAAATTGTTGCCTCTATTCCCGAAGGCTGCGTTACGACTTATGGCGACGTCGCGTTGCTCGCGGGTTCTCCGCGCGCGGCCAGACAGGTCGGCGGCGTACTCAAACGCTTACCTGAAGGCAGCACCCTACCCTGGCATCGGGTGGTGAATCGGCACGGCGCAATTTCGCTAACCGGTCCGGATCTACAGCGACAACGGCAGGCATTACTGGCGGAAGGTATTGTGGTGTCCGGGGGCGGGCAGATCGATTTGCAGCGGTATCGCTGGCATTATTGACCCTCTCCGGGGGGAGAGGGTCAGACAGGCTTTAGTACTGCGTCGGGGCAGGCACCGCTGAAGACGGGTTGACCTGCGTGGGCGAGGTTGAAGGCACAGTCGTTGCTGCCCCACCGCTTGCCTGCACAGGAACTTCCGTCTGCTGAACCGGTACCAGCGTCAGATCGGCTTTCGTGCCGCCCTGATTGATGACCGGCTGAACGGTATCGGTAATAAACACCAGTTTGTCATTCACCGTAATTGCCGCACTCAGCAGAATACGGGCATTCGGCTGCACGTCAGCCGGGTTAAACGGCAGGACGAAGCTGAATGGCGCCTGTTTCCCTTCGGTACGAACCGCTTTCTGGGACAACACTTTCGACGGGGCGTCGGCGAGCGATGCATCTGACAGGGTCACGGTCAGCACGGCGTCAGGCGGCAATGCCACTTTCTGACGGATCCATACGGTACCCGAGACATTAGGTTGTGCAATAGCAGGCTGTGTGGCCGTTGCTGAAGTATTTGGGTTCGGCGCTGGCGTCTGGATATCTGCGCTTTTATCCGCACAGGCGGCCAGAGCAACCGCAACCGCTAAACCACTTACCATGTGCATGAGCTTCATTAAATTCTCCTTATCATCTCTGCACCAGCGGGCTTTCCTCCCGCCGGAAGAGTGGTTAACAAAAACGTAACGTAGCTAAGTGTGGCACATATCACTTATTTTTGCCTGGAATCGGTCAGTTTTTCAGACTATTGCACCCATCGGACCACTTCCAAAATTGCGTTATACTTTCCTATCTCGCTTCGGCGTCGTTGTTACCTGGAGAGCATGTATGAGTCAGGCACTGAATAATTTGCTGACATTGTTGAATCTGGAAAAAATTGAGGAAGGACTCTTTCGGGGCCAAAGTGAAGACTTAGGGTTGCGTCAGGTATTTGGTGGACAAGTGGTCGGTCAGGCGCTGTATGCGGCGAAAGAAACGGTACCAGAAGAACGCCTGGTCCACTCGTTTCACAGCTATTTTTTACGCCCCGGCGATAGCCAGCGACCGATTATTTATGACGTGGAAGTCCTGCGCGACGGTAACAGCTTCAGCGCCCGCCGCGTTGCCGCTATCCAGAACGGGAAGCCCATCTTTTATATGACCGCCTCATTCCAGGCGCCGGAGCCCGGCTTCGAACATCAAAAAACCATGCCGTACGCCCCCGCGCCGGAAGGATTAACATCAGAAACCGACATTGCCCGCACAGTCGCGCACCTGCTGCCGCCAATTTTAAAAGATAAATTTCTCTGCGATCGCCCGCTGGAAGTACGTCCTGTTGAATTTCACAACCCGTTAAAAGGCCATGTGGCAGAACCCACACGCCAGGTGTGGATCCGCGCAAACGGTGCGTTACCCAACGACATCCGCGTCCATCAGTATCTGTTGGGCTACGCCTCCGACCTCAATTTCCTGCCCGTTGCCCTGCAACCTCACGGCATTGGTTTCCTGGAAAAAGGGATTCAGATTGCCACGATCGACCATTCCATGTGGTTCCACCGTCCGTTCGATTTGAACGAATGGTTGCTGTACAGCGTGGAAAGCACGTCAGCCTCCAGCGCTCGCGGGTTTGTCCGTGGCGAGTTCTACACGCAGGATGGCAAGCTGGTGGCCTCGACCGTGCAGGAAGGGGTGATGCGCAATCACAACTGAAAAAAAGCCGGATAGCGCTCACGCGTATCCGGCTGGTTCAGTTTGCCGTTTGCAGGCCGGATAAGATGCGTTAGCATCGCCATCCGGCACATTAACAAATCAGGCGTTGTAGGCATTCTCGCCGTGGCTGTTCACATCCAGCCCTTCGCGCTCTTGCTCTTCCGGTACGCGCAGACCGACGGTAAGATCCGCCAGTTTGTAGCCGATGAAGGCCACGACGCCAGACCAGACGATGGTGATAGCAATACTCTCAAGCTGTACCAGCAGCTGATGACCCATCGTTACCCCTTCAGCGAAGCCCACGCCGCCCAGCGCGCTTGAGGCAAAGACCCCGGTCAGAATACAGCCGACAATCCCGCAGACACCGTGAACGCCGAACACATCGCACGGGTCATCAACACGCAGCAGACGTTTGAGTATTGTCACGCCCCACAGCCCGGCTACGCCCGCCACCACGCCGATGATTAACGCACCGCCGACGCCGATGTAGCCACAGGCAGGCGTCACACCAACCAGACCGGCAATCGCTCCTGAGCACGCCCCCAGCAGAGACGGTTTACCGCGCAGCGCCCACTCGCCGAAGATCCAGCCGAGGATCGCGGCGGCCGTGGCAACAACGGTATTCACAAAGGCCAGCGCGGCAATTTCGTTCGCCGTCCCCGCCGATCCGGCGTTAAAACCGAACCAGCCAATATAGAGGATCGCGGTACCGGTAAAGACCATCGGCAGGTTGTGCGGTTTGAAGGCTTCTTTGCCGAAACCCACGCGTTTGCCAATCAGGTAAGCCCCCACCAGACCTGCAATCGCGGCGTTGATATGCACGACAGTACCGCCCGCAAAGTCCAGCGCACCGTGCGATCCCAGCAAGCCGCCGCCCCACACCATATGGGCAATCGGAATATAAGAGAGCGTCAGCCAGACCACCACGAAGATCAGGACGGCAGAGAAACGGATGCGTTCCGCCAGCGCACCAACAATCAGCCCGACCGTGATGCAGGCAAATGATCCCTGGAAAGCAACGTGAATATACTGGTAGATACTGCCCATTACGGCGGTCAACTCAATGTTTTTCAGCATCACCCAGTTGAAGTTACCGAAGAAGCTGTTTCCTTCCCCGAACGCCAGAGAATAGCCGAACACCACCCACATAATGCACACCAGCGCAAAGGTGACGGTGACCTGCGTCAGCATCGACAGGACGTTCTTCCCGCGGATCAAACCGCCATAGAACAGGGCGATACCCGGTATGGTCATAAACAGCACCAGCGCGGTACAAATCATCATAAAGGCGTTATCGGCTTTATCTGCCACTGCCGGAGCAGCCATTGCGAGACCTGGCAGCAGCGCCAGCGAAGCAAGGCCCGTTTTCATCGTTGCTATCTTCATTTTGTCGTTTCCCGTTACTGTGTGCCAGGCTTTACAGCGCCGCTTCGTCAGCTTCGCCGGTGCGAATACGAATGACGCGTTGCAGCTCCGCGACGAAAATTTTGCCGTCGCCAATTTTTCCGGTATAGGCCGCCTTGCTGATGACATCGATCACTTCATCCAGTTGGTCGTCGGCAATGGCCACATCAATCTTCACTTTAGGCAGGAAGTTGACGCTGTACTCTGCACCCCGATATAACTCGGCATGACCCTTCTGACGTCCGAACCCTTTCACTTCGGTGACGGTCAGCCCTTGAATACCAATAGAAGAGAGCGCTTCGCGAACGTCTTCCAGTTTGAACGGTTTGATTACCACGGTAACCAGCTTCATAGATCCCCTCCAGTCAGAATTCGGCATATGGTGCGACTACACGACTGAGGTATTGCAAGGGGTATGCCAGAATTGAAAAAGCGGAGTCAGTGTCTGTTCTACAGCCTGTCTGGCAGGCGATTCAGAAAGGAAAGCAGAGCGGGAAAAGAAAAACGCACCATGACAGTGCATGATGCGTTACATTTTTGCACCACCGCCGAAACGGCCCGGCAGCGGCGGTGCATCAGGCGGGAAGCGATTCCTCGCGAACGCTGGCTGCCAGCTCTTCGCCGGCAAGCTGGAGCTGATACATCTGCCAGTAGCGTCCTTGCGCCGCAAGCAGTTGCTGATGCGTACCACGCTCTACCGCTTGTCCACGATGAAGCACCAGAATGGTGTCCGCCTCCACAATGGTCGACAGCCGGTGCGCAATCACCACCAGCGTGGTGTGTTCGCGTACGGCGGCCAGCGCGTGCTGAATGGCCTGCTCAGTACCCGAATCAATACTGGCTGTCGCTTCGTCGAGGATCAGGATCTGCGGCGTTGCCACCAACACCCGCGCCAGCGCCAGCAGCTGTTTCTGCCCGACAGAGAGAGTATTCCCCTGTTCGCCAAGTTGGGTATGAATGCCCTCACTCATCCCGCGCGCCAGCTCTGCCAGTTGCACCGTCTCCAGCGCCTGCCACACCTGCTCTTCGGTGATATCCCGCCCCAGCGTCACGTTCGCCAGGAATGAATCCGCCATCACCACCGGATCCTGCTGTACCATCGCCACACCCTGACGTAACACGCTATGGCTCAGCGAATGTAATGGGCGGCCGTCAAGGCGAATCTCCCCCTGACTTAGCGGGTAGTAACCCATCAGCAGGCTGGCGAGGGTACTTTTACCGCTGCCGGTATGCCCCACCAGCGCGACAAAACTGCGGGACGGTACGGAAAGACTGACATTTTGCAGCACCAGATTATCGTCGCGATAGGCGAACGACACATCCTCAACGTCAATCTGTCCGGACGCCAGCGGGCGCGGGTCCTGCCCGTAACGCTGGCGCGGCCCGTCCATCAGTTCAAACACGCGCTCCCCGGCCACCACGGCCTGCTGCAACATCGACTGCTGGGTGGTCAGTTCGATCAGCGGTTCATTCAGGCGTCCCAGATAACTGATAAAGGCGTAGAGCACCCCCACTTCTATTGTCCCTGCCGAGGTAAAACTGAACAGCATCAGCAGGCCACAGAGAATCAGCGCGGAAAACAGGCTCAGCAGAGGCCGCAATAAGAAGCCATCTAAACGCAGCGTCTGCATACGTGCCAGATAATGCGAGCGGCTGGCTTCACCCATGCGTTCACCAAAACGCGCCTGCTGGCGAAACTGCTGAATCACGCTCATACCGTTGATGACTTCGTTGAAGCCGTCGTTGATATCAGCGAGATAAGCCCGCACGCGGCGGACAATCGGCGTGCTGTAACGCTGATAAATAATCATCACCACCAGCACCGCCGGGAAGATCAGGACTGCCACCAGCGCCATGCGCCAGTCGAGACTGAACATCGCCACCAGCATCGCGCCAATCAGCGCCGCGCTGCGCAGTACCGTCGCCACCACCGTAACATACAGATCGCGGATCACTTCGGTATCGTTGGTGACGCGCGAAATGAGTTGCCCGACGGGCTGCGTGTCAAACTCACTCAACGGCTGGCGCAGCGCGGCATCCATCACGTCGGTACGCAATTGCTGCACTACGCCGACTGCGGCGCGGTTAAACAACAGCGACTGTGCATAATGCAGGCTGGCGGCGAGAATCTGCAGCCCGAGATAGGCGGCAATCAGCCCGGCCACCATTCCCAGCGGCAGGTTATTTTTAGCCACCATATTGTCGATAAAATAGCTGATCAGCAGCGGCCCGCTGACTTCTGCGGCCGCCGCGACCCATAGCATAATCACCGCAATGCCTAGCGGTTTTCGCCACGGAGATCCATAGGCCAGCAGGCGTTTGAGGGTCGGCCATAACTGCCCAAAACTACGCATTTGCCGCCTCCTCGTCATTTTCCGGCGCATCATCGAGCGCCGCTTCCAGTTGCTGATAGCGGTACATATCGCGATACCAGCCCGTCTGCTGCACCAGCGCCTCGTGGTTGCCGCGTTGAGCGATATGCCCGTGCTGCATCACGATGATTTCACTCGCTTCGGTCAGCGCCGAGAGACGGTGCGCGCTGATAATCACCGTTCGTCCTTCTCCCCACTGGCGCAGATTGTGCAGTATCTGATGCTCCGTGCGCCCGTCCACCGCCGACAGAGCGTCGTCCAGGATCAGGATTTCGGCATTCAGCAATAGCGCCCGCGCAATAGAGATACGCTGTTTCTGCCCGCCGGAGAGCATCACGCCACGCTCGCCGACTTCGGTGTCGTAACCCTGCGGCAGGCGGAGGATATCCTCATGTACGCTGGCTAAACGCGCCACATGTTCAATGTCCTGCTGGGTGGCGCCAGGGCAGCCCAGCGCAATATTATTAGCGACAGTATCCGAAAACAGAAATGGCGTCTGACTGACCACCGCCAGCCGGCTGCGCCAACTGTCCAGTTGCAGGCGCGGCAGAGGAATGTCATGAAAGCGGATATCCCCCTGGGTGATATCGAAATGGCGCTGAATCAGCGACAACACGGTACTTTTACCCGCGCCGGTCGGCCCGCAGATGCCCAGCATCTGCCCAGGCTTAAGCTGAAAATTGACGTTTTCCAGCGTCGGATGCGCGGTTTGCGGGTAGCTAAACGCGCGGATCGCCACCGCCAGCGTACCCCGCCCTTCCGGCACCGGTTCGCTCCCATCATTCACCACCGGCGCTTCGGCCAGCATCGCACGAATACGACCGTAAGCCGCGCTGCCGCGCTCCACGATGTTAAACATCCATGCCAGCGCCAGCATCGGCCAAATCATCAGCCCGAGATACATCATAAAGCTGGTCAGTTGTCCCAGCGTCAGCGAGCCTTGCACAACCATCCAACTGCCGCCGCCGATAGCCAGCAGGTTCGCCGTGCCGATGGCGATATAAATCGTCGGATCAAAACGGGCATCGATACGCGCCACGCGCATGTTTTTCTTCCCGGTATCATCCGCGTCAGCCGCAAACAGCGCGGACTGCCGATCTTCCAGCCCAAAGGCTTTGATCATGCGAATACTGGTCAGGCTCTCCTGGGTACGGTCATTGAGACTGGAGAACGCCGCCTGCGCCAGTCTGAAACGGTCATGCAGACGATCGCCGTAGCGTTTGATCATCAGCGCCATCACCGGCATCGGCAGCAGGGCAAACAGCGTGAGCTGCCAGCTGATCTGCGTGGACATCACGATCAGCACCGCACAGCCCATCACCAACGAGTCCACCAGCGTCAGAACCCCTTCCCCGGCGGCAAAGACCACGCGATCAACGTCATTAGTGGCGCGAGCCATTAAATCACCCGTGCGGTGGCGCAAATAAAATTCGGGATGCTGGCGACTGAGCTGGCGGTAATAATCTTCGCGTAGCTCCACCGCCAGTTGGTAAGAAGCACCAAACAGCAGCACGCGCCAGACGTAGCGCAGCAGATAGACCACGATGGCAATCAGGGCGATGGTGCCAATCCACATCATGATCTGTTGCGCCGTGAAGTGTTGTGTGGACACGCCATCCACCACAATACCGACCACTTTTGGCGGAATGAGTTGCAGAATAGCGATGAGGATAAGCAAGGCAACCGCCCCGAGGTAGCGACGCCACTCCCGGCGAAAATACCAGCTTAATTGAGCAAATAATCGCACGTAATATGTCCTGACCTGATTTTCCGGCAAATCGTGCCGGGAGAGTTATTCGATTGGCAGCGCAGTTGTGTATTTAATCTGTTCCATGGCAAAGCTCGACGTCACGTCCGACAGACCGGGAACGCTGTTTACCAGACGCTTGTAGAAGTCGTCATATCGCTTCATGTCGGCCACCTGAACCCGCATCAGGTAGTCGTACTCCCCGGCCATGCGCCAGAAGCCCAGCACTTCAGGCATCTCACTGACCACCGTCACGAAGCGGCAATACCAGTCACTGCTGTGATGCTGGGTTTTGATGAGCACAAAGGCGGTTAATCCCAGCCCCAGTTTTTCCGGGTCCAGCAGCGCGACTCTACCGACGAGAATCCCCTCATCTTCCAGGCGCTTGAGGCGCTTCCAGCAGGGTGTGGTGGTCAGATTAACGGCATCTGCCAGCGCCTGCAAAGAGAGGGTGCAGTCCTGCTGCAATAATGCAAGCAGCTTACGGTCAATTTTATCTAGCATACCGGCCCCTCAGAGAAGAATTTTCTCCATACATTCTATTTTAAAGGCTAAATGGCAACAATTTTTTCCGTGCTTTTCGCTACTCTTGGCACAAAATGACAAATGGATATTAATGATGAACAGCACCTGGGTTAAAAATGCCATCAATGAGATTAACGCGGATTATCAGCGCTCGGCTGACACGCATCTCATCCGCCTGCCGTTACCCGCCTTTGAAGGTATCCAGCTCTATCTGAAAGATGAAAGCACCCACCCGACCGGCAGCCTGAAGCACCGGCTTGCGCGTTCGCTGTTCCTCTATGGGTTGTGCAACGGCTGGATTAAAGAAGGTACGACCATTATTGAATCCTCTTCCGGATCAACAGCGGTCTCCGAAGCCTATTTCGCCCGTCTGCTGGGACTGCCATTTATCGCCGTCATGCCCGCCTGCACGGCCAAACGAAAAATCGAACAGATCGAATTTTACGGCGGACGCTGTCATTTCGTGGACAGCGCCTGCGAGATTTATGCCGCCTCAGAACAGTTGGCGCACGAGTTGAACGGCCATTATATGGATCAGTTCACCTATGCCGAACGCGCCACCGACTGGCGCGGTAATAACAATATCGCCGACAGCATCTTCCGTCAGATGCAGTGCGAGCCGCATCCCGTACCAAAACACATTGTGATGAGCGCCGGAACCGGTGGGACCTCCGCGACCATTGGTCGCTACCTCCGCTGTCAGGGTTACGATACACAATTGACGGTGGTGGACCCGGAAAACTCGGTTTTCCTGCCTTTCTGGCAAACGCGTGATGCCACGCTGCGCAGTCCTGTCGGCAGTAAAATTGAGGGAATTGGACGCCCGCGCGTCGAACCGTCGTTTATTGCCGACGTAGTCGATGAGATGTTGCGTGTCCCTGATGCCGCCAGCGTAGCGACCGCGCACTGGCTGGAAACGCAGTTGGGCCGTAAAGTGGGAGCCTCAACAGGCACCAACATGTGGGGCATGCTGCAACTCGCCGCCCGCATGCGTGAAGCCGGAGAAACCGGTTCGCTGGTGACGCTCCTGTGCGACAGCGGCGAGCGCTATCTGGACACCTACTACCATGCCGAATGGGTAAGTACCCATATTGGCGATCTCACTGCGTCGAAAGCAGAACTCGCCCGGTTGCTGAATGTGAATTAAATCAAAAAAAACCGGGCTGAACGCCCGGTGCTGGTAGGGTCTCTCATTCGGGGGAATAAGGAAGATTTGGATAGTCCAGCCAATGTGTCAAAAAGTGTGATACCGCCTGATTGCGACAATGACCAATCACCGGTAAATGAGGAAGCTCAGCAATAAGTTGCGGCATGGCATTGCCCATGATCAGGCCATGCCCGACGCTGCCGAGCATTTCGCGATCGTTCATGGCGTCACCAAACGCCATGCAGTCCGCCAGGGTCAGACCCAGATGCCCGCTCAGTACCTCCAGCGCAGAACCTTTGTTACAGCCCACCGGCAGCACTTCCAGACAATCGACCGCTGAGAAGCAAAGATGCGCTCGCGCACCTAACACCTCTTCAAGCTGAATTTTCAGCCGCGTCAGATCGTCGTGATCGCTACAGAAGCAGATTTTGGTTACCCGATCTGCCGGGATTCGCGCAACATCCACAATCTGATAGCGAAACCCGCTATAGACATGGGCGTGCAGCATTTCAGGGATCTCTTGTGCGGTAAACCAGCCGCTATCGTTGAAGACATGCATGCTCGCCTGCGTGTCCCAGCGCTGATGCAGGACGATCTCCGCAACACCCGGCTCCAGATCCTGACGATGCAACACCTCGCCTTCCAGCGAGTGGATACGCGTCCCGTTGCCGGTAATCAGAAAAGCATCGAGCGAAAAGGTGCCGAGAATATGGCGCATTTCCAACACATGGCGCCCGGTAGCAAACGTCAGGGTGATGTCGCGTTCGCGCAGTCGCGCCAGAGTGGAGAGCGTTTCATCACCCAAAAGATGATTCGGCATCAACAGGGTGCCATCCATATCAAATGCAGCCAGGCGCGCCATCTCTTTCTCCACTCGGTGACGGATTAACTTGTGATTGAGTATTACCTGATATATACGGAAGTAATAGTGAATAGATAAAAGGAATTGTTCCGGGTTTATATGCGACTTCTCAATCGGCTTAATCAGTACCAGCGCCTCTGGCAGCCCTCTAACGGCGAACCGCAGAACGTGACCGTGGGAGAACTGGCTGAACGCTGCTTTTGTAGCGAGCGGCATGTCCGCACGTTGTTGCGCCAGGCGCAGGAATCGGGCTGGCTGGTCTGGGAGGCACAGTCCGGACGCGGTAAACGCGGGTTGCTACGTTTTCTGGTGACCCCGGAATCATTACGCACCGCAATGATGGAACAGGCGCTGGATAAGGGCCAGCAGCTTAGCGTACTGGAGCTGGCACAACTGGCGCCCGGTGAACTGCGGGCCATGCTGCAGCCCTTTATGGGGGGTCAATGGCAAAACGACACGCCTACGCTGCGTATTCCCTATTACCGTCAGCTTGAACCGCTACATTCCGGTTTTCTTCCTGGTCGCGCCGAGCAACATCTGGCGGGGCAGATTTTCTCCGGCCTGACCCGTTTTGACAGCCAGACGCAGCGTCCCTGTGGGGATTTAGCCCATCACTGGGATATCTCCGCCGACGGGTTGCGCTGGGATTTCTATATTCGCTCGACGCTGTTCTGGCACAACGGCGACACGGTAGAGACCGCGCAACTGCATCAGCGATTGCTGATGCTGCGCGAACTCCCGGCGCTGAACCGACTGTTTATCAGCGTGAAGCACATTGAGGTGACGCATCCTCAGTGCCTGACGTTTACCCTGTTCCGCCCGGACTTCTGGCTGGCGCATCGCCTGGCAAGCTACGGTAGCCTGCTGGCCCATCCGGAACACCCCGTCATTGGGACTGGGCCTTTCCGTCTGACGCTGTTTACGCCGGAACTGGTACGTCTGGAAAGCCATGAGCATTACCATCTCGCACATCCGCTGCTGAAAGCCATTGAATACTGGATCACTCCCCAGCTTTTTGAGCAGGATCTGGGAACCAGTTGTCGCCACCCGGTACAGATTACCATTGGCAAACCTGAAGAGCTCGCTACGGTAAGCCCGGTGAGCACTGGTATCAGCCTCGGTTTTTGCTATCTCACACTGAAAAAAAGCCCCCGCCTGACGCGACTACAGGCTCGTCGACTGGTCAGCCTCATTCATCGTTCTTCGCTGTTGCAAACGCTGGATGTAAGGGAAAACCTGATTACCCCTTGCAACGAACTGTTACCTGGCTGGGCCATTCCCCAGTGGGAGGGGATGAAAGCCGTTGAGCTGCCGAAAAAAATAACGCTGGTTTATCATCTGCCGGTGGAACTGCATACCATGGCAGAACGCCTGCGCCATACGCTGGCAACCCTGGGTTGCGAACTGACGTTGATTTTTCATAACGCGAAAACCTGGGATGGCTGCCAACGGCTTGCCGAAGCGGATCTGATGATGGGAGACCGCCTGATTGGCGAAGCGCCCGAGTATACACTCGAACAGTGGCTGCGCTGTGATTCACTCTGGCCGCACGTGCTTGATGCCTCGGCGTTCTCACATCTTCAGGCCACGCTGGACGCGCTACAAATCAGACCGGAAGAGGATCATCGCCATGCCGCTTTGCGGCACGTTTTCGCCAGCCTGATGGATGACGCCACGCTGACGCCACTGTTTAACTATCACTACCGCATCAGCGCGCCGCCGGGTGTGAACGGGGTACGCTTGAATCCGCGCGGCTGGTTTGAATTCACCGAAGCCTGGCTACCGCCTCCAGCATCGTGAAGAAGCTGGTCGACGAGCAATGCAGGCGTTACCATAGCCGCTTTAGTGATTGATCAGGATTAGCCATGAAACGTGCCGTCGTAGTTTTCAGTGGAGGCCAGGACTCCACCACCTGTCTGGTGCAGGCGTTGCATCAGTATGATGAAGTGCATTGCGTGACCTTTGATTATGGTCAGCGCCATCGCGCGGAGATTGATGTTGCACGCGATCTGGCCCTGAAATTGGGTGCACGCGCGCACAAAGTGCTGGACGTGACGCTGCTCAGTGAACTGGCGGTCAGTAGCCTGACCCGTGACAACATCCCGGTTCCGGATTACCAACCGGATGCCGATGGGATCCCGAATACCTTTGTCCCGGGACGCAATATACTGTTTCTGACCCTGGCAGCGATTTATGCTTATCAGGTAAAAGCAGAAGCGGTAATTACCGGCGTCTGTGAGACCGATTTCTCCGGTTATCCTGACTGCCGTAATGATTTTGTCGAAGCGCTGAATCACGCCATCAAGCTGGGCATGGCGAAAGATATCCGCTTTGAAACGCCGCTGATGTGGATTGATAAAGCGGAAACCTGGGCGCTGGCAGATTATTGGGGCAAGCTGGATCTGGTGCGGAAAGAAACGCTGACCTGCTACAACGGCATTAAGGGCGACGGTTGCGGCCACTGTGCGGCCTGTAATCTGCGTGCGAATGGCCTGAATCATTACCTGGCGGATAAACCAGCCATCATGGCGGCAATGAAGCAGAAAACAGGGTTAAAGTGATCGATTTGCCGGATGGCGGTGTACGCACCTTAATCCGGCCTGGCGACATTCACCGTTGTCAATATCGCCCGTAGGCCTGATAAGCGAAACGCCATCAGGCTCCTTTCCGTTACTTCACCATCTGCTCCAGTTTTTCACGCAACTCTCCTTCCAGCGGCAGCGCTTTTTGCGATTTCAGATCGATACAGACGAACGTAATGAGCGCATCAGCCACCACCTGTCCTTCCGGTTCCAGCGTAATCACCTGGCTTAGGATACCGCTTTTCCCGTTGAGTTGTTGCACCTGGCTGGTGACAGTCAGCAGGTCACTTAACACGGCAGGACGGCGGTAGTTGATATTGATGTTGACCACCACGAAAGCGATATTATGCGCAGTCATCCACTGGAAACTGTCACTGTTTTCCAGCCCTTCCCAGCGCGCTTCTTCCAGAAACTCCAGATAACGCGCATTGTTGACGTGCTGGTAGACATCAAGATGATAACCACGAACTTTGATTTGTGTTTGCATAGCGCTAAAACCTTATGTTTTTGTTATACGTAAGACATGAACAGAGAGGTCATAACTGGTATGACCTCTCATAGTCTGGCAAATTTTAGCCACTGCGCAAGTTATTAAAGTGTTAAAATCGACAGATTACGCTCTACCAGCGAATTCCCCATCCCCGGCACCTGCTTGAGATCTTCCACCGTTTTAAACGGGCCGTACTCCTCACGATAGCTGACTATCGCCTGCGCTTTCTTCAGGCCGACACCGTTCATCGCTCGCGCCAGTTCTTCTGCCGATGCGGTATTGATGCTGACCCTGGTGCCCTCTTCAGTGCTGGCTTTCGCCGGAACTGCGGCTTTGTTTTGCCCTGCGACCGGCGCGTTTGCGCTGGTCTCCACCGCCGGGCTTTTTGCTGCCGCTGTCGATGACGCTGCCAGTGCGCTTTGTGTCACGCCCGCGCAGGCGAAGGAAAGGGTGATAAGTAATGCTTTGATTCCATGTTTCATACTGTTTTCTCCTTGTGTGTTAACAGTGGAATCACGATAGCGAGGGAGAAACCAACGAACAAATAGCAAATTGCAGAAATGGAAAAGGCCGCGAAAGCGGCCTTTTGGTGTTACAACAATTGTGCAATGATTTGCGAGACGCCTCGATGATTACTGCTGCTGATCCATCGCGTCGCCGATTTTGATTTTTGCGGCTTTGCGCAGGTTACTCATCAGCGCTTCAAAGACAATCTGCGCATTGTTCTGGGTGATCCCCTGAACCATGGCTTTTTTCTGTTCTTCCGGCATGGATCCCGCTTTCACATCGTCCAGCGCCAGCAGAACCACATTGCCCTGCATATCGTTGGCAATGCCATAGCTTGGCTTATCTTTCGCCGGCAGGCTCAGTCCAAACGCCGCCTGGCTAACTGGATCCTGGCCCGTACGGCTCAGCGTTTTAGACTCACCAAAGCTCAGACCCGCTGCTTTCATCGCTTCTGCGCCTTTACCGGCCTTCAACTCAACCAGCAGTTTTTCCGCATCCAGTTTTGCCTGCTGCTCTGCTTTGTTGTGCTTAACCAGCGCGGTAACCTGATCTTTCACGTCAGACAGCGGCTTCACGGCTTCCGCTTTGTGATCGCTGATACGCAGAACAAACGCGCGATCGCCATCCACGGTGATGATATCGGAGTTTCTGCCCGGCGCGCCGTTTTCGCCCACCAGAGCGCCATCAAAAATGGCATCTGATACCGGTTTGAAATTCAACTCTTCCGGCAGACTGTCGTGACTGAACCAGCCCGTCTGTACCGCTTTCACGCCCGCCGCCTGTTCAGCACCCGCCAGAGATTCCGTATCATTATTCGCCGCATCGCTCACTTTCTGCTGTAAAGCAAAGTAAGCATCCAGCGCTTTTTCCTGTTTCACTTTCGCTGCGATGTCATCGCGGACTTCGCTCAGCGGTTTCACAACCGCCGGTTGAATGTCGTCCAGACGCACAACCAGGAAGCCGACAGAAGATTTAATCACGCCTGAAAGCTGGCCCTTCTCTTTCAGTCCGGCATTTTTCAGCTCATCCGGCGTGGTGGCGTCTTCCAGCCAGCCCATATCGCCGCCGTTGCGGGCTGAAATGATGTCGGCAGATTTCTCTTTCGCCAGCGCAGCAAAGTCACCGCCTTTGTTCAGCGCGTCCAGTATCGCTTTCGCTTCATCTTCCGTTTTAGTCTGGATGATGCTGTAACGGTTACGCTGCGCTTGGGTAAACTGATCCTGATGCTGATCGTAATAAGACTGGATGTCTTCATCACCGACTGGCTTTTGCATTGAGGCTGCGTCCAGCTTGATGTAGCTGACGCGGAACTGTTCCGGCGTCATGAAGCTATTTTTGTGCTGCTCGTAGTAGCTGGCTACTTCCTGATCCGTCACCGACTGCTTCGCTGCAAGCGCATTAACATCAATCGTGGCCTCACGAACGACGCGTTGCTGAGAGACCAGCGCCGCCAGCTCATCGGTCTCGCCTTTGAGCATAAAATCCGTACCCGCGACGCCGCTGATGAGTTGCTGCGTGGTCAGTTGGTTACGCAGCGCCTGGGCATACTGGTCAGCGGTCATCCCCATCTGATTTACAATCGCGTTGTAGCGGTTGTTATCAAACTTGCCATCGACCTGAAATGCCGGCGTAGAGAAAATAGCCTGTTTCACCTGCTCGTCGCTGATACCCAATTTGAGTTCGCGGGCATATTGGTCAAGCAGCGCTTCATCAATCAGACGATTGAGCGTCTGCTGACGCAGCGTTTTCATGTAACCTTCGTTTGCCGCGAGCTCAGAGTACTGGTCGCCCAACTGTTGCTGCATGCGATTACGTTCGCTGTTGAACGCATTCTCAAACTGCCCACGGCTGATTTCCTGGTCATTCACTTTAGCGGCGTAGTTGTTGCCTCCGCCAATCAGGTAACCACTCACGCCGGTCAGAATGAACGACACGATAATGATTCCGAAAATAATCTTGAGCACGAGACTGTTAGCAGCCGTGCGTAAGCTGTCCATCATGGTGTAACCACACTCCGCTGTAGGTGAATATACACTTCGCGCAGCATAGCGTTGCCTGAACGCTGCGCATAAAAGCCTATTGTGACAAGAAACGGGGGCGATTGTCAGCCCACAACGTGTAGAAAATCGGTTCAAAAATAAAAAAGGCACATCAATTGATGCGCCCTTGTACTGAGTCCTGTCCCCGGAAGGGGATCACGCTTAGTTTACTGCGTCTTTCAGTGCTTTACCTGCACGGAAACCAGGTACTTTGGCGGCAGCAATGGCGATCTCTTTACCTGTTTGCGGGTTGCGACCAGTACGGGCAGCACGCTCTTTAACAGCAAAAGTACCAAAACCTACCAGCGCAACGTCATCCCCTTCTTTAAGAGATTCGGTAACAGAAGCAATAATTGCGTCTAACGCACGCCCTGCCGCAGCTTTGGAGATATCAGCCCCTGCAGCAATTTTGTCGATCAGTTGAGATTTATTCACTCTTCTCTTCCTCATTATAATTTATATCGCACCAGAATCCTTCAAAGTGCGACCGCGCAGCAGTTATATCAGGCCTGCCATGCCCTTACAACACCCGATAATGATGGCAAGCCCAATCCGTCATCTAAATTAGCTATACAAAAAAAGGCTGGCAAGTACGAAATGGCCTGCCAGCCCTGTTTTTATTAGTGCTCTTTGCGCAAGGTCACTATTTTGCCGTCACAACCTGCATTCCAGAGGGTTCATTTTGCAATGCGAGGGTCAGAACCTCTTCAATGCGTTTTACCGGATGAATGTCCAAATCAGCGATAACATTGTCCGGAATCTCTTCCAGGTCACGTTTGTTTTCATCTGGAATTAAGACCGTTTTAATACCACCGCGGTGCGCAGCCAGAAGTTTTTCTTTTAGCCCACCGATCGGCAATACCTGACCACGCAGGGTGATCTCACCGGTCATCGCCACATCGGCACGCACCGGGTTACCGGTCAGGCAGGAAACCAGCGCGGTACACATTGCAATACCGGCGCTCGGGCCGTCTTTCGGCGTCGCCCCTTCCGGTACGTGAACGTGAATGTCGCGTTTTTCGTAAAAGTCCGGATTAATACCCAGTTTTTCCGCACGCGCGCGCACCACGGTCAGCGCAGCCTGAATGGATTCCTGCATCACTTCACCCAGCGAACCGGTGTAGGTCAGCTTGCCTTTGCCCGGTACACACGCGGTTTCGATGGTCAGCAGATCGCCGCCCACTTCCGTCCACGCCAGACCGGTCACCTGACCCACGCGGTTTTCATTGTCCGCGCGACCATAGTCAAAACGCTGTACGCCCAGGTAGTCATGCAGGTTATCGCCATTGATCACAATATGTTTCAGCGATTTATCCAGCAGCAACTGCTTAACCGCTTTACGGCACAGTTTGGAGATTTCACGTTCCAGACTGCGCACGCCAGCTTCACGAGTGTAGTAACGAATGATGCCGATAATGGCGCTGTCGTCGACCGTCAGCTCACCTTTCTTCAGTGCGTTACGCTCAATCTGCTTCGGCAGCAGGTGCTGTTTCGCAATGTTCAGCTTTTCATCTTCGGTATACCCGGACAGACGGATCACTTCCATACGATCCAGCAGTGGTGCTGGAATGTTCATGGAGTTGGAGGTCGCGACAAACATGACGTCGCTGAGATCGTAGTCCACTTCCAGGTAGTGATCGCTGAACGCCACGTTCTGCTCAGGATCCAGCACCTCAAGCAGTGCGGATGCAGGATCGCCACGCATATCAGAAGACATTTTGTCGATCTCATCGAGCAGGAACAGCGGGTTTTTAACGCCCACTTTCGCCATTTTCTGGATCAGTTTACCCGGCATAGAGCCGATGTACGTCCGACGGTGACCGCGAATTTCCGCTTCATCACGCACGCCGCCCAGCGCCATGCGGATGTATTTGCGCCCGGTCGCTTTGGCGATGGACTGGCCGAGAGAGGTTTTACCCACCCCCGGTGGTCCCACCAGGCACAGGATCGGTCCCTTGATTTTGTTCACACGGCTTTGTACCGCGAGATACTCAAGGATACGGTCTTTCACACGCTCCAGACCATAATGGTCGGTATCAAGGATTTCCTGCGCCTGACGCAGGTCTTTTTTGACCTTGCTACGCGCATTCCACGGCACCTGTACCATCCAGTCGATGTAGCCCCGAACCACGGTCGCTTCCGCCGACATCGGAGACATCATTTTCAGCTTCTGCAGTTCAGCTTCCGCTTTCTCTTTCGCCTCTTTCGGCATTTTTGCCGCGTCGATCTTACGTTTCAGCGCTTCGTTTTCATCCGGCGCGTCGTCCATTTCGCCGAGTTCTTTCTGAATCGCCTTCATCTGCTCATTCAGATAATACTCACGCTGAGATTTCTCCATCTGCTTTTTCACGCGGTTGCGAATGCGCTTCTCAACCTGCAGCAGATCGATTTCAGACTCCATCATCGCCATCAGATACTCCAGACGCTCATTCACGTCTGACATCTCCAGCACGGACTGCTTATCCGCCAGCTTCAGCGGCATATGGGCCGCGATGGTGTCAGCCAGGCGCGCCGGATCGTCGATGCTATTGAGCGACGTCAGCACTTCTGGTGGGATTTTCTTGTTCAGCTTGATGTAGCCTTCGAACTGGCTGATCGCCGTGCGTACCAGCACTTCCTGTTCGCGCTCGTCAATAGCAGGCGAATCAAGGTACTCCGCTTTCGCAGAGAAGTGTTCGCCGTTATCAGACAGCGCAGAAATACGCGCACGCTGCAATCCTTCGACCAGCACTTTAACGGTGCCGTCAGGCAGTTTCAGCATCTGCAAAATAGAGGCCACGGTTCCGACGGTGAAAAGATCGTTTACACCCGGCTCATCCGTTGATGCTTCTTTCTGGGCGACCAGCATAATTTTTTTATCATGGTCCATAGCCGCTTCCAGACAACGGATAGATTTTTCCCGCCCTACAAACAAGGGTATGACCATGTGCGGATAAACCACCACATCGCGCAACGGCAATACGGGGATTTCAATGCGTTCAGAACGCTCAGGATTCATAGAGCTCTCTCTTAGTTTAGTGTCCGCCAGGTAATCAGATGACATAGCTGTGCTTCACGCCACCTTTAACATGTATGTCAGTATATGGGGATGTTTCCCACACATTCAACGCCATGATTACGGAAAAATAAAAGGGGAGATAAAATCCCCCCTTTTTGATTAACTGATTGTAAGCGCTGGCTAATTATTCACCAGATGCCTGCTGAGCTTCCGGCTTGCCGTAAATCAGCAATGGCTTGCTCTGGCCGCCGATCACCGACTCATCAATCACCACTTTTTCGACGTCTTCCATCGAAGGCAGATCGTACATGGTATCCAGCAGCGCGGCTTCAACGATGGAACGCAGACCACGGGCACCGGTTTTACGCGCCATCGCTTTGCGGGCAATCGCATCCAGCGCTTCGTCGCGGAATTCCAGGTCAACGCCTTCCAGATTAAACAGCGCCTGATACTGCTTGGTCAGCGCGTTTTTCGGCTCTTTCAGGATCTGGATCAGCGCCTCTTCACTGAGTTCGCTCAGCGTCGCCACAACCGGCAGACGACCAATGAACTCAGGAATCAGACCAAACTTGATCAAATCTTCCGGTTCAACCTGCGAAAGCAGTTCGCCTTCGCTGGCTTTGTCGGATTTTGCTTTCACCGTCGCGCCAAAACCAATACCGGAGCCGGTTTCAACACGATTGGCGATCACTTTATCCAGGCCGGCAAATGCACCGCCACAGATGAACAGGATCTTAGAGGTATCTACCTGCAAGAATTCCTGCTGCGGATGCTTACGTCCCCCCTGCGGTGGAACGGCAGCAACCGTTCCTTCGATCAGTTTCAGAAGCGCCTGCTGAACGCCTTCGCCAGAAACATCACGGGTGATGGACGGGTTGTCAGACTTACGGGAAATCTTGTCGATTTCATCGATATAGACGATACCACGCTGCGCTTTCTGCACATCGTAGTCGCACTTCTGCAACAGTTTTTGAATGATGTTCTCAACGTCTTCGCCCACGTAACCTGCTTCGGTCAACGTGGTGGCATCCGCCATCGTAAACGGAACGTCCAGCAGGCGCGCCAGTGTTTCCGCCAACAACGTTTTACCGGAACCGGTCGGCCCGATCAGCAGAATGTTACTTTTACCTAACTCGACGCCATTGCTGGTATCGCCGTTACGCAGACGTTTGTAGTGGTTGTATACCGCGACCGCCAGCACTTTCTTCGCCTGTTCCTGACCAATGACGTAATCGTCAAGGTGGTTACGGATTTCATGTGGCGTCGGCAGCGCACTGCGCTCACGATGTGGTGCAACTTCCTTAATCTCTTCGCGAATGATGTCGTTACACAGATCGACACATTCATCGCAGATATACACGGATGGACCGGCAATGAGCTTACGCACTTCATGCTGGCTTTTGCCGCAAAAAGAGCAGTACAACAATTTGCCCGAGCCATCTTTGCGTTTATCTGTCATGAGTTAAAACCTCTTCTTTGTTCTTTGTGCCGCACACGACGACGCAAATGCCATTCTCAGGCGCAACTCGCTTTGTCGCGTTGTGCCGCCCCTGGTAAGTATAGCGGCAGAGTTGCGCCCCGGGCATCAATTACGATGGGTCAAAATCGAGTCGACTAAGCCATACTCAACTGCCTCAGCGGCAGAGAGGAAGCGATCGCGCTCAGTATCACGCTCAATCTGTTCAAGAGATTGACCCGTATGGTGTGCCATAAGTTCGTTCATGCGCCCTTTAACTTTCAGGATTTCACGGGCGTGAATCTCAATATCTGTCGCCTGACCCTGGTAGCCGCCTAACGGCTGGTGAATCATCACGCGGGAGTTCGGCAAGCAGAAACGTTTACCTTTCGCCCCAGCGGTCAGCAAGAACGCGCCCATTGAGGCCGCCTGGCCCATACAGATGGTGCTGACATCTGGCTTAATAAACTGCATGGTGTCATAAATCGACATACCTGCGGTGATTACGCCGCCCGGTGAGTTAATGTACAGGTAGATATCTTTTTCCGGGTTTTCCGCTTCCAGGAACAGCATCTGCGCCACGATCAGGTTAGCCATATGATCTTCGACCTGGCCGGTCAGAAAAATGACACGTTCCTTAAGTAGACGAGAGTAGATATCAAAAGAGCGCTCACCACGTGAGGTCTGTTCAATGACCATCGGCACCAGCGCCATATGGGGTGCAAAGTTATCTCGTTCGCCGCTGTATGACATTTCCGTCTCCTGGATAAAAAATGAAAAAACCTGCTGTACCGATTGTAACCTTATGGACGGATTATCAGCTAGTCCCTCTGTTATGGGTACGGCATCGCCTTAATTCAAGCATAACAATCTTTTGCTTTAACGCTAACACCGAAAAACGCTTTTTCGCACGCTTCCATGCAAAAGTCATGACAAAAAAAAGACCCGCCACCTGAGGGGGACGGGCCTTTGTGCGAAATTCGCGCGCTTAAGCGGAATTACGCCTGCTGGTTCATCAGCTCATTGAAGGTCGTGGCTTTTTCAGTCACCTTAGCTTTCGCCAGAACCGCTTCAACAGCCTGTTCTTCCAGAGCGACGTTACGCATGTTGTCCATCAACTCTTTATTTTTGCTGTAGAACTCGATCACTTCTTTCGGATCTTCGTAAGCAGAAGCCATCTCTTCGATCAGGCCCTTCACGCGATCTTCATCCGCTTTCAGTTCGTTGGTACGAATCACTTCGCCCAGCAGCAGCCCCACGACTACGCGACGCTTAGCCTGCTCTTCGAACAGCTCACGCGGCAGTTCCAGCGCTTGTTTCTCGTTACCACCGAAACGCTGAGCAGCCTGACGACGCAGAACGTCGATTTCGCTGTCAACCAGTGCCGCAGGAACGTCGATGTCGTTTGCTTTCACCAGACCGTCGATTGCCTGAGATTTAATACGGTTACGCACTGCGCCTTTCAGCTCGCGATCCATGTTTTTACGGACTTCAGTACGCAGACCGGCAACAGAACCATCCTCAACGCCGAAACGCTTGATAAATTCTTCAGTCAGTTCCGGCAGCTCACGCTCTTCCACTTTCTTCAGGTTGATGGCGAACTTCGCCGCTTTACCCTTCAGGTTTTCAGCGTGGTAGTCTTCCGGGAAAGTCACGTCGATAGTGAACTCTTCGCCTGCTTGGTGACCTTTGATACCGTCTTCAAAGCCCGGGATCATACGACCCTGGCCCATCGCCAGTACGAAATCGGACGCTTTACCGCCTTCGAACTCTTCGCCGTCTACAGAACCGGTAAAGTCGAGGGTAACGCGGTCTTCTGCATCTGCAGCGCCGTCTTTATCTTTCCAGGTCGCCTGCTGCTTACGCAGGGTGTCCAGCATCACATCAACATCTGCGTCGGTGACTTCAACAACCGGTTTTTCGACTTCGATTGCGTCCAGACCGGTCAGTTCAACTTCCGGATAGACTTCGAATTCTACCGCGTAGGTGAAGTCTTCACCCAGTTTGTATTCGCCCGGAACGTAGTTCGGTGCGCCAGCCGGATTGATTTTTTCTTTAATGATGGCATCAACGAAGTTGCGGCTCATCAGGTCACCCAGAACGTCCTGGCGAACAGATGCGCCATAACGCTGAGCAACAACATTCATCGGTACTTTGCCTTTACGGAAGCCGTCAATACGCACTTTCTTCGCTACGTTGACCAGCTCGCTTTTAACAGCGGTCTCGATGCTGTCAGCAGCGATAGTAATCGTTACACGGCGGCCAAGGCCTTGAGTGGTTTCAACTGAAACTTGCATCTTGTTACCTCAAAAAATCACAGTGCTCGGTCAACTCTACTCCGCAAGCACAGATTATTAGCTTCGCGGAACCGGGATGTTCTCTTAATCAATCACATTCCCTGTCGTCAGAATCATCCCGAAGACATTCAAATAAGACGCGGCATTATAGCGGCATCACTTTTATGAGTCGAGAACGGTTATTGCGCGTTGCTGCGGCATTTTTCACAATTCCCGGCTATTGTTGCCCTGAAAAGGCTTTGACCTGCGCAAAATTAAGACAAAACAAAACGGCCCGCAGGCCGTTTTCACATAATCTTTAGCAACATACTGGAAAAGCGCCAGCGGTTGCAAATACGTTTTTAGGCGATGCTTCCCGCACCACGACATGGCGGTGACGCAAAGATCGTATCCTGCAACCCTTCCCACTCTTTAATGGTATAGGTATGCAGCGCCAGCGCATGGACCGTTGAGGACAGTTCTGCGGTTAACGTACCGTAGATCATCCGATGACGATTTAAAAAACGCTCGCCGGTAAAGCGATCGCTTACCAGAACGACTTTAAAGTGGCTTTCTGAACCAGCCGGGACATTATGACGATAGCTTTCATCCACGACCTCGAGGAACACGGGTTGGAACGCTGCCCTTAATTTTTCTTCTATTTGCTCACGTATCATCATGATATATCTCCTCAAACGGCGCTGAGATGTCACCCATCTCTTTAAATATTAGCCGCTTTTACCGGTTCCATTACACCATTACAACAAAAATTTAGCCTTCGTCTGATTTTCGCCGCCAGGGCGATGAAGTTTACTGATTAAACCCGCTGGGTGATGGCATAAATACCAGATTTGATCTCTATAAACGCATTATTCGGACAACATAATGAATTTACATGCGTTACCCACTTCCCCTCGCCGTTGGCGATGTTATGATGGCGGGAATTATTCTCTATCCATATGATTAAGAGTTACTGAGAGCACGAACATGTTAAAAAAAATCCTCTTCCCGTTAATCGCGCTTTTCATGCTGGCAGGCTGTGCGACACCGCCAACCACGATTGACGTTTCGCCTAAAATCACGCTTCCACAGCAGGATCCGAGCCTGATGGGCGTGACCGTTAGTATTAATGGTGCCGATCAGCGTCCGGACCAGGCGCTGGCGAAAGTGACCCGCGACAATCAACTGGTAACACTGACCGCCTCCCGCGATCTGCGTTTCCTGTTACAAGAAGTACTGGAAAAACAGATGACCTCGCGCGGCTATATGGTCGGTCCGAACGGTGCGGTGAACCTGCAAATCATCGTCAGTCAGCTGTATGCTGATGTGTCTCAGGGCAACGTTCGCTATAACATCGCCACCAAAGCTGATATCGCGATCATCGCGACGGCAGCCAACGGCAACAAGATGACCAAAAACTACCGTGCCAGCTACACGGTTGAAGGTGCGTTCCAGGCGACCAACAAGAATATCGCCAACGCGGTTAACAGCGTGCTGACCGATACTATTGCTGATATGTCTCAGGACACCAGCGTCCACGATTTCATCAAACAGAACGCTCGATAAATTCAGCCCCCTGACCCGGCACCGCGCCGGGTCAGCTTTATATGCCCATGCCCAGTCATTACTTTCGCATTTTTCAGCAACCTAAATCAGCTATTCTGCTGATGTTGGGTTTTGCCTCCGGCCTACCGCTCGCGCTGACCTCCGGTACGCTTCAGGCGTGGATGACGGTCGAGAATATCGATCTGAAAACCATCGGTTTCTTTTCGTTGGTCGGTCAGGCCTACGTCTTTAAGTTTCTCTGGTCCCCGGTCATGGACCGCTACACACCGCCCTTTTTAGGTCGTCGTCGTGGCTGGTTGCTGACCACCCAATGTCTGTTGTTATTATCTATTGCGGCGATGGGTTTTCTGGAGCCGGGTAGCCAGTTGCGCTGGATGGCGGCGCTGGCAGTGGTGATTGCTTTTTGTTCGGCGTCGCAGGATATCGTGTTTGATGCCTGGAAAACGGATGTCTTAGCCGCTGAAGAACGCGGGACCGGTGCGGCAATCAGCGTGCTCGGCTATCGTCTCGGGATGTTAGTGTCCGGCGGGCTGGCGTTGTGGCTGGCCGATCGCTGGCTCGGCTGGCAGGGCATGTACTGGCTGATGGCGGCGTTGCTGATCCCCTGCATTATTTCTACCCTGCTCGCCCCCGAACCGACCGACACCATCCCGGTACCGAAAACGCTGGAACAGGCGGTAGCCGCCCCACTGCGTGATTTCTTCGGTCGCAACAACGCCTGGCTGATTTTGCTGCTCATCATCCTTTATAAGCTGGGCGATGCCTTCGCCATGAGCCTGACCACCACCTTTTTGATTCGTGGCGTGGGCTTTGACGCTGGTGAAGTGGGCGTCGTCAATAAGACGCTGGGACTGATCGCCACCATTATTGGCGCGCTGTACGGCGGGGTCCTGATGCAGCGGCTGACGCTGTTTCGCGCCTTATTCATTTTCGGCATTCTGCAGGGCGTCTCCAACGCCGGTTACTGGCTCCTTTCGGTGACGGACAAACATATGTTCAGCATGGCTGCTGCGGTGTTTTTCGAAAACCTGTGTGGAGGAATGGGCACGTCGGCCTTTGTCGCGTTGCTGATGACGCTGTGTAATAAGTCGTTTTCCGCCACTCAGTTCGCTCTGCTGTCGGCACTGTCTGCCGTCGGGCGCGTCTATGTCGGCCCGGTTGCCGGTTGGTTTGTCGAAGCGCACGGCTGGTCGACGTTTTATCTTTTCTCCGTCGTGGCCGCCGTTCCGGGTCTGATATTGCTGTTAGTGTGTCGGCAAACGCTGGAGTACACGCGACAGAGTGAAAGTTTCCTGCCGCGAACAGAATTCCGTTCGGCCTACAGTCTGGCGTTATGGATTTTGATGGCAGGATGCGCGTTGCTTGCCGTCTGGCTGCTGCTGCTGTCAATGAACGCAATGGACTTTACTCACTTCTCCTTCCTCGCCGGACTGCTGGAAGTCGCGGTAACGGTCGCCATTTTTGGCATCGTGTTTGGTGGATTACTCGACTATCTGGCGCTGCGCAAAACGCGACTGGTGTAAGCGCCCCTTTATTTAGCCGTTGTAATCACCCTGCGTAATTATATCGGCTAAATAAGCAGCAACTGAAAAAAATAATATTTGTTGTTTTGTGCGCAATAGAATCTGGAAATTATTGACGCCTTTTATAGGTTTTATTTTCCTTACTCGATTCAGCCTGAACATATTTATTTTTTGTATTTTATTTGTCTTTTTATTGATAATCATTTGTTAATTAATTGTTTTATTTTTGCATTGGTTATACCAATTGCCCTCCCATCACCTCCCTGGAGTCTCCTTTCGTTATAACGTGATGTTGCAACAGGTTCTTAATGCTGAGACGACATATCTTGCAACATATGTGACACGGGCGGCAGAACCCGGTAACACAGATCCAATGATGTTTACAGTAATGTAACCTTCCCGTAAAATGCCCACACACTTTAAACGCCACCAGGTCCCGTGGAATTGAGGTCGTTAAATGAGACTCAGGAAATACAATAAAAGTTTGGGATGGTTGTCATTAATTGCAGGCACTGCATTACTCAGTGGCTGTAATTCTGCGCTGTTAGATCCCAAAGGACAGATTGGACTGGAGCAACGTTCGCTGATACTGACGGCATTTGGCCTGATGTTGATTGTCGTTATTCCTGCAATCTTGATGGCTGTAGGTTTTGCCTGGAAGTACCGTGCAAGCAATAAAGATGCGAAGTATAGCCCGAACTGGTCACACTCCAATAAAGTGGAAGCCGTGGTCTGGACGGTGCCTATCTTAATCATCATTTTCCTTGCCGTGCTGACCTGGAAAACCACTCACGCTCTTGAGCCAAGCAAGCCGCTGGCGCATGACGAGAAGCCCATTACCATCGAAGTGGTTTCCATGGACTGGAAATGGTTCTTCATCTACCCGGAACAGGGCATTGCAACCGTGAATGAAATCGCCTTCCCGGCGAACACTCCGGTGTACTTCAAAGTGACCTCTAACTCCGTGATGAACTCCTTCTTCATTCCGCGTCTGGGTAGCCAGATTTATGCCATGGCCGGTATGCAAACTCGACTGCATCTGATCGCCAATGAAGCCGGTACCTATGACGGTATCTCCGCAAGCTATAGCGGCCCTGGCTTCTCAGGCATGAAGTTCAAGGCTATCGCAACAGAGGACCGCGCCGCATTCGACCAATGGGTTGCTAAAGCGAAACAGTCACCGAACACAATGAGCGACATGGCTGCGTTCGAGAAAGTGGCTGCACCAAGCGAATACAACCAGGTGGAATATTTCTCCAACGTGAAACCCGATTTGTTTAAAGACGTTATTAACAAATTTATGGCTCACGGCCAGAGCATGGACATGACCCAACCAGAAGGTGAGCACAGCTCGCACGAAGGGATGGAAGGCATGGACATGAGCCACGCGGAAGCCGCCAACTCAAGGGGCTGAGGAAGAATACGATGTTCGGAAAATTATCACTGGATGCAGTCCCGTTCCATGAACCTATCGTCATGGTTACGATCGCTGCCATTATCGTCGGGGGTCTGGCTTTATTAGCCTTGATCACTTACTTCGGTAAGTGGACCTACCTGTGGAAAGAGTGGCTCACGTCCGTTGACCACAAGCGTCTTGGCATCATGTATGTCATCGTCGCTATCGTGATGTTACTGCGTGGTTTTGCCGACGCCATCATGATGCGTAGCCAGCAGGCGCTGGCCTCTGCGGGTGAAGCGGGCTTCCTGCCGCCTCACCACTACGACCAGATCTTCACGGCTCACGGCGTGATCATGATCTTCTTCGTGGCAATGCCTTTCGTTATCGGTCTGATGAACCTGGTGGTTCCCCTACAGATCGGTGCGCGTGACGTTGCGTTCCCGTTCCTGAACAACCTGAGCTTCTGGTTCACCGTTGTCGGCGTAATTCTGGTTAACCTGTCTCTGGGCGTCGGTGAGTTCGCGCAGACCGGTTGGCTGGCCTATCCGCCACTCTCGGGAATAGAGTACAGTCCCAGCGTCGGGGTCGATTACTGGATCTGGAGTCTCCAGCTATCCGGTATTGGTACGACGTTAACCGGTATCAACTTCTTCGTGACTATTCTGAAGATGCGTGCACCGGGCATGACCATGTTCAAAATGCCGGTCTTTACCTGGGCATCACTGTGCGCGAACATCCTGATTATCGCGTCGTTCCCTATCCTGACGGTTACCGTCGCGTTGCTGACCCTGGATCGCTATCTGGGCACCCATTTCTTTACCAACGATATGGGCGGCAACATGATGATGTACATCAACCTGATTTGGGCATGGGGCCATCCGGAAGTGTACATTCTGGTTCTGCCGGTGTTCGGGGTGTTCTCCGAAATCGCGGCGACCTTCTCGCGTAAACGTCTGTTTGGTTACACCTCGCTGGTCTGGGCGACCGTGTGTATTACCGTACTGTCGTTCATCGTCTGGCTGCACCACTTCTTCACCATGGGTGCTGGCGCGAACGTAAACGCCTTCTTCGGTATTACCACCATGATTATCGCCATCCCGACCGGGGTGAAGATCTTCAACTGGCTGTTCACCATGTATCAGGGCCGCATCGTTTTCCACTCCGCTATGCTGTGGACGATTGGCTTTATCGTGACCTTCTCAGTCGGCGGGATGACCGGCGTTCTGCTGGCGGTTCCGGGCGCGGACTTCGTCTTGCACAACAGTCTGTTCCTGATTGCGCACTTCCATAACGTCATCATCGGCGGTGTGGTCTTCGGGTGCTTCGCCGGTATGACCTACTGGTGGCCAAAAGCGTTTGGCTTCAAGCTGAACGAAACCTGGGGTAAACGCGCCTTCTGGTTCTGGATCATCGGCTTCTTCGTGGCCTTTATGCCGCTGTACGTGCTGGGCTTTATGGGGATGACCCGTCGCCTCAGCCAGCAGATTGACCCGCAGTTCCACCCCATGCTGGTTGTTGCCGCCTGCGGCGCCGCGCTGATTGCACTGGGTATCCTGTGCCAGCTGATTCAGATCTTCGTCTCTATTCGCGACCGCGAGCAGAACCGTGACCTGACCGGTGACCCGTGGGGGGGGCGTACGCTGGAGTGGGCAACATCGTCTCCGCCACCGTTCTACAACTTTGCCGTTGTGCCGCACGTTCACGAGCGTGATGCATTCTGGGAAATGAAAGAGAAAGGTGAAGCGTACAAGCAACCTGCGCATTATGAAGAAATTCATATGCCGAAAAATAGCGGTGCGGGCATTGTGATTGCGGCGTTCTCTACCGTCTTCGGTTTCGCCATGATCTGGCATATCTGGTGGCTGGCGATTGTAGGCTTCGCAGGCATGATCATTAGCTGGATTGTGAAAAGCTTTGACGAGGACGTGGACTACTACGTACCAGTCCCGGAAGTCGAAAAACTGGAAAACCAGCATTTCGATGAGATTTCTAAGGCAGGGCTGAAAAATGGCAACTGATACTTTAGCGCACGCGACTGCCCACGCGCACGAACACGGGCACCACGACGCAGGCCAGACCAAAATCTTCGGATTTTGGATCTACCTGATGAGCGACTGCATTCTGTTCTCTATCCTGTTCGCAACCTATGCCGTTCTGGTGAATGGCACCGCAGGTGGCCCAACGGGTAAGGACATTTTCGAGCTGCCGTTCGTTCTGGTTGAAACTTTCCTGCTGTTGTTCAGCTCCATCACTTACGGCATGGCGGCGATCGCCATGCACAAGAACAACAAGAGCCAGGTGGTTTCCTGGCTGGCGTTGACCTTCTTGTTTGGTGCCGGCTTCATCGGGATGGAAATCTATGAATTCCATCATCTGATTGTTAACGGTATGGGCCCGGATCGCAGCGGCTTCCTGTCAGCGTTCTTCGCGCTGGTCGGCACCCACGGTCTGCACGTGACCTCTGGTCTTATCTGGATGGCCGTCCTGATGGTGCAAATCGCCCGTCGCGGCCTGACCAGCACCAACCGTACTCGCATCATGTGCCTGAGCCTGTTCTGGCACTTCCTGGATGTAGTGTGGATCTGTGTGTTCACTGTTGTTTATCTGATGGGGGCGATGTAATGAGTCATTCTAACGTGAGCAGCGGCGCGTCCCATGGCAGCGTAAAAACCTACATGGCAGGTTTTATCCTGTCGGTAATCCTGACGGTCATTCCGTTCTGGATGGTAATGACGGGTGCTGCCTCTCCGGCCGTAATTCTGGGGACTATCCTGGCAATGGCAGTGGTGCAGATTCTGGTGCATCTGGTGTGCTTCCTGCACATGAACACCAAGTCTGATGAAGGCTGGAACATGACGGCTTTTGTCTTTACCGTGTTGATCATCGCCATCCTGGTTGTCGGTTCCATCTGGATCATGTGGAACCTCAACTACAATATGATGATGCACTAAGAGCGGCGGTTATGATGTTTAAGCAATACCTGCAAGTAACGAAACCAGGCATCATCTTTGGCAACCTGATCTCGGTGATCGGGGGATTCCTGCTGGCCTCCAAGGGCAGCATCGACTACCCCCTGTTCATCTACACGTTGGTCGGAGTGTCACTGGTTGTGGCGTCGGGTTGTGTATTTAACAACTACATCGACAGGGATATCGACAGGAAGATGGAAAGGACCAAAAACCGGGTGCTGGTTAAGGGACTGATCTCTCCTGGCGTCTCGCTGGTATACGCCACCCTGCTGGGTATTGCTGGCTTCATGCTGCTGTGGTTTGGCGCGAACCCTCTGGCCTGCTGGCTGGGAGTGATGGGCTTTGTGGTTTATGTGGGCGTTTACAGCCTGTATATGAAACGCCACTCGGTCTACGGGACGCTGATCGGCTCGCTCTCCGGCGCCGCGCCGCCGGTAATCGGCTACTGCGCAGTAACCGGTGAGTTCGACAGCGGTGCGCTGATTCTGCTGGCGATTTTCAGCCTATGGCAGATGCCGCACTCGTATGCCATCGCGATTTTCCGCTTTAAGGATTATCAGGCGGCTAACATCCCGGTTCTGCCGGTGGTGAAAGGCATCTCAGTCGCTAAAAACCACATCACGCTGTACATCATCGCGTTTGCTATCGCAACGCTGATGCTCTCTCTGGGCGGCTATGCCGGATATAAATATCTGGTGGTTGCGGCAGCGGTGAGCGTCTGGTGGTTAGGCATGGCGCTGCGCGGTTATAAAGTAGAAGATGACAGAGTCTGGGCGCGCAAACTGTTCGGCTTCTCCATCATCGCCATTACTGCGCTCTCCGTGATGATGTCCGTCGACTTTATGGTGCCGGATTCACATAATCTGCTGACCTACGTCTGGTAAGTTCATCATCATTTAAAAAGGGCGCTCCAGCGCCCTTTTTATTTAGTAAAAATATTATTCAGTCATAGAGCCATTTCCCCGCCTCCGCTGATTCCGCAAACATCCTTACGGTTAAAGGCAAGCGTGTTGCCTCTACGTCTGCTCTTTTGGCTTTGAACCAGCGTGTCAGAAGTGGTGTATTTTGCCAAGGGAAATAAGATCGCCAGTTAACACAAGATAAATCAACATTGAATTCCTTCTCGTACCGGTCTAAAGCGCTGTGAAGGTCATCACCGGGAGCATCAAACAAATCTGAGTCAAGCTCTAGAGGGATCTCTTTCCAGTCATCATCCAATTCACTCGAAATCTCATCCCTGAACATCTCAAGAACATCGTTAGTTATCGTCATTAAAAGGAGGTCCACTTTATACGATCGCCTGGTCGGGCAATCATGTTATATTTCTCTTGTGTACGATTTGAGATTCGGTATAGCGTTGTTACAAGTGAAGCCCAACCGAGCCAAGGGGTATAACGTGCGATAACGGCTGCAAGACTCGTCGTAGTTCTTATCTTTACACCTACAGGTGTTTTTACTCTTATCCCAAAAGGCGTTTTAACATCCTTCAAAATCATACGTGCATATTTCGAAATAACGCTAGTTCCCTTAATAGCCCCATCTGGTTTCGTTCTTGTTCTTAACCATGGTTGACCTGCAAGGATCGCAGCCCCAGAGACGGAATCAATCCCCATCTCGTTACAGAATTCTTCCAGGAAAATGATGTCGAGTAATTCACCCGGCGTTAAGTTAGTCGAGCCGTGATAAAAGTACGTCCCATTTGCTTCTTCCGTCGTATCCATTCGCCGCTCCTTGCACTATCTGACAATGCTTTCAATGTAAACAGCCGAAAAGTAATGTCAAATAAAATAATTTAAAAAAAACTAATAACATATGTTATTAACTCATAATTCCTTCTACACCGATCCGCATAATGTTGTGGTTTACCCCATTCCTTCCCCGCTTTACACTAGTCGCGAAATTAAGACTGAGGTGGGAATGAACGATTATAAAATGACGCCGGGTGAGTTGCGCGCCACCTGGGGTTTAGGGACCGTGTTTTCTCTGCGCATGCTTGGCATGTTTATGGTCCTGCCGGTTCTGACCACATACGGCATGGCGCTACAGGGTGCCAGCGAAGCCTTAATCGGGCTTGCCATCGGCATCTATGGTCTGGCACAGGCCATTTTTCAGATCCCTTTTGGACTGCTCTCCGACCGTATCGGTCGTAAGCCGCTGATTGTCGGCGGACTTGCTGTGTTTATCCTCGGCAGCATCATTGCCGCGCTGTCAGACGCGATCTGGGGCATTATTCTTGGCCGAGCGTTACAGGGGTCGGGCGCGATCGCCGCCGCGGTGATGGCGTTGCTGTCAGACCTCACCCGCGAACAAAATCGCACGAAAGCGATGGCGTTTATTGGCGTAAGCTTTGGCATCACTTTCGCGATCGCTATGGTACTTGGACCAATAATTACCCATGCTCTGGGACTCAATGCGCTTTTCTGGATGATTGCGGTCCTGGCGACGCTTGGGATCATCATTACGCTGTGGGTTGTGCCCGACAGTGCCAACCACGTGCTCAATCGCGAATCGGGGATGGTGAAAGGCAGTTTCAGCAAAGTGCTCGCGGAGCCCAAACTACTGAAGCTCAACTTCGGCATCATGTGTCTGCATATTCTGCTAATGTCCACCTTCGTTGCCCTGCCCGGCCAACTTGCCGACGCCGGTCTGCCTGCCGCCGAACACTGGAAGGTGTATCTGGTGACGATGTTGATTTCCTTTGGCTCGGTCGTGCCGTTTATTATCTATGCCGAAGTGAAGCGGCGGATGAAACGGGTGTTCCTGTTCTGCGTGGCGCTGATTGTCGTCGCGGAAATTGTACTCTGGGGCGCGGGTAACCATTTCTGGGAACTGATTCTCGGCGTGCAACTGTTCTTCCTCGCCTTCAACCTGATGGAAGCCCTCCTTCCTTCACTGATCAGTAAAGAGTCTCCGGCGGGCTATAAGGGAACGGCGATGGGCGTCTACTCCACCAGCCAGTTTCTCGGCGTCGCGCTGGGCGGTTCACTGGGCGGCTGGGTCGACGGGATGTTTGACGGACAGACGGTTTTCCTTGCCGGGGCGTTTTTAGCCGTTGCCTGGCTCGCTGTCGCCAGCACCATGAAAGAGCCGCCGTATGTCAGTAGCCTGCGGGTGGTCATTCCACCGGAGATTGCCGCCGATGACGTGCTGAGACAGCGTTTACTGGCAACAGAAGGCGTCAGTGAAGTGTTGATTGCACAGCAGGAACATTCCGCCTATGTGAAAATCGACAGCAAAGTGACCAACCGCTTTGAAGTTGAGCAGGCCATCAGCCAGACGTAAAAAAGAAAACGGTCCGGAGAGCCGGACCGTTAAGATTAATCGCGGAAGTTTTTAAACTGGAACGGCTGTCCCAAATCGCCGCCGCGCACCAGCGCCATCACGGACTGGAGGTCATCACGGGATTTGCCGGTCACGCGAATCTCCTCGCCCTGAATCTGCGCCTGCACCTTCAGCTTGCTGTCTTTAATCAGCTTAACAATTTTCTTCTGCACGGCGCTCTCGATGCCCTGCTTCAGCTTCGCTTCCACAAACCAGGTTTTCCCACTGTGGACGAACTCTTCCGGGACATCGAGGGATGCCCCTTCAATGCCACGTTTAAGCAGCTTGGCACGCAGAATGTCCAGCAACTGGTTGACCTGGAAATCGGATTCGCTCAGCACTTTGATGGTCTTATTGGCATCATTGAGTTCAATGGTCGCTTCAACGCCACGAAAATCAAAACGTGACTCTACTTCACGAATGGCGTTATCCACACCGTTACGTGCTTCCTGAAGATCGACTTCAGAAACAATATCGAAAGATGGCATCTTTTCCTCTCCCTTCATTTTTGATGCGAAGCATAATACCTGCAAAGTCTCTCAACAGACAGCGCTATACTATGTTAGCAAACACCTGGTGCTGTTGCGGGTGAGGAGGAAGAATGAAAATTACCGTACTGGGGTGCGGAGCCTTAGGACAATTATGGCTTTCGGCCCTCTGCAAACAGGGACATGACGTACAAGGTTGGCTGCGCGTTCCGCAGCCCTATTGCAGCGTGAATGTGATTGAAACGGATGGGTCGATTTTTAATGAATCCCTGACGGCAAACGATCCGGAGTTTTTAGCCACCAGCGATCTGCTGCTGGTAACGCTCAAAGCGTGGCAGGTTTCCGACGCGGTCAAAGCCCTTGCGTCGACACTGGCGGAAACGGCGCCCATTCTGTTGATCCATAACGGCATGGGAACGATTGAAGAATTGCGCAATATTCACCAACCGCTACTGATGGGGACGACCACTCATGCCGCACGGCGCGATGGCAATGTCATCATTCATGTCGCGAGCGGCACCACGCATATTGGCCCGGCGCGCGAGCAGGATGGCGATTTCAGCTATCTCGCCGATTTGCTGCAATGCGTACTGCCTGACGTCGCCTGGCATAATAATATTCGCGCCGAGATGTGGCGCAAGCTGGCGGTGAACTGTGTGATTAACCCTCTCACCGCGCTGTGGAACTGCCCGAATGGCGAACTGCGCAACCATCCTGAAGAGGTCAACCTGATTTGCCAGGAAGTCGCGGCGGTCATTGAACGCGAAGGTCACCATACATCAGTCGACGATTTACGCTATTATGTCGAGCAAGTTATTGACAGTACGGCAGAAAACATCTCATCCATGTTGCAGGACATTCAGGCTCTGCGTCATACCGAGATTGACTACATCACCGGATATCTGCTGAAACGCGCCCGTGCGCACGGAATTGCGGTGCCGGAAAACAGCCGCCTGTTTGAATTAGTAAAACGAAAGGAGAGTGAATATGAGCGCATCGGCACTGGTATGCCTCGCCCCTGGTAGTGAAGAAACCGAAGCGGTTACCACTATCGACCTGCTGGTTCGTGGTGGCATCAACGTCACCACCGCGAGCGTCGCCAGCGACGGCAGTCTGACCATTGTCTGTTCACGCGGCGTAAAACTGCTGGCGGATGCGCCGCTGGTTGCCGTGGCCGATGGCGACTATGACATCATCATCCTGCCGGGCGGCATTAAAGGCGCCGAGTGTTTTCGCGACAGTACGTTATTAGTCGAAACCGTTAAGCAATTTCACCGATCCGGACGGATTGTCGCCGCTATTTGCGCGGCAGCCGCTACCGTACTCGTACCGCACGACATCTTCCCCATCGGCAACATGACGGGCTTTCCGGCGCTGAAAGACAGCATTCCCGCTGAACAATGGCAGGATAAACGCGTGGTCTGGGACCCGCGGGTGAAGTTGCTCACCAGCCAGGCCCCGGGCACCTCAATCGATTTTGGTTTAAAGATTATTGACCTGCTGGTTGGGCGAGAGAAAGCTCATGAAGTCGCGTCACAACTGGTGATGGCGGCAGGCATTTATAATTACTACGAGTAGTTTGATTGCCGGGTGATCTCACTGCCACCCGGCACAATCATTCAAAACCAGGGCGCGGAACTCATCACATTGCTGTAAAACAGCATTCTACCGGCCAGTTCCCCCGTGATGATTAATGCCACCCATACCCAACTGCGCATCCCGCCGTTCAGACGTGATATCCCCCACACTGCGACACACACGCTGGCGAAGAGCTGCCACCAGAGCAGAGGGCTTGACGCATCGGCACCCGGAACCTGATAGCGAAGACACAGCGCGCCGGCGCTCAGTACAATGCCAGCGACAATCCCCGTATTACAGACCGTAGAAAGTGAAAGGTGCCAGTACGCTCTGGCAATGGAGACGCTCATAAACCCCGTCAGCAGCGCCGTTCCCAGGAACGCGGCTGGCGTCGCAGCGTTATGCCAGAGCGGGTGTAGCGGCATTTGGTAATAGACCTGCGACGTCACCAGAATGGTGCCCAATCCCACCAGTGCCGTTACGCCGCCCAGCAGGGTAACCCCGCGCTGTGCTGGCCTGAACCAGCACAGCAGTAGCCAGCAAAACATCGCGCCATTAAGCGCAATACAGGCGACCACTTCCCGACTAAGCCAGGAACTCCGTAATCCATTCAGGGAGCGATAAGCCCCTTCAGGCGATCCCAGATGCGCCAGCGAAGCAAGCGATCCTGCTACGGTGATAACCCAGAACAGCAACGCCAGCGTGCGGTAGTGGATTGGGCTGAATTCTTCTACGCACAATAACTGACACAGTGTCAGCGCCAGTACCCCACCGATTCCCCATTGCACGAACACGGTGAAGAAGACCAATGGCAATTCATAATGTTCCATTTCGTTCTCCTCAATCCCGCGGCGGAATAATGACAATGTTAGGCTGACTGATCGTGTGATCGGGCAGGTTGTAGCGTTTTTCCAGCACCGCCCACTGCGTCGTATGCTCTTTACGCAACTCCGCTATCTCGCCAAAACGTAATACGCCTGCCGGACAGGATTCTACGCAGCGCGGCTGCAATCCTTCATCGAGTCGTTCAGCACACAGATTACACTTACTGGTTTTCCCTTCGGCGGGATCGTACACCGGGGCACTCCACGGGCAGGCCATGATGCACATCCGACAACCGATGCACCGCTCATGATCCTGTACGACAATGCCGTCTGCTCGTTTGCTGTACGTCCCGGCCGGGCAGACTTTCATGCACTGAGGGTCATCACAGTGGTTGCACGACATGCTGATGAAGGCCTGCGTGTTGGGCTCATCCGTATGACGCTCGCGAACCCGACGCCACAGTACCCCGAGCGGCGTCATGTTTTCCGATTTGCAGGCCATGCTACAGGTTTTACAGCCGTAGCAGTTTTGCATATCAATAAGAAATCCATACTGTTTCATCGTGATTAAGCCTCCCTTCTCACATCGACGAGCGTACTGTTGCAACAGTGCCCATTCCCCAATACTTCTACCTGATCGTTAGTCACATGGCTGCTGCTTCCCCCCTGCTGCTCCCACCAGCCGTTATCCAGACTCACGACTCCGCGTTTGATATGGGTGGTCACGTCGGCAATCGCCCGATGCTGACCGCGATGATTGAACACCACGACCCACTCTCCGGGCTGAATCTGACGCTGGCGGGCATCTTCCGGGTGGATCATCACGTTCGGACGGTTACGCTGAACCTCCAGGATCCACTCGTTCATCCCGTGGCTGGAATGCACGCTGCGCGCCAGTTTGCGCTGCACTGCCATTAACGGGTAGGTTTGGGCGAGCTCAGGCGATCCTTTGACCGATTCTTTCACCTGCATCCAGGTCACTACCGGCAGGAAATCTTTTTTCGTCCACTCCTCGATGTACAGATGCGCTTTGCCGGTCGAGGTGAGGAACTTACCGTCTTTGAACGGGATCCAGTCGTCTTCAACAGGACAAACCGGCCCTTTTTTCAGCATGTCGCGGGTAATGCCCGAGCCTTTCAGGCAGGTGTCGATATAGTGCTCAATAGGCTGGTTGAAAACCTCGCCAAAGCCAAAACGCTCCGCCAGGCGAGCAAATATCCAGTAATCAGGCCTGGCTTCTCCTGGCGGTTCCACTGCCTTCTCCATCAGTTGCACATAGTGGCTGCGCACGCCCGCCATTAAACTAACATCCTCAAAAATGGTCGTGACGGGGAGTACCAGATCGGCGTACAGCGCAGACGAGCTCATCAGGTTATCGGCTACCACCACAAACGGCACTTTCTTAAAGGCCTCTCTCACCTGATTGGTATTGGGCAGTTGGGTCATCGCGCCCAGCGTCATGTTCCACCAGAATTTAATTGCGTGCGGTTTTTCGTTAACAACCCAGTCACCGATTTTGGGAATAGGAATGGGGGGAATTTTGGCCGCATTCGGCGCGGGAGGAACGATGGGCGAGAATTTTGCCATCTGTCGAACGCCACCCGCATCGCAGACCCCTGCCCCGGCTTTACCGATATTGCCGGTAATCAGCGCCAGATAGAACTGGCTGGCCGCAACGTACGTACCGAACTCGGTTCGTTGCGCGCCAGACATGTTCTGCACGATCATCGCCGGCTGCGTTGCGGCGTAATCTCGTGCCAGACGGAATACCGTCTGCGCGGGCACGTCAGTCTCTTCCTCCACTTTCTGCGCGGTCCAGGGTTTTGCCTGCGCCCAGACGTTATCCAGCACGGTGGTAAATTCACTGTTAGCAGGCAACTCCTCACTCAACAATGCGGGTATCACGCCGGGCTCATCATGCCGTCTCAGGGTCTGACTTTGAGTATCAAAGACCAGATAACTGTCCGCGTCATTGGGGTCGGCACGCATTAACTGCTGCTGTTTATCCACCAGATACACCGCACCGGTATGCGCGCGCAGGAAATCCGCGTCATAGCGTTTTTCCTGCATAATGATGTTAATCATCCCTAACGCCAGGGCGATATCGGTACCCGGCACGATCGGTACCCACTCGTCGGCTTTGGCCGCCGTTTCGTTAAATCGCGGGTCAATCACCACCAACCGTGCGCCGTTTCGCTGTGCCTGAGAATAGTTTTTAAAATAGGCATGCATGGTGACCGCCGGGTTATTCCCCCAGCACAAAATGTAGCGACTGTCTGCAATGGTGTCGCGGGTATCAGCATAGCGCAGGCCAACCATCGGCATCATCGCAGCGGTGACCGCCGCGCAACAGAGTGAACCGGCGGTTTTGGTACTGCCGCCGAGATAATCGAAAAAGGCTTTGGCCATATCGTTTTTGATGGAGTCCATGTTCCCGGATGCGGCAGTCAGCAGTAGGCCTTTGTTTCCGTCGGTGGCAATGGTTTCTCTGATTTTCTGTTCAATGAGATCCAGCGCGGCGTCCCAGGCGATCGGTTTAAATTTCCCCTCGCCTTTTTCTCCTGTTCGCAGCAATGGTTGCGTCAGCCGTAATGGGTGATAAACCCATTTGGTGCGGCTAATTCCTCGTAAACAGCATTTCACGTTGAAGCCTTTCGTCGCTTCAATTTTCATTAACCGGTCTTTCCAGACGTACGCTGTCAGGTTGCAGTGCAAACATTCCATCGCACAGGTCGAACGAAACGTCTGGTAATCCGTTTGTTTAAGACGAACCCGGGGCAACGGTGAACCGTTGGCCTGACGGAGCGTCAGAAACGTCGGCGCCAGTGAGGATAACCCCACCACACCGAACCCTTTTAACAGGGTTCTTCTTTTTAATTGGATATTGCTCATTGCGTCCATGTTCTTGCCTCTAAAAAAGTTCATTATTAGTTAACCCATGTTCACCAGTGATTAACCTGATACAGGTCAACATCTAACCATTTAGGAGTAGTGAGCGTTTTAAATTGCGAAGGCGGTACTGATTTCAGCCGCGATGGTATACTCGCGAAGAATCAAAAAAGAGAATGCATATGGCTGAAACATCGCAAGGGGTCAATTCGGTTGATATCGCCGTCAACATTCTGGCGTTTGTTGCCAGTCAAAATGGTCAGGCACGCGCCATCGATATCGCCACGGGATGCAACCTGTCGAAAAGTCGTTTACACAAGTATCTGGTCTCACTTTGTCGAACCGGTATGCTGGGGCAAAACGAAAAAGGACTTTATTGCCTTGGGACAACCCTCCTTCAGATGGCGGGTAAGTCAACGGCTGCACGCGATCCGGTGAGTGAACTCAATATGGCGCTGATCGCGTTTCGCGATACTTTTAATCACTCTACCGGCGTGGTGGTTGAGACGGACGGCGGATTAGTGCTGAAACACTACAATCGCAGCTTCCGCAATGTAGATATCGATTTTCTGCCCAACACACCCGTTCCGCTTCACGCCAGTTCCGCGGGTCAGGTGTTCATGAGTTATTCGGACTATCAGCCGCAAAATCAGGCACAGATCCAGTTGATTGAACAAATACGCGCTCGGGGCTACGCGGTACGCCACAATCCGACACAGGGGATCCCTGGTGCACAGTCGATTGCCTGTCCATTACGGAATAAAAAGGGAGAACTGGTGGCGATTGCCGTGACGATGGGGTTCTTCAGTACAGACGACATGCCGCAGATTGCCGGGCATTTAGTGAGAAGCGTCGAAGCGCTTCAACCGCAGCAGTAAAATTCCCCCAGCGCAGATGGCTGGGGGAAATCGTGGTTACGGGCGATATACCTTCACATTCACAAAGCCCTGCTCACGCAGATACAGCGCCTGCAGACGGCTCATCACGCCGCGCTCGCACCACAGCAGCCAGGTTTTGCTCTGGTCGAGATCGCCGAATTGCGTACTCAGCTTGTAGAACGGCAGCGAAACCACATCCACGCCATCCACCTTCAGCGGTTTATCGTCCTGCTCATCGACAGAGCGGATATCCAGAATCACGTCGTTCGGGCCGAAGCCGCTGACGGTTTCGACTTCCACGACCTCCTGCTGAGTCTGCTGCGCGATTTCGCGAATATCGACATTGCTGGCTTCTTCAACCACCTTATCGAGGATGCTGAAGTCAAAGTTCTGTTCTTCCGCTTCAATCTTCGACTTGATGGCTTTCACCGTCGGACTTTTTGAAATTACGCCGCAGTATTCCGGCATGGTGCGGGCAAAATCTTCAGTCCCAATCTGGCGCGCCAGATTGATGATGTGCTCTTTATCGTAAGCGATCAGTGGACGCAGAATCAGCGTATCGGAGACATTATCGATCAGACGCAGGTTGGTCAGCGTCTGGCTGGAGACCTGTCCCAGCGCTTCGCCGGTGACCAGCGCCTGCACGCCATAGCGTTCTGCCACTTTCGACGCCGCACGAACCATCATACGTTTCAGCACTACGCCCATCTGACCGTCATCGACTTTCTCGAGGATCTCACCGACCACCGGTTCAAAGTTGATGGCGACAAATCGCACGCGATGCGAACTGCCGAAGCGGTTCCACAGATAGTGCGCCACCTGACGAACGCCGATTTCATGCGCCGCGCCGCCGAGGTTAAAGAAGCAGTAGTGAACACGGCAGCCACGACGCATCAGCATATAGCTGGAAACGCCGGAGTCGAAGCCGCCGGAGATCAGCGACAGTACGTCTTCCTGCGTCCCGATCGGGAAACCGCCGATCCCTTCGTAGCGGCCTTTAATCAGCAGCAGACGATCGTCTTCGACTTCCAGATGGACTGTCACGTCCGGGTTGGTCAACTTCACGCGCGCTGATTCAATATGCTGGTTTAAACCGCCGCCAACGTAACGTTCCACATCGATAGAGCTAAACTCGTGTTTACCGCGACGTTTAACGCGCACGCAGAAAGTTTTGCCTTCCAGCCGATCGCGGTATTGTGCCAGCGCCTTCTCGAAAATATCGTGCATGTCGGTAAACGGCACGTCTTCGACTTCAAGAATGTGGTGAATTCCCGGGATACGGGTCAGCGCGTCGCGGATGGCCAGACGCTGATTTTCATCTTTTGCGCGAACTTCGATGTTATCCCAGTGGCGAACAACGGCGAGGGTCCCATCATAGTGCTTTAAAACGTTACGAATGTTCCCGGTCAGCATTTTTATAAAGCGCAAACGCACAGATTGGCTTTTGATGGTGATTTCCGGGAACAATTTAATGATAAACTTCATGGCAGCAATGGTTCTTGAGCAAGTCTTAATGACTTGTTATGGGAAAAAGTACAGCAGCCCATACCCGCGGCTGCATCCAGGCGCGGAAGTATATCACTATCACGCGGATCCTGTGCACATCCCCTTACCATTGTGCGTTATTTGCTTATCAGTACGAGTCCGTTACCATAGTCTCGTGCTGCCATTACAGAGAGTCAGACATTCATTATGCCGAAGAAAAATGAGGCGCCGGTCAGCTTTGAAACCTCGCTGAACGAGCTGGAGCAAATTGTAACGCGTCTGGAAAGTGGCGATCTGCCGCTGGAAGAGGCGCTCAACGAATTCGAACGTGGCGTGCAGCTGGCACGTCAGGGACAGGTGAAATTGCAACAGGCTGAACAGCGTGTGCAAATCCTGCTGTCTGACAATGAAGACGCATCCCCTACGCCTTTTACAGCGGATAATGAATAAATGGATTTTTCGCAGCAGCTTCAGGCCTGTGTCGAGCAGGCTAATCAGGCGCTGAGCCGTTTTATTGCCCCACTGCCCTTTCAGAACACTCCCGTGGTTGAAACCATGCAGTATGGCGCATTATTAGGCGGTAAACGTCTGCGTCCGTTTCTGGTGTATGCCACCGGTCAGATGTTTGGTATCAGCCTGAGTACCCTGGATGCCCCGGCAGCAGCCGTTGAGTGCATTCACGCTTACTCACTGATCCATGACGATCTGCCGGCAATGGACGATGACGATCTGCGTCGCGGCTTGCCAACCTGTCACGTCAAGTTTGGCGAGGCAAATGCCATTCTGGCAGGTGATGCCCTGCAAACGCTGGCGTTCTCGATTATCAGCGATGCCCCAATGCCGGAAGTCGCTGACCGCGATCGGATCGCGATGATTTCCGAACTGGCGAGCGCCAGCGGGATCGCCGGCATGTGTGGTGGTCAGGCGCTGGATCTCGACGCCGAAGGTAAACAGGTCCCGCTGGAGGCGCTGGAGAAAATCCATCGTCATAAGACGGGCGCACTGATTCGCGCCGCGGTTCGCCTGGGGGCGTTAAGTGCCGGAGAAAAAGGCAGAAATGCGCTGCCAGTACTCGACAAATACGCAGAAAGTATCGGCCTGGCGTTCCAGGTTCAGGATGACATTCTGGATGTGGTGGGCGATACTGCAACGTTGGGTAAACGTCAGGGTGCCGACCAGCAGCTTGGCAAAAGTACCTATCCTGCACTTCTGGGCCTTGAGCAAGCCCGGAATAAAGCCCGGGATTTAATCGCAGAGGCTCGCCAGTCGCTAAATCAACTGGCCGCGCAGTCACTCGATACCTCGGCACTGGAAGCGCTAGCGGACTACATAATCCAGCGTAATAAATGAACACTCTGTCTTACTTAAAGGCCTCTGATGAGTTTTGATATCGCCAAATACCCTACCCTGGCACTGGTCGACTCCACCCAGGAGTTACGACTGCTACCAAAAGAGAGTCTGCCGAAACTGTGCGACGAACTGCGCCGCTATTTACTCGACAGCGTCAGTCGTTCCAGCGGCCACTTCGCCTCCGGGCTGGGCACGGTTGAACTGACCGTGGCGCTACACTATGTCTATAACACCCCGTTTGACCAGCTCATCTGGGATGTGGGTCATCAGGCCTATCCGCACAAAATTTTGACGGGGCGTCGCGATAAAATTGGCACCATCCGCCAGAAAGGCGGTCTGCACCCGTTCCCCTGGCGCGGTGAAAGCGAATACGATGTCCTGAGCGTGGGTCACTCTTCCACCTCCATCAGCGCCGGCATCGGCGTGGCGGTTGCTGCGGAAAAAGAGGGCAAAGATCGCCGTACCGTCTGCGTGATTGGCGACGGGGCGATTACTGCCGGAATGGCGTTTGAGGCGATGAACCACGCGGGCGATATCAAACCGGATATGCTCGTCATCCTCAACGATAACGAAATGTCGATTTCCGAGAACGTCGGCGCGCTGAACAATCATCTCGCACAGTTGCTCTCCGGTAAGCTCTATTCTTCCCTGCGTGAAGGCGGCAAGAAAGTCTTTTCTGGCGTACCGCCGATCAAAGAACTGCTCAAACGCACCGAAGAACATATCAAAGGTATGGTCGTGCCCGGCACGCTGTTTGAAGAGCTGGGCTTTAACTACATTGGTCCGGTGGACGGTCACGATGTATTGGGGCTTATCACCACGCTGAAGAACATGCGCGACCTGAAAGGCCCGCAGTTCCTGCATATCATGACCAAAAAAGGCCGTGGTTATGAGCCAGCGGAAAAAGACCCGATCACCTTCCACGCGGTGCCGAAATTCGATCCCTCCAGCGGTTGTCTGCCGAAAAGCAGCGGCGGTCTGCCAAGCTATTCGAAAATCTTCGGCGACTGGCTGTGCGAAACGGCGGCCAAAGACAGTAAGCTGATGGCGATCACCCCAGCCATGCGCGAAGGCTCCGGCATGGTCGAATTCTCGCGCAAATTCCCGGACCGTTACTTTGACGTGGCGATTGCCGAGCAGCACGCGGTGACCTTTGCCGCCGGACTGGCGATTGGCGGTTACAAACCGGTTGTCGCCATCTACTCAACCTTCCTGCAACGTGCCTACGATCAGGTGCTGCACGATGTGGCGATCCAAAAACTGCCGGTCATGTTTGCCATTGACCGTGCGGGGATCGTCGGCGCGGACGGACAGACCCACCAGGGAGCGTTTGATCTCTCTTATCTGCGCTGCATCCCGGAGATGGTCATCATGACCCCGAGCGATGAGAACGAATGCCGCCAGATGCTGTTTACCGGTTATCACTACAGCGATGGCCCGACGGCGGTGCGTTATCCGCGCGGTAACGCCGTAGGCGTTGAGCTAACGCCGCTGGAGAAACTGCCGATCGGAAAAGGCGTGGTGAAGCGTCACGGCGAAAAGCTGGCGATCCTAAACTTCGGTACCTTAATGCCGGAAGCGACGAAAGCCGCAGAATCTCTCAACGCCACGCTGGTCGACATGCGCTTTGTGAAACCAGTGGATGAAGCGCTGATCCTCGAAATGGCAGCGCGTCATGACGCGCTGGTCACCGTGGAAGAAAATGCCATCATGGGCGGTGCGGGCAGTGGCGTAAACGAAGTGCTGATGGCGCATCGCAAACCGATTCCGGTGCTTAACATCGGCTTGCCGGATTACTTCATTCCGCAAGGAACGCAGGAGGAAGCCCGCGCCGAGTTGGGTCTGGATGCTGCGGGCATTGAGGCCAAAATCAAGGCCTGGCTGGCATAATCCCCCCTTCGCTCCTGCTATGCTTAACTCATAACGAGCATAACAGGAGCGAAATAATGCAATACAACATCTTAGGAAAAACGGACCTTCGGGTTTCCCGCCTTTGTCTGGGCTGCATGACGTTCGGCGAGCCGAATCGCGGTAACCACGCCTGGACGCTTCCCGAAGAGAGCAGTCGCCCTATCATCAAACGCGCCCTTGAGGGCGGTATTAACTTTTTCGATACCTCGAACAACTACTCAGCCGGCAGCAGCGAAGAGATCGTCGGTCGCGCTCTGCGCGATTTCGCGCGTCGTGACGAGGTGGTGGTCGCCACCAAAGTATTCAACCGGGTGGATGATCTGCCGGAAGGTTTATCCCGCGCGCAAATTCTGCGTTCTATCGATGACAGTCTCAGACGACTGGGGATGGACTACGTCGATATCCTGCAAATTCACCGCTGGGATTACAACACGCCGATTGAAGAGACGCTGGAAGCGTTAAACGATGTGGTCAAGGCCGGGAAAGCACGTTATATCGGCGCGTCATCAATGCACGCATCACAGTTTGCCCAGGCGCTGGCGCTGCAAAAACAGCACGGCTGGGCGCAGTTTGTCAGTATGCAAGACCACTATAACCTGATCTACCGCGAAGAAGAGCGTGAAATGCTGCCGCTTTGCTATCAGGAAGGCGTGGCGGTGATCCCGTGGAGCCCGCTGGCCAGAGGGCGCCTGACGCGTCCGTGGGGAGAGACCACCGCCCGCCTGGTTTCTGACGAAGTGGGAAAAAAGCTGTATAGCGAAAGCGACGAAAATGATGCGCAAATTGCCGCACGGCTGACCGGTGTGAGCGAAGAACTTGGCGCGACACGCGCTCAGGTGGCGCTGGCGTGGCTGTTGAGCAAACCGGGCATTGCCGCGCCGATTATTGGCACCTCACGGGAAGAACAGCTCGATGAGTTGCTGAATGCCGTGGATCTCACGCTGAAACCTGAGCATATCGCCGAACTGGAAACGCCGTACAAACCGCATCCGGTGGCGGGATATAAATAAGGAAATGTGCCCGATGGCGCTTCGCTTATCGGGCCTACACACGATCCCAGGCCGGAAAAGGCGGTTACGCCGCCATCCGGTAAATCGCAACGCGTTAAATCACGCCAATCGGCCAGTGATGCCCGATGAAATAGAGGATCCCGGCAGAAATCACCCCGGCAACAATATCGTCCACCATGATCCCCATCCCGCCATGCACATTGCGATCGAACCAACGGATCGGCCACGGCTTCCACATATCGAGAATACGGAAAATCACAAACCCGGCGGCGACCCACTGCCAGTCATTGCTCGGCAGCGCCATCAGCGTGATCCACATTCCGATGAACTCATCCCAGACGATGCTACCGTGATCGTGCACCCCCATGTCTTTTGCCGTCTGATGGCAAAGATAGACACCAATACAGATCCCCAGCATCACCACCAGCGAATAAAGCTGCCACGGCAGAAAAGTCATCAGATACCAGAAGGGGATCGCCGCCAGCGATCCCATCGTGCCGGGAATAATCGGACTGAGGCCGCTGCCAAATCCGGTAGCCAGTAAATGCCACGGGTTAAGCAGATTCAGACGGCTTTTGGCGACATCTTTATGGCGTGGCAAAATGGTCATATCCTTTCCAGTCAAAGGTGACAGACGTTCCGTCACGCATGAAATGAATCCCTTCCACATCCGCACTCATCTGCCCGATGCAGGTAAAGGCAACGCCAAGCTGGCCCATAGCCACCTCCAGCGCACCGCGATTCAACTCCGGTACCGTAAAGCATAACTCATAGTCTTCACCGCCAGACAGCGCCCAACGCAGCGCCTGTTCAGTTTCGACGTGACGCGTCATCGCGTCTGACCAGGGCAGCGCATCAAGATCGACTCGTGCACCGCAGGCGCTGGCTTTAACAATATGTCCAAGATCGGAAATCAATCCGTCGGAGAGATCAATCGCCGCGCTGGCCAGATCGCGCAGCGCCTGGCCCTGCAAAATACGCGGCGTCGGGCGCAGGTGGCGTTTTAGCAGATATTCACGATCGCCAGCATCCGCTACCTGCAAGCGATTCTGCAAAATAGCCAGACCCGCCGCGCTATCGCCCGGCGTGCCGGTCACGTAGATCCAGTCGCCCGGTTTCGCCCCAGAACGTTTCAGAGCGCGTCCGGCAGGAACAAAGCCGTGGATACCCAGCGTCATCGCCAGCGGCCCCCGTGTGGTGTCGCCGCCAATCAGTTGCATATCATAGTAATTCAGGAGTTCAAACAGGCTGTCGCTGAAGGTCTCCAGCCAGCGTTCGTCCACCTCGGGCAAAGTGATCGCCAGCGTCAGCCACGCCGGATCCGCGCCCATTGCCGCCAGATCGCTTAAATTCACTGCCAGCGCTTTGTACGCCAGATCGGCAGGATCAATGTCGGTCAGGAAGTGGTTGCCCGCCACCAGCGTATCAGTGCTGATCGCCAGCGTCTGTTTATCGGGGATGTTCAGAAGTGCGCAGTCGTCGCCAATACCGGTTTCGACGTCAAGACGAGAGCTTCTGACACGGTCAAAATAACGGGCAATCAGGGAAAACTCGCCGCATGCCATACGTTATGCCTCAGCAGAAAAAATGAAAAAGCCGCCAGAGGAGAGGAATTGCTTCCACTTCGCTGACGGCCTGGAGATTACTTTTTGTTGGGGCGAATCGCAGGCGCTGCTTTATCCAGAACGCCATTGACGAACTTGTGGCTGTCTTCCGCACCGAACGTTTTCGCCAGTTCGATCGCTTCGTTGATGGCCACTTTGTATGGCACATCACTGCGTTTTGACAGCTCGAACAGCGCAATACGCAGTACAGCTTTTTCCACCTGACCCAGCTCTTCCAGCAGACGAGACAGATAAGGCTTCATCAGGCCATCCAGGTACGCGCTGTTAGTCGCCACCCCGGACAGCAGTTCGCGGAAGTACATGACGTCAACATCTTTCACGTCCTGTTCTGCCAGGAACTGGTATTCAACATCAGCGATGTCGTTCTGGGACAACTGCCAGGAGTAGAGCGCCTGAACGGCACACTCACGAGCGCGGCGACGAGCAGCAGGTTTCACGGATTTCCCCTTACAAAAATCAGGCCTTAATGGCTTTCAATACATTAATCATTTCAAGCGCGGTCAATGCAGCTTCCGCGCCTTTGTTGCCAGCTTTGGTGCCAGCACGTTCGATAGCTTGTTCAATGCTTTCGGTAGTCAGGACGCCAAAGGCGACCGGAATTTCGCTGTCCTGAGCGACATGCGCCAGGCCATTGCTTGCACCGCCAGCGACATATTCGAAGTGAGCTGTGCCGCCACGAATAACCGTACCCAGCGCAATCACCGCATCATATTTACCGGTTTTCGCCAGCGCGCCCGCTGCCAGCGGCAGTTCGTAGGCACCTGGAACCCAGACAACGGTAATATTTTCATCTTTGACCTGGCCAATACGTTTCAGGGCGTCAATTGCACCTTCCAGCAGGCTGTCGTTGATAAAGTTGTTGAAACGCGCAATGGTGATGGCGACGCGAGCGTCCGGAGTAGCAACGTTAGCTTCAATAATGTTCATATTCTTCCTTCGGGTTCGATATGGCCCCGTAAGGGGGGCGGATTTTATCATAATATTCTGTGCGCTGCTTCTTATTATTCGAAAGCCTCACGCAGGGGTTAAATGCAGGCAAACGTCCGGGCCCACCTGGCGTATCTCATTGAATTTGAAATGGGGGGCGTTAGCCAGTTTCTCAAGTCCTGGCAACACACATAATCCCCTGGCATCACTGCCTAACAGTGTAGGCGCAAGATAGACGATAAGCTCGTCAACCACACCGGCCTGTAAGAGGGCACCGGCGAGTGTCGGCCCTGCCTCTACCCACAGACTGTTAATCTGCTGTTTGCCCAGCAGCATCATCAGTACCACCAGATCCAGATGACCGTTATGCTCTGGCACAATCATCGTACGGACCGAATCGGGCCAGACACGCGCATCTTCTTTTGTGCGCGCAATCCAGGTTTCCCCAGGCTGTTGCACCAGACGATGTTCAGGCATCACGCGGTTCTGGCTGTCTATCACAATCCGCACCGGCTGGCGCACGGCATCCTGCGGATAAACCGCCTGCGTCGCGTCGCCCAGTTCGGACCAGCGCACGGTGAGCTGCGGGTCGTCTGCCAGCACCGTCGCGCTACTGGTTAAAATGGCGTGGCTTTGCGCGCGCAAACGCTGAACGTCACGGCGCGCCTCTGGTGAGGTAATCCACTGGCTTTCGCCGCTGGCCATCGCCGTGCGACCATCCAGCGAAGCGCCGAGTTTCAGTTGCACATACGGAAATCCGGTCCGCATGCGTTTGAGGAAGCCTTTGTTTAACGCTTCAACTTCGCTCATCATCAGCCCATGGCTGACGTCGATACCCGCCTGTTGCAGGCGATATAACCCGCGTCCCGCCACTTGCGGATTGGGATCCTGCATCGCCGCTACCACACGAGAAACGCCAGCGGCAATCAGCGCGTCACAACACGGCGGTGTACGACCGTGATGGCTGCATGGTTCGAGGGTGACGTAAGCCGTTGCGCCTTTGGCCTTATCGCCGGCCATGCGCAGGGCATGCACTTCCGCATGCGGTTCGCCGGCACGGTGATGATAACCTTCGCCGACAATCTCGCCTTCGTTGACGATCACGCAGCCGACATTAGGGTTGGGATGGGTGGTAAACCGCCCGCGCTGCGCCAGCTTCAGCGCTCGCGCCATGTATAACTCATCCTGCATGGCTTAATCCTGTAGGCGAGCGATCTCTTCGCCAAATTCTTTGATATCTTCGAAGCTGCGGTAAACGGAAGCAAAGCGGATGTAGGCGACTTTATCGAGTTTTTTCAATTGTTCCATCACCAAATTGCCAATCATTTTGCTGGGAACTTCGCGCTCGCCGGTGGCACGCAGTTGCGATTTGATGTGATTCAACGCCATTTCGACGTCGTCGGAACTCACCGGACGTTTTTCCAGCGCGCGCTGCATTCCACTGCGCAGCTTTTCTTCATTAAACGGTTCGCGCACGTCGTTGCTTTTCACAACGCGCGGCATCACAAGTTCTGCCACTTCGAAGGTGGTGAAACGTTCATTACAAACCAGACACTGCCGGCGGCGGCGTACTGAAGAGCCCTCGCCCACAAGACGAGAGTCAATTACCTTGGTGTCTACGGCGAAACAGAATGGGCAATGCATACGGCGTCCTGACCTGGTGGTTAACAGAAATCTATTTTAACCTGAACTGGCGTGACAACAAAGGCGCAACGCTTTTGAGACAATGGATCGATGTCTTAGCACAATTTACGATCTACCATTAGGTCATCGCGAATAGTCAGGAAATAAGAAAGATGACAAGACGTTACCTAAGAATTCTCCTGGTGGGAAGTCTCTTTAGTCTGAGCGCCTGCGCGCAACAAAGCGAAGTACGCCAGATGCATCAGAGCGTTTCGGCACTCAATAAAGAGATGAATCAGCTTAATCAGGAAACCGTAAAGATTACCCAGCAAAACAGCCTGAACGTCAAATCAACCAGCGGCGTTTATCTGCTACCGGGTTCGAATACCCCGGCACGTCTGAACAGTCAGATCGGTACACTGCGCATGTCGCTTATCAACATCGCGCCAAACGCGGCTGGCACCCGGGTGACGCTGCGTATTCAGGGGGAGTCAAACGATCCGCTGCCAGCGTTTAGCGGCACCGTTGAATACGGGCAAATTCAGGGAACAACTGACAATTATCAGGAAGTGAATGTGCAGAATCAGTTGATTAATGCGCCGGCTAGCGTGCTGGCACCCAGTGATGTAGACATCCCGCTGCAACTGAATAACCTGACCCCCGATCAATTAGGGTTTGTGCGTATCCACGACATCCAGCCTGTTACGCAATAAACTTCCTTGCGGAACGTTTTGTGCGTTCCGCAACATCCACTCCCGATCTTTTGTGACTCCTCTGACATCCACGTCATTTTTTGCCAACGTTGGCAATTGGCATGAAAGTCAGTACAATCCCCGCGCCAAAGTACGCAAACGTGAACGCAATCGATTACGCAAATGATAGAACTGTGAAACAAGACATATTTTTGTGAGCAATGATTTCTATAATAGGCTCCCAGAAACACGAAATATTCAGAAACGCTATTTGCGCCTTTTTCACTCCCGTCAGGGATTTCAAACAGTGGCATACATATGAAAAAAACATTACTTGCAGCCGGTGCAGTGCTCGCGCTCTCCTCGTCATTCACCGTCAACGCTGCGGAAAATGACAAACCGCAGTATCTTTCTGACTGGTGGCACCAGAGCGTTAACGTCGTCGGGAGCTATCACACTCGTTTCGGACCGCAGATCCGTAACGATACCTATCTGGAATATGAAGCCTTCGCTAAAAAAGACTGGTTCGATTTCTATGGTTACATGGATGCGCCAGTATTCTTCGGTGGTAACACCGACGCGAAAGGGATCTGGAACCACGGTTCTCCGCTGTTTATGGAAATCGAACCGCGTTTCTCCATCGACAAGTTGACCGGTACTGATCTCAGCTTCGGTCCGTTTAAAGAATGGTACTTCGCCAATAACTACATCTACGACATGGGTCGTAACAAAGAGGGTCGTCAGAGCACCTGGTACATGGGTCTGGGAACGGACATTGATACTGGCCTGCCGATGAGCCTGTCTCTGAACGTATATGCCAAATACCAGTGGCAGAACTACGGCGCTGCAAATGAAAACGAGTGGGACGGCTACCGTTTCAAAGTGAAATACTTTGTACCGATTACCGAACTGTGGGGCGGTAACCTGAGCTACATCGGTTTCACCAACTTTGACTGGGGTTCTGATCTCGGCGACAACGACTTCTCCGATCTGAACGGCAACAAAGCGCGTACCAACGACTCTATTGCCTCCAGCCACATCCTGGCGCTGAACTACGACCACTGGCACTACTCTGTTGTTGCCCGTTACTGGCACAACGGTGGTCAATGGAACGACGATGCTGAGCTGAACTTCGGTAAGGGTAACTTCAACGTGCGTTCTACCGGCTGGGGTGGTTACCTGGTTGTCGGTTACAACTTCTGATAACCTTCCCTTCTGCAAAAGCCAGCCTGAGCGCTGGCTTTTTTATGCGTGCGTTTCGTTGCGGATCTTGCGTAAAAAATCGCTCAGTGAACGGTCGGCGCACTCGCAAAATCGTCTGTCGAGCGGCGTGATGCTTAAACAGCGATCGACACGAAAACAGCGATAATCTTCGCGTCTCTCGCACCAGGCCACCAGCAGCCAGAACTTTCCTTCGAAGAAGATCCCTAACGGCTGCACGTCCCGCCAGGAAAGCTGCCCCGCCTCATCGCGGTAATGCAGCGCCAGCACCTGCTGGATAGTCACCGCCCGGTGGATCACATCGAACGCGCTGCGTGAATGGTGTTGTCTGCCAAAATCTGGTGCGAAGATACGCGCCTGCTCGGCTTTGCGCCGACTTTCTTCCGGCAAAATCGCCAGCACCTTTTCCTGCGCCGACTCCAGTTCTCTGGAGAGCAAATCGCCGCCCCAGGTGTGTAGCAGACGAATGGCGGCAATCAGTGCTTCAGATTCCCGGTGCGTCAACATCAGCGGTGGAAGATCAAAGCCCGCCATTAGCCGATAACCGCTGCCCGCCTCCCCTTCGACCGGCACGCCGGAGAGCGAAAGATCCCGGATATCGCGATAGATCGTGCGCTCGGAAACCTCAAGCCGCTCCGCCAACAGCGCTGCCGTTGTCAGCCGTCTGCCACGCAGGATCTGGACGATTTGAAACAAGCGGTCAGCGCGACGGGACATAGTTGCTCTCTGTGATTAAGCCGGTTGATGTAAACCCACACGATTGCCTTCGCTGTCAGTAAACAGCGCGATGGTGCCAATCTCTTTACCAAGATCGAGCGGGCCAAACACACACTGGCCGCCAGCGGTCGATACGCGATCCAGCGCCGCCGGGAGATCGTCCGTGTGCAGATAAACGATCGCCCCCTGCAATGAAGGTGCGATGCCGTCAAACTTCGCCAGCGCACCGCCGGTAGCCGGATCGTCATACGGGAAAACCGCCAGATCGGCAAAGTCCATTTTTTCGCGACGCAGCGACAGCCCCATAACCGGCTCATAAAACGCAATCGCACGTTCCATATCTGTTACGGGAATTTCAAACCAGTTAATAATGCTTTTCATCATTCCTCCTGCCTGTGTGGGTAAGTTCAGGAAGAGGATAAAACAGGTCTCCTGACAGCATAGTGTCAGTAGGGTTTGCAGGACAAGAGAAAGGCAGAAAAGAAAAATCCCGATCGAATGACCGGGATTTCTGAGCGTTAACGGAAAATCGGGTTACGGCAGAATTGACGGCTGGTCCGCCCCTTCTTTTTCGACTTTCTGTTGCAGCATATGTTCACGCTTCATGCCGAGCTTCAGCGCCAGCGCCGATGCCACGTAAATGGACGATGCCGTACCGATGGACACCCCGATCAGCATGGTCAGCGAGAAGCCTTCCAGCACCGGACCACCGAACAGGAACAGCATCAGGATCACCATTAACGTCGTACCGGAAGTAATCAATGTACGGTGCAGCGTCTGGGTCAGCGACACGTTAAAGATTTCGTAAGGGGTTCCGCGACGAATTTTGCGGAAGTTTTCACGAATACGGTCAGAAACCACGATACTGTCGTTAAGCGAGTAACCGATAACGGACATCAGCGATGCCACGATAGTCAGGTCGATCTCGATATGGAATAACGACAGGATCCCAAGCGTAATGATAACGTCGTGCGCCAGCGCGATAACCACGCCTGCCGCCAGTCGCCACTCAAAACGGATACCGACGTAAACCAGGATAGAGATGAGCGCCGCCAGCAGCGCCATCGCACCGGTTTGCGCCAGATCCGCACCTACGCTCGGTCCAACGAACTCAATACGCTTCACCGCCGCATTCTGGTTGGTGGATTCGTTGATCACACTCAACACTTTGCTGCCCAGCACCTGGCCGCCGTTTGCCCCTTCGGTCGGCGGCATACGCACCATGATGTCGTGGCTGCTGCCGAAGTTCTGTAAAAGCGGATCAACAAAGCCCGCTTTTTCCAGCGCGTCGCGCATCACGTCCATCTCAGCCGGTTTTTCCAGCGTAATTTCAATCACCGTACCACCGGTGAAATCGAGACCCCAGTTAAAGCCGCGCACGCCCATCACGATGATGGCTAACACCAGCAGCAGACCTGAGATGCCGAAAGCCCAGTAGTCCCAGCGCATAAAGTCGATGACTTTACGGCCGTGGTTCAATTGTTCAACAGTATATTCCTGTGCCACTTCGCACTCCTCAGATTGACAGCTTTTTGACGCGCTTGCCGCCATACAACAGGTTTACGATGGCACGAGTACCGACGATCGCGGTAAACATCGACGTCGCCACACCGATACCGGTAGTAATCGCGAACCCTTTAATTGCCCCGGTGCCGACAGCGTACAGGATGATGACCTTAATCAAGGTCGTAATGTTCGCATCAAAGATGGAACTGAACGCGCCCGCATACCCTTCGTTAATCGCCTGTTGTATCGAACGTCCGTTGCTCAACTCTTCTTTAATACGTTCGTTGATCAGCACGTTCGCATCGACGGCGACGGCAAGGGTTAAGACGATCCCCGCAATCCCCGGCATACTCAACGTTGCCCCCGGCAGCAGCGACATGATGCCGACAATCAGTACCAGGTTAGCGATCAGCGCGCTGGTCGCAATCAGGCCAAATTTCTTATAGAACAGAATCATGAACAGAATGGACACCGCCAGACCGGCCAGACACGCTTCCAGACCCTGCTTGATGTTCTGCATCCCGAGGGTTGGACCGATGGTCCGTTCTTCAACAATCTGAATCGGCGCAATCAGCGCACCGGCACGCAGCAGCAGAGAGAGCTGACGCGCTTCGTTCGGGTTGTTGATCCCGGTAATACGGAAGCTGTTACCCAGACGAGACTGGATGTTGGCGATGTTAATCACCTCTTCCTGTTTCACCAGTACCGCACGACCGTTAGCGTCTTTCTTACCGCTGTCTTTGTACTCCACAAACAGGGTCGCCATCGGTTTACCGATATTGTCCTTGGTGAAGTTAGACATGATGTTGCCACCTGCGCTATCCAGCGAGATGTTCACCTGCGGTTGGTTGTATTCGTCCTGACTTGAAGTGGAGTCAGTGATATGGTCCCCGGTCAGGATCACGCGTTTGTACAGCACGACAGGCTGACCTTCACGCGTCTGCTTCACTTCGGAATCGCCCGGCACACGACCAGAAGCCGCCGCAGACTGATCAACGTTGGTGTTGACCAGACGGAACTCCAGCGTTGCTGTCGCGCCGAGAATCTCTTTCGCCCGCGCCGTATCCTGAATACCCGGCAGCTCGACCACGATCCGATCTGCGCCCTGGCGTTGTACCACCGGCTCGGCGACACCCAACTGGTTCACACGGTTACGCAGGATATTAATGTTCTGTTGCACCGCATATTCACGCGCTTCGCTCAAACGCGCATCGGTCATCACCGCACGCAGCGCATTACTGCCCTGACTGGTGATCACCAGATCCTGATGACGCTTGCTGAGGTAAGCAATCGCTTTATCACGTGCGTCAGAATCGCGGAAGTTAATACTAAGACCGTAATTGTCTTCTTTCCGGACGGTCGTATACGGGATGCCTTCTGTACGCAGATCGCTGCGCAGGCTATCGATATTTTGTTCCTGCAGTTTGCCCAGCGCGGTATCCATATCCACTTCCATCAGGAAGTGAACGCCGCCACGCAGGTCGAGACCGAGTTTCATCGGTTCTGCTTTGATGGCTGCCAACCAGCGCGGGGTTGCCGGAGCAAGGTTAAGCGCCACGACATATTTGTCACCCAGCACGTCCACCAGCGCTTCACGTGCGCGCAGTTGGGTGTCGGTGGTATCGAAGCGCGCAAGAATCGCGCCCTCTTCCAGTGCCACAGACTTAGCGGTAATTTTTTCTTTTTGTAACGTATTCTGGACCTGGATCAGCGTTTGCTCACTGGCGGCGACACCGCGCGCGCCAGTGATTTGAACGGCCGGATCCTCACCATACAGGTTGGGAAGTGCATACAGCAGACCGACGATAATGACGACGATCAGCATGATGTACTTCCACAAAGGATAACGGTTTAACACGGCAGTTCCCTTAGGGAAAAGTTACTATTACAGCGCCTTCATGGTGCCTTTCGGCAGAACGGCAGCTACGAAGTCACGTTTGATAACCACTTCAGTGGTATCGTTCAGTGCGATAGCGATGTAACCAGATTCTGCAACTTTGGTCACTCGGCCTACCAGGCCACCGTTAGTCAGGACTTCATCACCTTTCGCGATGGAGGCCATCAGGTTTTTATGCTCTTTGGTACGCTTCTGCTGTGGACGCAGGATCATGAAATAGAAAATCAGACCAAACACCACCAGCATCAGAATCAGAGACATCGGGCTGCCCTGCGCCGGAGCACCTGTTGCCGCTACCGCATCAGAAATAAAAAAGCTCATTCAAATTCCCTCATTATTAAAATTAATCAACGTTCAAAGGTGGAACCGGTCGACCCTGACGTTGGTAAAAATCGGTCACGAAGCTCTCTAATTTACCCTCTTCAATAGCCTTGCGTAAACCCGCCATCAAGCGCTGGTAGTAACGCAGGTTATGAATCGTGTTGAGTCGCGCGCCCAATATTTCGTTGCAACGATCAAGATGATGCAAGTAGGCACGTGAATAATTGCGACAGGTGTAGCAATCACACTCAGCATCGAGTGGACTGGTATCGCTCTTATGCTTCGCATTGCGAATTTTTACCACGCCATCCGTCACAAACAGGTGACCATTACGCGCATTGCGGGTCGGCATCACGCAGTCAAACATATCGATACCGCGACGCACGCCTTCAACCAGATCTTCAGGTTTACCGACGCCCATCAGGTACCGCGGTTTATCTACCGGAATTTGCGGGCAAACATGCTCGAGGATGCGATGCATATCTTCCTTCGGTTCACCCACAGCCAGACCGCCGACAGCGTAGCCATCAAAGCCAATCTCTACCAGACCTTTCACAGAGATATCACGTAAATCTTCGTAAACACTGCCCTGGATGATGCCAAAAAGCGCATTTTTGTTGCCCAGACCGTCAAAACGGTCGCGGCTGCGCTTCGCCCAGCGCAATGACATCTCCATCGATCGTTTAGCATAGTCCCAGTCCGCCGGGTACGGCGTGCATTCGTCAAAAATCATGACAATATCGGAACCGAGATCGTACTGAATCTCCATCGACTTTTCCGGATCGAGGAAAATAGGATCGCCGTTGATCGGATTACGAAAGTGCACACCCTGTTCGGTGATCTTACGAATGTCGCCCAGGCTGAAAACCTGGAAACCGCCGGAGTCGGTCAGAATCGGGCCTTTCCACTGCATAAAATCATGCAGGTCGCCATGCAGCTTCATGATCTCCTGGCCAGGACGCAGCCAGAGATGGAAGGTATTACCAAGGATAATTTGCGCGCCGGTTGCTTCAACTTCTTCCGGCGTCATGCCTTTAACGGTGCCGTAAGTCCCTACGGGCATAAAAGCAGGCGTTTCAACGACGCCACGATCAAACACCAGGCGGCCACGGCGGGCGCGTCCGTCGGTGGTATCCAGTTCAAATTTCATTTTTTCTCCAGTACGTCAGAAAAACAGTCCAACGTGTCAACCTGCGCCACGGATTTACTCCCCAACGCGTTCATTCAGAGCTTGCGGATTGTACGTGATAAACATCGCGTCACCGTAGCTAAAAAAGCGATAATTTTGTTCTACTGCGGCCTTGTAGGCATTCATCGTATGCTGATAACCGGCAAACGCCGAGACCAACATTATCAATGTCGATTCAGGCAGATGGAAATTGGTTACCAGTGCATCAATCACGTTGTATTGATAACCAGGATAGATAAAGATTTGCGTGTCGCCAAAGAACGGTTCAATGAGCGCATTCTTCGCTGCCTGTGCCGCGCTTTCCAGAGAACGCACGGAGGTTGTACCTACCGCAATCACCCGGTTACCCCGCGCTTTCGCCGCCAGAACCGCATCCACCACCTCTTGCGGCACTTCCGCATATTCGGAGTGCATGATGTGATCTTCGATGGTATCCACGCGCACGGGCTGGAATGTCCCCGCGCCGACGTGCAGCGTGACAAATGCCATCTCAATCCCTTTATCGCGCAGTTTCGCCAGCAGCGGTTCGTCAAAGTGCAGGCCGGCGGTCGGCGCGGCAACGGCACCCGGTTTTTCGCTGTACACCGTCTGGTAAAGCTCACGATCGGCGTCTTCATCCGGACGGTCGATATACGGCGGCAGCGGCATATGACCAATGGTATTGAGAATGTCCAGCACCGGACGCGCGTCGTTAAATTCGACTTCAAACAGCGCGCCGTGGCGGGCGATCATCGTCGCGTTAATACTTTCATCATCACCGAGCAACAGTTCTGCGCCCGGCTTCGGCGCTTTGGAGGCGCGAATGTGGGCGAGGATACGTTTGTCATCCAGCATCCGCTCGACGAGAACTTCAATTTTGCCGCCGCTGGCTTTACGGCCAAACAGGCGCGCCGGGATCACGCGGGTATTATTAAAGACCAGCAGATCGCCAGGGTTGAGCTTATCGAGCAGATCGGTGAAAGTACCATGCGTCAGCGCGCCCGTCGGCCCATCCAGCGACAGCAAACGGCAGCTACTGCGCTCCGGCTGCGGGTAGTGGGCAATCAGGGATTCAGGTAATTCAAAGGAAAAATCGGTAACGCGCATGACACAGACTCAGACTAAAATAAGAGGCGGGTAGTCTAGTGCCGGGGCGCGCTCCCTGCAACCGTTACCCACTTTTGGACAAATAACAGACAATGAATTTTCTCGCTCACCTGCATTTAGCCCATCTCGCCGATAGTTCGCTTTCCGGCAATCTGTTGGCCGATTTTGTCCGTGGCAACCCGGAATCACAGTATCCGCCAGACGTCGTAGACGGCATTCTGATGCACCGTCGTATTGACGTGATGACGGATAACCTGCCGGAAGTCCGCGAGGCGCGCGAATGGTTTCGCAGCGAAACCCGTCGCGTCGCGCCGATTACGCTGGACGTGATGTGGGATCACTTTCTCTCGCGCCACTGGGCACAAATTTCCCCTGAGTTTCCGCTACAGGCGTTTGTTGGCTATGCCCACGCGCAGGTCTCCACTATTCTGCCCGCTTCGCCGCCGCGCTTTGTCAATCTGAACGATTATCTGTGGTCGGAAAGATGGCTGGAACGCTATCGCGATATGGATTTTATCCAGAACGTGTTGAACGGGATGGCAAACCGTCGTCCACGTCTGGATGCGCTGCGTGACTCATGGTATGACCTCGACCATCATTATGATGCGCTGGAAGAGCGGTTCTGGCGCTTTTACCCGCGCATGATGGAACAAGCCAGGCAGAAAACGCTCTGATACCTGTTGGATCAGTAAGCCGGATCGAGCGAAACCGCTATCCGAACCTACTGAGAATATTGATAGGTAAAAGCTCACGGAACGATTGTCAGCGCCTCTTTGTCATATTCGCCATCACCTTCTATACTGGCCCGCGTTGCGTTCCAAAAACCCTTAACTTTGCAGGAGAATATTATGGTACTGGTGACTCGTCAGGCTCCGGATTTCACAGCAGCTGCGGTACTCGGTAGCGGTGAAATTGTTGAAAACTTCAATTTCAAACAGCACACCAACGGCAAAACGACCGTTCTGTTCTTCTGGCCGATGGACTTCACCTTCGTTTGCCCGTCTGAACTGATCGCGTTCGACAAACGTTATGAAGAATTCCAGAAGCGCGGCGTTGAAGTGGTTGGCGTTTCTTTTGACTCTGAATTCGTCCACAACGCATGGCGTAACACCCCTGTCGATAAAGGCGGCATCGGTGCAGTGAAATACGCAATGGTTGCTGACGTTAAGCGTGAAATTCAGAAAGCCTACGGCATCGAGCACCCGGAAGCGGGCGTTGCGCTGCGTGGTTCTTTCCTGATTGACGCAAACGGCGTGGTTCGTCATCAGGTGGTTAACGACCTGCCGCTGGGCCGTAACATCGACGAAATGCTGCGTATGGTTGACGCGCTGCAGTTCCACGAAGAGCACGGCGAAGTGTGCCCGGCACAGTGGGAAAAAGGCAAAGAAGGGATGAACGCGTCTCCGGACGGCGTTGCAAAATACCTGACTGAAAACGTCTCCAGCCTGTAATCGACATGAATTAAAGAAAAGGTTCGCCACGGCGAGCCTTTTTTGTCTTCTGACGTCTAAGTCTTACCCTCTCGCAACACCGTTTTAACTCATCACGATACAAATATTGATACCGTAAATGAGTAAAATCGCCCTCCAGGCCGATTTTTGCAAAGTCGTTCAAACTTTGTAAAAAAAACACCCCGTTCTTTGTGATTAACACCTCATTTCTTCATTTTAAATTCAGACCTTTGACTGCTTATCTTTACTTTCGATTTCTTTCCCGCAAAAAAGAGAAGATGTAACCCATTGATATAAAACAATATAAAAATAAAACCGTCTGTCGACTGAAAAACGCTAACATTCCTCTGGTGTGATCGACTTCAACATTTAAAAATCCATATGTGATCTGACCCATAATTTTTGTTGCTATATTTGGCCATGATCAAGTTCAGAAATATGAACGCATTAAGGATCGGATGATGGACATTATTTTTAACCCAGGACTGATTACGCTTAAACAGAATATTTCCAGCCCCGAGCAGGCTATTGAACTGGCTGGCTCGTTACTGGTTCGGCAAAATATTTGTCGCCCGGAATATGTCAATGAAATGGTTAAGGTCTACCGGAATTTCGGTTCGGCTATTGTTATCGACTACGGCCTGGCGATGCCCCATGCCCGGCCAGAAAAAGGCGCATTACTTACCGGATTTTCTTTAGTCACCAGCCAACAACCGGTCGCCTTTGGTCATGAGGAGTTTGCTCCCGTTAACGTCATCATCGCCATCGCAGGTGCGGATGCCGATAGCCATATAAAAATGATCCAGCTGATCGCCTCATTGATTGAGTCCGATATCGTGACCTTTCTTCAGCAGGAGAATGACATTAATTCAGTATTACATTTCATCCAACAACAAATGGAGTAGTCATTATGTTAGTTATCAGAACAGTTTGTGGTAACGGTATTGGCAGTTCATTAATGGCTGCGAATAATGTCAAAAAAATATGTGATGAATTAGGCATCAAAGCCGACGTTGCTTCCGTTGATTTCGCTAACGCCGTAGGAGAAAAAGCCGATCTTTATGTCACAATTAAAGAGCTGGCAAACCAGTTCCCTGCGCACTGTAACGTCGCGATTATTCGTAGCTATGTGCATAAAGCGAAAATTGCTGAAGATATTACCGAAGCACTCACCAAAATTGCTGCAACTCACTCTTAATCATTATTGAGGGAACGATCATGCAGGCTATTCTTAGTTTCTTATCAGAAATATTTAGCCAACCCGCATTCCTTATGGGGATAATCGCCTTTGTCGGTTTAGTGGCGCTGCGCTCTCCCGGGAATAAATTACTCACTGGTACCTTAAAACCAATTTTAGGGTATTTAATGTTAAGCGCAGGTGCTGGTGTTATCGTTGCCAACCTGAACCCGCTTGGCGGAATTATCGAAGCCGGATTTAATATTCGTGGCGTTATTCCCAATAACGAGGCCATTGTTTCTGTTGCGCAGAAAGTCCTCGGAGTGGAAACCATGAGTATTTTGCTGTTAGGCTTTATTTTTAACCTCATCATTGCTCGCTGTACTAAGTACAAATATATCTTCCTGACCGGACACCACTCATTCTTTCTGGCGTGTCTGTTTTCAGCGGTACTACAGGCAGCAGAATTCCGCGGCTGGATGCTGGTCTTAATTGGCGGATTCTTGCTCGGCTCATGGTCGGCCATTTCTCCGGCTATTGGTCAGCGTTATACCAAACAGGTAACCGAAGACGGCGGTATTGCCATGGGGCATTTTGGCTCCCTGGGTTATTACATCTCCGCCTGGATCGCCACAAAAACCGGTAACCCGTCAAACTCATTCGCCGATACTGAAATCTCAGAAAAATGGGGCTTTCTGCGCGATACCACAGTTACTACCGGAATTGTGATGTTCATTATCTACTTTGTCTGCAGCGCCGTCGCCGGCACTGACTATCTTCGTACGATAACGGATCAGAACATGTTGATCTTCTCTATCCTTACCGGTCTGCAGTTTGCGGTAGGTGTCGCCATCGTCTACAACGGCGTGCGCCTGATCCTCGGCGATCTGGTTCCGGCATTCCAGGGGATTAGTCAGAAGCTGATTCCTGATTCAATCCCTGCCGTTGACTGCGCGGTCTTCTTCACCTTTAGCCCAACAGCGGTCGTCGTGGGCTTTATCAGCTCATTTGTCGGCGGTCTGGTCGGTATGCTCATGCTGGGCGGACTGGGGATGGCGCTGATTATACCGGGCATGGTACCGCACTTCTTCTGCGGCGGGACTTCCGGGGTATTCGCCGACAAACTTGGCGGTAAACGCGGCTGCATCATCGCCTCCTTTATTGGCGGCATATTCCTTGCGTTCCTTCCAGCCATGCTGCTCCCGGCGTTGGGTAACCTGGGCTTCGAAAACAGTACCTTCGCTGACTTTGACTTCGCCGTATGGGGAATCATTATCGGTAACGCCTTCACCCAGTTTGGTCAAATCACTATCTATTTGATTTGTCTGGCGCTTATCGTCGCGCTGCTGGTGCCATTCTGCTTCCGTTCGGTTCGCGTCGTCGGTGACACGCTCAGCTATGAGGAGCTCACTGCGGATAAGAAAAATGAATAAGCAGTTTCATTTTTCCCTGCGGGAAGGGATAACTTCCCGCAGCTGACAACATAATCAGGAGTTGTTATGGCTATCTTGTCCATCGGGTTTTCATGTTTTGATCAATTTTTCTTTTTGAACGAATGGCCGCAGGAAAATACCAAGAATTTCTGCCATGACTTTATTGAAAGTGGCGGCGGTCCGGCGGCAAATGCCGCGTGGCTATTGGGATTATGGGGAGAAGATGTTTATTACATCGGCCATCTGAACCAGGACCTTTACGGTCAGCGTATTATCGATGAGTTTGCACAAGCGGGGGTTGATACCAGCCAGGTCGTCTTCTCCGATGAAATGATCACGCCGCTGGCATCGGTGCTGGTTAACCGCTTAACGGGATCGCGGACGATTATTACCCGTAAAATGCAGACGCCTCCATCGCTGACCTATGACCAAAAGCTGAGACTTGATGATTTAGCTGAACGGTTGATTGCATCAGACGAGCCCGTAACGCTGTTAATTGATGGTCATGAAGCAGAAATCAGTGAGTACTTAATAAAGAAACTCCCATCGGCACGTGTGGTCATGGATGGCGGTTCATTGCGTGACAGTAATATTAAGCTTGCGGCCTGGACCGATTATTTTGTGGTCAGCGAACATTTTGCCCGTGACTATATGGGATATCGCGCCCTGAGTACCGAAGCAGAAATTAAAGCAGCGCTGATCGAGCTAAATAAAATTTGTCGCGGAGAAGCCTTTATTACTCTCGGGGAAAAAGGTTGTGCGCTATTAAAAAATGGCATGCTGCAAATTGTACCTGCCTGGCTGTGCAATGCCGTTGATACCACCGGCGCAGGAGATGTATTTCACGGAGCCTTTACTTATGGCGTTCATTACTCATGGCACATTGATAATATTATCTTATTTGCCAGTCTGACCGCCGCAATTTCCATAGAAAAAAAAGGCGTCCGCGAATCCATGCCGGACCTTGCTGTTGTCCACAACTCGTTAAATAGCTATGAGAGAAATTTAAAGCAATATTTTGACGAATAATTACTTTTAATAAATATCATGAGGTGATTATGTTAGTTTCTATGAAGGACATGCTTCAGCATGCCCTACGGGACGGTTATGCCGTAGGGCAATTCAATATTAATAATCTGGAATGGGTCGGTGCCGTATTAAGCACCGGGCAACAGCTGCGCTCTCCGGTTATTTTAGGTGTTTCCGGCGGTACGGTTAAACATATGCTGGGATTAAAATGTATTCATGACATCGTGGTTAATGCGATGGATTATTTAAACATTGATATTCCGGTCGCACTGCATCTGGATCATGGAACCACCCGCGAAGCCTGCGAAGCGGCTATCGAAGCCGGATTCAGCTCCATTATGTTTGATGGTTCGCACCTGCCGTTTAGCGAGAACCTGGCCATTACCCGTCATCTGGTTGAGCTGGCCCACAGCAAAGGCATTTCGGTTGAAGCTGAGTTGGGTACCATCGCCGGCAGTGAAGACGGTATTGTCAATTCCGAGGTTATTTACGCCGATCCCCAGGAATGCTACACCCTGGTCAAAGAAACCCAGGTCGATTGTCTGGCGGCCGCGCTGGGTTCAACCCATGGACTGTATAAAGGCAAAGCTAAACTCGGGTTTACGGAGATGCAAACCATTTCCGGGCTGGTAAAAGTGCCCCTGGTATTGCATGGCGGCACCGGTATTGCCGACGACGACATGCGTAAAGCCATTGCCTGCGGTACGGCAAAAATTAACGTTAATACCGAAAATATGTACGCCTGGTGCCAGGAAGTGAAAGCGATATTTGCTGCTGATACCGGTCACGACGTAAATGACCCGCGGAAGGTGATCAATCAGGGGCTAAAACCGGTACGTGAGATGATAGCGCGGCGCATCGAACTTTTTGGTTCGCAAAACCGCTATTAGATACGTTTGGCTTTATCGGGTGACGCCATCTGAGGGAGAAGCCCGCCGCCGGTCAACGCCGGGGCGGGCAATATAATACGGATGCCGAGCCTTTTTATCGCTTACTGTGTACCGTCCTTTTTGACTTCCCGCCAGATACGCCAGGCCATCAGTGCCAGGACAGTAACGCCAAGTATCAGCGCACCCCACACTAACAGGGTTTTCCATTGGCTCTGTTGTTCAGCAGCCGATGTTGCCGTCAGTCGCGCCTCGCCGCCGAGAGCGACCTCATTCTGAGGCATGGCCCGTGGCAGAGAGTCCAACTCCTGCGTTTTACGCAGCGATGCCGGGATCAGCAGTTCAAGATCAAGATCCGCCTTTTGCGCCGCCCGGTTGCCCCAGGCCAGCATGTAAGGTCCTTTTCCCTGAGTATTGAACACCAGTTGATAACTGTCACGCGCGCCACTCAACGCAGGCAGCCTCTCCGGCAGGTGGGCGTTAATGGTCGTCATCCGAACGGCGTCAACCAACTGACCGGAAAGACGAATATCCTGCGAACGTTTGCCGTTCAGGCGATAAAGCACGGTTTTCGTCAGCGGTTGCCAGGGCGCTTTTTCAGCGCTACGCCAGGCCAGTTCTACCGGTAAAACCCCTTCGTCATCCAGATCGATTCTGAGCGACGTCAGCGGCTGCGGCTGCGCCCAGCGCCAGATCGCCTCGTCATTGGACACCTTCTCCGCTTGTGCGCCGATCTCGATGCGTGCGGATTCCGGCGCGCGGTTTTCGGCAATGGCGGTCACGCTGTTTAACGTTAGCGCCGGGCTTTGCGAGTCAAGGATCACCAGCAGATAACGATTCCCCTCGGCAGACAGTCTCAGGCTGGCGCTAATGGTATCCATTTTCAGCCGATCGTTATCACGCGTCAGCGCCATCAACGGCGCCTCTTCCTGCACGGACCGCCAGTAGCGTAAATCACGGCTGGCATAAACCGACGCTTTCCCCTGCCAGTTGCCCGTCGGGGTATCCCAGTTCAGGCGCAGTTGCTCCAGGAAAAAGTCGTCCTTCATCTCCTCCGGCAGCATCAGTAAATAGCTCTGTCCGACCGTTTTAACGTCATCACTTTCCAGATGAATTTCAATACCGGTCTTCGAGCGTAAAACAAAAGATTCCCCACTACGTCTCCCCTCCTCACGCGGCGGGACGGGTGACATATCCAGAGGGAAAAGTCGCAATGTGACCGTCTGCGGCGTAACGGGTTGCGCTTTCTGCGCCACCAGCGTAAACGGCACCGTCTCCCCTGCATGATTAAAGACGCGAACATCGCGCAAATCTGGCCAGGCGGTCCCCTGATACACCGCCTGCGGGAGCGAAACGCGATACCACGGCGATGTGCCGAGGGTTTCCAGCATAACGCCCGTCGCGTAATCCGCCGGGGATTCCTTCACGTCATCACCACTGACGGCAGTTCCTGTCACGCCCAGCAGCACGCTACATAATACCGCTTTCATCCATTTCATTTTTCTTCTCCAGCTTTGGGCGGTAGCGGTGAAAAATACCCGATAATGAGCACCAGGATAGCCACACCGATAAACGCGACCGCGCGCGCCAGGCCACCGCCACCCGCGCTGTCCACCAGCATCAGTTTCACAATCACAATCCCCAGCAATACCGCCCCGCACAGCCATTCCCGGCGAGAGCGATAGCGGGTCGCGCGCAGCATCACCACCAGCGCCACCAGCATCCAGAATAAAGCAAAACAGGTCTGAATCAGCCGCGAATCCCACAGGGACGCCATGTTCCACGCCACGTCGCCATACCAGGCCAACGCGCGCAGCAGCATACCGTTCAGCCACCAGAAGCCGAGAGCCACCATCGCAACCACAGGCCATGGACGACATACCGATAGCTGCACCGGGAAAAAGCGCAGGGAAGCGCGATAAAACACCATCAATCCCAGCAGCGCGAACGCCGCCCCCTCTTCCAGCGGGTTAATTAGCGGCAGATATGTCTGACGATAAACCACGCCGTCCTGCAAATTCGTCATCACTAACAGAACGGCCAGCGTCGCCGCGACGGGGATCAGCGCCTGGCAGGCATACAGCGCGGGCCAGACCCGGAACGGCCAGAACTGACGACGAACGGCTATCGAGACGAAGAAAATCAACGCACCGCCTGCCGCCATCGCCACACCGCTTCCCCAGGCCGCCATGCCCCACGGCAGATCGCGAGCAAACCAGAACAGTTCCGCCGCCAGCACCAATAGGATCATCCAGAAGACAGAGAGATGCGCCAGTCGGGAAAGCGGTGGCGACAACGCCTCCGCATCACGCCAAAGCAACGCCACCGCGGCCGGTAATGCCAGGCACCAGGCCAGATTCTGCCAGCCTGCGGCAAAAATCTGCTGCTGAGAAATCTGATACCCCACCACCACCAGCATCATCGGCCACAACAGCCATTTGCAGGCATCCAGTTCCTGCCACGCCAGGCGGGCAGCGGCAAATCGCCAGCCCCAGACCGACACCGCCATCAGCGCCAGCACGCCCGCCATCACCTGAGAATGGGTGTTCAGCAGCCACTGTGCCGCGCCAGAGAGCGCCACAATCCAGAAGATCACTCCGCCCGCCAGCAATCCCCCGCTAGCGCGTAGATCAATCTTACGCCACAGCCACGCCCCTGCCAGCCAACAGACGCTGAGTACGGCAAAAATAAGCATCATAGAACGCGCACTGGTGCCGTTCTCCATCACCCACAACGCGCTGCCGAGTGCCAGTACCAATAACGCGGTGCCGCTGTAACTCATGCGTCGTTGCTGCTGTTGTACCCCCAGCCACAATATCCCCAGCCCTTCCAGCGCCCAGGCCATGGCCGTCCACTGCGCCGAAAGCGCCAGCGGGATCGCAAGAGTGGTAAATGCGCCCCCCAGCGCCAGCGCGGCCAACACCAGTGGACGCCCCAACGACGGATAACGACGTAATGCCAGCCATGCCAGCATCAGATAAAAACCGCCGTAGCCCAGCGCACTAAGCGCCGGACCATATTCCCAATGGCGGGTAATGGCGTATTGCATGCCAAAACCAACAAGTGGCGGTGCGAACAACAAAACGCCATCGATAATCTGCTTGCCCTTCGTCTGCGCTCGCAGGGACAACGCCACGCTCAGCACACCAAAAAGCAGAACATTGGCAATCAGGAACAGTTGACAGTTCAGGTAATACGCTGGCTGATAGTCATTCAGCCCCCAGAGACCGCCTACACCGAAGGTAAAGAGCAGCCCGAGCAGATTCAGCTCGCGCCAGTGTTGCCAGATGCTGATCGCCAGAATGCCGACCGAAAGCAATAGATAGAAGGAGAACAGCGCCACATAGTTGCCGCTTCCCGTCGAAAGCAGCAGCGGAGCAAGGTAGCCACCGAGGCTCGCCAGCATCGCCAGACTGAGCGCTTTTTGCAGAATTGCCAGTCCAACGCTCGCCGCGCAGATAACCACCAGCAGCACAAAGGCCAGCGTCATCGGTAGCATTTGCCAGAGGCGAAACGCGCCAAATACCGTGAGATAGAGCGCACCTGTCGCCCCGCCCTGCAAAATGAGGGCATAGATCGGCTGTTTATGCCGCAGACGCCAGCCTATCGCCAGCAGGACAATCGCAAACAGCGCCGCCGCAGTCAGACGCAGCTCAAGCGGGAAAAGGGAGTGCTCGACCGTATAGCGCAGCAGGAAAGAGAGACCGAGGAAAAGAAGCAGGATCCCCAGTTTCGCCAGCGGATTACCCTGCATAAACCAGCGCGCCAGCGATGACATCACGCCGCCAAAGGCGGAGGGCGGCGCACCAGTGTCAATTGCTTCTTTTTCAACGATTTTCTCGGCAATTGCCGCGTTCTGCGGCGTATGCGAGCGCCAGGGATTAACGTGAGGCGGTTTGGGTTCAGTTTCGGGCACCGCCACAGGGATCGGGGCTGGGTCACTCTCCATGACCGTCTCCGCAGGCTGCACCGGTGCCGCTGCCGTCGGTGTAATCACGGGCGCAACAACGCCGCGTTGTTCCAGGTCTTCTACCCGTTGGCGTAACCGGGCAAGCTCATCGCGCATCGCCGAACTGCGATTGAAGGCGACAATCGCCAGGATGGGCACCACCACCAGCGCGAAGAACAAAAAGACGCAGCCAAGGATTAAAAGGTCGTCCATGTATCCACCTTCACTGTATTAAGACAGTCCAGAATGACACAAATTGTTGCATTTGTGCCATATCTGTTAGCAGAGTGAACCCCTTTTCAGAAAATACAGTCAGCCTCTGCATACAGGCAGAAGCTGTCAGGTGGGATTAAAATGCAAAGCACGAGCAGCCGAGCGCGCCCCAGAAGGCCCGATCGTCAGACACCGGGATCCCCGACTGGCGGGCGATATCATGCTGATGACCGTGTACGCCACAGCTCCCGCAGCACTGATGCATCTGCACCACGGCGCCCACTTTCGCAGCGGCTGGTGGCGCCGCGCGATAGTGCCCCGGCACCTTCACCACCGGAGACCAGTCCGGAACGACCGGGATCGCTGGCGGCGCCAGCGGAGTAAACGGTCCGGCGGCATACACCACTTTGCCATCGACAATCGTCATTACCGACTCAATACCTTTGATCTCCTCTTCCGTGACGCTGAAGTAGTCTTTTGACAGCACCACCAGGTCGGCCAGTTGATCGTTGGCAATGCGCCCTTTTTTGCCCTGCTCGCTGGAAAACCAGGCGCTCCCGGCCGTCCACAGTTCCAGCGCCACGTCGCGCGGTAAACGGTTGTTGTCGTCATACATCGCCGTACCGCCGACCGTGCGCCCGGAAACCAGCCAGTACAGCGCCGTCCACGGGTTATAGCTGGCAACGCGAGTGGCATCCGTTCCGAGCCCCACCGGCACTTCTGCAGCCAACATTTTCGCCACCGGTGGCGTCTGTTTCACCGCCTCTTTACCATAGCGATCGATGAAGTATTCGCCCTGGAAGGCCATACGATGCTGTACCGCAATGCCGCCGCCCAGTGCTTTCACGCGATCGATATTACGCTCGCTGATGGTCTCGGCGTGGTCGAAGAACCAGTGCAGACCGTTGAACGGAATATCACGGTTTACTTTCTCGAACACATCCAGCATTCGACTTATCGACTCATCGTAAGTGGCATGCAGACGGAACGGCCAGCGATGCTCCACCAGATGGCGCACTACGCGCTCCAGTTCATCCTCCATCCCTTGCGGCAAATCCGGGCGCGGTTGCAGGAAATCTTCGAAATCCGCGGCGGAGAAAACCAGCATCTCCCCAGCCCCGTTTGCACGGTAGAAATCGGTTCCCTGGCCCGGCTTGAGCATATCGGTCCAGCGCTCAAAGTCTTCCAGTTCCTGCTTCGGCCGCTGAGTAAACAGGTTATAGGCAATACGCACCGTCATCTGATTTTTGGCATGCAGTTGCTCGATGATCTCGTAATCTTCCGGGTAGTTCTGAAAACCACCGCCAGCATCGATGGCGCTGGTCAGTCCGAGACGATTCAGTTCGCGCATAAACTGGCGGGTAGAGTTCACCTGCATCTCCAGCGGCAGCTTTGGCCCTTTCGCCAGCGTCGAGTAAAGGATCATCGCGTTAGGTTTGGCGATCAGCATTCCGGTGGGATTACCGTTGCCATCACGGACGATCTCGCCGCCTGCCGGGTCGGGTGTCGCTTTGGTGTATCCCACGGCTTTCAGCGCCGCGCGGTTTAACAGCGCACGATCGTACAGGTGCAGCACGAAAACGGGAGTATCCGGCGCGGCGTCGTTAAGCTCTTCCAGCGTCGGCATCCGGCGTTCGGCAAACTGAAATTCACTCCAGCCGCCCACCACGCGAACCCATTGCGGCGACGGGGTTCGGTCTGCTTGCTCTTTCAGCATACGGAGCGCATCAGCCAGGGAAGGCACCCCTTCCCAGCGCAGCTCAAGGTTGTAATTCAACCCACCGCGGATCAAGTGCAGGTGGGAATCATTAAGTCCCGGAATCACGGTATGACCTTTCAGATCGACCACCTGCGTACCATCAGCGGCAAAACGCATCACCCGATCGTGCGTTCCCGTGGCGAGAATTTTTCCGTCCTTGATCGCCACGGCCTCAGCCTGAGGACAGTGGCTGTCGAGGGTATGTATTTTTCCGTGGGTCAGAATTAATGAGGCAGTTTGAGACATAACACTCTCCTGACGAGCCGATCAGGCTTTTTTCAGCCAGCCGGCAAATAAACGGGTTACGATGGGCATCCACAACCAGACCACCAGCGCAACCACACAGGCATCGTTGATCAGATGCAGTAACAGCGTTCCCTTCAGCGAAGGCAATAGCATGCCGGTCAGCCACGGCACCAGATTGGTACTGGGGAAAATAACCAACAAGGTGATCAGAAACTGCTTCCAGCGTAGTGGTTGACGAACATGCGGCGCGGGAGGCGTAAACCAGAATGCTGCTTCGGTATGGATCTCGGTTTTATCTCCCTCGGCCAGCAGCGGAGCGATCTCCTCGACCAGCTGTCGCCGTGTATCTGACTGCGTCCAGTTGTAGAGATGCTCAAGCGTGTCGAAGCGAATAATGATGTTCCAAAGATTCTGCCCGTCCGTCGGGCGAATCACATTCGCTCCAAGATGTCCGGGATAGGCTGCCGCGACGGGCATAATTTTCCCCAACCATAGCTCATAACGCCCCGCCTGGTCGGGCTGCAGCGTATGCGTAATCACCAACGTCACATGTTTATTCTGCGCCATGAAAAGTTCCTTGCTGAAGGTTAATGGCGGGTTGCCCCACCATCAGACTGCTGACAAGGAAGAAAAAAACGTGCTTTTTCTTCCTTGTGATCATCAGCCGAAAATCAATGAATTGATTTTCCTGGTTTTTAATTCAGAATCAGGCTTTGCGTTCTGGCGCGCCATGCACCATGGTGTAGGCATAATCCACGCCCATGCCATAGGCGCCGCTGTGTTCACGAACCAGATCCATCACCGCGTCATAGGTCTCTTTACGCGACCAGTCACGCTGGTACTCCAGCAGGACCTGCTGCCAGGTTACCGGTACAGCACCGGCCTGCACCATGCGATCGATCGCGCGTTCATGCGCATCAACAGAAGTGCCGCCGGAAGTGTCCGTTACCACATACACTTCATAACCGGCTTCCAGCGCCATTAGCGCCGGGAAGGTCAGGCATACTTCGGTCCACAGCGCAGAGATAATCAATTTTTTACGGCCGGTCGCCGCCACCGCTTTCACGAATGCCGCGTCTTCCCAGGAGTTCATAGAGGTACGTTCGATAGGTTTCACATCCGGGTGCACAGCCAGTAACTCAGGCCAGATGTACCCACTAAAGCTTTTTGTTTCGACTGAAGTATAAATAACCGGCACATTAAATATTTTGCCTGCCTTCGCCAGCGCGACGGTATTATTTTTCAGCGTCTGACGATCAATATTCGCTACCCCAAATGCCATTTGCGGCTGATGGTCAATAAAAATAAGCGTCGAGTTAGATGGATTAATCAGTTCCCGAATAGACATAATATACTTCCTTAATCAATGAGTTAGAAATTGACGTCTGGTATCCGCCGTCAGCCATCAAATCCTGAATCAGAAAGCCTGTTTAGTATAGTTGGAAATTTCTAACGACTTATTAAAGAAAATTTACCATCCCGGGAAATGCCCTTATTCCGCCGATATATTCTCGTACCTTCAAAAATTTGCGGTTATTCGGTCTAATTTCTTCACTGGTTTTGTTACTCGCCATTCGGTACAACAGTGTGGTTTAAATTTAAGGATATTTTCAGGCTATGCGCATTAATCTGGACGTTTTGCTTATCCTCGACGCCATCGACAAGCACGGGACGTTTGCCGCTGCCGCCGAATCGCTGTTTAAGACGCCTGCGGCGCTCAGCTATATGATTCAGAAGCTGGAAAAAGACCTGAACATCGAGCTGCTTGACCGCTCCGGGCATCGGGCTAAATTCACCGATACCGGACTGATGATGCTGGAAAAGGGGCGCTTGCTGCTCAGCGCGGCAAAAGACCTGGAAAAGCAGGCGCTGCAACTCAGTTCCGGTTGGGAAAAAGAGCTGGTCATTGCGCTGGATGTCTCCTTTCCCTTCGACGTGCTGTTACCTCTCATCGACGCCTTTCACGCGTTGAACAAACAGACGCTGCTTAAATTTTCATACCACACGCTGGCCGGGTCATGGGAAGAGCTCACGCATAATGGCGCGGATATCATTCTTGGCGCCATTAACGAACCACCGACCTCCGCCGCGTGGTCCTACAAAATGTTAGGCACTCTGGATAATGTCTTTGTGGTGGCGCCCCATCACCCGTTGGCCTCATTTTCTGACAGACTGACAAATGAACAACTCTGTCTGCACCGCGCCATTGTCATCAGCGACAGCGCGCGCTTTTGCCATCCGCTACAAACCAACCTGATGGAAGAACAGCCACAGATCCATGTCGATGATTTTCACTGCAAAGTGGCGCTGCTGCGCGCCGGGTTGGGCTGCGGGTTTCTTCCGCGGCATATCGCCAGCCCGTGGCTTGCCACGGGCGAACTGATTGAAAAAAGCGTCTTCTCGTTTCGTGAAAAAGATGTCGCCTATATGGCATGGCGCGATAGCAGCAACGGGTTGGCGCAACATTGGTGGCGGGAAACGCTGCTTGCCAGCCCCGATATCACGCGGCTGTATCAGTGATTCACCCAGAGCGTGGCAGAAATTGCCGGCAATGTCAGAATATCGTCAGACAGTTGCCCTTTCCCCTCTTTGCCGCACCATTCTTTCACGTTGAGCAGCGGTGACGCCGGGAGTACCACTTCACACGCCTCGCCGCGGTTAATGGCTACCAGCACGCGCTGCTGCTGGTAGACGCGCAAAAATACGACGACGTTGTCTTCCGCATAGACCACCAGGCACCCACCATAGCGTAGCGCCGGAATGCTATGCCTCAGCTTCGCCATCCGTTGGTATAGTGCAAGCAATGCGGCATCCTGTTTTTCCGCCTGCCAGGGGAACGGCTTACGGCAGAACGGATCGTTATCGCCATCCAGCCCCACCTCATCGCCGTAATAAATGCAGGGGACGCCGGGCCAGCTAAACAGCCAGACTACCGCCAGCGGCAGGCGAGCGACATCTTTGCCCAGCAAAGATTTGAAACGTGCAGTATCGTGGCTGTCGAGCTGGTTGAACATCCGCAACTGCTGTTGATGAGAGAGCCCCGCGCGGTAGTTTTCCATCCACGTCATACAGGTTTGTGCATCAATTTGTTGGGGATCGTAAGAAATATCGGTATTGGCAAGAAAGCCCCACAGCGGGAAGGTGAAACCGCGGTAGTTCATGGCAGCATCTTCTGCATCCGCCTGCAACCACTGCCGTGCGTCACCAAAATGTTCACCAAAAACGTAGGCTTCTGGTTGCGTTTCCTTCGCCGCCCGGGAGATCCCGGCGACATGCTGAAGGTTATTACGCGCACCGCCCGCTTCTCCCAGCATATGCACGACGTCGAGCCGCCAGCCGTCCATGTTCCACGGCGCTTTCAGCCAGTGACGAACAATGCTGTCTTCACCACGATACATTTCGTTGACCAGACTTTCGGACTGATAATCCAGCTTCGGCAGACTGGAGTAGCCCAGCCAGTCCAGCGCAACACCGTCCGGCGAAAAGTGGTACCAGTCACGCCAGGGGGAATCCGGATAGTGGCACGCGCCGCCAGAGCCGCGATGATGACGATCGAACCACGCATGTGAGTCGCCACTGTGGTTAAATACGCCGTCCAGCACCAGCCGCATCCCTTGCAGTTGGGTTTTCAGCCGCAGACGCATCAGCGCCGCATCGCCGCCAAACTGCGGGTCAACGTGACGGTAATCCTCAGTATCATATTTATGCACGCTCGGTGCGGTGAATACCGGGTTCAGGTAAAGCGCGGTGACGCCCAGCTTTTTCAGGTACGGCAGCTTTTCGCTGATGCCGTCGAGGTCGCCGCCATAAAACGTGGATCCGCCAGCTTGCGCGGTCAACGGTTCATCCCAGTCACGCAGCACAATCTCCTGCCCGGCGGCGTGATGGTAATAGACTCTATCCTGCTGCGCTTCGCGTGATGGGCTACGGGCAAAACGGTCGGGAAAGATTTGATAGAAAACCTGATCTGCCACCCACTGCGGCCCGCAGTCCGGTGCATCCACGGCAAATTGCTCCAGACGGGCAGGCGGAAAACGACTGAATCCTTGCGGCGTAAACCACAACTGGCGATCGATCCAAAGCAGCTTGAAGCTGTAACGTCGACGCGGCTGCCCACTGCGAAGATCAATCGCCGCACGCCAGGCAGTCACTCCTGGAGACGGCTGCGTGCGCAATTTGTGCATCACCAGCGCGGTTTCTTCATTGTCATTTTCCGCACGTAGCGTGACGCGCGACGGCAGGTTCTCCCCTGTCAGCCAGAGCGTAATGGTCAGTTGGTCTTTGTTTTGCTTAACAAATGGGGCAACCGGTAGGTGCCAGGCATTCAACATCACATATCCCCTTTGATGAAAATGAGCTCACCTTGCCATAGCGATTTACAGGATAACTCATCATCTGAAGGTTTATTGGGGGAGGAGTTCGGGGGAGGAGAAATGACCGGATGGCATTCACGCCACCCGGCACAATGTTACTGCGCTTCCGCCATCTGGCGATCGTGGCGACGCTTGAATATCCAGCCAATCATCAGCAGAACAATCCAGCCACAGCCAACATACAGCGAGATGCGGGTGTCCGGATGATAACCAATCAGCCCGATGATAAAGACGAGGAAAATCAGGCCTGCGATGGTCGTTGCCACGCCGCCCGGCACTTTAAACTTCAGTGCTTTCACCGCTTCCGGCGGCAAACGACGACGGAAGGCGATTTGTGACAGCAGGATCATAATCCACACCCATACCGTCGCGAAGGTCGCCAGCGACGCTATCACCAGGAAGACGTTCTCCGGCATGATGTAGTTCAGATATACCGCGAACAGGAGAGCGGTAGTCATCACCATTACGGTGACCCACGGGATCCCCCGTCGCGAGGTTTTGGCGAACACTTTCGGCGCACTGCCCTGTTCCGCCATCCCATGCAGCATACGGCCGACGCCAAAGACGTCAGAGTTAATCGCCGACAGTGACGCCGTCAGCACCACAAAGTTGAGTATGCTGGCGGCAAAGGTGATACCGAGATGCTGGAAGGTCAACACAAACGGGCTGCCATCGGTGCCTACCTGGTTCCACGGGTAGAGAGACATAATGACGAACAGCGTCCCCACGTAGAACACCAGAATACGCATTGGCACCGAGTTAATCGCGCGCGGAATGGATTTCTCCGGGTCTTTCGCCTCACCGGCGGTGATACCGATGATTTCAATACCGCCGTAGGCAAACATCACCATCTGCAACGACATCACCATCCCCAACCAACCGTTGCTGAAGAAGCCGCCGTTGGTCCACAGGTTATGGATCCCGGTCGGTTGTCCGCCGTTGCCAATCCCCCAGATGATGATGCCAAAGCCGGCCACAATCATGATGATAATAGTGGCGACTTTAAAGAAGGAGAACCAGAACTCCAGTTCGCCGAACACTTTCACGCTCATCAGGTTGATGGCGCAAATGATCAGTACCACGCTGAGCACCCAAATCCAGTGCGGCACCGTCGGAAACCAGACGCCCATATAGATGCCGAACGCGGTCACGTCGGCAATGGCGACAATCAGAATTTCAAAACAGTAGGTCCAGCCGGTAATGTAACCAGCAAGTGGGCCGAGGTTTTCCTGCGCATAGCGCGAAAAGGAGCTGGCAGAAGGGTTGTGTACAGACATTTCACCCAACGCGCGCATAATGATATACGCTGCCACCCCACCGATAATATAGGCCAGCAGCACGCTCGGACCGGCCATTTTGATGGCGTCCGCAGAGCCATAAAATAGCCCGGTGCCGATTGCTGAGCCCAGGGCCATAAAGCGAATGTGTCGGGTACTTAGCCCACGCTTCAGCTTGTTATTACTTTCCATCGATTCCTAACCCATCAACACAATAAAAAACCACGGGGCCAGTAATAGCCCCGTGGTTAAAACACTTTTTCCGCAATCTTAGTGTGCGCTGGAGGTCACCTGTCGACCTGCTGCGCGATCCCAGATAATCGCCAGGACCACCATCACGACGGTGGGCATTAACCACGCCAGACCTTGTTCCGCCAGCGGCAAGCGCTGGGTCCAGGCCGGTAGCACGTCGCCGATTGCCGATGCTTTAATACCATCAAGGATACCAAAAATCAGGCTGATAAACATTGCCGGCGCAATGACGCGGGTCGAATTATGCCACCATGAGCGGGTAAAACTTAATACAACCAGTGCGATACACGGCGGGTAGATCGCCGTCAGCACCGGAATTGAGATCTGAATCAGATGGCTGAGCCCCAGGTTGGAAACCACCATCGAGAAGCCGCCAAGCATAAACACCAGCGTACGGTAGGACAGCGGCACATACTGGGCGAAGAATTCCGCACAGGCGCAGGTCAGGCCAACTGCCGTCACCAGACAGGCGATAAAGATCAGCGCCGCCAGCAGCAGGCTACCCGCACCGCCAAAGGTGTGCTGAACATAGGCGTGCAGGATTGCCGCACCGTTCGCCGACTGATCAACCAGCGTGGCGCTGTCAGACCCGAGGCGGAACAGCGCCAGGTACAGCAGCGTTAATCCAACACCCGCCATCAGACCTGCCCAAACGGTATAACGGGTCAGCAGACGGGCTTCCGTCACGCCACGAGAACGCGCAGCGTTAACAATAACGATGCCAAAGACCATCGCCCCCAGCGTATCCATCGTCAGGTAACCATTAACGAAACCATTGGAGAAGGCCGCCGTCTGATAGGCTTCCATCGCATGGCTGATCGGGCCGGCAGGCCAGATAATGGCCGCAACGGAGAGCACAATCAGCGCCAGAATCTTCAGCGGCGCCAGGAAGTTACCCACGGTATCCAGCAGTTTGCCCGGATACAGCGACACCAGAATGACGATTGAAAAATAGACCACGCTGTAGATAAACAGCGGCATGGCCGCGTCGCCGGTCAACGGCGCGATACCCACTTCAAAAGAGACCGTCGCGGTACGCGGTGTAGCGAATAGCGGTCCGACGGCCAGATAGCAGACGGTCGCCAGCAAAACGCCGGCCACTTTACCGATAGGGGTGCTCAGGCTGTCAACACCACCCCCCACTTTCGCCAGCGCGATAACGGTCAGCACCGGTAGCCCAACAGCGGTAATCAGGAAGCCGACTGCCGCCATCCAGACGTTTTCGCCTGCCTGCAAACCAACCATAGGAGGAAAGATGATGTTCCCTGCGCCGACGAACAGCGCAAAAGTCATAAAGCCCAGCGCAATAATATCGCGCGATTTTAACTGATGGGTCATAAAGCTTACGGCCTGTGGATGTGGTGTTGATTAAATTAACGTAGTGTCTTTCCCAGCGGGAAGAAACAGCGGTTTTTTTAAGCTATTCCAGAGGGATATATCCCATAACCTGGAAAGCAAAGAATAGTTTTTCGATTTACCGCCTGAATACAGTCAGTCTGACAGCATCTGGGGCGCAATTTAAACGCTTATAACGTTTTAAAGCAAGGAGGGATCCAAAAACCGGAAGATTATAGCGATATCAAATATCATACCAGTGTAAAACACCATACTAAAGAAAAAGTCATGGCTTATCATGCGAACAAAAAACAACCAGACGTTGATAAATTCAGCACAGTCATCTTAGTCGCAAAGAAAATAAGCCAGCATTAGCTGGCTTATGGAAAGAAAACCTTACGATTGCACTTTAAGCACTTTTTTTGGCAATTAATCGTTCCGGCAGCACAAAACTAAAGCACGTCCCTTTACCCAGTTGACTGTCGATGATCAGGCGACTGTCGTGATGATTCAGCGCGTGTTTGACGATAGCCAGTCCCAGTCCGCTGCCGCCCGTTTGCCGCGATCGCGCTTTATCAACGCGATAAAATCGCTCTGTTAACCGCGGGATATGTTCCGGGGCAATGCCCGGTCCGTTATCTTCCACGCTAAACTCCGCGCCGTGTGACACCATGTGCCAGCGGACGGTGACATGGGTGCCCGCGGGAGTATGGTTCACGGCGTTATACACCAGGTTGGACATCGCGCTGCGCAGTTGTTCTTCATTTCCCAGCACTTTAAGCTGGTTATCCACCTCAAAACTGAACGTATGCTTCTGCTGACTGAGCGTCTGCGCCTCGCGTTCAACCATCCGTAGCATCATAGGGACATCGACCTGCTCATTGAGCAGAAGCGTCGGCGCGGCTTCGATTTTCGACAGCGTGAGTAACTGCTTCACCAGACCTTCCATGCGCGAGGTCTGTTCGCGCATCGTTAACAGCGCTTTTTCACGCGTTGCCCCTTCCAGCGTCTGCTCGTGCATCATCTCAAGATAGCCCTGCAATACCGTGAGCGGGGTGCGCAATTCGTGGCTCACGTTGGCGAAGAAATTGCGTCTCGCGCCTTCGAGCTGGTGCATCTGGGTCATGTCACGCGCTACCATCAGCAGTTGCTTATCGGTATACGGCATGACGCGGATTTCCAGGTGTCGACCGGTATTAAGCACCAGATTTAAGGGTCGGCTGAAATCCCGCAGCTTGAGGTACTGCGTAAACTCCGGATACCGCAGCAGGTTGAGGATGTTCTGTCCGCTATCGTCTGGCCAGCGTAAGCCCAGCACCTGTTGCGCCAGACCGTTACACCAGAAGATCCCGCCTTCTTCGGTGGTTAACACCACCGCATCGGGCAGCGACTCCGCCCCGCTGCGAAAGCGTTTAATCAGATTGCCCAGCTCGCGGCGGCGCTTTTTGTTGCGCAGTTGCATCTGATGCAAACCATACAGCAGCGGTTCCCAACTGCCTCGCCCCGGCGGCGGCGTCATGCTTCTGTCGACCCACAGCCACCATGAGAGGCGTAATAAATTCCAGAAATGCCAGATAAGCAGTCCTGTTACCGATGCCAGTAAAAACCACGGCAGGTAACCAAAAAATGCGCTTAGGATCAAGGCCGGGATACAGCAAAGTATCAGTTCCAGCACCAACCTTTTCCATGACAGCCGTTCCAGCACGGGTCACTCTCCCTTCAGAGCCAGGCTCTTGTTCTTGCCTTTCAAAAACGGGTCGAAAAACGATACCCTGTCCCGCGAACCGTCTGCACCATCCGATCGTGACCGCTGGCTTCCAGCGCCTTACGCAGACGGCGTATATGCACATCGACCGTGCGATCCTCAACGTAGACGTTGGTTCCCCAGACGTGATTCAGCAACTGTTCGCGGCTGTAGACACGTTCCGGATGAGTCATAAAGAAATGGAGAAGTTTAAATTCCGTCGGCCCCATGTCGAGGGGATTTTCACCGGTCATCACCCGGTGCGAGGTGGGATCCAGACTCAGCCCCTGCATCTCAATGACCTCTTCCACCGCCATCGGTGAAATCCGGCGCATCACCGCTTTGATGCGGGCAACCAGCTCTTTCGGAGAGAACGGTTTAGTAATGTAATCGTCCGCGCCGGTTTCCAGGCCGCGTACGCGATCTTCTTCTTCCCCTCTGGCGGTCAACATCATGACCGGAATATCCCGGGTCAACGCTTCGCGCTTGAGGTGTTTAATAAACTGTAGACCAGAACCGCCAGGCAACATCCAGTCAAGGAGGATCAAATCGGGCCAGGGTTCATTAAGCTGGTTCACCGCACTGTCATAATCTTCAGCTTCAACGGGTTGAAAGCCATTTTGCTCAAGCACGAAACAGACCATTTCGCGAATTGGAGCTTCATCTTCTACGACCAGAATACGTCTCGCCATGATTTGCCCTGTTATATAAGTTGCTTATCATCTGTCTTAATGCGGCGCCATTATGCGTCAGTTTTATGACAGATTTATGAAATGCGTGCTGACGTTAACCTTAGGTTGTTGATTTATGACACCCGAGAAACGAGATATTACAGTCCCCGAATGGTTATAATCCCCTTTATGCTTTTTTGCCATGGAACCGTTATGCGCATCCTTCACACCTCTGACTGGCATCTGGGTCAAAATTTCTACAGCAAAAGCCGCGCCACTGAACATCAGGCCTTTCTTGACTGGCTGCTGGTAACGGCGGTTGCACAGCAGGTGGACGCGATCATCGTGGCTGGCGACATCTTCGATACCGGCTCGCCGCCAAGCTATGCCCGCGAGCTCTATAACCGTTTTGTGGTCAACCTACAGCAAACGGGCTGTCATCTGGTGGTATTAGCAGGAAACCATGATTCCGTTGCCACGCTGAATGAATCCCGCGAGATCCTGGCATTTCTCAATACCACGGTTGTGGCCAGCGCCGGTCACGCGCCACAGATCCTGAATCGTCGTGACGGTCAGCCCGGCGCAGTGCTCTGCCCGGTGCCGTTTTTACGCCCGCGCGACATCATCAGCAGCCAGGCGGGACTCACCGGCCAGGAAAAACAACAGCATCTGCTGGGTGCCATCACCGACTATTACCAGCAGCAATATGAGGCAGCCTGCGCGTTACGCGGCGATCTCGCCCTGCCGATTATCGCCACCGGTCACCTGACCACCGTCGGCGCCAGCAAAAGTGACGCCGTTCGTGACATTTATATCGGCACGCTGGATGCGTTCCCGGCACAGAACTTCCCGACCGCCGATTATATCGCGCTGGGCCACATCCACCGGGCGCAAAAAATTGGCGGTACGGAGCATATCCGCTACTGCGGCTCCCCCATCGCGCTGAGTTTTGATGAATGTGGCAAAAACAAATACGTGCATCGTGTGGACTTTCAGGGCGGCAAGTTAGCCAGCGTAGAGGAGCTCACCGTTCCGGTAACGCAACCGCTGGCGGTGTTGAAAGGCGATCTCGCCGCCATTACCGAACAGCTGGAGCAGTGGCGTGATAGCGAGCAAAGCCCTCCTGTCTGGCTGGATATTGAAATCACTACCGATGAATACCTGCATGATATGCAGCGTAAAATTCAGGTACTGACGGAAACGCTGCCCGTTGAGGTACTGTTAGTCCGCCGAAGTCGGGAGCAGCGCGAGCGCATGTTGAGTAACGAACGCCGGGAAACGCTGAGCGAACTGAGCGTGGATGAGGTATTTACCCGCCGTCTGGCGCTGGAAGAACTTGAGCCGCCTCAGTGCCAACGCCTGACGTCGCTTTTTCACCGTACACTACAGACACTGTCCGGGGAGCATGAGGCATGAAGATTCTCAGTCTGCGTCTGAAAAACCTCAACTCGCTGAAAGGGGAATGGAAGGTCGATTTCACGGCGGAACCCTTTGCCAGCAACGGTCTGTTCGCCATAACCGGTCCCACCGGGGCGGGCAAAACCACGCTGCTCGACGCGATTTGTCTGGCGCTGTATCACGAGACGCCGCGCCTGAACACGGTGTCACAATCGCAAAACGATCTGATGACCCGCGATACGGCGGAATGCCTGGCGGAAGTGGAGTTTGAAGTCAAAGGCGAAGCGTATCGTGCGTTCTGGAGCCAGAACCGTGCGCGCAACCAGCCCGAGGGGAATTTGCAGGTTCCGCGCGTTGAACTGGCGCGCTGCGCCGACGGGAAAATCCTTGCTGATAAAGTGAAAGACAAACTGGAGATGACAGCAGCTTTAACCGGGCTGGATTACGGCCGCTTTACCCGCTCGATGCTGCTCTCGCAGGGGCAATTCGCGGCTTTCCTCAATGCTAAGCCGAAGGAGCGTGCGGAACTGCTGGAAGAACTGACCGGTACGGAAATTTACGGCCAGATCTCCGCCCAGGTTTTTGAGCAGCACAAAACCGCACGCACCGAACTGGAAAAATTACAGGCACAGGCCAACGGCGTCACGCTGTTAACACCAGAGGCGCTGCAGACGCTGACAGAAAGTTTGCAGGCGCTCACTGACGAAGAGAAACAACTGGTCGCCCAACAGCAGACCGGACAACAACAGTTAAACTGGCTGACGCGACAACACGAGCTACAGACCGACGCAAATCAGCGTCAGATGACGTTGCAGGTTGCACAGGAAGCGCTGGTAAACGCCCAGCCACAGTTGGCGACGCTCAGTCTTGCACAGCCAGCCAGAGCATTACGCCCACTGTGGGAGCGAATTCAGGAGCAGTCCGCTACGGTTTCCCGAACTCGTCAGCATATTAACGAAGTAAATACTCGCTTACAGAGTCGATTCACACTGCGCAATCACATCCGCCGCCAGGCAGAGCGGCAGTCCAGTGCCCTGCTCGCCACGCAACAGACGCTGAATGAGTGGCTAAATGAACACGATCGCTTTCGTCTGTGGAGCAACGAGTCAGGAGGATGGCGTGCCCTGTTTGCTCAACAGGCCAGCGATAACGTTCAACTGGCGAAATGGCAGCAGCAACAGCTCAACGATAGCCGCAAGCTGGAATCTCTGCCGCCGGTGACGCTTAATCTGTCGGCAGATGAGGTTGCGGCGGCGTTGGCGCAGCACGCGCAGCAGCGTCCTCTGCGCCAGCAGTTGCTTTCGCTCCACGGTCAGATCGTTCCCCGACTGGCGCGTCTGAATCAGCTTCAGGCGGCGATGGCGCACAACAAGCAGGAACTGGCCCGGCTCAACACGCTGCTGGAGGCAAAACGTCAGCAGTATAAAGAAAAATATCAACAGTATCAGGATGTTAAAACGCTCTGTGAGCAGGAAGCGCGGATTAAAGATCTGGAAAGCCAGCGTGCGTTGCTGCAGTCCGGCCAGCCCTGCCCGCTGTGCGGTTCCACCGCGCATCCTGCTGTCGCCACGTATCAGGCACTCGAACCCGGCGTGAATCAGGCGCGACGCGACGCGCTGGAAAAAGAGGTCAAAGTGCTGGCTGACGAAGGTGCCGCCCTGCGTGGACAATCAGAGGCGCTAAACCAGCAGCTACAGCGTGACCAAAACGAAGCACAGACGCTGGCTAAAGAGGAGCAAGCGCTCACTCAACAGTGGCAAACCACAATCGGCGCACTGAACGTTACGCTACAGCCGCAGGATGACATTCAACCCTGGCTGACGGCGCAGGACGAACACGAGCAGCAACTCTACCTGCTCAGTCAGCGGCATGACCTCCAGGCGCAAATTAGCGTCCATGCACAACAGGTGGCGCAGTTCCGCCAGCAAATCGTCCAACGCCAGGCGACGCTGGCAGCGCAGTTAAGCCGCTATACGTTGTCACTTCCTGAGGAAGGCAACGAGGAAAACTGGTTAAACGCGCGCGCGGCAGAGGCACAAACATGGCAGCAGCGGCAGACGGAATTGACGGCGCTACAGACGCGCATCGCGCAACTCACCCCGCTGCTTGAGACGCTGCCCGCCGTCGATACCGACGCTGAAGATGATGCAAGCGTGACGCTGGAAAACTGGCGTCAGGTTCATGACGAGTGCGTGTCGCTGCATAGTCAATTGCAGACATTACAGCAGCAGGAGAAGCAGGAGATTCAGCGCGCTACCGACGCGCAGGCGCAGTTTGATGCCGCGCTTGAGCACAGTGTGTTTAGCGATCAGGCGGCATTTCTTGTCGCGCTGCTGGATGACGAGGCGGTCACGCGTCTGGAACAGCTAAAACAGTCGCTGGAAAACCAGGTTCAGCAGGCACAGACGCTCGCCGAACAATCGGCGCAGGCGCTGGCGATGCATCAGCAACAGCCGCCGGCGGGTCTGGATCTCACACAGTCGATTGAGCATGTTCAGCAAGCCGTGGCGCAGCTTAACGATCGGGTACGCGACAACGCCACGCGTCAGGGCGAAATACGTCAACAGCTAAAACAAGATAGCGATAATCGCCAGCAGCAGCAGGTATTGATGCAACAAATCGACAACGCGATGCAACAGGTTGAAGACTGGGGCTATCTGAATGCGCTGATCGGCTCTAAAGAGGGGGATAAATTCCGCAAATTCGCCCAGGGGCTGACGCTGGATAATCTGGTCTGGCTGGCGAATAACCAGTTGACCCGCCTGCATGGTCGCTATTTACTGCAACGCAAGGCCAGCGAAGCGCTGGAGCTGGAGGTGGTCGACACCTGGCAGGCCGACGCCGTGCGCGATACCCGTACCCTTTCCGGTGGCGAGAGTTTCCTGGTCAGTCTCGCGCTGGCGCTGGCGCTCTCCGATCTGGTCAGCCACAAAACGCGCATTGACTCGCTGTTCCTTGATGAAGGTTTCGGCACGCTCGACAGTGAAACACTGGATACCGCCCTGGATGCGCTGGATGCGCTCAATGCCAGCGGCAAAACCATTGGTGTAATTAGCCATGTGGAAGCGATGAAAGAACGAATTCCGGTGCAGATCAAGGTGAAGAAAATCAACGGACTGGGCTACAGCAAACTCGATCGGATGTTTGCAGTGGAATAGTAGAAATTGTAGGCCGGATAAGACGCACAGGCGTCGCCCTCCGGCCTCCTCTTACCTTATCCCTGTGGCCACAACCACGCGGCGCCGCGCACGCCGCTGGAGTCACCGTGCAGGGCTTTGCGCACCGGCGTTTCGCACTCCCCACCGAACACAAACTGTTTAATCAGCGGCGGAACCGTTTTGTACAGGCGGTCAATGTTGCTCATTCCGCCGCCAAGAACGAAAACATCGGGATCGAGAATATTCACCACATGGGCCAGCGATTTCGCCAGCCGCAGCTCATAGCGGTTGAGCGCCAGTTCGGCAAGCGCGTCCTGTTCCTCCACCAGGCGGATAATCTCGCTGCCTTTTAGCGGGTTACCGCTCAGGCGATGGTAATCGGTGGCGAACCCGGTGCCTGAAATAAACGTCTCAATACATCCCTGTTTTCCACAGTAGCAAGGGACTTCTTCACGGTAGCGAAGCTCATCCTCGTCCATCCACGGCAAAGGATTGTGCCCCCACTCGCCCGCCGTTCCGTTGCCGCCGATGTGCGCCCGACCATTGATCGCCACGCCCGCGCCGCAGCCAGTGCCGATGATCACGGCAAAAACCGTCTGCGCACCGGCGGCGGCTCCGTCTACCGCTTCAGAAACCGCCAGACAGTTTGCATCATTCGCCAGACGAACATCACGTTGCAAACGTGCGCTAAGGTCTTTATCAAACGGCTGGCCGTTCAACCAGGTGGAGTTAGCATTCTTTACGACGCCGGTGTAAGGCGAAATGGAACCCGGTATTCCTATCCCTACCGTCCCTGTTTGTCCGGTGGCTTGCTCCGCCATCGCCACCAGCGTGGCGATGGTTTCGATGGTTTGCTGATAGTCATTTCGCGGCGTCGGCAAACGATGACGGAACAGTTGCTCCCCTGCCTCACTGAGCGCGATCGCTTCCGTTTTGGTGCCGCCTAAATCAATACCAATACGCACACGGTGTTCCTCTTTTTTTGGGAATATCAACAGAGTAGAGTGAGGCATTGGGAATGGCAATGCAAGCCCGCCCACAATTCGTTACTATACGCGCTGGATTTAACGACAAGGCCGTGGAAATTATCATGCTGTGGTTCAAAAATTTAATGGTTTACCGTCTTAGCCGCGATATTTCATTGCGTGCCGAAGAGATGGAAAAACAGCTAGCCTCGATGACGTTTACCCCTTGCGGTAGCCAGGATATGGCAAAAACAGGCTGGGTGCCGCCAATGGGATCGCACAGCGATGCGTTGACCCATACCAACAACGGCCAGATTTTGATTTGCGCGCGTAAAGAAGAGAAGATCCTGCCCTCTCCGGTGATCAAACAGGCGCTGGAAGCGAAGATCGCCAAACTGGAAGCGGAGCAGGCGCGTAAGCTGAAGAAAACTGAGAAAGACTCGCTGAAGGATGAAGTACTGCATTCACTGCTGCCGCGCGCCTTTAGCCGCTTCAGTCAGACCATGATGTGGATCGACACCGTCAACGGGTTGATCATGGTGGACTGCGCAAGCGCGAAAAAAGCGGAAGATACGTTGGCGCTGCTGCGTAAGAGCCTTGGTTCTCTGCCGGTGGTTCCGCTGGCGCTGGAAAATCCGATTGAACTGACGCTCACCGAGTGGGTGCGTTCTGGCACCGTGGCTCAAGGCTTCCAGTTACTCGACGAAGCCGAGCTGAAAGCGATGCTGGAAGACGGCGGCGTGATCCGGGCGAAGAAACAGGATCTGGTGAGCGACGAGATCGCCGTCCATATTGAAGCCGGTAAAGTGGTGACTAAGCTGGCGCTCGACTGGCAGCAGCGGATTCAGTTTATGATCTGCGATGACGCATCGATTAAACGTTTGAAATTCAGTGATGAACTGCGCGATCAAAACGAAGATATCGACCGGGAAGATTTCGCCCAGCGTTTTGACGCGGACTTTATCCTGATGACCGGCGAACTGGCCGCATTGATTCAGAATCTGGTAGAAGGTTTAGGCGGCGAAGCGCAGCGCTAAACGAAGATTCCCTCTCCACACGGAGAGGGAAGAATATTACAGATAGCGACAAAGATATGAGGTCGGTTCTGCGACCTGTAAATGAAACTCGCTATGGCCCGGGACGTTGAATACCTCTCCTGCGGCATATACTTTCCATTCGGTAGTATCCGGCAATAACACATTCAACGCACCGCTTACGACCGTCATCTCCTCAGGCTCCGCGGTGCCGAAGGTGTATTCACCTTCCAGCATCACCCCTACGCTGGCACGGCCAGTACTGCTGCTGGTAAAGCCGATTGATTTCACTTTGCCGGAAAAGTATTCGTTACTTTGAAGCATAAACGGACCCTGTCTCTTTGGTAAATTGACAACCAATATAGGGGGCAGCCCTTTGGCGTGTCACGCAAAATTACACCAGCAGTTCTGAAGCCAGCCGCGCAATCAGCACATTAGAGAGTAGCACCGGGACATCGAGCGATTTTTGCAGGACATCGCGGTGGTGCTGATGAAAACCGAGGCAATCGAGCATAATGACATCAGCGCCTTGCTCCAGCAGCGCTTTGCCGGCATCAATCAACTGTTGCGTGCTTCCATGTACCGGATTTGCCAAAGAATAGACAGGCGGAGACTGCAAAACCTGCCATTTCTCCGTCTGGGCCGCCATCAGCTCTTCCACCGGCACAATCACCCCCACCTGATGCCCATCGACAATCGAGGCCACCAGCGGCGGAATAATGCGCAGCGGCTCCAGCAGAATGCTGTTACGCGCCGTCATGCTTTTAATTGAAGCCGTACTCATCAACAGAATGACATCGTAGCCCTGGTTATCCAGCACTTCGACGACGCTTTGCAGGTCGCGCTCCACTTTCTGGCGCGAGACATAAGCCAGTTGATTATCGTTAAGCAGAGTGAGCAGCGGTTCCTCGCCGGAATCGATTGCGTACTCAGCCAGAACGTCATCACGACTCATTTTTCCCAGCAGACTGTGATGGGTGATATGTTGTTCGTCGATGTACTCAGTCAGAAGCGGTAAAACTTCACTCATGGGTACAACACCGATTGTGAGGATAGCCAACGACGCACTCATTTTTTCCACCTTCTTTTTTACTTCGTCGTTTATTCCCGGGCAAATGCGCTGCACCACTGCCGACACTTACCTTTGCAAATGCAAAAAAGCGTAGCAGGCGCAGCACAAATCGCTGTGTAAAGATTCCAGATCATTCCAGTAATAGGTTGTTATTGTTTGATGTTAGTTTTCAGGTACAACGATTCATCGGTGAAAAATGTGATGCAGGTTGGGTTTGCTCTCACTCAGATTCCCTTCCGAGCCGCTCAGTCGTCAGGTTTTTTCCGGATCTTCATAACGGGCTTTCGCATCCATCGCTTCCTGCGCGCTGGGATGCTCGCTAATTAACGAATCCGGTTTCGGGTGATCGGCGCGCAACTGATACCAGGTGACCGTCTGTCCCGGCAACCCTTTCTCAATGGTGACAATATACGCTTCACGTGGATAAGGCGGTTTAGTTGGCATAGCGCTTCCTTCTGTCGAATGAAGTTTAAGTATAGACCCCGCCTTGTTTGCACAGCGCGCTCTGCACCAGCCTGCGCTGAATTTCAGAAATCACCTGGTCAGGTGAATTTGCCGCATCAATAATGAAATGGGCCGCCTCGCGATACAAAATATCCCGCTGTTCCAGCACCTCCTGCACCTCTTCGCTCAAAGGTTTACCGGTCAGGGTGGGACGCAACTCCTCTTCAGGCGAGGCCTCAAGACGATTCACCAGCGTCAGGACCGGCGCGCTTAAATAAATGACGATGCCATTATCACGCATAAAGTGGCGGTTATAGTCAGTGAGAATAATTCCCCCACCGGTCGCGACTACTGTTGACGGTGCAGTCACCGCCTCCAGCGCTGCCGTCTCTCTGGCGCGGAATCCCGACCAGCCTTCACGTTCGACGATTTCCGCCACGGTCATTTGTACCTGCGACTGCAACCATTGATCGGTATCGACAAACCGACAGCCAATTGCCGTCGCCAGCGCCATGCCAACCGTTGTCTTTCCACAGCCGCGTGGGCCAACAAGATAAAGCGGTTGCGTCATAGTGGGCATTCCCCAGAAAGCCGCAAAGCGGCAGGATAAGATGTCATTAAAGGAATAATCATACCATCAAACTAGTACAGCGTTAAGTGTAAAGAATTTATTCCAATTGAAGTAAAAATATCAGTTCACGCCTTACTATATCAAGAAATGACGCTGAGGAAAGTGTAAAAAATAAATTACATTCATGCTTTTCTACGCTGAACTTCCAGCCACCACTTTTCCAGTTCCGCCGCAAAATGCTGACGATCGCGCGCAGAGAGGCTATCCGGGCCGCCCGTCTGGATCCCGCTGGCGCGTAATGTATCCATAAAATCGCGCATCGTCAGGCGTTCACGAATGGTCGATTCGGTATAGCGCTCACCACGCGGATTGAGCGCCGATGCGCCTTTCGCCAGCACTTCGGCGGCCAATGGGATATCGGCAGTGATAACCAGATCGCCCGCCGCACACTGACGCACAATCTCATTATCCGCTACATCAAACCCCGCAGGCACCCGCAGCGTACGGATATACGGCGACGGCGGCACACGCAGGCTCTGGTTCGCCACCAGAATCAGCGACATTTGCATGCGCCCGGCAGCACGATAGAGGATCTCTTTAATGACGTTCGGACACGCATCCGCATCAACCCATATGGTCATACTGACTCCCGTTTCTTGTGCAATCCGCTATTGTCTCGTGCTTTTACGCTGCGGCAAAGTGCTGTTTCTCCTTCATGCGTCTTTCAATCCGCGCTAAGCTAGGCTTTATCAAACAAAACAACAACTATCACCCATAGGGAGTGACGAGATGGAGAAGAAAATCGGTTTTATCGGCTGCGGTAATATGGGGAAAGCGATCCTCGGCGGCCTGATTGCCAGCGGTCAGGTGCTGCCTGGCCAGATCTGGGTCTACACCCCTTCCCCCGATAAAGTTGCTGCGTTGCACGACCAGTATGGAATCAACGTCGCACAGTCCGCCCAGGAAGTCGCCCAGGTAGCGGATATTGTTTTCGGCGCCGTGAAGCCGGGTATTATGATCAAAGTGCTCAGCGAGGTAACCTCCAGCCTGAATAAAGAATCGCTGGTGGTCTCTATTGCGGCAGGCGTGACCCTCGATCAACTCGCCCGCGCGCTGGGACATGACCGGAAAATCGTACGCGCGATGCCAAACACGCCGTCGCTGGTCAATGCCGGGATGACATCGGTGACGCCAAACGCGCTGGTTACCCCGGAAGATACCGCAGATGTGCTGAATATTTTCCGCTGCTTTGGCGAAGCCGAAGTGATTGCTGAGTCGATGATTCATCCGGTGGTTGGTGTAAGCGGCTCCGCCCCGGCGTATGTCTTCATGTTCATCGAAGCGATGGCAGATGCCGCTGTACTGGGGGGGATGCCGCGCGCGCAGGCTTATAAATTTGCCGCTCAGGCGGTCATGGGATCCGCGAAGATGGTACTGGAAACGGGCGAGCATCCTGGCGTACTGAAAGATATGGTCTGTTCGCCTGGCGGCACGACCATTGAAGCGGTTCGCGTACTGGAAGAGCGAGGATTTCGTGCGGCGGTGATTGAAGCGATGGCGAAGTGTATGGAGAAGTCAGACAAACTCAGTAAATCCTGAGTGAACAACCGGACGTCAGGCCGCCACTTCGGTGCGGTTACGTCCGGCATTCTTTGCTTTGTAGAGCGCCAGATCGGCCGATTTCAGCCATTCCCGATAATGACCAAACTGTGGCGTTAACGGCGCAACGCCAACGCTGATATGCAAAATGACCTGCGGCGCGCAGGCCAGACGTAAGTCACGTAACCCCTCATGAACCCGCGACATCGCCGCGATGGCACTCTCGGCTGGCGTACCGCACATAATTACCGCAAATTCATCACCGCCAAAACGCCCAATCACATCGCTCCCGCGCAGGCTGATTCTCAGCTGTTGGGTCAGCGCCAGAATGGCTTCATCGCCAACGTCATGGCCCCAGGTGTCGTTAATACTTTTGAAGTGGTCGATATCAATGATCAGTAGCGTGGCATCCCGATGCTGGCGACGGCAGTGTTCAAATTCGTTGCGCAGTAATATTTCCCAGTGTCGCCGGTTGTAGACCCCAGTCATGCCATCACAAGTGCTCATCACCTGCAATCGGCGCTTATGCTGCGCCAGTTTTGTCGCCGCCTGATAGCTGATCCAGGAGAATAACAGCGGGTAAATCACGATGATCGGTAATGTCAGACCGCCTTCCAACGGCGCGCTTCTTAAGGCCAGGGAGACGCCCGTCAGTTGCAATGTGACCAGACAGGCGACCACCATCAGGGCAAATCCGGCAACAAACAGTCGTACACCGCCTGCGCCCATCAGATTCATACAGATGATCATCAATAACGCGGCGGAAGGTAGCGCATTGACGCCCATCAGTCCCATCCACATTCCAGCGAGTACCGCATCCGTTTTTAAATTAGTAAATTCCCGACTTAACGGGTCGACGGCTCTGCTGGCGATTTGCCAGGCCAGATGTGGCCAGACGAACGCCCACCCCACCAACAACAGCCACCAGACACCGGGTACCGGATTTGTGACCAGCGCCGCGGCGACAGGGAAAAACATTCCTCCCAGCGCGACTGCGCGCGGCACTCTCACTCGCCGGGCAAACCGCAGTCCGGAACGTTGGTGGTCATTTTGCGGCGATGAAAGAGACCCTTCATCCAGGTCGACCATTTTTTTGTAAAAGTTTTCGTCATTCATTATTTTTTGGGAACATTCTGAAACAATTTTCCCAAATTATAGAGACGGGTCTGGCGGGGAAAGTATGATATTTCGGGTGAGCATTTTTCCTTGCTCACCCGTAAGCACTAGGTCGGCGCTACGCCGCTTTCTTCAGGCAGGCACTCATAAACTTACTGCGATCGTCACCTTTCAACGATTGTTCCGTCGCCTGGACGTTGCATTCACGCATTTTTTGCTGTTGCGGCGTCAGGCTTTTTTCACCAGGAGCGGATTTACTGTTTTTAAGGCAATCACTCATGTACGTCTTACGGGCATCGCCTTTCAACGCCTTCGCCGTCGCCTGTTGATTACAGGTGGTCATGCGCTGCTGCTGCGGGGTTAATATCTTCTCTGCCGCACCAACGGTCGTTAAAAAGATCAGGCCAAACAATAGGGTAACCAGTAATGTTATTTTCATAGCACCATCCTTTTTTGAGTATTCACTCGACTATCTCCCGCGAGTCAACGCGGGGATATTCAGATAAGTCTGGCTGCTAACGATAAAAAAACCACCCGGCAGCAAAAGTTATCCTGCCAGGGGTTGGATTATTTCAGACCTAACGCCGCTTTCATGGTGTAGAACAGGTCCGTTTGATCGGTCAGCCCCACCACGTTGGCCGCATGAGGGCCGTAGGCCGCAATGCGCAACTGGCTACCGGTATGCTCCTGCGATTCCTCTTCGGAGTTGCCATAGCTGATCACCATCACAGCGCCATCTTTGGTGTTTAATGCCTGAGTCAGACCCGGCGCTTTTGTCTCCGGCGCGACGATCTGGCTGGCGTGAGCGTGATCGGCGGTAACGATCACCAACGTGTTACCCTCTTTCTTCGCAAAGGCCAGCGCGCGCTGCACCGCTTCGTCCAGATCCACCGTCTCGCCGATTTGTCCACAAGGGTTGGCGGCGTGATCCTGTTTATCGATGGAGGCCCCTTCAACCTGCAGGAAGAATCCCTTCTCATTTTTGCTCAGCAACTCAATGGCTTTGTCAGTCATTTGCGCCAGCGTCGGTACGGTCTCATCGCGTTTTGGATTCGGCGTACAGGTTACGGCAGGCTTATCAATATTGCCGTGATAAGACGCTTTTGGGCCTTCCCAGCGCACAGGCATGTTGCCGTCAGAGAACAGTCCCAGCAACGGTTTATCCTGACTGGCTTCGTCGACAGCCGCCAGCGAGGCCGCATCGCCGACCAACTGGTAACCACGGGCCTCGGCCTGTTCACGCAGCGTTTTGCCCTGCCACTCACCCGCCGTTGCGGTTTCGGCGAACGTTTTCGCACCGCCGCCCAGCGTGACATCCGCGCGAGCATTCAGCAGTTGTTCAGTGATTGAGCCTTTACCGCCTTTTTCCAGCGCATTCGTCGGGCATTTCTCGCTCGTTACGCTCGGTCCATAGCATTTACGTGACGTCACATGCGCCACCAGCGCGGCTGGCGTGGCATCCTGCAACTCTGCGGTTGAGACGTTACCCGTCGCCAGCCCCGCCGCTTTCGCCATTTCCAGCAGCGTCGTATGTTCTTTTTCGTGAATGTCGACGCCCAGCGCACCGTTGTAAGTTTTCACGCCAGTTGTCCATGCGGTTGCTGATGCAGCAGAATCCGTCACGTAATCCGGTTTACCGGTTTTTTTATTCAGCGCATAGTGGGTGTATTGTCCGGTCAGCGGTAAGGCATCAATCCCTTTAAAATACCCACCGGCGCCTTCAGCATAATTTCGCGCAGCCGTAATTTCCGAATCACCCATCCCATCGCCAATCAATAAAATAATATTTTTAGCCGGTTTATCATTCAGCGATTCGCGCAATGCTTGTGTTTGATCGGCCGATAATCGGCGTGCTCCGCCAGGCGTTGTAATATCACCCCGTGCGGAGCGGTTGTCCAGAACCGCCATTGACGACGTTTCAGAATGGCTAACAGGGATATACAACAGCGGTAACAATGCCAGAGCAATAGCGCTTTGTTTCACTTTATTTTCTCCATGTACTTAATACACTTAAAATAAAAACAAAGCGACTATAGTTCTCTGATATGACAAGCTTATGACAGCACAGAAACGGGATAATGCTAGTAACGAGGATGCCTCAACAACTTCTGTACATACTGGCGCAGCAACTCCTTATCGTTATCCGGAACGCTGGCATCGGGCTTTACGCCGTCAAGCGCGCCCTCGACCTGATGAATCAGCATTTGCTGCTCGTTCTGAGCCATATTGCGCAGCATTGCTGTAACGATAATCTCTAATGCTTCTACCTGAGCAACCAGTTCTTTCGACTCTTCCTCTTTCTGGGCAAGCTTAAGCAACAACTCAGCTATTAGATTTTTCATGACCGCATTTCCTTATCCAAAGAAGGCTGACGTTATCACTATGAATCCATGCTGCCTAGAGTCTGGAAGTAGTATTTTTATAAGAAAGGAAAGACTTTGCGTAAATAATCACAGAATAGGGTGAGCGAAACGTTTCTCGCGCGAAAACAGAACGCTAAATTAAAAGCCAGAAATAAAATAGTCACCCCTGGCCATAATCGAAAGTTATGATAAAAAATGACTGGTTTTACTTAAGTCATATTTTTAACCGCTTCACGCCCGCTTGCGGATATGTCGCCGCTGACGCAGAACCAGGGCTAACTGACAAATGTTAATCATCACGATAATGGCGGTGGCAATAAATACCCAACGGAATCCTGCCATGGCTGAAACCGTCGCGCCCATCAGCGGGCCAGCGACATTGCCAAGATACATAAACGATTGGTTATATCCAAAAATACGCCCGGTTACTTGGTCGCTGGAGTATTTGACCAGCAGTGTCTGAACCGCAGGCAGCATGGCGCCATCGGCAAAACCGAGCAGAAAGCGTAGAACCCCGAGCTGGAAGGGCGTCGTGACCCACGACATGGCAAAAAACAGCACTACCGCACAAATCAGCGTCGCCATCAGGATCCTTTCGGTACCAATGCGATCCCCGAGTTTACCCAGACGGGGCGCAGAGATAAGCGCCGACACCCCAGGCACCGAGGCGATCAACCCGCTCAGAAAAGCAATATTATTACTGTCCGGGGCCATCGACTTAATAAATAGCGCCAGAATCGGGCTGATTGAGCCATTACATAACTGAATCACCAGGGTGGTGAAAAACAGACTGATCACCAGCGCCGGATAAGGTAATGACGCAAATACGGCTTTCCCACTCAACCGTTCGCTTTTTTTAAGCGTCGGGCGCACGCCTTCTTTAATCAAAAAGAGCGTGACCATAAAGCTGACAACCAGTAGCAACGCGGTGATAAAAAAGACCGGGCGTAAACCCACATGATCGGCAATAAAACCGCCCATCAGCGGACCGCCAATCACGCCGCTAATTTGCGCGGTTGCCAGCGTACTGAGCGCCCATCCGCTACGTTCACGGGGCACCTGAGACGCCACCAGCGCCATCGCGTTTGGAATATAACCGGACGTTAACCCCATGATGCCGCGCAGCAAAAAAAGCTGCCAGACGTTGGTAGCAAAGGCCTGCAGCAGTATCGCAATCGCCATACCCAGCGACGCGCGCAGCAGCATCAGCTTGCGACCTTTACGGTCAGCCAGGCTGCCCCAGAGCGGAGAAACCATCGCGGAAATTAAGAATGTGACACTGAACGTCAGACCGGACCACATCGAGAGCGCTTCGTGGGAGGTGACCCCCAGCTGCGAAATATAGAGCGGCAGAAACGGCAGAATTTGACTGATTGCCAGACCGGTGAAAAAGCAGCCAAACCAGACGGAAATGAGATTAACTTTCCAGGATTCCATAAACGCTCATCATGATAAATAGCAGAAAACGCCGGCTAGTTTAGCAATCTCCACGTCTGTCAGGGGATTCTCAGATGCGGTGCCGTGTAATTTGACATTTTATTTTCCCGTTCACCAGAATTGTGAAACACATCACATTAAAACCCGACAAGCCGCAGGGCTTTATGCTTAGCGACAGAGACCTGCGCCTCGCATCCCGAGGTGAAAATGGTTGGCGTGGGCGGCATTGTAGTCCGGCCCCAGACCATTGCCATAATATTGACAGCTCGCACTGAGCAGCGCCCGCAGCCACGCTGCGCTTTCTTCCTGTTTCCAGCCGCGCAGCACGGTGACGTGCCGCCCGTCTGCGAGAATAAAGCCGCTGATATCGAGGGCCTGTGCGCTGGCATGTTCGCTACGGCGAGCATCTGGTCGATGGTAGATATTGCGGCAGGCATAGCTGCCGAGGTGCTCGATCCGGGTCAGTTGGCTCATCATCAGACGTTCCGTCAGCGGTGCAGCCTGCTGCGTGACATACAGCGCAGAACGCAGTGCTAACGGACAGGAAGCAAGAAAGCTGCTGCTCAGTTTGACGGCGCCAAAATCCCGCACCCGTACTACATCGGCTAAAGGACACTCGCCAGCGCTGTCAGCCACGGGCTGCGAGGTGATCAGCTTCTCCTCGTTTGCCTGCTGTAACAGCGTCTGACAGCGCGCTGGCGTCAGACGTTTAAGCTTAAATTGCGTAAGCCAGTTTGGCGGATCGGATAACTCAAGGGGAGCGAACGGATCGTAATAAGACGGCAGATAGCGATATCCCACGCCACACGCCACGCTCAGAATCACCATCGTCAGCCAGACTTTTCCTCTCACGCACCCTCCCGTGTAATTCTCCCTAACATTATGGCAGAAGCCCGCGAATCCCTCGTTTTGTCGTGGTAATGTATACGCTTTGCGTTCGAAGGAATGGGTTTAAGATGGCAAAGTTGCGGGTAGGAATCGTATTTGGTGGGAAATCAGCGGAACATGAAGTGTCATTGCAATCGGCAAAAAATATTGTCGATGCCATCGACAAGACCCGCTTTGACGTCGTGCTGTTAGGCATTGATAAGCAAGGGCAGTGGCACGTCAGCGATGCCAACAATTATCTGCTCAATGCAAACGATCCGGCGCATATTGCGCTGCGTCCTTCTGCGACCAGCCTTGCGCAGGTTCCGGGCAGACACGAGCAACAGTTGATTGATGCGCAGAATGGCCAACCGCTGCCGACCGTGGACGTGATTTTCCCGATTGTGCACGGCACGCTGGGGGAAGATGGTTCACTGCAGGGAATGCTGCGCGTGGCAAATCTTCCCTTCGTTGGTTCCGACGTGCTGGGCTCAGCGGCGTGCATGGATAAAGACGTCACTAAACGCTTGTTGCGTGATGCAGGACTGAATATCGCGCCGTTTATTACGCTGACGCGAGCCAACCGCAACACAATAAGCTTTGCCGAGGTAGAAGCCCGTCTTGGCCTGCCGCTGTTCGTTAAGCCCGCCAATCAGGGCTCGTCTGTCGGCGTCAGTAAAGTCACCAGCGAAGCGCAATACGCGCAGGCGGTCGCCCTCGCATTCGAATTCGATCACAAAGTGGTGGTGGAGCAAGGGATCAAAGGACGCGAGATCGAGTGCGCCGTGCTGGGTAACGATCACCCGCAAGCCAGCACCTGCGGCGAGATCGTGCTCAATAGTGATTTCTATGCCTATGATACTAAATACATTGATGATAACGGCGCGAAAGTGGTGGTTCCTGCCGCTATCGATCCGCAAACCAATGACAAAATCCGCGAGATTGCCATTCAGGCGTATCAGACGCTGGGCTGCGCCGGCATGGCGCGCGTCGATGTCTTCTTAACCGCCGACAATGAGGTGGTGATCAATGAGATCAACACCCTGCCTGGTTTTACCAACATCAGCATGTACCCAAAACTCTGGCAGGCCAGCGGTCTGGGTTACACTGATTTGATCACTCGTTTGATCGAACTGGCGCTGGAGCGACACGCTGCAGATAACGCGCTGAAAACGACGATGTAATCTGCGCTTCCCGGTAAGCCTGATAGCGGTTTGTTGTCAGGCTTACGCCGCGTCATCCTCCACGCGACGACGAATAATCAATCCTGCCAGCCAGAAACTGACTATCCAGGTCACCAGACCCACGGCATAGGTTTGCCAGCCTTTGGCTTCAAACCCCAACAGCCCGACAACGCCGTTCAAAATGAAAATCAGGCCGATAGCAAAGGCGTAGTAGTGCCAGTCACGGCGTATTTTTAGGGGCAGGTTCATGGCAACTCCCAAGCGAAAAAAAGTATCGTCGCATATTACGGGAAACCGGTCTGTGCCGTATGCGGAATTTCTTAAATGTTGCAAAATTTAATTTAAGGTAATCAATTTGTGACGACTGGCAAAAATCTACAATCCAGGAACCATCCCAGACTGAAATTACCATCATTCTGATATTGACAAACGCGATGACCTGTCACACTCACGGTAAGTTACTGGCATGGTGTCAGAGATGCAGAATTACTCGCGGAGGTCATTTATGGCTGATTTCACTCTCTCAAAATCCTTGTTTAACGGGAAACATCGAGAAACCGCCTCTACGCCAGGCAACATCGCTTATGCCGTGTTTGTACTGTTCTGCTTTTGGGCCGGGGCGCAGATCCTGAACCTGCTGGTCCACGCGCCAGGCGTTTATGAACATCTGATGCAAGTGCAAGAGACGGGGCGTCCGCGCGTGGAAATTGGGCTGGGAGTCGGAACCATCTTTGGTCTGGTGCCGTTTCTGGTCGGCAGTCTGATTTTCGGCGTCATCGCCGCCATTCTGCACTGGCGCTATCGCCGCCAGTAATGGCGCGGCGGTTATTGTCCCATGCACTTCGCCCGACGTTCGTCGACCCGTTTTGCAAACCAGGCTGTGGTGAGATTACGGGTGATTTTCGGGCTTTCCAGTTGAATACCTGGCAGCATTTCACGCGGTAATGTCTTCCCTGTCTTTGCTTGTGCCAGTGTAAACACCTTTTCGTAAAGCGCCGTTTCTTCAAACGCAAGACTGTCGCCTTTCTCCAGTTGGCGGCGGATCGCGCTCTCGCTAAGATCCAGTTTTCCCGCCAGTTTACGCACCGCCAGCTCTGTTTTACCGGCCTCTTTACTGCCGTAGGCGATCAGATCGCCATCCAGCGCCAGTTTGACGCCGCTGGCTTTACTGACCGCGTTCTGAAACGCGGCGTTTCGACTGGCGTACCATCCGGCGTTAAAGTCGGCAAAGCGGAAAATCGGCGCGCTGTAGTTGGCCGGGTAATTGAGCAGGTGGTAGGTTCCAAACCAGAGTCCACCGCGACGGCTGAACACTTCCTGACGCACCGTGCCATCCCTCTTCCACGGATACCCGTTGCTGTGCTGCTCGGCAAACGCAATGCTGACCTGCATCGGACCACCGGTATGGACCGGATTCAGTGAACCAAACAGCGTCTGCCCCATCGGCACCATATTAATAAAGTCATCAAAAATGGCGCTGAGCTGTTTTTCCGTTTTTACCGTGTCCAGACGCTCACTGTAGCTTTTCCCGTTCGGAGACGTGATTTTCAGCGCGGTATGCACCAGGAAAACCGGAATATGCATCCGTTCAGCACGCCGGTCTATCTCCTTCCAGGCAATGTTGTTCAGTCCCGGAACGACGGGATCGGCCTGATAATTCGACTCCTGCTGCGCGACTGCCAGCACCGAACAGATATTTTCCATGGTCGGCGCCAGCTTCTGGCTTTCAAACGTTTGGGCGATATCCTGCGCCCAGCCGTCCCGATCCTTCACGCTGGCCGGCATTTTCTGGCGCACCACGCTCGCGACATCGACCGGTTTCTCGCCTTTTTTTAGCGGTTGCGAAGGCTGACTGCTACATCCTGCCAGCACCAGTCCAGCCAGCAAGGAGAAAGGGTAAAGACGAGACACCGCCGACATAACGTTTCCTTTTGTTAACCAAGTGTATGGGTGACAGCCTGAATATCCCGCTCGTCCAGCTCGCGCTCAAAACTGCGCAGACGTTTATAGATAGACATCAGTTCGACCAACGTTGTCCACGAGTTGATCAGGTACTGGAACGCGCCCCGCACCTGGCTAAAGACGTTGGTAATTTGCGTCATCAGACCCAGGGTAATCGTACCGGCAACAATCGACGGAAACAGCAGGAACAAGCCGAAAACGTTGTCCACCTGCAGGTAGAGAATGCGCGCGATATTGAAATACATATAGTGAAAATAGAGACGGAAATAGTTCTGACGAACCGCGCTGAACAGCTCACGAACCGTCGGCGGGTTGGCGCGATTGGCATCATCTTCCCCGTACACCAGCTCTTTACGGTAAGCCGCTTCCACCCGCTGATTTTTAAATTCCAGTCCCGGAAGTTTGATCCCGACCACCGCCAGCAAACCGGTGCCCATCAGTGACCAGACGATTGCCGCAATCACCAGACCATAAGGCACATGGCCGACAATTGGCAGTTCAGGCACGTGCGGAGAAAGCGCAACCAGCACCGGCAGAAAGGCGATCAGCGTCATAATAGCGTTGATAAAGCTCACGCCCATGCTTTCCAGCGTGGAGGCGAAACGCATGGTGTCTTCCTGCACACGCTGCGCAGCCCCTTCGATATGGCGCAAATGCTGCCACTGCGCCATGTAATATTCGTTCATCGCCGTACGCCAGCGGAACACATAGTGGCTGACAAAAAAGTTGTTCAGCACGCTAATCACTACGGCAATCAGCGCAATGCCAAGAAAGATCCCCAGTTCGTTATAGAACTGGCTCATGGTGACCTTATGTGGCGTGCTCAGAGCGGTCTGGATCAGATCGTAAAAGGGAGCATACCAGGCGTTAACGGCCACCCCGACTTCAACCAGAAACCAGGTGACGAAGATAATCAGCGAGGTGCCAAGAATTGACCAATACTGCCAGCGATGCGGACTATAAAGAAACCAGAACAACGCGAACAGCCCGACGCAAAGCACATAGTAGGCATAAAAAATCAGGTAGCTCAGCGACCAGAAACGAGCGGCGCTAATCGGCACGGTCCCCGTTGCGCCGGTCAGCCGCGCAACCCAGTCCCCGCCGCCGGCTTGCCAGAAAATAACCGCGACTAATGCCCAAATAAAAGCCGAAAGGAAAAATGGCCCTGGCTTTGGGAAAAAAGACTTAAACATGATGCTCTCCTGCTAACTTCTTATCGTTATGACAACTGCTGTGTTTTTGCCGCTGCGCGGGCTAAAAATAAACGGCCACAACAGGCGAAACCGCCCTTTGTGACCAACATGGCGGCGCTTAGTTCGTTTTCCAGTCCAGGAGAATTGTTTCTACGGGTTTCACATATACCGGATTGCCCGGCACAATCAGATTGCGCCAGACATCATTATGGTGGGCAATCAGCGTCTGGGCAGGTGCGGCCGGGCGATGGGCGGTGGTATGGGCATCTTCCGCAACCGTAATGCGATAACCTCGGCTGGCGCCATTTCTGATGGTGGTATCGACGCAATAGTCCGTCGCACAGCCGCAGATGACAAAGTGTGAAATCGCCTGTTCGCGGAGTAACGATTCGAGCGCTGTTTTGTAAAAAGCATCGCACGCGGTTTTCGTGACATATTTTGCATTTGCAGGGATGTCCAGTTCAGGCAGTAGCGCGAACCCTGCGCTCCCCTCCTCCAGTCCTCCCGCTTCGGTATGCTGAATAAAAATGGTGAGATCGGCCGCCTGCGTCAATTGATTGATTCGTTCCACGCATGCTTCCCGATGAATACGCGGCGTGGCAAACACGCCGATTTGCATATCGACAACCATAACAACCCGTTTTTCAGACATCGTCAGCCCCATCAAAAGTGGTAATGAAAGATTATTGCACGCCCCGGATCACAAAAGTGGACTTTCTTTCGCGGCAAAAGCGCCGCGTTTACGCGCCGTTACGTTTTTCTCACTATCCTTGCTCAATTAGCGCTTTGCAATGTACCGTTGCGTAGTATAAATACGCATACACACCATCCTTCAGGCTGCCTCTTTGTTGGCTACGCTCATCATCCCCGCTCACATCGTTTACGATGTCGCTGGGAATTGACTCATTTGCCGACTCGATGCTTCCCGAATGATTTCGTGTAACGTCTATCACTTCATTTCATTCATGGACAACACCGTTGAAACGTAGTCTGCTTTTTTCTGCCGCGCTGTGTGCGGCGTCATTGACCTCAGTCCAGGCGGCTCAACCTGTCGCCGACCCGGTTTTTGCGTCTGATATTGTTGAGCGTTATGCCGATCATATTTTTTATGGCAGCGGGGCAACGGGGATGGCGCTCGTTGTAATCGACGGTAACCAGCGCGTCTTTCGCAGCTTCGGCGAAACCCGCCCGGGCAACAATGTACGTCCGCAACTGGATTCGGTGATTCGCATTGCCTCCCTCACCAAGCTGATGACCAGTGAAATGCTGGTCAAACTGCTCGATCAGGGGACGGTCAAACTGAACGATCCGCTGAGCAAATATGCCCCCGTCGGCGCGCGCGTACCGTCGTATGAGGGAAAACCGATCACGCTGGTCAACCTGGCGACGCACACCAGCGCACTGCCCCGTGAACAACCCGGCGGCGCGGCAAAGCGCCCGGTGTTTGTCTGGCCGACGCGTGAACAACGCTGGAGCTATCTCTCCACGGCGACGTTGAAAGCCGCCCCAGGGTCACAGGCGGCCTATTCCAATCTGGCGTTTGACCTGCTGGCGGATGCACTGGCAAACGCCTCTGGTAAACCCTATGCCCAGCTTTTTGAAGAGAAAATCACCCGCCCGCTCGGCATGAAAGACACTACTTATACCCCCTCTCCCGATCAGTGCAAGCGTCTGATGGTGGCGGAGAAAGGAGCCAGTCCGTGTAATAACACGCTGGCAGCCATCGGCAGCGGTGGGGTTTATTCAACACCAGGGGATATGATGCGCTGGATGCAGCAGTATCTTTCCTCTGATTTTTATCAGCGCAGTAATCAGGCCGACAGAATGCAGACGCTAATTTACCAGCGTGCACAGTTAACGCGGGTCACCGGTATGGATGTTCCGGGTAAAGCCGATGCGTTGGGTTTAGGGTGGGTCTATATGGCGCCGAAGAATGGACGCCCGGGAATCATTCAAAAAACCGGCGGTGGCGGCGGGTTCATTACCTATATGGCGATGATTCCGCAAAAAAATGTGGGGGCGTTTGTCGTCGTCACTCGCTCTCCGCTTACTCGTTTCACAAGCATGAGCGACGGTATTAATGAACTGGTAGTCGAACTGAGCGAAAATACACCACGCGTGGTTCCGGCGTCTTAATTAATAATCAGAAGGCAAACGGTTGATGCCCATCAGTTTGCCTTTATTCATTTCGATATAGCCACCTTTACGCAATGCAGCCAATACCTCAGCCACTACGGAACGAGAAATACGCGTACGCTGGTGGATATAATTCATCACCCCAATTTTGGCGCGTAAACTTTCATCCCACTCGATCATTGAGAAAAGGGTGGTTCGGATCTGTTCGTAGGAGTTATTACCAATTAACTGTCTGTCACGCTGCTGCAGGATCCGGTTCTGCCAGGTTAACCAGTAGAAAGCCTCACGCCATAATTGATTTTTTTCTATAATTTCAACAACTTGAGATGATTTAATTTGATACCCCGAACATACTCCCTCGCTGACGAGATCGTACTGAACATCATGTTTCATCACCCCATTGGTTAGTCCCATAATAAAAGGTGCCTGAGCAATACCAACAAGAATGTGTTCATTACGTCTTAAGGAGATAATCCCTTCCTGAATCACGAATGTCGTGTCAGCGTTCTTTTCCGTGGAGTAGAGAAGATGTTTTTCATTAACGTATGAAAAACGGGTGCCATATTTAGACAAAAACTTATCGAGCTGTTCAAATTCTTTTAACGGTTTTTTCAGAGATAACATCTGCGCGTTCCTTGCAGGAATGCCCGCCAAATCCTTGACGGGCATTTTTTAGATTAACGACGCGATAGCCATTCCCGTTAGGGAATGATTACCAGGTATATTTAACGCCCGCGTTAGCCGCCCAATTCTGATCAACATCGCCGCCACCGAGGTAATTCGCATCGGTATAAGCGCTAAAGTTTTTGGTAAAGCTGAACTGTGTACCCAGACCAACACGAACCGCAGAACCTTCAGTGCCATTGTCGATGGAATCACCGTTGACATCAGCATCGTTGTTCGCATCGTCATACACGTAGGCCAGTTTGAAGTAAGGCGTCAGCGCCTGATCCTGGCTGTAGGTAAAGGTATAGCCGGTATCCACACCCAGTTCATAACGCATGCTATCGTAAGACTGGCCATCTTCGTGCATGTTGTTGCTCAGCTTCATGTCGTCATTCGACTGGAACAAGCCAGATACGCTGCCGTACGGCGTAACATAACCGGCATCACCGACTTTCCAGTCGTAACCAAGTTTCAGACCAAAGCCCCAGGCGTCAGCAGAGCTATTACCGTCAACATACTGACCGTTGCTCATATTGGCAGACAGGTCGTTGTTGAAGTGGGAGTAACTCAGGTTGCTGTCAACAAAGATGTTGTTGGCAAAGTGTGCGGAAGAGTAGAGATAGGCAGACTGGCTGTCCTGATCCACCTGACCGGAATGGTCGCTCATATCGCCTTTGGCGAAACCTGCGGCAGCACCCACAATCCACTTCGCGTTGTTACCATCAATTTTGGTGTCAACACCGACCATGATGCCATTGACATCCTGATCGTAATTAATGGTGCCATTGTCGCCATTGAAATTACCACCAAAGTAGCTCACCCATGCGCCGCCGTTATCCGCCAGACCATGACGTGAGTTGGTCAAACGAGTACCAACGGTATCTTGCTCCAGGTTCCAGATATTGGTGTTTGCGGACGGAATGCTCAGCGCCATATTGGCGTAATCCGTCAGTTCCATCTGCTGCATGACAACAGTATTACCCTGTTGCTGAGCCTGATAAGTGTAAGCGCCAAGATCCGCTTTGTTCGCAGCAGAGAAGGTCGCAGTGCTGTTCTTATCGTTAACGTAGATCAGCTCTTTACCTTTGTAATCCGCAACAGAACCTTCGCCAGTGGCATTATCAATACGTACTTTGTAGTTACCGGCAGCCGCTGCCACGCCGTCGCCCAGGTTATCCACTTCAGACTGGTCAGCAGTGTAGGTATCACCATTGCCATTAATGGTCAGGTGACCATCGGAATTCATGGCGATAACACCGTAGCCATAATTCGCCTGTGTGGTATCCCAGGTACGGTCGTTGACCAGATCGGCATTCAGAACGTAGTTGTTGCTGTGAATGTCAAATACACCAGCATGAATATTGCCATTGGCATCAGTTGCGCTGGTCACATTCAGGGTATCAGCCTGTAAGGCGTAATCAGCGCTGTTACCCACATCCAGTACGCCGTTATTGGTGACGTTAATGGTATTAGCGTAGAGTGCCGCATCATCGACGTTCCAGCCAGCTGCCACATCATCAGAGATGGTGACGGTACTGTTGTCGACAGTCAGGGTATCCGTTGCCACATGACCGTCTTCGTTGATGTTCAGCGCTGCGCCACCGGTCAACGCAATGGTGTCAGAAACCAGCGAGGAATCAGCAACATTAACCACAGATCCACTATTGATGCTCAGGGTGTCAATCAGGGATTCTTTCGTGGTATCCCACTGTGAACCGTTGTTCAGCGTAACGTTGAACAGGCCGCTCTGATAGACGTCTTTACCCACAACGTGGCCATTTTCATCATAAGCGGTATTGCCATTGTCAACGCCAAAGGTTGAATTCGGCCACAGGCTGTTAGCGGTGATATCAATTAGCGTAGAGGTGGCATCGGTACCGGCCGCAACATTGTCATAAACGCCATCGCCATCGGTATCCACCTGATGTACGGACATCGCCGCACCGACCCACTTGCTGCCGTTATCTAAGGTCAGATCCAGACGATCTGTACCATCCCAACCATTGGTATCAACGGTCGTATCGGCATCGCGGTAGCTGTCTGCACCATTCGGGAAGAAGTTGTGGTCGAAATTGCTGGAGAACACCACATCGCCCATCAGGGTAGAATTACTGAAAGTTGCGGTGGTCTGCATTGCGTTGTCAGCCGCCGGATTGGCCGTAACCGCCAGAGCGACGTCATCGGCAGTATATGAACCACTGTAATCGCTGGCGTTATTGTTGTTGCCAAACCAGCCAGACTCTCCTTCATCAGTAAAGGAACCCGACGTCACGGTGGAATCCGTCACCGTGATAGTATTGTTAAACACTTCACTACTGTTCACGCCAGTGCTAACGGTGTTGTCGTCAACATCATTCCATTGATAGCCCTGGGTCAGACTAATGCCGGCAACATGCGAGTTGTTGCTGATAGCCAGGTCAACTTCCTGATCCAGGGTGATCGCGGTACCCAGATCGTAAACATCAACCACATGCGTATCGGCAGTGCCATCAGTATGGGTACCGTTGTAGGTATAATGCTCGTAGTTATCGTCGATCGTTGAGTTATCAACGGTCAACGCCAGACGATCGTAGACATAGCCCGTCGCATCGCGACCAGTGCAGTCGTCCGACATGCAGGCGGACGTCACCATCCCGTGAACAGTACTGTTTTTAATCGTCAGGCTATTGCTATTGGTGTTGGTAGAAAGACCATCATCCAGATAGTAAGTTGAAATCACACCGTTAACGGTCGCGTTATTGATTACCGGGTAGATATTCCCGTTATACACGCTATCAGCCGCATAGTTGTTCCAGCCAACATACCCCTCGTAATAGACGCCGTCCGCGTATGTCGCGTCGTTATAGTGATGAAAGGTGTTATACGTTGTTCCAGAAATATCTGTTGAAGCATTTGCCTGAGAAGTGATTGCCAAAGTGCAGGCTAATGCTAATTGTGAGACGACAAGTTTCTTTTTCCAGGAGTGCATTTGTTATCCCTCCTCAGGGACATAATAGTGTTGATCCATCAATTATCAATGCAGAGAAAACATTACGTTTTGCGAGGAGGATTATGCGGCGTCCACAATGAAAGTTTAAATTAAAGTTTCATCGAAGTCCGGATTCAGACAATATCAAAAATTTCAATTCCATTCAAGAACAAAACAAAAATAATATTACAATACAATATGTTATAAAAAATAAAACTGTAATCCATATCTTGGAGAGATTATTTAAACGAACAAAAATAAAAATAATGAATAAATAAACCCACGCTTAATGCAACCACCAAAAAATCAAGAACAATAGTTTATCAACATAAGCACAAAATCATTAATTACACACATCAATATGAATAATTAGTGATGCATAGTAAAATATTGCACAGTCTATTCTGTGAGTTAATTATAAAAACAAAAACATAAGGCCCATTTTCGTAAAACACTCACCCGCAGCTTCAGGTATACTATGGCCTTCAATTTCACAAACATCAGGCATCTCATGACAGACTTAATCCATCGCCCTCGCCGTCTGCGCAAATCTGCAGCGCTGCGCGCCATGTTTGAAGAGACAACACTCAGCTTGAACGATCTGGTGTTGCCGATCTTTGTTGAAGAAGAACTCGACGACTACAAAGCCATTGAGGCCATGCCCGGCGTTATGCGCATCCCGGAGAAACATCTGGCGCGCGAGATCGAACGCATTGCCAACGCCGGCATCCGTTCCATCATGACCTTTGGCATCTCTCACCATACTGATGACACCGGTAGCGATGCCTGGAAAGAAGACGGCCTGGTGGCGCGAATGTCGCGCATCTGCAAGCAGACGGTGCCTGAAATGATCGTCATGTCCGACACCTGCTTCTGCGAATATACCTCCCACGGCCACTGTGGCGTGCTGTGTGAGCACGGCGTGGATAACGACGCAACGCTTGCAAACCTCGGGAAACAGGCCGTTGTCGCAGCAGCAGCAGGCGCAGACTTCATTGCGCCTTCCGCCGCGATGGATGGTCAGGTGCAGGCGATTCGCCAGGCGCTGGATGCGGCAGGCTTTACCGACACAGCCATCATGTCCTACTCCACCAAATTTGCCTCTTCGTTCTACGGTCCGTTTCGTGAAGCGGCAGGCACCGCGCTGAAAGGCGATCGCAAAACCTATCAGATGAACCCGATGAACCGTCGTGAAGCAATTCGTGAATCGCTGCTTGATGAAGCGCAGGGCGCGGACTGCCTGATGGTAAAACCGGCGGGTGCCTATCTGGACGTACTGCGCGACATCCGCGAGCGCACGGAACTGCCGCTCGGCGCGTATCAGGTCAGCGGTGAATATGCGATGATCAAATTTGCCGCCATGGCGGGCGCTATCGATGAAGAAAAAGTGGTGCTGGAAAGTTTAGGTGCCATCAAACGCGCTGGCGCGGATCTGATCTTCAGCTACTTCGCGCTGGATCTGGCAGAGAAAAAAATCCTGCGCTAAGTTTTTCCTGAACATGCCGGATGGTCCCGCCATCCGGTCCTTCCCCAAAACGTCACTCAAACGTCATACAAGCGACACTTAACGCTTCTACTGTCAGCACAGGAAGAAGGAGGTGTTGTTATGTTCAGTCTCGATAACGTACTCAGCGACCTTTGGCCCGCGGCAAGGACCGCGCCCTGGCAGAAGAAGGTGTTACAACGCGTATTGTACGAGAAAGAGTTTCAACAGTTTGCCGCCCGCCACCGTCATCTGAAAGGCGTGGATATGGTGGAGCAAGTCCTGGAACATCTGCAAATACGTTGTGAAATCCCCGAGCACCATATTGAAAACATCCCCGAAAATGGCCCACTGGTGATTATCGCCAACCACCCCACCGGCGCGCTGGACGGACTGGCGCTCATCTACGCCCTCTCCCGCGTGCGTCGTGATATCAAAGTGGTGACCAACCGACTGCTTTCTCATCTGGCGCCCCTGCGCTCTCTGTTCATCCCGGTAGACAATATTCAGGGGCGCACGCCGAAATCATCGTTGCAGCAAATGGATAGCCACCTGCAGGCTGGCGGCGCGCTGGTTTTCTTCCCGGCGGGTGAAGTCTCACGGCTGACGCTAAAAGGAATCGCTGAACGCCGCTGGCATTCCGGATTTATCCGCATGGCGGAAAAGTACCGGACGCCGCTGCTGCCGGTACATATTCAGGCGTATAACAGCCCGCTGTTCTATACCTGCGGGCTGGTTTCTTCCAGCGCCACGCTGCTGCTGTTAATGCAGCAAATGTTTCGCCGTCGCGGCAGCACACTTCCCATACGGATTGGTCAACCAATTGCCTGGACGCAATGGTCCACCCGCAAAAGCAGCGTGCGCGAGCAGGCGGAAAAGTGCCGGGAACACGTGATAGCACTGGGCAATGGTCGACCCGGTTTCTTTCGTACTGAATCGACGATCGCCCCACCGGAAAACCGGGCGCGACTGAAACGCGAGCTGACGCAGACGGAATGTCTGGGAAAAACCGCCGACGGTAAACGGATTTATCTCTGGCAGCGCAACGGGCAGGAGGAAGCGGCGGTCCTGCGCGAGCTAGGACGATTGCGTGAAATCGCCTTTCGTGCAGTGGGTGAAGGAAGCGGCAAACGCAGAGATATCGATCGCTACGATGATGACTATCTGCATCTGATCTTATGGGACGAGGAGGATCTGGAGATCGTCGGCGCTTACCGGTTTATCCCCTGCGCGCAGCAGCTGGAAAAACAGGGGCCTGAGGGACTCTACAGCCACAGTCTGTTTGACTACGATGAGCGGATGACGGACATCATGCAGCACGGTATTGAGCTGGGACGTAGCTTTATTCAGCCGCGCTACTGGGGACGCCGCGGGCTGGATTATCTCTGGTCCGGGATCGGCGCATACCTGGCGCGCTACCCGCAGTATCGTTACCTGTTCGGACCCGTGTCTATCTCCGGAGGATTACCGCCGGATGCGCGCGATCTGCTGGTTGCCTTCTATCGTCTGTGGTTTCCGCCAACGCATCCGCTGGCCGTCTCACGCCAGCCGTATCCCGCTTCGCTACCGAATGTACTGGCGCAGTTTGCTGGCAACGACTACTGCGAAGATCTGACACGGCTGAAATCGCTGCTGGGCAATCTCGGCTGCGGCATTCCCCCGCTCTATAAGCAATACTCAGAGCTCTGCGAACCCGGTGGCGTACAATTTATCGATTTCGGCAGCGATCCGGCCTTCAACAACTGTGTCGACGGCCTGGTGCTGGTGGATTTGACCTATCTGAAGGCTAACCGTTATCAGCGATATATTGGCGAGCACTTGTGATTTTTGCCGGGTGGCGGCTTCGCCTTACCCGGCCTACCGTTTCGTAATCACCGTAGGCCTGATAAGCGAAGCGCCATCAGGCAATCAGCCTGCACGGAAATAAGGTTTATCCCCCAGAATGGTGGCCCGATGCATAATCCTTCGTTGCGGCAGGTAATCGGCATTCGCGTAATGCTGCGTCACGCGATTATCCCAAATCGCCACATCATTCGGCTGCCAGCGCCAGCGCACCTGAAATTCCGGTTTGGTAATATGCGCAAACAGAAAACTCAACAGCGCCTCACTCTCTTTCTCCGTAACATCAACAATGCGCGTGGTGAAACCTTCATTCACGAACAACGCTTGCTTACCACTGACCGGATGGGTTCTCACCACCGGATGTAGCAATGGCGGATGCTTTGCCACTGCTTCACGCCAGCGCTGATGCTCCTCCTCTGTTTTGCGGTACTTATATTCCGGGAAGGACTTGCGGAAATCATGTTCCGCCCGCAGACCGCTCAGCAACTGACGAAACGGTGTTGACAGTGCCTCATACGCCGCAATACCGCTGGTCCACAACGTATCGCCGCCGGTTGACGGTAGCTCCTTTGCCGCCAGAATCGCCCCGGCAGGTGGCGTATCAATAAACGTCACGTCGGTGTGCCAGTTGTCATTATCCGGCGGATTATCATTGTGCGTGTCCAGCACGATGATCTCTTCCACGCCCTCAGCATGTGGATAAACCGGGTGAATATGCAGATCGCCAAAACGCAGGGCCAGCGTGCGCTGCTGCTGTGGCGTGATTGCCTGCTCGCGCAGGAACACAACCTGATGGCGCAGCACCGCATGGTAAAGCTGTTCAAACTGGTTATCGCTCAGAGGACGGGTCAAATCCGCCCCGACGATCTGTGCGCCGATGTACGGCCCCAGCGGGGTAATGCTCAGACGTTCACTCATTGGACTTCTCCATGCCAGGGCGTCAGACGGCGCTGAAGCGCACGCAGACCCAGTTCTAAAATAAAGGCGATAATCGCAATCACCGCGATCCCCGCCAGCACCACGTCGGTCGCCAGAAATTCCCCTGCCGACTGCACCATAAATCCAAGTCCTCGCGTTGCTGCGATCAGTTCTGCTGCCACCAGGGTTGACCAGCCCACGCCGAGTCCGATGCGTAATCCGGTGAGGATCTCCGGCAGCGCGCCGGGCAGGATCACAAACCACAATACCTGTCTCCGACTCGCCCCCAGAGAGCGGGCGGCGCGGATGCGTACCTGCTGCGCGCTCTTTACTCCCGCCAGCGCAGACATGGCGACCGGGGCAAAAATCGCCAGGTAGATCAACAGAATCTTCGAGGTCTCGCCAATTCCGAACCAGATCACCATCAGCGGCAAATAAGCCAGCGGTGGTACCGGACGATAAAGCTCGATAATTGGATCAAGAATGCCGCGAACCGTTGGGCTAAGTCCCATCGCTATCCCGACCGGGATGCCAATCACCACGGCCGCCAGCAGCGCCAGCACGATGCGGGTCAGGCTGGCAGCCAGATGCTGCCACAGCGTGGCATCCATAAATCCTTGCGCACCAGCGATGGTGATAAGCTTTTGCAACACCTGTTGCGGCGGTGGCAAAAACAGCGGGCTAATCAGTTGCAGCGCCGCCACCGTCCACCACACCACCAGAATCACCGTTATCGTCGCAAGGCTCAGTGTAATCTGGCGCGAGAACGGCCAGCGCCACTTCAGCGCGCGTTGTCGCGGTTTGTCGTTGATCACCACAGTCATGAGAAGGCCTCCCGTTGTTCGAAAACACGGCTTAAGACGTATTCGCGGGTTTCGATAAACTGCGGATCGGACTTAATGCTGCGACTTGCCTCGCCTGCGACAAAGCGACGAGCAAAATTGAGCGGCAGTCGCTCCAGCACGCGCCCCGGCCCTGGCGACAACAAAACCAGTTCGGTAGCCATAAATACCGCCTCTTCAATATCGTGGGTGATCAATAACACCTGTTTGCCGGTCTCATGCCACAGCCGAAGCAGCAAAGTTTGCATCTGCTCGCGGGTAAAGGCGTCCAGCGCACCAAAGGGTTCATCCAGCAGTAGCAGTTGCGGATTCGCCGCCAGCGCGCGGGCAATGCCAACGCGCTGGCGCTGACCGCCGGAAAGCTGCCAGATCAAGCGTTTTCCCGCCCCTTCCAGCCCAACTCTTTTCAGCATCTCTTGTGCGATACTGATACGCTGCGCTTTCTCCATACCCGCCAGCTGTAAACCAAACGCGACGTTATCCTGCACGTTGCGCCACGGCAGCAGCCCCTCGTGCTGAAACACCACGCCGCGCTCCGCACCCGGCCCGTCAATGCGTTTCCCCGCCAGTTGAATGCTGCCGTGGTGATACGGGACAAATCCGGCAATCAGATTCAACAACGTCGTTTTTCCGCAGCCTGACGGTCCTAAGACCACCAGCAATTCGCCGCTGTCGAGCGTCAGATTGATATCTTCCAGCGCCGGTTTACCGCCGTAATCGGCATACAGATGAGAGAGTTGCAGCATCCGCGCCTCCTTTATCGCACAAAGCGATCGGTGACATACTGGCTGTAATCGCTGGCCACCGCCGGCACTTTGCCCTGCTCTTTCAGAAACTGCGCGGTGTCGATGATCGCTTTGTTCACCGGTCCGGTCAGCTCGGCCGTTTGCTGTTGTGGTGTGAGATAGGTATTGCCTTTCACCAGCCCCGGCACATCGGCTTCCGGCACGCCGCTCAGACGCGCCAGCTTGCTGATGTTTTCCGGCTGTTTCAGCCATTCATCAGGATTCGCAATATAGGGCTGCTGCGTGTCGATGGCGCTTTTCGCGAAGGCTTTCACCACTTCCGGATGCTTCTCGGCAAAATCTTTGCGCACCACCCACACATCCAGCGTCGGGGCACCCCACTCACCGACTTTTTCCGAATCAGTCAGCACCTTACCGTCTTTTTCCAGCGCGTTAACCGCAGGTGCCCAGACATAGGCGCCATCAATATCCCCGCGCTGCCAGGCGGCGATAATCGCTGGCGGCTGTAGGTTCACAATCTCCACCTGACCGGGTTTGATCCCCCAGTGTTTAAGCGCGGCTAACAGGCTGTAATGGGTGGTAGAGATAAACGGCACCGCGATACGTTTGCCGATCAGGTCTTCCGGTTTGTTAATCTCTTTTTTCACCACCAACGCTTCGGAGTTACCGAGTTTTGACGCCAGCAGGAATACCTCGATCGGTACCTGCTGACTGGCGGCGACCGCCAGCGGACTGGAGCCGAGATTGCCGATCTGTACGTCGCCGGAGGCCAGGGCGCGAACAATACTTGCGCCGCTGTCGAATTTGCGCCAGTCGACGGTGGCGCCGCTCTCTTTAGCAAAGGTGTTATCCGCCTGCGCCACCTTCGCCGGTTCAGCGGAGGTTTGATACGCGACGGTGACATTCACCGCCTGCGCCTGAAAGGTGATGAATGCCAGTGCGGCAAGAAGTGTATTACGCGATGAACGTGCCATATTGTCTGCTCCCCTGTCTTGTTATGGGGGCAGTATTTCGTTGCGGCCGGATTTGATAAAGGAATTAAAACTTCTTGCTAAGAACAAAGCGTTTTTAGAAAAAAAACGGGAATGGTTAGCCGGGATATGACTTTCATGACACCCCGTACGAAACATAAAGCGACGGAACCCTTTGATGAAGTGACATGAAAACACATACCACCAGCCCCTCAAATATTGCCATTTTGTTACATCCATTCCATAACTGTACCTGATTGATTGCCAGCGTAGCGGCGCCAGGCATCATAGGATCATTATCCGGCAAGAGAGCAAAATCATGATACGTGTGGTGCTGGTGGACGACCATGTGGTGGTGCGTTCCGGCTTTGCGCAGTTACTCAGCCTCGAAGACGACCTCGACGTCGCAGGCCAGTACAGTAGCGCGGCGGAAGCCTGGCCTGCTTTATTGCAGGACGACGTTAACGTCGCGGTGATGGACATCGCCATGCCAGACGAAAACGGTCTGAGCCTGCTGAAACGTCTGCGGGCACAGAGGCCGCAGTTTCGCGCCATTATTCTTAGCATTTATGACACGCCAACCTTCGTGCAGAGCGCGCTGGATGCAGGTGCCAGCGGCTATCTGACCAAACGATGCGGGCCGGAAGAGTTAGTACAGGCCGTGCGTTCCGTTGGTCTGGGAGGACATTACCTCTGTGCTGATGCGCTGCGGGCGTTGCGCGGCGGCGAACCAACCTCGCCGGTACTGGGGGTTCTGACTCCACGCGAACGGGAAGTGTTTGATTTACTGGTCAAAGGCGACAGCGTAAAGGAGATTGCCTTCAAACTCGATCTCAGCCATAAAACGGTGCATGTCCATCGCGCCAACGTGCTGGGCAAACTGAATTGTCACAGCACCATCGAGCTGGTTCATTTCGCTCTCGACCATCAGTTGCTGGCGGGTCATTGATGTCACGTCACCTCCGTCACGCCGTTATCTCGCTGTTTATTGTGCTGGCCTGGGGGACCGGCTGGTTGATGTTGTGGACGCTCGGTTTCTATCTGACGCATAACGGTCAGCAGGCGGCGCTGTTCCTGCCGCACGGCGTCTACCTGGCGCTACTAATCCTGCTTTCGCGTCGCTACTGGCCAGCACTGGTGCTACCACCGATGCTGACGATGCTCTGGCTGCACAGCGAACAACTGCTCAATGGCTATATTCTGCTGGCCACGCCGCTCATCAGTGTCATTCCCGCCAGTCTCGCGCAAACTTTCTGGTATCGGTTTCCCCTTTACTGGCAGCGGTTGACGCTGCTGCTGGCTACAGTAACAGCCACCTCATTGCTCAACGCTGCGCTGTTGTCGCCGTTTGTCAAAAGTCCGGCGATGCTGCTCGGGCTGGCGTCGTTTACCGGCGGCGTGTTGCTGACGCCGTTCGTCTATCTGATCTTCGAGTTTCTGCGCCAGCAGCATCGCTATCACCTGCTGGGGCTGGACACCAATAACCCACCGTTGAGAACCTCATTAATCATCTGGTGCAGTCTGTTTTTTATCATTGGCATCGGTACCCAGATGGTGCTGTCGCCCGAGATTGAACGCCTTCTGTTAATTGTGGTGTTCCTGCCTAACGTGGTGATGGCGTGGAAGTTCGGCTGGCAGGGCGGCGTGCTCTCAGGGCTGCTGGGCAGCATGATGATCACCATTGCCCGCCAGGTCGGCGTGGGGTTCAGCAACCTGGTTGAACTGGAGATTTTTCTCGCAACGCAGTCGCTGCTCGGCATTGGTCTGGGGATTGCCATCAGTCGTCAGCAACATCTGGCGCAAAACCTGCACCATTATCGCCAGCGACTGGAAGCGGAGCTGGCGGCACGACGGGCGCTGGCTGAAAAACTGGTGCATACCGAAGAGGATACGCGCAAGAGCCTGGCGCGTGAACTGCATGACGAGATTGGGCAGAACATTACCGCCATTCAGATCCAATCACAACTGGTGAAACGGGCGCACGATCCGGCGCAAGCCCAGGCCGCCGCCAGCCAGATCAACGATCTCGCCCGTAGAATCCATCACTCCACCCGTCAGTTGTTGCGCCAGCTTCGCCCTCCCGCGCTGGACGAACTGTCGTTCAAAGAGGCATTGCTCCATCTGCTCAATGAGTTTGCCTTTACGGAGCGCGGCATTCGCTGCCAGTTTGATTATCAGCTCACCACCACCCCCGAGAATGAAACCGTGCGCTTCACTCTCTACCGGCTGTTACAGGAGTTGCTCAACAACGTCTGTAAACACGCCGGAGCCAGTGAGGTGCGCATTGTCCTGCGCCAGCAGGGAGATATATTGCATCTGGACGTGACCGACAACGGCGTAGGGATCAGCGCAGACAAAATGGCCGGGTTTGGCATTCAGGGGATGCGCGAGCGGGTCAGCGCCCTCGGGGGGGAGCTGGCGCTGGAATCGCGGCACGGTACACGGGTAAGTGTTAACTTGCCCACAAATTTGCAACAAATCGCCTTCTGACCAGGAAAAAGTCTTAGTCACTCCGGACTTTCTCTCATCCCCTTTCGGTTTCTCTTTCTTATAGTCAACAAAACGGAGACGGCTATGCACGCAGGCGCAGCAACTGAAATCAATCAACGTTACCGGACGCTGCGTCCGCGGCTACTGATGTATATGGTCATCGGATACGCCGCGTTTTATCTGACGCGAAAAAGCGTCAACTACGTGCTGCCCGCGCTGCAAACCGATCTCGGGCTGGATAAAAGTGACATCGGTCTGCTGGGTTCCCTGTTTTATCTGACCTACGGCCTGTCGAAATTTACCGCCGGGCTGTGGCACGACAGTCACGGACAGCGTTGGTTTATGGGCGCTGGCCTGTTCGCTACCGGCTTGCTGAACGTGGTGTTTGCCTTTGGCGAGTCGCTGACGCTTCTACTGGCGGTCTGGACGCTGAACGGATTTTTTCAGGGCTGGGGATGGCCACCCTGCGCCCGCCTGCTTACCCACTGGTATTCGCGCAACGAACGCGGCTTCTGGTGGGGCTGCTGGAATATGTCAATCAACATTGGCGGGGCGATTATCCCGCTGATTAGCGCCTTCGCCGCCCACTGGTGGGGCTGGCAGGCCGCGATGCTGATGCCAGGGATAATCAGCATGGCATTGGGAATTGGGTTAGCGCTGCAACTAAAAGGCACGCCCCAGGAAGAGGGCTTACCGTCCGTCGGCAACTGGCGTAACGATCCGTTAGAACTGCGCCAGGAGCAGCAGAGTCCGCCGATGGGACTGTGGCAAATGCTGCGTACCACGATGCTGAAAAACCCGATGATCTGGCTGCTGGGCGTTTCGTATGTGCTGGTCTATCTGATCCGCATTGCGCTCAACGACTGGGGCAACATCTGGCTGACGGAAAGTCATGGCGTGAATCTGTTGAGCGCCAACGCCACGGTGATGCTGTTTGAAGTTGGCGGACTTCTCGGCGCGCTGTTTGCCGGTTGGGGGTCAGACCTGCTGTTTAGCGGTCAGCGGGCGCCAATGATTTTGCTGTTCACGCTGGGTCTGATGGTCTCTGTCACCGCCTTATGGCTGGCACCGGTTCATCATTACGCCCTGCTTGCAGTCTGTTTCTTTACGGTGGGCTTTTTTGTCTTTGGCCCACAAATGTTGATTGGCCTGGCGGCGGTGGAATGTGGACACAAAGCGGCGGCAGGATCAATCACCGGTTTTCTTGGCCTGTTCGCCTATCTGGGGGCAGCGCTGGCGGGCTGGCCTTTGTCGCTGGTCATTGAACGCTACGGCTGGTCAGGGATGTTCAGTTTGCTCTCTGTCGCCGCCGTACTTATGGGTTTACTGCTGATGCCGCTGCTGATGGCGGGCATCACCACCACTCTCAGTCAAAGGATAAAACAATGAAAATGACCCTTACCTCTACTCTGATTGCCTCCGCCGTTGCGCTGGCGACCTTATCGGGCGCCGCACACGCGAAAGGTCGCCTGGTGGTGTATTGCAGTGCCACCAACGAGATGTGCGAAGCGGAAACCAAAGCCTTTGGTGAAAAATATGACGTGAAAACATCGTTTATTCGCAACGGCTCCGGCAGCACGCTGGCGAAAGTCGATGCCGAGAAGAAAAACCCGCAGGCTGACGTCTGGTACGGCGGCACGCTGGATCCGCAGTCTCAGGCCGGTGAAATGGGGCTGCTGCAGCCCTACAAATCCCCGAACCTGGAACAGGTGATGGAGAAATTCCGCGATCCGGCGAAAGTGAAAGGTAATCTTTCGTCGGCGGTCTATGTGGGGATCCTCGGTTTCGGCGTCAACACACAGCGCCTGAAAGAGAAAAACCTGCCGGTACCGAAATGCTGGAAAGATCTGACCAAACCGGAATACAAAGGCGAAATTCAGATTGCCGATCCGCAAAGCTCCGGTACCGCCTACACCGCACTGGCGACCTTCGCCCAACTCTGGGGTGACGATCAGGCCTTTGATTACCTGAAACAACTGAACGCCAACGTCTCGCAGTACACCAAATCCGGTATTGCTCCGGCGCGTAACGCGGCTCGTGGCGAAACCGCCATCGGCATTGGCTTCCTGCATGACTACTCGCTGGAAAAAGAACAGGGCGCGCCGCTGGAGCTGATTTCCCCGTGTGAAGGTACCGGTTATGAAATCGGTGGCGTCAGCATTCTGAAGGGGGCTCGCAACCTCGATAACGCCAAACTGTTCGTTGACTGGGTGCTGTCGAAAGAGGCGCAGGAACTGGCGTGGAAGAAAGGTAAGTCCTATCAGATCCTGACCAACACTACCGCCGAAACCTCGCCGAACTCGCTGAAGCTCGACGACCTGAAGCTTATCAACTACGACATGGACAAATATGGCTCAACAGACGTCCGTAAAGCGTTGATCAATAAATGGGTCAGCGAAGTGAAGATGGGTAAATAAGCCCACACGATGAATTCCTGACGTTAAGGTTACGTAGGCCGGGTAAGGCAACGCCGCTACCCGGCAATCATCGTCACCCTGAATGCCGGATGGCGCTCACGCTTATCCGGCCTGTTCGGGATTGAACACCGGAAAACGTATGTCACACACACTTGCACTCCATCCTGTGAAAAAGCGGGATGCGATTTTCCTTTGGGTTTTACTCGGCTGGCTGGCATTCGTCCTGTTGCCGAGCTGGAGCCTGGATTACGGTCTGCTGGAATCCACGAGCGATGAAATCCTCGAGGCCTACGGCTGGTCACAGTTCAATATCAGCTGGTTATGGTATCTGTTGCCGAGCCTGTTACTGATACGCCCATTCCACGAAGCCCGGCGCGAACAGCGTAGCCGCCACTACCTCGATGCAGGCTGGGCGTTTTTGTGTATCGCCTTTATCGTCATCAGCGCCACCGTGGAAGGGCGCGGTTTAGGCTACGCCACCATCGTGCTGTTTGTCGCGCTGGGGGCGATCATGACGCTGGCGCTGACCCGCCTCGAATGGCTGGGCGGCGATCGGTTTGTAATCGGTTCACTGGTCACCATCGTGGCGCTCATCGGCATCTTTATCGTCTGGCCGAGCATCGCCATTTTCATCCCGATGTTCACCAACGACGCCGGAGAGTTCGCGCCGCTGGCGTTTATGAATGTGCTGTCGCAGGCGCATATCATTCAGGTCATTCTCAACTCTATCGCCCTGTCGATTGCGGTGGGTATCGGCTGTACCTTCTTCGGCCTGGTGCTGGCGATTTATACCACCCGTATCGCCCAACGCAGCGCTATCATTGGCCGTATCTTCTCAATTCTGCCAATCGTCACCCCGCCGTTTGTCGTGGGGCTGGGCGTCACGTTAATGATGGGGCGTTCCGGCTATGTAACCGAATTGATGGTCGAGTGGTTCGGCCTCACCAACACCAACTGGTTGTACGGGTTTACCGGCATCTGGCTGGCACAGGTGCTGGCGTTTACGCCAATGGCATTTATGATCCTCGACGGCGCGATTAAAACTATTCACCCGTCGCTGGAAGAGGCGTCATACACTCTGCGCGCCAGTCGCTGGCAGACGTTTAACGGTGTGTTTGTCCCTCTGCTGAAACCGGCGCTGGCGAACGCCTTTCTGATTGTCATCGTGCAGTCGTTGGCCGACTTCAGTAACCCGCTGGTGCTTGGCGGTAACTTCGACGTGCTGGCAACGCAAATTTACTTCTACATCACCGGCTCGCAGCTCGATTACCAGGCCGCCAGCACGCTGGGGGCGTTCCTGCTGCTGTTCTCGCTGCTGGTGTTCTGCGTACAGTATATGTGGATTGGTAAGCGCTCTTACGTCACCGTTTCCGGTAAATCGTACCGTGGCGACGTGCAGCCGCTGCCGGTCACGCTGGTCTGGAGCGTGGTGGCGATTCTGGCGGTATGGATTGCCTTCAACGCCCTGCTCTATGGCAGCATTTTCTACGGCAGTTTCACCGTGAACTGGGGCGTGGATTACACCCTGACGCTGGATAACTTCATCAAGCTGTTTGGTCAAGGGATGAGTGATGGCGCATGGCCTTCGTTGCTTGATACGCTGCTGTACGCCGGGATTGCCGCGCCGATCACCGCCGCCTTTGGTCTGCTGATCGCCTGGATTGTGGTGCGCCAACAGTTCAAAGGCAAAAAGACCATCGAGTTCACCACCATGTTGTGCTTTGCCGTTCCGGGCACCGTGGCGGGCGTCTCGTATATACTCGCCTTTAACAGCGCGCCGGTGTACCTCACCGGTACGGCGGCGATTGTTATTATCTCCATGGTGATGCGTAACGTCCCGGTCGGTATTCGCGCCGGGATCGCCGGACTCGGCCAGATCGATAAATCACTGGATGAAGCCTCGCTCAGTCTGCGTGCCGGGAGCTTACGCACCATCACGCACATTCTGTTGCCGCTGCTGCGCCCGGCAATCCTTTCGGCGCTGATCTACAGCTTCGTTCGCGCCATCACTACCGTCAGCGCCATCGTCTTCCTCGTCACCCCGGATACCCGCGTGGCAACGGCCTATATTCTGAACCGCGTGGAAGACGGCGAATACGGCGTGGCGATTGCCTACGGATCGATTCTGATCGTGGTGATGCTGGCGATTATTTTCATCTTTGACTGGCTGATTGGGGAAGCGCGTATTTCCCGGTCCAAAGCCAAAAACCAGGCGTAATGGAGCGCACTATGAGTCAGAAAAATTTCGTTGAACTGCGCAACGTCACTAAACGATTCGGCAGCAACACGGTCATCGACAATATCAATCTCACCATCCCGCAAGGGCAGATGGTGACGCTGCTTGGCCCGTCCGGCTGTGGTAAAACCACCATTCTGCGCCTGGTGGCGGGGCTGGAAAAACCGAGCGAAGGGCAGATTTTTATTGATGGAGAGGACGTTACCCATCGCTCTATTCAGCAGCGTGATATCTGCATGGTGTTCCAGTCGTATGCTCTGTTCCCCCATATGTCACTGGGGGAAAACGTCGGCTACGGTCTGAAGATGTTAGGCGTGTCGCGCGCCGATGTGAAAACACGAGTGAAAGAGGCGCTGGCGATGGTCGATCTGGAAGGATTCGAGGACCGCTATGTCGATCAGATTTCCGGCGGTCAGCAGCAGCGCGTGGCGCTGGCGCGCGCGCTGATCCTCAAACCGAAGGTGCTGCTGTTTGATGAACCGCTGAGTAACCTCGACGCCAACCTGCGCCGCAGCATGCGGGACAAGATCCGCGAACTGCAAAAGCAGTTTGATATCACTTCATTGTACGTTACCCACGATCAGAGCGAAGCCTTTGCGGTTTCCGATACCGTGCTGGTGATGAATAAGGGGCATATCATGCAGATCGGTTCGCCGCAGGATCTCTATCGTCAGCCTGCGTCACGCTTTATGGCGAGCTTCATGGGAGACGCCAACCTGTTTCCGGCGACGTTCAGCGAGGCGAGTGTGGATATCTTTGGCTATCGCCTGCCGCGCCCGGCGCATTTTGTGGCGCAGGGTTCCGGCACGGTAGGCGTACGCCCGGAAGCGATCACCTTAAGCGATCGCGGCGAGGAGAGTCAGCGCTGTGTGATCCGTCATGTGGCCTATATGGGGCCGCAGTATGAGGTCACGGTGGAATGGCACGGGCAGGAAATTTTGTTACAGGTCAACGCGACCCGTCTGCAACCGGATATTGGCGAGCAGTATTTCCTCGAAATCCATCCGTATGGGATGTTTGTTTTAGCGGACGCAGCGTAGGTTTGTTGTTTTCCATGCCGGATAAGCGTAAGCGCCATCCGGCAACCGCTGTATATGTTTACCAGGGAGATCTTTCCGTTCACCTTATGTGCGTCGCCTCTCTGGAATTATCGTGTACGTGAACGGGCAAGGGAGGCTCGCCGCCGCCTCCCTTGCAACCCAGGCTCCCGGCGGGAAAATTGTCGCTTCGCGATACCCTCCGCTTATTCCTCCGGGCTACCGGGTCGGGCGCGACTCAGCATCCCTGCTTCGCGCGCCCTGAACCCGCATCCTTGCGGGTTCCCCCGACCCTGCGGAAACACGTCGGCAATTTTCAGCCGGCCCCATCCACACCCTACCATCTCCGCAGCTTGCTTTTTTACAGCGAAATGACTTTACCTGAAAGGCAGAGAATTGAAGCGATGCCGTTGTTCCGGCGTGAAAATCGATGAGCCGTTAACGGCTGACCGGGTCCGCCCGCAGGAAAGCGGGCGGAGGGGACGGCCTGCAGGGACGCAGGCTCGGCCCCGACCCGACAGGCAGACGGCATAAGGCGAATGGACCACGAAGTGGCGATTTTCCCGGCCGGGAGCCGGGATTGTTAAGGGCGTGGCGGAGAACGCCCTTAACACGTTCGCGGGTGAGTTGTTTCCAGAGAAGCAATGAACATAAGGCGAACGGAACCCTTCTCAGAAATGACATGACGCATGTCTGATGGCGCTGCGCTTATCACGCCTATGGTGATCCCGTTACTCCTGCACCAGCCGCAGTCGTCCGCGTGGCGCACTTAATACCGGAAAAGGCGTAACAATAAGGAACAGTATGGGTCGCCAGCTCATAACGCCTCCACTTCAAGGGGTTATCTACACTCTGGCAGGGGCAAAGCAGCCTGACACTCAGACGAAAGCAGGAATACTGCGCTATGGTTCATACGAAGGGGTGATAGTTGAGAAGGTACTCGTAAGCACAAGGGCACGTTAGCGATAAACCGCCATCCCGGCCAGAAAGCCGGAATGGCGAGAGGTACATCGCATGACTAGAACTGGTATTTAATCCCCAGCACCCCACTCGTATCGTGAAAGCCGTTATTACCTATTTGTTGTGCAACGTTACCCCACACGCTGAGATCCCGGGTTAACCGCCCCTCGACGCCCACTTTCACCTCACCGACGTTTCGACTTCCCTGAAGCGTGGTGCTCGTGTCATTCATTCTGACGCCGTACTGTTTCGTGTTGTGTATCCAGTTCGCTTCGATAAAGGGTTCAAACTCACGCACATCCCCTTTTTCCGTGGTGCTTTTTCCATTGGCGTAAAGGCGCATGCCCAGACGGGTCTGAATATTGTTATCGCCCTGCCCCTGCACCCGTGTGCCGTTTTTCTCTGTATGGTCGTTCGCTTTCACCCCCATCCATGTGACCTGTGCCTGTGGTCGCAGATAGACATTACTTTCCATGTCGCCTGCCGTCGTGAATGAACCCATATGGAAAGCGTAGCCCGATTCCAGCGACGCCGTCAGCCCCTTGCTTTTGTAGCTTTCCTGCGCGATCTCATCCCCTTTAACCGTATTGTCAAACCAGTTATAAAGAACCCAAGAATCGACATACAACCCCGTTTTATCGACGGCATTCTGATACCAGGTTCCGTACAAACCGGTGCTGTAGCCGCTCACCTCACCCTGCGAGCGGTAGCCTGACAGGCTGTTATGGATGTTGTTATCCTGCTTACCATAACCGGCCATAACGCCTAACTGATAGCTGTCTGTTCCGTTTGTGCTGCCCTGGATCAGCGCGCCTCCAACCTGCACGACAACGCGGCTGGATGAAGAGGTGTTCTGATCGTCTGACATCCGGTTCTTGCTACGCCCACCTGATGTCCGCAGCCACAGGCTGGTCATATGACGCTCCCCGGTGTCGGGATCGGTATACCATGCCCCCCCTTGTCGGTCCTGCAATCGGGTGTTAAACAGCGAATTCGCTGCCGCCAGGTTGCTGGCATAACTTCCCCCTTCAGGTCGATAGACATGAACTGCATCAGAGCCACCGCCAGCGTTATTGCCAGAATCCGGGATGGTATCAGGATCCGGACGATCGTTATCGATGACCTCAGGGGAATCGTCAGGATCAGGGCTATCAGTCAGACTGGTTAAATACCAGTTATTCCGATCGCTACCAGAAGCCGTTCCCTGCTTCATGTGATATTCATAGCTTCCCGCTACGATACGGCCTTGTTGCACAAAGGCATCCGCCGTCGAATGACCGGTCTCAATAATTTTAATCCCATCATGCAATAGCGCCCCTGTGCCATTCTCATTGCTAACCTGCACATAGGTCGTACCGGTTGCGTTGCCGGTAACTATCAGCTTGTCCGTGAGACTGTCGTCGCCGCCGAGAACCGTGCCCAGTGAAAGCGTGCCGCCGTTACCCACATAGTCGCCATTGATGGTCAGCGTATTTCCGGCGCTGGTCGGGCTATTGTTGAGAATCATGTTGCCGCTGTTCGTGACATTCCCGGTCAGTACGACGCTGAGAGGAGATGCAGGCGGAACACCATAATCATCAATCAGCAAAGTGCCACGGTTATCCAGCACATTGACGGTCTGGCTGTTGCCGTTAAGGTTAAGCGTCCCTTCCTCGCCGACGGTAACGCCAGCAGTCCTGGCAAATGCATTCGACGTCGTCGTCTTCAGCATGCCTTCGCTGATTTGAGTCGCCCCCGTATAGGTATTTTCCGCTGACAGTATCAGCGTGCCTTCTCCCGCTTTGGTCAGACTTTTACCGTCCCAGGCCGGGTTGACGTGCACCGTATTGTCAGCCAGGGCGACGCCGAGATCGAAGGTTCGGCCCTCATCCAGCGTGAACGTTCCGTGCGCGTCGGAATCCTGGCCATTCCAGTACAGGGAATACTGGATGGTCCGGGCGCCGGTGTTGATATAGGCGAAGTCCGGCTGGTTCATGCCCGCCACAAGAGCATTGCTGTAAGAAAACGTCCCGGTAATACCGTTGGTGGTTTCAACCAGAAGAATGTCTTGCATGTCCCAGTGAGAGATATTGGCATTCAGCGATGCGTTATCACCAACCAAGAGAGACGCCGCCTTGAGGCTGACACCTTCGCCAAGGGTGAGCGACGCCCCTTCAGCAAACGACGCGTTACCGGAAAATTCAAGAGGACGTTCCGTCAACGTCATGCTGGCCGCCTGACCCACCGTCAGATTACCGTTGATGGCTCTGTTTGCCGCGTCATTGTTGACGATCTGCAACGTTGTCGCGCTGTCGCTCGTACCGTCTGCCAGACTGACATCGCCGGTGATCGTCGAGCCGGTATTCAGCGTCAGCATATTGCTGCCGCCGGTAAAACTGATAGCCGCGCCCGCTTCGCCACCGCTCCTGTAGGGCGCACCGCCAGTGATAACGTGGTTATTGATTATCGTCAGATTACTGCCGGATATTGCGTCACCACCTGTGCCATCCGCGCCGCCATTGCTGCTGTAACTGCCTTTGCCCCCGACGACAGAACCGCTGTTGTTAATCCTCAGGTTGTCACCGAATATTCCGACGCCGCCGTTGCCGCCGTCGCTGGTGCTAGTATTATTTTGGCTGCCGCTGTAACGACCCTTTCCACCCGTGATGACGCCGCCAGCCAGATTGCTGATGGTCAGGTTGTAACCGGATATAGCCGTGCCGCCGTCAGCACCGTCAGGGCTTGTCGTATCGCCGCCGGCAAAAGCGCCTTCGCCACCGGTGATGGAGCCAGCATTGGTGATTGTCATGGTATTGCCAAGTATTCCCGCACCGCCTGCGGAAGGTATCCCGGCACCACCGAGGCCGTCCAGACCGCCAGTGCCGCCTTCACCGCCGGTAATCGAACCGCCGGCTAAATTATCAAGGACGATCTCGCTACCAGATATTCCCGCGCCAGCATTGCCGCCATTATTGCCTCCGCCGCTAAGCCCCCCTTCACCACCGACAATGGATCCGCTGTTGGTGATTCTCAGATCGGTACCCGATATCCCCGCCCCGGCATTGCCGCCGAGCGCTTCATAGCCAAATCCCCCTTCGCCACCGATGATGGATCCGCCATTGGTTATGGTCAGAGCGGAACCTGATATGGCATCGCCCCCTAAGCTTCCGGAATTGCCTCGCCCTCCCGTAATTGACCCACGGGCAATATTGTCAATGACCATATTGCTGCCGGATATTCCGGCACCGGCATTGCCACCTTCAACCCCATCGTAACCATATCCCCCTCCGCCGCCGAGAATAGCGCCGCTGTTGGTGATGGTCAGCGCGGAACCCGCTATGGCATCGCCTCCCTCGCCACTGGAATTACCGTCACCACCGGTAATACGGTAAGTATTAATAATCGTCAGATCGGTACCTGATATGCCAGCGCCGCCAATACCGCCCGTACCACCGTTATCATCATAGCCGTAACTGCCATCGCCTCCGGTAATCGCGCCATCGTTGGTTATCATGAGACGGTCACCAGAGATACCCGCACCGCTAGCGGAATATCTCCCCCCTTCACCACCGGTGATGGAGCCGGTACGAGAATTGGCTATAGACAGATCAGTACCCGATATTCCCACACCGCCTGCACCAATGCCGCTAACGCCATAGCTCCCCTCACCACCCGTAATCCTTCCGCTGTTAGTGATTGTTGCATTATTACCGGACATTCCGTCGCCGCCGTCGCCGCCCGCGTCACCATCACCGCCGGTTATTGTGATGCCACTACCGACGCTTACGCTGTTATCCGCCGCGCTCGTTTCCGGGTTCGGTGATAAGACATACCCGGCCCCGGCGCCATCACTGCCGCCGCTCGTCCCGTGAGTCCCTGTGTTGGATTGCGCCGTATAAGGAAATGAACCATCAACATAAATCGTGGCACCTGTTGCCGATCCGGAGGATATGAAGATCGATGCGATCAATAACGCTATTTGGTTTCTGCGAAAATGTTGCATTAATAACTCCCTTGCTAATCTTCACAAAAATCCGTTAATTTCCAGCTCTTGTTAAATCAATAAACAAAGTAGAAAAAACCAGGAAACAAAAAATTAGCAATAAAAATTAAATTAAATTCAAAGAAAATAAAGATTGTATTGGAAGCTATCAAATCCATATCGAAGAGTAAACGCGATAAATCATTTCAAAAAAAAATCTTAAATCTTCACTACTTAACTATTTCACAATATTAAATCATATAAAACAATGAGATAAATGGAATTACGCAAAAATGCATTTAATGTAAACATGGCCATTAAGAAAAATACCAAATTTAATTTGTGATAAAAACAAGATGTTACATTCATCGCCAGCGATATAAACCCGTCAACGTTTAAATCCCTTTATGTTTTTTTATTTCATCTTAACCCCGTTAAATAAGATGGGGTATTTAGAAAAGACACACCTATTTTTATTATCATTTTTGCAAGGCTTCTCAATTACGCACCTGACTGAAGAAATAATCTCTCCTGACAATCGCGCGTAAATATCTCTGCGACGCCACGAAAAAGCAGCATTGCACTCTTCTGTTTCACTATTGGGATTCACCCCGTTGGCCCAATCTCATCGCTATTCGCCCATTTGCCCCTGTTCAACTTTTGGCTAACACGCCAGGATGACACCACAGCCTCTCACGTGGAGTATCGCTATGAAGATTACCCATATTCGTAACGCCACCCAGTTGATTACTTTTGGTGGTAAAACCTTTCTTGTCGATCCGATGCTCGCCCCGCAAGGGGCGTATCCCGGCTTCCCCGGCACGGCGCGGGCCGAAATCCGCAATCCTGGCGTGGAGCTTCCCTGCGGCATCGATTCCCTTTTACATGCCGATGCGCTGATCGTCACCCATCTCCATGCGGACCACTGGGATGACGTCGCCGCAAAAGTCGTGCCGAAAGAGAAACCGATTTATGTGCAAAACGACCAGGATGCGCAAATCCTGCGGGAACAGGGTTTCAGTCAACTCACCGTTCTGACCGACGATACCCGATTGGGTGAGATCACCCTGCGCAAAACGGGCGGGCAGCATGGCTCCGACCGGCTGTATGCCATTCCCGCTATGGCCGAGCGAATGGGCGATGCCTGCGGGATTATCTTCCAGCATCCACAAGAAAAAACGCTGTATCTGGTCGGCGATACGATCTGGCGCGAGGAAGTCGAAGCCAGTATGGTTTCTTTCCAGCCTGATGTGGTGGTACTGAACGCCGGGTTTGCGCACGTGATCGGTTTTGGTGCCATTATCATGGGAGCAGAAGATGTGCTGAAAACCCACTTCGTACTGCCCGATGCGCAGATTGTGGCGATTCACATGGAAGCGATAAACCACTGCCTGTTGACACGCACCGCGCTCAGAGAATACGCCCGCGATAACCAGATTGCAGAATATGTCGTGGTGCCAGAAGATGGGGAAACCCTGACGTTTTAATCCCAGCAGAGGAAATGCATGCGCCCCGTTACCGTCGCGATCGTCGCTGTTGATGATTTCAGTCCGTTTCACTTCTCAGTGCCGTGCATCATGTTCAGTGAAAAAGCGGCGGCGAAGAAGCGCTTTGAGGTACTGATTTGCGCTGAAGTCCCGGGTGTTGTCACCTCTGTGGAAGGTTTTTCCGTCACCGCCCCCCAGGGACTGGAGGCGGTGACCACTGCCGATATTGTGATTGTTCCCTGGTGGGGAACAACCTCGCATCGCCCGCCACAGCCGCTGCTCGATGCGCTGGTGCTGGCCCGCCAAAACGGCGCACAGGTGGTCGGGTTGTGCCTCGGCGCATTTGTACTCGGTTATGCAGGACTGCTGGACGGCAGACGCGCCGCCACCCACTGGGAGTTTGAAGCCGATTTTCAGGCGCGGTTTCCCGACGCGCATCTGGACATCAACGCCCTGTACGTCGACGATGATGGCATCGTCACCTCGGCTGGCACCGCTGCCGCGCTCGACTGTTGTCTGTACCTCATTCGCCAGCGGTTTGGCAGTACGGTGGCGAATCAGATTGCGCGCCGAATGATTGTGCCACCGCATCGCGAGGGCGGCCAGGCGCAGTTTATTGCTCAACCTGTGGCGAAGAATACCCATGATCAACGGATTAACGGTCTGCTGGACTACCTTCGCCAGCACAGCCATGAACAGCACGACCTGGACTCGCTGGCGCAAAAGGTGATGATGAGTCGCCGCACCCTGACCCGTCACTTTATGAAAGCAACGGGCAGCAGCATTGCAGAATGGCTGATCGCTGAACGCCTGCGCCGCAGCCAGGAGCTGCTGGAATCCTCCCGGCTTCCCGTCGAGCGTATTGCCGCTGAGGTCGGGTTTCTGTCGCCGGTGACCTGGCGTCAGCATTTCAAATCTCGCTTCGGCGTCAGCCCGGCAGAATGGCGAAAAACCTTTCAGGGTGTGGCATCATAGCGCGCAGAACATATTGAATTCAGGGGAGTGAATTGTGAAACCGGTAACGCTATATGATGTTGCAGACCACGCTGGTGTCTCCTATCAGACCGTCTCCCGTGTGGTAAATCAGGCGAGCCACGTTTCCGCGAAAACCCGACAAAAAGTGGAAGCCGCCATGGCGGAGCTGAATTACATCCCCAATCGCGTCGCCCAACAGCTGGCCGGAAAACAAACGCCGCTAATCGGCGTGGCAACGTCCAACCTGGCGCTGCATGCCCCTTCGCAAATTGTCGCATCCATCAAATCACGTGCCGACCAGTCCGGCGCCAGCGTGGTCATTGCCATGGTTGAACGCCACGGTGTCGACGCCTGCAAAGCGGCGATACATAACCTGTTGGCACAGCGGGTTACAGGGCTGATTGTCAACTATCCCCTTGATGAAGACGATGCCATCGCCGTCGCTGCCACCTGCGGTACGGTCCCCGTTCTGTTCCTCGATGTGTCTGATCCTTCACCGATCAACAGTATTATTTTCTCGCATGATGATGGTGCACGACTGGGTGTTGAACATCTGGTCCGCAACGGCCATCAGCGCATTGCCCTGTTAGCCGGCCCTCGTTCTTCCGTTTCGGCGCGCCTGCGCCTGGCGGGCTGGCATAAGTACCTCGCCCGCCATCAGCTGCAGCCGGTCGCGGAACAGGAAGGCGACTGGAGCGCGATGTCCGGTTTTTTACAAACACAGCAAATGCTGAGCGCAGGCGTCATCCCCGGCGCGATGTTGGTAGCTAACGATCAGATGGCGCTGGGCGCGATGCGGGCGATCAGCGAATTTGGGCTGCGCGTGGCGAACGACATTTCGGTGGTGGGTTATGACGATACCGAAGACAGCGCCTGCTACATCCCGCCACTCACTACCATCCGGCAGGATTTTGCCCTTCTTGGCCAGACCAGCGTCGATCGCCTGCTGCAACTTTCCCGCGGCGAATACGCCCCAGGGAATCAACTGCTGCCGGTCACCCTGGTAGAGCGAAAAACCGTCCTGCCCCCCGAAAATCAGCACGCCTCCCCCCAGGCGCTGGCGGACTCGCTGATTCAACTGGCGCGTCAGGTAGCGTTACTGGATCGTTCAGAATAATGTGAGTCAGTTCACTCATTAGGTTCCTCACGCTTTACAGCTTTCTGGCCTCCCTCGTATGTTAAATGAAATTGTGAGCGAGTAACAATTATTAACAGGATACAGCCATGACATTCACTCCGCATTCACTCGCCGCCGTACTGGCCCGACGTGACTGGGAAAATCCCGGCGTCACGCAGCTTAACCGTCTGGAGGCACATCCTCCTTTTGCCAGTTGGCGCAACGCGGCTGATGCACGTTCCAATACCCCCTCTTCCTCCGTTCGCAGTCTGAACGGCGCGTGGAAATTCAACTGGTTCGCCTCACCGGAAGCGGTGCCGGAAAGCTGGCGTCTGGGCGATCTGGATGATGCCGATACGATCGCGGTGCCATCAAACTGGCAGATGCACGGTTATGACGCGCCCATTTATACCAACGTGACCTACCCGATCCCGGTGAACCCGCCATATGTGCCGCGTGAAAACGCAACAGGATGTTATTCGCTCACATTCAGCCACAACGAAGCCGAACATCGCGATGGACAGACGCGAATTATCTTTGAAGGTGTGAATTCCGCTTTTCATCTCTGGTGTAACGGGCGCTGGGTAGGCTACGGGCAGGACAGCCGCCTGCCGTCTGAATTCGATCTCAGTGATTTTCTGGTCGATGGCGACAACCGTCTGGCGGTCATGGTACTGCGCTGGACCGACGGCAGCTATCTGGAGGACCAGGATATGTGGCGCATGAGCGGCATTTTCCGCGATGTCACTCTGTTAACCAAACCCGCCACGCAAATCAGCGATTTGCGCATCACCACCCACCTCAACGCGGATTTCAGCCGGGCAATCTTTGCTGCCGAGGTCAGAATGCACGGTGAGCACCGCGACAGTCTGCGCGTGACCGTGCAACTGTGGGATGGCGATGTGCTGACAGGCGAGCGTACCGCCCCTTTTGGCAGCGAAATTATTGATGAGCGCGGTGCGTATACCGATCGCACAACCGTGCGTCTGGATGTCGACAGCCCAAAACTGTGGAGCGCCGAAACACCGCATCTTTATCGCGCGGTTGTGCAGCTCCATACGGCTGACGGCGCGCTGATTGAAGCCGAGGCCTGCGATGTCGGCTTCCGTCAGGTCTGCATTGAAAACGGCCTGCTGTTGTTGAATGGCAAGCCGCTGCTGATTCGCGGCGTCAACCGTCATGAACATCATCCTGAAAACGGTCAGGTGATGGACGAGGAGACGATGGTGCAGGACATCATTCTGATGAAGCAGAACAATTTTAACGCCGTGCGCTGCTCCCATTATCCGAATCATCCACGGTGGTACACGCTCTGCGATCGCTATGGTCTGTATGTGGTGGATGAGGCCAACATCGAAACTCACGGCATGGTGCCGATGAACCGTCTGAGCGACGACCCGGACTGGTTGCCCGCCATGAGCCAGCGTGTGACGCGCATGGTGCAACGCGATCGCAATCATCCGAGCATTATCATCTGGTCGCTGGGGAATGAATCGGGTCACGGCGTCAACCATGACGCGCTGTACCGCTGGCTGAAGTCAGAAGATCCGTCACGCCCGGTGCAGTATGAAGGCGGCGGCGCGGACACGGCGGCAACGGATATCATTTGCCCGATGTATGCGCGCGTCGATCAGGATCAGCCGTTCCCGGCCGTGCCGAAGTGGTCAATCAAAAAATGGCTGTCGCTGCCCGGCGAACAGCGCCCGCTGATCCTCTGCGAATATGCCCACGCAATGGGTAACAGCCTTGGCGGATTCGCCAAATACTGGCAGGCATTCCGCCAGTACCCGCGCCTGCAGGGCGGCTTCGTCTGGGACTGGGTCGATCAGTCGCTGATTAAATACGATGACGAAGGCAACCCATGGGCCGCGTACGGCGGCGACTTTGGCGACATACCGAACGATCGCCAGTTCTGTATGGACGGGCTGGTGTTTGCCGATCGCACGCCGCATCCGTCGTTGTTTGAGGCGAAACACGCTCAGCAGTTTTTCCAGCTCACGCTGTTGCCAGGCACGCAACGTCAGATTGAAGTCACCAGCGAGTTTTTGTTTCGCCATAGCGATAATGAGATTTTGCGCTGGTCGATTGCGCTGGACGGCAACTCCATTGCTTCCGGGGAGGTCACGCTGGATATCGCGCCGCAGGGTCGTCAGCGCATCACCCTGCCGGACATCGCACCGCCTGACACGGCGGGTCAACTCTGGTTGACGGTACGCGTCGAACAACCAAAGTCAACCGCCTGGTCGCCTGCTGGCCATGTCAGCGCCTGGCAGCAGTGGCCACTGGAGGAAAAACTCAATGTAACACGTCCAGAGCCGGCAACCTCAGCGCCGAAACTTAGCGTCAGCGATACGGCCTTTATCGTGGCGACAGGCAATACACGCCGGGAATTCTGCCGCCAGCAGGGCACCTTAACGCAGTACTGGATTGACGAGGAAGCCCAGTTACTGACGCCACTGCACGATCAATTCACCCGTGCGCCGCTGGATAACGATATTGGCATCAGCGAAGCGAACCGCATTGACCCCAACGCCTGGGTCGAGCGCTGGAAAGCAGCAGGACATTATCAGCTCCAGCCGCTACTGCTGCAGTGCGATGCCAACCTCCTGACGGATGCGGTACAAATCGACACCGCTCATGCCTGGCAGTATCAGGGCGAAACCCTGTTTATCAGCCGTAAAGCCTGGCGCATTGACGGTCACGGCGAAATGCAGATCACCGTTGATGTCGATGTCGCTCGCGGTACGCCACATCCGGCACGTATCGGCCTGACCTGCCAGTTGGCGCAGGTATCAGAACGGGTGAACTGGCTGGGGCTCGGTCCGCATGAAAACTATCCGGACCGTCGGTCTTCCGCCTGTTTTGACCGCTGGGATTTATCACTGGATGAGATGTATACCCCTTACGTTTTCCCAAGTGAGAACGGCCTGCGCTGCGGTACGCGTGAACTGAAGTACGGTGCGCACGTCTGGCGTGGCGACTTTCAGTTCAACATCAGCCGCTACAGTCAAAAACAACTGATGGAGACCAGCCATCGCCATCTGCTGCAACCCGAAGCGGGCGCCTGGCTCAATCTTGATGGTTTCCATATGGGCGTTGGCGGAGATGACTCCTGGAGTCCTTCCGTATCGTCGGAATATCAGCTAAGCGCCGGACGTTACCATTACCAGGTGAAGTGGGGATAACACGGGATTACACCATAATTAACCGCTTGAACAGAAGTTGCTGCACGTCCTGACGATGCGCCAGAATCGCATGGGCAGTGACGATCGTTCCTTCAACGGAATAGAGAACGCGATAACCGTCAGCATGGTTAAATTCACGGTATTTCGCACAGCCAATTTTAATCAGTTCAGGGCAAATCTGACTTCCCAGGGGAAATTGCCCCACGATCTTTTCGAACTGCCCAAGAATATCCGCAATAATGGATCGCGTTTCTAATCCTGCCCGGCGGAGGTGAGTGGCAATATCGTTGATGCAATGCCTGGCCGTCAGCGTATACGTAAAAGTCATCTTAGGTTCCATTTAAGATCCTTCAACCCTTCGGCGTGTTGTCATTCAGCAAGTTCATCCAGCAACTGTTCCTTGCTGAACACGCGCCCTTCAGCCTTGTCTTTTTCCGACAGGGTAAGCAGTTTTAACAACGCAATGGCGTTCTCACGTTCCTGCTGCTGGTCGTATGATTCGATAACATAAGCCGGTACGCCATTCTGTGTCACCAGGATGGGTTCAGAGAGCTCGAGCGTCGCCGCATTTTTTTTAATGTAGCTAATGGTTTCGATTTTCATCTTCAGTTTGTCCTCGTTATTCATCAGTTCAAATATAGACCATATTCAGACCGGCAACAATAGGCCGGGGTGCCGCTAACGCGGCTTATCGGCCTATTGGGTTGCAGAACCGATAAGCGCAGCGCCTCCAGGCAATTCATGAATGTTTACCCGTTACTCCTCCATCGCCTGGCGGATTTGTTCTAACGATGTGGGATCGTCAATGGTCGTCAGATCGCCCGGATCGCGGCCTTCGCAAATCGCCTGGATCGTGCGGCGGAGCATTTTGCCGGAACGCGTTTTCGGCAGTTGCGAAACAAACCAGACGTGGGCAGGTCGACCAAAGTTGCCAATCTGACTGTCCACCAGCGCCATGATCGCCTTCTCTTCCGAATGCGCCACGTCGCGGTCTTCAAGGCTATCACTCTGTTTAGGAATGACAAACGCCACCGCCACCTGCCCTTTCAACGCATCTTTCACTCCAACCACCGCCACTTCCGCCACGTTCGGGTAACTGGAGATACTCTCCTCGATTTCCCGCGTGCCCAGCCGGTGCCCGGCGACGTTAATCACATCATCCGTTCGACCAAGAATGAAGTAGTAGCCATCGGCGTCGCGGATCCCCCAGTCAAACGTGGCGTACACCTGACGATCGAACAGCGACCAGTACGTCTTCACAAATCGTTCATCATCGCCCCAGATAGTCTGAATACAACCCGGCGGCAAAGGCCCTTCGATCACCACCATCCCCTTCTCGTTGGCACCGCAGGGTTCGCCGGTCGTCTCGTTGAGCAACTGCACGTTATATCCGTACATTGGCACGCCGGGACTGCCGAGGCGCGACGGTCGGTCATCCAGCGCCCGGGCGATCGCCATGATCGGCCAGCCGGACTCCGTCTGCCAGTAATTGTCGATTACTGGTACGCCCAGCGTTTGCGTCACCCAGCTCGCGGTCGGTTCATCCAGCGGTTCGCCCGCCAGATAAAGCACCTCCAGCGACGAGAGATCGTGATTGCGGATCTGCGCAGTCGGGAACTTTTTCAGCACGCGAATGGCGGTCGGCGCCGAGAACATCCGGTTAACCTGATATTTCTCGACGATTTTCCACCACACCCCGCAGTCCGGATAGGTCGGCAGCCCTTCATACACAATGGTTGCCATCCCCGCTAACAGCGGCGCATAAACAATGTAGGAGTGTCCGACGACCCAACCGATATCCGACGCGCAGAAGAACACGCCACCCGCTTTACCGCCAAAAATGGTCTCCATTGAGGTCGCCAGCGCTACGGCATAGCCGCCGACGTCGCGCTGCACGCCTTTGGGTTTGCCGGTGGTGCCGGAGGTATAAAGAATGCAGGAGGTTTCACTGGATTCCAGCCACGTCACTTGCACCGTGGCACCGAGATGCTGCTGACGCAACGTCGCAAAGTCGAGATCGCGACCGGCCACGCGCGCCATTTTCGCCAGCCCGCGATCCACCAACAGCACCTGTTTCGGCTGATACTGAGCCTGATCGATCGCCTCATCGAGCAGCTTTTTGTAGGGTAACACTTTACCGCCGCGCGCCCCCGCATCGGCAGAGACGATCAGCACCGGCTTCGCGTCATCGATGCGCGCCGCCACGCTGTGCGAAGCAAAACCGCCGAACACCACCGAGTGGATCGCACCAATCCTTGCGCAGGCCAGCAATGTGATCTGCGCCTCGGCGATCATCGGCATGTACACCAGCACCCGATCGCCGCGCTGCACGCCGAGCGATTGCAGCATCGACGCCACCACGTTCACTTCGTCATAGAGCTGACGGAAGGTAAAAGTGCGCTCCTCTTCGGTCTCGGACGAGACGGCGATCAGCGCCAGCGCATCCGGTTGTTTCTCCAGCCAGCGGTCGACAGCGTTATGACACAAATTAGTGGTACCGTCGCAAAACCAGCGGGCAAACGGCGGATTGCGATGATCCAGCGTACGGGTAAACGGCTGCTGCCAGTCAATGCGCCGGGCCTGCTCGGCCCAAAACGCCTCCGGTTGCGTAACAGAACGCTGGTAAAATTCGCTAAAAGACATAATGCTCTCCTGTTGAACTTACGCCTGATGAAGCGGGCTCTAGATGACATAAAGGTCCATGTACTCATTGACCGGCATCTGCTCCAGGCGAGTTCTGTCCAGGGAGACATCCAGGATGCGCTGCTGTTGGCGAGTCGGGAACTGGCGCGCCAGGTTAATTTTGAACTTTTCGACAAGTTTCGGGATCCCGTCGGTACGACGACGTGCATGACCAATCGGGTACTCCACGACCACCTCGTCAAACTGCGAACCATCTGTGAATTCCAGGGTGATAGCGTTGGCGATAGCGCGTTTTTCCGGATCGTGATAATCCGCAGTAAACGCCGGGTCTTCAACGCAGCGGATCTTCTCGCGCAGGGAATCAATCCGCTTGTCCTGCGCCACGCCGTCCTCATAATCCGCCGCCGTTAAGCGTCCAAACAACAGCGGGATCGCCACCATATACTGAATGCAGTGATCGCGATCGGCCGGGTTATTCAGCGGTCCCTGCTTATCGATGATGCGAATGCAGGCTTCGTGGGTGCGAATGGTCACTTTTTCGATATCCGCAGCGCTTTTACCTGCAGCCTGCATCTGCGCGTACAGCGTCATTGCTGCTTCAACCGCCGTCTGAGAGTGAAACTCAGCCGGGAAAGAGATTTTGAACAGCACGTTTTCCATGACGTAGGAGCCGTATGGACGCTGGAAGCGGAACGACTCGCCTTTGAAGGAAACGTCATAAAAACCCCAGGTCTTCGCCGTCAGCGCCGACGGATAACCCATCTCACCGGTTTTAGCCATCAGCGCCAGACGCACCGCGCGCGAGGTCGCATCGCCTGCAGCCCAGGATTTACGCGTGCCGGTATTCGGTGCATGGCGATAGGTGCGCAGCGACTGTCCGTCGACCCACGCCAGCGATACCGCGTTGAGGATCTCATCACGCGTCAGCCCCAGCAGCTCGGCGACCACGGCGGTGGAGGCCACTTTGACGAGCAGAACGTGGTCGAGCCCCACGCGGTTAAAGGCGTTTTCCAGCGCGATACAGCCCTGAATTTCGTGCGCCTTGATCATCCCGGTCAGCACCTGTTTCATCGTCAGCGGCGCTTTACCCGCCGCGACCGCGTTGCGTGACAGCCAGTCCGCTGTCGCCAGGATCCCACCGAGGTTATCGGAAGGATGGCCCCACTCCGCCGCCAGCCAGGTGTCATTGAAGTCCAGCCAGCGGATCATTGCGCCAATGTTAAACGCGGCCTGAACCGGGTCGAGCTGAAACTGAGTCCCTGGCACGCGCACGCCGTTGGGCACCACGGTTCCAGGAACAATCGGCCCCATCAGTTTTTTACAGGCCGGATACTCCAGCGCTTCCAGACCACAGCCCAGCGTATCGAGCAGACAGTAGTGCGCGGTGTCATACGCCACCTGTGAGGTGACGTCGTAGTTCATCACGTAATCAACGATATCAACGATTTCACGGTCGAATTCCGGGCGGACATTTAAAATTTGAGCGGACATAAGGTACGTTTCCTGTTTTTTTATCTTTAGAGGTAATGAATTACTGGCGCTGATCCAGCGCGACAAAGGGGCGGTCTTCCGGGCCGGTATAATTGGCGGAAGGACGAATGATTTTATTGTCCTGGCGCTGCTCGATGATGTGCGCTGCCCAGCCGGTGACGCGGGCGATGACAAACAGCGGGGTAAACATTTCGGTGGGAACGCCCATCATGTTGTAGGAGACCGCCGAGAACCAGTCGAGGTTAGGGAACATCTTCTTCGTTTCCCACATTACCTCTTCCAGACGATCGGCAATGTTGTACATCTTCAGCGAGCCACCCTCAGTAGAAAGCTGCTTCGCCACGCGTTTGATCACCTGATGACGTGGATCGGCAAGGGTGTAAACCGGATGACCAAAGCCAATCACCACCTCTTTGTTTTCCACGCGCCTGCGGATATCGGCTTCGGCCTCGTCCGGCGTTTCGTAGCGCTGCTGAATCTCCAGCGAAACCTCATTCGCCCCGCCATGTTTCGGGCCACGCAGAGCGCCAATCGCGCCGATAATCGCCGAATAGACATCCGAGCCGGTGCCGGCAATCACGCGGCTGGTAAAGGTGGAAGCGTTGAACTCATGCTCGGCGTACAGCACCAGCGAAATGTGCATGGCTTTTTCCCAGCTCTGCGACGGTTTTTCCCCGTGCAGCAGGTGCAGAAAATGGCCGCCAATGGAGTCGTCATCAGTTTCCGGCTGGATACGCTCGCCGTTGTGGCTGTAGTGATACCAGTAGAGAAGAATGGAACTGAGCGAAGCCAGCAGTTTATCGGCAATATCACGCGCCCCGGAAACGGTATGCCCCTCTTTTTCCGGCAGCGTACAGCCCAGCGCCGATACGCCGGTGCGCATGACGTCCATCGGATGCGACGCCGCCGGCAGCGCTTCCAGTACGGTACGGACGTTGGCCGGTAATCCGCGTAACGCTTTGAGTTTACTTTTGTAAGCCTGAAGTTCGTCCCGGGTCGGGAGTTTGCCGTGAATCAGTAGATGTGCGACTTCCTCAAATTCGCACTGCTCAGCGAGATCGAGAATATCGTAGCCGCGATAGTGGAGATCGTTGCCGCTTTTACCGACGGTGCACAGCGCGGTATTGCCCGCCGGTACGCCGGACAGCGCGACGGATTTTTTCGGCTTAATGACATGGGTATTATTTTGCAGGATTGTTGTGTCGCTCATGTTGTCCTCGTCATTATTATCATGTGTAGGGTATTGAGGGGGTTCGTCCAGGCCGGATAAACGCATTGCCATCCGGCATTGCCTGATGGCGGCTACGCCTTATCAGGCCTACTTTTGGGTATATAACGCGTCGAGTTTCTCTTCGAACTGGTAGTAATTGATGCTTTCGTACAGTTCGTTGCGGGTCTGCATAATGTCGATAACGCTCTTTTGCGTCCCTTCCTGACGCAGCACGTTGTAGACCTTTTCAGCGGCCCGGTTCATGGCGCGGAATGCCGAGAGCGGATAGAGCGCCATCGCCACGTTCGCACTGCGCAGTTCGTCGGTCGTGAACAGCGGCGTAGCGCCAAATTCGGTGATATTGGCAAGAATGGGCACCTGGACTGCATCGGCAAACTGGCGATACATCGAAAGCGCTGTAATCGCCTCCGGAAACAGCATGTCGGCACCCGCTTCGACATAGGCCTGCGCACGATCGATCGCCGCGTCTAACCCTTCCACCGCCAGGGCATCGGTACGCGCCATGATCACAAAGTTGGGATCGGTACGGGCATCCACCGCCGCACGTATGCGATCGACCATCTCCTCTTTCGAAACGATCGCTTTATTCGGACGATGTCCACAGCGCTTGGCGCCGATCTGATCTTCGATATGTAGCGCCGCCGCGCCGGCTTTGATCATCGACTTCACGGTGCGCGCAACGTTAAACGCTGACGAACCAAAGCCGATATCGGCATCCACCAGCAGCGGAAGCGGACAGACATCGGTGATGCGGCGAATGTCGGTCAATACGTCGTCCAGGGTGGAGATCCCCAGATCCGGCAGTCCCAGCGAACCGGCCGCGACGCCGCCGCCAGAAAGATAAATCGCCTGATACCCGGCACGCTGAGCCAGCAGCGCATGGTTGGCGTTGATGGCGCCGACGATTTGTAAGGGGTTTTCTTTGGTGAGTGCAGCGCGAAATGCCTGACCCGGAGAATCCAGAGACATAGTCCATCCTCGTGTTATCAACTTGTAACTAACCGTTGAATCACATAAAGCAAGGGCTATGCCAAAGGCGCCATGAAAGGAGGAATTTTAATAATCATCTATAAAACAATGAGATAATTAACATCCCAGCGTAATGAGCGAAAAAAGCGTGTCAGCTAACGTTTCATAAAACGTTCCGACCGGTTTCATTGCAACAATATTGAAACAAGACTACACCCAATACTCTGTCCTTTACTTTTTGAGTTGGCTATGGCGACGACAAATCTTCCCCTACGGGTGAATGATGACAAACCGGTTATCTGGACGGTCTCGGTAACGCGGCTGTTCGATTTGTTTCGCGACATCAGCCTCGAGTTCGATCACCTGGCGACCATTACGCCAATCCAGCTCGGTTTTGAAAAAGCGGTCACCTATATTCGTAAAAAGCTGACAACCGAACGCTGTGATGCGATCATCGCCGCCGGATCCAACGGCGCGTATCTGAAAAGTCGCCTGTCGATACCGGTGATCCTGATCAAACCCAGCGGGTTTGACGTTCTGCAGGCGCTGGCAAAGGCCGGGAAACTGACCGCCTCCATTGGCGTGGTGACTTACCAGGAAACGCTGCCAGCGCTGATGGCCTTCCAAAAAACCTTTAGTCTGCAACTGGAACAGCGTAGCTATATCACCGAAGAAGATGCGCGCGGGCAAATTAACGAACTGAAAGCAAACGGCATTGAAGCGGTGGTTGGTGCGGGGCTGATCACCGATCTGGCGGAAGAGGCTGGCATGACCGGTATCTTTATCTATTCCGCCGCCACGGTACGCCAGGCCTTCAGTGATGCGCTGGACATGACCCGCCTGACCCAGCGACGTCACGGCCATTATGTCTCCGATCAGGCGCTGCGTACCCGCTATGAACTGGGGGATATTCGCGGCGAGTCCGCACAGATGGAACAGGTGCGCCATACCATTATGCTGTACGCCCGTTCGTCCGCCTCCGTTCTGATTCAGGGGGAAACCGGCACCGGAAAAGAACTGGCGGCTCAGGCCATTCACCGGGAGTTTTGTACCCGTCCGGGCGCGCGCGGCGACAAAACGACGCATCCGTTCGTCGCAGTGAACTGTGGCGCGATTACCGAATCGTTACTGGAAGCGGAGCTGTTTGGCTACGAGGAAGGTGCCTTCACCGGGTCGCGACGCGGTGGCCGTGCCGGGCTGTTTGAAATCGCCCACGGCGGAACGCTGTTTCTTGATGAGATTGGCGAAATGCCGCTGCCGCTGCAAACCCGACTGTTACGCGTGCTGGAAGAAAAAGAGGTCACCCGGGTGGGTGGACATCACCCCATTCCGGTGACTGTGCGGGTGATTAGCGCCACCCACTGCAATCTGGAAGAGGAGATGAAACGAGGGCTGTTTCGTCGCGATCTGTATTATCGCCTGAGTATTTTACGCCTGTCGTTACCGGCCCTGCGGGAGCGCCCCGCCGATATCGTGTCACTGGCGGAAGGTTTTTTAAAACAGTCACTGGCCGCACTCGCCGTACCGTTTAGCGAGTCGGTACGCGCCGGACTGGCGCAGAGTGCCGGTCTTCTCTGGCAATATCACTGGCCGGGAAATATTCGCGAATTGCGTAATATGATGGAACGGCTGGCGCTGTTTTTAAGCGTTGAGCCGATGCCGCAACTGGATGAGCATTTATTACAGCAGTTGCTGCCGGAACTCATGGAGATCGAAACACCGTCATTCCCCCCCCCTTCAGCCACGCCGCAGCAGGTGCTGGCACAGTTTAACGGTGATAAGCGTGCCGCAGCTCGCTATCTGGGGATCAGCAGAACCACCTTCTGGCGCAGGCTGAAGGAATAAATTGTCGGATGGCGACGCGCAGCGCCTTATCCAGCCTACAACTCACAGCAGGTCAGAACCATCCGACAATCTTACAAATTACTTTTTCTTGTAAATATTGGCGGTACCATGGATTTTATTGTCGGTCTGGCCGGAGGTCAGCACGACGACATCAGCACCTTTTTCATCCGCTTTTTTGAGCAGATCTTCTTTCGCGTCCTGGGTAGACGTTTCATTGCTGGTATTGATGTTACCAATCAGGGTGTACTGCGACTCCACCTTCTCAAACTCAGCCTTTGTTAACAACTCCGCTGCAAACGCATTTGTCGCCACAAAAGCCAAGGCACCAATCAAGACTTTATATCCAGTTTTCATAGTAAAGCTCCAGGTTATGTTATGACGCTATCATCACCCCTGAATCCATGCAGCGGTTCAAGGATGATTAATAACTAGTTCAGCTTCCAGGAAAAATCCAGGGCCCTTTCCAGGATATGTTGCTTTTGTGGTTTCAGACTGCTCAGTACTTTTTTGCGCTCTACGGTAAAGTTAAGTCACTTTCCGCATATTAATAAAAAGAGGATCCACATCCCTGTTTTTAAATAAATCATATTTGTTGCGTAAGTATGAATAACCTCGTTCAGAACAACTCCACTTAAGATTATTATTAAAATCCATACTGAATTATTGGTAATAATCTTAAAACCAAAAAATAAAACTCAGATTATTACCAATGTAAAAATTGACATCCATCAAAACAATGATAATTAGTCAGCCTAAAATTCTTAAATAAAATTATTACCGTACGTAATTAAACATATTAAACCGATATCTCTACTAATGTTAAGCCTGCGCATCTATTCAGTCCGCCTTATCGAAAAACTCATCTATCTTGTTGTTTTTATCCTTATATTTGCATTATTCCTGGATGGGAAGCCAAAAACAATAAAGATTGATAATCAAATAATTAGCAACCACTTAAACATTTTCACTCCATTAACGACGGTTAATAGACTCAACCTATCAATATCTATTACAAGCCTGCGGTAAAACGATTACGCTATATCGTCTGTGACAAATAATATTAAAAAACATCAGAATTTTCTTTACATGAGCAACCCCACAAATGGCCGTGTATTCAGGACTGGCTTTTCTTGCTCATGCTACGGCGTAATATTTGAATCTTAAGGAAGAGTCAATATATGAAAATAAATGCACAGAAATTCCCTGAAACACTATTAGCCATTTCTATTTCCATTGCCTTAACGTCCACCGCGGCGGCCAATAATAATATTACTCCGCCAGCGGGAATAAATGACACGGTGATTATTAATGATGGCAAAACTATTACGCTTTCCACCACGGAAAATACCGATCCCGCGTGGGATAACTTCCGCAGTCTCTGGGTCGGTGATAACTCTGACGGCTCGCTGCTGATCGATGGCCGGGATATTGCCACCGCCGCCGGTATGATCGGGAATGCCGCGAACGGCAGCGTGACGCTGACGAATGGTGCAACCTGGACCCTGGGCAACCTGAATCTGGTACTTGGGACCCATGATGGTTCAGGAACGCTGCTGGTGAGTAACGGCAGTAAAATCAGCGGCATTGATGAACTGCGCATTGGAGAATATGCCGCCAACGCGCAGGGAACGGTTACCATCGATGGCGCAAATTCGTCTGTCTCATCCGTCTGGAGCGTGGTTGGCGATCAGGGGCGCGGCAACCTGGTGATTACCCGCGGCGGTTCTCTCTCCTTAAGCGAACACATGAATATCGGCTACGTTGGCAATACGAGCAGCACCAGCCGTAATGGCTACGGTGTCACCCTCGTGGACGGTGAAAACTCGCTGCTGGATGTGACCGAAGGCATTTACCTCGGGGGGTTCGCAACAACCCCTAATGACGCCACCGGGATCCTCACCGTCAGCAATGGCGCAACGGTCCGCTCGGGTAGCTTAATCTGGCTGGCGGTAGGAGAAGGCAGTACCGGCATCCTGAATATCGGCGGTGCAAAAGGAGAAGCGCAACAGGCGGCGGGAACGCTGGATCTGCCGTGGATCTACCTTGGCAACACCAGCGGTATGAACACAGCGGAACTCAATTTTAACCACAACAGCGACGACTTCGTACTCTCAGCCAAAATCACGGGCATCGGAGAAGTAAACCATGTCGGCTCAGGGACAACCACGCTGACAGGCGCCAACACTTATCAGGGCCTCACTCACGTCGCGAACGGCACGCTGCGCGCTGGGGTAGAAAACACCCTGAGTGCAAGATCGGATTACCGGGTGGACAGTGGCGCGCAGTTGGATCTTAACGGCTATTCGCAGACCCTGAATTCTCTGGAGCTGGCAGGCACGGCGACACTCTCATCCCCGTCGCAGGTAAAAGCGGCCTTTACCCCGACCACAATGACAATTAACGGCGATTACACCGGGAATAATGGCCTGCTTGCCCTGCAAACAGTGCTCGGCGATGACAGTTCCGCCACTGACAAGCTGGTTGTAAAAGGCGATACCAGCGGCACCACACGCGTCAGCGTCAGTAACGCCGGCGGTAACGGGGCCCAGACGGTTGAAGGTATTCAGATTGTCGAAGTGGAAGGCACATCAAACGGAACCTTTGTCAAAGAAGGTCGTATTGTCGCGGGCGCTTACGATTACAGTATTGTCAAAAGCAATAACCAGAACTGGGTTCTGACCAGTCAGGCCAGCGTGACGCCTCCATCTCCGGTTACGCCGGGTGAACCAGAGCCGCCTGTGCCACCCGCACCGGAAGGCCCATCTCAGTATCGCCCGGAATCTGGCAGCTATCTGGCGAACATCCTTGCCGCCAACACGCTGTTCAACACCCGTCTTCACGATCGTCTGGGTGAAACCCAGTACACCGACGCGTTAACCGGCGAGCAGAAGGTCACCAGCCTGTGGATGCGCCACATCGGCGGACATAACCGCTTCAGGGACGGTTCCGGGCAAATCAGCACCCAGAGCAACCGCTATGTGATGCAACTGGGCGGTGATATCGCGCAATGGAGCACCGACGGTCTCGATCGCTGGCACCTGGGCCTGATGGCCGGTTACGCCAACAGCAAGAGCCGCAGCCGCTCCAGCCTGACCGGCTACACATCACGCGGGGAGATCAGCGGCTACAGCGCCGGTCTGTACGGCACCTGGTATGCCAACGACGCCGATAAAACCGGTGCTTATGTCGATGGCTGGATGCTCTACAACTGGTTTGACAACAGCGTGTCCGGCCAGGGACTGGCGTCTGAAAAGTATGACTCGGACGGTATCACCGCCTCGCTGGAAGCCGGTTACACCTTCCGTCTCACAGAGAGCAGCAACGGTCGGGACAGCTACTGGCTGCAACCTAAAGTCCAGGTGACCTGGATG
>NZ_JAGTXM010000011.1 GCF_018252635.1 Citrobacter amalonaticus
ACGTGTTCACTCTTTGAGACTTGGTATTCATTTTTCGTCTTGCGACGTTAAGAATCCATGTCACTTTGAGTGCCCACACAGATTGTCTGATAAATTGTTAAAGAGCAGTTGCGACGCGCTTTAGCGCTCTGTCGCGAGGTGGCGTATATTACGCTTTCCTCTTTCAGAGTCAACCCTGATTTTCAGGATTTTTCTCTTGGCTGTGACAACCATCTTGTGAAGCGTTTCACTTTGTCGTCTCAACGGAGGCGCATTATAGGGATCCCATTTTTTTGCACAAGCCTTTTTTGGATCTTTTTTTCCGTTTGCTGATTTTTCATCCCTTTCGCTCCATTCATACGCAACTTGGCGAGTTTTTGATAGCTAAAGCACTTGCGCAAGGCCAGAAATGCAACCAAAGTCATCATTACTGTTCTCTTTCCTTGAGGTAAACATGTCTGACGTATTACGTCCTTATAAGGATCTTTTCCCACAGATCGGTCAACGAGTGATGCTCGACAACAGCAGCGTGATCATTGGCGACGTTCGCCTGGCGGACGATGTGGGGATCTGGCCGCTTGTCGCGATCCGTGGCGATGTGAATTACGTTGCGATCGGGGCGCGTACGAATATTCAGGATGGCAGCGTTCTGCACGTCACGCACAAGTCCACCTCCAACCCGGATGGTAATCCGCTCATTGTGGGGGAAGATGTAACGGTTGGCCATAAAGTGATGTTGCATGGCTGTATTATTGGCAACCGCGTTCTGGTCGGTATGGGGTCGATTCTGCTGGACGGCTCGGTGATAGAAGATGACGTAATGATTGGTGCGGGAAGCCTGGTGCCGCAAAACAAACATCTGGAGAGCGGCTATCTCTATTTGGGGAGCCCGGTCAAACAGATCCGCCAGCTAACCGAGGAGGAGAGAGCCGGTCTGCAATACTCCGCCAGGAATTATGTGAAATGGAAAGACGAGTATCTCGCTCAGGGCAACCAGACCCAACCGTGATCGTCTTCTTGCTGGGACTGGATCAGCGCTTCCGCTTCATCTTCCAGATCCCAGCGATGTTCGCAAAAGCGGACTAACCATTGTTCTACCGTCTCGCCACCGAAGCGATTTGCCAGCGTTTCACCCTTAATTGCACACATTAACTGCATACCATTAACCAGCGCAGGAAAGCAGATCGCTTCTTTCTGTGCGTCCCACGCTTCCCGGTCTGGAAACTGGATGGCCTGATTCATGCGGACAATTCCTGTTTGAGACGCGCGATCACCGGTTCAATTTCCGGCAACACGCCGTGCCAGAGCAGAACGGCATGAGCTGCTTGCCCCACTAGCATCCCCAGGCCATCGGCATAGCGTTTCGCGCCCTGGCGTGCACACCACGTGAGAAACGGCGTATTCCCCTTTTGGTAGAACATGTCATAACAACATACGGACGGACGAATGAGCGAAGCAGGGATCGCCGGGATCTCACCGCGAATGCCGCTGGAGGTGGCATTAACGATCAGATCAAACTCATGCCCTTCCAGCTCATCCATACCCAGCGCCTGCACGCTCCCTGTATGAGCAAAAACCTGTGCCAGTTCTTCCGCACGGGATGCCGTCCGGTTGACGATAGTCACACCGCAATCCAAAGAAAGCAGCGGCAACAATACGCCACGCGATGCTCCCCCCGCGCCAATCAGCAGGATACGCTGTCCAGGCTGAATGAATGACAGGCGTTCGAGATCGCTGAGCAGTCCAATGCCATCTGTGTTATCACCCAGCAAACGACCATCATCGAGCCGCTTGATCGTGTTCACCGCACCAGCCAGCGCAGCACGTTCCGTGAGCTCATCGGCGCGGGCAAATGCTTCTTCTTTAAAGGGCACCGTGACGTTCACGCCTTTACCGCCATCGGCAAAGAACGCGTTCAGCGTGTTGATGAAATCATTAACAGGCGCCAGCACACGGCCATACGGATGTACAATTTGCAACTGCTGCGCAAATTGCTGATGAATGAACGGCGATTTGCTGTGCGCGATTGGATTACCAAAAACAGCATAGGTTTCCATCATCTTACCCCTGTCGAAACAACTCGCCCGTCAGGGCATCACGGATTTCCGAAGGATTCAAGCGACCGCCGGTTTCGCCAGGCACCACCGGGAAGTCTGTACCAAACTGTGCGCGGACTTCCTCAACCGTACGGCACGGGGGCAATCCACTCAGGTTGGCGCTGGTTGAAACCAACGGTTTGCCATAAGCCTGGCACAGGGCAACCACCAGCGGATGATCCGTCACGCGCACCGCCAGTGAATCAAAGCGTCCCGTCAACCAACGAGGCGTCGTCGCAGGCGCAGGGAACACAAAGGTCACCGGACCAGGCCAACGAGCAAATACGGCAACACGCTGGGCATCAGTCAGCATACTGTCATCAATATACGGCTTAAGCTGTTCATAACTGGCGGCGATTAAAATTAATCCTTTTTCGACCGGACGCTGTTTTAAGGCCAACAGACGATTAACGGCCACTTCGCTATCGGGATCGCACCCGACGCCGAAGACAGCTTCTGTTGGATAGGCGATGACATTCTCTTTATTCAGTACCTCTATTGCATCCGCAATAGGGTCTGTTTGCAGGTTATTATTCACTGGTTTGTTCCGCCGAAACCGGCTTTCCACATTGTTTACTGGCGCAAAAGTGCTTCACACCCTGCGCGGTTTTCTTTTCGATGAGAAGCGGATAGCGGCATTCAGGACACTCTCCGGCTATCGGTTTGAAATTAATGACAAACTGGCACTCCGGATAGCGATCGCAGGAGTGGAACGTTTTGCCATACCGGGAACGCCGCTGGACCAGATGGCCCGTCTGGCATTGAGGGCAGGTAATTGCAGTTTCATCGGGTTTGTCGATGAGCTCGGTATGCTCACATTCCGGATAGTTGCTACAACCAATAAACATGCCGAAGCGCCCCTGGCGCAACACCAGTTCGGTACCGCAGTCAGGGCAATGTTTCCCCTCCAGAACTTTGACGATATGTCCATCCGCTGAGGATTTCAACGGACGGATATAGTCACATTCCGGATAGTGCGAGCAACCAAGAAACGGACCGTGTTTCCCGGAGCGAATTACCAGTTCAGCCCCGCACTGCGGACAGGGCTCATTTTTACGCACCGAAAACAGTGCTGATTTAGCCATAACAACTCATGCTGAATTAAGGTTGATTAATGCAGCATACCTTCATTCACTTCAAAGAGTAATTCTTCCATTTGCTGATACGCATTTTCACAACCTGGAATGTTGAACAAAACCATCAGTATGACCCACTTCAGATCTTCCAGGTCGAATTCGGCGGTATCCAGCGCGAGCACACGTTCAATCACCATTTCTCGCGTTTCGAGGTTTAGCACCTGAATCTGCTCAAGGAATAACAGGAATCCCCGGCAACTGGCATCCAGTCGGTCACACTCTTCAGGAGTATAGATACGCACAGAGAGAGGATCGGAGGCAAGCTGCATCGGCTCGGCAAGACCTTCCTGGTAGTCAGCAAGCTTTTCCAGCCACAGGAGCGCGTTGTAGATGTCTTCACGATCAAAACCAGCGTCGGTAAGATCCCGTTCAAGTTTGTCCTGATCCACACGTAATTCAGCTTCATTGTGGATATATGTCTCAAACAAATACATTAGTACGTCGAACATGGCATGCCCTCCTCAATCGGACATAGCCGCCGGGTACAACTGCGATCCATCCTGCTAACTCCAGTTCGAGTAGCTGAGCCACTACCTCTGGCACAGGTTGGCCGGCACGTTCAGCGACGACGTCAACAGGTGTTACCTCATCTCCTACGTTAGCCAGGAGCTCGGGAAATGGCAATGCTGCGCCTTCCTGATCTGATGAATAAAGTAATTTTTCAGGCTCATCTGGCAGCCAATGCAAGCCGTACTGCAAATTTTCCATGATTTCCTCCGGAGCCGTCACAAGTGTGGCCCCTTGCTGTACCAGCCAATGCGGTCCTTCACTTCCGGGACTACCGAGAGGTCCGGGCACGGCGAACACCTCTCGCCCTTGCTCCATCGCACAGCGTGCAGTGACCAGCGAGCCGCTGCGCAATGCCGCTTCAATCACCAGCACTCCTTTACTCAGGCCGCTGATAATGCGGTTTCGACGGGGGAAATTGCGCGGTAAGGGCGCCATCATCAACGAAAACTCAGATACCAGCGCGCCTCCCGTTTCCAGTAACGCCTCGGCCATCCCGGCATGCCGTCGGGGATAGATGGCCTGCAGACCGTTTCCTAAGACGGCAACGCTTCTCCCTTTCGCCTGGATCGCCGCCCGATGGGCGATACCATCAATACCTCGTGCCAGACCGCTGGTAATGGTGATCTCCCAACTGGCCAATTTCTCGCAAAACAACTGCCCCCACCGTTCGCCATACCAGGACGGCGTTCGGCTTCCCACTACGGCGAGTTGAAAATCATGAAGACATTGCGGGGAACCGACGACAAAAATCGCGCCGGGATAATCTTCAATAACGCGAAGCTGCGCGGGATAATCTTCACTGTCTGCCAGTAATAAGTGATGGTGCGGCGACTCAAGCCAGCGAAGGGTATTTTCCAGTTCATTCTCGGAAAAGGTTAAAAAACGCGTGGCCTGGGAAGGAGAAAGACCCGCACGCCGCAGTGCAGCGATATCAATATCCGGTTGTGGAATCAGTTCGTGAGCGACTCGCACCATCTCATCGCCGAACAACTCATTCACAGCCATTAAACGTAGCCAAATTTCGGTACGAGTCATCCTTGTCCCCCTGCCACAAGCAGTCTTAGCAATCTTTGCGATTGGTCACTGATGCTGTCAATCAGAGGGGGATTTGTCTAGAATAGAGGTAATAATCTTTCCAACTCCTGAACACAACTCTGGATAACTATGTCAGTTTTGCAAGTGTTACATATTCCGGACGAGCGCCTTCGCAAAGTCGCAAAGCCGGTAGAAGAAGTGAATGCAGAAATTCAGCGTATCGTCGATGATATGTTCGAGACGATGTACGCAGAAGAAGGTATTGGCCTCGCGGCAACGCAGGTTGATATTCATCAGCGGATTATCGTCATTGACGTCTCGGAAAATCGCGACGAACGCCTGGTGCTAATTAACCCGGAACTGCTGGAAAAAGAAGGTGAAACCGGTATTGAAGAAGGTTGTCTGTCTATTCCTGAACAACGCGCTTTAGTGCCACGCGCCGAGAAAGTGAAAGTTCGCGCACTCGATCGCGAAGGTAAACCGTTTGAACTGGAAGCCGACGGCCTGCTGGCTATCTGTATTCAGCACGAAATGGATCACCTGGTCGGTAAACTATTTATCGATTATTTGTCGCCGCTGAAACAGCAACGTATTCGTCAGAAAGTTGAGAAACTCGACCGCCTGAACGCACGAGCTTAAGGACAAGAATCAACGTGTCAGACTCACTACGTATTATTTTTGCGGGTACACCTGACTTTGCAGCGCGTCATCTTGACGCGCTGTTGTCTTCTGGACATCGTATTGTCGGCGTGTTTACCCAACCTGACCGTCCGGCGGGTCGCGGGAAAAAACTGATGCCAAGCCCGGTGAAAGTCCTGGCGGAAGAAAAAGGCATTCCGGTTTTCCAACCCGTCTCCTTGCGCCCACAGGAAAACCAGCATCTGGTTTCTGACCTGAACGCAGACGTTATGGTCGTCGTAGCGTATGGCCTGATTCTGCCGAAAGCCGTGCTGGATATGCCACGTCTCGGCTGCATTAACGTGCACGGTTCTCTGCTTCCGCGCTGGCGTGGTGCAGCCCCTATTCAACGTTCGCTCTGGGCGGGCGATGCTGAAACGGGCGTCACCATTATGCAGATGGATGTAGGTCTGGATACGGGCGATATGCTCTACAAACTCGCCTGTCCCATCACCGCGCAAGACACCAGCGGCACGCTGTACGACAAGCTTGCGGATCTTGGCCCGCAGGGACTGATTGAAACGCTGAAGCAATTAGCGGAGGGCCGTGCAACCCCCCAAGTGCAGGATGAAGCGCAGGTCACACACGCAGAGAAGCTCAGTAAAGAAGAAGCGCGTATTGACTGGTCGCTTTCTGCGGCACAACTGGAACGTTGCATTCGTGCATTCAATCCCTGGCCAATGAGCTGGCTGGAAGTTGATAGCCAGCCGATAAAAGTCTGGCAGGCATCCGTGATAGAGACGCCGACGCAGGCGGAACCGGGTACTATCCTTGAAGCCACAAAACAAGGCATTCAGGTTGCGACTGGCTGCGGGATCCTGAACTTACTCTCATTGCAACCCGCCGGGAAAAAAGCGATGAGCGCCCAGGATCTTCTAAATTCACGTCGTGAATGGTTTATTCCTGGCAACCGTCTGGCCTGACGGTCACTTCTTATGATGCCCGGTGTTACCGGGCCTTTTTATTTTTGCGGTTATGAATAAGAAACTTAACTTACGCAGTATGGCGGCGCAGGCCGTTGAACAGGTCGTCGAACAAGGACATTCACTGAGCAATGTCCTGCCGCCGCTACAACAAAAACTCGCCGATAAAGATAAAGCGTTGCTACAGGAACTCTGTTTTGGGGTTCTGCGCACGCTGTCTCAACTCGACTGGTTGATCAACAAACTGATGTCCCGCCCAATGACGGGAAAACAGCGCACCGTGCACTACCTGATTATGGTGGGATTCTATCAATTACTGCATACCCGTATTCCTCCGCATGCAGCACTCGCGGAAACGGTCGAAGGCGCCGTAGCGATAAAGCGCCCGCAGCTTAAAGGGCTGATAAACGGTGTCCTGCGTCAGTTCCAGCGTCGGCAGGAAGAACTGCTCGCGGAATTCGCCAGCAGCGACGCGCGTTTTCTGCACCCTGCCTGGCTACTGAAACGCCTGCAAAAAGCCTATCCCACCCAATGGGAAGCCATTGTCGACGCCAATAACCAGCGCCCTCCGATGTGGCTACGCGTAAACCGCACACACTATTCGCGCGACAGTTGGCTGGCACTGCTCGAAGACGCCGGGATGAAAGGTTTCCCCCATCCAGACTATCCCGATGCCGTCCGTCTGGAAACGCCGGCACCGGTCCATATGCTTCCGGGGTTCGATGAAGGATGGGTCACCGTTCAGGACGCCTCTGCTCAAGGGTGCGTAACCTTCCTTGCCCCGCAAAACGGCGAGCATATTTTAGATCTGTGCGCAGCGCCAGGTGGTAAAACGACGCATATCCTCGAAGCAGCCCCCGAAGCAAACGTGCTGGCAGTGGATGTGGATGAACAGCGACTCTCCCGTGTTTATGACAACCTGAAACGTCTCGGGATGAAAGCGACGGTCAAACAGGGTGACGGGCGTTTCCCTGCACAGTGGTGCGGCGAGCAGCAGTTTGATCGTATTCTGCTGGATGCGCCCTGCTCCGCAACGGGGGTTATCCGTCGTCACCCGGATATCAAATGGCTCCGCCGCGATCGCGATATTGCCGAACTGGTAAATCTACAGGCTGAAATTCTCAATGCCGTCTGGCCGCATCTGAAATCCGGCGGTACGCTGGTCTATGCCACTTGTTCCGTGCTGCCAGAAGAGAACAGCATGCAGGTTCGCGCCTTCTTACAGCGCACGGCGAATGCCATGCTGAGCGAGACAGGTACACCCGAAATGCCGGGTCTGCAAAATCTGCCGGATACAGAAGACGGTGATGGCTTCTTTTACGCTAAGCTAATCAAAAAGTGATGGGATAACGGGTCACGACTGATGAAAATAATCATTCTGGGCGCAGGCCAGGTGGGTGGAACGCTGGCAGAGAACCTGGTCGGCGAGAACAATGACATCACCGTAGTCGATACCAACGGTGAACGTCTGCGTAACCTGCAGGATAAGTTCGATCTGCGTGTCGTTCAGGGACATGGCTCTCATCCTCGCGTGTTACGTGAAGCCGGGGCGGATGATGCGGATATGCTGGTTGCCGTGACCAGCTCTGATGAAACGAATATGGTTGCCTGCCAGGTTGCCTATTCGCTGTTTAACACGCCGAACCGAATCGCCCGTATCCGCTCCCCTGATTATGTCCGTGATGCGGACAAATTGTTCCACTCAGAAGCCGTACCAATCGATCACCTGATCGCGCCCGAGCAGTTGGTCATCGACAGCATTTATCGACTGATCGAGTATCCAGGCGCGTTACAGGTCGTCAACTTCGCAGAAGGGAAAGTGAGCCTTGCCGTTGTAAAAGCCTATTACGGCGGCCCACTGATTGGGAATGCGCTCTCAACGATGCGGGAGCATATGCCGCATATCGATACCCGCGTTGCGGCGATTTTCCGTCACGACAGACCGATCCGCCCACAGGGCTCCACCATTGTGGAAGCAGGAGACGAAGTTTTCTTCATTGCTGCTTCCCAGCATATTCGTGCGGTGATGAGTGAACTGCAACGCCTCGAAAAACCTTACAAGCGCATCATGTTGGTTGGTGGCGGTAACATCGGGGCAGGTCTGGCGCATCGTCTTGAAAAAGATTACAGCGTGAAATTGATCGAACGCGATCAGCAGCGCGCTGCCGAACTGGCCGAAAAACTGCAGAATACGATCGTCTTCTTTGGCGACGCCTCGGATCAAGAATTGCTGGCCGAAGAGCATATCGATCAGGTCGATCTGTTTATTGCCGTTACCAACGACGATGAAGCTAACATCATGTCAGCGATGTTGGCTAAGCGGATGGGGGCGAAAAAAGTGATGGTGCTGATCCAACGCCGCGCTTATGTCGATCTTGTTCAGGGGAGTGTCATTGATATTGCAATCTCTCCCCAACAAGCAACCATTTCAGCACTCCTCAGCCATGTACGAAAAGCAGACATTGTTGGCGTCTCTTCATTGCGTCGTGGCGTAGCGGAAGCGATTGAAGCCGTTGCTCACGGTGATGAAAGTACCTCACGCGTTGTCGGCCGGGTCATTGACGAGATTAAACTGCCGCCTGGCACGATCATTGGCGCGGTAGTGCGTGGCAACGATGTGATGATCGCCAATGACAACTTACGCATCGAACAAGGCGATCACGTCATTATGTTCCTGACGGATAAAAAGTTTATTACCGACGTCGAACGATTATTCCAGCCAAGTCCTTTCTTTCTTTAACATTGAAGGGTGCATTATTCGCACCCTTTTTAATCCCCTGATTTATCAAGGTTTAATTCATACGGTTAATCTCAATACTTAAATGGCAAATGCCTTAACATTTGTTAAACTTATTAACGTCAGCTGCATAGGGAGAATATAATGAGCATTATTAAAGAGTTTCGCGAATTCGCGATGCGCGGGAATGTTGTCGATTTGGCGGTGGGTGTCATTATCGGTGCGGCGTTCGGTAAAATTGTATCGTCACTGGTTGCCGATATCATCATGCCGCCGCTGGGTCTGTTAATTGGTGGGATAGACTTTAAACAGTTTGCCGTTACATTACGCGATGCGCAGGGCGATATCCCGGCCGTTGTGATGCATTATGGCGTGTTTATTCAGAACATCTTCGACTTTGTGATTGTGGCGTTTGCTATTTTCATGGCAATTAAGCTCATTAACAAACTCAATCGTAAGAAAGAAGAGCCGGCGGCTGCGCCTGCGCCGACGAAAGAAGAAGTCTTGCTTACTGAGATCCGTGACCTGCTGAAAGAACAGAATAACCGTTCTTAACAGACGGCAGAAAGCAGAAGGCCAGTGGTAAAAAAGTGATTCACTTTCTTGCCACTGGCCTCCCAGTTACCCCGGTTACCGTGTTTGCCTTTACGTAAATAACTCCCTTTCCCTTTCTTATTCTTTTCAACACGCTGTCTGAATAGCGGGTCATGCAATAATGCCTCAATGGCATTGTCCTTTATCTGCCCTTTCGTATGCTGATAACGACTCATAACAACTCCAGTTTATGGTTTAACGGCGGGAGTTTAGTCCTGCCTGTCTGATAAATCAACAGCCCGATTTCACTCCACTGGCTCCCTGCTCAAGGGCTTCCAGGATTGAGCAGTACACACTGCTATGTGCAGTACCACAGCAGGCATCGTTCAGACGCTGCAATGAACGCTGCATGCTTTGCAGTTCGGCAATACGCGCTTCAACTTCTTTCAGTCTGTCCTGAACGATCCCTTTTGATTCCTGACAGGTGTGATGTTCGGGATCGATGCGGATCGACAACAATTCACGGATCGACTCAAGGGTAAAACCGAGCTGTCGGGCATAGCGTATAAATTTAAGCCGCTGGAGATCTTTCTCCGTATACAACCGAAAACCGCCTTCTGTACGCACCTCATGTTCCATCATCTGCTGCTTTTCGTAGTAGCGGATCGTATCAGGGGTCACTTCCGCCAGCTTTGCTAACTCACCAATGCGATACATGTCCACTCCATTAATTGTCGTTAATTTTATGCAGCAACTTATCTGCATACTCACCGCGTAAAAATTGTGTGCTAAGACCGGCTTGTCGAAGCTTCAGCTCCAGCAGTGACAAACGTCGACTCACTTCCTGATACTGCGGATCATCCTGACGAACGCCTTTGAGCAGATCCAATAACTGGATGGCCTCTTTGCGCTGCTCCAGTTCGGGCGGCAGGCAGCCTGCGTTCTTCAGTAAACGATAACCGGCACGTAGCTCAGCGGGCACATGTGAATCATCATCCAGCACCAACGGTTCGCCAGCCCCGCGAAGATCCTCGAACTCGCCTTTTCTTTGTGCATCAATGATATGACGCTCTGCCCACTGGTCCAGTAACCACATAATGTCTCCAGGGGATGAACAAAAAGAGTACAGATATTGTAGATAAGTGGGGGTTCTGCGGATATAAAAAAACCCGCCGGGGCGGGTTTTTTTACGTTACTACAGATTACTCTGCAGCAGCTTCTGCTTTCGACTCAGAGCGATCAACCAGCTCGATGTATGCCATCGGCGCGTTGTCGCCTGCACGGAAGCCACACTTCAGAATGCGAGTGTAACCACCGGCGCGGCTCGCGAAACGCGGGCCCAGCTCGTTAAACAGTTTTGCCACGATCTCGTTATCACGAGTGCGGGCGAATGCCAGACGACGATTAGCTACGCTATCAGTCTTGGCAAGAGTAATCAGCGGCTCAACTACGCGACGCAGCTCTTTCGCTTTAGGCAGGGTCGTCTTGATGATTTCATGACGAACCAGTGAACCTGCCATGTTGCGGAACATAGCCTGGCGATGGCTGCTGTTGCGGTTCAGTTGACGACCACTCTTACGATGGCGCATGACCTTATCCTTCTCAGTAAAACCTTAACCTGTGATCCGGTTACTCGTCAGCGATGCTTGCCGGTGGCCAGTTTTCCAGGCGCATGCCCAGAGACAGCCCACGGGAAGCCAGCACGTCTTTAATCTCAGTAAGAGATTTTTTACCAAGGTTAGGCGTCTTAAGAAGCTCAACCTCAGTACGCTGTACCAGATCACCGATATAGTGGATAGCTTCTGCTTTAAGGCAGTTAGCAGAGCGGACAGTCAATTCCAGATCGTCAACAGGGCGCAGCAGGATCGGATCGAATTCTGGTTTCTCTTCTTTCACTTCCGGCTGACGTACATCACGTAAGTCAACGAAAGCTTCCAGTTGTTCAGCCAGAATGGTCGCCGCACGACGAATCGCCTCTTCAGGATCGATTGTGCCGTTGGTTTCCATTTCGATGACCAGCTTGTCCAGGTCGGTACGCTGTTCTACACGCGCTGCTTCAACATTGTAGGCAATACGCTCTACAGGGCTGTAGCATGCGTCGACCAGCAGACGGCCGATTGGGCGCTCATCTTCTTCCGAATGAATTCGGGTAGAAGCCGGCACATAACCACGACCGCGCTGAACTTTGATACGCATGCTAATAGACGCGTTCTCATCGGTCAGGTGGCAGATCACGTGCTGCGGCTTGACGATTTCGACATCCCCATCATGGGTAATGTCGGCTGCAGTCACAGGGCCAATGCCAGATTTATTCAAGGTAAGAATAACTTCATCTTTACCCTGAACTCTCACCGCCAGCCCTTTCAGGTTGAGCAGGATTTCAAGGATATCTTCCTGAACGCCTTCTTTGGTGCTGTACTCATGTAGTACACCATCAATCTCAACCTCGGTCACCGCGCAACCCGGCATCGATGAGAGCAGAATACGGCGCAGTGCGTTACCCAGAGTATGGCCGAAGCCACGCTCTAAAGGCTCAAGGGTCACCTTGGCGTGCGTCGAACTCACTTGCTCGATATCTACCAGGCGCGGTTTTAGAAACTCTGTCACAGAACCCTGCATTGTGTCCTCTCTTTGGTACTAAGCTTTACTTGGAGTAAAGCTCGACGATCAGGTGTTCGTTAATGTCCGCAGACAGATCAGAACGCTCAGGCTTACGCTTGTACGTACCTTCCATCTTGCCAGCATCAACTTCCAGCCAGGTTGGCTTTTCACGCTGCTCAGCCAGCTCCAGAGCGGCTTTCACGCGAGACTGCTTCTTCGCTTTCTCACGAATGCTAACAACGTCATTCGGACTAACCTGATAAGAAGCGATGTTAACAACACGACCGTTTACCATAATCGCTTTGTGGCTAACCAGCTGACGTGCTTCTGCACGAGTGGCGCCGAAGCCCATACGGTATACAACGTTGTCCAGACGACCTTCCAGCAGAGCCAACAGGTTTTCACCGGTGTTGCCTTTCAGACGTGCTGCTTCTTTGTAGTAGTTACGGAACTGACGCTCCAGCACACCGTAGATACGGCGAACTTTTTGCTTTTCACGCAACTGCACACCATAGTCAGACAGACGCGGTTTACGCGCACCGTGCTGGCCAGGAGCTTGTTCAATTTTACACTTGGTATCGATCGCGCGAACGCCAGACTTAAGGAATAAGTCGGTGCCCTCACGACGGCTCAGCTTGAGCTTAGGACCCAAATATCTTGCCATTTTCTTTCTCCAACAAACCTGGAAAACGAAGCGTTATACGCGACGTTTTTTCGGCGGACGACAACCGTTATGAGGGATCGGAGTCACATCAGTAATATTAGTGATGCGGAAACCAGCGGCGTTCAGAGCACGAATAGTAGATTCGCGGCCTGGACCCGGACCTTTAACCATAACTTCCAGATTCTTGATACCGTATTCTTTTACGGCGTCAGCGCAACGCTCTGCTGCAACCTGAGCTGCGAACGGAGTAGATTTGCGAGAACCACGGAAACCGGAACCACCGGCTGTTGCCCAACCCAGCGCGTTACCCTGACGATCAGTGATAGTCACGATGGTGTTGTTGAAAGAAGCATGGATATGAGCCACGCCGTCAGAGACTTGTTTTCTTACACGTTTACGTGCACGAATTGGTGCCTTTGCCATTATTCAATCACCCCGATTATTTCTTGATCGGTTTGCGCGGACCCTTACGGGTACGTGCGTTGGTCTTAGTACGCTGACCGCGCACTGGCAGACCACGACGATGACGCAAACCGCGATAGCAACCAAGATCCATCAGGCGCTTGATGCTCATGCTGATTTCACGGCGCAGATCACCTTCAACGACAAATTTGGCAACTTCGTCACGCAGCGTGTCGATTTGTCCTTCAGACAGCTCACTGATCTTAACATTTTCAGCGATACCCGCTGCAGCCAGGATGGCTTTAGAACGGGTCTTACCGATGCCATAGATCGACGTTAACGCGATCACAGCATGTTTTTGATCAGGAATGTTAATGCCTGCTATACGGGCCACTATGCACTCCTACTATTTAATATGTACGCACCATGCTGAAAAGCCCGTTTTCAGGATACTCAAATGGAAACGTACAGACATACAAAAGATTGGCTGGCTAATCTAGCCAGCTCAACCCAACTTTGCAAGAAAAATATGCGAATAAATCAGCCTTGGCGCTGTTTATGCTTCGGCTCGGCACTGCAAATCACACGGATGACACCATCACGCTTAACGATTTTGCAGTTACGGCATAATTTCTTGACGGAAGCACGAACTTTCATTTTTACTCTCCGTAACTTCTCGGGCGACCAATTATCGGCCGTAGCCTTTCAGGTTCGCCTTCTTCAATGCAGACTCATACTGACTAGACATCATCAGAGTTTGCACTTGAGCCATAAAGTCCATAATCACGACAACAACGATAAGCAGTGAGGTCCCACCAAAGTAGAACGGTACTTTCATTGCATCACGCATGAACTCCGGGATCAGGCAGATAAAAGTAATATAGAGCGCACCAACCAAAGTCAGGCGGGTCATTACTTTATCGATATACTTCGCCGTTTGCTCTCCCGGACGAATTCCTGGTACAAATGCACCGGACTTCTTCAGGTTATCTGCTGTTTCACGCGGGTTGAAGACCAACGCCGTGTAGAAGAAACAGAAGAAGATGATTGCAGACGCATAGAGTAACACATAAAGCGGTTGCCCAGGCTGCAAATACAGCGAAATTGTTGTCAGCCAGTTCCAACCAGTCCCGCCCCCGAACCATGACGCGATGGTTGCCGGGAACAGAATAATACTGGAAGCGAAGATTGCCGGGATTACCCCCGCCATATTCACTTTCAGCGGTAAATGTGTGCTCTGTGCAGCATAGACACGACGACCTTGCTGACGTTTGGCGTAGTTTACCACAATGCGGCGTTGACCACGCTCAACAAATACAACAAAGAACGTCACTGCAAATACTAATACTGCAACCAACAGCAACACGAGGAAGTGCAGGTCGCCTTGACGCGCTTGCTCGATAGTATGGGCAATGGCTGGCGGGAGTCCCGCAACAATACCGGCGAAGATAATGATCGAGATACCGTTACCGATACCACGTTCAGTGATCTGTTCACCCAACCACATCAGGAACATCGTTCCTGTGACCAGACTGACAACAGCGGTGAAGTAGAATGCAAAGCCCGGGTTCATCACCAGGCCTTGCATACCCGGCATATTCGGCAGACCGGTAGCAATACCGATCGACTGGAATATTGCCAGCACCAGAGTACCGTAACGGGTGTACTGGCTGATCTTACGACGACCAGACTCCCCTTCTTTCTTAATTTCAGCTAACGTTGGATGAACCACCGTCAGAAGCTGGATAATAATGGATGCCGAAATGTACGGCATGATACCCAGAGCAAAGATAGAAGCACGGCTGAGAGCACCACCAGAGAACATGTTAAACATTTCAATGATGGTGCCTCGCTGTTGCTCAAGCAGTTTGGCAAGTACAGCGGCATCAATACCAGGGATCGGAATAAAAGAGCCAATACGGAACACAATAAGCGCACCGATAACAAACAGCAGTCTGCGTTTCAGCTCGCCTAAGCCACCTTTGGCACTTTGAAAATCTAATCCCGGTTGTTTAGCCATCTGCTACTTATTCCTCGATTTTACCGCCAGCAGCTTCGATAGCAGCACGAGCGCCTTTAGTAACACGCAGGCCACGAACAGTTACCGGAGTTGTAACTTCACCAGCCAGGATCACTTTCGCGAACTCGATCTGGATACCGATAATGTTAGCCGCTTTCAGCGTGTTCAGGTCTACAACACCGCCTTCTACTTTAGCCAGGTCAGACAGACGAACTTCGGCTGTAATCGCTGCTTTACGAGAAGTGAAGCCGAATTTCGGCAGACGACGATACAGAGGCATCTGACCGCCCTCAAAACCGCGACGTACGCCACCGCCAGAACGAGACTTCTGACCTTTGTGACCACGACCACCGGTTTTACCGAGGCCAGAACCGATACCACGACCCAGGCGTTTACCCGCCTTTTTGGAGCCTTCGGCCGGAGACAGAGTATTTAAACGCATCTCTTACTCCTCAACTTTAACCATGAAGGAAACCGCGTTGACCATACCACGAACAGCAGGAGTATCCTCGCGCTCTACGGTGTGACCAATACGACGCAGACCCAGGCCAAGCAGCGTTGCCTTGTGTTTCGGCAGACGACCGATTGCACTGCGGGTTTGAGTAATTTTAATAGTCTTTGCCATGGTTTATTTCCCCAGAATTTCTTCAACGGATTTACCACGCTTGGCAGCGACCATTTCTGGAGAATTCATATTTTCCAGGCCATCAATAGTTGCACGAACCACGTTGATCGGGTTGGTGGAACCATATGCTTTAGCCAGAACGTTATGAACTCCAGCAACTTCCAGAACGGCGCGCATTGCACCACCGGCGATGATACCGGTACCTTCGGAAGCTGGCTGCATGAATACACGAGAACCCGTGTGAACACCTTTAACCGGGTGTTGCAGGGTGCCGTTGTTCAGCGCGACGTTAATCATATTGCGACGGGCTTTTTCCATCGCTTTCTGGATCGCTGCTGGAACTTCACGCGCTTTACCGTAACCAAAACCAACGCGACCGTTACCATCGCCTACTACAGTCAGAGCTGTGAAGGAGAAAATACGACCACCTTTTACGGTTTTAGATACGCGGTTTACCGCGATCAGCTTTTCCTGCAGTTCGCCAGCTTGTTTTTCGATGTGAGCCATCTTACACCTCTACCTTAGAACTGAAGGCCAGCTTCACGGGCAGCATCTGCCAGTGCCTGGACACGACCATGATATTGGAACCCGGAACGGTCAAAGGACACATCTTTGATGCCTTTTTCCAGAGCGCGTTCAGCGACAGCTTTACCCACAGCTGCAGCCGCGTCTTTGTTACCGGTGTACTTCAGTTGTTCAGCGATAGCTTTTTCTACAGTAGAAGCAGCTACCAGAACTTCAGAACCGTTCGGTGCAATTACCTGTGCGTAAATATGACGCGGGGTACGATGTACCACCAGGCGAGTTGCGCCCAGCTCTTTGAGCTTGCGGCGTGCGCGGGTCGCACGACGGATACGAGCAGATTTCTTATCCATAGTGTTACCTTACTTCTTCTTAGCCTCTTTGGTACGCACGACTTCGTCGGCGTAACGAACACCCTTGCCTTTATAAGGCTCAGGACGACGGTAGGCACGCAGATCTGCTGCAACCTGGCCGATTACCTGCTTATCAGCGCCTTTCAGCACGATTTCAGTTTGCGTCGGACATTCTGCAGTAATCCCTGCCGGCAGTTGATGGTCAACTGGGTGTGAGAAACCTAAAGACAGGTTTACTACATTCCCTTTAACCGCTGCACGATAACCTACACCAACCAGCTGCAGCTTCTTAGTGAAGCCTTCGGTAACACCGATAACCATTGAGTTCAGCAGGGCACGCGCGGTACCAGCCTGAGCCCAACCGTCTACGTAACCATCACGCGGACCGAAGGTCAGTGCATTATCTGCATGTTTAACTTCAACAGCATCGTTGAGAGTACGAGTCAGCTCGCCGTTTTTACCTTTGATCGTAATAACCTGACCGTTGATTTTTACATCAACGCCGGCAGGAACAACGACCGGTGCTTTAGCAACACGAGACATTTTTTCCTCCGATTAGGCTACGTAGCAGATAATTTCGCCACCAAGACCAGCCTGGCGCGCTGCACGATCAGTCATAACACCTTTAGAGGTAGAAACAACCGCGATACCCAGACCCGCCATAACTTTCGGCAGCTCATCTTTACGTTTGTAGATGCGCAGACCTGGGCGACTGACACGCTGAATGCTTTCTACAACAGCTTTACCCTGGAAATACTTAAGAGTCAGTTCCAGTTCCGGCTTGGTGTCGCCTTCAACTTTAAAATCTTCAATAAAACCTTCTTCCTTCAGCACGTTGGCAATTGCCACTTTCAGCTTGGAGGAAGGCATGGTGACCGCAGCTTTGTTCGCGGCCTGACCGTTACGGATACGGGTCAGCATATCCGCGATCGGATCTTGCATGCTCATCTGTCTTTACTCCCGTGATTCAATTGGTGACAATTACCAGCTAGCCTTTTTCAAGCCTGGTACTTCACCGCGCATAGCGGCTTCACGTAGCTTGATACGGCTCAACCCGAACTTGCCCACATAGCCATGTGGACGACCTGTTTGACGGCAGCGGTTACGCTGACGAGACGGGCTGGAATCACGCGGCAGAGACTGCAGCTTAAGAACAGCGTTCCAACGATCTTCGTCGGAAGCGTTCACATCAGAGATGATCGCTTTCAGTTCAGCGCGTTTCGCGAAGTATTTATCAGCTAAAGCTACGCGTTTTACTTCGCGTGCTTTCATTGATTGCTTAGCCATTCAGTAACCCTACCTTACTTGCGGAACGGGAAGTCAAAGGCAGCCAGCAGAGCACGGCCTTCTTCGTCAGATTTCGCAGTAGTGGTAATGGTAATATCCAAACCACGAACGCGGTCGACTTTATCGTAGTCGATTTCTGGGAAGATGATCTGCTCACGGACACCCATGCTGTAGTTACCACGACCATCGAATGACTTAGCGGACAAGCCACGGAAGTCACGGATACGCGGTACAGCAATAGTGATCAGGCGCTCAAAGAACTCCCACATGCGTTCGCCACGCAGAGTTACTTTACAGCCGATCGGATAGCCCTGACGGATTTTGAAGCCTGCAACAGATTTGCGTGCTTTGGTGATCAACGGTTTTTGACCGGAGATTGCTGTCAGATCAGCTGCTGCGTTATCCAGCAGTTTCTTGTCAGCGATCGCTTCACCAACACCCATGTTCAGGGTGATCTTCTCGACCCGAGGGACTTGCATGACAGAATTGTAGTTAAACTCAGTCATGAGTTTATTAACTACTTCGTCTTTGTAGTAATCATGCAGTTTCGCCATCGTACTACTCCAAATTACTTGATAGTTTCGCTGTTAGACTTGAAGAAACGGACTTTTTTGCCGTCTTCGAATCTAAAGCCTACACGGTCAGCCTTGCCGGTTGCCGCATTGAAGATTGCAATGTTAGAGATCTGAATAGCTGCTTCTTTCTCTACAATGCCGCCTGGTTGGTTCAGAGCCGGAACCGGCTTCTGGTGTTTCTTAACCAGGTTGATACCTTCAACGATGACCTTGCCGGAAGACAGGACATTCTTAACTTTACCGCGTTTACCTTTATCTTTACCGGTTAACACGATAACTTCGTCATCACGACGGATTTTCGCTGCCATGATTCGCTCCTTAGAGTACTTCTGGTGCCAGAGAGATAATTTTCATGAACTTCTCGTTACGAAGTTCACGAGTTACCGGCCCAAAAATACGCGTACCGATAGGCTGCTCGCTGTTATTGTTTAAAATAACGCATGCATTACCATCGAAGCGAATGACAGAACCGTCCGGGCGACGAACACCCTTCTTGGTGCGCACCACTACCGCCTTCAGCACATCACCTTTTTTGACCTTACCACGCGGAATTGCTTCTTTGATGGTGATCTTGATGATGTCGCCTACGCCTGCGTAGCGACGGTGCGAGCCACCCAGAACCTTGATACACATTACGCGACGTGCACCGGAGTTGTCGGCGACGTTCAGCATAGTCTGTTCTTGGATCATTTTAGTGCTCCGCTAATGTCAACTACTACTGAGACCCGAAATCAGGTCGTTAAAAAAGCCCCATATCGAGGGCGCGGCATTATAACACCGGTTCCTGCATATGGGTAGAAAAAATAAACGGCCCATCGCTGAGCCGTTTATTCGTTGAGAACGCGTACTGTATTACAGAACGGCTTTCTCTACAACGCGAACCAACGTCCAGGACTTAGTCTTGGACAGTGGACGGCATTCACGGATTTCAACCTTGTCGCCGATACCACATTCGTTGTTCTCGTCATGTACGTGCAGTTTGGTCGTACGCTTAATGAATTTACCGTAGATCGGGTGTTTCACAAAACGTTCGATAGCAACAACAATGGATTTCTCCATTTTGTCGCTAACAACGCGACCTTGCAGAGTACGGATTTTATCGGTCATTACGCACCCGCCTTCTCAGTCAGTAAAGTCTTAACGCGTGCGACATCACGACGCACTTGCTTCAACAGGTGAGACTGTTGCAGCTGGCCACTTGCAGCCTGCATACGCAGGTTGAACTGCTCGCGCAGCAGGTTCAGCAGCTCGGTGTTCAGCTCTTCAACACTCTTCTCACGCAGCTCTTTTGCTTTCATTACATCACCGTCTTAGTTACAAAGGTGGTTTTAATCGGCAGTTTCGCTGCTGCCAGCTTGAATGCTTCACGGGCCAGCTCTTCCGGTACGCCGTCCATTTCATACAGGACTTTACCCGGCTGAATCAAGGCAACCCAATACTCCACGTTACCTTTACCTTTACCCATACGCACTGCCAGCGGCTTTTCAGTGATCGGTTTGTCCGGGAATACACGGATCCAGATCTTACCTTGACGCTTAACTGCACGGGTCATAGCACGACGTGCTGCTTCGATCTGACGGGCAGTCAGACGACCACGGCCAACAGCTTTCAGACCGAAGCTGCCGAAGCTAACATCCGCGCCAGCAGCCAGACCGCGGTTACGGCCTTTGTGCATTTTACGGAATTTTGTACGCTTTGGTTGTAACATCAGCGACGCTCCTTATTTACGGCCTTTACGCTGCTGCTTTTTAGGTTGAGCAGCCGGTTTTTCCGGTTGTTCAACAGCAGCCATACCACCCAGGATCTCGCCTTTGAAGATCCATACCTTAACGCCGATTACACCGTAAGTGGTGTGCGCTTCAGAGGTGTTGTAGTCGATGTCAGCACGCAGAGTGTGCAGCGGTACGCGACCTTCACGGTACCATTCGGTACGTGCGATTTCCGCGCCGCCCAGACGGCCGCTAACTTCAACTTTGATCCCTTTAGCGCCCAGACGCATTGCGTTCTGTACAGCACGCTTCATCGCACGACGGAACATAACACGACGTTCCAGCTGAGAAGTGATGCTGTCAGCAACCAGTTTTGCGTCCAGTTCAGGTTTACGAACTTCGGCGATATTGATCTGTGCAGGAACGCCAGCGATATCCGCTACGACCTTACGCAGTTTTTCTACGTCTTCACCTTTCTTACCGATAACGATGCCCGGGCGAGCAGTGTGAATAGTCACACGGATGCTCTTAGCCGGACGCTCGATAACGATACGAGATACAGACGCTTTAGCCAGTTCCTTAGTCAGGTACTGACGTACTTTAAAATCGCTGTCCAGGTTGTCAGCGAATTCTTTGGTGTTCGCAAACCAGGTAGAGTTCCATGGTTTTACAATACCCAGGCGAATACCATTAGGATGTACTTTCTGACCCATTGCTAGTCTCCAGAGTCTCAGCGATCGGACACAACCACAGTGATGTGGCTGGTGCGCTTCAGGATGCGATCTGCACGACCTTTTGCACGCGGCATAATGCGCTTCATGCTCGGGCCTTCGTCTACGAAAATTTTCGTAACTTTCAGATCGTCAATGTCAGCGCCATCGTTGTGTTCAGCGTTAGCAATGGCAGATTCCAGTACCTTCTTGACCAGTACAGCCGCTTTCTTATTGGTGTAGGTCAGAATATCCAGAGCCTGCGACACTTTCTTACCGCGAATCAGGTCAGCAACAAGGCGAACCTTCTGAGCAGAAGAACGAGCATGGCGATGTTTAGCGATAGTTTCCATCTCTTCCTCCTACCTTATTTCTTCTTCGCTTTTTTATCAGCAGCATGGCCGCGATAAGTACGAGTCGGTGCGAATTCACCCAGTTTGTGACCGACCATTTCATCGGTTACAAATACTGGAACGTGCTGACGACCATTATGGACAGCGATGGTCAAACCGATCATGTTAGGAAAGATCGTTGAACGACGGGACCAAGTGCGCAGGGGCTTCTTGTCTCCGCTTTCCACCGCTTTCTCTACCTTCTTCAGCAAGTGCAGGTCAATAAAAGGACCTTTCTTGAGAGAACGTGGCATGGCTTATCCTCTAAAATTATTTGCTACGGCGACGTACGATGAATTTATCAGTACGCTTGTTGCTGCGGGTCTTCTTACCTTTGGTCTGAACGCCCCACGGAGTTACCGGGTGCTTACCAAAGTTACGACCTTCACCACCACCATGTGGGTGATCGACTGGGTTCATCGCGGTACCGCGAACGGTCGGACGAACACCACGCCAGCGTGCAGCACCTGCTTTACCCAGAACGCGCAGCATATGCTCAGCATTGCCAACTTCGCCCAGAGTTGCACGGCAGTCTGCTTCGACTTTACGCATTTCACCAGAACGCAGACGCAGGGTGACATAAGCACCATCACGAGCAACGATCTGAACGTAAGTACCCGCGGAACGTGCCAGCTGACCGCCTTTACCTGGTTTCATTTCTACGTTATGAACGGTAGAACCAACCGGGATATTGCGCATCGGCAGGGTGTTGCCGGGTTTGATTGCAGCATCAACGCCAGACTGAATCTGGTCGCCAGCTTTCAGGCCTTTAGGGGCCAGGATGTAACGGCGCTCACCGTCTTTGTACAGAACCAGCGCGATGTTCGCGGAACGGTTCGGATCGTACTCAAGACGTTCAACAACTGCCGGAATACCATCTTTGTTGCGTTTGAAGTCAACAATACGGTACGCCTGCTTGTGGCCACCACCGATATGACGAGTGGTGATACGGCCATTGTTGTTACGACCACCGGATTTGCTGTTTTTTTCCAGCAACGGAGCAAAAGGTTTGCCCTTGTGCAGCTCAGGGTTAACCACTTTAACTACGTGGCGACGACCCGGAGATGTCGGTTTACATTTAACAACTGCCATTGTATTACTCCTCCGACTTACTCAGCGCCGCCAACGAAGTCCAGATTCTGGCCTTCTTTCAGGGTGACGTAAGCTTTTTTCCAGTCGCTACGACGACCGATACGCTGTCCGTGACGTTTAACTTTCCCTTTAACAACCAGGGTGTTAACGACTTCGACTTCGACTTCAAACAGTTTCTGCACAGCAGCTTTGATCTCTGCTTTGGTCGCGTCTTTAGCAACTTTGAGAACGATGGTGTTAGTTTTTTCCATCGCAGTAGACGCTTTTTCAGAAACGTGCGGTGCACGCAGCACCTTCAGCAGACGTTCTTCACGAATCATGCCAGCATCTCCTCAACTTGCTTAACAGCATCAGCAGTCATTACGACTTTGTCGAAGGCGATCAGGCTAACCGGGTCGATACCAGTTGCATCGCGTACGTCAACCTTGTGCAGGTTGCGCGCAGCCAGGAACAGGTTTTCGTCCAGCTCACCGGTGATGATCAGCACATCTTCCAGAGCCATGTCTTTCAGTTTCTGAGCCAGCAGCTTAGTTTTAGGCGCTTCTACAGAGAACTTCTCGACAACGATCAGACGATCCTGACGTACCAGTTCGGACAGAATGCTTTTCAGCGCGCCGCGGTACATCTTTTTGTTTACTTTTTGACTGTGGTCCTGCGGACGAGCAGCGAAGGTTACGCCACCAGAACGCCAGATCGGGCTCTTGATAGAACCTGAACGCGCACGGCCGGTACCTTTCTGGCGCCACGGCTTTTTGCCTGAACCAGTTACTTCAGCACGAGTCTTCTGAGCACGAGTACCCTGACGAGCACCAGCTGCATAAGCAACAACAACCTGGTGAACCAGCGCTTCGTTGAAATCACGACCGAAGGTAGTTTCGGAAACAGTCAGCGCGCTCTGCGCGTCTTTCAATACTAATTCCATTGCTATCCCCTTACGCCTTCACAGCTGGTTTAACGATCAGGTCGCAACCGGTCGCACCCGGAACACCACCTTTCACCAGCAGCAGGTTGCGCTCAGCGTCAACACGTACTACGTCCAGGCTCTGAACGGTGACACGTTCGTTGCCCAGCTGACCTGCCATTTTCTTGCCTTTGAACACTTTGCCCGGAGTCTGGTTCTGACCGATAGAACCCGGAACACGGTGAGACAAGGAGTTACCGTGAGTCGCGTCCTGGGTACGGAAGTTCCAGCGCTTAACGGTACCTGCGAAACCTTTACCTTTAGAGGTACCGGTTACGTCAACTTTTTTAACGTCAGCAAACAGTTCAACGCTAATGCTCTGACCAACAGTGAATTCTTCACCATCTGCCAAACGGAACTCCCACAGGCCGCGGCCAGCTTCTACGCCAGCTTTAGCAAAGTGACCAGCTTCCGGTTTGGTTACACGGTTAGCTTTTTTAGCACCCGTGGTAACCTGAATAGCGCGGTAGCCATCGCTAGCCAGATCTTTAACCTGAGTAACGCGGTTTGCTTCAACTTCGATTACGGTTACTGGGATAGATACGCCATCTTCAGTGAAGATGCGGGTCATACCCACTTTTTTACCGACTAAACCAATCATTGTATCAACCTCTCAATCGCTCGATGACCTGATTAACCCAGGCTGATCTGCACGTCTACACCGGCAGCCAGGTCCAGACGCATCAGAGCATCAACGGTTTTTTCAGTTGGCTCAACGATGTCAACCAGACGCTTGTGAGTGCGAATTTCGTACTGATCACGCGCGTCTTTGTTAACGTGCGGGGAGATCAGAACGGTAAAGCGCTCTTTGCGGGTCGGCAGCGGGATCGGACCACGGACTTGCGCACCAGTGCGCTTAGCAGTCTCGACGATTTCCGCGGTTGATTGATCGATCAGACGATGATCAAACGCTTTCAGGCGGATACGGATTCTTTGGTTCTGCATGAGACCAGAGCTCCAATTATTTTATAAACGAAAATGATTACTCCTCAGACCCATTACGATTGATGGGAGAGTGTAACCGTTCTTACGTAGCTCCCCGATTGGGAGCATTGTTAGATAACCAAATCGGTTATCCGAGGTTCAAATTGAACCTGCCGTCGATTAAGACAAGCCCGCGCATTATACGCAAATATCAGTCTGAAGCAAGTGTCGCGTAGATATTAATCACTTCGGCCGTAATGCGAACAGGGTTCCGGGCTTTTTGGTTATGAAGGAAACGCCGCGGATATGCTGGAAGACGTCCCTCAATATTTATAACAACGCGTTGCTCCCTTATCAGCCTTCTTTAAAGTAGCGCCATGGTTGATGGAGGATGACATGATATCTGCTACCCTGCCCTTTATGCTGCTGTATACCGCATTGTCTGTGTCTCTGAGTTTCTGCGATATGTGCAGCGGACGACTGCCAGACCGGTTTACCTGTCCGTTACTGTGGGGCGGACTCCTTTTTCATCTGTACATCATTCCGACACAACTTGCCGATGCCGTATGGGGCGCCATCGCCGGGTACGTCGGCTTTGCCTTTATCTACTGGAGTTATCGGCTGGTTCGTAAACGAGAAGGGCTCGGCTATGGTGATGTGAAATTGCTTGCCGCACTCGGTGCCTGGCATGGGTGGATGTCGTTACCTTTTTTAATCTTTTGGGCGGCGCTGCTGGGATGTTTCGGTATCGTAGCCGTGGGGATAGTTTATGGAAAGTCAGCATTAAAAAACCCGCTGCCTTTTGGGCCATTTCTGGCAGCTGCGGGTTTCATCACCGGATATTACCGTTTCACCTCTGGGGTGATTAACTGGTCACTTTAATCTGCGACTGCAGGTAATTCTGCAGGCCAATTTTCGAGATGAGATCCAGTTCTGTCTCCAGCCAGTCGATATGTCCTTCTTCATCGGCAAGGATTTCGATCATCATATCCCGACTGACATAATCATGAACGGTATCGGCATAGGCGATAGCTTCACGTAAGTTTTTGGCACCTTCGAGTTCTAACCGGAGATCGGACTGCAGCATCTCTTCGACATCCTCGCCAATCCCCAATTTGCCGAGATCCTGCAGATTCGGGATCCCTTCCAGAAACAAAATACGCTCGATATATTTGTCCGCGTGTTTCATCTCATCGATGGATTCATGGTACTCGACGTCATTGAGGCGTGTCAGACCCCAGTTTTTGAACATACGTGCATGGAGAAAATACTGGTTGATCGCGACAAGCTCATTTCCCAACAGTTTATTGAGATAATTTATGATTTTAACATCACCTTTCATTTTATAGTCCCTCCGCTTCCACTCTCCAGAGCATAGATGGGGCTACAGGGATGTCAAAAAAAAGAGTGTGACTCAGGCGATCTCTTTAAATTCTGGCATTTGCATTAATTCATCCTGCATGATTTCGCGTGCCGCGCGAACGCATTTACCGCATTGATTTCCAACAGGAATAAATTTGCGTAACTGCTGGAAGGATTGAGGATGAAACTGACGTACCGCCTGGCGAATTTTTTTATCACTTACACCATTACACAAACAAACGTACATGATCGCTCCCGTTCAATTTCTGCGCAAAGTGTAAATGAGAATAGTTATGATTACAATAGCACAATTCTCACTACGTAACGGGAGCGGAGTTAAAATTGCGAAGAAATGTGACAAGCCAAATAACGGGCAGCAAAAAGGGCGCCGAAGCGCCCTTTTTAGTGCAGAACTAATAAGTGATTATTAGCTCATTACTTTAGCAACAACGCCCGCACCTACAGTACGGCCGCCTTCACGGATTGCGAAACGCAGACCGTCGTCCATCGCGATCGGGTGGATCAGGGTAACAACCATTTTGATGTTGTCGCCCGGCATTACCATCTCAACGCCTTCCGGCAGTTCGATGGTGCCAGTCACGTCAGTTGTAC
>NZ_JAGTXM010000012.1 GCF_018252635.1 Citrobacter amalonaticus
ATCTCCAGGGCCATCACGCCATGGATGACGGTAAAGACCGCACCTTCCAGCCGTTCATCGAAGCCAACTGGATCTACAACACCAGCAGCTACAGCGTGAAGATGGATGACATCAGCAATGAGGTCAAAGGCGCACGTAACGTCGGCGAGCTGAAAGCAGGCGTTGAAGGGAAGATTACCGACCGTCTGCAACTGTGGGGCAACGTTGCCCAACAGATCGGTGACAACGGCTACAGCGACACGCAAGGCATGTTAGGGCTGAAATACAGCTTCTGACCCTCAACCACCCGTGGTAACACGGGTGGTTTTCTTCTCCCCCGCCTCTCTCTTTGTGACATCATTCGCATCCCCTTGGTTTTGTGATAAATATGATGAGGTAACTTTATCCAGTTCAGGGAAATGTGGTTTATGGAACCTCTGCATGCGGTTTTCCTCACCGTCAGCCTGTTCGTCTTAACCTTCTTCAACCCTGGTGCCAATCTGTTTGTGGTTGTGCAAACCAGCCTGGCCTCCGGACGACGTGCAGGCGTATTAACCGGTCTGGGCGTCGCGTCAGGCGACGCAATCTATTCCGGGCTGGGGTTGTTTGGCATGGCGACGCTGATCACCCAGTGCGAGGCGATATTTTCGCTAATCAAAATTGGCGGCGGCGCGTATCTGCTGTGGTTTGCCTGGAACAGTATTCGTCACCAGGCCACGCCGCAAATGTCGACACTCCAGCACCCCGTTAGCGCGCCGTGGACGGTGTTCTTTCGTCGCGGATTATTAACCGATCTGTCGAATCCACAAACCGTCCTGTTTTTTATCAGTATTTTCTCTGTTACGCTGAGTGTCGACACGCCCATGTGGGCAAGGATGATGGCCTGGGCCGGAATTGTGCTCTCTTCAATTATCTGGCGCGTCTTCCTGAGTCAGGCTTTTTCATTGCCAGCAGTACGTCGGGCATACGGCAGAATACAGCGCGTCGCCAGTCGAATCATCGGTGCGATTATTGGCCTGCTGGCGTTACGGTTAATCTATGAAGGCATTACCCATCGCTAAATCCCTCCCCCTGAAAAAAAGTAGTTTCAGGGGGCAGATCTGTATCAATAATGGTTTTGCACGATAATTTCCACAGACCCGGCGACAGCAGTTCATGCGGTGGCCGGTCTTGTCGGAAGACCACGGCGTAATATCGCCGCCCGGTTGGATAAATTAAGGATTCTATCTGGAGAGAAAAAACCGGTACATCAGGCACCGGTTTAATCAGTAAACGATCATTATCGATCAGGAATTTTCCGCCGGTTTGGGTTCCGTTTTCACCTGCGCGTTTTCCAGCATCCGTCGTATCGGAACAATCAGCACAATCAGCACAGCGGCACAAATCAGCAGCGCAATAGAGCAGCGGGCGAAGAGGTCAGGCAGCATATCCAGTTGGTCAGCCTTAACGTGCCCACCAATCAGACCCGCCGCCAGGTTACCCAATGCGCTGGCGCAGAACCACAGCCCCATCATCTGGCCCCGCATTCTTTCTGGCGCTAACAGGGTCATGGTCGCCAGACCAATCGGGCTCAGACACAGCTCGCCCAGCGTCAGCATCAGAATACTTCCCACCAGCCAGAACGGCGATACGCCCGCCCCACCGTTGCTCAGCACGTTCTGCGCCGCCATCATCATCAGGCCAAAGCCCGCCGCGGCACACAGAATGCCGATAACAAACTTGGTGATGCTGCTCGGACGTACGTTTTTGCGCGCCAGCGCAGGCCAGGCCCAGCTGAAGACCGGGGCCAGCAGGATGATAAACAGGGCGTTAATAGACTGGAACCAGACGGCAGGTATTTCGAAATCACCGATCATGCGGTTGGTATAGTCGTTCGCGAACAGGTTGAACGAGGTCGGTTTTTGCTCAAACGCCGACCAGAAGAAGGCTGCAGAAACCAGTAAAATGAAACAGACCAGCAGCCTGGCGCGTTCTTTGCGGGTCAGACCGGCGAAGACGAAGAGGTAGATAAAGTAGAGCGCCACTGAAGCGGCAATGACGTAGACCAGCATGCTGGCAACGGCAACCGGGTTAATGACGATAATCCCCTGGGCTATCAGCGTCACGATAATGGCCACACCGACCGCCAGTGCCAATAACCAGCCACCTACGCCGTTTCTCTTTACTACCGGGCTGTTCCAGGTCGAATCGAGCCCTACTTCACTGTCATAGCGTTTCATGGAGGGAACGGCAAACACGCGGAAGATGACCAGCGCAATCAGCATCCCGATCCCACCGATACCAAAGCCCCAGTGCCAGCCATGAGATTTAATCAACCAGCCGGAGATCAGCGGGGCGATGAATGACCCCATGTTAATGCCCATGTAAAACAGCGAGAAACCGCCGTCGCGGCGCGCATCCCCTTTCTTGTACAACGTCCCAACCATCACCGAGATACAGGTTTTGAACAGACCCGACCCCAGCACGATAAACATCAGGCCGATAAAGAACAGGTTGTCGCCCATCCAGGCCGACAGCGCGATAGACAGATGGCCGAGCGCGATCAGGATCGACCCATACCACACTGCGCGTTGTTGCCCGAGCCAGTTATCCGCCAGCCAGCCCCCAGGCAGCGCAGCCAGGTACATACTGCCGGCAAAAATGCCGACAATCGCGGACGCATTCTCGCGCGCCAGCCCCATCCCCCCGTCGTAAACGGTCGCGGCCATGAACAGGATCAGTAACGGACGAATGCCGTAAAACGAAAACCGTTCCCACATCTCCGTGAAAAACAGTGAACCCAGCGGATAAGGATGGCCGAAGAACGTTCGGCTTTCGTTTTTATTAACAGAGGAATGCATAATTTCTCCCGAAATGGTGTGTTGTCTTGCTTGTAGCCACTGAATTACCCCGTCGACCATTCATATATCTGGCCGATCATTCACATTCAGCGAAATATTATTTAACCATTTGATAACCATAAGACAGTTTTGTCTAGTGCCAACATCAGGACTTTAAGATGAAAACTCGATAGATGTCTAGTTTTGTAGATTTTCTGTTTGAGAACTAAGGATAATGATTGACTTTAAAAGCCTGCAAATAATGTCTTATCAACCCATTAATAAACAAAGCGTTATCCGAAATATTAACTTCGAAAGGGCCGAAAAACGAAGCATATGCGCACTATTTTCAGGGGACCCGTTATTGAACATTCTGTCTACCATTATGCCTCAGGGACAGCACAGTACCTCGATCAGGCGCGTGAAGGCGGGTGGATGCTGTTTGTGACCGGGATAGTAAAATTCTCCGGTCTAAAAAAGCCCGACAGCCTAAGCCATCGGGCATCCGGTTTTTCTGGTCACAAAGTGGAGAGATTGTCGTTTATGCCGTCGTTTCGCGATGGGCCATCAGGGCATAGAGTTTACCGGCAAAGGTTTCACTGACGGGCCAGTCGTCAACGGCTACGCGGGTCGTTGTGTGAAAACCGCACTGCGACAGCAACTGTAGATATTCTTCGTCCCGCCAGGCACGTGTCTGGCTGCTGAACTGGGCGACGCTGGCGTCAGCGTTGAGTGCCCAGAATGTCGTGGTGCTGGTTTGCCTTTCCTCATCCCAGCGATGTTCGCTTAATAAAAGATGCGGTTGCGCGAGAAACAACCCCTGCGGGCATCGTTGCCACGACGCGGGTGCCGTCCCCTGCCTTTTGACTTCGTCAAACGTATGCACTTCAATCAGTAACTTGCCCCCGGGCTTCAGCCAGGCTGCACAGTTCGCCACCAGCCGTTGCGCATCCTCAACGCTAAAGACATTGATTTCACCGAAGATCATCATGATGAAATCAAAGGTGCCGTCAGGCTGATAGTCGCGGACGTCCTGTTCCTGATAATCAATGTCCAGCCCCGCATTTTGTGCCTGTTCCCGCGCCCACTGGACGGAGGCCGGAGAGAAATCGACGCCAGTGCAGGCAAACCCGCGCTGTGCAAGACGTTGTGTGTAGAAGCCGGGGCCGCATCCCAGATCAAGTATCGTTGCGCCCACGGGAAGCTGGCGTACGATCCAGTCGACCTGTTGCTCAATGACCGAGAGTTTACGACTGGCCCAGTCGTGTTCCTGAGACAAATGGTTTTCCAGCATTCGGCGGCTGAAGCCCGGATCATTCCATGGGATCTTACCGCCCGTTTCATGACCGTTGTCGTGTCCATTCAGGAGAGTCAGTTCAAGAAGATTCATCCGTTGATCTCATCGTAATGTGTCTGGTGGCTGAAATTGCATTCCAGCACTCCTTCACTGCGACAGTAGTGTCTCATGCCCCGGGGAATATTTCTTCCTGCTCAGTTCACAGCGTTAGCAACGCAGACCTGCTAAAGTCAGATCGATATCGCGGCCAACGCTCAGATAAACACCTGCCTGTTCAGGTAATCCGGCAATATATTTGTCACGTAAATAAGATGCAGTGCTCATTTTTTGAACATAGCCAGCTCTATTCTATGAACCGTTTTCAGGAGGTCAAAAACATGAAAAAGCTTCTGATATGTTGTTTGTTCGGGAATACGGCAAATTCACTGGCCAAAAAGATGCAGATACAGACAGAAAGCAACGGCAGTCCTCTCATGATTAGCGCCGTGGGACTGGATAATTTCGCCAGCGTTGCTCCCGCTTTCGACGCTTTTCTCATTGCGCCACACATTCAATACAAGCTCTCTGAGATTTATGAAATTGTCGGAAATGAACGCCCGGTTGCCATTATTGAAAGCCTGCCTTACGCGTCGCTGGACGCGGAGAAAGTTTTAAACTTTGTGAAGGAGCATATGCCTGAGCTGGCAGCCTGACGCATGAGGCCGCAGTATTTTTGCGGCCTCCTCTTAATGAACGAAAACGACAGCTGCGATAATTTAAAAGCAAAGCCAATGTGTTACTTCGGACTTGCCAGACGTTAATAGAGCGTCACCTTTTCGAGAATTTCAAGGGTTTTCGGCAACGCCTCCGCCCATGGCTGGCTACTCCCCATTTTGATGTTGGGTTTGTTTTTCCCGTGGAAATCGCTGCCACTGGTCGCCAACAGCGTTTTATCCAGCGTGAACTGATAAAGTTCACGACGAAGGGTCTCATCATGATAGCTGGAGAAGACCTCCACGCCCTGCACGCCGAGCGGTAACATTTGCTCAATCACCGACAGAGGCTGTTCCTTTATGTTGGCACCGATGTGCGCGATTACCGGAATCCCTCCGTTATCGATAATCAACGATGCCATCTCTGCCATTGGAGGCAGTTTAACTTTCACGTGGCAAGGTTTGTCGCGGCCAAAAAAATCCCAGAAAAAATTAATCAGCGGCATGTCGCTGCGAGGGTTCCCGGTCCGGTACGGCAACAGCAGTTCATGATTTGCATTGCGCGTATCCTCTAAAATCAGCTCTGCCATCTGTTCTTCCTGTGGCACGCGATCGCCCGCCATGGCATACAGGCGATCGACGTCAAACTGGAACCCAAGCGCCCGTAGTTTCTCCAGTTTCAGCGGTGTCGCAGCGCTTTCCAGATGATGGAAATTCTGCTCAACGGCGTCAAAATCCCGGCAATCACGGCGAAAACCGTAGCCCAACAAATGATAGTTGTTGCCCGCGAACGAGCAGTCAATTTCAATTCCCGTCATCACGTTCACGCCGTTTTCATTGCCATAGCGAATGGACTCCTCAACGGATCGCGCCGAGTTGTGATCGGTTATTGCCAGCGCCGCCAGGTTCGCCGCTTTCGCCATGGTCAGCAGGTCGCTAACGGGGAAATCCGCATCATCGCTATATTCCGAATGCATGTGCAAATCGATACGTTTCATCATCTTCTCCTTAAGCTGATAATCATGTACTGAATGGCACTATATGATTAGGGGTGAGATTAATACAGCGTGGCGTGCGCGAAAATTCCGAGTCTTAAAATGAGTAAAAAGTTCTGTGCAGATTAATCTATTTCTCATGAAGGAAAATCTGAGGGGATTCTCACGTTCATCCCCTCGATTCGTTTGCTATTAATTTGCCGCATAAAGGAAATAATCAAAATCGGCATAAATGCGCTCACCAGTGAAATCCTGGCAGCACATCCCGATAAAAGCCCCGGTGAAGCGTTCAATGCCTCTTTCTTTAAAATATTCATCGGAAAGTTTACTGTATTCCATAGGGCCACCTACCGGGAACCAGGTTCGCTCATCCAACGAATAATAAAAGTTTGCGGCATCGTCTTTCACACAAACTTTAAGATACACCAGGCCATCACCGGCAATCTTAATCCCTTCGCCTGTCGGCAGTGAGAACCGGTTAAGGTCGTTAATCATCAAATTAACCGTCCTCTCACCCTTTTCATTACAGGAAATATGCAAATAAATATAATTTGTCGTATCGTAAAAACAGACTAATCCCGCCATTTGTTGGAAGGAATGAGGATGAAAATCGATGCAGGTCTGCGCGGTGAAAGCAAAATCGGTTTGTCTTCGTGCCAGTAAACTCTGATAGTGATGCGAACTCAGTGATTCGCGACCGCGCAATCGTAACCAACCTTTTCTCTCTTTGAGCGTACACATCTCTTCGCTTAAGGGGATGCGCAACGACTGGTAGTGCAGCGGCAGAACGGGAGTATCAAAATCATCTTTTTCAGGGAGCGCAGGCCAGGGGAACTCTCTCAGTGACGTTTGTACTTTAAGATCCGGCTCGACGGTGTTATTTACCAGTCGCAGCCAGCCCTCGTCATTCCAGTAAACCTGTTGAATCGCCGTTTCACGCCCCATCGGACTGCGGCCTCTGGAAGGTAATGGCCGACCGCATAAATGCACGATGAACCATTCCCCTTGACTGTTTTCAATGAGATCGGCATGGCCGACGCGCTGAAGCGGCAGACGACAATTGAAACGTGATGTCATCATTTGGCCTATAGGATCGGTCTCGTAAGGGCCAAACAGATGTTTTGAACGAGCTACGGTAACGCTATGGTTATAGAAGGTACCGCCTTCTGCAACCAGCAAATAGTACCAACCGTTATATTCATACAGATGCGGTCCTTCGGTGATCCCAAGCGACGTGCCGGCATATATTTTCCGACATTCACCAACAAGCATATTTTTCTTTTCGTCATACTGTTGAATAATAATACCATTCCATTTAGGAAACCCGGCCTCGCCTCCGTCCATATAGCTCATTTCCATACTCACCAGCCACTTGCTTCCATCGTTATGATGAAAAAGAGAAGGATCAATTCCCCGGCTATTGAGATACGCTGGCTCAGACCATTCACCCTCAATGTCTTCAGTGGTCACTATATAGTTATTGGTATCCCAAAAGCGACCGTTCACATTTTTAACGTCGGTGTAGATGAGATAGAATCGTTCCGCATCATAGCTCAGACATGGCGCATATATTCCACCAGAATCCGGGTTGCCTATCATGTCGAGCTGACTTCTACGATTCAATGGATATGAAATCAGACGCCAGTTTTTGAGATCATAAGATTTATACAGGCAGACGCCGGGAAACCACTCAAACGTTGACGTTGCCAAATAATAGGCATCGCCAACTCTGATGATGGAGGGGTCAGGGTTAAAGCCTGGGATAATCGGGTTAGTTATTGTGGTCATAAACACGTCCTGAAAGATAAAATGAATTATCGATATTCTGACTGCGCGATATCACTGTGCTTATGCAGCATATGAACGATATTGCTGCATAATAAAAAACATGATCAAAACAAATACTGCCGGGATAATCGTAAAAATCAGGCGCACCGTCATAATGGCAAGGTCCGTCTGTATTTCGGCGTTTCCGATATAACCACCAAAGGTCAACAACCAGCCGATAATGGCTCCACCCACGGCAATACCAATTTTAATGGCAAATAAATTGGTGGAAAAAACCAGTCCACTTAATGAGCGATTTGATTTTTTTTCAACATTATCAATGATGTCGCTCAATAAACTCCATTGCAACGGCGCTGAGCTTGCGTCAATGAAATGGATTAGGCAAATAACACCGCAAATCATCAGTACCGATTGCGCAGGGACGGCAAAAAGGGCAGTCAGAATGGCAGCCTGTATCACCAGAGTCAGTTTGTAAGCACGTACCCGATCAACGTTTTTGTACAACAGGGTGGTGGACATGGCCCCCACAAATCGCGTACAAAGAATAATAACCAATACCGTGCTGACTAAATCAGGCCTTTTCATATAGTAGCTGACAAAATAGATTGCCCCACCTGTTTTCAAGATACCGGCAATCAGGCTGGCGATATTAAGCGAAAAGATACAGCGCCAGTTGAAATCTTTAATGATAATAAGCAATTCCTGATAAATGCCTTGCAGGTTATGGCTTTTATCCACTTCTTTAACATAGTGTTCTTTCGTCATTGCAAAGCAGAGAAAAAACATGATAGTACTCATGCCCCCCATGATAACCATTGCAAGAAAATAACCTTTCTGCAGATCGCCTGCGCCCAGTATTTTGGTTAATGGGAGCGCGACGACAGACACTATGATGCCGCCTAATGCCGCAAAGGCAAAACGATACGATTGCATTGAAACCCGTTCCCTGGCATCCTTTGAAATATTATTGATTAATGCACAGTAAGGAACGTTAACCAGCGAGTAAAAAAGGGATAAGGCGGTATATGAAACATACGCATAAATAATCCTTCCCGTCTCACCAAAATCAGGCGTATAAAATGTCAATGCGCCAAAAATACCAAAGGGCAGTGAAAACCAAAGTAAATAAGGTCTGAACTGGCCATACTTTGTTTTAGTATGATCGGCAAGATAACCAATATAGACATCAGCAACTGCATCAAACGCGCGGACCACGAGAAACATTGTCCCCATATGAAAGGCACTTAATCCATAGATATCCGTATAAAAATAGGCCATAAACAGCATAATGGTTTGCCAGATAATATTGGATGCACCATCGCCTAATCCATAGCCTACTTTTTCTTTGACTCCTGACTTATTCATAGAAATACCTTTTACTTGAGAGGTTCAAGAATTTTCAATATTCAGGGCCGGCCTCAATATAAAAGATAAGTGCAACAGACGATAAAAAATGTAGGCAAATGACCTGTTTATATAATTTTTTTGCGCCAGGTACGATGAACCGATCACATTTCAGTTAAGAATTACCTACGAATGACGCTTCGCGTGATTTATTTTCCCGATGAATCGTTATCACTGATAACTATTAGCCATGTCTGCTTATCATCAACTGACCAAGGTTAGCCTGAAAGACTTTCGTTGATTTTTAATTGCTCAGAAGTGAGGTTGCTGGTTCTGAATTTTTTTGGCGTAACGCCGATAAATCGCCTGAACTGATAGCAATAGTAGGCTGCATCTGTAAATTCACACTTATAAGCGATATCGGTAATGCTCAGATCGGTATTACGCAACAAATGGACCGACATCGCGATTTTCTTGCTCAGTAAATACTCTTTAAAACTGACCTGCATCACCTTTTTAAATACTCTGGAGAAATGACCGGGCGACAGCCCAACGGCATCTGCCGCTTCGTTCAGACTGATGTTAAAAGAGGTCCGTGTCTCAATAGCAATGACAAAATTGATGATCATGCTAAATATTGACTGACTATCCGTTTCAGATGAAATTTTCTCAGACGTTATCGCATGTTGAAGCACCGTATTCAACAACAGAATAAGCAATGGCCTTATCTCATTATCCGTATGCGCGTCTTCATTAACGTCTGAAAACCATTTGAAGATGAAATCCAGTCTGTCAGCGTCCTTTTCACTCAGAGAGATAACGACTCCGATATGCGGTTCCAGCACCGGGAGGAGATATTTTAGATTACTGAGCATTGCCCGATCGTACTGTAAAATATAACGTTCATGATCGCCTGTAAATTCCAGCTCCATATCATGGAGGACTAACGGACTTACATAAATCAACGTGTTATCCTCTATCCGGAACTTCTCTCTACCAATGCAATAGCTGCCTTTCGCTTTGCGAAACCACATGATTTCGTGTTCAAAATGGACATGGGGTTTTACGTACATCCCTTTTTCAGGCACTTTTTCCCGTGCCCGCAGAATGAAATCGAGACCTGTTTTAGTTTCTAATTTTTCAAAAAAATAGTCAGTATTAATCGGTGTCGGCATTTTTTTTCAAAAAAATGAGAAGTGTCTGGGATGTGATAACACATGGGCAAGAAGGAGTACATCGTATTTTGATTTCGTGCCTCACCAGCAAGTCGGGTTGCCGTCATAGTACATCAATCCGAGGTATTTGAGATCATGGGGTTCATTACATCAGTCACCGATAAAAGATTGTTCATTAAAAACAGTAGGTAAATAACCGTCCTGCAAATAGGTAAACCCAAACATGTGATTTGATAGCTTTGTTATCATCTGCCAGCTTATAGGGTTTAGCGGCATCTGCCTGTCGCGCATTTAGCTTCATTGGGGGCATCTCCCTGGACCGAACACAGAATGCCCCGACTGCAACTTGATTTCGGTTGAGTCCAGTGGATAGCACGAGATAAGAGATAGTCCAGAAACCGCAGAATACGGGCTTTGGGATGATTTCGGGAGGTCTGGGAAGAGTTTAAAAGGGTGCAATAACAGGAGCCGAACCTATGACCTTCGCATCACGAACTGGTAGAATAACATTTAACTAGCTGTTTTACATAAACAAATGGCACATGATAAACCGCAGGCGCAATTCACATTGCCGGACAATCATCGAACTCAGCAGAGCGAGCATCGTTGATGATGTAGGTGATCACCCAAAACGCTGGCGAAGTCACATCGTAATCCCCCACTGCGTCTGGTATCTCTTCGCGCTTACCGTTCTCCAGGTTCACCAGGTGAGTTCTTGGGTGTAAGCGGAAGCGTTTTATCTTTAGTTCACCATCTAACCTACAGATGAGCAGAGAACCATCGCAGGGTACAAGTGAGCTATCAGCCACTAAAGCTTATAGGAACCTAGTCTTCAAATTATCGTGGTCATCTCAAAATCGGAGTTAGTGTTATATTCATGTACCTTTCTTATCTGGAGATACTGTTCGTGTCTGGTGTGCCTGGATAAGACGTCATTCAATTTCACATAGCTATTACATAGGATGTGTTAATGAAAATTATTAATAACATTCGCTAAAGAAAATTTCTGGCGCACTCGATTTAGTTCTGTTTTTTTTCAACTCATCTTGTCAACCAAAATCAAACATCAAAAATACACATTCAAAGAGCGTTAATTTCATGCTGTGATTAAATTCGGCAATTATCTTAATTATGACAATTCGCACCTTCTATAATCATTTGTTTTTAAAGGAAATATTTCTTAAATCGCATATTTACTTAAGATTCCTACAAATATAAGATGGAATATTCTTAGCATTTAAGATCTTATATATGAGCACCAAAAAATCTTATATAAATAATAGTAATCAACCACAATAAATTTAACTAAAAAAATAATTTCATTCTTTCACTTTTTGAAAATAAAATCCTCATTAGAAAAGCTCAAGTAATAAATATACAGCAGCCATCCCCACAATGCAGAAAAGTTTGAAACAACAAACTTTCACTGCCAGTTTCAAGCAATCTCTCATGGAAGGGATCAATATGAATATCAAACACTTGCAACATCCAGTTTCAATGCTGGCGATCGCTATTTCCATGGCACTGTCAGTACAAGCAGCCAACGCAGTTAATGCGGAGAATATCAACCTCTTTGCCGTTACCCCTCCGACAGGAATAACCAGCGACATTATTATTGATAATAATGATTCACTCACGCTTTCCCTGACTGAAAATACTGAAAGCAACTGGGATAATTTTAGAGGTCTGTATGTCGGTTACGGAAGTGCAGGTACCATGCTGGTCGATGGTCGTAATATTCACTCTACAGAAGGTATCGTTATTGGCAATACTGCACAAGGAACCCTGACGTTAACTAACGGCACCACCTGGGTAATGGACGGCTGGCAGATCCAGCTTGGGCTCGAAAATGGTTCCGGTACGCTGAATGTGCTTAACGGCAGTAAAATCACCGGTCTTACTAATTTACTCATTGGCCATACCGACATCGGCGCCAGAGGGGCTGTGACCATTGACGGCGCAAATTCCTCCATTACCAATTACCAGACCATGGTTGGCCTCCGTGGCCACGGTCAATTAGTCATTACCAACGGCGGTAGGCTCTCCTCCGCAAATAATATGTATATTGGCTATCTTGGCGTAGCCGATTTTTCCGTCGGCGATGGTACAGGGGTTGTACGGATAGACGGGGCAAACTCAACTCTGGATGTCGCTACGGAAATTAACCTTGGTGGCAATTACTCAAACAATAACACCGCCAAAGGTTATCTCACCGTCAGCAACGGCGCGACGGTCAAATCCGGCTCGTTAATCCGCCTGGCCTATGGCAACGGCAGTACCGGGATTTTAAATATCGGCGGAGCGCAGGGCGAAGCCGAACAGGCCGCGGGTAAGATTGACACACCTCGAATCTGGCTGGGTAACACCAACGGTCAAAAAACTGCGATTCTGAATTTTAACCACTTCAGTCCTGACTTCCTGCTGGCATCTCAGATTTATGGCACAGGTGAAGTCAACCACGTCGGCTCAGGGGTGACCACGCTGACCGGGGCCAATACCTACAGCGGCAACACGCTTGTCTCGCGAGGGACGCTGCGCGCAGGCGCGGAAAATACATTTAGCGCCGCGTCAGATTACATCGTCAACGACGGTGCCAGTCTGGATCTTAATGGTTATTCACAAACACTGAATTCGCTGGATCTGGCAGGTTCAGCAACGCTCTCCTCCCCTGCAAAAGTCAGAGCGGCGTTTACTCCGACCACGTTAACCATC
>NZ_JAGTXM010000013.1 GCF_018252635.1 Citrobacter amalonaticus
AGTGGCGAGTCGGGGTGTCATATTCAACGTGAGAGGTGTTGATGGTGATACCACGAGCTTTTTCTTCCGGCGCGTTATCGATCTGATCGAATGCGCGAGCAGCACCGCCGTAGGTTTTAGCCAGTACGGTAGTGATGGCAGCGGTCAGCGTTGTTTTACCATGGTCAACGTGGCCGATAGTACCGACGTTAACGTGCGGTTTTGTACGTTCAAACTTTTCTTTAGACATCGATTGTCCCTCTAAGACACGGATAAATCGGTGATATCACCACATCAACCAGGCGATATGCCTGAACTGTTGAATCATTGAGTCGTTACAGAGAAAACATGGGAAGGAGAAGTGAAGTGGTGCTGATACCCAGAGTCGAACTGGGGACCTCACCCTTACCAAGGGTGCGCTCTACCAACTGAGCCATATCAGCACGTCTGGAGCGGGCAGCGGGAATCGAACCCGCATCATCAGCTTGGAAGGCTGAGGTAATAGCCATTATACGATGCCCGCATCCTGAAACTCGGCTACCCAGTTCTTTCTGTAACAAAAAAAGAGACAAGTCTCTTTTCTCATTCGAGCCGATTATTTTCTTAACCAGCTCAGACAGCAATTGCTGCCAGAAAGTGGTGGTGGGGGAAGGATTCGAACCTTCGAAGTCTGTGACGGCAGATTTACAGTCTGCTCCCTTTGGCCGCTCGGGAACCCCACCGGACTTGATGGTGCCGACTACCGGAATCGAACTGGTGACCTACTGATTACAAGTCAGTTGCTCTACCTACTGAGCTAAGTCGGCATCAAGTAGCGCGCATTCTATGGAGACCTGCGAGCTCATGCAACTAAAAAATTGCATAAAATGTTCTATCGCTCACATTTTGCGCTATACGGCCAATAAATGACGTATTTTCAGTCAGCTTAGCATAAAATTTCGACATTACCTGACGGTCCATTTCCTCTCACCTGTACCAGGGGACGCTACAATACGTCAAATCATCGCCGGTGCATCTGGAATATCCATCACATTGCTTTCCAGGGAATGACGTTCAGAAGAGATTTTTTCTTATTATTCCCCCCCATCTGGTGTTACCCTCCTGCCCATTGTCCAAATTAACTGAAATGCGACGAGCCATTGCATGCCGGGGATGACGCGCTTTTTATCACTGCCCTGATGGTGTAATGACAGCCAGAAACATGCTTATGAGTATAAAAGAGCAAACGTTAATGACGCCTTACCTACAGTTTGACCGCAACCAGTGGGCTGCGCTTCGTGATTCCGTGCCGATGACTCTCACTGAAGAAGAGATCGCGCGGTTAAAAGGGATTAATGAAGATTTATCGCTGGAAGAAGTTGCAGAGATCTATTTACCCCTGTCGCGTTTGCTTAACTTCTATATCAGCTCGAACCTACGCCGTCAGGCTGTTCTCGAACAGTTTCTGGGCACGAATGGTGAGCGTATCCCTTATATCATCAGTATTGCTGGCAGCGTAGCGGTTGGGAAAAGTACCACCGCGCGTGTATTACAGGCGTTACTGAGCCGTTGGCCAGAACATCGTCGCGTTGAACTGATCACCACTGATGGGTTTCTTCATCCAAACCAGGTATTAAAAGACCGTGGGTTAATGAAGAAGAAAGGGTTTCCTGAATCGTATGATATGCACCGTCTGGTCAAGTTTGTCTCCGATCTCAAATCCGGCGTGCCAAATGTAACCGCTCCGGTTTATTCGCATCTGATTTATGATGTGATCCCTGATGGAGATAAAACCGTGGCTCAACCCGATATATTAATTCTCGAAGGACTCAATGTTCTGCAGAGCGGGATGGACTATCCACACGACCCTCATCATGTATTTGTTTCAGACTTCGTCGATTTCTCTATTTATGTTGATGCGCCTGAAGAGTTACTGCAGACATGGTATATCAATCGCTTTCTTAAATTCCGCGAGGGGGCGTTTACCGACCCTGACTCTTATTTCCATAACTACGCGAAACTGACGAAAGAGGAGGCAATCAATACGGCCACCTCATTATGGAAAGAAATTAACTGGCTGAATTTAAAACAAAATATTCTGCCCACGCGTGAGCGTGCAAGTCTGATTATGACCAAGAGCGCAAATCATGCCGTCGAGCAGGTTCGACTGCGTAAATAATTAAAGAAGGGAGCGAAAGCTCCCTTTTTATTATTCTGCGCTTCTCAGGGAGATTTCTCCGCCAACCCACGGTTTTATAATACCATCCTGTTCCAGAAGTAATGCGCCCTGCGCATCGATTCCTCGTGAAATACCGTATATTTCTTTTTCGCCGATAATCAGTTTGACCTGGCGATTGATAAAGTTATCCAGTTTTTCCCAACGGGAAAGATAAGGAGCCAGTCCTTCCTGCTCAAATAACTCCAGCGCGGTACGTAATTCGCGAATGAGCCTTGCCGCCAGCGTGTTGCGATCGAGCGTAATCCCGGCCTCCTGCAACGTAATCCACCCCTGATTCACCACGCCTTCTTCCACACGACGCATCGCCATGTTAATACCAGCGCCAATGACGATCTGCGCCGCATCGCCCGTCTTACCCGTTAGCTCGACCAGGATCCCCGCCAGTTTGCGATCCAACAGGTAGAGATCGTTAGGCCACTTCACCCGTACCTTGTCCGCACCCAGATCACGCAGCACCTCGGCCATCACGATACCGATCACCAGACTTAAGCCGATCGCGGCGGCCGGTCCCTGTTCCAGACGCCAGAACATCGAAAGATAAAGGTTTGCGCCAAAGGGGGAGAACCACTTGCGTCCACGGCGTCCGCGACCTGCCTGTTGATATTCCGCCACGCAGGCATCGCCAGACTGCAAGAGATCGATGCGGTCCAGCAGGTACTGATTGGTGGAATCGATAACCGGAAGCACAGCCACCGTACCGCGTTCCAGCTGGCTATAGATGCGGTTGGAATCCAGCAACTGAATCGGCTCCGGCAGACTGTATCCTTTTCCTGGTACAGTAAAGACGTCGACTCCCCAGTCACGTAACGTCTGGATATGTTTATTGATAGCAGCCCGACTCATTCCCAACGTTTCACCCAACTGCTCGCCGGAATGAAACTCACCATCGGCCAGCAAGGAGATAAGCGTCAGAGGAACGGTATTATCCTTCATGCAATAATCTCCACAGCATTGACTTCGCCTGTTTGCCCGATGAAACGCACTTCAGGATCCAGCCAGACGTTGAATTTTTCACCCACTTTCGTACGAACAAGGTGCGCAAGTTGGATCACATCATTGCTTGTCGCATTATCTGCATTGATCAGCACCAGGGCCTGTTGACGATGCACTGCAGCCCCACCGATCCGGGTACCTTTTAGCTGACACTGGTCAATGAGCCAACCTGCCGCCAGCTTTACAGAACCGTCAGGCTGAGGATAATGGGGTGCATTCGGGAATTGGGACAGTAGTGACTGTGCCACATCAGCCGCCACGACAGGGTTCTTAAAAAAGCTTCCCGCATTACCGTTCACTTTGGGATCGGGTAGCTTCGTCATGCGCATATGGCAGACCGAATCAAACACCTGCTGGGGCGTCACAGTGGCTGGATCCAGACGCGTCAGGTCGCCATAGGTCAACACTGGCTGCCAGTGTTTAGTCAGCCGTAACCCCACCGCAACGATCGCGAAGCGATCCTGGTATTCATGTTTGAAGATACTGTCACGATAGCCAAAACGGCATTCTGCCCCACTCACGCGCCGCAATCTTCCTGTCGCCAGCTCAAGACAGTCAACATAATCGCAGACTCGCTGGAGCTCCACGCCGTAAGCACCAATATTCTGGATCGGTGAAGAACCTACACAGCCGGGGATCAGCGCCAGGTTTTCCAGGCCTGGCATGCCAAGCTGCAGTGTGTGCTGTACCAGGTGATGCCAGTTTTCACCGGCGCCGACATGCAGGAGCCAGGCATCTGGTTGTTCTTTCACCTCAATGCCTTTGATTCGGTTAACGATCACCGTCCCGCGAAAGACATCAAGAAACAGGACGTTACTCCCTTCACCCAGTATCAGTACCGGCTGATGCAACACATTGGCGGATTGCCAGGCATTCAGTAGCTGTTGTTCATTTTCGGCGCAAACAATCTCATTAGCATTTTGATCGATGCCAAAGGTATTCCAGGATTTAAGGGAGTGATTCATAGACGCTTTCCTGATGCAAAATCGCGGTTAGTTTACCGCATCTGCCGCAGTATGGCTTGTATTATGGCGGGAGGACGTTATCCGATAAAAGTATCCGCCGGTTTTTCATATAACGCAAAAAGGCCCAGTCTTCCGACTGGGCCTTTCGCTTTATTTGATGCCTGGCAGTTCCCTACTCTCACATGGGGAGACCCCACACTACCATCGGCGCTACGGCGTTTCACTTCTGAGTTCGGCATGGGGTCAGGTGGGACCACCGCGCTACGGCCGCCAGGCAAATTCTGTTATCAGACCGCACTCG
>NZ_JAGTXM010000014.1 GCF_018252635.1 Citrobacter amalonaticus
ATCTCCAGGGCCATCACGCCATGGATGACGGTAAAGACCGCACCTTCCAGCCGTTCATCGAAGCCAACTGGATCTACAACACCAGCAGCTACAGCGTGAAGATGGATGACATCAGCAATGAGGTCAAAGGCGCACGTAACGTCGGCGAACTGAAAGCAGGCGTTGAAGGGAAGATTACCGACCGTCTGCAACTGTGGGGCAACGTTGCCCAACAGATCGGTGACAACGGCTACAGCGATACTCAGGGAATGTTAGGCATCAAATATAGCTTCTGATAGCCCAGACAAATAAATGTCCTGCGAAGGCTGGACATTTATTTCCTTTATTACAAATAAAAAAGTCGTTAATTTCATGGAGAGTTATAAATGACAAATATAAAATGGAAATGTCTTGTACCTGTCGTGGTGGGCGGTTCGTTTCTCGCCTCACCGTTTGTATTCTCGGCCGAACTGGAAGATAAGACCTTCACCAGTTCAATTACGACAATTAGCAGCGGAACCCACACCGTCAGTCTGGGCAATGTGACCTTCGACGCCAGCGGTTACACCGGTATTACCAACAATCAACATGCATTCATCAACACGACCAACGGCGCGGTAAATATTAATATCAGCAACGGTAACACTTTCACGCTAAAAGGTTTTAATAATAATGCGGCGGATGAACGCGCAACATTATACGCCTATAAACGCGGTACGCTCAGCGGCGCAATGACCTTCACTGGTGGGAATATTGTGGTCAGCAACGAAGTGACCAATAGCTCGACCGATATCTACGGATTATTTGCCGGACCGGGCGGGAAATTCGATTTTAAAAGTGACGGTGATAATAAAGTCAATTTAACAGTACTGATGCCACAAGCAGGAAATATAAACACCCATCGCTGGGGAATAGGTTTGTATAACGGCGATCTCTCTTTTGATGGCGGGGAGTTTGTTATTAATGTTGACGGCGATCCGGGGGATAACTCGATTGATCGCCGGGTGGGTATGGTTCTTTCGGCCGGCAGTAATGTGGATGTCAAAGCCGACCGAATCGCCATCGATGCCAATGAACTGGCATTAATGTTTGCTGCCAGAGCCGGTTCGACCGCTAACCCAACGGTCTATGATGTGGATAACACTGCCAAATTTGAGGCCGACTACATCACCCTCAAAGGCAGTCAGGGGATTCTGTCAGCGATGTCCTCGTCAACTTACGGCGTCAGAAACAGCGTTGAATTCACCGGGCTTACCCAAATCGAAGCGCTGGCTCGCGGGGATGAAAATAATATCTTCGGTGAAATTGGCGGCGGACGGGCGATTGACGTGATGGCGACGGATATTACCTTCAACAGCAATGCAATTATTGTTGGGGAAAACCTGACGTACTTAGGCACACGTCCGGGCTATCAACACCCGTATGAGGGGTGGATCGACCCATACTGGCTGCGAACAGTCTCTTTAACCGATCGGTCAAAACTGGTCGCTCATGGGAATTTATCGCTCAGCAGTAACGGTGGTTATTACAACACCGGCTTGTACCTGTGGAAAAGCGAGGCGGAACTGAATGGAAAGACTCTCATTACGATGCAAAATGGCGTTGATACCACGCGCGCAATATATGCTTGGGATGGTGGTAGCGGAACGACGAAAGCAACATTCAATGATGATTTAGCCATTTCACTGGCCGATAGCGATGCCAGCTATGTCGCCGGGATTGAAGCCGGTGCAGGCGGTAAAGTGGAGGTGAAAAAAGGGCTGTTCCTGAATGATAAGCATGATGCCACATGGTCGCTGATTTCTTATGGGGCGAATAGCCAGATTGACGTTAACTCGTCAGAAACCGGTACCGTGCAGGTGTCGGGAGATATTGGCGCAATTAACGACGGCGGCATCAGTATGGTCCTGAATAATGCGAATTCATACCTTACCGCCACCAGCTATACCGCCACCTCAAGTTCCACCAGCAACGGTATCGTCAATCTGGATCTCTCCAGGGGGGCGGTGTGGAATATGACAGGCAGTTCTCACGTTACCGATATTACCCTCGAGGGTGGGATCGTGAATTACCTGCCGCCTGAAAGTAACGGCATATTTAAAACGCTGACCGTCGAAGGCAATTTCTACGGTGGCGGGACCCTGAATATTAACACCTCCTTAGGCGGCGATGATTCTCCAACAGATAAACTGATTGTTGAAGGCGACACGTCCGGTAATACACTGGTTGCGGTGAATAATATCGGCGGTACGGGCGCGCAAACGGTGAACGGTATTGAGATTGTCGAAGTGTACGGCGATTCTGCGGGTACTTTTGCCAAAGCCGGACGTATTGTCGCGGGGGCTTATGACTATGATGTGGTGAAAAAAGGCAGCAACTGGTATCTGACGAACACCTTTATTACAGATCCAGTGCCGGATCCTATTCCTGATCCCGGCCCTACACCTGACCCAACGCCACAGCCGGAAGGAGAGAAAACCTATCGCCCGGAATCCGGCAGCTATCTGGCGAACATCCTTGCCGCCAACACGCTGTTCAACACCCGTCTTCACGATCGTCTGGGTGAAACCCAGTACACCGACGCGTTAACCGGCGAGCAGAAGGTCACCAGCCTGTGGATGCGCCACATAGGCGGACATAACCGCTTCAGGGACGGTTCCGGGCAAATCAGCACCCAGAGCAACCGCTATGTGATGCAACTGGGCGGTGATATCGCGCAATGGAGCACCGACGGCCTGGATCGCTGGCACCTGGGCCTGATGGCCGGTTACGCCAACAGCAAGAGCCGCAGCCACTCCAGCCTGACCGGCTACACATCACGCGGGGAGATCAGCGGCTACAGCGCCGGTCTGTACGGCACCTGGTATGCCAACGACGCCGATAAAACCGGCGCTTATGTCGATGGCTGGATGCTCTACAACTGGTTTGACAACACCGTGTCCGGCCAGGGACTGGCGTCTGAAAAGTATGACTCGGACGGTATCACCGCCTCGCTGGAAGCCGGTTACACCTTCCGTCTCACAGAGAGCAGCAACGGTCGGGACAGCTACTGGCTGCAACCTAAAGTCCAGGTGACCTGGATG
>NZ_JAGTXM010000015.1 GCF_018252635.1 Citrobacter amalonaticus
ACTGCTCTTTAACAATTTATCAGACAATCTGTGTGGGCACTCAAAGTGACATGGATTCTTAACGTCGCAAGACGAAAAATGAATACCAAGTCTCAAAGAGTGAACACGTAATTCATTACGAAGTTTAATTCTAAGAGCATCAAACTTTTAAATTGAAGAGTTTGATCATGGCTCAGATTGAACGCTGGCGGCAGGCCTAACACATGCAAGTCGAACGGTAACAGGAAGCAGCTTGCTGCTTCGCTGACGAGTGGCGGACGGGTGAGTAATGTCTGGGAAACTGCCCGATGGAGGGGGATAACTACTGGAAACGGTAGCTAATACCGCATAACGTCGCAAGACCAAAGAGGGGGACCTTCGGGCCTCTTGCCATCGGATGTGCCCAGATGGGATTAGCTTGTTGGTGAGGTAACGGCTCACCAAGGCGACGATCCCTAGCTGGTCTGAGAGGATGACCAGCCACACTGGAACTGAGACACGGTCCAGACTCCTACGGGAGGCAGCAGTGGGGAATATTGCACAATGGGCGCAAGCCTGATGCAGCCATGCCGCGTGTATGAAGAAGGCCTTCGGGTTGTAAAGTACTTTCAGCGGGGAGGAAGGTGTTGTGGTTAATAACCGCAGCAATTGACGTTACCCGCAGAAGAAGCACCGGCTAACTCCGTGCCAGCAGCCGCGGTAATACGGAGGGTGCAAGCGTTAATCGGAATTACTGGGCGTAAAGCGCACGCAGGCGGTCTGTCAAGTCGGATGTGAAATCCCCGGGCTCAACCTGGGAACTGCATTCGAAACTGGCAGGCTTGAGTCTCGTAGAGGGGGGTAGAATTCCAGGTGTAGCGGTGAAATGCGTAGAGATCTGGAGGAATACCGGTGGCGAAGGCGGCCCCCTGGACGAAGACTGACGCTCAGGTGCGAAAGCGTGGGGAGCAAACAGGATTAGATACCCTGGTAGTCCACGCCGTAAACGATGTCTATTTGGAGGTTGTGCCCTTGAGGYGTGGCTTCCGGAGCTAACGCGTTAAATAGACCGCCTGGGGAGTACGGCCGCAAGGTTAAAACTCAAATGAATTGACGGGGGCCCGCACAAGCGGTGGAGCATGTGGTTTAATTCGATGCAACGCGAAGAACCTTACCTGGTCTTGACATCCACAGAACTTTGCAGAGATGCGAAGGTGCCTTCGGGAACTGTGAGACAGGTGCTGCATGGCTGTCGTCAGCTCGTGTTGTGAAATGTTGGGTTAAGTCCCGCAACGAGCGCAACCCTTATCCTTTGTTGCCAGCGRTYCGGYCGGGAACTCAAAGGAGACTGCCAGTGATAAACTGGAGGAAGGTGGGGATGACGTCAAGTCATCATGGCCCTTACGACCAGGGCTACACACGTGCTACAATGGCATATACAAAGAGAAGCGACCTCGCGAGAGCAAGCGGACCTCATAAAGTATGTCGTAGTCCGGATTGGAGTCTGCAACTCGACTCCATGAAGTCGGAATCGCTAGTAATCGTGGATCAGAATGCCACGGTGAATACGTTCCCGGGCCTTGTACACACCGCCCGTCACACCATGGGAGTGGGTTGCAAAAGAAGTAGGTAGCTTAACCTTCGGGAGGGCGCTTACCACTTTGTGATTCATGACTGGGGTGAAGTCGTAACAAGGTAACCGTAGGGGAACCTGCGGTTGGATCACCTCCTTACCTTAAAGAACCTGCCTTTG
>NZ_JAGTXM010000016.1 GCF_018252635.1 Citrobacter amalonaticus
GTTGGGTAGGGGAGCGTTCTGTAAGCCTGTGAAGGTGTATCGTGAGGTATGCTGGAGGTATCAGAAGTGCGAATGCTGACATAAGTAACGATAAAGCGGGTGAAAAGCCCGCTCGCCGGAAGACCAAGGGTTCCTGTCCAACGTTAATCGGGGCAGGGTGAGTCGACCCCTAAGGCGAGGCCGAAAGGCGTAGTCGATGGGAAACAGGTTAATATTCCTGTACTTGGTGTTACTGCGAAGGGGGGACGGAGAAGGCTATGTTGGCCGGGCGACGGTTGTCCCGGTTTAAGCGTGTAGGTGTGTGTTCCAGGTAAATCCGGTTCACTTTAACACTGAGGCGTGATGACGAGGCACTACGGTGCTGAAGYAACAAATGCCCTGCTTCCAGGAAAAGCCTCTAAGCATCAGGTAACATCAAATCGTACCCCAAACCGACACAGGTGGTCAGGTAGAGAATACCAAGGCGCTTGAGAGAACTCGGGTGAAGGAACTAGGCAAAATGGTGCCGTAACTTCGGGAGAAGGCACGCTGATAGGTAGGTGAAGCGATTTACTCGTGGAGCTGAAATCAGTCGAAGATACCAGCTGGCTGCAACTGTTTATTAAAAACACAGCACTGTGCAAACACGAAAGTGGACGTATACGGTGTGACGCCTGCCCGGTGCCGGAAGGTTAATTGATGGGGTTATCCGTAAGGAGAAGCTCTTGATCGAAGCCCCGGTAAACGGCGGCCGTAACTATAACGGTCCTAAGGTAGCGAAATTCCTTGTCGGGTAAGTTCCGACCTGCACGAATGGCGTAATGATGGCCAGGCTGTCTCCACCCGAGACTCAGTGAAATTGAACTCGCTGTGAAGATGCAGTGTACCCGCGGCAAGACGGAAAGACCCCGTGAACCTTTACTATAGCTTGACACTGAACACTGGTCCTTGATGTGTAGGATAGGTGGGAGGCTTTGAAGCGCGGACGCCAGTTCGTGTGGAGCCRTCCTTGAAATACCACCCTTTAATGGCTGGTGTTCTAACGTAGGCCCGTAATCCGGGTTGCGGACAGTGTCTGGTGGGTAGTTTGACTGGGGCGGTCTCCTCCTAAAGAGTAACGGAGGAGCACGAAGGTTAGCTAATCCTGGTCGGACATCAGGAGGTTAGTGCAAAGGCATAAGCTAGCTTGACTGCGAGCGTGACGGCGCGAGCAGGTGCGAAAGCAGGTCTTAGTGATCCGGTGGTTCTGAATGGAAGGGCCATCGCTCAACGGATAAAAGGTACTCCGGGGATAACAGGCTGATACCGCCCAAGAGTTCATATCGACGGCGGTGTTTGGCACCTCGATGTCGGCTCATCACATCCTGGGGCTGAAGTAGGTCCCAAGGGTATGGCTGTTCGCCATTTAAAGTGGTACGCGAGCTGGGTTTAGAACGTCGTGAGACAGTTCGGTCCCTATCTGCCGTGGGCGCTGGAGAATTGAGGGGGGCTGCTCCTAGTACGAGAGGACCGGAGTGGACGCATCACTGGTGTTCGGGTTGTCATGCCAATGGCACTGCCCGGTAGCTAAATGCGGAAGAGATAAGTGCTGAAAGCATCTAAGCACGAAACTTGCCCCGAGATGAGTTCTCCCTGAC